>NZ_JAVAMA010000003.1 GCF_030730875.1 Sphingomonas sp. DG1-23
GCGGGTGTAGCTCAGTTGGTTAGAGCGCCGGCCTGTCACGCCGGAGGTCGCGGGTTCGAGCCCCGTCACTCGCGCCATGCCCCTCGACAGACGATCGTCGCGATTGACTTCGGCGGCTCCGAAGCCTTCAATGCCATGCAACTATAATGGTCGCGACTGCGTGCATCTGGGGAGATGGCGATGCGGCGCCCTGTGCTTTTGTTGCTTCCGGTTCTGTTCGTCTGCAGTCATTGCTCGGCGCCGGAACCGGGCCCGGCACCGAATCCGAGTACCGACAGCGCGATGATGGGCCCGGACGAGCCGGTGCCCGTTCCGCAGCCTGCGCCGTCCACCGAGGCCGGCGACCCACCGGAAATCCCGGTCGAGAATCATTCCCCGCCGCTTGCCTCGGCGGGGCCGCAGGCCGGCGGAGCAGCCGGGATGCCGCCTCGCACCGCAGCGCGCGAGGCGGAAGGCGGATTGGTGCCCTGCGACGCGGTGGACGATGATGTCCCGGCGGCCGATTGTCGCGAATATACCCGGCAGAAATCGCGGTTGCGCCCCGGCGTACTGGCGTTCGATCCGCCCGCGAAGATGACCGTTGATACCACCTATGATCTGACTCTCAGCATCGGCAAGGCTGCGGACGTCGAGGAAGTGCGCGCAGTGGTGCGCCGCGCGGGGCGTCGGCTCGAGGAGCGCGCGCTGCAGGTCGGCGCGTTCATGACCGCGACGCTGACCGGAAATGCGTTCGAGATCGCGCTGCAGGGAACCGAAGGGCCGTCGCGCAGCCTCGGCGCCGACCGCCGCGACGTCTGGCAATGGCAGGTCAAGCCCCTGCGCGCCGGTTCCCAGCGCCTGCTGCTCACCGTTTCGGCCGACGCGATGGGGCCCGACGGCAAGCGCCGCCGCTTCTCGCTGGCGAACCGCCCGGTGGACGTGCTCGTCGAGGTCTCGGCGTCGCAACGTCGCGAGGATCGCACCAAGGCGATCGAGGATTCGCTTGGGCGGGGCGCGCGGGTGATGGGCGCGCTGCAGAAATGGCTGATCGGGCTGGCGGCGCTGCTGGCGGCGGCGGGCGGCGCGTGGCTGGCGATGCGCAAGTTCGGCAAGCGGAAGGACCCGACGGGCGACAAACCTTCCGCCAAACCTTAGCGGCGCGATCCTCCGAACATCGCGTCGACTGCGTAGCGGCCGGCGCCGAGCGTCGCGAACAGCAATCCGAACAGGATCAGGCTGGTCGCCGGAAAGGCGGCGCGGATGCCGAGCCTTGCATCGACCATCGCGATCGCCACGGCGAAGTGGATCGCGCAGAGCAGCCCCGTCCAGCGCGTGGCGAGCCCCAGCACGAAGCTGACTCCGCAGGCGAACTGTGCCCAGACCGAGACCGGAGCGAGCCAGCGCGGCTCGGGAAAGCCGTGCGCGCCGAGGAAGCGGGCGAATTCCGCCATCCGTGCCGCGCTCTGGATATTGTCCCAGGCGCCCCAGATCAGAAAGGCGCCGACAACCAGGCGGGCCAGCAGGAGTGCGGCATCCGAATAGCCCGCGAGCCCCACGGTACGATTGCGCCTGAAAGCCATGTTTCCTCCGCTAGTGCCGGGCCTCCGCTAGCGCGCTTTCGCGACGCTTGCGACTGCTCAATTGCGCGGAAGGCGCCAGTTTCCGGTCTCCATCCAGCGCAGCAGCGGCTTGAGCGGCGCGATCCAGACCACGCCGAGCACGACATAGATCGCCAGCTGGACGAGGATCGGCAATGCGCCGATCTGGGCCGAGAAGCTGGCGACCAGCACCACCCAGACGAGGATGAGCAGGAGGATCGCCAAGGTGCCCGCGGGCTTGCGCCAGCTGGCCTTCACTTCTCCGCGTGCCACAACATGCCCTCCTCGGTGATGATCGCCTGCAGCGGCACGTCCCAGATGTCGGCGGGAATGGCGGGAACCTCCTGCACCGACCAGGCGATCCCGACCCGCCATGCATTCTCATAGCGCGCGAATGCCCGGTCATAATGGCCCGCGCCCTGGCCGAGGCGATTGAGCCGGCGGTCGAAGCCGACCAGCGGCGTGAGGATGATGTCGGGAGCGACTTCCGGGCTCGTCGGATCCGGCTGGTGAAGACTGAACGGACCCGCGACCAGCGGTTCGCCGAGCTGCCAGGCGAGGAAGCGAATCGGCGAGGCGCGATCGACTACGAAAGGCAAAGCGAGGGTGCAGCCTGCGGTCGCCGCGGCGGCGGCGAGCTGGGTCGGGTCGGCCTCGCTGCCCACCGGGCAATAGGTTGCGATGGTGAGGCCGGGCCGGAGTCGCTCGACGAAGGCCTCGGGCGCGAGGATCGCGGTCGACGATTGCGCCGCGAAGCGGTCGCGGTCGGCGCGGAGCTTGGCGCGCAGCGCGGGCTTGTCGAGCATCATCGGGGAAGAATGCGGTGGCGGGACCGCCATGGCCGTTTGCCAGAATATCCTCTGACGCGCGTTACGTCAGGTGGGAACCATGTGCGACAGACCTGGATCTGCACAGGGACAGCTCCCATGGATGATGAATAGCCTCAGGGATATGCCAAGGCTCGTACCGGGCAGTTCCCGCCGCGGATGCATGTAGGATGGCGAGCGGCGCGGCGCAACCGGGGATCCCGAAATCCCTCTCCCCCTGTGGGAAAGGCAGGGAGCCGATGAAATCGGCGGAAGGGTGAGGGGGCGTGTGACTTGACCAACATCCCCTTATCCTTCCCCCTCGCTAATGCGAGCGGGCCCCTTCCTTCTCCCACAAGGGGAGAAGGAGGCTACGTCTCAAGCCTCCGCCGCGTCTTCCTCGAGCGCCGCCGCCACGGCCTCGAGCCGGTCGGCGATGCGTTCGAGCAGCACCGGCGACACGCCCGCGGGCGGATTGCGCTGCACTTCGTCGACCATGTCGGCGAGGATCAGCGAGAGATAGACCAAAGTGCGCTCGGCGTTGAGCCCGCCCGAGGCGCGATGCGCGGTCTCCGCATGCTTCTGCAGAATCGATTCGAGGTGGCGCAGATGCGGCTCGTCGCCGTCGCGCGCAGCGACCGAATAGCTGCGACCGGCGATGCTGATGTCGATCTCGGCCATCAATCGGCCTCGACGCTCTGGCTCTCGCGCGCGATCAGCACGTCGAGCGAGGCCACCGCTTCCTCGATCCGGGCGCGCAACTTGCTGTGGCGGCGCGCGAGCCGCGCCGTCGCATAAGCGCGCGCCGCTGCTGCGGTCTCGATCCGCGCGAGTGCCTGTTCGATACGATCTTCCGGGCTTGGGGCCATGATTGCGTGGATTAGGCAGCGCGGGCCGGCGCGGCAAGAGTCGATGCGGCTAACCGTCCGTCGTTTTTGCGTGGCGAACGAACGGCTTCGCAAAACCGGCCGGCGCGGCGGTTGACGCGCGGGCGGCTGCGTCCCAAAGGCGTCCGCGACCAGCATGGGGAGTCCCGGTGACCGTTTCCTTCAGCGATTGCGCCAATGCGATCCGCGCCCTTTCGATGGACGCCGTCGAGGCCGCCAATTCGGGCCATCCCGGCATGCCGATGGGCATGGCCGACGTCGCGACGGTGCTGTTCCAGCGCTATCTGAAATTCGATCCCGCCGCCCCCAAATGGGTCGATCGCGACCGCTTCGTGCTGTCGGCCGGCCATGGCTCGATGCTGATCTATTCGCTGCTCCATCTGACCGGCTATGCCCGCCCGACGCTCGACGACATCCGGCGCTTCCGCCAGGTCGGCAGCCCCTGCGCGGGGCATCCCGAGAATTTCGAGCTAGCCGGCGTCGAGGCGACCACCGGTCCGCTCGGCCAGGGGCTGGCGATGGCGGTCGGCATGGCGATCGCCGAGCGGCACCTCAACGGCGTGTTCGGCGACGATCTGGTCGATCACCGCACCTGGGTGATCGCCGGCGACGGCTGCCTGATGGAAGGCATCAACCACGAGGCGATCGGGCTCGCCGGGCATCTCAAGCTCGACCGGCTGATCGTGCTGTGGGACGACAACAAGATCACCATCGACGGTTCGGTGTCCTTGTCGTCGAGCGAGGACATCCCGGCGCGCTACGCAGCCACCGGCTGGCATGTCGTCGAGTGCGACGGCCATGACGAGTTCGATATCGTCTCTGCGATCGAGGAAGCGATTTCGGACGACCGGCCGTCGTTGATCCGCTGCCGCACGATCATCGGCAAGGGGGCGCCCAACAAGCAGGGCACCTCCAAGGTGCACGGCGCCGCGCTCGGCAAGGACGAAGTCGCCGCCGCGCGCGAGACGCTCGGCTGGCACCACCCGGCGTTCGAGATCCCCGGCGACATCCGCGAGGCATGGCTCGCCGCCGGCAAGCGCGGCGCGAAGCCGCACGCCGAATGGCAGGCACGGCTCGACGCGCATCCCGACCGGCTCGGCTGGAACCGGCGCGGCGAGGTGCCGGCCGATCTGCTCAAGCCCTATGTCGAGCAATTGCTCGCCAATCCGCAAAAGGTAGCGACGCGGAAGGCGTCCGAGATGGCGCTCGAGGAAATCAACACCTTGCTGCCCGAGACGATCGGCGGCTCGGCCGATCTCACCGGCTCGAACAACACGCTGACCAAACAGCTCGTCGCGCTCACCGCCGGCACCTATGAGGGGCGCTACCTCTATTACGGCATCCGCGAGTTCGGCATGGCCGCGGCGATGAACGGCATGGCGCTGCACGGCGGGGTGATCCCCTATGGCGGCACCTTCCTCGTCTTCTCGGACTATGCCCGCGGCGCGATCCGTCTCTCGGCGCTCCAGCAGGCGCGAGTCGTCTATGTGATGACGCACGATTCGATCGGGCTCGGTGAGGACGGCCCGACCCATCAGCCGATCGAGCATCTGATGAGCCTGCGGATGATCCCCAATCTCCACGTCTATCGCCCGTGCGACACGGTCGAGACCGCGGAGTGTTGGGAGCTCGCGCTCAGCCGGAGCGACGGCCCGGCATTGCTCGCGCTCAGCCGCCAGAATTTGCCGCAATTGCGCACCGAAGCTGCCGAGAATCGCTGCGCGCGCGGCGGCTATGCGCTGTTCGAAGCCGAGGCGCCGCGCAAGGTGGTGCTGATCGCCACCGGATCGGAAGTCGAGGTTGCGGTGTCGGTCCGCGCGGCGCTGGAAGCGCAGGGCATCGGCGCCGACGTCGTGTCGATGCCGAGCTTCGAGCATTTCGAGACGCAGGATGCGCAGTACAAGCGCGACATCCTGCCGCACGACGCGCTCAAGGTGTCGATCGAGGCCGGCGCGACCTTCGGCTGGGAGCGCTACACCGGCAGCGACGGGCTTCGTTTCGGGGTCGATGTATTCGGCGCCTCGGGTCCCTATCTGGGGCTCTACGAGCATTATGGGCTCACCGCAGGGAACATCGTCCCGCGGATCATCGCCAGGTTGAACGGAGAACAGGCATGACGAAGGTTGCGATCAACGGTTTTGGGCGCATCGGACGGCTGGTCGCGCGCGCGATCCTCGAGCGTCCCGACAGCGGGCTCGAGCTGGTGACGATCAACGACCTCGCCGACGCCAAGTCCAATGCCTGGCTGTTCAGCCGCGACAGCGTCCACGGCAAATATCCGGGCACCGTCTCCGCCGACGGCAACGACCTCGTCATCGACGGCAAGCGCATCAAGGTCACCGCGGAGAAGGACCCTGCCAACCTGCCGCACGCCGCGAATGGCGTCGAGCTGGTGCTCGAATGCACCGGCTTCTTCACCGATCGCGCGTCCGCCCAGAAGCACATCGACGCCGGCGCCAGAAAGGTGCTGATCTCGGCCCCCGGCAAGAATGTCGACCTCACCGTCGTGTTCGGCGTCAACCATGACAAGCTCGAGGCAGCCCACACGATCGTCTCGAACGCATCGTGCACCACCAACTGCCTCGCGCCGGTCGCCAAGGTGCTCAACGACAGCGTCGGCATCGAGCGCGGCCTGATGACCACCGTCCACGCCTACACCAACGACCAGAAGATCCTCGACCAGATCCACCCGGACCTGCGTCGTGCCCGCGCCGCGGCGATGAACATCATCCCGACCACCACCGGCGCCGCCCGCGCGGTCGGCGAAGTGCTCCCCGAGCTCAAGGGCAAGCTCGACGGCTCGGCAATCCGCGTCCCCGTGCCGGACGGCAGCCTCGTCGACCTGACCTTCACGCCCAAGCGCGACACCAGCCGCGACGAGATCAATTCGATCCTCAAGGCGGCGTCGGAGAACGGCCCGCTCAAGGGCGTGCTGGTCTATTCGGACGAGCCGCTCGTCTCGATCGACATCGTCCACACGCCGGCTTCGTCGACCGTAGACAGCCTCGAGACCGCGGTCATCGACGGCAAATTGGTCCGCGTGGTCAGCTGGTACGACAATGAATGGGGCTTCTCGAACCGCATGGTCGACACCGCGACCGCGATGGCGAAGCTGGGTTAAGCTGTTCCCCTCCCGCTCGCGGGAGGGGCTAGGGGAGGGGAGTGCCTCGGCGACGCATTTGCGGCCAGGGCCCTCCCCAGACCCCTCCCGCAAGCGGGAGGGGAGCGCATACGGACAAGGGTCGACATATGCCGCGCAACTTCAAGACGCTCGACGACATGGGCGACGTCACCGGCAAGCGAGTGCTCGTCCGCGAGGACCTCAACGTGCCGATGGCCGATGGTCAGGTGACTGACGACACTCGGCTGCGCGCCGCGGTGTCGACGGTCGCCGACTTGGCCGACAAGGGCGCGAAGGTGATCGTCCTCGCCCATTTCGGCCGCCCCAAGGGCCAGCGTAACCCCGAAATGAGCCTCGCATTGGTCACCAGACCGTTCGAGGCGGTGCTTGGCCGCCCGGTCCGCTTCATCGACGATCAGGACGCCGAGGGCGTGATCGCGACGATGGCCGACGGCGAGGTCGGCATCCTCGAAAATACCCGCTTCGATCCGGGCGAGGAGAAGAACGCCCCCGAGACCGTCGACCGGCTCGCCGCATTGGGCGATCTCTATGTCAACGACGCCTTTTCCGCCGCGCACCGCGCCCACGCCTCGACCGAGGGCCTGGCGCACAGGCTTCCCGCCTTTGCCGGCCGCCAGATGGAGGCCGAGCTCGACGCGCTCGACAAGGCGCTCGGCAATCCCGAGCATCCGGTCGCCGCGGTGGTCGGCGGCGCCAAGGTCTCGACCAAGCTCGACGTGCTCAAGCATCTCGTCGCGCAGGTCGATCACCTGATCATCGGCGGCGGCATGGCCAACACCTTTCTCGCCGCGCGCGGCGTGAATGTCGGCAAGTCGCTGTGCGAGCACGACCTCACCGGCACCGCCGAGGCGATCCTCGACGCCGCCGACAAGGCCAATTGCACGGTGCATCTGCCCTATGACGTGGTGGTGGCGAAGGAATTCCGCGCCAATCCACCGGTGCGCACGGTCAACGTCCACGAGGTCGCCGAAGACGAGATGATCCTCGACGTCGGCCCCGCCGCGACCGAGGCGCTGGGCGACGTGCTCAAGAATTGCCGGACTTTGGTCTGGAACGGTCCGATGGGCGCGTTCGAGACCCCGCCGTTCGACGCCGCCACCGTCGCACTCGCCAGGACCGCCGCGGCGCTGACCAGGGAGGGATCTCTGGTCTCGGTAGCCGGGGGCGGGGACACCGTCGCCGCGCTCAACCAGGCCGGCGTGGCGGACGATTTCACGTTCGTCTCGACCGCCGGCGGTGCCTTTCTCGAATGGATGGAAGGCAAGGAACTGCCCGGGGTCGCCGCGCTGGTGGGCTGAGCGGCCTGGGTAACGTCCCGCTAACCAGTTGTTATCGCGGGCCGGACGCAGCCTGACGCTACGTCGGCCTATAATGATTCCGAGTATCTCGGACGCTTCCGTCGCGTCCGCAGTTTCGGAACCCTGTCATGCTGCGATCCCTGTCGATTTCCAAAAAACTCGCCGCTGCGTTCGCAGCGATCATGGCGGCGGCGGCGATCACGCTCGGCTATGTCTTCCTCGTATCGGCGCATGTCTCGGCGCTCACCGCGACCAACGAGCAGGTCGACAGGGAGCAGGCGCTTTCGGCGCAGGTCGAGAATGCGCTGCTGACCGCGGTCGCGGACCTGCGCGGCTTCGCGGTGAGCGGCGATCCGCGCGACGCGGCGGCGTTCGAGAACAGCATGAAGCGCTTCGACGCCGCGGCGAAGCAACTCGCACCGATGCTGTCCGATCCCAAGGACGCAGCACTGTTGCGGAAGACTTTGGCGGCGACGGCGGCATGGCGTCAGAGCGCGGCGGATCCGCTGCTCGCGCGCATGTCCGAAACCCAGGCCAGCCGGATCCACGAGCTCGCCGGCAGCAGCGGCGCCTCGCATGCCGTGGAGGACATGACCGGCGGCGCCGAGGCGCTGCGCGAAGAGAAATATGCCGCGGTCCAGGCCAGCCTCGAGGAAATGAGCGCTGCCAGCCACGATCAGGAATGGGCGGTCGGCACCGGGGTGGTGGTGATGCTGCTGGTCACGCTGGCCCTGTGGGTGCTGCTGCGCGGCCTGCTCGGCCGTCCGGTCGTCGCGCTCACCGGGGTGATGAAGAAGCTCGCCGGTGGCGAGAACCGCGTCGACGTGCCCGAGGGCGATCGCGACGACGAACTGGGCGACATGGCCCGCGCGGTGCTGGTGTTCCGCGACGCGGCGGTCGCCAAGCAAGCCGCCGATCGCGCCAAGGCGATTGCCGACGCCGAGCAGAAACTGGTGGTCGACACGCTGGCCGCAGGTCTCGGCAAATTGTCGCAGGGCGACCTCACTGCCGAGATCGGCGCGGGCTTCCCCGCGGATTATGCCGTGGTGAGGACCAATTTCAACGACGCGCTCGGCGCGCTGCGCGATCTGATCGGCAGCGTCCGCGAGGGCGCCGAGGCGATCCAGGCGGGTTCGGGCGAGATCGCCACTGCCTCGGAGGATCTCGCCCGCCGCACCGAGAGCAACGCCGCCAGCCTCGAACAGACTTCCGCCGCGATTGCCCAGATGGACGGCCGGCTCAAGGCCGCCGCGCGCGCGGCGGTGGAGACGGTGCATAGCGCCGACGACGCGATCTGCGACCTCCGCGACGGCCGTGCCGTCACCGACGAGGCGGTTCAGGCGATGGAACGCGTGTCGGAAAGCGCCAAGGGCATCGACGACGTGATCGAAGGTCTCGACAAGATCGCCTTCCAGACCCGCGTTCTCGCGATGAACGCCGCGGTCGAGGCCGGCCGCGCCGGCGAGGCGGGCCGCGGCTTCGCGGTCGTCGCCGACCTCGTCTCCGCGTTGGCGATGCGTGCCGAGGAAGAAGCGAAGCGCGCCCGCGAGCAGCTCGTCGCCACCCAGGACGAGATCGGCACCGCCGTCGCGGCGGTCCAGAAGGTCGACGGCGCGCTCGCCGGCATCGCCTCGGGCGTCAGCGACGTCCATAAATTACTGGGCACGATGGCTGCCGACAATCAGGCGCAAGCCACCGCCGTGACCGAGATCAGCGCCGCAGTCGCCACGATGGACCAATCGACCCAGAAGAATGCGGCGATGGTCGAGGAAACCTCAGCGGCGTCGCGCGCGCTCAGCAACGAGGTCGTGGCGCTCGTGCGGCAGGCGGCGCGCTTCAAGGTGGCGCGGAGCGCCCCGGCTACCGGGCGGCAATTCGCGATCCACTGAGCCGTTCGCCATGGATGACCCCGAGTCGGAAAACCGGCTCCCCTCTTGCCGTGCGGCGAAGGCGGCTCGCCTTGTCTGTCGTTGTCAGGCTTTCGCAGGTGCGAAGGGCTGGCTAGAGCCCGCGGCACAGGGACAATCCAAGGGGAAGTCATGAGCATCACGCCCGCAGTCCGCGCCATCCTCGCGAACTACGAATCGGACAATCCCGGGGTCAAAGCCAATCTCGCCCGCATCCTGATGCAGGGCCGGCTCGGCGGAACCGGCAAATTGATCATCCTGCCGGTCGACCAGGGCTTCGAGCACGGACCGGCGCGCAGCTTCGCGGTCAACCCCGACGCCTATGATCCCCATTATCACTATCAGCTGGCGATCGACGCCGGCCTCAGCGCCTATGCCGCGCCGCTAGGCATGATCGAGGCCGGCGCCGACACCTTTGCCGGCCAGATCCCGACGATCCTCAAGCTCAACAGCTCGAACAGCTGGGCGACCGGGATCAACCAGGCCGTCACCGGCGGAGTCGACGATGCGCTGCGGCTCGGCTGTTCGGCGATCGGCTTCACCATCTATCCCGGCGCCGACGACGTGTTCGACATGATCGAGGAGATCAAGGAGCTGTCGGCCGAGGCCAAGGCGGTCGGCATCGCGACGGTGCTCTGGTCCTATCCGCGCGGCGGCAATCTCTCGAAGGAAGGCGAGCTGGCGCTCGACGTCGGCGCCTATGCCGCGCACATGGCGGCTCTGCTCGGCGCGCACATCATCAAGGTCAAGCTGCCCTCCGCGCATATCGAGCAGAAGGATGCAGTGAAGGCCTATGAGGGCACCGACTGGTCGGCCCAGTCGGACCGGGTGAAGCATGTGGTGAAGAGCTGCTTCAACGGCCGCCGCATCGTCGTCTTCTCGGGCGGCGCGGCCAAGGGCGAAGACGCGATCTATCAGGACGCGCGCGACATTCGCGACGGCGGCGGCAACGGCTCGATCATCGGCCGCAACACCTTCCAGCGCAAGCGCGCGGACGCCATCGCGATGCTCGACAAATTGATGCGCATCTACAAGGGCGAGGAATGATCGCGGCGTGACCCCGAGCGAACACCCCTATCATCGCAGCCTTGCGCCGATGATGTGGGTGTTCTTCGGGCTCGCCTGCACCGAATTGGTGGTCGTCCACTTCCTCGTCGCTCTGTGGGACTGGCGCGTCGCGCTCGCGCTGTCGCTGGCCAGCCTCTCGGGAATCGTCTGGCTGGTCATGATCATCGCTTCGTTCCGGCGGTTGCCGGTGCTGCTCGGCGAGGACCAGCTGCTGATGCGCGCCGGGCGATTGCGGGCGATCCGCAGCGTGGCGCACCGGTCGACGGCCCGGCGGCGTTCCACGCCGCGCTCGCAGCTGCTATCGATGCGGCCGACAGGGAGGTGGCGGCACCATGAACAGCAATTTCGGGCGTCGGCCCGTGCTCGCCGGGCTCGCGCTCGCGCTGATCGGCACGCACGCATCGGCAAAGGGGATCAAGATGGAAGACCAGATACCGTTCGGAATGATCGGCAAGATCAAGGCGCAGCCGGGCAAGCGCGCCGAATTGATCGCGATCCTCGGCTCGGGCACCGGGGCGATGCCCGGATGCCGCGCCTATCTGATTGCCGAGGACGGCAAGGATCCCGACGCGACCTGGATCACCGAGATCTGGGACGATGCGGCGAGCCACAAGGCGTCGCTGCAGCTTCCGGCAGTGCGCGACGCGATCGCCAAGGGCCGCCCGCTGATCGCCGGGTTCGAGCTCAGCGCGGAGACTCGGCCGGTGGCGGGCGCGAGTTTCCTGCGGGGCTGAGGTCCATATACAATACCTATCGCCGTCATCCCGGATGTTAGACTTTCCCGGAAAACCGAAGGTTTCACGTCGGAAAGCCTTACAGTCCGGGATCCACCGCGCCGCTGGGCATTCGCCTCTCGGATGACGGTAAAAGAGCCAAGACTCTGGGATAGGGCTTCACCCCTGCAATGTAGGATTTCGCCTGCTGGCCTCGGGCGGCCGGTACTGCCGGCCGTTCTTTGACATCGTCGGATCAGCTCGCAACTTCGTCGGCGCGAAGATGCCGCGTGCGTGTGGCCTGGGCGTCGCCCGGGCGTGACTTTGGTGTCGCGCGGGTGTGACCTTGGCGGCGCGAAAGCAGCGCCTGGGTGAAGCCTCGCTGTCGCGTCGGGATAATTTCGTGAGCGCAGGATCGCCAAAACTGCGCCAGATCCATAACTTTCGCAACTTCCGTCCCGCAAAACCTTGTTCTCCGGCGAAGGCCGGGGCCCAGTTTCGGTTACGGCGGGTAACCCGGGGGGGGCGAACTACGCCTGTTGAGGTGAAAGTGGAGGCTCATCGCCGGAATTGCCCCACCATCCCCTTGAGCGTCAGCGCGTCCTGAATCGCGTGACCTTCGATATCGTTGTTGAAATAGGCCCAGACGCTTCGCCCGCCGCGCGCTTGCTCCAGCATCCAGTCGGCCCAGCCGAGCAGGCGTTCGTCGGGATAGCGTCCCCAATATTTGCCCTCGCCGCCATGGAAGCGGACATAGGCCGCAGGTCCCGTCGCCACTCTCGGGCTCTCCAGTCCGGGCATGTCGTGCGCGCAGAAGCCCGCGCCATGGCGGTCGAGCAGCGCGAAAACCTCGTCGACGTACCAGCTTTTATCCCGGAACTCGAAGATGTTGACTACATCTCTTGAGAGTAGCTGCAAGAAGCTGTCGAGCCGCTCCAGGTTGAGCCTGAAGCGCGGCGGAAGCTGGTAGAGGATCGGGCCCAGCGCCGGCGCGAGGTGGCGGAACGGCGTCATCATCCGGTCGAGCGGCTCGGCGCAATCCTTGAGCTTCTTCGCCTGGGTGAGGAAGCGGTTGGCCTTGACCGCATAGCAGAATCCCGGCGGCGCCTGGTCGCGCCACGCGTCGAACGTCTCGGCCTTGGGCAGGCGGTAGAAGCTGTTGTTGATCTCGACCGTGTCGAAATGCTCGGCATAGAAGGCGAACCAGTTCTTGACCGCCAGCTTCTCGGGGTAGAAGCGGCCACGCCAATGGGCGTAGACCCAGCCCGAACAACCGATGCGGATTTCCGCGAGCCCGGAGTTGACCATGCACGATCCCGAAGACGATTTCGACGCCGACAACGCGCTGGAAGGCTTCGCGGATCAATTCGTTCGCGATTCGCGGCGGCCGGCGTGCCAGCTCTATCTGGTTTCGCCGCTCGACGTGACCGGAGGGTTCGCCGATCGGCTGGCGCGCGCGCTCGATGCCGGGCCGGTGGCGGCGTTCCAGTTCCGGGTCAAGAATGTCGACCAGCACGAGGCCGCGAAGCTCGCCGAGCCGCTCCAGCGCATCTGCGGCGATCGTGACGTGGCGTTTCTGGTCAACGACAGCATCAGCCTCGCGAAGCGGCTCGGCACCGACGGCGTGCATCTCGGCCAGGAGGACGGCGACCCGCGCGAGGCGCGCGCGGTGCTCGGCCCTTCGGCGCAGATCGGAGTGACGGCGCACGACAGCCGCCACCTCGCCATGGAGGCGGGCGAGGCGGGCGCCGATTATGTCGCGTTCGGCGCTTTCTATCCGACGCGCACCAAGGAAGTGCGCCACCGTGCCGAGCCGGTGCTGCTGAGCTGGTGGACGACCGTGTTCGAGATTCCGTGCGTCGCGATCGGTGGGATCACCCCCGAAAATGCACGCCCGTTGATCGCTGCCGGGGCGGACTTCCTCGCGGTCTCGGGAGCGGTCTGGGGTGGCGACGAGGCCGCCGCGATCAAGGCGTTCGAAGCAGTGCTGGCGGGCTGACGCCCGGTCGGACCGGAAACAAGGGCGCGCGCATTCGTTCTCCCGGCCAACCCATGTTGGTCAGGAGCTTGTCTTTGCGTAAAAAATTGCTTGCCGCCGCGGGGCTCGCCGCGATCGCCCTCGCGCCGCTCGCCGCCGCTCCCGAGGCGCCCAAGGGCAAGCCGCCGATCGACTGGACGATCATGCACGCGCAGGTGATTCTCGACGCGCTCGGCTTCTCGCCCGGGATCGTCGACGGGCGCGAGGGCCAGTCGCTCACCGCGGCCCTGAAGGCATTCCAGCTGACCCGCGGGCTCGAGACCAGCGGCGAGCTCGACCGCGCGACCTTGTGGGCGCTCCACGAATATCGTGCCCGGCGCCCGGTTACCCGGGTGACGATCGACCCGGCGATGCTGCGGGGCCCGTTCATCAATCCGATGCCTAGGGAGCCCGAGGACCAGGCGAGGCTGCCCGCGCTCGGTTATACCCGGCCGCTCGAAAAGCTCGCCGAGATGTTCCACACCACCCCCGAGGTGCTGGTCGAGCTCAATCCGGGCGGCGGCACGATCGCGCCGGACACCGCCTTCTTCTTCCCCAATGTCGTGGCCGAGTCGCGCGATTATCAGGGCGAGCTCAAACCCGAATGGCGCCAGACCCTGACCGATCTCAACGTCGATGCGCGCCAGCCGGCGGGCGATCACGTCGTCGTCGACAAGTCCGAGAAGGTGCTCAAGGTGTTCGACGCGAGCGACAAGCTCGTTGCCCAGTTCAGCGCGACGATGGGCAGCCAGCACGATCCGCTGCCGATCGGCACGTGGAAGATCAACGTCATCGATACCAATCCGAAGTTCCACTACAATCCGGACCTGTTCTGGGACGCCAAGAAGGATGACGAGAAGGCGATGCTGCCGCCGGGGCCGAACGGTCCGGTCGGGGTGGTGTGGCTGGACCTTTCCAAGGAGCATTACGGCATCCACGGCACCCCGGAGCCGCAGACGATCGGGCGCACCCAGAGCCATGGCTGCATCCGGCTGACCAATTGGGACGCGGCGCGGCTGGCGCTGATGATCAAGCCCGGCGCCGAAGCCGTGTTCCAGGAATAGTCCCGTGCTAAAGCGGGTGACGATGGGGGTAGGGGCGATCTTGCTTCTGGCGTTGGCCGGACTGGCGTCGATGATCCGCATCGTCCCCGGCGAACCCGCGGCGCCGGTTGCCCCGCCGGCGGTCCAGACCGCCGAAGCGCCGGCGGCGCCCGCCGGCAACTGGACCCATCCGCTGCTGACGGTGCCGGTGCAGGGCGTGTCGCGAGCGCAGATCGTCGACACCTGGGGCCAGTCGCGCGCGAATGGCGCGCGGGCGCATCAGGCGACCGACATCATGGCGCCGGGCGGCACTCCGGTGATCGCCGCGGCGCCGGGCATGGTCGAGAAATTGTTCTACAGCCAGGGCGGGGGCGGGATCACGCTCTATGTGCGCTCGCCCGACCGGCAATGGAGCTATTATTACGCTCATCTCCAGCGCTACGCACCGGGCGTGGCGGAGGGCATGCATGTGAAGGCGGGCGATCTGCTCGGCTTTGTCGGCGACACCGGCAATGCCGGGGCCGGCAATTACCACCTCCATTTCGCGCTGGCGCACATGCATCCGTCGGAGAGCTGGTGGAAGGGCCAGCCGGTCAATCCTTGGCCGCTACTTGCGGGCCGACGCTGACGTTCGTATTATGTTCCCCCACGGCAAGGGAGAACCAATATGCAGGGCGGGTGCAATTGCCGGTATATCCGCTTCCGGATGGTTTCGCCGCCGATCTTCGTGAACGGGTGTCACTGCCGCGTCTGTCAGCGCGAGACCGGATCGGCGTTCGCGATCAATGCGATGATCGAGGCGGACCGGATCGAGATGCTGACCGACGGCGAGCCGGAACTCTTCGTCACCCGGTCCGGGAGCATGGTCACGCGCGGCGCGCGCTGCCCGCGGTGCGGCGTCGGGCTCTGGGGCACCCATCCCGATTTCGGCGATGCCATACGCTTCGTCCGGGGCGGGACGCTCGACGAGCGGATCCTGCCCGACGCGCATTTCTTCACGGTCACGCGGCACCCGCTCGCCCGTGTGCCCGACGACGTGCCGAGCTTTCCGGGCCTGCCGGAACCCGGAGATCCGGAGATCTGGAGCGCCGAGGCGCAGGGCCGCATCGACGCGGCCATGGCGGCGCGCTTGCCCGAAGCGTGATGCATCGCTAAAGGCCCGGCCTTCGCTCTTTCTCAGCTTACAGGTCTCGATCCATGAAGATCAGCGGCGTGGACATCCGTCCCGGCAACATCATCGAATATGAAGGCGGCATCTGGCGTGCCGTGAAGATTCAGCACACCCAGCCGGGCAAGGGCGGTGCGTACATGCAGGTCGAGATGAAGAACCTGCGTGACGGCCGCAAGAACAATGTCCGCTTCCGCTCGGCCGAGACGGTAGAGCGCGTCCGGCTCGACACCAAGGATTTCCAGTTCCTGTTCGCCGAGGGCGACATCCTGACCTTCATGGACAAGGAAACCTACGACCAGACCACGCTGCCGCGCGATTTGCTCGGCGACGCGGCCGCCTTCCTGCAGGACGGCATGGACGTGGTGATGGAACTCTATGACGAAGAAGCGATCAGCGTGCAGCTGCCCGATACGATCGAAGCGACGATCGTCGAGGCCGATGCGGTGGTGAAGGGCCAGACGGCATCGTCGTCGTACAAGCCGGCCGTGCTCGACAATGGCGTGCGCATCATGGTGCCGCCGCACATCGCGTCGGGGACCCGGATCGTCGTCGACGTCTACGAACAGACCTACGTCCGCCGCGCGGACTGAGGATGTTCGCGCGCCTGCTCCTCGCGGCGGCGCTGCTCGCCGCCACGCCGGCAGTAGCGCAGACCCGGCCGGCAGATCCGCTCGTGGCGGTCGGGGACTGGATCGGGAAGTTCGCTGCCTTGTCGGCCGAGCCGGCGAGTGCGGCAGCGGCTTGCGGGCCGCAGCTCAACAGCGTGATTGGGGCGCGCGATGCCGCCGCCGCGCGCGCCGCTGCGGTGCAGGTCCGGCCGTGCACCGATCGGATTAGGGCCGCATATCGTCGTTCGGCGGAGGCGCTGGGGCAGTTCCCGCCGATGCCGGCCGAGCTGCGGGCGGCGGCCCTCAGGTTCGATCCGGATCGGCTCATCGAAAGCCAACGGGTCCAGTTTGCCGCTGCGGTCGATTATATGGACCAGCTCGACTTGCTCCTCGCCAAGGTGGCGGCGGATGATCGCGCGGGTGCAGTGCAATTGCTGCCCAAGGTCCGCGCGGGCGCCGGAATCCTGATCGATGGCACCATCCTGCCGCTGCGCGCCTTTCAGGCCGCCGCGCGTTTCGGTTTCACCCGCAACGGGTTGGAGCTGCGAATCGTTGCAGCGGAGGCGGCCAAACTGACATTGACCGGTCCGATGAGCCGGGCCGGCGTCGATATCGGGAAGGCGCTCGGTGCCTTGGTCCCGCGCGCGACGCAGGCGACAGCCGGGGTTCGAACTAGTTGGGAGCAAGACAAGGTGGCGCTTCGCGCGCTTGGCGGCGGAGGCGCGGCGATGGATCCGCTGCTTGATATCGCCACGCCGCTGGTAGGCGATATGGCATCGGCAGGGGACCAGATGGTATCGGCGCTGCAGCAGGCGGCCCGGCGGCCGGTGGTTCCGCCTGCCGAGGCGCTGGCGCTGCTCAACGCGCTGAACCGCAACGAGATCATGATCGCGAAGTCCATCCAGGGCTTCGCACAAACCCTTCAGACGATTGGCAAGTAATGGTTTCTCACTCCGGCATCATCACCGTCATCGAGCGCGCGGTTCGCAAGGCGGGGCCGCGGCTGCGGCGCGACTTCAACGAGGTCCAGCACCTCCAGGTGAGCCGCAAGGGGCCGGCCGACTTCGTGTCGGTCGCCGACAAGCGCGCCGAGGACACGCTGATCGAGGAGCTCCAGAAGGCGCGGCCCGATTGGGGCTTCCTCGTCGAGGAGCGCGGCGAGATCGCCGGTGATCCCGACAAGCCGCGCTGGATCATCGATCCGCTCGACGGCACCAGCAACTTCCTGCACGGCATCCCGCATTTCTGCATGTCGATCGCGGTAGAGGATCCCCACGGCGCGCAGGGCAAGCCCGAGATCACCCACGGCTATATCTATCAGCCGATCACCGACGAGAGCTTCTGGGCCGAGAAGGGCCGCGGCGCGTGGCTGCAGGACCAGCGCCTGCGCGTCTCGGCGCGGCGCGACCTCGCCGATGCGCTGATCGCCACCGGCATCCCGTTCCTCGGCCATGGCAATTTCGCCGAATGGAGCCGCATCTTCGGCGCGGTCGCGCCCGAAGTCGCCGGAATCCGCAGGATGGGTGCCGCGGCGCTCGACCTCGCCTGGGTCGCGGCGGGGCGCTTCGACGGCTATTGGGAATCGGATCTCAAGCCGTGGGACGTCGCGGCCGGCATGCTGCTGGTCAAGGAGGCCGGCGGCTTCCTTACCGACTATCGCGGGCAGGACATGGCGCGCGAGCGCAACCAGTTCCTCGCCGCCAACGACGTGCTCCATTCGAAGCTGCACAAGCTCGTCGCGAATTCGCTCCGGTGATCCGCGCGGGCGCGCTGCTGCTGGCCCTCGGTGCCGCAGCGGACGCGCCACAGACCCTGTTCGCTGCGCCGGCCGAGCATCGGCTTGTCGAGGGCATCGCCACCGACGGCAAGGTCGTTTGGTTGTCCAGCGTCCTCGATCGTACGATCCTCGTCCGAACGTCGGGCGGGCTCGGCCGTTTCGCCATGCCGAAGGGCACGCTGTATCCGCTGGGGCTGGCGTTCGACGCGCGGCGCGACTGGCTTTGGATCGCGACCGATTGTCCTGAGCTTCCAGGGATCGCGCGGTGCGACAGCGGCGCACTGGTGGCGGTCGACAGGAAAGGGCGGCTGAAAGCGCGGCTCGCGCCAGCGAAAGGCTTCCACCCCGGCGACGTATCGGCGGACGAAGGCGGTGTGTTCGTCTCGGACGCGCTCAACGGCGCGGTCTATCGGCTGGCGCCCGACGCGCGCAGTTTCCGCACCCTGATCGCCCCGGGAATCGGCCGCTCGGCGCAAGGAACCGCGCGCACCCAGGATGGCACGCGCCTGATCGTCGCGGATTACGGCCGGGGCATTGCCGGCGTGGATCTGGCGAGCGGGGAGCGCGCGCTGCTGCCGCTGCCCGACGGCAAGCCGTTGCGCGGCGTGGACGGACTGGTACGCGTGGGAGATCGCTATTTCACGATCTACAATGCCGGCAGCCCCGCTTCGCTGATCGCTTTTCGCGTAACCGGCACCGGGATCGAGTCCGAGGTCGTGCTCCGTGGAGCGCCGCTGACCGACCCGACGCAACTCGTCGCGGACGGCAAGCGTTTGCTGATCGTCGCGGATGCCGGCTGGCCGGCTGCGGCCAAGGGCGAGACGGCGCCGCGCAAAGGGGCTGCGATCGTCGCGTTCGGCGTGCCTTAACCGCTGCTAGTTGCGAGTGATTCTCAGGGTTTTCCGCCCTTGCCGCACTCCTTTCACAGTCCTAGAAGCCCCCCAAGTTTCCGCATCTGCGAGAAGGCATCTTGGTCGATCTATCGCAATATCTGCCGATCCTGCTGTTCCTCGGCGTCGCGCTGTTGCTCTCGGGCACCTTCGTGTTTCTGCCGATGCTGGTAGGCCGGCTCACCGGCACCCATCAGCCGACGCCGGAGAAGCTCACCGAATATGAGTGCGGCTTCCCGGCCTTCGAGGATTCGCGCAGCCAATTCGACGTGCGCTTCTATCTCGTCGCGATCCTGTTCATCATCTTCGATCTCGAAGCCGCGTTCCTCTATCCATGGGCCGTCTCGGTGTTCGACCTCGGCTGGACCGCGTGGATCTCGATGATGATCTTCATTGCCGAGCTTGCGCTCGGGCTTGTCTATGCGTGGAAGAAAGGTGCGTTGGAGTGGGAGTAGAACTCAGCCCTCCGCCTGCGGGGACGCTTCCCAATGTGGCGTTCCTCGACGACATCAATGCCGAGATCGGCGACAAGGGCTTCCTCGTCACCTCGACCGAGGAGCTGTTCCAGTGGGCGCGCACCGGCTCGCTGTGGTGGATGACCTTCGGGCTCGCCTGCTGCGCGGTCGAGATGATCCACGTCAACATGCCGCGCTACGACATGGAGCGCTTCGGCGCCGCGCCGCGCGCCTCCCCGCGCCAGTCGGACGTGATGATCGTGGCGGGCACCTTGTGCAACAAGATGGCTCCGGCGCTGCGCCGGGTCTATGACCAGATGTCCGAGCCGAAATACGTCATTTCGATGGGCAGCTGCGCCAATGGCGGCGGCTATTATCACTATAGCTACAGCGTCGTGCGCGGCTGCGACCGGATCGTTCCGGTGGACATCTATGTCCCGGGCTGCCCACCGACCGCCGAGGCGTTGCTCTATGGCGTGATGCAGCTCCAGCGGAAGATCCGCCGCATCGGGACGCTCGAACGGTGAGGGCGCCCGCTCCAAGATATGCGCCCAACGATGGCGTGATCGCCACGGCCGAGGCTGCGCTCGGCGGCATGCTGGTCGAGAGCAAGGATGCCGTGGGCGAGGTCTCGCTGACCGTCGCGCGCGAGTCGCTGGTGCCGGCGATGCTGGCGTTGCGCGACACGCCGGGGCTCGAATATCAGCAATTGAGCGAGATCGCCGGCGCCGATTATCCGTCGCGCGCCGAGCGCTTCGACGTGGTGTATCAATTGCTGTCGTTCACCCGCAACCACCGCATCCGCGTGCGGGTGACCACCGACGAGGAAAAGCCGGTGCCGTCGGTCACGGGCATCTGGCCGGTGGCCGGCTGGCTCGAGCGCGAAGTCTACGACATGTACGGCGTGCTGTTCGACGGCAATACCGATTTGCGCCGCATCCTCACCGATTACGGTTTCGTCGGGCACCCGCTTCGGAAAGATTTTCCGCAGACCGGCTATGTCGAATTGCGCTATTCCGAAGAAGCCAAGCGCGTGGTCTATGAGCCCGTCAGCCTTGCGCAGGATTTCCGCAATTTCGATTTCATGAGCCCGTGGGAAGGGGCCGCCTATGTGTTGCCCGGCGACGAGAAAGCGGTGCCCGGACCCGGCCCTGCCGACACGCCGCAGGCCAAGCCCGCCGCTCCGGCGCCTGCGCCGGTCGACGCCCCCAAGGTTCCCGAAGCCAAGGGCGCGCCGACGCCGTTGAGCGCCGACGAGATCCAGAAGGCCGACGCGCCTGCGACCAAGGCGGCAAAGCCGCGTGCCAAGCGGGCCAAGACCGATGACAGCACGGCGTCGACCGGCGCGGGGGAAAACTCCCCGGGCAACCGGCGCAAATCCAAGCCCAAAGACCCCGATGTGGTCCCGTCCAAGGGTGAGGGGCAGAACGAATGACCGACACCGTCGAAACGATGATGGACCGCGCCGGCGAGGGTCTCAGCGACCCGGCCACCGGCGACGTCGCCATCGCCAATTACACGATCAATTTCGGCCCGCAGCATCCGGCGGCGCATGGCGTGCTTCGCCTCGTCACCGAACTGGACGGCGAGATCATCGAGCGGATCGATCCGCATGTCGGGCTGCTTCATCGCGGCACCGAGAAACTGATCGAGTACAAGACTTACACCCAGGCTTTGCCCTATTTCGATCGCTTCGATTATTGCTCGCCGATGGCGATGGAGCACAGTTACGTGCTCGCCGTCGAGAAGCTGCTCGATCTCGAGGTGCCGCTTCGCGCGCAATATCTCCGCGTGTTCTTCGCCGAGCTGACCCGCATCAAGAACCACATGCTGAACCTGGGTTCGCACGTGATGGACGTCGGCGCGATGACGCCGAACCTGTGGCTGTTCGAGCTGCGCGAAGACTGCATGAACTTCTACGAGCGGGCCTCGGGCGCGCGTATGCACGCCAATTACTTCCGCGTCGGCGGGGTGCGGCAGGACGTCCCGCTCAAGCTGCTCACCGACATCGCCGATTGGCTCGACACCCGGCTCCCGCGGCTGTTCGAGGATGCGATCAGCCTCGTCGCCGAGAACCGCATCTTCAAGCAGCGCAACGTCGACATCGCGGTGGTCAGCCGTGAGGACGCGATCGCATGGGGTTTCTCGGGGCCGATGATCCGCGCCGCGGGCATCCCCTGGGACATACGGCGTTCGCAGCCCTATGATGTGTACGACCGCATGGAGTTCGACATTCCCGTCGGCACCCGCGGCGACTGCTATGACCGGTTCATGGTGCGCGTCGAGGAGGTCCGCCAGTCGGCGCGGATCATGAAGCAGTGCATCCGCGACATGCCCGAGGGCCCGGTGCTGACCACCGACCGCAAGGTCGCGCCGCCCAAGCGCGGCGAGATGAAGCAGTCGATGGAAGCGCTGATCCATCACTTCAAGCTGTTCACCGAAGGCTATCACGTCCCCGCGGGCGAGGTGTATGTCGCCACCGAGAGCCCCAAGGGCGAGTTCGGCGTCTATCTGGTGAGCGACGGCACCAACAAGCCGTATCGCTGCAAGGTCCGCCCGACTGCGTTCAGTCACCTCCAGGCGATGGATTTCATGTCGAAGGGCCATATGCTCGCCGACATCACCGCCGTGCTGGGCGCGATGGATATCGTGTTCGGGGAGTGCGACCGGTGAGCGGCGACAAGCTGGCAACCGCGCGCGAGATGATCGCGCGCTACAACGCGCAGGATGCCGATGCCTATGTCGCGCTGATGACCGACGGCGCGAGCGAGGCGGGCTATCGCGGCGCGGTGGTCCGTGAGGGCAAGGAAGGCGTGCGCTCGGGGTTGAAGGCGATGTTTGCCGAGTTTCCTGGCAACCGCGTCGAGATTCTCGGCGGCTGGCAGCTGGGCCAGACTGCAGTGCTGCATGAGAAGGTGATGCGCTCGCCCGAGGCCGAGCCCTTCGAAGTGATGGCTGTTTATTCGTTCTCCGACGACAAGGTCGATCGGGTGGAGTTCATTCGCTGATGGCTGACGCCCCACAAATCCCAGACGAGGCCGAGACCCGCGCGCGCTGGGGCGCGTTCGCCTGGTCGGCCGAAAATGCCGAGAAGGCGCGCGAGGTCCTCGGCCGCTATCCGGCGGGCCGGCAGATGTCGTGCACGATCCCCTATCTCGACCTCGCCCAGCGTCAGGTCGGCGCCGAGACCAATACCCAGGGCTGGCTGCCGGTGCCGGTGATCGAGTTCGTCGCGCGCGAGCTCGGCCTGCCCTATATCCGCGTGTTCGAGGTCGCGACCTTCTACACGATGTTCAATCTCGTGCCGGTCGGCCGCTATCATGTGCAGGTCTGCGGCACGACGCCGTGCATGCTGCGCGGATCGGACGACGTGATGGCGGCATGCAAGAGCCGCGGGATGCACAAGGGCCAGACCACCGCCGACGGCATGTTCACGCTGACCGAGGTCGAATGCCTTGGCAGCTGCGCTTCGGCGCCGATGGTGCAGATCAACGACGACAATTACGAGGATCTCGATTTCGACCGCACGATCGCGATCCTCGACGCGCTGGCCAAAGGCGAGCAGCCCAAGACCGGCACGCAGGAGCCGGGCCGCCACACCGTCGAAGCCGCAGGCGGCACGACCAACCTCACCGCGATGGTGACCGGGAACCACGATTATCGCGGGGAATGGGCATGAGCCAGGACACCAAGAACGTCCTGTTCGTGGCGCTCGCGGTGATCGGCGCGATCATCGTCGGCGGCTGGGTGCTCAAGATCGCCTTCAAATTGCTCGGGATCATCATCCTCGTCGGGCTCGCCGTGGTCGCCTTCATGGTGGTCCAGAAGCTCGTGGGGCAGGGGCGCTAGGATGCTGCAGGACAAGGACCGCATCTTCACCAACGTCTACGGCTTCCAGCCGTGGAACCTGTCGGCTGCGCTCCAGCGCGGCGACTGGGACAATACCAGGGCGCTGATGGCGCTCGGCCAGGATACGATCATCGACCGCATCAAGGCCTCGGGCCTGCGCGGGCGCGGCGGGGCGGGCTTCCCGACCGGCACGAAATGGTCGTTCATGCCCAAGGAACCGCGTCCCGATCGGCCCAATTTCCTCGTGATCAACGCCGACGAGTCCGAGCCGGGTTCGTGCAAGGATCGCGAGATCATCCGCCACGATCCGCACAAATTGATCGAAGGCGCGCTGATCGCAGGCTTCGCGATGCGCGCGCGCGCCGCCTATATCTATATCCGCGGCGAATATATCCGCGAGGCAGAGACGCTCTTCGCGGCGGTCGCCGAGGCCTATGACAAGGGTATGCTCGGCAAGAACGCCGCGGGCTCGGGCTATGATTTCGACGTCTTCGTCCATCGCGGCGCCGGCGCCTATATCTGCGGCGAAGAGACCGCGATGCTCGAGAGCCTCGAGGGCAAAAAGGGCCAGCCGCGATTGAAGCCGCCGTTCCCGGCGGGCGCGGGCCTTTATGGTTGCCCGACCACGGTCAACAACGTCGAATCGATCGCGGTCGTCCCGACGATCCTGCGGCGCGGGCCGGAATGGTTCGCGAGCTTCGGCGCCGAGAACAACAAGGGCACCAAGCTCTTCCAGATCAGCGGCCATGTGAACAAGCCGGTGGTGGTCGAGGAAGCGATGAGCATCTCGTTCCGCGAGCTGATCGAGAAGCATTGCGGCGGCATCCGCGGCGGCTGGGACAATCTGCTCGCCGTGATTCCGGGCGGCTCGTCGGTTCCTCTGGTCCCCGCGGCGCAGATCATCGACTGCGCGATGGACTTCGACGGGCTCAAGGCAGTCGGCTCGGGCCTCGGCACCGCGGCGGTGATCGTGATGGACAAGTCGACCGACATCGTCCGCGCGATCTCGCGCCTCAGCTATTTCTACAAGCATGAGAGCTGCGGCCAGTGCACCCCGTGCCGCGAGGGCACCGGCTGGATGTGGCGGGTGATGGAGCGGCTGCGCACCGGCGACGCCGACATCAGCGAGATCGACACGCTCCACCAGGTCACAAAGCAGGTCGAGGGCCACACCATCTGCGCGCTCGGCGATGCCGCGGCGTGGCCGATTCAGGGCCTGATCCGTCACTTCCGCCCCGAGATCGAACGGCGGATCAACGAACGCAACGGCACCGGCGACGCGCCGATGCAAGAGGCTGCCGAATAATGCCCAAGCTCAAAGTAGACGGTATCGAAGTCGAGGTGCCGCAGGGCGCCACCGTGCTTCAGGCCTGCGAAGCCGCGGGCAAGGAGATTCCGCGCTTCTGCTATCATGAGCGGCTGTCGATCGCGGGCAATTGCCGGATGTGCCTCGTCGAGGTGAAGCCCGGGCCGCCCAAGCCCCAGGCCTCGTGCGCGCTTCCTGCCGCCGACAATCAGGAAATCCGCACCGACAGCCCGATGGTCAAGGCCGCGCGCGAAGGCGTGATGGAGTTCCTGCTGATCAACCATCCGCTCGATTGCCCGATCTGCGATCAGGGCGGCGAGTGCGATCTGCAGGACCAGTCGGTGGCCTATGGCAAGGGCCATAGCCGCTACACCGAGCACAAGCGCGCGGTGACCGAGAAATATATGGGTCCGATCCTCAAGACGATCATGACCCGCTGCATCCAGTGCACCCGCTGCATCCGCTTCGGCGAGGAAGTGGCGGGCGTGGACGAGATCGGCGCGATCTATCGTGGCGAGAACATGCAGATCACGACCTATCTCGAAAAGGCGTTCAAGAGCGAGCTTTCGGGCAACACCGTCGATCTCTGCCCGGTCGGCGCGCTCACTCACAAGCCGGTGGCGTTCGAATATCGTCCGTGGGAATTGAAGCGGAACCTGTCGATCGACGTGATGGATGCGGTCGGCACCAACATCCGCGCCGACAGCCGCGGCCGTCAGGTGATGCGCGTGCTTCCGCGGATCAACGAGGACGTCAACGAGGAGTGGGCGCACGACAAGACTCGCTATCATGTCGACGGGCTCGTCCGGCGGCGGCTCGATCGCCCGTTCGTGCGGCGCGACGGCAAATTGGTCGAGGCGAGCTGGGACGAGGCGTTCGACGCGATCGCCGCGGTCAATGCCGGATCGAGCGTCGCGGCGATCGCCGGCGATCTGCTCGATTGCGAGACGATGTACGCGGCCAAGGCGCTGCTCAAGGGCCTCGGCTCGGAGCTGCTCGAAAGCCGCCAGACCGGCATGGCCTATGACGTATCGAGCCTCGGCGCGGTGGCGTTCAACCCGACCATCGCCGGCGTCGAGGATGCCGATGCGATCCTGCTGATCGGCAGCAACCTCCGCTGGGAGGCGCCGCTGATCAACACGCGGGTTCGGAAAGCGATCAAGAAGGGCGCCAAGGTGTTCGCGCTCGGGCCCGAGGTCGATCTGACTTACAAGCTCGAATGGCTGGGCAATGATCTGTCGCTGCTCGGCAAGCTGCCCGATCAAGTGGTCCAGGCGTTCGAAGGCGCGAAGAAGCCGCTGGTCATCGTCGGCCCCGGCGCGCTCAAGGATGGGTTCGGCGCAGCGCTGGCGCTGGTCGAGCCGATGCAACTGGTCCGTGAAGGCTGGAACGGCTTCGGCGTGATCCACACCGCCGCGGCGCGGATGGGCGCGCTGATGCTCGGCTTCGCGCAGACGGGCGGCATCGCCGATGTTGTGGCTGCGGCACCGAAGCTGACCTTCTTCCTCGGCGCCGACGAAGTCGATTTCGCCAAGTTCGATGGCAGCTTCAAGGTGTTCATCGGCCATCATGGCGACAAGGGCGCGCATCACGCCGATGTGATCCTGCCCGCGGCGACCTATGCCGAGAAGCCGGGCACCTATGTGAACCTCGAAGGCCGCGTCCAGCGCGCCGAGCGCGCGGTGTTCGCACCGGGCGACGCGCGCGAGGACTGGTCGATCCTGCGGGCGCTGTCCGACCGGCTCGGCCGCACGCTGCCGTTCGACAGCTTCGAGGAACTGCGCGCGGCAATGGCAGCCGAAGTGCCGGCGCTGGGGCAGGAAGGCCTCGTGACGTTCGAATGGAAGGCGCCTGCGCTTTCGGCCACCGCGTCGGGCTCGGTGGCTTATCCGGTAGCCGATTTCTATCTGACCAACGCGATTTGCCGCGCGTCGCCGACGATGCAGCGCTGCTCGGCCGAACTGCTCCATGGCGAAGACTTTGCGGAGGCCGCGGAGTGATCCTTTTCCATCCCGGTGCTCCTGCGAAAGCAGGAGCCCAGAGCCCCAAGCTCATCGCCCGTGATTCCTGGGCTCCTGCTTTCGCAGGAGCACAAAGGTGCTGCCAATGACCGCCTTCTTCCAGAACACCATCGGCCTGCCGTTCGGCTGGGCGTGGTTCATCGCGACGATCGTCGGCATCCTCGTGATCGCATTGCCGCTGATGCTGGCGGTCGCGATGATCATCTATGCCGATCGCAAGATCTGGGCGGCGATGGCGCTGCGCCGTGGCCCCAACGTGGTCGGCCCGCTCGGGCTGCTGCAGAGCTTCGCCGACGGCCTCAAGGTGTTCCTCCAGGAAACCATCATCCCGTCGAGCGCCAACAAGACCCTGTTCCTGATCGCGCCGATCATCACCTTCACGGTCGCCCTGATCGTCTGGGCGGTGGTGCCGTGGCAGGCGGGCGTGGTGCTCTCGAACATCAACGTGGGACTGCTCTACATCCTCGCGGCATCGTCGCTCGGCGTGTACGGGATCATCCTCGCGGGCTGGTCGTCCAACTCGAAATATCCGTTCTACTCGGCGATCCGCGCTGCGGCGCAGATGGTGAGCTACGAAGTCTCGATCGGCTTCGTGCTGATCTCGGTCGTGCTCTGGGCGGGGACGTTCAACCTCGGCGGCATCGTCGAGGCGCAGCAGGGCCATGTGCTGGGCCTGTTCAACGGTTTCGGATTCAATCCTTTGCTGTTCCCGATGGCGGTGGTGTTCTTCATCTCGTCGCTCGCCGAGACCC
This sequence comes from Sphingomonas sp. DG1-23, assembly GCF_030730875.1. Classification (GTDB taxonomy): domain Bacteria; phylum Pseudomonadota; class Alphaproteobacteria; order Sphingomonadales; family Sphingomonadaceae; genus Sphingomonas. Next base: position 27,288 of record NZ_JAVAMA010000003.1, read on the forward strand.
AGCGCGCCCCGTTCGACCTGACCGAGGCCGAATCCGAGCTCGTCGCGGGCTACCAGACCGAATATTCGTCGATGAGCTTCGCGCTCTACTGGCTGGGCGAGTACGCCAACGTGTTGCTCATGTGCACGCTCAACGCGACCCTGTTCTGGGGCGGCTACCTGCCCCCGGTCGACTGGGCGCCGCTGTACCTCGTGCCGGGCATCCTCTGGCTGTTCGCCAAGATCCTGTTCTTCTTCTTCGTGTTCAGCTGGGTGAAGGCGACCGTTCCGCGCTATCGCTACGATCAGCTGATGCGGCTGGGCTGGAAGATCTTTCTGCCGCTGTCGCTGACCTTCGTGTTTCTCGTTTCCGGATACCTGATGTGGCTCCGGGTAGGATTTCCCGCATGAGCATCGCCCAACTCGTCCGTTCCTACACTTTGTGGGAATTCATCAAGGCGCACTGGTTGACCTTGCGGTACTTCTTCAAGCCCAAGGCGACGATCAACTATCCGTACGAGAAGAACCCGATCTCGCCCCGCTTCCGCGGCGAGCATGCGCTGCGCCGCTATGCCAATGGCGAAGAACGCTGCATCGCGTGCAAGCTTTGCGAGGCGGTGTGCCCGGCGCTGGCAATCACGATCGAGGCCGAGCCGCGCGACGACGGCAGCCGCCGCACCACGCGCTACGACATCGACATGACCAAGTGCATCTATTGCGGGCTGTGCCAGGAGGCCTGCCCGGTCGATGCGATCGTCGAGGGGCCGAACTTCGAATTCTCGACCGAAACCCGCGAGGAACTGATTTACGACAAGAACAAGCTGCTCGCGAACGGCGACCGCTGGGAACGCGCGATTGCCGCGAACCTTGCCGCCGATGCACCGTACCGTTAAGCGCGCGCCAACAGTGGGACGCACGATGATACACACATTCTCCGTCATTCCGGCGAACGCCGGGATCTCAGGCCGCAAGCGCGCAGCTCCATCGCACGAGACCCCGGCATTCGCCGGGGTGACGAGGGTGTTTTGATCCAGCTCATCGCCTTTTACCTGTTCGCAGTCGTCGTCATCGCCTCCGCGGCGCTGACCATCCTGTCGCGCAACCCGGTGCATTCGGTGCTCTGGCTGATCCTCGCATTCTTCAACGCGGCGGGGCTGATGGTTCTCGCCGGTGCCGAGTTCATCGCGATGCTGCTCGTCATCGTCTATGTCGGCGCGGTTGCGGTGCTCTTCCTGTTCGTCGTGATGATGCTCAATATCGACTTCGCCGAATTGCGTGCGGGCGTGATGCGCTACGCCGCGATCGGGCTGGCTTTGGCCGTGGCATTGGTCGCCGAGATCATCATCGCGATCGGCGCCTGGAGCGCGGGCGGTCTCGAGCTCGGCCGCCGCATCGCGCCGATCGAGGCGGACGTGTACAATATCGAGGCGATCGGACGGCTGCTCTACACGCGTTATCTGTTCATCTTCGAAGGCGCCGGGCTCGTCCTGCTCGTCGCGATGATCGGGGCGATCGTGCTGACCTATCGCCAGCGCAGCGACGTCCGCCCGCAGAACATCAACCGTCAGATCAACCGCCGTTCCAAGGATGCGACGCGCAACATGAACCCACCGGTCGGGCAGGGGGTCGAGCTGTGATCGGCGTCACCCATTATCTCGTCGTCTCGGCGATCCTGTTCACGCTGGGCGTGCTCGGCATCTTCATGAACCGGAAGAATTTGATCGTCATCCTGATGGCGATCGAGCTCATCCTGCTCGCGGTGAACCTCAATCTCGTCGCTTTCTCGGCGGCGCTTGGCGATCTCGTCGGGCAGGTCTTCGCGATGTTCGTGCTGACCGTCGCTGCGGGCGAGGCCGCGATCGGGCTCGCCATTCTCGTCATCTACTTCCGTAGCCGGGGCACGATCTCGGTCGACGACGTCAATCGGATGAAGGGCTGATGCGCGTGCCGAGTTCCGTCATCCCGGCGAAAGCCGGGATCTCCTGGTTTGAAAGCGTGCGCTCGCGGCACGAGACCCCGGCTTGCGCCGGGGCGACGAGGTCCTGCTGATGTCGCCGATTCTCATCATCGTATTCCTGCCGCTGCTTGCGGCGGTGGTCGCCGGGCTGTCGAACAAGGCGTTCGGCAGCGTGCTGCCCAAGGCGCTGACCACGGGCGCGCTGTTCGCGTCGTGCGCATTGTCGTGGCCGATCTTCCTGCAGTATCTCCATGGCGCCGAGGCGACCGTGGTCCCCGTGCTCACCTGGATGAGCTCGGGCGATTTCCATTCGGAATGGGCGCTGCGGGTGGACTCCCTCACCGCAGTGATGCTCGTGGTGATCACCAGCGTCTCGGCGCTCGTCCACCTCTATAGCTGGGGCTATATGAGCGAGGACCCCGATCAGCCGCGCTTCTTCGCCTATCTCAGCCTGTTCACCTTCGCGATGCTGATGCTGGTGACCGCGAACAACCTCGTCCAGATGTTCTTCGGCTGGGAGGGCGTCGGCCTCGCCTCCTATCTGCTGATCGGCTTCTGGTTCCGGAAGCCCTCGGCGAACGCCGCCGCGATCAAGGCATTCGTGGTCAATCGCGTCGGCGATCTCGGCTTCATGCTCGGCATCTTCGGCACCTTCCTCGTGTTCGGCACGATCGACATTCCGACGATCCTCGCCGCGGCGCCGGGCATGGCCGGGTCGACGATCGGCTTTGTCGGGATGCGCTTCGACACGATGACCGTGCTCTGCCTGCTGCTGTTCCTCGGCGCGATGGGCAAGTCGGCGCAGCTCGGGCTCCACACCTGGTTGCCCGACGCGATGGAAGGCCCGACTCCGGTGTCGGCGCTGATCCACGCCGCGACGATGGTCACCGCGGGCGTGTTCATGGTCTGCCGCCTGTCGCCGATGTTCGAGACCAGCCCGACCGCGATGGGGGTGGTGACCTTTGTCGGCGCCGCGACCTGCCTGTTCGCCGCGACCGTCGGCCTCGTCCAAACCGACATCAAGCGCGTCATCGCCTATTCGACCTGCTCGCAGCTCGGCTACATGTTCTTCGCCGCGGGCGTCGGCGCCTATGGCGCGGCGATGTTCCATTTGTTCACCCACGCCTTCTTCAAGGCGTTGCTGTTCCTCGGCGCCGGCTCGGTGATCCATGCGATGCATCACGAGCAGGACATGCGCTTCTACGGCGGGCTTAGGAAGCACATCCCGCTGACCTTCTGGACGATGATGGCGGGCACGCTCGCGATCACCGGAGTCGGCCTGCCGGCAGTGTTCGGCAACCATCTCGCGATCGGCTTCGCCGGCTTCCACTCGAAGGATGCGATCATCGAGGCGGCCTGGGCTGCCGGAGTGCCGAGCGCCTTCTGGGTCGGCGTTTTCGTCGCTCTGCTCACCAGCTTCTATTCATGGCGGGTCGTCTTCCTGACCTTCTACGGCAAGCCGCGCTGGGCAGGCTCGGAGCATATCCAGCACGCAGTCCACGACGCGCACGGCCATGACACGCATCACGATGATGCACCGTCGGCCGAAGACGCCGGTCACGCGCCCGATGCGCATCACGCCGCGCACGACGATCATGCCCATGAGGGCACTGCGGGCTATCACCCGCACGAGAGCCCGTTCGTGATGCTGATCCCGTTGCTGCTGCTGTCGCTCGGCGCGATCGCCGCGGGCTTCGTCTTCCACGGCTTCTTCATCGAGGCGGAAGAGGGCGCGCATTTCTGGAATGGAGCGATCGCGTTCGACGCGCATCTGATGCATGCGATGCACGAGGTGCCGACCTGGGTGAAGCTGTCGGCGACGACCGCGATGCTGCTCGGCCTGCTGGGATCGTGGTATGCCTATATCGGCAAGCCCGGCTTCGCTGCGGCGGTCGCAGGCCATTTCCGCGGCCTCTACGCCTTCCTGCTCAACAAATGGTATTTCGACGAGCTCTACGACTTCCTGTTCGTGCGCCCGGCATTCGCCATCGGCCGCGTGTTGTGGAAGGCGGGTGACGAGAAGACCATCGATCGCTTCGGCCCCAACGGGCTCGCCAACATCGTCCGCCTCGGCAGCGTCGGCGCGGTCAAGCTACAATCGGGATATCTCTACACTTATGCCTTCATCATGCTGATCGGCCTCACTGCGGCGCTGACCTGGGTGATCGCAGGATGAGCGGCTTCCCGATCCTCACCGTCATGCTGCTCGTCCCCGCCGTGGCGGCGGTGGCGTGCCTGTTCGCCAATGCGCAGACCGCCCGCTGGATCGCGCTGGCGGCGACCTTGGTGGACTTCGCCCTCGGCATCGCTCTCTGGGCGAATTTCCAGGCCGGGCCGGACGCGCCGCAATGGCAGTTCGTCGAATATGCCGCCTTGTTCGGCAAGCCCGAGGGCGTGAACATCGCCTGGGCGCTGGGCATCGACGGCTATGCGCTGATGCTGATCATGCTCTCGGTCTTCCTGATGCCGATCTGCATCGGCGCCAGCTGGAAGGCGATCGAGAACCGCGTGCCCGAATATATGGCCGCGATGCTCGCCACCGAGCTGCTGATGATCGGTACCTTCGCGGCGCAGGACATCTTCCTGTTCTACATCTTCTTCGAAGGCGGCCTGATCCCGATGTTCCTGATCATCGGGATCTGGGGCGGGGCGAACCGCATCTACGCGTCGTACAAATTCTTCCTGTACACGTTGCTCGGATCCCTCGTGATGCTGATCGCGATGCTCTACATGGCGATGGACGCCGGCACCTCGAGCATCCCGGCGCTGATGGCGCACGACTTCCCCGCGCAAATCCAGACTTGGCTGTGGCTGGCCTTCTTCGCCTCGTTCGCGGTCAAGATGCCGATGTGGCCGGTCCACACCTGGCTTCCCGACGCGCACGTCCAGGCGCCGACCGCTGGGTCGGTGATCCTCGCCGGCGTGCTGCTCAAGCTCGGCGGCTACGGCTTCCTGCGCTTCTCGCTGCCGATGTTCCCCGAAGCGTCGGCGCAACTGATGTGGCTGGTGTTCACGCTGTCGTGCGTCGCGGTGGTCTACACCTCGCTGGTCGCGCTCGTGCAGTCGGACATGAAGAAGCTGATCGCCTATTCGTCCGTCGCCCACATGGCGATCGTGACGATGGGATTATTCGCCTTCAATGCGCAGGGCATCGACGGCGCGATGATGGTGATGCTCGGCCACGGGCTCGTCTCGGGCGCGCTGTTCCTCTGCGTCGGCGTGATCTACGACCGGCTGCATACCCGCGAGATCGACCGTTACGGCGGCCTCGCGATCAACATGCCGCGCTATGCCACCCTGTTCCTGCTGTTCACCATGGCATCGGTCGGCCTGCCCGGCACCAGCAACTTCGTCGGCGAGTTCCTCGGGCTGGCGGGAGTGTACAAGGTCTCCACCCTGACCGCGCTGATCGGCACCACCGGCATCATCCTTGGTGCCGCATATATGCTCTGGCTGTTCCGCCGCGTCGTCTGGGGTGACCTGACCAAGGAAGACGTCCGCGCGATGCCCGATCTTTCCATGCGCGAGCTGTGGCTGCTCGGGCCGATCGCCGGGGCGGTGCTGTGGATGGGCGTGTATCCCGAGAGCTTCCTCGCACCGATGCGCGCCGATACCGCGCGCCTCGTCGAGCGGCTGTCGCGCGCGGCGCCCGCTGGTGATTCCATGCCCACTCCTGGTAAACCCGCTGCGGCGCCGGCGCATGGCGAAGGCCATGGTGCGGCGCCTGCTCAGGCACCCGCGCATGGGGGTGCGCACTGATGGATTATTCGACGCAATTGCTGATGAGCCTGCCCGAGCTGGTGCTGGCGGTCGGCGCGATCCTGCTGATGCTCGTCGCCGCATGGGGCGGGCAGGCCTCGACGAAGCTGGTGAGCTGGACTTCGGTCGCGGTGCTGATCGGCGCGGGCATTGCGCTCGCGGGTCCGGCATCGGCCGGCGGCGAAGCGTTTGGCGGGCTCTACCGCGCGGACATGTTCGCGGCGTTCGCCAAGGTGCTGATCTTCGCCGCCGCGGCGATCTCGATCCTCATCGCACCTGCTTTCTTCCAGCGCAGCTCGGGCGACGATCTGCGCCCGGAATATCCGGTGCTGATCCTGCTCTCCGCCGCGGGGATGGGGATGATGGTCTCGGCCGGCGATCTGCTGACGCTCTATGTCGGGCTCGAGCTGCAGAGCCTCTCGGCCTATGTGCTCGCGAGCTTCATGCGCCGCGACACGCGCTCGGCCGAAGCGGGCCTCAAATATTTCGTGCTCGGCGCGCTGGCTTCGGGCATCCTGCTCTACGGCATCAGCCTGGTGTACGGATTCTCGGGCACGACCTTGTTCGACGGCATCGCCAGTGCCTATGCCGGCGAGCGCTCGATCGGCCTGCTCTTCGGTCTGGTCTTCGTCTTCGCCGGGCTCGCCTTCAAGATGAGCGCAGTGCCGTTCCACATGTGGACGCCCGACGTCTATGAAGGCGCGCCGACGCCGGTGACTGCCTTCTTCGCCTCGGCGCCCAAGGTCGCGGCGATCGCGCTGGCGGTGCGGGTCGCGGTCGAGGCGATGGGCCCGGCGCTGCACGACTGGCGCCAGATCGTCATCTTCGCGGCGCTTGCGTCGATCCTGCTCGGTGCGGTCGCGGCGATCGGGCAGACCAATTTCAAGCGGCTGCTGGCTTACTCGTCGATCAACAATGTCGGCTTCGCGCTGATCGGCCTCGCCGCCGGTACCGAGCGCGGCGTGGCCGGCGTATTGGTCTATATGACGATCTACGTGGTGATGACACTCGGCTCGTTCCTCGTCGTGCTGCAGATGCGCGGACCCGATGGCGAGCCGGTCGAGAGCATCGCCAGCCTGTCGGGCATGTCGCGTACGCGACCTGGCCTCGCGCTGGCGCTGGCGATCTTCATGTTCAGCCTGGCGGGCATTCCGCCGCTGTTCGGCTTCTACGCCAAGTTCGCGGTGTTCGAGGCGGCGGTGGCCGCCGGCCTGTTCCCGCTGGCGGTGGTCGGCATCGCCATGTCGACGATCGGTGCCTTCTATTACCTCAAGATCGTCAAGACGATGTACTTTGACGAGCCGGCGCGGGCGTTCGAGGGCAAGACCGACGTGGTCGAGGGCGGGCTGATCGCGCTGTCCGCGCTGTTCGTCTCGCCGCTCGGCTATGCGCTGATCCCGGTGCTCGGCGCCTGGACCACCCTCGCGGCGAAGGCGCTGTTCTGACGGCGGTGATCCGCACCGTCGCCGAGACGGGCTCGACCAATGCCGATATGCTGGGTCTCGCGCGGAGCGGCGCAGCCGAAGGGCTGTGGCTCAGAGCCGAGCGACAAACCGGGGGCAGGGGCCGGCAGGGCAGGGCCTGGGCCTCGCCTGAGGGCAATCTCTTCGTTTCGACCTTGGTCCGGGTGCGCCTCGGCGAGCCGCCGGCTGCTACCTTGGCGCTGGTGGCTGCGGTGGCACTGGAAGAGACAGCGCGGGTCTTCGGGCTGGAGACCGTGCTCAAATGGCCGAACGACCTTATGGTCGACGGCGCCAAGCTTTCCGGGATCCTGCTCGAGCGCGCGGACGATGCGGTGGTCATCGGCTTCGGCGTCAATCTCGCGCATCATCCGACCAACATCGACCGGCCGGCGACGAGCTTCGCTGCGCACGGTGCCGCGCCGGACCCTGGCATCTTCGCCGAAACCCTCGCCGAAAGCTTCGCGCGCTGGCTGTCGCGCTGGCGCGACGGGATCGCGCCGGTGCGCGAGCGCTGGCTGGCGCGGGCGCATCCGATCGACACGGCGCTGACCGCGCGGCTCGCCGACGGCAGCTCGGTCGACGGGCTGTTCGGCGGGCTCGATCCGCAGGGCGCGCTCATCCTGCGCTTGGCCGACGGCACCAGCCGTGTCATTCACGCCGGCGACGTGTTCCTGCTCTGAGAGGAAGGCAAATGCTGCTCGCCGTCGATGCCGGCAACACCAATGTCGTTTTCGCGCTCGTCGAGAATGGCGAGATCCGGGCGCGCTGGCGGATCGCCACCGATCCGCGGCGGACCGCCGACGAATATGCGGTATGGCTGAGCCAGCTGCTGAGCCTCGAGGGCTATGACCGGTCGGCGGTGACCGGGGTGATCATCGGCACCGTGGTGCCGCGCGCGCTGCACAATCTCGAGGTGCTGAGCAGCAAATATTTCAAGACCGAGGCGGTGATCGCCGGGCAGGGCAAAGCCGAGTGGGGCTTTGCGCTCGACGTCGAGGAGCCCGGCAGCCTCGGCGCCGATCGCGCGCTCAACATGATCGCCGGCCATGCCCGCCATGCCGGCGATCTGATCATCATCGACTTCGGCACCGCGACCACCTTCGAGCTGGTCGACTATAGCGGCGCGTACAAAGGCGGGATCATCGCGCCGGGGATCAACCTCTCGCTCGACGCGCTGTTCACCGCCGCCGCCAAATTGCCGCGCATCGCGATCTCGGCTCCGGCGACGACCAGCGTGGTCGGGCGCAATACGGTCGACCAGATGCATATCGGCATCTATTGGGGCTATATCGCGATGATCGAGGGCCTCGTCGCCCGGCTCAAGGCGGAGGTGGGGCGCCCGCTCAAGGTCATCGCCACCGGCGGACTGGCGGTGCTCTTCGAAAAGCACACGACGGTCTTCGATACGATTGAACCCGACCTCACCATCCAGGGGTTGGCCATGCTGTGGGAACGATCCCGCAGCGCGTGATTTGCTTTTTTGCGTCACCCCCGCGAAAGCGGGGGCCCATCTCCTCACCGTTCGGCTTGGTGAGACCGAGGGAGATGGGTCCCCGCTTCCGCGGGGATGACGATCGGCTGATAGGAACATTGTGACTCCAGGCAACGAACTCCTCTTCCTCGCGCTCGGCGGCTCGGGCGAAATCGGGATGAACGTCAATCTCTACGGCACCCAGGGCAAGTGGCTGATGGTCGATTGCGGCATCACCTTCGGGGACGCCAATTATCCCGGGGTCGACGTGATCCTGCCCGACCTCCAGTTCATCGAGGACCGGCTCGACGATCTGCTCGGCATCGTGCTGACCCATGGCCATGAGGACCATATCGGCGCGCTGCCTTATTTCGCCGCCGATCTCGGCGTGCCGCTCTACGCCACGCCGTTCACCGCGGGGCTGATCTACGGCAAGCTCGAGGAAGAGGGCATTACCGACAAGGTCGAGCTCAACGTGGTCAAGGAGGAGGGCCCGTTCAGCGTCGGGCCGTTCACGATGACCTATATGCCGCTCGCCCACTCGATCCCCGAGGGCAATGCGATCCTGATCGAGACGCCGTACGGCAAGGTCTTCCACACTGGCGACTGGAAGCTCGACGATGCGCCGGCACTCGGCGGCGCGTCGACCGCGGCGGAGCTGACCGCGATCGGCGATCAGGGCGTGCTGGCCTTGGTCTGCGACTCGACCAACGTGTTCAACCCCGAGGCGTCGGGCTCCGAGGCAGATGTCCGCAAGGGACTCGACGAAGTCGTCGCGGCGATCAAGGGCCGGGTGCTCGTCACTACCTTCGCGTCGAACGCGGCGCGACTGCAGACGCTCGGCGAGGTCGCCACCGACACCGGGCGCCAGCTCTGCGTCGCCGGGCGCTCGCTCGACCGGATCCTGCGGGTTGCCAAGGCGACCGGCTATCTGCGCGACTTCCCCGACACGATCGACTTCGACACCGCGATGAGCCTGCCGCCCAATCAGGTGATGATCGTCGCGACCGGCGGTCAGGGCGAGCCGCGCGCCGCGCTCAACCGCATCGCCGAGGATACCCATGTCCTCAAGCTCCACGCCGGCGACACCGTGGTGTTCTCGTCGCGGCAGATCCCGGGCAACGAGATCGCGATCGGCAAGATCATGAACACGCTGGCGAGCAAGGGCGTCGAGATCATCACCGACCGCCAGGCGTTCGTCCACGTCTCGGGCCATCCGGGGCGGCCCGAGCTGGCGGAGATGTACAAGTGGATCCGGCCCGAGATCATCCTGCCGGTCCACGGCGAAGTGCGGCACATGCACGAGCAGGCGCGCTTCGCGAAGGAGCAGGGGGTTCCGCAGGCGATCAACCAGGTGAATGGCGACATCTGGCGGCTGGCGCCGGGCAAGCCCAAGCCGGTCGGGCACGCCCCCGCCGGGCGGCTGGTGCTCGACGGCGACGTGATCCTCCCCGCCGACGGCACGACGATCAACGAGCGCCGGCGGATCGCGCTCTACGGCCAGATCTCGGTAGCGGTCGCGCTCCAGGGCGGACGCCTCAAGGGTTCGCCGCAGATCCGCGTGCAGGGCGTCCCGGTCGAGGAAGATCGCGATACGTTCCTCGAGGAAGCGGCGCAGGCCGCCGCTGACGCGGTCAAGAAAGACGGCCGCGACGTGGAGAAACTGCGCGAGAGCCTGCGGCTCGCGGTGCGGCGCGCGGCGGTGCGGTTCACCGGCAAGAAGCCGGTGGTCGACGTGCTGATCGTGGAGCTCTGAGGCCATGCGCTGGCAGTCGATGCTCGCGATCTACATCTTGTTCTGGGCGTTCTCGGTGTTTCTCGTGCTGCCCTTCGGGGTGCGCACTGCGCATGAGGCAGGGGCGGAGCTCGTCCCCGGCCAGGCCGAGAGTGCCCCGCACGGGTTCAATCCGGGCAAGATCGCCCTGCGCACGACGATTGTCGCGAGCGTGCTGTTCGGACTGTTCTACCTCAACTACGTCAATGGCTGGGTGACGGCGGACATGCTCGACTGGGTCCACCGATAGGAAATCACCGGCCAAGATTCACGGTTTGCACGTAAATCGTGCAATGAAGTTGCGCGCGAAAGCAAGATTGTTTCGTTCGCGCGCGGGTCGATTCACCGGATTCAAAGAGCCCGGAGATGCTGGCACGGCAAATCCTATTTTTGAAGGTCTAGATAGACCCTCCCTGCAAGGGAGGGGAGCTAGTCAGCGCAAACGTTCGATCGCCTGGGCGAGGGCGACGTAGAGCTTGCCCATGTCCGACGAGAGCAGCGTGACGCCCAAGGTCGATCCGTCGCGCAGCGCGAGGATGTGGCGCAGCATCGCCTCGAAATCGTGGATGTAGCGATTGACGTGCTCGCTGAACGCCGGATCCATATCGTAGAGGCGGGCGATCTCACGGGTGTCGCCCGCATCGAGCAGGCGCACCGCACGGCGGGTGAACACGCCGCGATCGCCCTTGAGATAGGCCGCCCAGGCGCTGTCGGTGACTTCGGCCGAGAAGGCCTTGGCGATGTCGATCGACGCCGAGTTGAGCGCCTCGATCAGCAAGGTGGTGCGGCGAGCGAAATTGTCGCTGTCGGCGCGTTCGCGATCGACGCGCTCCTCCTCGATCCGCGCCTCGAGCCGCGACGTGGTGTCGGCGAGCGCGAGCATCTGCTGGGTGAGCCGTTCGGAAGCACGCGCAGCCGCGGTGACCGCAGCCTCGGTGGTATCGGCGAGCTCGGTCATCTCGCGGCGCACGCCGGCATCGACGACGCGCCGGAGCGCGGCGCCGCTGGCTTCCTCGAGCGCCGCCGTGGCGCCGGGGACGATCGTGGCCAAGGCCTCGCGGGCATGCGCGGCGGCGGCGCTGGCGGTCTCGCGGACGCTGATCAGCGCATCGACGAGCTGCGGCGCCGCGGTCTCGGCGAAGCGACGGGTGGTTTCGATCGTATCGTCGACGATCCCGCCGAGCGAGGCGGCCTGCTCGCTGCCGGTGGCCAAGGTTTCCAGCAACGAGGCCTGGGTCTTGGCGAGCGTGTCGCGTTGCTGCGAGACGACGTCGGCGATCGCCTCGATCGCGTCATGGGTGCTCTCCGCGGCGGTGACCAGCGCGAGCAATTCGGGCTTGGCGCCGGCGACGAACTTGCGGCTCGTGGCGATCCGTTCGTCGAGCCGGGCGAGCGCCTCGGGCAAGGTCTCGTCGATCTCGCGCGCCGAAGCGTCGAGCGCGGTGAGCAGATCCTCCGATGTGCCGATGACCTTCCGCGCGAGTTGATCGCCGGTGCGCAAGGCCTCCGACATCGCATCGGTCGAGCCCTGCAGCGCGCCGATCGAGGCGGCGAGCGACTCGGTGCGATCGGTGCCCGTGGCGTGGAGCGCCTGAAGCTCGCGGTCGAGGCGGTCGACGCCTGCAGAAAGGCCGGCGAACAGCGAATCGCCGCGGCCCTGCTCCTGGGCGAGACGTTCGCCGACGCGGCCGATCGCGTCCTCGATCACCGCCATGCGCGCGCCGAGCGCCTCGGCGCTGTCGCGGCCGGCGCGATCGAGCGCGGCCTGATTGGCGCTGAGCATGGCGAGGATCGCCTCGCCCTGGGTGGCGATGCCCTTGCGCGCCTCGTCGACCGCACCCGCGGCGCGATCGAGCACGGCATCAACTGCGACCGACATCTGGCCGGTAACCTGCTCGAGCCGGCTGCTCGCGGTCTCGCTGGTCGCCTCCATCCGCGCGATGTGCGCGGCGAGCCGTTCGGCGGCGCCGCCGGCGATCTGATCGGCCTCGCGGCCGCGCTCGGACAGTGCAGTGAGCTGGGTGTCGAGCGCCGCGGCGCGCTGGCTGGCGAGCAGACCGGCGGCGTCGATGCGGCCGGCGAGCCCCTGCATCTCGTCATGCGCCTTGGGCAAAGTGGTGAGAATGATCTCGAAGCGCCGCTCGGCCTGGTCCATCGCTTCGCCGAACACGCGGATGCCGCTGTCCATGCGCTGGGCCTGGCGCTCGACCATGCCGGCGGCGCCCTCGACCCGCTCGGCCGCGCGTTCACCGAGCGCGGTTAGGGTGGTGGTGTGCTCGGCGAGCACGGCATGGTTCTCGGCGACTTTCCGCGAGATCGTGGCGAGCACGCGCTCGAGCGCGGCGGCCTCGGCGCGCATTGCGCGGGCAGTGGTGCCGAAGCGACGCGCCTCCGCGCGGCTGGTGCGCAAGGCGAGCATGTAGAGGATGCCGACCAACGCCGGGGGCACGCAGATCGCGGCGATCAGCTGGATCAGTGCGACGGGCTCGATTCCGCGCTGGATCGTCGGCAGCGCGAGCCAGATCGTGGCGATGAACCAGCCGGCGACGGCGACCCACGCGACGGTCGGCAGCACCCAGCTGCCGCGATGATGCGCGTCGTCCTCGTCGAGCGCGAGCTCCTCGAGCGGCGCGGGAAGCGACGAAGTATCGGAAAGGACGAGCTCTTCGTTGCCGTTGGACGGCCCGATGGCGGCGTGCGCGGTGTTTCCCCCAGTCATGCGCAACCTGTACCATGTTTGGACAATTCGCCAAACAGGCCGCAACCACCCGTTAACCCCGTTCGGATAGTCCCGGGGCATGGCATATGACCCGGGTGCGATCGATGCGACGCTGGCGGCTGCGGTGGGCGACGAGCCCGCGCTGATCGCCGAGCTGCGCGAATCCTTCCTCGACAGCGTGCGGCGCTGCGTCGGCGCGATGAAATCGGCGGAGACGCCGGATGCATGGGCGGCGGGGGCGTTGCGGCTCAAGGGACTGGCGGCGAGCTTCGGCGCGGTGCGGCTGATGGCGCTCGCTTCGGAAGCAGTAAGCGGGCCGGCGCACGACAATGCGGTGCTGCGGCGGCTGCACCGGGCAATCGACCGGCTCTAGTTTCGTACTCCCCTCCCTGCAGGCAGGGGGCAGGGGTGAGTAAGAAAAGGTCGGGTTCGACGCCCGGCCTTTTCTTTTTCTCCACCGCACCGTTGGGCTCCCCCGGCCCTCGCCGGGGTCGCATCCACCCCAGCCCCGCCCTTGCAGGAAGGGGAGCTTACCTTTTCCGGCTCAGTTCGCGCATCGCGGCGTCGAGCCCTGCCAGCGTCAGCGGATACATGCGGTCCTGCATCAGCTCGCGGATGATGCGTACCGACTGGGTATAGCCCCAATGCGCCTCGGGCAGGACGTTGAGCCACACCGCGGCGGGATAGGTGTCGACCAGCCGCTGCATCCAGACGCCGCCGGCCTCCTCGTTGAAATGCTCGACCGAGCCGCCGGGATGGCTGATCTCGTACGCGCTCATCGAGGCGTCGCCGACGAAGATCAATTTATAGTCGTGGCCATATTTGTGGAGCACGTCCCAGGTCGGCGTGCGCTCGGTGAAGCGGCGGCGATTGTCCTTCCACACGCCTTCGTACGGGCAATTGTGGAAATAGAAGAATTCGAGATTCTTGAACTCGGACGTGGCCGCCGAGAACAATTCCTCGCAGAGCTTGACGAACGGGTCCATCGAGCCGCCGACGTCGAGGAAGAGCAATAGCTTGACCGCGTTGTGGCGCTCGGGGCGCATCCGGACGTCGAGCCAGCCCTGTTTGGCGGTGCCCTCGATCGTCGCGTCCATGTCGAGCTCGTCGGCAGCGCCTTCGCGGGCGAAGCGGCGCAGGCGGCGCAGCGCGACCTTGATGTTGCGGGTGCCGAGTTCCTTCGTGTTGTCGAGGTTGCGGAATTCGCGCTGGTCCCACACCTTGAGCGCGCGCTTGTGCTTGCTCTCTCCCCCGATGCGGACGCCTTCGGGATTGTAGCCCGAATTGCCGAACGGCGAGGTGCCGCCGGTGCCGATCCATTTGCTGCCGCCCTGATGGCGTTCATGCTGCTCGGCGAGCCGCTGCTTGAGCGTCTCCATGATCTCTTCCCATGAGCCGAGCGACTGGATCGCCGCCATCTCTTCCGGCGTGAGGAATTTCTCGGCGATCGCCTTGAGCCAGTCCTCGGGAATGTCAGCGCGGGCGACGCCGTAATTGGTGGCGATGCCGCGGAAGACCTTGGCGAAGACCTGGTCGAAGCGATCGAGCAGTCCCTCGTCCTTCACGAAGGTGGCGCGGGCGAGATAATAGAACGCCTCGGGGGTGCGCTCGATCACGTCGCGGTCGAGCGCCTCGAGCAGGACCAGATGCTCCTTGAGGCTGGCCGGGATGCCGGCAGCGCGCAGTTCGTCGAGGAAAGAGAAGAACATGGCGCCTTCTAGGGCTGGCGCTGGTAGAGCGTCCAGTGGGTGCCCGACATGCCGTGGGCGCGCGCGCCGGCGATCGGCATGAAGCGGGCGCCGCAGAGTGCGATCGCGGCGGGCGGCTCCTCGCCCTTGAAGCGATCGGCGAAGAAGAAGGGCGCGGCGGTGCAATCGGCGAGCTGGACCTTCAGCGGATAATGCGCGGCGGCGGCCGCCGCCTCGAGCGTGGCGATGCCGGGCTCGCGATCGAGGATCAGGGTGGCGCCCTGCGGCGCGCGGGCCTGCATCGCGCGGATCGCGGCGCCGACATCGCCGCGCCGGTTGATCGCGAGATCCATGTCGAGGACGAGACTGGCGGCGGTGATCGTTGCGAGCGCTGCGCCGGCCAGCCAGCGCTTCCAGCCGCCGGCGCGCCAGCCGAGCCAGATCAGTTCGGCAACGAGGATCAGCAACGCAATGCCGACGAGGAGATAATAACGCGGGTGCGCGACATTGCCCGAACGGAGCAAGGCGAGCGCCAGCGGGAAAGCGAGGATAGCGAGACGGTGAAAGGCGATGCGCGTCACGCCGGCGGAAGGCGCGAGCACCACCAGCGCGGGGATCGCGGCGAACCACCAGATGCTGACGATCGGGAAGCCCAGAATATATTGGACCATCTCCGAGACGCCGTGGAGCAGCTCCATCGTATTGTACGGATCGTAGCGGCCGAACTTGAAGCCGGTATGCGCGGCGGCGGCGCCGAGGATGATCGCGACGACGAGGCCGAGCGTGATCGCCGAGGGGAGGAAGAGCCTGAAGCTGCCGAGGATCGCCGGCTTGAGCCCGTCGCGCTTCCACAAAGCGAAGAACACCCAGCCGGCGAGCGCGCAGAAGCCGAAGAACATGGTCAGCTGCGAAAAGGCACCGAGGAAAAAGGCGATCGCCAGCGCCGTCGCGGGGCTGCGCTCGGCCTCGCCGGCCAGCCAGCGGTCGATCAGCAGGATCGCGACGAGCAAGGCGAGCACCATCGGCGCATAGCCGCGGGCCTCTGAGCCGAAGGTGACCAGCGCGGGCGAGACCGCGAAGAGAAGCCCGGTGATCAAGCCGAGCGCAAGGTGGCGGCGCGCGCCGATCAGCGCGGCGATCAGGATCGCGGCGGTGCCGGTGACGATCGACAGCGCCCGGGCGAGCGGCGGGGCGGCGTCGAACCCGACGAACTGCATCCACAGCGAATTGAGATGGTGGTTGTTGTCGTGATTGATGTTGAGGAACACGCCGAGCGGGGTACCGGCGTCGTGCGCCTGCTTGGCCGACCAGGCCTCGTCGAGCCACAATGCGCCCTGCGCGCCGGCGATGCGCAAGGCGAGGCCGAGCAGCACGAGTCCGCCGAGCAGCCACCAATATCTTCGCGCGATGCTGCCCCCCTGCATGCCGCTCCTAATGCTTCAGCGCCGCGAGGCGCACAAGTCAGCGGGCATAGGCATCGATCAGCGAGCCGACATAATCGGGCTGGCGGCTGCTCAATTCGGGCGCGGGGCGGGCGGGGCGGATCGCGCCGCCCGCCGCCGGATCGGGCGCGCCATAGATGAAGCCGTGCGCGGGATAGACCGAGCTGCCGAGCCCGTTGGTGTCGCGGTACCAGACCTTGACCTGGCTCCAGTCGCCGCGCGGCGAAACGTCGAACAGAGTGACGTCCTGCTCGGCATGGCCGCGCTTGCCGTCGACGCGCGACCAATTGGCGTGGGTGACCATCAGCACGCGCTTGTCGACGATGCGGCTGACCACCGCGACATGGCCGAGCGGCAGACGGCCGCTTTTGGCGAAAGCGAGGACGGCGCCGACGCGCGGCCTCTGCCCGCGCTGGTAGCGGCCATCGGCCTGCGCCCACCATGTCCAGGCGTCGCCATAGATCTGGATGCCCGAGGCTTGGCGGGCGAAGGGCACGCACTGGCCGACATATTCGAGAAGCGATTGCGCCTGCGCGGGAACGGCCGCAGCGGCGGCGGCGGCGAGCAGGACGGAGAACGCGAAGCGACGCATACACGGGTACCGTTACAGATACCCCCCCGTGCGCCGGGTATCGGGAACCGGTTAAAAAAGCGTTAACCCTGTTTTTGCGGCGGCGGCGGCTGCCGCGGAAAACGTTCGAGCGCCGGATCGATCACTGCCCAAGCCGGCGCATCCTCGGTCCAGATCGCGACTTGCGGGGCGAGATCGTTGGGCGCGTCGAGGAAACCGAGCCGCAGGGTGCGGAATTGCGGGCGCGCCGAGGACTGCCCCATCACCTGGGTGCCGCACTTGCCGCAAAAGCTCTGGGTGAGCGTGTTGCCGCTCGCCGCGACATAGGAAGTGGCGGCGAGTTCGCCCGAGATCGCGACCGCGTCGGTGGCGAACATCGCATTGGTGGTCGGCGAGCCGGCGGCGATCTGCTGGCACTGGCGGCACCAGCATTGGCGGACGGCGACCGCCGTGCCGTCGACCGTGGCGGTGACCGCGCCGCAGGCGCA
The DNA here is from genome assembly GCF_030730875.1 of Sphingomonas sp. DG1-23. Taxonomy (GTDB): domain Bacteria; phylum Pseudomonadota; class Alphaproteobacteria; order Sphingomonadales; family Sphingomonadaceae; genus Sphingomonas. The sequence continues at coordinate 44,598 of NZ_JAVAMA010000003.1, forward strand.
ACGGCCGGTATAGCGGCTCATTTGCTCTGCCGCCGGCTCATGAAGGCGAGCCGTTCGAACAGCATCACGTCCTGCTCGTTCTTGAGCAACGCGCCGTGGAGCGGCGGGATCGCCTTGCTCGTATCCTGTGACTGGAGCACGTCGAGCGGCATCTCCTCGTGGAGGAGCAATTTGAGCCAGTCGAGCAGCTCGGAGGTGCTCGGCTTCTTCTTGAGCCCGGGGACCTCGCGGATGTCGTAGAAGATGTCCATCGCCTTGCTAACGAGGATCTTCTGGATGCCGGGGAAATGGACGTCGACGATGGCCTGCATCGTCTCGCGGTCGGGGAATTTGATGTAGTGGAAGAAGCAGCGACGCAGGAACGCGTCGGGCAATTCCTTCTCGTTGTTCGAGGTGATCACCACGATCGGGCGCTCGGCGGCGCGGACGGTCTCCTTGGTCTCGTAGACATGGAATTCCATGCGATCGAGCTCGAGCAGAAGATCGTTGGGGAATTCGATATCGGCCTTGTCGATCTCGTCGATCAGCAGGACGGGGAGCTGCGGCGCGGTGAACGCCTCCCACAATTTGCCCTTGCGGATGTAATTGGCGATGTCGTGGACGCGTTCGTCGCCGAGCTGGCCATCGCGCAGCCGCGCGACCGCGTCATATTCGTAGAGGCCCTGCTGCGCCTTGGTGGTCGACTTGACGTTCCACTCGATCAGCGGGGCGCCGACCGCTTTCGCTATCTCATAAGCGAGGACGGTCTTGCCGGTCCCCGGCTCGCCCTTGACGAGCAACGGACGGCGGAGGGTGACGGCCGCGTTGACGGCGACCTTGAGGTCCTCCGTCGCGACATAGCTTTGGGTGCCTTCGAAGCGCATGGCGCGGGGATAGAGGCGGAGGGTTGCTGGTTGCAACCCGTTACTCGATTCCCCTCCCGCAAGCGGGAGGGGAGCGCATGGGGCAAGGCTCGCGGTGTCAGCCCCGCGCGCGGGCGCTGGCGCGGGCTTCGAGCAGGTCCCACAGGCCGCGATGCTGGGCGAAGACCTGTTGCGCGCCGAACAGCATCGCGCGCTCCATCGCGCCTTCGCGGGCGAGCGCGTCGACGACGCTGACGGTCTCCTCGGCGAGCGGCAGGGTAGAGACGGGCACGGTCAGGCCCAGCCGGCCGGCGACTGCATCGAGTACCGAGCGGATCGTCGCCCAGTCGATCGCCACCGCGAGCGCGGCGCCCGCGGCGCAGCCGGCCCGGTCGGACTGGGCGAGCATGTCGAGCGCGTGGCGCTGCGCCTGCGCGGCGGATTCGGATTCGGCATGGCCGGGCGTGCTGGGCAGCGGCCCGGCAGCAGCGACGATGCGGACGAGATAGGCGCGTTCGGTGGCGAAGGCGTCGGCGGCGGCCTCGAGCCAGTCGCGCTCGAGCGAGACGCGGGCATGATCGAGCGCATGATCGATCACCCCGGGATGGCGGCCGTGGAGCACGCAGATGAAATGGGCGGCATCGGCAAGGTCACGCAGCGGCTCGGGGTTCCGGGCGATGCGCTGGAGCCAGGGGTGGTTCGCGCTGCCATCGGACGCGACGAGCGATCCCATCGCTCCCCATGTGCCGCCGAGACGGGCAATCTGTGCGGTATCGAACGGCATATGCCCCCAAATTCCTGAGATACCGGGAGTACCGGTGCGCCCTTATGCAAGCCGGGGGTATACCGAAGCACGTAAATACGTGGTTGATGCGGAATTTACGCTTTGGTCGGGGATTGTGGAGGGAGAATGCCGGCGCTTCGGCGAAGGCAGGAGGGGTGGCGACCGAAGCCTTTCCTTGCCGGCGCTCCGGCCTTTGCCGGAGCACGATATTCTGTCCTCGACGCGTTCGATGAGGCGCATACCGGTGCTCCGGCAAAAGGCCGGAGCGTTGAAGGGTGCGGCCTTCCCTTGCCAGTGCTCCTGCGAAAGCAGGAGCACTAAAGCCTCACCAGTTGAACATCGTCCCGTCCTCGAGCCGGTTCACCGGCAAATAGGCGCGCTTATACGCGTATTTCGCGGCCAGCGCCTCGTCGATATCGACGCCGAGGCCGGGCTTGTCGCCGGGATGCATCAGGCCGTTCGACAGCGAATAGGCGTGCGGGAACACTTCGTCGGTCTCGGCGGAGTGGCGCATATATTCCTGGATGCCGAAATTGGGCACCGACAGCCCAAAATTGAGCGCCGCCGCCATGCTGACCGGCGACAGGTCGGTCGCGCCGTGGCAGCCGGTGCGGACCTGATAGAGATCGGCGAGGCCGGCGATCCGGCGCAGATGGGTGATGCCGCCGGCATGGACCACCGTGGCGCGGATATAGTCGATCAATTGCTCCTCGATCAGCTGCTTGGCGTCCCACACCGAATTGAAGATCTCGCCGACCGCGAGCGGGGTGGTGGTGTGCTGGCGGATCAGCCGGAAGCCGGCCTGATTCTCGGCCGGGGTCGCGTCCTCTAGCCAAAACAGGCGGTACGGCTCGAGATCCTTGCCGAGCCGCCCGGCCTCGATCGGAGTCAGGCGGTGGTGGACGTCGTGGAGCAGATGGATGTCCCAGCCGAGCGCCTCGCGCCCGCGTTCGAACAATTCGGGCACGTGACGCATATATTTCGAGGTCGACCAGAGCGTCTCTTCGGGAAGCGACCCTTTGGCGGGCTCGTAGTAGAAGCGCTCGCCCGAGACGCCATAGGTCGCGGCGAGCCCGGGGACGCCCGACTGGAGGCGCACTGCCTTATAGCCCTGCTCGAGATATTCGTGCGCGCGCTCGATCGTCTCCTCGACGTCCGAGCCGTTGGCATGGCCATAGACCATGCAGCCTTCGCGCGCCGCGCCGCCGAGCAATTGATAGACCGGCAGTCCGGCGACCTTGCCCTTGATGTCCCACAAGGCCATGTCGACCGCGGCGATCGCCGACATCGTCACCGGGCCGCGGCGCCAATAGGCGCCCTTGTAGAGATATTGCCAGATATCCTCGATCCGGTGCGCGTCGCGGCCGATCAGGCAGGGAATGACATGATCCTCGAGATAGCTCGCCACCGCCAGCTCACGGCCGTTCAGGGTGGCGTCGCCGACGCCGTAGACGCCCTGGTCGGTCTCGATCTTGAGAGTCACGAAGTTACGGCCGGGGCACGTCACGATCACGCGTGCAGAAGTGATGCGAGGCAAGGTCAGCATTTCCCTAAAAGTGGTCAGGCCAATATCTGCTTGTGACGGGTATGCTGTCAACCTAGAGTGGTGCAAAGAGGGCGTTATGAAGATCAAAGGCAACAAGCTGTACCAGCGGGTGGCGGCTTCGATCACCGAGGCGATCGAGGGCGGGCGCTGGTCGCCGGGCACCCGGCTTCCCGGCGAACGCGACCTCGCCGAGGAATATGGCGTCAGCCGCCCGACGATCCGCGAGGCGATGATCGCGCTCGAGATGAAGGGCTGGATCGAGGCGCGGCACGGCTCGGGCCTCTATGTCACGCCGCGCGACCACGGCACCGGGCAGCGCGAGGATTCGCTCAATTTCGACGTCGGCGCGTTCGACCTGACCGAGGCGCGGATCCTGTTCGAAGGCGAGGCAGTGGCGTTGGCGGCGGTATCGATCACCGACGAGCAACTCGCCGAGCTCGACGAATTGCTCGTCGAGATGGCGGCGGACGATTCGAACGAGCCCTCGGTGATGGACGCCGATCATCGCTTTCACCTCGCGATCGCCAATGCGACCGGCAATGCCGCGATCCGCAGCGTGATCGAATATCTGTGGGATTTGCGCACGCGCTCGCCGCTCGCCGCGAACATGTTCGCGCGGGCGAAGCGCGGCGGAATCACGCCGCGGGTCGAGGAGCATCGCCCGATCGTCGCGGCGCTGCACGCGCGCGATCCGCATGCCGCGCGCGCCGCAATGCGGCGGCATCTGCGCGGGGTGGTCGACGATCTGCTCGAGGCGACCGAGCTCGAGGTGATGGAGCGGGCGCGGAGCGAGCTCGATGCACGGCGCGACAGCGTGGCGCGGCGGCTGAAGATCGGGTCGGCTTAGGTGCGATTGGTCTGACCAAGCCGCGCCGGCGGTGCCCCGAAGGGCCGCCTTTTCGCCTCATGCCCGGCCGGATCCGCTGATGCAGGCGCCGCTGCGTCTTTGCCCCGCCGACGCGCCGGGCTATCAGGGCGCATGGCCAAGGCGGACCAGACCGAGATCGACCTTCGGATCATCATCGAGCAGCCTGTGATCGGGGTGCTTCACAGCCTGCAGGCGAGGGATGAGTCGCCGCTCGATCCAAAAGCGTCGCGCGCGGGCGAACCGCTGATATTCGACCTCTCCGTCCGTGTGGCGCCGGGCCCCAAATTCTATGGCGACCAGGTCCGTCGCGAAGGCCCGGTGCGAAGATTCGTCTATGTTCGTATCGGGCAAATGGCCGGAGACTCTTCCTCTCCCTGGTCCCGTCGAATGAAGGTCGACATTCACGACATCGACGCCGACATGCTGGACCGTGCGGCGGGGGGCGGCGGAGCCATCGAGATTCGCGTCCCCGGCACCGCGGCGGACGGCACTCCGGCCTGCGCCACCGTGCGGCCCATCGCGCGCCGCGTCGCCGGACGCTGAGGAACCCACTTTCGGGCGAGGAAGCAAAGGACGGCGTGGCGGAGAGGGTGGGATTCGAACCCACGGTGAGCTTGCACCCACGGCGGTTTTCAAGACCGCTGCCTTAAACCACTCGGCCACCTCTCCGCTGACGCCCCCGCTATCGCGCCGCGCGACAGTACGCCAGAAAATCTTGCTCATCTGCGCGCCAAAGGGGGTTCATGCCCGGGCACGGCTGTGGCACAAAATCGCGCATGTTCAGCTTGCGTGCGATGTTCGGGAAAGCGGCGGTGCTGGCCGCGGCGGTGATTTTGGCGAGCCCGGCGGCAGGGCCGGCGATCGCGCAGGACGAGGCGGGCTTCCAGGCCTATCTTCAGACGCTCGGCCGCCAGGCGCTGGCCGAAGGGGTGACCCGGCGCACGGTCGACCGGGTGATCCCGACCCTGACCTACAATGCCCGGGTGGTCGAGCTCGACCGCCAGCAGCCCGAAACCCGGCCCAATGCGCCGATCTCCAATTTCGAGCCTTATCGCGTCAAGCATGTCGACGCGGCGCGGATCGGGCAGGGGCGCGCCGCCTGGCAGCGGGTGCGCAGCCGATTGGCGCGGATCGAGCGCGAGACCGGGGTGCCCGAATCGATCATGGTGGCGATCTGGGGGCACGAGACCAATTACGGCCGGGTGATGGGCGGGTTCGACTTGCCGCGGGCGCTCGCCAGCCTCGCTTATGAGGGGCGGCGGCGCGCCTTGTTCGCCGAGGAATTCATCGCGACGCTCAAGATGATCGATCGCGGGGTGCCGCGCGAGAAACTGGTGGGCAGCTGGGCGGGGGCGTTCGGCGGGCCGCAATTCCTGCCCAGCGTCTATCTGCGGCTGGCGGTGGACGGCGACGGCGACGGGCTCGCCGACATCTGGACCAGCGAGCCCGACACGCTCGCCTCGATCGCCAATTATTTCGTCAATGCCGGCTGGCGGCCGGGCCAGCCCTGGGGCGTCGCGGTGCGCGTGCCGGCGGGGTTCAATCGTGCGGCGGTGGCAGGGCGGACGGTGCCGACGCGCTGCCCGCGGGTGCACGAGCGCCACAGCCGGTGGAAGACGATGGCCGAATGGCGCGCGCTCGGGCTGACTCCGCAGGGGCGGAGCTGGCCGGCGGACCATGTCCAGGCGACCCTGCTCGAGCCCGACGGCCCGGGAAAGACCGCTTATTTGCTCACCGGCAATTATCGCGTGATCCTCGATTATAATTGCTCGAATTTTTACGCTTTGTCGGTAGGCCTGCTCGCCGATGAAGTCGAACGCTAGCGCCGTCGCTGCCCTTCTCCTCCTCGCCGGATTCGGCGGGGCGCGAGCCTTTGCCACCGCCGCACCGCAGGATCGCCCCGGCGCAAGCTATGCCGCGCCCGGCGCCGCGCAGCCTGGGCCGGCCGCGCCGCGGCTCGATTATGCGCCGCAGGAGGATCCGACCAGCGGCATGGACGGGCCGCGCGGGTCCTCCCAGCGCGCGCCGGGCGAGCAGCGTTACGACGAGGTCGGCTATGCCGCGGTCGAGGATCCGGGCACGGGCGTGACCGGGGTCCACGCGTCGCTGCCGGTCGACACGCTGGTCGAGGTGACCTCGCTCGACAATGGCCGGACGATCGTGGCGCTGGTCAATGCAACCGATCCCGGCGCGGCGCGGCCGATCACGCTTTCGGCCGGCGCCGCTCGCGCGCTAGGCCATGACGGTTCGGCGACGATCCCGGTGCGGGTGCGGCGCGTCGCCGCGGCACCGGGCGACCTGCTGGCGCTGCGCGCGGGCAATCCCGCGCCGGCGCGACCCGATACGCCGCCGGTCCTGCTCAATGCCCTGCGCAAGCATCTCGGCGCGCCGGCACGGGCGCCGGCGACTACATCGGCCGAGCCGGCGCGACCGGCGCCGGCACGCGCCGCTCCGGTAGTGCGCGCACCGCGGCCGGCGGCGCGCGGCAATTTCTGGGTGCAGGTCGCCGCACTTTCTAACGCGCGGAACGCGCAGGCGCTTGCGCAGAGGCTCGGCGGATCCGTAAAGCAGGGCGGAGGGCTCTATCGCGTGCAGCTCGGCCCCTTCGCCACACGGGCGCAGGCCGATGCAGCGCGGGGCGGGGCCGCACGCGCGGGTTATGGGGACGCGCGCGTACTCGCCGTCAACTGAGTAACCCGGGGACCCGGACATCATGAACAAGCTGATCGCCGCTTCGATCCTGGCGCTCGCCGTCGCGTATCCGACCACTGCGCAGACCCCGCCTTTCGATACGCCCGCCCCGATCGCCTATCTCGAGGACCTGTCCTCGGGCGCGGTCCTCTATGCCAAGGATGCCGATCGCCGCATCCCGCCGGCATCGATGGCCAAGATGATGACGGTCTATGTCGCGTTCGACCTGATCAAGCAGGGCAAGCTCAAGCTGAGCGACACCACCACCGTCGCGCCCGAGACGTGGAAGAAGTGGCATTCGCAAGGCTCGACGATGTTTCTCGCGGTCGGCGAGACGCCGAAGGTCGAGGATCTGCTCAACGGCATCGTCACGCTGTCGGGCAACGACGCCTGCGTGGTGCTCGCCGAGAAGATCGCGGGGACCGAGGAAGCCTTCGTCAATCTGATGAACCAGCAGGCGAAGAGGATCGGGCTGACCAACAGCCAGTTCGGCACGTCGAACGGCTGGCCCGACGAAGGCCGCACCTATGTGACCGCGCGCGATCTCGCGCATCTCGCCAAGGCGACGATCGAGGATCATCCGCAGCTCTACGAGCAATTCTACAGCCGCACCTCCTATACCTGGGGGAAGACTTTGGGTGCCGGCGACGCGATCACCCAGGGCAATCGCGATCCGTTGCTCGGGCGCGTCGCCGGTGCCGACGGGCTCAAGACCGGGCATACCGAGGAAGCGGGATACGGCTTCACCGGATCGGCCGAGCAGAATGGGCGGCGGCTGGTGATGGTCGTCGCGGGGCTCGATTCCTATGGCGGCCGCGCCGAGGAATCGGTGCGCTTCATGAACTGGGGCTTCCGCGCGTGGAGCCCGCACGCGATCGCGTCGAAGGGCAAGAAGATCGGCGAAGTCGAAGTGCAGGGCGGCGGCGCGGGGAGCGTCGGCGTGGTCGCGCCGCGTGCGCTCAACGCGACGGTGCCTGCGGGGACCACGCCAAAGATGACCGGCAAATTGGTCTATCTCGGCCCGGTCAAGGCGCCGATCAAGGCGGGCGCGCATATCGCCGACCTGGTGGTCGAGACCCCGGGGATGCCGACCCAGACGCTGCCTCTGGTGGCGGAGGCCGATGTCGGCGAGGCGGGGTTCTTCCGCCGGGTGTGGCTCGGGCTGACGTCGCTGTTCGGGTGACTTTTCACTCCTCCCTGCTCGCAGGGAGGGGCAGGGGGCGGGTGCGCGTGTCTGCGCGCCCAGAAACTCTTGCCAGGATCGAAGCGTCGGCCGCGGCATCGAGCCTCGTCCGCCGCTACCCACCCCTTGCCCCTCCCTGAGAGGGAGGGGATAGAGAGACTGATGGCTTTTCTCGGCAACGAATCCGCGCGCGACGCGCTTGCCGCCGCCATGGCCAGCGGGGTGCTCCACCATGCCTGGCTGATCGCCGGGCCCGAAGGGGTGGGGAAAGGGGCGTTCGCCCGGGCCGCGGCGGCGCGGATGCTCGCCGAGGCCAGCGAGCCGCACAAGCTCAACCCCGGCTGGGACGTGCCCGAGACGACGCAGACCGCGCATCTGATCGCGGCGGGCGCGCATCCCGACTATCGCGCATTGGTGCGGCTGCCCAAGGACGCCGCCAAGCCCGAAGAGGCGCTCGCCCGCTCGATCACCATCGCGCAGGTGCGCAGCCTCCAGCCCTTGTTCGCGACCAAGCCGTCGCTGAGCGGCCGGCGGGTGATCGTGATCGATTCGATCGACGATCTCGAACGCGGCGGCGCCAATGCCCTGCTCAAGAATCTCGAGGAGCCGCCGGCGGGAACGATCTTCCTGCTCGTCAGCCACGCCCCGGGGCAATTGCTGCCGACGATCCGCTCGCGCTGCCGGCTGCTAAGGTTCGAGGCATTGCCGGCGGAGCAGGTCGCCGGCATCTTGCGGGCGGAGCTCCCGCAAGCGAGTGCGAGCGAAATCGACGCGCTGGTCCGTGCGGGCGAGGGTTCGCCGGGGCGCGCGCTGGGCTTTGCCGGGCTCGATCTCGCCGCGCTGGAGGGCGAGATGGCCACGCTCGCCGAGACCGGCGATCCTTCCAACGCCGTGCGTTCGCGGCTCGCCAAATTGCTCGGCGCCAAGGCCGCGCAGCCACGCTACGAGGCGTTCCTGCAGCGCTCGCCGAGCTTCATCGCCGAACGCGCGCGGACCCGTTCGGGCGAGCCGCTCCGCGCCGCGCTCGATGCCTATGCCGCGGCACGCGAACTGGCCGAGGCGGCGGTCGGGCTGTCGCTCGATGCCGGCGCGACCGTGTTCGAGATGTCGGGGCTGATCGCGCGCCTCTCGGCGCGAACTGCTTGACGTTCACGTAAAGGTAAAGCTATAAAGCGGGCATGCCAACCACCGCTGCCGCCTTTCCCGTCGAGGCCCTGGCGCCCATCGAGCCGCGTCCCCAGCAGGATGCCTTCTCCATTTCGGATCTGTGCGCCGAGTTCGCGGTCACGCCGCGCGCATTGCGCTTCTACGAGGATGAAGGGCTGATCGGCCCCGAACGCCGCGGCACCCAGCGAATCTATTCGCACGCCGACCGCGCGCGGCTCGCCTGGATCCTGCGCGGCAAGCGGGTCGGCTTCAGCTTGGCCGAGATCAAGGAGATGATCGATCTCTACGATGTCGGCGAAGGCAGGCGGGTGCAGAAGCAAGTGACGCTCGAGCGCTGCCGCGACCGCATCCATTTGCTCGAGAATCAGAAGCGCGACATCGACGCGCACATCACCGAGCTCCAGCAATTCGTACAGCTGCTCGAAAGCAGCGACGCTCACTGAGGAAGCCAGAAATGCCGCAATATACGCCGCCGGTGCGCGACACGCGCTTCATCCTCGATTCGGTGATCGGGCTCGATCGCTACGCCAATCTGCCGGGCTTCCAGAATGCGACGCCGGACGTGGTCGAGGCGGTGCTCGATCAGGGCGGTCAGTTCGTCGCCGACGTGCTGTTCCCGATCAACCATTCGGGCGACCAGCAGGGCTGCACGCGCCACGACGACGGCAGCGTCACCACGCCCGACGGCTTCAAGGAAGCGTACAAGGCCTTCGTCGAGAGCGGCTGGGGGACGCTGAGCGCGCCGGCCGCGTTCGGCGGGCAGGAGATGCCGCACCTCGTCTCGACCGCGTTCCAGGAATATATGATCTCGGCCAACATGGCCTTCGCGATGTATCCGGGGCTGACCCATGGCGCGATCGCGGCGCTGCTGGTCAAGGGTTCGGAGGAGCAGAAGGCCAAATACGTTCCGAAAATGGTGTCGGGCGAGTGGGGTGGCACGATGAACCTCACCGAGCCGCATTGCGGCACCGATCTCGGGCTGATCCGCACCCGCGCCGAGCCCAACGCCGACGGCAGCTGGTCGATCACCGGCACCAAGATCTTCATCTCGTCGGGCGAGCACGACCTGACCAGCAACATCATCCATCTGGTGCTCGCCAAGACCCCGGGTGCGCCCGAGAGCAGCAAGGGCATCTCGCTCTTCGTCGTCCCCAAGTTCATGGTCGGCGACGACGGATCGCTGGGTGACCGCAACGCGGTGTCGTGCGGCTCGATCGAGCACAAGATGGGGATTCACGGCAATTCGACCTGCGTGATGAACTATGACGGCGCCACCGGCTGGCTGGTCGGCGAGGAGATGAAGGGCCTCGCCGCGATGTTCATCATGATGAACGCGGCGCGCCTCGGCGTCGGGCTGCAGGGCCTCGGCGTCGGCGAGACCGCCTATCAGAACGCCGTGCAATATGCGCATGACCGCCGTCAGGGCCGTGCGCTCACCGGCCCGGCCGAGCCGCAGGAAAAGGCCGACACCTTGTTCGTCCATCCCGACGTCCGCCGGATGCTGATGGAAGCCAAGGCGCAAACCGAGGGACTTCGCGCATTGTGCCTGTGGGGGGCGCTGCAGGTCGATCTCGAGCATGCCGCGCCGAGCGAGGAGGAGCGCCAGCTCGCCGCCGATCTGATCGGGCTGCTCACCCCGGTGATCAAGGGCGTCGGCACCGATATCGGCTACAAGGTCGCGACCGACGCGCAGCAGGTCTATGGCGGCCATGGCTACATCGCCGAATGGGGCATGGAGCAATATGTCCGCGATGCCCGCATCTCGATGATCTACGAAGGCACCAACGGGGTGCAGGCGATGGATCTGGTCGGGCGGAAACTCGCCCAGAATGGCGGCCGCGCGTTGCAGGCGTTCTTCAAGCTGGTGAGCGAGGAAATCGCCGCGGCGAAGGGCGACGAGAAGCTCAAGGGCTTTGCGGAGGCGCTGGAAAAAGCGCTCGGCCATCTCCAGGGCGCGACCATGTGGCTGGCGGCGAACGGCTTCCAGAACCCCAATCACGTCGGGGCGGGCGCCTATCCCTATATGCAGCTGACCGGCACGGTCGCGCTCGGCCTGATGTGGCTGCGCATGGCCAAAGCAGCGGCCGAGGCACTCGCTTCGGGAAGCGAGAACGCGAAGTTTCTCGAAGCGAAGCTGGTCACCGCGCGCTTCTATGCCGAGCGCTTCCTGCCCGATGCCGGCGCGCTGCGTCGCAAGGTCGAGAGCGGCAGCGACGCGGTAATGGCGCTCGACCCGGAGATGTTCCGCGCGGCGTGATCGCGCTTGAGCGGCGGCGGGGGACATAGCATGGTCGGGGCATGACCCTGACCATCGTTCCCCTGATGCCCATCGAACGCGGCCAATTGAACGTGATGTACGCGCGCGGCGCCGGGATGGCGCTGGCGCTGATCGTGCCGGCGGGTATCGCCGAATTCGCGATCGCGGACCGGCTGCCGGTGCACGGCGCGATCGCCGGGGTGGCTGTGCTCCTGGGCATCTGGCTGGCGATCATATCCCCGCCGCGGCGGTGGCGGCATTGGGGTTATGCCTTTACCGGCGGCGAGCTGCATGTCGCGCATGGCTGGTGGACGCAGGTCCACACCATCGTTCCGGTGGTGCGCGTCCAGCATATCGATGTGGCGCAAGGCCCGCTCGAACGCAGCTTCGGGGTGGCGCGGCTGATGCTCCATACTGCGGGGACCGACCAGACCGTAGTGACGCTGCCGGGCATCGCGCGCGCCACTGCCGAGGAGATCCGCGACGTCATTCGCACGCGGATAGGCAGCGCGGCGTGAACGACGAACCGACGCGCCGGGTCCATCCGGCCACGATCGCGATCGGACTGGTCAAATCGGCACCGTCGACGCTTCTCGTCCTGCCCGCATTGCTCGCATCCGGAAGCCAGTTCGGCATGGCCAAGGCGGCGCTGCTGCTTCTCGCCGGGGTCGCGGCGATGGCGCTGTTCACCTGGGCAGGGTGGTGGTTCTTCACCTATCGTCTGACCGACGACGCTTTCGTGATCGAGAGCGGGGTGCTGCATCGCAGCCGCCGGTCGATCCCGCTCGAGCGCGTGCAGGACGTGTCGATCGAGCAGAAGCCGCTCGCCCGGCTGTTCGGACTTGCCCTGGTGCGGATCGAGACCGGGGGCGGCGACAAAGACGAGGCGATGCTCGACAGCGTGTCGTTGCGCGAGGCGCATCGGCTTCGGCAAGCGCTGCGTCGGACGCCGGTGTCGACGCGCGTCGACGAGGCAATCGCGGAGGTTGCGGAAGATGCCGGGAGATCCTTGTTCGCGATGCCGCTGAAGCGGGTGCTGCTCTACGGGTTGTTCAACTTCTCGCTGGTGTGGCTGGCCGCGATCTTCGCCGCTCTCCAGACGCTCGACGGGGTGATCGAGTTCGACTGGAAGGAACTGGTCGGGATCGCCGGGCGCGAAGTGCGCAGCCATCTGACCGTGACCGCCGCGCTGACGGTGCTCGCGCTCGCCGGGGTGCTGGGGGTGGTCGCCGGGCTCGTCCGGACGCTGGCCAAGGAATATGGCTTCCGGCTGGACGAGCGGGGCGGCCGGCTACGGCGCATCCGCGGGCTGCTGACCCGCAGCGAAGTGGTCATCGTCAAGGCGCGGGTGCAGCTGGCATTGGTGCACCGTGCGCCGCTCAGCGGACGGCTCGGCTGGCTAAGCCTCGCTTTCCAGACCCTCGGCGGCAGCGACGACCCTTCGGGCCGGCAGGAGATGGCGCCCTTCGCGCGCGGCGAGGAAGTCGCGCGGGTGATCGCGGCGGCGGGACTGCCGACGTTCGAAGCCGACGCGCTGACGCCGGTTTCGCGCGGGCATGTGCTTCGCGTGGCGCTGCGCCAGGGCTTGCCGGTGCTGGCGATCTTCGCCGTCGCCGGGCTCTTCCTGCCGCCGCTGTGGATCGGACTTGCGCTGGTGCCGGTGCCCGTCGGGATCGCGCTGCTCCAGCGGCGCTTTCATCGCTACGGGCTGCGCGAGACCAGCGCGCAGGTGACGCGCGGCGTGCTGGCACAGCGCGACTGGATCGTGCCCTATGCCGCGGTGCAGACGGTTTCGGTGCGCCGGACCTGGCTCCAGCGGCGGCTCGGGCTCGCGACCGTCGCGATCGACACCGCGGGCGGGAAAGGCTGGCACCGGCCCGATATCGCCGATGTGTCCGCACCCACCGCCGCAGCGCTGGCGCGGGAACTGGTGGCACGCGTCTAAGCTAGTTGCCGGGCGTGGGCGCGGGTTTCGGCGGCGTCACCGTGAAGGTCACCGTCGGCCGCGCCGTGGCGGGGGGCGGGTCGGTCTTGCGGCGCACGCCGGAGAGCAAGGCGGGGCCCGCTGCCTTGGTCTCGGGAAGCGTCGCGGAAGCCGCGCCGGGCTGCGGCGCAGGCTGTGGCGTCAGGATCGGCGGCTGGACGCGCATGCACTGGATCGGGCTGGGCCGCTTATATTGCTGGCAGTTCCACAATGCCTTGGCATAGCCCTGCGCCTGATCGCGCAGATAGCTGAACGACAGCGCCGCGGTCTGGGCGGGCGTCGCGGGGAGTTTGGCCGGCTTCTGCTTCGGGTCGGTCCACGCCATGAACTTGCAATAGAGCCGCTCGCCGCAGGTCTTGATCGCCAGCGCCGCGAAGGCATCGGGGTTCATTTTCCTGTCGAGCACGACGAGGAAATGGTTCGCGTCGAGCCCGGCACCGACGGGATTGGGCACGGCGCTTTCGGGGATCGTCGCCGGGTCGACCAGCGAGCCGTCGCCCTGCAGCGCGGTTTCGAGCGGGTTGGTCTCGTCGCCGAGATGGACGGCCGACAGGCGCGCCATCCTGGCGATGTTGGGCTCGACGCCGGCATAGCCGCGGTTGAACGCCGGCGGGGTGCCCCACCAGCCGGCCCAGCGGAAGAACAAATGGGTGTCGACCGCAGTGATCTTTTCGAGGCTGGCGCTCCAGTAGGGGACGACCCAATTAGTGTGATAGTGGGTGGCATGGCCGACCGGGCGATAGACCGAGCCGTTGAGCGCCATGCGGGCGACGTCGCGCGCGCGTTGCCACGCCGCCGCGCTTGGCGTGTAGCGCAGCATCGCGCCGTCGCAGGTGAAGGTGAACTGGCAGCCGGTGCTGCGTTCGGATCCCTGGAAGACGACGCCGCAGATCGTCTTGGGAAAAGCGGGGTGGCGCATGCGGTTGATGATCACCTGGGCGACCGCGCGCTGGCCCTTGGCGTCGTCGCCGGCTTCGTAATAGCCCGCGGCGGCGAGGCAATCCACGGCGCGCGCCTGGCTGTCGGCCGCGCCCGTGAGGTTGAACGCACGCGCGGCGGGATTGGGAAGCGTCGAGAAGGGGATCGCCGCGTTGATCTCGCGGGCGTCGTCGGGCGCGACTTCCTGCAGTTTGATCGGATCGACCTCGGGCAGTTCCTGCTTCGGCACGACGCGCTTGGAGATCACCACGGGTGCGCGGTTGTGCACCACGACCCGCGGCGCCGTGGCGACGATCAGCACGGGAAGGGCGATCGCGGCGAGCGCAAGCACACCGAGCAGGCCGCGAAGCCAGAGCGAAACCGGAGGGCGCGGGGCCGGCGCGGGCGCAAGCGTCGCATCGTGGGATTGCATCAACATCGTGCGTGCCCGCTCAGCCCCGTTGCGCGCGGACGCGCCGGGTCGGAAGGTCGAGGCGAAGGCAAAAGGACAAAAGGCTGCTCCAGCGGGGTCGCCGCCCATAACGCAGCAAGCGCGATTTTGGAACCATTGCGCCGCCGAAACGCCGCAATGGTCCGTTCAGTCGCGTTTCCGGGAGGCGATCACCTCTCGGGAAGGAATTCGGGAACGCTGAGATAGCGCTCGCCGGTGTCGTAATTGAAGCCGAGCACGCGGGTGCCCTCGGGCAGATCGGGAAGCTTCTGAAGGATCGCGGCGAGCGTTCCGCCCGACGAGATGCCGACCAGCATGCCTTCCTCGCGCGCGGCGCGGCGAGCCATGTCCTTGGCAACGCCGGCATCGACCTTGATCACCCCGTCGATCGCGTCGCCGTGGAAATTCTTGGGGATGAAGCCCGCGCCGATGCCCTGGATCGGGTGCGGACCGGGCGTGCCGCCCGAGATCACCGGGGACAGCTCGGGCTCGACCGCGAAGACCTTGAGGTTGGGCCAGCTCTTCTTGAGCGTCTCGGCGACGCCGGTAATGTGGCCGCCGGTGCCGACGCCAGTGATGATCACGTCGATCGGGGAGTCGGCGAAGTCGTTCAGGATCTCCTGCGCGGTGGTGCGGGCATGGACCGCGACGTTCGCGGCGTTTTCGAACTGCTGCGGCATCCATGCGCCTTCGGTGCTGTCGACGATCTCCATCGCGCGCTCGATCGAGCCCTTCATGCCCTTTTCGCGCGGCGTGAGATCGAAGCTTGCGCCATAGGCCAGCATCAGGCGGCGGCGCTCGAGGCTCATGCTCTCGGGCATGACGAGGATGAGCTTGTAGCCTTTTACCGCGGCGACCATCGCGAGGCCGACGCCGGTATTGCCGCTGGTCGGCTCGACGATCGTGCCGCCGGGCTTGAGATCGCCCGAAGCCTCGGCCGCCTCGACCATCGCCAGCGCGATGCGGTCCTTGATCGAGCCGCCAGGATTGGAGCGCTCGGACTTGATCCAGACCTCGGCGTCGGGGAACAGCTTCTGCACACGGATGTGCGGCGTGTTGCCGATCGTCTCGAGGATCGTGTTCGCCTTCATGTCGTCATCTCCTTGGGAGGCACTTCGAGGTTGGCCGGAGGATCGAAGGTGCGAGCCCGCCTGAGTTCGGGGAATAGCCGCGCCCATAGCAGGGTGACAAGCACCGCGCCGAGGCCACCGCCGATCACTGCGGCGACCGGGCCGATCAACGCGGCGAGGAAACCGGACTCGGCCTCGCCGAGCTCGTTCGATCCCGAGATGAACAGAGTCGACACCGCGCCGACCCGGCCGCGCATCTGATCGGGGGTGTAGAGCTGGATCAGCGACTGGCGGACATAGACCGAGACCATGTCGGCGGCGCCGAGAACGAACAAAGCGACCAGCGAGAGCAAGACGGCGGGGGCGAAGTCGTGGCCGATCGCCGAAGGGCCGAGCAGGCCGACGAGGAACGGGGCGGAGGCGCCGAACAGGATGGTCGCCAGACCGAAAACAGCGACGGCGAGCAGCATCTTCTTGCCGACCTCGGTCTTGAGCGGGCGCCACGAGAAGAACAGGCCGACCAGCACCGCGCCCAGCGCCGGCGCGGCGCGGAGGTGGCCGAGGCCTTCGGAGCCGACCTGGAGGATGTCGCGCGCATAGACCGGCAGCATCGCCGTCGCCCCGCCGAGCAGCACCGCGAACAGATCGAGCGAGATCGCGCCGAGCACGAGCCGGTTGCGCCGGACATAATGGAGGCCGTCGACCATCTGCGCCCAGGGGCTGCCGGTCGACTTGATCGCGGTGCGCGGGACCGGCGAGATCAGCAGCAGCATGATCAAAGCGAGCGAAAACAGGCCGGCCGCGACGAAATAGGGCACCGAGGGCCCGGCGGCGTAGAGATAGCCGCCCATCGCCGGGCCGATCACGGTGCCGATCTGCCACGAGGTCGAACTCAGCGCGATCGCGGTGGGCAGGCTTTCCTTGGGGACGAGATTGGGCGCCAGCGCGCCGAGCGCGGGGCCGGCAAAGGCGCGCGCCACCCCGAGCAACGCGGCGATGCCGAACAATGCGGGGAGCGTGATGGTGTCGGTGTACGTAAGCCAGCCGAGTGCGAGGCCGCAGAGCACTTCGAGCCCGACGGCGGCGCGAGCGATCCAGCGGCGGTCGAGCCGGTCGGCGAGCCAGCCGGCGAACAGCGACAGTGCGAGCAGGGGCAGGAACTGCGCGACGCCGATCAGCCCGAGCTGGAACGCGGCCTGCTTGATCGTCATCGTCTCGCGGGCAATGTCGTAGACCTGCCAGCCGATCACGATCACCAGCGCCATCTGCCCCAAGGTCGCGGCGAAGCGGGCGATCCAGTAAGCGCGGAAATTGGCGACGGCGAAGGGATGGATCGGCATGGCCCCGCTCTTGGCGCGTCCGCCGCGGCATCGCAACGGCGGAATGCGCCGCGCGCCCGCCCTGCGGAACCGGGCTCGCGTCTCGGCGGTTCTTACGCCAGCGAAATCAACGAGTCAGGAGAAGCCGCGATGGGCAAGGGCATATTGTTGTGGCTGCTGGGCATCCCGCTTCCGATCATCATCCTGCTCCTGCTCTTCTGGCACTAGGCGTTCAGCTGTTCGGCAGCGGGACGCCGTCGAACAGCACCCCGCGAATTTCCCAGGCCTCGGCGGCATAGGTCTCGCGCGTCGGTCCGCTGCGGGGCCCGTCATGCTGGATCGGAAGCAGCGGCACGATCTCCGCGGCCTCGGCCTCGAGCCGCGTCCGGATCCGGCGCATCAGCCGGGCAATCGCACGACGATAGGTCTCCCATTGGTCGGCGGGATGCGGACCCTGCCAGCGCGCGACATGCTCGCGATATTCGGCCATCAGGGTCGCGGTCTCGACGCTCGCCAGCGCCGCGGTCTGCTGGGCATGCTCGCGGCGGTCGTTCATCATCGGGCCGTAGATCGTCGATTCCATCCTGGCGAAATGGAGCAGCAGATCGCGGGTGAAGGCCCAGCGCTTGTCGGCCATCTTGTCGGCGTGCGAGGGCGCCGCCCCCGCGGCGAATTGTTCCACCGCGTCCACATTGGCGAGGATGCGGCAATGTTGGGCAAGCAGACGATCGACGGGCATTCGCGGGGTGTTCTCCTTATTCCCCTGTGCCTCCATCTAGCTTCCCGCGGGTGAATCCGCGGCCCCGGTAAAGGCCGTATTGGGGTTGGTACGGAAGCGTTCCGCGCCGCCGATGCGCCCGAGCAATCCGTAGCCGCACTGATCTTGCTGCACTGCAATATGACCTCTATATCCCCCCGATGTCCCGTAGCGATCCCGATCCGGCGCCGACCCCGGCCGCCAATATGCCGACCCTGTTCGAAGCCATCGTCCGCACCCGCTGCGTCGAGGCGACCTATAATGGCGGCCGCGTGCTGCTGGCGCCGCATGTCGCCTTCACGCGCCACGGCGAGGTCTATGTCGGCGCCACCACGATCGAGCGCGACGGCCAGCCCCCGCGCGAGGAAAAGGTCGGGCTATTCAAGTTCGTCGGGCTGGGCGGCTTCGCGCTCACCGAACGCGAATTCCGGCCCAGCGCATTGTTCGACCCCAGGGACGAACGCTTCGCGGCCGAGACCCTGATCGCGGTGGAAATCCCCGCGACCTGAATCCCGGCCGCAAGCATCAGCGGCAGCGCACCTGCTGCTGGTTGCGATCGATCGACGCGCCCGCCGCCCCGCCGGCGATCGCGCCGAGCAACGTCCCCACTGTGCTCGAGCGGCGCCCGGCGATGATGTTGCCGAACAATCCGCCGGCCGCGGCGCCGACGATCAGCCCGGTCGTGCCGTCGCTGCGCTTGCAATAATAGCGCCCGTCATTGCCGCGATAGACCCGGTCGTCCTGCGACAGGGTGCGCTCCTGATAATTGCCCGAACGATAGTCGCGTGCCGGATCGTAATTGGGATCGTCGTCGTAGCGATTGTCGTCGTAGCGGGGGCGATCGTCATAGCTCGGGCGCGAGGCGCGGGCGCGGCGATAGCGGTCGAGCGCGGCCTGGAACTGCTCATATTCATTGTCGAAGCGGCGCTGCGCGGCATCGAAGCGCGCTTCCTCGTCCTGAGACGAGCCGGTGGCATAGCGCGTGCTGGTCTGGGCGGCGGCGGGGCTCGCGACGACGAGCGCCGCGGCGAGCGCCGCGAGGCCGGTGATGGTCTTCATGTGCAATTCTCCTCGATGCGTGCCCTGATAAGGCTGACGACGCCGAAACGTTCCGGCAATGCGGGTGAAGCGCGGCTGAATGGGGACGGGAAGCCCTTGGCCCCTCGGCTGCGCTAAGTTGACCAACTTCTCCGAAACGCGATTTATTTCGGCGCCTTCTTGCGGGGCGGCGGCGGCGGCGCGTTGATCACCGCTAGCGCGAGACGATAGTCGAATCGCTGGCGTGTGCCGATTTGCTTGCCCTTGTAGAAGCGCGGTGTGACGATGCCGTTGAGCGCGCGATCCATCGCGAGCCCGAACATGCGATCATAGCCCATCTGGAGCGCGCAATCCCACGCCGCAGCGAAGCGCTCCGCACCTGGGCGCTCGCGCAGCTTATAGGCCGATTGCTTGGTCATTCCCACGGCGCGGGCGGCGCGGAGCACCGTGCCCATCTCAGAAAGCGCCGTGATGAAGTCGCGCTGGCGGCGCGGCGTCCAGCCGTCGTGGCGGACGCGATCCAGCGCGACGGGGACGAAGGCGAGCGGGTCGGGGTCTTCGCCGGGAGGGGCGCAAGGGTCCTCAGCCATTGGCCGGACCGCGGGCGCGATGAAACAGGGCGAGCGCCAGCCGCACCTTTGTGCTCCCGTGGCAGACGGCGTCGACACGGGCCATCTGCGTGGCATCGAGACCGCGTTTGCGCAGGATGCGATCGGCGAGTGCGTCTGCCTCGGCTTCTTCCTTTGCCTCTCGCCACGCCTGCGAGAACACGCTGCGCCGGCCGAGGCCGCGTCGCAAGCGGGTGACGGCGTGCGCATTGGCGCCGACGCTGGCGGCCGCGGCGGCGACGTCACCGGTGCGGAGCAGCGCGTGGAGGAAAATGCGCTGGCGTTCGGCCGGCCAGTCTGGGCGCGGCACGAGCGTGAGCGCGGCGAACGGCGCGCGAGGGCAGGACGACTCGGGCATCGACGAGTCTATCCCAGATGAAATCCTATTTTGGAAGCCGGTCAGCCGGGGCAGTTCTGGCGCAGGAAGTCGATCGCCTGGGCGAATTGGGCCGCAGCCTCGCCGCTCGGGAAATCGAGCAGCGTCCGGACGCCGTCGGGCTTCTTCGCGACGAGCTCGAGCCGCGTCGTGTCCTCGCGGCGAACCTCGGCGATGCTGCCCCATGCGATGCGCCAGCTGCGCTCCGATTTGACGTTGGCGGCGATGGTCGCGACCGGCGTGGCGAATTCGGTCTCGCAGCGGCGGGGCGTCTTGCTGCCGGCGATCGGGCGGACGAGGAGCGAGGTCTTCTTCCGGTCGTCGCGGGCGTGGGTGACGGTGATCCCATGCGGCTGGGCGAGAACGGCGTCGATGCCTTGCTGCCAGGCTTCGACGGTGGGCGGGGGGTCGTTCTGCGCAGTGGCGGACGGCGCTGCCGCCAGGGCGGCGAGGATGAGAGGCGTGGCGCGGATCATGCTGGGGTCCCCCGGAGATTTTGCGGGGTGGTAGCACGGTGGGGCGGGGTTGCCAGTGGGTGAGAGGCTCGCAGCGTCGCTCAGATCCCGCTGATCAGCAGGTCGAGCGCGTTGAGAATCGCATAACGCTGTTCGGAGAGCGAACGGACGCACTTTCCGAATTCACGGGTTCGCACCGCGGCAGCGAATTGCGTGAACATCACGACTTCCTCGCCGGCTACGGTGAATATCGGGTTCAGGCGCTCGGCGGGCGGGGGCGCGCTACTACGCGGGAGGAGAGGAACGACGAAACGGGTGTTCAGGGTAGAGAGCAGATCGGCCTGGCAATCGAGCAGCAAGCCGGGCTGTCGCGCCGGGCATAGACGTCGAATTGCGCCATCGGGTCCTAAAAGAGCCGGGCGTCGGCGAGGGGCAGGCCGCGCCGCTCGACATGCGCTTTGGATGCCGCGAGCGCCTCGGCATTGTCCGCCTGCCAGCGCGGCATGGCCACACGCGCGATGGCTTCGAGCTAGCGGGTGCGAGTGGCGTCATAGTCCTGTTGGGTGGCGTGGGTGTCGCCGTCGACTTCGGTCGCCAGCATTGCCGTGCGGCTGGTGAAGTCGACGATGTAGCGGCCGAGGTCCGTCTGGTGGCGGAACTTGAGGGACTCGAAGCGGTGGGCGCGGAGGTGATACCAGAGGCGGGCTTCGGCGGACGTGGGGTTGGCGCGCATTTCCTTGGCGCGACGGATCAGTTCCGGGTCTCGCATGTCGTGACTTCCCCTCTCCCCCGACCCTCTCCCCTAAAAGGGGAGAGGGAGACTTTAGCCCGCTCCCTCTCCCCGTTTGCTGAAAGAGGATTGGGGAGAGGGTCGTGTCGCCTATTCCCCCACGCTCACGAAACTATCCATAACCCGCTTCCGCCCCGCCACCTCGAAGTCGATCTCGAGCTTGTTGCCTTCGATCTCGGCGATCAGGCCGTAGCCGAACTTCTGGTGGAACACGCGCAGCCCCACCGACAGATCCGCGCGGGGCTTGGCGCCGAAGCTCACCGCGGACGCATGGCTTTCCAGCACCCGCGCCGGTTCGCGCGAGAAGGTGCGTTGGGTGAAGCCGCCGCCGGGGTTCCTGGCATCGACGCCCGCGGCGCGTTGCCAGCCGGGGCCGCGGCCGGTGCCGCGGGCGACGTCGGCGAAGGGATCGGCGCGTTCGGACCAATTGGCGCGCCACAGGCTCTCGCCGCCCGACATGGTGCTTTCGCTGTCGACGTGCTCGGGCGGCAATTCGGCGACGAAGCGGCTGGGGAGGCTGCTGGTCCATTGGCCGTAGATGCGGCGATTGGCGGCGTGGAGAATCGTCGCGCGGCGGCGGGCGCGGGTGATCGCGACATAAGCGAGGCGGCGCTCCTCCTCGAGGGATGCGAGGCCGCCTTCGTCGAGCGCGCGCTGCGAGGGGAAGATGCCTTCCTCCCAGCCGGCGAGGAACACCGTGTCGAACTCGAGCCCCTTGGCGGCGTGGATCGTCATGATCGTCACCTTGGCCTCGTCGGCGCTCGCCTCATTGTCCATCACGAGGCTGACATGCTCGAGGAACGCGGTCAGGCTTTCATATTCTTCCATCGCGCGGACGAGCTCGGTGAGGTTCTCGAGCCGGCCGGCGGCTTCGGCGGTGCGATCGGCCTGCCACATCGCGGTGTAGCCGCTCTCGTCGAGGATGATCCGGGCGAGTTCGGGATGAGGGAGGGTGTCGCCCATGCCGCGCCAGCGGGCGATGTCGCCGATCAGGTTGCCGAGGGAGCGGCGGGCCTGCGGGGTGAGCTCGTCGGTGTCGAGGATGCGCGCGCCGGCGGTGGTGAGGGGGAGACCCTCAGCCCGGGCGAACTGGTGGACCTTGGCCAGCGCCTTGTCGCCGAGGCCGCGCTTGGGGACGTTGACGATGCGCTCGAAGGCGAGATCGTCGGCGGGCTGGGCGACGACGCGGAGATAAGCGAGCGCGTCGCGGATCTCCTGGCGTTCGTAGAAGCGGAAGCCGCCGATGATGCGATAGGGCAGGCCGATGCTGATGAAGCGCTCTTCGAACTCGCGGGTCTGGTGCTGCGCGCGGACGAGGATCGCAGTGTCGTCGAGGGAGAGGCCGCCGCGCTGGAGGCCCTCGATCTCCTCGCCGACGCGGCGGGCTTCCTCGGGGCCGTCCCAGATGCCGAGCACCTTGACCTTCTCGCCCTGGTCCTTCTCGGTCCACAGGGTCTTGCCGAGGCGGCCGCCATTATTGGCGATGACGCCCGAGGCGGCGGCGAGGATGTGCGGGGTGGAGCGGTAATTCTGCTCGAGCCGGATCACCCTCGCGCCGGGGAAGTCCTTCTCGAACTTGAGGATATTCTCGACCTGCGCGCCGCGCCAGCTGTAGATCGACTGGTCGTCGTCGCCGACGCAGCATATGTTCTTGCGCTCCTGCGCGAGCAGGCGGAGCCAGAGATATTGGACGCTGTTGGTGTCCTGATACTCGTCCACCATGATGTATCGGAAGCGATTCTGATATTGCGATAAAATCTCGCGATCTGTCTTCAGGATCACCAGCATGTGGAGCAGCAGGTCGCCGAAATCGCAGGCGTTGAGGGTGCGCAGACGATCCTGATAGGCGGCATAGAGCGCCTTGCCCTTGCCGTGCGCGAACGCCTCGGACTCGCCGGCGTCGATCTCGCCGGGGGTCAGGCCCTTGTTCTTCCAGCCGTCGATCAGCCCGGCGAGCTGGCGCGCCGGCCAGCGTTTCTCGTCGAGATCGGCGGCGCTGATCAGCTGTTTGAGCAGGCGGAGCTGGTCGTCGGTGTCGAGGATGGTGAAGTTGCTCTGCAGCCCGACCAGCTCGGCATGGCGGCGGAGCATCTTCGCGCCGATCGCGTGGAAGGTGCCGAGCCACGGCATGCCCTCGACCGCGTCGCCGACGAGCCGGCCGACCCGCTCGCGCATCTCGCGCGCGGCCTTGTTGGTGAAGGTGACCGAGAGGATCTCGCTGGGCCAGGCCTTCCGGGTGAACAGCAGGTGCGCGAGGCGCGCGGTGAGCGCGGCGGTCTTGCCGGTGCCGGCGCCGGCGAGGACGAGCACCGGGCCCTCGGTGGTGAGCACGGCATCGCGCTGGGGGGCGTTGAGCCCCTGCAGATAGGGGGCGTCGTCGGGGCTTGGCGCAGGGAGACTCATCGGTGAACAGGTAGGGAACGGCGGCTGCCGGGGCAAGCCGGAACCGGCGCGCACGGCACGCGTCTATAAGGTCGAGCGTCTGCGGGAGAATCATGTCAAATGCGCCACTTGCTGCTCCTGCCCCTGCTGTTCGGCGCGCTGCCCGCGCTGGCGCAGGTCGAGGAGCTCGATCAGGTCGAGCCGGGCAAGGGCGAATGGCAGGCCGAAACGCTCGGCAGCTATGGCGGAGCCGACGATCACCAGATCGAAGTGATCGCCGGGGTGACCGACCGCCTCGCGCTCGGCGTGCAGGCCGAGTTCGAGGGGCGGACGCTGGACGGGTGGGGGCCGGTGGCCTTGTACCGGTTCAGCGATCCCGAGGCGGATCTGGTCGGGCTGGGGCTGGAGACGCAGATCGAGATCGATCGCGGCGGGCGGCTGGGCGAGGCCGAGTTGCGCGGGATCGTCGACCGGCGTTCGCCGAACTGGTGGGTGCAGGCCAATCTGATGCTGCGCTACCAGCGCGACGAGGGCGCGCGCGGGACCAACGTGGCTTATGCCGGCTCGGTGCAGCATGCGCTGGGCGACAAGGCGTGGCTGGGGATCGAGGCGTCGGGGCGCGCGGTGCGGCTGGGCGGTGATCGGCAGGCGGCGGCGCAGGGCGAGCATTATGCCGGGCCGAGCCTGACGGTCGAGCTGGGCGACGACACGGTCGAACTCGGCGCGGCATGGCTGCAGCGGCTGGCGGGGAGCGGGCCGAGATCCGAGCCGCGGCTGTTCGTCCAGTTCACTTTCTGAAAGCGCGCGGCTAAGCCGCGGCGATGAATTTGAGGAACCGAAAGATCCGGCTGGCGATCGTGCTGGCGATCGCCGTTGTCGCGGCGGTCGTCGCGTGGCGGACGAGCCAGGCCGAGAAAAGCCGGCCGCCCTGCGAGCCCGGGCGGCACGAGGAGAAGGATTCCGCCGGCAAGGTGGTCAAGGTCACCCGGACGACCTGCATGTGAACCCGGTCGCAGGATTGTAACGCTGCCGTCATACGCCGGTCACGAAGCGCGGTCATTTCGCAGCCATCATGGCCACAATCGCACTGGATCAAGCCCCGACCGCCGACCCGCCGGGGCGTCCGCGATTCGATCACAAGACCCATCCCTACGCCTGGCTGCTCTTCGCCGGCCTGCTGGTCGGCGGGCTTGCCTATGCCGGGGTGAGCGTGCTCACCGATACCCGTGGCGTGGGCGAGGAACTGGCGCTGGGGGTGTTCGCCTTCCTCGTGCTCGCGCTGGTGATCGCGCTCGGCTTCGAGTTCGTGAACGGGTTCCACGACACCGCCAATGCCGTCGCGACGGTGATCTACACCAATTCGATGCCGGCGCATTTCGCGGTGGTCTGGTCGGGGGTGTTCAACTTTCTCGGGGTGATGTTCTCGAGCGGGGCGGTGGCCTATTCGATCATCACCTTGCTGCCGGTCGATCTGATCCTCAACGTGGGCAGCGCGGCCGGATTCGCGATGATCTTCGCCTTGCTGCTCGCGGCGGTGCTGTGGAACCTCGGGACCTGGTATGTCGGGCTGCCCAACAGCTCGTCGCACACGCTGATCGGATCGGTTCTCGGGGTCGGCTTCGCCAACCAGCTGATCGCGGCCGGATCGCGCGGCGGCACGGCGGGTGTCGACTGGAGCCAGGCGCAGAAAGTGCTCACCGGATTGTGGATGGCGCCGCTGATCGGCTTCGGCGCGGCGCTGCTGCTGCTCCTCGTGATGCGCGCCGTGGTGCGCCGCCCCGAATTGTACCGCGCGCCCGAAGGCGACAAGCCGCCGCCACGCGGCGTGCGCGCGCTGCTGATCTTCACCTGCACCGCAGTGTCGTTCAGCCACGGCTCGAACGACGGCCAGAAGGGCATGGGACTGATCATGCTGATCCTGATCGGCTGCGCCCCGACCGCCTATGCGCTCAACCGCACGCTGCCGACCAGCGCCACGCCCGCCTTCGTCCAGACCGCCAATGTCGCGACCGCGGCGTTCGAAGCGCGCGGCGGCGGGATCGTCCTGACCCCCGGGCAGGCGCGCGCGACGCTCACCGGGGCGCTCCAGCAGCGCAAGGTCGATGCCCGGGCCTATGCCGCGCTCGGCAGCCTCTCGACCGACCTGACGGCGCGCGTCGCCAGCTATGGCGCGCTGAGCAAGGTGCCCGCCGAGGCGACGTCGAACGTGCGCAACGACATGTATCTGGTGCTCGACACCACCAAGCTCGCGACCAAGAAGGCCGAGGGGTTCCAGCCTGCCGAGCTGAAGGCGATCAAGGACTATCAGGGCAATCTCGAGGCGGGGACGCGGTTCATCCCGCTCTGGGTGAAAGTGGTCGTCGCGATCGCGCTGGGTCTGGGCACGATGATCGGCTGGAAGCGGATCGTGATCACCGTGGGCGAGCGGATCGGCAAGCAGCACATGACCTATGGCATGGGTGCCGCCGCCGAACTGGTCGCGGCGGCGACGATCCTCAGCGCCGACCGGTTCGGTCTGCCGGTATCGACCACGCACATATTGTCCTCGGGCGTGGCCGGTGCCTCGGTGGCGAACGGGCAGGGCTTGCAGGGCCGGACGATCGCCCAGCTCGCCGCGGCGTGGCTGCTGACCCTGCCGGCGGCGATGGCGCTGTCGGGCGGCCTCTATTGGCTGATGCTCACCGTCGTGAAGGCCTATGCCCTCGGCTGAGGTGCTCGAAGCGAGAGGGTGACGCGATGCGGGCCACATGAAAGTGGCAGCGCGAACAACGGGACCCGCGACTAGACGCCCTGGCAGACCTTCTCGATCGCGCGCGCGGCGATCTCGAGGCTGAACTTGAAGCCGCCGGCATCGGCGCGCAGGTCGGCGCGGATATGGTCCACCGGATTGTAGAAATGGACCAGCACCCCCGCGGCGAGCGCGAAGAGGAATGCGAATCCAAGCCTGCGTCCTGTTGACTCGCGCATGGCCGACCTCCCTCGTTCCGGTGCTGCGATGGTGCAGGTTCGATACAGAAGCGAAACTGTCGGGCTCATGAACGGTGCGGGTTTCGATTTGCGGACGCCGCGCTTTTGGCTCTAGGTGGCCGGGAGGGAGAGACCATGGCCGCCGCACCGATCGCATCGCACCGCCGGATCCTGTTCGCGAGCCTAGTGGGCACTTCGGTCGAATTCTACGATTTCTACATCTACGCGACTGCCGCCGCGCTCGTATTCCCGGCATTGTTCTTTCCCGCCACCGATCCGGGGCTCGCGCAGCTCGCTTCCTATGCCAGCTTCAGCGTCGCCTTTTTCGCCCGGCCGCTGGGCGGGCTGGTGTTCGGACATTTCGGCGACCGGATGGGGCGCAAATCGACACTCGTCGCATCGCTGATGCTGATGGGCATCTCGACCGTGCTGATCGCCTTCCTGCCGACATACGCCATGATCGGATGGGTGGCGCCGGCCCTGCTGTGTCTGCTCCGCTTTGGACAGGGGCTCGGGCTGGGCGGCGAATGGGGCGGGGCGAGCCTGCTCGCGGTGGAGAATGCGCCGCGGGGCTGGGCCAATCGCTATGGCGCGTTCCCGCCGCTCGGCGCGCCCGTGGGGTTCATCTTCGCCAATGGCTTTTTCCTGATCCTCGGCGGGCTGCTCAGCGACGACCAGTTCCGCGAATGGGGCTGGCGATTGCCTTTCCTCGCCAGCGCCGCATTGGTCGCGCTCGGGCTTTGGGTGCGCGTCCGGCTGACCGAGACCCCGGCTTTCGTCGCGGCGCAGCATGCCGCGCCGCCGCCGCGCATTCCGGTCGGCGAATTGTTCCGCGACCATTGGCTGCCGACGCTGGCGGGGACGGTGGGCACGGTCGCCTGCTTCGCCTTGTTCTACATCTCGACGGTGTTCATCATCGGCTATGCGACCAAGGGGCTCGGCTATGACCGCGAGACCTTCCTCGCAGTCGAGCTCGTCGCGATCCTGTTCATGGCGGCGGGGATCTGGATCGCCTCGAGCTTCGCCGATCGCAGCAATGCCACCCGGGTGCTGGCGATCGGTTGCGTGGCGACGGTGGCGGCGGGGCTGACGATCGGATTGTTCGTCACCGCAGGGGCGCTGGCGAGCGTGTTCGCGTGGCTCGCGCTGGGGCTGTTCGTGATGGGCTTCGTCTACGGGCCGCTGGGCGGCTGGCTGCCGAGCCTGTTCCCCGCACGGGTGCGCTATACCGGGGTGTCGGTGACCTTCAATCTGGGCGGGATCATTGGCGGCGGCCTGACTCCGCTGATCGCCGCCGCGTTGGTCGAAAAAGGCGGGCTGGTGCTGGTTGGCTATTATCTCGCCGGGGCGGCGGTGCTGAGCCTGGTCGGGCTGGCGCTGGTGGGACGGAAAGCACACACAGCGTGACCGTCACCCCGGACTTATTCCGGGGTCCACGCATCCGCCCGCGAGAACCTCGCTCCTCCTGCTCGCCTCGCCGCCCGGTGGACCCCGGCACTTCGGCCGGGGTGACGAGGGAGGTGCAGGTCAGACCTTGCGCAGCAAGGTGATCCGGGCTTTGCCGTGGACGCGGCTGGTGTCGATTTCGAAGCCGGCAAGGTTGATTTCCTCGGCCTTCGCGGTCTCGATGCTGATCCACGTCGCGGGGCCGACCCAGCCGAGGCGGCCGAGCTTGTCGAGCGCGACCACGCCCGCGCCGGTGGCGTAAGGCGGATCCATCAGGATCAGGTCGAGCGGCTTGACCGCGGGGCCCAGCGCCAGCGCCGAGGTGGCGCGGACCTCGGCGCCCCTGGCGCCCAGCCTGGCGATGTTGGCCTTGAGCGCATCGAGCGCGGCCTGATCCTGCTCGACGAACAGGCACGAGACGGCGCCGCGCGACAGCGCCTCGATCCCCAGCGCGCCCGAGCCGGCGAACAGATCGGCGACCGCCAGCCCTTCGAAGCTGCCGAGGCGGCTGGCGAGCATCGAGAACAAGGCCTCGCGCGTGCGATCGGCAGTGGGGCGGGTGGCGTCGCCCTTCGGCGCGACCAAAGGGCGTCCGCGCCATTCGCCGGCGATGACTCGCATTACTTGCGCGTCCGTGGCGGGCGGGCGGGACGCGCGGGCTTGCCGCGACCGCCGGCCGGGCCCTTGGTGGGGCGCGGGTTGCGCGGCCGCTCGACGATGTCGCCGGGGCGGGGATCCTGCTGGTCGCGATGCGCCTTGGCACGGGCGGCACGCGCGGGCTTGCCGATCGATGTCGCCTCCTCGCGCGGCGGACGCCCGGACCGCGGCGCGGGGGTTCCACGCGGGCCGAAGCGGGCATCCTTCGCGGGCGCGCGGGTGTCGTCGCGCGCGGGACGTTCGTTGCGGCCGGGCGCTTTCGTACCGGGCTTGAACCGGGAGTCGCTGGCGGCCGGGCGACCTTCGCCGCGAACGGGGCGTTCGTTGCGGCTGGAAGGGCGATGCTCCTCGCGGGCGGGAGGCGTGGCGCGCGCGGTGAAGCGCGGACCGGCGGGTTCTACAGGCGTGGGTTTGGGCGGGGCGCGGCGAAGGCGGCGATCGGGCTCGACCACCGGCTGCGGCCTCGGCGCCGGCTCGGCGACGCGGGCGCGGACCGCGAATTGCAAATTGGACGCGGCCTTGCCGCCGCCGGGCTTCGCCAGCACGGTGCGGAAGGTGAGCAGATCGTTCTGACGGATCTCGTCGACATCACCGGGGGGCAAATCGCCGAGCCAGAACGGGCCGTAGCGGGTGCGGATCAGCCGGTTCACCTCGAGCCCGAGATATTCGAGCACGCGGCGGACCTCGCGATTCTTGCCCTCGGTCAAGGTCATCTCGATCCACACGTTCGCGCCGGTGCGGCGTTCGATATTGGCGTTGATCGGACCGTAGCGCACGCCTTCGATCTCGACCCCGAGCATCAGCGCCTCGAGCTGGGGCTGGCTGATCTGGCCATAAGCGCGGGCGCGATAGCTGCGCTCGACCCCGGTGGCGGGAAGCTCGAGCGCGCGCTTGAGCTCGCCGTCGGTGGTGAGAAGGAGGAGCCCCTCGGTGTTCAGATCGAGCCGGCCGACCGGCATCACCCGGGGCAGACCCCCGGGCAGGCGATCATAGATCGTCGGCCGGCCCGCCGGATCGTGCTCGGTGGTGAGCAGGCCGGCGGGCTTGTGATAGCGGAACAGCCGTGCCGGCGCGGGGGCGGCGACGGGATTGCCGTCGACCGTCACGCCGTGAAGCGAGGTCAGCAGGGTCGCAGGGGTATCGAGGACGATTCCGTCGAGCGCGATGCGCCCTTCGGCGATCATCCGTTCGACCTCGCGGCGCGACGCGATTCCGGCACGGGCCAGCAGCTTCGCGATGCGCTGGGTTTCGGGGGGCTTGGATGGGGACACCGCGGCGATATAGCGATTATGATCGCCTCGGCAAAAATTATTGCGGCGCCGGGAAGATTCCGGGCGTTAGGAGCGGCTTGCGGGGCATGGGGCCACGCCGCGAGAGAAAGCGGTGCGATGTTGTTCGCGAAGAAGAAGCGGCTGATCGAGCGGGTGCTGCTGGTCGAGGACGAGCCGCTGGTCGCCTTCGATACCGAGCATTTCCTCGGCAGCGAGGGGTTCGCGGTGGTGGCGACGATCGATTCGGTCGCCGATGCGCTGCAGGTGATCGCGGGCGACACGGCGATCGATCTGGTCCTGGTCGACGTGGACCTTGCCGACGGCAGCGGCGTGGAAGTGGCGCGGGGGGCGCGTGCGCGCGGCGTGCAGGTGCTGTTCGTGACCGGGAACTGCCCGGGCGAGGCGCGCAAGCTGGCGGCGGGTTGCCTCGCCAAGCCCTATCCGCAGCGCGACCTGCTGGCGGCCATCGAGGGGATCGAGGCAGTGATGCGCGGCCGCAAGCCGGGGAAACTTCCCGGCAGCTTCAGCCTGTTCCTCGACGCGGTCTGAAGCGGCCGGTCAGAAGCTCAGGACGCAGGCGGCGTAGATCGCGCCCCAGAGAAGGACCGAGCCGGCCATGGCGATCAGGATGCCGGCGGCGGGCGGCAAGCGGCGGTCATCACGGACCACGCGATCGGGGATGGGCGTGTGGAGCATGGCGAGACGAATATCCGATGCCGCGGCGGGGAGAGAGTCGGAGATTTCCCGGCGCGGGTTGTTCCGGAGGTCAATGGACGAACAACGCGACCAGGACGGTGAGCCACGACAGCAAGGACAGCGACACCGCGATGCGAGCGGCGGTATCGGCCGTGGACGGGTCGGTGTGCGGCGCGAAGGCGCGGCTGGCGGCGACTGCGGACATCTCAAATCCTGAAAGGGGCTCGGACTCATTATAGGCCGGTCGGCACCCGCGCGCGGCGCGCTCAGGAGTCTTGCGTAGGTTTCAGCCGCGTCTCGATCGCGTCGTGGAACTGGCGGATGCCGTGCTCGAGCGTGCCCAAAGTGAGCCGATCGAGCGCGCCCGAGGCAAGCCCCTGTTGACCGAGCTCGCAGGCGCGGAAGTCTTCGGCGGCAAACACGCCGCCGTCGAGCAATTCCCAGCTCTTCTCCCAATGCGCCAGCGCCTTTTCGGTCGCCGGCGCCTCGGGGATCAGCATGAAATCCTCGACCAGCACGCGATCGGGCGCCTGCGGCATCAGCACCATCAGGTTGATGTAATCGGGGCTGACCACGAGCACCGCGCCGGGGAACATCTGATAGGTGTAGGTGATCGCGCCGCGCAGCACGGCCCAGTCGCTCGACGCGAGCGCGGCGAGCGCGGCCTCGCGCCCCACGGCCGAGCGCTGGTGCGGGCCGATGGCGTCGGCGGTCGACACGCCGTCCCGAAAGAAGGGGGCAATCGTGCCGGCGTGAAGGCGCTGGATGTGATAGCCTTCGAGAAAGGCATCCATGATCAGCTTCCAATTGGCGCGAACGTCGTGGGTGCGGCGGCGAAAGAGATGCTGGTCGGCGAGATCGAACGCCTCGAAATCGCGCGCCAGCGTCCCGGCCTCGGCGAAATCGGCGGATTCGTCGAAGGCGAACCAGATCAGCCCGCCGGCCTCGAATGTCGGCAGGCGCCGGAGGCCGTGCGCCGCCTTGTCGAGACCCGGAAAGCTATCGGCGCGGGGCAGCCCGACAAGGCTGCCGTCGAGCGCGTAGCTCCATGCATGATAGGGGCAGACCAGCCGCGGCGACTGCACCGCCGCGCAGCCCTCGACCAGCCGGGTGCCGCGGTGGCGGCAGACGTTGAGGAAGACATGCGCCGCGCCGTGCCGGTCGCGGGTGATCAGCAGCGGCTTGCCGAAGCCGTCGTGCGGCACCGCCATGTTGGGCGCGGGCAGCAGTGCCGAGGGGGCGATGACCAGCGGCGCGCGGGCGAAGATACGGGCCTGCTCGGCGGCGAAGCGGTCTGCGCTGGTATAGACGTCGGCCTCGACATAGGCGATCGCGCCTTCGCCGCGTTGCCCGCCGTGGGCGAGCTGGGCCGCCAGCGCGAGCTGGCCGTGGGTCGGCGCGTTCATCCTTCCTCTCCGCAACTTTTCGGCTAGTGTCGCGCGGAAGGCGAGAGGGAGCAAGGGATGGCGGACGGGGCGACACTGGAACAGGGCACGCGCGGCGGATTCGTCGCGACCATGGCGCCCTATTTCCGCCCGCGGCCGATCGCGGCCTTGCTGCTCGGCATCTCGAGCGGGTTTCCGCTGGCGCTGCTGCTCGGCACGATGACGTTCTGGCTCGCCAAGGTGGGCATCGACAAGAAGACGATCGGCTTCGCGATCGGACTGACCACGCCCTATACGCTCAAATTTCTGTGGGCGCCCCTGGTCGACCGGCTCAAGCTGCCGTTGCTCACCGGCCTGTTCGGACAGAGACGGGCATGGCTGTTCTTCGTCCAGGCATTGCTGTTCGGATCGGTGTGGATGCTCGGCGCGAGCCGGCCCGAGCTGCATCTCGGCGTGTTCGCCTTCTGGGCGATCGCGACGGCCTTTCTCGGCGCGACGCAGGACATCATCATCGACGCTTACCGCATCGAGATATTGGCCGAGGACGAACTCGCCCACGGCACCGCCAACAACCAGTTCGGCTACCGGCTCGGCGCCTTCGCCGCGGGCGTCGGCACCATCGCGATGGCCTCTCCCGAAGGGCTCGGGCTGGGCTGGGGCCAGGCCTATGGGCTGACCGGGCTGTGCATCCTGCCGGGGCTGCTCGCGGCGCTCTGGGCAGGCCCGGGACTGCACGATCGCGTGCTCGGCGCGGAAGCCCGCCAATCGATCGGCCAATGGCTCCAGTCGACGCTGATCGGACCGTTCAGCGAGTTCCTGATGCGGCGCGGCGCAGTGCTGATCCTGCTGTTCGTGCTGGTCTACAAGCTCGGCGACGCGATGGGCCAGGCGATGCTCAATCCGATGATCGTCGAACTCGGCTTCAGCGACACCGAATTCATCGCGATCAACAAGGTGATCGGCTTCTGGGGGCTGATCCTGGGCACCGCGCTGTCGGCGCCGTTGCTCGCCTGGCTCGGAATGGGCCGCGCGCTGTTCGTATCGGGGGTGCTGATGATGGTCAGCAATCTGACCTTCGCGATCCTCGCCTCGCAGGGGCATTCGACGTTGTGGCTGACGATCGCCGTCGCCACCGAGCAAGTGACCAGCGGGCTCGGGCTGACGATCTTCGTGACCTATCTCTCGGGCCTGTCGAGCCTCGCTTACACCGCGACCCAGTTCGCCTTGCTCTCGTCGCTCGCCGGCGTCGGGCGGACATGGCTGTCGAGCCCTGCGGGGATCATCGCCGAGCAGCTCGGCTGGGTCGGCTTCTGGGTGATGACCACGGTGGTCGCGCTGCCGGGGATGCTGCTGCTGTGGATCCTGTGGCGCAAGGGCTTCGTGGTCGAAAGCGTGCGCAAGGCACGCGCCGGCGCCGAGGCTGCGGACGCGAAGCCAGTCTGATGCCGTTCCTTGTCGTGATCGGGCTGCAGGTGCTCTGCATCGTCCATCTGATGCGCACCGGCCGCAATCCGTTGTGGCTGACCGCGTTGATCTTCCTGCCGGTGGTGAGCGCGATCGCCTATCTGATCGTCGAGGTGCTGCCGGGGATGGGCAGCAACAGGCACGTGCGGACCGCGCGGGCCAAGGCGATCGACACGATCGATCCCGAACGCGCGCTGCGTGCGGCGCGCGATGCACTCGGCCTCGCCGATACCGCGGCCAACCGGCTCGGCGTCGCCGATGCGCTGGCCGCGCTCGGGCGGCACGCCGAGGCCGTCCCGCTCTACCGCGAGAGCATCGCGATGACGCCCGGCGAACCCGATATCCGCAGCCAGAACAAGCTCGCGCTGTCGCTGTTCGAGACCGGGCAGGCGGCCGAGGCGCTGATGCTGCTCGACGCGAGCCCGGCGCCGGCGGGACAGAGCGAACGCGACCGGCAGACATTGCTCCGCGCACGGGTGCTCGATCATCGCGGAAGCAAGCAGGAAGCGCTCGACCTCTATGCCGATCTGATCACGCGGATGCCCGGCGAGGAGGCGCGCTGCCGCTATGCCGCTTTGCTGATCGAACAGGGCTGGGAGCGCAAGGCGCTGGGCGTGCTCGAGGAAGTCGAGGGACGGATGAAGCGGCTGAGCCGGCATCAGCGCGCCATGGATGCCGGCATGTATCGCTGGGCGACCGAAGCGCTTGCCGGGTTGCGGGCGAAGGGAGTGGCATGATGCGGCGTTGGCCGATCGCTCTGATCGTGTTGCTGGCGCTGGCCGGCGGCCTATGGCTGTGGGGATCGCCCTATTTGACCTTGCTGCAGCTCAAAAAGGCCGCGGATGCGCGCGATCTCGCGGCGATCTCGGCGAAGATCGATTATCCGGCGATACGCGCGGACCTGAAGACGCAGTTGCAGGATCGGCTCGAGCACAAGGATGGCTCGGCGCTCGACCAACTGGGTGCGGCGCTGGCCGAACGCTTTGCCGATCCGTTGGTCGATGCGGCGATCACCCCCGAAGGCATGCGCGCGCTGTTCGCCAGCGCCGCCGTGGCCAACGCGGCCCGGCCGGGGCTGGCGAGCGCCGGGCCCGGCGAGATGCGGGTGCGGCGCGACGCGCTGGGCCGGTTCACGCTGACGTCGGCCAACGGGGGCGGCCCGGAACTGGTGTTCGAATTGCAGGGGCTGACGTGGCGGGTGACGGCGGTGCGCCTGCCCGCGCGGCGGCCGCTTTAGCCGAGATGCGACGACTGCTTTCGCCCGATTGCAGACGTGCGTTTTCTCCGGCGTCGCCCCGGCCTTGTGCGGGGTCCACCGTGCCACAAGGGCAATGCTTTCCACGCTTGCTCTTCCGACCTCCGGCTATTCGCTGCCGGGCCAATGCCGGGGCCGAGCCCGATTTGACAGGCTGGGCACAAAGGCACATCTCTTTGGCATGACGTATCGCCAATCCCTTCAGCGATACCGCGTCCACGCGGGACAACTCCTGGCGGGCAACTAGCCCCGGGCTTCCCCTGGCATGTCCCCGGAAGCCCGGGGAGCGAAAACGCGCCGATCGGCGCGTCGGCGAAAAGCCCGCATATGCCAGAGAGTCCATGCCATGAACGATATTTGCAAAGCCGCCAGTCGACCTCCGATCCATATGATCGATGTGGAGGCGGATACGCTCACCGACCTCGCGCTGAGCGTCGAGCGCCGCATGCCCGCGGTGAGCGCACTGCTTCTCCGCGAAGCGGAGCGTGCCCGGTTGCACCGCGCCGCCCATATTCCGGCCAATGTGATCACCATGGGATCGGAAGTCGCCTTTCTCGACGACAATGAAAATGGTCCACGCACGGTCACGCTCGTCTATCCCGGCGATGCGGACATATCCGCCGGGCGGATCTCGATCCTGACGCCGGTTGGCGCGGCGCTGATCGGCCTGCGTTCGGGGC
Source organism: Sphingomonas sp. DG1-23 (assembly GCF_030730875.1). Classification (GTDB taxonomy): domain Bacteria; phylum Pseudomonadota; class Alphaproteobacteria; order Sphingomonadales; family Sphingomonadaceae; genus Sphingomonas. The sequence continues at coordinate 79,905 of NZ_JAVAMA010000003.1, forward strand.
AATCGATCCTGTGGCCGGATCGCTGCCTGACGGTGCTCGACGTCCGCCAGCACCCCCAGATGCGCCATTGATCCGAATCGGCGCCTGCCTAGCCCGTCACTTCATCCAGCGGCAGCGCCAGATCGGCGAAGGCGTTGGCCAGCGCATGCGCGGTGAAACCGATGCTGGTCGCGTCGCGGACGCCGAGCAGATCGGCGAGGAGCATATGCGCGCGGGCGGGATGGGTGCGGATCCCGGCGACCACTTCGAGCAGAGTTGCCTCGGGGCCGGTCATGCGGGCGCAGCACCACGGCGCGATCTGGATCGGACCGGCCGAGGCGGCGGACATCTCGGCCATCAAGGCGCGGAGCAGCACCAACGGGCGCTGAAAGCCCTTGCCGAACGCCGTGACGAAGGCGTGCGCGGTGCACGCGTCGTGGAGGCCGTGCGCACCCATTTGCCGGACCCCGAAGAGCAGCAGGCGGGCGCCGGCATCCTCGGGCTGGAGCATCGGCAAAGCAGCGGCAAGGGTCTTGGCAGCGGACATGAACGACTCCCGCGGGGTTGATGCAGGGATTGTCGTCAGTCAGCTATTGCAAGTCAATCGCAATAAACCGGGTCAGTCGGGCAGTTCGTCGTTCGCCTGGAGCGCCGTACCGGCGAGATAGAGCGATCCGAGGATCAGGACGACCGGTGCGTCCTGGCGCGGGACGGCCGAAAGCGCGGCGGGGAGGTCCGCCGCTGCGGCGCTCGCCAGCCCGGCCTGCTGCGCGCGTCTGACGAGATCGGCAGGGGAATGATGCGGGTGGCCAGGCACCGGCACCGCGGCCAGCGATGCGGCGATCGGCGCGAAGCGCGCAATCATCGCGTCGGCGTCCTTGTTCTCGAGCATGCCGAGCACGAGGTGGAGCGGGCGTTCTCCGGCGACTCGCGCCGCGGCGGCGCTGACCGCTTCGGCGGCGTTGGCATTATGGCCGCCGTCGAGCCAGAGTTCGGCGCCCGCGGGGAGCAAGGCAGTGAGGGGCCCTGGCGACAGGCGCTGCATCCGCGCCGGCCAGCGGGCAGCGCGTGCCGCGGCGGCGAAGGCGGCGTCAGGGATCCGCAGCGCGTGCTGGTGGCGCAGCGCGGCGATAGCGAGCGCGAGATTGGCGGGCTGGTGGGCGCCGGCGAGCATGGGGAGGGGGGTGATCACTTCGCCGGCGGCATCGCGATACGCCAGCGCGTCGTCGCGGACCGCATACGACCAGGCGTTGCCTTCGGCGAGGACGGGCGCGGCGACGGTCCCGGCATAGCGATCGATCACGTCGGCGATGTCGGGCGGATAGGCCATGGTGACCAGCGGCACGCCAGGCTTGGCGATGCCGGCCTTCTCCGCGGCGATCTGCGCGAGGGTGTCGCCGAGAAAGGACTGATGATCGATGCCGAGCTGGGCGATCGCCGTGACCGCGGACTGGGGGAGGACATTGGTCGCATCGAGCCGGCCGCCGAGCCCGACCTCGATCACGCAGGCGTCGGCGGGGGTGCGGGCGAAGGCGAGAAAGGCGGCCGCGGTGGTGACTTCGAAGAAGCTCGCGGCGATGTCGCCGCCCTTATCGAGCACTTCCTCGAGCAGGGGCGCAAGCGCGGCGTCGTCGATCAACGTGCCGGCGAGGCGGATGCGCTCGTTGAAGCGGACGAGATGCGGGCTCGAATAGACGTGCGCGGTGTGCCCGGCGGCCTCGATCGCGGCGCGGAGAAAGGCGCAGGTCGAACCCTTGCCGTTGGTGCCCGCGACATGGAGCACCGGCGGCAGGCGCAGATGCGGATCGCCGACGCGCGCGAGCAATCGGGTGATGCGCTCGAGCCCGAGAATGTCGGCACCGGGGGACAGCGCGGTGAGGCGGTTCAGCTGGCGCTGGACGGCGGGGTCGGCGGAGGTGGCGAAATCGGGCATCGGCAATCCAACCCCTCCCTTTCAAGGGAGGGGCAAGGGGTGGGTCAAGCGGCGGCCGGGGCTCGATGCCCCGGTCGCCGCTGTTCGGGTGCCGGAGATGAGTCTTTTTGAGCGCGCAGACGCGCGCACCCACCCCCAACCCCTCCCTTGAAAGGGAGGGGCTCAATTCATGTCATGCCGCCGCCTTCGCGTCGGTGAGCAGGCCGATCAGGCGGCCGAGCACGTCGCGTAGATCCTTGCGGTGCTCGACCCGGTCGACGAGGCCATGGTCGCGATAATATTCCGAGGTCTGGAAATCGTCGGGAAGCTTCTCGCGGATCGTGTTCTCGATCACCCGGCGGCCGGTAAAGGCCAAGGTCGCGCGCGGTTCGGCGATCTGGACGTCGCCGAGCATCGCATAGGCCGCCATCACGCCGCCCGAGGTGGGATCGGTGAGCACGACGATATAGGGCAGGCCGGCATCGTGGAGCATCTCGATCGCCACGGTGGTGCGCGGCATCTGCATCAGGCTGAGGATGCCTTCCTGCATGCGCGCGCCGCCCGAGGCAGTGAACACGATGTACGGCGCCCTCGCGGCGATCGCCGCCTCGACGCCATGGATGAACGCCTCGCCGACCGCCTGGCCCATCGATCCGCCCATGAAGGCGAAGTCCTGGACGCCGATCACCGCTTTCTGGCCGAAGATCGTGCCGCTGGCGTTCAGGAACGCATCGGGTTCGCCGGTCGCGGTGCGCGCGGCCTTGAGGCGCGCCGGATAGGGCTTCTGGTCGCGGAACTTCAGCGGGTCCTCGGCAACCCTGGGGCTGGCCAGCACGGTGTAGCTGCCCGCGTCGAACAGATATTCGAAGCGCCGCGCCGGCCCGATGCGCTCATGATGATCGCAGGTCGGGCAGACGTAGAGATTCTCCTCGAGCTCCTTGGAGAAGACCATCGTCCCGCAGCCCTTGCACTTGTGCCAGAGATTGTCGGGCGTGTCGCTCGCCTTGGTGGTGACATAAGCGAGGGCGTTGCGGACGCGGCTGATCCAGCTCATGCGACTTCCTTGGAGGCGGCGAGCGCCGCGGAGAGGGATTGGATATAGGCGCGGACCTGCGCCGGCGCATCCGCTCCGTGTTTGCCGACCAGATCGACGATCGCCGAGCCGATCACGACGCCGTCGGCGACGCGGCCGATTTGCGCCGCCTGTTCGGGGGTGCGGACGCCGAAGCCGACGACTACGGGCAAATCGGTGGTCGCCTTGAGCTTACCGACCGCCTCCTCGATCGAGGCCTGCGCGGCCTGTTGAAGCCCCGTGATCCCGGCGACCGAGACGTAATAGACGAAGCCGGAAGCGCCTTCGAGCACTGCGGGGAGGCGGGCCGCGTCGGTGGTCGGGGTGGCGAGGCGGATGACGTGAAGGCCATAATCGCCGAACGGGGCGAGCGTGTCGGCCTCTTCGGGCGGAATGTCGACGCAGATGATTCCGTCGACGCCGGCATTCTCGGCCATCGCCGCGAATTTGGCCGGATCGGGCCGGGTCATCGTATTGGCATAGCCCATCAGCACCAGCGGGACGCCGGGATGGCGGTTGCGGAATTCGCAGGCGATCGCGAGCACGTCGCTGGTGCGGGTGCCGGCGGCGAGGCTGCGCAGATTGGCGGCCTGGATCGCCGGGCCGTCGGCCATCGGATCGGTGAACGGCATGCCGAGCTCGATCACGTCGGCGCCGCCCTCGACCAAGGCGTCGAGGATATCGCCGGTCGGACCATCGCCGGCGGTGACGAAGGTCACCAGCGCGGTGCGGTCCTTGGCGAAGGCAGCGGAAAGGCGGGAGCGGACGGCGTTCACAGTTCGAACCCCAGCGCGTCGGCGACGGTGAAGATGTCCTTGTCGCCGCGGCCCGAGACGTTGACGACGATGATCTGATCCTGCCGCATTTCGCGTGCCTTGGCGGGCAGAGCTGCGAGTGCGTGCGAACTTTCCAGCGCGGGGATGATGCCTTCGAGGCGGCAGCAGAGCTGGAACGCGTCGAGCGCCTCCGCGTCGGTGATCGGCAGATATTCCACCCGGCCGCTCTCATGGAGCCAGCTATGCTCGGGGCCGATGCCGGGATAATCGAGCCCCGCCGAGATCGAATGCGCCTCGGTGATCTGGCCGTCCTCGTCCTGGAGCAGATAGGTGCGGTTGCCGTGGAGGATGCCGGGGCTGCCGCCGGTGAGGCTGGCGGCGTGCGCGCCGGTCTCGACGCCTTTGCCGGCGGCCTCGATGCCGAGCATCCTGACGTCGGGATCGTCGAGGAACGGATGGAACATCCCGATCGCGTTCGATCCGCCGCCGACCGCAGCGATCAGCAGATCGGGCAGGCGGCCTTCGCGATCGAGGATCTGGGCGCGGGTCTCGGTGCCGATCACGCTCTGGAAGTCGCGGACGAGCTCGGGATAGGGATGCGGACCCGCGGCAGTGCCGATGATGTAGAAGGTGTCCTGGACGTTGGCGACCCAATCGCGGAGCGCCTCGTTCATCGAATCCTTGAGCGATTGCGAGCCGCTCGTGACCGGCCGGACCTCGGCGCCGAGCAGCCGCATGCGGAAGACGTTGGGCTTTTGCCGCTCGATATCCTTGGCGCCCATGAAGATCGTGCAGGGCAGCCCGAAGCGCGCCGCGACGGTGGCGGTGGCGACCCCGTGCTGGCCGGCGCCGGTCTCGGCGATGATCCGGGTCTTGCCCATGCGGATCGCGAGCAGGATCTGGCCGATGCAATTGTTGATCTTGTGCGCGCCGGTGTGGTTGAGTTCCTCGCGCTTGAAATAGATTTTGGCGCCGTGGCCCGCGGGCGCGGACTCGCGCAGCGCCTCGGTCAGCCGCTCGGCATGATAAAGCGGGCTGGGGCGACCGACATAATGTTCGAGCAGATCGTCGAACTCGGCCCGGAAGTCGGGATCGGCCCTGGCGGCGCGATATTCGCGCTCGAGATCGAGGATCAGCGGCATCAGCGTCTCGGCGACGAAGCGGCCGCCGAACTGGCCGAAATGCCCGCGATCGTCGGGCTGGTTGCGCAGGGAATTGGGCAAGGTTGCGGTGTCGGTCATGTCACTCTCACGGGTCGGGATGGCGGTCGCTGGCTTGGGACGAGCGATCAGCGCCATCGAAATCCGATGCGGACAGGGGAGGACGGCCTCAACATTGCGCCACCGCTTGGAGGAATGCGCCGATCTTGTCCACATCCTTGACGCCCGGTGCCGTCTCGACTCCCGAGGAGACGTCGACCAGGCGTGCGCCGGTGACGCGGATCGCCTCGCGGACATTGGCGGGGTCGAGCCCGCCCGAGAGCGCCCAGGGCAGCGGCTGGGGAATGTTTTCGAGCAGCTTCCAGTCGAAGCGCAACCCCATGCCTCCCGGAAGTGCCGCGTCGTCCGGGGTCTTGGCATCGTAGAGGATGCGATCGGCGGCGCCTTCATAGGCTGCGGCCTGCGCGATGTCGGCGCGGGTCTTGACCGCCACTGCGGCCCATACCGACACGCGCGAGCGAATGGCGGCGGCGCGTTCGGGCCGGGTCTTGTGGAGTTGCGCGACGCGGATCCCGCTCGCCAGCGCTTCGGAAAGCAGCGCCTCGTCGGGGTCGACGAACACCCCGACCGGCACGACGTGCGACGGCAGGCGCGCGACTAGGCTGCGCGCCCGATCGAACCCGACATTGCGGGGCGAAGCGGAGAAGAACACGAAGCCGACATGACTCGCGCCGCCGGCGATCGCGGCGTCGAGCGTCTCGGGGGTGCTGAGCCCGCAAATCTTGGCTGTTACCGGCATGCCGCGCGCATAGCGCTCAGGCGAGCGATTTGACCAGCACCGTCATGAACAATGGCGGTTCGACCGGAAAGACGAAGTCGCGCCGCTCGCCGGTCTGGACATAGCCGCGGCGCTCATACCAGGCGATCAGCCGGTGCCGCACGTCGATGACGGTCATCTCGATGCGGTCGGCATGGAGCTCGTCGCGCGCCCAAGCCTCGGCGGCAGCGAGCAATTGCCGGCCCGCGCCAGCTGCCTGCAGCGCCGGATCGATGCAGAGCAGTCCGAGATAGGCGAGCCCATCGCCTTTGTCGGCGAGGTTGACGCAGCCGATGGTGGCGCCGTCCTGCTCGGCGATCAGCAGGCGTTGCGCCGGATCGGCGACGATCGCCTCCAGCGTCGCGAGATCGGTGCGCTGGCCCTGGATGAGATCGGCCTCGTGAGTCCAGCCCTGCCGCGCGCTCTCGCCGCGATAGGCGCGCTCGATCACGGGATGGAGGCGCGGCAGATCGGCGGACGTAGCGGTGCGAACAGTCACGATGTCGGGCATGATGCTCTGTCGAACGCACGGACCGCTTTGGCAAGAGGCCGGCTATTGGTTGCCCGCGACCCAGTTGTTGGCGGGGAGGAAATTGTCGCTCAACCCGTAATTGCCCCGGCAATAGCGTTTGCAGCCGGCCGAGGCGTTGGTGTCGAGCCGGGTGACATGGCCGGTTCTGTCGCGCGTGAAGCTGAAGTCGATCCGGCACGCGCCGGCGCTCCAGCTCGCTTTGGCGGGCGAGGCGCGCGTCGCGACGGCGCCCGCTTCACCGTCGTTCGCCGGCAATCTGCACAACGTCTCGCCGTCCCGGTCGCGGACCAGCGCGAAATCGAACGCATTGCCGTCGATATGGGTGATCGTGAGCGTGGCGACGTCGGCGGTCTTGTAGCTCGCTTCCCACGTCTCCCTGTCGAAGGCGTCGAGCAAGTCGCGTTGCTGCCGATAGTCGGTCTCGACGGCGCTTGCGTCACAGGACTTCGCGCAGCGGGCGCGCAGGATCTGCTGCCAGTCGCGCTGCTGGCTACGGAAACTCGCTTTGTCGAAGAGCTGCGCCAGCCGTGCCTTGTAGAGCGCGGCGACCTCGCCATCGAGTGCGGAGAGCTTCGGGCTCGCGCAGATCGTCTTTTCGAGCGGATGGCGTGCGCTGGCGCAATCGAAGCTGGCGGACTGGAGCGGCGTCGCGGCAGGGAGCCCGAACCATGCGAGCAACGAAGCAAGAAGTCCGAGACCCGCAATCCGCACCATCATCGTCCTCCCGCTATAGGGTCGCCTCTATCGCGCGCGCCGCCAGATCCGGATCCTCGGCCTGGGTGATCGGGCGCCCGACCACGAGGATCGATGCACCGGCATCGAGCGCGGCGCGCGGAGTCACCACGCGCTTCTGATCGCCGATCACGCCATTTGCGGGACGCACTCCCGGCACGACGAAGAAGCCGTGCGGCCATGCTTTTTTGGCCGCGGCGACCTCCTCGCCCGAGCAGACGATGCCGTCGACCCCTGCCGATCTGGCCAGTTCGGCGAGACGCACCACCTGTTCGTGCGGATCGGGGCCGAGACCGATCGAGCGCAGATCGGTGGCGTCGAGGCTGGTGAGCATCGTCACCGCGACCACCTTGGTGCCGGTGGGCGCGGCGGCCTTGGCGTCCTCGAGCATCGCGCGGCCGCCGGCGGCGTGGACGGTGAGGATCGCCGGCTCGAGCGGGCGCAGCGCCTGGATCGCCTTGGCAACGGTGTTGGGGATGTCGTGGAACTTGAGGTCGAGGAAGATCGGCAACCCGATCTCGGCCATCTCGCGCACGCCCTGGCGACCATTGGCCATGAAGAATTCGAGGCCGAGCTTGATCCCGCCGACATGGTTGCGGACCCGCTGCGCGATCGTCCGCGCGCGCTCGATGTCCGGGGTGTCGAGCGCGACGTAGAGCGGCGCGCTCATGGCTGCGGATCCGCCGTCAGCGGCAGGCCGGAAGTGGCGGCGATGCCGGGGACAGGTTCGGGCGCCACCGCGCGCAAATCGGCGATCGCGCGTTCGAGCCCGGCGAGCCGCTGCCGGGAGCGCCAGCGCAGGGTCTGATAGGCGACGAGCGCCGGCAGCAGCCCAAGCAGGAAGGTGATGATCAGCAGCAGCGGCAGGCTGAAATCGGCGACGAGACCGCCCCACAGGCGAATGTCGACGCGCTCGTCGCCATTATAGATCACAAAGGCCGCGACGAGGCCGCCCAGCAACAGCCAGAACAGCACCTTCAGAAACCGCATGCCTTTCCTTTCCTCGTGGCGACCGGGAAGACCTTAGGCCGGGTGCCCCCTGTTGCCAACTCTCCCTCTCCCATCGGGAGAGGGAGAGAGCCGATGAAATCGGCGGAAGGGTGAGGGGGCATGTGTCTTGATCAACGTCCCCCTCATCCTTCCCACACCTTCGGCGCGGGCCCCTTTCTTCTCCCACAAGGCGAGAAGGAGGTTTCAGCCGATCTCGTTGCGCAGCTCCGCGAACAGCCCGGGTATCGCCTGCAGCCGTTCCTCCTCCTCGTCGAGGATGGCGTGGAAGGCGTTGCGCTTGATCTCGGTGACGCGTTGTTCGGGCAGGCGATCCTCGAACGGCAGGGCCGACAGGACGATGTCGATCAGCCGGTCGGCGCCGTGGAGGCGGCCCCACAAATAGTCGTTCTCGCGATAGGCCCGGCTGAAGAATGCCCCGAAGCTGTTGAACTGGATGCCCTTGAGCGTCGCCGCGGCACCGCCGGTGCGAATCGCGATGGCGTCGTCCGGCGAGATGCGGTCGACGCGGATCGGATCGAACTCGTCCATGCCCTCGCCCTGGAGCAGCGGCAAGGTGGCGATGTCGAAGAACGGGAAGCCGAGATGCGCGAGCAGCATCGGCCGGCGCAATTCCTTCGAGAGCGCGCTGAATCCGTCGGAAAGCCGCGCGTCGGTCGCAGTGTCGAGCGCCTTCAACTGCATCCGCTCGGCGAGCAGATCGAGCACCGGTCCGGCATCGTCGGTCATGTCGCGGACCGCGCCGCGCAGATCGGCGAAGGTGTCCGAGCGCTTGAGCTCGAGATAGGCGGCGAGCGATTCGTAGATCGCCTCGCGCATCGGCAGCAATTCGACGTGCGAGCTGGGCAGGTCGATTTCGGTCAGCCGTCGCGCGAGCAGCCGGAGCCGTCGGATGCGGAAGCCGAGATCGTGCGCGCGCAGGAACTCGAGCGTCTGCGGGCTGGCGCCGTTGGAGAGCGTGGCGCCGAAGCGGTCGCCGCCGCGCGCCTGCACCGCGTGCGCGACGGCTTCGCGGATCTCGCGCAGCCGCTCCGGCTCGTGACGATCGCCGATCGTGTGGAGCAGCCGCGCAGTGCGGTCGATCGCGCCCTGGACCTTGAGCAGGCCATAAGCGGTATGGCCGTATCCGGCCTTGGCCGCGGCGGCGACCTGCGCGCGGCGGCGCCATGCCGAGAGCCGCTTGGGCGTCGGATAATCGAGCCACAAGGTATAGCCGAACAGCGCCTCGACCTGCATTTCGACTTCGGTGCGGATCTCGCCGATGATCGAGAGCATCCGCTCGATCTTGTCCGAACGCTCGGCGATGGCCTCCAGATTGTCGCGGATGGGCTGCTCGCGCGGCAGCTCGGACAGCGAGCCGATGATCGTCTGGAAGAAGCCCGGGGCCTCCTGCGACTCACCGTAAAAGTCGAAGCGGAAATTGGGATGGGGGTCGATATAGACGAAGCGCCGATCGACCTGGCGGCGTGCGGGGCGTTCGCGAAGCGCGTCGATCGCGGGGCGGAACGGCGCATTGGCGAGCACCGAGCCGTCGATCAGCACCGCCTTTTTCGCGCGGTTATCGGCCCATTGCTCGGGCATGACATGTTCGAGGAAGCGGTCGCGGCCGGACCAGTCGGTGCCGCGCTCCTCGATCAGCGTGTCCATTTCGGCGACCGTGAAGGGCGGAAAGGCGCCGGGAAAGCTGGAGGTCGCGCGGGCGGCGAAGGCGAGTTCGGGCACTTGCGCGAACGGCGCGTCCGAATCGCCGTGATCGGTGAACGAGAAGACGAGGCGATGTTCGGTCTCGACCACGCGCGGCGGCGAATTGAGCCGAAGTTCCTCGGCATGGCCGCGAAAATCGGTGACGGTGACGAACAGGTCGAGCGGCTGGCCCTGCGGCAACAGGCGGCGATAGGCCGGGCCCTTCGCCATCGCGTCGAACGCGTTCATCAGCGTGTTGAGCAGCCTTTTGCCGCCGAAAGGAGGTTCGAACCAGCGCGAGCGGACGAAGCTCTCGAGCTTGAGGCGGACTTCGTCGCGCGCGCCGGCCTCGACCGTTTCGTCGATCGTCTTGCTGCGATTGGCGACGAGCCACGCGATCGGGATCGCCCAGATCTTGGCGAAGCGATGCGACGGTGCCTGGCGCGGCTCGATCAGCGCCTCGACATCGGCATGGTCCATCCACATGTCGGTGAGCGGATCGAGCGACTGGCCGGTGGCGATCGCCTGGGCGAGGAACACCGCGTTGATCCCGCCGGCGCTGGCGCCCGACAATATGTCGACGAGCACGCGCAGATTGATTCCCGAGACCTCGCGGATCTCGTCGATCAGCTGGCGATAGACCCCGTTGCCTTCCTCGCCCTCGCGCGCGGCGCAGCTCGCTCTGGCGAGCCGCCAGACCTCCTTGGTGATGCCGTGCATGTAGACGGCGAGGCTGATCCCGCCATAGCAGACGAGCGCGAGCCGCAGCTCCTTGTCGCGGGTTGCGGTCATCAGGCGGTCCGGATCTCGGCCCAGATCGGCAGATGATCCGATGCGGTACGCGAATTCAGGCTTTCGTGCACCCCGGCGGCCTCGATCGTCAGATCGCGGCTGACCATGATCCGGTCGAGCCGGGCCATCGGGCGGCGGGCATGGAAGCTCTTGCCGGTCGCGGCGAACTGGAAATGCTGGGCGAAATCGCGCAGGCAGCCGCTCTGCGGAGTCCATTCGTTGAGATCGCCCATCAGCACCGTCGGATAGCGTTCGGCGCTCGATTCGACATGCGCGATGATCGCGTGCGCCTGGCGGCGGCGCCACAGCCCCGACAGATCGAGATGCATGCCGACCACGCGCAGGACCTGTCCGCGCACCCGGACTTCGGCCATCACCGCACCGCGCGGCTCGAGCGCGGGCAGATGGATCGCTTCGCAGCCGAGGATCTGCGCGTCCTTGCGCACCAGCAGCGCGTTGCCGTGCCAGCCCATCGAGCGCGCGCGCATCCCGAAGGTGATCGCCTTCCAGTCGCCATGCTCGGCGAGCAGGTGGCTGGTCAGCACCGCCTCGCGGGTGCCGAAGCGGCGATCGGCTTCCTGCAGCGCGATCACGTCGGCATTCACTTCGCAAAGGACCTGGAGCGTCCGCTCGGGCCGGCGCCGCCGATCGGTGCCGATCGACTTGCGCATATTGTAGCTGGCGACCTTGATCATGTGCGCCCCTTATCGCGGGGCCGATGGGGGATGGGCAAGGGCCTAGCTCGGATGCGCCTCGCTGCCTCGCTGTCCCGCGGCTTCCTCGGCGGCTGCGATCAGGCTGCGGCCGGTGGCGTCGGCAGCTTCGGGAGTCATCGCGACTGCAATACCGTCGGGACCGTCGAGCAGGACGAGACCTTGCTCGGCCGCGGCGACGCCGGGCTTGCTCTCGGGTTCTTGCGGTGAAGTCATTTTGCACTCTCCCTTTTCACGCTGTGCTGCGCTTGTTGCGGCCGTGGGGAGAAAACTCGGCGGCGCGACGGGCGTTCCTTTAGCGGCCGCCCGCCTCGAGCAGGCGGCGCGGCGCGGCGAGTTCCCAGCTGCGTGCGATGCGATCGCCGACATGCGCCCAGTCGGTATCGGCGGCATGGATCGCGAGGCCAACCCATTCGGCGCGGAAATAGGCGACGCGCGAATAACTTTCAGGCGCCGCCTCGATCAGCATCCGCGCCTCCTCGGCGTCGGCGGTCTTGACCGCGACCACGGTGCGGCCGTCGCCGTGATGATCGTGACGGAACTGGGCGTACATCTTCCCCGCGACGAAGAAGGTCGGCTGGCCGTGGCTGGGCCGTTCCTCGCTCTCCGGGAGATCGAGGGCGAGCGCGCGGACCTGGTGCAGCGCGGGATCGGGATCGGGGCTCAGCGGCATAGGAACTCGGCTATTACCCTCGCGTAGAGCCGATGTTCCGCCGCGAGCACCCGTTCGGCAAGCGTTTCGGGCGTGTCGCCGGGCAGGATCGCCACTTCGACCTGGCCGAGCACTTCGCCGCCGTCGAGCTCTTCGGTGACGATATGGACCGAGACCCCGCCATGGCTGTCGCCCGCCGCAATCGCGCGGGCATGGGTGTCGAGACCCTTATATTTCGGCAGCAGCGAGGGGTGGATGTTGACGATCCGGCCGCGCCAGCGCGCGACGAAATCGTCCGAGAGCAGGCGCATGTAACCGGCAAGCGCGATCAGCTCGACGCCGGCGTCGCGCATCGCGGCGTCGATCTTCGCCTCGTACTCGGGCTTGGGCATGCCTTTGGGCGATTGCGCGAAGGTCGGCACGCACTGCGCCTGCGCCCAGGCGAGGCCGGCGGCCTCGGGCCTGTCGCTGGCGACGAGGACGACTTCATAGGGGCAGCCCTCGGCGCGCGACGCCTCGACCAGCGCTGCCATGTTCGAACCGCGGCCGGAGATCAGGATGCCGAGCTTTTTGCGGGTCATTTCGCAGTGCTCCTGCGAAAGCAGGAGCCCGGGTGTCGCAGAGAATACCGCTTGTAACTCTGGGCTCCTGCCTTCGCAGGAGCACGGAGGCGCTCAGTCATTGTGCGTCGCGCTCCAGTCGGCCCGCGCGCTCCAGGTTTCGGCGGGACCGAATACGGTGCAGCCGCGCGGACCTTCCTCGACCATACCGATCCGGAATACGGTTTCGCCCGCGGCGGCCAGTTCGGCGGCCACCGTCCCGGCATCCTCCGCGGCGACCGCTGCGACCATGCCGATCCCGCAATTGAAGGTGCGCGCCATTTCCTCGGGCTCGATATTCCCCTGCGCCTGCAGGAACGCCATCAGCCGCGGCAGCGGCCAGGCGGCGGCGTCGATGCGGGCGTGGCAATTCCCGGGGAGCACGCGCGGGACATTTTCGAGCAGCCCGCCGCCGGTGATGTGGGCGAGCCCGCGGATCGTGCCCTTGCGCAGCTGCGGCAACAGGCTCGCGACATAGATCCGCGTCGGCGCCATCAGCGCGTCGAGCAGGATCACGTCCTGGTCGAACACCGCGGGGCGATCGAGCTTCCAGCCCTTGTCGGCGGCGAGTCGGCGGACGAGCGAGAAGCCGTTGGAATGGATGCCCGTAGAGGCGAGGCCGAGCAGCACGTCGCCGGGGCCGATCGCGCTGCCGTCGAGCAACTGATCGCGCTCGACCGCGCCGACGCAGAAGCCGGCAAGGTCGTAATCGCCCTCGGCATACATGCCCGGCATCTCGGCGGTCTCGCCGCCGATCAGCGCGCAGCCGGCTTGGCGGCAGCCCTCGGCGATCGACGCGACGACTCGCTCGGCGGTCTCGGGAACCAGCTTGCCGCTGGCATAATAATCGAGGAAGAACAGAGGCTCGGCGCCCTGGACGATCAGATCGTTGGCGCACATCGCGACGAGATCGACGCCGACCCCGTCATGCGCGTCATGCTCGATCGCGAGCTTCAATTTGGTGCCGACGCCGTCGTTCGCGGCGACGAGCAGCGGATCGGTGAACCCCGCCGCCTTGAGGTCGAACACCCCGCCAAAGCCGCCCAACGCGGCATCCGCGCCGGGGCGACGGGTGGATTTGGCCAGCGGGCCGATGGCGCGGACCAGCGCATTGCCGGCCGCGATCGAGACGCCCGCCTGGGCGTAGGTATAGGCTTTGGGTTCGCTCATGCGGCAAGCGCTTAGCGGGGAGTTGGCTTTCCGTCACCCCAGAGCGATCACCCTCACCCTTCCGGCGCCTTCGGCGCCTCCCTCCCTCTCCCGACGGGAGAGGGAAGGGGCCCGCCGCCGAAGGCGGTGGGAAGGGTGAGGGTGAGTGTAATGGAAGCGCATTCGCCAGAAGTCCCTTGGATTTCCGCGCCCGCTTCGCCAAAAGGGCGCCCGCATGCAATTGTCCCGCATTTCGCTCACCATCGGTATCGCCGGCGCGCTCGCTCTTGCGGGGGCGGGGGTCGTGAAGGCGCAAGGCGAGGCCGGCGGCGCCAGCGCAGTGCCGATCGACGCGTCGGGAAGCTTCGAGGTCGCCGGCGTCCAGGTGGACGTCAAGGGCAAGGATGCCGATACGGCGCGGCAAGGCGGTTGGCGGATCGCCCAGCGCAAGGGCTGGGAGATGCTGTCCGAACGGCTGACCGGCAAGAAATCCACCCTCGGCGATTCGGCGCTCGACGCTCTGGTCACCGGAATCGTCGTCGAGCGCGAGCAGATCGGGCCGTCGCGCTACGTCGCCCGATTGGGCGTATTGTTCGATCGCGGCAAGGCGGGCGCGATTCTCGGCGTGTCGACGGCGGTGTCGCGTTCGGCGCCGATGCTGCTGGTGCCGCTCGAATTCTCCGGCGGAGTCGGGCGCGTGTTCGAGCGCGAGACGGCATGGTCGCGCGCGTGGAATCGCTTCCGCAGCGGCGGCAGCACGGTCGACTATGTCCGGCTGCGCGGCTCGGGCCCCGATGCGATGCTGATCAACGCCGGGCAGACGCTGCGGCGCGGGCGCAACTGGTGGCGCACGGTGCTCGACCAATATGGCGCGTCCGACGTGCTGGTCGCCGAAGTGCAGCTGCGCCGCGAATATCCGGGCGGGCCGATCGTCGGAATCTTCGCCGCCAATCACGGTCCCGACCGTCGCCCGATCACCAGTTTCGCGCTGCGCGTCGACAATGGCGATTCGCTCGACGCCTTGCTCGACGCAGGCATCCAGCGGCTCGACCAGGCCTATCAAAAAGCGCTCGCCTCTGGCCTACTGCGCCCCGACGCGCTGCTGGCGGTACGTCCGCCGCGGGTCAAGACTGCCGAGGAGCTTGCGGCCGAGGCTGCAGCGGCGGCGGCAGCCGCCGAAGCGACGCCGACCCCGACTCCCGGCGCGAGCAGCGCCGCGACCGCAACCTTCACCGTGCAGGTCGATACGCCGAGCGCGGCGGCGCTCACTGCATCCGAATCGGCAGTGCGCGGCGTGCCCGGCGTACGTTCGGCGGCGACCACCAGCCTCGCGCTCGGCGGGATTTCGGTGATGCGGGTCGGCTATGACGGCTCGATCGGCAATTTGCGCGCCGCGCTCGAGGCGCGCGGCTGGCAGGTGCAGGAGGGGCCGGGCGTGCTCCTCATCCGCCGCGGCGGCGGAGCCCGGACGCCCGCCGCCTCGCCTTCGCCCACGGCGTCGAGCACGCCTGCGACCAAATGAGCCAGATGCGCCTGCCGCTCGGACTTCCCGAGGCGCGCGAGACGGAATTCCTTGTCGGCGAATCGAATAGTCGCGCGGTCCACCAGCTCGAACATTGGGCGACCTGGCCGGTGATGTCGGCGCTGCTGGTCGGTCCGCGCAAATCGGGGCGCAGCCTGCTCGCGCGCATCTTCGCGGCGAAAAGCGGCGGGCGAATCTTCGACGATGCCGATCGGGCCAGCGAGGCCGAGGTCTTCCACGCGTGGAACGCGGCGCAGCAGGAGCGACGCCCGCTGCTGATCGTCGCCGAGGCCCCGCCGCCGATCTGGCAGGTCAAGCTGCCCGATCTGCGCTCGCGGCTTGCCGCCTCGCCGTTGCTCGAACTCGGCCCGCCTGACGATTTGCTCGTGCCGCAGCTGATCGAGCGCGCCTTCGAACGACATCTGCTCCATGCGAAGCCCGATCTGATCGCGTGGTTGTCGAAACGGATCGAGCGCAGCCACGTCGCGATCCTGCGCGTTGCCGATGCACTGGAGAGCGAATCGGACAATCGGCTGTCGATCCCCGCCGTACGCGCCGCGCTCGCGCAAAACGGTCTCATAACCGAAACGGACGAACCCTAGTGCGATGACCAAGGCAGCAAACAAGCAGGCCGCAGGGGGCGTTTCGATGACCGATCAACCGGCCGAGCCGGGCAAGCGTTACTTCAACCGCGAGCTGAGCTGGCTCGCTTTCAATCGCCGGGTGATGGAGGAAGCGTGCAATCCCGCGCATCCGCTGCTCGAGCGGCTGCGCTTCCTGTCGATCTCGGGCTCGAACTTCGACGAATTCTTCATGGTCCGCGTCGCCGGGCTGATGGGACAGCAGCTCCAGCGGGTCGAGGCGCGTTCGGCCGACGGGATGACTCCCGGACAGCAGCTCGCGGCGATCTCGGCCGAGGCCGAGATCCTTGCCGACAGCCAGCAGAGCGTGTGGCACGACATCCGCACCCAGCTCGCCGAAGTCGGCATCCATGTGCTCGAGCCCGAGGAGATCGAGGGCGAGACCGAGGAATGGCTGCAAAACCATTTCCGCGAGCAGATCTTCCCGATCCTGACGCCGCAGGCGCTCGATCCGGCGCATCCGTTCCCGTTCATCCCCAATCAGGGATCGAGCGTGATCTTCGATCTTGTCCGGCGTTCGGATCAGGAGCCGATCCGCGAACTGGTGCTGCTGCCCACCACGATGCCGCGTTTCGCGCGGTTGCCCGGCGAGCCGGCACGCTACGTCGCGGTCGAGGTCTTGCTCAAGCGCTTCACCCATCTGCTCTTCCCCGGTTACGACGTGCTCGGATCGGCGGCGTTCCGGGTGCTGCGCGACAGCGATATCGAGATCGAGGAAGAGGCCGAAGACCTCGTCATGACCTTCCGCTCGGCGATCAAGCGCCGGCGACGGGGCAGGGTGATCCGTCTCGAAATGGAAGACGGCATCGCCCCCGGGCTCGAGGCGGTGCTCAAGGAGGAACTCGGCGGCAGCGAGGCCTTGCTCACCGAGACCGGCGGCTTCATCGGCATCGGCGACCTGTCGATGCTGGTCGACGAGGACCGGCCCGACCTCAAATTCACGCCCTATTCGGCGCGCTTCCCCGAGCGGGTGCGCGAATATGGCGGCGATTGCTTCGCCGCGATCCGGGCGAAGGACATCGTCGTCCATCACCCTTATGAGACTTTCGACGTCGTGCTGTCGTTTCTCGGACAGGCGGCGAGCGACCCTGACGTGGTGGCGATCAAGCAGACGCTGTACCGCGCCGGCAAGCAGCCGGCGGTGATCAACGCGCTGATCGCGGCGGCCGAAGCGGGCAAGTCGGTCACCGCGGTGGTCGAACTGAAAGCGCGGTTCGACGAGGAGCAGAATCTCTATTGGGCGACCGCGCTCGAACGCGCCGGCGTCCAGGTGGTCTATGGCTTCATCGACTGGAAGACCCATGCCAAGGTCTCGATGGTGGTGCGGCGCGAGGGCGGGCAATTCCGCACCTATTGCCACTTCGGCACCGGCAATTATCACCCGATCACCGCGCGCATCTATACCGATCTGAGCTTCTTCACCGCCGATCCGAAGGTCGGCCGCGATGCCGCGCAATTGTTCAACTACGTCACCGGCTATGTCGAGCCCGAGTCGCTCGAGCTGCTCAGCCTGAGCCCGCGCGATCTGCGCAACCAATTGGTCGCATTGATCGACGCCGAGATCGGCCATGCCCGTGCCGGCCGGCCGGGGGCGATCTGGGCGAAGATGAATTCGGTGGTCGATCCGGCGGTGATCGAGAAGCTCTACGAAGCGAGCGCGGCGGGGGTCGAGGTGGATCTGATCATCCGCGGCATCTGCTGCCTGCGCCCCGGCGTGCCCGGGCTTTCCGAGAACATCCGGGTCAAGTCGATCGTCGGACGCTTTCTCGAGCATAGCCGGATCTGGGCGTTCGGCAACGGCAAGGGGCTGCCAGGGGACGCCGCCAAATTGTACATCTCCTCGGCCGACTGGATGCCGCGCAACTTCGATCGCCGCGTCGAGTTCATGCTCCCGATCCTCAACAAGACGGTGCACGATCAGGTGATGGACCAGGTCATGGTCGCCAATCTGCTCGACGACGAGCAGAGCTGGCAGCTCCAGCCCGACGGTCGCTATGTCCGCGCCGAGCCGGGTGCCGAGCCGTTCAACCTGCACCGCTATTTCATGACCAATCCCTCGCTGTCGGGACGCGGCGCCGCGCTCGAGAAGCGCAAGCCCGTGCCCAAATTGTCGCTGAAGCGACGGCGCGCGGCCAAAAAGGAAGTTTGACGCCATGGCGACGCTCCTCCGCAAGCCGGAGCAACGGGTTGCGCCTGCCAAGGCTCGCACCGGCATCATCGATATCGGCTCGAACTCGGTCCGCCTCGTCGTCTATGAAGGCGCGGCGCGGCTGCCGGCGGTGTTGTTCAACGAAAAGGTGATGGCCGGACTCGGCCGGGCGCTGAGCGACACCGGGGCGATCGATGCGGACGGGCTGAAGCGCGCGCAATCCGCGCTGGCGCGATTCGCCGCGCTGGCCCGCGAGATGCAGGTCGGCGAATTACGCACCGTCGCGACCGCAGCGGTGCGCGACGCTTCCAACGGCGGCGAGCTGATCCGCGCGGCCGAGGCGCTCGGGCTCGAGGTCGAATTGCTGTCGGGCGTCGAGGAAGCCATGGCCTCGGGGATGGGCGTGCTGTCCGGCATCCCCGACGCCGACGGCGTGGTGGGCGATCTCGGCGGCGGCAGCCTCGAGCTGGTGCGGGTGGTCGCGGGCACGGTCACCGATCGCGTCTCCTTCCCGCTCGGGGTGCTGCGGCTCGGCGTGATTCGCGCCGAAGGGAAAGGCGCACTCGATCGCCGCGTGGCGACGCTGATCGCCGAGGCGGGCTGGACCGGACGCGGCAAGGGGCTGCCTTTCTATCTGGTCGGCGGATCGTGGCGCGCGCTCGCCCGGCTCGACATGCATCGGACCGATTACCGGCTGCCGGTGGTCCATCAATATCCGATCGGTCTCGATCGCGTCGGCGAGCTCCAGCAGATCCTCGCCGAGATCCCCAAGGCCGAACTCAAGGCAATTCCCGACATTTCGGGCGCGCGCATCCCGACGCTGGGCGACGCGACGGCACTGCTGCTCAGCGTGCTCAGGCATCTCGGCAGCAGCGGCAGCGTGGTTTCGGCCTATGGGCTGCGCGAAGGGCTGCTCTATCAGCGGCTCAGCCCTGCCCAGCGGCTCGAGGATCCGCTGATCGCCGCGGCGCGCGACGAAGGCGACCGTTCGGGGCGGTTTCCCGAGCATGGTGACCTGCTGGATGCATGGATCGCGCCTTTGTTCGACGATTCGCCCGAGCTCGGCCGAATCCGCCACGCCGCGTGCCTGCTCGCCGATGTCGGCTGGCGCGCCAATCCCGAGTTCCGCGCCGAGCGCGGCATGGAGATCGCGCTCCACGGCAATTGGGTGGCGATCGACTCGGCGGGGCGCGCGGTGCTCGCCCAGGCGCTTTACACGGCTCTGGGCGGCGGGCTCGGTTGCCCCGAACCGCTCGATCGGCTCGCCGACGAAGAGTCGCTCGCGCATGCGCGGCTCTGGGGCCTCGCGATCCGGCTCGGCCAGCGGCTGAGCGGGGGCGTCGCGGCGCCGCTCAGGCGCTCGCATGTCGCGCTGGAGGACGGCACCCTGGCGCTCAGCCTCGAGCATGACGACGAAGCGCTGTACGGCGAAGCAGTCGAGAAGCGCCACAAGGCGCTGGCGGCGGCGTTCGCGCGCGAGCCGGTGCTGGAAGTCTAGGGCTCCTGCTTTCGCAGGAGCACGCGGGTCAACCGCAATGCGCGCGAATGATCTTTCCCTGCTCGTCGGTGTTCAGGTTCAGCCGGTCCTCGCGATAATCCATCGTCACGGCCATTCCCGGCGCGATCCAGCGGATCGTCTTCGCGCCCGACAGGCGCAGCGCCTCTTTCGCGACGGCCTCGCTCTGCTTCTTGCCGTTCAGGCCGGCGAGCCCGTCGGCGACGCATTTGCCGGCGAGCGCGGGCGGCGCTTCGGCTTGCGGGCGCTCGCCATAGGTGCAGGCGCCGGCGGCCAGCGCGATGAGCGGGAAGGCAAGGCGGATCATGACGGCTCCTCGGTACGGGTCATCTTGAGCTTTCCGTTGCGGACGGTGAACCCGAGCTGACCCTCTACCAGTTCGAGCGCGTCGCGGCCGAATTGCTCGAAGCGCCAGCCCTGGAGGATCGACAGATCCTCGCGCACGCCGGCCGCGAGCGCCTCAAGATCGTCCGAGCGCGCGAGCAGCCTCGCCGCGACGTTGATCTCCTTGGCGCGGATCTTGAGCAGCAATTTGAGCAGATCGGCGACGAGCGCGCCGTCCTTGCCCAATGCGGGCTTGCGATCGTCGCGCGCCGGCAATTCGTCGCCCGACATCGGCCGCGCGCTCTCCAGCGCCGCCATCAGCCGGCCGCCGATATCGTTGCCGCCCCATGCCGGGGAGAGCCCGCGGACCTTGGCGAGATCGCCCTGCTTGCGCGGCGGGGTACCGGCGAGATCGGCGAGGGTCTCGTCCTTGATGATGCGGCCGCGCGGCAGATCCTTGCCCTGCGCCTCGATCTCGCGCCAGCGGGCGAGCGCCTTCAGCCGGCCGAGCACTTCGGGCTTGCGGCTCGAGACGCGGACGCGCTGCCACGCCTGATCGGGGTCGTTGCGGTAATTTTCGGGGT
Organism: Sphingomonas sp. DG1-23; assembly: GCF_030730875.1. GTDB lineage: Bacteria > Pseudomonadota > Alphaproteobacteria > Sphingomonadales > Sphingomonadaceae > Sphingomonas. Next base: position 100,217 of record NZ_JAVAMA010000003.1, read on the forward strand.
CGGCGAGCCGCTCCATCTCCTGATCGAGCCACGCGCCGCGGCCGGTTTTCCGAAGCTTCTCGAGCATCCTCGGGAAGATTTCGGAGAGATAGGTGACGTCGCAGATCGCATAGTCGATCTGGCGCTTGTCGAGCGGGCGGCGGCTCCAGTCGGTGAAGCGCGCGCCCTTGTCGACGGTGATGCCGAGATAGGTGTCGACGAGGTTCGAATAGCCGATCTGCTCGCCCTGGCCGAGCGCCATCGCCGCGACCTGGGTGTCGAACAGCGGGTGCGGGGTCTTGCCAGTGAGATTGTAGACGATCTCGATGTCCTGCCCGCCGGCATGGAAGACCTTGAGCACGTCCTCGTTGTTGACCAGCAGATCGAGCAAGGGCTGCATGTCGATCCCGCCCATCGGATCGATCGCGGCCGCCTCTTCGTCATCGGCGATCTGGATCAGGCAGAGCTCGGGCCAATAGCTGTTTTCGCGCATGAACTCGGTGTCCACGCAGATATACGGCTTGGCGGCGAAACGGGTACAGAGATTGGCGAGGGCGGCGCTGTCCTCGATCAGACCATGAATATGCATCGGGGGCCCATATACTGGTCTTCGGGTTGACAAAAGAGGGTGGGAGGGGAAAGCGCGCAGCATGTCATTCCGTCCAAGTCCCCCTCCCGCTTGCGGGAGGGGCTAGGGGAGGGGAGTATCGCGGGCCAACCGGCATGTGGTCAGTCCCTCCCCCGACTCCTCCCGCAAGCGGGAGGGGAGATGTCGGGCAAAGCCAAGAGAAGAGAACGATGCACGCCTATCGCACGCATACCTGCGCCCAGCTCCGCGCCGCCGATGTCGGGCAGGAAGTCCGGCTTTCGGGCTGGGTTCATCGCACGCGCGAGCACGCCAACGTGCTGTTCGTCGATCTGCGCGACCATTATGGCGTCACCCAGATCGTCGTCGAGACGGGCTCCGATCTCTATCCGATCGTCGATGGCTGCGGCGCCGAATCGGTGCTGACCTTCACCGGCAAGGTCGCGGCGCGCGCGCCCGAGACGCTCAACCCGAAGCTCGCGACCGGCGAGATCGAAATCTATCCGAGCGACGTGAAGGTCCAGTCGGCCGCAGAGCGGCTGCCGCTGCCGGTGTTCGGCGATGCCGAATATCCCGAGGAGATCCGCCTCAAGAACCGCTTCCTCGATCTGCGCCGCGAACGGCTTCACAAGAACATCATGCTGCGCTCGAACGTGATCTCGTCGCTGCGCCAGCGGATGATCGGCCAGGGCTTCACCGAGTTCCAGACGCCGATCCTGACCGCGTCGTCGCCCGAAGGCGCGCGCGACTATCTCGTCCCGTCGCGCGTCCATCCGGGCAAGTTCTACGCGCTGCCGCAGGCGCCGCAGATGTTCAAGCAGCTGCTGATGGTGGCCGGCTTCGACCGCTATTTCCAGATCGCGCCGTGCTTCCGCGACGAGGACGCCCGCGCCGATCGCTCGCCCGGCGAATTCTACCAGCTCGATTTCGAAATGAGCTTCGTCACCCAGGACGATGTTTTCGCGGCGATCGAGCCGGTCCTGCACGGCGTGTTCGAGGAATTCGCCGATTTCGACGGCAAGGGCCGTAGCGTCAGCCCGCTGCCGTTCAAGCGCATCCCCTATCGCGAATCCATGCTCAAATATGGCAGCGACAAGCCCGATCTGCGCAACCCGCTGCTCGTCCACGACGTCGGCGACTTCTTCGAGGGATCGGGTTTCGGCCGCTTCGCCACGATGGTCGAGGCAGGCGACGTCGTCCGCGCCATCGCCGCGCCGAACACCCATGAGAAGAGCCGCAAATTCTTCGACGAGATGAACAGCTGGGCGCAGTCCGAAGGCTTCCCCGGCCTCGGCTATGCCACGCAGAAGGACGGCGTGTTCGGCGGTCCGATCGCCAACAATCATGGCCAGGAAGGCATGCAGGCGATCGCCGACGCGATGGGCCTCGGCCCCAATGACGGCATCTTCTTCGCCGCGGGCAAGGAAGCGCAGGCCGCGAAGCTCGCCGGGCTCGCGCGCACCCGCGTCGGCGAGCAGCTCGAGCTGATCGACAAGTCGCGCTTCGAGTTCTGCTGGATCGTCGATTTTCCGATGTTCGAGGCCGACGAGGAGACCGGCAAGATCGATTTCAGCCACAACCCGTTCAGCATGCCGCAGGGCGAGCTCGAGGCGCTTGAGACCAAGGACCCGCTCGACATCCTCGCCTTCCAGTACGACATCGTCTGCAACGGGGTGGAATTGAGCTCGGGCGCGATCCGGAACCACCGTCCGGACATCATGTACAAGGCGTTCGAGATCGCCGGCTACAGCCAGGCCGAGGTCGACACCAATTTCGCGGGGATGATCAACGCCTTCAAGTTCGGCGCGCCCCCGCATGGCGGTTCGGCCCCGGGGGTCGACCGCATCGTGATGCTGCTCGCCGACGAGCCCAATATCCGCGAGGTGATCGTCTTCCCGATGACCCAGAAGGCCGAGGATCTGATGATGCAGGCCCCGGCGTTCGTCAGCGAGAAGCAGCTCAAGGAACTCGGCATCCGCCTGTCGCCGCAGGTGGCGGCGGACCTGGCGAAGAAGGGCACCGACGGCAGCTGAAGCCCTCTCCCATCGGGAGAGGGAAGGGCCCCGCTTGCGCAGCAAGGGGGAAGGGTGAGGGCGACCAACCGCTCACCCTCACCCTTGCGCGCCTTTGGCGCTCCCTCTCCCAAAGGGAGGGGGATTGGGGTACGCCTTGAGATATGACCATCGATCTCGGCGACTACGAAGCTGGCCACCCCTTTGACGGGCACTACAAAAAGGCGCTGAAGAAGCTCCAGAAGCGGCTCAGCCACATCCATTACGCGCATATCGTCCACAAAAGCCGCGCGATCATCGTGTTCGAGGGCTGGGACGCGGCGGGGAAGGGCGGGATCATCCAGCGGCTCACCGCCGAATGGGACCCGCGCTATTTCGAGGTCTGGCCGATCTCGGCGCCGACTCCCGAGGAACGGGCGCACCATTTCCTGTGGCGCTTCTGGCGGCGATTGCCCGCCCAGCACAATATCGCGATCTTCGACCGCAGTTGGTACGGTCGCGTGCTGGTCGAACGAGTCGAGGGCTTCGCCAGCGAAGCCGAGTGGCAGCGCGGCTATGACGAGATCAACGATTTCGAAGCGCAGCAGGTCGAGACCGGCGCGACCCTCGTCAAGGTGTTCGTCCATGTGACGCAGAAGACCCAGGACCGGCGCCTGCGCGACCGGTTCGAGCATCCGTGGAAGCGCTGGAAGACCGGTCTCGACGATTATCGCAACCGCGCGAGGCGGGCGGATTATCTCGAGGCGATGGCCGAGATGTTCGAACGCACCGACACGAAGCACGCCCGCTGGATCCTGGTCGACGGCAACGACAAGAAGGCGGCGCGGATCGCCGCGCTGACCGCGATCGCCGATGCGCTGGAGGCCAAGGTGCCGATGGAACCGCCCGCGCTCGATCCCGAGGTGGAGAAGGTCGCGCGCAAGGCGCTTGGGCTCTAGCCGTCATCGCGGCGAAAGCCGGGATGACGGTCTATGCCGGCGCGAAATTTCCGTCCTCGCCCATCACGTGCAGCACGCCCTCCGCAATCGCGAAATAGGTGCCGTGGAGCGCGAGCGTCCCCGCCGCGACACGATCGGCGACGAAGGGGAAGGTCATCAAATTGACCAGCGACACCCGCACCGTCTCGAGCTCGAGCGCGTGCACTGCCTCAGGGCCGTTGCCGTGCCGTGCCACTACCCGGTCGCGTGCCTCGTCGAGCATGTCGACCCAATGCGCGATGAACCCGCCCTCGCCATTGGGCGCGCCCTTGAACCGCTGCGACAGCGAGGCGGATACCCCGCCGCACGCGCCATGTCCCATCACCACGATCTCGGGAACTTCGAGCTGCGTCACTGCGAACTCGAGCGCCGCCGACACGCCGTGGCGGCTCGCATCGTCCTCGAACGGGGGCACGAGGTTGGCGACGTTGCGCACCACGAAGATCTCGCCGGGAACGGTATCGAAGATCTGCGCCGGGTCGACCCGGCTGTCGGAGCAGGCGATCACCATCACGCGCGGGCTCTGCCCCTCGCGCAGTTCCTCCCAGCGTTCGCGGTGACGGCGATATTCGCTGGTGCGGAAGCGCTGATAGCCGTCGAGCAGGTCGGTAAAGTCGGTCATGGCCGCCTCTTTAGCGAAACCCTCGCGGTTGCGAAGCCGCTATGACAGTCGGAAACTGCAATCAGATGTGCAAGCACGGTTGTTGTGCCTGCAAGCGCGCATCGCTATCTGGCCTTCCATGAACGAAATGTCCCCGCTGCCGCGTCCCGAGCGCGTGCGGAAGCCCGACTGGATCCGCGTCAAGGCGCCGACTTCGGAAGGCTTCGCCGCGACTCGCGCGCTGATGCGCTCGAAGAGCCTCACCACGGTGTGCGAGGAGGCCGCCTGTCCGAACATCGGCGAGTGCTGGTCGAAGAAGCACGCGACGGTGATGATCCTCGGCGACACCTGCACGCGCGCCTGCGCCTTTTGCAACGTCAAGACCGGCATGCCGCGCGCCGTCGATCCGATGGAGCCCGAGAATGTCGCCGATGCCGCGGCCCAGATGGGGCTCGAGCATATCGTCGTGACCTCGGTCGATCGCGACGATCTTCCCGATGGCGGCGCGAAGCAGTTCGTCAAGGTGATCGAGGCGATCCGCCGGTCGAACCCGAAGACGACGATCGAGATCCTCACCCCCGATTTCCGCAACAAGCACGAGCAGGCCGTCGAGATGATCGTCGCGGCACGGCCCGACGTCTACAACCACAATCTCGAAACCGTCCCGCGGCTCTATCCGACGATCCGCCCGGGCGCGCGCTATTACGCTTCGCTGCGGCTGCTCGAGATGGTCAAGCGGCTCGATCCGTCGATCTTCACCAAATCGGGCGTGATGCTCGGGCTCGGCGAGGAACGGCTCGAAATCCATCAGGTGATGGACGACATGCGCAGCGCCGACGTGGATTTCCTGACGATGGGCCAATATCTCCAGCCGACGCCGCGCCATGCCAAGGTGCAGGAGTTCGTCACGCCGCAGGCGTTCGGCTCGTACGGCGCGATCGCCCGCGCCAAGGGCTTCCTGCTGGTCGCCTCGTCGCCGCTGACCCGGTCGAGCTATCACGCCGGCGACGATTTCGCGAAGATGCGCGATGCGCGGGCGGCGAAGCTTGCCAAGGTGAGCGCATGAAATTCCTCCCCGAGCTTGCTCGGGGAGGGGAACCGCGCCCGCAGGGCGTGGTGGAGGGGCGCCGCGCAGCGGCATCGTTCCTCGGTCTGCCCGAATCACCGCGCCTGCAGCGCGGCCCCTCCACCATGCTTCGCATGGTCCCCCTCCCCAAGCGGAGCTCGGGGAGGATCTAAGAGCGAATATGCCCAAGCATTCCGAAACCCGCGCGCTGCCCTATTCCCCCGAGCAGATGTTCGATCTGGTCGCCGATGTCGGGCGCTATGGCGAATTCCTCCCCTGGGTTTCGGCGGTGCGGGTGCGGTCGAACAGCGACACCCAGATGGTCGCGGATCTGATCGTCGGGTTCAAGGGGCTGCGCGAGAGCTTCACGTCGCGGGTCGAGAAGCAGCGGCCCGGCCATATCCGGGTCGATTATCTCGAAGGCCCGCTCAAGCATCTCAACAATGACTGGAAGTTCCGCAGCGACGGCAAAGGCGGCTGCCTCGTCGATTTCTGCGTCGATTTCGCGTTCAAGAACCGCGTGTTCGAGATGCTGGCGGGGCAGGTGTTCGATCGCGCGCTGCGCAAGATGATCAACGCGTTCGAGGAACGCGCGGCGCGGCTCTACGGCGACTCGACGGGCTCGGGGGCGGCCGCGTCGGGCATCAGCAGTTCGAGCGCGCAAAGCGCCGCCTGAAGCCGGACCCCGGCGCGGCCGTTATTCTCGAAATGCCGGGCATCGGCGACGATGTGCTGCGGATCGGCGCCGCGCTCGGCCTGGGCGAACACCACGGTGCCCACCGGCTTCTTCTCGCTGCCGCCATCGGGGCCGGCGATCCCGGTGATCGCCACGGCGACATCGGCGGTGCTGCGCTTGAGCGCGCCCTGCGCCATGCTCCACGCCACTGCGATCGACACCGAGCCGAAGGTTTCGAGCACGTCGCCGCTGACCTTGAGCACTTCGGTCTTGGCCTCGTTGGAATAAGTGACGAAGCCGGCGTCGAACACGTCCGACGAGCCCGGAATTTCGGTGAGCGCGGCGCTGACGAGGCCGCCGGTGCAGCTTTCCGCCACGGCGATGCGGCGACCCGCGGCGCGGTTCGCCTCGAGGACTTTGCGCGCGGCCTCGACCAGCTGGGCAGGGAGAATCGTATCCATGGAGAGGCCCTGTGCCACCGGGATGTTTCGATAGCGAGTCAGGCGTTGCCCGCAGGTACTCGGACGGTCGCAATCGCCTGTGCGGCCATGCCCTCGCCGCGTCCGGTGAAGCCGAGCCGCTCGGTGGTCGTCGCCTTCACGCTGACGCACGACTCGGGCAAAGCGAGGATCGCGGCGATGCTGGCGCGGATTGCTTCGCGATGCGGTCCGATCTTGGGCGCCTCGCAGACGATCGTCACGTCGACGAAATCCACGACCCCGCCCTGCGCGACGATCAGCCCGGCGGCATGTTCGAGGAACCGTGCCGAGGCGGCGCCACGCCACTTCGGGTCGCTCGGCGGGAAATGCATGCCGATATCGCCGGCGCCGATCGCCCCGAGCAAGGCATCGGTGATCGCGTGGAGCACGACGTCGGCGTCGCTGTGACCCGACAGGCCCTTGTCATGGGCTATGCGGATGCCGCCGAGCCAGAGTTCCTCGCCCTCGGCGAAGCGGTGGACGTCATAGCCCGTCGCGGTACGGACGCGCATCGCCGCGGCATGGCGCGCCTCGGCGGCGGCGAAGTCGGCGGGGTGGGTGATCTTTTCCAGCGTCATGTCTCCGGGAACCAACGCGACTGCGTGGCCTAGCGCGCGAACCATCTGCGCGTCGTCGGTCGCGTCGCGGCCTTCGGGCCAGGCCTGGTGCGCGGCACGGATCGTGGCGGTGCGGAAGGCCTGCGGGGTCTGGACGCGGACCACGCCGTCGCGGGGGACGGTCTCGCCCAGCTTCTCGCCCCCCTGCGCAAGCGTATCGGCGACGGGCAAGGCGGGAAGGGCGCCTTCATGGCTGTCGAGCGCCGCTAGCAGCGCGTCGATCACCGCGTGCGACAGAAAGGGCCGCGCGGCATCGTGGATCAGCACGCGGTCGGCGGCGATCGCCGCGAGGCCGTTTGCCGCCGACTCGCGCCGCGTCGCGCCGCCGATGAGATATCTCACCGGCATGCCCAGCGCCGCATGCAGCGCCGCTTCCTGGCCCGCGCCGATCACCACCAGCACTTCGTCGACCGCCGGATGCGACGTCAGCGCGGCATAGGCATGCGCAATCAGCGGCTTGCCGGCCAGCGGTACGAATTGCTTGGGCACGCTCCCGCCGATGCGGGTCCCCTGGCCCGCGGCAACGAGGATGGCGGCTGTCGAGACGTGCTTCATCGTCGCGGGCCTAGAACAAGTTCAGGCAAGGTTGAACCGCAATCGGGGCGCGGTGCCGGTTGCAAAATAGGATTTCGTCTGCTTGCCTGAAGGCCGCACCGATGCTCCGCTCTTTGATTTCGTCGATCGACCACACTTTCCTTCGTTTCCTGCGCAAGAAAGTTGCGCATTGCATCGCGTTTCCGGCAGTTTAGTCAATTTAGCCGCGAAACCTTCCGGCGTCGGCGGCCCGTCTTGCCAATCCGGGCTTGTGCGGCTAGGCGTCGCTGCCTATTTTTCAGGCAGATCATGCGCGAACTCGCTCCCATCCAGATCGGCCCCGTCCGGGTCGAAGCCCCGGTGCTGCTCGCGCCGATGACCGGCGTGACCGATTTGCCGTTCCGCCGCGTCGTGCGCCGTTATGGCTCTGGGCTCAACGTCACCGAAATGGTCGCCAGCCAGGCTGCGATCCGCGAGACCCGCCAGTCGCTCCAGAAATTCGCCTGGGATCCGATCGAGGATCCGGTGTCGATGCAATTGGTCGGCTGCACGCCCTATGAGATGGCCGAGGCGGCGAAGCTCAGCGAGGATCGCGGCGCGGCGATCGTCGACATCAACATGGGCTGCCCGGTCCGCAAGGTCACCAGCGGCGACGCCGGATCGGCGCTGATGCGCGACCTCGATCTCGCCGCGTCGCTGATCGCGGCGTGCGTCAAGGCGGTCAGCGTCCCCGTGACGGTCAAGATGCGGATGGGCTGGGACCATGCCAGCCTCAACGCCCCCGAGCTCGCGCATATCGCCGAGGATCTCGGCGCGAAGATGATCACCGTCCATGGCCGCACCCGCAACCAGATGTACAAGGGCAATGCCGACTGGGGCTTCATCCGCAAGGTGAAGGACGCGGTGTCTATCCCGGTGATCGCCAATGGCGACATCTGCACGGTCGAGGATGCCCGCGCTGCGCTGGCGCAATCGGGCGCCGACGGGGTGATGATCGGGCGCGGCGCCTATGGCCGGCCGTGGATCCTGCGCGACGTGATGGACGCGCTGACCGGCCAGCCCGAGCGCGCCGAGCCGTCGCTCGACGAACAATATCGCGTGATCGTAGAGCATTATGTCGACACCCTCAGCCATTATGGCAACGAGGTCGGCGTCAACATGATGCGCAAGCATGTCGGCTGGTACACCAAGGGCATCCATGGCTCGGCCGAGTTCCGCAACCATGTCAACAAGATCTCCGATCCGGTGCGAGTGCTCGACATGCTCGCCGAATTCTACGCGCCATGGTCTTCGCGCGCGGCGGCCTGAGGCGCGCGAGGCCGGAACCGGTTAAGGGACCTGGCTTCGGCGAATTGTTCGCCGCGCTTCCCGTCGCGGTGCTGGTGATCGATCCCGACGGCCGCATCGCCCATGCCAATTCGGCGTGCGAGCTGCTGCTCAATCATAGCGAGACGACGATGGTCGGGCAGCCGTACGACGCGGTGCTGCGCCCGCCCGAGGATTATGTCGATCGCCGCGACGGGCATGGCTTCGCGGCGTTCGACATCGAGATCGAGGCGGTCCGCGGCCCGCGCATCCGGGTCGATTTCGTCGAGACGATGATCGCCGACCAGCCCGGCTGGCGGATCGTTACGCTCCATCATGCGCCCCAGTCGCGCCCGGTGGCGCAGGGTGCCGATCGCACCGCTGGCGCGCGCGCGGCGGTCGGCGCCGCGGCGATGCTCGCGCACGAGATCAAGAACCCGCTGTCGGGGATTCGCGGCGCCGCGCAATTGCTGCAGCGGGGCGACGCGGAAGGCGAGCTCACCGGGCTGATCACCACCGAAGTCGACCGCATCGTCGCGCTGATCGACCGGATGCAGGACTTTACCGACACGCGGCCGCTCAAGCTCGCGCCGACCAACGTCTATCCCTTGCTCGATCACGCCCGGCGGGTGGCGCTGGCGGGTTTCGCGCGCGAGATCGCGATCGAGGAGCGTTTCGATCCCTCGCTGCCGCCGGTTCTGGTCGATCCCGATGCATTCCTGCAGGTGCTGCTCAATCTGCTCAAGAACGCCGCGGAAGCGCTGGGCGACACCGCCGAGCCCCGGATCACGCTGGCGACCGCCTATCGCCACGGCATGTCGGTGAGCACCGGCGCCGGCCGGCCGCGCCAGAAGCTGCCGATCGAGATCCTCGTCCTCGACAATGGCCCCGGCGCGCCCGACGACATTGCCGAGCATCTGTTCGAGCCGTTCGTCTCGGGCAAGCCGGAAGGGAAGGGGCTGGGATTGCCGTTGGTCGAGAAGCTGGTCCGCGACATGGGCGGGATCGTCCAATATGGCCGCGAGCGCGACCCCGAGGCGACCGTGTTCCGCATCCTGCTGCCGAGGGCGGCATGAGCGGCAGCGTATTGATCGTCGACGACGATTCGGCGATCCGCACCGTCGTCGCCGCCGCGCTCAGGCGCGAGGGGCACCGGGTCACGACCGCGGCGAGCATCGCGGAGCTGCGCCGGGCATTGGCGAGCGGCGTGCCCGACGTGCTGGTGACCGACGTGGTGCTCCCCGACGGCAACGGGCTCGATGTCGCGGCGGGGCTCGCCGGCGAGCATCCCGAGCTGCCGATCATCGTCTTCTCGGCACAGAACACGCTGGCCACCGCCGTGCGCGCGACCGAGGTCGGCGCGTTCGATTATCTGCCCAAGCCCTTCGACCTCGACGTGCTCGCCCAGGCGGTGCGCGGCGCGATCGCCCGGCGGCAGCGCCAGCCCGCCGAACTCGCCGAGGCCGAGATCCAGGGCGGCTCGACGCTGATCGGGCGCTCGCCGGCGATGCAGGAAGTGTATCGCGTCATCGCCCGCGTCGTCGCGAACGATCTGACCGTGCTGATCTCGGGCGAATCGGGCACCGGCAAGGAGCTGGTCGCGCAGGCGATCCACGATCTCGGGCCGCGCCGCCGTGCGCCTTTCGTCGCGCTCAACATGGCGGCGATCCCGCGCGAGCTGATCGAGGCCGAATTGTTCGGGCACGAGCGCGGCGCCTTTACCGGCGCGGCGACCCGCGTCGCGGGCAAGTTCGAGCAGGCGGCCGGCGGCACCCTGTTCCTCGACGAGATCGGCGACATGCCGATGGACGCGCAGACCCGGCTGCTGCGCGTGCTCCAGTCGGGCGAGTTCACCACCGTCGGCGGCGCGCGGACGATCCGGGCCGATGTCCGTATCGTCGCGGCGACCAACAAGGACCTCGTTCAGCTGGTCCAGGCCGGACAGTTTCGCGAGGACCTGTTCTACCGGCTCAACGTCGTCCCGGTGAGCCTGCCGTCGCTGCGCGAACGCCGCCAGGACGTGCCGCTGCTCGCGCGCCATTTCCTCGATCGCGCCGCCGAGGCGGGGCTGCCGCGCAAGCAGCTCGATCCGGGCGCAGTCGCGGTGCTCGAAGGCTATGACTGGCCGGGCAACGTCCGCGAGCTCGAGAATCTGATGCGCCGCATCGCCGCGCTCAGCCGCGACGAATGGATCGACGCCGATGCGATCCGCCGCGCGATCGGCGATTCGAGCAATTTCCAGCCCGAGGCGCGCGATGCGGGGATCGACGCGGCGGTGCGCGCCCGGCTCGAACGCATGGCGATCGAGGAGCCGCGCGCGCTCGACGACGGCAGCCTGTACGAGCGCATCATCGGCGAGGTCGAGCGTCCGTTGATCGAGGCGATGCTGGCGCGCCATCAGAACAACCAGCTGCGCGCCGCGCGTGCGCTCGGCATCAATCGCAATACCCTGCGCAAGCGGCTCGACACCTTGGGGATCGAGATGGGGGCGGATCGACCGGCCGGTACCGAATAGCGACGGTTAGCCCCAAATTATGTGTTCTTTCGGCCACAATCTCGTTGTAACAAAGCAACGATGGATGCCGTGACCGAGCAGATTGCCGAAGCCGGACCGCGCAAGCGGCGGCTGAGCGTCACGCCCGCGATGGAAGCCGGCGTGCTGTTCGCCGCCATTGCGATCGCCATCATCAGCTATTTCGTGATCAGCGGCGAGCGCTCGCCCGAACGGCTGCTGTCGCCGCCTTTGGTCGCATTGCTGCTCGTCGCCAATCTGCTGCCCGGAGTGGCGCTGCTCGTGCTGATCGGTCGTCGCGCCGCCCGGCGCCGCGCGGCATTGTCGACCGCGGGCGGGGAGGGGCGGCTGCACGTCCGCCTCGTCGCGATCTTCTCGGTGCTGGCGAGCGTGCCGACGTTGCTCGTCGCGGTGATCGCCTCGCTGCTGTTCCAATACGGCGTCGAATTCTGGGTTTCGGACCGGCCCAAGAGCATGATCGAGAATGCGCAGGCGCTGGCGCAGGAATCGTATCGCCAGCTGCTGGGCTTCGTCGATCGCGAGACGGTCGCGATGGCCAATGACGTGGCGAACGCGCTCAACGAATATCCGCCCGAGAGCATCAATTTTCAGCAGATTTTCGGCGGGCAGGTATATGTCCGCAGCCTTTCCGAGGCGATCATCTTTACCGTCGCGCCCGACGGCCAGATCCAGACGATCGCGCTGGTGAATCCCTATGAGCGCGATCTCGAGAAGGAGATCGATCGCGCCGCGCTCAAGCGGATCGATCGCGGGATGCAGAGCGTCGCCGATGCGCAGGGCGATCGCATCCGCTCGCTCACGCGCATTCCCGGATCGGGCAATCTCTATCTCTATGCCGGCCGGGCATCCGGTCTCGGCGGCATATCGCCGCAGACCGAGCGCGCTGCGCAGGTGCTCGCCGATTATCGCGCGCTGGTGACGCGCTCGCGATCGCTCCAGCTCCAGTTCAACATCGCGCTCCTCGTGCTCGCATTGTTCATCGTCGGGATCGCGGTCTGGGTGGCGTTGCAGGTCGCCGACCGGGTGGTGCGGCCGGTGAACGAACTCGTCGGCGCCGCGCGACAGGTCGCCAGCGGCGACCTCACCGCGCGCGTGCCCGAGCGCAAGTCGAAGGACGAGCTCGGCGTGCTCGCCGGCGCATTCAACCAGATGACCGGCCAGCTCCAGGGCCAGACCAACGCGCTGGTCAGCGCCAATGCCCAGCTCGAGAGCCGGCGCGCGCTGATCGAGGCGGTGATGTCGGGGGTCTCCGCCGGGGTCATCTCGATCGGGGCCGATCGGGTGGTGCGGCTGATGAATGCCTCGGCGCTGGCACTGCTGCGGCGAAGCGAAGAGGAGTCGCTGGGCAAGCCGCTTGCCGAAATCGCCTCCGAACTCGAAGCCTTGCTCGACGGCGCCGAGCGCGAGGCGGTGGTCCAGGTCACCGTCGGCGGCGAGGCGCGGACGCTCGCGGTGAAGATCACCTCGGACGAAGCCGGCCAGGTGCTCACCTTCGACGACATCACCCAGCAATTGCTCGATCAGCGCCGCGCCGCCTGGTCCGACGTCGCGCGGCGGATCGCGCACGAGATCAAGAACCCGCTCACCCCGATCCAGCTCGCCGCCGAGCGGCTCCAGCGCCGTTACGGCAAGCAGATCGAGGGCGGCGAAGGGGTGTTCGCCCAGCTCACCGACACGATCGTCCGCCAGGTCGGCGATCTTCGGCGGATGGTCGACGAATTCTCGTCCTTCGCGCGGATGCCCAAGCCACTGTTCCGTCGCGAGTCGCTGCTCGACATCGCCCGCCAGTCGATGTTCCTCCACGAAGTCGCACACCCGGCGATCCGCTTCGAGCTCGACGCGCCCGACGAGCCGCCGAGCCTCGTCTGCGACCGGCGTCAGATGGGCCAGGCGCTGACCAACGTGATCAAGAACGCGGTCGAGGCGATCGAGGCGCGCGGCGAAGGATCGGCGTTGCCGCAAGGCGAGGTCGCGCTTGCGATCAAGGCGGAGGACGAGCAGCGTATCCTGCTGACCGTCGCCGACAATGGCGTCGGGCTGCCGGTGGAGCGCGACCGCATCGTCGAGCCCTATATGACCACGCGCAGCCGCGGTACCGGCCTCGGCCTCGCGATCGTCAAGAAGATCGTCGAGGAGCATTGCGGCACGATCGGCTTTACCGACCATGAGGGCGGCGGGACGGTGGTCACGATCTGCTTCGACACCGAAGCGCTCGAAAGACTCGCCCAGCAGAATAATGACGCCGAACCGGCCGAGCCCAGGGCCCCGGCACTTACCAGAAGCGGAAAATCCTGATGAGCCTCGATATCCTCGTCGTCGACGACGAACGCGACATTCGCGAACTCGTCGCGGGTGTGCTGGAGGACGAAGGCTATGCCACGCGCGCCGCCGCCGACAGCGACGCCACGCTGGAGGCGATCGCCGAGCGCCGGCCGAGCCTGGTGCTGCTCGACGTGTGGCTGCAGGGTTCGCGGCTCGACGGGCTCGAACTGCTCGACGAGATCAAGCGGCGCGATCCGTCGATCCCGGTGCTGGTGATCTCGGGGCACGGCAATATCGATACCGCTGTCGCGGCGATCCGCCGCGGCGCCTCGGACTTCATCGAGAAGCCGTTCGAGGCCGAGCGGCTGCTGCTGCTCGTCGAGCGCGCCACCGAGACCGAGCGGCTGCGCCAGGAAGTCGTGTCGCTGCGCGCCTCGGTCGGCCGCGAGAACGACCTCACCGGCAGCTCGGCCGCGATCAACAGCGTGCGTGCCACCTTGAAGCGCGTCGCCTCGACCGGCAGCCGGGTGCTGATCACCGGGGGCGCCGGCGTCGGAAAGGAAGTCGCGGCGCGGCTGCTCCATGGCTGGAGCCAGCGCGCCGCCGCACCGTTCGTGATCGTCAGCGCGGCGCGGATGACTCCCGAGCGCGTCGAGGAGGAATTGTTCGGGGTCGAGGAAGGCGGCGATCTCGTCCGCCCCGGCCTTCTCGAACAGGCGCATGGCGGCACATTGTTCCTCGACGAGATCGCCGACATGCCGGTGGCGACCCAGGCGCGGATCCTGCGCGTGCTCACCGACCAGAGCTTCAGCCGCGTCGGCGGCACCCGAATCGTCAAGGTCGACGTCCGCGTCGTCTCGGCGACCGCGCGCGACCTGATGGCCGAAATCGCTGCAGGGCGCTTCCGCGAGGACCTTTATTACCGGCTCAACGTCGTCCCCGTCTCGATCCCGCCGCTCACCGAGCGCCGCGAGGACATTCCCGTGCTCGTGGAGCATTTCGTCGCGCATTATGCGAGCGAGCGCCGGGTACCGACCCCCGAGGTCGCGCCCGACGCGATCGTCGCGCTGCAGAGTTATGAATGGCCGGGCAATGTCCGTCAGCTGCGCAATGTCGTCGAGCGCACCGTGATCCTCGCGCCGGGGGACCGGATCGGGCGGATCGATCTCGACCTTTTGCCCCCCGAGGTGCTGGGCCGGCAGGGAGACGGCGGGCCGGGGGCGGGTGCCAATGCGATCATGGGCGCGCCGCTCAAGGAAGCGCGCGAGACCTTCGAGCGCGAATATCTGCGCGTCCAGATCCGTCGGTTCTCCGGCAACATCTCGCGCACCGCGAGCTTCATCGGGATGGAGCGTTCGGCGCTGCATCGGAAACTGAAACTGCTCGGGATCACCGAGACCCGCGAGGAATAGGTTGGACGCGCGCGCCCGGAACCAATAGAATGCCGGCTCCGCACCAGGGTGGCGCGGCATTCCGACGCCGGGAACCGGCGCGAAGCGGGACATGAGCCCGCCAAGAATAGAAGGAAACTATCATGGCCGAGAAGCAGACTTCGCTTCAGGACCTGTTCCTCAACTCGCTCCGGCGCTCGAAGGTGCCGGTCACGATGTTCCTCGTGAAGGGCGTCAAGCTCCAGGGCATCGTCACCTGGTTCGACAATTTTTCGGTGTTGCTGCGCCGAGACGGCCAGTCGCAGCTGATCTACAAGCACGCCATCTCGACGATCATGCCGGCGGGCCCGGTTGACCTCGCCTCGCTCCTCGAAGCGGCGGGAGAGTTCCAGCACAAGAACCCGGTTCTGCAGGAAATTTTCCTCAACGCCGTGCGTCGTCAGCAGGAAAACGTCACGATGTTCCTCGTCAACGGCGTGATGCTGCAGGGCCAGATCGCGGCGTTCGACCTGTTCTGCATGCTGCTCCAGCGCGAGGGCATGGCGCAATTGGTCTACAAGCATGCGGTTTCGACCATCCAGCCGGCACATCCGCTCAACCTCGCCGAGGAAACAACCGCCCCCGACGGCGATTGAGCCATCATGTCCACCGGTTTTGATCGCGACGCCGACGAGTTCGCCCGCGGCGCGCGCGCGATTGTCGTCTATCCCGAAATGGGCGCCAGTTCGCGCGATGCCGAAGCGCGCCTCGAAGAGACCGCCGGGCTGGCCGCGGCGATCGGCGTCGAAGTGTGCGAGAAAGTCACGGTCAAGCTGCGCCAGCCCAAGCCGGGGACGTTGATCGGCTCGGGGCAGGTCGAGGCGATCGCCGAGACCGTCCGCGACGCGGAACTCCAGCTCGCGGTGTTCGATGCGGGCCTGACTCCGGTCCAGCAACGCAATCTCGAGACGGCGCTGGGCTGCAAGGTGATCGACCGCACCGGGCTGATCCTCGAAATCTTCGGCGAGCGCGCCCGCACTGCCGAGGGCCGGCTGCAGGTCGAGCTCGCCCATCTCGATTATCAGGCGGGCCGGCTGGTGCGCAGCTGGACCCATCTCGAGCGCCAGCGCGGCGGCTTCGGCTTTCTCGGCGGCCCGGGCGAGACCCAGATCGAGGCAGACCGCCGGCTGATCCGCGACCGGATGGCGCGGCTCAAGAAGGAGCTCGACCAGGTCAGCCGCACGCGGACCTTGCACCGCGACCGGCGCCAGCGCGCGCCTTGGCCGGTGATTGCGCTGGTCGGCTATACCAATGCCGGAAAGTCCACGCTTTTCAATCGCTTGACGGGCGCTGACGTCATGGCGGAGAATCTGCTCTTCGCCACGCTCGACCCGACCTTGCGGCAGATTGCGCTGCCCGGGATCGACAAGGCGATCCTCTCGGACACAGTGGGCTTCGTCTCCGAACTGCCGACCCAGCTCGTCGCGGCGTTCAAGGCGACGCTGGAGGAAGTGGTGTCGGCCGACCTGCTGATCCATGTCCGCGACATCGCCCATCCCGACAGCGAGGCGCAGCGCGCCGATGTCGAAAAGGTGCTCGCCGAGATAGGCGTCGCCGAGACGACGCCGCGGTTCGAGGCGTGGAACAAGCTCGATCTGCTCGACGACGCGCGTCGCGAGCAATTGCGCGAAGATGCCGGCAAGCGCGAGGACGTGATGCCGATCTCGGCGTGGACGGGGGAGGGCGTCGACACCCTGATCGCCACCGTCGCCGCGCGGCTCACCGCGGGGCATCGTCGCTACACGATCAGTCTGCCCGCCGGCGACGGAGCCGGGGCGGCGTGGCTCCACCAGCACGGCGAGGTGGTCGAGCAACGGATCGAGGAAGAGCAGGCGCTGTACGAAGTGCGGATGGCGCCTGGGGACTATGAACGATTCCTGACGCGGCAGGGCTGAGCCCGGAACACTGCCACGGGGAACGCATGATTCGCCGCTCCCCTCCCGCTTGCGGGAGGGGCTAGGGGAGGGTGCGACGGGGAGGCTGGTGCGACTCGCGCACGTCAGGCCCTTCGACCCCTGCAAGCGGGAGGCGAGCGACCGGTGGTGGGGATTTGTCGATTTCGAAGCGGATCGGGACCCGGATGCGGCGGACGCCCGCGGCAAGACCCTCGGTCGATCCCTTTCCGGCGAAAGTGGTGATGCTCCCGGCGACCACCGCGCACGCGGCGCGGTCCAGCGCGGCGTCGCCGCTGCTCGCCACCGGTTTGCAGGCGAGCAATCTCTCTTTCGGTCCCACCAGCGCCTCGACCCATACGCGGCCCTCTGCGCCCCGGTGCAATGCTTCGGCCGGGTAGCTGTCCGCAGCTTCGATCATGCGCGGCCTAGGTGGCGGCGGCAGTATCGGGCAGCGCCGGCTGTTCAGCGTGAAGGCCATCGCACCGCAGGCGAGCGGACGGATCTCGCGCAGCGCAGTGACCCGGTAGATCGACCCATATTGCATCCCGCGGCGGGCATCTCGCCGCGCGATGCAGCCGGTCGCGCCGAAATGCTCGGTCGCCACGGCCTGCAGCCAGACGCCGCGGACCGCCGAAACGATCGCGCCGCGCCTGGCCGAGCGCGCGTTCGAGCTGGGACCGGACGGCGGCGGCGTCGAGGCAGAGATGGCCGACCTCCTGCATTCCTCGCGGTCGAAGCCGCTCGTTCTTCTCGAGAAGCGCGCGGCGTTCGAAGCTGGCATGCGCCCAGTCGCCATCGGCGACGACGAACAACCCTTCGAGCGGCGCCGGCCCACCGATCCGGATGCCGCGCGGAAACAGCAAAGGGAAGCAGACGATCAGCAGTATCAGCGCGCCGATCGTGCCGTAGAGGATCAGGCCGGCAGGGCGCAGGTTGCGCACCGCCCGCCCGAGGCTCATCCGCGCTTGGCCTTGACCCAGAGCGCTTCCTTGCCGTCAAGATCGAGCCCGGCGAACGCCGCGCCGGCTTCGGCTTCCATTGCCTTGAAGCGGCGCTCGAACTTGGCGTTGGCGCCGCGCAACGCCGCCTCGGGGTCCACGCCCTGCTTGCGCGCCCAATTGACCACCGCGAACAGCAAGTCGCCAATCTCTTCCTCGCGATGCGCGGGCGACGTGGCGGCTTCGACTTCGGCGAGTTCCTCGTCGATCTTGGCGCGGGCGCCGCTCGGATCGGGCCAGTCGAAGCCGGTGCGCGCGGCGCGCTTCTGGAGCTTTTCGGCACGGAGCAGAGCAGGGAGGCCGAGCGCGACGCCGTCGAGCGCGCTCTCATGCCCTTTCGCACCGCGCTCGTCCGCCTTGATCTGCTCCCACAGATGATGGCCGCCCGCATCGGCGCCGAGAAAGATGTGCGGGTGGCGGCGCTCCATCTTGTCACTGATCGACTCGATCACGTCGGGGAGCGCGAAATGGCCGGCTTCCTCGGCCATGCGGCTGTGGAACACGACCTGGAGGAGCAGATCGCCGAGTTCGTCCCTGAGCTCGGCCATGTCGCCGCGCTCGATCGCGTCGGCGACTTCATAGGCTTCCTCGATCGTATAGGGCGCGATCGTCGCGAAGGTCTGCACCGTGTCCCATTCGCAGCCGGTCTTCGGATCGCGCAACCGCGCCATGATCGCGACGAGGCGTTCGATATTGGCCGAAGTCATGCGGAGAAGGCTCTTTCAACTGGATCGTGTCGAACCGGCATAGCCCCTTGGGATGCCTTTACGCCACCCGGCGGATCAGAACCATATCCTGATCCCGGCGACGAAGCTCGTGCCGCCGGTTTCGTCGCCGCGTCGACGCGCATAGTCTGCAGTGGCGCCGAATTTGCGCTCCCAAGATACGCCGACATAGGGCGCGAATTCGCGGATGCGCTCGTAACGGAGCCGCAGCCCCAGCTCCATGTCGGACAGGCCGGCGCCGGTCGCGCTCTCCGGCACGTCCTGCGCGGCGAGGTTCAGCTCGGCGCGCGGCTGGAGCACGAGGTCCTGCGTGATCCGCTGATCGTAATAGCTCTGGATCCGGCCGAGCAGATCGCCTCTGGTGGAGAGGAACAGCGTGCCCTCTACATCGAACCACCACGGCGCGACGCCCTCGACACCGATCGCGGCCCAGGTGCGGCGCGGCCCCGGCCCGAGATCCTGGCGGAGGCCGGCCTGCAGGTTCCAGTACGGATCGAGCGCGCGGCTGTAGAGCGCCTGCACTTCGGCGCTCTCGACGGCGCCGCCGAAATCGCCGCTGCCTTCGCTTTTCAGGGCTAAGCGATCCCGGTCGCCGCCGATCCACGCCTCGCCATCCCAGCGATAGCCCTCATTGCCCTTGCGCGCCTGATATTCGGCGAGGTTGAACGCCAGCTGCGACCAGCGTCCGCCGCCATGCTCGCGACGAAGCTTGTCCTGCGCGGTCGCCATGGCACCGGCACCCCAATAGCTGTCGGCGGCGCGGTCGCGGGGAGGGGCGGGAGCGGACGCATCGCCGGGAGCAAGATCGGTGCCGGTCGCCCCGGCCGTCGCGCTTTCCTGCATCGTCGACATATCGTGGCCGGCGTGCGGATCGGCCGGCACGGGCATGTCGTGGCCGGCATGGGGATCGGCCGGCACGTGCGTCTGCGGCGGCGGTGCGGGCATGGAATGCGCCGAATGATCCTGCGCCGCAGCGGGCATGGCGAGGATCAGCGGCGCGAGCCCCGACAGCCTCATGCGCCGGTCTCCTCGAGCGGGCGCACGCTGACGACCTGCATCATCCCGGCGTGCATGTGATAGAGCATATGGCAATGGAACGCCCAGTCGCCGGGCACCGCGGTCACGTCCCAGCTGACCTTGCCGCCGGGCAGGACATTGACCGTGTGCTTGCGCGGCGAATGACCGCCATGGCCGGTCACCAGCTCGAAGAAATGGCCGTGCAGGTGGATCGGGTGCGCCATCATCGTGTCGTTGACCAAAGTCACCCGGACGCGCTCGCCGGCGCGGAAGGCGATCGGGTCCTTCACTTCGCTCAATTTCTCGCCGTCGAACGCCCACATATAGCGTTCCATGTTGCCGGTCAGGTGGATCTGCAGCTCGCGCTCCGGCGCGCGGACATCGGGATTGCGCTCCAGCGCCACCAGATCGCGATAGGTGAGCACGCGGTGGCCGGCATTTTCGAGGCCCTGGCCGGGCTCGCCGGTGCGATCCGCCGGCATCGGCGCGATCGTCTGGACGCCCGGACCCATTTTGACCTGTGGGGCATTGGCGGGATCGCGCATCGCCATGCTGTGCGACATGCCGCCGTGATCCATCCCGGTCATGTCCATTCCCATGTCTCTCATCGTCGCGATCGGCCGCTTGCGCAGCGTCGGGATTTCGGCCGCCATGCCGGGGCGGGGCGCCAGGGTCGCGCGTGCCATTCCCGAGCGGTCGACCGATTCGGCGACGAGCGTATAGGCGCGATCCTCGGTCGGCGTGACGATCACGTCATAGGTCTCGGCGACGGTGATCTGAAGCTCGTCTACCGGCACCGGGCGGACATTCTGCCCATCGGCCTGGACCACGCGCATCTCCAGTCCCGGGAGTCGCACGTTGAAGATCGTCATCGCCGAGGCATTGATGATGCGCAGCCGCACGCGCTCGCCGGGCTGAAACAGCGCCGTCCAATTGTCCTTCGGGCCGTGGCCGTTGACCAGATAGGTATAGGTCGATGCCGTGACGTCGGCCACATCGGCCGGATCCATCCGCATCCGGACCCATTCGAGCCGATCCTTTAGCGGCTGATCCTCGCCCGCGATCAGGCCGGCGAGGGTCTGACGCTGGCGATTGAAATAGCCGGGCTGCTTCTTGAGCTTCGCGAAGATCGCGTGTGGATGGAGCGGGCTATGGTCCGACAGCACGACGACATGCTCGCGATCGTAGCCGATCGGATCCGCCCCTGCCGGATCGATCACGATGGGACCATAATGGCCCATCTGCTCCTGCAGCCCCGAATGGCTGTGATACCAATAGGTGCCCGACTGGACGATCGGGAATTCGTAGGTGAAGCGCGACCTTGCCGGGATGCCGGGAAACGAGACGCCGGGGACGCCGTCCATCTGGAAGGGCAGGATCAGCCCGTGCCAATGGACCGAAGTCTCCTCGTCGAGAGCATTGACGACGTGAAGCCGCGCGGTCTGTCCCTCGCGCAGGCGGAGGAGGGGGGCGGGGACGGTGCCATTGATGCCGATCGCGTGACTCCGCCGCCCGTCGACCTGCATCATCTGGTGCGCGACGCGCAGGGTGATGTCCGCGCCGGACAGCATGGGCAGCGTGGGAGCGAGGCCCGGCGAAACGCTCTGTGCCCAGCCGGGCATCCAGCGCGCGCAAGCGGCCGCGCCCCCGGCGAGGGCAGCCCCGCGCAACAGCCGCCGCCGATCGGTCGTCGCATGCATCGAATTCTTCTCCGGGCGAAATCGCCGAGGCTATGGAGTTTGACACCATGTCAGAGTCAAGCCACCACAGGGCCGGCGCTTGTCGAGGAACATCGCGATGAATATCGGCCAGGCCGCCCAGGCGAGCGGCGTTTCGCAGCGGATGCTCCGCCACTATGAGAAACTGGGACTGATTCCGCCGCCGCCGCGACGCGCAAGCGGGTATCGCGACTATTCCGACGCCGATGTCCACCGGCTACGCTTCATCGCCAGCGCGCGCGACCTCGGTTTCCCGATCGAGGATATCCGGGAATTGCTCTCGCTGTGGAGCAATCGCCAGCGTTCGAGCGCCGACGTCAAGGCGCTCGCGCTTGCACGCGCAGAGGATCTGGGCCGCAAGGCGCGCGCGCTCGACGAGATGCGGCGCACGCTCAGCGACCTTGCCGGGCGCTGCCACGGCGACGATCGCCCCGATTGCCCGATCATCGATCGGCTTGCGCGCGACGACTGACTATTCGCCGGCGCGGCGTTCGGCATAAGAGGCGCGGGCCGCGTCGATGCGTTCGGCATTGGCGACCACCCATTCGGCGAGCCCGCGGACCGGACAGAGAAATTCCTTGCCGAGCGGAGTCAGGGCATATTCGACTTGCGGTGGCGTCACCGGAGTCACCGTCCGCGAAACGAAGCCATTCTCTTCGAGATCGCGCAGGGTCGACGCCAGCATCTTCTGACTTATCTCGCCAACTTCGCGCCGCAACGCATTGAAACGACGGGGACCATTCCCGAGCGTGCGCACCACCAGCAAGGTCCATTTGTCGCTGATCCGCGCCAGCATGCGGCTGATATGCTCGCAAGCGGCGGTATCGTGATGGTCACCTGGTATCGCGCAGGTGCCTCCTTGTTCGGTCATGGTTGCCTTCTTTAATCTGGTCACCTTGGGAAACTAGCACACACGAGGTTACTATGCACGCCAAGCCGCGTATCGCCGTCATCATCGGCTCGACTCGTCCGTCGCGGTTCGCCGACGGACCGGCGCAATGGATATTGAAGCAAGCGCAGGCGCGGGGAGACATGGACGTGGAGCTCGTCGACCTGCGCGATCACCCGCTGCCGTTCTTCGATGAGATCGCATCGAATCTGTGGATGCCGAGCAAGGATCCGGAGGCGATCCGCTGGCAGGAAACCGTGGGTCGCTACGACGGCTATATCTTCGTGGTCGCCGAATATAATCACTCGATCACCGGGGTGCTCAAGAACGCGCTCGATCAGGCGTACAAGGAATGGAATCGCAAGCCGTTCACGGCGATCGGCTATGGCGGCACCGGTGCCGTCCGCGCGATCGAGCATCTCCGCCAGATCGGGGTGGAACTGCACATGGCGTCGACGCACGCGGCCGTACATATCGGCGGGGCCGACTTCATGGCCGTCCATCCGGCCTTCGGAAACAAGCCGATCGAGGAGATCGAGGCAAATCTGTTGGCATCGACCCAGACCGCGCTCGACGAACTGGTCTGGTGGTCCAAGGCGACGATGGCCGCGCGAGCGGTCGCGGCCTGAGCGTTCGGGGAGCGGGTCGGCGTGAAACCGGCCCGCTTCTCAGGCAAACATCAGAACGATAATATACATTATGTAAAATGCAGGACGGTTTTTGCGTCAGGTCTCGTCCCTGCGCATCCGGCGCTTCGGCTTGGCGTCGGCCGGCGCCGTGGTGGCGTCGCCGGTCCCGTCGCCGGCTTCGGCTCTGGGCTGGAGCACCAGCACATTGTTTTCGACGCGCCAGCTGTGCAGCCGCGACAGGAAGTTCATGCCGAGCACGTCGAGATCGCCGAAGCTCTCCGACACCACCACGCCGAGATCCTCGGTCTCGAGCGGCCCGATCGCCAATTTCTGAATACGGCCGCGGCGCGCTGCGACCGTGCCGTTGGCGGTCTCGATCATCGCGGGCAATCCGTTGCCGGCGGTGACGTTCGATTCTGCCGCGGTGCGATCCGAGATCGCCGTGATCGTCGCGCCGCTGTCGATCAGCATCCGCCGCTCGACGCCGTTGATCGTCACCCGCGCCCAGAAATGGCCGTCGGGCGCCATGCGGATGCGCACGGTCTCGCCCTCGACCTGTTGGTCGTCGATGCCGAGCTTCGCCGAAGCCGCGGCGAACAACGCGCCGAGTTCGTGGCGATGCGCGACCGCGAGCACGGTCAGCACGATGATCAACGCCCAGGTGATCAGCGAGCGCAGCACGAAACCGATCGACAGCCTGCGCACCGAAAGCGCGCTGAGGACGAGCACGAGCACGCCCACCAGCCAGATCAGGTCCATGCTGTCCCATTCGCTCACGCCAGCATCTCCAGCCCGTCAAAGCCCGGTTCGACCCCTTGGGGCAGCTCGGCGGCGAGACCCATATAGTCCATCGACTGATCCATATGAACCAGCGCGGCGCGGCGCGGGCGCAATGCCCCTACCCAGCCCAGCACCTGGTCGAGATTGGGGTGTGTCGGATGCGGCGCGCGGCGCAATGCATCGACCACCCATATGTCGAGATCCGTGTAGAGCGCGTGCATGTCGCTCGTCATCTCATGGAAGTCTGTAGCATAACCTATTGATTTTCCGTTACTATCAAACCGGAGACCGGCAGATGTTATGCCGCCGTGCGGCTGATCCGCGACGGTGATGCGGATATCGCCGATCTCCAGCGTATCGGGGAGCGGCGCGATCGCGATGGTCGGACGGTAGAGCGCGCGGCCGAAAAACGCATAGTGAAACTTGTGCTGGAGCTGCTCGAGCGTGAACGGCCGCGCAAAGCCGCGCACCGGCTCGCCGTTGCGGATGTGCATCAGCTGACGAAGGTCGTCGATGCCATGGGTGTGATCGGCATGATCATGGGTCCAGATCACTGCGTCGACATCGGCGACATTGGCGGCGAGCAGCTGCGCGCGCATGTCGGGGCTGGTGTCGATGAGGATCGTGGTCGTCGCGGTGGTGACCAGCACCGAGGCGCGGGTTCGGCGATTGCGCGGCTCGTCGGGATCGCAGGCGCCCCAGTCGTTGCCGATCCGGGGAACGCCCGACGAAGTACCCGAACCGAGGATGCGGATTTTCATGGCGCTTCGTCACCCCGGCGGACGCCGGGGCATCGTGCGGTCGAGCGGGTGGCCTGCGGCCTGAGGTCCCGGCGTTCGCCGGGATGACGGAGGATCGCGCGCCGTTCCGCCCTCACGCCAGCGTCTTGGCGAATAATTTGTGGAAGTTTTGCCGCGTCGCCTCGGCCAGCGTCTCGGGATCCTCTCCGCGCAGGTTCGCGAGGAAACGGCAGGTGTCGGCGACGAAGGCCGGTTCGCCGGTCTTGCCGCGATGGGGCACGGGGGCGAGGAAGGGCGCGTCGGTCTCGATCAGCAACCGGTCGAGCGGCAGCCGGGCCGCGGTTTCCTGAAGGTCCTTCGCGTTCTTGAAGGTCACGATCCCCGAGATCGACACATAGAGCCCGAGCTCGAGCGCGATGTCGGCGAAGGCGCCGCTCGCAGTGAAGCAATGGATCACGCCAGGAAAGGCGCCCTTCCCCATCTCGTCGCGGAGAATCTCGGCGGTGTCCGCCTCGGCATCGCGCGTGTGAACGATGATCGGCAGCCCGGTCTCGCGCGCCGCCGCGAGATGCGCGCGGAAGCTGGCGCGCTGGCGGTCACGGTCCGAATGGTCGTAATAATAATCGAGCCCGCTCTCGCCGATGCCGACGACGCGCGGGTGCCGCGCGCGTTCGACCAGCTTGACGGTGTCGACATCCGGGTGCTGGTCGGCCTCGTGCGGGTGGATGCCGACGCTCGCCCAGACATCGGTCTCGCGCTCGGCGACGGCAATGACGTCATCCCACTCGTTTTCCCGGGTCGAGATGTTGAGCATCGCGACCACGCCGGCGTCGCGGGCGCGCGCCAACACTTCGGGCTGCTGCTCGCCAAGGCCCTTGTAGATCAGATGGCAGTGGCTGTCGGCCAGTCTCACGCTTCGCTCGCCTGCAATTCCAGTCGCGGGAAGATGGGGGTCGGCGCGGCGATGCGGAAGTCCTCATCGTCCGCGGACGGCAGCTGAACGAGCAACTTGCCTGCCGAGGTCGGAATCACCGGCAGGATCGTCGTGGCGAGACGGCGGATCGCGCGAAGCAAGGTGCGAAGCACCGCGTTCATCCGCTCGGGGTCCGTCTTGCGCAGCGCCCAGGGCGCCTGGCTGTCGATATATTGGTTGCAGGCGAACACGCCGGTCATCCACGCCTCGATCCCCTGGCTGAGCGCGAGATCTTCGAACGCGGTGCGGAACGCGGCGCAGGCGACGTCAACCTCGGCGAGCAGGATCGCGTCGGCCTCCTCCGCCCTCCCCTCGGGCACATGCCCCTCGCAATTCTTGGCGACGAAGGCGAGCACGCGCTGCGCGAGATTGCCGAAGCTGTTCGACAGATCGGCATTGGCCCGCGTGACGATCGCCTCGTCGCTGAACGTGCCGTCATTGCCGAAGCTGACGTCGCGCAGCAGGAAATAGCGCAGTGCGTCGACGCCGTAGAGCGTGGCGAGCTCCATCGGATCGACGACGTTGCCGACCGATTTGGACATCTTCTCCCCGCGATTGAGCAGGAAGCCGTGGCCGAAGACCTGCTTCGGCAGCGGCAGGTTGGCCGACATCAGGAAAGCCGGCCAATAGACCGCGTGGAAGCGGACGATGTCCTTGCCGATCAGGTGAATGTCGGCGGGCCAATATCGGGCGAAGCGTTCGGCGTCGTCGGGATAGCCGGCGCCGGTGATGTAATTGGTCAGCGCGTCGACCCAGACATACATCACATGGTCGGGCGACCCGGGCACCGGCACGCCCCAGTCGAAGCTGGTGCGGCTCACCGAGAGATCGATCAGCCCGCCCTCGACGAAGCGGAGGATCTCGTTGCGACGCGATTCGGGGCGGATGAAGTCGGGATTGGCGGCATAGAAATCGAGCAAGGGCTGCTGGTATTTCGATAGCTTGAAGAACCACGTCTCCTCGACGGTCCATTCGACCGGCGTGCCTTGCGGCGAGAGCTTGACGCCCCCTTCCCCTTCGACGAGCTCCTTCTCCTCGTAGAATGCCTCGTCGCGGACCGAATACCAGCCCTCGTAACGGTCGAGATAAAGGTCGCCCGCGTCGGCCATGGCCTGCCAGATCGCTTGGCTGGCTTGGTAGTGTCCGGGCTCGGAGGTGCGGATGAAGCGATCGTATGAAATATCGAGAACGTCCGCCATCTCACGGAAATAGCTCGACATTTCGTCCGCCAGCTCGCGCGCCTCCATGTCGCGTGCCCGCGCGGTCTGGACCATCTTGAGACCATGCTCGTCGGTGCCGGTCTGGAAGAAGACGTCGCGGCCGTGCTGGCGCTGGAAGCGCGCGATCGCGTCGGCGGCGATCATCTCATAGGCATGGCCGATATGCGGACGGCCATTGGGATAATGGATTGCAGTCGAGATGTAGAAGGGATCGGCCATGCCGCGGCTTTAGGAGCGGTGCGCATTGGGGGCAACCTCGGCGCACGCCCGCATGTGCTTCGGCGAAAGCAGGCGCCCAGAGCCACGCGCGACATGGCCTGCTGCCCTGGGCTGCTGCCTTCGCAGGAGAACTAGTCTCCGCAGAGTCGTCGCCCTGACGCGTCGCGCATCGCGGCGGCTTCGGCGGACGATTCGCTCAGCCGCGTTACTTCGAGGCCGGTGAACGCCGCGCGCCGGGCACAGAGCTTCTTGCAGGCGTCGGGGAGCGCGCCGGGGAATTTGATCCGGTCGCCGTCATATTGCGCATCGAAGCGGCACCCGTCCTTGCCGAGCGTGATCTCGAGCATCGCGCCGTCGCGCTCGACGCTGCCGGCGCCGCTGCAGGTAATGCGGTCGCCATAATCGACATAGGCTCCGATCCGGTAGCTCGAGCCCGAGCGCACGACGCAGACCCGGTCGGTGTCGCGGGCATAGAGGCCGGTCAGATCGCCGTCGTCGGGATCGCGCACCAGCCCGCGTTCGATCGCGGCGCTTTCGAGGTCCTGCGGCGCCTCGGCATTGTCGCCCGTCTTTCCGCCCGAGCAGGCAGCGAGCGCCAGCAGCAGCGCGAACGCGGCTCTCATGCGTCGCGGACCAGCCTGCCGTCCTCGATCCGGCGGAAGAAGCAGCTGCGCTCGCCGGTGTGGCAGGCGGGGCCTGCGGGCTCGACCTTGAGCCATAAAGCGTCCTGATCGCAATCGATCCGCGTCTCGAGCACGCGCAGCACATGGCCCGAGCTCTCACCCTTCTTCCACAGCCGGCCGCGGCTGCGCGACCAGAAATGCGCCTCGCCGGTGGCGAGGGTCGCGGCGAGCGCCTCGGCATTCATATGCGCGAGCATCAGCAGCTCGCCGGTGCGCGAGTCGGTGGCGACCGCGGTGATCAGGCCGGCGGAATCATATTTGGGGTTCAGGATGAGGCTGGTGTCGCGGTCGTCGGTCACGCATCAGGCTCTAACCCACTCGTCAGCCCGGCGAAAGCCAGGGCCTCGGGCCGCAATGCCCGCCGCCGGAGGTCCCGGCTTGGGCCGGGATGCCGGTTGGCTCGTCAATGATCGCGAATCGCGTCGATCAGCTCGTCCTTGTCCATCTTCGAGCGGCCCTCGATGCCGATCTCCTTCGCCTCGTCGTAGAGCTCGTCCTTGCTGCGATCGTCGAGCCGGCCCTTGTGATCGAGCGTGCCGGCCTCCTTGGCATTGGCGATCCGGGCGGCCTTCTCCTTTGACGCGCCGTCGTCGCGCAACTTCTCGTAAAGTTCGTCATTCTTGATCTGCGATCCGTGATCCCTGGCCATGATCAGGCTCCTTTCGCCTTGAAAAACCGGCGAAATGGCCTCCTGGTTCATTTCCTTGTGACAAACCGGCGACAAACCGCGTCGAACTGCCTATATGGCCCCCGAGAGTTCCCAACCCCCTCGAGGGCTGATGCTTACCACGCACCCGTTTGATGACGACAAGCTGCGCGAAGAGTGCGGCATTTTCGGTGTTTCCAATGCCGAGGGCGCAGCCGCGCTCGTGGCGCTGGGACTCCATGCGCTCCAGCACCGCGGCCAGGAGGCGGCGGGGATCACCAGCTGGGATGGGCGCGAGTTCCACACCCATCGGGCGATGGGCCATGTCGCCGGCAATTTCGACCGCGACGACGTGATTCGCGCGCTGGTCGGCACCACTGCCTGCGGACATGTCCGCTATGCCACCACCGGCGGCTCGGCGATTCGCAACGTCCAGCCGCTATATGCCGAGCTGGCGAGCGGCGGCTTCGCGGTGGCGCATAACGGCAACATCTCGAACGCGATGCGGCTGCGGCGCGATCTCGTCCGTCGCGGCGCGATCTTCCAGTCGACCTCGGATACCGAGGTGATCATCCACCTCGTCGCCACGTCGCATTACCGCACCTTGATGGATCGCTTCATCGACGCGCTCAAGCAGGTCGAGGGCGCCTATTCGCTGATCGTGATGACGCCGGAAGGGATGATTGCCTGTCGCGATCCGCTCGGCATCCGCCCGCTGGTGATGGGCAAGCTCGACCAGACGATCGTGTTCGCTTCCGAGACGGTGGCGCTCGATGTGGTCGGCGCCGAATATGTCCGCGACGTCGAGCCGGGCGAGCTGGTGATCGTCAAGGGCAGCGAGATCACTTCGCACAAGCCTTTCGCGCCGCAAGCCGCGCGGCCGTGCATCTTCGAATATGTCTATTTCTCGCGCCCGGATTCGATCGCCGAGGATCGCAGCGTCTATTCGGTTCGGAAAGCGATCGGCGCGCAGCTGGCGATCGAATCGCCGGTCGAGGCCGATCTCGTGGTCCCCGTGCCCGATTCGGGCGTGCCCGCGGCGATCGGCTATGCCCAGGAAAGCGGCATCCCGTTCGAGCTGGGCATCATCCGCTCGCATTATGTCGGTCGCACCTTCATCCAGCCGGGCGACAAGGTCCGCCACCTCGGCGTCAAATTGAAGCACAACGCCAATCGCGAGCTTATCCAGGGCAAGCGCATCGTGCTGATCGACGATTCGATCGTGCGCGGCACCACCAGCCTCAAGATCGTCCAGATGATGCGCGAGGCTGGCGCCGCCGAGGTCCATCTGCGCATCGCCTCGCCGCCGACGCGGCACAGCTGCTTCTACGGCGTCGACACACCCGAGCGGACCAAATTGCTCGCGGCCAAGCTCGATCTGGGCGGGATGACCGATTTCATCCATGCCGACAGCCTGTCGTTCGTCAGCATCGACGGGCTGTACAAGGCGCTGGGCGAGGCGCACCGCGCCGACATCCACCCCAAATATTGCGACGCCTGCTTCACCGGCGATTATCCGACCACGCTCACCGACCAGGACGAGCTCGCCCCGGTTGACCAGTTCGCGCTTCTGGAGGAACGGGTCGGCTGAGCTGATTCTTCCGGAGTTCGAATGACCGACAAGCCTCTCGCCGACCGTATCGCGCTCGTCACCGGCGCCAGCCGTGGCATCGGCGCGGCGACTGCCAAAGCGCTCGGCGCCGCCGGCGCGCATGTCGTGCTGACGGCGCGCACCGCCGGCGGGCTCGAGGAAGTCGAGGAGGCGATCTATGCGAGCGGCGGCTCGGCGACGATCGCGCCGATGGATCTGACCGAGAATGAGAGTGTCGCGCGGCTCGCGGCCGCGGTGTCCGAGCGATGGAAATCGCTCGACCTGCTCGTGCTCAACGCGGCGTCGCTGGGTAGTTTGAGCGCGGTCCCGGCGATCGACTTCAAGGAATTCGCCAAGGTGCTGACCCTGAACGTCACCGCGCAGGCCGCGATGCTCGCATCATTCGATCCGCTGTTGAAGGCGGCGAAGCAGGCGCGGGTGCTCGGCGTGACGTCGAGCGTCGGGCGGACCCCGCGCGCCTATTGGGGCACCTATGGCGCGTCCAAGGCGGCTTTCGAGAATCTGCTGCTGAGCTATGGCGAGGAAGTTCGCCACATCAGCGGAGTGCGCGTCGGCATCATCGATCCGGGCGCGACCCGCACCAAGATGCGCGCGCGGGCCTTTCCGGGCGAGGCTGCCGAGACGGTCAAGCCGCCCGAAGTCGTGGCCGAGCGAATCGCGGCGCTGTCGGTCTCGGGGTTCGAGACCGGGCATTTCGAGCGCGTCGATTAGTCGCAGTCGCGCTTCACATCGAAGCGCGCGAGGCGGGTGCGCAGCGACTCCTGCAATTGCTTGTCCGACCAGCTGTGATTGGGCGGGCTGCGGAAGCTCCCGATCGGCTTGCCCAACCGCGCCAGCATGATCTGGCCGCGACGATCGTCGCGCAGATGCGATCCCATGCGGGCCTCGACTTGCGGCAGCACCGGCGCGGCGCGCGGGCCCAGCGCGCACAATGCGCCGGCCGCTGCTTCGCGCACTTCGCGATCGGCAATCAGTTCCGCCAGCGCCGGCGCAGCGGCGGCGCCGCGATCCGACATCCGCCGGACGAGCCCATCTGCCCATTTGCGCCGATCATGATCCGCGAGCAGCCTCTCTTCCTCAGCGGTGAGCATCGTGAATGCGCCGTCCAGGCTCTTGAGCCAGCTTCCGAGAATGCTCGGCGCGGCGTCCGAAGCATCATAGCCGGTCGGCGTGGCGAGCAGCCTGGCGACGATTACCGGGCGCAGCTCGGCCAGGCCATCGTCGAAGCGCCGGGACACGTCCCACAAACGGTGGAACTCGACGACGCGCGTGTCGGCGACCATCGCGACGACCAGCGCGCGGTCGTCGCCGCGCGGACCATTGCGAACGATGTCCTCGAACACGGCAGGCGCCAGCGCGAAGCCCGCATCGCCCTTTGCCCGCTTCGGATCTTTCATCGCCGCGGCGAGATGCTGTCGCAGCGAGTCGCCGCTTTTGCCGTCGGCTTGCGAGCCGATATTGGTCTGGCCCCGCAGCAGCTCGATCGGGACGAAATGACCGCGCCCCGCATAGCTGACTGCGTTGCGCCGCCCCCATCCGAAGCGAAAATCACTCAGTCCGCCCTCGGCGAGGATCGTCAGCGGGAGGAATAACGGGCGCGACCACGCAAAGCTGCGTTGCAGGAGCAATTCGGCCTTTCCGCCCCGAACGCGCTCGATCGCCAACCGTCGGAGCGACGGGGTCGGCGCAAACAACCGCCAATTCGCGTTGTTCCGGCCGCCGTTCCGAACCTGCAGCGTGATGCGGAAGTCGACATTCGGCGACGCCAACCGCCGGACGATGCACTCGCCTTCCGACTGGCGCGTCAGCCAGGTGCGGGTCAACCTCTCGCCCGCCGGGCCCTGGCCCCATTCTTCGGAGAGACTGGCCCCGCTGCTCTCTTCAGAAGCGCAGCCCGATGCTCGCTTCTCCAGCTTCAGCAGCACCGGAGCGGAGGCGCGCTTGTCGCCCGATATGTCGACCAGGACTACACCTTCCACGCCCGGGGTGTAGAGGATCGAATGACAGACCAGGTCGCAGGAGGGCCGCCTGAACATGCCCTCTCCGACATAGAGGAAGGGTGCGCGGAGCTCGATCAGACCGCGTAGGGCGATCGGCGTGCCGGCAGACCGGTCGCCGGTGCTTTCGGCGGCGATCCAGGCATTGAGTGCGGCATTGAAGCTAAACGGAATTCCGATGAGCAGCGCCAGGGCCGCCAGCGTCGCGCCCGCCATCGCCGCAAAGTCACTGAATGCCCATCGGATGGGGAACCAGAGCATTGCATAGGTCAGGCTCCACAGGAACACCGTGGGTATCGCCATCATGATCAGTCCGGGGACGATCAACACCATCAATCCGGCCATGACCAGGCCGGGCATGCCGATCAGGATCATGCTGAGCACGCCGGTGAGTAGCAAGAATAGCAGAAAACCCCGGCTCATGCCCCGGGGGCTAATGCCATTACGTGAAGATAGGATTGCCGGAGCTACGGAGCGGTCGCCGCGAACAATTTGTCGAGAAACGCCGTTCGCGCGACACCGTAATCCCGGTCGCTGGCCTTGTCCGCCGCGGCCGAGACCGCAATCACCGTCCGCGTCTTCGGATCGACGCGGATCGTCTGTCCGAAAATCCCCTGCGCGCCGAACCGGCTCTCGGGATAGGTCCACCATTGATAGCCATAGCCGCGGCCCGGCACGCCGATATCGGCATGCGCACGCGTCGATTCGGCGAACCAGTTCGCGGGGACCACGCCTTTGCCGCCCTCGAGCGCGAGCTGGCCCATCCGGGCATAGTCGCGCAGGCTCACCGACAGACAGCAGCCGCTGACTTCGTGCCCCGACGGGTCGACCATCCAGAAGCCGTCCTGCTCCATGCCATAGGGCCGCCAGACCTTCTCGCTCAGATACTCGGCGAGCGGCTTCTTCGTCGCGCGCATCACCAGCACGCCGATCAGATTGGTCTCGCCGGTCTTGTAGACCCATTTGCTCCCCGGCGCGGTCTCGCGCGGGAGCTTCTTCATGTAATAGACGGTGGGGTCCTCGCCCGCCGGAACCGCTTCGAGGAACATCCGCGCGACGTCGGATTTCGCGTCGGTATAATCCTCGTTCCACCGCACGCCCGACGTCATGGTGAGCAATTGCGCGATGGTGACGCCGTCATAGCCGCTCCCCGCCAGTTCGGGGATGTACCTGGTCACCGGCTCGTCCACCGACTTGATATAGCCGTCCTTGATCGCCGCGCCGACGAGAGTCGAGGTGAACGACTTGGCGACCGAGAAGCTGGTCCATCGCCCTTCCCGGCCATAGCCGCGGGCATAACGTTCGAGCCGGATCTTGCCGTCCTGCAGGACGATCAGCCCCGAGATGTTCTGGCTGGCGATGAACGCGTCGATCTCGGCGTCGGGCACCGCGAGCGGTTTGCCCGCCGGCAGCATGCGGACCTTGCCGCGGGCCTTGACGACATGGCCGGGGAAGATCTTCTCCATATGGGGGAAATTGGCGTCGCGTTGCGCCTGGCTCCAGAACAGCACCTCGGCACCGACTTTCCGGAGCCCACTGGTATCCTGTGCCGCCGCCGGCCCCATCGCGACCGATGCGAGCGCCAGCGCGCCCGCGAGCATCCATCCCTTGGCCATCACCCCTCCTTCACCAAAGTCGCCTGCACGACGTCGATGCCGCCGCCCCGGAAGCCGCCTTCGCAATATTTCAGATAATAGCGCCAGAGCGCGAGGAAGCGCGCATCGAATTGCGGCGGCAGTGCCTTGGCCGCGACCGCAGCATCGAAATTCTCGCGCCAGCGCCGGAGCGTTTCGGCATAATCGAGCCCGAACCGGGCCTCGTCGCGCCATTCGAGGCCGTTGCTGGCGGCAAGACGCCGGAATTCGCTCGCGCGGATCAGCAGCCCGCCGGGGAAGATGTAGCGCTGGATGAAATCGACATTGTTGGCATAGCCTTCGAACAGCGCGTCGTCGAAAGTGATGATCTGCAGCGCCGCGCGACCGCCGGGCTTGAGTACCCGGGAAACCGCCGCGAGATAGGCCGGCCAATATTGCCGGCCCACCGCCTCAGCCATCTCGATGCTGACGACCGCGTCATAATGGCCGGTGACGTCGCGATAATCGGTGAGCGCGAAGCTGGCGCCGTCGATCCCCGCGGTGCGCGCCTCGGCCCACGCCTTTTGCTCGGTCGACAAGGTGATGCCGTGGACCCGCCGCCCTGCCCGCGCCGCCAACTCGGCGAACGAACCCCAGCCGCAGCCGATCTCGAGGATCGCCTCGCCCGGCGCGGTGCGGGTGCGGTCGAGCATCGCCCGCAGCTTCGCCTGTTGCGCCGCCTCGAGCGACTGGCCGGGATCGGCGAAGCACGCGCTCGAATAGGTCATGCTCCGGTCGAGCCAGGGACGGTAGAAGTCGTTGCCGAGATCATAGTGGAACTCGATGTTCCGACGCGAGCCGCCGCGATGGTTGCGCCGCAGCCAATGCCAGACGCGTTTGGCGAGCAGCCACGGCCCGGTCGCACGGGCAGGCTGGGCAAGCCCGGCGCGATTGCGGCTGAACAGGGCGAAGAGCTGGACCGCATCGGGGCTCGCCCACTCCCCCGCCGCCCACGCATCGTACCAGCCGCTCGATCCCTCGAGCCCCAGTCGCAGCAAGGCGCGCCAGCTGCGCAGGTCGACCACCGCGGCGGGGCCATCCGCGCGTCCGCCGAGCAATCGCGCACGGCCGTCGGGCAACAGCAATTCGAGGCTGCCCTCGGCGATGCCGCGATCCAGCCGGTCGAGCTGGCGATCGAACAGGCGCGCGATCAACCCCGGCGGGCCGCCCCTGCGGTTCGCTTGCCCGGTTTGACTGTTTCTCCGCGTCGGCGCGTTCATCGCCCTTACATGCACGCGACGTGCCCCGGAGCAAGTGCCTTCTCAGATCGTATGCGGCGCCTTGTCGACCATCCAGGTCTGGCCCTTGGCGACGAGCTTCTGGAGATCGGGCTTCTTGCCCTCGGCCGCCGCCTTGTTCTGCGCAACGACTGCGCTTTCGAAGGTCGGTGCGGGATCGTCGTAGAGCACCCCGAGCGCCATCGGGAACGGCCCGAACGGCATCTCGACCAGCATATGGGCGATCGCTCGGTTGGTGACGTTGTGGACGATCACCCCCGCCGCTTCCCAGTCGCCCTCCGTCACATCGACCACCTCGAGCGTCAGCCGTTCGAGATCGAGCGCGAGCCCCT
The DNA here is from genome assembly GCF_030730875.1 of Sphingomonas sp. DG1-23. GTDB lineage: Bacteria > Pseudomonadota > Alphaproteobacteria > Sphingomonadales > Sphingomonadaceae > Sphingomonas. Next base: position 135,219 of record NZ_JAVAMA010000003.1, read on the forward strand.
TCGCGCCCCCGGCGAACAGCAACGGCTTGCCATGTTCGCACCAGAGCTGGTTCCCCGCCGCATTGGGCTTGGCGGTGAAGGGCTCGAAGACGTCGTCATTATAGACGATGCAGTTCTGGAAGATCTCGATGAACGCGGCGCCCTGATGCGCGTGCGCCGCCTTCAGGACCGAAGGCAGATTCTTGTTCACGTCGATCCCGCGCGCGACGAAGCGCGCACCGCTGCCGAGCGCGAAGGCGCAAGGCTTGGCGGGATGATCGACCGAGCCGAACGGCGTCGAAGGGCTGCGGGTGCCCTCGCGCGAGGTCGGCGAATATTGGCCCTTGGTGAGGCCGTAGATCTCGTTGTTGAACAGCAGGATCTGGCAGTTCAGATTCCGTCTGAGCAAGTGCATCGTATGGTTGCCGCCGATCGACAGCGCGTCGCCGTCGCCGGTGATGATCCATACGTCGAGCTCGGGATTGGCGAGCTTGACCCCCGTCGCCACCGCCGGCGCGCGGCCATGGATGGTGTGGAAGCCATAGGTTTCCATGTAATAGGGAAAGCGCGACGAGCAGCCGATCCCGCTGACGAACACGGTGTTCTCCGGCGTCGCGCCGATCTCGGGCATGGTGCGCTGCACTGCCTTGAGGATGGCATAGTCGCCGCAGCCGGGGCACCAGCGCACCTCCTGGTCGGTCTCCCAGTCCTTGGGCGTGCTTGGGCGAATCGTCGTGATCTCGTTCATCGTTCTTCGTCCTTCATCCCCTCCCCCGGCGGAGAGGGAGATCATGGATTCACTGCCTCCGGGCTCGGAAGCTGCGTGTCGTCGGGTCCCAGTTCCTCGGCGCGGTCGCTGCCCAGATGGCGATCGATCGCGCCTTCGATCTCGGCGATGGTGAAGGGCTGGCCCGACACCTTGTTGAGCGGCACTGCGTTGACGAGATACTGGTCGCGCAGCAATGTCTTGAGCTGGCCTGTGTTCATTTCCGGCACGAGGATATGCTCGTAACTCACGAGCAAATCGCCCAGATTCTTCGGCAACGGCCAGATGTGGCGGATATGGACATGGCTGACGTCACGCCCCTTGGCGCGTGCGCGGCGGACCGCGCTGGCGATCGGGCCAAAGGTCGATCCCCAGCCGACCACGACGAGCTTGCCGCCCGCCTGGCCCTGTTCGACCTGCTGGTCCGGCACATCGATCCCGAGGACCTTGTCGCGGCGGATGTCGGTCATCGCCTGGTGGTTGCCGGGCGAATAATCGATGTTGCCCGTGCCCAGCGCCTTCTCGATCCCGCCGATGCGATGGAGCAGCCCCGGCGTGCCCGGCTTGACCCAGGGCCGCTTCAGCTTCTCGTCGCGGGCATAAGGGAGGAACTTCTCGCCCTCGGCCGGAACTTCGGTGTGGAAGGTCACCGGGAACGGCGCGTAGCTGCGCATATCGGGCACTTTCCACGGCTCGGCGGCATTGGCGATATAGCCGTCGGTGAGAATCATCACCGGGGTCATGTACTGCGTGGCGATCCGCACCGCCTCGATCGCGACGTCGAAGCAATCTGCGGCCGAGCGCGACGCGAGCACCGGCATCGGCGCGTCGCCGTTGCGGCCGTACACCGCCTGATAGAGGTCCGATTGCTCGGTCTTGGTGGGAAGCCCCGTCGACGGGCCGCCGCGCTGCGAATTGACGATCACCAGCGGCAGTTCGGTCATGATCGCAAGGCCCATCGCCTCGCCCTTCAGCGCGATGCCGGGCCCCGAGGAAGACGTCACCCCCAGCGAGCCGGCATAGGACGCGCCGAGCGCCGAGGCGATCGCGGCGATCTCGTCCTCGGCCTGGAAAGTGGTGACGCCATATTCCTTGTAGCGCGCGAGGCTGTGGAGGATCGCCGAGGCCGGCGTGATCGGATAGCCGCCGAAGAACATCGGCAGCCCGGCGAGCTGCGCCCCGACGACGAGCCCCATCGAGATCGAATCGGCGCCGGTGACGGTGCGGTAGAGCCCCGGCTCGGACGGCGCCGCGGCGACCTGACGCTGGGCGATCCCCATCGCGCCGAGCTCGGCGGTCTCGCCATAGGCATGGCCCGCGTTGAGCGCGGCGATATTGGCTTCGGCGAGATTGGGCGCCTTGGCGAACTTGGTGCGCAGCCATTCGATCAGCGGGCCGCGGTCGCGATCGAACATCCAGAGCGCCAGCCCCAATGTCCACATGTTCTTGCAGCGCAGCGCTTCCTTGTTGCCCAGCCCGAACGGCTTGACCGCCTCGACGGTCAGCGCCGAGATGTCGAGCTTGAGCAATTGCCACTTGTCGAGACTGCCGTCGTCGAGCGGATTGGCGGCATATTTGGCCTTGTCGAGGTTGCGCTGGCCGAACTCGCCCGCGTCGGCGATGATCAGCCCGCCGGGCTTGAGCGCCTCGACATTGGTCTTGAGCGCCGCAGGGTTCATCGCGACGAGCACGTCGGGCTGATCGCCCGCAGTGTCGATCCGCGCCGAGCCGAAATTGATCTGGAAGGCCGAGACTCCGAACAAGGTGCCTTGCGGCGCGCGGATCTCGGCGGGAAAATCGGGGAAAGTGGCGAGATCATTGCCCGCCAGCGCAGTCGACAAAGTGAATTGCCCGCCGGTCAACTGCATGCCGTCGCCGGAGTCGCCGGCAAAGCGGACGACGATCGCTTCGGAGACGGGATGCGCCGACGCTTCCTCGGGCGTAAGTTGATGCGCGGCGGTTGCCATCGTCGATCCTGGCTCCTGCGGTTTGTCTATCCTTGTGAGTGCTCTACGCCTCACATGCGCTACGCCCAAGCCAGAAAATGCCGTCAGGCCCGCAACGCCTGCTTTGCCACCGCCGATCCCAGCGCGAAAATCGAGGCGACATGACGGCGCGAAACCTCGAGCGCGTCGAGCCCGTAGCCGCCGCCGAGTGCGCTGGCGAAAGCGAGTCCGCCGCCGGCGAAGCTCTGTGCGATCCAGCGATCGCGGTCGATCAGCCCCTGATAGCTCAGCCCCAGCCGGCCGAGCCGGTCGCCCGCGAGCGGGTCCACGCCGGCCTGATAGAGGATCAGATCGGGCGCGAAATCGTCGAGCAAGGGGAGCAAGGTCGCGGCGAGGGTCGCGAGATACTCCGCATCGCCGGTGCCGTCGGCGAGCGGTACGTCGAGCGTCGAGCGCGCCTTGCGCACCGGGAAGTTCTTCTCGGCATGGATCGAATAGGTCGCGATGTCCGGGCGTCCGGCGGTCAGCGCCGCGGTGCCGTCGCCCTGATGGACGTCGCAATCGACGATCAGGATACGCCGCCCTTCGTCGGCGAGCCGTACCGCGGCCAGCGCGAGATCGTTGAACACGCAGAATCCCGCTCCGGTATCGGCGAGCGCATGGTGGCTCCCGCCGGCAGTGTTGGCGGCATAGCCATGGGTAAGCGCGAGCTGCGCCGCCAGCCAGGTGCCGCCGGGAACCATCTGCGCGCGAAGCGCAACTTCGGGGGTTACCGGAAAGCCGATTCGGCGCTCCTTGTGCAGCGGCACCCGCGCCGCGATCACTTCCGCGACATAATCGGGATCGTGCACCGCCTCGAGCCATGCGCGCGGCATCGGCTCGGGCGCGTGCCATGCGAAGGCGTCGCCCTCGGCACGCAGCAGATCGCGCACCAGTCCGTTCTTGTTCCACTGATACGGGCTGCGCGCCGGGGCAGGCGCGACATAAGCGGGATGGTGGACGATGTGGATCATGGCCAGCCTCTCCCTAACCCTTGTCGTCATCCCGGCGAAAGCCGGGATCTCATGCGAGTTGCCCGGCGGCAGCGGTACATCATAGCCTTGCATTCCGGCGTCTGCCGGAACGACGGAGCGGATATGGGCGGGTGGACCTATATCATGACCGACAAGCCACTCGGCGTGCTCTATACCGGCGTGTGTGCGCTGCTTGGCCAACTCGCGAAGGCACAGGCTCCCGCTTCTGCGCGAAATATAAGTGCACCCTGCTCGTGCTCGCCGAATGGCATCACCGGATCGAGGATGCCGTTTTCCGCGAGAAGCGGCTCAAGCAGTGGTAGCGTCCGTGGAAGATCGATCTGGTCGAGCAATCGAATCCCGAGTGGCGCGATCTGTTCGATCTGATAAGCGACTGACCGCATGAGATCCCGGCATTCGCGGGGATGACGGATTGGACATGACCGACACCACCTCCCTTCCCTATCGCCCTTGCGCCGGCGTGATGCTCGTCAATCGCGAAGGCCGCGTGTTCGTCGGGCAAAGGCTCGATTCGACGCTCGAGGCCTGGCAGATGCCGCAGGGCGGGATCGATCCGGGCGAGGACGCGCTCGAGGCGGCGTGGCGCGAATTGCGGGAGGAGACCGGAGTCGCGCGCGAACATGCCGAATTGGTCGCCACCGCCCCCGACGAGCTGACCTACGACCTACCCGACGATCTGATCGGCAAGGTGTGGCACGGCAAATGGCGCGGCCAGCGCCAGCTTTGGTTCCTGTTCCGCTTCCTCGGCGAGGATCATGACGTCGACATCGCCACCGCCGAGCCGGAGTTCCGCGCATGGCGCTGGGCCGAGCCCGCCGAGCTCCCCGACATCATCGTGCCGTTCAAGCGCGACCTGTATCGCCAGCTTGTCGATATTTTCGCCGATCCCCTCGACTCGCTTCGTCGGGCGTAACGATCGGCTCGTCGCGGGCCGCCCTTTTGGTGCCCTATTAATATGACTAGAGAGCGGCGATGCGTGCCCTGCTCCTCGTCCTGCCGCTGCTGTTGGCCAACACCGCAGCCGAAGATCCCGAGATCCCGTCGACGATCAAGTCGATGCTCGACGCCGCGATCGCATCGGGCAGCGAGGGCGACGTCGCGGTCATCGTCAAATATGCCAAGGCCGCCGATCCGGCCAGCGCCGACCTCGTCGTCAAGATCGCCAGCGATTGGCGCAACGACCGGCTGGCGAAGGCCAACCGCAGGATCCGCGAGGCCGATTTCTTCGATCTGGTGAAGGGCCGCGCCGAACTGGGCGGCTATGTCAGCACCGGCAATACCGAGAATGTCGGGCTCACCGCGGGAATCGAGGTCAAGCGCGAGGCGCTCGAATGGCGCCACAAGCTGCGGCTCCAGGCCGATTATCAGGAGAGCCTGAGCGTCGTCACCCGCGAGCGCTATCTCGCCGCCTACGAGCCCAACTGGAAGTTCGACGATCGCGCCTACATGTATGGCGCCGCGCAATATGAGAGCGACCGCTTCTCGGGCTTCTACGATCGCGTCTCGCTTTCTTCCGGCGCGGGCTACAGCGCGATCAGGTCGCCGGCGGTGAAGCTCGATGTCGAGCTCGGACCGGCCTATCGATTGACCCGGTTCATCGATGCGACGAAGGAGAGCAATCTCGCTGCGCGCGGCAGCGTCGATTTCGGCTGGAAGCTGTCGCCGACCATCTCGGTGACCCAGAACGCCTCGGCCTATCTGCAGGATGCCAACAGCACCGTGTCGAGCCGATCGGCCTTGCTCGCGAAGCTGTTTGGGCCGTTTTCGGCGCAATTCTCGTACACGCTCCAATATGAAAGCACGCCGCCGATCGGCCGCCAGACCACCGACACTACCAGCCGCGCGGCACTGGTCGTCGATTTCTGACGGCGCGGAGCCATGCCCTCGCTGCATGACGTCGCAGCACGCGCCGGGATGACGGCAATATTATTTCGCGCTACCAGCCGTGCATGAGCGGGCTTTCCAGTATCGAGCAGGCAGCGATCGAACAGGTGACGCATGCGCCGATGCTCGCGCGCACCGAGGCGTGGACCGCGATCAACAGCGGCACGCGTAACCTCGTCGGGCTCGCAAGCGTCGCCGACGCGCTTGCCGAGGCCTTTTCGGCACTCCCCGGGCATCTCGCGCTCATCGATCCCGCGCCGGTCGAAAGCGTCACCCTCGACGGGCGGGTCGAGGAGATAGCGCACGGTCGCCATCTCCATCTCGCGGTGCGGCCCGAAGCGCCGGTGCAGATGCTGCTGACCGGTCATATGGACACGGTGTTCGGCGCTGAGCACCCTTTCCAGGTGGGACGCTGGCGCGACGACGGCGCGTTCAACGCTCCCGGCGCCGCCGACATGAAGGGCGGCCTCGCGCTGATGCTCGCCGCGCTCGAGGCCGTCGAGGCCAGCCCGCTCGCCGGGCGGCTCGGCTATGAGGTGGTGATCAATTCCGACGAGGAAACCGGCTCCTTCGCCTCGCGCGGACTGATCGAGGGCGCCGCGCGCGGCAAGGTGGCGGCGCTCACCTATGAACCGGCCCTCCCCGACGGCACCCTCGCCGGCGCGCGCGGCGGCACCGGCAATTTCTCGCTGATCGTCCATGGCCGCAGCGCGCATGCCGGGCGCAATCCCGAAGAGGGCCGCAACGCCCTGGTCGCGGCGGCGGCGCTGGCGGTGCAGCTGGCCGAGGCGAAGGCGCCGGGCCTCGCCGTCAATCCCGCACGGATCGACGGCGGCGGTCCCAACAATGTCGTCCCCGATCTCGCGATCCTGCGCGTCAATTTCCGCCCGCGCGACGAATGGAGCATTTCGCTCGCCAAGGCCGCGATCGAGAAGGCGGCCAATGACGTCATGGCGTCGCACGACGTTCGCGTCGAAGTGCATGGCAGCTTCAATCGCCCGCCCAAACCGCTCGACCCGGGTGCCGAACGCCTGTTCGAACTTGTCCGCGAAGCGGGGGCCGACCTCGGCATTCCGGTCGCCTGGAAAGCGACTCGCGGGGTGTGCGACGGCAACAACATCGCCGCGTGCGGCATCCCCGTGGTCGACACGATGGGCGCGCGCGGCGGATCCATTCATTCAGCGGAGGAATTTCTGATCCCCGAAAGCTTGCCCGAACGCGCCGCCCTCTCGGCGCTGACCATCCTGCGCATCGCCGAGCGAGGCCGGCCATGACCTTCCGGATCCGCGCCGCGCGCGACGAGGATCTCCAGCCGCTCTACGAGATGGCCAAGCTCACCGGGGGCGGCTTCACCAATCTGCCGCCCGAGAAGGACGCGCTGCGTGCAAAGCTGGTGCGCAGTCACGCCGCCTTCGCGCGCAGTGAGGACGGGCTGTTCGACGATCTGTTCGTGCTGGTGCTCGAAAATGTCGAGACGGGCGAAGTCCGCGGCACTTGCCAGATATTCACTCATGTCGGCCAGCACTGGCCCTTCTACAGCTACCGGCTGGGTACGGTGACCAAGCACAGCCAGGAACTGAACCGGACTTTTCGCGCCGAAATCCTGAGCTTGGTCAACGATCTTGAGGGTTCGAGTGAAGTCGGCGGGCTGTTCCTCCACCCCGGCGAGCGCGCCGGCGGGCTCGGCATGCTGCTCGCGCGCAGCCGCTATCTGTTCATCGCCCGGCACCGGGCACGCTTCGCCGAGCGCATCCTCGCCGAGTTGCGCGGGGTGATCGACGAAGCCGGCGGTTCGCCCTTCTGGGACGGCGTCGCCGGGCGCTTCTTCGGGATGAATTTCCAGCAGGCCGATGAATTCAACGCCACCCATGGCAACCAGTTCATCGCCGATCTGATGCCCAAGCACCCGATCTATACGGCGATGCTCCAGGAGAGCGCGCGCTCGGTGATCGGCCTGCCCCATCCCTCGGGCCGCGCCGCGATGCGGATGCTCGAGAGCGAAGGTTTCGCGTTCGAGAATTATGTCGACATCTTCGACGGCGGCCCGACGATGACCGCGCGCACCGACCATGTCCGCACGATCCGCGAGGCGAAGACCGCGACGGTGACCGCGATCGCCGATGGCGGCGCTCCGGCCATGCTCGCGACCGGGCGGCTCGCCGATTTCCAGGTGGCCTATGGCCGGATCGAGACGCGCGACGGCGGCGTCGCGATCGACAGCAGCTGTGCGCACGCGCTCGGCGTCGCGGCCGGCGACGAGGTGCTCCATGTCGCGCGGTGACGGGCGGCTCGTGGAGATCAACTTCGACGGCGTCATCGGGCCGAGTCACAATTATGCCGGTCTCAGCCCCGGCAACCTCGCCGCGACGCGCAATCGCGGTCTCACCGCACACCCCCGCGCGGCTGCGCTCCAGGGCGTGGCCAAGATGCGCGCCAATCTGGAGCTCGGGCTGACGCAGGGCATCCTCCTGCCCCACGCACGCCCCGACCATCGCTGGCTGGACGGCCTCGCCACCGATTATGCCGCAGCGCCCGGCCATTTGCAGGCGCAGGCCCTGTCCGCTTCGGCGATGTGGGCCGCCAACGCGGCGACGGTGTCCCCCGGCCCCGACACCAGCGATGGCCGCTGCCATCTCACCGTCGCCAATCTCGCCACGCTCGCGCATCGTAGCCATGAATGGCCCGAGACATTGGCGCAGCTTCGCCTCGCCTTCGCCGACCCGGCCTTCGCAGTCCACGCCGCCGTTCCCGCGCCGTTCGGCGACGAGGGCGCGGCCAATCACATGCGGCTGGCTACGGCGCACCATGCCACGGGGGTGGAGATCTTCGTCTATGGCAAGCCCGGCGGGCGCTTCCCCGCCCGCCAGCACCCCGACGCCAGCGCCGCGATCGCGCGACGTCATGGCCTCGATCCGGCGCGAACCCTGTTCGTCCAGCAGTCCGACGAGGCGATCGCCGCCGGGGCCTTCCACAACGACGTGGTCGCAGTGGCCAATGGCCGGGTGCTGTTCGCACACGAACAGGCCTTTGCCGACAAGGATCGCTTCTACGACGATCTCCGCGCCGCTTTTCCCGAAGTCGAGATCGTCGAAGTGTCCGCCGATCGGGTGAGCCTCGACGACGCCATCGCCTCTTATCTGTTCAACGCGCAATTGGTGACCCTGCCCTCGGGCGAGACCGCGCTGATTGTTCCCGAGGAGGCGCGCGAGACGCCGGCGGTCTGGGCGTGGCTCGAGGCGCACGTCGCCGGCAACGGGCCGATCCGGCACGTCGAGGTCGTCGACGTCCGCCAGTCGATGGCCAATGGCGGAGGCCCGGCCTGCCTGCGGCTGCGCGTGGTCGCCGATCCGGCGACGGTCGATCCCCGTTTCCTCGTCGACGCGGCCCGGCTCGAGCTGATCGCCCGGGTGATCGAAACGCATTGGCCCGAGGCGATCGCGGCGGACCGCATCGGCGATCCGGCGCTGATCGCGCAGATCGAGGCGGCGCGGCGCGCGCTGCTGGAGGCGCTCGGAACTGTCGAGTTAATTGACAGGTAACCATCTTCGCGGACTCAGAAATGGCGGATTTCCGCACATGGCCCGACGCTTGCTTGGGCTTCGGCATGTTCAGCCGAGTCCGCCGCCTCTTCACGATCAAGACCAAGTTCGAGGCCTATCTGGTCATCTATGGTCTCGGCACGGGTGCAGTGGAGCGCGGGATGCACTATCTCGATCGCTTCCCCGGCTGGGGTGGCAAGGCCCTGTTCCTGCTCTGCCCGATCGCCGTGTTCATGGCGGGCGCCAAGATCCTCGACACTTTCGACGTTCCGCAATGATTCCGCACATCGGCGGCAATAGCTGCTACCGGTGTCATCGCTGCTTTGCTAAGCCTCTGCCATAACAGAATGGGTGAGGAGTCGGGCGCTATGCGAGCATTGCTGTTGGGATGGGCTCTGGCGGCGAGCATCGTCGCCCCGGCAATTGCCGCCCCCGACAAGGCCGAAGTCGCCGCAACGATGAAGCGCGCGACGCGCTTCATGGTCGAGAAGGTCGCCACCCATGGCGGCTATGTCTGGTCCTATCTGCCCGACATGTCGCGCCGCTGGGGCGAGATGGAAGCCTTTCCGACGATGATCTGGGTCCAGCCTCCGGGCACCGCGACGATGGGACATCTCTATCTCGACGCATATCACGCCACCGACGACGCTTATTATTACGAAGCCGCCGAGCAGGCCGCCAATGCGCTGATCGCGATCCAGCAGGACAATGGCGGCTGGCATTATTTCGGCGATTTCGGCGGTGCGCCGTCGACGAAGCGCTGGTACGACACGATCGGCAAGAATGCGTGGCGGCTCGAGGAATTCCAGCATCACTGGGGCAACGCCACGTTCGACGACGCCGGCACCTCCGAATCGATGCAGTTCCTGCTGCGCCTCTATGTCGAGAAGCATGATCCGAAATATCTTCCGGCGCTGACCAGGGCGCTCGACTTCGTGCTCGACAGCCAATATCCGATCGGCGGCTGGCCTCAGCGCTTTCCGCTCAAGAGCGACTTCAGCCATCACGGCAAGCCCGATTACACCAGCTTCATCACGTTCAACGACGATGTCGCCGGCGAGAATATCCAGTTCCTGCTCTATGCGTATCAGGCGCTGGGCGGCGATGCGCGCGTCCGTGACGCCATCGTCCGCGCGATGAACGTTTATCTCGTCACCCAGCAGGCGAAGCCGCAGGCCGGCTGGGGGCTGCAATATACCCTCGACCTCAAGCCGGTCGGCGCGCGCACCTACGAACCGACCGCGCTCGTCACCCACACCACCGCCGCCAACATCCGCCAGCTGTTCCGCTTCTACCGCCTGACCGGCGACAAGAAGTTCCTCGCCCGCATCCCCGATGCGCTCGACTGGCTCGAATCGGTCAGATTGCCCGCCGACCAGGTCAGGAATGGCCGCGCCTTCCCCACCTTCGTCGAGATCGGCACCAATCGTGCGCTTTACGTCCATCGCCGCGGCTCGAACGTGGTCAATGGCGAATATTATGCCGATTACGACCCCGCCGACACGATCACGCATTACAGCTCGACCCGCGCGGTCGATCTTGCCGGGCTGCGCCGCGAATATGCCATGCTGGTCGCCTCGGATCCGGCCGAGGTCACCAGGGACTCGCCGCTGCGGACCGCCCAGCCCCTTCCGCGCTATTTCCTCGTCGAGGAGGCTGCGACGTCGGATCTCAACACCGCGAGCGGCAAGCGCTCGCCCGAGACGCTGGTCAAGTCGCTCAACGCCGCAGGCTGGTGGCCGACCGAACTCAAGGCGACGAGCAACCCCTATGCCGGCGACGGTGCCGCCACCCCCGCAGCGGGCGACTTCAGCCGCACCAAGGTCGGCGACGCGACCGACACCTCGCCCTATGAGACCGATCATCCCGTGGTCGGGATCTCGACCGGCACCTATATCGAGAACATGAAGGTGCTGATCGGCACGCTACGCCGATAGCCGCTTCTCCCGTGCTCCTGCGAAAGCAGGAGCCCCGGGGTTATTCGCCGTTTCGCTCGTGGCTCTGGGCTCCTTCCGCAGGAGCACCAGGGAGTTCCAGATCCAGCGCATTACCCAGCGCCGCACCCGAGGCGGTGTTGTCGAAGATCGTCCACACCTCGCCTTGCGCCGCCCAGTCGGCGATGCGGGCTGCGAGCGCGTCGAGCGCCGCCGGTGCGTATGCCGACCAATAGACCCGCGGCGTGCCGTGGAGCCGGATATAAGTCAGCCCGCGCCATCCGCCCGGCTCGCGCGCCGCCTCGGGCACCGGGGGATCGGCGAGCACCCGGGCGATCCCGCGGCCGTCGAGCATCGCGTCGACCTCGGGCACATACCAACTCGCATGCCGCGGCTCGATCACTATCTGGCCGCCGAGCAGCCGATCGACCGAATCGAAGAAGCGCCCGGCTATGTCGCCGGGAAATGCGAAACTCGGCGGCAGCTGGACCAGCAGCGGCCCGCGCTTGTCGCCCAATCCGGCCACTTCCCCGGCAAAGGTCGCGATCAGAGCGTCGCATTCCACGAGCCTCGCCTGATGGGTGATCGTCCTCGGCAGCTTGACTGCGAACCGAAAATTCTCGGGAACCGCCGCTGCCCAGCGGGCCCAGGTCGACGGCCGGTGCGAACGATAGAAGCTGGTGTTGATCTCGACGGCGTTCAGCCGCTGCGCATAACGCTGGAGGTGGGTTCCTCCGCCGGGCACGCGGTCGGCGAAGGCCCGCGGGATCGACCAGCCGGCGGTGCCGATCCTGCGCACCCTGTCCGTCGGGGTTCGGGTCAGCGTCGGAATGCCGCATCTCCCGGAAACACAAACCCCCGCCAAGTCGCTGACTTTGGCGGGGGATGTTGGCGCGCCCGGAACGATTCGAACGTCCGACCCTCAGATTCGTAGTCTGATGCTCTATCCAGCTGAGCTACGGGCGCGCATTGGAGTGGCGCTGATAGAAGCGACTTTCGGGGAACGCAACCCCGTTGCGCGAGGTTTTCCACAAGCTTAAGCACCCGGCCATGCGCAGCCCCCTTTTCCTCGCCCTTCCCGCCCTCGCCTTCGGCCTTGCGGGCTGCACCCAGAGCCCCGACGCCTATCCGTCGCTGCTGCCGCGCCCGATCGAGAAGCAGAGCCTCGCCGAGCCCGAACGCCCCGCGGCGGTCGCGACGCCCGATGCCGCGCTCGACGCCCGAATCGCCGCGGTGAACGCCACGCTCCAGTCGGCCAATCAACGTTTCGCCGCCGCGGCGCAGGAGGCCGAAGCGAAGATCGCGGTCGCGCGGGGCGTTCCCGAGGGTTCGGATGCGTGGCTGGATGCGCAGACCGCGCTCAGCACGCTCGAATCGCTGCGGGCGCCGGTGCTCGCCGCGCTCGCCGAGATCGAGGCCATGGCGAGCGAACGCGGTCAGGCGGGCAAGCCCGCTTATCCCGCGCTCGATTCCGCAGTTGCGGCCGCCGACGCCATGGCGACCGCGCAGGGCGACAGGATCGGTGCGCTCGAAGCGGCGCTCGCCGGCGCCTAATCGTCCGCCAGCGATGGGTTGAACGCGCGCATCACCGGCACCACCGACGCATAATCGTCGGTCCAGGGCGTGAAGCCGGGCTTCTGCGTCAGCTTCTGCCAGCGCGGATCGCCGCTGGTCAGGCGCGCCAGCGTCTTCGGGTCGCGTGACAGCGCGATCCAGTCCGAAATGCTCGCCTCGTCGCGTTCCTCGAGCGCGGAGGGGTAATAGACCAGCCGGGCCGCGTGCCACCCGCCCTGTCCCGCCGCGCCGGCGACGACCGGCGCCAGCGCGAGGAAGCGGTTCGAGATATGGACGAGCAGCAGCCCGTCGGGCGCGAGCACCTTGGCATAGGTGCCGAACGCTTCGGTGGTCATCAGATGCATGGGCACCGCATCCGAGGAAAAGGCGTCGAGCGCGAGCAGGTCGAGGCTGGCCGGTGCCGCCTCGTCGAGACGCAACCGGGCATCGCCGATCGCGATCTGCGCCTGCGGCACGCATTGGCGGAGGAAGGTGAACCGCCCCGAATCGCGCGCGATCGTCACCACTTCGGGATCGATCTCGAAGAAACGCCATTGCTGGCCCGGCGCCGCGTAGCAAGCGAGCGTCCCCGTCCCGAGCCCGACCACGCCGATCCGCGCGGCGGGTCCGTACAGCGCAGGCACGGCCTGCATCGCGCGGCCCACGCCCGAGCCCGGAACATAATAAGTGGTGGGGAGCCGCGAGCGCGCGTCCTTGAGCTGGATGCCGTGCAGCGTGGTGCCATGCGCCAGCCGCCGCTCGTCGGGCAGATCCGCCACCGTGTACACGCCGAAATAGCTGCGCGTCCGATCGCCGCTCAACGAGATCTCGATCGCGCGATAGCCGCCGAACAGGAACAGCCCGCCGGCCAGCGCGACGAGATACGGGATGCGCGCGCCGGTCGCGATCAGCCCGATAGTAGCGACGGCGAGAAAGGCGATCTGCTCGTGCATCGCGCCGAGCACGCCGCCCGGATTGAGGATGCCGAGCCAGACGAAGGTCGCCACCAGCAAAGCCGCCGCGAGGAACTTGATCCGGCGCAATTGCCCCTCGCCGCGCCACAGCCGGCCGATCGCGGGGAACAGGAAGCTCTGCGGCATCAGCACGCCCGCGGCGAGGATCAGCAGCGGATATTCATAGGTCCAGTCGAAAAGCACCGGCGCGACCAGTCCTGCGAACACCCCGCCCAGCGCGCCGCCGACCGACATTGCGAGGTAGAAGCCGGTCAACCGGTCGGGCGCTGGCCGCAATCGGTACATGCAGGAATGCAGCGCCACCGCGACGACGAACAACAGGATCAATCCGATCAGCGCGTTCAGATAAGCGAGCTTCTGATGCCCCGCGATCAGCGTCGCGCCGAACAGCAGCAGGATCAGCGGGGCGACTCGCGCGAGCAGATCGGGGATCGTGTCGCCCTCGCGAAACGCCACCGAAAAGCTCAGCAGATACAGGCCGAGCGGCAACACCCACAGCATCGGCATCGCGACGATGTCGGTGGTGAGGAAGGTGGTGGTCGCCAGCATCAGCCCCGAAGGGACGAAGGCGAGCACGATCCAGTGAAGCACCCGCCGCACGCCCGGCGCCGGGCTGTGATGCGCGACATGCGGTTCCTCGGGGGCCTTGCGCGGCAACAGGGTGGCGCAACCGGCGACGAGCACGAAGACCAGCCCATAGCCGATCGACCACAGCCAGCTCTGCCCCTTGAGCGCGAGCCCCGGCTCGACGATCAGCGGATAGGCGATCAGCCCGCCGAAGCTGCCCACGTTCGACGCGGCATAGAGCGCATAGGGATCGCGTCCGCCGCTGGCGACGCTGTACCAGCGCTGGAGCAAGGGCGCCTGTGCCGAGATCGCGAAGAACAGCGGCCCGATCGAGGCGCCGAACAGCCACGGCACCCATAATGCCGGCTCGGCATCGGCGGGCAAATCCATTCTGAACAGTCCGATCGGCAGCCACCACAAGGCTGCGACCGCGAGCACCGCGAGGTGGATACCCGCCTGCATCCGCACCGGCACCCGCCCCAGCCAATGCGCATAGGCATAGCCGCCGAGCAAAAGCGCCTGATAGACCAGCATCGCGCTGTTCCAAACCGCCGGCGCGCCGCCGAGCCGCGGCAGCGCCATCCGTGCGACCATCGGCTGGACGAGGAAGAGCAGGAAGGATCCGGTCAGGATCGCGACGACGAACAGCCAGCGGGATCGCGTTTGCGGCGCCGTCGCCTGCTGTATCCCGTCCACCATGCACGCTTTCCCTTTCACCGGACGGTCTAGCCGCGTCCGATTGCGCCCGGCTTAACCGCGGGGCGCGCGATGCGATAGGTGACATGCGGCCGGAGCCGTTCGATCGCCCTGGGATGATCGAAATCGTCCTCGGGCGCGCGCACCATGCCCAGCCGTTCCATCAATCCCCAGCTACGGACATTGTCGACGCTGGTGATCGCGGCGATCCGTGGCGCCTCCAGATTGGCCCAGCCCCAGTCGAGGCTCGCCTGCGCCGCCTCGCGGGCATAGCCGTGCCCCCAATATTCGTGCGCCAGCCGCCAGCCGATCTCGATCTCGCCATGGATCGGCGTCTCCTCGGCGCCGGGCTTGAGCCCGCAAAAGCCGAGAAAGGCGCCGTCGGATCGCCGCTCGATCGCCCAGAAAGTGAAACCCTCTGCATCGAGGATATGCTGGAGCCGATCGATCAGCGCATCGCTCTCGTCGCGCCACAGCAACGGGCCGAGCGTCGCCATCACCCGCTCGTCCTGCCCCATTGCGTGGAACGGCGCGCGGTCGGAATCGCGCCAGCCGCGCAAGATCAGGCGTTGGGTCTCGATCATGCAGGGCGGTCGATCGCATAGACGATCATCGCGCCGAACGGGTCGGCAGCCGGATAATCGGGATGGCGAAAGTCGAGCTCGGTGCGCCGGCGCATTCCCAGCCGCTCCATCAGGCCCCAGGAACGAATATTGCCGATCACCGTCCATGCCGCGATGCGCGAACGATCGGTGTTGGCCCAGCCCCAGGAAAGGCTCGCCTCGGCGGCCTCGCGCGCGACCCCCTGTCCCCAATGCGCTTCGCCGATCCGCCAGCCCACCTCGAGTTCCTCGGGCACCGGCGTCCCCGGATGCCCGCCGATCCGCAATCCGCATATTCCGACCAGTTCGCCGGACGCGCGTAGTTCGACCGCCCACATACAATGTCCGAAGCGGGCCTGTTGCTCGATCTGCCGGTCGATGATCGCGTCGTGCTTCGCTTGCGGCGCCGGGCCGCCGAAATGCGCCGTCATCGCCGGCGTGTTGACGAGCGCGTGGAATGCAGGCTTGTCGGCCTCGCGCCACTGCCGCAGCGACAGACGTCCGGTCTCGATCATTCCGGCCGGTCGATCGCGAAGGTGACGGTGGGACGCAGCACATGGCCTTCGGGAAAGCTCGCGCTCAGATAGTCGCCCTCGGCGAGCCGGACCATGCCCAGCTTCGCCATCAGGGCCTGGCTCTTGTGGTTCACCGCGGAAGTGATTGCATAGATCCGGTCCTCGGCGATCTGCCCCCATGCCCTCGCCAACACCGCGTGCATCGCCTCGTGGGCATAGCCGTGGCGCCACCATGGCAAGTCGATGATCCAGCCCGCCTCGATCGCGCCGACGATCGGTGCGTGCGGCTCGCCGCGCTTGAGCCCGCAAAACCCGACCACCGCATTGTCCTCGCGCCGCTCGACGACGAGAAAGCCCAGCCCCTCGCCGCGCAGCCGGTCGTGCTTGGCGATCACCGCATCGGCCGCGGCTTCGTCCATCCCCGGAAAAAGCTGCGCCATCACCTGCTGGTTGGTGAACATGCCCACCAATGCGTCGCGGTCGCGCGGCTCGGGGACGCGCAGGATCAGGCGTTCGGTCTCGATCACGCGCCCAGCAGCCGCGCGGCGAGCGGCGCGTGATAGGTCAGCACGCCCGAGCAGCCCGCGCGTTTGAACGCCATCAGCGTCTCGAGCACCAGCGCCTCGCGGTCCCCCGCGCCGGCCGCGGCAGCTGCCTCGATCATCGCATATTCCCCTGAGACCTGATACGCGAACACAGGCACTTCGAACGCATTCTTCACACGCGTTATGATGTCGAGATAGGGCAGCCCGGGCTTGACCATCACGCTGTCGGCGCCCTCGGCGAGGTCGAGCGCGACTTCGCGCAATGCCTCTTCGGCATTGGCCGGGTCCATCTGATAGGTCTTCTTGTCGCCCTTGAGCAGCCCGCGGCTGCCGACCGCGTCGCGGAACGGGCCATAAAAGGCGCTGGCATATTTGGCGGCATAGGCCATGATCTGGACATTGACATGGCCGTTGGCCTCGAGCGCGGATCGGATCAGCCCGACCCGGCCGTCCATCATGTCCGAAGGCGCGACGATGTCCGCCCCCGCCTCTGCCTGGACGAGCGCCTGGTCGGTGAGCAACGCCGCGGTCTCGTCGTTGCGGACATAGCCGGCGGCGTCGACGAGGCCGTCATGGCCATGGCTGGTATAGGGATCGAGCGCGACGTCGGTGAGCACGCCGATCTCGGGAACGGCATCCTTGATCGCCCGGATCGCGCGGCACATCAGATTGTCGGGATTGAGCGCCTCGCGCCCGTCGTCGCTGCGCAGCCCCGCCGGGGTGTTGGGGAACAATGCGACGCACGGAATGCCCAGCGCCGCCGCTTCCTTCGCCCGCTCGGCAATCGCCTTGACCGACCAGCGCGACACGCCGGGCAGCGACGCGATCGGCTCCTCGGCATCGCCCTGGCAAACGAACAGGGGCCAGATCAGGTCGGCCGGGGTGAGCACGGTCTCGGCGTGCATCCGCCGGCTCCAGCCGGCGGCACGCGTGCGACGAAGGCGAAGCGCAGGATACTGACTCATCGCGCCCGTTTGGGGGATCGCGGAAGGCGGCGCAAGCGTTACACCCCTGAAACGTATCAGGACGCCCATGCCCAAATTCGCTTCCGCCGCCATGATCGTCAATGCAAAGTCGCGGCGCGGACAGGATCTGTTCGAACAGGCGTGCAAGCATCTGGACGGCCTGCCGTTCCGCGTCGACGCCCATGCCGTCGAGGATCCCGCCCGGCTCGAGCCGACGCTCAAGCGCGTGCTCGCCGCGAGGCCCGAACTCGTCATTCTCGGCGGCGGCGACGGGACGATCAGCGGGCTGGTCGATTTCATCAAGGGCACCGGTGCGGCGATCGCGGTGCTGCCGCTCGGCACCGCCAACAGCTTCGCGCGCTCGCTCGGCATCCCGCTCGACATCGCCGGCGCGATCGACGTGATCGCCCGGGGCGAATTGCGCCGGATCGATCTCGGGATGATCGACGGCGATTATTTCGCCAATTGCGCGGCGATCGGCCTGTCGCCGCAGATCGCCGAGAATGTCCCCGCGGGACTCAAGCGCTGGTTCGGCCGCGCCGGCTATCTCGCCTGGGCGGCGTATGAATTCACCCGTTTCCATCCCTTCACCCTGATCGTCGGCGAAGGGCCCGAGGCGCAGCGGCTGCGCGTCGTCGAGGTGCGGATCGCCAATGGCCGCTTCCACGGCGGCACCGAGTTGATCGACGCGGCGCAAGTCGACAGCGGCGAGATCGTCGTCCAGGCGGTGCAGGGCCATGCCCGCCGCCGGCTGCTGCGCAACTGGGTCAACGGCGTCCTGCGCCGCGCCGCCCGCCACGAGGACACGATCGACTTCACCGGCAAATCGCTGCGCATCGCCACCGATCCGCCCTTGCCGATCTCGATCGACGGCGAGGTCCTCGCGCATACCCCGGTCACCGCGCGCATCGCTGCCGGCGTGATCGACGTCATGGTGCCACGAAGCTGATTGCCATCCCGGCGAACGCCGGGATCTCGGGCAGCGGGCGCGCCGTTTGCGGCGACGTCCCGGCCTTCGCCGGGATGACGGATTACCCCAGCCGCGCCAGCGCTGCCGCCAGCCGCTCGGCTTCGGCCGCCTTCTCGGCATGATCGGCACGGGCTTTCTCGACCGCCTCGGGCTTGGCCCGCTCGACGAAGCTCGGATTGCCGAGGCGCCCCGCGAGCCCATCGCGCTCCTTCTCGGCCGCCGCGATCGCCTTGCTCAGCCGCGTGCGCTCGGCTTCGAGGTCGACCACGCCACCGAGCGGAAGGACGAACGTCGCCTCCTCGACCACCACCTGCAGCGCACCACCCTCGAACGTCTCTTCCTGTCCGAAATCGACTCGGGCAAGCCGGGCGATGACCTGACGCTGTCTGACGAGCCGGTCGCCCGTTTCGCTCGATTGATCGCGAACATAAAGCGGCAGGCGCGCAGCCGGCGGCACGTTGAGTTCGGTGCGCGCAGCACGAATTTCGCTCACCAGCCTGATCAGCCAGTCGATCTCCCTTGCCGCTTCCGGATCGAGTGCCTGCGCATCCGTCACCGGCCAGTCCGCGACGATGAGCTCGCGCTTGCGCGCACCCATTTTCGACCAGAGTTCCTCAGTGATGAAGGGCATGAAGGGGTGGAGCATGATCAGGATCTGGTCGAGCACCCATCCCGCAACCTGCCGTGTTTCAATCGCATTCGCGGTGGGTTCCGCTTTGTCGACGTCCACGTCGAACTGCAGCACCGGCTTGATCAGCTCGAGATACCAGTCGCAGAAGCGGCTCCAGGTGAATTGGTAGATCGTGTTCGCCGCCTCGTCGAAGCGCAGATCGGCGAGCGCGAGGTCGAGTGCCTGCACCGTCGCGATCGTCTCGGCGATGATCCAGCGATTTACCGCGAGATCGGCTGCGGGTGCGTGCGGCGTGGTCGATGCCCCGATTCCGTTCGACTGGGCGAAGCGCGCTGCGTTCCACAGCTTGGTCGCAAAGTTGCGATAACCCTCGATCCGGCGCTCATCCATCTTGATGTCGCGGCCCTGGCTCTCCATCGCCGCCATGAAGAAGCGCAGGGCGTCGGCGCCGTACCGGTCGATCAGCCCGAGCGGATTGACGACATTGCCCTTGGACTTGGACATCTTCTGCCCGTCCGCGGCGCGGACCAGACCGTGGAGATAGAGGGTCTTGAACGGCACTTCCTTCATGAAGTGCAGGCCCTGCATCATCATCCGCGCATCCCAGAAGAACAGGATGTCGAACCCCGAGATCAGCACGTCATTGGGATAGCGGCCGCCCAAAAGTCCTCTCCCCTCCGGGGAGTGGGTTGGGAGAGGGGCGGTGCCGGCAGCGGGAGCTTCTGCCCCTCTCCCGACCTCGCCTCGGCCACCCTCTCCCCGAAGGGGAGAGGGAATTTCGTCCGGCCAGCCCATCGTCGCGAATGGCCACAGCGCCGAGGAGAACCAGGTGTCGAGTACGTCGGTATCACGCCAGAGGAATATTCTATCGGCATGCAGATCCCGGCTGTCGTTGCTCTCAGCGGCCTCTTGAAAGCTTCCTTCCTCGACGATCATCGTCGGATCGCATCCATATGTTTCAGCCGCCTGACCCTGGATATCCTCCCAGGTCTCGCCAACGAATATCTCGAATGGAGCGTCCGCCTCGAAATAGCTCAGCCCTGCGCCGCGTTTCGCTGGCCCGAACCACGCCGGAATCCGGTGCCCCCACCAGAGCTGGCGGCTCACGCACCACGGCTGGATGTTCTCCATCCAGTTGAAATAGGTTTTTTCCCAGCTCTTCGGGACGATCCGGGTCGCGCCCGAGCGCACCGCCTCGATCGCCGGCTTCGCCAAGGTCGCGGCATCGACATACCATTGGTCGGTCAGCCACGGCTCGATCACTACGTTCGAACGGTCGCCATAGGGCGTCTGGATCGTCCGGGGCTCGGAATCATGTTCCGCGCCTTCCTTGTCGACATAAGGCACGAGGAAACCTTCGGCCTTGAGCCGTTCGACCACCAGTTTGCGCGCCTCGAACCGGTCGAGCCCGAGCAATTCCTCGGGGATCAGCCCGTCGCTGGTCTGGGTGATCCGCGCTTTGGCGTCGAGCATGTTGAGCATGTCGCGCGCCTCGATCCCGGCGCGGCGGCCGACCTCGAAATCGTTGAAATCGTGGCCTGGGGTGATCTTGACCGCGCCCGAGCCGAGTTCGGGATCGGCATGCTCGTCGGGGATGATCGGGATCAGCCGCCCGGTGATCGGCAGCCGCACTTGTCTGCCGACCAGAGCCGCATAGCGTTCGTCGCCGGGATGCACCGCCACCGCCATATCGGCGAGCATCGTCTCGGGCCGCGTCGTCGCGACCTGAATGAACCCGCTATTATCCTCGAGCGGATAGCGCAGATGCCAGAAATTGCCTTTCACTTCGACCGTCTCGACTTCGAGGTCCGAGATCGCCGTGCCAAGGCCCGGATCCCAGTTCACCAGGCGCTTGTCGCGATAGATGAGGCTCGAACCATCCGGCTTCCTGGTGTTGTAGAGCTCGACGAACACCTTGAGGACGGCCTTCGAGAACCCCTCGTCCATCGTGAAGCGCTCGTTGGCCCAGTCCATCGAGCAGCCGAGCCGGCGGAGCTGCTGCGTGATCTCGCCGCCGCTCTCTTCCTTCCACTCCCACACCTTCGCGACGAATTCCTCGCGGGTGAAGTCGGTGCGCTTCTGCTGCTTCGCGTTGAGCTGACGTTCGACCACCATCTGGGTCGCGATGCCGGCATGATCGGTGCCGACCACCCAGCGCGCATCCTTGCCCTTCAAGCGCGCGTGGCGGACCAGCACGTCCTGCAGCGTGTTGTCGAGCGCATGGCCGATATGCAGGCTGCCGGTGACGTTGGGCGGCGGATTGACCAAGGTCCACGGATCGGCTCCCGGCCGCTCGGGGGCGAACAGGCCCTTTTCCTCCCAATGGCTGTACCAGCGGGATTCGATTTCGGCGGGGTCGAAGGTCTTGGGAAGCTCGGTCATGCGCGGGCTTTAGCGAGGTGTGCAGTCGATGCACAACCCATGCCGCATTCGCTTCCCTCCCGCTTGCGGGAGGGGAATGGAGCATCACTCGCAGACCGGCTTGTCGCACCCTTTCGCTACGAACCCGTCGCGGCCGCCCGTATAATTCCCCAGCCATCCCAGCACCTCGCCATACCATTGCATGCTGTTCTTCGGCTTGAGCACCCAGTGATTCTCGTCGGGGAAGACCAGCAGCTTCGACGGGATCTCGCGCCGCTGGAGCGCAGTGAACGCCGCCAGCCCCTGGGTATAGGGGATGCGGAAATCCTTCTCGCTGGTGATCACCAGCTGCGGGGTCTTCCACGCCGTAACATGGTTGACCGGGTTCCATTTCTCGAACGCCTCGGGTGCTTCGAAATAGGCCTTTCCGCCATGCTCCCACTCGTCGAACCACAGTTCCTCGGTCTCATAGGCCATCGCCCGCGCGTCGAACACGCCGTCATGCTGGACGATGCACTTGAACCGGTCGGGCCATTTGCCCTCGATCCAGTTCATCATATAGCCGCCATACGAGGCGCCTAGCGCGCAGGCATTGCCGCCGTCGAGCCATGCGAACCTGTCGGTCGCCGCGGCGAGGCCCTTTTGCAGATCCTCGAGCGGCCAGCCGCCCCAATTGTCGCGGATCGCGTCGGTAAACGCCTGGCCGTAGCCGGTCGACCCGTGGAAATCGACCGACACCACCGCATAGCCCGCTCCCGCGAACACGGCCGGGTTCCAGCGATACGACCAGCTATTGTTGCTCGATCCCTGCGGCCCGCCATGGACGATGAACGCCACCGGCGCCTTGGCGCCTTCAGCCAGCGATGCCGGACGCACCGCATAGCCCCAGACCTTGTCGTTGTTCGCCCCGGGGAAGCTGAACCGCTCGACTTTGGGCAAGTCGATCCCGGCGAGCTTGTCCGCATTGACCGAGGTCAGGCGCGACACCCTCTTGCCCGACAGGCGATAGAAATCGTCAGGCGCGGTCAGGCTGTTCATGCTGAACACCACGCCGCTTTTGGTCGGCACCACCGCCGAGACCACGCCTTCCTGCGTCAGCCGCGTCACCTTGCCGCTCTTCGCATCGACGCTGAAGATCGGCTCTTCCTGCGTGTCCTGCGCGGTGACGTAGAGCGTCTTGCCGTCCGCCGCCCAGGCGATCGAGGCAACCGAGCGGTCCCAGCTTTCGGTCAGCGCGCGCACCTGTCCGCTCGCCAGATCGCGCAGCATCAGCACCTGCCGGTCGGCTTCGTAGGTCGGCCGCTTCATCGCGAAATAGGCCAGCCACTTGCCGTCGGGAGATACGGTGGGGAGATTGTCGGTCCCGTCATTGTCGGCGGTGAGGTTGACCGGCGGCGCCGATCCGTCGGCGGGCGCCGCGAAGATGTCGAGATTGGTCGAGCTCGCCTCGATCCGTCCCGCCTCGCGCAAGGCAAAATAGACGGTCTTGCCGTCGGGGCTCCAGCTCAGTTCCTCGCCGCCGCCGAACGGCTTCGACGGGGTGTCGCCGATCAATTGCCCGCCGATCGCCACGCCGTTGCCGGTCGCGCCGCCCGGCCCGAACGGCAATACGAACAATTGCGAGCGGTCGCCATTCGCCCAGGTGTCCCAATGCCGCACGAACAATTGGTCATAGACACGGCCCGAGCCGGCATTGGCGTCCTTCTTGACCATCGCCGGCTCGAGGCCCGGCGCGCCTGGCTTGCGATCGGCCCAGACCAGCATCTTGTCGCCGGTCGGCGCGACCTTGAAGCCGCTGAACCCGCCGGGAATATGGGTCAGCTGGGTCGGCGTGCCGCCAGCGATGGGCACGCCCCAAACCGCGTCCTCCCCGCCCTTGTCCGACTGGAAATAGACCGTCGCGCCATCGGCCGAGAATTGCGGCGCGAGTTCGTTGACTTCGGCCTCGGCGACGAGCTTCTCGGGGGTCGCGCCCTTCTTGCCCAGATCGAGCCGCCACAGATCGTAGCGCCCGCGATTGGCGGCGAGATCGGTCTCGCGCTGCTGCCAGACCAGCCATTTGCCGTCGGGCGACACCGCGGGGCCGCCCACCCGCGACAGCGCGGCGACGTCCTGAATGGTGAGATCACGCGCGGCAACGGGCGCAGCGGCGGAAGCGAGCGCGACGCCCGCGAGCAGGAGATGCTTCATGGCGGGAGATAAGCAGATGGTCGCGATCGTTACAATCGTCCAAAACCGTCACACGGCGAAAGCCGGGGTCTCATGCGGCACGCGAACGGCCTGCGGCCCGAGATCCCGGCATTCGCCGGACGACGGATCAATTCCGTCCGGTGATCCGGGTGATCTCGCGCGCGACCATCGCTTCGACGATCTGCGGCAGGTTCGCGTCGAGCCAGTCGCGCAGCATCGGCTTGAGCAGTTCGCGGACCATGCCCTCGAGCGTGTCCGATCCGGCCACTTCGGGCTTCACCACGATCCGCGAAAGCGCCTCGAGCGGTCCCCGGGTCGCCTCGACGGCGCGTTCGGACAGAATCGGCTCCGTGCGGGGCGCCTCGACCGGCGGCGCGACCTGCGCCTCGGGTTCCTCGACCTGATCGCGCAGTTCGAGAACGGCCTCTTCCTCGGGATCCTCACTCTCGACTCGCGGCGCCCGGGCAGGCGCAGTGGGCGCCGGCGCGGGGCGGCTGCGACGGGTACGCGAAGCCACCGCCGCATCGCCTTCCTCGGCGATGATGCGTTTGATGGAGGAGAGAATCTCCTCCATCGACGGCTCGGTACTGATATCCCCCATCGCCGGCACGTCTCCTGTGGCTGACTCTGGTTAAATCAGGGATTTCGGGGCGTTGTGTCAACCGATCGCTGCAACAAAGG
This sequence comes from Sphingomonas sp. DG1-23, assembly GCF_030730875.1. Lineage (GTDB taxonomy): Bacteria > Pseudomonadota > Alphaproteobacteria > Sphingomonadales > Sphingomonadaceae > Sphingomonas. The sequence continues at coordinate 159,552 of NZ_JAVAMA010000003.1, forward strand.
ATCCAGCTGCCCCGGCGGCACCGTCGCGCCCTGTGCCGGCGTGCCGGTCGTCGAGGTGCTGGTGCCGGTCGGCGCGGGGTCGTCGGACCAGTCGCCCCAGCGGCCGCGGACGCGCTCGTAATTGGCCGCCGGGTCGTAGAGCGGCCCGCCGTCGAGACCGAGATCCTTGGCCTCGGCACGGCCCATCGCCGCGAGCAGCGAGAAGCCGGCGACATAGGCGTCGCGCTCGGCGGTGACGTAGTTCACCTGCGAATTGAGCAATTCCTGCTCGGCGTTGAGGATATCGAGAATGGTGCGCGTGCCGACGCTGTTCTCGGCGCGGACGCCCTCGAGGCTGAGCCGGTTGGCCTCGACCGCGACGCGGGTCGACTCGATCACGCGGAGCGCGCTCTGGTACGAAGCGAAGCTCGAACGCGCCTGCGCGATCACGCCGCGCTCGGTCAGCGTGACCTGCTCGATCGCCGCGCCTTGCCGCGCCTGGGCCTGGCGGACCTGCGCCGCGGGGCGCCCGCCCTGGAAGAGCGGAACGGTCAGCTGCGCGCCGAGGGTGGTGGCGATCCCGTCGCCCTGCAGTCCCTGCGCGCGTGCCTGCGAGCCCACCGATCCGAGATAATTGTAATAGTCGCCGCCGACGCCGATGCTCACCTGCGGCAGGCGGCCGGCACGCGCGACGCTGACGTCGTAGCGCGAGGCGTCGCGGGCGAGCTGCGCCGCCTCGAGAAACGGATTGTTGGCCAATGCGGTCTGCTCGGCGGTCACCACATCGTCGGGCAGATTGGGCAAAGCCGGCGGCGCGGCGAGCACGCCCGGCGGCGTGCCGATCACGCGGATGTAATTCTCGCGGCTGCCGATCAGCCGCGCCTCGGCGGTGCGCAGCTGACTCTGCGCCAGGGCGAGTCGCGCTTCGGACTGGGCGACGTCGGTGCGGGTCAGATCGCCGACTTCGAAGCGGTCGCGCGTCGCCTGGAGGTTGACCTCGAGCACGCGGGTATTCTGCTGGTTGAGCCGGACGATCGCCTCGTCGCGCAGCACGTCGACATAGGCCGTGGTCGCCTGGGTGAAGATGTCCGATTCGGCGCCGCGCAGATTGGCCTGCCCCGCCTCGACCCGGGTCTCCGCCGCGCGCACCGAATTGCGCACCGCGCCGCCGCTGAACACCGGAACCGACAGATCGAGCCCGAGCCGCCCGGTCCGGGTCGGCCCGAAGGTCGCGTCGCTGTCGTAGAGCCCGTTGCTGAACGATCCGGTCGAATTGACTCCCGGAAGCCCGCGCGAACGCGCGATCGGGACATTCTCGTCATTGGCGCGCTGATTGGCGCGCTCGCCGGCGAGGTCCGGATTGGTGTTGTACGCCTGGACCAATGCGTCGCGCAGCGTCGTGGTCGGCTGCGCCGCGGGTGCCAATGCCGGCGTCGCGGTCGGCGGCGCCGTCTGGACCGTCACCGGGGTCGACGTGCCGGTGCGCGTCGTCACGGTCTGTGCGCCGGCAGGCATGGCGAGTGCAGTCAGGCTCGCGCCCAGCAGCAGAGTGGTCAGTCGCATTCAGTGTCTTCTTTTTTCAGAAAGTGAAGGTCCGTAGGCGTCGGAAACCTGGCAATTCGGTACATTCCACGTCGATGAAGTCGATCAGGCCGAAACCCCCTTCGGTGCGGCGGCCGGCAGCGAGCCGGGTCACCCCGCGGTCGACCACGCCGGAGAGCACGCGCCCGCCGGGCCTGACCTGCGCGACCAGAGCCTCGGGAAGCTGCTCGACCGCGCCGTCGACGATCATCAGGTCGTACGGCGCGCCCGCTGCCCAGCCGGCGTTGAGCGGGCCCTGCACGACTTCGGCCTTGCCCTCACCGGCCAGCGCCTTGCGCGCGATCGCGACCAGCGAATCCTCCTCCTCGAGCGCGACCACCGACTTCGCCAGCAGCGCCAGCAGCGCCGCGGCATAGCCGCCGGCGGCGCCGACCAGCAGAACATGGTCCTCGGGCCGCACATGCGCCTCGGTCAACAGCAGTCCGGTCGCGAGCGGCGAATTGTGGCGCCGCCCGCCGGCGAGCGGCAGCAGCGTGTCGCGATAGGCGAGCCCGCGATGCTCGGGCGGCAGGAAATCTTCGCGCCGCACCCGGGCCATCGCCTCGACCACGCGCGGATCATTGACTGCGTTGGTGCGCAGCTGGCTCGCGACCATCGCATGGCGCATCGCTTCGAAGCGGCTGGCTTCGACGGGCGCAGGATCGACCTGAAGGGTCATCATCACTCCGGCTTTCTTGCACAGCCGTATTAGCTGCGCAATACACTTGTTGAACGTTGCCGTGCTTCTATCGCGCTGCAGCGTCGCCGCCAAGCGAAGCCGGGCTCATTTTGAAACTATGTTGACATGACGCCACCCCTCGCGCATCTCGCCGCCTCGCTTCGGGGCCCGATGGCGGAGTGGTGACGCAGAGGACTGCAAATCCTTGCACCCGGGTTCGATTCCCGGTCGGGCCTCCAGCGTTTCCAGACAGACATGCAAAAGGCGCCCGCTTCGCAGCGGACGCCCTTGCTTCGGTTTCAGCGCCGGTTAGCGGCGACGGCTGCGGCAATCGCCGCCGTCGACTTCGCGGCCGAGCAGGGCACCCGCGCCCGCGCCGATGATCGTGCCGGTAGTGCTGCGGCCCCGATACGAGCTGCCGCGGCCGATCTCGCCGCCCAGCAGGCCGCCGGCGACTGCGCCGAGAATCGTGCCGGTGGTGCCGCTCGAGCAGCGGCGATACCCGCGGTTGCGATAGCCGCGATAGCCCCGACGATAGTCGCGGCGATCCTCGCGATAGCCGCGGTCGCCGCGATAGTCGCGCTCGTAATAACCGCGGCCATAATCCTGCGCGGCGGCGGGAGTGGCAGCCATTCCGCCGAGGGTGACGGTCGCGGCGAGCGCGGCAGTGAACAGGGACTTGATCATTTCATCCTCCTTCGGGGGCTTTGCTTGCCTCCACATGCCGACTCTTCTGCCACGCCGCAGATGGGGCGAGCCTGAATGCCTCCGTTAGCCAAGGTTCATCCGCTGTGGTTTTTGCGTCACTCGTCGGCAGGAATACACGCCTCGTCGCGACCGTTTCGAGCCGCAGGCGGAACAACCCATCGGCGTGGCGGGTTTTCGCATGGGATCAGAGGGAGACGTCGCATGTACGATTTCGGCCTCCGTCAGGCGCTGTCGGGCTATCGCATCGCGTATCGGCCGCAGGAAACGAATCACTGCCCCGGCTGCGGCAAGTCGCATTGGATGATCGGGCGACTCACTGCCGAATGCGCCTTTTGCGGCACGGCCTTGCCGCTGATCGCGGGGGGCGCATCGGGCAACGGCGTGATGCGTCCGCGCCCCGCGGCGCCGCTCGCCGCCTAGGCAGGAACGCGGCCTCGGCGGCAAGCGTTGCACTTCGCGATACCGCGACAGGAGCAACTCGATGACCGATATTTCCGTTACCTCGCCCGTCGAGCGAATCGCCCGCGTGATCGCGGCCGAAGCGCTGAGCATCAATGGCGAAGGGCGCGACGCGAGCGCCGGCGGGGCGGTCGACGCGGTCTGGGAGCAGGAAATCCCGCGCGCGACGGCGATCCTGCGCACCCTGCGCGAACCGACTCCCGAAATGGTCGAGGCCGGCCGCGCCGCGGGCAGCGATCCCGCGGAAATGTGGAACGCGATGGTCCGCGCCGCGATCGGCCACGAAGAAACGGTCTGAATAATTCCTCCCCGAGCTTGTCTCGGGGAGGAGCAAGTTTCACATTCCGCCCTTGCTCTCGCCCTCGTCATTGGGCTTGGCCATCGCGGTGTGCATCTTCGCGTTGATCGTGTCCGGGGTGATATGGCTCAGCGCCGCCTGAAGCTTGTTGACGAACCCCGAAACCACATGCGGCTTCTTGCCGGTCATCGCATCCCAGCCGTCCTGCGCCACTTTGGCCGGATCGGCCTTGTCCGATTCGCCCACCGGCGTGTCGAGCATGCCCGCCCGGCGGAAGAATTCGGTCTCGGTCGGTCCCGGCATCAGCACGGTGACATTGACCTGCGTATCCTTCAATTCCTCGCGTAGCGCATAAGACAGGCTGTCGAGATAGGCCTTGGTGGCGTTATACACTGCCTGCCACGCCCCGGGGATCAGCCCTGCGATCGATCCGGTGATCAGCACATTGCCCGAATCGCGCGCGACCATCTGCCGGAGCGCTTTTTGGAGCAGATAGGTCGTGCCGGTGACGTTGGTGTCGATCACCCGTCGCCAGTCGGCGACGTCCTGCGCGAGAAAGCCGTGGCCCAGCCCGAGCCCGGCGTTCGCCACCAGCACATCGATCGGCCGCCCGGCCGCAGCCGCGAGCAGCCGGTCATTGCCCTCGAAGGTCGACAGGTCGGCCTCGATCGCCTCGACAGCGACGCCGAACCCGTTCAGTTCGCCCGCGGCGGCGTCGATCGCCGGCTCGTCGGCGGCGAGAATCAAATCATAGCCCTCGCGCGCCGCGATCTTCGCGATTTCCTTGCCGATGCCGGTCGAGGCCCCGGTGATCACTGCCAGTCTGTTCGCCATTGTCTCCACTCCATCCAATCCGTGGCCCCGGCGAGCACCGGGATCTCGTGCGCATGGTTCCTTCGCCTGAGGTCCCGGCTTTCGCCGGGATGGCGGCCTAGGCCGCGACCATGCCCGGCTTGAGCACCACCTTGGTGCAGCTATCCTGCTCGTCCTTGAACATCTTGTAGCCCTGGGGTGCCTGTTCGAGCGGCAGCCGGTGGCTGATCAGGAAAGTGGTATCGAGCTCGCCCTTGCCGATCATCTCGAGCAATTGCGGCAGATATTTCTGGACATGAGTCTGCCCGGTGCGGATCTGCAGCCCCTTCTCCATCATCGCCCCGGCGGGGAATTTGTCGACGAACCCGCCATAGACGCCGGGGATCGACACCCGCCCGCCCTTGCGGCACGCGACGATCGCCTGGCGCAACGCATGGGGGCGATCGGTGCCGAGAAAGGTCGAGGCCTTGATCTGGTCGACGACATTGTCGGCGAAGAAGCCATGCGCCTCGAGCCCGACCGCGTCGATCACCGCGTCCGGCCCGATTCCGCCGGTCAGCTCCATCAGCGCCTCATAGGTGTCGGTCTGCTCGTAATTGACCGTCAGCGCGCCGAACTTCTTCGCGAGTTCGAGCCGGTGCGGGAAATGGTCGATCGCGATCACCCGGTGCGCGCCCATCTTGAACGCCGATTGCACCGCGAACAGCCCGACCGGGCCGCAGCCCCACACCGCCACCGTGTCGCCCGGCTCGATCTGGGCATTCTCCGCCGCCATCCAGCCGGTGGGCAGGATGTCCGAGAGGAACAACACGTCGTCATCGGGCATCCCGTCAGGGATCACGATCGGGCCCACGTCGGAAAACGGCACCCGGACATATTCGGCCTGCCCGCCCGGATAGCCGCCGGTCAGATGGGTATAGCCGAACAGGCCCGACATCGGCTCGCCGTACAATTCCATCCCGAGATCCTGGTTCTCGGCCGGATTGCCGTTGTCGCAGGCGGAGAATTGCTGCTTCGAGCAATGGAAGCACGATCCGCACGAGATCGTGAACGGAACGACGACGCGCTGCCCTTTCTTCAAGGTCGATTTCGGCCCGACATCGACGACTTCGCCCATGAATTCATGCCCGAGAATGTCGCCCTTTTGCAGCGTCGGGATATAGGCGTCGTAAAGGTGGAGGTCCGATCCGCAGATCGCTGTCGAGGTGATCTTGATGATCGCGTCGCGCGGATTGAGCAGTTCCGGGTCGGGAACGGTCTCCATCCGCACGTCGTGCTTGCCGTGCCAGGTGAGTGCGCGCATTTCGAATTTTCCTTCAGATCAGGGTCCGCTCCCCGTTCGCCCTGAGCGCGAACGGGGCGTTGTCAGGAATGCGGTTCGCGATTGGGCGGCGTGGTCGTGGCGATCTCGCCGGTTTCCATCAGCTGTTTGAACCGCCGCAGGTCGCGCCGCGATGAAGTCTGCGGCTCCTTCTGGGTCAGCGTGGCGATCGCCTTGCCGATGAACCCGGCGGGCGGGTCATAGGCCAGCACCGCGCGGACATGGGTGCCGTGCCCCGGAGGACCGTCGCGGAATTCCACCCGGCCGCTATTCTTGACCTCGCCTTGCGCTTCCCACGCGATCAATTCGCCTGGGCGGTCCTCGGTCACCACCGAATCCCATTCGTAATTCCCGTTCGGTCCCTTGACCGTCCAGTGCGACCGCGTCGCGTCGGCGGCGTCGACCGAGACGATATTCTCCATGAAGGTCGCGAGGTTCGCGAAGTCCCGCCAATATGCGTAGAGTTCCTCGCGCGGTCGCATGATCGTAACCGTATGGCCCCATACCGTGCCTTCGCCGCCCTGCGCCTCGCTGGTCTGCACGTCACTGTCTTTCGAGACATAAGACGGCGCATCGTCGCGTACATCGCTCATCTGCGTCTCCTCAATTTTGCTCGTGGCGGCCGGGATAATCTTCCGGCTCGGCCTTGCCCTGGTTTTTGACTGCCTGGCGGCCCTCATTCTGCAGCGCAGGGTCGGAGCCGGGCTCGAGTTTCGAGCCCTCGTCCTTGGCGCCGCCTTCGGAAAGATCCTTCGACATGCTTGCTCTCCCCGGAAAGCGGCTCACACCGCTATCCGACTGATCTGGATCAGTTTTTACAGGCTTCCGCGGGAAGGCGGATGCTTCGGGTGGTTAACCCCCGGCGGCAAAGGGCGTTCCCGCCATCTGCGGGCAGACCCATGAAACAAACCTTCACCCCGGCCTTGTGCCGGGGTCCACCAGGAGGATGCGGGAGAGACAAGCGCCTCCAGCCTTTTCCTTTCGAGGCGCAGTGGACCCCGGCACTGCGGCCGGGGTGACAAGGCAGAGCGGGATGACGGCGCGGGATGGAGCCGCTATGGCCGCGCCATGTCCGCCTCCCTCACCCTCTACAATTCGCTGACTCGCAGTCTCGAGCCCTTCGCGCCGCTCGATCCCGCCAAGGGCGTCCGCGTCTATTCCTGCGGCCCGACGGTCTATAATTACGCCCATCTCGGAAACTTGCGCGCTTATGTCTTCACCGACACGCTGAGCCGCGTGCTGACGTGGAAGGGCTATGCCCTCACCCATGTCATCAACATCACCGATGTCGGCCATCTGACCAGCGACGCCGATGCCGGCGACGACAAGATGGAGGCCGCCGCGCGCGCCCAGGCGAAGAGCATCTGGGACGTGGCCGCGCATTATACCGCGGCGTTCAAGCAGAACATCTCCGATCTCAACATCCGTCAGCCCTCGCGCTGGTCGGTCGCTACCGATCACATCGCGGAGATGCTCGATTTCGCGAAGCGGATTGCGCCGCAGCATTGCTACGAACTCGACACCGGCCTCTATTTCGACACCAGCACCGTTCGGGATTACGGGCGCCTCGCCGGCACGCAGGACGATGTCCGCGAAGGCCGGATCGACCCGGTCGCCGGCAAGCGTCACCCGCAGGACTTCGCGATCTGGCGCAAATCGCCCCAAGGCGAGCAGCGCCAGATGGAATGGGACTCGCCCTGGGGCAAGGGCGCGCCCGGCTGGCATCTCGAATGCTCGGTGATGAGCCTCAAATATCTCGGCGCGCCGTTCGACATCCACACCGGCGGGGTCGACCATCGCGAGATCCACCACCCCAACGAGATCGCCCAGAACCAGGCTTGGTGCGGCTGCAACGACACGGGTGCGCGTTTCTGGATGCACAACAACTTTCTCGTCGACCGCGGCGCCAAGATGTCCAAGTCGAAGGGCGGCTTTACCACGCTCCAGTCGCTGATCGACGCCGGCGTCCATCCCCTCGCCTATCGCCTGCTCTGCCTCCAGGCGCACTACCGCAGCGAGCTCGAGTTCAGTGCCGAGAACCTCGCCGCCGCCCTCACCCGGCTCAAGCGACTGATAATGGCGGTGACCGCGCTCGAGGCGAAGGCCGAGGGCGAAGGCACCGCGGTCGCCCTCTGGCTCGAGCGTCTCGACGAAGCCGTCTCGGACGATCTCGGCACCCCGAGGGCGCTTCCCATTCTCGACGAGCTGCTCGCCGACAAGAAGCTCTCGCCAGCCGATCGTCTCGCCACATTGGTGGCATTCGACGAAGTGCTCGGCCTCAATCTGCGCATCCTCACCCGCGAGGCGCTGCGCCTCCGTCCCGCCAACGCCACGCTCACCGCCGAGCAGATCGGCGACCGTCTCGTCGAGCGCCAGCAGGCCCGTCTGGTCAAGGACTTCCGGCGCTCCGACACGATCCGCGACGAACTCGCCGCCGGGGGGGTAGAGGTGATGGACGGCGACCCCCTCGGGTGGGACTGGAAGCCGGCTCTCTAAACTCCTCCCCGAGCGAGCTCGGGGAGGAATTTGTCCCTCCACCCCTTGCCTCCCCACCCCCGCTTCCGCCAAAAAGCGCGCAACACGGGAGGCACGAATGCGGGGACAGGTACTGGGCGTCGATCGCACCAGCGGCGAGGGCCAGATTTCGGGCGAGGACGGCCAGCGCTACAGCTTCCGGCCCGACGACTGGAGCGGCGAAAAGGGTCCGGCTGTGGGCGCGCGTGTCGATTTCGCGACCGAGGGCGCCCGCGCGCTCCGGATCTTCCGTCTGCCCGATTCGGATACCGTCGCGGTCGCGCATCGCCCGCCGGCATCGAGCGACCGCAACAAATATGTCGCGGCGTTGCTCGCCTTCTTCCTCGGCACGCTCGGCATCCATCGCTTCTATCTCGGCCGCAACGGGTCGGCAGTGCTGATGATCGTCCTGACGATCACCGTGGTCGGGATCCTCGTCACCAGCATCTGGGCGTTCATCGACACCGTCCGCTATCTGATCATGTCCGACGCCGAGTTCGAGCACCGCTACGCCCGCCACTATCCGCGATGAAGATCGTCCTCCCCGCGCTGGCCCGCCCGCTGGTCGAGGCGCATCTGCCCGCGGGACTCGACCTGCACTGGTTCGCCAGCCTCGACGAAGCGATCGCAATGGTCGCCGATGCCGATATCGGCTGGGTCGACAATAATGGTCCCGCCAATTGGGCGCGCGCGGTCGCCGCGGGGCGGAAGCTGCAATGGCTCTCGACGATCTATGCCGGGCTCGATCCGCTCGACAAGGACCAGCTCCGCGCCCGCGGCACCCGCGTCACCAACGGCAGCGGCGTCAACGCCCACACCGTCGCCGAATATGCGGTGATGGGGGCCTTGGTCGCCGCCAAGCGCTACGATCAGGTCGTCCGCATCGCCGAGACCCGCGAATGGCCGTTCGACGCGCCCGGCAAGCTCGAATTGTTCGAGAGCAATGCCCTCGTCATCGGCTATGGCACGATCGGCCGGCTGATCGGCGAGCGCCTCGCCGGCTTCGGCGTGACCGTCACCGGCGTCACCCGCACCGGCGCGCCCGGCACGATCGCGCCCGATGCGTGGCGCGACCGCCTGGGCGAATTCGACTGGACCTTCCTCGCCGCCCCCGCCACCGACGCGAGCCGCGCGATGATCGGCGAGGCCGAATTGCGCGCGATGAAGCCCTCGGCGTGGATCATCAATGTCGGCCGCGGCGAGCTGATCGATCAGGACGCATTGATCGAAGCAGTGACGAGGCGCCGCATCGCCGGCGCGTTCCTCGACACCGTCGCGCCCGAGCCGCTTCCGCCCGAGCATCCGCTGTGGACCACCCCCAACATCTTGTTGTCGATGCACCTCTCGGGCCGCAGCCAGACCCGGATGTTCGTCCGTGCCGCCGGGCTCTTCGTGCGCAACCTCCACGCTTTCCTCGCCGGCGAACCGCTCGAGAACGAAGTCGATCTCGCCGCGGGCTACTGACCGGCAGGAGGCGCCACCGCGAACAGCCGGTCCCAGAACGCGTCGTTCAGCAGATATTCCATCGTCTTGCCGTCGCTCTGGTCGTCGGGGCAGCCCGCCTGATAGGCGAAGGTTCGCGCCGCCATCTCGTCGCACACTTCGCGTGCGAAATCGGGCCCGAGCCGCCGGGTCAGCACTACCAGCATCGCCCGTGCCGCCTCCGAGCCGAACAGCGAGCGCGGATCGGGGACATAGTCATGATCGCTGGCCTCGTCGCCCTCCGCGTCGGCGACATACTCATTGTCGAGTTCCGCCTCCCGATCGATATTGTGCACGCCGTCCATGAGGCGGTCTCCTTCACCGCATCAACGCGAAGACTGCCTTATTCGCTCCTTTACCCCATCCGGGTAAAATTCCCGCTTGCCAAGATTTACCCAGCGGGGGTAAGGCGCTTGCATCATGACCACGCTCGCCGGTTCCAAAATCCGCCGCTTCCGCGAGGAACGCGCCCTTTCCCGCGCCGCTTTCGGCGCCTGGTTCGACACGCCCGGCTCGACCGTGCAGGGCTGGGAGGAGGACGGCAAGCGCGCCTCGCCGGCGACGCTCAATCAGATCGCCGCCAACGGCATCGCCCATCATCAGGACTGGTACGTCCATGTCCGCAATCTGGAGCAGACCATGGGCTGGACCCCCGACAGCTGGAGCCAGGCCGAGGCCCGCCAGCTCCCCAATTACCCCGACAAGGCCGCGCTCGACGCCGCGACCGGCCAGCTCGCCAGCTTTCCCCCGCTGGTCTTCGCCGGCGAGGCGCGCGAGCTCACCACCGAGCTCGCCAAGGTGTCGCGCGGCGAGGCCTTCCTGCTCCAGGGCGGCGACTGCGCCGAGAGCTTCGCCGAGTTCCACCCCAACAACATCCGCGACACCTTCCGCGTCATCCTCCAGATGGCGGTGGTCCTCACCTTCGCGTCGAAGCTGCCGACGGTGAAGCTCGGCCGCATGGCCGGCCAGTTCGCCAAGCCGCGCAGCGCCGATGACGAGACGATCGACGGAGTCACCCTCCCCTCCTATCGCGGCGACAACGTCAACGACATTGCGTTCACGCCCGAGGGGCGTCGGCCCGATCCGCAGCGCATGGTCCAGGGCTACAGCCAGTCCGCCGCGACGCTCAACCTGCTGCGCGCCTTCGCCACCGGCGGCTATGCCAATCTCCATCAGGTCCACAAATGGACGCTCGACTTCATGGGCCGCAGCCCGTGGTCGAAGAAGTTCGCCGACGTCGCCGACCGCATCGGCGAATCGCTCGATTTCATGGAGGCGTGCGGGATCAACCCCGACACCGTCCCCCAATTGAAGGGCACCCAATTCTACACCAGCCACGAAGCGCTTTTGCTCCCTTATGAGCAGGCGCTCACCCGGCAGGACAGCCTCACCGGCGACTGGTACGATACCAGCGCGCATTTCCTGTGGATCGGCGACCGCACCCGCTTCGAGGGCAGCGCGCATGTCGAGTTCCTCCGCGGCATCGGCAATCCGATCGGGATGAAGTGCGGCCCCAGCCTCGAGCCCGACGCCCTCCTGCGCCTGCTCGACACGCTCAACCCGTCGCGCGTCCCCGGCCGCATGACGCTGATCACCCGCTACGGCCACGACAAGATCGAGAAGGGCCTCCCCGCCTTGGTCCGCGCGGTCAAGCGCGAGGGCCATCCGGTGGTGTGGAGCTGCGACCCGATGCACGGCAACGTCGTCAAGGCCGCCAACGGCTACAAGACCCGCCCCTTCGAGCGCATCCTCGCCGAAGTCCGCGGCTTCTTCGCCGTCCACCGCGCCGAAGGCACCTTCGCCGGCGGCATCCACGCAGAGATGACGGGACAAAACGTCACCGAATGCACCGGCGGCGCGATCGCCGTCACCGAGCAGTCGCTGGCGGACCGCTACCACACGCATTGCGACCCGCGGCTGAATGCGGGGCAGAGTTTGGAGCTGGCGTTCCTGCTGGCGGAGATGCTGAATGCGGAGATGGCTGAGCGAAGGAAGGCGGCTATTAATTAATCGTGACAGACTTGCATAAATGACCGCCTCATTGAACGATACTGCTTTGGCAGGGGATGGAGGATGCGTTGGGGTTCGATTTGATAAGGCAAGCAGCCGAATCAGGCGATCTAGTTATTATAGCCGGGGCCGGAGTCAGTATCGGCCTTACCAACGCCACAAAGCCAGCTCCGCCATGGAGGCAGTTGATATCAAATTGTTTAGAATACGCTCACGCGCGTGGAGAAATATCGGATCAACAACTATCTCGCTGGCGTCAAACCCTAGATTCAGACGACATTGATGATCTTATAAGTACTGCAGAATTTGCGGGACGGAAGCTCGGCTCTCCAGACGGCATATTATACGCGAGATGGCTTCAAGAGTCTTTTGAAAGTCTAAGATCAAGCGACAACGAACTGTCCAAGGCAATAAAAAGCCTACACAATAGTGGGGTTCAAATTTGCACAACAAACTATGACAATTTAATCGAACAAGCTACAGATACATCATCTATAACATGCAAAGATAGATCCGAAGCATTATCGTGGTTCAGGAAGAATAATAAAAGCATATTACATTTGCATGGTGTTTGGAATAGACCGCCATCTTGTATATTGGGCGTTAGGGATTATGAAGTAGCAATTCAAGAAGGATTTCGCAGAATTCTTCAGCAGGGATTAGCGTCATTTAAAACGCTACTGTTTGTAGGATGTGGCGACACAATATCTGACCCGAATTTTTCAGCACTTGTCCGCTGGGCGAAAGAAGTTCTTCACGCCTCTGGCCAGACGCACTACGCACTTACCCGCGATATCGAGGTGACAGCTCGATTGCGAGACCCAACATGGCATGGCTTCATAGAGCCCATCTCGTTCGGTGCCGCGTTCGATCAGCTAGGTGCGTTTCTCCAATCCCTCGCACCGAGTGCACAAATCCGCCAAGCTCCCGCCGCCGCTTCAGCCAAAAGCCATGACAGCATCCTAAAACACTATCGCGAGTTCCTTCTCAAAGATTGTGGCCAGATGTCCATCGAAGGGATTAAAACTGATTTCGACACGGCCCAAGGAAAATTTCATTTAGAGCGCCTGTTCGTGCCGCTGGAGGTGGCTCGCATCCCTCCCGATTTTCCACAGTCGGATCCAGATCGAGAAGAAAAACTCGCGCAATGGCTTCGTAAGCACGGCAACAGTCGATCCTTCGGTTCAATACTCCGAGATGAAAGACATATAGCCTTACTCGCCCTCCCCGGCGGAGGAAAGACGCTCTTACTAAAGCGTCTCGCCGTCGCTTATGCCGATCCAACGCGGAGGACCGATAGCAACGACGCGCTTCCCAAACTAGACGTCATTCCCCTGATGATAAGGTGTCGAGAATGGCGCGAACATATCCGGAAACCTCTAGAAACGATATTAAAAAATATGGATATCGTGACTGGAAAGTCAGATTTTTCTCAACTTTATGATGCGATATTGCCGCACCTTCGAACAGGAAACGTTCTTGTATTAATAGATGGCTTGGACGAGATCCACGATGATGGCGACCGGCAAACGTTTGTAGAAAATCTAGAGAAATTCGTCGACGAATTCCCTAACATTCGCACCATAACAACCAGTCGCGAGGCGGGATTTTCTCTTGTTGCGCCAAATATATCTCGTTTCTGTTCACGGTGGCGGATCGAGCCGCTGAGCGAAGGATCTATTAGATTGCTGGTGGAGTACTGGCAATTACTAATGGGCGGAGAAGATCCAGATTCGGCGCGTGAAGCGAAAGACATATGGGAGACCTTGCGTGACAGTGCGCCGCTTAGCCGATTAGCAGAAAACCCTTTACTGCTCACGATGCTCCTAGTTGTAAAGAACAGCGCAGGGAGACTTCCAGTCAATAGAGTGAATCTCTATGAGCGAGCCGTCGAAGTATTGTTAGACACTTGGAACATAAAGGGTCACAAATCTCTTGATATAAAGGAATCTATTCCACAATTATCTTGTGTAGCGTTCGAAATGCTCGTTCAAGGAAAGCAGACTGCTACTAAGAAGGAGATTTTATCTATATTAGATAGCGCTAGAGATAATGTTTCTCAAATTAAGCGATATGCGAAAGATACTCCCGCAGAGTTTCTCAAGAGGGTAGAAATCCGTTCCAGCTTATTGGTAGAAGCTGGGCACTCTCTTGAAGATGGAAGAATAGTTCCATTCTATCAATTCAGGCATTTGACATTCCAAGAATATCTGGCGGCCGTAGCTGCGGCGGAGGGAAATTTCCTTGAGTACAAGCAAGGGGATTCCGTACTGATCCCGCTTGCGCCTTTTTTGTCGTCCGAGAGATGGAAAGAGGTAATACCGATGGCTGCCGTCTTGTCCCGAAAGCAGGCGGAGCCGCTAGTCGCAGCATTAGTTGATATCGGAAGTAATCTGCTCGCTACCGCTCAGGACGAGTCAGGTGATCTTACTATGGATTCCGAGACCCTGCCTGACTCAATAGGGAAGATTTTTCAATGCCTATTTGAGGAAGCGGAATGCTCTAGCGAAACACTAGTGAGTGCTCTTCAATTGATAGCATTATCTGCGCGTGGTGCTCATGGGGCGGAAAATTGGCGGGCCTTTGTTCGTGGGCCTTACGGCGCAGAGTTGTTGCATCAATCATGGCTGACATTCGATAGTCAGGGAGGTATTAATAAATACGTCCTACGCAACACCCTATCTAACTTTGCCGCGCTTCGAAAGGATGTCGAATCTTGGCTCGATGAGGCCAACGTATCTCAAATTAGATTGGATCTTCACAGCAATTCTGAAGAACTTATCACTATCGCAGCATCGACCATTTGCGGTATTTATAGTTCAGAAACAGCGGATGAGGCGATAGATGTTACGGAAAGACTCTGGCACGACCTCCAAATAGCGGCACTTAGCAAAAATCCGGCTACCTGCGAGGTAATTTCTTGGGTATTTGCGTTATATGGTTATTGGAGCAACCATGAAGGTGGACGTCGCACTACGCAGGTTTCTGTCGCAGTTTTAGACCGAATGTTGCATGGGTGGCTAGTTAGGTCTTCGAGGGGCGAATTGAAATCAATACTTAGTTTTGCAATTTTCGAATCCGCTCCTCTTGATCGTGCATCATGGCAGCCAATGATCACCTTAGATCAGCTCTCAAAGCTTGGCGAGCTGGCCGATAACAATGACGAACCTGAATTTGATAGATATGATACTGCAGCCTTCCTTTGGTTATCTTACCTGACGCGGCACTTGCCGGATGCTCACATAAGGTCAAGGTTAGATCAAATCTCCTCGGTCGATGAAGTTAGAATCGCGGAGATGTTAGCTGTCTTATGTAATGCTAGCGAAAAAGAGGTATGAGCGGGTTAGCCCTCAGCGGACGCAGAAATCGCTTTCCTACAATCCCCCACGTATGCAATGTTCCGCATATGTTCCAAACTGCCGACTCGCCCCCGCAAGAGGCTTCCGCCCCTCTCCTCCGCTTCACCCCCCACCCCATGCCACCGCGCGCCGGCGGGTGGTCGGCTGAGCGGCAGATTGCGTTCGTCGACTGCCTGCGGCGCATCGGCGTGGTCGCCGCGGCGGCGCGGTCGGTGGGGATGACCGCAAGCGCCGCCTATCAGCTGCGCAAGCGCGCCGGGCCCGGCAGCGGCTTTGCCCGCGCATGGGATCAGGCGCTCGACGAGGCGCAGTGCGAGGCGATCGATGCGGCGCGCGCCCTCGGCTACGGCCCGATCCGCGAGCCGATGTTTCGCGCCGGGCGGCAAATCGGCTGGCGCGAGCGCTATGACAACCGGCTGCTCTATGCCGCGCTGCGCGCGCTCGACGGCGCCTCGAGGCGGTTCGAGCGGAGATATCATGCCGATCCGGCCGAAGTGCTGGCCGCAGTCCTGCGCAACGAAGTTACGCCGACACGCAACAACATTGCCGATTCACCGTGCAAACCGTGAAATTGTCCCGCCCAAATCCTACAAGCCACGCCGCGCCGCCGGAGCCCGCGCGCGCGCGGTAACGCCGCCATTGTCCCCGCCCCGCGCTTCCCGCTATCGTGCCGGCATCATGGGGAAGCGCGAAGTCCTGGTCATCGGCGGCGGCACGGCGGGGTGGATCGCCGCGGCCTATCTTGCGCGCTTTTTCGAGGGGCGGGTTGGCGTCACCTTGCTCGAATCCCCCGAGATCGGGATCATCGGGGTCGGCGAAGGCGCCTTTCCGACGATCCGCAACACGCTCAAATTCCTCGGGATCGACGAGAGCCATTTCATCCGCGCCGCCTCGGCGACGTTCAAGCAGGGCATCCGCTTCGACGACTGGCTCCACGCCCCCGCGGCCGACGGCACCCGCCATTCCTATCTCCACCCGTTCGAGGCGCCGTTTCACGCCGAGGCGAGCGGGCTGGTCCCTTATTGGCTGCTCCAGGACGCCGGCACCCGCGCCCCCTTCGCCGAAGCCGTGACGATCCAGAACCGCGTCGCCGCGGCGCAGCGCGCGCCCAAGCGGCCGGGCGAAGGCGACTATGCCGGCCCGCTCAACTACGCCTATCATTTCGATGCGGCGCGGCTCGCCGAAGTGATTGCCGCGCGGGCAGTCGAGCTCGGGGTGCGGCATTTGAAGGGCCGGCTCACCCATGTCGAGCTCGCCAAGGACGGCAGCATCGCCGCGATCGCCACCGACGCGCACGGCGCCTTGGCCGCCGATCTCTATGTGGATTGCTCGGGGTTTCGCGCCGAGTTGATCGGCAAGGCGCTCGGGGTGCCGTTCCGGTCGGTTCGCCACCAATTGTTCACCGATCGCGCATTGGCCTGCAAGATCCCCTATGACCGCCCCGACGCGCCGATCGCCAGCTTCACCATCGCCGCCGCGCACCCCGCCGGCTGGACATGGGACATCGGGCTGCAGGGCGCGCGCGGGATCGGCTGCGTCTGGTCGTCGGCGCACATGTCCGATGCCGAGGCGGCGGACCAGCTGCGCGCCTATGTCGGGCACGACGCCTATGAGGCGCGGATCATCCCGTTCGAGCCCGGCTATCGTCCGACGCAATGGGTGAAGAATTGCGTCGCGGTCGGGCTGTCGGGCGGGTTCCTCGAGCCGCTCGAATCGACCGGCGTGGTGCTGATCGAGGCCGCGGTCGCGATGATCGCCGAGCTGTTTCCGCTCGGCGGCCCCGCCGATGCGCCCGCGGCGCGGTTCAACCGGCTGATGAGCGCGCGCTATGCGAACATCATCAATTTCCTCAAGCTGCATTATTGCCTGAGCCGGCGCGGCGAGGCGTTCTGGCGCGACAATGCCGATCCCGCCTCGATCCCCGCGGCGCTGCAGGAATTGCTCGATCAGTGGCGCTGGCGCCCGCCGAGCCGCTTCGATTTCCTGCTCGATCTCGAGAGCTTCGCCTTCTTCAACTATCAGTACATCCTCTACGGGATGGAATATCGCACCGATCTGTCGGCGAGCCGCGGCGATTTCCCCAATATGGCAGCGGCGGAGAAGATGTTCGCGCGAATCCGCAGCTTCGGCGAGCGCGCCACCGCGGACCTGCCGTCGCACCGCGCGCTGATCCGCGAGATCAACCAGGGCCTGTCGCTGGCGGGGTGACCAATCTCCTTCTCCCCTTGTGGGAGAAGGAAGGGGCCCGCGCCGAAGGCGTGGGAAGGATGAGGGGGAGTAAGGCGCCAGCCCCCTCACCCTTCCGCCGATTTCATCGGGCTCCCTCCCTCTCCCACAAGGGGAGAGGGAAAGACCTGCCTCAGGCAGTGGCGAGCCGCCCGTCGACCTGGTCGAGTTCGCCGGTCTCGCGGGCCTTCTTGCCATAGACCGCCTCGAACAACGGGGTGGCCATCACCGTGGTGACGATCGCCATCAGCACGAGCATCGAGAACAGCGTCGGTCCGATGATCCCCTTCTGGAGGCCGATATTGATGATGATCAGTTCCATCAGCCCGCGCGAGTTCATCAGCGCGCCGATGCCGAGCGCCGTGCGGTTGTCCTCGCCCGAGAGCCGCGCCGCCGCCCAGCACGCGCCGAACTTGGCGAGCACCGAGACGAGGAGGATGCCCAATGCGATCAGCAGCAAGGCGGCCGAATTGACCATGTCCATCCGGGTGTTGAGCCCCGAATAAGTGAAGAACATCGGCAGCAGCAGGACCACCGCGAGCGGCTCGACCTTGCGCTTGAGTTCCTCGACGAACAGCCCGCGCGGCATGCACACCCCGATCAGGAAGCCGCCGAAGATCGCGTGGATCCCGATCGCGTCCATCAGGAACGCCGAGAGGCAGAACAGGAGCATCGTGATCGCGAGCACCTGCGTGGTCATCTCGCCGCGCGCCTCGACCGCCCGGCCCAGCGGCGCGAGCAGCTTGCGGCCGTAGAGGATCATGAAGCCGGTATAGAGCACCGCTCCCCCGATCGCGATCACCGCCACGCCCGGTCCCGATCCGAAGGTCGCGAGCACCAGAGCGAGCACGCACCACGACGCCGCATCGTCGAATGCGCCGGCCGTGAGCGAAAGCGTGCCGAGCGACGAATTGGCCAGCCCACGCTCGTTGATGATCCGGGCGAGCATCGGGAACGCGGTCAGCGCGATGCACGCGCCCATGAACAGGGTGGCGTTGCCCTGGCTGATCCCCGGCGCGAACAGCCCGGGCACGGTCAGCAGCAACGGCGTGATCAACGCCGCGAGCAGGAACGGCGCAGCGATGCCGGCCGCCGACACGGTCGCGGCGCTCTTCGCCTTGGACTGGAAGTGATCGAGCCGCAGCGTCAGCCCCACCATGAACATGTAGAGCCCGACGCCCAGTTGCGCGCCGACATAAAGTACGTTGCGCGTCTCCTTGGGAAAGATCGCATTCTGCAGATCCGGAAAGAACAATCCGAGCAGCGAGGGCCCGAGCACCACCCCCGCGATCATCTCGCCGACGACCTGCGGCTGGCGGAACAATTTCTGCCCAAGCCAGCCGACGACGCGGCAGGCAAGGATGATCACGGCGAGTTGCAGGAAGAAATGGACGCTGAAATCCGCCGGCGAATAGCTTTTGACGGCATTCACCGCCGGACCGTGCGGATTGAGCACGTCGGTCAGCGTGAACCAGGCACTATGGAGTAAATCAAGCATCTAACCTCCCCCGATTGGCGTTCGCATCGGCCTCTTCGTGCCTCTCGCGAACCCCTAGGGAGCGTAGCATCGCAGCGCCGCGCAACGCTTAAATCTGCACCCGCCCGCATTTTCCCGCGGCAAATTACCTTTGTGTTGCAAGCCGCGCACACCATAGTAACGTGCCTACATGACAACGCGGACAAGATAGCGACATAGGTATGATATGAGGGTGATCGGCAGCCGCGAATTCAATCAGGATGTCAGCGCCGCGAAGCGACTCGCGCGACTCGAACCCTTGTTCGTCACCGATCGCGGCAAGCCCACGCATGTGCTGATGAGCATCGATGCGTTCCGGCGGATGAGCGGCGAGCGCGAGAGCATCGTCGATCTGCTCGCTTTGCCCGGCGCGCGCGATGCCGCGCTCGGTCCGGTCGAGCGATGGGATCGCGAGCCCCGCTGATGTATCTGCTCGATACGCCCGTCGTCTTCGAACTGCGCAAGGCCCGCGCCGGCGATGCGGATCCGGGACTTGCAGCCTGGGCCGCGAGCGTGGCGCGCGAACGGCTGTTCCTCTCGGCGATCAGCCTCGTCGAGCTCGAGGGCGTGGTCGAGCGCACCGCGCGGATCGACAAATCGGCGGGAGCGGCGTTGCGCGGCTGGATCGACAACCAGCTGGTTCCCGCCTTCGAAGGCCATATCCTCGCGCTCGACGCGGCGATCGCGCGTCGCCGCGGCAAGCTCGCGCTCGCCGAAACCCGTGACGCGCTGTTCGCCGCCACCGCGCTCGAGCACGGCCTGACGCTCGTCACCCGCAACCTCGCCGCGTTCAAGGGGACGCGCGCGAAGCTGTTCGATCCGCGCGATTATCGTGCCAGCGACGACGAAGACACCGACTGGCGCACCGCGGTACGCACCAGCGCGGCATGGCTGCGCAATCCTTTCGTGCGAAGCTGAGAGAAAACGATCCCGCGTTCGTCGTCGCGAGCGGCTGCAACAATGTGAAACACGTTTGTAACCCGGCTCCGCCAGTGGAGCCGTGCCGGCGCAGGGTCCCCTCCTGCCGCGCCGGCTCTCCCCGAACTACGGGGCGGCTCCGGCCGCCCCGCTTTTTCGAGTCATTCGGGGCGGTGGCAGACCGCTTCGATATTCTGCCCGTCGGGATCGAGCACGAAGGCGCCGTAATAATTCGGGTGGTAATGCGCGCGGATGCCCGGTGCGCCGTGATCGGTGCCGCCCGCGGCCACCGCCGCGGCGTGGAAAGCATCGACCTCGGCGCGGCTGTCGACCGTGAAGGCGATGTGGGTGCCCTGCCCCACCTGCTCATTGTCGCCGATCCAGAAGAAGGGCTTGTCGTCCTTGCCATAGCCGATCGCGGTGCCGCCGCTCTCGGTCTGTTCGGGAGTGACCCGCATCAATTCGGCAATGCCGAGCGGCGCGAACGCGGCGGCGTAGAAGGCGCTGGATCGGGCGAGATCCGAGACTGCGAAGCCGACATGATCGATCATGCTGAAATCCTCCTCAGGGAAACAGGTCCACCACTTCGGCACCTTCGCCCTCGGCATGGAGCAGCAAGGTGCGGTGGCAATGTTCGGGGTTGCGCTCGAAGCAGAGCAAGGCGCTAGGCTTCTCGGCGGCCAGCGCGCGCATCCGCGCCGCTTCGGCCTGCGCCTCGGGCAGCCCGAGCTGGGTCTCGTACACGGCCTCCAGCGTCGCGACGTCGCCTTTCTTGGCCGCATCGCGCCCGGGCTTCGGCGTGCCGAGATTCTTCAGATGGACATATTCGATTCCCGCATCGTTCAGGCTCGCCGCGAGGATATTCTTCGAGAAACCTGGCCGCCGCGACAACGGCAGCGCGCGCACATCGATCACCCGTTCGACACCCGCATTGTGCAACGCCGCGATGAATTCGGCCATTGTGGTGGCCTCATAGCCGATCGTGAAGATCTTCATGTCCGCAAGCTCCGCACGACGCCCCAGGCGATCAACGCCTGCCCGGCGAAATAGGTCGGCCAGATCAGCAGCCCGGGCAGGTCCGAAGCGGCGAGCGGCCCCAGCTGGGCAAAAAGGAGCAGATCCGAGAGAACGAAAAAGGCGGCACCGTTGCCGACGGTGAACGGCGAGAAACGGCTCACCGCAGCGGTGCCGAACATCGCTCCCAGCCCCGCGGCATAGAGCGCGATCCCCGGAGCCGCGGCGCGGTCGGCGGGCAGCCACCATGCAAGCGCAGTTACCGCGACGGCGATCAAGACAGCCTGCCACAAGGGTTTGGCGCGGTTGCGCAGATACAATCCCGTCGCAACGACATGCCCGGCGAGAAACGCGACCGCGCCGACTGTCAGTCCATGGGTCTCGAGCAGGACGTCGCCCAGCGCGCCGAACCCCAAAGCCGCGGCGATCAGCCAGCCGTCCGCCGAGCGCGCCTGCACCGCCGCCCACAAAGCGAGCAGCCCGACCCCCGATCCTTTCCACACGACGCCGGCCGCCGGCGCGGCGGCGATCCAGTGCGTCGCATAATAGCTGCCCCCCGCGATCAGGGCGGCGAGAAAGAGCAAGCGGGCGGCACGGCTGTCCATCCAGCGAACATAGTGCCATTGCGGCCTTTGTCATGCGGGGCACATGCGGCTATTCGCCCCGGCGTGACTCACGACATCCACATCATCGGCGGCGGCCTCGCCGGTTCCGAAGCCGCATGGCAGCTCGCGCAGGCCGGGTACAAGGTCAAGCTCTCCGAAATGCGCGGTTCGGGCAGCATGACCCCCGCGCATCAGAGCGACCGCCTCGCCGAACTGGTCTGCTCGAACAGCTTCCGCTCGGACGATGCCGAGCGCAACGCGGTCGGCCTGCTCCACCAGGAGATGCGCGATCTCGGTTCGCTGATCCTGACGCAGGGCGATGTGCACAAGGTTCCCGCCGGATCGGCGCTGGCAGTCGACCGCGATGGCTTTGCCGACGGCGTCACGGCGGCGCTGAAGGCGCATCCGAACATCACGATCGTCCGCGAGCGCGTCGATCGCCTGCCGACGGAAGGCCTGACGATCGTCGCCACCGGGCCGCTGACGGCGCCGGGCCTCGCCGAGAGCATCGGCACCGCGACCGGCAAGGATCAGCTCGCATTCTTCGATGCGATCGCCCCTATCGTCCATTTCGAGAGCATCGACTTCACCACCGCCTGGTATCAGTCGCGCTGGAACAAGGGCGACGGCAAGGATTACATCAACTGCCCGATGTCGAAGGACGAGTATCTCGCCTTCCACGCCGGGCTGCTCGCCGGCGAGAAGACCGAGTTTCGCGAGTGGGAGAACGTCCCCTATTTCGAAGGCTGCATGCCGGTCGAAGTGATGGCCGAGCGCGGCGTCGACACGCTGCGCTACGGCCCGATGAAGGGCGTCGGGCTCGACGATCCGCGCACCGGGCGCTGGCCCTATGCCGTGGTGCAGCTTCGCCAGGACAATGCCAGCGGTACCTTGTGGAACATGGTCGGCTTCCAGACCAAGCTCAAATACGGTGCGCAGGTCGAACTGTTCCGCACGATCCCCGGGCTCGAAAAGGCCGAGTTCGCGCGACTCGGCGGACTCCACCGCAACACCTTCATCCGCTCGCCCGAACTGCTCGACGGCAGCTTGCGGCTCAAGGCGCACCCGAACATCCGCTTCGCTGGCCAGATCACCGGCTGCGAAGGCTATGTCGAAAGCGCGGCGATCGGGCTGCTGGCCGGGCGCTTCGCCGCTGCCGAGCTCGCCGGCCGGACGCTGGCCGCCCCGCCGCGCGAGACGGCATTGGGCGCGCTGCTCGCGCACATCACCGGCGAGGCCGAAATCGAGACCTATCAGCCGATGAACGTCAATTTCGGCCTGTTCCCGCCGATCGAGGGCCGCTCGAAGAAAGCCGACCGCAAGCTGATGTACACCAGCCGCGCCCGCGCGGCGTTCAGCGGCTGGATGCCGGCTTAATTCCTCCCCGATCGGGAGCGGGGACCGGGCCTAGTCCTCGGCCTCTTCCTTCGCCGGTGCCGCGGGGCAGACGCAGCGGGGCTTGGCGCCGGCGCGCGGCTTGGGTGCCGTGGCAAGGAATTCGGCCCGGGTCAGCGCTCCGGATTTGTCGGCGTCCGCACCGGCGAATTTGGTCGTGGTCTTGATCGCCCATTCGTCGAAGTCGAGCCGGCCGTCATGGTTGGCATCGAGCTTCGCATAAGCCTTGCGCCGCGCCAGCAGATATTCCTCGCGAGTCACTGCCTCGTTGCGATCCTTGTCGAAGCGATCGAAGCGCTTTTGCTCACGCGTCTTCGCGCTCGCCTTGGGCGCCTCCGGCAACGGTTCCTCGGGCGCCGCCACCGCAGTGCGCGCCGCGGGAGCAGCGGGAAGCTTGAATTCGGAAGCGGCCGAGCTGCGAAACAGGAACATGCCTGCGAGCATCAGCAAAGCCGCCGCGCCCGCGCCTGCGAAATAGCGCCACATCGAAGGTCTCCCCCGATCGCCGAAGGCAGCAGGCTACGCCTGTGGCACGCGCTGACAAGCCCTTATTTGCCGGTCAGCCGATGCCATAATAGCCGCCCGACCCGGTGCGGCGCGCCGATCCGGGGCGCCGCGCCTTCGGGTGCCTGCAAATCCAGCCGCGCCAGATGGGCCAGCGCGCCGAGCGCGCGGCCGTTGCGGCTCCAGCGCCGCGCCGCCGCTGCGGCCAGCAGCGGGATCGCCATGCTCCGTGCCCCATCGGCCTCGCCGGACCCGCGAAGATTGCGCGACAGATCGGCGAGCGCCCAGCCCTGGCCCGCCGCGGCGAGCGGATCGTGCGGCCCCGCCCCCATCGCAGCGCCCGCCGCGACGAACACATGCCCCCGCCCCTCTCCGAACCGCCGCAATGCGCCGGAATCGAGCGATTCCTCCTCGATCAGCACTTCCCAGCCATGGACGATCGGCACCAGCGCCGCGCCGCGCACCCCCTTCGCCAGAACCTCGCGCTCGAGCGCCTTGAGCACCGGCTCGGCCGGCGCCGGCTCCTGGTCCAGCCGCGCCAGCGCCTCGCGCCACCAGGCCAGCCGCATCTGCCCCAGCGCCGGCTCGCGCGTCGTCCGGAGCAGTTGCGCCAGCGCATCGTCGAGCGCGAGCAACGCCTCCAGCGCGCGGCGATCCCCGGGCCGCGCATAGGATAGCGCCAGCATGCGTTCGGGATCCGCGCCGGGATCTCCGGTCATGCCCCTAGGCTCCATAAGCGCATCGTTAACCAGCTGGATTTAGAAGGCGTTAGGTGCGCGCGTGGCAATACGCCACGTTGATCGGGGACCGGGATCGCAAACATGGTGGGCAATCTGCAGAGCTTGAAGGCGCGGGCGTTCCTGACGCGGTTGGCCCGCGACACGCGCGCCAACACGCTCGCGCTCATGACGATGGCACTGATACCCCTTGCCGGGATGGTTGGCGGCGGCATCGACATCAGCCGCATGTACATCGTCAAGACGCGCCTGCAACATGCTTGCGACGCGGGCGCGCTGGCCGGCCGCAAGATGATGGGCGGCGGCAGCTGGGCGACGAACAGCTATGCCGCGCGCGGCGAGGCGGAACGGTTCTTCGACGCCAATTTCAATCCCAACGCCTACGGCACCACGCTCGAGGCCGCCGCTGATCGTCGCAGCTTTTCGGAAAGCGCGGGCAAGGTGACCGGCAATGCCCGTGCGGTGGTGCCGATGACGTTGATGCGGATCTTCGGCAAGACCAGCGAGACGCTCAGCGTCACCTGCGACGCCGAAATGCGGCTGCCGAACACCGACGTGATGTTCGTCCTCGACACCACCGGATCGATGGATTTCTGTCCCAACGGCAGCAGCAGCTGCAACGGCGACGCCAATTCGCGTATCGCCGCGCTGCGCAAGGCAGTGAAGTGCTTCTACCAGATCGTGGCGCGACTCGACGTGCCGGACACGGTTTGCAACGCCGTCGGCGCCGAGCCGAGCGGCGGCACCGGCAATCAGGTGCAGATCCGCTTCGGTTTCGTGCCCTATTCGACCAACGTGAACGTCGGCAAATTGCTGCCCAACGACTATCTCGTCGATCAGTGGGACTATCAGACCCGCAAGGCGAACATGGCCGTCCCGCCGCAGAGCACCAACACCTATTGGGAAACCTATGGCGGCGGCTCGCTCAGCCAGGGCAATTGCCTGAGCTTCATGAAGAACGAGTCGTTCGGCAGCTTCACGCCTACCCCGGCCAATTCGGGCGGCCCGAACCCGGAGCCGACGATCGTGTCGAGCTTCCCGCATGACGGCGGCGCCACCGACGGCACCGAATGGGGCTGGTGGGGGTCTTCGGACCGCGACGGCAACAGCAAGAGCTGCCGGCGCCGGCGCACCGACGTCACCACATTCTATGTCGAGAAGTTCGCCAGCTGGACCTACAACCAGCTGCCGGTGACGGTCAGCGGCCTCAAGGCCGGCGGCAGCAGCTGGAACAACTCGTTCAACTGGCCGGTCGGCGACACCAGCATCGGCAACGACGTCACCAATTCCACGATCACGTGGAGCGGGTGCATCGAGGAGCGCGACACCGGCGAGCCGACCACCGATTTCGATCCGATTCCCGACGACAAGATCGATCTCGACATCGACACCGTCCCCCATGACGATGCGTCCCGCTGGAAGCCGGCGCTGCCGCGCCTGATCTTCACGCGCGGATCGACCTCGGGCTCCAATTACAACGCCAATAGCTGGACCAACGGGAACACCAGCAACTGGTCGACCGCCGCGCTCACCACGAGCACGGACTATAACAACAACTCGACCTTCTTCTGTCCGACCGAGGCGCGCAAGCTTCAGGCGTGGACCGACGCGTCGGCGTTCCAGACCTATGTCAACAGCCTTGATCCGAACGGCAACACCTATCACGACATCGGCATCATCTGGGGTGCGCGGCTGATGTCGCCGACCGGCATCTTCAAGACCGAGAACGCCACCACGCCCGGCGGCGGCGAGATCGAGCGGCACATGATCTTCATGACCGACGGCGACACCAACGCGAATGCCGGCGACTATGCTGCCTATGGCCTGCCTTTCTTCGATCATCGTCAGACCGGCGAGAATCCCACCAAGGCGCAGCTCGACGAGCAGGTGAATCTGCGCTTCCTCGCCATCTGCCAATGGGTTCGGAACTCGAAGATCACCCTGTGGGTCGTCAATTTCGGCGAGGGCCAGAGCCAGGCGACGCAGGACCGGCTCGAGCAATGCGCCTCGGAAGGCCGCTATTTCTCGAATACCGATGCGGATGGTCTGCAGCAGACCTTCAAGTCGATCGCCGACCAGATCTCGCAGCTGAGGCTGACCAAGTGATCGGTTCGATCCATCGCCTGCGCCGGCTCGCGCACGACGAGCGCGGCGCCACGGTGGTCGAGTTCGCGATCGTGGCGCCGGTGATGGGGCTGCTGCTTCTCGGGGCGTTCGACGTGGCGCACACCCTGTACATGCGGGCGGCGCTGCAGGGCGTCGTGCAGAAGGCGGCGCGCGACGCGACGCTCGAATCCGGCCTCGTCGGCGCTACCCAGACCGCGCTCGACAACAAGGTGAAGAACCAGATCAAGACGCTCGCCAACAACGGCACGGTGACGATCACGCGCCAATGGTATCGCAATTACGAGCAGGCCGCCGCCTCGCGGTTCGAACCGTGGACCGACACCAATCACAACGGCACCTGTGACGGCCCGCAGGGCCTCACGCCCGGGGAGCCCTACGAGGATTCCAACCGTAATGGCGTGTGGGACGCGACGGGGGGCAATCTCAGCCAGGGCGGCGCCAAGGACGCCGTGCTCTACACCGCGACGGTGAGCTATCCGCGCTTCTTCCCGCTCAACAATTTCATCGGCGGATCGAGCACCACCACGGTTACCGCGCAGACCATCCTGCGCAACCAGCCTTATGGCGATCAGGGCGCGCCCGAAGTGAGGAGCTGCACATGAAGCGCGGATTGACCCTGCTCGGGACGACCGCGCGTCGGCTCGGCCGCGACACCAGCGGGCTGGCATTGCTCGAATTCGCCTTCTCGCTGCCGATCCTGCTGGCGATGAGCCTCACCGGCGCCGAGCTGACCAATTATGTCATCACCCGGATGCGGCTCAGCCAGATCGCGCTGCAGATCGCCGACAATTCGGCGCGCATGGGATCGGGCAGCCAGCTCGAATCGAAGAAGGTCTATGAGAGCGACATCAACGATCTGCTCACCGGCGCCAATTTCCAGTCGGGCGAGCTGGGCCTGTTCGCCAACGGGCGCGTGATCATCTCGAGCGTCGAACCCCATGAGACGACGGCGAACAAATACCGGATCCGCTGGCAGCGCTGCAAGGGCACGCGAACCAGCTGGGGATCGAGCTGGGGAACCGCCGCCACCAAGACCAGTGTCGACGGCATCGGGCCGACCGGGCGGCAGGTCATCGCCCCGCCCAACGGCGTCGCGATGTTCGTCGAGGTGCGCTACCAATATCAGCCGCTGATCAAGACGTCGCTCGCGCCGTCGAGCGAGATGAACGAGATCGCGTCGATGATGGTGCGCGACGCCCGCGATACCAGCGACGACAGCTTCATCACCGTCAACGGGGTCAAGCAGAACAACCCCAACAAGACGCATCCCAACGGCGTCTATATTGAGAACGGCGTCACCGCCTCGACCTGCTGACCGGCGGGCGCCGCGAAGCGCCCGCCTCGTCCTCAGCCGCGATAGGTGACTTTCTTCACCGCCGCGACGACGCGCGCCGCATCGACCAATGCGAGCTTTTCGAGATTGGCGGCATAAGGCAGCGGCACGTCCTCGTTGGTCACGCGCAGCACCGGCGCGTCGAGATCGTCGAAGCCCTGCTCCATCGCCACCGTGATGATCTCGGACGCGATCGAGCAGACCGGCCAGCCTTCCTCGACCACGACCATGCGATTGGTCTTCTTCAGGCTCTCGAGCACCGTCGCGGTGTCGAGCGGGCGCAACGTGCGCAGATCGATGACTTCGGCCTCCACGCCCTCGCCCGCCAGCGCCTCGGCTGCCTCGAGCGCGACGCCGACGCCGATCGAATAGGACACGATCGTCACGTCCTTGCCCGCACGGACGATCCGCGCCTTGCCGATCGGCAGGACATAATCGTCGAGCTTGGGAACCTCGAAGCTGCGGCCGTACAGCAGCTCGTTCTCGAGGAACACCACCGGGTCCTCGCTGCGGATCGCCGCCTTGAGCAGCCCCTTGGCGTCGGCCGCGTCATACGGCGCGATCACGATCAGGCCGGGAACGCTGGCGTACCACGGGCCGTAATTCTGCGAATGCTGCGCGCCGACCCGGCTCGCCGCGCCGTTGGGACCGCGGAACACGATCGGGCAGCGCATCTGGCCGCCCGACATGTAATTGGTCTTGGCGGCCGAATTGATGATGTGGTCGATCGCCTGCATCGCGAAGTTGAACGTCATGAACTCGACGATCGGCTTCAGCCCGCCCATCGCCGCGCCGGTGCCGACTCCGGCAAAGCCATATTCGGTGATCGGCGTGTCGATGACGCGCTTGGCGCCGAACTCCTCGAGCAGGCCCTGCGTCACCTTGTACGCGCCCTGATATTCCGCCACTTCCTCGCCGATCACGAAGACGCGCGGATCCGTGCGCATTTCCTCGGCCATCGCGTCGCGCAGCGCCTCGCGCACCGTGGTCTTCACCATCTCGGTGCCCTCGGGGATCGCCGGATCGGAAACCGTCGCGGCCTTGTTGCTGGCGAGCTGGGCAGTGCCGCTCTCGGCCTTTTTCGGCGCGGGGGCTTCGGATTCCTCGGCCTTCTGCTCGGCGGCGGGCGCTTCGGTCCTGGGTGCCGGCGCGGGCGTCGGAGCAGCGGCGTCCTCCCCCTCGGCCGCGATCGTCGCGATCACGGTGCCGACCTTCACATTGTCGGTGCCCTCGGCGACCACGATCGACGCGATCGTGCCTTCGTCGACTGCCTCGAATTCCATCGTCGCCTTGTCGGTCTCGATCTCGGCGAGGATGTCGCCGGACTTCACGACATCGCCTTCCTTGACGAGCCACTTGGCGAGCGTGCCCTCTTCCATGGTCGGCGACAGCGCCGGCATCTTGAGTTCGATCGCCATCTCAATAGGTCTCCACCAGCACGTCGGTGTATAGTTCCGCGGGGTCGGGTTCGGGGGTCTGCTCGGCGAAATCGGCCGATTCGTTCACGACTTTCCGGATTTCCTGCTCGAGCGGCTTGAGCTGCTCCTCGCTCACGCCGAGCGCTTCGAGCTCGCGCTTGACCGCCTCGATCGGATCGGACTTGTCGCGAACCGACTGGACTTCCTCACGACTGCGATATTTCGCCGGATCCGACATCGAATGGCCGCGATAGCGATAGGTCTTCATCTCGAGGATGATCGGACCCTTGCCCGCGCGGACCCAGGCAAGCGCTTCCTCGGCCGCGCCGCGGCAGGCGAGCACGTCCATGCCGTCGACCTGGATGCCCGGGATGCGGAAGCTCTCGCCGCGCTTGTAGAGCTGATCCTCGGACGAGCTGCGGTTGACGCTGGTGCCCATGGCGTACTGGTTGTTCTCGATCACATAGATGATCGGGAGCTTCCACAGCTCGGCCATGTTGAACGATTCATAGACCTGGCCCTGGTTCGACGCGCCATCGCCGAAATAGGCCATCGCGACGCCGCCATCCTCGTTGTACTTGTGCGCGAAGGCGAGGCCGGTGCCGAGCGAGACCTGCGCGCCGACGATGCCGTGGCCGCCATAGAATTTCTTCTCGGTCGAGAACATGTGCATCGAGCCGCCCTTGCCGCGGCTGATGCCGGCGCCACGCCCGGTCAGCTCGGCCATGATCACCTTGGGATCGATGCCGTACGCCAGCATATGGCCATGGTCGCGATAGCCGGTGATCACCGAGTCCTTCTCGCCGTCCAGCGCCGACTGCAGGCCCACCGCGACCGCTTCCTGGCCGATATAGAGGTGGCAGAAGCCGCCGATGAAGCCGAGGCCGTAGAGCTGGCCGGCCTTCTCCTCGAAACGGCGGATCAACAGCATCTGCTTATAGAATTCGAGCAGCTGCTCCTTGGACGCCTTGAACCGCTCTGGTTCGTTCGGACGTTCGCGGTTCGGTACCGCGGGTTCGGTAGACGCTTTTCGTGCCGGTGCTTTGGCCACAGGAAATCCTCATGCCCGGGGGAGGTCAGTGCGGCGCCTATAAGCGCCTTCTTGGCCCGGACGCAACGTCAACGCGCGGGGAAACGGTCAGCCACGTATCGACGGCGCGGCAGGCGCGATGGGCAGCCCGTCGAATCTGTGCTCCAGACGCGCCATGGGGTCCATGCGTCTTCTCAAGGCGCTCGATGATCTGCTGCACGAAGGGATGACTTGGCTGGTTTCCATCCGGTCACCCTGCGGCGCACGGTGCGGCATTCCTGGGCGATGATGGCCATGCGGGTGGTGGTGCTGATCGTCCTCGCCTTGTTCTGGTCCGGCAGTCCGCAGACGAGGCGGTTTACACGCGTGCTCGGTGTCTCGACGGCCCGCGCATGGCGGATCGCATCGATCGGAATGGTCGAATGCGTGGTGGCGATCGCTTTGGTGGCGCCGCCGATCGCCTGACCCGGGTCAGCCGGCGCGCGATTATTTGTCGAGCGGGACGATCACTTCGTCGGGACGCGCGACGTTGAGCTGTTTGCGCACCAGTTCGTCGACCATGTCGGGATCGGCGCCGCGTTTCGGATCGAGCAGGTCGACCCGGTTCTTGAGCTCGGCGCGCTTCTTGGCGAGCGCGGCATATTCGACGTTCTTCTGCCCCAGCTCGGCGCGGAATTCCTTGGCCGCGACGATTCCGGTCGGGCCCAGCACTGCGTTATAGCCGAAAAAGCCGACAGCGATGAGCACCGCGGCGGGAAGCCCCGCGCGGCGCAAAAGGGTATTGATCGGAGAAGTGCGCGCCATAGGTTATTTCTCGCGTAACCACGCCTGTTAATCAAGGTCGCAGTTTCACTTAGGGATCGATAGGAAACCATCGCCGCTATCGTTCCCCTCCCGCTTGCGGGAGGGGTCCGGGGGGAGGGCTTGGCCACAAGCTGCGTCGTCCGAGGCGACTCCCCTCCCCTGACCCCTCCCGCAAGCGGGAGGGGAAAGAAGAGCTGACCGCAAGCGGAAAGGGAGGTCAGGCCTTCAGCACCGACTTCCCGGCATAACGCGCGGCATCGCCCAGTTCTTCCTCGATGCGGATGAGCTGATTGTATTTGGCGAGCCGGTCCGAGCGCGCGAGGCTGCCCGTCTTGATCTGCCCGCAATTGGTCGCGACCGCGAGGTCGGCGATCGTCGCGTCCTCGGTCTCGCCCGAACGGTGCGACATCACCGCGGTGTAGGACGATCGCTGGGCGAGGCTGACGGCCTCCAGCGTCTCGGTCAGCGTGCCGATCTGGTTGACCTTGACCAGCAGCGAATTGGCATAGCCGCCGTCGATGCCGCGCTTGAGGCGCTTGGGATTGGTCACGAACAGATCGTCGCCGACCAGCTGGACCTTGTCGCCGATCGCGTCGGTGAGCGCCTTCCAGCCTTCCCAATCGTCCTCGGCCATGCCGTCCTCGATCGAGAAGATCGGATATTTCGCGGCGAGCCCGGCGAGGAATTCGACATTTTCGAGGCTGGAAAGCGTCTTGCCCTCGCCCACCATCCTGTACGCGCCGTCCTTGTAATATTCGGTGGCGGCGCAATCGAGCGCGAGCATCACGTTCTCGCCCGGCTGGTAGCCCGCGGCCTCGATGCTCGACATGATGAAGTCGAGCGCCTCGGTCGTGCTCGCGATGTTCGGCGCGAAGCCGCCTTCGTCGCCCACGCCGGTCGCGAGCCCCTTTTCGTGGAGCTTCTTCTTGAGCGTGTGGAAGATCTCCGAGCCGCAGCGCACCGCCTCGACGATGTTCTCGGCACCGACCGGCACGATCATGAATTCCTGGAAGTCGATCGGGTTGTCGGCATGCTCGCCGCCGTTGATGATGTTCATCATCGGCACCGGCAGGACGTGCGCGTTGACGCCGCCGACATAGCGGTAGAGCGGCAGACCGCGCGCATCGGCGGCGGCCTTGGCCGCGGCGAGGCTCACGCCCAGGATCGCATTGGCGCCCAGCCGGCCCTTGTTCTCGGTGCCGTCCAGCTCGATCATCGCGCGATCGAGATCGGCCTGGTCCTCGGCGTCGAGCCCGAGCACTTCCTCGGCGATCTCGCTATTGACTGCCTGCACCGCCGCCTCGACGCCCTTGCCCAGCCAGCGCGATTTGTCGCCGTCGCGCTTCTCGACCGCCTCGTGCGCGCCGGTAGAGGCACCCGAAGGCACCGCGGCGCGGCCGAAGCTGCCGTCTTCCAGCAGGACATCGACCTCCACCGTGGGATTGCCCCGGCTGTCGAGGATCTGGCGGGCATGGATGTCGATGATTGCGGTCACGTAACGGTCTCCCTACTTAGGGTATAACGGATTGCCCAAAGGCGCGCGCGAGCCTCTAACCGCTTGCACGCCCCCGGGCAACGCAGAGGATGGAACCCGCGCGGACGGCCATGGTTCTCTGCTCGACACAAGGAAAGGGCCCAAGCCATGGCTGATGCGAACAACACCACCGGCGGCGAGGAAGTGAGCTTCGAGGCGGACCCGAAGCTTGAGGCAAATGCGAGCAACGCTGGTCCTGCGGCGATCAATTTCGAGGCCGCCGACGATCTCGCCGAGCCGAAGCGCAGCTCGACCCAGCAACTCAAGGACGAGGCGTCGAAGCTCGGCACGCAGGCCGCCGATCGCGCGCGAGAATTCGCCGGCCAGGGCAAGGAGCGCGCCACCACTGCGCTCGATGAAGTCGCCAAGATGTTCGAAGGCGCCGCGCTCGACGTCGATTCGCGGCTCGGCGAGGAATATGGCCGCTATGCCCGCTCGGCTGCCCAGGGGATTTCGAGCTTCGCCGACAGCCTGCGCGGCAAGGAAGTCGACGATCTGATCTCCGACGCGACCGAGCTGGTGAAGAAGAGCCCGGTGATCGCCGTGGGCGCGGCTGCCGCGATCGGCTTCGTCGTGGCGCGGCTGATCAAGTCGGGCGTCGACGCGGCGTCCGAACCCAACGACGCCTGAGGAGAAACCGGGGGGTGGCGGAGCAGGAGAACGAAGAGAGCATCGGCACGCTGATCGGGCGGCTGGTCGAGGACGGCAAAGGCTATGCCCGCGCCGAGATCGGCTATTATCGCACGCTCGCGGCAAGCAAGCTCGGCGAGGCGAAGCTCGGGCTGATCCTCGGCGCTGCGGCGCTCGTCCTCGCGCTCTGCACGGTCACTGCGCTGCTGGTCGGGCTGATCCTGTCGCTGTCGCCTCTGGTCGGACCCGGTTGGGCGACGTTGATCGTGATCCTTGTCGCGCTGGCGCTGTCCGCCCTGCTCGGCTGGCTGGCATACAAGCGCATCCTGCGCCTGTTCGGGAGCGAATCATGAGCATTGATCCCGCCTTGCTTTCCGCCGAGGCGCAGGTTCGGGCGGCCCGCTCGCGATTGTTCGCGACGCTCGGCGAAGTGCAGGAGCGGCTCAAGCCGTCGAACCTCGCCCAGAACGCCGTCGAGACCGCCGCCCAGGGCGTCGCCTCCACGGCGCGCAAGGGTGCCGAGGCAGTGCGCTCGCGCCCCTTTGCGGCCGCGGCCATCGCCGGAACGGTCGGACTGGTGTTCGCGCGCGGCTGGATCGCCGACCTGCTTCGCCGCCGCAATGAAACCGCCCCGGCCGCCGATGGTTTGAACAAAAAGACATCCGCGAAGCCCGCGAAGAAAGGACAGCCCCGATGAGCAACGGCAATACGAGCACGCCCAAGGCCGCCAACCATAACGGCGATACCGGCGGCACGACCGGACCGGCCGAAGGCATCGGCAGCAATCCCGTCGCCTTGCTCGCCGGCGGCGTCGCGCTGGGCGTGGTCATCGGCATGCTGCTTCCGCGCTCGTCGAAGGAGCGTGAACTGCTCGATCCCGTCGGCCGCAGGCTCGCCGACCGCGCCACGGCCACTGCGAGCGCCGTCAAGGAAGCCGGCAAGCAGGAGATCGAATCGCTCCTCCCCGGCCGCGATGCCACCAAGGAGCGCGTGACTGCCTTGTTCGGCAATATCCTCGACGCCGCCAAAGGCGCGGGCCAAAACGCCTAGGGGTCAGTTCGGGGTTGAGCGGTTAACCCATTGACCGGTAAGGGCAGCGCCAAATCGCTCTCCCCAGGAGTCTCCATGAGCAAGCTTCACCTCGTCTTCGGCGGTCGCGTGACCGATCCGCAGACGCTCGACTTTCAGGATCCGTCGCAGCTCGACGTGGTCGGCATCTTTCCCGATTTCGCCAGCGCCGAGAAAGCATGGCGTGCCGCCGCGCAGCGCACAGTCGACGATGCCGAGATGCGCTATGTCGTGGTGCATCTCCATCGGCTGCTCGAGCCCGATCTGGAAAAGCCCGCGGCCTAGGCCCGGCGCCACTTCCACATCAGCAGCGGCCGCGCGAGCGCCAGACCGGCAAGGAACCCGCCGATATGCGCGCCGGCGGCGACCGCCACGCCCGCGCCCAGAAACGCGTAGCCTATCATCAGGTTGATCGCCGTCCACGCGGCGGCGAGCCACACCACATGCACGGCCTGGGCCGGGATCGGCCCGATCGCCTTTGCCCGCGAGCGCCCGAACAGCAAGGAATAGGCGCCGACCACCGCCGACGCCGCGCCGCTCGCGCCGATCATCGGGGTGAGCGACTGCGGCTCCGGCAGCCATTGCGCGAAGGCTGCGGCATAGGCGCCGACGACGTAGAGAATGAGAATTCCCCACGGCCCCACCGCGCGTTCGGTCTCGCGTCCGGTGAAGCCGAGCATCAGCATGTTCATCGCCAGGTGCAGCAGCCCGGCGTGGAGCAAGGTGCAGCTGAGCGGCGTCAGCAGCGCCGGCACCGCGAGATAATCGGTGTCGATCCCGCTCAGCCGTGCCGGAATGAATCCCGCACGCATGCTCGCTTCATAGGCATTGCCGCCGGCGAGCGTGACGACGAGGCTCACCGCCGCCGTCACGAGGATCAGAATTGCCGTCGCCGAACTCCGGCGCATCATGCTGCTCAGATGAATTCGATCTTCGAGACGAGGTAGTATCGGTCGCCCGCGGGGACCGATACCTCGACTTCCTCGTCGACCTTGCGCCCGATCAGCGCCCGGCCGATCGGCGAATTGTACGAGATGCGGCCCTTGCTGGCGTCCGCCTCGGTCTCGCCGACGATCTGATATTTGAGCGGCTTGTCGTCCTCGTCGAGCAACGTCACCGTCGCGCCGAACACGATCTTGTCGCCCGACAGGTCCTTGGGATCGATGATCTGGGCACGGCTCAATTTGCCCTCGATGTCGGAGATCGTCGCCTCGTTCTGGCCCTGCTGCTCCTTGGCGGCGTGATATTCGGCGTTTTCCGAAAGGTCGCCGTGCGCGCGCGCTTCCTCGATCGCGTCCACGATAAGCGGGCGCTCCGCTTTGAGGCGCTTCAGCTCGGCAGTGAGCTTCTCATAGCCCTCCTTGAGCATCGGCATCTTTTCGACCGTCGCCATTCCATTCCGCCCTTCAAACGCCTCGATCCCCAAGCGTCCCACAAGGGGTACGCCCGCACATTAACATCGATTGGGGGAGTTCAATTGTGCGATTGCGAATAATAAGACTGCGAAGGGCAAACATCAAGCGCTCGCCCGATTGATGCCGCAATTCGTCGAGTCCCTCCCGGCTACCGCTTTCGCTCCCCTCCCGCTTGCGGGAGGGGCAAGGCTCACCGCTCCGCGTAAAACGCCTGCAACGGCTTCACGTCGAGGCTGTTGCGGCCCAGCGCCTCGATCGCCCGCGCCGTCGCCACGCTCGCCGGCGCGGTGGTGAAATAGGGAATCTTCTGAGCCATCGCGGTGGCGCGGATGCTCGCCGAATCCTTGAGCGACTGCCAGCCCTCGGTCGAGTTGAAGATCAACGCGACGTCGCCGTCCTGGATCCGGTCGACGATGTGCGGCCGGCCCTGCGCGACCTTGTTGACCCGCTCGACCGCGATCCCCTCGGCCTCGAGATAGTCGGCGGTCCCGCCGGTCGCGATGATCCCGAAGCCGAGCCCGGCGAGGATCTGCACCCCCGGCAGCACCACCGGCTTGTCGCTGTCCTTGACGCTGACGAACAAGGTTCCGGACGAGGGCAGCACGGTCCCCGCCCCCAGCTGCGATTTGGCGAAGGCAGTAGCAAAATCGCTATCGATTCCCATCACTTCACCCGTGGACTTCATTTCGGGTGAGAGCACCGGATCGACCCCGGGGAAGCGCGCCCAGGGGAACACCGCTTCCTTGACCGCGATATGATCGATGTCGCGATCGATCTTCGGCAGGTCCTTGAGCTTCTCGCCCGCCATCACCCGGCTGGCGATCTTGGCGACCGGCACGCCGATCGCCTTGGCGACGAAGGGGACGGTGCGGCTGGCGCGCGGATTGACTTCGATCAGATAGACCTGGCCGTCCTTGACCGCGAACTGGATGTTCATCAGCCCCTTGACCTTGAGCGCCCGCGCCAGCGCCTCGGTCTGCTTTTCGATCTCGGCGACGATCTCGGCCGACAGGCTGTAGGGCGGAATCGAGCAGGCGCTGTCGCCCGAATGGACGCCCGCCTCCTCGATATGCTGGAGCACGCCGGCGACCACGACATCGTCGCCATCGGCGATCGCATCGACATCGACCTCGATCGCATCGCGCAGATATTGGTCGATCAGCACCGGGCTGTCGCCCGAGACCTGCACTGCGGTCTGGATATAGTCGTCGAGCTGCTGGAGCGTGTCGACGATCTCCATCGCCCGCCCGCCGAGCACATAGGACGGCCGCATCAGCACCGGGAAGCCGATCCGCTCGGCCGCCGCCACCGCTTCGTCGCGGCTCCGGGCGAGGCCGTTGGCAGGCTGCTTGAGCCCCAATCTGGCGACGAGATCGGCGAAGCGCTCACGATCCTCGGCAAGGTCGATCGCGTCGGGCGACGTGCCGAGGATCGGGATCCCGGCCTCCTCGAGCGCCTTGGCCAGATTGAGCGGCGTCTGTCCGCCGAACTGGACGATCACTCCGACCAGCTCGCCGTTCGACTTCTCGACCTCGAGGATCTCGAGCACGTCCTCGGCGGTGAGCGGCTCGAAATAGAGCCGGTCGCTGGTGTCGTAATCGGTGCTCACCGTCTCCGGATTGCAATTGACCATGATCGTCTCATAGCCGGCATCGGCCAGCGCGAAGCAGGCGTGGCAGCAGCAATAATCGAACTCGATCCCCTGCCCGATCCGGTTCGGACCGCCGCCGAGGATGACCACCTTCTTGCGATCGGTGGGATTCGACTCGTTCTCGGGCTCGCCGAAGCTCGGCGCCTCATAGGTCGAGTACATGTACGGCGTCTTCGCCTCGAACTCGGCGGCGCAGGTGTCGATCCGCTTGAACACCGGACGCACGCCGAGCTTGTGGCGCAGCTTCCGCACGTCCGCCTCGGTCACCCCGCCGCTCATCGCCTTGGCGACGTCGCCGATCAGCCCGTGGCTGCGCGCCATCCGCTCGGAGCCTGCGCGCATGTTGACCGATTTGAGCGCGAGATACGCCAGCCTTTTGTCGCTGAATCCCATCGCCTTCAACTTGCGCATGCCGGCCGCGTCCTGCGGCAGCCCGCCGCGGCACACCTGCTCCTCCGCCGCGACGATCTCGGCGATCCGCTGGAGAAACCACGGGTCGTAAGCGGTCAGCGCCTGCACTTCGGCGACGGTGAAACCCTCGCGCAGCGCCTGCGCCGCGATCAGCAGCCGATCGGGGCTCCGGACGGCCAATGCCGCCTCGATCTCGTCGCGCGGCGCGCCGGCGAGACGGTCGACCTGGTTGAAGCCGCTCAATCCGGTCTCGAGCCCGCGCAATGCCTTCTGCATCGATTCATGGATGTTGCGGCCGATCGCCATCACCTCGCCGACCGACTTCATCGCCGTGCCCAAGGTCGCCTCGGCGCCCTTGAACTTCTCGAAGGCGAAGCGCGGGATCTTGGTGACGACGTAATCGATCGTCGGCTCGAACGACGCCGGCGTGGCCCCGGTGATGTCGTTGGTGATCTCGTCGAGCGTGTAGCCCACCGCCAATTTGGCCGCGACCTTGGCGATCGGGAAGCCGGTCGCCTTGGAAGCCAGCGCCGACGACCGCGACACACGCGGGTTCATCTCGATGACGATGAGGCGGCCGTCCTTGGGATTGACTGCGAACTGCACGTTCGAACCACCGGTTTCGACGCCGATTTCCCGAAGCACCGCGATCGATGCATTGCGCATGATCTGGTATTCCTTGTCGGTCAGCGTCAGCGCCGGCGCGACAGTGATCGAGTCCCCGGTATGCGTGCCCATCGCGTCGACATTCTCGATGCTGCAGATGATGATGGCGTTGTCGTTGCGATCCCGCACGACCTCCATCTCATATTCTTTCCAGCCGAGCAGCGATTCCTCGATCAGCACCTCGGTGGTCGGCGAGAGATCGAGACCGCTGCGGACGATCGCGATGAATTCCTCGCGATTATAGGCGATGCCGCCGCCCGATCCGCCCATGGTGAAGCTCGGCCGGATGATCGCCGGCAGCCCGACATGCTCGAGCCCCGCCAGCGCCTCGGCTTCGCTATGCGCGATCGCCGAACGGGCGCTTTCGAGCCCGATCTTGGTCATCGCGTCCTTGAACTTGAGCCGGTCCTCGGCCTTGTCGATCGCCTCGGCATCGGCGCCGATCATGATGCAGCCGAACTTCTCCAGCGTGCCGTCGTTCGCCAGCGCCAGCGCGGTGTTGAGCGCGGTCTGCCCGCCCATCGTCGGCAGCACCGCGTCGGGCCGCTCCTTCTCGATGATCCTGGCGACGATCGCCGGGGTGATCGGCTCGACATAGGTCGCGTCGGCGAGCTCGGGATCGGTCATGATCGTCGCCGGGTTCGAGTTGACCAGGACGATGCGATAGCCCTCTTCCTTGAGGGCCTTGATCGCCTGCGTGCCCGAATAATCGAACTCGCACGCCTGACCGATGACGATCGGCCCCGCGCCGATGACGAGGATGGAGGAGATGTCGGTGCGTTTGGGCATTATGGCTTTCCGAAATACTTAGTGGCGAGGACGCCAAGCAAAGCGCCGACGCCGATCTTGAGAAGGTCCCAGGCGCGTTCGCCCCAAGACACCGATCGAATGCGCCCGAGCAAGCTTTCCCGCTCAATCGCCTTAACTTTGGATACGGCCTCGTCATTCAAGCTGAATAGGACTGACCGCTTTCCTTCTTCAGAAACCTCCATCAAGCTCCCGAAGCCAATTTTCTGCCAAGACCTGGCTAGTTCAGTAAGCTGCTCGACTGTCATCCTGGGAGCTAAATCTGATAGAGACGGTATGTGATCCTTATTCTTCAACGCCCATTTCACCGCTCGTCGCAATAGACGCAGGCGGGGAATGGGAGGTTCGAACTCAATCACCCCATCATCCCCACGAACTTCTCGAACAGGTATAAGCTGTCCTGCGGCCCCGGGCTGGCCTCGGGGTGATATTGCACCGCGAATGCCGGCCGATCGGTCAGCTCGAAGCCAGCATTCGACCCGTCGAACAGCGACACGTGCGTCTCGCGCGCGTTCTCCGGCAGCGTCTCGCTCAGCACCGCAAAGCCGTGGTTCATGCTGGTGATCTCGACGGCGCCGTCGCTCAGCCTTTTGACCGGGTGATTGGCGCCGCGATGGCCCTGGAACATCTTGCTGGTCTGCGCGCCCACCGCCAGCGCCATCAATTGGTGGCCGAGACAGATGCCGAACACCGGCTTGCCGCTGTCGAGCATCTGCCGGATCACCGGCACGGCATACTCGGCGGTCGCGGCGGGGTCGCCGGGGCCGTTGGACAGGAAGAAGCCATCGGGCGCGAACGACATAGCCTGCTCGAAGGTCGCGGTGGCGGGGAGCACGGTCACCCGCGCGCCGGCACGGGCGAGGTTGCGGAAGATATTGTGCTTCGAGCCGTAATCGATCGCGACGATATGCGGCTTGTCCCCGGGCGCGCCACCTGCGCTCCCCTCCCGCTCGCGGGAGGGGAATGAAGAGGCGTCGTCCCCATACCCAAACCCAAGCCGCCAGACGCCGCCTTCCCAGCCATAATGCGTCTCGGTGGTGACCGCGATGGCGAGGTCCATGCCCTCCAGGCCCGGCCATTCGCGCGCCATCTGGAGCAGCAGCGGGATATCGAACTCGCCTGCCGCCGAATGCGCGATCACGCCGTTGGGCGCTCCGCCGGCGCGGATGCGCCGGGTCAGCGCCCGGGTGTCGATCCCCGACAGCCCGATCCGCGCATGCTTCTTCATCCACACATCGAGATGCTCGGTCGAACGGAAGTTGCTCGGCTCGGTGACGTCCTCGCGGACGATCATCCCCAATGCATGCGGCTGGTCGGCCTCGACATCGTCGGGATTGGCGCCGACATTGCCGATATGCGGGAAAGTGAAGTTGATGATCTGACCGGCGAAGCTCGGGTCGGTCATGATCTCCTGATAGCCGGTCATCGCGGTGTGGAAGCACACCTCGCCGACGGCCTGCCCTTCGGCGCCGAATCCCCTGCCCCAGATCACGTCGCCCGAGGCGAGGACCAGCACGCCGGTGGCTCCAGCGGGCATAGACACGGGTTTGGCTTCGGCCATGTAAGGGTGGCGCTCCATTAGGGTTGCTGCGATGTCGCTAAGGGGTGGCGGCTAGACCCCTGTCCGCCCCGCGTCAACCGGTTCACGGACGCCGCCGCTTGCGTTAGGGCTGATCGCTTTCCGATTATCGAGAGAGACCATGATTCGCGACGACATCAAAGCCGCGCAGATCGCCGCCATGAAGGCCGGTGACAAGGAAGCGCGCGGCGCCATCAGCCTGATCCAGGCCGCGATCAAGAATCGCGACATCGAGGCGCGCACCGGCAAGGCGCCCGAGGACGACGACGCGCTCGTCGTCGAAGTGCTCCAGAAGATGGTCAAGCAGCGCCGCG
This sequence comes from Sphingomonas sp. DG1-23, assembly GCF_030730875.1. Lineage (GTDB taxonomy): Bacteria > Pseudomonadota > Alphaproteobacteria > Sphingomonadales > Sphingomonadaceae > Sphingomonas. The sequence goes on from NZ_JAVAMA010000003.1 coordinate 200,457, forward strand.
AATCGATCGAGATGTACAGCAAGGGCGGCCGCCAGGAGCTCGCCGACGCCGAAGCCGCCGAAGTCGCGGTGATCGAACGGTTTCTGCCGCAGCAGATGAGCGAGGCGGAGACCGCCGCGGCGATCGAGGCGATCAAGGCCGAACTGGGCGCGAGCGGCATGAAGGACATGGGCCGGGTGATGGCCGAACTGAAGGCGCGCCACGCGACCACGCTGGACATGAGCAAGGCGAGCGCAGCGGTGAAGGCGGCGCTGTCGTAGCCGAGATCTTTCTCCCGTTCGTTTCGAGCGAAGTCGAGAAACGGAGACTTGGGACACGCTTCTCGACTACACTCGAAGCGAACGGAGGTACGGGCCGGCAATGGCATTCTGGGCGTACATGCTGAGATGTTCGGACGGGCGCTACTACACCGGCCACACCGACAATCTCGAACGCCGGATCGGCGAGCACCAGAGCGGCGCCTGCGACTACACCTCGCGCCGCCTTCCGGTCGAACTCGTGTGGAACGAAGGCTTTCCCAGCCGGATCGAAGCGCTCGAAGCCGAACGCATCGTCGCCGGCTGGTCCCGCGCCAAGAAGGAAGCGCTCATCGCCGGGGACTGGAAGCGGGTATCGTTCTTCTCCCGGCCACCGAAAGAGCGTTTCTCGACTTCGCTCGAAACGAACGGAGATGGTTTGTCGATTGCCCCCTCACCGCTCGTTTCCAGCGAAGTCGAGAAACCTGATACGCGAAGCACCAAGCCACCGGCCCCCGCACGATGAGCCTCACCCCCCAGTTCCTCGACGAGCTCCGCGCCCGCACCCTGCTCTCCGGCCTCATCGCCAAGACGGTCAAGCTTCAGAAAGCGGGAAGAGAGTTCCGCGCCTGCTGCCCGTTCCACAACGAGAAGACGCCGAGCTTCTACGTCAACGACGACAAGGGCTTTTACCACTGCTTCGGCTGCAGCGCGCATGGCGATGCGATCCGCTGGATGACCGATCAGCGCGGGCTGCCCTTCATCGATGCGGTCAAGGAACTGGCGCAGGCCGCGGGCATGGAGATGCCCGAGCCGGACCGCCGCGCCGCCGAAAAGGCCGAACGCGCCAAGGGGCTGCACGAGGCGATGGTCGACGCCGCGGCGTGGTTCGTCGAGCGGCTGAACGGCATCGAGGGCGCCGAGGCGCGGGGCGTGCTCAAGCGCCGCGGCATCACCGAAGAGACCGCGCGCAGCTTCGGCCTCGGCTTCGCCCCCGATTCGCGCGGCAAGCTCAAGCAGGCGCTCGCGACCTATGGCGACGCGATGCTGGTCGAGGCCGGCATGCTGATCCAGGTCGAGGAAAAGGAGCCGTACGACCGCTTCCGTGGCCGGCTGATGATCCCGATCCGCGACGTCCGCGGCCGGGCGATCGCGTTCGGCGGGCGCATCATCGGCGACGGCGAGCCCAAATATCTCAATTCCCCCGAAACCCCGCTCTTCGACAAGGGCCGGACGCTCTACAATCTCGATCGCGCCCAGGCCGCGGCGCGCAAATCCGGACGGATCATCGCGGTCGAAGGCTATATGGACGTCATCGCGCTCGCCCAGGCCGGGTTCGCGGAAGCCGTCGCCCCGCTCGGCACGGCGCTCACCGAGCATCAGCTCGAGCGGCTGTGGCGGATGGCCGAGGTGCCCCTGCTCTGCTTCGACGGCGATTCCGCCGGGCAGAAGGCCGCGCTCCGGGCGGCGCATCGCGCGTTGCCGATGCTCCAGCCGGGCCGCAGCCTCGCCTTCGTCACCTTGCCCGACGGGCTCGATCCCGACGATCTCGTCCGCACCAAAGGCGCGGCGGCGTTCGAGGCTCTGCTCAAGGCGCCCCAGCCTCTGGTCGACCGGCTGTGGCAGAGTGAGCTCGCCGCCGAGCCGCTCGACACGCCCGAGCAGCGCGCCGGGCTCAAGCGCCGGCTCGGTGCGCTCGCCGAGAGCATCGCCGACGGCAATGTGAAGCACGAATATCTCGCCGAGTTCCGCGAACGCATCGACGCGCATTTCGGCCGCGGACCGCGCGCCTTCGAGGCCCGGTCCCCGCGCGGCCCCGCGCCCGCCCGCGGCAAGCGCGACAGGCGCGGCAATTGGCAGCCGCCCGAGGCGCCGCCCTCGGCGATCGCACGCAGCCTCGGCGCCGGCGGGCTCGACCCGATCCTCGCCCGCGCGGTGCTCGCCGGGCTGATCCGCCACCCTGCCGAGATCGCCCGCCACATGGAAGTGCTCGGCAGTCTGCGCAGTGCCTCGGGCGCGCTCGGCAAATTGTTCGAGGCGGTGATCGACGTCGCGCTGGAGGACCGGCAGCTTGATAGCGGCAAAGTTCTCACCATATTGGCGCGATCCGGCTTCGATTCTGTGGCGAGCGATCTGTTGAGAGCCGACACGTTGCCTTTCTCGTTCACCCGCAATCAGGCGGACGAAGCGAAGGCGCGCGAGGATCTGAACGAGGCGATCGCAGTGATGGTGGCGCAGCCCGCGGTGGACGCGGCGCTCGCCGAGGCCACCGCGGCGTTGAGCAGGGACGGATCGGAAGAGGCGTTCACACGTCAGGTGGCACTTTCGCGGACGCGGCAGGAGCTGCACGCACGGCTTGCGAATCTGATGCTTGCGGACGAAGAAGATTTCGAGGATTAGGGCGGCGTATAATAGCCGCCATCAGAATTTCGAGGGCAATTGATGGCGAAGGCGAATGGCGGCGGCAGCGGCGACGACACCACGATGGACGTGGGCGACGCTCCGCTGATCGATCTCAACGAAGGCACGCTCAAAAAGCTTGTCGCCCGTGCGAAGAAGCGCGGCTACATCACCGTCGATCAGCTCAACGAGATGCTCCCGCAGGATCAGATGACCTCGGAGCAGATCGAGGACGTCATGTCGGCGCTCAACGACATGGGCATCAATGTCGTCGAGAATGAGGAAGGCGGCGAGGACGCCGAGGCCGAGGACGATACCCCCGACGAAGTCGATGCGCCCGAAGGCGGCAGCGACGAGCCGGCGTTCGAGCTGGCGAAGAAGAAGGAGACGGTCGATCGCACCGACGATCCCGTCCGCATGTATCTGCGCGAGATGGGCGCGGTCGAATTGCTCAGCCGCGAGGGCGAGATCGCCATCGCCAAGCGCATCGAGGCCGGCCGCGACACGATGATCCTCGGCCTGTGCGAATCGCCGATCACCTTCAACGCGATCATCGGCTGGTCGAACGCGCTCAACGAAGGCACGATGCAGCTGCGCGAGATCCTCGATCTCGACGCGATGCTCTCCAAGGGTCCTTCGGCCGAACAGGTCGAGAATGCCGAGGACGACAACGGCGAGATCAGCGAGAAGACCGCCGGCACTTCGTTCAAGGAAGAGGAAGAGCCCGAGGAAGTCGCCGAGGAGGAAGATGAGGATTCGATGACCGAGCGCCGCGCCCCGCGGATCTCGGACGACGAGGAAGAGGACAACACCCTCAGCCTCGCCCAGATGGAGGAGACGCTCAAGCCGCAGGCGCTTGAGAAGTTCGCCAACATCACCTCGGTCTACAAGAAATTCTCCAAGGTCCAGCAGGCCCGGCTCGACGCGATGGCGGCGGGCGGCGAGCTGCCGGCCGCGCAGGAGCGCACCTATCACAAGCTCCGCGAGGAGCTGACCGCCGAAGTCGAGAGCGTCCAGTTCCACCAGGCCAAGATCGAATATCTCGTCGACCAGCTCTACAGCTTCAACCGCCGCCTCACGACCTTGGGCGGGCAGATGCTGCGCCTCGCCGAGCGCCACAAGGTGCCGCGCAAGGATTTCCTCGATCGCTATGTGAATCACGAGCTCGACGAGGGCTTCATCGCCACGGTCGAGAAGCTCGACAAGAAGTGGAAGGCGTTCGCCGACAACGAGGCCGCCGCGGTCGATCGCATCCGCGTCGAGATCTCGGAGATCAGCCAGGCGACCGGCATGGCGCTCGCCGAGTTCCGCCGCATCGTCAACATGGTCCAGAAGGGCGAGCGCGAGGCGCGGATCGCCAAGAAGGAGATGGTCGAGGCCAATCTCCGCCTCGTGATCTCGATCGCCAAGAAGTACACCAATCGCGGGCTGCAGTTCCTCGACCTCATTCAGGAAGGCAATATCGGCCTGATGAAGGCGGTCGACAAGTTCGAGTATCGCCGCGGCTACAAGTTCAGCACCTATGCGACGTGGTGGATCCGCCAGGCGATCACCCGCAGCATCGCCGATCAGGCGCGCACCATCCGTATCCCGGTGCATATGATCGAGACGATCAACAAGCTGGTCCGCACCAGCCGCCAGTTCCTTCATGAGCAGGGCCGCGAGCCCACGCCCGAGGAAATGGCCGAGCGCCTGAGCATGCCGCTCGAGAAGGTGCGCAAGGTGATGAAGATCGCCAAGGAGCCGATCTCCCTCGAAACGCCGATCGGCGACGAGGAAGACAGCCATCTCGGCGACTTCATCGAGGACAAGAATGCCGTGATCCCGGTCGACGCCGCGATCCAGGCCAACCTTAAGGAGACCGTGACCCGGGTGCTGGCGAGCCTGACCCCGCGCGAGGAGCGCGTGCTGCGCATGCGCTTCGGCATCGGCATGAACACCGATCACACGCTCGAGGAGGTCGGCCAGCAGTTCAGCGTCACCCGCGAACGCATCCGCCAGATCGAGGCCAAGGCGCTGCGCAAGCTCAAGCATCCGAGCCGCAGCCGCAAGATGCGGTCGTTCCTCGACCAATAGGTCGACATCGACAGCGCCTGAAAAACGAACACCCCCGGAATTGCTTCCGGGGGTGTTCTGGTTTTCGAGACGGGCATCCCCTGCCCGTCTTAACGTCGCCCGGCCTTGTTCGGCGGCCGTGCAACGCTCCTCCCCCCGGATCGAAAACCGGTCGCTCGTCGCGCCTGGCCGCGCCCCCCGGTGCGGCCTGCAGCAACGCTGCGCAGGCAATCCCGATAGCGGATCACCGCCTTTCCACCGTTGAACGCATGTGCCGCCGCCTTGCGCGGCGATGTCACCGCGCTTGATTTGGCGTTAAACGACGGGAGCGGCGCCTTATTTTGGGACGGCTTGCCACACTGCCGCGGCCACGCCGCCGCCGCCGACACTGAACGGCGGGCTGTCGTCATTGCCATCGAGCCGCAGCACGAAGGCAGCGCCGAGCGGCGACCGGCGCTGCCGCGGACGCGGCTGCGCGCGCAGGACGTCGTAGACCGCATAGCTGCCGCCTGCTCGGGCTGTGACTTCGGGCGAGGGATCGCGTTCGAGCGTGGACGGTGCGCCCTGCCGGCTTTCCGCCGTCAGCCGCGCCGCGGGCAGGCCTTCGAGCCGCGCATTGCCCGCCGGAAGCATGAAGCGCTGCGGCCGAGACTTGTCGACCGCCGGCGCCGGCACACGTTGCGTGGCGGGATCCTTGATCAGCCGAGGAAATGCGATGCCACGCTGCGCGACAGGCGATCGCGAATGGACGCCGGAGCGCTCGCCTGCCGACGCGGGACAGGACAGTCCACCAAGGATCACACAGCAAACCAGCATCTTGCGCATCACCGTTTCCCCAAACCAGTGAAGTCCGGTCAAGCTGACCTACCCGCGATCATAACACAATGCAGGCCGGCTTCGTTCCGCCGCATTCGGCACTCACTGCGCCGTAAGTATATCAAATTCCTCGGTCGTCAGGGGTGTCTGGAACTCGAGGCCGGCCTCGAAATCATGCGCCCATACCACGCGGGCGGAGCATTGCCCGATGCCGGAAAGCGTCAGCCAGAGCATCGTGCCGGCGCGAAGTTCCGAATAGGTCTGGAGCCGCGCCCCGTTGATCGAAAGATCGGTGACGCGGCAGAGCGCGCGATCGAGCCCGCCGCGGCCGACCCGCGCATCGAGCGACACCGGTGCGCGCGGCGTACGGCGCCGGCCGAGGCTCTCCGCCGGTTCGAATTCGGCCGCGAACGAGGCATGTCTGAGGTGCGTCGCCATGCCCGAAGGCTAGGCTTTTTTGGCTAAAGCCGCGTTAACGACGAAATCCCGGCACTGCCGGACCATGCGGGCGTCCGCCCACCGGTCCGGCCTTGCCGGGATTTCCGAAAGCTGGCGAGCCGCGCCGGGCGGCCGGCGCTTACTTCTTGCCGAGCGAGAGGCCGCCGAAGCGCTTGTTGAAGCGCGCGACCTGACCACCCTGATCGAGCATCTGGCCGCGACCGCCGGTCCAGGCCGGGTGCGCCAGCGGATCGATGTCGAGCGTCATCAGATCGCCTTCCTTGCCCCAGGTCGAGCGAGTCTCGAACACGGTGCCGTCGGTCATCTGCACCTTGATCATGTGATAATCGGGATGCGTGTCTTTCTTCACGGTCAATTCCTTGGAAAAGCCGCCGGTTTCCGACCGGCAGTGGACGCGCGCGGTTAGCAGAGGGGCGAAGCGAAGGCAACCTTCCCCGCCGCGCGCCGCGAAATCAGGCTGCGGGCGGCTCCGCGATCATCGCGGTGAATTCGCATTCGGTGGCGATCTCGCCGCCCAGCATCGCCTTGCCGGCGAACTTGCAGACGCGCGAGCGCTTCTGGAGGAACTCGACCTCGAGGCGGAGCAGCACGCCCGGCTCGACCGGCTTGCGGAACTTCACGCCGTCGATCGACATGAAATAGACCAGCTTGCCCGAACCGGCGAGACCGAGGCTCTCCACGGCGAGCACGCCGGCGGCCTGCGCCAGCGCCTCGACCTGGAGCACGCCGGGCATGATCGGACGCCCGGGGAAATGCCCCTGGAAGAATTCCTCGTTGATCGACACTGCCTTGATCGCGACGATGCGCTGGTCGAGGATCAGCTCCTCGACCCGATCGACGAGCAGCATCGGGTAACGATGCGGCAGCGCCGCCATCACCCGCTTGATATCGAGCGGGCCCCCCGCGGCGGGGGTGGAAACGCTGCCGGTGTCGGTTTCGCTCACCGGGGCTCGGCCGGCTTGGGGGGCTGGGTGCCCGCGGCTGCCGGCGCGGTGCCCGGAGCGGCCGCACGCTGCTGTGCCGCCTGCTGATAGGCCTGGATCTGCGCGGCCTGCGCGATCTGCTGTTGAATCGCCAGCGTCTCGCGCGAAGGCTGCCAATCGGCCGGCGGCTGGATGCTCACGGTCGGCGCGACCTTGTCGATCTCGGCAGTGATCGCTTGGCTGATATTGGCCGAGTCCGGCGCATACATGAACACTTCGGGCGAAAGCACGACGCTGATCTTGCGTGCGTTCACGACGCGCAGCTGCGCGGCCTCATACTGACGCAGCACCGATTCGATCGCGAACAGCTCGGCGCGCGCCGCCGGGTTGCTCAGGCGGCCGAGATCGTTCTGGGCATTGGTCTGCGCGGTGCGGATCTTTTCGATCGCGGGATTCTTGGCGGTCTGCGCGGCCTTGGCCTCTTCCTCGCTGACCTTGCCGTCCTTGTTCGAATCGAGCTGGGCGACGAGCGGCTTGAGCTCGTTGTCGAGCGCGGTGCGGCGCTGCTGCATCTGATCGAACGCCGCCTTGTAGGTCGTCGAGATCTGCTGGTTGGCGGCGCCGAACGCCTTGGAGCTGGCGACCACGCTGGTCGGGTTCGCATAAGCGATGCCGGCGACCTGGGCGTGGGCGGGCGCGGCGATCGCGAGCGCCGCGGGAGCGGCGAGCATCGCCGCCAGGATTGCTTTCTTCGTAATCATCAGAACTGGGTCCCTACGTTGAATGTCACAAGCTTGTCGTCGTCGCCGTCGACCGTCACCAGCGTCTTCGCGACGTCGATGCGCAACGGTCCGAACGGCGAATTCCAGTTGACGCCAAAGCCGACCGAGATGCGCGGCTTGGCAGAGTCGCCGACGAAGCGCTCGAGGAACGGCGCAGTTGCGTTGTTGGCGATGGGGTTGATCGTGGTGCCGACGCAGTTGGTCAGCGTCGTGCCGAAGCCGACGGTGCATGGCGTCGCGCTCTGAACTCCGGTGGTCGGATCGGTGTAGACGTAAAGCTGGTTGCCGTTCGCGTCCTTCAGGAAATTGTCCTTGGGCAGCAGGGTCGGCGAACCGTCCTTGTTGAACAGCAGCTTGCCGGTCGAATCGGTAGCCTGGGCGAACTCGACGGTCCGGCCCGGACGGGTGATGCCGAACAGGCTGCCCGCCATCACGAAGATCGACGGCCGCAGCCCCATTTCCGCCGCGCCCGCTCCCAGCGGGATCTCCAGCTCGGCCTTGGTGAGGTAATAGGCTTTGCCGCCCAGCGCGTCGTCGACGATATTGTCGTCGCCGGTGACCATCGCCTGGGTGCCCGCAAGCGGGTCGCCGGTCAGCTGGATACGCTGGACGCGCGGGCCGACGCCGCGAATGTCGAAGCCGCGGAACTGCGGTTCGCCGAGATAGAAGCGGTCGGTGATGCGCACCGGATCCACGCCGGCCCGGGTCTTCTCGAGGCTGTGGATATAGCCGCCCTCGGCCGAGAGCGAGAAGATGAACCCGCTGCCGACGTTCCAGTATTTGTCGCCTTCGAAGCGCGCGCGGAGATATTTCACTTCGCCGCCGAGGCCGGCAAAGTCGACGCCGGCGCTGAGACGCTGGCCGCGGCTCGGGCGCAGCCGGCTGTTGAGGCTGTCGTAGATCAGCGAGAGGCCGACGAGCGAGGTGATCCGGTTGCCCACTGCCTCGCAATAATAGCGGCCGGCCTTGAGCGGATCGCACTCGAAATCGCCGTCGCCGTCGACATCCGAATAGAAGCTCGACCGATCGAGCGTGACATTGTCCTGGCGCAGCGTGTAGCGCGCCGAGAGCGTCCAATATTCGGTGAGCGGCAGGCCCGCGACCAGCTGGCCGCCGGTCGCGACCTGGCTGTAGGTCGTGCTGCGGTCGCTGCCGATATAGTTGAACGCGTTATAGTCCTGGCGGAACAGGGTGCCGCCGAGCGCGATGTTGGTGTTGAACAGATAGGGCTCGGTGAAGCCGAGCTCGACCGACTTGGAATAGCTCGAATAATCGACCGAGGCCGACACCGTCTGGCCCATGCCGCGGAAGTTGCGCTGGCGGATCGACGCCTGGAGGATGAAGCGCTCGAGGCTCGAGAAGCCCGCCGACAGCGTCAATTCGCCGTTCGGGCGTTCCTCGACGTTCGCCGCGAGCACGATGCGGTCGGGTGCCGAGCCTTCCTTGCGCTCGATCTCGAACTTGTCCTGGAAATAGCCGAGCGAGTTGATGCGGTCCTGCGAGCGCTTGACGAGGAAGGTGTTGAACGCGTCGCCTTCCGCGACGCGGAACTCGCGGCGAATGACCTTGTCCTGGGTCTGGCGATTGCCGGTGATCTCGATCCGCTCGATATAGGTGCGGTTCGATTCGCCGATGTGGAAGTTCATCGACATGGTCAGCGCTTCGCGGTCGCGCTGGAAATCGGGCCGCACGTCGGCAAAGGCATAGCCGAAGGCGCCGGCGGTCTCGCTCAATTGCTCGACCGTGTCCTCGACCGCCTTGGCGTTGTAATATTGGCCTTCCTTGATCGACAGCGCGGAGGCGAGGCGCTTGTCGTCGAAGTCGCGGATCGCGCTGTCGACGGTGACCGGGCCGAATTTGTAGCGCGGGCCTTCTTCCACCACGTACGTGATGATGAAGTCCTTCTTGTCCGGGGTCAGCTCGGCCACCGCCGAGATCACGCGGAAGTCGGCATAGCCTTCGGTCAGGTAGAATTGGCGCAATTTTTGCTGATCGTAGGCGAGGCGATCCTGGTCGTAGCTCGTGTTCGAGCTCAGGATGTTCATCAGGCTCGAGGTCTTGGTCGCCATCTCGCCGCGCAGCTTGCCGTCGGAGAACACCTCGTTGCCGATGATGTTGATCTGGCGGACCTTGGACTTGGGGCCCTCGTCGATCTCGAAGATCACGTCGACGCGGTTCTGGTCGAGGCTGACCATCTTGGGCTCGATGCGCGCGGCGAAGCGGCCCTGGCGGCGATAGAGCTCGATGATCCGGGCGACGTCGGCGCGGACTGCGGTGCGGGTGAAGATCTGGCGCGGCGCCAGCTTCACTTCCTTGGCGATCTTGTCCTGCTTGAGCCGCTTGTTGCCCTCGTAGATCACCCGGTTGATCACCGGATTCTCGCGGACCCGGATCACCAGATTGCCACCGGTGGTGTCGATCGACACGTCGGCGAGCAGCTCGGAGGCGAGCAGATCCTTGATCGCCTGGTCGACGGTCTCGTTGGTGAAGGTGTCGCCGACGCGCAGCCGGGTATAGGAAAGCACCGTCTCGGGCTCGAGGCGCTGCGATCCCTCGACGCGGATCGAGCGGATCGTCCGCACTTCCTGCACCGGCGCGGGCACGGCGAGAACCTGCGACGCGGGAGCGGGCGCCGTCGGGGCGGGGGCGGTCTGCGCGTGCGCGAGTCCCGAGAGCATGGTGCCCGCGAGAAGCGTCGCAGTGGCGCGTACGCCGAAATGATTAGCCTTGATCGTCACATCCCACCCCAAGTCGGATTTCGAGTAAAGTCGCTGCCCATGCGACGCCGGAACAACCGCCCCTGCCTGAACCGCATCAGCCGATCAACCCGGCCAGATTTCTCCAGACCCCGAACGAGCCCAGATCGTTGAACGTCACCAGCAGCATCAGCGCCAGAATTGCGATCAGACCACCCCGGAAGGCCCATTCCATGACCCGTGGCTCGACCGGGCGGCGGCGTACAGCTTCGACTGCGTAGAACAGAAGATGCCCGCCATCCAGCACCGGAACTGGCAAGAGGTTGATGAATCCGAGATTAATCGAGACGAATGCGATCAGCGCGACCAGCTCGGCGGGCCCGAGCGCGAAGCTCTGGCCCGAGATCTTGGCGATCCGCAGCGGCCCGCCCATCTCGGAGAGCGGCACGCGGCCGAGAATGATCTGCTTGAGCCCGTCGGCGGTCATCCCGACCAGCTCCCAGGCGCGCTTGATCCCCACGCCCGGCGCCTCGAGCAGCGATACCGGTTCGAACACCGACTTGCCGGGCCCGATGCCCAGCATGCCGCGCCGGGTGACGTTGCCGAAGCGGTCGCGGAACGAGTCGGTGCCGATGACCGCCTCCGCGCTGCGCGCCGTGCCGCCCCGGTCATAGCCGATGCTGACCTGCTCGCCGGCGCGGATCGCGGTATAATAATACATGTCGCTGAAATCGTCGATCGCGCGACCGCCCAGCGCAGTGATGCGGTCGCCGGGCTGCAGGCCGGCCTGCGCGGCCGGGCTTCCGGCCACCACCGAGCCGATCACCGGCGGCGTCACGCGCTGGCCATAGGCGAAGCCGAAGGCGCCGAGGATGACGATGGCGACGAGGAAATTGGCGATCGGGCCCGCCGCGACGATGATCGCGCGCTGCCACAGCGGCTTGGCCTGGAAGGTCTGCGCCCGCTCCTTCGCCGGCAGCGCGAGCCATTCGGGCGAAGGCTGCGAGGCCGGGTTCATGTCGCCGGCAAAGCGGACATAGCCGCCGAGCGGCAGCCAGCCGAACTTCCAGCGAGTGCCGCGCCTGTCGGTGATCCCCGCGACTTCGCGGCCGAAGCCGATCGAGAATTCCTCGGCCTTCACCCCGAACCAGCGTCCGGCGAGATAATGTCCGAGCTCGTGCAGGAAGACGAGCGGACCGATCACCAGCGCGAACGCGAGTATGGTGACGAGGATGCCGGGAGATTCGATCAAAGAACGCAGTCCTTCACACGCTCGCCCGCATACGCCCTCGCCTCGGCGTCGATTGCCAATACGGCATCCAGCGATTCCGGGGCGGCCGGGTCGTAGCGCGCCAGCGTATCGGCAACGATTGCGGCAATTTCAAGAAATGCGACGCGTCCTGCAAGGAATGCGGCGACGGCTACCTCGTTGGCGGCATTGAGAATCGCCGGCCGTGCCCCGCCCGCCGACAGCGCGTCGCGCGCGAGGGTCAGCGCCGGAAAGCGCACCGGGTCCGGCGCCTCGAAGTCGAGTCGGCCGATCCGGGCGAGGTCGAGCGCCTCGCACGGCGTCGCCATCCGCTCGGGCCAGGCGAGCGCAAAAGCGATCGGCGTGCGCATGTCGGGCGTGCCCAGCTGGGCCAGCACCGAGCCGTCGACATATTCGACCATCGAATGCACTACCGACTGGGCATGGACGAGAATGTCGAGCTGGTCCGCGCCCACCGGGAACAGATGAAAGGCCTCGATCAGTTCGAGCCCCTTGTTCATCATCGTCGCCGAATCGACCGAGATCTTGGCGCCCATCGACCAGTTCGGATGCGCCACTGCCTGCGTCGGCGTGATCGACCGCATCGCCTCGATCGGCGTCGCGCGGAACGGGCCGCCGCTGGCGGTGAGAATGATCTTGCGCACCCCGCGCGGCGCCGTGCGGTCGAGACACTGGAACACCGCATTATGCTCCGAATCCACCGGGAGCAATGTCGTCGCATGCGCCTGCGCCGCCGCGGTCATGACCTCGCCCGCCGAGACCAGCGCCTCCTTGTTGGCGAGCGCGACGGTCCCGCCCGCCTCGAGCGCCGCCATCACCGGCTTGAGCCCGGCGGTGCCGACGATCGCCGCCATCGTCCAGTCGGTATTCAGCCGCGCCGCGTGACAGACGGCATCGGCCCCCGCCCCCGCCTCGATGCCGCTCCCGGCGAGCGCCGCGCGCAACGCGCCGAGACAGGCTTCCTCCGCGACCACCGCGAGCTTCGCACGCGTGCGGATCGCCGCCGCCGCGAGCTTGTCGACGTCGCGATTGGCAGTCAGCGCTACCACTTCGAATTGATCGGGCGCCCGCTCGATGAGATCCAGCGTCGACCCGCCCACCGAGCCGGTGGCGCCGAGGATGGTGACGCGCTTGGTCATGCCGCCACCAGCACCAGCAGCGCCGCGAACGGCGCGACCGCGACGAGCCCGTCGAGCCGGTCGAGGATGCCGCCATGGCCGGGAAGCAGATTCCCCGAATCCTTGACGCCGGCGCAGCGCTTGAGATGGCTCTCGAACAGATCGCCGACCTGCGCCAGCATCGCGAGGAACGGCGTGGCGAGCGCGAGGATCACCGGAAGCCCGAAACCGATGACGAGCAACGCGGCGAACGCCCCTGCCGCCGCGACACCGCCGAGAAAGCCGGCCCAGGTCTTGTTCGGGCTGATCAGCGGTGCGAGCTTGGGGCCGCCGATCGCGCGCCCCGCGAAATAGGCGCCGGTATCGCAAGCCCAGACCAGAGCCATCGCCCAGAAGGTATAGAGCAGGCCGTGCGCCGGATGCGCGCGCAGCGCGACCAGAGCGAGCGCGGGAAGCCCCGAATAGAGCACGCCCGCCGCCAATTGCCCCTTCCGCGTCGCCGCCGCGACGAAAAAGGCGGCCCCGATCACCAGGCCCAGTGCGAGGAAGCCCGGGCCCGCGGCCAGTCCCGGCGCCATGATCGCCAGCGGCACGGTCAAGGCATATTGGGCGAGCCTTTTCTCGCGCAGGCCGGCCCCCGAAAGCTCCGCATATTCGGCCATCATCAGCAGCGCCACCACCGCGATGACCAGCCAGAAGCCGAGCCCGCCCGCCCATAAAGCGATCGCGGCGAGCGCGATCAGCGCGACGGCGACGATCGCGCGCGTCCCCAGATCCGATTTGCCTTGGGTCACAAGCCTCCGAAACGCCGCTGACGCTGTCCAAAACGATCGAGCGCGTCTGCGAGTGCCTTCTCGTCGAAATCGGGCCAGAGCGTGTCGACGAACAGCAATTCGGCATAAGCCGCCTGCCACAGCAGGAAGTTCGACAGCCGCTGCTCGCCCGAGGTGCGGATCAGCAGGTCCAGCGGCGGCAGATCCGCGGTCTCGAGCTCGGCTTCGAAGCGCGCCTCGTCGATCGCGGCCGGATCGAGCGCGCCGTCGCGGGCCTGCTCGGCCAGCCGGCGCGCCGCAGTCAAGATCTCGGCCTGCGCGCCGTAGTTGAGCGCGATGACCAGGGTCGGACCGGGATTGGCCACGGTCCGCGCGACCGCCGCGTCGATCATGCCGACGAGATCGGGCGCGAGCCCGCGCCAGTCGCCGATCACCCGAAGCCGCACGCCTTCGGAGACCAGTTCGTCGAGCTCGCTCGCGAGGAAGTGGCGGAGCAACCCCATCAGGTCGCGGACCTCTTCCTCGGGGCGGCGCCAGTTCTCGGAGGAGAAAGCGTAGAGCGTCAGCACCTCGACGCCGAGCGCGCGTGCGGCGCGCGCGACCCGGCGAACCGCCTCGACGCCCTGCTTGTGCCCCGCGATCCGCGGCAGGAAACGCTTCTTCGCCCAGCGTCCATTGCCGTCCATGATGATGGCGACATGGCGCGGCGGCGCGGTATCGCCCCCTAATGCGGGGATGGCTTTGGCGGCCATTGTCCGAACCCCCGTCATCCCCGCGAAAGCGGGGACCCATCTCCGACGTGCGCCCTACCCCACAACGGCTGTTGTGAAGTCGGCACCTCCGGGAGACGGGCCCCCGCTTTCGCGGGGGTGACGATAGTTGAAGAGGCGCAAACCGGGCTCACTTGCCCAGGATTTCCTTTTCCTTGACCGCGGTCACCGCGTCGATGTCGGCGATCGTGCTGTCGGTGAGCTTCTGCACCTCGGTCTCGTGGCGCTTGCGCTCGTCCTCGCCGAACAGGCCCTTTTTCTCGTCGGTCTTGAGGCTGTCATTGCCGTCGCGGCGGACGTTGCGCACCGCGATGCGCGCCTTCTCGGCATATTGGCTGGCGAGCTTGGCGAGCTCCTTGCGGCGCTCCTCGGTCAGATCGGGGATCGGCAGACGCAGCGTCTGGCCGTCGACGATCGGATTGAGGCCGAGCCCCGCCGAACGGATCGCCTTGTCGACCGGGCCGACATTGGTCTTGTCCCAGACCTGCACCGAAAGCAGGCGCGGCTCGGGCGCCGAGACGCTCGCGAGCTGGTTGATCGGCATCTGTGCGCCATAGACCTCGACCGTCACCGGATCGAGCAAGGTCGTTGAGGCACGGCCGGTGCGCAGGCCCTGGAGGTCGTGCTTGAGCGCCTCGACCGCGCCGGCCATGCGGCGCTCGATATCTGCTTTGTCGTAAGCGGCCATTTTCGGCTCTCCCGTTATGCGGATGCGGTTTGATTCTGGACGATCGTCGAGGCGCCCTCGCCGCGCAGAACCGCGGAGAGATTGCCTTCGTCGCGGATGTTGAACACCACGATCGGGATATTGTTGTCGCGGCAGAGCGCGACTGCGGAGGCGTCCATCACCTTGAGATTGTCTGCGAGGACGCGATCGTAACTAAGTGAATCGTAACGCTTCGCCGTCGGCACCTTCTTGGGGTCGGCGTCATAGATGCCGTCGACCGAAGTGCCCTTGAACAGCGCGTCGCAATTCATCTCGGCGGCGCGCAGCGCGGCGGTGGTGTCGGTCGTGAAGAACGGCAGGCCGGTGCCCGCGGCGAAGATCACCACGCGTCCCTTCTCCATGTGCCGCTCGGCGCGACGGCGGATATAGGGTTCGCACACGCTCGCCATGGGAATCGCCGACTGGACGCGGGTCTGGACGCCGGCTTTCTCGAGCGCGTTCTGCATCGCCAGTGCGTTCATCACGGTGGCGAGCATGCCCATATAATCGGCGCTGGCGCGGTCGAAGCCTTGCGCCGCGCCGGCGAGTCCGCGGAAGATGTTGCCGCCACCGACGACCATGCAGATCTCGAGGCCGGTCTCGGTCGCGTCCTTCACCTCGGCGGCGACCCGGGCACAGGTGTCGGGATCGATGCCGAACTGCCCCTGCCCCATCAGGACCTCGCCCGAGAGCTTGAGAAGGATGCGTTTGAAGCGGGTAGCAGTCATCGGAGCCTTTTCGGATACGCCGGGATACGGGAGCGGCGCGGACCTTAGAGGCGTGCTCGCAAAGGGACAAGCGCAGACGCGGATAATCCGCCCCTCCTTTCAGCCTCCTCCCCCGCCGGCATGCGGCGCCTCGCTTCGGCGTGACGGCGGTCACGCAGTGGCGGCGATCCTTCGTGGCATGAGCCCCTGGTTCGTCCGAACCGTCAACAGGGGATATGCAATGAAAAGGATAGTCGCATTCATCGTGGGGCTGGCGCTGCTCCCAATGCCCGTTCACGGCCAAGAGGCCGATTTCTCCGAAGCCTGCCGCGCCGACGAACAGGCGCTGCAGGGAGTCGAATCCCAGTTCGCCGGCCGGCAGAAGCGGATCGCGGATCAGGGCGAGGAAATCGAGCGCGATGCGCCGGACGGGCTCAAGACCAGCGGCACGGTCAAGTTCGAGAACGCACATATGGCATTGCACATGCCGAGCGTGACGATGAAGACCCGGGCATTCAGCTTCGACACGCCGAGCGTGACGATGCGGCAGCGCGGTTTCAGGTGGAAGGTGCCGCAGCTCACGATGGAGACCCGGACCATCGGCCATTATTACACGGTCGAATGCCGGCGCTGGCGCTGCAAGCCGGTGCGCAAGGCGATCAAGACCGACGTGCCGGTGACCCGGATGGTGCTGAAGGAGGCGTCGACCAAGATCCCAGAGTTCCGCATGAACACGGTCTCGATCAAGACCGACGTGCCCGAAGTGAAGATGGTCCGCAAAGACCTTTACTACAAGCTTCCGCACATCACCGTGGCCGATCCGATCCCCGAGACCGGGCCGATCGAGAAGCGCGGCAGGACGCTCGAGGCGGACGCCAGACAGCTCGGCACCGAGATCGAGGCGCGGGCCGCCGAACTGACCGACAAATTGTTCGGTTGCCATCGCAAACAACTGGTCGACGAGCGTGAAAAGGTTGCCGCATCGTTCGAGGAGGGCATCGTCCAGCTCAACAAGGCCATCGCAGTCGCCAAGGCGATGGATGCCGACCCCACGGCGTTCCAGCCCAGCGACGCCGCGGACGGGGAGACGCTCGACCTCGTGGCGCAACGCGACAAGCTTATCGTGGATCGCGACGCCGCCTTGGCCCAGCTGGACGGCTCGATCACCGCGCTTGCCGCGGCCAACGCGGTCGACGTCCCCGCCGCCGCGGCGCTGACCGAGACGAGCTGACGGCGGGCCTCGCGCCAACGCAAACGGGCGCCGCCACCCCTGGGTGACGGCGCCCGTCCTGCAATCAGAAAGACCTTATTTGGTCAGACCGGCGGTCGCGGCGACCTCGGCTGCGAAGTCGCTCTCTTCCTTCTCGATGCCTTCGCCGAGCTGGAAGCGGACATAGTCCTTGAGCGTGATCGTCGCGCCGGCATCCTTGCCCGCCTTGGCGATCACGTCCTGCACCGGGGTCTTGCCGTCCATCACGAACGCCTGGGTGAGCAGCGCGTTCTCCTTCTTGAACTTCTCGATCGGACCGTTGAGGATCTTCTCGGCCACCTCGGCGGACTTGCCGACGATCTTCTCGGCGTTCTTCTCGCGAAGGATCGCGGCCTCACGGTCGACGACCTCGGGATCGAGGCCCTCGACCGACAGCGCGAGCGGGAACGCCGCCGCGATGTGCATCGCGATCTGCTTGCCCAGCGGCTCGAGCACGTCGACGCCGGCATCCGATTCGAGCGCGACGAGCACGCCGATCTTGCCGAGGCCGGGCGCCGCCGCGTTATGGACGTACGGGATCACCGCGCCGTTGGTCACTTCGACCTTCTTCGCGCGGCGCAGCACCTGATTCTCGCCGATCGTCGAGATATTGTTGGTGAGCACTTCCTCGACGGTGCCGCCGGCCGGCAGCTGGGCCGCCTTGAGCGCGTCCAGATCGTCGCCCTTTTCGAGCGCGACTGCGGTCACGTCGCGGACGAAGCCCTGGAAGATCTCGTTCTTGGCGACGAAGTCGGTCTGCGAGTTGACCTCGACCGCGACGCCCTTGGTGCCGGCGACGGCGACGCCGACCAGACCCTCGGCCGCGGTACGGCTCGACTTCTTGGCGGCGGCCGCGAGGCCCTTCGAGCGCAACCAGTCGCTGGCGGCTTCGAGGTCGCCATTGGTCTCGGTCAGCGCCTTCTTGCAATCCATCATGCCGGCGCCGCTCTTTTCGCGGAGCTCCTTCACGGCTGCTGCAGTGATCTCGGCCATGTTTATATTCCTCTAGCTGGTCGCGGCGTGGAGCCGCTCCTGATATCAAAATCCCCGTTCGCCCTGAGCTTGTCGAAGGGCCGTTCTTCTTTGGCCCGACATGGGAGGAAGAAGTACGGGGCTTCGACAAGCTCAGCCCGAACGGGGATGGGATCGACGCTCCGAACTGACCGGGCGCCTAGTGCGTCCCCATGTCAGTTCGAAGACATCCGGTTTCAACTCACGCGTCGATCTGACGCTCGCCCTCTTCGGCCTGACCGGGCTCGGTCACCGCGGCAGGCGCTTCGAACTCCTCGGCGGTGACTACCGGCGCGTCGGCGGCAGGCGCTTCTGCAGCGGGAGCCGGAGCCGGCGTGCGCACGGCTTCCTCGACCGGGGGCTGCTCGGCGGCGCCGAAGTCATAGCCCTGGTTGCGCTGCTGCTCGTGGCCGCCACGGGTCGCGGCGATCGCCACGGCTTCGCAGTAGAGGCGGATGGCGCGCGAGGCGTCGTCGTTCGCCGGAACCGGGAAGGCGATGCCGTCCGGGCTCACGTTCGAGTCGAGGATCGCGACCACGGGGATGCCGAGCGTGTTGGCTTCCTTGATCGCCAGCTCTTCCTTGTTCGCGTCGATCACGAACATGATGTCGGGAACGCCGCCCATGTCGCGGATGCCGCCGAGCGAGAGCTCGAGCTTGTCCTTCTCGCGGGTGAGCTGGAGCACTTCCTTCTTGGTCAGGCCGTGCGTGTCGCCCGAAAGCTGCTCCTCGAGCGTCTTGAGCCGCTTGATCGAGTTGCTGATGGTCTTCCAGTTGGTGAGCATGCCGCCCAGCCAGCGATGGTTGACGAAATGCTGGTTCGCGCGGCGTGCGGCCTCGGCGATCGGCTCCTGCGCCTGGCGCTTGGTGCCGACGAACAGGACCTTGCCGCCCGAAGCGACGGTCGACGAGACGAATTCGAGCGCGCGCGCGAACAGCGGCACGGTCTGCGAAAGGTCGATGATGTGGACGCCGTTGCGATCGCCGAAGATGTAGGGCTTCATCTTCGGGTTCCAGCGGTGGGTCTGGTGACCGAAGTGCGCGCCCGATTCGAGCAATTGCTGCATGGAGACGACAGGTGCCGCCATAGGGATAACTCCTTCCGGTTGAGCCTCTGGGAAGCGGGAACCGCGAGCGTCGCGGCACCGGTTTATGATGCTTCCCATGCGGGTTGAGGCGGGCCCCTTAGCCGAAGTGCCGCGCACAGGCAAGCGGAACAAGTTCGGAACATCCGGTTGACACGGGAACGTTAACGGAACATAAAGGGTTCAGAAGCGGGGCATGGAACGCCCTGCGGTACCAAGGGGTTGGAATCGCTGGATTCTCGCCATTTGGGCGGACAGGAGTCGAAGGATGACGGGTTTCGCGATCATGATGCTGTTCGGCGCCGCCCTGGTCGCTGCCGCGTGGGCGATGTGCGCCTCGATCCGCCCCCAGGTGCATCGCTTCGCCGAATTGTTCCGCCCTGCCTCGCGCCTTCCCGCGCTGCCGCCGCGGCTCGGCCGGGTCACGGTTCGCGCCGTTCCGGCACGGCTGCCGGCGCGGCTGCCGTTGCGCGCTGCTGCCTGATCCGGCGATAGCTGCGCACGCTGAACGGTATCGTCGCCAGATAGGCGATCGCGAGCAGCGCCAGCGTCGGCCAGGGTGCCGAGACCAAAGCCGCGACGAGCACCACCAACGCCGCCAATGCCTCGAATCGGATGCGCTGGCGGATCCGCGCCTTCGGCGCGAACGTCGCGACGCTGGAGATCATGAGGATAGCGACGAAGATCGTCCATGGTGCGATCACGGCGGGCAGACGCAACAGGTGATGAACTGTCTCGATCAGAGAAACGGGGACGACGTCGCTGGCGCGCGAGGCGAGCAGTTCGTTGGTCCAGTTCCACAATAATAGCGGCGTCAATGCGAGGATCGCCCCTGCCGGAGCGGGAACCCCGGTAAGAAAGCCGGCCGATTTGTGTGGCTGATCCTCGCGGTCGATGTTCGCGTTGAATCGGGCGAGGCGCAGCGCGCAGAACAGGGCGAGCAACAGCGCGATCATCCAGCCGAACCGACTGTCTCCTTGCTGCGATCCAAAATATTGCAGGGACCAGCGATAGAGGATCAGCGCCGGCGCGACGCCGAACGAGATCGCGTCGGAAAGGCTGTCGAGCTCGGCGCCGAAGCGGCTCTCGGCGCGCACCAGCCGGGCGATCTTGCCGTCGAGCCCGTCGAACACCGCCGCGGCGAGCACCATCAGCACCGCGACTTCCCAATCGCCGAGGATCGCGAAGCGAATCGCCGTCAGGCCGGAGCAGAGCGCGAGCGCGGTGACGGTGTTGGGCAATACCGCGCGCAATGGAATGCCGCCTTCGCGGCGCAGCCTCGGAATCCGTCCGCCCGCGCGGGGCGGCTTCATTGCGCGATACCGATCGCGCGCGGCGCTCCTTTGCGCGCAAGGATGGTCTCGCCGGCGATCGCGCGCTGGCCGAGCGCGACTTCGACGCCGTACGCCTCGGGGATGAACACGTCGACGCGGCTGCCGAAGCGAATCAGGCCGACGCGCTGCCCGCCGACCACCATGTCGCCGGCCTTGACGAAGCTGACGATCCGCCGCGCGACGAGGCCGGCGATCTGGGTGAAGCCGATCCGCTGGCCGTCCTTGTCCTCGACGATGATGTGCTGGCGCTCATTCTCTTCGCTGGCTTTGTCGAAATCGGCGTTCATGAACTTGCCGGCGATATAGATGACGTGGCGGATCGTGCCGGTGATCGGGGTGCGATTGATGTGCACGTCGAACACGCTCATGAACACCGAGACGCGCAGCATGCTGCCTTCGCCCAGCGCCTGCGGTCCGGCGAGCTCGGGGGGAAGCTGCACCCGCTCGATCATCGTGATCAGGCCGTCGGCAGGCGAGACGATCAGCCCCTCGCCCTGCGGCGTCACGCGCACCGGATCGCGGAAGAACGCCGCGACGCCGAGGGTGAGGAACACCAAAGGCCAGGTGATGAAGTCCCAGACGAACAGGCTGACCAAGGCGATCGCGCCCGCGATCAGCACATATTTGCGGCCTTCGGGGTGAATGTCGGGGAAACGCCACTTTACGGTCGAGGTACCGAGGGAGGGCTTGTCGAGGGATGCCATGCCGCGCGGTGTAGCGGCATGACCCGCGCTTTCCTAGACGCAGGCACGATTATCCACGTCGCTATTTCTGCCAGGGTCCGGTGACGGCGGGAATGCAATAGCGCCGCTCACCCGCGCCGATCCCCTTCGGAACGACGATATCCCGCGAGATTCCGCCGACCCGGTCGCATTCGGGGCCGGCAGTCATGTTGTACCGCACGATTCGCTTCGTATAGGCGGGACAGAGGTCCGAACAGACATAGCTGATCACCACCGGCACGCCGCGCAACATGCCGAGCGTCCGCGGCCAATCGTGCCGGCCGCCGCTGTTCGGGTCGAACCTGGTCCTGACGAAAGCCAGCACCGCCGTCTCGTCGATCGGCGGGAGCCTGTCCTCGCTGCTCAGCAATTCGGGCCGGGCGATGTCGGGCGCGCGCTGCACGGGCGTGGGCGGCAGCAACGTCATGGTCAGCAACGCAAACATCGGCACGCCCTCCCCGCTTTGGCGAGCCATCGTGCGATGCCGCGGCTTCACCGCAGATGAACATACCGCGTCGGCGCCGTCATCAGATTGTCGCAGATCGGCTTTGCGGGACGCCGCTGGTGGTGTATCTGCGCGCCACACTGTTCGAGTTCGGGGGCGGGTTGTCCCCGATTAAAGCAACCGCTGCGCTTGAATGTTCGTTCGTTTTCGCGGAAGCGCGTGCGCCACGGTTGCCACGAAACCTGCAAAGGACCCCAATGCCCGCATCGACCGTCTCCGCAAAGCGTCGCCGTGCAAATATGCGCGCCGCCGGAGTGTCATCGCCCTGGGTGATGTTTCTCAAAGGCTTCTTCAAGCACCCGGTGATGGTGGGTGCGGTCGCGTCCTCGTCGCAACGGCTGGTCAAGCGGATGCTCGACCGGGTCGATTGGGACAATTGCAAGCTGTTCGTCGAATATGGTCCCGGCGTCGGCACCTTCACGCGCCCGATCCTCAAGCGTCTCGCGCCCGACGCGAAGCTGATCGTGATCGACACCAATCCGGATTTCATCCGCTATCTCAAGCACACGATCGATGATCCGCGGTTCATCGCGGTCAATGATTCGGCATCCGAGATCAAACGGATCATCGCCGATCACGGCTTCGACCATGCCGACTTCATCGCCTCGGGCCTGCCCTTCTCGACGCTGCCGACCGGCGTGGGCGACGCGATCGCGCATGCGACCCACGACATCCTCCGCCAGGACGGCGCCTTTCTCGTCTATCAATATAATCCCAAGGTGAAGAACTTCCTGACGCCTTATTGGGAGCATATCGATCACGAGGTCGAATGGTGGAATCTGCCCCCGGCGCAGCTCTGGTGGGCCTGGAAGAAGTGAGCGCCGCCAACGGCGCTTGATCCCCCTCCGCCATCCTCCTAGACGCTCGCCCAAACCCTAAAAGGAAGCGAGCACATGGCGAAGATCAAGGTTGCAACGCCGGTCGTGGAGATCGACGGCGACGAGATGACGCGGATCATCTGGCAGTGGATCCGCGAGCGCCTGATCCTCCCCTATCTCGACATCGATCTCAAATATTACGATCTCGGCGTCGAGAAGCGCGACGAGACCAACGATCAGATCACGATCGATTCGGCCAATGCGATCAAGCAGTACGGCGTCGGCGTGAAGTGCGCGACGATCACGCCGGACGAGCAGCGCGTCGAGGAATTCGGCCTCAAGGAAATGTGGAAGTCGCCCAACGGCACGATCCGCAACATCCTCGGCGGCGTGATCTTCCGCGAGCCGATCGTGATCTCGAACGTCCCGCGCCTGATCCCGGGCTGGACCCGCCCGATCGTCGTCGGCCGCCACGCGTTCGGCGACCAGTACAAGGCGACCGACTTCAAGGTGCCCGGCAAGGGCAAGCTGACGATGAAGTGGGAAGGCGAGAATGGCGAGACGATCGAGAAGGAAGTGTTCAACTTCCCCGACGCCGGCGTCGCGATGGGCATGTACAATCTCGACGAATCGATCACCGATTTCGCCCGCGCCAGCATGAACTACAGCCTCGGCCGCGGCTGGCCGCTATATCTGTCGACCAAGAACACGATCCTCAAGGCCTATGACGGGCGCTTCAAGGACATCTTCCAGGCCGTGTTCGACGCCGAGTTCAAGGACCAGTTCAAGGAAGCGGGCATCGTCTACGAGCATCGCCTGATCGACGACATGGTCGCCTCAGCGCTCAAGTGGCACGGCGAGTTCGTCTGGGCCTGCAAGAATTACGACGGCGACGTCCAGTCGGACCAGGTCGCGCAGGGCTTTGGCAGCCTCGGCCTGATGACCTCGGTGCTGATGTCGCCCGACGGCAAGACGATCGAGGCCGAGGCGGCGCACGGCACCGTCACGCGCCACTATCGCCAGCACCAGCAGGGCAAGGCGACCTCGACCAACCCGATCGCCTCGATCTTCGCCTGGACCGGCGGCCTCAAATATCGCGGCAAGTTCGACGGCACTCCCGAGGTCACCCGCTTCGCCGAGACGCTCGAAAAGGTCTGCATCAAGACTGTCGAGAGCGGTGCGATGACCAAGGATCTCGCATTGCTGATCGGCCCGGATCAGGCGTGGATGACCACCGAGCAGTTCTTCGAGGCGATCCGCGTCAATCTCGAGAGCGAAATGGGCAGCTGGCAGTAAGCCGACTGCTCGCGCGAAACACGAAAGGGCGGCCCCCGCGGCCGCCCTTTTTTCTGGCGCCCGCCCCGCCCCTGCGGGTTGCAATATAGGATCATACATGCTGGCATGACGGCATGGTTTGTTCTGCTCTTGGCCCGCGCTTCGACCCCCGATTTCACGGAATAATATTACGCGATGCATGCCGTTTCCGCCAATTTAGTCAATTTAGCGGACCGATCGGCTGATGCTGAGCCTGCAGAATAGCGGATTCAGCGATACGCTGGTGATCCTCGGCGCCGCCGGGCTGGTTATCCCCGCCTTCGCCCGCTTCCGGATCAGCCCGGTGATCGGATTCATCCTCGTCGGTGCGCTGGTCGGCCCGTTCGGGCTCGGCACTTTGGTCGGCCAGACCCCGTGGCTTTACTATTTCACCATCTCCGACGCGCATTCGATCGAGCCGTTCGCCGAGTTCGGCATCATTCTGCTTTTGTTCTCGATCGGGCTCGAGCTGTCGTTCAAGCGCTTGTGGGCGATGCGCAAGCTCGTCTTCGGGGTCGGTGCGGCCGAATTGGTCGGCGCAGGGCTGATCCTCGCAGCCGCGCTGTATCTGACCGGGCTCAGCACCGGCGGGGCGATCGGGCTCGGGCTCGCGCTGGCGCTGTCCTCCACCGCGTTGGTGATTCCGATCGCCGGAACGACCAGCGCGGTCGGCCGTGCGGCGTTCGCGATGCTGTTGTTCGAGGATCTCGCGCTGGTGCCGATCATCTTCGGTCTCGGCGCTTTGGCCCCTTCGGCAGGGGATGCGGGGGCGATCGGGCTGCTCCAGACGCTGGGGCTGGGCGTGTTGACCGTTGGCGTGCTGTTTGTCGGCGGGCGTTTGCTGCTGCCGCGCATGTTCGGTCAGGCTGCGCGCACGAAAAGCCCTGAGCTCTTCCTCGCCGCCAGCCTGCTGGTCGTCATCGCCGCGAGCCTCGCCACCACTGCGGCGGGCCTGTCGCCGATCGTCGGCGCCCTGATCGCCGGACTGCTGATCGCCGAAACCGAATATCATGGCGAAGTCGAGGCGATCACCGCGCCGTTCAAGGGGCTCGCGCTCGGTGTCTTCCTGATCACCGTCGGGATGCGGCTCGATCTCGGCTTCGTGCTGACCAATTGGGCGCCTTTGCTCGGCGCGACGGTCATGGTCATGGTGGTCAAGGTCGCGGTCACCACCGGGCTGCTCAAGCTCTCCGGCGCGCGCACGGGCACTGCGACCGAAACCGGCGTGCTGATGGCGAGCCCTTCCGAGACCACGCTGATCGTGCTGGGCGTCGCGGGCGCCGCGGGGCTGATCTCGGGCCCTACTGCGGCGTTCTGGACGACGGTGACGGCGATCGGCCTCACCGCCACGCCGCTGCTCGCCAAAGCGGGCCAGCTCGTCGCGCGATTGATCGAACAGCAAGAGAAGGACGACGCGCCGGCCGCCGTCGATGCGGCGGGGCCCGGCACGATCGTGATCGGCTTCGGTCGCGTCGGCCGCACCGTCGCCGATATGCTGCGGCGGCACGATCTGCCCTATCTCGGGGTCGATGCCGATATCGACAACGTCAATGCGGCGCGGAAGGACGGTTATAGCGTGCTGTTCGGCGATGTGACGCGCAACGAGCTGGTCGACCAGCTCAAGCTCGGCCACGCCAAGGCGCTGGTGCTGACCATGGACGATCCGGTGCTCACCGTCCGCCTCACCAAGCGCGTGCGCGGCTGGGTGCCCGATCTGCCGATCATCGCCCGTGCCCGCGATGGCGATCACGCCGCCGAGCTTTACAAGGCCGGCGCCACCGATGCCGTGCCCGAGACGCTCGAAAGCTCGCTGCAGCTCTCGGAGGCGGTGCTGGTCGATGTCGGTATCGCGGTCGGCCCGGTGATCGCCTCGATCCACGAGAAGCGCGACGAGATGCGCAAGAGGATCAAGGAAGCCTCGGATCTCGACCGCGAGCCGCGGCTGCGGCGCACGCGGCGAAGCGAGGTGACCGGATGACGCACGATGCCGATCGGGCCGCGGACTTGCGGCGCGGCGCATGACGGCGCATCTCGGGCCCGCCAGTTAGGAGCTTGTCCATGATCGCTGCCCTGTTGCTCGCCGGTTTGCTCGCCGGACAGTCTGCGCCCGCTGCGTCCGCCGATCCGCTGGCGCCCGCGCGCGCGGGTAAGCTGCGCTGCATCGCGCCCAATGCCGCGCGGCTGACCTGCCGCACGATCATTCGGTACAAGGTGGAGAGCGACGGCGATTTCGACGCGACCGTGACGGGGCTGGTCTCGCGCGATTCGACCGTCTTGCTGCGCTACAAGACCTTCGGCCGCGTCGAGGAAGGCGGGGTGTGCGTGATGATGCGCACCGGCGATATTCAGAACGGCATGTTGCTGAGCAGCGGTCGCCCGTTGGCGCCCAATGCGGACGATGCGATGCGGCTCCAGGTGCTCGGCGCGATGCAGCCGCTGCAGGGCAAGAAGCGCTGCTATCTCGACCGCACCGAAGATGGCGTCACGCGTTCGATCGTGACGCTCGACGGCATCGCGCATCCCGAGCTGACCCAGACCGTCGCTTGGGTCGCTCCCGGCGAAGGCTATGCGGTGGGGCGCTGAACGCTTCGGGCGATTGCCGGACCGGCCGAAGTGAGTCCGCCTTGCCGTGGCGTCACCCTCGCCGCATGTTCGATTGAATTCGTGGAGTCCAGCCGATGATCGAAGCGTTGTTCTTGCTGGCGGCAGCCGCGCCCCAGGCCGCGGATCCGCTTGCCGCGGCAAAGGCGGGCAAGCTCCAGTGCACCAATCCCGATATGGGGAAGAAGACCTGCCTCGGCCTGAGCAGCTACAAGCTGAATCCGGACGGCAGCTTCGTCACGACGGTGACGGTGATGGTCGCGCCGCAGCCGGTGGTCACGATGGAAGTGAAGTCGATCGGCACGGTCAGGGACGGAGCGCTCTGCGCACCGATCCGCACCGCGGACTTCGAGGCGGCGATTTTCCGGATGGACGGCAAGCCGGCCGATCCGGCGATGGCCAATGCGATCCGCGCGCAAGTGGTCGCCTCGATCGCGCCGCTCGCCGGCAAGATGGGATGCACCCGCGAGACGCCCGATGGCGCGGCCGCCAGGGCCGAAGTCACGATCGACGGCGTCGTCCGGCCCGAACTGAGCCAGCGTGTATTGTGGGTGAAGCCCGAGGACGGATACAAGCTCGGGCAGTGAGGTCGGGGATTACGCCGCCGCGCGAGTTCCTGCCAGCGCGCCCTTGACCGCCTCGAGCGCCTCGGCGCCCTTCGACCCGTCCGGCCCGCCGCCCTGGGCCATGTCGGGCCGGCCGCCGCCGCCCTGCCCGCCGAGCACCGCGACCGCGGCCTTGACCAGATCGACGGCGCTCAGCCCCAGTCCGTCGCTGACGCCTACCGCAACCGATGCGCGGCCGTCATTGACCGCGACCAACGCAACCACGCCGCTGCCGATCCGCGCGCGCGCCTCGTCGACCGCGCCGCGCAACGCCTTGGGGTCGAGCCCTTCGAGGACCTGGCCGACGAAATTGACGCCGTTCACCTGCTCGGGACCCGCGGGCGCAGCGGCACCGCCGCCGCCGAGCGCGAGCGCCTTCTTCGCCTCGGCCAGCTCCCGCTCGAGCCGGCGGCGCTCCTCGACCAATGCCGCAACCCGCGCAGGGACTTCGTCGGGCGCGCTCTTGAGCACCGAGGCGGCTTCCTTGAGGCGCTCGTCGCGGGCGTTGAGCCATTGCCGCGCACCCTCGCCGGTCAATGCCTCGATGCGGCGAATGCCCGAAGAGACCGCGCTCTCGGAGACGATCTTGAAGATCGCGATGTCGCCGGTGGCGTTGACATGGGTGCCGCCGCAAAGCTCGACCGAATAATGCCGATCGTCGCCGCGGCCCATCGAGAGCACGCGGACCTCGTCGCCATATTTCTCGCCGAACAGCGCCATCGCGCCCGCCGCGATCGCATCCTCGGGAGTCATCAGCCGGGTGCCGACCGCCTCGTTGTGGCGAATCTGGGCGTTCACATCGGCTTCGATGTCGGCGATCTCCTGCGGACTCAGCGCCGAAGGATGCGAGAAGTCGAAGCGCAGACGATCGGACGCGACGAGACTGCCTTTCTGCGTGACATGACCGCCGAGGCGCTTGCGCAGCGCGGCATGCAGCAAATGGGTGGCGCTGTGATTGGCGCGGATCTGGTCGCGACGGGCAGCATCGACCGACAGCTTGACGGTGTCGCCGACCGCGATTTCGCCGCTCTCGATTTTTGCATGATGCGCGTGGAGCCGGCCCAACGGCTTCGACGTGTCGTCCACCGCTGCGCGCATCTTGTCGTTGGCGATCACCCCGGCGTCGCCCATCTGGCCGCCCGATTCGCCGTAGAACGGGGTCTGATTGGTGAGAATGGTCACGGCATCGCCGGCACCGGCCTTGTCGACCCGAACGCCGTCCTTGACCAGGGCGACGACCTGGCCCTCGCCCTCGGTGCCGTTATAGCCGATGAACTCGGTGCCGCCGAGCGCGTCGGCGATGTCGTACCAGACCTCGTCGCTGGCCTTGTCGCCCGAGCCCTTCCACGCCGCCCGCGCCGCGCGCTTCTGCTCGGCCATCGCGGTGTCGAAGCCGCCACGATCGACGCTGATGCCATTGGCACGCAATGCGTCCTCGGTCAGATCATAAGGGAAGCCGTACGTGTCGTAGAGCTTGAACGCGGTCTCGCCGGGAAGCGTGTCGCCTTCCGCCAATCCCTGCGTCGCCTCGTCGAGCAGACGCAGGCCGTTGGCGAGCGTCTGACGGAAACGGGTCTCCTCCTGGAGCAAGGTTGCCTCGATCAGCGGCTGCGCGCGGACCAGTTCGGGGAAAGCGGCGCCCATCTCGGCGACCAGCGAAGGCACCATCCGGTGCATCAGCGGATCCTTGGCGCCGAGCAGATGCGCGTGCCGCATCGCGCGGCGCATGATCCGGCGGAGGACATAGCCGCGGCCTTCGTTCGCCGGAAGCACGCCGTCGGCGACGAGGAAGCCCGAAGCGCGCAGATGATCGGCGATCACACGGTGGCTGGCCTGATTGTCGCCGGTGGTGGCGGCGCCGGTGAGCGCGCCGCTCTCGGCGATCAGCGCCTTGAAGGTATCGGTGTCGTAATTGTCATGGACGCCCTGGAGCACCGCGGCGACGCGCTCGAGCCCCATGCCAGTGTCGATGCTCGGCTTGGGCAATTCGCCGATCTGGACGTCGTTCTCCTGCAGATATTGCATGAAGACGAGGTTCCAGATCTCGACGAAACGGTCGCCGTCCTCCTCGGGCGATCCCGGCGGGCCGCCATAGATATGGTCGCCGTGATCGTAGAAGATCTCCGAGCACGGCCCGCACGGACCGTCCGAACCCATCGCCCAGAAATTGTCCTTGGTCGGGATGCGGATGATGCGGCTCTCGGGCAGCCCGGCGATCTTCTTCCACAAATCGAATGCCTGATCATCGGTATGGTAGACGGTGGCGGTGAGCTTGTCCGCCGGGATGCCCCATTCGCGCGTGAGCAGCGTCCACGCATGGGTGATCGCCTGCTCCTTGAAATAGTCGCCGAACGAGAAATTGCCGAGCATCTCGAAGAAAGTGTGGTGCCGCGCGGTGTAGCCGACATTGTCGAGATCGTTGTGCTTGCCCCCGGCGCGGACGCATTTCTGCGAGCTGGTCGCGGTCGAATAGGGACGCGTCTCGAGCCCGGTGAACACGTTCTTGAACGGCACCATGCCCGCATTGACGAACATCAAGGTCGGATCGTTGTGCGGCACCAGCGGCGCGGAGGGGACGCGGGCATGCCCCTGGCCTTCGAAATAGTCGAGGAAGCTGCGGCGGATATCGTTCGTGGACGTCATGAGACGCGACTTAGGGGCGCGGCGCGTTTCGCTCAAGTGAAACGCATCGATCGGGCGGTCAGAGCTTCCGAATTGCTTCGAGAGCGTGAATTTCGCGGCGCGTGGCGAGATCGGTGGTCAGCGTGGTCCGCAACAGCGACAGCGCCTGCTGAATCGCGTCATAGACGCTATCCGGTACGGCTTCCTCATTCCCTGGGCCGAGGCTGGTGCAGATCGCCTCCTGCGCCGCGCCATAGACCTTGCGCGCCTCCTGCGAGAGATAGAGGCCGCCGCCGGCGA
Organism: Sphingomonas sp. DG1-23; assembly: GCF_030730875.1. Lineage (GTDB taxonomy): Bacteria > Pseudomonadota > Alphaproteobacteria > Sphingomonadales > Sphingomonadaceae > Sphingomonas. Next base: position 230,333 of record NZ_JAVAMA010000003.1, read on the forward strand.
AATACCAGTCGCGCAGCTCCGTCGAGAGCTTTTCGAGCCGGCTGAAGGTCAACGCCTGGTTCCGTGGCCATTTGGGGAGCGGCGCAGTGAGCGCCCAAAGCTCAAGGTAGCGGGTCTCGCGTGTCTTCGCCAATTGCTGGTCATAGCCGTCCATCGCCCTGAGAAGGAGGTCGTTGCGCAGTTCGATCTGGTGGGCTTGGGTATCGATCAGCTTGAGCAGCGAAGAGATGAATCCCTGGCCGAGCAGGACGGCGAAGACGATGAAGATGGCGACACCGCCGGTCGCGCCGGCCAGCAAGCTGTTCCAGGGCATGAAGGCCTCCCGAAATCGCCCGGAGAGCCTAGCACGGCCGACCGCAAAAGTCTCGGGCTCTCAGGCCATGGGTCGGTCGATCGATTCCGGCGGCGTGCTGAACCATTCCGGGCCCGAGGCGGTCATATGGAAGCAATCCTCGAGGCGGATGCCGAAGCTGCCGGGGATGTAGATTCCCGGCTCGTTCGAGAAGCACATGCCCGGCGCCAGCCTGGTCTTCTCGCCGCGAACCAGATTGACCGGCTCGTGGCCGTCCATGCCGATGCCGTGGCCGGTGCGATGCGACAGGCCGGGGAGCCTGTAACCGGGGCCGTAGCCGAGCGAGGTGTAATAACGCCGGACGGCATCGTCGACTGCGCCGGCGGGCGTGCCGGGTTTCGCCGCCGCGAACGCGATTTGCTGGCCGCGCGCGACCACGTCCCATACCTTGCGCTGCTCGGCATTCGCCTTGCCGAACACGAAGCTGCGCGACACGTCGGACTGATAGCCCTGCACGGTGCAGCCGCAGTCCATCAGCACGACTTCGCCCGGCGTGACCCGTTGCGGCTTGCGCGTGCCGTGAGGATAGGCGGCCGCCTCGCCGAGCAGGATCAGATTGAATTCGACCGAGCCGCCGAGCTTGCGTGTGGCGGCGGCCATCAGCGCGGCGATGTCGGCATTGCTCATGCCTTCGCGAATCCGCGGGAAGGTCCAGCGATAGGCGGCGATGGTCACGTCGGTGGCAAGCTGCATCAGCGCGATCTCGGGCGCGGTCTTGATCATCCGGCAGCCGCGGACGACCGGATTGGCCGAGACGATCCGCGCGGCGGGAAGCGTCCGCCGGAGCCCGTCGACGGCGAAATAGCGGACGGTTTCCTCGACGCCGACCGGCCGCGCCGCGAGCTTGCGCTCCCGAAGAAAGCCGGCGACCAGCGCGAGCGGATCCTCGTCTTCCTGCCAGACGCGGATCTCGGCGGGGATGCCGAGGCTCTCACGGACCGAGGGCTCTTCGAAGAACGGGGTGACGATGCATGGCTCGCCCTCGACCGGCAGGATCGCCGCAGTGAGCCGCTCGCTGCGGCCCCAGCGCACCCCGGTGAAATAGAGCAATGACGAGCCGGGCTCGATCAGCACCGCGCCGATTCCCGCGGCCTTCATCAGCGCCTGCGCCCGCACGATCCGGGCAAGGCGCTCCTCGCGGCCGATCGGCACGGCACCGCCGGTGATGTCGCGCAGGTCGGAAACATCGGGTTCCTCGGCGCGGAGCAGGCCCGGCAATGCCAGCAGCGGCGCCGCGCCGGCCGCCCCGATCAGCGTGCGGCGGCTGAGGCTGGAATGGCGTGTCATCGGGCGACTCCGGCAAATATTGCGTGGACAGCCGCGATAGGGTCCTTGACCCGGCGGCGACAATCCCCTTCCCTGCCGCGAACTTTTTCCAGGGGATATTCGTGGGCAAGCGACTGACATGGTTCATTCTGGCCGGGCTGCTGCTGGGTGGGCTGATCGGCTGGGGGCTCAATATCGCCTATGACGACGGCAGCGCCGGCGGCACCGCGCGGCTGGCGGCGATCAGCTATTGGTTCGACATTCCGACCCAGATGTTCCTCCATCTGATCAAGATGATCATCGCGCCTCTGGTGGTCTCGACCCTCGTCGTCGGCATCGCGCATATGGGCGGCACCGGCGCCATCGGTCGGGTCGGGATCAAGGCGTTCCTGTGGTTCGTCACCGCCAGCCTCGTCTCGCTGACTCTCGGGCTGATCCTCGTCAATGTGCTCCAGCCGGGCGTGGGCCTCAATCTGCCGCTGCCCGACGCCGCGGCATCGAGCGGCGTCGATCGCTCGGGCTTCGATGCGGCGAAGTTCTTCATCCACATCGTGCCGACCTCGGCGATCGACGCGATGGCGACCAACGACATCCTCCAGCTGGTGATCTTCTCCTTGTTCTTCGGCGTCGGCATGGCCGCGGTGGGCGAGAAGGCCACGCCGCTGCTGCGCGGGCTGGAGGCTCTGGTCTCGGTGATGCTGACCGTCACCGGCTATGTGATGCTGTTCGCGCCGATCGCGGTGTTCTGCGCGGTGGCGCGGACGCTGGCGACGCGCGGGCTCGGCGTGGTCGGCGATCTCGCTTACTTCATGGGCAGCTTCTACATCGGCCTTTTCGTGTTGTGGGCCGTGCTGCTCGGCGCCTGCTTCCTGTTCGTCGGGCCGCGCACCGGCACGCTGCTGCGCTATCTCCGCGATCCGATCCTGCTCGGCTTCTCGACCGCTTCGTCCGAGGCCGCCTATCCGCGGACGCTCGAGGCGCTCGACAGGTTCGGCGTGCCGCCGCGGATCGCCAGCTTCGTGCTGCCGCTCGGCTATTCGTTCAACCTCGACGGTTCGATGATGTACATGACCTTCGCGTCGATCTTCATCGCGCAGGCCTATGGCATCCCGCTCGACTGGGGGACGATGATCACGATGCTGCTGATGCTGATGATCACCAGCAAGGGCATCGCCGGCGTGCCGCGCGCCAGCCTGGTGGTGATCACCGGAACGCTCAGCCATTTCCAGATCCCCGAGGCGGGTATCCTGCTGATCCTCGCAGTCGACCATTTCCTCGACATGGGCCGCACCGCGACCAACGTGATCGGCAATGCGGTCGCCGCGACGGTGGTGGCGCGCTGGGAGGGCCAGCTCGACCCGGCCCAGTCCCCCGACGAGGCGATCGTGCTGCCGCGCGCGCCGCTTCCCGGCGACGAAGACCGATTCGAGGATTACGGCAAGCATTGAGGGCTGCGCCGGCCTAAATTGACAAAGTTCACCGAAACGCGATTGATTGCGTAACTTTGTTGCGCGGGAAGTTGCGTTTCGCGGGGGCATTGACCCGGTCAAGGAGCGGCCGGGTTACGGCGCGATCACGCAAGCAGGCGAAAACCTATTTTGCAAGCATGCGCGGCGACCGATGCGCCAATTATGCGCGTTCACTCGTTCGAGCCATATTCTCGTCATCCCGGATGTTAGGCTTTCCCGGAAAACCGCAAGGTTTTACGCCGAAAAGCCTTCAGCCCACCTCTCCGCTGGATACGCGCCTCATGGTGGATCACGGACAGCTCGATTTTCTATTCAAATCGGAGATTTGAAGAAAATCGGCTTCCGGGATGACGATGTTTGGCGCAACCAAGCCAGCCGCTACCCGTCACGCATAGGCATAGGGCCCGCCGGCCTGCAGCGCGGCCCGATAGGCCGGACGGGTGTGGATCTTGCCGAGCCATGCGGCGATGTGCGGGCGGCCCTCGGTGGCGCCCGCGCGCTTGACGGCGGCTTCGAGCGGGAAGCTCATCATCACGTCGGCGGCAGTGAATTCCTTGCCGGCGAACCATGGCCGCGCGGCGAGCTCGGCCTCGACGAAATCGAGATGGACCTGGATCATCGGCTGGAACTTCTTCTGCGCCATCTTGCCGAGCAAGGGCACCCGGCTGAGCACCAATTTGGTGAACAGAGGCGGCATCAGCGAGCCTTCGGCATAATGGAGGAAATAGCGATAGCGCAGGGCATCGTCGCGGTGCGCGGGCGGGCCGAGGCGGCCATCGCCCTTCTCGACCAGATATTCGACGATCGCGCCGGTCTCGGCGACGACGGTCCCGTCATCGTCGATCAGCGGCGACTTGCCGAGCGGATGAACCTGTCGCAGCTCGGGCGGGGCGAGCATCGTCGCCTTGTTCCGCTCGTACCGCTTGACGGCATAGGGAAAAGCGAGCTCCTCGAGCAGCCAGAGGATGCGCTGCGAGCGTGAATTCTCGAGGTGGTGAACGGTGATCATGTTGGATTTCCTCGCCTCAATTTCACACTTTTCCCGGTGAATCGGCAATCAAGTTACGGGGTGGCGCAACAAACCGAAAGACCCGGCGCAGGGCAATGCGCCGGGTCTTCCGATGGGCCGAGCCCGTGACCGCCGCGGGCGCAGTGCACGCCGGTGCGGTCGAAAATCTGATCGTGATCAGGCGAAGCGCATCCGCTCAGAGATCGTCGTCGGGCTCCGGACCCGCCATCAGCCCCTCGGCGACCTGATCGGTACGATTGCGGATCGCAACTTCGAGCCGGGTGCAGAGCTCGGGATTCTCCTTGAGGAACGTCTTCGAATTCTCGCGGCCCTGGCCGATGCGGATGCTGTCATAGCTGAACCACGCGCCCGATTTCTCGACGAGCCCGGCCTTGACCCCGAGATCGAGGATCTCGCCGATCTTGGAGATGCCCTGCCCGTACATGATGTCGAACTCGACCTGCTTGAACGGCGGCGCGACCTTGTTCTTGACCACTTTCACGCGGGTGGCGTTGCCGATGATCTCGTCGCGATCCTTGATCTGGCCGGTGCGGCGGATGTCGAGACGGACCGAGGCGTAGAATTTGAGCGCGTTGCCGCCGGTGGTGGTCTCGGGATTGCCGTACATCACGCCGATCTTCATGCGCAGCTGATTGATGAAGATCACCATGCAGCGCGAGCGGCTGATCGAGCCGGTGAGTTTCCGCAGCGACTGCGACATCAGACGCGCCTGCAGGCCGACATGGCTGTCGCCCATCTCGCCTTCGATTTCGGCACGCGGAACCAGCGCGGCGACCGAATCGACCACGAGCACGTCGATCGCGTTCGAGCGGACCAGGGTGTCGACGATCTCGAGCGCCTGCTCGCCGGTATCGGGCTGCGAGACGATCAGCTCGTCGATATTGACCCCGAGCTTTTTGGCATAGACCGGATCGAGCGCATGCTCGGCGTCGACGAATGCGGCGGTGCCGCCGGTGCGCTGCGCCTCGGCGATGACGTGGAGCGCGAGCGTGGTCTTGCCCGAGCTTTCGGGGCCATAGACTTCGATGACGCGGCCGCGCGGCAGGCCGCCGACGCCGAGCGCGATGTCGAGCCCGAGCGATCCGGTCGAGATCGCCTCGACCTGCATCGTCTCCTTCGAGCCGAGACGCATCGCGCTGCCCTTGCCGAAGGCGCGATCGATCTGCGCCAGTGCGGCGTCGAGCGCCTTCTGCTTGTCCGTGGATACTGCCATGTTGCCGTCGATCACCTTGAGGGAAGCTGCCATTTCGTATCCCCGTCGCTAGAGGGTTTGACCCTGCCGTTCAACCGTGTGCGAACAGCATGTATCGCATTTGTTCCACAAGAACAAGAGGGGAACTTTCGCTTTGTTCGTCGTCCCGACGAACGCCGGGACCTCGCGCCGCCGGCCGGCCGCTCGCGGCCTGGGATCCCGGCATTCGCCGGGATGACGATATTCAGCCGAGTCGGGTCTCGACGCGCCACCAGCCGGGGCGGGCGATGCGGGTGGCCGCATTCGCGCAAGCCGCTTCGTTCTCGAACAATGCAAAGCAGGTCGCACCCGAGCCCGACATGCGCGTTAGGGTGACGCCGTCCTGCGCGGCCAGTGTTTCGAGGACCTCGCCGATCACCGGGGCGATCGCGCGGGCCGGGGCTTCGAGATCGTTGCGGCCGGCCAGCGGGTCGGCGCGGAGCGGGCCGTGATCGACCCCGTCCCAGCGACGGAAGACCGCGGCGGTCGACACCGCGACGCCGGGATTGACCAGAAGCACCGGGATGCCGGGCGTGCCGGGAACGGGTTCGAGCTGCTCGCCCCTGCCCTTGCCGATCGCGGTCTTGCCGAGCAGGCAGGCGGGAACGTCCGAGCCGAGCGCATCGGCGATTTCAAACAGCCGCGGGTCGTCGAGCGCGACGTGGTGCAGCCGGGCGAGCGCACGCAAGGTGGCGGCCGCATCGGCCGAGCCGCCGCCGATCCCCGAGGCGACCGGCAGATGCTTTTCCAGCGCGATTGCGTGCGCACCGCCGCCGAAGATGCCGGCAAAGCGGGCGGCGGCGCGGGTGACGAGATTGTCCCCCTCCCCGGCCAGCGCAGCGGCGAACGGGCCGCTGACGTGGAACGACGGCGCTGCGGCCGGGGCAACGCGCAACACGTCGCCATATTCGACGAATGCGAACAGGGTTTCGAGCTCGTGATAGCCGTCGGGGCGGCGGGCGCGGACATGGAGCGCCAGATTGAGCTTGGCGCGCGCGATCTCGGTCAGCATCAATTGGTCCGCGGCTTCAATCCATGCGCGAGCTTGGCTTCGAGCCGCGCGGTCGCGTCGTTCTCCGCGGTCAGCCGCGCGGCGCGCCACGCATAGCGCGCCTCATAATGCCGGCCGAGCCGCCAATAGGCATCGCCGAGATGCTCGTTGGCGCGCGCGGCGGAAGGATCGCCCTTCACCGCCTGTTCGAGCAGCGGCAACGCCCGCGCCATCTCGCCACGCTGGAACAGCGCCCAGGCGAGCGAATCGGCGATCTCGGCGTCGTCGGGCTCGAGCGTGCGGGCGCGTTCCAGCAGTGCCTGCGCCTCGACGAGGTTCTCGCCGCGCGCGATCTGGGCATCGCCGAGATATTTGAGCGCGGGCGCCTGCTCGGGGCCCAAAGCGACGGCGCGCTGGAGCGCGGGCAATGCCTCGCCCCACCGCCCGGCGCGATCGAGCGCGCGGCCGTGGAGATAATGGAGCATCCAGTTGCTCTCGCCGCCCGGCCGCAGGATCGCCGCGGCATAAGCCGAAGCAGCCTGATCGAAGCGACCCTGATCGACGAGCATGTCGCCCCAGGTCTCGCTGTCGGCTCCGGTCGCGCCGCCGTCATTGGCCAGCGCCCCGGCGAGCGCCAGCGCCTCCGGAACCCGGCCGGCCCGGCGCAGCGCCGCGACCCGGCCCGCCGCGCCGCCGCGCGCGAAGGGGCTGTCCTTGCGGATTTCGGCGAGCACGCCGAGCGCGAGATCGTGCGACCCGCCTTGCGACAGCGCCTCGGCGAGATAGAGCCGCGCGCGATCGTCGCGCGGATCGAGCAGCAAGGCGGCGCGGGTCAGCACCACCGACAGCGGCTGCATCTCCTGGCCGGCGATCTCGACCGCGAGCTCGAGGAACATCCGCGCGGCGCCCAGGGCGGCATCGGGCCTGCCTTGCTTGCCGAGCTGCTTGCGCAGCCGCGCGAATTCGGGCCGATCGCCGGCGAGCAGCCGCTTCGCCTGTTCGCGCGCGCCGGTCCGGCCGAGCAGCAAGGCGGCGTCGATCCGGGCATCGTCGCCGGCGCCGGTGGCGAGCTCCGCGGCGAGCGCGGCCATCGCCTCGCTGGTGCGCTTCGCCGCGATGAGCAGCAGCACGCGGTGACGGCGCGTGTAGCGGCGCGCGAGCGCGTCGCCCGGCGCAGCGTCGAGCAGCGCCACGGCGTCCTCGCCGCGATCGAAGGCGAGCCACGCCTTGAGCGCCGGCGCGAGGAAATCGAACGGCCCCTTGGCGAGCAGATTCACGGCATTCTCCGCGCCGACCGGATCACCGCTCTCGAGCGCCATCGCCAGCGCGAGCAATGCCGTGTCGGGGGGCGCCACGCCGGCCTTGACCAGCGTGGCGCCGGCGCGGCTGGCGAGGACATAATCGCCCGCGGCCAGCGCCTGGCGCCAGGCGCGCATCGCGATGATCTCGTCCGCCGGCGCCGCGCTCAGTGCCTCGGCATAGCCGGCCGAGGCCAATTGCGCCGCGCCTGCCGCATCGGCGGCGCGGGCGCGGACATAGGCGGTCGGATCGGGCGCGGCCTGGGCGAGCGGCGCTCCGGCGAGGAGCAGGCCGAGGACGCTACATGTTCGGATAATTGGGCCCGCCGCCGCCTTCGGGGACCACCCAGTTGATGTTCTGGGTGGGATCCTTGATGTCGCAGGTCTTGCAGTGCACGCAATTCTGCGCGTTGATCTGGAAACGCAGATCATCGCCTTCTCCAACGACCTCGTACACACCCGCCGGACAGTAACGCTGCGCCGGCTCGGCGTATATGGGGAGATTGTAGCCGATCGGGATATCGGGATCCTTGAGCGTCAGATGGACCGGCTGGTCCTCCTCGTGATTGGTGTTCGAGATGAACACCGAGGAGAGCCGGTCGAAGGTCAATACGCCGTCGGGCTTGGGATAGTCGATCGGCGTGGCTTCGCTGGCGTGCCACAGGCTCTCGTGATCGGGGTGGTGCTTCATGGTGAACGGCCAGCGCAGCCCGATCAGCTCCATCCACATCGCCACGCCCGAGAAGAGCGTGCCCCAGGTGTCGCCGAACTTCTTGACCAGAGGCACGACGTTGCGGACGCCGCGAAGCTCCTTCTCGACCCAGCTGGCCTTGTACGCTTCGGGATAAGCGGCGAGTTCGTCGCCACTGCGGCCGGCATGGACCGCGGCGAAGGCGGCTTCGGCCGCCATCATCCCCGATTTCATCGCGGTGTGGGTGCCCTTGATGCGCGGCACGTTGAGGAAGCCGGCGGTGTCGCCGATCAGCGCCGCGCCGGGCATCACCAGCTTCGGCACCGACTGCCAGCCGCCGTCGCTGATCGCGCGGGCGCCATAGGAGACGCGCTTGCCGCCTTGCAGGATCTTCGCGATCTCGGGATGCGTTTTCCAGCGCTGCATCTCGTGGAAGGGCGAGAGATACGGATTCTTGTAATTGAGCCAGAGCACGAAACCGAGCGCCACCTGCCCGTCGGCCTGGTGATAGAGGAAGCCGCCGCCATTGGACTCGCCTTCCTTGAGCGGCCAGCCCTGGGTGTGGATGACCGTGCCGGGCTTGTGCTTCGCGGGATCCACATCCCACAATTCCTTGATGCCGATTCCATAGACTTGCGGGTCGGCATTCTCACACAGTGCGAACTGACGCTGCAGCTGCTTCGAGAGATGGCCGCGGACCCCTTCGCCGAACAGGGTGTACTTCGCATGGAGTTCGAGCCCGGGGGCGTAATCGGGTTTATGCGTACCGTCGCGCGCGACGCCCATGTCTCCGGTGGCTACGCCCTTCACGCTGCCGTCGTCATCGTAGAGGATCTCGGCGGCGGCGAAGCCGGGAAATATCTCGACGCCGAGTTCCTCGGCCTTGCCCGCCAGCCAGCGGCAGAGATTGCCGAGCGAGCCGGTGTAGGTGCCCTTGTTGTGGAGGTAGGGCGGCGTCATGAACTCGGGAAAGGCCGATTTGCCCTTCGCGCTGAGGATCCAGTGATGGTTCTCGGTGACCGGGGTGCGGGCGAGCGGGCAATCCTGCGTCCGCCAATCGGGGAGCAGTTCGTCGAGCGCGCGCGGATCGACCACCGCGCCCGACAGAATATGCGCGCCGACCTCGGATCCCTTTTCGAGGATGCACACCGACAGCTCCTGCCCGGTCTCGCCGGCCAGCTGCTTGAGCCGGATCGCCGCGGCGAGCCCCGAGGGGCCTGCGCCGACGATCACGACGTCATAGGGCATCGACTCTCGTTCGCTCATCCTCTTAATCCCTTGCGAGTCGTTCCAGTGGACGGTGGCGCGCGCCTGTCGTCGCGCTTGCGCAACGCCCTGTCTGCTTGCGATTGGAGGCAGATTGACCGCGGCGTCAACAAGGATTCAAAGATAGGGTATGGGAGGGGAACCGGTTCAGGATTGGCAAAAGGCCGCCGCGAGCGCGCTCGAATGGTGGCGCGACGCCGGGGTCGACATGCTCGTCGAGGACGAGGCGCGCGACTGGCTGGCGCGGATCGCGCCGCCGGCGCAGGCCGTCGAGGCGCAGGCTGCCGTAGCGGAACCGGTGGTCGAGACGCTGCCCGACACGCTCGAAGCGTTCGTTGCGTGGCGGCTCGGCGATACCGCACCCGAGGCCGGATGGCACGCGCCGCGGCTGGGTCCGACCGGTCCGGCCGATGCCGAATGGGTGCTGGTCACCGACGTTCCCGAAGTCGAGGATTCCGACCAGTTGCTGTCGGGACCGGCCGGCCGGCTGCTCGACAAGATGCTCGCCGCGATCGGCCAGAGCCGCGAATCGGTATATCTGCTGCCGCTCGCCTGGGCGCGGCCGGTGACCGGGCGGATCGCGCCCGACGACGAGGCGCGCCTGCTCGAGCTGGCACGGCACCATTTGACCCTGCTCGGACCCAAGCGGCTGTTTTTGCTCGGACAATCGGCGAGCCGTGTGCTGGCTGAGACGAGTGGAGAATCCCTAACAAATCCTATACGCGACGTTAACCATTTCGGTGGCATTACGCGTGCGGCGGCGAGCTTCCATCCCCGTTTCCTGCTGGAGCGGCCAGCCGCCAAAAGCGAAGCCTGGAAGCATCTTCTGCTGTTGAGCCGGGGGACCGAGTGATCAAGCGTACCATCTTTGCCGCGGCGCTGCTCGCATTGCCTGCCGCGGCCCATGCCGACGACCTGACCGTGGATGGCCGCGCGAGCAACGCGCCTGCAGCCGCGCGCGACGGCGACGGCATCCCCGACCAGCTCGATAGCGATCAGCGCAGCGGGTATCGGAAAGTCTTCGCCGCGATCCGCGCCGGGCAATGGACCGATGCCCAGCTCCAGCTCGATTCGATGAAGCCGGGCCCGCTCCACGCGCTCGCCCGCGCCGAGCTCTACACCGCCAAGGGATCGCCCAAGGTCGAGCTTCCGGCGATCATGGCATTGCTTTCCGAAGCGCCGGATCTGCCGCAGGCCGAGCAACTGGTCCGCATGGCCAAGGCGCGCGGCGCCCTCGACACGCCCGACCTTCCCGCCGCCCAGCGCCTGATCTGGTTCGACGGCGCGCCGGTCCGCCAGCGCGCGCGCTCGATCAAGAGCGACACCGCGGCGACGTCGGTGGCGATCGAGATCCAGCCCTTCGTCAAGGCTGATGACGGCGTCCAGGCCGAGGCGGTGGTCGAGAAATTCGCCGCCGACCTCACGCCCGAGGCGCTGACCGAATGGCAGCAAAAGGTCGCGTGGATCTATTATGTCGCCGGCGACGACAGCAATGCCCGGCGCGTCGCCGAGAAGGCGCAGCTCGGCATCGGACCATGGGTCGGCCAGGCCGATTGGGTCGCCGGGCTCGCGACATGGCGGCAGGGCGACTGCCACGCCTCCGCCGACGCCTTCGAGCGCGTCGCGACCCGCGCCACCGACACCGAGCTCCGCTCGGCCGGCTTCTATTGGGCCTCGCGCGCCGACATGGCATGCGGGCGGCCCGAAAAGGTCAGCGTGCGGCTCAAGGCGGCGGCGCAGTTCGGCGAGACCTATTACGGGCTGCTCGCCAAGGCCGCGCTCGGCATCCAGGAAAAACCGGTCAAGGGCGAGCGCTTCGTCGCCGAGGATTGGCGCACGCTCGAACGCCGCCCCAATATCCGCGTCGCCGCGGCGCTGACCGAAATCGGCGAGGACGGCCTTGCCAACGAAGTGCTGCGCCACCAAGCCAGGTTCTGCACCCCCGGCGACCATGCCGCGCTCACGCGCCTCGCCGGCCGCTTCAATCTTGCCGCCACCCAGCTCTGGCTCTCGCACAACGGCCCCGCCGGCGCGCGGCCTCTGGTGCAGGCGCGCTACCCCTCGCCCAACTGGACCCCCGCGGGCGGCTGGCGGGTCGACAAGGCACTGGTGTTCGCGCACACCTTGCAGGAATCGCGCTTCAATGCCGAGGTCCGCAGCGCAGCGGGCGCGATGGGGCTGATGCAGGTCAAGACCGGCGCCGCTACCGATGTCGGCCGCCGTCACGGGGTGACCTATGCCGCGAGCGACCTTACCAAGCCTTCGGTCAACATGGAGATCGGCCAGTCCTATCTCGAGCAGTTGCGCGACCAGCCGTTCACCGGCGGGCTGCTGCCCAAGGTGATCGCCGCGTACAATGCCGGGCCGACTCCGGTCGCCTTGTGGAACAGCATGAGCAAGGACAATGGCGATCCGCTGCTCTACATCGAGAGCATCCCCTATTGGGAGACGCGCGGCTATGTGATGACCGTGCTGCGCAATTACTGGATGTACGAGAATCAGGAAGGCCGCGCCTCGGCGAGCCGGTCGGCGCTGACCCAGGGGCTGTGGCCCAAATTCCCCGGGCTGCCGGGCGCCAAAGCGATCAAGGTCAGCGCGTCGATCGCGCCGCGCCGTCTTCCCGCCATGACCCAGGTCGCCGGTGGCAATTGACGAAAGCATCGCGTTCCGGCCGGTCCGGATCGCAGTGCTCACGGTTTCGGACACGCGAACATTGGCTGACGACCGCTCGGGCGACCGGTTGGTCGAGCGGCTGACCGGCGCCGGGCACGAACTCGCCGGCCGCGCCGTCGTGCGCGACGATGCCGAGACGATCGTCAGCCGGCTGCACGGCTGGATCGACGACCCCGAAATCGACGTGATCCTCACCACCGGAGGGACCGGCGTCACCGGGCGCGACGTGACCCCCGAAGCGCTGGCGCGGGTCTGGGACAAGGAAATCCCCGGCTTCGGCGAGCTTTTCCGCTGGCTGAGCTATCAGAGCATCGGCACCTCGACGATCCAGTCGCGCGCGACTGCGGGGGTAGCGCGGGGCACCTATATCTTCGCGCTGCCGGGCTCGACCGGGGCAGTCACCGACGCGTGGGACGGCATCCTCGCGAGCCAGCTCGATGTCCGCCACAAGCCGTGCAACTTCGTCGAACTGATGCCGCGGCTGACGGAGCGGTAATTCAGCGCAGTGGCGATGGTTTGAGAGCGCAAGAATAGCGATCGAGCACTCGCTCGCGGCACTCCCCTCCCCCAGCCCCTCCCGCTTCGCGGAAGGGGTCGGGGAAGGGCATGACGCATACGAGGCCGAATTTCGACCCGCCTTGCAGATCCGCCAGCCGGCTCAGCTCTTCGGCTCGGCCTTCTTTTCCGGGATCTCTTCCTTGAAGAAGGTCGCGAGCTCGTTCAGCTGCGAATTCCACCAGTCGATCACGTCGGTGAAGTTGGCGGCATTGAGTCCGCCGATCGTCGCCAGGTCATAAGCCACCGCGAATTGCTGGTCGTTGCGGACCGAGGCCTGGAGGAAGCGCTTCTTCGAGTTCCATTTGTCGGCCAGCGCGGGCGTATTTTCGGGCGCCTTCTCGAACAGAGTCTCGAAGCGCAGCGAATCGCAATTCTTGTGCTCGGCGCAGCCATAGAAATAGACGTCGAAATGATAAGAGGATTCGTCGCTCTCGATCATCGGATCGCCCTCGCCGTCCTTGCTCAGCCTGGGCTTGAGGCCGGCTTTCTCCAGCGCCGCCATCACCGTCTGCGGATCGCTCGCGCAGATCAGCCCGGCGCCGCAGGGCTTGGTGTCCTCGGCCGCAGCGGGCGCGGACAGGCAGAGCGCGGCAATGCCGGCGGCGAACGGAAGCAGGCGCATCGAAATCCCCCTATGAGACGGCCAGCCTTTAGCAGCCGCCCCGATGCGCGCAATCGGCCCTATTCGGGCTCGTTGACGAATACGCCGAGCTGATTGCCCGCCGGATCGCGGAAGTGGAAGCGCCGCCCGCCCGGAAAGGCGAAGATCGGCACGGTCACTTCGCCGCCCGCCGCGACGACCTTGTCGAGTGCCGCCTCGAGATCCTGAACCTCGACGATCGGCAGCAAGTGTGCGATCGCCTTATCGTCGCCGCCGTTGATGCCGACATCGACGTCGCCGCCGGTCGTCGCCGCATAATCGGGGCCGAAATCGGTGAAGGCCCAGCCGAACGCCTTCGCATAGAAATCACGCGTCTCGCCGGCGCGCGCCGCCGGCAATTCGACATAACTGATCCGTGCCATCGATTCCTCCATATGTTCTTGATATGTTCTAATGCAGCGCCTAGCTTCCGGCAATGGCAAAGACTCGCGCCGTTCGCGGCGCCACGCTCAACAAGGACAGCAGCCGCTTCAACCTGCCCGGGCGCGAGGCCGATGGCGACTGGCTCGACGACCGCGAGACCGTCGACGGCGAACTGCCGCCGCTGCGCACCATGGTAACGGTGGAGAAGCCGAAAACGATCCTCACCCGCAACAGCTCACCCGACATCGCGTTCGATCGATCGGTGAACCCGTATCGCGGGTGCGAGCATGGCTGCATCTATTGCTTCGCGCGGCCGACCCACGCCTATCACGATCTGTCGCCGGGGCTCGATTTCGAGACGCGGCTGTTCGCCAAACCCGATGCGCCGGCCTTGCTGCGCGCCGAACTCGGCAAAAGGGGCTATGTGTGCAGGCCGGTGGCGTTCGGGACCAATACCGATCCCTATCAGCCGATCGAAGCGACGTGGCGGATCACCCGCGGCTGCATCGAAGTGCTGGCCGAGTGCAGCCATCCGATCACGATCACCACCAAGTCCGATCGGGTGACGCGCGATCTGGATCTGCTCGCGCCGATGGCGGCGCGGGGGCTCGCGGCGGTGATGCTGTCGATCACTTCGCTCGAGCCGCGGATCGCGATGACGGTGGAGCCGCGCGCGCCTTCGCCGGCGAAGCGGCTGGCGGCGGTCCGCAAGCTGACCGATGCGGGCGTGCCGGTGTTCGTATCGATGGCGCCGGTGATCCCCGCGGTGACCGATCATGAGATCGAGCATATATTGGAAGCGGCCGCCGAAGCCGGAGCGCGCGGCGCCTTCTTCCTGCCGGTGCGGCTGCCGCACGAGGTGGCGCCGCTGTTCCGCGCGTGGCTCGACACCCATTTCCCCGATCGCGCGGGCAAGGTGATGGCGACGATCCAGTCGCTCCGCGGGGGGAAGGACAACGACCCCAATTTCCACACCCGGATGCGCGGCCAGGGGCCTTGGGCGGAGTTGCTGCGGAAGCGGTTTCACATCGCGGCGAAACGATACGGGCTCGACGGCGAACGATTGCGGCTGCGGACCGATCTGTTCCGGCCGCCGGCGGGACCGCAGGGAGAGCTGTTTTGACTTTCGCCCGTCACCCCCGCCTCCGCGAGGTGACGATCATGCTCATCGCTTCGTCGCGGTAGCGAGCAGCGCCAGCGGCACCGCATCGGCCATGGCCTGATAGCCTGCGATCGACGGGTGCAGCCCGTCGCCCGAATCCAGCTCCGGCCGCAGCCGCGTCGGGTTCTTCGGATCGCGCATCGCGGCGTCGAAATCCACCACCGCGTCGAAATTGCCGGGCGCACGGATCCATGCATTGACTGCGGCGCGATCGGCCTCGTTGGCAACGTCGGGGTGGTAATAAGCCGAGGCGCCGTCTGGCATGATCGTCCCGCCGATCGCCTTGATCCCGTGCGCGCGGGCGCGGGCGACGATCTGCTCGAACACGCCGATCATCTCGCGGACCAATGCGGCATGCTGGTCGGGCGTGGCGGGCGCGTCGCGGGTGAGCGTGCCGAGATCGTTGATCCCCTCGATCACCAGCAAATGCGTCACGCCCGGAGGCGCCAGCACTTCGCGCTCGAAACGGGCGAGCGCATTGGGGCCGGTGCCGTCGAGCCGCAGCCGGTTGCCGCCGATGCCGGCGTTGAGCACCGCGAGGTTGCGCGTCGCGGGATGTGCGCGCAGGCGGGCCGCGAGCCGATCGGGCCAGCGGGCATTGGTATTGGGCTGGACGCCATAGCCGTCGGTGATCGAATCGCCGAGGATCACCAGCGCGCCGGCACCCGGCGCGTCGACCTCGACACCACCGATCGCATACCAGCGCGTCGCGATCTTCGCGCCGGCGAGCGCCTCCGCCATCACTTGCTGGCCGTGCGCGAAATGGCTGTGGGCACGCGCGCCGGGATGGCCGGTCTGCCGCTCGGGCGGCAAGGGCAGATGGAGCGTGATCGCGAGATCGGCGCCGGGGGCGATCGCAAGGTCGACCGGATCGGACAGATAGTCGGCACCCGCGGGGATGGTCACTACGGCCTGGCCGCCGAAGCGCAGCGCCCGCGCGCCGGCGGGGAGGATGCGCGCGGTGGCGTTGTCCGCCGAGAGTGCGACGCTCGCGGCGTCGATCACCAGCGGCGTGGTGCCGAAGGCGTTCGACAGCCGCACGCGCAGCCGCTTGCCGCCGATCGAGACGCGGACGATCTGGCGGATCGTGGCATCGGTGAGATCCTCGGCCGGGGCGGCATTCTCGCCGGTCGGCACCATCTGCGACGTCGCCCAGCTCGCCACCCAATGCGGCTTTTCCTGTGCGGTCGCGGTGCCGCCGAGGCACCATGCCGCAAGCAGGCACAACAGCCCGTTCATTCTCGCCACGCGCTTCCTCCCTTTGACCGCTGGTAGCGCTAACCCGGCGCCGTCAGGCTGTCCATCGTCCGGCGGGACGGCCTTCAGGTGTGCTATTGCCCCAAGGCAGTCGCCCGCATAAGCATCGCCATCGCTTTCCAAGGATTCTCGATGCGCGTCCTGTTGCTGGTGCTCTGCGCCTTCACTCTCCCCGCTTCCGCTCTTGCCCAATCCCCCCCGCTCCCCACCGGCAAACTGCCCGATACGGTCAAGCCGATCGCCTATCGGCTCGACATGACGATCGTCCCCGAGCAGGCGCGCTTCGCCGGTCATGCCGAGATCGATGTCGAGCTCAAGCGGCCCGCCGCCTCGATCTTCCTGCACGGGCGCGACCTCAAGGTCGCCAGGGCCGTGGTGAAGATCGGCAAGAGCGAGACGCCGGTGACCTTTACCCAGAAGAGCGCGACCGGGCTGGCGCAAGTCGATTTCGGCCGCATGCTGCCGGCGGGAAGGATGACGCTCGAGTTCGATTACGACGCGGCGTTCGGCGACGGGCCCTCGGGGCTATACCGGATCAAGGTGGGCGACGACTGGTATAGCTGGTCGCAATTCCAGTCGATCGACGCGCGCGCCGCCTTCCCGTCGTTCGACGAGCCGGGGTACAAGACGCCGTTCACCGTATCGGTCACCACCCGGCCCGGCTTCGTCGCCGTGAGCAATGCCGCCGAGCAGGGCAAGCCGCAGGCCGCGGGCAAATTGGTCAAGCACCGCTTCGCCGCGACCGAGCCGCTGCCGACCTATCTCGTCGCCTTCGTCGTCGGGCCGTTCGTCACTGCCGAGGGCACCGTGCCGGCGACTCCGCAGCGCCAGCGACCGCTACCGCTGCGCATCGTCGGGACCAAACCCTATGCCGGGCAGATGCAGTTCGCGCTCGAGGGTTCGAAGAAGATCGTCGCGTTGCTCGAAAAATATTTCGACCAGCCCTTCCCTTACCCCAAGCTCGACCAGATCGGCTCGCCGGTGATGCCGGGCGCGATGGAGAATGCCGGCGCCGACATCTATGGCGACGGCATATTGTTCGTCGACGACGCCTCGCCGGGCGCGGACAAGCAGACCTTCGGCATGGTCGTCGCGCACGAGCTTTCGCACCAATGGTTCGGCGACGTGGTGACGCCAGCCTGGTGGGACGACATCTGGCTCAACGAGAGCTTCGCCAACTGGATGGGCTATCGCATCGGCAACGAATGGCGGCCCGATCTCAACATCGGCGTGTCGGCGATCGACGAGGCATTCGACGCGATGCAGGTGGACGCGCTCGGCGCCGGACGGCCGATCCACCAGCGGATCACCCGCGACGTGGATATCGACGCCGCGTTCGACCAGATCACCTATGGCAAGGGCGGCCAGGTCGTGGCGATGATCGCCGCCTATCTGGGCGAGGAGAAGTTCCGCGACGGGGTGCGGCTGCACATGCAGCGTTACCATCACGGCAACGCGACCACCGACCAGTTCTTCGATTCGCTCGCCAGCGCGGCGCACGATCCGCGGGTGCTCGAATCGCTGCGCGGCTTCGTCGACCAGCAGGGCGTGCCGGTGGTGACCTTGCAGCGCGCCGGCGACGGGGTGACCGCGAGTCAGGCACGCTATGCCAGTTTTGGCAGCAATCTGCCGGCGACGCAGTGGATCGTCCCCGTCTGCGTGCGCCGCGCCGCGGTGCGCAGCTGCACGCTTCTCGACAAGCCGAGCGGCCCCATCGCGGCGAAGGGCGACGGGGTGATCGTCCCCAATGCCGGCGGATGGGGCTATTATCGGTTCGACATGGACCCGGCGGACTGGTCGACCCTGATCGCCGCCGCACCGACCTTGCCCGAGGGCGAGGCGCTGGCGGTGACCGACAGCCTGTGGGCGTCCTTCTACGCCGGCAAGGCGAAGTTCGCGCAACTGGCGGCGCTGGCGCGGTCGATGGCGGCGCATCCGGCGGACAAGGCAGCGCTCGACAATGGCGAGCGGCTGCGCGGATTGTTCCGCCGCGGGCTGATCGACGATGCCGCCACGGCTGCATACCGCAAACTGATCACCGGCATCTACGGCCCGAAGCTGGCGCAGCTCGGCTTCGATCCTGCCGCGGAAGGCCATGCTTCGGATAGCCCGGACCGCAAGGAATTGCGCAGCGACCTGGTCGAGCTCGTCGCGGGCGCTGGGGGCGACCCGGTGGTGCGCGGCAAGCTGATCGCGGCGGCGGATTCGTATCTGGCCGGCAATGCCGCCGCGCTCGACCCGCAATTCGCCATGCTCGCGCTGTCGCTCGACATGGAGGAGAAAGGCGTGCCGCTGGCGAAGGTGGTGGCCGAGAAGGCGCTCGCCAGCGAGGATCCGATGCTGCACGAGATCGCGTTCGAGGCGATCGGCAATTCGGGCAATCCCGAAGTGGCGCGCTGGTTGCTGAACGAGTTCAAGGACCCGCGCCTGTCGCAAGGCGTGCGTCAGCATGTCGCAACGAGCCTGCTCGGTGCGCCACGGACGCGCGACATCGCATCGGACTATCTGCTGGCGCATTTCGACGGCGCACGCGCGGGCGGCGGCGGGATCTTTGCCTCGCGTTCGGCGCGGATGTTCAACGTGCTGTGCACCAACGCCGCGGCCGATGCGGTGGACGCGAAGCTGCGCCCGCCGCTGGCGAACGACAGCACGCTCGGGCTGGACCGCACGCTGGAGACGATCCGCAATTGCGCGCGGTTCAAGGATGCGAAGGCCAGCGAGGTCAGCGCGGCGGTGATGGGGAAGTAATTCCCTCTCCCGTCGGGAGAGGGAGGGAGCCGACGCAGTCGGTGGAAGGGTGAGGGTCGAGCTGCCCTCACCCTTCCCACTCGCTACGCGAGCGGGCCCCTTCCCGCTCCCAAAGGGAGCGGGAGTTACGCGGCCGCCAGCTTGAAGTCCTTGTACTGCGCGCGGATCGCGGTCTTGAGCAGCTTGCCGGTGGCGGTGTGGGGCAGGCTTTCGACGAAATGGATCTCGTCGGGCAGCCACCATTTGGCCACGTGCTGCTCGAGATGGGCCCGAATCGCTTCGGCGGTCACCGTGCAGTCGGGCTTGCGCACCACCAGCAGGATCGGACGCTCTTCCCATTTGGGATGGTAGACGCCGATCGCCGCCGCCTCGGCGACGCCCGCGCAGCCCACCGCGCAATTTTCGAGCTCGACCGAGCTGATCCATTCGCCGCCGGACTTGATCACGTCCTTGGCGCGATCGGTGATCTGCATCGTCCCGTCGGGATGGAGCAAGGCGACGTCGCCGGTGTCGAACCAATTCTCCGGATCGACCGCGAGCTGCTCCTCGCCATAATATTGCTTGATCACCCATGGGCCGCGGACCTGCAGCCGGCCCGAGCTGACGCCGTCGCGGGGCTGGACCGCGCCCGCGTCGTCGACCACGCGCAGCTCGACTCCGAAAGGCACCTTGCCCTGCCTCGATACCTGGTCGACCTGTTCCTCGAAGCTGAGCTGGTCGAAATCGTGGGAAGGCGCGCCCATCGTGCCGATCGGGCTGGTCTCGGTCATCCCCCAGGCGTGATTGACCCGGATGCCCATCTTCATCAGCCGCTCGATCATCGCGCGCGGCGCCGCAGAACCGCCGATCGTGACGATCTTCAGATGCTCGGGCGCAGCGCCGGTCGCGTCCATATATTGGAACATCGCGAACCAGACGGTCGGCACCCCGGCGCTGTGCGTCACCTTTTCGCGGTTCATCAGCTCGCAGAGGATTTTCGGTTCGTTGATCGCCGAGAAGACGAACTTCACGCCCACCGCCGCGCCCGCGAACGGCAGCCCCCAGCCGACCGCATGGAACATCGGCACGATCGGCATCGCCACCGATTGCATCGACAGATCGAACTCGGCGGGCTGGAGCTCGGTGATCGCATGGATCACGGTCGAGCGGTGCGAGTAGAGCACGCCCTTGGGATTGCCGGTGGTGCCGCTGGTATAACAGAGCATGCAGGGTTCGCGCTCGTCGCCCTCGACCCAGCCATAGTCGCCGGTCTCGGGCGCGAGCAGCGCCTCGAACGCGCCATCGTCGAAGCAGATGTAATGCCGGATCGTGGTCCATTGCGGCTTGAGCTTCTCGACGATCGGCGCGAATGCCTTGTCGTAGAGCAGCACCCGATCCTCGGCATGGTTGGCGATGAAGGCGAGCTGGTCCTCGAACAGCCGCGGATTGATCGTGTGGATCACCCCGCCCATGCCGATCGTTCCGTACCACGCGACGAGATGGCGGCTGTGGTTCATCGCCAGCGTCGCGACGCGGCCGCCGGGCTCGATGCCGAGCCGTTCGAGCGCCTGCGCCAGCCGGCGGGAGTCACGCGCGATGCCGGCCCAATCGGTGCGAGTCTCGGAGCCGTCGGCCCAGCGCGTGACGATCTCGCGCGGCCCATGCTCGCGCGCGGCGTGATCGAGCAGACGCATCACGCGCAGCTCGAAATCCTGCATTCCACCCAGCATCGCTCTCTCCGGCTCTTTGGCTTTTGAGGAGAGGGTATGCCCGGAAGGGGAGGCGTGTCGAGGGGCACGGCCGCCGGCAATAATTTGTTACCGCCGGCAGTACCCGACCTGTCATCCCGGCCTTGCGCCGGCATCCACCAAGCCGCACTCGGGAAACAAGAAACGCGGGGTCATCGCCCCACCTCCCGGTGGATCCCGGCACAAGGCCGGGATGACGGGGGGACTTTACGCCGCCGCGGCCAGCGTCACCTCGGGCTTGCCGAACACCGCCCTGGCGATCCCCGGCAGGCCGCGGATGCGCTCGACCATTTCCTCGTCGATCCGGAAGTTGCGGCCGATCACCAGCTCGGCCTGCCCCTCCGGGCCGAACGGGGCCCAGACCCGGACAACGCTGCGCCCGCCACGCTCGCCGCCGATCAGCTCGGCGAGGAGCGGGAGCACGGCGGCGTCGCGCACTTCGAGGTCGACGATCAGCCGCGCGGTATTGGCGATGCTCTCGAAGGGTTGGACGCGCTTGATCGACACGCGCGGAGTGTCCTCGCCGGGGCGCTTGTCGAGCTCGACGGTGAGCAAGGCGCAGCCTCCTTCCCGCGCCGTATCCTCCATGTCCTTGGCGGCGAATTCGTCGAAGCAGCTGGCAAGCGTCTGGCCGGTCTGATCGGAGATGTTCGCCATCATGTAACGGTTGCCGCGCGCCGAGGTGCGCCAGCGGGCGTCCTCGATCAGCGCGGCGATCGTCGCACCGATGCGGCCGCCATCGGGGATCGATACCTCGCCGAGCGTGGCGATCTCGCGCGCGCCCTGGCTGCGGACGAGA
Organism: Sphingomonas sp. DG1-23; assembly: GCF_030730875.1. Lineage (GTDB taxonomy): Bacteria > Pseudomonadota > Alphaproteobacteria > Sphingomonadales > Sphingomonadaceae > Sphingomonas. The sequence continues at coordinate 251,875 of NZ_JAVAMA010000003.1, forward strand.
TGCGCATAGCGATCGAGCGGGTGCGCCGAGAAATAATAGCCGAACGCGTCCCTTTCGGCGGCGATCTTGTCGGCCAGCGACCAGTTCGCGCTGCGCGGCAGATTGATCGCGCCGCCGCTCGGCTCGGATTCGCCGAACAGGCCGCCCTGCCCGCTCGTCCGGCTCTCATGCGTGCGCTGGGCGACCGCGAGGATCGTCTCGGCGGCGGCATGGACGCCGGCGCGATTGGGCTCGATCCCGTCGAACGCACCAGCGGCGGCGAGCGTCTCGAGCTGGCGCTTGTTCAGCAGCCGCGGATCGACGCGCTTGGCGAAATCGTCGAGCGAGCGGAAGCGGCCCTTGGCGTCGCGTTCCTCGATCAGCAGCTCCATCGCGCGCTCGCCGACGCCCTTGAGCGCGCCGAGCGCATAGCGCACCGCGAGGCCGTCCTCGTGCTTCTCGACATGGAAGTCGGCGAGGCTGGAATTGATGTCGGGCGGCAGGCACTCGATCTTGAGCCGGCTCATATCGTCGGCGAAGATCGCCAGCTTGTCGGTCTGGTGGATGTCGTACGCCATCGAAGCGGCGAAGAATTCGTGCGGATGATGGGTCTTGAGCCACGCGGTTTGGTAGGCGAGCAGCGCATAAGCGGCGGCGTGCGACTTGTTGAAGCCGTAGCCGGCGAACTTGTCGATCAAGTCGAACAATTCGTTGGCCTTGGCCGGCTTGATGCCGTTCACCTTCGCGCAGCCTTCGACGAAGATCGCGCGCTGCTGATCCATCTCGGCCTTGATCTTCTTGCCCATCGCGCGGCGGAGCATGTCGGCACCGCCGAGACTATAGCCCGCGAGGATCTGCGCGGCCTGCATCACCTGTTCCTGATAGACGAAGATCCCGTAGGTCTCCTTCAGGATCGGTTCGAGCGCGGCGTGGGGATAGACGATCTCCTCGCGCCCGCTTTTGCGGTGGCCGAAGCTCGGGATGTTGTCCATCGGGCCCGGGCGATAGAGCGAGACGAGCGCGATGATGTCGCCGAAATTGGTCGGCCGGACCGCGGTGAGGGTGCGCCGCATGCCTTCGGATTCGAGCTGGAACACGCCGACCGTGTCGCCCCGCTGGAGCAGGTCATAGACTTCGGGATCGTCCCAGGCGAGCGTGTCGAGATCGACCTCGATCCCCCGGTCCGAGAGCAATTCGACTGCCTTTTTGAGCACCGACAGCGTCTTGAGGCCGAGAAAGTCGAACTTCACGAGGCCGGCGCCCTCGACATATTTCATGTCGAACTGGGTGACCGGCATGTCCGAGCGCGGATCGCGATAGAGCGGCACCAGCTCGGCGAGCGGACGATCGCCGATCACCACGCCGGCGGCGTGGGTCGAGCTGTGGCGCGGCAGGCCTTCGAGCCGCATCGACAGATCGATCAGGTGGCGGACGTCGCTGTGCTGCTTGTACTCGGTGTGGAACTCGCTGACCCCGTCGAGGGTGCGCTTGAGCGTCCACGGATCGGTCGGGTGGTTGGGGATCTGCTTGGCGAGGCGATCGACCTGGCCGTAGCTCATCTGGAGCACGCGGCCGACATCCTTGAGCACCGCGCGCGCCTTCATCGTCCCGAAGGTGATGATCTGCGCGACGGTGTCGCGGCCATATTTCTCCTGGACGTGGCGGATCACCTCGCCGCGCCGGGTTTCGCAGAAATCGATGTCGAAATCGGGCATCGACACGCGTTCGGGGTTGAGGAAGCGTTCGAACAGCAGGCCGAGCTTGAGCGGATCGAGGTCGGTGATCGTCAGCACCCACGCGACCACCGAGCCCGCGCCCGAGCCGCGGCCCGGGCCGACCGGGATGTCGTGCGTCTTCGCCCATTTGATGAAGTCGGCGACGATCAGGAAATATCCCGGGAAGCCCATCTGGATGATGACGTCGAGTTCGAACTCGAGGCGATCGAAATAGGGTTTGGTCCAGTCTTCCTCTTCTCCCCCCCCGCTTGCGGGAGAGACCGTCAAGGCTGCGGCGTCGCTTGCGGCACTCCCCTCCTCTAACCGCTCCCGCAAGCGGGAGGGGAACGCTTTACCCTCGAGCGCGGCGATCTTGGTCAGCCGCGCGTACAATCCCTCCCGCGCCTGCGCGCGCAGCATCCGCGCCTCGCCTTCGCGGTCGCCGGCGAGGCTGGGGAGGATCGGCTTGCGCTTGGGCGCGGCATAGGCGCAGCGCTGGGCGACGACGAGGGTGTTGGCCAGCGCCTCGGGCAGGTCGGCGAACAGCGCCTTCATCTCGCCCGCCGGCTTCATCCATGCATCGGGCGAGGAGCGCGGGCGATCGTCCGACGCGATGTAGGACGAATTGGCGATGCACAGCATCGCGTCATGCGCCTCGTGAAAGGTCTCTTCGGCGAAACAGCACGGATTGGTGCCGACGATCGGGAGGTTTCGCGCATAGGCGTAATCGAGCAATTTCGCCTCGGCGCGGCCCTCGACTTCGTTCAGCCGGCGGACGATCTCGATATAGAGCCGATCGGGGAACAGCGCCTCGATGCGGTGCGCATAGGTTTCGGCAGCATGGTCCTGCCCGTCGGCATAGAGCCGGGCGAGCGCGCCCTCGGCGCCCGCGGTGAGGCATAGCAGCCCGTCGGTGCGACCTTCGAGCATTTCGAGGGTGACATGCGCATCCTCCTCGATCGGGCGATCGAGATGCGCCGCGGAGACGAGGTGGCAAAGGTTGAGATAGCCGGTCTCGTCCTGCGCATAGAGCGCGAGCCAGTCGATCGCGACCGGGGCGCCCTCGGCCAGTTCGGGGCGCTTGACCGCGAGCAAGGTGCCGACGATCGGCTGGACCCCGGCCTTCTTGCAGGCGTCCGAAAAGGACATCGCGGCGTAGAGCCCGTTGCGGTCGCTGACCGCCACGGCGGGGAAGCCCAGCTCGCGCGCGCGCTTGGCGATCGCCTTGGGCTCGATCGCACCTTCGAGCATCGTGTAGGAGGAGAAGACCCGGAGCGGTACGAATCCCGAATGCGCCATCGGCCTATCCTAGGGATGCACGTCCGGCATTGCCACCTTGACCGAAGCGCTTTCCACAGCTTTCCGAAAGCTTACCTGGCACATCCGTACAAGCCCTTTGGTGGGAGTCGCTTATGGGGACCGACCTGAATGGCGACTCACCCGCCGGATCGGCCAAACCGTGGTTAACGACGATCAACCTTTGATCGCGGCGCACCCGTCCTGGGCAGGCGAAGCGGTCCGGTATCAGGAGTAAGCCCGCGATGACCATCCTCTGCTCGGTGATGAACCATGTGCCCTCGGCCAAGCGTCATCATAATCAGGGATTGGAATTCAGCATCTGTCACCGCTGCGGCTGCGACATGATCCGGCTCGACGAAGCTGCCGAGTGGACGCAGGTCCCCGCCGGGTTCCGTGTCGTCTGGCGCGAGTTCGGCCGCGCCGGCTCCGCCTCCGACGTGGCACAGCGCATGCATCGCCTCGCGCCGCCGCCGCGCCGCCGCGAGCCGCGGAACGCCCGCCCCGCCCCGCGCCGCGACCCGCGCGGACGCCCGCTGGCCGGCGCGACGTCGATGGTCTCGATGCTCACCAAGCTCGGCAAGCTCGTCGCCGGCGACGATAGCGAGAAGCCGATGATGGAGAAGAACGGGCAATATGTGATCTGCCTGCCCGGGCCGCGGATGCACTGAGCGGACCGCGTCCGGGCATCACGCCAATCGTGCTCCTGCCAAAGCAGGAGCCCATAGTCCTAAAGCAATTTCTCGATATCGCCGGCAATGTCCTTGGGCGAGGTCGTCGGCGCGTAGCGATCGATCACCTTGCCGGCGCGATCGACGAGGAACTTGGTGAAGTTCCACTTGATCGCCTTCGAGCCCAGCAGCCCCGGCGCTTCCTTCTTGAGATGCTCGAACAAGGGCGCCGCGTCGGCGCCGTTGACGTCCACCTTGGCGTAGATCGGGAAGGTCACGTCATAGGTTAGCGAGCAGAAGTTCGCGATCTCCGCCGCGTCGCCCGGCTCCTGTGCGCCGAACTGGTTGCAGGGGAAACCCAGCACCGAGAAGCCGCGATCCCGATATTCGCGCTGCAGCGCCTCGAGATCGGCATATTGCGGGGTGAACCCGCATTTCGACGCGGTGTTGACGATCAGCAGCACCTCGCCGGCATGCTCCGCCAGCGTGGTCTCCTCGCCGCTTGGCTTGCGGACAGGAATTTCGGTGAGCGCGGTCATGCGGGATCTCCATCGTAACCGGCCATCAGCAGCTCGAGATTGCGTCGCACGCCCGGCCATTCGTGCGCGAGGATCGAATAGACCGCGCTGTCGCGCAGATGCCCGTTGAGGATCAGATGCCCGCGCAGCACCCCGTCGAGCCGCGCGCCGAGCCGCTCGATCGCGCGGCGCGAGGCGTGGTTGAGGAAATCGGTGCGGATCTGGACGCAGTTAACGTCCAGCACTTCGAAGGCGTGGCCGAGCAGCAGATATTTGGCTTGCGTGTTGAGCCCGGTGCGCTGGACGCGCGGCGCATAGAGCGTGCCGCCGATCTCGACGCGGCGATGCGTCTCGCTCATTCGCAGGAAGCGCGTGACGCCCGAGACCCGCCCGTCGGCATCGAGCACGGTGAAAGGCATGTTGCGCCCTGCCGCAGCGTCGAACGTTACGCGATCGTACCAGCGATCGAAGGTATCGGCGTCGGGCACGGTGGTGTGGAACAGCGGCCCAAGGGCTTCGAAGGCGAGAAGCAATGCCTCGCGATCCTCGCGGACCATCGGGCGCAGCGTGACGTGGCGCCCGAGAAGCGTCGGCGTCTCGCGCCAGACGCTCACTCCAGCCGGCCCTCGTGCAGGCGCACCACGCGGTCCATTCGTTCGGCGAGGCGCTCGTTATGCGTCGCCACCAAAGCCGCCGAACCTTCGCCACGGACCAGATTGAGGAACTCGGCGAAGACCCGGTCGGCAGTCGCCTCGTCGAGATTGCCGGTGGGCTCGTCGGCGAGCACCAGCGCCGGCCGGTTGGCGAGCGCGCGGGCCACCGCGACGCGCTGCTGCTCGCCGCCCGAAAGCTGGTTGGGACGGTGGGTCAGCCGTTGCGCGAGCCCGAGCGCGGACAGCAATTGCCCGGCGCGCGTATCGGCATCGGCGCGGGTGGCGCCGTGGATCATCTGCGGCAGCACGACATTCTCGATCGCATTGAAGTCGGGCAGCAGATGGTGGAACTGGTAGACGAACCCGAGGCTGTTGCGGCGGACTTCGGTGCGACCGCCCGCGGGCAATTGCGCGGCCTCCTTGCCGGCAATGCGGATCGAGCCCTCGAATCCGCCCTCGAGCAGCCCGACTGCCTGGAGCAGGGTCGACTTGCCCGAGCCCGAAGGCCCCAGCAATGCCACTATCTCGCCGGGCTGGACGTCGAGATCGACGCCGCGCAGCACTTCGATCACTGCTTCGCCCTGCCTGAAGCTGCGTTTGAGCCCGCGGGTCTGCAGAATGGGATCACTCATAGCGCAGCACCTGGACCGGATCGGTGCTCGCCGCTTTCCACGCAGGGTAGAGCGTGGCGAGGAACGCGAACAGCATCGCCATCACGCAGATCCCGATCGTCTCGAACGGATCGGTCCTGGCGGGCAGTTCGGTGAGGAAGCGCATCGAGGGATCCCAGACCTGCTGGCCGGTGACCAGTCCGATGAACTGGACGACCTGCGCGCGGAAGGTGATGAACAGGAAGCCGAGAACCCCGCCCGCGGCGACGCCCAACGCGCCGATCGTCGTGCCGACGGTGACGAAGATCCGCATGAGGCCGCGGCGCGTCGCCCCCATCGTCCGCAGCACCGCGATGTCGCGGGTCTTCGAGCGGACCAGCATGATCAGCGACGAGACGATGTTGAACGAGGCGACGACGAGGATGATCGACAGCACCGTGAACGAGACGACCCGGTCGACCTGGAGCGCCTCGAACAATTCGCGGTTCATCTGGCGCCAGTCGACGATCTGGCCGCTCTTGCCGACCTTGTCAACGAGCGGCGCGACGATCCGCTGGACATTGTCGGGATCATTGGTGTCCATCTCGACCATGCTCACCGAATCACCGAGGAGGAGCAGGGTCTGCGCGTCCTCGATCGGCATGACCACGAAGATCTTGTCGAAATCATAGACGCCGACCTCGAAGATCGCCTCCACCGTATAGCTGACCGAGCGGTACATCGTGCCCATCGGCGTCGCGGCGCCCGAGGGATTGATGATCGTGATCTTGCTGCCCACCGTCGCACCGAGCGATTCGGCGAGCCGCGAACCGATCGCGACTTGCTCGCCGCCCGCGCGCAGCCGGTTGAGCGAACCGATCACTTCCTTGCCCCTTAGCGCGGGATTGCTGCGGATATCCTCGACTCGCATGCCGCGGATCTGGGCGAATTCGACGCGGCCGTTGAAGCTGGCGAAAAGCGGCTGCTCGATCAGCGGCGTGGCGCTGGTGACGCCGGGGGTGGCCCTGGCCTGCGCGACGATTTCGCGCCAGTCGCGCAATTGGCCGGCATAGCCCTGGACCACGGCATGGCCGTTCAATCCGGTGATCTTGTCGAACAGCTCGGCGCGAAAGCCGTTCATCACGCTCATCACGACGATCAGCGCGGCGACGCCGAGCATCACCGCGACGAGGCTGAACCCGGCGACGACGGCGATGAACGCCTCGCTGCGGCCGGGCAGGAGATAACGGCGGGCGATCATCCGCTCGTAGCGCGAGAGTAGCATGCGGTCGGTGTGGCCCTGCGTGAGTGCTCGCCGCCGCTCTAGGCCATGCGAGGCGCGGCTGGCAATGCATGCGCGTCATGCGAGGTATGTCTGCTATGTTGCCGATTCAACACAGGGTGCGACCAATCTACGTCTAGTCCCTGTAAACCCGGTGACAAAAGCCGCCTGCCGACGTAGCAAACCCCTGTCGAAACGCAGGCAGCAAATGGCCGTGGTTCGGGGAGGGCTTCGCCCCGCTCGTAGGCAAGTACGAGCGCGCGGGCAGAGCCTGACAAAGGGGGCTGACGAGCAGTCGTCACGCAGGCGCCCGGGCTGGAAACGGTCCGGGCGTTTGCCGTTTGCTCCCCTCTCATCCTTCCATCGTCATCCCGGCGGACGCCGGGATCTCGTGCCGTATCGCGCCTCTGCCTGAGATGCCGGCGTTCGCCGGGAAGACGTCTTGCCGCCCTTTCTCTTCGGGAAAAGGAGGGGGGCGATGCGGGCCGCCCCCCTCCCCCTAACCTCCCCCGGCCATGGCGAGAGGCTAGATGCGCGACGCTCAGAACGATTTGCTGAGCGTCAAACCCCAGGTCCGCGGATCGCCGGGCTGGCCGGCGATCAGGCCGGTGTTGCTCGGCGTGGTCGCGAGCACGTCGTAATATTCGGCGTCGAACGCGTTGCGGACCCAGCCGAAGATGTTGAAATCATCGGTGCGGAAGCCGAGGCGGAAGTTCGCCAGGGTGTAGCCGTCGATGTCGGTGTAGATCGACCGCGAGGCGTTGGACGAGAATTTGGTCCGCGAATTGGCGTCCCCGGCAACGTAGATCTGGCCGTCGAGGCCGAACAGCGTAACCGGCTGGTTCGCCTCGGCGCCGTACGAGAAAGCCCATTTCGAGATGCCCGGCAGCCATTGGCCGGAGATGTCGCACACCACCGGGCTCTGCGCGCCGGGGACCCCCGCGGCACCACCCGCGCTGCCGGCCGGCGCAGCAGGCCCACCCGAGCGCTCGGGCGGGCATGGCGCGTTTTTGAACTCGACATATTCGTGATCGGTGAACGCGCCGTTGGTGTAGAATTTGATCCGATCGCTCGGTCGGATCGAGAAATCGGCCTCGATCCCGCGGACGCGCACCTTGCCGGCATTGGCGAGATAGCCGCGCAGCGTCGAGGTCGAGCTGTTGTTCACGATCGCCTGATAGTCCTTGATGCTCGTCCAGAAGCCGGTGACGTTGAGCGTTGCCTTGCGATCCCAGAATTGCGACTTCACCCCCAGCTCGAAATGATCGACCTTTTCGGGATCGACCTGGGCGAGATCGGTCTGCACCACGCCATTGACCACCGGCACGCCGTTGAGGTTGAGGCCGCCCGATTTGAAGGTGTGGGCATAGGTCGCGTAGAGCAGAACGTCGCGCGACGGCTTGTACGACAAAGTGAGATCGTAAGAGAGGTTCCACGCGCGGAATGCCTCGTCGCGGAACGCCTGGGGCTGGATCGCCTCGCGTTGCGCGGCATTGAGCGCGGTCCCGCCGCTATAGGGGACGAGATTGCCCTGCGCATCGGTGACGATGCTGACATAGCTGCCGACCTTGTCGTCGTAATTGATGCGCGCGCCGGGCGAGACGGTGAACTTGTCGGTGACGTCCCAATTGACCTTGGCGAAGGCGGCGCCGCTGAAATTCTTGAGGCGGATGTCGTTGCTCGCGGTCAGCCCGTCGAGCGTCGCCGGATTGTTCGACAGCGCGTTGCTCGGCGCGAGGATCCAGCGCGCCGCTGCCGAGCCCTGTTGCTGGGTGCCCGTGGTGTGGATGTCCTGATAGAAACCGAACAGCCCGACCACATAGTCGAAACCCGTGCCCTCGCCGGCGTAACGCAACTCCTGGGTATATTGGGTCTGCTTGGTCGGGTTCTGCGACAGCGTCGTCACCGGAAGCCCGGTGAAGTCACGATCGTTGGCCGGGCCCCAATTCCAGAAACGCCACGCGCTGACGGAGGTGAGGGTTCCAGAACCGATCTCATATTCGCCGCGCAACGATACGCCGCCCAATTCGCTCAGCGCATTGAGCTCCGAATCGAGATCGGTCAGCCGATCAAAGGCGTTGGTGCTTGGCGGCGCATAGCCCAATGCCGCGGTCAGCGCCGGATATTGGCGGTTGGCGGCGCGCTGGGTCGGGCCGTAGCGCGCATAGATCTGCGCGCAGCATTCGGGATTCTGCCGGTTCCAGTCGCCGGAGAGGGTGATCGAGGCCGTGTCGCTGGCATTCCACAGCAGCGATCCGCGCACCCCGAGATTGTCCTGCGCATTGACCCAGTCGCGGCTGGCGACATTGTAGATCGTGCCGCGGCGGGTGGTCGAGGAAAGACCGAGGCGCACCGCGACATTCTCGGCCAGCGGTCCGGATACCGAAGCCTTGGCCTGCTTGAACTCGAGGCTGCCGACGCTGACCTCGGCGCGGCCTTCGAAATCGAAGCTCGGCGCCTTGCTGGTGATGCTGATCGCACCGGCGACGGTGTTTTTGCCGTAGAGCGTGCCTTGCGGGCCGCGCAGCGTCTCGACCTGCTGGACGTCGAGGAAATCGAGCGTCGCGACGGCGACGCGGCTGAAATAGACCTGGTCGATATAGACGCCGACGCCCTGATCGATGCCGTCATTGGTGAGCCCCAGCGGCGCGCCGAGACCGCGAATGTTGACCGACGAGTTGCGCGGATTGGTCGAATAGAATTGCAGGGTCGGCTGCAGTTGCTGGAGGCGCTGGACGTTGAAGCTGCCGGTGCTGTCGAGTTCCTTCACGCCGACCACCGAGATCGGGATCGGCACGTCCTGGACCTGCTCCTCGCGGCGGCGCGCAGTGACGACGATGTCGGACGCCGCCGAACTGCGTTGCACGTCCTCGGGCGTGCGGTCCTGCTCGCCCGGAACGGGCTGCGCCGTGCTGTCGGGGGGCGCGGTCACGGTCGGAACTTCCTGACCGACCGCGATCGGCGCGGTTCCGGCCAGCAGCAGCAGCGATAGCGAAGAAAGGCTCATCAACATCCCCTTGTGTCGTTGCGATTAATCTCCATCGATTTGATGGGCATTAGCCAGCAAGCGAATCTTGGGGAAGCCGAAGCTGCGTTTCTCCGCCGCACGTCGGGACCGGTTCGGCGCTCTTGAAACTTCGCGCCGCCGAACCACATTCTCAATCGTCAAGGTGCCTGATGGGCCTGACAAGCAGCGCCGCGGATTTCCGGGCGCCGCGAAAGAGACGTTCAACTTGCTCAAAAGAGGTTTTGAAATGCGTCAGTTCGACTTTACTCCCTTCCGTCGCTCCACCGTCGGCTTCGACCGCCTGTTCGACTTGCTCGAAACCAGCGCGCGTCAGGCAGCGAGCGAGAATTATCCTCCGTTCAACCTCGAGCGCCTTGCCGAGGACCGCTATCGCATCACGCTCGCCGTCGCCGGCTTCAAGCCCGACGAGATCGATGTGACCGCGCAGCAGAATCTGCTGCTGGTCCAAGGCAAGAAAGCGAGCGAGAACGAGAACAATCAGGGCGCGTTCCTGCATCTCGGCATCGCCAATCGCAGCTTCGAGCGCCGCTTCGAACTCGCCGACTTCGTCCGCGTCCAGAGCGCCGACCTTGCCGACGGCCTGCTCGTGATCGAGCTGGTCCGCGAGGTCCCCGAGGCGATGAAGCCGAAGAAGATCGCCGTGAATGCCGGCAGCGCGCCGACCGCGCTCGAGCATCGCGACGCGGCATAATCGCCACCACGGCTAGCGGCGCTTTCCTCCCTTTGGGCGCCGCAGCAGGGGCGCCCGGGCACTGCCCGGGCGCCTTTTGTTTGCCTTGCTCAGTTCGGCTGGATCCAGCGGGTCGGACCGATCTCCCAAGGCTTGACCCGGCCGGTGGGTTTTGGCGCGCCGTCGAGACGGACCGCGCGGACGATCTGGACCGGTGCGGGCTGGATCATCTGGCCGCGCATCGGCCCCCTGCCCCCGCCGGTCGGCCGCGCGAGGATTTTCCGCACGACGTCCATTCCCGCGACGACCCGGCCGAACGCCGCATAGCCGTTGCGCGTGGTGCCACGCGCGTCGAGCGAGGGATTGTCGCCGACCATGATCGAGAAATTGCCGGTCGCCCCGTCGATATTCGCGCCATGCGCCATCGAGACGGTGCCGTCGGTGTGGCGGATGCCGGTCCGGTTGGTCGGCTCGAGCGGCGGCGACGGCAGGACCCGCCGCGCGTCGCTGGCGACACCCCCCTGGACGAAGCCGAACTTCGGATTCCCGGTTCGGCGCGACGCGCGGTAGAATCCGGTGCCGTCGAGCCGGCCGTCATCGACATAAGCGAGGAAGTTGGCGACGGTCTTCGGGGCGCGTTTCGCGTCGAGCGCGAGGACGATCGCACCTTCGCTGGTCTCGATCCGCACGCGGACCTGGCCGGGGACCGGTTTGGTCTGCGCGACGACGGCGCTGGGCAGGAGCAACAAGGCGAACGCGGCGAACAGGGTACGCATCCGGCCGCGTTAGCCGATGCTGCGACGCGACGGGAGGGGCTTTGTCGGCTCGGTCCGCGACCGATCCAGCAAAGGCTTCGTCCGGTTTCGCCGCGGGCCGGATCGATATAGAATAAAGGATGGTTTCGAAGACGAGCTTGCGCGAATCGGTGCGGGCGCACCGCTGGCGGGAAGTCGACCAGGGGCTGACCGAGCGGCCAGACCTGACCGAAGCATCCGACGAGCGCGGACGAAATTGGCTGCACCACGCCTGTATGAGCCCGGGCGAGGACGAGGCGAGCATCCGCACCGTCGAGGTGCTGCTCGCGGCCGGCCTCGGGCTGGACGCGCCCGCATTCACCGAAGACGCGTGGCACGCGACGCCTTTGTGGCATGCGATTTCGCGCGGACGAAACCTCAAGCTGGCCGAGCATCTGCTCAAGCGGGGCGCCAATCCCAATTTTTGCCTGTTCGCCGCCATATGGAACGAGGATCGAAACGCGATCCGTCTGCTGCTGGAATATGGCGCAGACCTGGAAGAAGGCGCCGACCGCGGCGATACGCCGCTGCTCGGTGCGGTCGCGTGGAGCAAGTTCGGCCCTGCCGAGGAACTGCTGAAGGCGGGAGCCGACCCCAACGCGCGCAATGCCCAAGGTGCGACCGCGCTGCACCTGATGCTCAGGAAGGGCAGTGCGGCGGAGCATTTTCAGCTCTTCGCCCGACACGGCGCGCGAAGCGACATCCCCGACGCCGCGGGTCTGACCGCCGACACGTTGCTGCGCCGCAAGCGCGACCCCGGCTATCGCACGGCCGCAGAGATGATGGCGCAGGCTACCTGAGCCGCCGCCGGCGCGAGGCTAGACCAGCCGGCTCTGCTTGACCGCCGCTTCGATGAAGCTCGCGAACAAGGGATGCGGATCGAAGGGCTTCGACTTCAGCTCGGGATGGAATTGCACGCCGACGAACCACGGATGGTCGGGCCGCTCGACGATCTCGGGCAAGGTGCCGTCGGGCGACATGCCCGAGAAGACCAGACCGTTCTTTTCGAGCAACGGCTTGTAATGGGTGTTGACCTCGTAGCGGTGGCGATGGCGCTCGCTGATCTCTTCCGCGCCGTAGATCGACGCGACGACGCTGTTGCCGCCGAGCTTCGCCGGATAGGCGCCGACGCGCATCGTGCCGCCGAGATCGCCGCCCGCTTCACGCTTCTGGATGCCCTCGCTGGTCATCCATTCGGTGATCATGCCGACCACCGGCTCGTCGGTCGGGCCGAATTCGGTGGTCGATGCGTTTTCGAGCCCCTGATCGCGCGCGGCATCGACGCATGCCATCTGCATGCCGAGGCAGATGCCGAAGAACGGCACGCCGCGCTCGCGGGCGAAGCGCACGCCGGCGATCTTGCCCTCGCTGCCGCGCTCGCCGAACCCGCCGGGGACGAGGATGCCGTCCATCGGCTCGAGCTTGGCGGCGACTTCCTCGTCGTCGCGCTCGAACAATTCGGCGTCGAGCCAGCGAATGTTGACCTTGACCTGATTGGCGATGCCGCCATGGACCAGCGCTTCGTGGAGCGACTTATAGGCATCGGGAACGCCCATATATTTGCCGACCACGCCGATCGTGACCTCGCCCTCGGGATTCTGGAGACGGCTGACGATCCGCTCCCAGCGCTCGAGATTGGGCGCCTCGCCCGGATCCATGCCGAACGCGCGCAAAACTTCGACGTCGAGCCCCTCGCGATGATACTGCATCGGCACTGCGTAGATGCTCTTCGCGTCGAGCGCGGGAATCACCGCCGACGCGGGGACGTTGCAGAATTGCGCGATCTTGGCGCGCTCGCCGGCAGGCAGATCGCGCTCCGAGCGGCAGACGAGGACGTCGGGCTGGACGCCCAATGCCGCGAGCTCGCGCACGCTGTGCTGGGTCGGCTTGGTCTTCAGCTCGCCGGCGGCGGAGATGTAGGGCACCAAAGTGACGTGGATGCTGACCGTCTGGCCGCGGCCGAGATCGTTGCGAAGCTGGCGAATCGCCTCGATGAACGGCAGCGATTCGATGTCGCCGACCGTGCCGCCGATCTCGCAGAGGACGAAGTCGAGATCGTCGGTCTCGTCCTGCGCGAACGCCTTGATCGCGTCGGTGACGTGCGGGATCACCTGGACGGTGGCGCCGAGATAGTCGCCACGCCGCTCGCGCTCGATGATCGTCTTGTAGATACGGCCCGAAGTGACGTTGTCGGACTGGCGCGAGGCGACGCCGGTGAAGCGCTCGTAATGGCCGAGATCGAGATCGGTCTCGGCGCCGTCGTCGGTGACGTAGACCTCGCCATGCTGGTGCGGCGACATCGTACCGGGATCGACGTTGAGATAGGGATCGAACTTGCGGATGCGGACCCGATAGCCCCGGGCCTGGAGCAAAGCCGCGAGGCTCGCCGCCATCAAACCCTTGCCAAGCGAGGAGACCACGCCGCCGGTGATGAAGATATACCGCGCCATGGGAGGTAACGCCTAACGTCATTGGCCGCACGCCGACAAGCGCGCGACTCACTTATTTTTTGATCTGCTCCCCGATCGGCGGAGAGCGGCGGGTTATTGCGCGAGCGGAACCGAGCTGTTGGCCGGCGCCGCAGCGTTCGCGGGAGCAGCGCCGGTGGGCGCCGTCGTGTTGCCGAGCGTGAACGGTGCGGCGGGCGCGCCGGTCGGCGAGGTGAGCGGCGCGGCCGGAGCGCGCTGGAGCGAGGAATCGATCGTCGTCGAGTGGCGACTCGCGGCGACGAAGGCGAGCGCGATGCTCATCGTGATGAAGAGAGTCGCGAGGACCGTGGTGGCGCGGGTCAGGAAATCCGCCGCGCCGCGTGCCGACATCAGGCCCGAGGGGCTGCCGCCCGTGGTCAGCCCGCCGCCTTCCGAGCGCTGCATGAGGATCACGGTCACGAGCAGTGCCGCGATGATAGCGTGGACGACGAGCAGAAAGGTGAACATTGAGACCCGGCCTGTTGCGAAAGCGGCGACATAGGGGAGCCGGTGCCGGGGATCAACCTGCGTGTGGCCCGGGATCATCCCGCAATGCAGCAAATCCGGTTTCTGAATTAACCAGTAACATTTCGCCAACGCACTGAAACCACTGGGCTCAAGCTGCGTTTGTGTGAATGCTCCCGGACAGGACCGGGAACGTAACGGATGAGAAGAGCCGTGAACGCGATGCCGGACCAATCGCTGTCTTCGTGGAAGGACACGCTGATCGATTATGTGCGTTCGGGCGAGCCCGACCTCACCAATCGTCAGATGGCTCTCCTGATGCTTGTGTATCTCGACCCGGGGCCCCATACGGTCCGCGGACTGGCGCGGGCGCTGAACGTTTCGAAGCCCGTGGTAACCCGCGCCTTGAATCGCCTGGGGACGCTCGGCTATCTGCGCCGCCAACGCGACGATACCGACAAACGCAACATCTTCGTTGCGCGTACCGCTGAAGGGGCAGAGTTTCTTGCAGAGTTCGGGCACTTCCTCGCTGGCGACAACCTCGGTCAGCCAGTCGCCCGCAGGGCCAACGCATAAGCGCTTTTCACTGAAAGGGCGCTCGGCGATCATCGATTCGCGCGTCGACGCCGTGCGCCGCGACCTTGCCGATGTGCGGCTCGCCGACCGGGTGTTCGCCCCGCATTATGCCGCGCCGATGCCGCGCAGCCTTGCCGCCTCCGCCGAATTGCGCGCGAGCGCCGCGGCCGATTCCGAAGTGCTGGCCAGCCTCGCTGCAGGCGAAATATTCGAAGTGCTCGAGCTGGCAGGCGATCACGCCTGGGGCGTCGCCCCCGCGGCGGGAATCGTAGGCTATATTCCGGCAGCCGCACTGGCGGATCCACAATGACCATCCGCGTCTTCATCGACGGCGCCGTCGGCACCACCGGACTCGAGATTCGCGAGCGGCTCGACGGGCGCGCGGGGATCGAGCAACTGATCCTCGCCGACGCCGACCGCAAGGACCCGAGGAAGCGCGAGGATGCGCTCAATTCGGCCGATTTCGTCATACTCTGCCTGCCCGACGAGGCGGCGCGCGAAGCCGTGGCGATGATCCGCGCCGACAAGGTTCGCGTGATCGACGCCTCGACCGCGCACCGGGTGGCGCCCGACTGGGTCTATGGCTTTGCCGAACTCGAGCCGGGGCAATTGGCGGCGATCGCCGACGCGGCGCGGGTGAGCAACCCCGGCTGTTATCCTACCGGCTTTCTCGCGCTCGTGCGTCCGCTGGTCCGCGCGGGGCTGGTGCCGCTCGATCACAGCTTCACGGTCAATGCCGTCTCGGGCTATTCGGGCGGCGGCAGATCGATGATCGCCGATTTCGAGGACGAGACTTCCGAGGGTTTCACCGCCACCGCCTTCCGAAACTACGGCCTCAACCTCGATCACAAGCACGTTCCCGAGATGCAGAAGCATGCGCGGATCGAGCATCCGCCGATCTTCCAACCTGCAGTGGTGCGCACCTATCGCGGAATGGTGGTAGAGGTGCCCCTGCCGCTCCACATCTTCACGCGACGTCCGTCGCTGGAGGCGATCGAGAACGCATTGCGCGACGCGTATAAGGAATGCCCACTCGTTCGCATTCTGCCGAGCGACGTCTCCACGGTTTCGATCGAGGAAGATGCCGGCACCGACCGGCTGAGCCTCCGGGTATTCGGCAATGCCGAGCGCGGCCAGGCTCGGCTGGTCGCGACGCTCGACAATCTCGGCAAGGGCGCCGCCGGCGCGGCGGTGCAGAACCTCAACATCATGGCCGGGCTCGATCCGACCGCGGGGCTGGTTCTCTAATCTCACCTCATCCCGGCGGAAGCCGGGATTACGGTCTGGCGGCTTGATCTTTGGCGCTCGTTGGTGTCTCGCGGGCGAAACAAGTTGTGAGGCAAAAAATGCATCAGCCCGTGGGCAAATTGCTGCTGTTCGGCGCAACCGGCGACCTTGCGCAGCGGATGCTGCTGCCGTCGCTCTATGCGCTGCATGCCGATGGGCTGCTGCCCGCGGGACTGACGATCACCGGCACCGCACGCTCCGAAAAGGACGACGAATCGTACCGCGAGTTCGCCCGTCATGCGCTGGAGGAATTCCTCCCCGCCGACCGCAAGGATGACAGCGCTGTCGGAAGTTTCCTCGAACGGCTGAACTATCAGTCGCTCGATGCCTCGAAGATCGAGGGGTTCGCGGCGCTCAAGGACAAGCTCGGCGACATTTCGGGCGGGCTGGCGATCTTCCTGTCGACCGCGCCCTGGCTGTTCGGACCGACGATCGAGGGGCTCGAGAGCGCGGGGCTGACCGGCGACAATGTCCGGATCAGTCTCGAAAAGCCGCTGGGCAAGGATCTCGCCTCGAGCTGCGAGATCAACGATCTGGTCGCAGGCGCCTTTCCCGAGGAACGCACCTTCCGGATCGACCATTATCTCGGCAAGGAGACGGTGCAGAACATTCTTGCGCTGCGCTTCGGCAATTCGCTGTTCGAGCCGGTGTGGAACGCGCAGGGCATCGACCATGTCCAGATCACCGTCTCGGAGACGGTCGGGCTCGAAGGCCGGGCCGGCTTCTACGAGGAGACCGGCGCGCTGCGCGACATGGTGCAGAACCACATGCTCCAGCTCGTCGCGCTGATCGCGATGGAGCCCCCTGCCCGCTTCGACGGCACCGCGATCCGAGACGAGAAGGTCAAGGTGCTGCGCTCGCTTCGGAAAATCAGCGCGGCCGAGGCGCCACAACTGACCGTCACCGGCCAATATGGCGGCGGTGCAGTGAAGGGCGAGATCGTTCGCGATTATGCCAGCGATCTGGAGAAGCCGTCGATCACCGAGACCTTCGTCGCGGTCAAGGCGCATGTCGACAATTGGCGCTGGCACGGCGTGCCTTTCTATCTGCGCACCGGGAAGCGTCTCGCCGAGCGCCGCAGCGAGATCGTCATCCAGTTCAAGCCGGTGCCGCATTCGATCTTCGCCGAGCGCGGCGGCGCGCTGCATCCCAACACTTTGGTGATCCGGCTCCAGCCCGAGGAATATGTCCGGCTGCTGGTGATGGCCAAGCAGCCCGGGCTCGACCGCGAGGGCGTGCGGCTGCGCGAAGTGCCGCTCAACCTCAGCCTCGACACCGAATTCGCCGGCACCCGCCGCCGCATCGCCTATGAGCGGCTGCTGCTCGATCTGATCGAGGGCGATCCGACCCTGTTCGTCCGCCGCGACGAGGTCGAGGCGCAATGGGAATGGATCGACGGGATCCGCGCCGGCTGGGACGCCAATGACATGAAACCCAAACCCTATGCCTCGGGCAGCTGGGGCCCCTCCGCCTCGGTCGCGCTCACCGAGCGCGACGGGGTGACGTGGAACGAATAGCCTTCGTACCCCATATCTACGACGAACCCACCGAACACGCAGGAGCAGACATGACGACCGAAATCGAATGGTGGGACTATGACGACGCCGACGAGATGGCCGCTGCCGTCGCGGGCGACGTGCAGTTCATCATCGAAAGCGCGATCGACGCGCGCGGCGCCGCGGTCATCGCGCTGGCGGGCGGCAAGACCCCGCTGCCGATCTACGAGAAATTGGCCGCTGCCAAGCTCGACTGGAAACGCGTGACGATCGTCCCCGGCGACGACCGGCTGGTACCGCTCGGCGACCCGCTGTCGAACGTCACGGCGATCGGCAAGGTGTTCATTCCCAAGGGCGCGCGGGTCATCCCGCTGATCAGCGCGACGGTGGCCGATTACAAGGCGGCGGGCCGCGCGGCGGACGCGATCCTGCAGGATCTGCACTGGCCGCTCGATCTGTGCCTGCTCGGCGTCGGCGGCGACGGCCATGCCGCATCGATCTTCCCCGGCGCCGATTTCGACGAGGCGCTGAACGGCCCCAAGGAACGCCGCGCGGTCGGAGTGATGCCCGACCCGCTGCCGCCCGAAGCGCCGGTTGCCCGCGTCACGCTGAGCAAGGCCGCGATCGTCTCGGCGCGCGCGCTGATGATCGCGATCACCGGCCAGGCCAAGCGCGACGTGCTGGAGCAGGCGATCGAACAGGGCGCTTCGTCCAACTATCCGGTCGGCCGTATCCTCGCCGATATCGAGCTGCCGGTGGATATCCACTGGGCGGCGTAAAGCCCTCCCCGTTCGTGCTGAGCTTGTCGAAGCACCGTTCTTCGGAGCGCGGTCGGGACCGAAGAAGGACTGCCCTTCGACAAGCTCAGGGCGAACGGAGTTGTAAATGAGTCTCCATTCAGAAATCGCCGCGGTCACCGATCGCGTCATCGAACGTTCGAAGCAAAAGCGCGCGGCCTATCTCGACCTGATCCGCCGCGAGCGCGAGAGCGGTGCGGATCGGCCGAAGCTCGGTTGCGCCAACCTCGCCCACGCTTATGCCGGGACCGACGAGCAGCGCGACCTGATGACTCCGGCGAACCGGATGAACATCGGCATCGTCACCTCGTACAACGACATGCTTTCGGCGCACGCAGTCTATTACCGTTACCCCGAGCAGATGAAGATCTGGGCGCTCGAGGCGGGCGCCACCGCGCAGGTCGCCGGCGGCGTGCCCGCGATGTGCGACGGCGTGACGCAGGGCTATGCCGGGATGGAGCTGTCGCTGTTCAGCCGCGACACGATCGCGCTCTCGACCGGCATCGCGCTCAGCCACCGCGTGTTCGAGGGCGCCGCGTTGCTCGGCATCTGCGACAAGATCGTCCCCGGCCTGCTGCTCGGCGCCTTGCGCTTCGGGCATCTGCCGATGGTGATGATCCCGGGCGGACCGATGCGCTCGGGCCTCGCCAACAAGGACAAGGCGGCGGTCCGCGAACGCTATGCCGAGGGCAAGGCGACCCGCGAGGAACTGCTCGCGTCCGAGATCGCCGCCTATCACGGCAAGGGCACCTGCACCTTTTACGGCACCGCCAATTCGAACCAGATGATGATGGAGGCGATGGGCCTCCACATGCCGGGCGCCGCCTTCGCCAATCCGCAGACCAAATTGCGCCAGGAGCTGACCCGGGCGGCGGTGCACCGGCTCGCCGATATCGGCTGGAACGGCAACGATTATCGCCCGATCGGGCATGTCGTCGACGAGAAGGCGATCGTGAATGCCGCGATCGTATTGCTCGCCACCGGCGGCTCGACCAACCATCTGATCCACGTCCCCGCCTTTGCGCGCGCGGCGGGCATCGTGATCGACTGGGACGATTTCGACCGGCTGTCGCGCAGCGTGCCGCTGCTCACCCGCGTCTATCCCAACGGATCGGCCGATGTGAACGGTTTCGAGGACGCCGGCGGGCCGAGCTTCGTGATCCGCGAATTGCTCAAGGGCGGGCTGATGCACGGCGACACGCTGACGATCGCGAAGGAAGGCATGGCGGCTTACGGCCGCAAGCCCATGGTCGAGGACGAATCGCTCGTCTGGCACAATCATCCCGAGAAGAGCGGTGACGACAGCATCGTCCGCACGATCGACGCGCCGTTCTCGCCCGAAGGCGGGTTCCGCATTCTCAAGGGCAATCTCGGCCGCGCCTGCATCAAGGTGAGCGCGGTCGAGCGCGATCGCTGGACGATCGAGGCGCCGGCACGGGTCTTCTCCGACCAGTCCGAGGTGCAGGCGGCGTTCAAGGCGGGCGAGCTCGACCGCGACGTGATCGTCGTGGTGCGCTTCCAGGGTCCGAAGGCGAACGGCATGCCCGAATTGCACAAGCTGACGCCGCCGCTGGGGGTGCTGCAGAATCGCGGCTTCCGGGTCGCTTTGGTTACCGACGGCCGGATGTCGGGCGCATCGGGCAAGGTGCCGTGCGCGATTCATTTGTCGCCCGAGGCGCTGGGCGGCGGCCCGATCGGCAAGGTGCGCGACGGCGATGTGGTCCGGCTCGATGCCGAGGCGGGGACGCTGGAGGCCTTGGTCGATCCCGCCGAATGGGAAGCGCGCGAACATGCCGTCGCGCCTGCGCCTGCCCAAGGTACTGGTCGCGAGCTGTTCGCGATGCTGCGCAATCACGCCGACGAGGCCGAACTGGGCGCCTCGGCGATGCTGGCGGAGGCCGGACTCTAGCACTCGCTTTACATCTGCGCGTCCAGCGCAGAGAAGGGCGGCGCACCGTATGCCAACGTTGACAGGCCGCGGGCGTGAGAGGTTCAGGGAGAAGGCATGGAAGTCGTCGCGGTCGATATCGGGGGTACCCATGCCCGCTTTGCCGTAGCGGAAGTGGCGGAGGGGCGCGTCGTCTCGATGGCCGCGCCGGTGACTCAAAAAGTCGCCGAACACCCCAGCCTGCAGCTTGCGTGGCAAGCCTTTGGCGAGACGCTCGGGCGCCCGCTGCCCAGGGCTGCGGCGATCGCGGTCGCCTCGCCGGTCGGCGGCGAGGTGATCAAGCTCACCAACAATCCGTGGATCATCCGCCCTGCCCTGATCCCCGACCGGCTCGGCGCGGAGACCTGGACTGTCGTCAACGATTTCGCGGCGATCGGCCATGCCGTGGCCCAGCTGGGGGACGGGGATTTCCTGCATTTGTGCGGGCCCGAGATATCGCTTCCCCCCCGTGGCTCGCTGACCGTGTGCGGCCCCGGCACCGGGCTCGGCGTCGCACAGGTATTCCGGCACAAGGGCGGTTACGACATCATCGCGACCGAAGGTGGGCATGTCGATTTCGCGCCGCTCGATCCGATCGAGGACGCCTTCGTCAAGCGGCTGCGGCGCGAATATAATCGCGTCTCGACCGAGCGGATCGTCGCGGGGCCGGCGATCGTCGCGATCTACGAGACACTGGCCGAGCTCGAGAAGCGGCCGGTGCCGCGCCACACCGACAAGGAACTCTGGGCACTGGCGTTCGAAGGCAAGGATAGCCTCGCCGTCGCGGCCCTCGACCGCTTCTGCCTTAGCCTCGGCGCAGTCGCGGGCGACCTCGCTCTCACCCATGGCCCGACCGGCGTGGTGATCGCCGGCGGTCTGGGCTTGCGTCTCAAGGACCATTTGCTGCAATCGGGCTTCGGCGAGCGCTTCGTTGCCAAGGGCCGGTTCCGGAACCTGATGGCGTCGATCCCCGTCAAGCTGATCACGCACCCGCAGCCGGGCCTTTACGGGGCCGCGGCGGCCTTCGCCCAGGAGCACGCATTGTGACGAGTACGATTGCCGATATCATGCGCACCGCTCCGGTGATCCCGGTGCTGGTGATCGAGGACGCGGCGCAGGCGCGACCGCTGGCCGAGGCGCTGGTCAAAGGCGGGCTGCGCGTTCTCGAAGTGACGCTGCGCACCGGCGCCGCGATCGAGGCGATCGCGGAGATGAAGAAGGTCGAAGGCGCGATCGTCGGCGCCGGCACGGTGGTCAACACCGACCAGTTCAAGCAGGTGATGGACGCGGACGTCGAGTTCATCGTCTCGCCCGGCCTGACCGAGCGGCTGGGTGAGCCGATCATCGCCAGCGGCGTGCCCTTCCTGCCGGGGGTGGCCAATGCCGGCGACATCATGCGCGGGCTCGATCTCGGGCTGACCCATTTCAAGTTCTTCCCTGCCGAGACTTCGGGCGGGCTCAAGGCGCTCAAGGCATTGGCGGCACCTTTCTATCAGGCGAAATTCTGCCCGACCGGCGGCGTGAGCCTCGCGACGGCGCCGGATTGGCTGGCCTTCGATCCGGTGCTGTGCGTGGGCGGGAGCTGGATCACGCCGAAGGGCGCGAGCGTCGAGCAGGTCGAAACGCTGGCCCGCGAGGCGGCGGGGTTGAAGGGTTAACGCCTCCTCCCCTTGTGGGAGAAGGAAGGGGCCCGCTCGATGCAATCGAGTGGGAAGGATGAGGGGAACGTAGACCACTACGACTCCCCCTCACCCTTCCGCCGACTTCGTCGGCTCCCTCCCTCTCCCACAAGGGGAGAGGGATTAAGTCACATCTCGCCGCGCGCCCGCCGCAGGGCATACCATTTCTGGACATTGGCGTTGTGCTGCTCGAGCGTGTCGGCGAAGACGTGCCCGCCATCGCCTTTGGCGACGAAGTACAGCGCCGAGGACTGCGCCGGATCGAGCACCGCATCGATCGATTCGCGGCCGGGATTGGCGATCGGCCCGACCGGAAGCCCGGTCATCGCGTAGGTGTTGTACTGGTTCACCGCACGCAGCTCCGACTGGAGGATGCGGCGGCCGAGCGGCTTGCCTTTGGTGATCGGGTAGATGATCGTCGGATCGGCCTGGAGCATCATGTTCTGCCTGAGCCGGTTCGAATAGACCGCGGCGACCGTCCGACGCTCCTCGGGCTTGCCGGTCTCCTTCTCGACGATCGAGGCGAGCGTCAGCGCCTGTGCCGGCGTGGCGACGGCGATTCCTGGCTTGCGCCGCGCCCACGCGCTGGCAAGATATTCGGTCATCGCCTTCTGCATCCGCGCCAGCACCGCCGCGCGGGTCTCGCCGCGGTTATAGGCATAGGTATCCGGCAGCACACTGCCCTCGGCGGGCACCGCGATCGGACCGCTCAGGCCGTCGGCCTTCATCAGCGCCTCGTGCACGAGAACCGAAGGCACGCCTTCGGCGACGGTGATCTTGCGCTGAAGCGTCTTGCCGCCCTGCAGATCCTTGAGGATGTCGGACGGGCTTTCGCCCGCGAGCAGGCGATATTCCCCCGCCTTGATCGGCGCGCCGCCGCCGAAGACCTTCGACAGCAGGACGAATTGCCGCGCCGAACGGATCGCGCCGGCCTTCTCCAGCTCGGTCGCCGCTCGGCTGAGACTCGCCCCTTCGGGGATGAGCACCGTCATGTTCGCGCGCGACGGACCGCTACCGGCCCAGAGCTGGAGCACCGCCAGCCCCGCCGCCACTGCCAGCAGCAGGACGACGAGGATGGCACAACCGCCCGCCCGTCGCGAACGACGCGGGGGCGTGGCTTCAGACAGCCTTCATCACCAGGCTGGCATTGGTGCCGCCGAAGCCGAAGCTGTTGTTCAGCACCGCCTTGACCTTGCGCTCCTTCGCCTTGTGCGGGACCAGATCGACGCCGGCGCAATTCTCGCTCGGATTGTCGAGGTTGAGCGTCGGCGGCACGACCTGATCGCGCAGCGCGAGGATGCAGAAGATGCTTTCGACCGCGCCGGCGCCACCGAGCAGATGCCCGATCGCCGACTTGGTCGAGCTCATCGAGAGCGTTTCGATCGCACTCCCGAACAGGCGGCGGACTCCGCCGAGTTCGAGTTCGTCGCCGAGCGGCGTCGAAGTGCCGTGGGCGTTGATGTAATCGATGTCGCCGAAGTCGAGACCCGACTTCTTCATCGCCATCTGCATCGAACGGAACGCGCCCGAGCCCTCGGGATGCGGCGCGGTCACGTGATAGGCATCGCCCGACAGGCCATAGCCGATGACTTCGGCATAGATCTTGGCGCCGCGCTTCTTCGCATGCTCATATTCCTCGAGCACGACCACGCCGGCGCCTTCGCCCATGACGAAGCCGTCGCGGTCCTGGTCCCATGGGCGGCTGGCCCTGGTGGGATCGTCGCGGAAATTGGTCGAGAGCGCACGCGCCTGGCCGAAGCCGGCGATGCCGATCGGGCAGACCGCGCCCTCGGCGCCGCCCGCCAGCATGATGTCGGCGTCGTCCATCGCGATCATCCGCGCGGCGTCGCCGATCGAATGCGCGCCGGTCGAGCAGGCGGTGACGACGGCGTGGTTGGGGCCCATCAGCCCGTATTTGATGCTCACCTGGCCCGAGATCAGGTTGATCAGGCGGCCATGGACGAAATGCGGCGAGACGCGCTTGGGGCCCTTTTCGGCGAGCACCAGCGATTCGCTCTCGATGCCCGGAAGCCCGCCAATGCCCGCACCGATCGAGCAACCGGCGCGGAAGCGCGTCGCCTCGTCCATGTCCAGCAGCCCGGCATCTTCGATCGCCTGACCGGCGGCATCGATGCCGTAGACGATGAACGGATCGACCTGGCGCTGGACCTTGTGATCGACGCGCTTGTTGGGATCGAAGCCGTATTCATGCCCCGCCGGCTTCACTTCGCACGCGTAATTGCTGTGGAAATCGGTCGCGTCGAAGCGCGTGATCGTCGCTGCGCCGGACTTGGCGGCGATGATGTTCTTCCAGGCCGTCTCGACATCGGCACCCAGCGGGGTGACGAGCCCAAGGCCGGTTACGACTACGCGGCGCATGGCGTTCTCTCCGTCAAACGTGGCGATCACTGCCCATAGCGGGCGCGAACGCGGAAAAACTCGTTACGAAAACGAAACGGCTCCCCGCCCTCTCTTTCGAGCCCGGACGGGAAGCCGCTATATGGCAGTGCCGGCCCATCCGGGCAGGTCGCCGGAAAGGCAATCAGCCTTCCTGGTGCTCGCTGATATACGAGACCGCGTCGCCGACCGTGGTGATCTTCTCGGCTGCGTCGTCGGGGATCTCGACGCCGAACTCTTCCTCGAACGCCATGACCAGCTCGACGATGTCGAGGCTGTCCGCACCCAGATCGTCGATGAAGCTCGCTTCGGGCTTCACTTCGCCGGCATCGACGCCCAGATGGTCGACGACGAGCGCGGCAACGCGCTGGGTGATCTCTTCCTGGTTGGCCATAGTCCCTGTTTTCCTTTGTCTGGGCTCTGAATTCCGTGTGAACGCACCTAGAATGCCGCCGGTGCCGTTGCAAGGGGGCACGCCCCCGCGCCGCAAGCTTCACGCCTGGGAAAAATCGAAACTCGCATATTGGATCGTGCTGAGGAAGGCGAAATATTCGGCGAGCAGTTCGGCATTCTCCCGCGTCTGCTTCGCTTCCTCGGTCACCGAGACCTTGATCAGTTCCTGGTTCTCCGTCGGGGTGAGCGGGCGATTGCGGGTCTCCTCGGGCAGCGCCTGGAACCGGTCCTCGAGCGTCGCCGCCTCGAATCCGCGCGCGCCGATCACGCGCTCGGCGACGGGCAGGCCGAGCTTCGCCAGCGTATAGATGCGCGCCGCCTTCACCGCCGCTTCCGACCAACCATGTTCGGTGCCGCACGCCGCGGCGGCGCTGGCGATGCTGCCGCCCACCGCGGAGTCATAGCTCGGCCGTTTGCCGCTCTCGGTCATGTTGCGCGAGACGTCGGCGTGGAGCTTCGCAGTGGCCGCGGCGCTCACCTTGCCCGCGACGCAATCGATCGTCGCGAGATCGGCGGCGTTGGCAGGCGCGGCCAAAAGCAGCAAAAAGGGGACGAGGATACGCATGCTCAGAGCATCGCCATCCCGCCATTGACGTGCAAGGTCTGGCCGGTGACGTAGCCAGCCTCCTTGCTGGCGAGATACACGACCGCGGCGGCGATGTCCGCGCCGTCGCCGAGATCGCCCGCGGGGATGCGGGTGAGCAAGGCGGTCTTCTGCGCCTCGGGCAGCACGTCGGTCATCGCCGAGCGGATGAAGCCGGGCGCGACGCAATTGACCGTGATGTTGCGGCTGGCAAGCTCCTGCGCCAGCGCCTTGGACATGCCGACAAGGCCCGCCTTGGACGCGGCATAGTTCGCCTGGCCCGGATTGCCGGTGGCGCCGACCACCGAGGTGATCGAGATCATCCGGCCGAACCGCGCCTTCATCATCGGCTTGGCGGCGGCGCGCATCAGGCGGAACGCGGCCTCGAGATTGACGCGGATCACCGTGTCCCACTCCTCGTCCTTCATCCGCATCGCCAGATTGTCGCGGGTGACGCCGGCATTGTTGACGAGGATGTCGAGCTTGCCGAGCGCCTCGACCGCCTGCGGCACCAGCGCGTCGACCGCGGCGCTGTCGGAGAGGTTGCACGGCAAGGCGACATGGTCGCCGCCGAGTTCGGCGCGAAAGGCTTCGAGCTTGTCGGCATTCGAGCCCGACACCGCGAGCCGGGCGCCTTGCGCGGCGAGGCCCTTCGCGATCGCCGAACCGATCCCGCCCGAAGCGCCGGTAACGAGGGCGGTCATGCCTGTGAGGTCGAACATACCAGATTTTCCTTAGTTTATTTCGCGCAGAGGCGCAGAGGACGCAGAGGGGTTGTGATTGTTGACGAGCCGGCGGATGCCCTCTTTGAGCGTTTCACCACCGAAGTTGATCAGCAGCCCTACGGGCTGCCCGGTCAAACGAAGGTAGGTCAAAAGCTGCTTCGCATGCACCGGGGCGAGACGCTCCACCGACTTGATCTCGACGATCAAACGCTCGTCGATCAACAAATCGATCCGGAATGCGCAGTCGACCCGCACGCCTTCAAATTCTATATCGACAGCGCGCTGCGTCGCGACGGCGTACCCCATCGTCCGAAGGCGTGCAGCGAGAACAGCTTCATATACGCTTTCAAGAAGCCCGGGGCCGAGCTCGCGATGCAGACGCATTGCTACATCGACAACGTCGCCGCTGATCCGATCGATGTCCTTCAATACACCGCTCTCTGCGTCCTCTGCGCCTCTGCGCGAACCTCATATTTTCTATCTTACAGTGTTTTCGCCAGCGCTTCCACGTCGGCCATGGTGGCGAGGCTGGTGGTGGTGGCTTCGGGGGCGATGCGCTTGACCATGCCGGCGAGGACCTTGCCGCCGAATTCGACGAACTCGGTGACGCCCGCTTCCTGCATCGCCAGCACCGATTCGCGCCAGCGGACCATGCCGGTGACCTGCTCGACCAGCAATGTGCGGATCGTGGCCGGATCGCTGACCGGCGCGGCGGTGACGTTGGCATAGACCGGGACGAGCGGCGACTGGATCGCAACCGCGGCGAGCGCCGCCTCCATCGCGTCGGCGGCGGGCTGCATCAGCGGGCAATGGAACGGCGCCGAGACCGGCAGCAGCAATGCGCGCTTCGCACCCATTTCCTTGGCGAGCGGCAGCGCGCGCTCGATCGCGTCGCGATGGCCCGAGATCACGACCTGGCCCGGATCGTTGTCATTGGCGACGGTGCAGATCTCGCCTTGCGCGGCGGCGTCGGCGATCGACTGCGCCTTGTCGAGATCGACGCCGAGCAACGCCGCCATCGCGCCCAGGCCGACCGGCACCGCCGCCTGCATCGCGTTGCCGCGGGCGCGCAGCAATTGCGCGGTGGTAGCGAGATCGAACGCCCCGGCGGCGCACAGCGCGCTATATTCGCCGAGGCTGTGGCCGGCGACGAAATCGGCTTTCTCCGACAGGCGGATGCCGCCGTCCTTCTCGAGCACGCGCAGCACCGCGATTGCATTGGCCATGATCGCCGGCTGGGCGTTGGCAGTGAGGGTGAGCTGATCCTCGGGGCCTTCCGCCATCAGCTTCGACAGCTTCTGGCCGAGCGCCTCGTCTACTTCCTGGAAAACTTCGCGCGCATGCGGGCTCGCGGCGGCGAGCGCGCTGCCCATGCCGACGGCCTGGCTGCCCTGCCCGGGGAAGATGAACGCGCGCATGTGCCTCTCCTTGGTGAAGCGGCGCGGGTTAGAACCGTTGCGGGTGCGGGGCAAGTCCGGCCCGATTGGGCTGGCCGGTGTTTCACGCGAACGCGCGAAGGAAGAGAAGAGGTTCGCGCAGAGGCGCAGAGGACGCAGAGAGCGCCTGCGGGCACGACAGACGCCGCGTCGGCGGCAGCAAATGTGTCCAGCGAGCAACCCTGCCGCTGCCGCGGCGGCTGACTATCTCTGCGTCCTCTGCGCCTTTGCGCGAACCACCATTGTCCCGCGCCCCGAGAGTGCGCTGCACCTAGCCCTCTCCCCGGCCCTCTCCCGCAGACGGGAGAGGGAGAAGAAGATGAACGGAGGGGGCGCGGCTGCGACAATTGGTGACCATTTCGCCGCCCGGCCGGGACAGGGCTGCGACAACCGGCTCCTAGATTGGGTTCAACGCCAACGGATGGCGCGAACAAGAGGAGTGAAGACATGAAGAAGTTGATCCTCGGCCTGGTCGCCGCTTCGATCGCCGCCACCCCGGCCATGGCGGCCGCGCCGCAGCAATATCGCGGCCATGACGCGCCGCGCCACCACGTCCAGCGCGACGACCATCGCGGCTATGGCTATCAGAATCGCGGCAGCTATCAGACCCGCAGCTGGCATCGCGGCGACCGCTTCGACAGCCGTTATGCCCGCAACTACCGGCAGATCGATTATCGCCAGTATCGCGGCCTGCGGGCCCCGCCGCGCGGCTACCGCTATGTCCAGTCGGGCAACGACGCGGTGCTCGTCGCGATCACCAGCGGGATCATCGGCGCGGTGTTCGCAAACATGATCCGCTAAAACGCCGGCCTGTCCCCGGCACAAGGACGGCGGGGCCCTCGGGCTCCGCCGTTTTTGCGTCCCTTTTCGGGACCGGGGTGGAAATATCGGGGGCTCGTGCGTTAACGGTCGTTAACCGTAACGAGCCGCGCGTGAACCAGTCCGATTCTCTCTATCCGATCGCCCTCATCAAGCGCCCGCGCCGGCGCATCTGGCTGTTCGCCGCATTGGCCAGCCTGCCCCTGCTCGGGGTGATTCCGATCCTCGGCATCGCGCAGGCGTCGCGGCAGGCCCCTGCCCCGCGCGCCGCGGCGCCCATCGCCGCGATCGAGCCCTCGCCTTATTCGGTCGACCGACCTGCGACGATCACGCTCGGCGCGTTGATCGAAGTCCAGCGCCGCGCCCGCGAACAACGGCGGATGATCGCCGCGACCGAACAGCGCGCGGCGGAACTTCCCCCGGGCGAAGGCTGGCAGGCCCAGCTCGGCGCGTTCAGCTCGGCCGATGCCGCCGAACGCCAGCGCGCGCGGCTGATCGAGGCGGGGGTGCCGGTGAT
Source organism: Sphingomonas sp. DG1-23 (assembly GCF_030730875.1). GTDB lineage: Bacteria > Pseudomonadota > Alphaproteobacteria > Sphingomonadales > Sphingomonadaceae > Sphingomonas. The sequence goes on from NZ_JAVAMA010000003.1 coordinate 280,696, forward strand.
CGTTCGGCAGGAAGGGACGCTGCACCGGCTGCACAGCCTTCCGGCGATGCGCGCAGAAACCGAAGGGCTTTGCGCGCGGGCGCAAGCGAACGGCGTGGATTGCTTCGTGCGGCAGGCGATCTAGGGCGCCGTGCTCCTGCGCAAGCAGGAGCCCAGAGCCGCGCGGGATTCCCTTTGTCTCTCTGGGCTCCTGCTTCCGCAGGAGCACATGGTTTTGACGAGAGCTTCCTCCGCGCTTGCATTTCCCGCGCTTTGCCCGCATAGGCGCGCCAGCCGGGTGGAGACGTGTCTCCGCCCGCTTGCTTTTGAGACGACAGCCGGAGGGGCGCTGCACATGGGGTGCGCGTCAGCGATCGGCCAACATGGAAGAGAATGCATGGCTCTGTACGAGCACGTGTTCCTTGCGCGCCAGGATCTGGCACAGGCGCAAGTGGACGCTCTGGCGGAAACCGCCACCAAGATCATCGAAGACAATAAGGGCAAGGTCGTCAAGACCGAGACCTGGGGTCTTCGTTCGCTCGCCTATCGCATCGCCAAGAACCGCAAGGCGCATTACGTGATGCTCGAAATCGATGCCCCCGCGGGCGTCGTCGCCGAGCTCGAGCGCCAGACGCAGATCAACGAAGACGTGATCCGCTACATGACCGTCAAGGTCGACGAGCTGGAGCAGGGTCCGACCGTGATGATGCGCAAGGGTCAGGACCGCGAGCGCGGCCGCGGCCGTCGTGATCGCGACGATGCCGGTGGCAATACCGGTTTCGGCGGCGGCAGCGAATAAGGAGCAAAAGACACATGGCACGCCCGTTTTTCCGTCGCCGCAAGAGCTGCCCCTTCTCCGCGAAGGACGCTCCCCGGATCGACTATAAGGATGTCCGTCTGCTCCAGGGCTTCGTGTCCGAGCGCGGCAAGATCGTCCCCTCGCGCATCACTTCGGTGAGCGCGAAGAAGCAGCGCGAGCTGGCCCAGGCCATCAAGCGCGCCCGTCACCTGGGCCTGCTGCCCTACATCGTCAAGTAAGGAGCAGAGCATATGGAAGTCATCCTGCTTGAGCGCGTCGAGAAGCTCGGCGCCATCGGCGACGTGGTGAAGGTCAAGGACGGGTTCGCCCGCAACTTCCTTTTGCCCAACAAGAAGGCGCTTCGTTCGAACGCCGCCAATCGCAAGGTCTTCGAGGCCAATCGCGCGCGCATCGAAGCCGAGAACGCTTCGCGCCGCAGCGACGCCGAGAAGGAAGCCGGCAACTTCAACGACGTGTCGGTGACGATGATCCGTCAGGCATCGAACACCGGCCAGCTCTACGGCTCGGTCGCGGTTCGCGACCTGGTCGAGGCGATCACCGCCGACGGCCACAAGGTCAACAAGAGCCAGATCGTTCTCGACCGCCCGATCAAGTCGATCGGCGTGTACGAGATCAAGGTCGCGCTGCACCCCGAGGTTTCGGTGACCGTCAAGGTCAACGTCGCCCGTTCGCCGGAAGAGGCCGAGATGCAGTCGCAGGGCGTCGACGTGATGTCGGCGATGTTCGAGAAGGACGAGACCGGCTTCGTCGAGGATTACGATCCCAACGCCGAGCCGGGCGCGACCGCCGAAGTGCAGTCGGCACCCGCCGAGGACGAGAACGCCGAGGGCTGAGGCTTTCGATTTGCGCGAAAAACAGGCCGTCCCGGAACATCCGGGGCGGCCTTTTTCTTTGCGTGTCCGGGTATCGGCCAAGAAAAAACTCGCCGCACCGGGTGCGACGAGCCAAAGTGGGGGTTTCGGGGGCTTTATCCGCGCGCTGTTACGGGCACGAAACGCAGGCGCCGATCACCGCGGCGAGCGGGATCAAAGCGAGGACTAGAGGCAGCATCTTGGCCATCGGGCTTCAACCTTGTTCGACTATTCGAGATCAAAACGAGCCGGGACGAACAAGGTTGCAGCGCTTTGAACGCGATATTCGGCTTGCGTTCATCCCGGAGCCGCACAGATCAGGGCGATGCTGATCGCGCTCCTGCCCATCGTCGCGGCTTTCGCGCCGGCCCCGACGCTGGAACGCGATATCGTCGCCGAACTCAATTTCGCCCGATCGCAGCCGCGGCGTTACGCCGAACGGCTGCGCGACTATCGCCGCTATTTCCACGGCAAGATCGTGCGCTATCCCGGCAAGCCCGAGGGGTTGCGCACCGCCGAGGGTATCGCCGCAGTCGACGAGGCGATCGCCTTTCTCGAACGGCAGGCGCCCGTGGCTGCGCTCGCTCCCGCCCCTTTGCTCGCCCAGGCAGCGGGCGATCATGTCGCCGATCAGGGACCGCGCGGGGCGACCGGGCATCATTCGAAGAATGGCGACGATCCGCGCGACCGGGTCCGGCGGCGCGGCGGCGGCAATTACGTCGCCGAGACGATCACCTATGGGCCGCCCTCCGCGGAAGAAGTCGTCCGCCAGCTGATCGTTGACGACGATGTGCCGGGGCGCGGGCATCGCCGCACGGTGTTCGCCGCCGAAATGCGCTTCGTCGGGGTACGCTGCGGGCCGCATAAGACCTATCGCGTGATGTGCGTCGCCGAGTTCGGGCGCAAGGCGGACGGGCATTATTGACGGGTTACGGTCAATCCCGGAATATCGTCCGGGGCCGTCGGCGACCTAACATGGCAACGACCTTCCCGGGGGGAATTGTATCGTGCGTATCGGGCCACTTGCCGCCGGCTTCCTCGCCGCCTGCTCGACTCTGTCGGTCGCCGCCACCGACGCGCCGCGCGGACGCGGGCTCGAGGCGCAGGTGCTCGAACGGATCAACCATGCCCGCCAGAATCCGCGCGACTATGCCGACGAGCTTCGCGACTATCGCCGCTATTTCGAGGGCGACGTGGTGTTTGCGCCCGGCGATCGGAACGGGGTGTATACCCGCGAGGGGGTGTCCGCCGTCGACGAGGCGATCGCCTTTCTCGAACGGCAGGCGCCGTTGCCGCCGCTCGACCATGGCGATTTGCTCGCGCTGGCGGCGCAGGATCATGCCGGGGACCAGGGCGATGCCGGCGCGACCGGGCATCGCTCGCGCGACGGCGCCGGTCCGGGCGAGCGGGTGCGGCGCCGCGGCGGCGACGTCTATGTCGGCGAGAGCATCTCGTACGGCATGGCCGATGCCGATGCGGTGGTGCGCCAGCTGATCGTCGACGACGGCGTTCCCGGCCGCGGGCATCGGCGCCTGCTGTTCCAGAACGACTTCCGCTTCGCCGGGGTGGGCTGCGGCGCGCACCGCCGCTACGGCCATGTCTGCGTGGTCGATCTCGCCGCCACGCGCGACGGCGGACCGGCGCTGCCGCAAGTTGCGAACCGCGCGCGAACCCCTGCCCGCGCCCGCGCCCGCTGAGCGGGGCGCTGCTCACCTTCAGAATTCGATATTGTAGTTCGCGATCCGGCAAAAACCGCTCTGCAGAACCGCCTGAACCTGTATCGACCGGTTCGTCGAGGCGGCCGCGAGCAGTCCGGCCGTATAGACCTGATAGTTCGGGTCCGTCGCATCGACATAGAAAAACCCGTCGACACACTCCGGCACCGGCACATTCAGGAGGATTCGAAAAGCGTAGTTACCCGCCGCGAAAACGGAGACCCGCACAATCTTCCCCGATTTCAGGACGGTCTGGGCAGAAGCTTCCGTGGACGGAAACAACGCGGCGGCAACGAGACAGAAAAACAGACACGATCGCATTCCAATCCCCTTCACACTATTCACTTCCGGCCGAACAATTTCTCGATGTCGCCATGCGCGAGCTTCACCCAGGTGGGGCGGCCGTGGTTGCACTGGCCCGAATGCGGGGTGACTTCCATTTCGCGGAGCAGGGCGTTCATCTCGGCGACCGAGAGGATGCGGCCGGCGCGGACCGAGCCGTGGCACGCCATGGTCGAGGCGACGTGATCGAGGCGCTCCTTCAAGGACAGCGCCTCGTCGAAGCTGGCGAGCTCGTCGGCGAGATCGGTGACGAGGCCGTGGACGTCGCCCTGCCCCAGTGCCGCGGGGGTGGCTCGGACCAGCATCGCGCGCGGGCCGAAGCGTTCGAGTTCGAGCCCGAACTGGCCGAGCTCCTCGATCCGCGCCTCGAGCCGGTCGCAACCGGGTTCGTCGAGCTCGACCACTTCGGGGAGCAGCAATGCCTGGCTGGCGACGCCGCCGCCCTGCATCGCGCGGCGCATCCGTTCGAGGACGAGACGTTCGTGCGCGGCGTGCTGGTCGACGAGGACGAGACCGTCCTCGGCCTCGGCGACGATATAGGTCTTGGCGACCTGGCCGCGGGCGACGCCGAGCGGGAAGTCGATCGTCTGGGGCACCGGGGCGTGCGCGGGCTCGGCGCGGGCCTGGGGCGGCGGCGTGAAGAAGGTGGGGCGATCGCGCACCGCCATCCCGGCGAAGGCCGGGATCGCGGGCGACGCGCGATACGGCTCGAGATCCCCGCCTTCGCCGGGAGGACGGCTGTATTCCGGGCCCGGCTGCCACATCCCCAGGGCCGCCTCGCTCGGGCGCTGGGCGCTACGATGGCCGGCCTCGTCGAGCGCGCGGCGGAGGCCGCTGACGATCATGCCGCGGACGAGAGCGGGATCGCGGAAGCGGACCTCGGTCTTGGCGGGATGGACGTTGACGTCGACCTGATCGGCCGGGATTTCGAGGAACAGGGCGACCACCGGATGGCGATCGCGCGCGAGCATCTCGGCATAGGCGCCGCGCACCGCGCCGGCGAGCAACCGGTCCTTCACCGGCCGGCCGTTGACGAACAGATATTGGTGGTCGGCGACGCCGCGGTTGAAGGTCGGCAGCCCGGCGACGCCGCCGAGCGTCAGGCTCTCGCGCGCGAAATCGATCGCGACGCTGTTTTCGGCGAGATCGCGATCGGTGAGCGCCGCGACCCGCTCGGGACGGGACTCCTCGCTTTGGACCGCCAGCACCCGGCGGCCGTCATGCTCGACCGAGAAGGCGATATCGGGGCGCGCCATCGCCAGCCGCTTCACGACGTCGAGGCTCGCGCCATATTCCGCGCGGGCCGAACGAAGGAATTTCCGACGCGCCGGCACACGGCCAAAGAGCTGCTCGACGCGCACCCGCGTGCCGGGCGGCAGCGCCGCGGGCCCTTCGGCGACGACCTCGCCATTGTCGACGGTGCGCGACCAGCCATCGGCACCGCGCACCCGGCTCTCGATCGTCAGCCGCGCGACGCTGGCGATCGACGGCAACGCCTCGCCCCGGAAACCCAACGTCGCGACCGCTTCGATCGCGTCGTCGGGGAGCTTCGAGGTGGCGTGGCGCTCGAGCGCGAGCGCCATGTCGGCGGGCGCCATGCCGCAACCGTCATCGATAACCTCGATCAATTCGGTGCCGCCGGCGACGAGGCGGACGGCGATGCGGGCCGCGCCGGCATCGATTGCGTTTTCAACCAGTTCTTTCAGCGCACTGGCAGGGCGTTCGACCACTTCTCCGGCTGCAATTCGGTTGACAAGGTGCTCGGGGAGACGGCGTATTGACATGGCAGTCTGTCTAGCCCAACGGGCGGCATCCCGCGACCCGCAAGCGCAGCACCGAGGTGGATTTTTCGTCCGTCCGGAAGGGTCCGGACTAAAATCTGGTGCGAACAGCCGGCGGCGGGCGCCCGATCGGCAGGACGGAACTGAAGTATGGCTTTTTCCCGCTTTTTCAAATTCATGTCTCACGACATGGCGATCGATCTCGGCACTGCGAATACCGTTGTCTATCTTCGCGGACGCGGCGTCGTCCTCAACGAACCGTCGGTGGTGGCGGTCGAGACGCTGAACGGCGTCAAGCGGGTCAAGGCCGTCGGCGACGACGCCAAGCTGATGATGGGCAAGACTCCCGGCTCGATCGAGGCGATTCGTCCGCTTCGCGACGGCGTGATCGCCGACATCGATGTCGCCGAGCAGATGATCAAGCACTTCATCCAGAAGGTTCATGGCCAGCGCCGCTTCATGCGCTGGCCGCAGATCGTGATCTGCGTGCCCTCGGGTTCGACCTCGGTCGAGCGCCGCGCGATCCGCGATGCCGCGTCGAATGCCGGCGCTTCGCAGGTCTGGCTGATCGAGGAGCCGATGGCGGCGGCGATCGGCGCGGGCATGCCGGTCACCGAGCCGATCGGCTCGATGGTCGTCGACATCGGCGGCGGCACCACCGAAGTCGCAGTGCTCTCGCTGCGCGGCCTCGCTTATTCGACCTCGGTCCGCGTCGGCGGCGACAAGATGGACGAGGCGATCGTCTCGTATGTCCGCCGCAACCATAATTTGCTGATCGGCGAAGCCACGGCCGAACGGATCAAGCAGGAAGTCGGCGTCGCCCGGCCGCCCGTGGACGGCATCGGCACGACGATCCACATCAAGGGCCGCGACCTCGTCAACGGCGTGCCCAAGGAAATCCAGATCAACCAGGGCCAGATCGCCGAGGCGCTCAGCGAGCCGGTCGGGACGATCGTCGAGGGCGTACGCATCGCGCTCGAGAACACCGCTCCCGAACTGGCCGCCGACATCGTCGACCAGGGCATCGTGCTCACCGGCGGCGGCGCGCTGCTGGAAGGCCTGGACGAAGTGCTTCGCGACGAGACCGGGCTGCCGGTGACCGTGGCCGAGGATCCCCTGACCTGCGTCGCGCTCGGCACCGGGCGGGCGCTCGAGGATCCGATGTTCCGCGGCGTGCTCATCCAGGTCTAGGAAGCGGGAATGGCGCCGCCACGCAACCGGCGCCCCGGATTTTCGCGGCGGGCGCATTACGGGCTCTTCATCGGCTATGTCGTTGCCGCGGGCGGTGCGCTGTTCGCCGCCTTGCTGCTGCTGCTGTCGACGTTCAATCCGTCGGCATTCGCGGCGGTGCGCGGCGTGTTCGCGGAGATCACCACGCCGATCTCGTCGGGGCTCGATTGGGTCCGGCGCGGTCTCGGCGGCATTCCCGCGGGCGTAGGCAGCTATTTCAACGTCCATGGCGAAAATGCCCGGATGAAGAAGCAGCTCGCGGCCGATGCCCTGACGGTGGCGCGCGCGCAGACGCTCGAACAGGAAAATCGCCGGCTGCGCGAACTGGTCAAGTTGCGCGACGTGACCACCGACGCGATCGTCGCTGCGCGGCTGGTCAACAGCTCGTCGTCGAGCACGCGGCGTTACGCGACGCTCAACGCCGGATCGTGGCAGGGGGTCAAGCGCGGCCAGCCCGTGCGCGATCCCTCCGGCCTGATCGGCCAGGTGATCGAAACCAGCCCCAACAGCGCGCGCGTGCTGCTGCTGGTCGATCCCGAGAGCATCGTGCCGGTGCGCCGGGTCCGCGACGGGCTGCCGGCGATCGCCTCGGGCCGGGGCGACGGGCTGATCGACATCCGTTCGGCGAGCGTCGCGACGATGGGGTTCAAGGTCGGCGACGTCTTCGTCACTTCGGGGACCGGCGGAGTCTTCTCGCCCAACATCAGCGTCGCGCGCGTGATCCGCACCCAGGGCGACATCGCCATCGGCCAGCCTGCGGCCAATCCCGACGCGCTCGACTTCGCCCTCGTCCAGCAGACCTTCCTGCCCGAACCGACGCCGACGCCGACGCCGACTCCCACCCCCTCCCCTTCGCCCGCCGCGCAGCCGAGGCCGGCGCCGTGACTCCGATCGAGTTCATCCCGATGGGCCAGTCCGAGAAACCGCCCCGGGCGGTATGGCTCGCGCCGCTCTCGGTGATGCTGGGCTCGCTGATGACCTTGCTCCCGCTGGTCGCAGTGGTGCCGTTCCTGCCGCCGTTCGGGCTGATGGTGCTGCTCGGCTGGCGGATGCTGCGCGCCGATTCGATGCGGGTCTGGGTGCCGGTGCTGCTCGGCTTCTTCGACGATATGGTCAGCGGCCAGCCTTTGGGCTCGGCGATGCTGCTGTGGACCCTGTGCGTGCTGGCGATCGACGTGCTGGATACGCGGCTGGTATGGCGCGATTTCTGGCAGGATTGGCTGATCGCTTCCGGCGCGATCGGCTTCTGCCTGATCGCCGGCCGGCTGGTCGCCTCGCCGTTCGGCTCGCATGTCGATACCGCGTTGCTGCTGCAGGTCTTGACCTCGGCGGCATTGTTCCCGCTGATCTACCGGCTCTGTGCCTGGTTCGATCGCGACGTGAGGAAGCATTGAGGTGCTGAAGGTCACCGAAGCTTCGCAAACCTATAGTTTCTCGCGGCGCGCCGTGCTGATGGGCGGCGCACAGGCCGCAGTCGCGCTGGTGCTCGCCGGGCGGATGACCTGGCTCTCGGTGTTCGAGAACGAGCGCTACAAGCTGCTCGCCGAGAGCAACCGGGTCAATCTGACGCTCAGTCCGCCGCGCCGCGGCTGGATCGTCGACCGCAACGGCCAGCCGCTCGCCAACAACCGCACCGATTTCCGCGTCGACCTGATCCCCGACCGGCTGGAGAGGCGCGAGGAGACGCTCGCCGCGCTTCAGCAGATCCTCGGGCTCACCCCCGAGGACATGGCCCGGGTCGCCACCGACCTGAAGCGGGCCCAGGGCTTCCAGCCGGTGCAGGTCAAGGAAAGCCTCGACTGGGAACGCTATGCCAGAGTGCTCGTCCGGCTGCCCGAATTGCCGGGCGTTCAGGCGACGCAGGGGTTCACGCGCAACTACCCGCTCGGCGCCGGCGTCGGCCATCTGATCGGCTATGTCGGCGGCGCCTCGGCCGAACAATATAAGGAAACCAAGGACCCGCTGATGGTCACGCCCGGCTTCAAGCTGGGCAAGGACGGGATCGAGAAGACGCTCGAGGACCGGCTGCGCGGCAAGGCCGGCGCCAAGCGGGTCGAAGTGACCGCGCGCGGCAAATTGGTGCGCGAGCTGGCGACGCGGCCCGACGTGCCGGGGCAGACGGTCAAGCTCACCATCGACGCGGGGCTGCAGGAATATTGCGCCCGGCGCCTCGCCGACAATTCGGGGTCGATCGTGGTGCTCGACTGCATCACCGGCGACGTGCTGTCGATGGTGTCGATGCCGGGCTACGACCCCAACAGCTTCTCCGACGGGATCAGTCAGAGCGAGTGGAAGATGCTCGCCGAGGACGATCACATCCCGCTGATGAACAAGGTGCTGCAGGGGCTCTATCCGCCGGGCTCGACCGTCAAGCCGATGCACGCACTGGCCATCCTGCGCGCCGGCATCTCTCCGAACGCGACGGTGCATTGCGGCGGATCGCTGCAGGTCGGGCGGCGCGCCTTCCACTGCCATAGCCGGCGCGGGCATGGCGCGGTCAACATGGAACGCGCGGTCGCGCAGAGCTGCGACATCTATTTCTACGCGATGGCGCGCGAGCTCGGTTACGATGCCTTCGCGCCGACGGTGCGCGAGATGGGGCTCGGCGCGCGCTTCGACCTGCCTTATCCCAGCCAGCGCTACGGCACCGTCCCCGACAGTGCGTGGAAGCTGAAGAAATACAAGCAGCCCTGGACCATCGCCGATTCGGTCAACGCGTCGATCGGCCAGGGCTATGTGCTCGCCAATCCGCTCCAGCTGGCGGTTATGGCCGCGCGCATGGCGCAGGGCCGCGCGATCGTGCCCCGCCTGCTGCTCGATACGCCGCACGAGCCGGCGCCGTCGCTGGGGATCGACCCGCAGCACATCCAGACGGTGCGCCAGTGCATGTGGGCGGTGATCAACGGCGGCGGCACCGCCGGCAAGGCGCGGCTGCCGATCCCGGGGATCGAGCTCGCCGGCAAGACCGGCACCGCGCAGGTTCGCGCGATCACTGCCGCCGAGCGGCGTTCGGGCGTGCTCGGCAACGCCTCGCTGCCGTTCCGCCTGCGCGACCACACCTTGTTCGTGTGCTTCGCGCCATGGGACAATCCGCGCTATGCCGCTTCCATCGTGCTCGAGCATCACGGGCATATCAACCCGCTCACCGACGTGTCGCCCACCGCGCGCGACATCATGACCTTCCTGTTCGATCGCGAGAAGGCGATGGCCTCGCTCCACACGCTCGAGCAAGGCTGGGGCGGCACCTATAAGGAGCGGATGGCGAAAAAGGCCGAAGCGTTCAACGCCGCGCAGGCGGCGGCGCGCGCCGCCCCGCCGCCGCCGGTTCCCGAGGATGCCGCCGCGGCGGCGAGCAATGTCGCTTCCGAGGCGGCCAATGCCACCGTGCCGGTGGGCGACGTCGCCGGCCGGGCCGAGGATCGCGCCGAATGAGCAAGCTCGGTCCAGGCATCGTTCCCGCCCCGCTGGCGCAATTGCCGTGGAAGATCATGGTGCTGGTGCTCGCCATCGGCTGTTTCGGACTGGTCGTGCTCTATTCCGCCGCGGGCGGCAGCCTCTATCCCTGGGCGTTCTCGCAGGGGACCAAGCTGTTCGTGTTCTTCGGCATGGCGATCGCGCTGTCGCGCGTGCCCGAAAGCTGGTGGGCGATCGGCACCTTCCCGATGTATGCCCTGGTGCTGCTGATGCTGATCGGCGTCGAATTGCTCGGCGCGGTCGCCGGGGGCAGCCAGCGCTGGCTCGATCTCGGGATCATCCGGCTCCAGCCTTCCGAGCTGATGAAGCCGATCATCGTGCTGACCATGGCGCGCTTCTACGAGATCCTGCCGGCGAGCGAGATCCGCAAGTTCGGGGCGATCTGGCCCGGAGCGGTGCTGATCGGCCTGCCCGCGGCTCTGGTCATGCTCCAGCCCGATCTCGGCACGGCGCTGATGATCACCGGCGGCGGGATCGCAGTGATGTTCCTCGCCGGCATCCCGCTCCGGCTGTTCATCGGCGGCGGGCTGGCGCTGGCCGCGGCGATCCCGCTCGTGGTCAATTTCGTGCTCCACGACTATCAGCGCAACCGGGTATTGGTGTTCATGAGCCCCGAAAGCGACCCGCTCGGCACCGGCTATCATATCAGCCAGTCCAAGATCGCGATCGGATCGGGGGGCATTTTCGGTAAGGGCTTCCTCAACGGCACCCAGAGCCATCTCGACTATCTCCCCGAAGGCCATACCGATTTCGCGCTGGCCACGATGATGGAGGAATGGGGGCTGATCGGCGGGCTGTTCGTCATCCTCGCCTTCGGCTGCCTGATCGGCTGGGGGATCAGCGTGAGCATGCGCGCGAAGAGCCGGTTCGGCCGGCTGACCGCGGCCGGGCTGTCGGCGACGATCTTCTTCTATTCGTCGATCAACATGCTGATGGTGATGGGGCTCGCCCCCGTCGTCGGGATTCCGCTGCCGCTGATCAGCTTCGGCGGCACCGCGCAGATGACCTTCATGATCTGCTTCGGCATCCTGATGTCGATCGATCGCGAGAGCCGCCGCAAGCAGCGCTGGTAGAATTTTGGGTGCGGCGCATTTTAGGGTTTGCAAGCTGCGAAAGCTTTGCTAACCGCGCCCCTCCAAACGCGGCGGCGCACTCACCAAGAGCGCCGGAAACGCCCGGAATGGACGCATAGCTCAGTTGGTAGAGCAGCTGACTCTTAATCAGCGGGTCCTTGGTTCGAGCCCAAGTGCGTCCACCATTCTTTCTACTAGCATCTCGACATCTCACGCTGTCCGGTGACGCGCGCGACTGCGCGGGGATGCGGGTGATTTTGCACCATCGGCTTCAGCAGTTTTCTGCGCCTTACCGCCTGCGCGCCCTGCCGAAGAGCGATGATGTCATGATCGGCGCCTTTGCGAGCACCCGGTCCCTGTCCGCGATCGCCTCGTCGATGCGGCCGAGGCGAGTCTGCGACTGTCGATGCAGCCGGCGCCTTCAGGCTGGCGCCTGGCGTTCGATAGCACCCCGCACCCGGGACAGGCGCGATCCTAGCCGGCGCGCTCGCGCAGCCATGCGATGTGACGGACCGCCAGTGGATACCCGTTGATGCCAAGACCCGTGATGATGCCTGTCGCCACCTGGGTGATGATGGACTTCGATCGCCACTCGGCCTCACGCTGATAGATGTTCGAAATGTGGACTTCAACGACCGGGCTATCAACGAGCCTCAGCGCGTCCAGAATCGAATAGCCGCAATAAGTGAACGCCGCCGGGTTGATGACGATCCCGGCCGCACCTCGACGCGCAGCCTGAATCCAGTCGACCATCTCATGTTCGGCATTGGTTTGGCGAAAAACCAGTTGATAGTTAAGCAGTTCCGTCTCGACCCGGCATAGCTCTTCGACACTGCGCAACGAGTCATGCCCGTAAATTGCCGGCTCCCGCTCGCCAAGCAGATTGAGGTTTGGTCCGTTCAATACATGGATCGTATCAGTCACGTCACCTATTCCTTCTACCTGTTCGGACAGCGACGTTTTTAGTACGTGTCTTATGTGTTACCTTATACTTTCTACTCAGATACCAAGCAACCCGACCGTGCCCCGCCGCTTACGATTCATCGTAAGCATCGAGAAAAAAGCATCTATCTTTTACGGAGATTTTGCCATGATCGAGAGCGGAAAAACAAAGGACGAGATCAACGACCGGGAAGATGCCGACAGCGGTCAGCGGCCTTTCAGCGACACCTTCGCGCCTGACATACCCGAACTTACCCAGCCGGTCATGCAGGCATGGATGCAACATGAGATCGGCGAAACCCTGCCGGTCATCCCGAGCGTAATCGTCCCCGATATTGCAGCCACCCCGGTCGACGTCGAAATATCTTCGAGGTTGCTAAAGTCCTACGCCGCAAGCTCGAGGGAACTGAAGAACCATCCTTTGGCCGCACCCGACCTGTGGTCGTCCATCTGCAAGCTTCAGCAACATTTCTTCTCGCTTCTGGAGCAAGGAAATCCAGAAGCTCTCGCCGGCTATCTCTGCAACATGGCCCGGCACGACGCCACGATTGGCATTACGCAGGGGATACAGGAGCATGACCTGATCGCGTCGAATTCGGACTACGCCTATTTCAGGCGGCTGTTGATAAAGGACAAGTTGATCTCGTTTGCTGAGGCGGTGGGCGCGATCAGATATGAGTGTCCCGAGCAAGGCCCCTGGGGTGAGCATCTCCACAGCGACCTCGACAATTTGCTCCAGACGCTGGAAGCACATGTGGGGATTTCATTGACACCGCCACCGATTGATGGAGGCTTGCTAAAGATACCCGCAGGAGAAGGTTTATTCCATGATCGAGACCTGCATGCGCAGTTCGCGGCATGGAGCATGCGCGCCCTGGTCGGACCGGGCGCCGCCGTTTGCGAAATCGGCGGCGGAGTCGGACGATGCGCCTATTGGGCACAGCAATTTGGGCTCGGTCAATTCACTCTTATCGACCTGCCCCACATCAACGTCCTTCAGGGCTACTATCTGCTGAAATCGCTTCCATGGAACCATGTTCAACTTTTTGGCGAGACCGACGGAAATGCAAGGGTCAGGATCTGGCCGAATGCTGCCAAAGATCAAGTCTCGACAGAGGAAGTCGAAATAGTATTCAATCAGGACGGCCTGCCGGAATTTCACCCTACCGTCGCCCTGGACTATATCGCCTGGAGCAGGCGCATCTCGCGCAAATGGCTGTATAGCATCAATCAGGAATCCGCTGCCGCATACGCGCAGGAATTTTGCGCGCCTGCCGGGGAAGGTGACACCAAACAGAATGTCGTGGGCACGCTGGTCGCGCAGAGCGATGGTTTTCAGCGCACCATGCGCGCCCCCTATTGGTTGCGGAAGGGATATGCCTCCGAACTGTTCCGGGTGACGTGATCGTTTGGATCGCGGCCCAAGCCGAGAGCGGCAGCATTGAACCATTCGACCAACGGCATTCGATACGATCTGAATACGGATCTCAAACCGCTGGTATATACAGATAAAACCCAAGAAATCATAATAGCGATATCATCGCCTTCCCGCGGATTTGCCGGGTTCAGATGAACATGCGAAGTTCCGCCTAGGTCGAATCTCCGGCTGTGTTGCGTGCGTCTATGCAATGAGCTATGATTTGTCCGTAGTCGGGAGGGTGTCGTGAATGCACTCAAACTATGTTTTATTGGGATAGATGGCGCTCCGTTTCCACTTATCATGGAGATGGCTCAATCGGGGCAACTTCCCAACATTACAAAGCTTTGCGAGCGAGGATCGGTTGGCCCGCTTGCGTCGACCATTCCTCCGCATACGGCACCTGGCTGGACTTCGATGTTTACCGGCGTTTCGCCTGGCAGCCATGGCATCTTCCAATTCTGGAAACTCCAGTCGAACAGCTATCGGCACGACATCGCAGGGTCGGCGGACTGGTGCTACGAGCCGATATGGCAAACGCTCGGCAAAGCGGGAATTGCCTGCGGGGTCTTCAATGTCCCGATGACCCATCCTCCCGAACCGCTCCCTGACGGCTGGATGGTGTCCTGGCCGCTCGCACCGACGCTTCACTACACCGCCCCCCCATCGTTGTTGCAGGAGCTACGGGACGCAGGACATCGGCCGAACACCGACTTCATGATGATGTGGGCGGGCCTTGAAGAATATCCGGCTGCGGCATTGGCTGGAATCGGCGAGCGGCTCGAGATGACTCGCTATTTGCTCGGTCGACATCCGGTCGATGCCCTTTTTCTGGTGCTCACCGAGTTCGACAGAATTGCCCATTACCACACGACCCCCGCCGGCTTTGGAGAACCGGCCAGGGCGGCGCTGCGCGAAATGGATCGGGCGATCGCAACCCTGATTGCGGAATGCCCCGATGACTGCACGATCATCTTCGCATCCGACCATGGTTTCGGGCCGTGCCTCGGCGACGTGAGCATCAACGCCTTGTTGCGCGAAGCCGGACTCATCCATCAGACACGGCCGCTGGCCTCCGAACGGCTGGAGCGTGGACTCGACGGTATTGCGCGCGAAGATCATGCCATCGGCTGGTCATGGAGCGAGGACGCCCAAGGATCCGTGGTCGATTGGAAACGCACGCATGCCTATATGCCGGTGCCCGGATGCTATGGGATCAATCTAAATCGCAAGGGCCGACAGCGCGAGGGCGTGATTGAATCTGCCGACATACCGCATGTCGAGCGCGATCTTTCCGATTTGCTGCGGACAGTACGCGATCCCCGGGGTCGGCCCATTTTCGACCTCATCCCTGCCCGCGACGTCTATTCGGGACTGCAGGCGGGCGCCGCCACCGATTATTTGCTCATCCCGTCCGACTGGGGCTGGATGGCCAGTTGCGCACTGGAGGGAGCCGTGATGGCTGCGCCTCAGCAGCCTGGCGTCCACCGAAGAGAGGGGTTCGCAATGGTCAGGTCTCCGTTCACGCGCACGGAGATCGGGGGGGCGGCGCAAATAACCGCCGTCTATTCCACTATCCTGGCAGCGTTGGGCGTACCCCCCGCATTCGAAACCGAATGCGAGCCGCTCTGCGGCATCCCGCCGGCCGGGCGGCCGTCCGAAAGTCGCCAGACTTTTGCGGCGAGGGCGACATCCGACATCGCGTATCAGGCACTGGCAGAGCGCCATCTGCATGCGCTGGGGTACCTCTAGATGATCGGCGCATCGACGCTGCCCGAGGTCGAATTGGGCGGCGCGCGCCCGTTCCGCGTATATCTGCCCGTCCTGCTTTCGGGCGACCTCGTGCAGAGTGCGGAACATCTGGGTCCAGCCTATCTGGCCGCCGTGCTGCGCAACGCCGGCGCCGAGGTGCGAATTCGGACGCTTCCCGGAATCCATCCCGCACACTGGCACGAAGATATCCTGAAATTCGCCCCCGACCTGGTCGGACTGAGCCTGACAATGGTCGCCAATGCCGATGCGCAGGCCTTTGGAGCGATGCTGCGCCAATCGCTGCCGAATACACCGATCGTCGGAGGCGGACCGCTGGCAACGCACCTCGGCGAGGCGCTGCTGCGCACTCCGGGCTGGGATTTCTTTGACGGACTGGTGCGCGGTGAGGGCGAGGCCCCAATTCTGATGCTTGCCGATGCGCTGAAGCACGGACACGAACTTTCGACGGTTGGCTCCCTGGTGTATCGCAGCGACGATCGAGTAATTGCCAATCCCGTCACCTTGGGCGTCGGCAATCTCGACCTGCTCCCTCCCCCGGCGCGCGACCAATTCCTGGAATCGGGCAATGCCCTGCCCTATCTCAGAATCAGCACCAGCCGAGGGTGCACATCGCACTGCACTTTCTGCAACGCGCCGCACGTGCGCAATCGAGTGGGATCAGCCACGAAGCCGTGGCGTGGCGCAAGTCCCGGCAAGATCGTCGACGAGATCGAAGATCTGGTGCGCCGTTACGGAGTCAACACATTCGATTTCGTGGATTCGACGTTTGAAGACCCGGGGGGCGGCAAGATCGGTAAAGCCCGGATCGCGGCGATAGCCGAAGGCCTGCTCGATCGCGGGATCTCCATCTATTACAATGCCTGCATGCAAGCGGCCAACTGGAATGAGGGCGATCGCGATCTGCTCAACTTGCTATGGCGCTCGGGGCTCGAGAAAGTGCTGGTCGGGATCGAATCGGGCTCGGATCTGGGGCTCGCACGCTGGCAAAAGAAATCCACCGTTGCCGACAACGTCCGGATCATCCGTCTCTTGCGGGAGGCGAACGTCTATGTCGCATTTGGATTTATCGCCTTCCACCCGTGGATAACCTTGGAAGAATATGAATCCAACATTCTCTTTCTCAGAGACAGTTTCGGACATAATCTGCGTAGATTCACGACGAGACTGGAACTATATCCCGGTTCGGAAGTGATCGGCCAGCTTCAACAGGACGGCCTGCTCGACCAAAGTTACACTGAAAATCTCAACATCTATGGATACCGCTGGGTTGATGAACGGCTCGAGCGCATCGCCAACACGCTCAACGGTCTCTATGGAACGGAATATGCCGAAACCGGCAAGATAGACCGAGAACCGGCCGTCTTCCGATTTGAGACATTCGACATTACTACGCACAACTTTTCCTCACGGTTGGCGCGAGCGCTGCAAGATCACCGAACCGGCAGCGCAATATTGCGCGAGTTCGACGTGGAAACGGAAGAAATTCGCAAAGAATTGGCGGATTTCAATTTCGCGCTCATCAGTGACATTATCGAGTCTACACGCGCCGGTCATCTCGACACCGCCGCGGTTCACGCGCGCGCCCCGGAGATCGAAACAGTCTTTTCCCAAGCCATGGCACGCATCGAGCGACTGAAATTGATAGCTGGAATGAATCTACGCCGCGCCGGGATAGATACGCGCAACATCCTGTTCAAGACATCGGTCGCAGAGGTGGCGTGATGCGCCTGTTATGCAACGATCTGGTCATCAAGGAAGAGAGTTGCAATCTCAGCTGCAATTATTGTCTGACCGGCCAGAGCAATCTCAAGGCGTCGCACGGCGACCATCTGATTTTCGACCCGCCCCGACGTGAATCGCTCAACGATCCGGGTCTCATCGCCCGACTGCTGACCATCCTGGACCGTTTCGACGCACTCTACGAGCCCGCGATGCTGAAGATCACAGGCGGAGAAGTTTTTCTTATTCCTGAAATCACAACTTTCATCGATGAATGCGCAAAGCGCTACAAGCGACTGCTCGTACAAACAAATGGGGTCGTTGCGAGCGACCGTCAGATCGCCAGCATGGCGCGTCACGACAACATCGTCATCCAGGTTTCTCTCGACAGCCATCTGCACCATGGCAATTCCTATCGAGTCCGGGATGCGGGGCAACATGGCAAGGTGCTGGAGCGCATCGAACGCTTCTTCGTCAGCCCGCTCCCGATAGAGGTTTATTGCGTCATCAATGACAGGAGCATCGAAACGCTGCTTCAATTCGCACATTATCTCGCAGACCGAGAGCACCCCCCGCAACTGACGCCCTTTCCGGTGCGCGGCCCCGATGCTCAAATGTACGCGCCACGGCCTGAGCAACTCGGCCATTTGCGCGCATTCGCGACCGGCGTTGCGGCGCTTCCGGAAGTCGCGCCACCAAGAGCATATCTCGATCGACTGGTCAGCTTCTATGCGGCAGGCCAAAGAACGTTCGCCTGCCATCTGCCTAAACTGGTGGCGTCCACGTTCGACGACGGCATGCTCACGCCTTGTCCGAACATCTGGTTTTCCGATGCCGGCAATCTGACACAGGCCGGCTGGCACGAAGCCGGGACACGCATGGAACGATCCGGGATACGGAAGGCGCTTCTCGAAAAATCGCCGAGGCTGTCGGCGTGCAAGGGATGCCTCACGCCGTGGGACACCTTGAGCATGTACATGGATGGTGAGCTTGGCCTCGACCAACTGTGCCGTTCCCACGCCTATCGCGGCCTCGAGGGCGAAGTTGAACGGTTCAAGGCGGACACGCGGTGATCCGCGAACCCGGTTTAACCGGCCGACGGCTCACCGTCGGCGATGTCGCGACGCGATTGGACCCGGAACAATTTGCGGATGCGATCGAGCGGGAACGGGCATGCGAGCTGCCAAATGAACACCGCGGAAAACTGATTGCCGTGCCGTTGCGGAATGCTGCCGCGGATTTCGCTCGTTATCTCGCAGCGCTGAGCGATGGACTGGTGCCGCTGGTCCTCCCTTCGAATTGCCAACCGGCCATCCGCGACGCCTTGCTGGACAGGGCCGCCAAACAGCTGGGGGCAAGCGGGAGCGTCGGCCCATTTCCATGCACTTCGCGTGAACCGGGGATTGTCTTGCCGAGCTCGGGATCGACCGGAGAACGCAAAACGATATTTCGGTCGCTGGCCAGTCTGCACGCGGAGGGTCGTCGTTATCGCAGCCTCTGGGGGATGCTGACCGACAAGAAGGTCCTGATCATGGCGCCGCTGCATCATGCCTACGCGCTGGGCGTAGCGCATGGCTGCCTGGCCGCGGGCGCAGACATCCAGTTGTGCGAGCCGAACCAGCTCGACGCGGCGCTCGAGGCCTTGCGATCGTGCGAGCATGCCGCACTAACCCCCGCAATCGCCCGATTGCTGATCCTGCGCGCGCGATCACAAGGCTGGCGGGGAGCTTTGACTTGCACGGTCATGGCAGGTGCCGGACAGGTCGATGCGCAACTCGACGCCGATTTCGAGGCGCACTTTGGCATCCGGCTCGCGCGCAATTATGGTTCGGCTGAAACCGGAGCCATTCTGTTTGGCGAGGCGGGGCTGGCGCCGCTGGCGGCGGGGAGACCGATGGATGGGGTCCAGCTCCGGATCGACTCCGCCGCACAGGGAAGGCTTTCCGCCAAGGTTGCAGGCAACGAACCGGCCGACTGGCATGCCATGGGCGACATCGCGCGGGTCGACGGCAATGGGTGTTACTTCATCCTCGGCCGGGAGAATTTCGCGATCAGGCGCGGCGAACGCTTTGTTCCCCATGTCGAGATCGAGCAATTTGCCGCGTCACGCCTCGACCTGACTGCCGCCCGCTGCCGCAGCGAGCGGCGACAGGATCGTCCCGGAAACTTCGCACTCGACGTCTGGCCCTATGATCGGACAAGCTTCGATCCCGCGCGCTTCCGGGCTGATCTGGCGCAGCATTTCGCGGCGGAGGATCTGCCCGACAGGATCGTACCGCGCGTCGTTCCACCTGTCACGACAAGCGGCAAACTGGCGCAGGTTCGACGATATCGACAGGCGAGCCCCGACGTGCTGCGTGAGCACATCTTCGCCTATAAGCGCGCGCACCTGGCGTTCGCCCTTTCCGCGTTGGGCGTGTTCGACGCCTTGGCCGAAGGCGACCTGGACCATGCGGCAACCCGCTGCGGCGTCGACGTGGGGCAGCTTGAATATGCCCTCCTGCTCGCCGAGCGCTATGGCATTGTGGAGCAGGGCGCCCCGACGAACGAGAATGCCGACGAAATACGGGCGATGACGGAACTCGAGGCAGAGCTTTCGCTCGGGTACAACGCCGTTGCCGCGATCATCGAAAGTTTGCGCCATGGGCCCGTCGCCGTTGGCGGCGACTGCGCATTTGTCGGGCGATACAGTGCAGTTATGACGGGACGCGGCCTCCAGACCCGAGCGCGCATGGTGCTGCGCGCCATGTCCGCAAGGCCCGCACCGGATCGCGTGGTCGAAGTTGGATCGTTCGACCCTGTCTATCTACAGAATCTCCCATCGAACTGGCAGTCCGCCGAGCGCCTGTTTATGCCGCTCGCGTCGCCGGACGCGAGGGTGACGACGGGCGCAAGGGAGATCCGAACGCTCCGACGCGCCGATGCATGGCCGGGCCCGGTGCCTGTGGTGATTTTCACACGTAGCCTGCATTGGCCGGGCGCCGGTCAAATACTCCATCAAGCGCTCGACGATTTGGTCGCCGGGGCAGGCAGCATCATCATCGACGACATTTTTCTCGACTCGTCGGCATCCGCCCCCGATTTCGGCCTGGACTGGCTGACACATGCGGGCACGACGTTCTGGTCTAGAGATATTTTATTCGAATTCGTTCAAAAACGCGGAGCAAACATCGAAAAAATAGCAGTTCCGGATTTTAAATTTCGAAACACAAATGATAGTCATGTCTTTTCTATCACGAGGTGATCCTGCCATGACAGACGCCCATCAATCCATTCAAAGGCGCGAGAAAATCAAGCTGATCATTCGCGATTCTCTGCGTCGCAGCGAATTGACCGACGAACAACTCGAAGCCGCAGATCTGATCGGCAGCCTGGGAATCACGTCGGTCGATGCACTCGAGATTCTGATCGGCGTCGAGGCCGAATTCGACCTTCATATTCCAGACGAAGATCTGGATCGAAAACTGATCGATTCGCTCGATTCGCTTGACAGCTATGTGCAATCTGCACAGGCGGCCAATCAAGCGACCTGATGACCCGGACCTGTCTCCTCGCGGGAGCAACCGGAAGGGTTGGAACGGCCCTCGTCGAAGCATTGGGCGACCAATTCGGTCGAATAGTCGGTACGTATCGCAGCAATGCCGCGGCGGCCGCGGCACTCGAGCGTCGCTTCACCTATCTCGAGACGCTGCAATGCGATATCTCCGACCCCGTACAGACCGACAGGCTGATCGCGCATTTCCGTAGCGTCGCGATTGGCGAGCTGGCTTTGGTCAACTGCACCGGCTCAACCCTGCGCAAGTCCGCCCTGGTGACGGGTCGGGACGAGCTGGCGCAAATATTCCTCGAAAACAGCGTCGCTCAGATTGATCTCGCCCGACGCTTCCTGCGCCTGATCCTGCCCGCGCGGAAAGGCAGGATCGTGCTCGTGGGATCACGTGCCGGACACGCAGGTGCGCCAGGGCAAGCCGGCTATGCCGCATCGAAGGCCGCGCTGGCCGGTTGGCTCAAATCAGTCGTCGGCGAATTGCCTGCAAGCGAAATCACGATCAATCTCGTCGCTCCTGGTGCGATCGATGATGATTCCGGGCTTTATTCCGACGAAGATCGTGCGGCAGCGATATCGCGCATCGGCCTCAAGCGGTTCGCGCGACCCGACGAAGTCGCTGGTGCCATCCGCTTTCTGCTCTCCCCGGAAGCGTCCTACGTTCATGGCACAGTGCTCGAGGTTGACGGCGGGGCAAGGTTTTGACCGGTGCAACGACGCGCCCCGAGCCGACAAGGGCCGAGAGATGGGTCTTCGTCTCACCCCATGCGGACGATGCGATATGGTCGGTCGGTGGAATTATCGCATGCTGTTCAGCGATGCGCGAAACAACCCTCGTAACGATTTTCGCTCCCCCGCCCGATTGCCGGGCCACGCGTGAAGCCGAGGATCGGGCGGCAGCTGGCGTGCTGGGTTGCCGATTGGTTTCGTTAGGATTGCCAGAAGCGCGGTCACGCAGGAACGAGACCGGAAACCTCTATAGATCGTCCCTCGCCCTGCGCCGCAAGCCGTTGGCGAATGATCCGGCGGCGGCGGCGGTCGGAAGTGCTGTCGCGGAAGTCTTTCCGGGAGCGTCCGCCATATTCGTTCCGCTCGCGACGCATTCCCATGTCGATCATGTGATCGTGCGAGATGCCGTGCTGGCTTGCGCCGAACCGTCAATTGCGATCATGGCCTATCCAGAATTTCCCTATCATCGGCACAAGACAGAATCTCTATCACAGAACCCCGCGCTACCCTGCGATCCAGTGGCCTGGCTGGCAGCTGCCACGCTCTATTCAACGGAGGCGATTGCCATGTTCGGCACGCGGGAACGATTCGAGCACGCGCTACGGGACTTCATCTCGGAACGCACCTGCGACAGGAGCGGCAACTGCGCTCAATCGATCATTCCACTTCGGCCCGCCTTGTAGGCGGCGATCGACCCGTTCGGGCCCAGCAAGCGTTCGAGCAAGAGCACGTCAGGATCGCCGGAAAGCTCGGCGAATAGCGCCAGGGAAGCGCGATGATCCGACCAGCGGCTCGGCTGGGGGTGGGACAAGTGATAGGCGGGCGCGGCACGCACATAGTCGATCGCGACGCCCGCACGAAGGCAGCGATGGCTGAATTCAAGATCTTCGCAGCCCCAACGCCGACCAAATTGTTCATCCTGGCCGCCAAGCTGTGACCAGACGGCGCGCGGGATTGCGAAATTGGCGCCAGAACTCGCCAGCCAGGCGGGCATGTCCTCGTCGCCCGAAAGCTCGCGACATTCGACGGCAGTCTCCAATAAGGATCGCATGGTCCGATAGCCGCTCGGGTCAAACCCTTCTCGGGCCAGCCTGCCCGGATCCAATGCCGGAAACCCCCTGCCGCCGCGGCAAAGGGTGGCCACCGTTGGAGTCGCGATCAATTCGACGATCTTGCCGCGGCGCAACGCCGGCCGGACATCTGGATCGCCGCAAAGCCGGATCAGCCAATCACGTTCGACCAACATGTCGCCATCAAGAAATGCGATCCAGCTCGCCGTGCCCTGGCTCGCGCCGAAGTTCCGCGCCGCCGACCGCCCCTTCATTGGTCCCTGCACGATCCGCGCCCGGACCGCGCCGGGCATGTGCCTGGCATATCGGATACAATGATCGTCGTGCGTATCGACGACAATGATCATCTGCATCTCGGGCGATTGCACGCTATTCGACACAAGGGCAGCAAAACATACCTGCAATCGCGCCAAGTCACCACTTGTAATGACGACAACATCGATCATAATAACGATGCGCCATACCGCATCTTGCTACAGCGGCGGTTAACCAGCTGGTAGAGATACGACATTGGATTTCCTACCTCTCGCCATGACGATATTTGGAACAGATGCTTGTGTGGCTGGCGTTGGCGACCAAGGCAAGTGGGTTCGTCCAGTTCCTATCCGCCCAGAGCAGGTAGAGGGAACGGATCCGGACTTCCGGTACGACCGCTATACAGATGTAGAGCTTGGTCCCGCGCCATCCGGCGGACAGGCCGAAGACCGGACGTTACTCAAAATCTCCAAAACGACCCGGTCCATCAATCCGAAGATGCGATTGCAATTGCTTGACGAGTCGATGGATCCCAGCGTCGCTGCAGCATTGTCCCCCGGCAGGAGCCTCGGCCTGGTGTCCGCACGCAATTGCCGGCTCGAAGCGCGACGACATACCGGCGGGCGAAAGTATCTACGAATTTGTTTCATGGATGCAGCCGGCGAAACGTACGACTGGATCTGCGCCGAGCTGACTCTCAACCGCAACTGGCGGAAAGCGATGCGCGAAGATGAATCCGGATGGCTCGATCGGGTGGGACGCGTTCTGTCGGATCTAGACCTGGTCCATGCCGTTGCCCTTGGCGATCGCAACGATCGCTTTCCCGGACGTTACGATGGCCGTCATCCCCTCTGCGTTGGCATTCATGCCCGCGACCTTGCTGGTGACGCACTCGATGCGCTTCTCCGATAGACCAGACGTACTGAGCTGGATGCTGGCGGGTCGGGTCGCCGATGCTGTCGCGGCGCTCGCGCAAACCGGATGCCTCGAAGCGCTACGGGACTGGATTACGGACGATTGCCTGGCGCGATCCCATAAACTCGACCCCGCAGGACTGGCGACATTGTTGCATCTGCTCGTCAAGGCCGGTTTCGTCGACCGGCAAGGGGAGCAATACCGGTGGTCGGAGCAAGCGCTTTCCTCTCTCGATTTCATCGCGATCGAACTGCGGCTAAGGCAATTGTTCGCGGCGGGTGGCGGACTCACCGCAGGGCTGAGAGGGCGGTTGTACGATCCGCTGGATACGCTGGACGATCCGAACTTTATTGCAGCCTATGCTGCGACCATGCAGGTGAACGCTCGGCCGCTGGCGCTGGCGATCAGGCGCATATTCGGACCGCTCGGCAACGCCGCCATCCTCGATCTGGGAGGTGCCGATGGCGCGATGATTCACGAACTGTCAAAGTCGAACCCACATGCGAATGCGACCGTCGTGGACCGCGCTGTCATGAGAAAGCCCTTTGAGCGGCTGCATTCACCCAGCGGGGCGTCGAGCCGATGCAGCTTCGTAGCAGCAGATATCAAAGTCCCTGAATCCTATCGTGCGTTGATCGCCGGGAGCAGGATCATCGTGCTTTCGAATGTTGCCCATTTGATCGGTCTCGCATCCGTTTCACGGATCATGCGGGAGATTCGCGCATGCGCTCCTCAAGATTGTCGAGTCGTAATCTATGATATGTTCGTCACCGAGGAAGGGCCGGTGGGATTTGCGGATCTCGCCGCGATCGACTGGGTGGCGGGGGGGCACGGTTTCGTCCGGACAGTGACCGAGGTCGCCGGAATGATCGCGGAGCTGGGCTTCTCGGTCCGAAGCGTGCACCCGGTCCCGCTGTTGCCCGGCAGCATGATCATCGCGTCCGCACCATGACAGGAAACGATCAAATCGTCGTCGTATCCGGTCTGCCGCGATCGGGCACCTCAATGATCATGCAGATGCTCGTCGCGGGGGGTATGCCTGTGCTGGCCAGCACCGACCGGCAGCCCGACGCGATGAACCCGCGCGGCTATTTCGAATATGCACCTGTGCGAACGATCGCACATGATCAAGATTTTCTCTCGCTGGCGCGGGGGAAGGCTATCAAGATCGTTGTGCCGCTGATCGCCCTTATCGAGCCCAGCCTGCCCTACAAGCTCATTATGATGAGGCGCAGGATAGCGGATGTGGCCGCTTCACAGGCAGCGATGCTGCGCCATGGCGGCCACGCAGTGCCCGATGGCATGGAGCCATTGCTTGCCTGGCAGCTCAAGTCCACCATCGAAACTCTCGGCCACATCCCTCAGATCGATCTGGATTATGAGCTTGTGATCGCCGATCCAGAACGCAGCGCAAAGGCGATCGCCGCATTCGTCGGACGAGACCTGGATGTCGAGGCCATGGCGCGGACCGTCGATAGGTCGCTCGCTCATCACTATCCGCGATGACCGGTAGAGCGAGATATCTCGCCCTGGACATCGGCGGGACCTGGACACGCGCAGCCCTCCTCCGCGAGCGGAGCATCCGTTTCATCCGTTTGGCGACGGCAGAACCGCAAACAACCATGCGAGATTTGCTCGCATTCGCAACATGCGGCGGCAGAATGCCCGACCGCGTCAGCTTGGCCCGGGCTTTCGATATCGATGGTGGTGGCCTGTGCGCGGATTGGCCCAGCCGGCCAGATTGGCAAGGCTTCGATATCGGTCGCGCATTAGCCGGATTGCAGATGGGTGCGCTTGCCCCGCTCCACTGCGACGATGGTCGTGCCGCGGCGATGGCGGAGGCCAGAGTCGCCGGCACCGACGACGCACTTGCCGCCGTTCAGTTCGGTACGGGGCTGGCGATCGGCATCAGCATCCGCGCCGAGCCTATGTTCCTCGGCGATGGCTCCCTTGTGCTGGCGCATTCTCCGGTTCCGGCTTCCAACGCGTTGTGCCGCTGCGGGCGGCGTGGATGCCTCCAGCTTTACTTGGCGCCCGCCGCCGGCGAGCCGGACCGTGACCGCTTCTGCCAGGCTCTCGATCTGCTCGTTGACCGATTGCGGCAGCATGCGGATTGCAGTGCGATCGTTTTCGGTGGGGGGCGCCTCGCACAAGTGCGGCCGTTGATCGAGCACTGGGGTCGCGGAGCCCCGCGCATCGAGTGGCGGTGGTCGAACATAGCGGATTGCGCGCCGTTGCTCGGTGCCGTCGCAGCCCTGAACCCTCGACTGCGCGGAGAAGATCTGATGCGCGTCTCGCGAACCTTCAGGCACGATCCCCCATCCGGATAGGCCGTTCCGACCTGCACTCCTTGATGACGTGGTCAGCGGTACGCAGGCAAAGTGCGGCGAGCGTCAGGCTGGGATTGGCTGTTCCGAACGTCGGAAACGACCCGCTTCCGACGATGTAGAGATTGCGATGATCCCAGCTGCGCTGCCAGCTATCGACCACCGAGTTGCGCCCGCTGCCGCCCATGCGGAAGGTTCCTCCGATATGGCCGGCGCCGAAGTAACGAACCTTGCGGGGGCGACCCTCGACATCCGGGCTGATATCGATCGCCGCGGGATGAGTGGATCGCATATCGGTATGGTCGCTTGCGCCCAATTGAGCATGGATCCGCGCGGAAATGTCAGCAGCGTGCGAAAATCCCGCGCGGGTATAATCGCACAAGTCGTAGGTGATTTTTGGTCTTGGCAGCCCAAGACCATCCAATTCCTGGGCCAGAGTGACCCGGTTCGATTCTTGCGGAGACTGCTCCAACTCGAAACTCAGATGAAACTGACGGCTAAGCAGGTTGGCGAGTCGCCGGGTCAGGGCAGCGCCTCCCAGCGCCTCGCAGCCTGAATTCAATCCGGAATTGTTAGTGCCGCGAATAAAATCGAGTGTCGTCGTGTCTGGATCGCCAAGCGGGAAATTCCACCCTACGTTACCGATCTCGATGCGAAACGCACTGCGCTTTTCGCGAAAAGCGCCGTCGCGAAAAATCTCGATCCCGGATGTCGCAAGCGGCCCCCTATAGGCGCCGACCGGTTCGGGCATCAAACCCCAGCTCACAAGGATCGGATGATCCATCAGGTTGCGGCCGAGCTGTCCGGACGAATTGGCAAGCCCGGCCTCGGGATTACTCCCTCCGCGAGACATCATCAAAAGCCTGACAGATTCGATCGCGTTGGCTGCAACGATAAACCGGCGCGCCCGGATCTGCCTGCGCGCGTTGCCGACGTCGCTCGTCGCCGAGGTATCGCTACGGATCAAGGTCACTTTTTCAATTAGCCCGCCATCACCCATGTCCAGGCGAGAGGCCACCCAGCCGCTGGCCAGAGTCACATTGCCGGTTTTCTGCGCGGCGCGCAGCGTGGCGAGCGGCGAAAAACGAGCGCCGCTCGGGCACAGCGGAATACAGCTGGTGCTGCCCTCGCATGCAGGCTTTCCCGGTATCCCGCGGGAGCGTCGCGCCGATGGAGTACCCCGTATCGTGACATCGACCCCGTCCAACTGCAGTCCATCTATTCTGCGTCTGACTTCCTCGTCGAACCAACTGGGCGCCAGCGGCGGCTGTGGATAGGCGTAATCCTGGCTGAAGTTGATACCGAAATAGGTTTGCTCTGCAGCGTCACCCGACACTGAAAGCGCTGCTTCCGCAGCGTCGTACCATGGCGACAGCGTCTCGTAGTCGATTGGCCAATCTGTAAATTGGCCAAAGCGTTCTCGCATCCGGAAATCGCTAGGCAGCATGCGCAGGGCGATTCCCATCCAACTGCGCGCGGTACCGCCGACCAGACGCTCATAGCCACTCGCAAACGGCAACGGCCCATTCTGAACATAATAGCTCTGGCGCGGATCCCGCCAGCGCTCTCGATCGAGGCTTAGCACGACCGGCCGGCCCGCGGCCTCGCTCGAGGGATCGCGCAGGCCTTGGCCCGGACCATAAATTTCAGGAGAAAAGGGAGCGCTGGGAATCTTGATGGAAGCGGCGTGGTAGGCATCTACGTCGTCGGTCGCGTCCGCGCCGGCTTCGACAACCAGCGTTCGGATGCCACACTCCCCCAAACGCCCCGCGATCAGCGTGCCGGACAAACCCGACCCAATGATCACGATATCGTAATATTCGTTCTCGACCGCAGAGTCCGACATGGTCACACCATGTTCCGCGGGGGCAAGGCCCAGGAATTGGGGCCGCCCTGCGGAACGCCCATAGGCGTTGCCCCGATCAGGTGCCAAACCAGCGATTGTCGATAGGCCTCCGCCCCCATGACGCCGGCCTGGACCGATCCTGTGCAATCTTCGGTTTCGAACGGCAGATATCTGCCCAGCAGCCAAGCCGCCATGATCGTCTGCGCGACCGACCTCGCCGCGCAGCCTAGCGTTGCAAGCACTTCCGCCGCGTCGACCTTTCTTGCGGCGTGAAACCTGTCCTGAAGCTCTTGTAGCGGCGCTCCGCGCCCATCAGCGAGCAAACGCCGCAACAAGGTTTCGGCGAGCTCCCTGCGATTCGCAAACATCGTCGAACTGCTCTCGGGGAATCCCAGCAACCAAGCCGAAAGCGGGAGCAGACTCTGTCCAGCCTCTTCGAAATCCGACTGCATTTCGCGTGATTCCGATCCAATTTTCATAAATTGAACCCGTCAATAGATTGCGCGAAATTAAACACGTTGAACGGATCACGATCCTTTTTAATACTTCTTAATCTATTCGCATTTTTTCCGTAGTAATCCTGCTCCCAATCTTTAAGTTCCGGATCTGCATAATTGACGTATGCTCCGGAAATATATGATCCAAGTCCATCAAACAACGCATCGACCCATTTTTTCACCGCAATCTGTTGATCACCCGTCTGCCACGGCGCCTTCATTTCCAGAAGGTAATCGGCCGAACGATGAACGAACGCGGATTCATCCGGGCGAATGCTGGCAATCCGGCCGCCCGCATGAGTCCAGATTATGATCGCATCCGAGTTCGGGGCACTCGCCATCGACTTCGCAAGCACCTCGCCCATCCTCGGCCATGCAGCGCCGAACTGAACGAAGCCCGATCGAACCAGGGCAGGCTTGCCGCCCAACTTCGTCCGCTCCCCTAACGTGTCTGCAAAGCGATGCATGGTGGATCGCTGGACATCGACGATGACCCCGCCAAGGGTGAGCAATGGCTCTAGTCGTGCGACGATTTCTTCTGGCGGACAATCGCCGACGCACGTGAGCTGCACCCGCTGTCCGGATCCAGTCGCTCCCGCAGCGAACCACCTTCCATAGGCAGCGATGTCGGTGCTCAGCGAGGCGGCCCATGCGTGATAGCGTTCGAGCATTGGCGCAATCGCGCCGTCAGAAAAGACGCATTCGACGAACGCCAGTTCCGCGTGATCGGGGCGTACCGTGGCGAGTTCAAACTCGGTTACGACGCCGAAGTTGCCGCCGCCGCCGCCTCGGCACGCCCAAAACAGGTCCGGATTGCTGTCTTGCGAAGCAACTACCGCCGATCCATCCGCCAAGACCATTTTCATGGCGCGCACATGGTCGCAGCCAAGGCCAAACTTCCGCGACAGGAAGCTATACCCCCCGCCAAGCAGGAATCCGGCGACCCCGACATCGGCGCACGCCCCCCCGATGAGCGCCAAGGCTTCATCGAAAGCAGCAAGGGCGGCATATGCATCGAGCCAACGGACGCCGGCCTCGACCATGACGCTGTCCCCCGTCGGCGAGATCGCGATGCGGTCAAGGCGATGCATGTCGATCGTCACGCCGCCTTCGACGAGGCAGAATCCCGCTGCGCCATGGCCGCCACCCTTGATCGAAACGGGCCAGCCATGCTCGGTGGCAATGGAGACGGCCAGGGCAACGTCGCGGACGCAGCGCGGCGAAACCACGATCGCCGGCAACGCGACGCGCGCGCCGTTCTCGATCGCGACGCGACGATCAAAGCCCGACTGACCACGCGCCAGCAAGTCCCCGCTGAAGCCTCGCGACCTCGCTGACTTCGCAAATCCCGAAGCAACGGCATCATATATGGCAGTCGACAAAGGCCGCTCCCCTCACACTTTCGACGCAAGCGTTGGGTCGGGCCTACTCGTCAAAGCCCTTGTTGACTTCGACGAGCAAGCCTTGCGGATCCCGGAACTGGGCTGCACGCACCCCCCAGGCGGCGCGATCTGTCGGTGCGACGACAGGGGTCGCATGCGTAGCGAGCTCGGCGCTTTCCTCGTCAACTGTGCCGTCGGCTTTGAATATCAGCATGAAATCATCTGCCGGGTCGGACTCACCTCCCTCGTCCTTGAGCACATCCAGCATCATGTCCTTCTGAAAGATTGAAAGGCTTACCTCTCCTTCTTCTCCGAATTCGGCATAAGGACCATTTTCGTCGCCGTACAAAACGGGCAATTTCATCCTCTCGCTGTAGAAGCGATAGCTCGCTGGATAGTCTTCTACGAGCAGCCGGATCGATCTCAATCTAGACATGAACCATCTCCTTGTTCTTCGTAGGAACGAAGTTGCCGAGCGACCTTGAAACCTCTGTTGCCAGCTTTTCCAGTACTGCCTCGTCGGCCAGCAGGACGGAGTGGTGGAACCACAACACCCGCTTTCCTGCCGCTTCGGACACTGGAGTCGTTAGCGAACGGTAGTCCGGAAATTTGAAATCTGACCGCAATGCCGCAAATCGCAGCTGGGCCGGCTCGAACATCCTGGTATGATGAACCGGGGGGAAGCACTTGAAGGCGGGGATGCCCTGCCTGCGCAATTGCATCGACAAGTCGGCGGTATCAATACAGCCCGGCTCGTCGGCGTCGACCCAGGCCATGGCCATATAATGGCTGTGCAGCGTGGTATCGGGCTTCGATTTCAGCGGTCGCAAGCGCGGGTTTCGGGCCAGCAGGCCATCGAACACCGGCGCGCGCTTTTCACGGAGCGCCAATTGGCCCGGCAATCTCGCAAGCTGCGCCCTGAGCACGGCAGCCACCAACTCAGGCGCGCGCCAGTTGCCGGCTATTTCGAGGTGGCGATAGTCGGTATCGCCACGCGGTCGTCCGCAGGAATGCAAAGCGAAGCTTCGCTCGGCGAGATCGTCGCGGTTGGTGACCACCGCGCCGCCTTCGCCCGCAGTCATCAGCTTGCCATTCTGGAAACTGAAAATGGCCACATCGCCAAATCCGCCCAGTGGACTGCCGCGCCACCGCGCGCCATGCGCATGCGCCGCATCCTCGATTACGAACAGGCCATGTCGGCGGGCGATTGCCATAATGGCGTCCATTTCGCAGCCTTGCCCGGCCATATGCACAGGGATCACCGCTCGCGCTCTCGGCGTACACTTTCGCTCGAGATCCTCAGGATCGATGCACAATGTTTCGGCTTCGACATCGACCGGGATCGGACATGCGCCCATTCGCAGCACCGCGGAAGCCGTTGCGATGAACGTGCACGCCGGAACCAGAACTTCGTCTCCCGGGGAAATATCGCCCAGTTGCAAGGCGATCTCCAGCGCGCCGGATCCGCTTGAGGTCAACCTTGCATGGCGAAGGCCAAGGAATTTGGCGAACTCGGCCTCGAACAGGTCGCACTCGCTGCCAGATCCCCGCCACCAGGTCCGGCTGGCCAGAACACGCTGCACCGCCTCCGCTTCTTCTGGCCCATGGATCGGCCAGGCTGGAACTCCAAGCGCATTCGTCTGCATGGCGGCGTCCCTCCTACTCACACCTGACAGCATTCGGCAGAAAGCGTCGCCTGCTCACAGAAGGCGGCGACGAACGCGGCCTGGCGACGAAATCGGTCGCTATCCGCCCCGATAGTCACCTGCTCGAACGCGCCGAGCAATTTGGCGAACGCCATGACATGTTCATCTGGGCAGACAGGAAATCTAGCCGCGCGCACGAAATTTCCGGATCGGTCGAGGTGCCTGGTGTGCGCATGGTTCAAAGCATGGTCGTTCGAGCAACCGATCAATCCATCGAACTCGATTTGCCCGTTACTGCCGAAGGCGCGGATCGTGGTCCGATCGCCCGGCTCGAGACTTTGCCAGGAAACTGCGATACGGACCGTCACGCCTGCCTGCACGAACTCAAGCTGGGCTGCCGATGGAACCTCGCTTGGAATCGATTTGCTGACCCCGTGCCAACCAGCGGTACTGACCACCGCCGAACGCTCCCACTTCGCGGATACCAGTTCGACGAAGTCCTGCGGATAGCCAAGCAGGGCACCCGCGATGTCAACCAAATGTACGCCCAGATCAGGAAATACGCCCGTCCAGCCGCCTGCATCAGCATGATGCCAGTTCTTGGCCGGAGCGCCTGATCGGCGGTGCCACGCGAGCTCGATCCTGTCGATGACCCCAATTTCGCCGGCATGGCGCAGCAACCAGGCGATGTCGCGGCGGCGGCAGGTTGGATCCGCTGCCATCACCCCCACCCCCGCCTGCCCCGCCGCCTCCGCCAGGATCATGGCCTGGGCCACCTGGATACAGGCAGGCTTTTCGATCAGAACGGGTCGGCCGGCGGCAATCGCCTCGCGTGCCTGATCGAAATGCAGTGCGTTGGGCGTCGCAATCAACAGGGCGTCACATGCCCCGAGAAGGCTGGCGAGGTCATCTGCCGGCCATCCCCCGATCTGGCGGCAGGCCTGCCCGACTCTGCCCTTGTCAGTATCGAACAAGGGGCCCGCCCTGAAGCGCGCCGCCGCCCCGGCGAGATGCGGCGCGTAGCAATTCTGCGTCACCCAACCGCAGCCTGCTATCCCAAGGATGGGTCTGGCGTCCGGCATAGGAACACTAGTTCTTACGGCGACGCTTGGGCTTCAACGGCTGCGCCTGGCAAAAAGCGATGCTGGCGGCGAGCATTTTCTCCAGCCGTTCACGCCCTGGACCATAGGATTCCTCAGGCAGGACGGTGTAGCTCTTGCTGGGAGGATCATCGGGATCATAGCGCAGCGGATAGCCCCGCGCCTCCCCAAGCAGAGCTGCCCTGTCGGACTCGGGCAATTTGAGGGCAATTCCCGCATTCGACAGCGACGCGAAAGGCCGCCCCATGGTATAGGCCATATACCCTCCGAACATCGCCCGAAAGGAAACTTCTTCCGAAATCCCCTTAGGACCCAACACTTCTTCTATAGTTCGCTTTAGCTCAGAGGAATCTGAGTTCCATCGCGGAGATATCATAACTTTTGCTATCTCTCTCTCGGCACAGCCGATTTGCAGCTGTTTGGTCGTTAGCATGATTTCACGCTGACAAGCGCAAGGTCACGCAATTCGAACGGCGATTGAACAGCTATGATTTCATTGTCGTCAATGTTGGCGTGCTGAAACCACGTCGCCAAAACAAATCGAATTTTAGCGCCCCGTGCAGCGAGATAATCCGCGTGCGCATCACCAATCATCACCGTGTCTCGCGGAGCGATCCCCGCTTCGCCGATGCAACGCAGCACCATATCGGGCGCGGGTTTGCCATTAGCGACATCGTCGCTGCCGATGATCCGATGGAAATATTTGAGCAGGTCGAAATGCTCGAGCACCCAGCGCGCCCGAGAACGGGATTTCCCGGAAGCGATCGAGAGGGAGACCCCTGCATTTTGCAGGTCCGCAAGCACCTCGCCAATCCCCTTGGCAGGACAGGTCAGGTCGACATAGCGGCGACTTAAGCGCGAAAAAGCAGGCTCCATCGCCAAAGGCAGGCCTAGCTGCTCCAGGATCATCCCAAAGGGCTGACCTTGCCGGGAGACCAACTCGGGGAAAGGCGAGTCTCCGATACCGCCGCATTCCTGAAAAGCCTCATCGAAGGCGCGCCTCATGGTCCGCGAATTATCGAGAATGGTACCATCGAGATCGAAGATCACATGGTCGATCGCACGATCCCGTCGCCCCGCCGCAATCACTGGCAGCGTCGCGCCCCGGCATGCAGCTTCGGCGGAAACCATAACGCCCTCCCTCCAACCCATCCCCTCGTCAAGATATAAAGCTAAACGTCTCCGAAATATCTCAAAAATTCTATGGAAATGCTTCCACTGTCATACCCGCTCGCGAAAACGCGCTTGACTTTAACCTCTTTACAGCCCGTCGTCACTTGTACAATCATCGCATCATGTAGGCAAATAGGCAAATGATTCTCAACTTTGAGTACTCTTCGATCCGAAGAAGACATATTCAGATGCTGGAGTCGATAGATCGATGACGATCATTGTTGCCATTGTCGAAGGAGCAACTCGCGATATGTTCGATGCGGCGAGCGCATTGGGGCGCTCGCCATGGTGGAAGGAATACTGCCAAGATCGACCTTGGCAGGCATTGTACTGCGGTCCGGCGCCCTATGAGCCGTCGAACCTCGCCACAGCGTTTACCGGAACCCCACGGGGTGAGCATGGATGCTTCTCCTATTGGCACATGACCGATCCGAATGGCGGCCGGCCGGGCGTCCTTGCTTCGAGCGACGTCCACCGCGATTGGTTCTGGAACTGGTCAGAACTGAAAGGATTCCGCAAAGCCGTGGTCAATGTTCAGTTGACCCACCCGGCGCGCGAGATTGAGGGAAGCCTCGTAAGCTACCTGATGAAGCAAACGCTACATTTCACCCATCCGCCTGATCTTGCCCAAAGGCTCCACAGGGAAGGACTGGCGTTCGGCCACGACGTTTCGGCCTTTTACCGCGGCGATGGGCCACAGTGGCTGCTCGACAGGGCGGGCAAGATCGCCAGCCATCAACTCGATGTCGGGATTCGACTGGGCGCCGAAGCGGACATCCTGATTATCAATCTGACATTGATCGACCGGATTTCGCATTTTTTCTGGCAGGACTTTGGCGCGGTCTCGTCGCTGCATGAGGCGCCATCTCCTCTTCTCCAGGCCTATGCGCAGGTCGATTCGGCACTGGCCCGGTTGCATCGACTTGCCGACGGCGATCCGATGGTCGTTTTCAGCGAAATCGGCTTTGGCCCCCTCGACGCCTTCGTCTCGATCGACAGTTTACTCGAGCGTGAAGGGCTGCTCGCTCTCGACGACAACCTGCAGACCGTGCCGGGATCCGCGTTCGTCCGCGAGACGCCACAGGGATCGCACGGCTTCGTCTGCCGCGAAGGGGACGGTCGACGTTCGCCGGCACTTTGCAACGACGCTGCGGAATTTCTGCGGAGCTTGCGCGACGAAGATGGGCTGCCGATGTTCGCCTCGGTCTGGCAGGCGGCGGAGATATACTCCGGAAGCAAATTGTCGCTCGCTCCCGACATCGTGGTCGAGCCGTCCGACCCTCGCCGACCGCCAATGGGCGACCGTCGCTGGGCGAACCATGTCAATCGCCATCTCCAAACCGGCTGGCATCGTGATCAAGGGTTCTTCCAGGCGCTGAACTTCGACCCTGAGTACGGCCCCGCCTTTCGCCTCGAAGACATCGCGCCGACATTGGCGGCTTTGCTCGGTGCTGACGCTCCCGAGGGGATCGGGGGGATGGCGTTCGGACAAAGGGCTCACGCGAGGCTCAGCGTCTCGTGACCGGTCTCCCGCCAGCGCCGAACGAATGCACGATCCGTTGCCCGCTATGCGGGTCCGCACCCTTGCCGATCATGTCGCTCGGAACACAGCCGCTGGCGCAAGATTTTCTCCTGCCCGATCAGGCGCCCAGTTCCGTTCAATATGAGCTGCTTCCTCAGATCTGCCTTGATTGCGGTCTTGCACAACTCAGGTATCGCCCGGCCTCGGCGACCGTCTTTTCCGAGAAATACCCCTATCGCAGCGGCGTCTCGAAGACGATGCGGGACCACTTGCAGTGCCTGGCGGAGTATTGCCTCGATCTGGTCGCGGACAAGCCGGACCCCTTGCTGGTCGAGATCGGGTGTAACGACGGCACGCTCAGTCGACATTTCGCCGAGCGTCATTTGCGTCATCTCGGCATCGACCCGGCGCGCCGTGCGGTCGCGCAGGCGGCAGCAAGCGGCGTGACGGTCCTGAATGCGGAATTCAACCCCGAGACCGGGCGGTCCGTTCTTGCGAAATATGGCAAAGCCGACTTGATCGTCGCGGCAAACGTGATCGCCCATATCTCCGACCTGCGTCGAACGATCGAACAGATCTGTGCGTGCTTGACGGCCGACGGCAGTTTTGTCTTCGAAGCGATCTCGCTTTTCGAACTGATGCAGCGACGTGCGTTCGATCTGTTTTATGACGAGCATGTCTATACGTTTTCCGCGACTGCGGTCGACAGGCTGGCGCGCTCGTACGGACTCGAGCTCGTCGATTGCCAACCGGTCTCTACGCAAGGCGGATCGCTGCGCTATAGCCTGGCGAAACCCGGAGCGAAATCACCCTCCCCAAGGGTTCGCGAAGCAATTCGCACCGAACAGGCCCATGGTTTGCTGGATCCGGATGCCTGGAACGACTTTGCTGCAGCGGCGACGCATTCCGCCCAATCGCTCCGACAGACGCTCGACCGGCTGCGACGGGCCGGTTCCGCCGTGGCAGGATATGGTGCCACCGCCAAGAGTTCGGTTGCCCTGACGTTCGCAGGGCTTGGCCGCAAGCAACTCGATTGCATCTTCGATACGACGCCGGAAAAGGTGGGCCTGACCTCCCCTTGCGATCGCATTCCGATCCGGTTTCCTGCCCCCGACCTGGTCGATCGCTATGATTATCTGGTAATGTTTGCCTGGAATTTCCTTCCGGAAATAGAAGTTCGCGAACGAGCATTCAGGACCATGGGCGGAAAGTGGATCACCTATCACGGGAGTGTCTGCATTGCCTGAAACGCCCTCAGCCGATCGCTACCTCGAAATCGAGACCGAACTCTTCTCGGAGTATGCGCGGCGTACCGTGTCGCTGTTTGCGGAGCGCAATCAGGTCTATCGCAGCCAGTTCCGCCGCGAGGGCCTGCCGGCAGTCCTCGGCTGGATCCGAACCAAACTGCAGCGTGTTGCCTCCTGTTTGCACGGTGACATTGTCGACGATGAAAGTCTGGCTGAGAACTTCCTCGATATGGGCGCGTATTGCCTGATGGGCGCCATGCTCGCCGAAGACCCGATGGCACCGGAAGACTGCGCGCATCTTTTGCGCCTGACAGGTGAAGGTCAGTCTGTCTGCGTGCTGTGCGGCCTTGAACTCGCCCTGGGGCCAATACCGGAGCTGCCTACGCCCGCGCCGCCGACCTGAGCTTTCTCACCAGTTCGCCGGCGACGTAACTCCTCGCGATTGCCGCTGCCAGGTCGCGCGCGCGATCCAGGCGGCTCTCGTCGTTCAATCCTGCGGCAATGGCGCCCCCGATCTCGACTGGACTGGCAGTCTTCGACAATGTCGCCGTCACACCAAGATTTTCGAGCATTCGCGCCGATTCAAACTGGTCTTGAATAAACGGCACCGATATCTGCGGCACCCCGCAGGCCACGGCGCGTACGACCGTCCCGTTGCCTGCGTGATTGATCATCAAGCGGCAACGGGGCAGAACCGCATCGAAATCGACAAAGCGGAACACCTTGCCCGTGGCCGCGGAGTCAGGGGTCGAAGCCCCTCCTGCGACGAGCAGCTCGATCCCGGCAGGCAATTCCGCGCGAAGCAGGTTGTTCAAGAAAATGTCCTGCTCGGGCGTAATGATCGTTGACAGCGAACAGAAGACGAGCCGGCAATCATGGCGGCCTTTCGGAGCCCCGCAGGGTGCGAACTGCGGCCCGACGAAACTGGCCTTCTCCGGCAAGGGAAATCCGTTGAGTTGCGGCCAGCTCATCACGACGGTCTCTACCGCGCCCCGCAGATAATCCTCGGGATGGAGCCAGGGCGACAGGCCCAGGCTGCCGCGCAGCCGGTTGATCCGGGCATCCGCGGCCAGTTCCGGACGGATCATCCTTGCAAACAGGCTGGCATAGAGCGACGGTCTCGGCGGAGCGGCCGTCGGCAGCGGATAGACCGTGTCGGAAGCCACCAGATACGGAATAGCCAGCTTTTCGGCCGCACACATGGCGCCAGGCAAGGTATAGTCTATCAGCATAACCTGCGGCAGAAAGGCGTCCGACAAGGCCGCGACGTCGGCGGCGATGGACGGGGCAGGACCGAAGACCAACCGGTCGGCGATTATACGGTTACGCGCGGCGACGGATTCGCCCTCATGCGCGCGCACGATGTCCCTGTCGCGACGCCCCGGATCGTGCGCGGCATAGCTGGAGAAGCTCGTGAAGCCTAGTCCTGCCGCCGCTGCCTGAGCTTGCAGCGCAGCATTCGACAGGATCATCGCTTCACCCCCGGCATCCTGCCAGGCGCGCGCCGCGGCCATGATCGGCCTGACGTTGCCGCCTCCGAACCATGTGACGAACAGGCAGCGCACGGCCTTTAGAGCGGCTCGATGCGCACTGCGGCCTTGGCGCCGTGATCCTCGCCGACCAAGACGAGTACCGGTCGACAAATCGGCAGTACCGATCTTAGCGCGACCGCAAATTGCGCCGCACCGCTATGCACCTCCCGGGTGTCGCAGATGCTGCACGAGTCCTTGCCGCTGGCGATCCGTGCCGCAAGCGCGCGCAAACCCGCTCCGCCCGGAGACGCCACTATGATCGTCCCAATGTCTCCGGATAGCAGAGGACCGAGCTTGCGCAGCACCGCGTTCAGACCTTCGTCGGCGAGCCCGAGGCGATCGCCGAAATCACGTCCGCCGCGCAACAGACCAAGAACTGGCGCACCGCGATCGAGCGCGGACTCGCGCGCCTCGCACAGCAACGCTCCCGCGCCGTCGCGCAGACCGGCAAGGTCTATCTTCGGCAGGCGGCGAGCGATTTCGGCAAGGCGGGGGTGCTCGACATCATAGGACAAGGCGAGCGCCGCCCGAACCGCCCTCCGGCGGATAAGTCGGCCAGCCGCGATCAATGCCTGGAGGCCGGAAGCGAGATGGCCGCAATAGTTGGTTGCGAAGCCGATCAGACCAAGACGTCTGGCGAGAATGATCGACCCGAGATGCGATCCGTTATTGAATGCCATGCTGGGCAGGAACAGCGGCGGTTGTTTCGACAGGCCCTCGCAAAAGGCCTCGGTGGCGAAAGGAGCACCCGCGATCCAGGATCCGCTGAGGATCGCGGTGTCCCGACCAATGGCTGGATCCCCGTCGAACAGACCACTGGCGCGGGCAGCCATGATTCCTGCAATGGCTCCGACCTGGCCAGACCGGTTCATTTCCCAGACTCCCTCTGAACGGTCGAACCAGGCGTCGGACTCGAACCAGTCCGTCGCCTCGGCGGGAGCTTGCACCGCTTCCACAGCGGTGATCGCGACAGCGCATTCGGTCTTATCCGCAGTATCGATACTCTTGCGCGGACGACAGGTAGCCAATGCAACCGACGTGTTGATGCCGCCGCTGCCACAGGCGTTCGACAATGCTATCGACACCGTACGTTCCAGCGATTGCGCTGGCATGACCGAGCATCCGAGGGCCGGATCGGGCACCGTCAGCGCGGCGTTCCCGTGAACTATCCCGGCGCGCATCTGTGCGACGCAGGCGACAATTTCGGCAACGGCCGAGGCGCCGGACATGTGCCCGGTCATCGATTTGAAGGCGTTGACGCCAACATGCTTTGCAGTGCCGCGCAGGAGTCTCCCGATTGCCCTGGTTTCGAGCAGATCGATCAGCGGCGTTCCCGGCGAATGGGTCGAAATCAAATCCACCTCCGACGGCGCGAGCCCGCCGGCCGCCAAGGCATCCTGCATCGCGGTCGTGAAAGCCTGCCCGTCCTCCTTGAAGAGGATGATGTCCGCACCATCCTCACAAGACATTGCCGAACCGCGCAAACTGGCCAAGGCGCGTTGGCGGCCATCGCGCTCGAGCAGTATCGCAGCGGCCCCTTCCCCCAAGACGGTTCCAGCGCGCTGCGCATCGAAAGGCCGCAAGCTGCGGCCGACAAACCCGGATCGCTCCGCTCCCCAAACCCCGGTGAGCGTGAACCGTTCGGCGCCGACGACCAGCATGCCTCGAGCATCGCCCTGCTCGATCAGCTCTTGAGCGACACTGCATGCGATGTTGCCCGATGCGCAGGCATTGCTGATCGTAACGATCGGACCATGCAATCCAAATCGCCTGGCGATCCGGTTTGCAATCGATCCCAGCGGATAACCCGCCAAGGCCCCTCTAGCCTTTCGCGACAGCGGAGCCGTGGCACTTTTGCTGGTCGTTTTCAGCGCTGCATACTGGCTCTCAACATCTTCGATGTCGCCCCAGCATGTGGTTACGATGACGCCAAACCGGGTAAGGTCTGCCGCACCGAGCGCGCTCATTGCCAACGCTTCGCGAACAGCGCGCTCGGCCATGCGCCAAGCCCGCGCGGGGACATGGAAGGGGATGGCGGGTTGACCCGCAAAACCGGCCTTGCCGTGAGGAACCTTCCCGTAGGGCATGGTTCCAATGGCCTGCACGGGATTGGTGACGGCTTCGACCAGTTCCGTATAATCTTTGGCTACCGAACAATATATTCCGACCCCGGTCAGATCGAGCGGCACCGCGTTGCCAATCGTTGCTGGCCTCGGCCGATGTACCGGCTCATTCACTGGGTACTTGTCCCCTCCATGCCGAGGATCACAGCATCGGAAAAAGGTGCACGGCCGACCTCAAGCCGAAACGACAGCGGCAAATCCGACGTGCACGAAGCACCGCTGTCCAAGCGTAACGTCGGCCCCACTTTCTGGTGGGCCCGACGTTCCGAAACACCGGTCAGCTGAGCGTTTCAACGAAGGACTTGATGACCTGCATCACCTGTTTGGTTTTCCCGGCGAGAAAATGGTCCGCTCCGTCTATCCACATCACCGAGGCGTTGGGGATTGCCTTTGCGACACGCGCCACGTTCGACCGGATGCTGCTGCGCGTTCCGCCAATGACCAGGGTGGGAACCCCGATCGTGCCCAGCCGACCTTCGTCGATTGGCGAATGGAGTCGGGCGAGCGTCTCCCCAAGAAACGAAGCGCCGCTCTTGCCGTAGAACTCCTTGGCGTGCGCAATCGCCGCTTCAAGTTCTTCGCCGGAGATCCTCGGGTTGGCGAACTTGAAGGTCAGGCGAAGCGCTTCATCCACCTTGCCGGCCTCGAGCAGCTTGACCCGCCGCTGAAGATGCCCTTTTTCGAGCAACATGGCAGGTTCGACCAGCACCAAAGCCTGGACCCTGCCAGGTTCATCCAACGCAGCCAGAGCTGCGCCGTCGGCGGCGTGCGAATATCCCAGCACGATCGGCGTCTTCACCCCCGCCGCATCCGCAACGGACAACATGTCCGCGGCGTAGCCGTTGATGGAAAAGTCATCGATCTCGCGCGGTGCCTCGCTGCCGCCCTGGCCCCGGAAGTCCACTCGCATCACGGGACCACCGATATCGGCAAAGTCCATCTGCCCGCTGCATGCTGCGGCAATGATGGCCTTGTTGAGAGCAGCACCGGACGCACGGGCGTCGGTTGGCGTGTAGGCGATCTTCAGGCCATCGGACTCAGCAAATTTCAAACTTGCAGCAACCATAGCTCCCTCCTCATCAACGGATGGACTTGAAACGATGCAATGGCACCTCGGTACGGCCAATAGACATCGTACCAGAGCGCTAGCTATATCGAAAAGACCAACTTGGCACAAGAGCTAGTCGTTGGGATGATACTTGATATATTCGATACATACAAGACAGGGCATGTAGAATCGATATTTTCGTTGTACTGTATTCAAGTTAAATGATTTTATCCTGCTAAAAGAAGATGGCCGCCATAGTCCTCCAGACCAAGTGATCGTAGGGGCCGTGAGAACAAGCAGCGACGCATGCCATAATCACCTTGAGGCACCTTTCTCGTCGCAGCCCTATGGGCGCAGCCTGCGCTCCACCCGAATTCCGAGTCTTTTCTGCCGCCGGCATCGACGGTATCCTGAATTGCATGGGATCAGCCAATCGACTCGCGGCAGTCATCGACTATCGCGAGCGAAGACAACCGGCAGCGCGGTGCAAAGCAAACTGCCACGAAGCAAGGTTGATCTGCTCGATCTTGCCGGCGAACCGGACACCGGCTGCCGAAGGCGGCCTCCCGATCATGCAACGCCTTTATCCGGCCTTTGATCGCCTGCCGCCGTTGTCGGACGTTCGTCGCCTGCGTCGCGCTCAGCTTGTTGAGTGCCCGTCCAGCCATGATCGCGCCTCCCGGCGCCGGATATGGCTCTACTTCCGGTCCCGCTCTGTGCGCGCGACAGGGTGATATATCCAAGAATGGAGCAAGACCCTAAAGTTTACCAAGGCTCTGAAATTCAGGGATCTCTCGATAGGCGGGACGCCGGTGCCACTCGCCGCCCCATTCACCTTCGGCGATTAATGGAGAGTCTTCAGACCTCCTTGTCCCCAATCTCGACCTCGGAAGGTCGGGGCGACCGCCCACGCTGACCCGGCCAAAAGTGCGTGCACCGTTCTTCCGACATATCGGGCTCAGAACGTCCGGAAACGGATTGCCACCCTCCGCCGCCTGACCAGCCGCAGGCGGCTCTGCATCGCTAGAGGCCGAGTTCCTTCAGGATGGCCTCGCGCAAGCGCTGCGCCTTCGGATCGGAAAGCTTGCGCGGATGCGGCAGATCGACGTCGAACAGGGTCTGGATCGTGGTTGGCCGGGGGGACAGCACGAGGATGCGGTCGGCGAGGTAGATCGCCTCCTCGACATCGTGGGTGATCAGCAGCACGGTGTGCCGCTCCTCGTCGAGGATACGCCGCAGCTCGGTCTGCATTCGGAGGCTCATCAGCGCGTCGAGCGCCGAGAACGGTTCGTCCATGTAGAGGATCTCGGGCTTGACCACGAGCGCGCGCGCGATCTCGGCGCGCTTGAGCATGCCGCCCGACAGCTCGTGCGGATATGCCTTCTCGAACCCGGCGAGCCCGACCATGGCGATGTACCGCTCGGCACGCGCCGCTTGGCGGTCATGGCTGGTGCCGGTCAGCCCGAACATGAGATTTTCCTGCACGGTCAGCCACGGGAACACCGAGCCGTGCTGGGAGATCATGATGCCGTTCTTGTTCGGGCCGGCCCGCTCGACGCCGTTGACCCTGACACTGCCGCGGTCCGGGCGCTCGAAGCCGGCGATGATGTTCAGCAGCGTCGACTTGCCGCAGCCCGACGGGCCGACGATCGCGACGAACTCGCCGTCGCCGACCTCGAAACTGACATTGTCGACGACCGAAAGCGCGCCGAACCCCTTGGTGATGCCGTCGACGACGATCTTAGCGGACATAGCGCCACTTCACGATGCTGAGCTGCTCGAGCAGGCGGGTGGCCCCGTCGAGCAGCAATCCGATGACGCCGATGATGATCATGCTGGCGATCACCAGATCGTAGCGGTTGCCGGCGTTGCGCGAGTCCATGATCAGGTATCCGAGACCGGTGTTCAAAGCGATCATCTCGGCGGCGACCACCACCAGCCATGCGACGCCGAGACCGATGCGCATGCCGATGATGATCTCCGGCAGCACCGCGGGGATGACGACGCGGGTGAAGAGCACCCGGCGCGAAACGCCGAAATTCGCCGCCGCACACAGATAGCGCCGGTCGATCGTGCGTACGCCCATCGTCGTCTGCACCATCATCGGGAATACCGAGGATATGAAGATCAGGAATATCGGCGACAGGTCGCCCACCCCGAACCATAGAATCGCGACGGGGATCCAGGCGATCGGCGAGATCGGGCGCAGCATCTGGAAGAGCGGGTTCAGCGTATAGAAGGCGCTGGACACCCAGCCCATCCACAGGCCCAGCGGCACCGCGACGAGAAAGGCCAGCCCGAAGCCGAGCTCGACGCGGAGCAGCGACGCTTCGATATGCTGCCACAAGGTGCCGTCGCGCAGGAGCCCCCATGCGCCGGTGGCCACTTCCGCCGGGGTCGGGAAGATCGGGCTTTCGCTCCGCGCCACGACGATCCACCAGACCGCGATCAGCAACGCGATCAGGAGGATCGGGGGCACGATCCTCTCCAGCTTGCCGTCCGTTTTCCGCGCGGTCCCCCGCGACCGCCCCCGCACCGTTCCCATCCTCACACCTTGTCCGTCAGTTTGCGCCAACGCCAGAGGAACCTTTCCCATCCCGGCGCGGGCGCCGGCGCCACGATCACCTCGAGCTGGCCGTTGGCATGCGCGGTGCACACGAAACTATAGGTCGATGCCGTCCTGAACGGCAGGCGGAAGGTCTGGCCCGGCATGATCAATGTCGGGCCGAAGATATGCGGCGCGGTATCGGCGTTCCGGAACGCCAGCACGTCGTTGAGCCCCACGGTCAGCCGGATGGTCTGCGGCAGGATCTCGCGCCTCTCCCCTGCCATGCGATGCGCAAAGGTGCCGCGCGGGATCTCGAACAGCTCCTCGTGCGAAGCCACCCGTATCGGCGCCAATGCGGCCCAGCCGATCGCGCCGGGCACGAGCGAGACAAATGCCCATGCCAGGATGCGCAGGTCGAGGAAGCGGTTCGAGGACGGCGATCGCATGCCCTATTCCGCCAGCAACAGATTCACGTCGTGCACGAAGTCCGAAGCCTCGTGCCCGAACGGCATCATCGCCCGCAGCTTGCCGGCGCGATCGATCAGGAAGATCGACGAGGTATGCGCCATCGCATAATCGGGACCGGCGCCCTCCTTCGTCGCCGCGACGCCATAGGCTGCCCGCGCCTTTGCCAGCATTTCGGGCGTGCCCGTCGCGCCGATGAAGCTGCGATCGAAAGCGGCGAGATATTGCTTCATCTGGGCGGCATCGTCGCGTTCGGGATCGACCGTGACGAAGATCACCTGCACCGCATCCGCATCTGCACCGAGGCCGCGGCGCGCCTGCGTGAGCGTCGCCAGCGTCGTCGGGCAGACCGCCGCGCAATACGTGAAGCCGAACGTCAGCAGCACGACCTTGCCGCGGTAGCGCGCGAGCGTCACTTCCGACCCGTCGGACCCGCGCAGAGAAAGATCGGGCGCGGCGTGCGGCGGATCGAACGCCCCGGCCCGCATCCCCTGCGGCGGCGGCGCGGGCTTGCGCTCCACGAACATCAGAGCGGCGCCCGCCACGAGCAGTGCCAGCAGCAGGGTCGCGGCGAGGCTTCGGGCGCGCAGACGCATGGTCAGAGCGCGATCGACGCGGGCCGCGCCGCGCGTGCGAAGCT
This sequence comes from Sphingomonas sp. DG1-23, assembly GCF_030730875.1. Classification (GTDB taxonomy): domain Bacteria; phylum Pseudomonadota; class Alphaproteobacteria; order Sphingomonadales; family Sphingomonadaceae; genus Sphingomonas. Next base: position 325,424 of record NZ_JAVAMA010000003.1, read on the forward strand.
CTCGTCGACATATTTCGCATAGGGAACCGGGCGCGACAGCGCGCCCGCCGCGACTGCCATTTCCATCAATTCCTCGAACTCGCGCGGGATCATGCGCAAATCGCCATAGGTCACGCGATCGGACGGGTTGCTCATCACGAACCGCAATATCTCGGGATCCTGGTTGAAATATTCGCGCCTCGCGGCGAGCTGGATCGCCTTCTCGCGGTTTTGGCGCTGCCCATCGAGCCAGGCGCCCGCGGCGAGCACGTAGTTGACGAGGTTCTGCACCAGCGGCCGGTTCTTCCGGATCAATTCCTCGCGCACCGTCAGCACGCAGCACATGTATCGCGGCCATTCGTCGCGCGTCATCCGCAGCACGCGCGCATAGCCCGCGCTCTGCGCCGCCGCGCCGAAGGGCTCGCCGGTGCAATAGGCATCGACTCCCTTCACGTAGAGCGCGGCGGGCATGTCCGCCGGCGCCATCTCGACGATCTCGACATCGTCGGGCGTCATGCCTTCATTGGCCAGCATCCTGCGCAGGAACAGGAAGTCGACGGCGAAGCGGCTGGGGATCGCGATACGCTTGCCGGCGAGATCGCGGAAGCGCCGATAGGGTGCATCGGTGCGGACCATGATCACCGCGCCCGAGCGGTGGCCGATCGAGACGATCTTGACCGGAACTTGCTTGTCGGCGAGGTCCATCACCAGCGGGGCGAGCATATAGGCCGCCTGGAGATCGCCGGACATCAGCGATTCCTTCAATTCGGGCCAACCGGTATATTTGCTGAATTTGAATGCGAGTTGGGCTGCATCGCTCATGCCGAACGGGTTGGCGGCTTCGTTGGCGGCGCTGGCGATCGGGAGGGTCAGATTGCAGGTCACCGCCAGACCGCCGACCTTGACCGGCTCGACGGCGGGAGCAGGCGACAGGAATCTGCGCGCCGGGAGCTCTATGGCGGCGGCCGCACCCGCGCCGAGCGCGCCGCGCAAAAGCCAGCGCCGGCCGACATTGCGATCGACGCCCGCGGATGATTGCGATGGCCGCTCCGGTTCCATGGTTCGTATGGCTAGCGGCGCATCCAGGGGCGTACAAGGGCGACTCCAACCGAGGTCGCAGCCGGTTGGGCGCGCGTCCAGACCGTGTCGGATGGTCCGGGAGCGCGGGGGCGGGAGACATGAATTTCCCGCTCGTATTTCCGGCGAAGTTCGTGGAAGCTCGGCAGCGCCGCGAGGGGCATGGAACCGAACGTCAAAGGGGAGAGTGCCGTGAGAAGACTGGCTTGCGCCCTGTTTCTGCCGGTGACCGTCATCGCCTGCACCCAGCCAGCGCCGCTCGAGGTGAAGGACGTGTGGACCCGCGACAGTGTCGGACGTACGGCAAATGCCGCCGTCTACATGACGATCCGTTCGGGTAGCGCAGATCGCCTCGTCGGCGCTTCGACTCCCGTCGCCGGAAAGACCGACCTGATGACGATGGAGGCCCGTAACGGGACGATGGCGATGAAATATATCGAGGGCATCGATATTCCGGCGGGCGAGCCGGTGCGCCTGAACGCGCGCGGATTGCACGTCTGGCTGGCCGATCTGCACCGGCCGCTCACCGCCGGGCAATCCATTCCACTATCGCTCGAATTCGAAAAGGCGGGCGAGCGCCAGGTCACCGTCTCGGTCATGTCGCCCGCTGCAGCGCCGGTCGCATCCGAAATGGCGATGTGAGGCGAGCTGCGGGCCTTGCCTGCAGGAGCCCGGAGCCTAAACCCGCGGCATGACATCCTTTCGACTCGCGCTTGCGTCAACCCTGCTCGCCGGCGCCCCTTTCGCTTCATGGGCACAAGACGGCGCCGCCGCACGCGTCACCGAGACCGTCCAGACGCTCGCGTCCGATACGTTCGAGGGCCGCGCGCCCGGCACGGCGGGCGAAGATCGGACGATCGGCTATCTGATCGCCCGATTCCAGAGCCTCGGCCTCCAGCCCGCCGGGCCCCACGGCCAATGGGTGCAGCGCGTGCCGCTGCTCCATACCCGGCTCGGCAAGCCGGCCATGCTTTCCTTCAGCGGCTCCAAAGGCACGACGCCGATCGACATGGCGAAGGACATCTATCTGTCGACCATTCGTCCCGACGACCGCGCCATGATCGACGCGCCGATGGTGTTCGTCGGCTTCGGAGTCAACGCGCCGGAACGCAAATGGGATGATTTCAAGGGCGCGGACCTGAAGGGCAAGGTCGTCGTCTTCCTCGTCAACGATCCCGATTTCGAAGCGAGGCCGGGCGAAGCCGTCGCGGGCCGCTTCGGCGACCGGACCATGACCTATTACGGACGCTGGACCTACAAGTTCGAGGAGGCCGCGCGGCAGGGCGCGATCGGCGCGCTGATCGTCCATGATACCGCAGGCGCGGGCTATGGCTGGAACGTCGTCGTCAGCCCCGGCGGCGAGAATTACGACATCGCGCGAAAGCCGGACGCGCTGACCAGCGTGCGGCTCCAGGGATGGCTGTCGGAAGCGACGGCAAGGAGCCTTTTCGCCTCGGCCGCACTCGATTTGGATGCGATGAAGGCGGCCGCGCGCCAGCCGGGGTTTCGCCCCGTCGAGCTCAAGGGCGTCAGGTTCAACGCCGATATCCCGGTCACGCACGAAATTTTGACCAGCCACAACGTCCTCGCACGCATTCCCGGCACGACCCGCGGCGACGAAGTGGTGATGTACGGTGCGCATTGGGACGCATACGGCAAGGGCGCGCCCGACGCGCAAGGCCGGATCTATCGCGCCGGTGCCAATGACGACGCCTTGGGCATTGCCGGAATGCTGGAGATCGCGCGATCGATGATGGCGGCTCCGCCCCCTGCCCGCAGCGTCGTCTTCGCGGCATGGACGGCGGAAGAGCGCGGGCTGCTGGGATCGGAATATTATGCCGCCAATCCGGTCTACCCGATGGAGAAGACGGTCGCCAACCTGACGCTCGACATCCTCCAGACCGCCGGGCTTGCCAACGACGTGGTGCTGGTCGGCAAGGGGCAGAACTCGCTCGAGGACGATATGGCGCGCGTCGCCGCGAGCCAGGGCCGCCGGGTGACGCCCGAAAGCCTTCCGGAGCGTGGCCTATTCTATCGTGCCGACCATTTCTCCTTCGCCAAACGTGGCGTGCCCGTGATGTTGCTGATGGGCATTGCCGGCGCGTCCGACCTGAAGGCGGGCGGCACCGCGGCGGGACAAGCGTGGATCGATGCCTATACCGGCAACTGCTATCATCAGGCCTGCGACGCCTGGGCCCCGGACTGGAAGCTCGACGGCGCATTGCAGGACATCGCGCTCGCCGGGCAGGTCGGCAGCGAGCTTGCGCACGGCGATAAATGGCCGAGCTGGAAGCCGGGATCCGAGTTTCTCGCCATTCGCGAGAAGCAATTGAAGACCGTCGGCGCGAAATAGCTGCCCGTCCCGCTCTGCCATGAAAAGCGGGCCGGTCCTGGATGATCTCTACCGGACTTCCGGTCGCGTCAGGGCGCCAGCGCCACTGTATTGGCCTCGCCGTAAGCATCTTGACGCGCCTGGTCTTGAGCGGCCCCGGGCGTATTTGGCGACCCAGCCATCAGCGATCGCCGTCAGCAAATCCCGGATGGGCCTGCAGGCAATGGACTAGCGCGCGCGCTCCGGCGCCGGATTACGCGTCATCAGGCCCTCGAGATAGACGCACAGCATGTCCGCGAGCGCATCGGCATAGGTCAGGATCTCCGCAGGCGTGCGCGGCGTCTCCGAGAAGCTGCTGCCGACCTGGCTCAGAGTCGTCCTGATCAGATCGGCGGCGAGCGCGTGCGTTTCCGCCGAGGCCCGGGGGAGCGCCTCCTGCACGAATATCTCGAAGATATGCTCTCCCGAGGCCCGCACTTCGGACGCCTCGGGCGCATCGCGGTAGAGCGGCGCCGCGTCGTTCAACGCCAGCCGCACCGTCGCCTCGTCGCACTCCGAACCGATAAAGGCATGCACGAGCCTGCGCAGCCGCAGCAGGGGCGGGCACGCCCTGTCCTCCAGGATCTCGCGGAGCAATTGCGTCGTGCGGCGCCACTCGTCGCTTTGCAGACGGAAGAGAATCGCCGCCTTGTTGGGGAAATACTGGTAAAGCGACCCGACGCTTACGCCGGCACGCGCGGCGACTCGCGCGGTGGTGAATCGCTGCGCACCTTCGTTCGCCAAAACCTGAATAGCCGCGTCGAGCACCGCCGCGACGAGATCGTTCGAACGTGCCTGTCGGGGGTGTTTGCGCGAGGCGACACGCGGGGTCTGAGGGGTCCTTGCAGTCATCCCGAGCCAATGCGAATAGGAAACCTGACGAACTAATCGTATTTAATCCGGCGAGCAATCGCTGCTCGAAACCGGAGAAAATGCATGACCAGTCTCACTGCGGCGCCCGTGGCGCCGCTGCTCGATCGCCTGTTCGCTGCGGCGGAGGCGTCTTCGCCCTCGGCAAGCCCGGCATTCGCGTCGCTGTCGAGCGAGGAGCGCTATCGCCTGATGCGAAGCAAAACCGCCTATCGCGAACTGTACGCGAACCTGAAGGACTTCGCGCTGCCGGTCTCGCGGGAGACCGGAAAGCTGCTCTACATGCTAGCGCGGGCGACCCGCGCGCGATCCATCGTCGAGTTCGGGACGTCGTTCGGCCTTTCTACGCTGCACCTCGCCGCTGCGCTGCGCGACAATGGCGGCGGCCAGCTAATCACCAGCGAGTTCGAGCCGTCGAAAGTGGCGCAGGCGAGAGCGCATCTCGAGGAAGGCGGCCTTGCCGACCTGGTCGAGTTTCGCGAGGGCGACGCGCTGGAGAGTCTCGCATCGGCCCTGCCGGAAGCCATCGACCTCGTCCTGCTCGACGGCGCGAAGGCGCTGTATGCCGACATATTGGGTCTGCTGGAGCCCCGGTTGCGCCCGGGCGCGGTGATCGTCGCCGACAATGCGGACTATTGCCCGGAATATCTCGAGCAGGTGGGCTCGATCGCCGGGGGATATATCTCGATGTCGTTCACCGATGACGTCGAGCTCACGGTGCGGATCGGCTGACGGAAGGCGCGGGAGCATCGGTGCTCCCGCGCCCGATCGCCAATCGACCCGTCTCGTTCGCGAGGCTTCGCCTATCTCGCGTCTTTTGGTTGCGGCGCCGGACGGCTCACGATGAATGCCGCGCATCCGGCCATGACCAGCCCGACGATCGTCTCGGCCGCCAGACCCGGACGCGCGCCCCACCAGAAGAGTCCGTAGCCCAGCGCGATCCCGGTACACGCCAGCACCTTCGCCCGGGGGCCGATCGCGCCCTCTTCCTGCCATGCGCGCAGCGTCTGCCCGAAGCGGGGATGCCCGAGCAGCCAGGCCTCGAGCCGCGGCGAGGAACGCGCGAAACAACCGGCCGCGAGGATCAGAAAGATCGTCGTCGGCATCAGCGGCACCAGCGCCCCGATGAACCCGAGGACGACGAACAGCAAGCCGAGCGCCAGCCATAGCGTCCGCGAGACATGGCGCACCAGTCGGCGCGGGCTACGCTCAGGCGAAGGCGGCATCGACCACTGGCGGCACGCGGGTGAAGGCGGCTTCGGTGCCGGAGATCAGCTATTCCTCCTCTTCGATGGCCGGATCGGGCGTATCCGACGCAGCGGCATTCGCGCCGGTGTCGCGCCCGCCCGTCCCGGGGTTGTCGCAAGATGCCGCGCGCCGAACGGCGCGTCGAGGCCCAATCGACGGCTCGATAGAAGGACCGCGTCGGGAAGATCGCACTCGGCGATGCCCGGTCGACCGCTTCCCATCCGCCGCCCGGTGCCTTGTACAGCGCGGCGAGCTGATGCAGGTCCGGCGCCCGGCACTGGATGGCTGGTCCTCCTTTCGAAACCCTCCCGCGCGCGGCCAAGCTGCGCAAGGACGACGACCGGCCTGCAGCGCCTCGCGCCGGGCAATGGACTCAATCCCCGGCCCGATACGCCTGCGGAATTACGAACACTTCGTCCGCACGCGCGTAACCGCCATCCTTGACCTCCTCGATCAGGACCATCGTATGCGGGCGAGCGGCCTCTGAAAAATACTCGGCCAGCAGGTCGGTGGTGCGGTGGACGATCTCTTCCTTTTGGCGGAGGGACAGCGCGGCTTCGGGAATCTTGAAATTGACGAAAGGCATGAGGAGCTCCGTGGTTTGATCAGCTGCGGTTGGAGATCATTCGGTCGAGCGAAAAGCGCCCGCCCCCGCGCATCGCGACGGCCGCGCCGACGAGACCGAGAATGATCGGATATTCGATACCGCGGTCGATCCACGGATAGGTCGGCCCGAGCGCGAGGCAGATCGCGACCATCTGCACGGCAAAGGCCAACGCCAGCATCCGCGTCGCCAATCCGGCGGCGAGCATCGCGCCCCCGACGCCCTCGAGCACGGCGATCGCCATGGCGATCTGCGGCGCGAACGGCAGGCCCAGCACCGTATCGATCAGCCGGGTCGAGCCCGCCATGGGATCCGCCATCGAGCCGTGCGGAAGTCCGAACAGCTTGGGGACGCCGTGCGTGACCAGGGTCAATCCATAGCCCAGTCGCAACGCCGCATAGGCGACCGGCTCGCCGGCCGCAAAGACGCGCGGGGGCAGCGCCGACAGGAGGCCTGGCGCCATCGCTCAGCCCCCTGCCCGCGGATGCAGCAGATCGGCATGGCCGATCCGGTGCAGAAATTCGGCGCGAACCCGGTCGATCACCGCGAAGCTCACTTCCGCGCCGTCGCTGGCCGGATCGACATGGACGCGGAGCGGCCGCTCGCCGCGAGGTGCGGCCACGATATTCACGACTGCCCTGCCGACTGCCGCCGGGTCCGCCGATTCCGGGACGGTCGCGGCCAAGGCATCCTTTATCCGGTCGGCGAATGCAGCGGGCCAGGCCGCGGCATATTGCCCGGCGGTCTGCGCGTCGGCCGGGCTGCCGGCATGCGCGAAATGATTGGTGCCGGTGGTGAAGGCGCCCGGTACGACGATCGAGGTTTCGATGCCGAGCGGTGCCAGTTCCTTCGCATAACAGATCGCGAGCGCGTCCATCGCGGCCTTGGCCGCGAAATAGGGGCCGAGCAGCGGCGGCACGCCCCCTGCGACGCTGCTGCTGCCTATCCATATCTGCAGCCCGTCGGCTGCCGCGCGCATGTGCGGCAGCACCGCCCGGTTCACCCGTTGCGCGCCGAGCACGTTGATGTCGTACACTTCGGCAAGCTGCGCGGGCGTGAAGGCCTCGCTCGGCCCCCAGGTCATGTGCCCGGCATTGTGGACGACGACATCCAGTCGCCCCTGATCGGCGATGATCGCGTCGACCGCCGACGCTATCGAGGCTTCGTCCTGCACGTCGAGTTCTGCCGTACGCAGATCTGCTCCGTACTCGCCGGCCCAGGCGGCGGCCTCGGCGACCGCAGGCGCATTCCTGTCGCGCGTGCTGCGCATCGATGCATAAGCGACGTGGCCCGCAAGCGCGAGATCGCGCGCGATGATCCGGCCGAAGCCGCTCGACGCGCCGGTTACGAGAATGGTCTTGCCCATCGTCCTGCTCCTCAGATCACGCCGCCATTGGCGCGCACCACCTGGCCGTTGATCCAGCCCGCGTCGGGACCTGCCAGCACGGCGACGACGCGCGCGATATCCTCGGGGTCGCCGATGCGGCCGAACGGGTTCGTGCCGGCGATCGCCGCGACCTGATCTTCGGACTTGTCGGCGAGGAACAATTCGGTCGCGACCGGCCCCGGCGCGACGGCGTTGACGGAGATCCGCCGGGCGCCGAGCTCCTTGGCCAGGACGTGAGTCATTGCCTCGACCGCCGCCTTGGTCGCGGCGTAGACGCCATAACCGGGCTGGTAGAGACCGACGACGCTCGACGAGAAGCTGATGATGCGCCCGCCATCGACAAGGCGCTTCGCCGCCTCGCGCATCCCGCGGAACACGCCACCAAGATTGATCGCCACCTGCTGCGCGAAGGCGGCATCGTCGAAGTCCGCGATCGGGGCGAGTTTCATCATGCCGGCATTGTTCACCAGCACGTCGACCCGGCCGAACGCCTGTTCAGCGGCGTCGAACAGCCCGGACATCTCCCCGGTGTCGGCGACATCGGCGCGCACCGCGATTGCCCGGCCGCCCGCCCGGCCAATCGCGCCGACAAGCTCGTCGGCCGCCTCGCGGCCATGGGCATAGTTGACCGTCACGGCGAATCCATCCGCAGCCAGTCGACGCGCGATTGCCGCGCCGATCCCCCGGGAACCACCGGTTACGATTGCACTGCGGGTCTGCTCGAACATTGGCTATCTCCTCGAACGAGCAGATAGCATTCGGCTCCACCGGGATAATCCGGCTTGATTTGACAACTATGTTCGGCTCGCGCGAACAATAGCGGATGGATCACCTCCACGCGCTCCGACTGTTCACCCGCGTCGTCGAACGTGGCAGCTTCACCGGCGCGGCAAGCGATCTCGGCATTCCGCGCTCCTCCGCAACCGAGGCGATCCGGCAACTCGAGGCGCGGTTGGGCGCGCGGCTGCTCGATCGGACGACGCGGCATGTCGCAGCCACGATCGACGGCCAGCTCTATTACGAACGATGCGTGCGCATCCTCGCCGAGCTCGACGAGGCCGAAGCCGTGCTCAGGGACAGCGAACCGCACGGTCTTTTGCGGATCGACGCGCCCGGACTGCTCACCCGGACCTTCCTCCTTCCCGAATTGCCCGCATTCCTCAGCCGCTACCCGCGCCTCCAGCTGCAGATCGGCCAGACCGACCGGCTGGTCGATCTCGTCCGCGAAGGCGTGGATTGTGCGATCCGCGTCGGCGAACCCGCCGATAGCGGGCTGATGCTACGCCGGCTGGGCACGCTGCACGAGGCTACGGTCGCGAGCCCCGAATATCTCGCCCGGCATGGCATTCCTCGATCCGTCGACGACCTCGAAGGTCATTTGATGGTGGGGTTCTGGTCGTCTTTGACCGGCGATGTCCTCCCGCTGGAATTCACCGTCGATGGCCAGTTGCGAACGCTGCGGCTTCCGATGCGCGTCTGCGCCAATCATTCGGACACGACGGCGGATCTGGCACGCAGAGGCTTCGGGCTCGTCCAGGCGCCGCGCTATCGCTTCGCCGGAGAACTGGCGGCAGGAACGCTGGTGGAGGTGCTGGCGCATCAACCGCCCTCGCCGACGCCGCTGTCCGCCCTTTATCCGCAGCGCAAGGAGCTTTCTCCCCGCCTGCGGATCTTCCTCGACTTCATCGGCACGATTTTCCGGCGGGCCGCATTGTAACACGCTCCACGCTAGCGGAGCTGACAGACGTCGAGGACGTCCATGTCGTTATAGTCGAGATTCTCGCCGGCCATCGCCCAGATGAAGGCGTAGTTGCGGGTCCCCGCCCCCATATGGACCGACCAGGGCGGGGAGATGACGACCTGCTCGTTCTCCACCACGATGTGGCGCAGATTATCGGGACGGCCCATATAATGGAAGACGCGGTCGTCGCCACCGAGCTCGAAATAGAGGTAGATCTCCGAGCGCCGCTCATGGACGTGCGGCGGCATGGTATTCCACACGCAGCCCGGCTCGAGCCGGGTCAGGCCGAGGCACAGCGACGCGCTCTGGCAGGTGTGCGGCAAGATGAGCTGGTAGATCGTCCGCGCGTTCGACGCCTCGCGACTGCCGCGCTCCATCGGCTCGATATCGGCCGCGGTGATCTTGCGGAGCGGGAATGCGGCGTGCGCCGGCACCGACAATAGATAGAAGCGCGATCCGTCTCCGGAGAAGCTGACCTCGCGCGCTCCCATCGGCACGTACAGGGCTTCGTATTTGGCGAGCCGGATGGACTGGCCATCGACCTGAACCAGTCCGTCGCCGTCGCCGATGTTCACGACGCTCAATTCGCGCCGTTCGAGCAACGGATGTCCGGCAGCGCTCGCGGGCTCGACCTGGTCCGGAAGCCGAAGTACTTCCTTTCCCGGAACCGCACCCCCGATCACGAACCGCTCGCCATGCGAATAGGTCAGCACGATCTCTGCCGGGCGGAAGAGATCGGTAACGAGATGGCGATCGCGCAAATCCGCGTTCGAGGCGCCGTTCATCGCTTCCGGATGCGCCGCGTAGTAAGTCGTCCGGTACAAGGTCACGGCTCCGTCCGTCACTGCGGACGCTTGTCGAGGACGGCCATCTGCGTCGCTGCGAGCAGGAACGCGCCGACTCCGTAATATTGAGTGTCGGCGGGCTCGACCTTCTCGGGCCGGTCGCTCACCTGCTGGACATAGCCGAGCCGCCCGTCCGGCTGGATCGCGCGCCCGAGCGCGGCCCAACCCCGGCGCACCGCGGGCTCGTAATCGGCGCGCGGCAACAGGCCGGCGTTGATCCCCCATGCCAGGCCATAGGTGTAGAAGGCGGTGCCGCTGGTCTCGGGCGGCGAGTCCTCGGGAGCGAGCAGTGAGGGCGCCCAATAGCCGTCGGGCTTCTGCAGCGCCTTGAGCCGCGCGGCCATCTGGAGGAACAATCCCTCCATGCGATGCCGGTCAGCGCCGTCCTTTTCGAGCAATGGGATGGCACGTGCCATCCCCGCGAACACCCAGCCATTGCCGCGGCTCCAGAATTCCTTGCGGCCCTTCCCATCGCGCCGCTCGAAGAAACGGCTGTCGCGATAATATAGGCGCTCGACCGGATCGAAGAGAAAATCGGTGGTCGCCCAGAATTCGCGCATCGCGAAGTCCCGGTAGCGGGCATCGCCGGTCTGGAGCGACATTTCGAGAAAGGCCGGCGGGGCCATGAACAGTGCGTCGCACCAGCACCAGCGCTTCAGGCATTCGGCCGCGCCATAGCCTTCGGGCGGGATGTAGAAAGCGAGCGAAGCCGTCGCCGGCGCGTTGATCACGCGATCGAAGGTGCGCCGGGCCGGCGCCCGAGCGGCTTCGCCGGCACCGTTGCGGGCCGCCCAGAGATAGGATTGGGCAATGGCGTGATCGTCCGCAAAATAGGGCTTCTCGCCCGGGAGCCAGCGATTGGCGGCGCCCATGTCGAGGAGCGCCTGGCGGATGCGCGGCGGGGCGCCCGCATCGGCGAGGGCGGTCATGCCCACCCAGAACACCGCCTGCTCCCAGGCGCGGGGATTGCGCGTCTCCCCGGTGGCGCGCGACACGGTGCCGCCGTGCATCTGGCCGAGCTGCCAGTCGGCGAGCTTTATGGCGGCCTCCATTGCCGATGCAGCGGGCTTCGCCGCCGTCGGTCCCTGTGCCAGCGCCATGGATGGGGCCGCGATCAACAATGCCGATGCCAGCGCGAAATGCTTCATTCTGCCGTTCTCCGGATTTTGCGCCGAGGAGGCGCGCCGGCCGTGTCCCGGCCGCGACGCGGATGATGAAAGAAGGGGGCGCCTGCGCGACAAGCGCCCCCAGGGAGGAACTAGAATCTGCCGCGGATGCCGAAGGAGATCGTCGTTCCGTTGAAGAACGAATTGTCGCGGCGGCTCAGCCCGTTGCCGTCAGGCTGGGTCGGGTTCTCGTAGTAGAAGTAGACATTCTCGTTGGTGATGTTCAGCGCGTCCACGCGGAGTTCGAAAAGATCGTTGATCTTGTAGCTGACGGTGCCGTCGAGGAATCCCTGCGGCGCGAGATAGGGGACCTGGTCGTTGCCGGTATTCGTCGAATTCTGCCCCGTCTTCGCGCGGTAATTATAGGAGCCGCGGATCGAGAACGGTCCCTTCTCGTAGAATGCGGTGACGCTGTAGGTATAGTCCGGCACACCCTGCATCGCGATGCGGTCTCCGTTCCGCAGCACGAAATCGTCGCCCTCCTGGTCGATGAGCGTGAAGCTGCTGGTGATGCCGAGACCGTCGAACGGCTTGGGCAGGAACGTGAAGTTCTGCTGATAGGCCAATTCGAGGCCCTTCAGCTTCAGTTCGTTCTGGTTCACCGTGATCGTGCGATCGAACAGGAAATTCGGGTCGATCGTGCTGCCGCCGAGCGCGGGCGGGCAGGCACCGGACCCCAGCGAGGAGCAATTGAACAGGTTCGATGGCAGCCCCAGCGTGCCGAACGGCACGCGCTCGACTACCGAGAAGGGACGATCGACGATGTTCTTCTGGAACACGCCGCCGCTGACCAGCCCGCCGGGGGCGAAATACCATTCGAGCGCCGCGTCGAAGGTGGTCGCGAGTTGCGGCCGCAAGTCGGGATTGCCGACCGTGACCGCGGGGTTGAAGATGTTCGGCACCCGCGTGCCGGCCGCGATGGTCGCGAGCGAACCGCGCGTGATCGTCTGGCCGGCGGATCCGCGCAGCACCAGCTTCGGCGTGATATCGAAGGCCAGGCTGGCCGAGGGGAGAAGGTTGGTATAGCCGCCCTCGCGCTCAGCCGGAACGAACCCGCCGCCCGGGGCAGTCTGGTAATTGTGGATCTGCGTCTTGGTGTCCGAGAAGCGGATGCCGAAATTGCCGCGCAGGGCATGGCCGCCGACCGGAATCTTGAAGCTGGTCTCGAAAAAGGCGGACTTGACGATTTCCTCGGCGGTAAAGGCCTGGTTGAGCGCCGGGGTGGCGGCGCGGTTAGCGGCGTTCGCGTCGAGCACATCCATCACGAATTCGCGCGAGAAGGTCGCGAACTGCGACGGGTATCCTGAGTTTCCGCCATTCGCCAGCGCACCGAACTGCACGTACGGGTCCATGTTGGCGAACACGCCCGTGGGATTGCTGGCGAAGGTGCCGCCCTGCGGTATGGCACGGGTCGCGGCGATGCTGCTGCCGTCCTGGCGCTGAACCCGCTTGGTGGTCGACACATAGCTGCCACCCAGCTTGAGCGCGAGCATCTGGTCACCGGTGTCGACCGGTTTCCAGTCGAGCACGGCGCGGGCGGTCTTTTCCCTGTCGAACTCGTCGTTGATCGCGAAGCCGAGCGACGGTGCGCGATAATTGGCGGGATTGGTGAAGTCGACGGGTGAACTGATCGTCGGATAGGTGATGTTGTCCGAAGGATCGAAGGTCGTGGTGATGCCGTAGATGTTCGAAACGATCCGGTTTTCGGAATAGACCGCGGTGCTCTCGCTCAGATTGGCCTGGGCCGAAAGCTTCATCGTGTCGGTGACGTCATAAGCGGCGCGGACGATGCCGTATTTGAACTTGGTGTGCGAATCCCGATAGAAGCTCTCGGTCAAAAGGCTCGTATTCCCGAACGTGCCGTACAGGTTATTATACTGGTCGAGATGCACGTCGAGCGGGATCAGGCCCGAATTGGTGCCGGTGCCCGGGGCCGAGGTGCTGCCCGCAACGGTCCGCGAGTTGCGCACCGGTACGCCGAAGGTGAACTCGTCGGTCTGGTCGGTCAGGTCGGAATAGATGCCGTCGATGCTCGCTTCGAACCGGTCGCTCTTGTACTGGAGCGACCCGACGAAGCCGAGGCGCTCGCGCTCGTTGTTCGAGGCGAAGACGCGGTAGAAGCGCGGCAGATAGGCGTTCTCGATTTGCGCTCGGGTGAGACCGCTGAAATTGGCGAGCGGGCTGTCGAGGTTCAGCTCGAAATTGAATGGGCCGCTCGTATTGGCCGCCGGTGCCGGCGCATAATAGGGTCGGCGGCCGAGCGCCGAAGAATTATAGCCGCTGGTCCCGCCGCCGGTCGACTGGAAGCCCGAACGTTCGTTGACGTTCTGCGCATAGGCCACGCCGAACAGAGCGCCGAAATTGCCCCAGGTGTCGCTGAGCAGCAGCGAGCCGCGCGGGCGCCATTGCTTCGACTGGGTGTTGTAATTGGCCTGCGCGGTGTAGCGGATTACCCGGCCCTCGCTGTCGAACGGGCGCGGCGTCTGCAGGTCGACATTGCCGCCGATGCCGCCCTCCTCGAGATTGGCCTGCGGCGTCTTGTACACATCGACCCGGCCGAACAGCTCCGAAGGGAAGACGTCGTAATTGAAGTCGCGGCTCGAGCCGCCGACGTTCGTCGCCGAGGTCGTGCGGACCGGCGCGCCATTGATCGTCGTGACAGTGAATTCCGAACCGAGCCCGCGGATGCTGATGCGCTGACCTTCGTTGGACGCGCCGTCACGCGACAGGATCACGCCGGGAATACGCTGTAGCGAGTCTGCGACGTTCGCCTCGGGGAATTTGCCAATGTCCTCGGCGACGATGGAATCCCGGAAACCGATCGATTCGCGCTTGAGTTCGATCGCCTTGTTGAGGCTGCCGCGGAAACCGGTGACGACGATCTCGTCTGCGCTACCGGCCTCCTCCTGCGGCGCGTCCGCGGAAGCGTCCTGCGCCGTCGCAGCGACCGGCTCCGCGGTCTGCGCAACGGCGGGCGCGCCGGCGAGCATGATAGCGAGCGCGCCAGCCGAGACGGCGCACGAAAGAGCGTTCTTTGCCATTTTACCTCTCCCCATCACGTTCACGGTTAGCCGTGCGTGCCGGAGTTATATGACAAGTTGTCGGCGCCACGTCAATTGCCAGACAATTCCTCCGGCCGGGGCGGTATAGTGCCAAGGAAAACCCGCAGAAAACCCGCTTTTCGGGCACTGGCAACACGCATCGGCAATCCGCATGCGCACCCGAATGATATGACAACAGCCGGCAGCGAGACGCGCGGCTGGGCGAACCCTTCAGTCCGAAACCCGGCCGGCGGGCAGAGGCCCCCGCATCCGCAACGACGCGCTCAAGGTCGAGTGGCGCGTGAGGCTCTCGTGCATGTGCTGCCGCGCAGCCTCGCGCGCCCGCGCCGAATCCATCCGGACGATCGCGTCGACGATGGCGTCATGCTCTGCGAGGACCTTGGCCGCATAGGATTGGTGCACCTCTTCCGGCTTGTCGCCGAGGTAGAGGGTCCGCGAGGGCACGAGGCGCAGCCCCAGAAACTCCACGAAGCGCACATAATATTCGTTCTGCGTGGCGCGCGCGATCGCGAGATGAAAGGCGCTGTCGGCCTCCGCGGATGCCATCGGATCGTTGCCGACGGCGATCATGTGCTCGAGCGCCTCGCGGATCGCACCGATATCGGCGGTGGTACGTCGCGCGGCGGCGAGTCCGGCCATTTCGGTTTCCACGGCGAGGCGCATCTCGAGGAGCTTGATGACGTCGGAGAGCTCGTGGAGTTCGTCGCGCGTGATCTGGAAGGCGCGATATTCGGCGGTCTCGGCGACGAAGACGCCGGCTCCCTGGCGCGACACCGTCAGGCCATGCGCGGAAAGCCGGGCCACGGCCTCGCGCACGACCGTCCGGCTGACATTCTCCGAGAGCGCGATTTCCTTCTGCGAGGGAAGCCGCGAGCCCGCGCGCCATTCCCCCGAGCGGATGCGTGCCTCGAACTTCGCGAACAGATCGTCGGTGAGCGATCCGGTCTTGCCGGTCTCTTCGGCCGGATCGCCACGCTTTTGCGCGGCATCGACTGGACTTGTCATACTAATCTCCGGAAGCTACGCACCCGTATCACCATTGAAGACGCTAGTCGATCCGGCTTGAACCGGCGGGGGGGAGAGGATTTATGCGATCACTTCGCGGACTCACGGCCGTGCTCCTGGCTGGCGCACCCTGCGCGCTCCTCGCACAGGATCCGGCACCGCTGCTTCAGCCGCAGGTCTCGCCGGAACGGCCCGACTGGGAGAACCCCGCAGTCTACGCCACCAACAAGCTGCCTGCGCGCGCGACCGGCTTCCCCTTCGAAACTCGCGAGAAAGCCTTGGCGGGCCACCGCACCAAATCTGCGCGGTTCCTGTCGCTGAACGGGCCATGGCGATTCACGTTTTCTCCCGATGCGGACCGGCTGCCGACCGGCTTCGAGAAGCCGTCCTTCGACGTCTCGGGATGGAAGGAGATCAAGGTACCCGCGGATTGGCAGACCGAGGGATACGACCAGCCGCGCTACAACAACATCACCTACCCGTTCCCCGCGAACCGCCCGCTCATTCCGCATGCCGCCAATCCCGTCGGCTCGTATCGTCGCGACGTGGACGTGCCGGCGGACTGGAACGGTTCCGACGTGGTCCTGCACATCGGCGCGGCGGGATCGGCATATTATGTCTGGGTCAATGGGGAGAAGGTCGGCTATTCGGAGGATTCCAAGCTTCCTTCGGAATTCGACGTCACGCGGTTCCTGCATCCGGGTCGGAACACGGTGGCGATCCAGATCTTCCGCTGGTCCGACGGTTCCTATCTCGAGGATCAGGATTTCTGGCGCGTCTCGGGAATCGAGCGCGAGGTCTTCCTGATGGCAGCGCCGAAGACGCGGGTGCGCGACTTCTTCGTCCATGCCGGTCTCGACGAGACCTATCGCGACGGCAGGTTGGCGGTCGACGTCGCCGTGACGCCCGGCGCTGCTGCGACCACCGCACGCGCGATCCTGCTCGATGGCGACCGCAAGATCGTCGAGCTGTCCCAGACGGTGCCAGCCGGAGACGCGGAGCGCACGGTGACGCTTCGCGGCGATGTGAAACAGGTCAAGGCATGGACCGCCGAGACGCCCAACCTCTATATGCTGCTGGTCGAATTGTACGACGCAGAAGGGCGGATCCTCCAGTCGACCTATAGCCGTATCGGCTTCCGCACCGTCGAGATGAAGAACGGGCTCGTGACGGTCAACGGCAAGCCGATCACCATTCGCGGAGTCAACCGGCACGAGCACGACCCAGAGACCTTCCACGTCATCTCGCCGGAATCGATGGAGCGCGACATCCAGTTGATGAAGCGCAGCAACATCAATGCGCTGCGCACCTCGCACTATCCGAACGACCCGCGCCTGTACGAGCTCGCGGACAGATACGGCCTCTACGTCATGGACGAGGCCAATATCGAGAGCCACGGCTATATGGACTGGGCCAACAAGCATCCGGAAGTCCGCGGCAAATATCAGATCGGCTTCGACCCGGCCTGGGAAGGCGCGCATGTCAGCCGCGTCACCAACATGGTCGAGCGCGACAAGAACCATCCTTCGATCCTCTTCTGGTCGCTGGGGAACGAGGCCGGAATCGGGCCCAGTTTCAACAAGGCGGCCGCTGCGGCGAAGGGGCGCGATCCGGGCAGGCTGCTGAGCTATCTCGGCTGGGGCACCTTCCCCGACGTGCCCGACCACCGGCCCAACGATTATGCCGACATCTATGCGCCGATGTACGACAGCGTCGCGCGGATGGTCGACTATGCCGAGAACTGGTCGTTCCGACAGCCGCTGATCCAGTGCGAATATGCCCATATGCAGGGCAATTCGGGCGGCAACCTCAAGGAATATTGGGACGCGATATATGCGCACCCCGAAAAGCTGCAGGGCGGCTTCATCTGGGATTGGGTCGACCAGTCGATGTACCGCTATACTCCGGACGGGCGGCGATATTGGGGCACGGGCGGCGAATATGGCCCGAACCCCGGCGGCGACGTCGAGTTCGGCGACGGCCTGATGCAGCCGGATCGCACCCCTAACCCGCATCTCTTCGAGTTGCGCAAGGTCTATGCGCCGATCCAGTTCGCGAATTTCGACGCGGCGAGCGGCGCACTGACCGTGATCAATCGCCACGACTTCACCGACCTGTCCGGCTACGATTTTCGCTTCGAACTGCTCGAGGACGGCACTTCGGTTGCGAGCGGTGCCCTGCCCGCGCTGCACACCGGGGCGCGAAGCCGCGAAACCGTGCAGCTGTCGCTGCCCGCGGTCTCGCGCAAGCCGGGCAAGGAATATGTGCTGACCGTTTCCGCCCTCGCGAAAGCGGGGACGGTGCCAGCCGTCGACGCCGGCACGGTGATCGGATGGGAGCAGTTCGAGCTCGGGCGGGCCCCGGGCAGCGACGCCGATGCTCCCGGCAAAGTCGCGATCGTGGACAGCAACGGAAAGGTCCGCCTCGCCGCCGGCAGCACGGATCTGGTGCTGGATCGCAAGACGGGCCTCATCGATCGCTACGCCGTCGACGGACGCGTGCTGCTCGCAGGCGGCGTACCGAACTTCTACCGGGCATTGACCGACAACGACATCGGGACGGGCGTCGAGCGGAGCCATGGCGTCTGGAAGCGCGCTTCCGAAGACCGCGTCGTGCAGGCCATCGAGACGCGCAATCTCGGCTCCGGCGGCGCGGAAGTCACCGTCCGCTACACGGTGGGAGGCGACACGGCGAGCTTCGTTTCGCGCTATCGCATGGCCGGCGACGGGACCGTTCGGGTCGAAGGCAGTTTCGCGCCGCTCAAGGCGGACCTCCCCGATCCGCTGCGCGTCGGCATGGCGTTCACCATGCCGTCGCGGATCGATACGCTCGAATGGTATGGCCGGGGGCCGCACGAGAGCTATCAGGACCGCAAGACCGGCGCGCCGCTCGGGCTCTGGCGCGGCCCGATCGCCGGCCAGAACCACGATTACATGCGTCCCCAGGAAACCGGCAACAAGGTCGACGTCCGATGGATGGAATTGCTGCAGACCGGAGTCGGCGGTCTGCGCGTGTCGGGCGAGGCGCCGCTGTCGATGAACGCCCTCGCCTTCCCCTATGACGACCTGTCGCGCCGTCCGCCCGGCACCCGCCGCTCGACCGACATCGTGCCCCGGCAGGAAGTCTCGCTGATGGTCGACGCGGTCCAGTCGGGCGTTGGCGGCGACAATGCGTGGGACAAGGGTGGACGGCCGTTGCCGCAATACCGCATCGCGCTGAAGCCGCTGCGGTACGCGTTCCGCCTCTCCCCGTTCGCCGGCGACGGCACCGGTGCGGACAAGGCGAAGCCGGCATCGGCGGGAGATCTGCGGTGATCGCCCGCCTCTTCCTCGCGGCGGGCGCCACGCTGCTCGCCGGCGCCGGCCTCGCGCAGGATGCCCCGCGCGAACCGGCATTGCCGCCAGTCGTCAGTCCGTTGCCGCCTCCGCCGGACCGGGCGCCGCGCGCGACCGTCGTGCTGGCGGACTATCGCTATGACGATCTGCTCTGGGAGAATGACCGGACCGCGCACCGTATCTACGCGCACGCTCTCGAAAAGGCGGAGCCGCCTTCGGGATCGGGGATCGACAGCTGGGGAAAGAATGTCGTCTGGCCCTATGCCGACCGCCAGCTCCGCACCGGCGATCAGCATGCCTATCATGGCGAAGGTCTGGACTTCTACAATGTGGGCACCACCCGCGGCGCCGGCGGGCTCGGCATCTGGCACGACAACAAGCTGTGGACCTCGCGCAATTACCGCAGCTACCGGATCCTGCAGAACGGCCCCAAGATTGTCGATTTCGAAGTCGATTATGCCCCCTGGCCCGTCGATGTCGCGCGGAAGGTCTGGGAGACGCGCCGGTTCACGCTGCCGCTCGGCACGCACTTCACGCGCATGGTCTCGACGCTGCGATCGGACAGACCGGGCCCGCTGATCGTCGGCGTCGGCATCGGCAAGCGCACCACCGGCGACGGCGGGGAACTGACCATGGATCGCGCGCGCGGCCTGCTCGCCTGGTGGGGCCCCGACGATCCGCACCATGGCCGGATGATGATCGGGTTGCGCGTCGATCCGAAGATGATCGTCGAAATTCGGCAGGATGCCGACAATTACCTCGTCCTGCTCAAGGTCCAGCCGGGCAAGCCGTTCGTCTATTATTCGGGGTCGGGCTGGAATCTCGGCCAGGACCGCGTCGGCGATCGCGCATCGTGGGACCGCCTCGTCGCCGCCGAACCGGTAGACTTCACTGCATCGAACTAGTCCCTGCCCCTCCAGCTTCGGATAGACCCATGGAACGCCGCAATTTCCTCGCCTCCGCGCTTGGTGCGGGCACGCTCGCCACCATAAGCACGCCTGCACGGGCCGCCACGCGCCGCGGCGCCGGTGCTTCCGACGGCAGCGCGGATCGTCGCTACATGGTCGATCTGCTCGCGAAGATGGCCAGTCCGATCCTCGCGCCGATGGCGCAGGGCAGGCTCCAGGCGACATGGCAGCCCGAACTCAGTCAGACATGGGACGGCCGCAACCCCAAGGTCGGCTATCTCGAGGCGTTCGGTCGCCTGATCTCGGGCATCGCGCCGTGGCTTGCTTTGCCCGATGACGCCAGTCCCGAAGGCCGGCTGCGCGCGACGCTGCGTCAGCAGGCGCTGGCCAGCTATGCCCATTCGGTCGACCCGGGCAGCCCCGATTATCTGCTCTGGCGGAGCGAAGGCCAGCCGCTCGTCGATTCCGCCTATTTCACCAACGCCCTGATCCGCGCCCCGAAGCAGCTCTGGGAGCCGCTCGACACCGCGACGAAACGCCGGGTGATCGCCGAGATAAAGGGGCTGCGCCGCGTATCGCCTCCCTACACCAACTGGCTGCTCTTCGCCGCAATGAACGAAGCGTTCCTGCTGTCGATCGGCGAGGAATGGGACCCGATGCGGATCGATCTTGCGGTCCGCAAGATCAACGAATGGTATGCCGGGGACGGCTGGTATGCCGACGGCCCGCGGTTCCATTTCGATCATTACGGGTCGTACGTCATCCACCCGATGCTGGTGGAGATCCTCGAGGTCCTGGTCGCCACGGGGGCCAGGTTCAACAATCTGCGCGCCCAGGAACTGCTCGACCAGGCCTATAGAAGAATGCAGCGCTATGGCGAGCATCTGGAGCGACTGGTCGGTCCCGACGGGGGCTACGCGCCGATCGGTCGTTCCCTGACCTATCGGACGGCAGTGTTTCAGCCGCTCGGCCTGCTGGCGTGGCGCAAGCGGCTTCCCAAATCGCTTCCGACGGGACAGGTCCGCGCGGCGACCCTCGCGGCGCAAAGAGCCATTTTCAACAACCCGTCGAATTTCGACAAGAATGGGTATTTGACGATCGGCTTCGCCGGCCACCAGCCCAGCCTCGGCGACATATATTCCAATGCCGGCAGCATGTACATCGTCTCCGAGAGCCTGATCGCCCTGGGACTTTCGCCTGCCGACGACTATTGGACGGTACCTGCCCTCCATTGGACGGCAAAGAAGGCCTTCGCGGGAGAGAAATTCCCGAAGGATTATTATGTCGACTATTGACTGGTCGCGCAGACTGCCCGGCCGCCGACTGCTCGCCCGCCAAGACCTGGATAACGATCATCGGCGACGGCCGCTCCGCGCTCGGTCCCGCGCAACCGGGCGATTACGGACTGATGGTGCTCGATACGCTGGCGCCGGTTCTGCGGGCCGAAGGCGTTCCTTCCCTGCCTAGCTAGCGCCGCCGTTTCTTAAAGCCTGAACCCGCAAGCGGGGGAATACCACCTCGAGCGGCTTGGTGTCGGGCAGCACGTACACATATCCGCCTTTCTTGCGGAAAAGCGGACGCACGGTCTTGCTGTAGAAGGCTGCGGGCACGTTGATGCACCCAAAGGTGATGCGGTTGTCGTCGGGCGTGGGCGAGAGCATGCGCTGGCGCCGCCGCTCCTTTTTGGTGGCGCTCGTCGGGATCGGGTGAAGCGCTACGGAAGTGGCATAATCGACCCAGAGCACCCGCTCCTTTCCGGCCGCCAATCCAAATTTCGCGAGAAAGCGCCCCGCGGGCGTGGTTTTCTCCGCGGGGCCGATCTCGGCAAGGTTCTTGCTGCCGATGCCGGGGCTCGCGTCATCCCCGATGGCCACCCCGAGCAGCACCGGCGCCTCGCCGAGCGGCTTCCCTTTCGCATCGAACAGAAACAGGGCAGCACCCGTCTTGTCGACGATGATGTACGGCAGCGAGCGATTATCTCCCGATGCGGCGATCCAGTCGGCAACCTGCACGGTTGCCGCCGAAGCGCTGCGTTCAGGCTTCGGCGACGTGACTGGTGGCCGAACATCCGTCCCCGCCGAAACACTCACAAGCGAGGCGAACGCCAGAAACACGGTGATCATCGATTCAGGCGCTCAACATGCAGGGGTATGGATGACGGAGGCACGGGAGATGACGGCGATTATCAGTTGCGCGGCCGCTTTCCGCGCTTTTCCTGCGCCTGCATCCGCTGCTCCATGCCGTCCACCCGGCCGTTGAGCTGATCGAGACGCTGGCCGTTGTTCTGCGCCTGGCCGGACGCGGCCTGCGCCTCTGCCAATGCGGCCTTGGCCGTGCCGTCGGTCTCCTGCAACCGCGACTCGAGTGCGTCGACGCGCTGACTCACGGGAGCGATCTGCTCTCGCACGTAGGACTTGGATGCGCAGCCACCAAGGCCGATCGCGCCAACCAGAATCACGGCTGCGGGAATACGCTTGTACACAGTGGGCGACATGTTTTTTCTTTCAATAATTAACCAAGTGGCACAACCCAAGCTCAGCGCCGGGGTTCCAACAATCCCGATTCTGTCCGGCTGTGCATCTTCTCGGGCCAGTGGATCGCGGAAACCGCGCCGCGCGCCCTTCAATCCCTCGATTTCCGCCCGGCGTCGGGCGCGAACGGGTCCTTGGGTATCTTATCGGAACGCCGCGTCTCTCGTGCACCGGCCACGGGCTTCGCCGCGTGAGTGCCGACGCAATGGTGTAGCTCCGCAACCGCCGCGCCGCTCCCGCCGAGATCCAGTTGCTCGACCGGAACGTCGCCGCGATAGATGTGCAGTGCCTTGGACGCGGCGAAATGAGCGGGGAATTTCGCGTCGAAATTCGTGACGAACCCCTTTTTCCCGTCCGACGCCATGCCGACGACCGGGTGGTTGGGATAGCCCCCGCTGGAGAGCCGAAAGGTCAGTTTCCACCGGTCCTTTTGCTTGATCGACCAATTCTCGTTCAGAACCGAGAGATGATTGCCGCCGTCAATGTCGAGGCCGAGAAGCAGGGTCGTCTGCCCGGTTCCCGCATAGGTTTTGGTCAGGAAGCAGCCGCGTCCGTCTTTGCTCGCCGCCACCGTCCAACCGCCGACATCGCGCGCAGAATATTCCTGGGCGGAGGCATGCGCGGCCGCGAGCAATCCGCTGAAGAACGCGAACCCGAAGAATGTCGGGCGGACGATCGCCCGAAACCAGGAATGGACTAAATGCGGCATTCGGCAGCGATCCTCCACGGCGATCTATCCCATAGCGGCGCCGTTGGCCACGAACGCAGCGCGAGGATGGACGCTCCACAGCCGATTGTACGAAGGATCGCAAGGATCCGGCTTCCGCGAGCTCATCGGCGCCGCGTGAACGAAGCCCGAATCGCGAGGACGAGCAGCAGGGTCAAGGCCGCCGCCATCGCGCCAAGCTGTGCGGAACGCAATTCCCGCGCGACCGACACCGCGATCTCGACGAGTATGAGCAAGCCGGCGAGCCACAGCAGCGCCCAGCCGAAGCGAAATGCTCCGTGTTTCACGGTCAAGTGCGGCCGCCTTCGGGTCGCGGTTCGGGCTCCGGCCGGTGCGCGCGAAGCCCGGCAAAGGCGCGTCGCAATCGCCGCTCGAACCCGTCCACGAAGGTGAACACCACCGGCACTACCAGCAGGCTGAGGAAGGTCGAGGTGAGCAGCCCTCCGATCACGGCGATCGCCATCGGCTGGCGGAAGCTGGCATCGGCGCCGAAGCCGAGCGCGATGGGCGCCATTCCGGCGATCATCGCGACCGTCGTCATGATGATCGGGCGCGCGCGCATCCGACAGGCGTCCAGCAGCGCGTCGGTACGCGACAGTCCCCGCTCGGCAATGCCGAGGATCGCATATTCGACCAGCAGGATCGAGTTCTTGGTGACGATCCCCATCAGCATGACCAGTCCGATCATCGCCGGCAGATCGAGCGCGCTGCCGGCCAGCAGCAGCGCCACGAACGCGCCGCCCACCGAAAGCGGGATCGCGGACAATATCGTGATCGGCTGGAGGAAGTCCTTGAACAGCAGCACCAGCACGCAAAAGATGCACAGGATCCCGGCGACCAGCGCAGTGGCGAACCCGAGCGCGATCTCCTCGCCGATCTCCGCGCCGCCGGCAGGGTCCAGCACCACGCCGGACGGCATGGCGGTGATGGCGGGAAGCGCGTTGATCCGCGCCAGCGCGTCGCCCTGCGCCATGCCGTTCAGGTCCGCCGTGATGGTGATGTAGCGCTCGCGATCGTAGCGATCGATCTGCGACGGCCCGCTTTCGATCGCGATGTCGGCGACGCTCGCCAACGGCACCGGCCCATCGCGCCCGGCGACGCGCAAATTGCCGAGCGTCTCCAGATTCCGACGTGCTTCGTCGGCGATCCGGGTGCGGATGAACAATTGCCGGTTGTCCAGATTGAGCCGCGCCACTTGCGCGTCGAAATCGCCGCTCGTCGCGATCCGGACGACTTCGCCGATCGCATCCGTGGTGACGCCGCGTTCGGCCGCGCGCTGGAGATCCGGCCGGATCACGATCTCGGGCCGGTCGAGGCTTGCCGTCGAAGCGATGTTGGACAGGCTCCCGACTTCCCGCAATTCGCGTTCGAGGCGCTGGGCGGTTGCCGCCAGCGCGCGTGAATCGCTGCCGGCGAGGATCAGGTCCAGCCGCGCGGTGCCGTCGCCCACGGTAAAGCGTGCGCCGGGCACTTTGGCGAGACGTTCGCGGACGAGGGTTTCTATCTCGGACTTGGAGGGCCGCGATCCGCGCGGGGCCAGCAGCAGCGTCGACGACGCCAGGCGGACTCCGCTGGCATCGTCTCCGTCGCTTCCCGCCTGCCCGACCGTCGTGAAGACGTTCTCGACCCCAGTGATGTCCTTGACCGCCAGGCGAACCTCCTCCGCCAGAGCGACGGTCGTGCCGAGCGCGGCGCCCGGCGGGAGCTCGATCGAGAGTTCGGTGGTGCTGCGGTCGTCTGCGGGCAGGAATCCGGTCGGGATCAGCGGCAGCAGCGCGACCGACGCAGCGAGAAAGGCGAGCGTGGCCGCGATGGTGGCCTTGGGGTGGCCGAGGCACCATCGCACCGCGGCGAGATATGGGCGCATGAGCCGCTGGTTCTCGGGCTCGGGCGCCGCATCTCCCTTCAGGAGATAGGCGGCCATCATCGGGGTCAGCAGGCGTGCGACCAGCAGCGACGCGAGCACCGCAATCACCGCCGTCCAGCCGAAAGGTTTGAAGATGAGCCCGGCAAAACCGGACATCATCGCAGTCGGCAGGAACACCGCGACCAGCGTCATCGTCGTCGCGATCACTGCCTTGGCGATCTCGGCCACGGCTTCCTCGGTCGCCGCCATCACCGGTTTGCCCATGCGCCGATGCCGCTCGATATTCTCCACCTCGACGATCGCGTCGTCGACGAGGATCCCGACCACTGCTGCAAGGGCGAGCAAAGTCAGCGTGTTGAGCGAATAGCCGAGCCACTGCATCGCGGCGAAGGTCGGCAGGATCGAAAGCGGCAATGCGGTCGCGGCGATCAGCGTCGCCCGCCAATCGCGCAGGAACAGCCAGACCACGAGGATCGCGAGAAGCGCGCCCTCGTAGAGCATCGCCATCGAGCCTTCATATTGCTCCACGGTGTAATCGACCGACCCGCCGACCGGCGTCAGCGTGAGACCCGGGTTGCGGCTCTTGAGCTGGTCGAGCGCCGCGGTGACGCCGTTCGCCACCTCGGTCTCCCCAGCCCCGCGCGCGCGATAGACGCGGAAGCCGATCACCGGCTTCCCGTTCAGCGACGCGGCCTGGATGCGTTCGCCGGCGCCGTCGTTGATCGTCGCGACCTGATCGAGCCGCAGCCGCCGTCCATCGGTCAATACGATCGGCAGCGCCGCCAATTCCGAGGCCTGACCGACGATCGCGACCGTCCGGATCGCCTGCTCGGCGCCGCCTAATTGGGTGCGGCCACCCGACGATTGCTGCTGTGCCTCGCGCAGCGCACGCGAGACCTCGCCCGCCGTGACGCCGAGCGCTACCAGACGCGCAGGGTCGACGGTCACGCGTACCTCGCGCTGGATGCCGCCGAGGCGTTCGACCCGCCCGACGCCGGGAACCGAACGGACCGCCTTGGTCAGGCTGTCGTCGACGAACCACGAGAGCTCCGCCTCGTCCAGCCCGGGCGACGCGATCGCATAGACCAGAACCGGCGCCGCGGCGAAAGTAACCGCGCTGACGGTGGGCTGCAGCATGTCGGCCGGCAAGTCCGAGCGGATGCCGTCCATCGCGTCCTTGGTCTGGATGAGCGCGTCGGACAGCGGCTTGTCCAGTTCGAACGCCGCCTCGATCCGCACGACGCCGTCGGTGATCGAAGTGGTGACGTGCCGCAGCCCGTCCAGCGCCGCGAGCGCGTCCTCGGCCTTCCGCGCGACCTCGGTCTCGAGCTGCGCCGGGGTGGCGCCCGGAAGCGCCGCGACGACCGAGACCGACGGCAGCGTCATGTCGGGCAGATCCTGCACCGCCAGCATGCCGAACCCGCGAATGCCCGCGATGGTCAGCAGCACGAACAACAGGATCGACGGGATCGGATTGCGGATCGACCATGCCGCGAAGTTCATCGCCCGGCCCCACGCGCATCGGCAATGCGGACGACATCGCCGTTGTTGAGGAACCCCGCGCCCTTGAGGACCAGCCGCTCGCCTCCCCCGAGACCCCGCAGGATCTCCACCGTATCGCCGTCGCGTCTGCCGGTGGTCACGCCGCGCAGGACGACCTGCGGGGCCGCGGCCGTTCCGGCGACTTGCATGACATAGCTGCGTCCGTCGCGGATCACGACGCATTCCGCCGGCACGGCCAGCGCCGGCGACTCCCCGAAGGCGATCTCCCCGGTCACGTACATTCCCGCCCGCGCCCGGCTGCCCGGCACGAGATCGGCATAGACGATGGCGAGGCGCGAGCCGGCATCGAGCGCCGGCGCGGTCTGGCGAATCACCGCGCTCGCATTGCTCCCGTCGGGCAGCGCCAGCGCGATCCGCTGCCCCGCAGTGACGGCATTGAGTTGCGCGGCGGTGAGTTCGCCGCGCCATTCGAGCCGATTCTTGCGGATCATCCGGAACAGTTCCTGCCCGGACGGCACGACCGCCCCCAACGTGGCGGCCCGCGCAGTGATCACGCCATCGTCCGGCGCCAGAACCAGGGTGTAGCGCAGCTCGAGCCGCTTGGCGGCGAGCAGCGCCGACGCGGTCTTCGCTTCGGTCGCGAACTGGAGCACTTCCTGGTCGCTGATCGCGCCGTTGGCCTGCAGCCCCTTCGCGCGCCGGTCATTCGCTTCCGCCTGCGCGTGACGCGCAAGCAATTGCGTCTCCTCGGCGCGGAGCAACGCAGGGTTGATCCGGGCAAGGACGTCGCCGCGCCTGACCTGGTCGCCGACATTCACCCGCACCTCGATCAGTTGATAGCTGCCGATCTGGGTGCCGATGCTCGCTTCCTGCCACGGCGCGATGACGCCCGACGCGGTCAGGCGCTGCGGAAGGGTCACGCGCTTCGGCGTGACCACGGTGACGGTCAGCTTGGGTCGCGGTGCGGTCGGAGCAGTTTGCGGCTCCTGTGGCCAGAACAAATACGCACCGATGCCGAGCACCGCGAGAAAGACCGCGATCGCGATCACGCGCCGGACGATCGGCCTTTGCGGAGGTGTCGCGGACTGCCGTTCACCCATATTCATCGCGTCGCTCATCGACGACCATTCCCGTTTCCAGAGCCAATAGTGTCGCCCGGCGCGCTTTCGGCGCCGGGCTCGATGGGGGGCGCCTGCCAAGGCGTCCCGGTTCGTCGCACCAGCGCGACCCATGCCCGTGCCCGGTCGGCCGAGGCGACCACTGCGCTCTCCTGTGCCCGGTTCGACTGGCGGCGGGCTTCCTCGAGTTCGAGCTGCGCGATCGAACCGGCGCGCCAGCGGGCCTCGCTGGCCGAAAGCGTGAATTGCGCCGCCGCGAGTGCGTCGCGCGAGGTCTCCATGCGGGCGGCGGCCGATTGCTGCGCAGCCAGGGCGTCTTCGACGTCCCGAACCGCCGTCCGCACGGCAAAGACGAGCTGCGCCACTGCTTCGCGGTACGACGCCTCGGCGAGCCGGACGTTCGCCGCGCCTGCGCCGCCGTCGAAGAGCGGCGCCGTCAATCCAGCGCCGATCGAGCCGTTGGCCCAGGAATCGCTCGATCCGAGCGCGCGGAGCCACTGCCCGGTGAGCAGCGCCGTCAGGTCGATCCGCGGCAGCCGTTCGGCGCGGGCCACTGCGATCTCGGACCACCGCGCAGCCACTTCGCGCTCGGCCGCGACCACGCCGGCATGCCGGAGCAGGATCGTCGCCGGCAGCGCCGGCACGAAGGGCGGCGGTGCTGGCATGTTCCCGTCGTCCTGCGCAGTGCCCCTCGGCAAAAGCCGGGAGATCGTCGCGGCATCCAGACCGGACAGCGCCACCAGCGCGTCGACGTGGCGCCTGCAGGATTCCTCCTGCGCGATCCGCTCGGTCCGCACCGAGGCCAGATTGCTCCTTGCCGTGGCGACCGCGACCGGCGCGACATAGCCGAATGCCAGCCGCGCCTCGATGATCCTGAGTTCGACTTCGCGCGAGCCGATGTCGCGCTCGCGGATTCCGTGGACGAGATTGCACGCGCGAAGCGCCAGAACCGTATCCGCTATCTCCGCGACGATCGACAGACGCGCGGCCTCGGCGTCGGCGGTGCGGGCGGTCAGCCGGTGCCGTGCCGCAGTCGCGGTCTCGCGGAGCCGGCCCCAGAGATCGAGCTCCCATGCCAGATTGGCACCGATATTGGCCGAGGCCTGGGCCACCGTCGCGGTGCCTGAACCGGTCCGGTCCTTCACGCCCGATACGTTCGCCGTGACACCGACGCTCGGCTTGCGGCGTGCATTCTCGACCGTCGCTGCCGCCCGCGCCTGATCGACGCGCGCCGCCGCCTCGGCGAGCGTCGGATTGTCGCGCAGACCGGCCGCCACGAGCCGGTCGACGGCAGGATCGCCCAGCAGCGTCCACCACCCCTCGCGCTCGATCACGGGCTGCGCCGTCTCGGCGGGGGCATTGCGCCATTCTCCCGGAAGATCGAGCGGCGGGCGCTGATATGCGGGTTGCAACGCACACCCGCCGACCAATGCGACGGGCATCAACACGAAACCGGAAAACCATCTCACCAGAAAAGAACTCCGCGCATCGGCATGTTGAAAGACGGGCGAGAGCCTCGGTCGTCCGGATGCATCATCAGGCCGGAAAGGGGGGCGCCCCGCGAGGGGGGAAACGGGGCGCCCCGGACAGCCGCTCAGAAGTTGTAGCTGACGAACCCGATGCCGTAGGGCTGCGTCTTCCGCTTCACGATCGGGCTGTCCTTGACGTCGCCGAGCAGGGTCGTGACGCCGCCCACGACGCCGACGCCGATCCGATCGGTCAGGCGATATTGCAGGCCGAGATCGGCCTTCGCATCGATGAAGCCGCTTCCCGCGCGAAATTGCGACAGGCCCGATGCCAGCGACTGTTGCGCATTGACGCCAAAATAGCGGTTATTGTGCTTTCGATCGCCATAGGTCGTCCCAATCGACGGGTTCAGCATCAATTTCTCGCCGAGCATCACCGGATAGGACAGGCTCGCGTCGACCAGCATGCCCTTGGTGCTGCCGGCGACGATCTTGGTGGCGCCGAGCGTCGCCTCGAACCCGAACTGGCGGAGTTTCACGAAGCCGCGCGCGCCCAGCCCCATCGAAAGCTTGCCAATGCCCGCCGGCGCGTCCTTCTTGCGGTATCCGTCGGCGGGGGTGAGACCGACGCCCACGGTCACGTTCTCGCTGTCGAACAGATTGGCGCCGATCCCGTCCTGAAAGTTGACGAAGAAGCGATCGATCTTGATGTCGATCGCCGGGAGCGGCTGGAATCGATATTTATTCGACCCCCGATATGCTGGCATATAGGCGGCGCCGGCACCGATCGAGATATGATCTCCGTCCTGCTCCTGCCCGCCGCCTTCGGCCTGGATCGGCACCGCCGCCTCGGCCTCGGCCGGAATCTGTGTCTGCGCGAGCGCGGCGGCGGACCAGAAGAGCGGCACGGCCATGATTGCTGCGCCACCGGTCATCATCGTCGTAAGTTTCATGAATAATCCCAACAAGTTGATTGTTTCTGCCAGTTCAATTCCAGCTGACCGCCGGGAAGCAGCTTCCATCGAAGACGAAGAGATTTCCCTCGGGCCCGGACTTCGCGCGCCGATGCTGCCGCGACGGGTCGACCAGATCGTCGATCTCCTGGATCTTCGAATTGTCGAAGCCGGCTTCGTGGAGCTGTTCACGCTCCGCCTCGACCCGGGCGGCCCCGTGCACCCGGCGGAGGATCGCGTAGCGCCGCAGCGCCTCGAGCCGCGGATTGGCGAGCGGCAGCGGACCGGTCGGCAGCCCGAGGATCCAGCCGCGCTTGCGACTATTGGGCCGCAGGCTCGAGATGGGGTCGGCGCGCGACAATGCGACCACCGCCCTTTCGAGCGGCGTCAGTTTTTCGGACATCAGGGCTTTCTCCTTCCTGCCCTGAGACACCGACAGATCGGGGGACCCTCACCAAAAATGTGGGGCTTTTTGTTCGCCCTTGCAGAAAGGGAGGAATTCGGCCCGCGCGTTGCGGCGCCGGCGCTCAGAAGCGCGCGTCGAACCCCAGCCGGACGGTGCGCGGCCGGAGCGGCGTGATCTGGTTTTGCCGGCTCAATCCGAAAGGATTGCCGAACGCGAAGGTGTTTGCCCGCGCGTCCGCGATATTGGCGACATCCAGCGAGATACCGAAGCGCGCGAAGTCGATCCGGGCGCCGAGGCCGCCGACGAGATACTGGCCCTGGGTCACGTCCATGGGCGGAGTCGCACCCAGATGCGATCGTCCGACATAGTGCGCGGTTGCCTCGGCGGTCAGCGTGGCATCGCGCCCCAGATCGAACCGCCATGCGCTGCCGATCCGGATGCCGTCTCTCGGGATGTTCGGCAGCGTGATCTCATCGGGGTTCGTCACTGCCGGATCCGTGCCGACCACCTTGCTGTCGTTCAGGAAGGCGGCGGCCGTCAGCGTCCAGGCCGACGATGCCCGCCATGTCAGCTCACCGTCCAGCCCATAGATCCGGCCGCTGCCGATATTGGCGGTGGTGGGGAGGCCCGAACTGTCGACGAGGTCGGCCTGGACATGGTTCCAGTCGACGGCGAAGATCGCCGCGCGGATGGACAGCCGGTCCCGGGCCTTGTCCCGCCAGCGAATGCCGAGCTCGATCTGGCTGAGGTCGTCGGCCTCGAATTCCTGGCTCTCGGTGACCGAACCCGACGCCACCGCGAACCCGCCCGGGCGAAATCCCTGCTGGTAATGCAGGAAGGCCGACAGCGACGGCGACAAATGCCAATCGAGCGCCACGCTCCCCGCGAAGCGCAGGCGCGCGCGCGACGATTCCCCTTCTCCGCCACTGACGTCGTCGAGCAGCTTTCCCGCGCCGTCGGAGACGGTCAGCCGCCCGCCGCCGGTCACGACCAGTGACGAAGCGATCGGATGCGAAGCCTGTCCGAAGAAGGATATCTCCACTTGCCGGTTGCGCACCCCGGCGATCTGACCCGGATCATCGGGAGACCCCAGGAACCGTGAGAGGCGGCTCACGCTGTAGATACCCGACATGCCCGCCACCCACGGCGTCCGCCGATCGCCGCCCGAAAGCCGCGTTTCGTTGGAAAGGAGCGCGATGTTGTTCTTCTCTTCGAAGCGCCGGGGCGAGGTCGTGCCGTCGGAGCCGGTCGCGTCGAACACCGTCTTCAGATCGTGCCAGACCAGCGATGTCGTCGAGACGAGCTCGTTGCTTCCGAACACCGGGCGCCGGGCAGTGACATAGGCCAGCCGGTAATCATTGCGGAACGGCTGCGCCAGGGCATTGCTGCGCGCGAGCGGCGGATCGCCGCGCAGGACATATTGGCCATCGTCGGTGGTGATGTTCTGGACAACGACCCCGGCATCGATCGTCCATCCCGCCAGATCCTCCATGCGGAACATCAGGCGGTGGCCGAAGCTCAAACTGTCGTTGATGTCGCGCAGATTTCGCGAGGGATCGTCGATATAGCCAGGCTCGCGCGTCCCGTAGACGACGAGGCGGAGCGCCATCCGGCCCTTGGCGAGCGGCAGATTGAGCATTGCCGCAGCGTCGCCCCCCACGCCGCCGAAACGCGTCGCGCTGACGCCGGTGGAAGCGGTCGCATAGGTCTGGTCGCTATCGGGCTCATTGGGGATCAGCCGCACGACGCCGCCCAGCGAGCCGGCGCCGTACAGCGTGCCCTGCGGGCCGGCGAGTATCTCGACCCGTTTCAGATCATAGAGATTGAGGTCCGGATCCGGCGCATTGTAGTTGAGCCGGGCGTCACCGAGATATTGCCCCACTGTCGCTTGGGTCGGGCCGTTGAAGCTGCTGTCCGCGATGCCGCGCACATAGAGCTTGTTGCGGCCCGGACCGAGATTGGTCGAGCCGAGCGTCGGCAGCGTCTCGATCAGCGCAGCCGTCCCGCGCGATCCATTGCGCGAAAGCCAGGCCGGCTCGAAATCGATTATCCTGGCAGAGCCGGGATAGTTGTCGAGCAGGATATTCTGCTTGCTCGCGGTGACGACGATCTCGTCCGGCTCGGCGGGCGGATCGGGCATCGGGACCCTCGCCGGCTTCTGCCTGACCGGGAGCGGCTTCGCGCGCGCCCGGACGATCCTGACGGTGTTCTTGTCGTAGAACACGGCGCCGGCGCCCGTTCCCCGCAACGCCCGCTCCAGCGCGCCACGCACGGAGAACTTGCCGCGGACGCCGGGCGACAGGCGCCGCGCGAGCTCGGGATCGGTGACGGCGACAGTGACGCCCGCCCGTGCGCCGATGGCAGCCGCGACTTCGCCGAGCGGACCCGGCGCGATGTTGAAAGTCTCTGCCCGGGCGGCACCGGCCGCGCCGAGACCGAACGCAATCGCGACGACGGCCGCCGCCCGTCTATTTCCCCGCACTGCCGACCGGTCTCATGATCCACCCGTCAGGCCCCTTGTCGAGGCGCACGTCGAGCGCGCGCTGCAGACGCCGGAGCTGCTCGGGACCGCTGCCGTCGAGAGCGATCGTCCCCGAAAACGGACGATCGGCGAGGCCCGGGGCAACGCTGATGCGGACCTCCAGCGAGCGGCTCAGATCGGCCGCGACCTGCGACAGGCGGGCGCCGGAATAAATGAGCGATCCGCTCTTCCACGAGCCGACCCGCTCCGCCGGAACCCGCGTGACGTCGACGACATCCGAGGAGTCGCGGTCCACCAATGCCTGCCCGGCATCCAGCGACACTGCGCCTTGCCCGGGATTGTAGACGATCTTGCCCTCGGCAACCGCGACCCGAACCTCGCCGGTCTCGTGGACGACATTGAACACCGTACCGGCATCCTCGACGACGTCGTCGCCCACCTCGAGCCGGAAAGGTCTGGCGCTGTCGTGCCGGACCTCGAACAGGGCCTCGCCTTTGGCCAGCGACGCGAAGCGGGGATTCTCGCGGTCGAAGGTCATGCGCGTCGCGCCGTTGAGCGTGACGCGGGTGGCCGGATCCAGCTGGACAACCTGCCGTTCGCCCGGGCGGGTGGCGATCTCGTACCGGCTGGATTCCGCCTGTGGCAGCAGCAGGAACGCCGCGGCAATCGCCGCCGCGAGCCCGCCGCCTGCAAGGCCCCAGCGCCATCCGTTGCCGGCCGGCCGCTCCGGTCGCTCCCCGGTATCGTTCGCCGCGGCGCGGATGATTACGTGCGGCAGCAGCGGCTCGAGCGCGAGATCGGCCTCCTCGACCGCATCATAAGCGGTCGCATGGCGCGGATCCTCCGCGAGCCATTCGGCGAATCCCTCCCAGATTGCGTCGTCGCCATCGCGTAGCCTGATGTGCCACTCGATAGCGCGCGTCTCGATGCTGTCCGGCGTCTCAGATGGCATGGCGGCCTCTTTCCCCAGTGAGACTCCGCCGACCCGGATGATCCTCATTCAATCGAAGCTTCGCGGCCGAAATGGCTTCATACGCCCGTGCGAGATGCTTCTCGACCGCGCTGATGCTGATGCCGAGCTCGCCGGCGATCACGCGCTGCGGCTCCCCGTCGATCCGGAAGCGCTGAAAGATGGTCCGCGTCCTTTCCGGCAAGCCATCCAGAAGCCGCTGCAGGATCGCGAGCTGCTCGCGCGCGATCATCTCGGTCTCGATCGACGGCTGATCGTCCGCTTCGCCGCCGCCGCCATGCGCACTCACCCAATCCTCTTCGCGGCGCTCGCGCCGGCCGGCGGTGCGACGATGCAGCAGGAAATGGTTGTTGGTCATCTTATAGAGATAGGCGCGCGGCTGCGCGACCGGCCCGGACCGCTCGGCGAGCAGCTTGATGTTGACGTCCTGCAGGATGTCCTCCGCCTCGTCGGCCGAAGCCCCGCGTGTCTGGAGAAAGCGCGCCAATGCCGGCCGCAGCTCTGCGAACAGGGGAATGAGACCGCCGCCATTCAACATTTCATGCCCACATTCGGCTTTCGGCAGCGACAATGGATGGACGCCCGCTCATGTCCGTTGATCGCAGGGCCCGGACGACGGCATCACGGCGGGTTCTATTGCATCGCAACCGGAATGACGTCAACGCCGCGCCCGGAGCGCCGCCGCGACCCGCCTCGCGACCTGCACTTCCCGCGATTGTCGAACGGCCTGAGGTGTTGTCCACAACTCCCTGCCGGAACGTACTTTCCGATCGGCTGAGCCGCCGGCCGGCGGTTCGCCGATGAACCGAGCGATGGCTCCCCTGGTGCGGCCCGAGGTCGAAGCTGAAAGCTGCAGATGCGATTCCTGGTGAGGGTTCCCGTCCACCCCGGTGTCTGAGGGAGAGAAGCGCAAACGCTTTCAAACGGACCTCAG
The DNA here is from genome assembly GCF_030730875.1 of Sphingomonas sp. DG1-23. GTDB lineage: Bacteria > Pseudomonadota > Alphaproteobacteria > Sphingomonadales > Sphingomonadaceae > Sphingomonas. The sequence continues at coordinate 359,979 of NZ_JAVAMA010000003.1, forward strand.
GGACAAAAGGGTCGTGGCGCGTGCATCCGCTCTCGCGGGTGCCCGTCGCCTTGCTCAGCAGTGAATTGGGAACTTGCCTATGTTGGATTATCCGCTCGCTGGCGACTTATCCGTCCGCGCCATTATCCATCCCCGCCGCACCGTTCGATCGTTCGTGGCGTGCCTCGCATTATCGTCGCTCGCCGCATGTGCGACACCGCCGATGACCAGAAGCGGCGCCCTCACCTCCTACGACCATCTGGTGCGTAAGAAGGGGCGCACGACCCAATCGCAGGCGCGGGTCAACAAACAGGATCTCCTCGCCGCCAGGACGGTGCGGATCCTGCCTGCCCGGTTCGCCGACGGCGTCGGCACCGACGTGGCGGAGAAGAACCGGAACCTCGTGGCCAATGCCCTCGATCGGTCGCTCTGCCGCAAGCTGAGCAAGCGCTTCGACATCGTAGAGGCAACCGAGCCCGCCGATCTGAGCGTTCGCACCACGATCACGCACATCGGAACGACCAGCAGGATCGCGGCCGGCGCATCGGCGATCGTCGGCTTCATTCCCTCCGCGCTCAGCAGCATCCCGCTGCTCAACCCCCGGGTCCCGGTGGGCCTCGGAAGTCTCACCGTCGAGGCCGAAGCTCTCGACCGGAACGGCGAGCAGGACGCCGCACTGATATGGGCGCGCGGCGCCGACTCCATTCTGAGCACGGCCAGAGTGTCGGAAGTGGGAGATGCCTATGCGCAAGCCGGCGAATTTGGCGACAAGTTCAGCGAAATGCTCATCACCGGCGAAACCTCCCGCGGCGGATTGAAGCTCCCCAGGCTTCCCAAATTCGGCGGCTCGAAGAAAGACGGCGATTGCGGGATCTTCGGTTCGGATCCGGGACTTCTCGGCAAGGTCAGCGAGAATCTGGCGCTGCCGCCTGCGACGGTCGACAAGGGCGCGAAACGGAAGAAAGAAACTCCCCCTGACCAGTGAACCAATCTTTCCGGGTGGCGATACCCCGCCCGGAGAGCGGGGACAGGTCCACGAACGGACCTGCCGCCGGTACCGCTCGTCAGAAGCTGGTCTCGAAGGCCCCGGGCCGCTGACCTCCATGGATGCAGGAGCCCAGGCCCGGGCCGTCGGCTCGATACGGCGAAGCGAGCGGCGGCTATCGATCAGCGCGCGCCATAGGCATTGTTATAGCGGCGATTATAATGATCGATCACCCCCCGCGCCGCGGTTTCGGCACCGAAGGCGACGGGGAAGCGAAAGGCATAATGCATGTCGGGCTGCTGCGCCCCCGGCGTCACGAAGCGCAATTCGAGGATCGACGGCGGCCCGGCGCTCAGCCCCGCCCCCTTCAACTCTGCCAGCGCCACGCGGTGAAAATCGCCATCGACCTGAAGACAGTCGTCGCCGATCACCACTGCAACGACGCGCCTGGGCTTTTCCCTCAGGCGGATCGCGTTGTTCAGCCTTCGCTTGTCACGCTCGGCCTCGCGATCGTCGGCGACGAAGCGCGCCCAGGTCGCGGGATCGATCTGCCAGCGGGCGATGACGCCCTCGCCGGCGTTGAGACGCCGCATCCGCCGCAGGTTCAGCGTCAACAGAATGGCGGCTCCGAGGCCAATTACTGCGATCATGCCGCCGACCACGACCCAGGCGCCTTCTTCCGCGCGGCCGGAGTCGACGAACGGGATGCTGACGGACAGCAATCCCGCCAGCCCTGCGACCAATGTCAGGTTGCGTAACCGCTCCGGATTGCGCATCGCTCGCTCCCGATCTCCCGGTTGTCCCGACGCGCACCATGCGACCGGGCCGGCTGACTGGCAATCCGCCCCCGCCCCGTCGCTATCCGCGCAGGATGCACCGAAAGCCGATATGGCTGGTCGAGGAATCCACCATCTGCGGGTGCCGTGCGGCCGGCCGATAACGCTGGCAGTAATTGGCCGCACATAGATGCGATCCGCCCTTCAGCACCTTTCGCGGAATCCGCATCGCCTGCATCGCCGGATCGAGGCTGCCCCCGCGCGATCCGCCGCGCGGATCCACCTCGATGCCGCCGCAGCACGAAGGCGCCGGCTTTCCCTTGCGCGCACTGCGGGAACGATCGGCATACCAGTCCGCGGTCCATTCCCAGACATTGCCGATCATGTCGACCAGACCATAGCCGTTCGGCGGATAGCTACCCACAGGCGAGGTGCGCTCCCAGCCGTCGAGCAACTGATTGGCGAAGGGAAACAGCCCCTGCCAGTAATTGGCGAGCATCGCGCCGCCGGGCGCCAGTTCGTCACCCCAGGCGAATTCGGCCTCCTCGAGTCCGCCGCGCGCGGCATATTCCCATTCGGCCTCGGTCGGCAGCGATTTGCCCGCCCAGGCGGCATAAGCCTCGGCATCGGCATGGCTGACATGGACGACGGGATGCTCTTCCAGTTCCTCGATCCCGCTGTCGGGGCCCAGCGGATGCCGCCAGTCGGCGCCGGCGAGGAACGACCACCATTGCGAGGGATCGCGAACGTCCACCGGGGTCGCGGTGCGATGGAAGACGAGCGATCCGGCATAAGCCATGCCGTCGAGCATGCCCGGATAATCGGCGGGATCGGGCGCCACCTCGGCCGTGGTGATATGGCCGGTTTCGGCGACGAAGCGGGCGAAGTCGCGATTGGTCACCGGCGCACGGTCGATGCGAAACGGTCCCACCCGCACCTGCCGGCATGGCGCCTCGTCGGCATAGAAGCGTTCCGACCCCATCGTGAACGTGCCGGGCGGCAGCGCGATCATATCATGGGTGGAAATCGGGTTCATGTCGGGGATCGGGCTTGGCGCATTCGGTACATGGCTACTTGCTCCGGCCCGAAATCGCGGTCAAGATAAATAGGATTAATGAGCTTTACTCGCGCTTCGCGGGTCTCATACGGTGCATCGGCACGATCAGGTAACCGACAGGGCAGCGAAACTGTCCGGTCGAAGGAGAGCGACATTGGCCGAAACGCATCCAGCCGCGAGGCTGAGCGCACGCGCCCGGCGCGCGATCCGCGCCGCAGGACTCCACGTAGCGCTGGCAGGCCTGCTCGGCTTTGTCCCCGCCCCGGCATTCGCCCAGCCTGCGCCCGATGGCGGGGCAGAGGTCCGGCCGATCGCGGGTGCGCGGCCGAACATCCTGTTCATCCTCGTCGACGATATGGGCTTTGCCGATCTGTCGATCATGGGCAATCGCAAGGTGGCGACGCCCAATCTCGATCGGCTGGCGCGCGAAGGCGTGCTGATGACTCGATTCTACGATGCCGCGCCGATCTGCTCTTCGTCGCGCGCCGGGTTTCTCACCGGCCGGTTTCCGCCCGAACTGGGCTTCGTCAGCATCACCGGTGCCCGCAAGCGCAACGCCGAGCTCGGTCAGGTCGACTGGCTGGATCCTGAATTGCCCAATATCGCCCGCACGCTGCAATCCGCCGGCTATGCCACCGCGCATTTCGGCAAATGGCACCTCGGCGGCGGACGCGACATCGGCGATGCCCCACGCCCCACTGCCTACGGCTTCGATCGCAGCTTCACGACTTTCGAAGGCCTGGGTCCGCGTGTGCTCGTGTCGGACGAGGAGCGCGATCTGGCCGAGCAGTCGGACCGGCTCGGCAACGGCGCACGCTTCTGGGAGATCAAGACGCGGCTGACTGGCCTCTATTGCGACATGGCTGCCAGCTTCATCGCCGAGCATGCCGACCGGCCGTGGTTCGTGAATCTGTGGCTCAACGACGTCCACGATCCCTGGGCACCCGGCGACGAGGCGCTCGGCGACGTGATGGGCAAAGGCGACGGTCCCGACGATGATCGCTTCCTCGCCACGCTGGTGAAGATGGACAAGACGCTGGGCCGATTGTTCGACCGGCTGCGCCAGATGGGCGAATTCGAGAACACGCTGATCGTCGTCACCTCGGACAACGGTCCGTCCTCGCTGCAGCGTTATTATCGCGACGGCGCGAGCGCCCCCGGCAGCGCTGCGGATCTGCGCGGCCGCAAGTTCAGCCTGTACGAAGGCGGGATCCGCCAGCCGCTGATCCTGTCTTGGCCGCGCCACGCCAGGGCGGGGACGCGCGACGAGCGCTCGGTCGGGCACGGCGCCGATCTGCTGCCCACCTTCGCCCGGCTCGCGGGCGTCCCGACACCAAGGGAGAGCGATGGCGTAGACCTGTCTTCGGTCATCGAGGGTCGCCCGATGACGCGCGGCCAGCCATTGTTCTGGGCCTATGGCAAGGAAGGCGCCCCGGTTCAGCCGAGCACCCCTTCGCAGCCACGCGACGTCTCTCCGCGGTTCGCGGTGCGCGATGGCGACTGGAAGCTGCTGGCGGAGGCCGGCGGCGCCCGTCCCCAGCTCTTCGACCTCGCCGCGGACCCGACCGAGACCCATGAAGCCGGCGCGCGGAACCCGGCGGTGCGCGATCGATTGCTCGCCCGGTTGAGGGCGTGGATGGCGAGCCTGCCGCCCTACGCGTCTCGCCCATGACCGCGCAGGCAGAACCCATGTGCGCCCTCCCCGCCGCGACCACGCGCGCCGTCACGCTGCGGCTGATGCCGCTGCTCGGCCTCGTCTATCTGATCGCCTATATCGACCGGCAGAACGTCTCCTATGCCAAGCTTCAGATGGCGGCGGATCTCGGGCTCGGCGAGGCCGCATTCGGGCTTGGCGCGGCATTGTTCTTCGTCGGTTATTTCCTGTTCGAACTGCCCAGCAACCTGTTCCTGACCCGGGTCGGCGCGCCGCGCTGGTTCGCGCGGATCATGGTGAGCTGGGGCGTGGTGACCGTGCTGCTCGGCTTCACCCGCGACGCGACGCAATTCTATGTGCTGCGCTTCCTGCTCGGCGTGGCCGAGGCGGGGCTGTTTCCCGGCGTGCTCTATGCGCTGACGCTCTGGTATCCGCCCGCGCACCGCGCCCGCGCGGTCGGGCTGTTCATGATTGCGGGGACGCTGGCCAACGCCACCGGCGCAGCGATCGGCGGCGCATTGCTCGATCTCGACGGGGCGATGGGCCTGCGCGGCTGGCAATGGCTGTTCCTCGTGACCGGGCTGCCGGCGATCCTGCTCGCCCCGGTTCTGCTCAAGCTGCTGCCGCGCGGGCCCGAACAAGCGCGGTGGCTCGACGAGGCACAGAAGGACTGGCTGCGCGCCGAACTCGAACGCGAGCGCACGGCAGTGGAGAATGTCGGCCAGAAACAGGCGTTGCGCGCCATCACCGATCCGCGCGTGCTGATGCTGTCGCTCACCTTTTTCGGCTTCCCGCTGGCCGCTTATGGGCTGAGCTACTGGCTGCCGACGATCGTGCGCGACATGGGGGTGTCGAACACCGCGAACGGTCTCCTCAACGGCCTGTTGTGGCTGTTCGTCGGCGTGACCTTGTGGCTGGTGCCGCGCGACGCGGCCCGGCGCGGCAGCGCCCGCTGGCACGGCGTGATCCCGCCGCTGATCGGCGCCGCGGCGCTGGCCGCCAGCGTGGTGCTGCCCGGATCGGGGCTCAAATTCGCCGCGCTGACCCTGGCTGCCTGCGCGATCTTCGCGGGCCAGCCGATCTTCTGGACGCTGCCGCCGCGCTTCCTGAGCGGCACCGGCGCCGCCGCCGGCTTCGCGGTGATCAACGCAACCGGCAATCTCGGCGGGTTCGCCGCGCAGGCGCTGGTGCCGCGGATCGCGACCGCCTCGGGCAGCGCTTTCGCGCCGATGCTGTTCCTTGCCGCCGGACTGGTTCTGGTCGCGATCGGCGTCTTTTTGATCGACCGGCGCCTGTCGCGCACCCGCGCGTAACGAATCCGCTCAGTCGGCCGGCGGCGCGGGCTCGCCGTCGATCGGTCCCTCCTCGAAATGCGGCTTGCCGGCGACGGCGTGGTCGTCCTTCTGCGCCGCCCGCCAGCCGGCGAGGCGCGTGCGCAAACCCTTCAGGACGCGGGCATAATGCGGATCGGCCGCGAGATTATGCTGCTCCTGCGGATCGGCCGCGAGATCGTACAGCTCCTCGCCGGGACGACGATAATAATTGTCGACGATCGCCTTGGCCGCCGGATCGGATGCCGCGGCCTTGCGCCATGACGGAAAATACTTCCCCGAATCCACGCGCTTCACCCATTGGTCGATATGGGTGGTGTAGGCATATTCGGGGTGCAGATTGTGGATGTACTTCCAGCGATCGGTGCGGACGCTGCGCATCGGATAGACGTTGATGCTGCCGTCATTGTTATGCGTGGTGAAGATCTCGCTGCGCCCCCGAAACTTGACCTTGCTCCGCAGCGCCCCCGCAAATGACCGGCCGTCGATGTCCCCGGCGGGCTTGCCGCCGGCGACGTCGACCAGGGTCGGAAGGATATCGACCCAGCTGACCATCGCATCGGTGCGCGCGCCGGGCACGACATGGCCGCGCCAGCGCACGATCATCGGCACACGGATGCCGGTGTCGTAGAGATTCCATTTGCCGAACGGCCATTGCGCGCCGTGATCGGACGAGAACAGCACGAACGTATCGGGACCGAGCACGCTGTCAACCGTGTCCAGCGTATCGCCCAGCTCCCGATCGAGCCGGGAGATCGCCGCATAATAGCGCGCCCGCGCATCGCGCGTGACCGGCGTGTCGACGGTCTTGGCGGGCAGCGCGATCGCCGCGGGCTGAAAGCCTTCAGTCGTCTCGGGCCACGGAACGTGCGGCCAGTTGCTGCCGATGAAGATCGCCAGCGGCTTCCTGTCCTTGCGCGCCTTGAGCCAGCGGATCGCCGAGGGCACGCCTTCGGGATCGTGGAACTTGTCGTGCTCGAAATGATCGAACCCGTACATCCCGGTCTGCTGATAATGCGAGACCTTGCCGAACGCGACGACCTCATAGCCGAGATCATGCAGATAGGAGGGCAGTTTGCGCACGTCCCGGCGCGGCGCGGACTGGTTCGCCTCGGCGCCGTTGCGCGCGGGCATCAGCCCGGTCAGCAGCGCCGCGCGGCTGGGCGCGCACGCCGGCGAGGCGACGAAGGCGCGATCGAACGCGAGCCCTTCCGCGGCCAGCTTGGCGATGTTCGGCGCGCGCGCATTGGTGTCGCCCCAGGGCGGAACGTCGTTGCCGAGATCGTCGGCGAGGAAGATCACCAGATTGGGCCGCGCCGGCGCCTCGGCCTTTTGCCTGTCGCGGGCCAGAGCACCCGCCTGGCTCAGGGCCACCAGCGACGCAGTCGCCAGCGCGGATCGCAGGGCAGATCGCAATATCATACCATTCTCCACCCGATAACCGGCTCAGAAGCGCACGCGGGCGCCGATCGTGTAGGTCGCCTCGTCGCCGTACAGGACGTAATTGAGATATTCCTGTCCGCGATATTGCGACGTCCTGCTGCGCAGGATGTTGGTCCCGCCGACATCGATGCGGAACGATTTGCTCACGTCATATCCGACGCTGAAGTCCAGCCGGCCCGCGGGACGGGCGTACGAAAGCAGCACCGGCGTATAGACTTCATTGACGCGCGCGGAATCGATCGGACGGAGCTGCACGCCGCCGCTATTGTCCTCGATATAGTAGCGCGATCGATAGGTGTAGACGAGGCGGCCGCTGAGCCCGGCTTTGTCGTAGAGCAGCCCTGCGGTGTAATTGTATTTCGACACGCCGAGCAGCGGATAGCCGGCGAGCGGATCGCTTCCGGTGATCTCGGAATCGACCAGGGTGAACGCGCCCTGCACGCCAAGGCCGGACAAGGCGCCGGGCAGGAAATCGAAGAAATATTGGGCGCTGGTCTCGACGCCCTTGAGTTTGACCGAACCGACATTGCGCGGGCTCGATATCAGATAGTTCAGCCCGTCGATCGTTTCCTGCGTCGCGGAATTGACCACGCGATCCTTGATCGAGCGGTAGAAGCCGGTGACCGCGACATAGCCGCCGCGGAAATAATATTCCGCCGTGGCATCGAAGCTGTCGGACTTTTGCGGCCGCAGCTCGGGATTGCCGCGCGAGCCGGTGTTGAGCAGGAAGACGTTGCCGACCAAAGTGAGCGTCTCGGCGGGGTTGAGCGAGACGAAATCGGGGCGCCGGATCGTGCGCGACCAGGAGAGCCGGCTCTGGAAGCCGCCGGGAAACTGGAGGCGTGCCGTCGCGTTGGGGAGTAGATCCACGTCGGAAGTAGTGGCGCTCACCGGCTCGATCACCCCGCCGCTGCGGGTAAATCCGCTAATCGTCCGGTCAGTCTTGGTGACGCGCGTGCCGATCACGCCGTTCAGCGTCATTGCGCCGACCGGTATCTCGTAATTGGCCTGAGCATAGCCGGCATAGGTCGTCTCGTCGGCGTTGAATTCCTTCGTCGGATCGTAATCGGGCTGGCGCAGCGCAACCTTGAACAAAGCGCGCAGTTCGTTGCGACCTTCCTCCGAACGCAGATAGGCGGGATTGGCCCCGAGGAAAGCCGAACCATTGTTGATCCGCGGCGCGAAGGCGATCACGCCGAGGAAGTTGGACGACAGCGGCAGGGACGAGACCAGCCGCGCGGTCGCCTCGCTCGGCGTGCCGATATTGCCGAAGCCGATCGCAGCGACCGGAACGGTCTGCAGCACGCTCTGCTGATGCGCCTCGCGCTTTGCAAAGCGCAGCCCGAGCTGGAGCTGCTGGAGCAATCCGCCAATCTCATAGCTGCCGTCCAGCTTGGTCTGGAACAGCGATCCGTCGACATAAGTGAAATTCTGGTTGAACGAGTTGCGCAGCGACAAATTGGCCGAGCTCGGCGGAATCGCGGGATCGAGCGTAATCCGCGGGCCGTTGTCCACATCGGTCTCGAGCAAAAGTGTCGAGACGCGCTGCCCGACCTCGGCGTTCACATTCTCGGTGAACGCGCTCGACGTCTGATACGCGACATCGAGCGTCACCCTCGCCGGGCCCTGATCGTAATTCAGGCCGCCGGCGATCATCTTGTTGCGCTGGGTCACCTGGTTCGACGACGAATTCTGATTGACCACGATATTGTTGAAGCGCGCGCTCTTGATGTCGCACAAGGTCTGCACGGTGAACGGCTGGAGCGACCGGGTGCCGTCCGCGTTGTTGACGATGGTCGGATTGGTCCCGCCCGCATTGACCCGGGTCTGAAAGCAATCGTCGCTGGCGACCACGTCGGTCATCGTGGTGCCGTTGGTGAAAGGCTGCGGATTGAATCCGGCAAAGCCCGTCGTGGTGCGAAAATAGGTGTACAGCCCCTCGGCATAGGCCTGCAGCGAAGGCGAGGCCTGCCACTGGATCGCGCCATTGGCCTGCCAGCGCGTCACCGCGCCGACATCGGGCATGTTCTGGATCACCTGCGGGATCAGATAGCCGGGGCTGTTGAGCGGTGCGCTTCCCGAGCTGCGGCGGTCGGTCATGTTGCTGGCGCTGCGGATCGTGTCGGCATGCGAATAGGTGGCGTTGGCCAGCACGCCGATCTCGCCGATCCCGGTGTCGAACCGGGTCGTCGCCAGCGCGCCGAACTGCGGGTTGCTGGAATCGACCGCGACGCCGTAATTGTTGCGCGCGCTGAGCACGACGGTGGTGTCGCGGAAGCTGAACGGCCGGTTGAGCTTGAGGTCGATCGCCCCGGCCACGCCGCCTTCGATCTGGTCTGCGGCCTGCGACTTGAAGGCGTCGATCCGCGCGAGCGCTTCCGCCGGCACGTCCTGAAGATCGAAGCCACGGCCGGTCGAGGTGAAGACCTCGCGCCCGTTCACCATGGTGAGGATATCGGTGAGACCGCGGATGCGGACGCTCGACAGTTCGTTGTTGCGGTCGTTCTGGACCTGGATGCCCGGCACGCGCTGGAGCGCCGAGGCGACGGTGGGGTCGGGCAGCTTGCCGATATCGGTGGCGACGATCGAATCCACCACCTGCACCGAGGTCCGCTTGACGTCGGCTGCGCGCTCGAGCGAATTGCGGATTCCGGTCACGACGATGTCCTGCTCCTCGTCGGCGGAGTCCTCCGCTGCGGGGATCTGGACGGGCTCCGTGCCGCTTTGGGCAATGGGCGCCGATTGAACGCCTGCCGGCACCGAAGCGATTTTCCGGTCCAGCGCGCCGCGTTGCCTGAGCACGACCTTGGTACCGGACATCACCGGGACGAGATCGGTCCCGGCGAGCAATGCGCGCAGCGCCGCCGCGATATCCATCACTCCCTTGACGCGATTGACCGAAACGCCGTCGGCGATCGTGCCCGATACGAGGATCTGAATGCCGGCCTGACGCGCGAACAGGGGTATGCCGGTGCTCGCGGGCTGCGGTGCGACGTCGAACTGCCGGACTTGCGCCATCGCTTGCGCGGCGGTCGCGGAACCACAGAAGATTGCCGCGCCGGCCAACAGATAACGCGTACGAGACACTCGACCCTCCCCAGCACATGATCGCGCCAGCTTCGGTGGCGCTCTATCCCAAGAGTCGGATCCCCTCGGTTTCCGTCAGCGCGGCGCGGCGGTTTTTCGCGCGATGCGAATTTCCGTGGGACCGGCCGTCACCTCGACGTCGAGCGATGCCGCGAGCATCGCCGCGAAGTCGGCGGGCTTGTCGATCTTGAACAGTCCCACCAGCCGCTCGTCGGCAAGGCCGGGATCGGCGAGCACCATTTGCTGGCGATTGTAGCGATTGAACTGGGCGATCGCCTCCGCGAGCGACTCGTTCTCGAGCGAGATCTCGCCATTGCGCCATGCCAGCGCACGCTCGATGTCTTCCGGCGCGGATCCGATCACCGGGCCGGCCGCAGCCGACCGGAAATTCGCGAATTGCCCGGCTTGCAGGATGGTCATCATCCCCGAGGAGTCGCTCGGCCAGACCGCCACGGCGCCCTCGGTGACCGCCACCTGCACCCCGTCCCCACCGCGAATCACCGAAAAGGCAGTCCCGACGGCGCGTGCCTGCGCGATGCCGGCATCGACGAGGAACGGGCGGGTTCGGTCCTTGGCGACCTGAAACCAGGCCTGACCTTGCTCGAGCTCGATACGACGACTGTCGCTGTCCAGCCGGATGCGCAATTCGCTGTTGGTATTGATCGTCGCGATCGAGCCGTCCTCCAGCGGCAGGCGACGGATCTCGCCGCGCGCGGTAGCGACATAGCGGCTGCCGCGAGGCCAGCCGATCGCCGCGGCGACTCCGGCCGCGATCGCGCCACCCCCGCCGGCCAGCATCCAGCGGCGCGTCGGCAATCGGGCCGGGCGCGCCGGCGGCATGGCGGCATCCTCCGCCACCAGCGCGCATTCGATCGCGCTCAGCCCTGCCATCGCGCGCAGCAGCGCACCGCGACGGCGCGGATCCTGCGCGAGCCAGTCGTCGAGCCTGGCCCGCCCGTCCGAATCGAGCGGGTGTCGCACCGCCCAGTCCGCTGCCTCTTCCTCAATGCGATCGTGCATGACGGTTCCCCGCTGGCATGACGGTCTCGGGTTCGGGCACGGTCATGAGCTTCAGGACCGCCCGCAAACTCCGGCTGGCATCGTTCTCGACGATCGCCTCGCTCACGCCGAGGGCATTCGCGATCTCCTTCTGGCTCAGGCCATCGACCTTGCGCATGATGAAGATACGCCGGGCGCGCTCCGACAATGTCGCGAGCGCTTCCTGCAAGCGGCCCAGATCCTGCCGTGCCGACGCAATTCTCTCAGGCGTGAGCGCACTGCTCTCGATCTCCGCGTCAAAGGTGTCGGAAAGCGTCTCGAGGCGCACCACCGAGGCGCGCTTGCGCTGCTGTCGGGCGAAGTTACGCGCGATCGTGAAGAGATAGGCACGCGGCTCGGCGATCCGGGTGACGTCGCTGAGCTGCGCGAGGCGGCAATAGCATTCCTGGACGATGTCCTCGACGTCGACCGCCGCGACGAAGCGCCGCTGCAGCCAGATCCGCAGGTCGCGCTCGTGGGGCAGGATCTCGCGTCCTACCCACTCTGCCAAAGTCTCCCGATCGCCGGCCATGCGCCTCCTCTCACCTCTTACGAGTCGCTTGGGCAGCCTTTCCTTCAATGCGGGCGCGAAATTATTCTATTGGGCGCGCGCGAGCTTCAATCGCGGAGGGTGCCGATCCGCGGAACCCCGATCGACGCCGGATCGCCAATGTCGATAGGCACCAGCCCGAACTGCATCCGCCAGGGCGCGGTCGGGTCGTTGCCGAACATCGTGTACCAATAGCGGCCCTGTTTGTCGGCGAACGCAGTGCCGTGACCGCCGTGCGGCGCGCCCATCCGGCGCTGGCTGTAGGGGCCGAACAGCGATTTCGACGTGCCGTACATCATGTCGTAGGTGCCATGGGTGCGCAGCGGGCCATGCCATTCGGCGCCGGTGAGAAAATAGACGCCGTTCACCTTGATCAGGCCATTGCCTTCATAGCCGACCGCGTCGCCGTCCACATCGACCAGCTTGCGCACGGGTCCGTCGAAGCCGTCCCGCGCGGCATTGAGCCTGGCGATCCTGCCGCCGCCCCACAGGAAATAGAGGCCGTCGTCATCCTCGAACGGGAAGCCGTCGATCCCCTCGACCAGATAGCTTTTGGTGACGTTGGCATAGGGGCCTTCGGCCTTGCCGCTGGTCGAGCGATAGAGCCAGGTCTTGCCCCCGACGCCGCGCTCCATCACCGAGAAGGCCAGATAGAAGGTCTTGTCGCGTTCGACCCATTTGATCTCGGGCGCCCAGAGCTCGGCGATGTTCTTGCCGAAATCATAGCCCATGCCTTGCCAGCGCCAGACGAAGCCGACTTCGTCCCATCGCTCGAGATCGGCCGAACGCCAGAGTTTCACGCCCCCTTCCGGCTTGTGATAGCCATAGCCGTCGAGCGTTCCGACCAGATAATAATAGCCGTCGCCGCCGAGCGTGACCGAAGGATCGCGCATCGTCTCGCCGGTGATCAGCGGCTTGCGCGCCGCGACTGCGCTGTCCTCGGTGATCGCCGACGCCGCCTGACGCAGCCGCCCGTCGGGCGCGCGCTCGAGCGGGACGAGACCAACCTGCTCGCAGAACAAGGCGAAGCCGTCATCACACCTGGGATTATATGCCGCCGCGAGCCGGCCATCGCGGAACCGCACGACCGAACCGCGACCGGCATGCGGAACGGCGAGCATGCGCCGCGTGAAAGGGCCGTACGGCGTCGGCGCTTCGGCCATGAACAGATCCTCGGTCGCGGTGCGCATGCGCCCGGTCACTTCGCTCGCGGCGAGCACGTAGCGATCGCCGTCACGGAACATCGTCGTGCCGGCCCGACCGACGCGCGTGCGCACCGGCCAGTCCTTGCCGACCGGCGGGTGCTCGGCGAACAGCTTCTGATCGGGCTTGAGGAAGCGCGGCGCCTCGGCGAGTCCCGCGAAGCCGGGCTTCAGCCGCGCGATATAGCCGCCGCCCCAGAGCAGATAGCCCGCGCCGTCGCGATCGACGAAGAGCGACGCATCGGCCGCGTCTTCGACCAGGCAGGGTGAAGCGGCGAAGCTGCCGCCCGGATCGGCCACGGCGCCGGCGGCGATGCGGGCGCAGCCCGTCTTGTCCGAGAAAGCGAGATAGAGCCTGTCGCCGGCGACCGTCACCGACGGCGCGAGATAGCGTTCGGAAACGTCGCCCGGAACGATGCCGTTGCCGCTGATCCTGGCCGGGCCCCACCCCTTCCACGCCGTCGCGTCCCGCGCCGTCGTCCACAGCTCCACGCCGTGGCGCGCGTAACTGCGCAGCGTGGTGCCGGTGAGGATGAAGCCTCCGTCGGGCATCATCGCGATCGACGCATCGCCGATCGGCCGTTCGGAAAAGAACGGCATGATCGGCTTCGCGTCGGCGGCGGGCATCACCACCGCATTGCGATCCATCGAAGGGTGATCGGCGAAGATGTCGTCGGCCACCGCTTTCTTGAACTGCTGCGCCAGCGCCGCTGGCGTGACGCAGAGCGCAGCGGGCAGCAGCGTGGAGAGCAGCAGGCGGTAGTGCATATTCGTCACTTTCTCTGCCTCCTCACTTTCTCTGCAACGCCCTGAAGTCGTCGATCCACGCATAATTCGGCGCGGCGCTGCCGTCGGCATTGGGCTGAACGGTGCGGCCGGCATAGACGCTGTTGAGCAGCCATGGCGTCTTTTCCGGACCCCATTTTGCCGACATCGAGCTGCCTTGCTTGAACCCATAGGTCGCGACGGCGAGGCGGCCGGTGTCGCGGAACAGCTTCATCTGGTTGGCCAGATAATGCTTCCGGTTCTCGAACCACGGGCTCTGCGCGAGGAACGCGTCCCATTGCGGCTTGGGAAAAGGCGTCTCGAGCGCAGCCTTGATGATCTGCCAGTTCCGGGCATCGCGCGGCGCGCCATATTTATCGGCGAACGCCGCCGGCACCGGTCCCTTCATGTTCGCCTGCCACCACCAGACCAAAGAGAATTCGGTGACGAGGAACTTCTGCTCCGGACGCATGCGCGGCAGGATATAATCGAGGAACGCCCTCGACTCCTCGATCGCGCGAATATGCGGATGGATGTTGACGCCGTCGAGCTCGGGAGTCGTCTTGACGAAGGACAGCCAGCGCTCGGTCGCCGGCGTGCGCCAGGCGGGGCGTTCTATATGATTGAGCGCCCCCATGTAGAGGTGCGTCTTGCAGCTGTCGGCGCAATGCTGCGCGCGATACGCGATGACGCGCCTTGCCAGCCGCTCGTAGAATTCGTTGAAATTGGCGTCCCAATCCTGTTTGCGGCTCTCGATGAAGGGCTCGTTGCCGATCACGAGGATATCGACCTTGCCCATCACCAGCGGCAGCACCGCATCGAGCCGGGCGAGCTGTTTGGCGAATTCGGCGCTGTCGACCTTGGGAAATGCGACGCGGTTATAGGGAAATTTCAGCGTCAGGATCGTCTTGTAGCCGCGATTGCCGGCGTCGAGGATCGTCCTGACTGCGCCATGCTCGGCGACCGGCCCGCGATCGACCTGCGGCATCGGCAGGAAAAGCCGCACCCAGCTGGCGTCCGCCTTTTCGAGATCGCGATAATCCACGTCCTCGAAATGCTCGTTATAGTTCGCGCCGAGCGCTCCCTGCGCCACGGCCGGGCCGGACGCGAAGAGCAAAACCGCACCGATCGCCAGAAGCTTCCGCATCCTTCTCTCCTCCGATTTCAGGGACGGCTGCGGCCGTCGCGTTCGATTTTGTCGAGCCACGTGGCGAGGGTCCGGGCGCGATCGCGCAGCTTCGCCGCCAGATCGTTGCGCTCGCCTGGGTCCCGCGCGAGATTGTAGAGCTGGTCGCGCGGCGAAGTGCCGATGGCGTTGCCGTGAAATGCATGCGGCGCGCTGCTGCCACGGATCAGCTTCCAGTCGCCGGCGCGCAACGCGAGGATCCGCGCGCCGCTGCTCTCCACCGTGCCGCCGGTGGCAATCATCAGCTTGGTGTCCTCGACCACATGATCGCGTCCGCGATCGCTTTGACCGAGCAACGGCGTGAGCATGTCGAAGCTGTCGACCGCCGCATCGCGCGGCAGTTCCTGTCCGACCAAAGCGGCCAGCGACGCGACCAGATCGACATGGTCGACGAGCGCGCGCGACACGTGGCCGGCGCGGACCCGGCCTGGCCAGCAGGTGATCATCGGAACGCGGGTGCCGCCTTCGTAGATCGCATATTTGCCGCTGCGATACGGTCCCGCCGGGCGATGGCCGCCCGCCAGTTCGACTGCGCGATCCTGATAGCCGTCGAACAGGATCGGGCCGTTGTCGCTGCTGAACACCAATAGCGTGTCGTCGGCGATCCCCAGTGCTTCCAGCCTGCGCATCACCTCGCCGACGGTCCAGTCGAGCTGGAGGATTGCGTCGCCGCGCGATCCCATGCCCGACTTGCCGGCGAAGCGCGGATGCGGCGCGCGCGGCACGTGCGGCTCGTTGACGGCGTAATAGAGGAAGAACGGCGCGTCGCGCTTTGCCGCAATGAATTCCACGGCCTTGCGGAGGAGCACATCGCTGAGTCTCCCGTCGTTCCAGCGTGCGGCACGGCCGCCGGTCATATAGCCGATCCGGCCGATGCCGTTGACGATGGTGTTCGAGTGCTCGGGATCGCCGGCGAATTCGAGCTGGTCCGGATTTTCGGCGCCGGTTGGCTCGTCGCCGATCTTGCTGAGATAATCGACGGCGATCGGATCGGCCGGATCGAGATTCACCACGCGCCGGCTCTCGATCAGCACGGTGGGCACCCGATCGAGCGTCGCCGGCATGAAGAAGGCATGGTCGAAGCCGATGTCGAGCGGGCCCGGGGCGATCTCGCCGTTCCAGTCGACCTTCCCGTCGCCGAGCCCGAGATGCCATTTGCCGACCAGCCCGGTGGCATAGCCCGCCTGTTTGAGCATCGACGGCAGCGTGAACTTGCCTGGCCGGATCAGCGCAGGCGCGTCACCGGGCAGGATCTGCGTACCCGAGGCTCGCCATGCATAATCGCCGGTGAGCAAGGCGTAGCGCGACGGGGTGCAGGTCGCCGAAGGCGAATGCGCATTCTCGAAACGCGTGCCGCGCGTCGCCAGCCGATCGAGGTTGGGCGTGCGGATCGCAGTGGCGCCGTAGCAGCTCAAATCGCCATAACCGAGATCGTCGGCATAGATCAGCACGATGTTGGGCTTGCGGGCCGGGGGCGCCGCCCGCAGTGCTCTCGGCGCCACCAATGCGGCTGCCCCGGCGAGCAGAATCCCACGGCGATTTGTCGCAGCCTTCATATCCGCCTCCCACCCTCCGATTGCACCAATTAGCGCGGCGTCGAAGCGGCTCTTGTCAACACGGATTAATATGATAATTACTTAGCGTCAATTATCATAACATAAAGGGGGAGGATCTGTGTTGAATCGCAATTTCTATTCGCTGCTGGCGACCGCATCGGCGCTGGGACTGGTGACGGCGCCGACCTGCGCCGCGGCGCAGGAAGGCCCTCGGCCCAGTTCCGCCGAGGAACCCGGCGTGGTCGGCGCAGATATGGGAGAGTCCGAAGGCGACATCGTCGTCACGGCGATCCGCCGCAGCCTCGAGACTGCGCAGGCGATCAAGCAGGATTCCGACCAGATCGTCGATTCGATCGTCGCCGAGGATATCGGCAAGCTTCCCGATATCAGCGCGTCCGAATCGCTCGCACGCGTCACCGGGGTGCAGGTCACGCGCAATGCCGGCATTGCGCAGGGCGTCACCGTCCGCGGCCTCGGCGATCTCTCCACCACCTATAACGGCCGCGAAGTGTTCACCGCCGAAGGCCGTTACGTCCAGCTGCAGGACTTTCCTTCGAACGGCATCGCGCGTCTCGACGTGTTCAAATCGGCGACCGCCGACCAGCTCGAGCCGGGCCTTGCCGGCCTGATCGACGTGCGCTCGCGCCGCCCGCTCGACTTCCAGGGCACGCGCATCGCCGGCGCGATCATCGGTCTGCACTGGTATCAATCGCAGCGGCTCGGCCTGGAGGCCAACCTGCTCGCCAGCACGCGCTGGAACACCGGCATCGGCGAAATGGGCTTCCTGATCGAAGGCTCCTATGCCGACACCAAATTCACCGATTCGGCACGCAATATCAGCCAGACGATCCTTGCGCCCACGGCCAAGGCGCCGCTGCGCTACCCGTCGTTCGTCAACACCGACTACAATATGGGCACGCGCCACCGGCCCAACGCGGCGGCGTCATTCCAGTGGCGGCCGAGCCATATGCTGGAAATCTATCTCGACGGCCTGTTCCAGGGCTATCGCGGCAAGAACGAGCCGCGCAACTTCCAGGTCGCCTCGGGCGATGCCGCGGTGCTCACCAATATCGAGTTGTTCGAAGGCACCAACCTGATCCGCAGCATGGATGCCAGCGGCGGTGGGCTCCCGAATGGCGTGCAGCAGGTCAACGACCAGTGGACCGACACCTATCAGGCGGGCGGCGGCTTCATCTGGAAGAGCGACAAGATCAAGATCACCGGGGACGCCGCGTTCACTGATTCGACCTTCACCAACCACAATTACGCCTTCAACTATCAGCTGACCGCCGCCCCCGGCCGCCATTTCGAGTTCGACACCGATCAGGGCGTCGGCGGCGGCACCGTGACGCTGCTCAACAATTTCGACCTGTTCAATCCGGCGCTCTATCGCTGGACCAACATCGTCGAGGGCGGAAACCGCGGCCACGGCCGCAGCGTCCAGGGCCGGCTCGACCTGGATTACAAGCTCGACTCGTTCGGCATCACCAATCTGCAGGCGGGCATCCGCTACAGCACCCGCGATGCGGACAATTATGTCTACAACCGCACCGACACCGCGCCGGCCGGACGGCTCTTCACGCTGCTGCCGCTCGACTATGTGTCTGCGGACCGCGGCTTCCGCAACGACGACGCGACGTCGCTCGTCACGTGGCTGACGCCGACCCGCGACAGCCTTCGCGCGAACATCGAGGCGCTCCGCACTGCCGCCGGCCAGCCGACCGGCCGCCCCTCCTGGGGCAGGCCCGTCTATACCGGCAACGAGAAGACCTATACCGGCTATGTGCAGGCCAAATACGCGTTCGATATCGGCGTGCCGGTCGACGGCATGATCGGCCTTCGCGCGACGCGGACCGAAACGACGATCGACGGCCTGCAGGCGACGAGCGGCGCCAGCGCGAACCAGCAGGTTTCGCGCTCCACCGCCTATACCGATTTTCTGCCCAACCTCAGCGCGCGCTTCCACTTCATGCCCGAGCTGCAGTTGCGCCTGGCGTTCACCAAGACGCGCACCCGGCCGGGCTTCGGTCAGCTCAATCCGACGGTGACGATCGGCGCGCTGCCCGCGAATTTCTGCACGCCGAGCCCGACCAACCCCGAAGCCGGCCCGAACAATCCGGACTGCATTCGTCCGGCGTCGAGCGGCAATCCCGATCTGAAGCCGATCGAATCGACCAATTACGACGCATCGCTCGAATATTATTTCAGCCGCAGCGGTTCGATCACCGTCGGCGTGTTCCGTAAGGATCTGAACGGCTTCATCAACAACTTCACCAACGACGTCGCGGATCCCGAATTCACCCGCCTGCGCTTCACGCGCCCGGAAAACGGCGGCAAGGGCCAGATCAACGGTATCGAGGCCGGCGCGCGCACCTTCTTCCGCGCGCCCTGGCTGCCCGATTGGCTGGGCAAGTTCGGCGCGCTGGTGAACTATACCTATCTGGATCACGGCACCGAGCTGGCCCCGAGCCTCGCGGCGACCTTGCCGGGGATGCAGCGGATCGCTGGCATCTCCGACCACATCTTCAACGTCTCGGGCTTCTACGAGACCCGCGGCTTCTCGGCCCGGCTCTCGTATAATTACCGCTCGGACTTCGTCTCGGGCTATGGCCAGGTGGTCGATCCGGGGCTCGGTGCCGGCGTGCTCGGCCCGACGCTCCCGGTGACCGAGGATGGTCGCGGCACGATGGACTTCGCCGCCACGCTGTCGCCACTCGAGAGCGTCACGCTTTCGTTCAATGCCACCAATTTGCTCGGCGCCGCCGCGACCAATGCGCGCGTGTTCAATGCGCAGGGACAGAGCTATCGCTGGCAGACGCGCTTCCTCGAGAGCGTCTATCGCGTCGGCATCCGCTTCCGCTTCTGACGCCGGCGGCACCGATCCACGACCGGGCGTGTCACCCAAATCGGGTGTCACGCCCTTTCGTTTGCGGTGCCGGGACTGCGGCAATCAGGCGCCGTCGCGGCTGAGCAGCCGGGAGGCGATCAGGCAGCTGCCTCCTGCGACATAAGCGAGCGCCAGCGCCAGCAATGTCGGCACATAGCCGGCCCCCGCGGCGACCGACCTGCCGACCAGCATGAGCGATCCCACCGCCAGAAGATTGCCGGCAAAGGCGGCGATGCCGGCGATCGTGCCGGTGCGTTCGCGATATTGCGCATCGCTGATCGTCGAGAAGATCAGCACCGAGACGATCTGATGCCCGAAGATCGCCAGCGCGCAGGCGCCGACGCTCACCGCGCGTACCGGCTGAGTCGCCAGCAGGAGCAACCCCGCCACCCCCAGACAGCATGCCGCGATCCAGATCTGCGCGCGGATCCCGCGGGCATGCGGCCAGCGCACGGCGGCGAGTGCGCCCGCCAGACTTCCCAAAGCTGCCCAGACATAGATGCCGGTCACGCTGCCGGCCCATGCCATGGTGCCGTTGCCGTGCAGATGGAAGAAGACGGGCAGCCAATAGAGAAACACCCACCAGAGCTGATCGGTCAGCCCCTTGGCCGCGATCAGCAGCCATGTCGCGGGTCGCCGAAGCGGGCTGCCGCCGGCGCGCGACGCCACTGCCACGGGCGTTGCCGGGATCGTCGTTGCGCTCACCCGGAGCCACCAGACCACCCACACGAAGCCGATTCCACCCAGAAGGATCGCGGCCCACCGCCAGCCCAGCGACCAGGCCAGCATCGGCACCAGCACCGGCCCGACCATCGCGCCAACGCTCGGCGCCATGTTGAACAAGCCAAGCGCGAGCGCGCGCCGCCGCGCGGGAGCGAGCGCGCCCAGCACCTTGAGCGCCGCCGGCGTTCCGATCGCCTCGGCGCCGGTGAGGCCGACGCGAACGACGAGCATCGATTGCGCGCCTGTCGCCAGCGCCTGCGCGGCGGTGAACACGCTCCACGTCGCCACGCCCCACGCGAAGCAGCGACGCGCCGGCACCTGATCGACGATCCACCCCATCAGCGGCAGGCAGAGCGCGGCGGAAAGCTGCGCGGCGGCGGTGATCCGGCCGTAGCTGTCGCTCGACCAGCGGAATTCCCGATCGAGCAGCGGCTTGATCAGCGCCAGCATCTGGCGATCCACATTGTTGAGCACGATCGCCGCGAGAATCGCGGCGACCACTCCGGCCCCCGCCACAGCGCCGGGAAGGCACATTAATTGCGCGCCGGTCGAGGACGATGCCAACTGCTTCGCTCGATCGCCGGAAAGGACCATAAGGCGGCTATAGATCGCCCCATCTTGTCCGTCACGGGCGGCCGCGGCGTGTTCATCGGGGATTTTTTCCGCTAGCACCCGAACGCACCCGGCGGGGCGGGCGCCAATGAGGAAAAACACGACGATGGCGACTTGGCCGAAAGAGGAACTGGATAGCGGCAACCAGTTCGGTCGGACGCTGACTCTGAATCTGGTCGACGCGGTCGGTCGCGCGATCGTGCGCGGCGAATATGCCGACCGGCCCTTCCCCACCGAAGCGGATCTGAGCAAGGAGCACGGCATCAGCCGCTCGGTCACCCGCGAGGCGATCAAGATGATCACCGCGAAGGGATTGCTCGGCGCGCGTCCGAAGATCGGGACTTTCATCCAGCCCGAAGAGAGCTGGAACCTGTTCGACGTGGATGTCCTGCGCTGGCTGATGGAGCAGAAGCTCTCCAGCGCGTTGCTCCGCCAGTTCAACGAATTGCGCCTCACGGTCGAACCGCAGGCGGCGGCATGGGCGGCGCGGCGCGCGCGCCCTGCGCAGGTCACCGCGATCCTCTCGGGCCTCACCCGGATGCGCGAGGCGGCCGAAGGGAATGGCGATCCGCTTTCGGCGGACATCGATTTCCACGTCGCGGTGCTTCGCGCCTCGGGCAATCCCTTCCTGTCGCAGTTTCGCGACATCGTGACGACTGCGCTGCGCACCTCGATCCGGGTCACCAACCGCCAGGCCGGCGGCAAGGCATGCATCGACGACCACGCCGCGGTCTACGAGGCGATCGCCGCGGGCAAGCCGGAAGAAGCCGCCGCCGCCATGGCCAAGCTCATCGACGACGTGCTCGATTATATCGACCGGACACCGCCGCGCGACTGACGCCGCCGCGGACGACAGCGCGTTTCCCGACAGCGGCGGCGACGCCCCTGCCGACGCGGCTTACGCGCGCGCGTCATCTGCGGGGTGGCAACACTGGGGCGCTGGACAGATGAATTAATCTGTCCGCCGCGGAAAAGTATTTATATGATAAAATACGATCGAATCGGCGGATATGATCTGACCGGTATCGGCCAATGGAGAGGCGGGACGTCTTCGCGACGCATCCGCAGGAATGGAAAGGAACATCATGCGGCTGCGCATCACCAAGGCTTCGCTCCGCGGCAGCCATGTCGGGGTGGCTGGCCCCCGCTTCGGCGCCGCCTGCGCCGTGGCCGCGATGCTGGTTTCCGCCGGCTGCGCCACCGTGCGCGACGGGCGCGAGACAACCCCTCGGCAGGCGATGACCATGCCCGTCGCCGCGGAGCGTCCCAACATCCTGCTGATCCTGGTCGACGACCTCAAGCCGGCGATCCATGCGTTCGGCGATCCGGTGGCGATCACGCCGAACATCGATCGGCTGGCGGCGCGCGGCACCCGCTTCGAGCTCGCTTACGCCAATCAGTCGGTCTGCGCGCCGAGCCGGATCAATCTGATGACCGGCGCGCGTTCGACCTCCACCGGCATCTATGATTTCGGCCAGAATTTGCGCGACTACCTGCCCGACGCCGTGACGATGCCGCAATATTTCATGGCCGCCGGCTATCGCGCCGAGAGCGTCGGCAAGACCTTCCATATCGGGCACAACACCAAGGGCGATCCGCAGAGCTGGTCGACCACGCCCTACAAGGACCATGTGATCGAATATGTCTCGCCCGAGGGCAAGGCGCTCGGCAAGACCCGCGAGGCGGCGTTGTTCAACGAGTTCGAGATCCCGAAAGGCGATGTCTGGACCTATGCCCGCACGCTCGCGCGCGGGATCGCGTGGGAGTCGCCCGACGTGCCCGACGAGGCCTATGGCGACGGCCGTGTCGCGGCGAAGGCCGTCACACGGCTCGGCGAGCTCGGCGCCGCCGGCCAGCCATTCTTCCTCGCGGTCGGCTTCGCGCGCCCGCATCTGCCCTTCGCGGTGCCCAAGCGCTATTGGGACAAATATGATCGCGCGAAGCTGCCGCTGCCGGCATTCGAACGCATGCCCGAAGGCGCGCCGGCCTTTGCCGGCAAGGTCGGCGGCGAGATCAACGCCTATGCCCCGATCGACGATAAGGTGCCCGAGACGCAATATCCCGAAGCGCTCAAGCGCACGCTGATCCACGGTTATTATGCCGGCGTGAGCTATGTCGACGCGCAGATCGGCAAGCTGATGGCCGAGCTCGACCGCACCGGGCTGTCGAAGAACACGATCGTCGTTTTGTGGGGCGACCATGGCTATCATCTCGGCGACCATGCGATCTGGACCAAGCATACCAATTACGAGCAGGCGACCCATTTGCCCTTGCTGTTCGCCGGTCCGGGCATCGGCGCGAACCAGGCCACCCGCCAGCTCGCCGAGACGGTGGACATCTACCCTACCCTCGCCACGCTGGTCGGGCTGCAGCGGCCGGCGGGACCGCAGCCGATCGACGGCGCCGACCTGACCCCCGTGCTCCACGATCCGGCGGCGCGCGTGCGCGGCTATGCCTATCACGCCTATCCCCGCCCCAACCGCGTCGGCCAGGCGATACGGACCGAGCGCTACCGCCTCGTCCGTTGGACCCAGGAGCAGACCGGCGCGCGCGACTATGAGCTGTACGATCTCGTCAACGACCCGCTCGAGACCCGCAATATCGCCGCAGCCCAACCGGAGCTCCGCGACCGGCTCGACGCCCTTCTCGACGCGCAGCCCAAACCGCAATCGGTCAATTTACGCCAGCTGCGCGCGCGTGGCGGGATATCCGCGAACTAGCGCCATGTCGGTGCCGGCATTTGCTCGATTGTCCGAAATCCTCGGGTAATCCCGGCACGCACTGCTGCGAGGAATGCCTGAAGAGAGACCGCAAGCTGCGCGCATTGGCGTTTTTTGCTTGAAGTTACAGGCGCCCAAACCATTGTCGCGCTAAACCGTTGTGCATTGGCGAGGCTGCCAGGCGTCCCCGGGCAGTGAAAAGGTATCCCGTGTCGAAACAGCGTTCGGACAGGCCGGAGATCAAGCCCTTTGCCGGACCCGCGGGCGGCTGGGGCTCGATACGCTCGCTCGCGGAGATCCTGCCGCGCGAGCGCGTCACGCCCGATGCGCTCGTCCAGCTCGCGCGCCAGAACAAGCCCGAGGGTTTCATGTGCACCAGTTGCGCCTGGCCCAAGCCCGCCGATCACCATCCTGCCGAATTCTGCGAGGAAGGGGCGAAGGCGACCGCGTGGGAATTGACCACGCTGCGGACCACCCCTGAATTCTTCGAACAGCACACACTGACCGAGTTGCGCGACTGGAAGGATTACGATCTCGAGCAGCACGGCCGGCTGACGCATCCGCTGCGCTACGACGCGGCAAGCGACAAATATGCAGCGTGCGGCTGGGAAGAAGCGTTCGACGCGATCGGCGCCGCGCTCCGCCCGCTCGATCCTAAATCGGTCGCTTTCTATTCGTCGGGACGCACCGGCCTCGAGGCATCGTACATGTACGGGCTGATGGCGCGGATGTTCGGCAACCAGAACCTGCCCGACAGCTCGAACATGTGCCACGAATCGACTTCGGTGGGCCTCAAGGCCGCGATCGGCGTGCCGGTAGGGACCACCCGGCTCGCGGATTTTCAGGCCTGCGACGCGATCTTCTTCTTCGGGCAGAATGTCGGATCAAACGCGCCGCGGATGCTCCACGACCTGCGCAGCGCGCGCAAGCGCGGGGTGGAGATCATCACCTTCAACCCGCTCAAGGAACGCGGGCTCGAGCGCTTCACCAATCCGCAAAACCCGATCGAGATGCTCACCGGGGGCGAGACGCAGATCTCGACTCAATATCATCAGGTAAAGGCCGGCGGCGACATTGCCGCGATGCTCGGCATCGCCAAGTTCCTGATCGAATGGGACGACGCTGCGCTGACAGCGGGCGATCCGCCGGTCCTCGATCATGAATTCATCGCGCAGCATACCAAGGATTTCGATGCGTTCGCCGAAGCCACGCGCGCAGCCGAATGGGCCGATATCGAGCACGAGTCCGGCCTGGCGCAATCCGCGCTGGAGCAGGCAGCACGGGTCTATGCGAGATCGAAAGCGGTGCTCGCCATTTACGGCATGGGGCTGACCCAGCATGTGAAGGGCGTCGAAAATGTCCGCATGGTGGTCAATCTGCTGCTGCTGCGCGGCAATATCGGCAAGCCCGGCGCCGGCCCTACCCCGGTCCGCGGCCATTCCAATGTCCAGGGTCAGCGCACCGTCGGCATCACCGAGAAGACCGAATTGGTACCGGTCGACAAGCTCAAGGAACTGTACGGCTTCGATCCGCCCACCGAAAAGGGGCTCGACACCGTCGAGACCTGCAGCGGCGTGATCGACGGTTCGGTCAAGGCGGTGATTGGCCTCGGCGGTAATTTCCTGCGCGCGGTGCCCGAAACGGCAGCCATGGAGGAGGCCTGGCCGCGTCTCGACCTCTCCGTCCAGATCGCCACCAAGCTCAATCGCAACCATCTCTTCGCCGGCAAGGTGACCTATCTCCTGCCCTGCCTCGGCCGGATCGAGGAGGATGTGCAGGCAAGCGGCCCACAGGCGGTATCGACCGAGGATTCGACCAGTTGCATCCACGGTTCGCGCGGCAAATCGAAACCCGCCAGTCCGCATTTGTTGTCCGAGCCGCGCATCGTCGCCGAGATCGCCAAACGCATCCTGCCGCCCAATCCGCGAGTCGACTGGGACGGCTGGGTCGCCGATTATGCGCGGATCCGCGACGCGATCGAGGCGACCTACCCGGCGATCTTCAAGGACTATAACAAGCGCCTGTTCACGCCGGGCGGCTTCTGGAAGGGCAACAAGGCCGCCGAACGCATCTGGCTTACGCCCAGCGGCAGAGCCGAGTTCCTCGCGCCCAGCTGCCTCAGCGCTACCGGATTCAGCGACGCGGAGGGGCGCTTCCGGCTGATGACCCTGCGCTCGAACGATCAGTTCAACACGACGATCTATGGCTATCACGATCGTTTTCGCGGCGTGAAAGGCACGCGCGACGTGCTGCTCATCAACCGCGAGGACATGGCCGCAACGGGCGTGTCCGAGGGCCAGATCGTCGCGCTCGAAAGCGACGCCGGGGACGGCAAGCTGCGCCGGCGCGACGGCCTGATCGTCACGCCCTACGACATCCCCCGCGGCTGCCTCGGCGCTTATTATCCCGAGGCGAACGTGCTGATACCGGTCGAGCATCATGCCGAGCAGAGCCATGTCCCGGCTGCCAAATCCGTGCCGGTCCGGATTCGCGTCTGAAACCCGCCCTGCCCTTGAAATTCGAGCAGATCGGCGCCGACGGGTCCACCGGAATGCGAAGCCGCGCGATCGCCGAGGAAGTTCCGGTCGCGATCGAGTGCAACGGACTCGGTTATGCCGTGCTGATGGCCAGCCCGGGCGACCTGCTCGACCTCGGTTATGGCTTCGCATTGACCGAACGGCTTATCGACCGCGCCGACGACATGCTCGACGCCGAAGTCCATGCCGTCGAACACGGCATGCTGCTCCGTCTGACGCTATCGCCGCGCGTCGCGGACCGGCTGTCCGACCGAATTCGCCACCGCACCGCGGATTCGTCGTGCGGGTTGTGCGGGATCGAGAGCCTCGAACAGGCCTTGCGCCCTTTGCCTGCCCGGCAACGGCGTTGGGCGGGCGAAGACCATGCGGTGTTCGTCGCGCTCGAGGCGCTCGAAGCGGCCCAGCCACTAGGCGCCGCCACGCACGCGGTGCACGCCGCGGCCGCCTGTGCTGCCGACGGCACGATCCGGCGGGTTCGCGAGGATGTCGGCCGGCACAATGCCTTCGACAAGCTCATCGGCGGGATGCTGCGCGAGGGAATGGGCTGGGACGATGGCTTCGCGCTGCTCACATCGCGCTGCTCCTACGAGCTGGTCGAGAAGGCGGTGCTTTCCGATTGCCCGATGCTCGCCACCATTTCCGCGCCCACGGCCCTGGCACTCGCGCGTGCGGGCGAGGCCGGGCTCGCGTTGCGGGTCCTTGCCCGCCCCGATTCCCTGTTGCGGCCCGTCGCATGAAAATGCTCGGCGCCATTCTCGCCGGCGGCGAATCCCGCCGCTTCGGCAGCGCAAAGGCCGACGCGATACTGGACGGCCGAAAGCTGGTCGATCACGTCGCCGAGGCGCTTCGCCACGATTGCGATGCGCTGGTGATCTGCGGACGCACCCACCCGAAAATTTTCCGCCTCGAGGATCGCCCCACTGCGGGTCTTGGCCCGCTCGGCGGGCTCTGCGCGGCATTGATCCATGGCCGGGACAGCGGTTTCGACGCGGTGCTCAGCGCCCCCTGCGACGCGCCGAACTTGCCGGCAGGTCTCTTGCTTCTGCTCTCGCAGGGCGGCCCGACGGCTTATGTTGCCGATCATCCGGTAGTCGGGCTTTGGCCCTGCGCGCTCGCAGACCGATTGCTTTCCCATCTGGAGCAGAATGGCGATCGCTCGTTGCGCAATTGGGCGCGCGCCGCCGAGGCCGCTGCGATCGGTCTCCCGCAGCCAATCAGCAATATCAATACGCCCGACGATCTCGCGGCGATTCAACGGCGATGCGCGCTCTGAAGCGCTCGCGCGCGTAACGCACATACCCCCTGCGATCGCCAGATTCCGGCCGCGGAACCTCCTTGCAATTGCGATTTAATCGCATTAGCGACGCCGAACTTGGCTCCGGCGGCCCGATTGGCGCGCTTCAGTCAAAAAGGGGAAAATGATGCGCCGTTCAATTTGCTTGCTGCTGGCAGGCTCGGCATGCCTGTTCACGCCGGCACTGCTTCACGCGCAGGAAGCGCCACAGCGGGATGCGTCGACCGAAGACGCGGCCGAGGACATCGTCGTTACCGGCTACGGCCGAAGCAACGAACCCACCACGGCGACCGGGCTTCCCCTCAAGCCAATCGAGACGCCGCAGACGATCAGCGTCATCACCCGACAGCAGATCAGGGATCAGGCGCTGACGTCGATCAACGACGCGCTCGATTTCGCCGTGGGAATCTCGAAGAAGGACATCGATCGCGGCCGCAGTGCGATTTCGGCGCGCGGATTCGAGGTCCAGAATTTCCAGCTCGATGGTGCGCCGTTCGTCAACGGCAATGTCGGCTTCGGCGAGACGAGCACCGTGCAGTATGAGCGGGTCGATCTGGTTCGCGGCGCGGCCGGGCTGATGCAGGGCGCGGGCGACCCTTCGGCGGTGGTCAATTTGATCCGCAAGCACGCGGATAGCAGCGAGTTCGCCGGCTATGCCAGCCTCGAGGCCGCGTCATGGAACCGCTTTTCCGGGACGGTCGACGTCCAGTCGCCGCTCAACGCCGCGGGAACGGTGCGGCTGCGCGGGGTCGCCCAAGCCTATCGGCAGGACGGCTTCGTCGATCGCGAAGAGAAAAAGGGCCTCCTGCTCTACGGCGTGCTGGATGCCGATCTGGGGGAGCGCACCAGACTGTCGGTCGGCGCGAGCTATCAGCGCGACGATCGCGATGGCGTGATGTGGGCGCAGTTGCCTTACTGGTACACTGACGGCACCCGCACCGATTGGCCGCGATCGAAGACCACCGGCACCGATTGGGGATTCTGGAACACCACCGAGATCTCGGCCTTCGCCACGCTCACGCACGATCTGGGCGGAGGATGGCGCATCCGCGGTGACCTCGGCTATCACAAGGGTCTCGAGGAATCGAAGCTGTTGTGGCTCGACGGCACCCCGGATCGCATAACCGGGCTGGGCGTGAACAGCTCGGGCTATTGGTACAAGGCCGATCCCGAGCAATGGCACGGCAGCATTCAGGCAAACGGCACTTTCACGCTGCTCGGCGGAACGCACGATCTGTCGGTCGGCGCGATGGCGAGCTATCTCGACGGCGGCTGGACCAATCGCACGCCGCTTGCCATCGATCCGATTGGCGATTTCAATCGCTGGGACGGCACGCTCGCCGATCCCGAATGGGGCGAACGCTATGTGCTTTCGGGCATGGGCAACACCACCCAGACCGCCTTGTACGCCACGACGCGGATCAACCTGATCGGCGGACTGAAGGTCATCGGCGGCGGACGCTTGAGCTATTTCACGCGCAACGAGGAAGCCGATTCCTTTGGCGGAACGGCGTATCGACTGAAGTACAACAACGTGTTCACGCCCTATGCCGGGCTGGTCTACGACATCACCGCCAACCTGTCCGCTTATGCGAGCTACACCAACATCTTCAAACCGCAGGGCAATGTGCGTGATCGCGAAGGCCGGCTGCTCGATCCGCTCGAAGGGAAGAGCTACGAAGCCGGACTGAAGGCGCTGTTCCTCGACGACAAGCTTCTCGCGACGGCTGCCGTATATCGCATCGAACAGGATAATCTCGCGGTTCCCGATCCCGGCCAGGTCGTGCCGGGCACGTCCAATCCGGCCTATCGCGGGGCGACGGGCACCGTCGCCAAGGGCTATGAGCTAGAGATCGTCGGCAAGATCACTCCCCAATGGGACATCAGCGCCGGGTGGAGCCATTACAGCGCAAAGGACGCCGACGACGTCGACGTGCTGAGCCATCAACCGCGCCGGGTGTTCAACTTCGCGACCGCCTACGACTTTACCGGCCCGCTCGACGGACTTCGGCTCGGCGGTGCGGTCAAATGGGAGAGCCAGCCGCCGGTCACCGCGGCCAATCCGGGCACGGGCGTGGTCGAGAATATCGGCCAGCCCGACTATGCGATCGTTAACATCATGGCGCGCTACGATCTGAGCGAGCAGCTGTCGCTGCAGCTCAACGTCGACAATCTCTTCGATCAGACCTTTTTCAGCGGCAACAGCTGGTTTCCCGGCTTCGTCTATGGCGAGCCGCGAAATGGACGCGTGACGCTGCGATTCGCATTCTGACGTCGCAGATATTGATCGATCTGAGTATCCGGATGGCCGCAGGCGGCCGTCCGGAAATGAACCGGTCCGCCCGAAAAGTAATCACCACAGGTCCATTCCCGAAGCCGGGGTCCGGGTATCCCGGTCGCGATCCTCCGAGGGATCACGACCGCACCAACCAGCGAGCGAAGCAAGCGCGCCGGCCTCGATCCTGCAAGCTCCAGGGATCTCGGAAAAGCCTTTGGTCGGGGAGACAGGATTCGAACCTGCGACATCCTGCTCCCAAAGCAGGCGCGCTACCGGACTGCGCCACTCCCCGACGCCGATGCCGCCTAGGCCCTTGTGCCGAAACGCACAAGTGGGTCGAGGCGACTGCGTCGTCGAAACGCGAAAAACCCGTCGCTGGTGGGCCCGGCAGGACTCGAACCCGCAACCTAGCCGTTATGAGCGGCCAGCTCTAACCATTGAGCTACAGGCCCCCAGCGCCCGCGGCACTAGCGGAGGTTGGTGCCGCCCCGCAAGCCGCGTCGAGGACCTCGGCCAGCGAAGCCGGCGCAACACCGAGCCGCGCGAGCAATGCGAACATCGCATCCCACCAGCGCCAGAACGCGGCAAGATCCGCGGCGTCACGGACATAGGGCGTGTGACCGGGCTCGATCGACGGCGAGTGAAAGCTGAAATTGAGCAACCGCAACCCCTCGCCCACCGCGACCCGCGCCGCCTCCAGCGCTTCGTCGAGCGGCATGTCCTCGGGCGTGAGCGCCACCCGTGAGAGCATCCCGAGCCGCGCCGCAGCGCCACGACCCCGCGGCACGCTTCCCAGCCCGCGATAGAGGCGCGCACCGCCACGGCGCAGCGCCCCGGTGAAGACGGTGGTCAGCGGCAGTTCGACGATCGACTGCCCCGGCCCGGTGCGAAAGGCCCGGTTGGCGATGGCGGAGAAATCGGGTCCGTCCTGGCCGGAATAGTCATAGCCCGATCGCATCGACGTGTCGGCGCGGTAGCCGAGCCTTGCCAGCGTCGCCAGGCTGTGCGGGCCGATGCCATAACGCCCCGCGCGATAGACCAGCGGCGGAATGCCAAAGGCTTTCGTGATCGCCTGCGTCAGCGCGACAAGCTTCTGTTCCTCCAAAGGCGCAGGAAGATTGCCCGCGAAGCTGTTGTGGATACAGACTTCCTCATCGAAGGGCGGGTTCACCCAAGGGTGGAGCTGGGTTCCGATCGCGGAGCGGCCATCGGCGATCAGGCTACGCAGGATCTCGATCGAGCGCGGGCAGGTGGCGATCGGATAGTCGATCAGCCAGGTGAGCGGGACGTCATGCGCGGCGAAACGGCCATGCGCCGCGGGCATCGCTGCCACGTGGCCGGTGCCCCCGCCATCCCGACTGAACGGGGCGCCCCAGTCGAATTCCTCTTCGGTGTCGACGAAGACCGTGAAACGCGTGCCGAAGCTTTCCGGCCATCGGACCATAGCGGCGGCCGCGGCTGCCGGGGGCCGGTAGCCCCTGCCGGATTGCCGCCTTTCCACTTTCAGTTCAGATCGCCTGCCCCACCTGGCTGTTTACGGCGGCAGGAAGCCGCAAAGTCAAGTTTGCGGGACCGATCACGAGGCTGCCGCCCAGTTCGCGGGCAAGATTGCGCGACAGCCGGAGGGCAAAGCCGGTCCCCAGCAAGGTCGCATCCTCGCGTTCGTCGTCGATGCCGAGCACCGAATCGCCCGGATAATCCGCGAGGGTCCGCGGCCGATCGATCGACACCGCGATCCGCTGATCGCTTTCGAGCGCCATCTTCACGCCGATCCGCTCGCCGGGGGCGCTCGCCGACACGAGGGTCGCCATCAAACGCGACAGCAGCCGTTCGACCGCACGGCGATCGCCGGTGACGACGAGATCCTCCACCGGCAACGCGATCATCGAGCCGCGCAACTCGAGCAGCGGCGCGAGATCGTCGGCGATCACGGCCAGCAAGGGCCGCAGCGCGACGCGGTCCGGAGTCAGCGCCAGCGCGTCGCTGTCGATCCGGGCGGCGAGATCGAGATCGTCGATCGCCCCCAGTAATTCCCGCGCCTCGCTACGGATGACGTGCGCCCGCTCGCGATACACTTCCGAAACCGGCCCGAGCATCTGGGTCTCGATCATCTCGGCGAAGCCCGCGATCGCATTGGTCGGCGTGCGCAGCTCATGCACCAGCTGGCGGAGCGATTCGGCGGGCGAGCCCGTCGGCGCGCGGACCGGCTCCGCCCGTTCGTCGGTGCGCGGGCGTCGCGCCGTGCCGCGATAGCCGGTGAAGCGCCCATTGGCCGGGTCGAACACCGGAACCGCGGAAATCAGCCAATCCCCCGCAGCGTCCGAGCCGCCTTCGATCAGCATCCGCGCCGTGGAGAAACCGGCGCGCCGGCGAAACGCGCCGGCGGCGATGCCGTCGACCTGAGAGCCGTCGGCCTCGTTCGCGAGATCCAGCGAAAGGCCGATCAGCGCCGCACGGCTGACTCCGTCGACCCAGCGGATCACGCCCTTCTCGTCCGTCTCGAAGCGGAACTCGTCGGAACGCGGCGGCGCCGGCGGCGCGACCGGCCCGGTTTCCTCGCGATGTCGCCAGAACGCGTCGATCCGCGCGACGACCTCGGCGATTTCGAACGGGCCCGAACCATCGCCGTCGACAGGCGGCGCGACCGGCCGTGCCGGCGTCGCGGCAGATGCCGCGGCCGTGATCCTGTCGCTTTGATCCATGCGCCGGTTCTGCGCGCCGGAGGCCGGTTCCGCAATCGATCCGGCGGATCTATCCACAACTTCCGCAAGCGGCGAACGCTTGGTCGCCCCATCGGGCAGGACTAGGTCGACCGATCCGAAACTCTCTAGCGCGCGCCGCACGTCGGGGCCGAGATCGCGGCGATTGCGGAGCACGCTGCGCGCGCTTGGCGAAAGATCCGGAAGCAGCTGGATCCATTCGGACGAGGTCAGTCGTGCGCTGCGCAGCACGGGGATCGCGATCGAGATGTCGTCCTGTGCGAACAGGCGGACCAGCGGCGCCGGCGGATCGGCAAATTCGACCGCGCGCGCGCTGGCGGCCCGGACCGGTGGCGGCACATCGGCGCGAATCGCGCGCAAGGTCGCCATCGCGCGCGTTGCGGGAGGCACCCGGCGGCGGCCGATCAGGTCGACGAGCTGCCGCCACACCGACTGGACGCCGTAAGGCGTGCCGAGATCGGCTGCCAGCACCGTTTCCAGAGTGTCGTCGAAGCGCACGTGCCGGTATCGTCCCCGCGGCGCGGAAGCGCGCCATCAATAATTTATTAACGTCGGAAGGGGCTGGTCGAAACATGCCATTTCGGCACGTCGCATTGTGGGACAATTGCGTTGCGTTGTAATTATCTTATAGTCTAGCAACCCAAACATGCAACGAATCCACAATGAAAGAGACGAGCTCATGCGATTCGACGAGATCGACGTGCGCATCCTTGGGCTGCTGCAAGATAATGGCCGGATGACCAATGTCGAGCTGGCCGAACGGGTCGGGCTCACTGCCCCGCCCTGCCTGCGCCGCGTCCGCGCGCTCGAACAGCAGGGCGCGATCAGCGGCTATCACGCCGCGCTCGATCCGGCCGCGCTGGGCTACAACCTCACCGTCTTCGCGATGGTCAGCCTCAAGAGCCAGGCCGAGAGCGACCTGCGCGCATTCGAGCAATTGGTGGCGGGCATTCCCGAAGTCCGCGAATGTCACATGCTCAACGGCGAAATCGACTTCATCCTCAAGATCGTCGCGCCGGACCTGCAGAGCTTTCAGCAGATTCTGACCACCCAGCTGACGACCGCGCCCAATGTCGAGCATGTCAAGACATCGCTGACCATCCGCACCTCGAAGGCGCTGCCCGGCGTGCCCGTCCCCGAGATGTGAAAAGGGGCGGCACGCCGGCCGCCCCTCCTCGATTCTTCAGTCGCTTTCCGGCTCAGGCGAGCGGCGGGAAATCCACCGAAGCCAGCCAGAGCTGTGCGGTGCTCGCATAGGCGCCCTTGACCGTCCCGAACGCTGTCTTGGCCTCGTCCTTGCGCCCGAGCGCGCGGAGCGCGACGCCGCGGTTGAGGTTGACCTCGTCGGCGTCGACGCCGGCCTTTTGCAGCGACAGATCGTAGAGTTCGAGCGCGCGCGCATAATTGCCCGAAGCGAGGAAGGCGTCGGCAGTCTGCTGCGCGGTCCGGCCGTCCTTGGCAGTTGCCGACTGCTTTGCGAGCGCGTCGAGCGAGCCTTCGGACTTCACCGCCGCCTGCGACGCAGTGTAGGTGCGTCCGGCATCGGCGTCGCCCGCCGGGATCTTGCCCGACTTACGGCCCTCGTCGATCACTGCGACGGCTTCCCAGGGCAGGCCGGATTGCTGCGCGGCGAAGGCGTAATCGGCATAGTCGCCGCGATCGGCCAGCGCGTTGGTGGCGCGCATCAGACGATAGAGGTTGAGCCTGTCGGTCTTGCCGCCACCCGCCGGCGCGCCCTGGCGGAAGACCTGGATCGACCAGCGCCAATTCTGCACCGTGGGATATTCCGCGATGAAGCGCTTGAGCCAGTCGGCGGTCGCAGCGGTATCGCCGCTCGCCTTAACGCGCGGGATCACGAATTTGTACCAGTCGACCGGCGGCTTGCGGCCCGCCGCCTTGCTGGCCTCGATCGCGTTGTTCACTTCGGCGATCGATTCGGCGTTCTTGCCGGTCGCCGCATAGGCATTGGCGAGGAGCACCGGCAGGTCCGGCTGGTTGGTGCCGAGCTGGCGCGCCTTGAGCAGCGCCGGAATGGCTTCGGCGGGCTTCTTCTGTTTGATCAGCTCGCCGCCGAGCATGTAATTGTAGATGCCGCCATAGACATTGACCCGGTCGGCCGGAGTCTTGGGGTTGCTCGCCAGCAGGCCGAGCGCCTTCATCTGGCCCGCCTCGTTCTTGCGCTCGAGCTCGAGCTGGAGACGGAGATAGGTGGAGTAATATTTCTCGTCGTCATTCTTGGCGACGGCCTCGGCGGCGGTGATCTGGGTATCGGCGGTGGCGAGGTCCTTCGCCTTGAGCGCGACATCGGCCGCGGCGGCCGGCTTGCGGAACTCGTCGCTGACCTTCAGCTCGGGTGCCGCATTCTGCTTGTCCGCCTTTTGCGCAAGCGCGGGTGCGGTGGCGCCCAGCGTCAGCACCGCAGCCAGCGCGAGCTTCGAAACGAACGTCATGTACAACTCTCCTCGTGGGAACGGCATTCGGTCGGCGGCCCCTCTAAATGTCCAGCGCGCCCCGTTCAAGCGGACGCGTTTGACTTCGCGATGACAAGCGCGCCCTGAACGACGATTGAACGCCTATAGTCGTTCCGCGGCGACGCCCCCTCTGCTCCCTCGCGCGTACGCGTACGCGCGAGCGCGCGGGGTTGGCAGGTGGTATCGGGCGCGCTAGAGCCATCGTAACGTAACAAACTCCGAAAGCGTGATCCTTTGACCGACGAGACCATCCTCGCCGACCCTTCCGATATTACCCCGATCTCGATCGTCGACGAGATGAAGACCTCGTACCTCGATTACGCGATGAGCGTGATCGTGGCGCGCGCCCTGCCCGATGTCCGCGACGGCCTGAAGCCCGTCCATCGCCGCATCCTCTACGCCGCGCAGGAAGGCGGCTATGTCGCCGGCCGCGCCTATCGCAAATCGGCCCGCCTCGTCGGCGACGTGATGGGCAAATACCATCCGCATGGCGACAGCTCGATCTATGACGCGATGGCGCGCATGGCCCAGGATTGGGCGATGCGGGTGCCGCTGATCGACGGCCAGGGCAATTTCGGTTCGATGGACCCCGATCCGCCCGCGGCGATGCGTTACACCGAGGCGCGGCTCGCCAGGGTCGCCTCGGCCTTGCTCGACGATATCGACAAGGACACGGTCGACTTCCAGGACAATTATGACGGCTCGGAGAGCGAGCCGACGGTCCTCCCCGCGCGTTATCCCAATCTGCTGGTCAACGGCGCCGGCGGCATCGCGGTCGGCATGGCGACCAACATCCCGCCGCACAATCTCGGCGAAGTGATCGACGCCTGCCTCGCCTATATCGCCAACGGCGCGATTTCGGTCGAGGAATTGATGGAGATCGTCCCCGGCCCCGATTTCCCGACCGGCGCGATCATTCTCGGCCGCAGCGGCTGCCGCTCGGCCTACCAGACCGGCCGCGGCTCGATCATGGTGCGCAGCCGCCACACCACCGAGCAGCGTGGCGAGCGCCGCTCGATCGTGCTCACCGAAATTCCGTACCAGCAGGGCAAGAATGCGCTGGTCGAGAAGATCGCCGAGGCCGCCAAGGAAAAGCGGATCGAGGGCGTCAGCGACATCCGCGACGAATCGAGCCGCGAAGGCGTCCGCATCGTCATCGACCTCAAGCGCGACGCGACTCCCGAGGTCGTGCTCAACCAGCTGTGGCGCAACACCCCGGCGCAGTCGTCCTTCCCGGCCAACATCCTCGCGATCCGCGGCGGGCGCCCCGAGCTGCTCAACCTGCGCGACATCATCGAGGCGTTCGTCAAGTTCCGCGAAGAGGTCATCACCCGGCGCTCGAAGTTCGAGCTCGCCAAGGCACGCGACCGTGCGCACATCTTGCTCGGTCTCGTCATCGCGGTGACCAACCTCGACGAGGTGGTGAAGATCATCCGCAGCTCGCCCAGCCCCGCCGTGGCGCGCGACCGGCTGCTCACCCGCGAATGGCCGATCGCCGAGATCGCGCCCTATATCCGCCTCGTCGAGGCGGTCGACACCGAAGTCACCGGCGACAGCTATCGCCTGAGCGAAGTGCAGGTCCGCGCGATCCTCGATCTGCGCCTCCATCGCCTCACGGCGCTGGGCCGCGACGAGATCGGCGACGAGCTCGCCAAGCTCGCCGAATCGATCGCCGAACTGCTCGAGATCCTCGGCAACCGCGCCAGGCTCTACCAAGTCATCGTCGAAGAGCTGACCGCGGTCCGCGATCAGTACGCGACGCCGCGCCGCACCGAGATCGCCGCCGCCGCCGACGGGATCGAGGACGAGGACCTGATCGAGCGCGAGGACATGGTCGTCACCGTGACCATGGAAGGCTATATCAAGCGCACCCCGCTCGACACCTTCCGCGCGCAGAACAAGGGCGGCAAGGGCCGCGCCGGCATGGCGACCAAGGACGAGGATGCGGTCACGCATCTGTTCGTCACCTCGACCCATACGCCGGTGCTGTTCTTCTCGAACCACGGCAAGGTCTATCGGATGAAGGTCTGGCGCCTGCCCGAGGGCGGGCCGGCCACCCGCGGACGCCCGATGATCAATCTGCTGCCGCTGGCCAGCGGCGAGACGATCTCGACCGTGCTGCCGCTTCCCGAGGACGAGAATGAATGGGGGGCGCTCCACGTCATGTTCGCCACCGCCAAGGGTTCGGTGCGTCGCAACTCGATGGACGCGTTCGCCAATATCCGTACCAACGGCAAGATCGCGATGAAGTTCGAGGAAGGGTCGGCGGATCGCCTGATCGGCGTCTCGCTGCTCACCGAGGACAATGACGTCCTGCTCGCGACGAAGCAGGGCAAGGCGATCCGTTTCGCCGCGACCGACGTGCGCGAGTTTCAGAGCCGCGATTCGACCGGCGTGCGCGGCGCGCGGCTGGCCGATGGCGACGAGGTCATCTCGCTGTCGGTGCTGCGTGGCTTCGACGCGACGCCGCAGGAGCGCGAGGACTATCTCAAGGCCGCGCCATGGAAGGAAGGCGATCGCGAGATCGCCCTCACCCCCGAGCGCATGGCCGAGTTCGAGGCGGCGGAGGAGTTCGTCCTCACCGTCACCGCCAACGGCTATGGCAAGCGCACCTCGGCGTACGAATATCGCCGCACCAATCGCGGCGGCCAGGGCATCACCAACATCGTCAGCTCGGACCGCAACGGGCCGGTCGTGGCGAGCTTCCCGGCGCACAATGGCGAGCAATTGATGCTGGTCACCGATCAGGCCAAATTGATCCGCACCACGGTCGGTTCGGTGCGCGTCACCGGGCGCAACACCCAGGGCGTGATCCTCTTCCGCGTCGCCGACAACGAGCATGTCGTCTCGGCCGCACGGATCGAGGAGAGCGAGGACGAGGCCGAAGTCAATCTGGCGGATGGCGCAGTCGCGGGCGAACCGACCCCGGACGCCACGACCAGCGAGGATCTCGCGGCGGGTCCGGAGGACGGGCAGTAACGCCGCCGTACAGAACTGTTCCCCGGCGCAGGCCGGGGCCCAGTTGCGGCGCGGTTCAGTGGCGGGGTTGCGCGCCCCGTTGAACGTCGAGAGTGGGCCCGGCCTGCGCCGGGGAACAATGTTGGCTGTCGCGATGTAGTCGTTTCAACAGCCGGCGAAGGAGAGACCATGCCCGAATCCACCGCCTACAAGGTCCTCACCGCCGACCAGATGTCCGCGCTCGAAACCGACGGCAGTTTCGCCGGCGCGCCGGTGGATCTGCAGGATGGCTATATCCACCTCTCCACTGCGGCGCAGCTGCAGGAAACGCTCGACAAGCATTTTGCCGGACAGGACGGTCTCTGGCTGGCAGCGGTCGATCTCGACGCGCTTGCCGAGGCCGTAAAATGGGAACCCTCGCGCGGCGGCCAACTGTTCCCGCATATCTATGGACCGCTGCCGCTCGATGCCGTCATCGCTTATAGCGAACTCCATTACGAATCCGATGGCAGCTTGCGTCTGCCGGTTGCCGGCTAAAGCGAATTGTTCGCTTGTCTCCGCGAGCAGCTGCGATAATGCGCGAGAGGTGACGGAAGCAGCGACTATCCGGCGAAACCCTTGGCCGCACCTCGCGCTGCTGCTGGTCGGTTGCGCGCTGCTGCTGCGGATCGCAGTCCCGGCGGGCTGGATGCCGCAGGCGAACGCCACTGGCGTCACGCTTTCGTGGTGCGCCGATAGTGGCGCCAGCGGCCCCGCTGCCCTCCGCGAAGCCAGGATGCTGCTCGCCAAGGCGATCGGCAAGCAAGCGCCCGCCGGGCACGAGGATCCGGACCCGCCCTGCGCCTTCGCAATGGCCGCGTCGCCGCTCGTCTTCGCGGCGCCGCTCGCGCTGCCGCTTCCGCAGCGGCGCCCCGAGCCTGTCCGCCATATCCGCGAAACCACGCCCGGCCGCGGCCTTGCCGCCCCGCCCGCGCGCGCGACGGGGCCCCCTTTTCTCGGCTGACGCTGCCGGCGCGCACTGCGCACGCCCCCCGCTCATACCCTGTCGAGGAATCCATCGATGCCGAGCACGCGCTGGTACAACGCCGTATGGCGCTGGCATTTCTATGCCGGACTGTTCTGCATGCCGTTCGTCCTGTGGCTTGCCGCCACGGGGACGATCTATCTATGGAAGCCCCAGATCGAGGCATGGCTGGAACGGTCGTACGACACACTCGTCCCGGCCGGCCCCCGCACCAGCGCCGACGCGCAGGTGAAAGCCGCACTGGCCGCACTGCCCGGCGCCACGCTGCATAAATACCAGCTCCCGCAGAGGCCCGGCGAAGCCGCGCGGATCATCGTCGGCCGGCACGGTGTCGAGACGCGCGTCTATGTCGATCCGTATCGGCTCCGCGTGCTCGGCACCGAAGCCGAAAGCGAGCGTCCGCTGCGCGTCGTCTCGGACCTGCACGGCACGTTTCGCGCGGGCAATCCGGGCAGCTATCTGGTCGAGATCGCGGCCTGCTGGACGATGACGATGTTGCTCACCGGTCTCTATCTCTGGTGGCCTCGCCGCGCGCGCGGGCTCGGCGGCCTGCTCTATCCGCGCCTGCACAGCGGCAAGCGCCTGTTCTGGCGCGATCTGCATGCCGTCGCCGGGATTTGGGTAGCCATATTCGCACTGTTTCTGATCTCGACGGGCCTGCCCTGGGCCAAGTTCTGGGGCAGCTACTTCAAGGAAGTCCGCACGATCACCGGCACGCTCGACGGGCCGCAGGACTGGCCGACGGGCGCGCGAAGCCCGATGTTAGGCGACCATGCCGAGCATGGCGGCATGGGCATGTTGCACGTCCCCGCGCCCGGCGCCGAGCTCGATCGCATCGTTGCCGCCGTCTATCCGCTCGGGATCGCGCCGCCGGTGCTGATCGCGCCGCCCGTGGCCGGAAGCGGCGCGTGGACCGTCAGTTCGGATGCCGCCAATCGCCCGCTGCGCACCCAGATCACCGTCGACGGCGCATCGGGAGCGATCCGCACGCGCCGTGACTTCGCCGATCGCCACTGGCTGGATCGCGCGGTCGGTTATGGCATCGCGGCGCACGAGGGCGCGTTGTTCGGCCTCGCCAACCAGTTGCTCGGCACGCTGACCGCATTTCTCCTCGCCACGCTGACGGTGTCCGGCGCAGTGATGTGGTGGCGCAGGCGGCCGCAAGGACTGCTCGGCGCGCCGCTTCCGTTGTCGCGCCCTCGCTACGGACCGCTATTGATCGGCGCGGTGCTGCTGCTCGCGCTGGCGATGCCGCTGTTCGGCGCGCCCCTGGTATCGGTCGCCCTCGCCGACCGGCTATTGCTTCCGCGCTGGCCGGCTGCGCGCCGCTGGCTCGGCCGAACGCCGATACGTGCTTGACGGGTCGGCTAGCGCGCCCTAAGTGCCCGCCTTCCGCAGCACGGCCCCTTCGTCTAGCGGTTAGGACGTCGCCCTCTCACGGCGAAAACACGAGTTCGATTCTCGTAGGGGTCACCAGCGTTTTCAAGCATTTAACTGCCGGATAGCTGCGCGATTGCGCAACTCCCCGCAGATTTGCCGCAAAACCGTGGCTGGAAGTCGGCGGATTTTACGGATTGTTCTCAGACCCGCAGCTTTCGCCTTCCCGGTCGGCGGAGCGCTGGCGAATATCCGGTTCGCACTCCAACTGCAGATTTTCAGGAACGCACCGGCCTGCCCGAAGCTGACATCGGCGATCGATCTCCAGGTTGAATATTCGCGGTGGTTGGCCGCGATCCCCTTGACGTCAACGCCCTCAAGCCAGCCGGATAGTGGATAATCGCATCACGCTGAGGTGCCGCTGATCGCGCACGCTAATAACGAGCGGCTCGGCACTGCCGACATCGAAATCCGAGTGCGGCAGTCCCGCCCCTGAACGGCCTCTGAGGCCGGCGCCAACTACTATGCAGTGAACAAGAATCTCGATATGCGTGCACCTCAGATGGAACCACTTTCTGGAAATCCGCCGCGCTTCATTTAAATCGCCTCACTATTGGCCAAGCAAGCTGTCTCATGGATATTCGGGCTTCTGACATGCGTCGCGGAATCATTCTGGCAGGTGGGTCGGGCAGCAGGCTGCATCCCCTCACGCTGACTGTCAGCAAGCACCTCATGGCGGTGTATGACAAGCCGATGATCTATTACCCGCTCTCGACCTTGATGCTGGCCGGGATCAGAGAAGTGCTCATCATCACGACCCCCGATAGTCAGGGCGCTTTCAGGAATCTGTTGGGCGATGGTGGCGACCTGGGATTGTCGATCGAATATGCGGTGCAGCCGAAACCCGAAGGTCTCGCGCAAGCCTATATTATCGGAGCCGACTTCGTGGGAGATCGCCCCTCCGCGCTGATCCTTGGAGACAATATCTTTTATGGGCAAGGTTTGTCGGGCCTGCTCTCTGCAGCGTCCGGCCGGACCGCAGGAGCGACGGTTTTCGGATATTATGTCGCCGATCCGTCCGCTTATGGCGTGGTGTCATTCGATGACAAAGATCGGGCTGCGACAATCGAGGAAAAGCCGCAAAAGCCTCGATCCAACTATGCCGTCACCGGGCTGTATTTCTATGACAATTCGGCTGTCGCTCGCGCCCGAACGCTTCGCCCGTCGGCACGCGGCGAGCTGGAAATCAGCGATCTCAATCGCAGCTATCTGGACGACCGGCAACTTCATGTTGAACTTATGGGGCGGGGCTATGCCTGGCTGGATACAGGGACCCATGGCTCGCTGTCCGACGCCGGCAACTTCGTGCGCATCATAGAGGAACGCCAGGGATTGAAGATTTGCTGCCCGGAAGAAATTGCCTGGCGATGCGGATTTATCGACGATGCCCAGCTGAAGGCGCTGGCGCAGGCGCTGAGCGGTAGCGGATATGGCCGTTATCTGTTCGACCAGCTGGCCATAGGGCGCCCGTGAAGTTGCTCGCGACGGACCTCGCGAACCTGTTCGTCATCGAACCCGAGGTATATGGCGACGATCGCGGTTTCTTCATGGAGAGCTGGTCGTCGCGCACGTTCGCCGAGCTCGGTCTCGATGTGACATTCGCACAGGACAATCACAGTCGGTCGGCGTCGGGCGTATTGCGGGGGATCCATTACCAGATCCGCAACCCCCAAGGTAAGCTGGTGCGCGTCACGGCAGGGCGCGTCTTCGACGTCGCGGTGGATTTGCGCCGCTCTTCGCCGACCTTCGGCAAATGGTTCGGAACCGAGCTGTCGGGCAAGAACAAGCGAATGCTGTGGGTGCCTCCGGGGTTCGGCCATGCATTCCTGTCTCTCGCGGACGACACGGATTTCCTTTACAAATGCAGCGGTCTCTACTCGCCCGATGACGAGCGTTGCATTGCCTGGAACGATCCCGATCTTGGCATCGAATGGCCAGCTGAAGTGCCGGCTCCGACGGTGTCTGCGCGCGACCGCAAGGGCGTCTTCCTGCGCAACGCCGAGGTATATCCGTGAAGGTCCTGGTGACGGGGGCAAATGGCCAGGTCGGTTTGGCGATCGCGCGAACAGCGCCTGCTGAAGCCGAAGTGATCGCATTGAGCAGAAATGAGCTAGACATCTGCAATCCCTCCGCGATGACCGCGATCATCGCGGCGATCAATCCGGACGTCGTCATCAACGCGGCGGGTTATACTCAAGTCGATAAGGCTGAATCCGAAGAAAGGACCGCGTTCCGGACGAACGGAGATGCAGTGGGCGATCTCGCCCGGCTCTGCGAGATGGCAGGGGCGAAACTGGTCCATTTTTCGACCGATTTCGTATTCGATGGCGCCAAGGGCTCGCCTTATGCAATTGACGATTCGCCCGCACCGCTATCGATTTACGGGCGTAGCAAGCTGGCCGGCGAACAGGCGGCCCTGTCCATGCGCGACGCCCTCGTGATACGCACCGCGTGGGTCTATTCCGAAAGCGGCGACAATTTCGTGAAAACAATGCTGGGGAAGTTCCAGCAGAGCCGCCCTGTCAAGGTCGTAAGCGATCAGGTCGGGAGCCCGACGAGCGCGCATTCGCTGGCCAAGGCCGTCTGGGGTCTGATTGCCCAGAGAGCGACCGGCCTGCATCATTTCACCGATGCCGGTGTTTGCTCGTGGTACGATTTTGCAGTCGCCATATCCGAAGAGGCATTGGCCGTCGGCATCATAGGCGATCCGCCGGTGATTATTCCCATCAGATCGGAAGATTATCCGGCGGCGGCAAGCCGGCCCAGCTTTAGCGTTCTCGACAAATGGCCAAGCTGGGGTCTTCTTGGCGGACCGGCGCAGCATTGGCGTACGGAGCTGAAGCAGGTGTTGGCGAGCCTGAAAGGCGATCGGAATGACTAGCATTCTGATTACGGAGGTGCCGGTTCATCGGGGCAAATTTCGCCCGATACTGGCACCCCCGTTATCCCGGCGATCCGCTGATCGTCATGGACGCACTAACCTGTGCCGGCAATCGCGCCAGCCACGCCGGGATTGCGCGCATAGACTCAAAATGCCACAATTCACCTGATTAATATGCGACTCAAAATTAGTACGATTATGGTAGAAATCCTGCATCTTTGGAACGAAAGCTAAATATTTTCGCAGTTTCCGCGCGTATTCGGAGGGACGCATATGTCAATTGAAGTAAATTCGATTGGTAATTACGCGTTCGGTGCTCGCGTCAGTGGAATCCACATCGCATGCTTGCAAATCGAGACCCGGCGCGATCAGTTGCGACGCCTCCTGGCGGAAAAGGGGTTGCTCATTTTCCAGAACATCGCGGCCGATCATCGCTTGCAGATCGCGCTGAGCGAAGTGTTTGGCACCCTTAAAGCCTATCCGCCGGCGGAATGCGGGGAGATCGATGGGCTCAAGGTCCCCGGCGTCGGGGAAATGACAAGCGCGCCCGGAGCAACGACGGTTGTCGAGATCGACGGCAAACAACTGGCCGGCTGGATGCCGTGGCACTATGATCAATGCTATAGCGAACGCCCGAATGCCGCCAGAGCGCTGCGTTGCGGGCGACGGGTGCGATCGGGCGGCATGACCGGGTTCGTCGATGGCCGAGACCTGTATCGTCATTTCGATCCATCGCTTCGCGACGAGGTTGCCCGCTACGACGTCACTTATGGCCACAATCTCTCCGTCGCGGACCTGCGCTTTGGCATTCCGGCCGGTTTCCGCGTTGTGCGCACCCCGCAGAAGCGATCGGCGATTCCTCCGTCGACCGAACTCTCCGCCAGCCATCCCTCGATCCGCGCCTGCGCGTCGGGCGAACCGATCCTGCATGTCTCGCCCTGGATGGCGACCGGCATCGCCGGACGAGCCGATGATGAGGGCAACGCGTTGCTCGACGCCGTTGCGGGGGAAATTGCGCGACTGGCAGGTTCGTTGGCCTATTTCCACCAATGGGAGCTGTCCGATATCGTGATATGGGACAATTTACGGATGCTTCATTCGTCAAGCGGCCACGACCCGTCGGAAACCAGAATCATGTATCGAAGCACGATCCACACCGAATGAGCGGTGCCCCGGAACTGCCTTGAACGCCCGCCCCGCCCTCCGAACAGCGTCAGACGATTGGTATGCAATGACCCGCCAGACCTACATTCTGCACGGCAGTTCCCCCAACTGGACAAGGGATCTGCAATCGATGCGGCATTATGTGCCCGAGCAGGCACTGCGCAGCTACCTCGCCCAGCGCGAGGACCGGTTCGTCGAACCCGACGCGTGCGCGGAAGGCGATGTGTTGACCGTCGACGATTCGACCCGCGCGGGTTTCGAGACCTGTCTGATCGCGCGCGAGCTGGGCCACGAAATCACCCTCTTCGTAAATCCTTCGCAGATCATTTCCGGTAATGATTACTGGTTCAGCCGCTTCGATGCCCTGGTCGATGGACGCACGGTCAATTCGTGCATGT
Source organism: Sphingomonas sp. DG1-23 (assembly GCF_030730875.1). Classification (GTDB taxonomy): domain Bacteria; phylum Pseudomonadota; class Alphaproteobacteria; order Sphingomonadales; family Sphingomonadaceae; genus Sphingomonas. Next base: position 404,692 of record NZ_JAVAMA010000003.1, read on the forward strand.
TCCAGGGCGTGGCCTATGATCTCGATTCAAGAGAACAGTTGCGCAAGTTCCGCTTCGCGGTCCGGCCGCTGCTATTGACCGCGCGCGAGACAGCGGCACACCGCTTGCTCGACGAAGTCGAACGCCTGCTTGGCGCGGAAGACGCCAAGATCGGCGAACACGCCCGGACCATGACTCGCAGCCAGTTCGATGAATTGTGCCGGGCCGGCGTTCGGATCGGAAACCATGGCTGGGACCATCAGTGCATCAGCGCGCTCGATCCACAGCAACAGCGCGAGCAGCTGATTGCCGCCGGCGATTGGTTGAGAGCCGCATCCGGACAGCCGGTTGTTGATTATGCCGTACCCTTCGGGCTCGAACGTCTGCACGCCGAGGCCCGGCCCGCCTGCACGGGAACCGTGTATCTGGTCGATCCGGGCCTGCCGCCCGAAGCAGCAGGCGAGGGCAATCTCTTTCGCAGCAATCTGACGCCGATGTTGCAGGAGAGCGCGGCCTGAATCGCCTGGCGCGTCATTTTCGTCTCGCATATCGGCCCGCGAGCGCCCGGATCATTCAACGCTCGCACCGCCCCCGAACTTGTATTTTAACCCGGCAAAGAACACTTGGCCCGGTACGCGAAGCCGGGTCCGCCTGATGAACTCTTTCGATCTGACGATATCACCATATTCGGTAGTTCCGGAAATATTCGTGAAATTCGCAACGATTTTGAGGTTCCGAGCCAGTTGGTAACTGTATGAGAGATTAAGCGACGAATAGGCGTCATTAATCCCGTTCGAACTCAGCGAGTTTCCGTATAGTTGCGAACTAAATTGCAACTGCCCCTTTTTGCTGTGACTCCATGTGACGTCCGCCTTCAATATATAGCTGGTCTGATCGATCCGGTATCGATCTTCATTGATGAGCAGCGACATCTCGCCTCTGAAAATGTCCGCATCCAGATTGACCTTTAATTTGGACGAGAGCGGAATGTTGAGCGAAGCATCGACGCCATATTTTCTGCTTTCATCCGCATTCTGGAAGGTCGAGACGAGGTAGGGCTGATCCGGATCGGGCAGAATGATATGCTCGAGAACCTCGTTTTTCGATTCGTTGAAATACGCTTCGACCGAAAGGCTCATGATGTCGAAATCATGATTATATTTTACGGAAAACTTGTCGATCGTTTCGGGCTTGAGGCGCGGATTGCCAACGTTGGTTACGGTGTTGACGACAAGCTGAATCGGAGCGAGCTCGTCGGCGCTCGGCCGGTTTACCCTGCGACTATACGCAAATGCGACCGAATCATTGGTGTCGAGATCGGAGCTAATCGTCAGACTGGGGCTCCACGAATCGCTGCTGTTCTCGACCGGGAGTACGGGCCCGTCCTGCCGGATGTTGGAGCTCTGCGTTTCGAACCGCACGCCGCCCCGGATCGACCAGTCGTCGATCTTCGTCTTATACTCGAGATAGGCCGCCGAATATCGGTTGCGAATACGGGCCGATGTGCTGGCAGCGGAAACGACTCCACTTTCCGAGAGCGTTCTCGTTCGCCCGTAATTTATGATGTCGTTGGCGTTTTCCACTTCACCGCCCAGCTTGAGCTGGGACACTTTCGACAGATCGATCCGGTAGTCGAACGAGCCCTTCCATACCTTGCCGTCCTGAAGCCAGGACTGGTCGAGCAGCGAATTCGGCGAGGGGTCCTCGCGAAACGTGATGATGTCCGACGACAGCCTGTTCGTAACGTGATTTTCATAAGAAATTCTGGCCGACAATTTGTCATTCCCGAACAGCTTTGTGCGATTATATTCGCCCGTCAGCGCATAATAATCATAATCCTGCTCGGCAGCATCCTTCGTCAGGCCCGTGCTGATCAACCCATCCGACCGCCGGCTCAGGATAGTCGTCGCAGTATAGCGACGTGGCCTGTCCCTGAGCGCCCCTTCCGCGGAAATGCGAAGGCTGCCGCGATCCGAGATCGCATAGTCGGCATTCAGATTGCCGCTTAAATTCCTGTATGGGACGAACGTCGACCTGTGTTCCGTCAGCCGGGCAGCATCGCCCCCGCTCGCGTCGAACGTGCGCAGATCGACATCGATGAGGTCGGAACGAACGTCCTCGCGGAAGCCGAGGGTGGTACCAAATGTCCACTTCCCTGTGCCCGTCGATCCATTGAATGACATATTCCGGCGCCGGTGCGGCGTTCCCAGATTTGCGGAGATTTCTCCCTTTGTTTCGGGCCCGGATGGCTTCTTCGTGACGATATTGATGACTGCGGCGGCATTTGATCTGAATTCGGCGCCGGGTGACGTGATCACTTCGATCTGGGCGATCGTGCTGGCCGACATGGACTGTAGTGCCGCGCCAAGATTGCCGCGCAACGCAGGCGCCGGCCGGCCGTCCACCAATACGACAACCCCTTCGCCATGAACCCGGACGCCGCCGTTTGCATCGACGCTGACCGAGGGCAAGGTCGTCAGCACGTCGGCGACGCTACCGCTAGCCGCTTGCAGGTTGGCGTCGAGATTATAAACTGTTCGATCATCCTTCTGCACCACCGCGGGCACAGTAGCTCTCACCACAATTTCAGGATTCTCTTTTTCTTTCGCAGTTTCTTGAGCGGATGCATGTGGAACTGCCCAAGTCGAGCAGCTGGCGCAAATACTAAATACGATCGAACAATTAAGCTTTTCGATCATAACGCTGTACGCCCATTAATCAGGAAAAAGCGCTCATCGCAGCGATTGAGTATCGCCAACTGCATATTACAATCTTCAATAAGATGGGTAATGTGGAAGCCTGGAGGGTGCAACCGTTTTGTGCGGCATACCTGAAATCTGGATTCACCGAGCTTGGCGTGACGGGTTCCGCGGCTTTCGAACGCCGCCCTGCCCGGCGCGATCAGGGTCATCGCCCAAACCGGCTCCCGGCCATATCCCCCACACTCCTATCCGACTTGCCGTCAGCGCTCATCCTGCACGTGCCACCAGCTATGCCACGGAAACTCTTTGCCAGCCCCTGGTGCGGCGTCTCCGAACCCCACATCCAGAACTCCAGACGCAATAGAACCAATATTGCGTGCCGGCATCATGGTTTGCTCTACGAAATTCCGAAGTCCGTTCCAAACGTGTTGATCACGGGAAGCGCCCCCGACGCTTGCGAAGCACATATCCAGTCATACGCCGAGTCTAGTATGGACTGATCGCCCCCCTGCCCGTCGCACGCGGATTGAAGCACGCGTTCCACTTCACCCAACCACGCGATATCGCGAAGTTCGCCGGGGACGGCATGAGATGTCGAATGCCTCAATCCGCTGTCGAGGAACTTGTCCACATCGTCATTCAGATCCAGCGGCAGCTGCAAAGCCGCCGCGATCGCGGCAACCTCGCGCCTCCAGTCGTGCAACAGCCCAGCGTAGCTCACATATTTCCGCCGGATATGGCGGGTCCCGCGTTCGGCCAGCAGGTTGTACTTCAGCCAGAGCGCGGCGGAATGCTCCAATGGCACCCCTTTCCACTTGCGCAGCGAGACCGCAACCTCGGCCGGCGAACGGACAGGTATCACCACGCGGGGCTCGAGCTCGGCCCGGGCGATGGCCTCGAGCCAAAAAGGCAGCAGATTGCTGATTCTCGGGTCTTTAACCACCAGCGGTTGCGCACTGTCTTTCACACGACTGATTGCAAGGAATTCGGCTATCTCATCGATGAATTGAGATCGATCCAGACTATCATTCAAAGTATCGGGACAGATTGCGGTGTCGAAGAAACTAGACCCAGATGCCTTGAGTATTCTGGCATTGATCTGGACTGCGACTGCAGGCTCCCAAAATCCAGTCGGATTATGGCGGTTGGGCGTCAGCAACGAATCAGGCAATCTTGCCCCGCATTGCGAGAGAACTCGCGCGGCCGCAGAGGTCCCGCTGCGGGCCATACCAAGAACCAGAATTACCGGGCTACGCAAGTTCGTTGCGGAATCGCATCGATCTATTTGCCGGCCTTCAATAGAACCCATGTATTCTCCGCAGAACTATTCATGATTAAACCCGTCGGACGTCCTCTAAATTATTCCTGCCATAACGAGTTTTTGCCTGAATTTTCGATGATCGGCGCCCTCTTGTCAAACGGGCAAAGGTGAGGCCAGCGATACTCGAGCCCGAATCAAGACAATAGATAGGGCAGTTTTTGCTGGAAAGCCAAGGCAATAGGGCGGTTGACACCGCAATCTTCGAAAAGCATGCTAGCCTTCCATATAGGGGATAGGGAATGCTGCACCCCGATCAAGTTGTTTCTATTGAACAAAAGTTGGCTGCGGCGAGGTGCGCGTCTCCGCGCTTCCTTCTTCTTTACCCCCCGCTTCAGTTTTCGGTCGGGGAGGTCGTCAAGCCCGACGGATCGCTCAGCCTGGCGTATCTTGCCGCTGCGCTGCGCGACGCAGGCTACGAAGCAGATATTCTCGATTGTACGGTCGGCTTCGATCGTTCGCCGCTCGATAAAAGTTTCCACAATGTAACCGAGCAGGATAACGGGCTGCTCCGCGTCGGGCTGTCCGCCGAAGATATATTGAAAGTAGTCGAGCGGTATGATGTCGTGGGTCTGTCGTCGATCTTCACGCCCCAGACCACACCCTGCCTTGAACTTGTCTCGCAGATTAAGAGACAATTCCCCGGGAAGCTCATAATCGCGGGCGGCGTCAACGCCCGCAATTTGCGTAACAGGTTCTTTGCCGCGGGCGTCGATTTGATCGCCATGTCCGAAGCTGAAGCCACCGTGACCCGGCTCGGCGAAGCGCTGCAAGGCGGCGGCTCGATCGCGACGGTGCCGGGCGTCGCCTATTTGGATGAAAGCGGCCGCGAGCAGAAGACGGCACACGCACCGCTCGTGAAGGATCTAGACGAGTTGCCGATGCCGGCATGGGATTTGCTGCCGATGCAGCAATATTGGACGATTTCGCGACCGCATGGCGGCAACTTTCCCTTGGGCCAGACGATCCGATATGCGTCGCTGCAGACGTCGCGCGGCTGCCCGTTTCGATGTGCCTATTGCCATATTTCCAGGGAGCAGGCTGGCTCGGATCACAGCCACATCGGGTCTTTCCGGATGAAATCGGTCGAACGGGTATATCGGGAGTTCGAAACGCTCAAGAATATGGGTGTCGAATATGTCTTCATCGAGGACGATAGCCTGTTCATGAAGAAACGCAGGGCGATCGACATATTTCGGATGGTCCGCGACCTTGGACTCAAATTGCTCGACGTAAACGGCATAAATATATGCCACCTGCATAGCGGCAAGCAGGGCACGGACGAATTGCAGGTCGATACCGAGCTGATCGAGGTTCTGGCCGAAGCCGGTTTCACCTCCCTCGCCTTGCCTTTCGAATCCGCGTCACAGCGTCTTTTGGACAAATATGCTTCGTCGAAATGGAAGATCAGGAATACCAATACTGCAAAACTGATCCGTACGTTCAACGATTATGGCATCAAGGTCTCCGGCAATTACATGATCGGATACCCCGACGAAACGATCGACGAGATTTTCGAGACGATCACGATGGCCAAGCGAAACGTCGAGGAAGGGCTCGACTATGCGCTGTTTTTTGCGGTCGTGCCATTCCCGGGATCCGAACTGTTCGAGATCGCGATACGCGACGGTCATATCGACCGCGAGATCGAGCCCGACCAGATGCGCTGGACCAAGTCGATCATGCGCAACCTGAAGGTCGATCCGTCGACATTGGAACATTTGCGTCAGCTGGCGTGGCTGCTCGTCAATCGCAGCGACTACGTCAAATACAAGCGCGGCATGATCCCAGAGGTATGATCATCGTGGCCGACGTAATCGCACTTCCCGGATCGCCGTCCGCGCCGGCCGGCGAGCGCGGCCAGCCCGCATTTCGCAGCATTTGGGTCGCCGATACGAGGCGGTCGTGACGGCTGAGCATGCAAGGTCCTGGCACGCGCGCGGGGCAGCGGCCCAGAAGCGCGCCGTTTTCTTCGTCTTCGACGGGGGCGTCGGCCTCGGGCATTTGCGACGCTTGTGCCATATCGCCGAACGGATGCAGGGGCCGTTCGCCTGTCTTGTGGTCACGGGACACAGCCGGGCCGCTACCTGGTTCGTTCCCGCGGGTTGCGAATATGTCCACATTCCCAGTTGGGACAGCCTGATCGCGGAAAGAGCGCGTTATTGGGCCCGCGAGCCGTTCGTCGAGGTCGAACTCGAAGAAGCGGTAGCGATCAGGCGAACCATGATCGACGGCATCATGCGCGCGTTTCGGCCCGATGCCATCTTCGTCGATCATCTTCCGCTGGGGTCGAGGGGAGAGCTGGCAGATGTCATCGAGAACGCACGATGCCGAAAATATCTTGTCACGCGCGGCGTCCTCAACGGGACGGAGGACCTTGACGCCCTGATTTTCGGCGGCGCGGCGCGAACCGCGCTGATCGAGCACTATGACCGCATCCTGGTTGCCGCCGACCGCAGGATAGTCAAATTCGCCGAAGGCCATGACCTGTCCGCGAGAGTTCGCGCCAAGATCACCAGCACGGGCTATGTTACGCAAAAGATATCCGCTGCCGCCATTGCCGGAAAGCGCGCTGAAAGAGGCCTGGCGCCCGGCGATACATGGGTTGTCGCTTCGGCGGGAGGCGGACAGACCGGCGAAGCGACGATCAACGCTGCCATCGCGCTGGCGGACGCTTATCCCGAACTGGTTTTCGATATTGTCCTCGGACCGCGGTCGAACCTGCGGCCGCCCGACGGGATTCGGGTCGGCGGCAACGCGATGCGCGTTCGGATCCACAGCACCGTTGAGAATATGGGACTCCTGCACGCCGGCGCGGACGTGGTGATCACGACCGGCGGCTATAATTCGCTTCTGGAAACGTTGCAGGGCAGCGCTTCCATAGTCTGTGTCCCGCTGCGCGCGAGCGAGCGCGACGAGCAATTCCAGCATGCACGCAGCCTGTCCGATTTCATCGACATTCGAATTGCTCCGACCGCGGCGGAACTCCCGCTGAAATTCGCCGAAGCTGTTCAGGCGTCGGCCTCGCGGCGCCCCGATCGCCGCGCAGAGATCGACATGAGTGGGGCCGACGCCATTGCGGACATCGCCCTGAACGATCTGGCCATGGACACGGTGCCATGATTTGCGCGATGGCGAGGTGAGACGATTTCCGATGGACCTGAAATTCGAAACGGTCGGCGTCATTGGGGCGGGCGTGATGGGACAGGGCCTTGCGCAGGTCCTGGCGCAGACGGGCCACAAGGTCCTGCTCGTGGACGTCGCTGACGGCATCCTGGATTCGGCGCAGCGCCAGATCGTTCGATCGCTGAAACTCGCAGCCATGATGGACCGCAATTCGGCGCGTATCCGCACGGACGACGTCGTCGGCCTGATAACGCCGACGACGGACATTTCACGGATGGGCGAAGCCGATTTCATCATCGAGAATGCGACCGAAGATTTCGACATCAAGCGCGAAATCTACAGCGCACTCGACCGGGTCGCCGATCGGAATTGCGTGATTGCCGCGAATACGTCGGCGATCCCGATCGGCAATCTCGCACAGGAACTTCGGGACCGCTCGCGACTGGCGGGCATGCATTTCATGAACCCCGTTCCCCAAAAGAAGATCGTCGAGGTCATTCGAGGTCCCGATACCAGTGTCGCAACCATCGAAAGCGCGCGCGCGCTGCTGCATGAAATCGGCAAGGAAGCGATACTGGTCAACGACAGCCCGGGGTTTGTCACCAACCGGGTGCTCATGCTGACCATCAATGAAGCGATCGCGGTCGTGAACGAGGGGGTTGCGAACGCGGTCGACACCGACCGGATTTTCGTCGGTTGCTTCGCCCATGCGATGGGACCTTTGGCGACCGCCGACCTGATCGGCCTGGATACGATAATGCGCTCGCTCGAGGTGCTGCACAAATGTTTCGGCGAAGCCCGGTTCGCACCCAATCCGTTGCTGGTCGAGATGGTCTCAACCGGAAAGCTCGGCCGCAAATCCGGACTCGGCTTCTATGATTACCGTGTAAAAGGTGACACCGATGGACGTTCGTGATCGAATCCGAAGCTATATTGGGGCCAAGGTCGCACAACCCCTGGAAGATGACGATGATATTTTCGAGCTCGGCCTTGTCGACTCGCTTTTCGGACTGCAGCTCGTAAGCTTCGTGGAACAGGAATTCGGAATGGAGGTCGATGGTGACGACCTCGATATCGACAATTTCTGTTCGATCGCTGCCATCAATCGGTTCGTTGTTGGCAAGATGGGGGCGGGCTTCGCACAATGACTGACGGAGCCGTGTCGGAATCGAGCACCGCCGCAGACCGTGCAAGGCGCTTTGTCCGGGAGATGGTCGAGCCGCTGGCGGAGAAGATCGATCGCGAGCAACATTTTCCGGGCCAATTGGTCACCGCCCTCGGCGAGCAAGGCTGGCTTGGCGCCGCCCTGCCGGCCCGGTGGGGCGGCGGCGGACTTGATCCCGTCGACTTTGGCCCGGTGCTGGAGGAATTCGGCTGGGGCTGCGCATCGGCCCGCACCCTGCTGACCGTGCACAACATGGCGGCACAGGCGGTACTGCGATACGGCAATGAGGAGCAGAAGCGACGACATTTGCCCGGCTTGGCCAGCGGGCGATCGATCATCGCCTTCGCCCTGACGGAGCCGGACGTGGGCAGCGATGCCAACGCGATCGGGACCTCCGCGGTGGAAGATGCAGGCGGCTATGTTCTGTCGGGTGAAAAAATATGGTGCAGCTTCGGCTGCATCGCGAACCTGTTTCTGGTGTTCGCCAGCTGCAATGGAAAGCCCTTGGCCTTGATCCTGGAGCGGGACAGCCCTGGTCTGAAGATCGAACGGATGACCGATGTGTTCGGCACCCGTGGCTCCGAGCTGGCGAGGCTTCACCTCGATGCCGTGCGGGTGCCGACCGAGAACCGGATCGGCGCGCCCAATGCCGGCATCAGATTCGTCGCCAATACGGCGCTTGATCATGGGCGCTTTTCGGTTGCCTGCGGGACGGTTGGCATCATTCGCGCCTGTCTCGACACCTGCACCGCCTATGCCGCGCGTCGGCAGCAGGGCGGTGTCCCAATATCCCAGCACCAGTTGGTGCGGCGCATCCTTACCGACGGACTGGTGGCTTATACGACTGCCCGCGCGCTGTGCGATCGCGCCGCGCGCTTGCGCGCCGCCGGCGACCCCAGGGCGGCAGCCGAAACCGCGCTTGCGAAGTATCACAGCGCTGAGGCGGCGATCAGGGTCGCCAATGATGCCGTCGCCTTGCTTGGCGCCAACGGTTGTTCTTCCGAATTTCCCGTTTCGCGGTATTTGCGGGACGCGACGGTATCCGGAATTATCGAAGGGACGCGCGAGATTCATCAGATCTCGCTTGCGTCATACGCCTTGCAGAAGCCCTGGACCAATGCATAAGTCGCACATCAAATGTGTTGTCTGGGACCTGGACGAAACCTTGTGGCGCGGTACGTTGCTCGAGGGCGGAGCGAACGAGCTTTCACCTGCGGCAGAACAGGTCGTCCGCGAGCTCGATAGCCGCGGCATTCTGCAATCGATTGCGAGCAAGAACGACCATGCGGCGGCCTGGCCGCGGCTCGAGTCGCTCGGTATCGCCGACTTTTTCCTGCACCCGCAGATCGGCTGGGACAGCAAGGCGAAATCGATCAGCACCGTAGCGGACCTGTTGGGTATCGGGCTGGACACTTTCGCGTTCATCGATGACCAGGCGACGGAACGCGCCGAAATTCAGTTCATGATACCCGAAGTAAGGGCGATCGCCGCCGACGCGCTTCCCGACCTGCTGTCGTGGCCCGAATTCAACCCGCAATTCGTGACGGCCGATTCCAGCAACAGAAGATCGATGTATCGGGCCGACGAGGCGCGCAAGGCGGCGGGAGAATCGTTCGAAGGCGCCCGCGACAGATTTCTTGCGTCCCTCGACATGCGCCTGACGGTGCGCCGGGCAACCGCGGCCGATCTTGAGCGCGCGCACGAACTTACCGTCAGGACCAATCAACTCAACACCGGCGGACGAACCTATTCCATCGAGGAACTGGAGGCATATTCGACGTCGCCCGATCACCTCGTACTGGTCGCCGAACTCGAAGATCGTTTCGGTAGCAGCGGCACGATCGGCCTGTCGCTGATCCAACTGGACGATATGGTGTGGACAATCCGGCTGTTCCTGATGTCCTGTCGCGTCCTGTCACGCGGGATAGGTTCGGTGCTGCTCGGCCATATCTTGCGGCTGGCGAAGGCACGCCAGGTAAGAATGCGGGCAGTTTTCGTCGCGACGGAGCGCAACCGGCCGATGCTCGTCACCTACAAGTTCGCCGGTTTCCGACAATCCGCAGAAGATCCTATGAGCGCTCTGCTCCTGGAGCATGACTATGTGCGCATGCCCCCGGTTCCGGATTATATGACGATATCGGATGAGATCTGACCCCTACGCTGCAGAGCGCCCGCGGGTCACCAGCGCAATGCGGAAATGTCGAGGCGCCGATGAATGGGCCGTGTCGAAATCCCCGCCAGAAGGTCGAACGCGCTGCCCATGTCGACCGCGACCCCGCCGGCATCGCGGGCATCCTGGCAATAGACCTTGCCGAACAGCCCAGCCCCCACCAGCACCAGCGTCCCTCGCAAATCCGATTGCCTGATCCTGTCTCGCAGGCCTTCGAACATCGCATAGTGAGAGGTTTCCAGTGACTGCGGAACATATCCCTGGACCGGTATCGGCGCAAACCAGGCGAGCCGGGAGCCCAGTTTTTCGGCGAACCTGGCGGCCAACTCCTCGCGCCCGGAAATGACCACGACTTGCGTCGCATTCTCGACCATCGCTGCGAACCGGGTCATCAGGTCGAAGTGAATCCAGGCGCTGGTGTACCAGCCCGAGCGTGATGCGCGACCAAGCACCTGACCGGCGAATAGCGATCGCGCATAAATTATCCCCAACGCGGGCGAGGTCTCCCCTCTTGCAATGCAATCGAGGGCGACGGCACGTTCGTCGAAGCGGCCGATGCGATATCCCTGGATGTCGGCGGACATAATCGCATCGACGACAAGGCGTGAAAAAGGCACGGCCTTTTCCGGAGTGATGGAACAGCCATTCTGGCTGACGAACTCGAAATCGAAGCCATCGAAGATTGCCGGCGATCCGGCATCTTCGACCATCGCAATCGCGTTACCTTCGCCGTTACCCACCCTGACGAGCGAAAACGGGGTGCCATCCGCAATTGCCGTCCGAATTCGCTCGACAATTAAAGGTGCCGCTCGTTCGCCTGACATTTCGAAGAATGCGCAGTCGGCGCCCGCCCTTGCAATCTCGTCGTCATTTACGAACAGCCGATTGAAAGCAGCCTCTGCGACAATCTGGGCCTCTGTCTGCATCGAAATATCTCTTACTATTTTGCTTGTGTTGTCGAGAGTAGCCAAGAAATTTCGTCGCACCCGAATTGCAGCTGATATAGTCGTCCGTATCGCAATGGGGTCAGTTCGACCGCGGCCTTGCGAAAGGTGGAGCTTGTGATGACGGTCAGGTCGATTTCGGGAACTGCAGCATGGCAAGCTGCTGCGAAGGCGCCGATGTCGCGCTGGAAACGACAAATAGACCGATTTGCGGACCCGTTCGTCGAAGTGTCGATTTCACCAAAATTCCGTATTTCCGAAAATGAAAGAGTGTTTTGTATCGGATCGTGCTTCGCCCGCAATATCGAGGAGCATCTCATTCCGCATGGCATCGACGTTCTGAGCCGCAAAGTGGTCAGCCCGCGTGAGGAGTGGCCCAACCGCGTCAACGGTTTTCTCAATAAATTCACCGTCCACTCGATCCGCAACGAACTCGAATGGTCTATCGAGCCGCCGGCGCTCGATGAGTCCTATTTCGAGCAACATCGCGACGGCTGGCTCGACCTGCAACTTTCGCCGTTCGTTGCCCCCGTTCCGCTCCCGCGCGCCATCGAGCGCAGAGCCTATCTGACTGACCAATATTTCTCCCGGTTGCGCGAGGCATCGCTGGTCATTCTGACGCTGGGCTTGAACGAGGTCTGGTTCGACCACCTGACGAGCCGACATCTCAATGCGCCGCCGAACTTGGCCAGCGTGCGCCGCGAGTCCGGTCGCTACGAATTGCGCATCACCGATGTGGCCGACAATCTGGAGGAATTGGAGAAGGTTCGCCGCCTGATTCTCCGTCACAATCAAGGCGCGCGGATCATCGTGTCCGTGTCGCCCGTTCCCATGTCGGAAACATTTTCCGGCCGCGACATCATCGTCGCCAACATGCATTCGAAGTCGACCCTGCGCGTCACTGCCGAGATTTTCGCCGAGGCCCATGACGACGTCGATTATTTCCCGAGCTTCGACATGGTTTCGATGTCGCCTCGAGCCAAGGCTTATGAAGCCGATTGCCGGCACGTTTCCGACGCCACCGTCGGGCGAGTGATCCGGACATTTCTGAAAGCCCAGCTTGGCGCAGAGGTGTCGCGCCCGGATTTTTGCGAGCGTTCCTATCTGGCAGCCAATCCGGATGTCGAGGATCGATTGCGCCGGGGCGAACTCGCGTCGGGCTTCGAGCATTGGGAGAAATACGGTCGCGAGGAAGAGCGGCCCTTGCGATTACCGGACACGACGCGGGACGGGCCGGCTACCGCCTCGCACGCGCTGCGCGAAATCATCAATATCGACGGTTTCAGGCGGCAGGCCCGATCGGCGCTGGACGCAAAACTGTTCGACTATATCGATGGCGGCGCGGGCGACGAGCTTACCTGCGCGGCAAATCGCAGCGACCTTGACGCGATCCGGTTTGCCCCGCTCGCTTTCAGAGAGGTTTCGGCGGTTGATACAAGTTGGACCGGACCGCTTGGCGATTTCGCCCTTCCGATAGGGCTCAGCCCGTCCGCTATGCATGAGCTGGTCTGCCCCGATGGCGAATTGGCCACCGCTGCGGCAGCGCTGCACGCGAAGATCCCGATGATTGTCAGCATGATGTCCAGCCGCAGCATCGAGGAAATTGCAGCCGTCTCACCCCATCAGGCGCTATGGCTCCAATCCTATATCCTCCAGGACCGATCGCTGGGTGATGAAGTGGTACGCCGCGCCGAACGATCGGGCTTCAAGGCGATTGTCCTGAGCGCGGGCTGTGCAGTGATGGGAAAACGCGACCGCAATCTTGCCAATGGCTTCACGCTTCCGGCGGCGATCAGCGCGGGCAATTTCGCCAGGGGAGACGCAATCGATCACAACAACCCGATCCATTCGTTCCCCGGCGCGCAACCCGACCCGGCGGTCACCTGGCAGGATGTGCACAAAGCCATCGCTGCCTCCAGCCTGCCCGTGTTGATAAAGGGCATCACGAACGCCATCGACGTGGAACGCGCGCTGGATGCCGGCGCGGCAGGGCTGATTGTTTCCAATCATGGAGGGCGGCAACTGGATAGCACGATCTCGGCAATCCAGGCGCTTCCGCCCATCGCACGGGTGGTGAACGGACGGGTGCCGGTTCTGGTCGATGGGGGCTTCAGACGCGGGACCGACGTCGTGAAAGCGCTGGTCCTTGGAGCCGATGCGGTTCTCCTCGGGCGTGCAACCATGTGGGCACTGGCCGTTGCGGGTGAGCAAGGGGTGGCAAGGGCTATCGCGCTGCTTGGGGACGAACTCACCAATGCCTTGCAGCTTCTTGGATGTTCATCGCTTTCCGACCTCAGGGAAAATGCCGGCGCGATCCTTTGGCCGGGACAGCACGGCCAATAGCGGCGGGCGGCAGCCGGGACCCGGATCGGCAACCGCGCCAGAAGCCGCTGGCACGCGAACGGTCGCTGGCGGAGAGAAACTGCGGTCAGGCTCTCGCAAGCCTTTGCGTCAGGCGTTCCCTGACCGCCGGCCATTCTGATCGAACGACGCTGAAAAGAAGCGAATCGCGCACGCGTCCATCGTTGTAGATCAGATGGTTGCGAATGACGCCTTCCTGCCTGGCGCCCAGCAATTTCATGGCGGCTTGCGAGCTCAGGTTGCGGGGATCGGTTATGAGTTCGATGCGGTTGACGTTCCAATTTTCGAACGCATGGGCCATGGTCAGGAGACGCACTTCAAAATTGACCAGGCTCCCGCGCGCCTCAGGCGCGTACCATGTCGATCCGATCGCAAGGCGAAGATGGACCGAAGACATGTCATAATAGCGCGTGGTTCCGATGATCCTGCCGTCGGCGTTTCGCCTGACGGCAAAGGGATAATGTTCCCCCGCCAGGCCGCGCTGCAGACTGGATTCGAACCATGGATCGAAGTCGTCGCCGGCACCGTTGAAGAGGAGAGGGAAGTAGGTCCAGATCGATTGGTCCGACGTCGCGGCTTCGCGCAGATCCTCACGGTGAGGCGCCGCCAGCGGCTCTAGCTTCACCGACGGCCCCTCCAGGGTTCCGGGTCGGGGAAAAGCCATATCGGCGAAGCCGGCCGTCATCTCAGACCGCTCGCGCGCGCACCAGCGGGCCGGTCAGTTCGTCCATCAATCCGCTCAGGCTCGAAACGGCAATGTCGGGATAGATGTAGAACAATGGCTGATCGCCAAGACCAAACAGATTGTGCTCGTCCTGAACGGTAACCGGGATCGATCCGACACCTTCGAGGGCGACGACCGGCAGCGCGCATAATTTGACGCCACCCTTTTTTGACCGCTTGAACACCGCCGTTCCCGCCCATGCCTGAACCGACAGCCCCAGGGCGGTCGGCGTCATGAGGGCAATCTGTCCCCGCTTCGCATGAATCGTCCAGCGGAATGCATCTGGAAGGCAGGTCGATATCGGTTCGCGCTGGAGTTCGCGGTCACTCTTGATTTCGGCCATGTAGAGAATAGTGGCTTCCCAGACCTCCCTCAACATTGCCTGCCGCAAGCTTTCCATGGCGCCGGGTGAAAGGCCGTCCCCTGCCCCGGCCTGCAGCAGCACCTCATCGAACTCGCAAGGAATTGCATCGGGGTAACGTACGAAAATATGCCCGGTCAATTCTCGGTAAAGCGCAAGATCTCGCGATCTGTCGGGACCGGGTGCCGATTCAGCAACCCGCTTCAGACACGGATACCTGATCGTGTATACCAGAGATTGGAGGAGCGAGCTGAAACGTCCTTCAGGGTTGAGTTTTTCCGGATCGGGCTCGAGCAGCGACGTCAGACCCAAGCTTTTCAGCGGGTGAAGCGGATCGAAGACCGGCCACATCAACTCGGCGTAGGACACTTCCGCTTTGTCGCGTATCCCGGCCTTGTCGCGGAGCAGTTCCTGCGGCAGTCGCGCCTCCAGCAGATCGCGATAGTCGGCGACTTCGACATATTCGGAAATACCGAGGCGATCGATCCACCACCTGATTTGCTCGCCATATCGGGTCACGGCGTCGTCGGGCTGGCCGACCAGGGCATTGAAGCGCCGTCCGTCCGAAACCACGGTGAATCTCGCGCAGGCGTGCGGAATTTGCGGCTGCGCTTCGCGGTAAAGCAGGTCGATACCGTAAGCGATTTCGAAAAGCTGAAGAAGAAAATTTACTTCCGCAAGATCGGGGCTGGAACCCCTGGCCTTGAGGGGCGACGGCAATTTGAACGGCAGCGCAGGAATCGCCAAGGTGATTGCTTCGCCTGCGGCAATACGTTCGGAAATCTGATTTGCCAGTGATCTCCTCGAAAAATATTTTCCAGCGTTCTGCGAATAATTGCGATCGAACATGAGTTCAGCAATGAAGTTAGCCGCGCCCAACTCGCTTGCCTTCGCCAAGCCATATTCGCCAAATTTCTCAGCGGCGCGTATTTTCGCCAGCGCTGCTCTGGCAGCCGAAAAATCTTCGGCAGTCCGAAGCAAATTCGGGACTATTTTTTCGATAACGAATTCAGAGGAAATAGCTATGCGCTTATCGCGGAATGCGGCTTCACTATACATGTGAAGATTTTCGTCACACGAAAACTTCTGCATGAAATGCGAGCTTATAACCGCTTCTTGAATTCTATCAAGGCCCGTCGTATACGAAATCTTTTCTAAGGTTTGTTGCTCGTTGTTTCTCATCGCAAAGTGCAACACCTTCGACGGACAAAATCGAAAATAATCAACTGGCTAAATATATAATACGGCAGACCTATGGGATGTCAAGATATGAGGCATTTCATCGGGCGCCGATTCGTCAATGATTCGAGCGCCGTCCGTTCAATTCTCTTTGCCCGGTTTCGGGCCGCATCCGGCAATCAGCGCCAGATCGGCCGGTTGCTTTCCAACAAGACATCCTGCTCCCTTCTGGTGTAGTAATATAACGCCAAGGATGCGCGATATTGGCCAGGCGGGCATCTGTTGGGGCTCGGGTGGCCGTGAAAGCTGCTCCGATCCGCCTGGAAAATAACGAGACGATTGAACATGGGGGCGATCGAAACCTCGCACCTCGAGCAATCGCGCGACCACAGCTCAAGATCCCCGCCGAAATCTTCTTCCCAGGCAGGATTGACGTAAAGGATCAGGTTGATCGCCTGGTCGAACTGGTCGGGATGCGGATGCCGGATCGGATCGGCGTGGATCCGAAGGGCAGCGCCCTGCCCCGAACAATGAAGACCACCCCCGCTGAAAGTCCAATCGACGCTCAACTCGGACTTTCCCGTCAACACGCAAAGATCGTCAATGAAGCGATCGCACGTCAGTTCGTCGAGAACGAACCGACTCGACGCGGGAAGCTGACGCACGTCAGAAATCCCCCGCTTCGCAAATATGGGATCGCATTCTTCCGGCCTGCCGCCGCCCCAGCGAATCCATGCCGGATTGTCCGGATCCGGAATTTCCGCATAAATTGCCGACACGATTTCGGGTTTTAAGACATTATCCAGAACGATATGTGGAAATGGCGCGGCTGCACTAAAACGCTCATGCAATTCAGCTAGTCGACTTGGCCACTTCCACGTTGATTCCTCGGCGACGGGCATAGTCTTACTCCGTTCGCGCTGCGCAGGCGCCAGAGCTAACATCCGTACTTTCGGTTAGCAATCGTTTCGGGCGGGGCATGCTTTGCATTTGCGGCTCAGCCAAGGATACCGATCGAGCGCAGCCATGATTGCAGCAATCCAGGCCACTGCGCGGACATGTGAGCGTCCTTGCGCAGCGTGAACCCATGACCGCCTTGGGCGAACAGGTGGACCTCCGCGAGACCGCCCGCCTTTTGGAGAGCATCTGCGTAAAGAAGGCTGTTGCAAATATCGTCGACGGGGTCGTCCCATGCCTGCGCCAGAAAGGTCCGCGGCGGAGATTTTTCTATCTTCAACTCAGGGTCGAGGGTCCGGCGTCTACGGCATATATGTCCGGGATAGAGCACGATGGCGAAATCGGGGCGGCTGCTGATCCGGTCGGCTTCATCTACTGGCCGATAGGCCGGTTCCATAATGTTGCTGACCTGAGCGACCAGATAGCCGCCGGCCGAAAATCCCATTGCGCCGATCTTGTGCGGATCCACGTTGAGTTCGGCCGCTTGCGACCGAACCAGCCGGATTGTGCGCTGAGCGTCCTGCAAGGCGTTGGGTGCAGCCGGGACGACGCCGCAATTGCAGCTTTTATCCCAATGATGACCGGTCTCGGGAACACGGTATTTCGACAGGATGCAGGTGATCCCCTGCCCGGCCAGCCATTTACAGATTTCGGTGCCTTCGGACGTGATGACGACTGCCGAAAATCCCCCGCCGGGAAAGACCACGACGGCCGCGCCGGTGTTCGTCCCTTGAGGCGGAAAGACAGTCATCGTCGGATGCGAAACATCGAATACGGCCTGAGAAGTGTCGCCATGGATCGCTTCGGGCGTCCATCGGGTCAGGACGCTCTCGGGTCTTTCGGATACTCGAACCTGATCCGGCGCTGCGCCGGGCCAGATCTTGACCTGCGTCAGCCCGGCCGGAGGCGTCCAGATACCGGTCACGCGCCGGTCGGGCCGTGCTACCGGCTCCGGCTTTGCTGCCACATGCGTGACCTGGTTGTGCGTACGGAAACCCGCAAAAGCAACAGCAAGCGCGACCAGCAGAAAGACTACGGCCAGATACCGGCGAAGCAGGACGAGCATTCTCCCTAAAGCTGCGCGCCAAACGCGTATGGCAGAGTCAGTATAGTTCCGCCGGTCGCGGTTTGTCGATTGGTGCGTGCGCTGAGATCGAGGCGGAAAGTGCGAGCATCGCGTCCGAGTTGAGTCCTGCCGGATACGGGCAGACCATCGAGGTTCCTTTGACGGGAGGAGCTTTACGATGAACGACCGCAATGCACGTTAATGCCGTCAGGCCGATTCGTCAGCGGCTGGAGCGGTTTCCACGCGGCGCCATGGCCGCTGCCGGCGCGGTCACCGCCAGCGCCCGGATATGCGGCATGAGCATTTGAAGCCACCACATTCGTCGCCGGACTGCGCCGTACCAGCCGGATCGCGCCGACCCTGCGCCATCGCGCGCATCCTCGATCTCTACTCGTCGCAGGAAGTTTCCGTCACCGGGATTTTGGTGGCGAGCCCGCTTCCGGGGCCGAAGACACGCTCCCTGAGCTCGCCTTCGCTCACGAGCGTCTCGTCCACGTAGACGGCGCCGATGTCTCGGCGGATGCGCATGCCCGAGAAGGTGATCTTCTCCAGATTGGAATAGGCTGCTTCGATCGCGGCGGCCTTCGACCCACCGATACCCACGACGTGCAGGATCCGCCCCCCGTCGGTCACCAGGCCGAGAACGTCGTCGTCCGCAGTCTCGCCGATGAAGACGGAGCAGTTGCCGCGATCCACATCCTCGACGCCGCGGACCTGGTATCCGCGCCCAAACTCGCCAAAAGGATATCCCGGAAGCCAGTCGACATTGGATGGGTCGTCGCCTCCCCGAAAGGTGGGGCCTTGGACGGCGACGACATCGCAGCAGAACATCTCTTCAATCCGGACGGAGTCTTCGCTCAGTCTCCCGGCAAGCATATCCTCGCAGGTAGTCACGAAGTCGGATGAGATCCTTGGCAGGATGACCTCCGCTTCCGGGTCCCCAATTCGCGCGTTGAACTCGAGGACTGTGAGCTGCCCCTCGTTGAGTATGGCTCCGACGTAGAGAATCCCCCTGTAGAAGAGGTTCTCGCTGCCCAGCGCCGTCTTGAGCGGATCGATGAGTTGTTCCCGCACCAACGCGGTCAGGGCAGGCCCCTCGAGCGGGTGCGGGGAAAAGCTGCCCATCCCGCCGCTGTTCGGCCCTCTGTTGCCGTCGTCGGTCCGCTTATAGTCCAGCGCGGTCGGAAGCATCACGATCTCGCGCCCATCGAGCAGCAGGAATATCGAAACCTCGACGCCCGAGACGATTTCCTCAACTACGACGGTATCGCCCGACTCCGCGTAAATTCGCTTTCCCATCAGCAGTTCGACGGCGGCCATTGCCTCGCGAGGCGTTCGGCAGACGAAGCTTCCGGCGCCGCCGCACAGGCCGTCGGCCTTGACGACACATCCCCCGGCCTTCTGCTCGACATAGCGCGCGGCTTCGTCCTTGTTTCCAAAGACGCGATAGGGCGCGGTCCTGATCCCGTATCTGGAGCAGATGTCCTTCGCAAAGGACTTGGACGTTTCCAGTCGGCTGACCGACTTGCTCGGACCCAGGGTCGGGATGCCCGCGGCTTCCAGAGCATCCACCTGCCCGGCGGCCAAGGCCAGCGGGTTCGAGACAAGGGCCAAATCGACGCCGGCAGACAATGCGTATGCGGCGACCTGCCCGACATCCGACCAGGATAGATCCGGTCGGACGGTGATGCGTTTGTCCTTCATGCCTCCGGTCCCGGGGACATAGTGTACGGAGGCGCCCGGATTCGTCCGTAGAAACAGTTCCACGAGGGCATGTCCGCGTCCGGTGCGATCGACGATAAGGACGTTCTTGTTCCCGCTCATATTCTTCCCACGACAAGGTCCGATCTCGAGCCTGCGGGGCCGCAAACCCGTCGTCCGCCCGGATCCCGGCGCTGACCCGATGGCGTCGCGGACGAAGTGACGAAACTCGGCTAGATGGCATTTGCGCGCTCGATGACCGCCTGCAGGAGCACCTGGCATCCGTCCGCGACGTCTTCCTTGCTCGCATACTCCGACTCGTTGTGACTGACGCCATCCCTGCAGGGCACGAAGATGATCGCCGTCGGCGCCACGCGCGCAAGGTAACAAGCGTCGTGGCCGGCGCCGCTGACGATATCCATGTGCGACATTCCGGTCTTCACGGCGGCATTGCGCACTGCCTCGACGCATTTCGGGTCGAAGGCTGTCGGGGGGAAGTACCAGATCTGTTCGATCTGGACGTCGAGCTGATGCTCCGCCGCGATGCGCGCGGCGGCCGCCCGCATTTCTTCGTCCATCCGCGTAAGCTCCGCTTCGACCGGATGGCGAAGGTCGAGCGTCATGAACACGCTGCCCGGTATCGTGTTGCGCGACTGAGGACGGCTCTCGATCACCCCGACAGTGGCGCGGCCGTCCGGACACATTCCGATCCGCCTTGCCTCCACGATCAATTCCGCCGCGCCCTGCAGCGCGTCACGCCGCCCTTCCATGGGGGTCGTTCCGGCATGGCTCTCCATGCCCGTCCAGTGGAGTTCGTACCAGCGCTGGCCTTGCGCCGAAGTGACCACGCCGATCGTCTTGCCCTCTCGTTCAAGGATGGGCCCCTGTTCGATATGCGCTTCGAAGAAGGCGCCGACCGGCCGGCCGACCGGTTCCGGTCCATCGTACCCGATATCCTTCAGAGCCTGCTCGAAAGTGATCCCGTCGGCATCTTCCCGCGAGAGCGCGAAATCGGTCGAAAACTTCCCCGAGAAGGCGCCGGACGCCGTCATCCCCGGCGCGAAACGAAAGCCTTCTTCATTCGTCCACACGGCTATCTCGACGGGGGCCTCCGTCTCATAGCCGTGATCGTTGAGGGCGCGAACCACTTCAAGCGCAGCCATCACGCCGTAGCATCCGTCGAACTTCCCGCCCGTGGGCTGGGTGTCGAGATGGCTGCCCGTCATGACGGGAGGCTTGCTATTGTCCCGGCCAGGCCGGCGCGCAAAGATGTTGCCCAGTCGGTCGACGCGGACGTCGCATCCGGCGTCCTGACACCAGCGGACGAAGAGATCTCGTCCTTCACGATCCAGATCGGTCAGGGCGATCCGGCACACCCCGCCTTTGGGCGTCGCGCCGATCTTGCCCATCTCCATCAGGCTGTCCCACAGCCGGTCCGCATTGATCTTGAGGTTCGTCGGCTCCGGCCTGCTCATGGTTGCGTCCTCCCGGAGCGCGGGATCGCTGCCGCTGCCACACGCCACCTTCGCTCGTGCTTCCATGCCGACGCGCGAGACCGCGGCTTGCCGGACGCCATGGTTCAAGCCGTCCGGACGAGGGGCATGCTCCCGCAGTGAAAGGAGCCCCCGGTCTTGATCGTTTCGGCGAATTCGACCTCCAGGACCTCGATCCCACGCCGTGTGAGCTCCTCGTTCACGCGCCGCGCCTGCGGCATCGAAATCACCTTTCGCGGCGAGATCGAGAGAACATTCGTCGTCAGGACGTTCTGCTCCTGCTGCGTCACGGCGATGAAATCATAATGCTCGACGATCTCCGCCGGCAGCGAACGGAACCCCGGCGGATAGATCAGTGCGCTGTCCTCGCCCACCGGGACGAACACACAGTCGAGATGGACGACATCCTCCCCTTCGCTGAGCTTGCGAAGCTCGATCGGGACGACCCGGTAGTCCGGGAATCGCTGCTGCAGGAAAGAGGCGCCGGCCAATGTGGTGCGCTGACCCATTCCCACAAAGATGCAGCCGCGGTCGACGATGATGTCGCCGCCTTCCACCCGGGCCTCTGCGGGAGGTCGGACGACCTTGTCCTCGGGCAGCTGTCGAAGGATCGGCTCCAGTCCCTTCCATTCCTCCGTGCGGCTACTCTTCGCCATGTTGGCCAGCACCAGCGTGTCGCCGATGACGAAGCCGATGTCCCGCGGCGACAGTTGGTCGGGCACCTCGGCCACCGGCGACGGCTGAAGCACGCGCACGCCATGCCGTTCGAGGCAGTCACGGAAACCTACATATTCGGTGACGATCCTGGCCCGATCGGGATGGTGCGGCCCGAAATAGTGGCGGCGCTGCGTCTCGTTTACGACCTCGGGCGCCGTCGCGTGGAAGTTTTCGGCGTAGCCGATGACGATACTCTGGAGTTGACCGGTCTCGGACGCGACCGACAGGTTCATGCGGCGGCGGCCCCGGCGAGACCTTCGCGCA
>NZ_JAVAMA010000004.1 GCF_030730875.1 Sphingomonas sp. DG1-23
CGCCAGCCCCGCGCGCGTCTCCGCCGCCGCGCGCTTCGTCCCCGGCGCCGGCGCCGCGCGCGTCTCCGCCGCCACGGGCTTCGTCCCCGCGTTCCTCCGACGGTGGCGTGCGCGAACGGCGGGTGCCGGATCCGGATAAGAGGTTCTAGCTGGTTCTCCTCCCTGAAAGGGAGGGGGAGGGGTGGGTGACGGCGGGCAGGGCTCGATGCCCTGTCCGACATGCTGATGCCGGGCAACGGTCTCCTGGCGCGCAGACGCGCGCACCCACCGGTCCTTCCCTTTCAGGGAGGGGAGCGAGAAAGGCTAGGCCGGCTTGAAGGGGAGCAGGGTCTCGTATTGCGCGAGCGCCGGGGCCGCGGGGATGATCGCGCGGTGGCGGAGCAGGAAAGTGTGGCGGACGATCTCGGCCTGCTGCTCGAGCCCGTATTTCTCGAAAGCCTGGCCCGGCTTGAGCGCATAATCGTAGCGGCAGAAGGGGTGGCGCTTCAGCGGCAGGAAGATGCCCTTCTGATGCTGCCAGATATGGGTCATCTCATGGACGAACAGTCCCTGCACGCCGAGCGGCGACTGGCTGAAATCCTCGTGATAAATGCCGCTCTTCGGGTGGAAGTGGATCGTCCCGCGCGGCGCCATGGTGGTGTTCGACGGCTGGAAGAAGATCCATTTGCTGTTCGCCACCCTGGCCAGCGAATAGTCGACCGCGTCGCCGAACACCGAGGCGCACATGCGGGTTTCGCCTTCGGTGAGGGGGCGGCTGGTCATGGACGCAGCATGGACATCCGGCCGTTGCTTGTCACGGGTGTTTGCGGAGCAGCCGGCGCCGCGGCGGAAGCGCCGGCTGGCCGCGCGTCCCGGGACCCGCTTTCACAGATTGCTGCGGGACTCATAGACCATTTCCTCCCGGCTCCGCCGGATCAGATGTTCATAGGCACGCGGGGGGAGGATCTCTGCCAGCTTGTCGGCATCGTGCGAGCCCAGCCACGGCTTGAGCGCCGCGCGCTTCTCGTCATATTCGTCGCCGCGCCAATCGGCGGATCCGTCGATATAGACCGCGACGACCGGGCAGCTGATCTGGACCCGATGCGAGCTCGTAGTGAAGAGCACCCCCTCGCTGTTGCGGCGATGCGTCCGTCGCGTGCTGCCGTCCTCATAGTGCAGAACCATCGCGGTCGGAAGCGGCGCGCTCAGCTTGTCGAGGATGCCGAGGAAGTGGAGCTGGTTATTATGGTGGTGGCATATGCCGTGCACGGTGAGGGGCGGCTGATCGACGAAGCTTTCGCCATTGCCCCCCTGCCATGCGAGCGTGAACTCGATGCATTTCGAAGGCGAGGTCTCGTAATAGAATTCGGGGCGGATGTTCAGCAGGGAGGCCGTGACCTGCCGGTCGCTCCCGCCTTTCGAGGTCAGGCGGAATATCCACCAGCAGCCGCCCATGTCGCTGGTGATGTTCTTGCGCGTGCTCGGCCTGTCGGGCCGCCAGTGCTGGAGGTCGCGGAGCGACCTTGGCAGCGTGAGATTTTCCTCGACCGGCTCGCCGAGCGCGAATGCGCGAATCTGCTCCCATAATGGCCCCGCCGGAAGCTGCAGCCTGCCCGAGTCGCAGAGCAGCATCTGGCGAACCGTGTTCGCATAGGGCTCGACGCCTTCGCGAAGCGTCTGCTGGGTCGCGTTGAACTGGGTGAAGGGTCTCCCAAGCTCCCGCGCCTTGTCCTTTTCGAATTCCTGGAGTGCAATCCCTTGCTGCCCGGCGATCAGCATCAGCGCCTTCAATAGAATGGCCCGCTGAATCTCTTCATCCATCCTTGTGCCCCCCGGCGTCGCGATCCGCGCAGGCTAGCGGCAATATCTTCATTGGCAATGGAATGTGCAGGAAAGATGCGCCGATTTGAGAAAAGTCGGCGGACTTTGGCGGGCGGTGGGCATTCGTCGGGTGATTTGCGGCGCGCCGATATAGTTCCCGCAAACTCCGTCAACGTTGACTGGAATCCACGCAACTATTCGTACCTTATGCACTAAAACATAATCTGGAGTAGGTTTTTACGTGATTTTTCAGTATGTTAAGCGCAGATTTAGCTAGACTTCAGCATACCAGCTTGATAAATAAATCATGCTTAAACGGCATCAACCAAGAAGGAGAAGAAAATGACCTTCCCTCTCAAAGGCTTCCGCGAATGCCCGCACGCCGACTCGCCAATGGTCGGCGGCGTGGACGCCCCGCTTCCCTGCAACCCCTGCTGCAGCCCCCATTCGATGGAGTGAGCCATGTATCGACCCCTTGTTCACGCCGCGACGCCGATCTTCCATCACGTCGTGGCTTTGGGTTTCGTGAAAGGTATGGAGTCTCTGAGCCATGCCTTCTTCCTGAGGTTCGGCGCCGACATCCGGACGTGGCCGGTCATCGTGCTCGGCGCTCTCGCCATTCTCCTCTATCTCGCGGGCCTCGCCACCGCCCGAACGGTGGATCGGCGCTGGATCCGCAAGACCGTGCCTCCGGCGGACGATGCTCCTCCGCGCACGATGCCCGTCGCCCCGCTCGCTGCGCCCGCGCCCGCGACGGGCGAGACGCTCCCCGCGGCGGCGCCCGATCCGACGAAAGCGCGGCGCTACTTTAAATACGCGCTCGTGGCGTGCGTGGTGGTCGCGGTGGTTGCCGCAGATCGCTTCGGGGTCGTCTCGAACCTGCGTCGCTGACGATGTCCGAAGACAGATAGCGCGCCCCGACGCCAATTCCGTCGGCCCTTCCGGTGCCGCGCCCTGTCAGCGGGCCGCGGGAAGGACCGCTGGAGATTCCGGACCGCGGTGCCCCGGCGGCCGGGGGCGCGCAGCCTTCAGGCCGCGCGGAGCCAGTGCTCGGCCTTGTCGAGCGCGGCGGGATCGTCGACGTCGATCCAGGCAAGGTCGCTGCAGTCGATCGTCAGCGCGGTGCCCGCAGCGGCGAGAACGCGCATGCCTTCGGTGAGCGAGGGCGCCTCGAGGCTGTTCAAGGCCGCGAACAGGCCGGGGCCGATCGCGAAGACGCCGGTGTCGAAACAGTCGTAGTCGGGGAGATGCTTGCCGATCGCGACGATCGCTTCGCCCTGGGTAGCGACGCAGGTGACGTCGTCGAGGTCGACCAGGTCGCTGGTGATGTTGCGGTCGATCGCGAGGCGTGCGCCGGCGCCGGCGCCGGCCAGAGCGACGCGGGCGTAGAGCGCGGGATCGACGAGATGGTCGCACATCGCGAGCACCGCCGGCTCGCCGGCGAGCGCCTCCTCGGCCGCGAGGACCGAGACGCCGTTGGGCTGGCGATAATCCGCCGTGCGGACGGTCTCGACCGCGAGCGGCCAACTTCCCGCGGCGAGATAGGCCTCGATCGCCTCGGCCTGATAGCCGAGCACCACCACCACCCGCGCCAGCCCCGCCGCGGCGAAGCCATGAATCGCGTGCGCGATCAGCGGCTTGCCGCCGACCGGGCACAAAGGCTTGGACGCCGCCGCGGAACGAAGGCGGCTGCCTTCGCCCGCGGCGAGCAGGATCGCAGTGGTGATCACCGGGTCAGGCAGCGGCGATGAACTGCTCGACCGCGGTCTGGGCGAGGTCGTCGGTCATCTGCGTGCGCGGATGCTTGCAGAAATAGGCCGAGGCGGCGTCGATCGGGCCGCCGAGGCCGCGATCCTTGGCGAGCTTGGCGCAGCGGATCATGTCGATCGCGACGCCGGCGCTGTTGGGCGAATCCTCGACCGACAGGCGCAGCTCGAGATTCATCGGCACGCCGCCGAACATCGAGCCTTCCATGCGCAGGAAGCACACCTTGTTGTCGTTCTGCCACGGCACGTAATCCGACGGGCCGATATGGACGTTCTCGTCCTCGAGCCGCTCGGCGGCGACCGACTGGACCGCCTCGGTCTTCGAGATCTTCTTCGAGGCGAGGCGGCGATGGTTCGACATGTTGAGGAAGTCGGTGTTGCCGCCGGTGTTGAGCTGATAGGTGCGATCGAGCTTGACGCCGCGCTTGGCGAACAGATCGGTCAGCACGCGGTGGACGATCGTCGCGCCGAGCTGGGCCTTGATGTCGTCGCCGATGATCGGCACGCCCGCCGCAGTGAAGCGATCGGCCCATTCGGGGTTGCTGGCGATGAAGACGGGAATGTTGTTGACGAAGGCGACGCCGGCCTCGAGCGCGCACTCGGCGTAGAATTCGCTGGCTTCCTGGCTGCCGACGGGAAGGTAGTTCATCAGCACGTCGGTCTTGGTCTCGCGCAGGACGCGGACGACGTCTTCCTTGGTGGCTTCGCGATCATTGGCGACGACGAAGGTGCGGTCGTCGTTATAGTCCGACATGTGCTCGGCGACGCCGTCCATGACGCGGCCCATCTGGACCTTGGTGCCGGTCGGCTCGACCGTCGCGCAGAACACCGCGGTGCAATTGGGCTTGGCGAAGATCGCCTCGGCGACGTCCTTGCCGACCTTGCGCGCATCGACGTCCCATGCCGCGACGACATGGATGTCGCTGGGGCGATAGCCGCCCAGGTCCCAGTGCATCAGGCCGACCGTGTCGTTGGCGCCGTCGCGATAATGCGACAGGCCCTGGACGAGCGAGCTGGCGCAGTTGCCGATGCCGACGATCGCGATGTTGATGCTCTTCATTGCAGTTCAGGTCCTCTGGATATGGGATTGCGACGATTGTGATGATGCCGCCCCCGCACTGCGCAGGAGACGGAATTCGACGATGCGGTGCCACGCCAGGCCGGCGATCAGCACCGCGGTGAGCGGGACGATCTCGAACCACCAGAACAGCCGCGGATCGGCGGCGAGGCAGGCAAGGAAGATCGCGGCGACGCGGGCATTGGCGGTGAGCAGACGCATCAGCCGCATCGGGCCGAGCGCGCGCACTGCATAGGCCCGGCCGAACGCGGCGGGATCGGGTGCGCGAAGCATCGCCGCGTCGAGTCGGAAGGCGATCCGGTCGACGCTGCCGGCGACGAAATCGTAGAGCTGGACCAACGGGTTGCGGCTCGGCGCGGGCGGGGTGGGGGCGAGGCCCCGGACGCGGCGGTGGAAGCGCGCGCGCTCGCTTTCGTAGAGGTTCGACTGGACGGCGTGGAGCACCCCGGCGGCGACCGCGAGCGACCAGCCTTCGGACGTGCCGATCGAGAAAGCGAGGACGAGATAGAGCAACGCGAACACGCCGTGATCGCACATGCCGTCGAGCGCGCGGCCGAGCGCGCTCGAGGTGCCGGTGGCACGGGCGACCATGCCGTCGAGCCCGTCGGCGATCAGCCAGCCGGTCGAGAAGAGCAGCCCGAGAAAGACGAAGGGCCAGGACGACCAATTGGCATAGGCCGCCGCGGCGAGCGCGCCCAGAATCAGGCCGAGCACCGAGACCGCGTTGGCCGAGATGCCGCGCGCGAGGAACCAGGGAAGCAGGCGCCGCCCTGCCGGGTGAATGATCCAGAGGTTGGTCGGATCCTCGATCCGGCGATCCCGCGACCCGTCCGGCGGAGGAATTGTCATCGGCTCGTCACATACAGCGCGCGCCGGGCAATCATCAAGTCATTTGCGTCGAATATGCATGTAACCGGGAACGCGTTTTGCGGCGGGGCGTTTTTGCGCGCCCCGCGGGGACTGTCACAATTCAGTGACGGTGTCCCCCTGCCTTTCAGGGAGGGGCCGGGGGTGGGTAGCGTCGAGCAAGGCTCGATGCCTCGCTCGACGCCAGGATCCTGGCCAAGCGTTTTGAGTGCGCAGGCGCGCGCACCCCCCAACCCCTCCCTGCAAGCAGGGAGGGAGTGACTGTCAGTCTATTCCCTCGCCGATATCCTCATGGACCATGTCGATCTCGCGGACGCCGCGGTTGCGGCGGGCGGCGTCGACCAGCTTGCGCAATTCCTCGCGGCGGGCGCGGGCGCGATCGACGTCGCGAATCACCAAAGGCGCGTCGCGGGTGGTCTCGTCGGACGAAGTGATGCTGATCGTGCCGAGATCGGCCATCTGGTTGATGATGGTGAAATCGATACGGACGTCCTTGATCCGATAGAGCTCGATCTCGTCGATCGACTTCATCACGATGCCCTTGTGGAGGATCAGCCGGTCGTCGGTCACTTCATAGGTGGTGGCGAGATTGGCGAACCATTTGGCGAGCAGAAGCCCCAGCCCGGCGACCAGGGCGACCGGGAACAGCCACGCCCAACCCTCGACCGGGCGCTGGGCGAGCGCCCAGATCGAGCCGGCGAGCCCGGCGACCAGCAGCAGGATCGTCCCCCAGCCGGCGAGCGTGCCGCGCAGCCAGCCCAAGGTGGACGAACGGAAACGGTCGATGGCTTGCGGCATGTGACGGGCCTCCCTTGGCGAGGGAGGATAGCGGAACCAAGGGGACGGGGAAGTCCCAAAAATTGCCGCCGCGACGCCGAAGAAAGCGGGTGGCGCCGAGCGCTTTCCGGGACCGGGATCGGACCCGGAAAGCGTCCCATGCGCAGCCGGCAGGGCCGCCCGAGCCTACCAGAGGATATCGCTCGCCGCGAACTGGTTGACTCCGATCAACCGGATCTCGAGATCGGCGCCGGCGACTCCGTCGGTGTCGACGTAGAGATAGGTTTCGACGCTGGTGGGTCCGTAGCCGGTGACGTAGCCGACTTCCCCCGGACCGACCGCGCCGGCCGAGGCCAACGCGCCGACAAAGGCAAGCGGATCAAGGTCGAACGCGGTGAGATCGAGCGTGTCGGTTCCCCGCACGAAATCGAAGACCCAGTCACCGGTGTCCGCCGCGCTGGTATAGACGAAGCGATCGGCGCCGGCGCCGCCAAAGATCCAGTCGGCACCGGTGCCGCCCACCAGCACGTCGTCGCCATTTTGCCCGTACATGCGGTCATTGCCCGAGCCGCCATAGAGGAAATCGTTCCCCAATTCGGCCGAGGCGTCGTTGCTGACATTGCCGTAAAGATAATCCGCACCCGACCCGCCGTAGAGAATGTCGTTGCCGACGCCGCCGGACAGCGTGTCGTTCCCCGCCTGGCCGTACAGTTGATCGTCGCCGGCGACGCCCGCCGCGGGATTGCCCGAATAGGGATCCTTTTCGCCATAGATGCTGTCATTGCCGCCATGGCCATAAACAGCGTCCGATCCGCCCTGCGCGTTGATCACGTCGGCCTTGTTCGAGCCGTCGACCGTGTCGTTGTTGCCGGTGAAGTAATTATTGTACATCTGCGTGGGGCTGGCATTGGCGGCGCGCAGATCGTCGAAGTCCATCGGATCCGCGTCCGTAGAAATCGGAGGCGAAACATAAGTGAAGCTGGTGTTATAGGCCCTCATTGCAAATCGCTCCCAACGATTGGTGCCGGCCCGCGCCCGGCGAGCGGCTCCGATGCTATGTTTCAGCTGTTAAGCGTGGTTATCAATGCGTGGTTGGCGACCGATTAACAGAGCAACCATAGTATGAACCGGGTTACAGTATGATGTCTGCGTTCCGGAACCGAAGTCCGGACGGATCATCGTCGCCCCGGCGAGGCGAATTCCGCCGGGGCAGGCGATCGGGAACATCGCGAAGGCCAATTGATCCCGTGGGGGCTCCCCGCTCATCGCGCTTGTCGCGGTGGCGGATCGCCGGCGCAGAACCTTTGGAGCGGGTGTGCCGCAGCTGACTTGCCCTCTCCGAGGTAGTCGCTAGAATGCATTCTAAATAAAGGGGAAAATATGACAAATTTGGGTCGTTGGAAGCGTGAGTTCCGCCCGGTGCTCGCCGCCTGCGCGCTTGCCGTACTCGCCTCGTGCAACGGTAACGAGTCGAGCCCGACACCTGCTCCGACGCCGACGCCGACGCCGACCCCCACCCCCACGCCGACCCCCACCCCAACGCCCAGCCAGGTCAGCTTCTACCCTACCCAGACGCCGTCGTTCCGCGAGCCGCAGGAATTCGAGTCGGGCGATTTCAACGGGGACGGGACGCTCGACCTCCTCGTCGGGAACTATAGTCCCGGCGGTGTCGGCGTCGGCGAAGTCAATTTCCTCGCCGGAGTCGCAAACGGCAGCTTCGCGTCGCCGGTCGGGGTCGATGGCAAGCCCGTTTCGATGATCGAGGTCGGCGACATCAACCGCGACGGAAAGCTCGATTTCGTCGCCAAATATAACGGCTCCGAAGTCAACCCGCCTTATACCAGGTACGCCGAGACCCTGTCGTATCTGGGAAATGGCGACGGAACATTCCGCCTCGCCGGCCAGACGCGGACGAACCAGGTCCAGATCCGCGATTTCGCGCTGCGCGACGTGAACGGCGACAGCCGGCTCGACATGGTCGCCATCGAGTTCAACGATGCCAGCAATGTCGTCACGATGACCGTGTCGCTCCAGGCCGGCAATGGCACCTTCCAGCCGGAGGTCCGCTACCCGTTCGGGGCTTTTGACCGACTGACGCTGGGGGACTTCAATCGCGACAGCTTCACTGATGTCGCGCTGATGAACCGTTTCGGAGTCACCATCGTGCTGAACGACCGCTCCGGCGGGTTCGGCAGCCCGACGGAAGTCACGTTGCCGAACGGGTGGCGGCTGGTCGCCGGGGACGTCGACGGAGACGGAGATCTCGACCTCGTCGTCGCCAAACGGTTCCTCTCGACCGTGTCGGTCGTGCTCGGCGGTGGCGATGGGACATTCGCGCAGCCGCGCGACCTGACGGTTCCCCAGGACCCGACGGCGGTCGGTATCGCGGACCTGAACCGCGATGGCTTGCCCGACATCCTCGTCACGCACGGACCGCTCGAAGGCGCATCGCTGTTCCTGAACAGCGGCAGTGCGCAATTTCAGGCGGCGAAGCCGCTATTTGCCGGAACGACGCTCGGCAGCTCCGATCAATATGGCGATGTGCTGTTCGGCGACTTCAATCGCGACGGCATCCGCGACGTCGCTGCGACCGCGCCGCCGGATAAGGCGATGATTGCGTTCGGCCCGTTCCAGTGAGCCTCGGACTCCTCGGCAAGCGTCCTGGGTCGGGCGGCCCTGTCGGTCGTCCCGCCGGACACGCCGCGGGTCCGCTTCCGCCACGCTTCCCTTAGCGGCGCGCGCCGGCGATCCGACGCGATGTCCGGCGATGGCGGAACCGGGACGCCCCGGCCGTTCCCGGTGATGAATTCACGTCGTTACTTCGGCGGCGGATCGCCGGCGCCGACGACGTCGGCCTGCAGCTCGAGCTTCTTGCCGCTGGCGAAGGCGAGCGCGAGCGGGATGCGGGTGCCCGGCTTCACCCCCGGGCCGAGATCGAACAGCATGACGTGGCGGCCGCCGGGCGCGAATTCGACTTCGCCCTTTGCCGGGACGGGCACGTCGCGGGTCGGCTGCATCGATTTGACGCCCTGATGATCGATCGTCTCATGGAGCTCGGCGCGGAGTGCCGCCGGAGTCGATATCGCGAGCAGGGTGTCCGCCTGCGCGCCGCCGCGGATAGTGAAATAGGCCGCACCGGGCCGGCCGGCCGCCGCGGGCAGGCGCACCCATGCCTTGTCCGCGCCGAGATCGGCGGGCTGGCCGCAGCCGGCGAGCAGCAATGCCGCCGCAACGATCCCCGGAAATCCACGCATCGACCGTCTCCCAATTCGGGAAAGCTCCTAGAATCGTGTCCTTCTTGCGGCAAGCGGAAGCGCACCTAATATCGCTTTCGCAACTGCTTCTCCTGCGTCGCCGACACGGGGCGCGGGGCAGGCAAGTTTTTGATTTTAAACACTTGAACATCTGGGGGCCAACGAGGGACCATGGCTAAAGTTATCGGGATCGATCTGGGTACCACCAACAGCTGCGTCGCAGTGATGGAAGGCGGCAAGCCCAAGGTCATCGAAAATGCGGAAGGTGCGCGCACCACCCCTTCGATCGTCGCCTTCGCCAAGGACGGCGAGCGGCTGGTCGGCCAGCCGGCCAAGCGCCAGGCCGTCACCAACGGCGACAACACCATCTTCGCGGTCAAGCGCCTGATCGGCCGCCGCTTCGACGATCCGATCACCAAGAAGGACACCGAGCTGGTGCCCTACACGATCGTGCGCGGCTCGAACGGCGACGCATGGGTCAAGGCGGGCGGCGAGGATTATTCGCCGTCGCAGATCTCGGCCTTCACGCTGCAGAAGATGAAGGAAACCGCCGAATCGTATCTCGGCGAGACCGTGACCCAGGCGGTGATCACCGTCCCGGCTTACTTCAACGACGCCCAGCGCCAGGCGACCAAGGACGCCGGCAAGATCGCCGGTCTCGAAGTGCTGCGCATCATCAACGAGCCGACCGCGGCGGCGCTCGCTTACGGACTCGAGAAGAACGACGGCAAGACGATCGCGGTCTATGACCTTGGCGGCGGCACGTTCGACATCTCGGTGCTCGAGATCGGCGACGGCGTGTTCGAGGTCAAGGCGACCAACGGCGACACCTTCCTCGGCGGCGAGGACTTCGATTCGAAGATCGTCCAGTTCCTCGCCGACGAGTTCCGCAAGGCCGAGGGCATCGACCTGACCAAGGACAAGCTGGCGTTGCAGCGGCTCAAGGAAGCCGCCGAGAAGGCCAAGATCGAGCTGAGCTCGGCGCAGACCACCGAAGTCAACCTGCCCTTCATCACTGCCGACGCCAACGGTCCGAAGCATCTGGTCAAGGCGATCAGCCGCGCCGATCTCGAGCGTCTGGTCGACGAGCTGATCCAGCGCACGCTCGAGCCGTGCCGCAAGGCGCTCGCCGATGCCGGGCTCAAGTCGAGCCAGATCGACGAAGTCGTGATGGTGGGCGGCATGACCCGCATGCCCAAGGTGCGCGAAGTCGTGAAGCAGTTCTTCGGCAAGGAGCCGCACACCGGCGTGAACCCGGATGAGGTCGTGGCGATCGGCGCGGCGATCCAGGCGGGCGTGCTGCAGGGCGACGTCAAGGACGTGCTGCTGCTCGACGTGACCCCGCTGTCGCTCGGCATCGAGACGCTGGGTGGCGTGTTCACCCGGATGATCGACCGCAACACGACGATCCCGACCAAGAAGAGCCAGGTCTATTCGACTGCCGACGACAATCAGCAGGCAGTGACGATCCGCGTCTTCCAGGGCGAGCGCGAGATGGCGGCGGACAACAAGATGCTCGGTCAGTTCGACCTGGTCGGCATCCCCTCCGCGCCGCGCGGCGTGCCGCAGATCGAGGTCACCTTCGACATCGACGCCAACGGCATCGTCAACGTCAGCGCCAAGGACAAGGGCACCGGCAAGGAGCAGCAGATCCGCATCCAGGCCTCGGGCGGCCTCAGCGACGCCGACATCGACCAGATGGTCCGCGACGCCGAGCAGTTCGCCGAGGACGACAAGAAGCGCCGTGCCGCGGCCGAGGCCAAGAACAACGCCGAATCGCTGATCCACACCACCGAGCGTCAGCTCGCGGAGAACGGCGACAAGGTCGACGAGAGCCTCAAGGCCGAGATCCAGACCGCGGTCGACGCGGCCAAGGCGGCGGTCGAGAGCAACGATGCCGATGCGATGCAGGCGAAGAGCCAGGAGCTCGCGCAGGTGGCGATGAAGCTCGGCCAGGCGATCTACGAGAAGCAGTCCGCCGAGAACGCGTCGCCGAACGCGGAGGGAGCGGCTCCGGGGAACGAGGCGGGCGGCGAGGAAGTCGTCGATGCCGAATTCTCCGAGGTGGACGACAACAAGGCGTAAGCCGAAAGCTCCCTCTCCCCTCCGGGGAGAGGGCCGGGGAGAGGGGCGTGACAATTGACGTATCGCTTGTCGCGCCTCTCTGCCCCTCTCCCAACCCTCTCCCCGGAGGGGAGAGGGCTATGAGGGCCTTATGACCACCGAAGTCGATTATTACGAATTGCTCGAATGCGAGCGGACCGCGGACGAGGCGACGCTGAAATCGGCGTATCGCAAGCTCGCAATGAAGTATCATCCCGACAAGAATGGCGGGTGCAAGGATCACGAGGCCAAGTTCAAGGCGGTCAGCGAAGCCTATGACTGCCTCAAGGACCCGCAGAAGCGCGCGGCGTACGACCGCTTCGGCCATGCCGCGTTCAAGAACGGCATGGGCGGCGGGCCCGGCCACGGCGCGCAGGATTTCGGCGCGTTCAGCGACATCTTCGAAAGTGTGTTCGGCGAGTTCATGGGCGGGCGCGGCGGACGGCCGAACCTGCGCGGCGCCGATCTGCGCTACGACATGGAGATCAGCCTCGAAGAGGCGTGGCACGGCAAGACCAGCGAGATCACCGTCGACGTCTCGGGGAGCTGCGACACCTGTGCCGGCACCGGCGCCAAGCCGGGAACGCAGGCGCATGCCTGCAAGCAGTGCAACGGCCATGGCAAGGTGCGCGCGCAGCAGGGCTTCTTCATGGTCGAGCGGACCTGCCCGGTCTGCCACGGCGCCGGCGAGGTGATCGCCGATCCCTGCCGCGACTGCCGCGGCGAGGGGCGGACCGACAAGACCAAGACGCTCAAGATCAACGTCCCGCCGGGTGTCGACGAAGGCACGCGGATCCGGCTGAGCGGCGAAGGCGAGGCGGGTGCGCGCGGGGCGCCTTCGGGCGACCTCTATATCTTCCTCCACGTCGCCAAGCATGCGCTGTTCGAGCGGCAGGGCACGACCTTGTTCGCCAATGCGCCGATCAGCTTCACCACGGCGGCGCTGGGCGGCGAGATCACGCTTCCGGGGCTCGACGGCGAGAAGATCGCCGTCAAGATCGCGCCGGGCACCCAGCCGGGCCGCGAAGTGCGCCATCGCGGGGCGGGCATGCCGGTGCTGCAGGGGCGCGGACGCGGCGATCTGGTAGTGCGGCTCGACGTCGAGATGCCGAGCAAGCTCACTGCGAAGCAGCGCGAATTGCTCGAGGCGTTTCGCGCGACCGAGACCGGCGACGAATGCCCGCAATCGAGCGGGTTCTTCGCCAAGCTGAAATCGGCTTTGGGGTGAGCAATCCTCCCCGAGCTTGCTCGGGGAGGGGGACCGCCGCCGAAGGCGGTGGTGGAGGGCCCGCGCAGTGGCGTTGGCCCTCCCATTGTCGCGGAGCCCGCGCCTGCGGCGCACCCCTCCACCATCGCTGTGCGATGGTCCCCCTCCCCGAGACGAGCTCGGGGAGGAATTTATGCCGTGCGCGTCTGGCCGCCCAGCGCATGGAATTGCATCCCGGCGATTCCCGCCACCGCGAGCGCCTGCACCGTCACGAACGCCGCGCCCAGCGCATTGGGCTGGATCCAGACGATCGCGGCGAAGCTCGCGGCGACCCAGGCGAGATTGAGCCCGGCGACGAACCGCGCCGGGGTGCCGCCCTGCCGCGCGGCCCAGAGCACCAACAATGCGAACGGGAACAGCACGATCCCGGCTTCGCGGAGCAGCGGCACCGGCAGATCGGTGCGCGCCGCGATCGGCACGGCGGTGGCGGCGAGCAACGCGCCCATTGCGAGGCAGGTGGCGGCATCGAACAGCATCACCGGGCGAAGCATCCGGGTTCGGGTCATGGTCATTCTCCTTGGTTGACTGTCCCCAAGCATGGCGTTCGCGCGCCGCGGGTCGATTACCCGGCAGGTAATGGAATGCGCGCGGCTCCGGCGGTAGCGAGGCTTGCGAAGGAGACGATAATGACCACGCAGCAGGTGCGGCCGCTCGGCGAGCAGATCAGGCATTGGCGCCGGCAG
Source organism: Sphingomonas sp. DG1-23 (assembly GCF_030730875.1). Classification (GTDB taxonomy): domain Bacteria; phylum Pseudomonadota; class Alphaproteobacteria; order Sphingomonadales; family Sphingomonadaceae; genus Sphingomonas. The sequence continues at coordinate 13,596 of NZ_JAVAMA010000004.1, forward strand.
CGCCGGCTGAGCCAGATGGACCTCGCGCTCGACGCCGAGATCTCGACCCGGCATCTGAGCTTCATCGAGACCGGGCGCGCGACGCCGAGCCGCGAGATGGTGCTGCTGCTCGCCGAGCAGCTCGAAGTCCCCTTGCGCGAACGCAATGCGATGCTGCTCGGGGCGGGTTATGCGCCGGTCTATTCGGAACGACGGCTCGACGATCCGCAGCTCGCGCCGGCGCGGCGGGCGGTCGAGCTGGTGCTCAAGGGGCACGAGCCCTTTCCGGCGCTCGCGGTCGACCGGCACTGGCACATGATCGCGGCGAATGCGGCGGTGGCGCCGCTGCTGGAGGGGGTGGCGGGGCATCTGCTCGACGGGCCGGTCAACGTGCTGCGGCTTAGCCTGCACCCCGAGGGTCTGGCGCCGCGCATCCGCAACCTCGGCGAATGGCGCGGGCATCTGCTCGAACGGCTGCGGCGGCAGGCATGGCTGACCAGCGATCCGGCGCTGGCGGCATTGCTCGCCGAGCTTTGCGACTATCCTTCGGCCGAAGGCAGCGGCGATATGGACGGGTTCGGCGACGTCGCGGTGCCGCTGCGGCTGGAGTCGCCATCGGGCGAATTGCGCTTCTTCAGCACCACCACGGTGTTCGGCACGCCGCGCGACGTGACGCTCGACGAACTGGCGATCGAAGCGTTCTTTCCGGCAGACGAGGCGACGCTGGGGCGGCTTTCGGCAAGATGATCAAGATATTGGCAGGATGTCTTGTCAAAGGTGGCAAGATCAATTCTGCGCCGGGCATAGAAGCGATCCAGTACCGGTTTGCGGAATATTGGACGAGGATTGCGCAAACGCGTATGGCGACTCGCGGGGCGGATGGGGTGCCTCGGGGGGACATTGACGATGCTGGCACGGCTCATCGATGCGCTGCGGCGCCTGTTCCGTATCTTTGGCAGCAATGCGGCCGGACCGGCCGGGCGCGATGCGACATCGGTTCCGGTCCCGCCCGATCTCGACCGGCCGGGGCCGACGCCGCCCGCGCCGCCGCCTTCTCCGCCTGTCGAGGGCGTGCTCGCGATGGCGCAGCTGGTTGGGGTGGCGGGCGAATTTCCGCCGCATGCGGGGGGCATACCCGCGGCGGGCTTCACGCTGGGCATGATCCAGAGCTTTGCCGGGCGTGAAGGTGCCTTCGAGGCGCCGGCTGCCGATGGGCGAATGCTTTCGGTGAGCACCAATCAATTGCTGATGGCGGTGTTCGGGCTGACCTATGGCGGCGACGGTATCCACCTCGCGCTGCCCGATCTCACCGGGCGCACGCCGGTGGGCGGACGGCAGCTCGGCATCACCGGGCAGCAATCGCTGACGCTCACATATCTGATCGCGACCGAGGCGACGAGCGGCGCGCCGGCAATCGGCATGGTCGTCGCGTTCGGCGGCAACTATGCCCCGGCCGGCTGGAGCCTCGCCGACGGATCCGCGCTGCCGATCTCGGCGAACGTGCCGCTATATCACGTGATCGGACAGACTTTCGGCGGCAATGCGGTGGCGTTCAACCTGCCCGACCTCGACGGCTTCGCCGCGATCGGCGCGGGCGCGGCGCCGGGTTTGCCGCCGGTCGCGCTCGGCGGGCGCGTCGGCGCGCCGGTGCCGGCTCTGGGGCTCAACTATCTGATCAATATCGGCGGCGCTGCACCGTCGGGCGGCGGCGGGGCGTTCCCGCAGTTCGCGGGCTGGCTGGGGCAGGTGATCGCCTATGCCGGCAGTCAGGTCCCGGCAGGCTGGGCGCTGTGCGACGGGTCGCTGCTCGCGGTGGCGCAATATCCGGCATTGTTCGGACTGATCGGGACGACTTACGGCGGGGGCGGCGACGCCTTTGCGCTGCCCGATCTGCGCGGGCGGATTTTGGTGGGGTGATAGCTGATCCGGCATCCTATGCTCCTCTCCCTGTGGGAGAGGTAGCGAAGCTTGGCAGCTTGCTGCCTGGCGGAGCCGGGTGAGGGTGAGCCAGCTATCGATAGGGTGATCCCCTCACCCAGCTCCGACCAGGGCCGCGCAGAAGTGCGCGACCCAAGTCTGCGCAACCCTCTCCCGACGGGAGAGGGAGGGTGCCAGATCACCGCCCGTCGTCGCTCCAGTGGGGCGGGTCGGAGGCGAGCTTGCGGACGCCGTAGGTCGCGCCGACCGCGTGGAGATCCTTGTTGGTGTTGCCCGAGCGCGGCGCACCGAGCGCGCGGGCGCGGCCGGTCTTGTCGCGGATCTGGAGCGTTCCCGCCCAGTCGATCGTCATGTCGATCGCGCGGCCTTCGATGTGACGCGAGGTGAGCGAGGGCTGGAAGGCGATGCCGAACAGATCGACCATCTCCTGCGCGCCCTGCTTTGAACGGGCGAGGTCCCCATGATCCCATTTGATCGCGCAGCCGGGGATGGCGGGTACGTCCTTAGGGGCGATCGAGCCATGGGCGATCCGCCAGCTATAATGCATCAGCTGGGCGCGGATGCGGTTGCGGCGGGTGGCCGAGACCTTGACCTTCGCGCCGGCCACCTCGAGCGCATCGAGGAAGTCGGCGACCTGGTCGCGGAACGGCTGGACGAGATCGTCGATCGCCGCACTGTTGGGGAATTGGGCCTGATTGGCATGCCACCATGCCGCGCCGCTGAGCGCGGAGGCAGGGGCGGGCGTGGGTTTGGGCGTCGCGGGGGGTGCCGACCGGCTCGACAGCGCGTTCCATGTCCGGCCGCCGGGATCGATGCGGCCATCGGGTTTGGTGGCGCCGAGCACGCGGGTCTGGAACGCCGTGATCGCGGCGATGGTGAGCGGACCGCAATTGCCGGTGGTCGGCAGCAAGGTCTGGCCGGTGTCGCCGAGCCAGTCGTTGAGCAGATGCTGGACGATGATGACGTCGGCGAGTTCGTTGACCGCGCCTTTGCCTACCGATGCTCCGATCGCCACGGCTGTTCCCCTGTTTGCCCGGGGGCAGAATAGGGCGGAATGCGTGTCCGGGAAAGCGTCAGCGCAGTGCCGAAGCGAGCGCGTGGGCGAGGCTGGCGAGCGTATAGGGCTTCTGGATCACCTGCGCGCCTTCGTGCTCGGGCGGCAGGCGGAGCTGCTCGCCATAGCCGGTGGCGAAGATATAGGGCACGCCCCGCGCGCGCAGCGCATCGGCGATCGACAGGCTGGTCTCGTTGCCGAGATTGACGTCGAGAACGGCGATTTCGAACGCGTCGCGGTCGAGCTCCTGCTGCGCCTGGCGGATGCTCGCCGCAGTGACCACGCGCGCGGCGCCGAGCCGGGCGAGGATGTCCTGGGCGTCCATCGCGATGATCAGGCTGTCCTCGACCAGCAGCGCCGCACCCGTCAGCACGTCGCGGCGAACCTCGCTGTCGCGGGCGATGCTGACCGCCGCGGCGGGCGCCTTTGCGGGGTCGTCGGCGGCGACATGGCTGGCGGGGATGCAGAAATCCGCCTCGACCCCGGTGAGCGCATAGCGAACCTCGGCCTTGCCGCCGAGATCATAGGGAATCGAGCGCTGGATGATCGTGGTGCCGAAGCCCTGCCGTTTGGGCGGCTGGACCGCGGGGCCGCCGCGTTCGCGCCATTCGATCCGCAAATCGCCCTGGTCGTCGCGGTGCCACTCGACCTGGACGCTGCCGCTGTCCGAAAGCGCGCCATATTTGGCCGAATTGGTCATCAGTTCGTGGAAAACGAGCGCGAGCGTCGAAAAGGCGTTCGGGTGGAGCAACACCGCGGGACCGGCGCAGACGAGGCGCTGGCTCTTGCCGCCGAGATAGGCCGCGGCCTCGGTCTCGATCAGCCGGCCGAGCGGGGCGGCGCTCCAATTATCCTGGGTGATCTGGTCATGGGCGCGGGCGAGGCTCTCGATCCGGCCCTCGAGCAGCGAAATGGTGCTGCGCGTATCGGCATCGGGATCGAGCGACTGGCGGACCAGCCCGCGGATCAGGCTGAGAATGTTGCGGACGCGGTGGTTGAGCTCGGCGATGAGCAGTTCCTGCCGCTCCGAAAAGCGGCGCCGCTCTTCCTGCGCGTCGTCGGAGAGGCGCAGCACGACTTCGATCAGCGAGACGCGCAGCATCTCGGCGACGCGGACCTCGGCGGCCGAGAAAGGCTCGGAGCGGCCGCGGACTTCCTGGCTCCACAATTCGAAGCTCTTGCGCGGGGTGAGCCGCGGCCCGTTGGGGCCGAGCTGGGCAGGCTTGTGCGGATCGCCGGCCCATTTGACCGTGCGGACCTTTTCCTGCCGGAACAGCATCACGTAATCGCGCGGGCTGCGCGAGATCGGAATGGCAAGCAGACCCGCGGCAACGTCGCTGTAAGCATCGGCGGATTCGAGCGTCTCGGCCAGCCGGTCGGTCGCGAAGATGCGGCCGGCGGCCATCGCGCTGAGCCGGCGGACCAATGCGGGAAAAGCCTCGGGCGGCGGGGTCAGGCCGCTATGCGCGCATTTGCCGTCGATCCAGATCGCGATGCCGTCGCACGGCACGGTCTCGCGGAGCATCGCGCCGAGCCAGTCGGGATTGTCGAGCAAGGTCGCATCGCCGGCGACTGCGGCGAGCAACCGGTCGCTGCTCGCGCGGGCGCCGGTCTCATAGGCCTGCAATTGCTTGCGCTCGCGGCTCTCGAGCTTGAGCGCGAACATCTGGCCGAACAATTCGGCGATCGAGCGGCGCTCGAAGCTCGGGCGGCGGGCGCTGTAATGGTGACAGGCGAACAGGCCCCAGAGCTGCCCCTCGACGATGATCGAGATCGACAGCGACGCGCCGACGCCCATATTCTTGAGATATTCGATGTGGATCGGCGAGACGGAGCGGAGCACCGACAGCGACAGGTCGACCGGCGCGCCGGTCTCGTCGAGGCGCGGCAGGATCGGGACCGGACTGGCCTCGATATCGGCGATGACCCGGAACGGCGTGCGGACGTAGAGCTTGCGCGCCTGTTGCGGGATGTCCGAGGCGGGGTAGCGCAGGTCGAGGAAGCTGCCGATCCCGGCGCGCGCCGCCTCGGCGACGACTTCGCCCGAGCCGTCGCGATCGAAACGATAGACCATGACGCGGTCGAACCCGGTCAGCGCGCGGACCTGGCGGGCCCCTTCGCGGTAGAAGCTGGAGGTGTCGCCGGTCGCGTCGAGCCGCGCCATCATCGCACGGATCGCCGAACCGGCGTCGGTGGCGGTCTCGTCGCTGCTGTCCTCGCCTTCGATGATCAGGACGTCGCCGATCATGTGGAGCGCGAAATCGAGGCGGCGGCCATTGGGGAGGGTGAGCCCGAACATGCGCTCGACCGCATCGGGACCGCGCAGCATCGCGAGGCGATTGCGCAAGGTGTGGACGGCGTGCTCGCCGAACAGCGGGATCGCCGACGTGCCGAGCAGATCGCCCGCCTCGACGCCGAAGAATTCGTGGATGTTCGCCGAGGCGCGGCGGATCAGCCAGTCGGTCGACAATGCGAGCAGGAAGCCGAAGGGCTGGATCGCGCCGAGCTCGTGGATCGGCTCGCGATCGCAATTGGTCAGGTCGACTTCGAAATCGCCGGAATCCGCCAAGTTCAGCCTTTCGCCCAACGTTGTGCGGAACGCTCGAATGCCGCGAACACGGTGTGCGCGGCGGCTAACGCGGACTGCAACTGGGCCGGCTGATAGAGGATAGTGTCGAAACGATCCAGCAAATTGCGCCACTTTTCAGGCGGTTGATCTGCATCAAGGTAGGCGCGGGGGAAGCTGGGCGGCACCTGGCGGGCGAGAAAGCGGCCGCCGAGGCGCGAGCCTTCGAGGACATAGAGCGCGCCGGCGATGGCGGCTTCGTCCCATTTTCCGTCAACCCCGCGAAAGCCGGGATCTCCGGGCGCAAACGACGCAGCTTGCTGCACGAGGTCCCGGCTTTCGCCGGGGTGACGGAGAAACGCCAGATCCTCGCGGAGCAGCGCGCCGCGCTTGCGTTCTTCCCAATCCGGCGTGATTTGCACGCCCGGAAGCGCCGCCTCCAGCGGCAGCACCACTTCGGCGTGCGCGCGCAGGAAGGCGGCGTAGCTCTGGCGGTCGGTCAGGTCGAACCCGGCAAAAGCCCTGTCGACCCGATCGTGCGCCTCGGCGGTGCCGGCGCGGAGGGCCTTGTGAGTCGCGTTCAAGCGAAGACGCGGTCGAAGATCGTGTCGACCTGTTTGAAATGATAATCGAGGTCGAACTTGTCCTCGAGTTCCTCGGCGGATAGCGCTGCGGCGACTTCGGGATCGGCCTTGAGCAATTCGAGCAGCGAGAGCTGGCCGTCGGATTCCCACACCTTCATCGCGTTGCGCTGGACGAGGCGATAGCTGTCCTCTCTGGACACCCCGGCCTGGGTGAGCGCGAGCAGGACGCGCTGCGAATGGACGAGGCCGCCCATGCGATCGAGATTCTTCTGCATCCGCGCAGGGTAGACGAGGAGCTTGTCCATCACCCCGGTGAGGCGGGCGAGCGCGAAGTCGAGCGTGATCGTCGCATCGGGACCGATATAGCGCTCGACCGAGGAATGGCTGATGTCGCGCTCGTGCCACAGCGCGACATTCTCCATCGCGGGGATCGTCGCGCTGCGGACCATGCGGGCGAGGCCGGTGAGATTCTCGGTAAGCACCGGGTTTCGCTTGTGCGGCATCGCGCTGCTGCCCTTCTGGCCGGGCGAGAAATATTCCTCGGCCTCGAGCACTTCGGTGCGCTGCAAGTGACGGACCTCGACCGCGAGGCGCTCGATCGAGCTGGCGATCACGCCGAGGGTGGCGAAGAACATCGCGTGGCGATCGCGCGGGATCACCTGGGTCGAGACCGGTTCCACCGACAGGCCGAGCTTCGCCGCGACATGCGCCTCCACGCGCGGATCGATATTGGCGAAGGTGCCGACCGCGCCCGAGATCGCGCAGGTGGCGATGTCTTCGCGGGCGGCGAGCAGGCGGGCGCGGTTGCGCTTGAACTCGGCATAGGCCTCGGCGAGCTTGAGGCCGAAAGTGACCGGCTCGGCGTGGATGCCATGGCTGCGGCCGATCGTCGGGGTGAGCTTGTGTTCGAAGGCGCGGCGCTTGAGCACTTCGAGGAGCTTGTCGAGATCGGCGAGCAGGATGTCGGCGGCACGGGCGAGCTGGACCGCGAGGCAGGTGTCGAGCACGTCGCTGCTGGTCATGCCCTGATGCATGAAGCGCGCCTCGTCGCCGACCTGCTCGGCGACCCAGGTGAGGAAGGCGATGACGTCGTGCTTGGTGACGGCCTCGATCGCGTCGATCGCGGCGACGTCGATCTGGGGCTTGGTCGCCCACCAGTCCCACAAGGCCTTGGCCGCCGCTTTGGGCACCACGCCGAGCTCGGCGAGCGCCTCGGTCGCGTGCGCCTCGATCTCGAACCAGATCGCGAAGCGGGTTTCGGGAGACCAGATCGCAGTCATTTCGGACCGCGCGTAACGGGGGACCATGGGATACCTTTCGCCGGGAGTTGGCGCGCCGATAGCAAGCGGGGCCTCGACTTTCCAGCGCCGCTAGACCTTCCAGCGGAAGCGGCCGGTGATCGGCCAGGCACGCAACGCATCCTCTTCGCGCGCGCCGCGGCCGATATTGTGGAGGATCAGCGGGCCCTGCGCGCCGGGCAGATCGGACACGAAACCGATATGCGGGACATTCCCGCCGGCGCCATTCGAGGGCGCCGAGGTGAAGATGTCGCCCGGCTGCCAGCCCTTGCCGTCCGCGGGCACGGGCAGTTCGGCGCCCATCCGCGCGAAGAAGCGGGCGAGGTTGGGCACGCGGCGGTGATCGATGTTGCGATCGGGACGGCGCAGGCCCCATTTCTTCGGGTAGGCGGCGAAGGCCTTGCGCATGTCGGCGTTGACCAGGACCTGGAGATCGATGCCGAACGCGTCGCGATAGGCGCGGATCAGCACGTCGGTGCACACGCCCTTTTCGCGCGGCACGTCGCCGCCCGGGAAAGCGAGGCTGGTATAGGCCGGGTCGTAATGCAGCGTGACGCCAACCTGTGCGCGTGCGGCGGCGAGCAGCTTGCCGGCGCGGTCGCTCGACGGGAGGCGTTGGCGTGCGACCGGCGTGGCGGGCGCCTGCGCGGCGCCGCATCCGGCGAGTCCCGCGGCCATGCCCAGGAACAGGGTTCTGCGGTCGATTATCTGCATATCCGGCACAAGCCGTGGCAATTGCGACACAGCGCAAACGAAATGCGATGAGGCGTCATTTATGGGGGATGAACCGTGAATGACGTTTCTGATCAACGGAACAACGTGGCGCGTTCATAGGTTCATAGATGTGAATAGTGAAAGTTTTATGCTCTGCCGGCGTAGAACAGGCCGAGCAAACAACAGGAGATAAACCCGATGATCAAGTCCGTTCTTCTTGCGACGTCTATGCTGATTGCGGCCCCTGCCTTTGCACAGGACAAGCCGGCGCCTGAAACTACGCAGAATCAGCCGCAGACGCCGCCGGCTGCCGCGCCGGCCCAGCCGCCCGCGACGACCGATGACGCCGCGCCGGGCACGCAGGGCTCGGGCACCGTCGAGGAAGCGCCGACCGCGGCGCCCGCGCCGGCGACCGAGGCCGCGCAGCCGACCCCGAGCCAGCCCGCTGCTCCGCCGGCGGCGCAGCCCGCGCCTCCCGAGCCTGCTGCCCCGACCGCGCCCGAAGCCGCGACCCCGGGTACCAGCGGTGCCGGTACCGCAGCTGCGGCAGCGCCGGCGACCCAGCCTGCCACGACGTCGGCGCAGGTTGCCGAGGCAGTGGGCCGCGATTTCGGCACCTATGACAAGGATGCCAACGGCATGCTGACCCAGGCCGAGTTCGGCGCATGGGTGGGCACGCTGCGCAAGGCTTCGGAGCCGGCATTCGCGCCGGGTTCGCCCGAAGCGAATGTCTGGCTCGGCCAGGCCTTTGCCCAGGCAGACACCGACAAGAACAAGTCGGTCAACCAGGCCGAGTTGGTGACTTTCCTGACCCCCAAGAAGTAGGTTTACCGCGCCCCGTACGCATGGCGCACCTCCCGAGCGGCCGCCGGACTCGTCTCCGGCGGCCGTTTGCTATTGCAACTTTGAGCCCAGCTTCGCCGCTTTTAGCCTGGAGAACGCTGAAGCAATTGCTGCATCGCGCTTTTCCGGCGGACCCAGCTTTGGTCGCTTATCGCATCCATAGGCTATGATGCCCGAGAAGATCGAATCCGGCGGGGACGGTAAGAACTTGTCGTCGGTTTCGCTAATAACTGATCCAAGAAATCTGGAGCCGTACCAGGCTCCGCCTCGATCGTCGCGTATCGTGCGGTCGAGGCAATTGACCGTATACCGGTTGAACATTCGATCCGCCCCCTGTGGCTGCGGAGGAGAGAATATGAAAATCAGATCGACTTTGCGTTCTTCCTTCGAACCCGTTGGATCAATGCCGATCAGCATCGCCTGGTACGGCTGCTCGTCGGACGGGTAGTATCCCAGCAACTGCCACTCGCTATCGGGTGAGGGAAGTGCCTCAGCATCTTGAATCTGTGCTGCCGCCCGGGACCGGGCATGCGCGGGATGCATTGCGAGGATGCCGAGCAGGCCCAAGCATACGTGCAAATATCGCAATCTGGTTTCCCTTGATTTGGATTCTGGCGCTACGACACCAGTCTGCCATTCATCGAGCGCCATGTTCGTATGGGCGACCTAGATCAGTCCCTGCGCGCGCAGGCTGGCATGGCCGTCGCTGCCCATGATGATGTGATCGTGGACGGCGATGCCGAGCCGCTTGCCCGCTTCGGCGATCTGGCGCGTGATATCGATATCGGCGCGGCTGGGCGAGGGATCGCCCGAGGGGTGGTTGTGGACGAGGATGATCGCGGCCGAGCCGAGATCGATCGCCCGGCGGATGACTTCGCGGACATAGACCGGGGCCTGATCGATCGAACCTTCGTTCATCAATTCGTCGCGGATCAGCATGTTGCGCGCATTGAGGTGGAGGACGCGGACCCGCTCGATCGCGTGATGCGCCATGTCGGCGCGGAGATAGTCGAGCAGCGCCTGCCAATTGGCGAGGACCGGCCGCGCGGCGACCTGATCGCGGAGCAGGCGCAGGGCGGCGGCGTGCGCGGCTTTCAATGCGGCGGCGCTGGTCTCGCCCATTCCGGGGATTCGGGCGAGCGCCTCGGCATCGGCGGTGAGCAGGCCGGCGATTCCGCCGAATTCGGTGAGCAGGGCCTTGGCGAGCGGCTTGGTGTCGCGGCGGGGGATGGCAAGCGCAAGGAGATATTCGATCAATTCGTGATCGAGCAATGCGCCGGGCCCGCCTTCGAACAGGCGCCGGCGGAGGCGCGCGCGGTGGCCGAGATTGTCGGGAGGATCGGCGGGCATGGAGTGGAGTATAGCTGCATAAATCCATCCGTCATGCCGGACTTGTTCCGGCATCCACCGCCGCGAGGGAGAAGCCGGAGCCTCTGGTCTTTCGCTCGAAGACGCGGTGGACCCCGGCACAAGACCAGGGTGACGGTCGTGGAAGGATTGCGGGCTGTTGAAGCGTCGAACGGGCTCGTGCCTGGTTCGGCGCCCTCAGGCTGGTCCAGGGCGCTCGCTTCGCTCGCGCCCCACCCCCGACCCCTCCCTTGAAAGGGCGGGGCTCATTTGCGGTACGCCACGGCCAGCCTTGCGAAAATTGCGCAACGGTTGACTCAGCCGGCCCCCCATCCTAATCGGCGCGTGCCTTGGCGGGCTCGCCGCTCGGCACATGCGTCTGGCCTGCCGGAAACGGCTGAACGGGAGAGACAATTGGCCGAGAACGAGCCCGGACTGGACCCCTTGCCCGAGGATGCCCGCCTTAACTCGCTCGACGAGCGATTGCGGCGAGCCAAATCGGACGAGGCGATCAGGACCGGCGCCGTGGATACCAGGGGCGATGCCAGCTATCGCCTCGGGAACCGCGTGCTGGCCGAACTGATCGGTTCCATGATCGGAGGGGCAGTAATCGGCGCTACGCTCGATTGGCTGCTGGGAACCTCCCCGTGGCTCCTGCTCGTGCTCCTGTTCCTCGGAATAGGCAGTGCTTTCAGGAACATCATCAGGATTTCGAACCAGCGCCCGAAGTGACTCTTCGGGCGCTTTGGCTAATGAAACGGATCAACGCACGTGGCGGCTGAATCAGGCAAGATCGACCCGATGCACCAGTTCGAGGTGCAGACGATCTGGGACGGCTTCAACATTGCCGGCCATCAGATCGCCTTCACCAATTCGGCGCTGTGGATGTGCGTCGCGGCGCTCGTCCTCTGGGCATTCATGCTCGGCGGCATGAAGCGCGCGGTGGTGCCCGGCCGCTGGCAGATGATGGTCGAGAATTTCACCGGCTTCATCGATTCGATGCTGGCGCAGAATATCGGCAAGGACGGGCGCAAATACCTGCCTTACGTGTTCTCGCTGTTCATGTTCATCCTGTTCGCCAACGTGCTCGGGCTGCTGCCTTTGGGCCTGGTGGGCATCCACCCGTTCACCTTCACCAGCCACTTCACCGTCACCGGCGTGCTGGCGATCATGAGCTTCTCGATCGTGCTGATCGTCGGCTTCTGGAAGCACGGGTTCAAGTTCTTCAGCCTGTTCGTGCCGCACGGCACGCCGCTGTGGCTGATCTGGCTGATCCCCGCGATCGAGTTCGTCTCGTTCATGGTGCGCCCGTTCAGCCTCGGCCTGCGACTGTTCGTCGCGATGATCGCCGGGCACATCCTGCTCAAGGTGCTCGCGGGTTTCGTGATCAACGCCGGCAATGCCGGACTGGTCCCCGGCCTCGGCGTCGGCATCCCCAGCTTCGCATTGATGGTCGGCATCTCGGCGCTCGAAATCCTCGTCGCCGGCATCCAGGCCTATGTCTTTGCGCTGCTCACGTCGCTGTACATCAACGACGCCGAGCATCTGCACTGAGTTTTCCCGTAAACGTAACAACGCAATACACGCAGGAGTGATTTAAATGGACGCAGAAGCAGCAAAGCTCATCGGTGCGGGTCTCGCGGCGATCGGCGCCGGCATGGCCGCCATCGGCGTGGGCAACGTGTTCGGCAGCTTCCTCGAAGGCGCGCTGCGCAACCCGGGTGCCGCCGACGGCCAGCAGGGCCGCCTGTTCATCGGCTTCGCGGCCGCCGAGCTTCTCGGTCTGCTCGCGTTCGTCGTCGCGATGATCCTGATCTTCGTCGCGTAACAACTCCGGTACGGGCCGGGGCCTTCGCGTCCCGGCCCGCTGGATAGGAATCCAATGCCTCAGATCTCCCAGCTCGCCGAGACCTTCGCGTCCCAGATCTTCTGGCTGCTCGTGACGTTCGGCTTCGTCTTCTTCGTCGTGGGCAAGATCATGCTGCCCAAGGTGCTGTCGACGGTCGATGCGCGCGACCAGTCGGTCGCCGGCGACCTCGCCGCGGCCGAAGCGGCGCGTGCCGCTGCCGACCAGGCCGAAGAGAATTGGCGGACTGAGGAAAATGCCGCGCGCGAGGGCGCCCAGAAGCGCATCGCCGAGGCGCGCGCGCAGGGTACTGCGGCAGCCGAGAAAAGGCTCGCCGCGGCGCATGCCGAGACCGATGCCCGCATCGCGGCGGCCGAGGCGCAGATCGCCGAAGCCAGCGTCGCAGCGGGCGCCGAGATCGAGGCAGTGGCAGCCGAGGCGGCCCGCGACATCGTCGCGCGCTTCTCGGGCGCCAAGGTAACGGCCGCGGAGGCCAAGAAGGCAGTGAAGGCGGCGCTCAATGGCTGAGGCAGCACATCCCGCTCCCGGAGCGGCGTCGACCGATCCGGTCGCGCAGAACCTCGCCGCGGCCGAGCACGGCACCGGCATGGCCGTTCCCGAAACCGGCACCAAGGCCGTGACGATCGAGCATGGCGGCCCGAGCGAGACGCATCCCGATCCGTCGCTGTTCGGGGTGCTCGACGCCACCGTCTGGGTATCGATCGCGATGGCGGCGTTCCTCCTGATCCTGATCTGGAAGAAGGTGCCCGGGCTGATCACGCGCGGGCTCGACAACCAGATCGCGGCGATCCGCAACCGGCTCGACGAGGCCAGGGCGCTGCGCGCCGAAGCCGAGGCGCTGCGCGACGAATATGCGAAGAAGATCGCCGGCGCCGAGGCGCAGGCGCAGGCCATGCTCGCGCATGCCGACGAAGAGGCCAAGGCCGTGCTCGCCAAGGCCGAGGCCGACGCGACCGAGCTGACCGCCCGCCGTGCGCGGATGGCCGAGGACAAGATCGCCGCCGCCGAGCGCGCCGCGATCCAGGCGGTGCGCGCCAAGGCCGCCGAAGCGGCGACCCGCGCGGCCGCGGCGATCATCGCCGACAAGCACGATGCCGGCGCCGACAAGGCGCTGGTCGACCAGACCATCGCGGGGCTCGGCCGGCTCAACTGAGCCGCGGTCGCCGGTGGCGGCCGCAGGACGTCGGACCGGCTGGAAGCTTGCGGCCGGCATGCTAAGGCTGGCGCATGGCTCTTGAATCACAGGACAGGCAGCCCCCCCGGCGTGATCCGGGCGAGAGCGCGGTACGCTGGCTCGGCATCGGCGGCGGCGTCGCGCTCGTGCTGGCGGCACTAGCCTTGCTGCTCGCGTGGCAGCGCGCGTCCGACGAGCGGCGCGCCGCGCGGGACGTCAAGGCGCGAGTCGAAGCCGAGATGAACCGGATCGAGGCCGAAGCACAAAGGATCGAGCGCGAAGCCTCGAAATGAGTGCGCGGCGCGCAGAAAAAACTGGTTTCTCGCGACACTATATCTGCGCTTGACGTTTACGTAACTTGCCGGGATTTACGAGTAGTTAGCGTTAACCCGCTGAACAGTTCGATCTGGCCGCGAATTCATTTGCTCTTCTTGTCCTACTGGGCAAAGCAACGGCAATGATCAGGAAACGTCTGGATACGGGCCGGGTCGCTCTTCTCTCCGGGCTGGCGCTGATCTGCGCGGCGATGGCCGGCACCGTCTTTCTGTTTCGCGCCGAGCAGCGTGCGCATCTTGCGGTCGTCGCGACGCTGCAGGTCCAGGAGCGACTGAACAGCCTCGTCACCCGGGCGCAGGAGGCATTGCTCGGCGAAAGCGGCTATCTGCTCGCGGGGGACGACCGGTTCGTCGCGCGCTACGATGAGGCCCGCAACAAGCTGTACGCCGAGCTCGCCCTGCTGGCGCAGCAGGTTACCGACGATCCCCGGCAGACGGCAGCCGCGCGACAGCTCGATCGCTGCTGGCGCGCGCGGCTGGGCTCTACCGACGAACGGTTCGCGCTGGCCCGGTCGGGGCAGATGGACGATGCCCGACGTTCGCTTCGCGCCGTGCTCGATCGCCCGGTCACCGATCGCTGCCGGGCGATCGTCGTCGAAATGAAGGCGGAGGAGGCGCGGCAGTTCGAGCTGCAGCGCGTGGCGGCGGAGCGGCAGGCGACGGTGCTGCTGGTCTGGCTGCTGCTGTGCGCGGTCGCGGTGATGGCGTTCGCGCTGCGCTCGACGCTGCGGGCGTTGTACACGGCGCGCAACGCTTCGGTGGCGCGCGATCAGCTGCTCACCGCCAATACGCGGCTGCACGAGGAGGCCGCGAGCCGCGAAGTGGCCGAGACCCAGCTTCGCCAGCTGCAGAAGATGGAATCTATCGGCCAGCTGGCCGGCGGCATCGCGCACGACTTCAACAACATGCTGGCGATCGTGATCGGCTCGCTGGATCTGGCGCGCCGCCGGGTAGAGCACGACGTCAAGCGCGCGCAGGAGCATATCGATTCGGCGATGTCGGGAGCACAGCGTGCCGCGCAGCTCACCTCGCAACTGCTCGCTTTCGGACGCCGTCAGCCGCTGGCGCCGATCGCGTTCGACGCCAGCCAGCTGATCCGACGCCTGTCGGAGCTGCTGCGCCGGACGATCGGCGGCAAGGTCGATTTCCGGGTCGATCCGGCGATCGCGCTGTGGCCGGTCTATGCCGATGTCGGTCAGCTCGAGAGCGCGCTGGTCAATCTGTGCGTCAACGCGCGCGACGCGATGACCGAGGGCGGCAAGCTGGTGATCAGCACCGCGAACGTGAAGCTCGACGCGGCCTATGCGGCGACGCATCCCGACGTGGTGCCGGGCGATTATGTGTGCATCAAGGTGCAGGACAGCGGCGCGGGAATGCCCGCCGAAGTACGCGAGCGCGCGTTCGAGCCGTTCTTCACCACCAAGATGATGGGCAAGGGCACCGGGCTGGGGCTGAGCCAGGTCTATGGCTTCGTCAAGCAATCGGGCGGGCACGCCGCGATCGAATCCGCGCCCGGGCAGGGAACCGCGGTGCATCTGTATCTGCCGCGGCACAGGGGCGAGGTCGCCGAGAGCGCGAGCTGGCAGGCCGGCCCCGAGACGAGGCTGCCCGGCGCGCGCGACAGCGAGATCATCCTCGTCGTCGACGACGAGGACAAGGTGCGCCAGCTCGCGGTCGATGCCCTGCGCGAGCTAGGCTTCATCGTGCTGCAGGCGCCCGGCGGCGAGGCGGCGCTGGCGCTGCTCGAAGGGCAGCCGCGAGTCGATCTGCTGCTCACCGACGTATTGATGCCGGGGATGGACGGGACGGCGCTCGCGACGATGGTCGAGATGCTCCGGCCCGAGATCAAATTGCTCTATATGAGCGGCTATCCGAGCGACGGCATCGTCAGCGACGGCGTGCTTGCCGACGGCGTTGCCTTGCTTCCCAAGCCATTTACGGTAGCGCAGCTCGCGGTGCGGGTGCGGCAAGTGCTCGACGAGGGGAAGGCGCCGGCTAGATAGAAGTCTGGATTCAATTTCCGTCATCCCGGACTGCAAGGCTTTTCAGCGGAAACCTGCGGTTTTCCGGGAAAACCTGACATCCGGGATGACGGGGCGTCGCCGATAGAGAGCAAACCTAAAGCGGCTTGCGGAAACGGTAGACGAACTGGTCGGTCTTGCCCTTGATCGAGGCGTCGAACACGCTCGCGGTGTGCGGATCGGCGGGATTGGCGAGCAAGGGCAGGCTGCCGTCATATTTGAACCCCGCGCTCTGGATCTCGGCGCGCGCCGCCGCGGGATCGATGCGGTGGAGCTTGTCCGGCGCGGTGAAGCCCGGATCGTTGGTCGCGACGTGATCGACCACCAGCAGCACCCCGCCCGGCTTGAGATCGTCATAGAGCCGCTTCGCCATCGCCGCGGCGAAGCCCGGCGGGGACATCTTCAAATGGAGATCGTGCCAGTTCTGCACCGTGACGATCGCGTCGAGCGGCTCGGCGAACTTCACGCTGGCGAGCGAATCGCTGAGCGGAGTGACGTTGGCATAGCCGGCGACAGCGGCCTTCTGCTCGTCGGCATAGGCCGCGCGATACTGGATGAATTCGGCGGGCTGATAGGCATAGACGCGGCCTTTGTCGCCGACGGTCTTTGCGAGGATGCGGGTGAAATAGCCGCCGCCCATGATGAAATCGGCGACCTTGTCGCCGGGCTTGATGCCGGCGAAGGCGAGGAGCTCGCCCGGATGGCGCGCGGCGTCGCGAGCCTTGTCCGCCGCAGGGCGGCCGGCATCGGCGAGCGCGGCGGTGATCGGGGCGGGGACGGTCTGGGCCTGCGCCGCGAGCGGGGCGGCGAGCGCGAGCAGGGCGACGGAAAGGGTGAGCTTCATGGCGACTCTCCTTCAGGTGTCTTGCAAGGTTATGGCACCGATTCATGCGGCCGTCACCCCGGCCTTGTGCCGGGGTCCACCAAGCCCTGGGGAAGTACTTCCGCTCTTGTTCTTCGCTCGCGGCCCGGTGGACCCCGGCACAAGGCCGGGGTGACGAATGGGTGCGGACTCCCTAAGTCGTTCGCGATGTCCGACCCCAATTCCCCCAACCGGTTCAACGAGGAAAAGGCGACCTACGCCGTGCGCGGCGAGGGGGCGCCCGATCTCGACGCGGGCGTCGCGGCGATCCGCAACGTGCTGAAGACGCTGCCGGTGCGACCCGGCGTGTACCGGATGCAGGATGCGCGCGGCGACGTGCTTTATGTCGGCAAGGCGCGGGCGCTCAAGAACCGGGTGACCAACTACACCCAGGTCACGCGGCTGTCGAAGCGGCTCCAGCGGATGGTGGCGCAGACCCGATCGATGACGATCGTCACCACCAACAACGAGGCCGAGGCGCTGCTGCTCGAGGCGCAGCTGATCAAGCGCTATCGCCCGCCGTACAACGTGCTGCTGCGCGACGACAAGAGCTTCCCGTTCATCCTGCTCCGGCAGGACCACGCCTTTGGCCGGGTCCAGCTCCATCGCGGCGCGCGGCGCTACAAGGGCGATTATTTCGGGCCGTTCGCGGGGGCGGGGCAGGTGCGCAAGACGCTCAACGCGCTGCAGAAACTGTTCCTGTTGCGCAGCTGCACCGATAGCTTCTTCGCCACGCGCGACCGGCCGTGCCTGCTCTACCAGATCCGCCGCTGCTCGGCGCCGTGCGTCGGGCGGATCGACGAGGCCGGCTATGGCGAGCTGGTCGGCGACGCGCGCGACTTCCTGCAGGGCAAGAAGACGCAGGTGCAGGCCAAATTGGGCGCGCAGATGCAGGCGGCCGCCGAGAATCTCGATTTCGAACTGGCCGCGATCCTGCGCGACCGATTGAAGGCGCTGACCTTCATTCAGGGCAGCCAGGCGATCAACGCCGAGGGCGTCGGCGATGCCGACATCTTCGCGCTCGCCTGCAAGCAGGGGGTGATGGGGATCCAGGCCTTCTTCATTCGTGGCGGCCAGAATTGGGGGCATCGCAGCTTCTTCCCCGCGCGCACCGCCGAAGTGCCCGAGGACGAAGTGTTCAGCCAGTTCCTGATGCAATTCTACGAGGAAGTGCCGCCGCCGCGGACGATCTTCGTCGACCGCGATCTGGAGGAGGCCAAATTGCTGAGCGAGGCGCTGGCCGAGCGCGCCGGGCACAAGGTCGCGCTGGGGGTGCCGCAGCGCGGGCCGCGCCGCCGGCTGCTCGAACAGGCGCAGCGCAACGCGGTCGAGGCGCTCGACCGGCGGATGGCCGAGAGCACGACCCAGGCGAAACTGCTCGCCGACGTCGCCGATCTGTTCGAATTGCCCGAGCCGCCCGAGCGGATCGAGATCTACGACAACAGCCACATCCAGGGTACCAATGCGCTGGGCGCGATGGTCGTCGCGGGCCCCGAAGGCTTCCGCAAGGGGCAGTATCGCAAGTTCAACATCAAGCGGCCCGAGACGATCGCCGGCGACGATTACGGGATGATGCGCGAAGTGTTCTCGCGCCGCTTCGCGCGGGCGCAGGAAGAGGATCCCGACCGGCAGGGGGACACCTGGCCCGATCTGGTGCTGATCGACGGCGGGCGCGGCCAGCTCAACGCGGTCAAGGGCGTGCTCGAGGATCTCGGGATCGAGGATGTCTGCCTCGTCGGCGTCGCCAAGGGGCCGCACCATGGCCGCGACGGGCGCGAGGTGTTTCACCTGATGGACGGGCGAGAGCTGATGTTGCCGGTCAATTCGCCGGTGCTCTTCTATCTCCAGCGACTGCGCGACGAGGTCCACCGCTTCGCGATCGGCGCGCATCGCGACAAGCGCAGCAAGGCGATCGGCGCGAGCCCGCTCGACGAGGTCCCCGGCATCGGCCCCGCGCGCAAGAAGGCGCTGTTGATGCATTTCGGCACTGCGCGGGCAGTGCGCGGCGCCAGCCTCGAGGATCTCAAAAAGGCGCCGGGGGTCTCGGCGGCGGTGGCGCAGCAGGTCCACGACTATTTCAACGCGCGCTAGCGGGCGCGGTTGGGAGTTTCTTCACCTCGGGATATTAGTGAGGCAGCATGCCGACCCGCGTCTTCCTGACTGTCGATACCGAGCTGATGTGGCGCCACCATTGCGCCGGGCTCGACGCCGCGACGATCGTCCAGCGCTCGCTCGAGCCGGCGGGCGTGGGGATCGGCTGGCAGCTGTCGCAGCTGGCCGGGCATGGGCTCAAGGCGTGCTTCTTCGTCGATCCGATGCCGGCGCTCGTCTATGGGCTCGATCCGATCAAGCGGGTGGTGGAGTCGATCCTCGAGGCTGGGCAGGAAGTGCAATTGCACCTTCACCCGAACTGGACCGGCGCGCAGGCCGGCGATCGCGGCGCGCATTACGGCCCGTTCGAGCTGATCGACTATAGCCTTGTCGAGCAGGTCGATCTGATCGCGGGCGCGGCCGACATGCTGGTCGCGGCGGGCGCGCCCGATCCGATCGCCTTTCGATCGGGTTCCTATTCGGCGAGCGACGATACGCTGGCGGCGCTGGCCCAGCTCGAATTCGCCTATGATTCGAGCCATAACGGCTCCGAGCATCCGTGGCCGAGCGCGATCAGCCTCGCGCCGCGCCAGATTGCGCCGGTGGCGCATCTGGGGGTGATCGAAGTGCCGGTGACCCTGATCGAGGATCAGAAAGGGCATCTGCGCCACTTCCAGGTCTGCGCGCTCTCGGCGGCCGAGATGCGCGCGGCGCTCGACCATGCGGCGCGCGCGCGCCACGCCGCGGTGACGATCGTCAGCCACGGCTTCGAACTCGCCAATCGCGCGGGCACGCGCGCCAATGCCGTGCATGTCCGCCGCTTCGAGACATTGTGCCGGATGCTGGCTGCGCGCCGGGACGTGCTCGAGACCGCGCATTTCGCCGACCGGCCGGCGATGGCGCTGGGGCAGGAGGATCGGCCGCTGGGCCCGAGCGTGCTGCGCACCCGGCTGCGCCAGGCCGAGCAGCTCTGGTCGAACTGGGTCGAGGAACGCGCGGCGTGACCGCGCCGGGCGATATTTCCGCAGCGCCGCAAAGCGTGCGGCTCAAGTTCGAAGTCGGCGCGCGAACCTTGTTCGCAGTGCACCGTTCGCTGGTCCGGGTGCCGCTGACCCTCGCCGAGGCGCGCAGCGGGCGAGCGCCGGCGCTGCCGCCAATCGGCCGGGATACGGACGGTTATCTGGTGACCTCGCTTCCCGAGGCGCAGCTGGCGGGGCTGGTGGCCGGTTCGGGGGCGATGCTGCCGTTCGTGCGGCAGCGTTACACGCGCTATCACCTCGATTTCGTCGGGAGCTATGACGGCTGGTTCGCCGGCCTGTCGTCGAACGCGCGGCAAGGGTTGCGGCGCAAGGCGAAGAAGATCGCGGCGACCTCGGGCGGGACGCTCGACGTGCGGCGCTTCCGCACGGCGGCGGAGCTGGAGGCGTTCCATCCGGTGGCGCGAGCGATTTCGGCGACCACCTATCAGGAGCGGTTGCTCGGATCGGGGCTGCCCGAGGGTGCGGATTTCGTGCGCACGATAAGTGCGCTCGCGGAGGCCGATCAGGTGCGCGCGTGGCTGCTCTATATCGGCGGCGCGCCCGCCGCCTATCTGTGTTGTCCGATCCATGGCGACACGGTGATCTACGCCTGGGTCGGTCACGATCCGAAGTATAACGATTGGTCACCGGGCGCGGTGCTCCAGCTCGAGGCGATGCAGGATCTGTTCGGCGAGGCGCGGTTCGCGGCGTTCGATTTCACCGAGGGCGAGGGGCAGCACAAGCGCCAGTTCGCGACCGGCGGGGTGGCGTGCGTCGACGTGCTGCTGCTGCGGCCGACCCTGGCGAACCGGGTGACGATGGCGGCGCTGGCCGGGTTCGATGCGAGCGTGGCGCGGGTGAAGCGGACGGTGAACGGCGCCGGGCTGGGCGGGCTGGCGAAAAGGGTGCGGCGGGGCTGAGACAGATCCTCCCCAAGCTTGCCGGGGGAGGGGGACCGCCGCCGAAGGCGGTGGTGGAGGGGCCGCGCCATAGGCGCGGTCTCCGCGGGCCGCACGCGACACCGCCGTCTACGCCGCGGCCCCTCCACCACGCCCTGCGGGCGCGGTCCCCCTCCCCGAGACAAGCTCGGGGAGGAATTGTATGCACTCCCCATGCACCTGCGCGCCGAAGCCATTCTCCTCGCCGTCCGCGCGCATGGCGAGCATGGGGCGGTGGTGCGTGCGTTGACCGAGAATGACGGCCTGCAGCCGGGCTATGTCCGTGGCGGTCGCTCGCGGGCGTTGCGGCCGGTTCTCCAGCCTTCCAACCTCGTGCTCGGCGAATGGCGGTCGCGGACCGAGGAGCAATTGGCCGGGGTTACCGTCGAACTGATCCACAGCCGCGCACCGTTGTTCGGCGAGGCGCTTCCCGCCGCGGCGCTGCAATGGGCGACCGCGCTGACCGCGGCGGTGCTCCCCGACGCGCAGCCTTATCCGCGGCTCTATTCGGCGCTCGACGGGCTGCTGTCGGCGATCGAGGCGGCGCCGGCGGCACGCGGCTGGGCGGTGGCGCTGGTGCGCTATGAATTGCTGCTGCTCGCCGAGCTCGGTTTCGGGCTCGATCTCGAGCGTTGCGCGGCGACCGGACGCAACGACGAGCTGATGTACGTCAGTCCGAAGAGCGGCGTCGCGGTGAGCCGGCTCGGGGCGACCGGCTATGAGCGGCAATTGCTGCGGCTGCCGCCTTTCCTGACCGCGGGCGGAGCGGCGGACTGGGACGACATCGTGGACGGGTTGCGGCTCACCGGCCACTTCCTCCAGCGCGACCTGCTGATCGGCAAGGGCGCCGAGATCGCCGCGGCGCGTTCGCGGCTGGTCGACCGGCTGATGCGGGCGGTTGCGTAACCGGGCGGGGGTGGGCATTGCGGCGCGAAACTCCCCTCCCCGAAAAGGGAGGGGTGCAAGAAGGAAATGTAGATGCCGCTGATTGCTGTTCTGCCCGGCGACGGGATCGGGCCCGAAGTCACCACCCAGGCGCGCCGCGTGCTCGAGGCGCTCGATCTCGGCTTGCAGTTCGAGGAAGCGCCGGTCGGCGGTGCGGCGTATCTCGTCTCGGGCCGGCCGCTGCCGCCCGAGACGCTGGCGCTGGCCAAGCGCGCCAATGCGGTGCTGTTCGGCGCGATCGGCGATCCGCGGTTCGAGGCGCTCGAACGGCAATTGCGCCCCGAAGCGGCGCTGCTCGGCATCCGCCGCGAGCTCGGGCTGTTCGCCAATATCCGGCCCGCCACCCTCTTTCCCGGGCTCGAAGGCGCGACTTCGCTCAAGCCCGAGGCAGTGGACGGGCTCGACATCGTCATCGTCCGCGAACTGGTCGGCGACGTCTATTTCGGCGAGAAGGGCCGGCGCACCAATGTCGAAGGGCTGCGCCAGGGCTATGACGTGATGAGCTACAACGAGGCCGAGGTCGAGCGGATCGCGCGGGTCGGCTTCGAGATGGCCAAGCGCCGCAAGAAGAAGCTCTGCTCGGTCGACAAGGCCAATGTGCTCGAGACGTCGCAGCTGTGGCGCGACGTGGTCAATGAAATGAGCACGGACTATCCTGAAGTCGAATTGACGCACATGTATGTCGATAATGCCGCGATGCAGCTCGTCCGCCAGCCCAACGCATTCGACGTCATCGTCACCGGAAACCTGTTCGGCGACATCCTTTCCGATCAGGCGAGCATGTGCGCGGGCTCGATCGGGATGCTGCCCTCGGCGTCGCTGCGCGCGTGGAATGGCGACAACGGCATGTACGAGCCGATCCACGGCAGCGCGCCCGACATCGCCGGGCAGGGCAAGGCCAATCCGTGCGCGGCGATTCTGTCGGCGGCGATGCTGCTGCGGCACAGCCTGAGCGACGAGGCTTCTGCGCAGCGGGTCGAGAAGGCCGTCGCGGGCGCGCTGGCCAACGGGGCGCGGACCGCCGATCTGGGCGGCAGCCTGAGCACGACCGAGATGGGCGACGCGGTGCTGCGGGAACTGGCGTGATCCCCGACCTGCTCGAGCTCGCGGTCGTCATCCCGACGTTCAACGAGCGGGGCAACGTGCCCGTGCTGATCGCCAAGCTCGACCAGGCGCTGGCAGGACGCAATTGGGAAGCGATCTTCGTCGACGACGACAGCCCGGACGGCACCGCCGCGGCGGCGCGCGAGCTGGGGCGAGTCGACAGGCGCGTCCGGGTGATCCAGCGGATCGGGCGGCGCGGGCTGTCCTCGGCGTGCATCGAGGGGATGTGCGCGACCGCCGCGCCGTTCGTTGCGGTGATCGACGGCGACCTCCAGCATGACGAGACCATCCTGCCGGCGATGCTCGACGCGCTCGAGGGGGACGACAGCCTCGAGGTGGTGGTCGGATCGCGCTTCGTCGCGGGCGGCGGTACCGGCGAATGGGACCGCGACCGGGTCGCCAAATCGGCATTCGCGACCCGGCTGTCGCGACAGGTGCTCAAGGCCGATCTCAGCGATCCGATGAGCGGCTTCTTCATGATCCGCACCCAGATCGTCCGCGATCTGGTGCCGACCCTGTCGGGGATCGGCTTCAAGATCCTGCTCGACATCATGACCGCCGCGCCGCACCCGCTCAAATTCCGAGAGCTTCCCTATACTTTCCGCGTCCGGACCGAAGGCGAGAGCAAGCTCGATCACGTCGTCGCGATGGAATATCTGATTGCGCTCTACGACCGGATGTTCGGCAAAGTCGTGCCGGTGCGCTTCGCGATGTTCTCCGCGATCGGGGCGCTGGGGGCGGCGGTGCATTTCGTCGTGTTGGGGGTGTTGTTCCGGCTGCTCGACTGGCCGTTCGTCACCGGGACGATCGTCGCCACCTTCGTCGCGATGACGTTCAATTTCTTCCTCAACAACACGCTGACCTATCGCGAGCAAAGGCTCAAGGGCGCGCGCGAACTGATCGCCGGCTGGGTGAGCTTCTGCCTCGTCTGCGCAGTGGGGGCGGCGGCGAACGTCGGAGTGTCGGCGTTCCTCCACAATGTCCAGCACGGCGACTGGCGGCTGTCGGCGCTGGCGGGAATCGCAGTGGCGGCGGTATGGAATTTCGCTTTGTCGTCGCGGTTTACGTGGGGGCGATACTAACAATCCCTCGCCCTTTGGGAGAGGGAGGGAGCCGCGTAGCGGCGGAAGGGTGAGGGTGAACGGGTGCGACAAGTCACCCTCACCCTTCCCACGCGCTTCGCGCGCGGGCCCCTTCCCGCTCCCGAAGGGAGCGGGAGTCTTGGCCTACCGCCAGCTCGGGAACCACATCCAGTAGGCGAAGCCCTGCGCGTTGGGCAGCGGCGACGCGGCGAGGATCGGGTAGAAATAGACGAACATCGCGAGCGCGGCGAAGACGAACCATTCCTCGCGCCCCTTGCCCCGGCCGCGGTCGAAATGGTGGAACGCCGCCGCGAGCACGAGGCACAGGAAGATGCCCGAGAGGTGGTAGTAATAATAGAAGCCGATCGACTTGGGGATCACGACATAGATGCCGAGGCTGACGATCCACAGCAAAGCCACCGCCAGCGGCCGGATCGCCTTGTCGCGCAGCCACGCCCATAGGCAGGCGAGCACCGCGACCAGCCCGCCCCACATGATCACCGGATTGCCGATCAGCAGCACCCCGCGCTGCGCGCCGTCGTCCCATTCATAGAAATACCAGATCGGGCGGAGCATCAGCGGCCAGCTCCACCAATCGGACTGATAGGTGTGCTTCGCCAATATTTGCGTCTGGAGCGCGTACATCTCGCTTTGGAGCGGGATCAGGCCGGCGAGGGTGAGCGGATCGCGTTGATAGAAAAAGGCGGGGAGGAAGGTCAGGAAATAGGTGACGATGCTCACCCCGCCGAGGATCGCGAGCCCTGAAATCGTGCCGAGGCCGGGCCAGTGGACCAGGGTTCTGGCGCGGCCGTCGCGCAGGCGGATGACGAGAAAGGCGAGCCCGGCGAGCGCGACATAGGGGATCGCCGCCCATTTGGTGCCGACCGCGAGCCCGAACAGGATCGCCGCGCCGATCCAGCGACGGCGGACCTGGCCGGGTGTGCCGCGCATCGCCCAGAGCATCAGGACCAACGCCCAGAGCAGGAAGGCGCCGAGAAAGATGTCGAGCATCGCGGTGCGGGCCTGGACGTAGACGGTCTGGTTGAGCGCGGTGAGGACCGCGCCGACGAGCGCGGCGCGCATCGAGCCGAGAAGGAGCCAGAGCAAGGCGAAGGCGCCGAGCACGGTCGCGGTGCCGGCGAGTGCCGGGAAGGCGCGCCAGCCGATCGGATTGTCGCCGAAGATCACGATTCCCGCCCCGATCAGCTCCTTGCCGACGAGCGGATGCTCGACATTGCGCGGGCCTTCGAGATCGAGCAGCGCGTGTGCGGCGGGGACGTAATGGACTTCGTCGAACATGATCCGGCCCGGCCGGTCGAGATGGATCGTGAAGAGCGTCTGCGCGGCTAGCCCCAGCAGCAAGGCAACGAGCCAGGGGCGGGTGCGGAGGGCCTTGAGGCGATCGAGCATGGCTGGGTGGTAGCCGAAGCTTTGCGCGCGACGAACCTAAAATCCTCCCTCGCGTAAGCGGGGGAGGTGGCGCCGAGGGCGACGGACGGGGCCTGGCCGCAAGCAGGTCGTTCGTGGAGAGGCCCCCGTCAGCTTCGCTGCCACCTCCCCCGCTGCGCGAGGGAGGATTAGAGGGTGGTTGACGTGGGCGGCCTCCCCCCGGCAAAGCGAAATCATGAAACGTCGTACCGGCCAGGACCGCAGCGTCACCCGCAACTGGAAGCCCGCAACGCAGGCGATCCGTGGCGGGACGATGCGATCCGAGTTCGGCGAGACCAGCGAAGCGCTCTTTCTCAGCTCGGGCTATGCCTATGACTGCGCGGGCGACGCCGCGGCGCGGTTCGCCGGCGAGCAGCAGGGCATGACCTATTCGCGGCTGCAGAACCCGACCGTGCAGATGCTCGAGGAGCGGATCGCCTTGCTCGAAGGCGCCGAAGCGTGCCGGACGATGGCATCGGGAATGGCGGCGATGACCGCGGCCCTGCTGTGCCAGCTCGAGGCGGGCGACCATCTGGTCGGCGGGCGTGCGGCGTTCGGATCGTGCCGCTGGCTGACCGATACCCTGCTGCCCAAATTCGGCATCCAGACGACGATCGTCGACGCGCGCGATGCCCAGCAGTTCGAGGATGCGGTGCGGCCGAACACCAGGGTGTTCTTCTTCGAGACCCCCGCCAATCCGACGATGGACGTGGTCGATCTCGAAGCGGTGTGCGGCATTGCGAAGCGGCACGGTATCACGACGGTGGTCGACAATGCCTTTGCCACCGCGGCGCTGCAGCGGCCGATGGAGTTCGGCGCGGACGTGGTCGCCTATTCGGCGACCAAGATGATGGATGGGCAGGGGCGCGTGCTCGCGGGTGCGGTCACCGGCAGCGAGGACTTCATCAACAACATTCTGCTGCCCTTCACCCGCAACACCGGGCCGACCTTGAGCCCGTTCAACGCCTGGGTGGTGCTCAAGGGGCTCGAGACGCTCGACCTGCGCATCCGCCGGCAGAGCGCGAATGCGCTCGAGGTCGGCCGCTTTCTCGAAGGCCGGGTGCCGCGGATCAACTTCCCCGCATTGCCGAGCCATCCGCAGCACAATCTGTTCACCCGCCAGATGGACGCCGCCGGGCCGATCTTCTCGTTCGAGGTCGAGGGCGGGCGCAACCAGGCGCATGCCCTGCTCGACGCGCTCGAGCTGATCGACATCTCGAACAATATCGGCGACTCGCGCTCGCTGATGACGCATCCTTCGTCGACGACGCATTATGGCGTCGCCGAGGAGAAGAGGATCGAGATGGGCGTGACCGAAGGCATGCTGCGGCTCAACGTCGGCCTCGAGGACCCCGAGGATCTGATCACCGATCTCGATCAGGCGCTGGGCCGGGCCGGCCTGTGAGCGATGCGGTGATGAAGGCGCTGTTCACCGACGAGGCCGAAACCCGCGGCATCGTGGTGCGCGTCTCCGTCTCCTATCTGCCCGAACAGTCCGAGCCGCAGCGCGGCCGCTGGTTCTGGGCCTATCATATCCGCATCGAGAATGCCGGGCCGTTCACCGTGCAATTGCTCACCCGCCACTGGGTGATCACCGACGGGCGCGGGGTGCGGCACAGCGTCGAGGGCGAGGGCGTGGTCGGCGAGCAGCCGATGATCGAGCCGGGCGCGAGCTTCGACTATGTCTCGGGCTGCCCGCTGTCGACGCCGACCGGACACATGCAGGGCAGCTATCACATGATCGGCGAGGACGGCGCGGCGTTCGACGTGGCGATCCCGAAATTCGCGCTGGTCGCGCCGGCGGTGACGGGGTGAAGAACAATGGTCGCCCTCACCCTTTCGCGGCTTGGCCGCTCCCTCCCTCTCCCGATGGGAGAGAGAAGGGGCCCGCGCCGCGAAGCGGCGTGGGAAGGGTGAGGGTGATCCTGCAATGAAGCGTACCCATCTCCCGCTCAACGGCCTGCGCGTGCTCGACGCGGCAGCGCGGCATCTTTCGTTCACGCGCGCGGCGGACGAGCTGGCGGTGACGCCGGCCGCGGTGGGGCAGCAGATCCGGGCGCTGGAGGATACGCTGGGCGTGGTGCTGTTCCGCCGCACCACCAAGGGGCTCGAGCTGACCCCGGAGGCGGAGGCGGGGCTGGCGGCGCTGCGTGCCGGCTTCCTCCAGTTCGAGGAATCGGTGCGGGCGATGCAGGCGGGGCAGTCGTCCAAGTCGCTGACCATCGCGGCGCCGCGCGACCTCAGCGCCAAATGGCTGATGCCGCGGCTCGCCGAGATCGCGCGGAGCGACGGCGAATTGCGCTTCATGCTGGTCCCCGCCGACGAGGCGATCGACTTCACCGAAGCCAATCTCGACCTCGCCATCCGCTGGGGCGAAGGGCCTGGCGAGCATGAGGGCGAGGCGCTGGAAAGCGACGGCATGGTCACGGTCGAGCGGCCGGGCGGCGGTGCCGACACGCCGATCGCATGGGCGGGCTGCCTCGCCGAAGATGCGGGATCGCTGGTGCGCGTCGCCGATGCCGGGCTCGCGCTCGACGCCGCGGCCGAGGGGCTGGGGCGCGCGACGGTGCCCGAGCTCATTGCGCGTGCGGATATCGCGAGCGGGCGTGTCGCGGCGGTGGGCGAGGCAAAGGCGTCGCGGCTCGGCTACTGGCTGGTCGCGCCGCTGCCGCAATGGCGCCAGAAGAAAGTGAAGGCGCTGGTCGAAGCTCTGGGAGCCTGACGATGCCGGCGCCTGGCGCCCTGCTGCAATGAGCGGCCCCGCGCCGCGGCCGACCGTGGTGCTGGAAAGCGCGCGGCTGCGCTTGCGTCCGGGCGTGGCGAGCGATGCGGAGGCACTCCACCCGGCGTTCGCCGACCACGATCTGATGCGCTGGTGGTCGAACGCGCCGCATGAAACGATCGCGCAGACCCGCGCCGATCTGGCCCAGCGCGCGCCCGAATGGCGGCGCTGGATCATCACGCTGCAGGAGAATGACCGGGCGATCGGTTTCGTCGCGGCCGGCGAGAAGCGCCAGGGCAATGTCAGCGAGATCGGCTATTTGCTGGCGCGCCAATATTGGGGGACCGGCATGGCTGCCGAAGCGGTGAGCCGGGTGATCGATCAAATCTTCGCCGAGGGGCAGAGGCGGGTGTTCGCCGATACCGATCCGGACAATGCGGGATCGCGGCGGCTGCTCGAACGGCTGGGCTTCCGGCTCGAGGGCGTGCTGCGCGGCGAATGGGAGACGCATATCGGCGTGCGCGACACCGCTTTGTACGGCCTGTTGCGGGAGGAATGGCGTGGCGCCGCCTGACTTGAAGGATCCATTGCAGCGGGCCGCCTATCGGCAGGAGCTCGCCGGCATCGGCCTGCGGATGCGGCGCTGGGGGATCGGGATCTCGCTGGCAGGCGCATTGTTGGTGCTGGCGTATCGGCGGGGCCTCGCAGTGCCGCTCTGGGCCGGCGTCGGCGTGCTCGGGATCGGCATGCTGGTGCTGGTCGCGGCGATCTCGACACGGGCGACCTATCACCGGCTGCGGATGCGGAGCTAGGGCGCAGCGCGCTCGGCGGCACGGCTGATGAGCGTGATGAAGCGGGTTTCCTCGACGGCGCGGGCAGGGTCGTTCCAGCTTCCGGTCAGTACGTACCAGGTGCCGTCCTTCGCCCGCAGGAGCAGCGTCATGTTGATCACGCCGGTCTCCGAGCCGCCTTTGTAGCCGACCCATTGCCATTTCGCCGCAGCGCCCGGCGCGATGCCGGGATTCCTGGAAAGGACCGCGCGCGCGTCGGCGCCCTTGGGGCCTTCGGTGTTGCGGCGCAGCCAGTCCATCACGCGGACGAGATCCATGGGGGACAGGAACCATTCGATCTGCTCGATCCGCACCGGCTTGCCGTCGCGGAACAGGGTCGGGCGGATCAGCAATGCCGGCAGATCGGCGACTTCGCCGTCGAGCATGCGACGGCGGCCGGCCTCGTCCGCGGCGAGATAACGGCCGGCGAGGTCGTTCGCGTCGATGCCCTTGAGCTTGAACAGCTCCATCGTCGACAGGAACGGGCGGTTGCGCGCGGGATCCGCGACGCCGACGACCGGGAGCATCGCCTCGACCTTCGCGCGGCCGAGCGTCTTCAGCAGGACATCGGTCGCGCTGTTGTCGCTGATCGAGATCATCTGGGTGGCGAGCTCGCGCAAGCTGACCTGCGTGCCTTTGGGCCTGAGATTATAGCCGCCGCCGGGAAGCACAGACCCGTCGAGCGTGACCAGATCGTCCCATTTGCGTTCGCCGGCATTGGTGGCGCGGACGAGTTCGGCGAGGACGATCAGCTTGAACGCCGAGCCGATCGCGAACGGCGTATCGGCCCGATGCCCGTCGAGGATCGCGGGCGTGCCGCTTCCCAGCCGCGCCAGCGCGAAGCCGGTGGCGCCGTGGAGCCGCTCGAGCGCGGCGGTCGCGTCCGCCAGCGTCGTCTCGGGTGCGCCCACGTCGCGGATCACCAGCGTCGATACGCGATGCGGCGCATCGGGCTCGACGGCGATCTGGAACGAAACGGTCGCGTCGCGATAATCGACCCGCACCAGGGCCGAATGGGCGTTCTCGGCGACCACGCTCCCGAGCCGCTGCACCGGCCCGTTGGCGGCGACGAGCTGGGCGGCGATCGCATCGAATTTGGGCTTGGGGACCTCCGTCTGGAGGCCGGGGGCGAAAAAGCTCTCATAGCTTCCGGTGCCCGACAGCAAGGGGACCAACGCTTCTATTCGCGCCCGAAGCGCCGGAGATGCCTGGGCTGCAGAGGACGGCGTCTGCTGCGGGTGGGCGGCAAGCGGCGAAGCCAGTGCGAGCAGCAATGGCGGGAAAAGGCCGCCCGTCACGGATTTCCGACGGGAGGCTGGCCGACCGCAGGGCGCGGCGTATCGTCGGTGAGGTCGATCGACTTGATGCGGCCGCCCGCGGCGCGCTGGCGCAGCCGCGAGCCGGTCGGATCATAGGTTTCGTAGACCATCGTGAACCGCTCGATCCGGGTCATGCCGTCCGAACCCGTGGCGAGCGTAAACGGCGCATAGCGGCGCTCGGCGAGATTCTGGTGCACCTTTTTCGGCCAGCGACCCTCGAAATGCGGCGATTCGCGCAGCGTCTCGATATCCTTGACGGTGCCGTCGGCGGCGATCCGATAGCGCACGTCGATCCATTCGGAGGTGCGGTTGATGTTCCTGGGCGCCGGGATGCGGCCATCCTCATGGCCGAGGACGCGATCGAGGCGGAGCGGCGGCGCGAACACCAGCACCGGCCGGTCGAGCTTGTGGTCCTTGAACGCGGCGAGCGCGGTTTCGAGCGCCTGCGGGTCTCCCTGCTCGGAGGCGAGGCGGGCACGCAACAGCCGGGCGGCGAAGCGGAAATCGGCGAGTTCGGGTTCGGTGGTCTGCTCGATCGCCTTGATCCGGCGCTCGGTGCCTTCGCGATAGGCCGGATTCGAATAGCTGGCGGCACCATAGAGCACGGCCTCGCGCAGCATCGCGAAGCCCATCACCGCGGGTTGCCCGGCCTTGCGCGCCTGTTTCGCGACCTTGGCATAGATGTCGATCGCCGCGCGGAAGCGGCCCTGCTTGCCGAAGGTGTCGCCGACCATGAGGCGCTGCATCAGCACGCGCGAATCGCCCTTTTCGAGCCCGGCCTTCAATGCATCGAGCGCGTCGATCTGGAGGATGCGCCCGGCCTGGCCATAGCCGTGATGCTCGCTCACCCGGCCATAAGCGCGGGTGAGGTCGGCGACTTCGACCGGCAGGGTGGCGGCGTAGCGCGCGTTGCGGCTCCGCGATGCGGCGAGCGTCTTGCGCGACCCGGCATAATCGCCGGCGACGAACTGGTTCTCGGCATGGGCGAGGCTCGCGTCGATATCTTCGCGCGGCGGACATTTGCGCGCGAGGCAGTCCCTCAGATCGGCTTCGGTCTTCGAGAGCGGCGTACCGGTGACGACGATCGTCTGTTCGGACGGGCCGTCCTCCTGGGCGTGCGCCGGAAAGGCCGCCAATACCAGCAATGCCGTGAAACCGCTACGCAAGAGCATGTCCATTCCCCTCAGAGACAAGACGCAAGTCATTGCAAACCGTCGCGATGCTAACATTCGCCGGCCCCTTGTCCAACAGGAGATCAGGCGTCGATCACTTCCTCGTCGAGCCGCGCGGCATTTTCCTGGATGAAGGCGAAACGATGCGCGGGATTGCTGCCCATCAGCCGGTCGACGAGATCCTTGACCCCTGCGCGCTCCTCATATTCCTGCGGCAAAGTGACGCGCAGCATGCCGCGCGTCTTCGGGTCCATCGTGGTTTCCTTGAGCTGGTTCGGGTTCATCTCGCCGAGCCCCTTGAAGCGGCTGACCTCGACCTTCTTGCCCCTGAACGCGCCTTCCTCGATCTCGAGCCGGTGCGCGTCGTCGCGGGCGTAGAGGCTCTTCGAGCCGACGGTGAGGCGATAGAGCGGCGGCTGGGCGAGATAGAGATGCCCGCGGCGGACAATGTCGGGCATCTCCTGGAAGAAGAAAGTCATCAGCAAGGTGGCGATGTGCGCGCCGTCGACGTCGGCGTCGGTCATGATGACGATGCGCTCGTAGCGCAGGTTCGAGGGATCGCAATCCTTGCGCGTGCCGCAGCCGAGCGCCTGGATCAGATCGGCGATCTCCTGATTGGCGAGGATCTTGGCCGAGGTCGCGCTGGCGACGTTGAGGATCTTGCCGCGGATCGGCAGGATCGCCTGGGTCTTGCGGTCGCGCGCCTGCTTGGCCGAGCCGCCGGCCGAATCGCCCTCGACGATGAAGAGTTCGGTGCCTTCGGGGCTGTCGGCGGCGCAATCGGTGAGCTTGCCGGGCAGACGGAGCTTCCGCGACGAGGTCGCGGTCTTGCGCTTGACCTCGCGCTCCTGCTTGCGGCGCAGGCGATCGTCCATGCGATCGAGGACGTAGGAAAGCAGCGCCTTGCCGCGATCCATATGGTCCGAGAGGAAATGATCGAAATGGTCGCGGACGGCGCGCTCGACCAGGGCAGTGGCCTCGGGCGAGGTCAGACGATCCTTGGTTTGGCTCTGAAATTGCGGTTCGCGGATGAACACCGAGAGCATCAGCTCGGAGCCGATCATCACGTCGTCGGCGGTGATGTCCTTGGCCTTTTTCTGGCCGACCAGCTCGCCGAACGCGCGGATGCTGCGGGTCAGCGCCTGGCGCAGGCCCTGCTCGTGGGTGCCGCCGTCGGGGGTGGGGATGGTGTTGCAATACCAGCTATAGCTGCCGTCGCTCCACAAGGGCCAGGCCACCGCCCATTCGACCCGGCCCTGATCCTCGCCGGGGAAATCCTGCTGGCCGGTGAAGAATTCAGCGGTGGCGCATTCGCGGGTGGCGATCTGCTCCTTGAGGTGATCGCCGAGGCCGCCGGGGAACTGGAACACCGCCTCGGCCGGGATCTCGTCGGAGACCAGCGCCGGATCGCATTTCCAGCGGATCTCGACTCCGGCGAACAGATAGGCCTTGGAGCGGGCGAGCTTGTAGAGCCGCGCGGGCTTGAACAGCATCTCGCCGAAGATCTCGACATCGGGCGTGAACGCCACCGAAGTCCCGCGGCGATTGGGCGCGGCGCCGACCAATTCGATCGGGCCGAGGGTGATTCCCTTGCTGAAGCTCTGGCGGTAGAGCTGGCGGTCGCGCGCGACTTCGATCACGGTATCGGACGACAGCGCGTTGACCACCGAGATGCCGACGCCGTGGAGGCCGCCGCTGGTGGCATAGGCCTTGCCCGAGAATTTGCCGCCCGAATGGAGCATCGAGAGGATCACCTCGAGTGCCGACTTGTCGGGGAATTTCGGGTGCGGATCGATCGGCATGCCGCGGCCATTGTCGACGATGGTCAGCCGGTTGCCCTGTTCGAGGGTGATCTCGATGCGGGTGGCGTGGCCGGCCACCGCCTCGTCCATCGCATTGTCGAGCACTTCGGCGGCGAGGTGATGGAGCGCGCGCTCGTCGGTGCCGCCGATATACATGCCCGGGCGGCGCCGGACCGGCTCCAGCCCTTCGAGGACTTCGATCGACGAGGCGTCATAGGTGCCGGAGGGAACGCCCGGCGCGGCAAACAGGTCTTCGGACATGTCAGGGGTATAGGGTCACGCCGAATTGCCGCGCAAGGCGCGAAGACGGGACGCGCGTGCCGGGTGGGACGGCGCGGCCAAACTTGTCGAAGTTGCGGGTCTGCGCGCTTTCTCGCGGAGAGTCGCAACTTCACGCAAGCCATTGAGAATGCTTCCGATGCTGCGCGCATCGCTGTTGCGGGCATACTCATGGTCCAGGACGAAACTATGCTCGATAAACATGACGCTGCTCCTGCCTGTTGCCGGCAACATGGACCCGGAGTGCGCGTGATACAAGAACAAAAAGAGAACTTTGTGCGCGGTTGCCTGTCCGGGCGGGCGCTGTAGGATCGCATTCGGGCTGGAACGGGAGGCACGATGCGGGCGAAACGGTGGGCGACGGCGGTGGCGATCCTGCTGGCGGGCGTGGCTCCGGCCGCAGCGCAGTCGGGGAAGGTCGCGCGCGTCGACGCGGCGGTGCAGGCGGCGATGGCACGGACCGGGGCGCAGGGGCTGGCGATCGCGACGATCGAGGACGGCAAGCCGGTGCTGGTACGCAGCTATGGCGTGCGGAATGCCGCAGGCGACCCGCTCGATCCCGACACCGTGATGTACGGCGCGTCGCTGACCAAGGCAGTGTTCGCATGGACGGTGATGCAGCTGGTCGACGAGGGCAAGGTCGATCTCGACAAGCCGATCGCCGACATGCTGCCCAGGCCGCTGCCCGATTATGGCAATCTCGATGCCTATGGAAATTGGGGCGACCTCGCCGGCGATCCGCGCTGGCGAAAGATCACCCCGCGGATGGTCCTGACCCACAGCACCGGCTTCGCCAATTTCGCCTATCTCGAGCCCGACGAGAAACTGCGCATCCATTTCGAGCCGGGCAGCCGCTATGCCTATTCGGGCGAGGGGATCATCCTGCTCCAGTTTGCGCTCGAAAAGGGGCTGGGGCTCGATCTCGGCGCCGAGATACAGCGGCGGGTGTTCGATCGCTTCGGCATGGCGAACACAGCGATGCTGTGGCGCCCGGATTTCGCGCGCAACCTCGCCGACGGCTGGACCGAGGACGGCAAGGTCGAGCCGCACGACGAGCGTAGCCGGGTACGCGCGGCGGGATCGATGGACACCAGCATCGCCGACATGGCGCGGTTCGCGGCGGGATTGATCCGCGGCGACGGGCTGAGCGCGAAGGCGCGTGCCGAAATGGCGCGCGGGCAGCTGCCGATCACCACCGCGGCGCAATTCCCGACCTTGCAGGCCGAGGCTCCGGTCGCCGCACAGCCCAAGGGTGTCGCCGCCGGGCTGGGGTTGGTGGTTTTTGACGGGCCGCAGGGCGCGGGATTCTTCAAGGGCGGCCACAATGAATCGACCGCGAACATGCTGGTCTGCGTCGCGCGCGGGCGACGCTGCGTGGTCCTCCTGTCGAACGACGTGCGCGCCGAGGCGGCCTATCCCGATCTGGTCAAGGCCGCGCTGGGCGAGACCGGGATGCCGTGGCGCTGGGAATATCCGGGGCTGTTCGCGGCGAAGGAGTGAGGCTGCGACTTCAGGCTTCGGCGAGATCGAGACGGCGCTTGATCAGAGCTACGTCGCCGCGAATCTCATCCAGCTCTGCGTTGATGCGAGCGATATCGACCGCCATCGTCGCCTGATGCTGTTCGACCGAGGACAGGCGCATTTTCACCGAGGCGAGATCGCGCCGGAACTCGCCGAATTCGGCGTGGAGCCGCTTGAGAAGCTCGAAGGTGAGTTCGGCGGTATCGCTCATTAGCCAGAATGCTACGCTTATAGCCGTGGCGAGTCCATGAACGGCTCTTGGGGCTCTCACAGAGGTGGGGGATGCGTTGTCAAACTCCTCTCCGAGCTTGGCTCGGGAAGGGGGACCGCCGCCGAAGGCGGTGGTGGAGGGGCGGCGCGAAGCGAGGTTGTCCCTCGATGCCGAAGGCAAGCTACCGCGCCGGCGGAGCGGCCCCTCCACCAGTCTGCGGCTGGTCCCCCTCCCCGAGACGAGCTCGGGGAGGAATGGATGGGTCTACAAGCAAATCGTTTCGGGGCTGGCTCAGCGAACCCGCGGGCCGCCGAAGGGGAGCGGGGGCGGGGGGCGGCGATCGCGGCGGGGGAGCTGCGCCTGATAGGCGTGGCCGCAATGCGCGACGCAATAGGGGAAGCCCGGGTTCACCTTGTCGCCGCAGAAATGGAAATCGGGCTCGCCGGGATGGCCGAGCGGCCATTTGCAGATGCGGTCGTTGAGATCGAGCAGGCTGGTCTTGCCCGCGATCGCGTCGCTCGGCTTGGCCGGCACCAGACGGCGCGGCGGCGCGGGCGCGATCGGCGGGGCCTGCTCGCCGGGATTCTGGCGGACGAAGCCGCCCGGGCCGACCGAGCGGAGCACCGGAGCGCTGGGCTCGCGCGGCTCGGCCGGAGCCGCAGGCGCGGCGGCAGGCGCGGCCGCGCGCGGAGCGGGTTCCGCAGCCGGCTGTGGAGCGGGCGCGGCCGGTGCGGCAACCGGCGCCGGCCGCGGCGCGGGGGCTGCGGTTTCGGCCTTGGGCTCGTTCGACTTGACCGGCGACGGGCGCGATTGCAGGCCCAGCCGGTGCGCCTTGCCGATCACGGCATTGCGCGACACACCGCCGAGCTCCTCGGCGATCTGGGTCGCGGTCATCCCGCTGTCCCACATCTTCTTCAGCGTATCGATACGCTCTTCGGTCCAGCTCACGTCACTTCCTTCAACTTGCGGGCGGCGCGGGCAGCGTTTACGCGAACACGCGATGAGCAGCCACCCCGAAACCGGTCATACCCTCCCCGAGCCCGGCGTTCCGGTGATTCGCAACGTGAACTGGGGGGGATTGCGTACGCTCTATATCAAGGAGGTGCGCCGTTTCTTCAAGGTGCAGCTCCAGACGGTGTGGGCGCCGGCGGTCACCACCCTGCTGTTTCTGGTGATTTTCACCGTCGCATTGGGCGGCGGCGGCCGCACGATCGCGCTGCAGGGGCGCGACATCCATTTCGCCGACTTCATCGCCCCCGGGCTGATCGTGATGGCGATGCTCCAGAACGCCTTCGCCAATTCGAGCTTCTCGTTGCTCGTCGGCAAGATCCAGGGGACGATCGTCGACTATCTGATGCCGCCGCTGTCGACCGGCGAATTGCTCGCCGGTTTGTGCGGCGGCGCAGTGACGCGGGCATTCTGCGTCGGCGGCGCGGTGTTCCTCGCGATGGTGCTGTGGCCGGGAGTCAATGTGATCCCCCAGCATCTCTGGGCAGTGCTGTGGTTCGGCTTTCTCGGCGCGCTGTTCCTGTCGCTGCTCGGGGTGCTGACCTCGATCTGGGCAGAGAAGTTCGATCATGCCGCGGCGGTGACCAATTTCGTGGTGGCGCCGCTTTCTCTGCTCTCGGGGACCTTCTATTCGGTCGATAAATTGTCGCCGGTCTTTCAGACGATCAGCCATCTCAATCCGTTCTTCTACATCATCTCGGGCTTCCGCTACGGATTCCTCGGAGTCGCGGATTCGCCGATCCTGACCGGCAGCCTGATCATCCTCGCGCTCGACGCGGTGCTGGGGCTGTTCTGCTACGCGCTGCTGCGCAAGGGCTGGAAGCTCAAGAACTAGGCGCCGCCCCGGAAAGGCCGGAAAGCGAACGCCTCAGATTTTGGCCGGCGCCATCCGGCCTTCGGGCGTTTCGAACGCTGCCGCTGTCGGGATGGTGAAGCGGAAGGAGGCGCCGCCCTCGGGGCGGTCGGAGGCGGTCAGGGTGCCGCCATGGGCCTCGACGATGCGCTTCGAAATGTTGAGGCCGATGCCGAGCCCGGCGATCCCCTTGCTCGAGGCGAAGCGCTCGCCGAGCCGTTCGACGAAGCCCGGGGGGAGGCCGGGGCCATTGTCGATGACCTCGACCTCGACCATCTCGCCGGCTTCGCGCGCGCGGATCACGATCAGCGGCTCGCATTCGCGCTGGTCGCACGCCTCGAAAGCGTTGCGCGCGATGTTCACCAGCACCTGCTGGATCTGGATCCGGTCGATATAGATTGCGGGGATCGACGGCGGGATTTCGACGAGCAGGGCGTGGAGCTTGCGCGATCCGACGAGGAGCAAATTGACCGCGTCGCTGACCACTTCGCCCAATTCCTCGCGCCGCAGCTCGACTTCGCGGTGGGTGAGGAAGCTGCGGAGCTTGCGGATGATGTCGCCCGCGCGGAGGATATGGACCGAGATTTCCTTGAGGAATTCGATGGCCCTGGCAGGATCCCGGCGCTGCTCGAGCGCCATCGCGGCGGCCGAGGCGTAATTGGCGGCGGCGGCGAGCGGCTGGTTGATCTCGTGGGCGATGTCGCCGGCGAGCTCGCCGAGCGCGTTCTGGTGCGACAGCGCCATCAGCTGGACGCCGAGATCGGCGACCTGATCCTCGAGCGAGAAACGTTCGGACAGATCGCGGACGAAGGCGGCATGGACCACTTCGCCGTCCTGCCGGGCGACCCCGATGCGCAACTCGGCGGGGAATTCGCTGCCGTCGTTGCGGCGGCCGGTGGTGGTGATGACGCTGCTGTCCGACCGGCCCGCGCCGGGATCCTCGGCGAGCAAGGCATGGAAATCGGGACTCTTGCGCGCGAACAGCGATTCGATCCGGGTGCCGCAGGCATCGGCCTCGGCGCAGCGCCAGAGCCGCTGCGCAGCGGCGCTGAAGGTGCGGATCACCCGGTCATGACCGGTCACGATCAGCGCGTCGGGCACGGCGGTGAGGATCGAATCGAGCTCGGCCTGGCGCGCGGCGAGGCGCTTGTTCTGCTCGGTCGCACGGACGGTGACATGGACGAGCAGGACCGCGACGACGAGCAGATTGGCGTCGGCAATGAAGTAATAGAGCTCGCTGTCGTCGAGCTTTCCCGCCTCGCGCAGCGCGACGAGGATCAGCGTGGGAAGGATCGTCAGAACGATGATCGCCGGGGTGATCCGCTGGAGCGTGTACCATGGCGAATCGGTGAAGGACTGGACCGGATCGGCGAAACGGCCCTGCACGATGATCGCCACGGAGAGCAGCAAGGCGGGGATGCCGGAAAGGGCGGAGGGGCCGACGAAGCGGGTTCCGAGCGGAATCTGATGGGTGAGGGTGAAGGCGACGAGCAGCAAGGTCGCGGCGAGCGTCGCGCTCGCCAGCGGGGCCGCCCAGCGGCGCAGCGCACTGCGCCGCGCGCTGAGCAGATAGAGCGCGGTCACCTCCATGGTGAGCGCCGACAATGCGCCGAGCTGGGGGACGCCGCCGTTGCGGACACGGAGCGCAACGATCTGATCGCCGAACAACAGCCGGCCGATGCCGAAATCGCCGATGCAATAATGCACGAGCACCAGCCCGACCAATGCCGTGGGGAGCAACAGAAAAGCGCGCGCGGCGGTGCGGTGGCCGGCGAGCAGCACCAGCGCGCTCCCCACGACGAGGAGGAAGACGAAGCTGAGCAATGGCTGAAACGCGACCGCGGGATCGCCGAGCCCGCGCAGCCACGGGTTCCGCAGGCTCCAGCCGAGCAGGATGGCCGCCGGAAGCAGGCCGGCGAGCCCAGTCAAGGCGAGGGCCGGCCTCGATCCCTTTGGCACGTGTGAGGCTCCCCTCGCTTCTTCCGAAATGTGCATGTCTTTCCGTTATCGCGACCAGAGGAAAGGCACAGGCCGGGGAAGCGGCAGTCGCAAAACTTGTAAGAGTGTGAAGGAGTTCCCGCGTTTCGCAAAGCTCCTCGTGCGCGAGCGTCATGGCCGGGAGGCATGGTCCCCGCCGAAACGAATATTGACGCCGCTGTGGCGCTGCCCCTAAACACCCGCTCCGGGCGGTCCGGTTGGCCGCCCTTTTGCGTTTCTGGAGCTCAACCCAGCTTTTCTCGAAGGAGGTACCGTTCCCATGCCTATCACCCCGCTGATGCCCGTCTACCCGCGGTGCGGCGTGCGGCCGGTGCGAGGCGAGGGCGTGTACCTCTATGGCGAGCGCGGCGAGCAATATCTCGATTTCGCCGCGGGGATCGCGGTCAATGCACTGGGCCATGGCCACCCGCATCTGACCAAAGCGATCCAGGACCAGGCGGCGACCTTGATGCACGTCTCCAACCTCTACGGATCGCCGCAGGGCGAGGCGCTGGCGCAGCGGATCGTCGACAACAGCTTCGCCGACACGGTGTTCTTCACCAATTCGGGGGTCGAGGCGATCGAATGCGCGATCAAGACCGCGCGGCGCTATCATTATGTCAACGGCAACCCGCAGCGGCATAAATTGATCACCTTCAAGAACGCCTTTCACGGCCGTTCGATCGGGGCGATCTCGGCGACCGACCAGCCCAAGATGCGCGACGGCTTCGAGCCGCTGCTGCCGGGCTTCGATTATGTGAAATTCAACGATCTCGAAGGTGCGCTCGCCAAGATCGACGATGAGACGGCGGGCTTCCTCGTCGAGA
The DNA here is from genome assembly GCF_030730875.1 of Sphingomonas sp. DG1-23. GTDB lineage: Bacteria > Pseudomonadota > Alphaproteobacteria > Sphingomonadales > Sphingomonadaceae > Sphingomonas. Next base: position 53,306 of record NZ_JAVAMA010000004.1, read on the forward strand.
CGGTGCAGGGCGAGGGCGGAATGACCGCGGGGACGCCCGAGTTCATCCAGGGTTTGCGCAAGGCGTGCGACGAACATGGCCTGTTGCTGATCCTCGACGAGATCCAGTGTGGCTATGGCCGCACCGGCAAGATGTGGGCCTATGAGCATTACGGCATCACCCCCGACATCCTGACCGCGGCCAAGGGCATCGGCGGCGGCTTCCCGCTCGGCGCCTGCCTCGCGACCGAGGAAGCGGCCAAGGGGATGGTGATCGGCACGCACGGCTCGACCTATGGCGGCAATCCGCTCGGCATGGCGGCGGGGCAGGCGATCCTCGACGTGATGCTGGAGGACGGTTTCTTCGAGCATGTCGCCAAGATGGGCGATCGGCTGCGCCAGGCGTTCGAGCAGATGATCCCCAACCACGATCATCTGTTCGACGAGATTCGCGGCAAGGGGCTGATGCTCGGCGTCAAGCTCAAGGAGCCGGCGGTGGCGCGCGACTTCGTCGCGCATCTGCGCGACAATCACGGGCTGCTCACCGTGGCGGCGGGCGAGAACGTGTTCCGCGTGCTGCCGCCGCTGGTGATCGACGAGAGTCATGTCGCCGAATGCGTCGAGCGGCTGAGCGCCGGCGCGCGCAGCTATGCGCCGCCGAGCGATGATTGAACTTCTGATTCCTCCCCGGAACGGGGAGGAGGACCAGCCGCAGGCTGGTGGAGGGGGCCCGCTTTCCGCGAGCGTTGGCACTGGAGGCGGGCGGGACCCCCTCCACCACGCCCTTCGGGCGCGGTCCCCCTCCCCGTTCCGGGGAGGATTTTAAGATGCGTAACTTCCTCGATCTGTCCGATGCCGGCACCGCCGGCGTGCAGGCGATGCTCGACGACGCCGTCGCGCGGAAGGCCGCGCGCAAGGGTTGGCCGAAGGGCAAGGCCGACAAGGACGCACCGCTGGCGGGCCATGTCCTCGCGATGATCTTCGAGAAGAATTCTACGCGCACCCGGGTGTCGTTCGACATGGCGATCCGCCAGCTCGGCGGCACCAGCATCGTGATGGACGCGGGACAAATGCAGCTCGGCCGCGGCGAGAGCATCGCCGATACCGCGCGGGTGCTCTCGGGCTATGTCGACGCGATCATGATCCGCACCGACGACCACCAGAAAGTCGTCGACATGGCAAAGTACGCCAGCGTGCCGGTGATCAACGGGCTGACGGACGCCTCGCATCCGTGCCAGATCATGGCCGATCTGCTGACGATCCTCGAGAGCGGCAAGGCGTTGCCCGGACTCAAGGTCGCGTGGTTGGGCGACGGCAACAATGTCCTCGCCTCGATCATGGAAGCCGGCGGGCTGATGGATTTCGACGTCGTCGCGGCGTGCCCGCAGGGATTCCAGCCGAGCGACGAAGATGTCGCGCGCGGGCGCGGCCGGGCGCGCGTGGTGGGGAGCGCGAGGGAAGCGGCCGAGGGTGCCGACATCCTCGTCACCGATACGTGGATCTCGATGGGACAGGCGCATGCCGAGACCAAGCTCGCGGCGATGATGCCGTTCCAGGTCGACGCGGCGCTGATGGCCGCGGCCAGGCCCGATGCGCGCTTCCTCCACTGCCTGCCCGCGCATCGCGGCGAGGAAGTGGTCGACGCGGTGATCGACGGGCCGCAATCCTTGACTGGCCGGAGGCCGAGAACCGGCTGCACGCGCAGAAATCGGTCCTGCGCTGGTGCTTCGGGCAATTGGGCTGAGTTGAAGCTGCGGCTTTCGCAACTATCTTAGCGTCATCCCCGCGAAAGCGGGGACCCATCTCCAACCCTATCGACCAAGATTTCCGGAGCGATGTTCCGCGAGCTTGGGAGATGGGGCCCCGCTTTCGCGGGGTGACGAAGGTTTGTTCAGTGATCAACACCGCCCCCACCACCGACCTCGACCGCGTGGTCGGCTTCACCATTCCGGGCCGCCATGCCCGTGGCCGCGTCGCGCGGCTCGGGCCGGTGCTCGACCAGATCCTGTCGGCGCACGCCTATCCCGCACCGATCGAACGGCTGCTCGCCGAGGCGCTGACCTTGACCGCCTTGCTCGGCGCGACTCTCAAGGATGCACAGGGGCAGATGACGCTCCAGGCGCAGGCGCCGGGGGCGATCGTCAATCTGCTGGTATGCGATTACAAGGGCGGCGAGCTGCGCGGCTATGTCCAGTTCGATGCCGAACGGCTGTCGCAGCTGGGCAAGAACCCGACGCTCAACGCCTTGTGCGCCAAGGGTTATCTCGCGGTGACTTTCGACCAGGCAGTGACCAGGGAGCGCTATCAGGGGATCGTGCCGCTCGACGCGCGCTCGATCGGCGCGGCGGCCGAGCAATATTTTCTGCAATCCGAACAGATCCCGACGCTGATCCGGCTGGGGACGCAGCGCGATGCGCAGGGAAAGCTGATCGCCGGCGGCATCCTGCTTCAGCATCTGCCCGAGGGCGAGGCGGGGCGCGAGCGGCTGCACGTGCGGCTCGACCATCCCGAATGGCAGCATGTCGAGGCGCTGGCATCGACGATGGGTGCGGACGAACTCGCCGATGCCGGCATTCCGCTCGAGAACCTCGTCTGGCGACTGTTCAACGAGGAGCCCGAAGTGCTGCTGGCCAGCGGCACCGATCTCGCGCGCGGCTGCCGCTGCGATACCGCCTATATCAGCCAGGTGCTTGCCAAGTTCCCGGCCGAGGAACGCGCGGCGATGGCCGACGAGAATGGCGTGATCAGCGTCGATTGCGCATTCTGCTCGACCAAGTTCCCGCTCAAGCTCAGCGATTTTGTTTCGCAGCCGTTGTAATCGGGCGTTGAAATCGGGACACGGCTTTCCATATCAATTCGCGACCGCGGGCGCGGTATTCGTTGGGGCGCCGGATGCCGTTGCGCGGTGTGGGGAGTTGGTATGGTGCTTAAGCGTTTGATGCGCCCCGCGGTTCTGGCGGCGTTGATCCTGTTCGGCGCCGCGGGCGCGCCCGCCCAGCGCAGCGCCACGCCGAATGCGCTGGCAGGGATCGAGCACGGCCAGTGGCAGCTCCGCAGCGTCGACGGCACGATGCGCAAGCTCTGCATCGCCAATCCCGCCATGCTGATCCAGATCGTGCACGGCAACACCCAGTGCGAGCATTTCGTGATGGAGAATAGCCAGCGCTCGGCGACGATCCGTTACACCTGCCCGAGCCATGGCCATGGCCGCACGACGATCTCGGTCGACACGCCGCGGGTGATCAACCTCGAGACCCAGGGCGTCGCCAATGGCGCGCCGTTCTCCGAGCGGTTCGAGGGGCGGCGGATCGGGGCGTGCAGCTGACGCGAAGCGCTTACGCTTCGTTAACCTTGCTCATTTAGAAAGGGCTTCGCTCCTTCCTGGAGCATTTCCTCTCTGGCAAATTTCCAACTGGGCCGCTTCATCGCGGCCCATTTTGCGTCGGGCCGAGAAAGTCGCTACCGGGCCGGACCATGACCGACAGCGTTGCAATTGCCCTGATTTCGGGTGGACTGGATTCGATGATCGCCGCGGCGCGGGCGCGCGAGAACGGGCATCGCCTGCTCGCGCTGTCGATCGACTATAATCAGCGCCACCATGTCGAACTCGCCGCGGCGCGCCGGATCGCGGCGATGCTGGGCGCCGAACGCCATGTCGTGCTGCCGCTCGATCTGCGCGCGTTCGGCGGCTCGGCGCTGACCGCCGAGATCGACGTTCCCAAAGCGGGCGTGGGCGGCGACATCCCGGTCACCTATGTGCCGGCGCGCAACACGATCTTCCTCAGCCTCGCGCTCGGCTGGGCCGAGGCGGCGGGCGCGCGCGACATCTATATCGGCGTCAACGCACTCGATTATTCGGGCTATCCCGATTGTCGTCCCGAATTCATCCAGGGCTTCGAGAAGCTCGCCGAGCTGGCGACCAAGGCGGGAATGGAAGGGGCGCCTTTCCATATCCGCGCGCCGCTGCAGGACATGACCAAGGCCGACATCGTCCGCGAAGGCATGCGGCTAGGGCTCGACCTAGGGATGAGCTGGTCGTGCTACGATCCCGCGCCCGGCGGGGTGCATTGCGGGCTGTGCGACAGTTGCCGGCTGCGTTCGAAGGGCTTCGAGGAGGCCGGCGTGCCCGATCCGACCGGCTACGCCACCGCGCCCTGAGGAATTCGGCATGAGCTACGCGGTCAAGGAGATGTTCCTCACGCTCCAGGGCGAGGGCGTGAATGCCGGCGCGCGCGCAGTGTTCGTGCGCTTCGCCGGGTGCAATCTGTGGTCGGGGCGCGAGCAGGACCGGGCGAGCGCGGTGTGCAGTTTCTGCGACACCGATTTCGTCGGGACCGACGGGCTGGGCGGCGGCAAGTTCGCCGATGCCGACGCGCTGGCCGATGCGGTGGTCGAGCATTGGAGCGCGGATCCCGAGCGGCGTTTCGTGGTGCTCACCGGGGGTGAGCCGATGCTCCAGATCGACGATGCGCTGGTCGATGCGCTCCACGCCCGCGGCTTCCGCATCGCGATCGAGAGCAACGGCACCTTGCCCGCACATCCCGGGATCGACTGGGTATGCATCAGCCCCAAGGCCGGAAGCGAAGTGGTCCAGCGCAGCGGCGACGAGCTCAAGCTGGTCTGGCCGCAGCCGGGAACCGATGTGGCGGCGATCGAAGCGTGGGACTTCGCCCATTTCCTCGTCCAGCCGATGGACGGCGCCGAAAGCGAGGCCAATACGCGCGCGGCGGTGGCGCTGGCGATGGAGCGGCCGCGCTGGCGGCTGTCGCTGCAGACTCACAAATTGCTGGGATTGCGCTGAGGCGCCGGCAAATCAGCGGAGGCGTACGACCCGGGCGAGCAGGGTCTCGGTGATCGAGACGAAGCGCGCGGGATCCTGAAAGGCCCGCGCCGACAGCATCGCGCCATAGATCGCCGACAGGAAGGCGTGGGCCTCGTCCTCGGGCGAACCGACCAAAGTCACGCCGCCCTGGCGAACACCCAAGGCGAGGAGGTGGGCGAGCCAGCCCGACAATTCGGCGAAATGCGCGCGAACCGCGCGGGCGACGTCGTCGGGCAGGCTCGGCAGTTCGGCGGCCAGCATCGCGGCGATGCAGAACGGCGCGCTGTCGTCGGCGATGCACCGTTCCCAATAGCCGGCATAAGCGCGAAGCTGCTCGACGGCGTCGGGCTCGGCCAGCGCCAGGGCCTCGACCTGCGCCCGAATGATCGCGCGCGAGTAATCGACGACCGCGACCGCGAGGTCGTTCTTGCCCGGGAAATGGTGGTGGATGCTCGCCTTCCGGATGCCGATCGCCGCGGCGATATCGGCATAGCTGAAGCCGTTATACCCCCGGATCATGATCAGCCGCCGACCTTCGTCGACGATCCGCTTCGCAGTCGATCCCGTCATATATTTCTACCTTCCAATAGGTAGGTAATCGCTTGCACGGTCGCCAGCAACCGTCTAGCGCCTACCTATCAAATGGTAGGGAGCGTGTCATGGAGTCTCAAATCGTCGATCGAGCGCCGCGGACTGCGGCGGGCGCCGTGTCCAACGGCGCGAAATTGCGGAACTATTATTTCCTCCGCGCCGGGGTTGCGGCGGCGTGGGTCGCTGCGGCCTTCACTCTGGGCAAGGCTTCGCCGCCGGCGGCCGCGGCGCTGCTGATCGCCTATCCCGCCTGGGATGCGCTCGCCAATCTGATCGACGTGTCGCGCAATGGCGGCGCGGCGCGGAACCGGCCCCAGGCGCTCAACCTCGCGGTGAGCGGCGTCACCGCGGTGGCGGTCGCGGCAGTGATCGGCAGCATGCATGCAGTGCTGGGCGTTTTCGGCGCCTGGGCGATCCTTGCGGGGCTTCTCCAACTCGCCACCGGGGTGCGGCGGTGGAAGTCCGGTGCGCAATGGGCGATGGTCCTGAGCGGGGCGCAGTCTGCGCTGGCCGGGGGTTTCTTCCTCCACCAGTCGCTCGGCAGCGCCGTGCCCGGCATCACTGACGTCGCGCCTTATGCCGGGTTCGGCGCCTTTTACTTCGCGATCTCGGCGATCTGGCTGCTCTTCAGCCGCGGTGCGCGGTCCTAGCGGGTGGCGATGCGCAGGGCACCGCATTTCTTCGCCTGATAGGTGCCCTTGCGCCAGCATTTGTCGTTGCCGAACGGCGGCAGCGCGGCGAAGGTCAACGCCTGATAATTGATGCCGCGGCGGAATTGCTCGCCCCAGGTGGCGAGGCTGGCGCGCAACTCGCGCATCCGATCCTGCGCAAGATCGCCCAAAGTACCGCGACGGATGAACAGCGCATCATGACCGATTGTGGCGGCAGTCTGGCAGAATGACAGCTGACCCGAGACAGTCGAAAAGCCCGAATAGACACGGGTGCCAAACTTGTCGAGTTCGGTTTGGCCGGCCTTCTTGTTCTTGTTCAGACGTGTAAAATATTTCTCGAGCGTCACGTAAGATTCACGCAGCTCTACTTCGTGATCCTTGAGGATTGCGTTGTAATTTCCCAAGGTCAACAAAGTCGGCTCGAACTGGCATTGCAGCGCGGCGACGTTGAGCGCGGCGCGCAGGTTCCAGACCAAAGCCGCGCGGAGCTCGCCGGGCGTGGCGTCGGCGAGGGCCGGACCGGTCATGCCCGGCTCGGCGCCGGTCACCCGGGCGCCCGAGAAATCGCGCGACTTGAGGAAAAACTGCGCCGATGCCGGTGCTGCGGCGAGCAGGCCGGCGGTCACGGCCATGACGGATACGATACGCGAAACGAGCATCACGCCCTCTTTTTGGCTGGTTGCACGGGTGGTTAAGGAATTTTGAGTCCGCGCCCAAGCTCTTTTTTCGTTGCCCCTCCGTGCGGAGGCGTGCGCCAACGGAAAAGGGCCGCCCGGCTGCCCGGACGGCCCCTTCCAAACACGCTGACGCGCGATGATTACATCGCGTTGCCGGTGGTGTTCTCGGTGGTGGTCGTCGTGGTGGTGTTCACCTCGGCGCCCATGTTGTCCATCGGAGCAGCCGCGTCGATGTTGGTGACCATCGTGTCGGTCGTGGTGACGTTCTCGGTCGGAACGACTTCGGTGGTGTTGGTCACGTTGGTCGACGTTTCGTTGCTGGTGCACGCCGAGGCCAGAAGGGCCGCGCCGGCGATCATCGAACCTGCAACGATCTTGGAAAGGACTGCACGCATGTAAAAGCTCCCTAGATAGTGGATTTGGACAGCGGATACGCCGTTAATACCCAAACCGGACTGGACATTAGTCGGTTTGGGGCAAGCCCTCAAGACTCGATTTGGCCTTCATGCACTCAGAGCCTTCAAAAACGGCGGAAATGTGGCGGCCAATGCTGAATCGAACTGCCCTGCCGTAACCTGCTTGCCGAGCGCCGCGGCGCTGGTGACGGGGAATTCTGCGATGCCGCACGGCACGATCCCGGTGAAGTGATTGAGATCGGGCGAGAGGTTCACTGCGAAGCCGTGGAGCGTCACCCATTGCCGGATGCGCACGCCGATCGCGCCGATCTTCGCCTCGTTCCCCGCCTGATCGACCGTCCAGATGCCGATCCGGCCGGGCGCGCGAAACGCCTTGATCCCGCAATCGTCCAATGCGGCGATCACCCAGCCCTCGAGCGCATGGACATAGCAGCGCACGTCGCGGCGCCGTTCGCGCAGATCGAGCACGACATAGCCGATCCGCTGGCCCGGGCCGTGATAGGTGTAGCGCCCGCCGCGGCCGGTCTTGTGGACCGGAAAGCGCGGATCGAGCAATTCGGCGGCGTCGGTGGCGCTGGTGCCGGCGGTGTAGACCGGCGGATGCTCGAGCAGCCAGACCAGTTCGCGGGCCTCGCGGCGCGTGACGGCGGCGGCCCGCGCCTCCATCGCCGCCAGCGCCTCGGCATAGTCGATCCGCTCGGGTTCGACGCGCCATTCGATTTCGGATGTCATGCCCGCCGATTGCGCCGGCCGGCGGGTTTTCGCAAGCATTGGCCGCGTGATTGGCCCAAGCATTGGCAACGCCCGGGCGCGCGGCTAACACCGGGGCTCGGGGTCAAAGGGAATGCGTGCCATGGTGAAGATGGGAACCGTCTGGGATCGGACGGCCGAATTCCTGAGCGACAATATCGCCGCCATCCTGCCGATCGCCTTGCTCGCTTTCTTCGTGCCGGCCTCGATCGAAGGCAATTTCGAGGCAGCGACGACGGGAGCGGGGCCGGGCTTCAAGGCGCTTCTCTCCGCCTTGCAGATCCTGTTCGCTTTGGTGTCGCTCTGGGGATCGCTCGCGATCACGGCGATGGCGCTCGACATTGCCTCGGAGCGCAGCGCCGCGAACATCGCGACGCGGCGGTTCCTGCCGGCGCTGGCCGTGACGCTGGTGATCTTCGTCGGAGCCGCCTTGCTGGTGTTGCCGATCCCGGGCATTCTGGCCTTTAGCGGCTATGACATGGCGGCGATCGCGAACCGCGACCCCGTCGCGATAAGCAGCCAGATGGGCTGGTTCATCGGGCTCTATCTCATCGCGCTCACGCTCCTGTTGCTCTGGCTGGCGGCCCGGCTGATCCTCGCCACTCCGGTGGTCATTCGCGAGAATCGGATATTGAGCGCGATCGGCCAGTCCTGGTCGCTGACCCGCGGCGCGGCGCTCCGCATCGTCGGCGTCATCCTGCTCTATGCGATCGTCAGCATCGTGGCGGGGCTCGCGGCGAGGACGGTGTTCGGCAGCATCTTCGCGCTGGTCGCGGGGAATGACGGCGAAGGGGTGACGCTGTCGACGGTGATGACCTCGATCGTCGTGGGCGCGGTCCAGTCGGCGTTCATGGTGATCCCGCCGGCATTCACCGCCAGGCTCTACCTCGCTCTGACCGCGCAGGCCGGCCGCCACGGCGAAGCCGCGGCATGACTCTCCGCCTCGCCGGCGTTCTCGCCGATGCCCGCGCGCTCTGGCACCGCGAGCGCGAATTGCTGGTGCCGATCGCCGGCATGTTCTTCGTCGTGCCGATGCTCGGCATAGTGCTGCTGCTCGCCGACAACGGCTTTGCCGATGTCGCGCCGGAAAAGCTGCGCGATGCGGTGATGGCCTTTTACGTCGCCAATCTGCTGCCGATTCTGCTCGCCAACCTGGCGATCGATTTCGGCACCTTCGCGATGCTCAACCTGTATCTGCAAGGCGGCGGGCGCACCCTCGGCGAGGTGCTGCTGCTCTCGCTGCGCCGCTTCCTGCCGTTCATGGTGATCGACATCGTCGCGGCCCTGCTGTTCAGCCTGGGCTCGTCGCTGTTCGTGCTGCCGGGGCTGTTCGCCTTTGCCCGGACCTGGCTGACGGCGCCGGCATTCGCCGCGGCACCCGAGCGCGGCGTGGTGGAGGCGTTCCGCCAGGGCTGGCGGCGCAGCGCGGGGTTCGGCTGGATCGTGCTGCTGGCGGCTGCCGGGCTGACCTTTCTCGGCGCGATGCTGCTGGTCGTGGTGTCGACCGGCCTGCTCGGCGGGCTCGCCGCGCTGATCGGCGGCCCGCGCGCCGCGGAGACGATCGGCTATGTCGTGACGGCGTTGATCGGCGGGCTCGCCTGGTCGGTGCTCGCGGTGCTGCGCGTCGCCGCCTATCGCGCGAGCGCGCCCAGACAGGGGATGTGAGGCGCGGCGTCGGGCGCGAGGATTCCGGCGATCCGCGGATCGGCGAAGCTCTCGACGATGCGCTTGTACGGCACGAAGCCGTGCCGCCGGTAAAAGCCCAAGGCGGCGGGATGATCGAGCGTGCAGGTGTGCACCCAGACGCGGTCGACGCCCTTGCGCCAGGCGAGGCCGAGCGCCTGCGCCATCAGCCAGCCGCCATTGCCCTTGCCGGTGAGCTCGGGGACCAGCCCGACATAGGAAAGTTCGCAGGTGCCCTCGACGCGGAAGTCGAGCTCGAGCATCCCCAGTTCGATGCCGGCGCGATCGGTGGCGGCATAGACCTCCACCTTCGCGTCATCGAGGACGCGGCGGAGCGAGTCTTCCGGCATCACCAGCCGCGAGAACCATAGCCACGGTTCGCCGACGCGGCGAAACAGGGCCTTGTACTTGTCGCTGGCCGGGGCGGGCCAGTGCGTGAGGCGCAGCGGCGAGGGCGGCGCGGGGCGCAGCGGGGGACGCTCGCGCATTTCGAGCGACGTGACGATCGTGGCGATCTGGTCGTCGGGGACGGGGATCAGGGGCATCGTGCGTCCTGCCGATCGCGTTCGCTCAACCTCACCCTTCCGGCGCCTTCGGCGCCTCCCTCCCTCTCCCGACGGGAGAGGGAAGGGGCCCGCCGCCGCAGGCGGTGGGAAGGGTGAGGGTGAGCGGCGCTTTTCATCCCCAGCTCGCCAATGGCGGCAGGCTCATCAGGATCGCGTCGACATTGCCGCCGGTCTTGAGCCCGAACAGGGTTCCGCGATCATAGATCAGGTTGAACTCGGCATAGCGGCCGCGCCATTCGAGCTGGCGCGCCTTGTCGGCGTGCGTGAAGGGCAAGTGCATCCTCCGGCGGACGATGCGTGGGAAGATTTCGAGGAACGCGCGGCCGACATCCTGCGTGAAGGCGAAGTTCGCGTCCCAGCTTTCGTCGTTCTCGCCGCCCTCGAGATGATCGTAGAAGATGCCGCCGACGCCGCGATGGACCTTGCGGTGCGGAATGTAGAAATAATCGTCGGCCCATGCCTTGAAGCGCGGATAATGCGCGGGATCGTGCGCGTCGCATGCCGCCTTCAGCACCGCGTGGAACTCGGCGGTATCTTCCTCGATCGGGATCGGCGGATTGAGATCGGCGCCGCCGCCGAACCAGCGCTTCGTGGTGACGAGGAAGCGGGTGTTCATATGGACCGCGGGAACGTGCGGGTTGGCCATGTGCGCGACGAGGCTGATTCCGGTGGCGAAGAAGCTCGGGTCCTCGGCCGCGCCGTGGATCGTCCTGGCGAAATCGCCTTCGAAGCTACCGCCGACTGTCGAGACGTTGACGCCGACCTTCTCGAACACCTTGCCCTTCATCACCCCGCGCACGCCGCCGCCGCCGGGCGCGCCCGAGGGGTCGGTGCGGTCCCAGGCGAGATAGTCGAAGCGCGCGTCCGAACCCGCTTCGGACTCGATCGCCTCGAATTCGGCGCAGATCCGGTCGCGCAGGCTTTCGAACCAGAGGCGGGCGGCTTGTTGCTGGGGGTCGAGCGCTTGCATGTGCGGGCTGATAGGCGCGGGCGGCGAAGCGTGTCGAGTGGACAGAATGTCCCTCATTCGGGCCAGCGCCCGGTCTGGCGCAGCGCCTCGGCGAGCGCGATGCCCGCAGCGACCGAGAGATTGAGCGAGCGCAGCCCCGCGGCGAGCGGAATGCGCACCGCGAAATCGGCGCGGGCATGGACGAAATCGGGCGCGCCGGCGCTTTCCGACCCGAACAGCAACGTATCGTCCGGCAGGAATTTGGCGTCGGGCAGCCGCGTGCCGCCGCGCGTGGTGAGCAGGAGCAGCCGACCGGGCAGATCGGCCGCGAATGCGTCGAAATCCGCGTGGCGGGCGACGTCGACCTTGTCGTCATAATCCATCGCCGATCGCTTGCGGGCCTTGTCGCTCCACGGGAAACCCATCGGCTCGATGATGTGGATCGGGACCTGGAAACAGGCGCCGAGGCGGAGGACGGCACCGACATTGCCGGCGATCTCGGGCTGGAACAAAGCGAGGCGCATGGACGGGCCTTAACGTGGCCCGCGGACTTCGTCATCCTTCCGCCTCTCTCTGCAGGGAGGCGAGTCCGGGCCGTCGGTTGTTGCGCCGACAAAATCCTTGTTGGCAAAGCAGCTTCGCCGCGTCTATCAGGCCGGCCAAGCCACCGGGGGCACCGGGCGGCTATGGGCGCGTATGCGCCCGCGTCCGGTTTACCCCGCGCGGTCGTCGCGGTTTGTTCTGAAGTGCAAGGGCTGAAGCATGGCAACGCTTGAAGACGGTGTTTCCCCGACCCAGACGGTGGTCCCGCCGGGCGATGTGATCGAGAATCCCCGCCGCCGCGACTATCTGCAGATCGCCGCGGTCGCGTTCGCGGGCGTCGGCGGCGCCGTCACCGTGCTGCCGCTGATCAATTCGATGAATCCCTCGGCCGACGTGCTCGCTTTGTCGTCCACCGAGCTCGACGTCTCGGCGATCGAGCCGGGCCAGGCGATCAAGGCGAGCTTCCGCAAGCAGCCTCTGTTCGTCCGCAACCTGACTCCGGCGGAGATCGCCGCCGCCGACGCCGTCCCGGTGTCGAGCCTGCGCGACCCGCAGACGCTCGCCGAGCGCACCAAGGAGGGGCATGGCAACTGGCTGATCACCCTCGGCGTGTGCACCCATCTCGGCTGCGTGCCGCTGGGCGCGGGCGAAGGCGAGAATCGCGGGCCGTTCGGCGGCTATTTCTGCCCCTGCCACGGTTCGGCCTACGACACTGCCGGCCGCATTCGCCAGGGCCCGGCACCGAAGAATCTCGAGGTTCCGGAATATGAATTCACGTCGCCCACGGTCGTCGTGGTCGGTTGAGGATAGACGCGCATGAGCTTTCCCTGGGCACGCCATTACGAACCCAAGAATCCGCTGACGCAGTGGATCGACAGCCGGCTTCCGCTGCCGCGCTTCGTCTATAACGCCGTCGGCGCCGGCTATCCCGTGCCGCGCAACCTCAATTATTTCTGGAATTTCGGCGTGCTCGCCGGAGTGTGCCTGGTCGTTCAGATCGTCACCGGGATCGTGCTGGCGATGCACTTCCACTCGTCGGCCGCCGGCGCGTTCGAATCGATCAACGGCACGATCATGCGCGACGTGAACGCCGGCTGGTTCCTGCGTTTCGCGCACGCCAACGGCGCCAGCATGTTCCTGCTGGTAGTCTATATCCACATCTTCCGCGGCCTTTATTACGGATCGTACAAGGCCCCGCGCGAGATGGTCTGGCTGATCGGCGTGGTGATCTTCCTGCTGCTGATGGCCACTGCGTTCATGGGCTATGTGCTTCCCTGGGGCCAGATGAGCTTCTGGGGGGCGCAGGTGATCACCGGCTTCTTCTCGGCGATCCCGGTGGTCGGCGAATGGATCCGCGTGTGGCTGCTCGGCGGCTACGCTCCGGACGACGCCGCGCTCAACCGCTTCTTCTCGCTCCACTATCTGCTGCCCTTCGTGATCGCGGGCGCCGTGATCCTCCACATCTGGGCCCTCCACATTCCGGGTTCGTCGAACCCGACCGGCGTGGAAGTGAAGGGCGAGCAGGACACCGTTCCGTTCCATCCTTATTACACCGCGAAGGACGGCTTCGGGGTCGGGATGTTCCTGATCCTGTTCTCGACGCTGATCTTCTTCTTCCCCGATTATCTGGGTCATCCGGACAATTACATCGCGGCCAACCCGCTCTCGACGCCCGCGCACATCGTCCCCGAATGGTATTTCTGGCCGTTCTACGCGATCCTGCGCGCCTTCACGGCGGACGTGATCATCCCGGCGAAATTGTGGGGCGTGATCGCGATGTTCGGATCGATCCTGCTGCTGTTCTTCCTGCCCTGGCTCGACAAGTCGCCGGTGCGCTCGGCGAACTACCGGCCGATGTACCGCATCGCCTTCTGGGTGCTGGTGCTCGACGTGCTGGTGCTCGGCTATTGCGGCGGTTCGGCGGCGACGCCGACGATCGTGATCATCAGCCAGGTCACCGCAGCCTATTATTTCGCGCACTTCCTGATCATCGTGCCGATCATCTCGCGCCTCGAGCGCCCGAAGCCGCTGCCCAACTCGATCACCGAGGCAGTGCTGGGCGACGCCGGCGGCTCGCGGATGACCGAGACGGCGCTGAGCGCGTAAGGGGACACCAGGACAATGCTTCCGCTCTTCATCCGCTCGATCAAGTTTCTCATCGGCGCGACCTTTGTCGGCGTGCTCGCCTGGGCTTTGCTCTGGACCGTGGTCGACACGGTTCAGAACCCGCCCGCCGAGACCGCCGAAGAGGCGATGCACCACCATCCCAAGGAGCTCGATCTCCCGTCGAACGGCGTGTTCGGGCATTTCACGGCGACCGAAGAGAGCACCCGCCAGCTTCAGCGCGGCTTCCTCGTCTACGAGAAGGTCTGCGCGAGCTGCCACTCGCTCAATCTCGTCTCGTTCCGCGATCTCCAGCAGCTCGGCTATAACGAGGCCGAAGTGAAGAAGATCGCCAAGGACTGGGCGGTCAAGCAGCCGGTCCAGGACCCCAAGGCGGGCACCTGGGGCGAGCGCGACAATCTGCCGTCGGACCGTTTTCCCAAGGTCTATTATCCGGGCACCGGCACGCCGCCGGACCTGAGCCTGATGACCAAGGCGCGGCACGACGGCGCGGCCTATGTCTATTCGCTGCTGACCGGCTATGACGAGAAGCCTTCGGCCGAGGCGCTCAAGAAGTTCCCGGAATTCGCCAAGACCCCCGACGGCATGCATTTCAACCCCTATTTCGCGAACCTCAACATCGCGATGCCGCCGCCGCTGACCGGCGACGACCAGGTCACCTATTCGGACGGCACTAGGGCGACCAAGGACCAGATGGCGAAGGACGTCGCCGCGTTCCTCGTCTGGACCGCCGAGCCGACGCTGCAGCGCCGCCACTCGGCGGGCCTCGCAGTGGTGCTCTTCCTGCTGATCGCGACCGGCCTCGCTTATGGCGCCTATCTGACCGTGTGGCGGGGCGTGAAGCACTGAGGCCGGCGCCGACCATATCGCTGACTTGACGAAATCCCGCCGCAGCCCAGCTCGGCGGGATTTCTTTTTCGATCGGGACGCACATGGCGAACGACAATGAAGACATCCGGGCGCGTATCCGGACGATCCCCGATTTCCCCAAGCCGGGGATCATGTTTCGCGACATCACCACCTTGCTGCTCGATGCCGAGGGGCTGCGGCTGACGATCGAGCGGATGGCGGCGGCGGTGGACGGCAAGGTCGATCTGGTCGCCGGGATCGAGGCGCGCGGCTTCCTGTTCGGCGCGGCGCTGGCAGTGGAGCTCGGCACCGGGCTGCTGCTGATCCGCAAGGATGGCAAGCTTCCCGGCGCGACGATCGCCGAGGATTATGCGCTCGAATATGGCACCGACCGGATCGCGATCCATGCCGATGCGTGCGCGCCCGGCGCGCGCGTGCTGCTGGTCGACGATCTGATCGCCACCGGGGGCACGGCGCGGGCCGCGGTGCGGCTGCTTCGCAAGGCCGGGGCGGAAGTCACGCAAGCGGCGTTCGTGGTGGATCTGCCCGAATTGGGTGGCGCCGACGCGCTGCGCGGCGACGGGATCGCGGTCAGTGCCTTGGTGGCGTTCGACGGGCACTGAGATCCGAAACGGAACCGCGCTTTCGCCGCAAACGTTTCTCCAGCTGCCGGCCGTCCCCCCGCGGCCGCGCTCGAGAGGATCGTCACCATGTTGCTTCGCCGCATCTCCGCCCTCGGACTGCTCGTCGCGCTCGGGCTCGGCACCGCTGCCTGCACCGAGGACGGCTATGGCTATTCGGGCGTTTCGCTCGGCTATTCGAGCGCCGGCTATTATGACGACGGTTATTATGGCGGCGGATACGGCAGCGGCTTCGGGAGCCCCTATTACGGCTGGTACGGCGACTATTATTATCCGGGCTCGGGCTATTACGTCTATGACCGTTATCGCCGACCGCACCGGTGGAACGACGGCCAGCGCCGCTATTGGGAAGGCCGCCGCGACAATTGGCGCGGCGACCGGCGCGAGATCCGCGAAAATTGGGCGCAGTTCCGCAACGAGCGCCGCGACGACCGCCGCGCTTATCGTAGCGAGCGTCGCGACGATCGCCGCGATTACCAGCAGGGGCGGGTGACCCGGCCCGAATTCCGCGAGGATCGCCGGCAGGACCGTCGCGAATTCCGTCGCGACCGCACGCAGGACCGGCGCGAACTGCGCCGCGAGAACCGGCGCGATCGGCGCGACTGACGAGGTTAGTCGGCGGGCCGCCGCCGCATCAGCGCGAGCGCAGTGAAGCGCAGCACGGGCTCGTCGTGCTGATTGAACGTCGTCATGCTGTTGCGGACGCTGCCCATTTCAGGGCGGCTCTGCGACGGCCGCACTTCGAGCACCTCGCTCTCGCAACGCAGCACGTCGCCTGGATAGACCGGCTTGAGCCAGCGCAATTCGTCGACTCCCGCAGCGCCGAGACTGGCCTGGGGGTGCGCCTTCATATGCTCGACGAACATCGCCATAGTCATCGCGCAGGTATGCCAGCCGCTCGCCGCGAGCCGGCCGAAATGGGTCTGCGCCGCGGCCTCGTCGGAGAGGTGGAAGGGCTGGGGATCGTATTTCTCGGCGAAGGCGAGAACTTCCTCGCGAGTCACTGCATAGCCGCCGAAGCTGCGCTTCATGCCGACTGCGATATCGTCCAGATAGAGCATGACATCGGTTTCGGATGAAAACTGAAGCTTGGCAAGTGCTAGTCGCTGAGCGCGGCCGCGAGCGCGGTTTCGCTGCCGTCCACGCCGGATTTGGGGGGCAGCCCGAGGAGGCGCCGCAGCAACGGATAGATATGGACATTGTCGAAAGGCGCGAGGGCGGCGCGGCGGAAGGCGGGGCCGTGCCCGATGAACAATGCGGCCATGTCGGGCGCGAAATTGTCATAGCCGTGATTGCCGCCGGCGAAGCGCTCTTTCGGCGGCTTGTCGAGGATCAGCCATCCGGTCTCGGCGAGACAGAAGATCGGCGGAATACGGATATGGGTGCCGTAATGGAAGCGCGCCGGAATCGCTTCCTTGCGCCAGCATTCCATGTGCGGGCGCTTGCCGAGCAGCGCCTTTTCGACTGATTTCTCCTTGCCGGGCCGCGGCGTCAGGCCGACGAACGGGCCGGATTCGAGCAGGCGGATGTCCTTCATGCGGACCAGATCGCCGAGCAGGATCGTCCGCCGGCTGCTGGTCGCCGCCATGCCGTGGTCGGCGACGATGACGAGATTGACCGGCTGGCTTTGCTCGGCCAGCCCGCGGAGGAGCTGCCCGATATGGCGGTCGACCTCCGCCACTGCCTCCAGCGTGCGCGTATCGGCGGGGCCGTGGGTGTGACCGGCGCTGTCGACCGCATCGAAATAGAGCGTCAGGAAACGCGGCCGGATCGCGGCCGGACGACGCAGCAGGTCGAGAACGCCGTTGACACGCTGTTCGCCGGTGATCGCCTGGTTGAATTGTTGCCAGTCCGACGGCCGGGCGCCGCCCACCGTTTTCGAATCGCCCGGGCTCTTGCGGCCGCCGATCGCGACGTTCGAGCCGGGCCAGAATTGGGTCGCGGTGCGCAGGCCGGCGCGCTCGGCATCGAGCCAAATCGGTTCGGCGCCGTTCCACCAGAAGGGATCGTCGCTCGCCATGGTGAAGACCTCGTCCGGCCGCGCCGGATCCTCCATCCGGTTGGCGACGATCCCATGCCGGTCGGGACGCAGCCCGGTGACCAGGGTCCAGTGATTGGGAAAGGTCTTGCTCGGGAAGCTCGGCCGCATCGCCGCGCGCGCACCCTCGGCGGCCAGCCGCGACAGGACCGGAGTCACCCCGCGATCGAGATAATCGGGCCGGAAGCCGTCGATCGAGACCAGGATCGTCACCGGGGCACGCTGCGCTGCCGGGGCTGCCGAAGCGGCGCAGATCTGGAGAAGTGCGGCAAGAATGGCTGCGGCCAGCCTGACTATCGAGTACATGGCGGCGCGTTGCCACTGCGATGTTGCGGGAAGAAGTCGCGCTGGCGGAACAGCCCGAACGCTGACCGCCGTCGCGGCGGCGAATTCCTTAACTCCTTCGTATGAGTCGCGGCGGTACCAAGTCGCTCATGCGGCGTGCTTATTTCCTCGCAAGCGGTTCGAGCCGGCTTTTGCGCGCCGGAGGCGTGCTGCTGGCGGGTGCCGCGGCGATGGCGCTCGCGGCGTTCGGATATCCGGCGCTCGCCTGCGCGGCGGGGACGGGCGCGGCGCTGGGCATGGCGGTGACGACGCATCGGCGTGCTTCGGCGGCGGCGGCACGGCTGGCAGCGTTGGCGCGGATCGAGGCGGGACTCTCGCCCTGGCAAACGTTGCGGCGGGCGATCGACCTTCTCGAAGATCGCATCCGCAGTACCGAGGAGCGGCACGAGCAGCGTCACGCGCTCACCGGTCTGCCCACCCGCGAGCCTTTGCTGGCGCGGATGGAAAGCGAAGGCGCGGGGACGCTCGGGCTGATCGCACTCGACGATTTCGACCGGCTTTGCGCGTTCGATCCCGGGCTGGCCGATCGCGCGCTCAAGCGCTTTGCCGGGCGGATCGCCAGGATGGTCGGCGACGCGCGAATGGTCGCACATGTCGATCGCTCGCATTTCGCCTTGTGGTTCGACGCCGGCGTATCGAGCGAGGGGGCCGAACGCCAGCTGATCGCGATCAGCTATGCGCTGGGCGACGTGATGCACGAGGACGGCCGCGAACTGGTGCCCGAGGTCCGAGTGCACCATGCCGCCTGGTCGGCGCCGCTAGAGGCCGCGCCGGCGATGCTCGCGCGAGTGCTCGCGGCCTGCGCGGCGGGTCCCGAAGGGCCGTTGCAGGTCCAGCGAATCGACGCGCATTCGGCCGCCGCCGAACGCGACCGCTATGCGCTGGAACAGGATCTGCGCGGCGCGCTGAACAATGGCGAGTTCGAGCTCCGCTATCAGCCACAGGTCGATGCGGCGAGCGGCCGGGTAATCGGCGCCGAGGCGTTGCTGCGCTGGCACAGCCGGTCGCGCGGGATGGTTTCGCCAAGCCTGTTCATTCCGGTGCTCGAGAGCGCGGGGATGATCGAGGAAGCCGGGCTCTGGGTGCTCAACGCGGCGTGCCGCGAGGCGCGCACCTGGCATCGGCCGGGGCAGGGGCCGCTGACCGTCGCGGTCAACGTCTCGGCGCACCAGCTCGACCGGCCCGACATCCACACCTTGATCAAGCGCACCCTCGAACGGCATTCGCTGCCCGCCGGATTGCTCGAGATCGAGCTCACCGAGAGCGCGGCGGCGGCGGATGTCGGCCGCGCCGAGCGCCTGTTCGAGGCGCTGCACGGGCTGGGCATCCATATCGCGATCGACGATTTCGGCACCGGTTTCTCGAGCCTTTCGGCGCTCCGCGTGCTCGCCTTTGACAAGATCAAGATCGATCGCCAGTTCGTCACCGAAGTCGAGCGCCGGCGCGACAGTCAGGCGATCTGCCAGAGCATCATCGCGCTCGCGCGCGGGCTCGGGATCCGGGTGCTCGCCGAAGGCGTCGAGCGGCAGGAGGAATATCTGTGGCTGCGCCGTCACGGCTGTTCCGAATTCCAGGGCTATTATTTCTCGCCGCCGCTGGGCGGTACCGAATTCCAATCTTTCGTCCGCAATCCCGCGCTTCGCGACCGGCTCGTGCTCGATGCGCGGCAGGTCCAGACCGCTCTCTCCCAAAGGCTCGCCCGATGAATCACCGATCGCTCCTGCGTCTCGCGGCGTTCGCCAGCCTCGCCGCGCTCGCCGCCTGCGCGAAGGGGCCGGCGCCGCAACCGGTCGCCGCGCCGGCGCCGCTGGCCGAGAGCGAGATCGAGGCCGTGCAGGCGCTGCTGATGCAGGGGGACCGCAAGGGCGCGGAGAAAAGCCTCAAGCCTTTGCTCAAGCGCGCGCCGATGCACCCGAAGCTGCAATTGCTGCGCGATTCGATCGCGGGCGATCCCAAGGAGCTGCTCGGGCCGACCAATTACCCCTATACGGTGCGTGCCGGCGAGACGATCGAGCAACTGGCCGAACGGCTGCTCGGCAACCGGCTCAAGGCCTATCAACTCGCGCGCTATAACGATCTCGCCAATCCCTCGGCGCTCGCCGCGGGGACTATCCTGCGCATTCCGGGATCGCCGCCGCGGCCGAGGCCGCAGCCGGCCCCGGAGCGTCCGTCGCGTCCCGCTCCCGCCGCGCCCCGCCCAAAGGCCGTCGCACCGACGCCGGCACCAGCACCCGCGAAGCCCGTCGCCAATCCGGCGGCGGCGCAGCGCGCGCGCTCGGCGGGGCTGGCGGCGCTCAATCGCGGTGCGGTCAGGCAGGCAGTGGGGCTGCTCCAGCGCGCGCATGCGCTCGATCCGGGCAATGCGGTGATCCTGCGCGACTTGCAGCGCGCGCAGCGGATCGCGGCGACGGTGCGCGCCCGCCAATAGGAAGAAATCCTTAAGTCTCCGACGCTAAACCCGATTCCGGGGCGGGCCGGAAGGCGTTATGGACAAGCTAGGCCGTTACAGAATTGAAGCGCGGATCGGCGAAGGCGCGATGGCGGACGTGTTTCGCGCGCACGATCCGGATATCGGCCGAATCGTCGCGATCAAGGCGCTCAAGCCCGATTATCGCCGCGACCCGGAGCTCGGCGCGCGCTTCCTGCGCGAGGCGCGGGCGGCGGGGGCGCTCAATCATCCCAACATCGCGACGATCTACGATGTCGGCGAGGCCGACGGCGTTCCCTATATCGCGATGGAGCTGATCGACGGGCGGCCGCTCGACATGGTGCTGCAGGCGCAGGGCCGGATGCCGTTCGAGCGCGTGCTCGCGCTCGGCGCGCAACTCGCCGATGCACTCGCCTGGGCGCATGCGCAGGGCGTCGTCCACCGCGACGTGAAGCCTTCGAACATCCTGCTCTCGTCGGACGGCAAGACCGCGAAGCTGCTCGACTTCGGCGTGGCGCGGATCGCCGAGAGCGACGGCCAATTGGCGCGCACCCAGGCGGGTCAGATGATCGGCACGCCCCGCTACATGAGCCCCGAACAGGCGCTGGGGCTGCCAGTCGATGCGCGCTCGGACCTCTTTTCGCTCGGTGCGGTGCTCTACGAGATGGTCACCGGCAAGACCGCGTTCGACGCCAGCGGGCTCGCCACGCTGGCGCTGCAGATCGCGCAGGAGAAGGTGAGCCCAATCGAGCGTTCGGCCGCCGATTGCCCTCCCGGCCTGCGCCAGATCGTCGAGAAATTGCTGGCGAAGAAGCCCGATCAGCGCTTCGCCGACGGCGCGCAGCTCCTGCAGGCGCTCCGGCGCGAAACCAGCGCACTGAGTGCCGAGGATGCCGTGGCGCGCCGCGGGCTGTCGCTCCGGGTCAAGCTGCCGCTGGCGCTAGTGAGCATCACCTTGATCGCCTTGCTGCTCAGCATTTCGGCCATCCTGACCCGCCAGCAACGCGCGCTCGAGCATATGGCGATCGCCTCGGGCGAGACGATCGCGACCTTCGTCACCAAGAATGCCGCGGTTCTGCTCGCCGACAATGCCGGCCTGCCGCCCGAGCAGCAGGATTGGGCGCCGCTCCAGGCTTTCGTCACCGCCGCCAGCCAGGATGGCGGGGTGCGCGGCATCGTCGTGATGGATGCCGGCGGCACGATCCGCGCGGCGAGCGACGGCCGGCGCGTCGGCCAGCGTTATGCGTCGCACAGCGGCGAGCCGCGGCTGAGCGCGGCCGGCGAGCTCGTCGTGACCAATGCGGCGGACGGCAAAGGCGGCGCGCTGCGCTTCGTCCGGCCGATCCGCTATGCCGGCGCCGATTTCGGTTCGGTCGACATCCTGCTGCCGCGGACCTCGCTCGATGCGGCGATGGCGAATGCGCGGACGCTGATGATCGTACTGGCTTCGATCATCATGCTCGTCGTGCTGGCGATCGGCTATATGAGCGGGGCGATGGTGGTGCGGCCGCTGCGCCGGCTCCAGCAGAGCTTCGACGAAGCTCGCGAGCAAGGCTTTGCGCTGCGCATCTCGCATCGCCGCCGCGACGAGATCGGCGCCTTGTTCGACGGCTTCAACCGGCTCGCCGCCGAGATCGAGCCGCGGCTGCACGGCAAGCCGGCCGAGGCGCCCGCGCTCGATGCGACCTGCATCCAGATAGCCCCGAAGCGCGCCGCATAACCATGTACATGCTCCAGCTCTTCGACATGGACGATTCGGTCCAGCCGATCGACGCACGGCTGCTGCGCGACGGCGTGATCAGCATCGGCCGCGACACGAGATGCGACTGGCCGATCGCCGATCCCGACCGCGCGCTGTCACGCGAGCATTGCGAAGTCGCTACCTCGCCCGACGGGCTGATCGTCCGCCCGATCGGTACCAATGGCGTGTTCGACGATGCGACCGGCGACCGGCTTCCCGATCTGGTCGACGTGCCGGTAGGCGTCCCGTTCACGCTGCGCATGGGACGCTTCCGCATCGCCGCGACGCACGCGCCGCTCGACGACGAGGTCACCGATACCGCACGGACGATGGTGCTGACGCCGCCGCTGGGAGCCTCGACGACGATCCCGACCGATTGGGTCGATGCCCAGCCGATCGCAGCGACGAATGGCGAGTCGTTGCTCGAGGCATTTTGCCGCGGCGCCGGGCTCGACGCGTCTTTGCTGTCGAGCGAGGAGCCGGTCGAAGTGATGGAACGCGCCGGGGCGGTCTATCGCCAGATGGTGCTCGGTATCGCCGATCTGATGGTCGAGCGCGACCGGGCGCGTGGGCGCTACAACCTCACCCGCACGACGATCGGCGGCTCGGGCAACAACCCGTTCAAATGGGCACCGACGCAGCGGCTCGCGATCGACCTGCTGCTTTCGGGCGTCGGCGGCTTCCTGTCGGGGCCGGCAGCGATCAGCAGTTCGCTGCAGGACGTGAAGCGACATCTGATCGCGACCTTTGCCGGGCTGCAGGCGTCGCTCCGCCAGGCCGTGACGACGTTCGATCCGAAGGCAATCGACAGCGCGGTTTCGGCCAAGGCGTCGCTGCTCAAGAGCCGTCAGGCGCTGCAGGCGGCCGAGATCGAAGCACGGCACCAGGATTTGTTGCGCCAGCTCGACGGCGAGGAGGGAACGCTCGATCGCGCTTTCGTCCAGGCCTATGCCGCCGCCGAGCACGACAAGTGAGCGGCGCGCTGGCAACCGCGGGCCCGGATTTTCCCTTGGCCTGTCGCTCGCTGTCGCGCAGCCATGTCGGGCGGGTGCGCAAGGTCAACGAGGACCGGATTCTCGACCGTCCCGACCGCGCGCTCTGGGCGGTGGCCGACGGCATGGGCGGGCATCGCGGCGGCGACATTGCCGCCGAGCTCGCCATTGCGGCGCTGCGCGGGCTCGCCGACGATCCGGCGGACATCACAGCGGCCGCGATCCGCGACGCGCTTCAGCGCGCCAATGCCGAGATCCTCGAGCGCGGGGCGGCTGCAGGCGGGGTGATCGGCTCGACCATGGTCGTCCTGCACATCGCCGACGGGATGGCGCATCTGTTCTGGGCAGGCGACAGCCGGGCCTATCGGGCGGAGCATGGCGCGTGGTACCAGCTGACCCGCGACCACAGCTTCGTCCAGGAGCTGATCGACGAGGGGCTCATCGCCAGCGGCGATGCGGCGCACCATCCCCGCGCCCATGTCATCACCCGCGCGCTCGGCGTCGATGCCGAGGTGGAGCTGGAATGCGCCGCGCTGCCGATTCTCGGCGACGAGATCTTTCTGCTCTGTTCGGACGGGCTCAGCCGTTCGCTCGGTGCCGAGACGCCGCCCGACCTTGCCGAACTCGACGCACGTGTAGCCGATGCGTTGCTCGAAGCGGCGCTCATCAATGACGGTAGCGATAACATCAGTTTCGTACTGATTTCCGCAGACGGTGCCGCAGGTTAGCATCGACTAGAATAGTCTGATCATTGCGAAATTGCGCAACGCCGCCAAATTTGCGTTGACTTCCAAATTTCATTTCGTAGGCTATCATACCAGCATGTGAAACGCATGCGTTCAAAAATGATAGCGCTACCATAAATTGGAGCGCGGCTGGCGGCTTCGAGGCGGGAAAACCTGCCGGACCGCCGGTTCAAACCCGCCTCGACCGAGGTGGTGATGGAGGGGACGACGTTATGAGGCATCCACACATCCGTCCGCGTCTGCTTTCGGGCGCGGCATTGCTCGCATTCGGCCTGTTGCAAGCCGCGCCGGCGCTGTCGCAAACCGCCGCGCAGCCCGCGGAGCAGGATCAAGCGGCGGGCGATGCGGCCGCCGGGCAGGAAGGCGACATCGTCGTCACCGGCTCGCGCATCGCGCGCAACGGCTTCGATGCCTCGACTCCGGTCAATGTCGTCGGCTCGGAAGACATCAAGCTTTCGGGCAATCTCAACATCGAGAAGACGCTCGCCCAATTGCCGCAGACAATCGGCTCGCAGCTCGGCAGCGCGACGTCGAACACCGTGCCCGGCGGCTTCGCCGACGTGAATCTTCGCGGCTTCGGCGCGACGCGCAATCTCGTGCTGGTCAATGGCCGGCGCTACGCGATCTATGGCCCCGAACAGGTCGTCGACCTCAACACCATTCCCTCGACCCTGATCGAGCGGACCGAGATCGTCACCGGCGGCTCGTCGGCGGTCTATGGCTCGGACGCGATCACCGGGGTGGTCAACTTCATCACTCGCGACGACTTCCAGGGCGCCGAGACGCGGATGCAGCTCAACCTGGATTATCCGACGGGCACGCCGGTCTACAATGTTGATCTGACCGCAGGCACCAACTTCGCCGGCGGGCGCGGCAATATCGTCGTCTCGGCCAATTATCTGATGCGCAACAGCATAACCCGCGGCGAGCGCGGCGATTTCGCGTTCGAATCGCTGTCGGACGGCTGCACCGTTCCCGGTTCGGGCGGGCGCGACACTTCGGGCACGCCGTTCGCGGTGCCGGGCGGCCAGACCTGCACCAGCGCGGGCGGCGAGCTCGGCTTCCTCGCCGGCGGATCGGGAGACATTCCCAATGGCCGCTTCTCGGGCATTCCGGCTGCGGGCGGCGCCAACGCCGCGCTCAATGCAGCCTATGCCGCGGCGGGGCTGGGCGGGCTCGGGTCGCGCGGCTTCACCTTCAACAGCGCCGGCAGCGCGGCGCGGCCGGCGATCACCCCGCAGGACGATTTCAACCTCGGCCCCGACAATTATTTGATCCAGCCGCAGGAGCGCTGGATGGTCAACAGCTTCGGCCATTACGACCTGACCGACAGCATCACTGCCTATATGGAGCTGCATTACTCGCGCAACAAAGTCGCGGCGCGGCTGGCGCCGACCAATGTCGGCTCGCCGACCCTGTTCAACGTCAACAATCCCTATCTGACGCCGCAGCTGCAGGAAGTGTTCCGCCAACTCGACCTTGCCGAGACCGGCACGATCACGGTGACCAGCGGCACGGCCACGCGCACCACGGTGGCGGGCGACGGGCTCGCATTGATCACCGCGGGCCGCCGCTATGTCGAGGTCGGCCCGCGCAAGGCGACCGAGACCCGCAACGTCTATCGCGGCGCATGGGGCATTCGCGGCGACCTGGGCAGCGTCTCGGACAATGTGTTGAGCAACCTCAAGTTCGACGTCTATTACACCCATTCGCGCAGCGAGAACGAGCTGCTGCTCCAGAACGCGCTGTCGCGCAGCCGGCTGCAGGCTTCGTTGCTGTCGGCCGGCGGCGCTGCGCCGGTGTGCAACATCTTCGGCCAGAACATCTCGCAGGCGTGCATCAGCGCGATCGCGATCAGCGCGACCAACCGCACCGTCGCGACCCAGCAGGTCGCGCAAGCCAGCCTGACCGGCGATCTGGTCAAGCTGCCGGCGGGGCCGCTCGGCTTCTCGGTCGGCGGCGAATGGCGCAAGACCAGCGCGACCTTCACCCCGGACGCCTATCTCTCCTCGGGCGACGTCGCCGGGTTCAATCCGGGGCTGCCGACCCGAGGCAGCGTCACGGTCAAGGAAGCGTTCGGCGAAGTGCGGGTGCCGCTGATCCACGACACGCCGCTGATCGACAGCCTCGTCGCCAATGGCGCCTTCCGCTACTCCGATTACAGCCTCGACGGGATCGGCGGGGTGTGGACCTATCTCGGCGGGCTCGACTGGAAGGTGAGCCCCGACATCGCCTTTCGCGGCCAATATCAGCGGGCGATCCGCGCGCCGAACGTCGGCGAATTGTT
The DNA here is from genome assembly GCF_030730875.1 of Sphingomonas sp. DG1-23. Classification (GTDB taxonomy): domain Bacteria; phylum Pseudomonadota; class Alphaproteobacteria; order Sphingomonadales; family Sphingomonadaceae; genus Sphingomonas. The sequence goes on from NZ_JAVAMA010000004.1 coordinate 79,143, forward strand.
CGGCGGCACGACCCGGGTGGTCAGCGTCGCGACCGATCCGTGTTCGAGCCGCGCGCCCGCCGCGCAACAGACCGAGGCGGTCCGCGCGGTGTGCATCGCAACCGGCGTGCCGGCGGGACAGGTGTTCGGCGCCGGGGTGCAGCCCAACACGATCTTCCCCGCCGATTTCGGCGGCAACCCGAACCTCGGCGCCGAGAAGTCCGACACCTGGACCCTCGGCGTGGTGATCACGCCGCGGTTCGCGCCGCGGCTCTATATCAGCGTCGATTATTTCAACATCACGCTGAAGGGCGCGATCGCCGCGCTGGGCGGCGGACTGCAGAACACGCTCAACCTCTGCTACAACGTGCTGCAGGACGCGGGCAGCGAGTTCTGCCAGGCGATCAACCGCAGCCCGACCACCGGCGAGATCAACGACCCCTATGTCGCGCAGATCCGCAACGCCAATACCGGAGCGCTCAGGACCTCGGGAATCGATTTCGCCGCGCGCTATCACTTCGATGTCGGCTTCAATCCGTTCGGCGGGACCAGCTCGTTCGACATCGGGACCAACGTCACCTATCTGCATGACTTCACTTCGACTCCGGTCGAGGCGTTCCCGAACATCAAGAATTACTGCGCGGGATCGTTCGGTCCTACCTGCGGCCAGCCGCTGCCCAATTGGCGCGGGGTCAGCCGGGTGACGTGGAACATGAACGATCTGAGCCTCAGCCTGCGCCACCGCTATATCGGCAAGGTCACCACCGACCGCTACATCGTGCCGACCCGGCAGGGCTCGGCTTCGGCGCCTTCGCTGTCGAGCATCGCCTATCCGACGCTCGCCGCGCAGAATTATTTCGACATATCGTTCGATCTCGACGTCAACGACAAGGTCGAGATATTCGGCGGGGTCAACAATATCACCGGCAACATGCCGCCGGTGACGACGCAGGGCCCCAACGCCAATACCTGGTCGGCGACCTATGACGTGCTCGGCAGCGAGTTCTTCCTCGGCGCCACCTTCAAATTCTGAGGGCGCGATGATCCTCGACCGGCGCAATCTGCTTCTCGGCGGCACGATCGGTGCGGCGGCATTGCTGGGCGGACGCCCGGCGGCCGCCGGGCTGCGCGAAAGCGATCGGGCGCGCGGCTGGATCGACGTCCGCGATTTCGGCGCGAAGGGCGACGGGGTGACGATCGACACGCCGGCGATCAACAAGGCGATCGACCATGCGGCCGCGCGCGGCGGCGGCACGGTGTGGTTCCCGGCCGGGACCTGGGCGAGCTACACGATCCGGCTGAAGAGCAAGATCACGCTCCATCTCGACAATGGCGCGACGATCCTCGCCGCGCCGGCGCCGCAGGATGGGCGCGGCGGCTACGACCTCGCCGAGCCGATCGACCCGGCGATCGCCAGCTTCCAGGATTTCGGGCACAGCCATTGGCAGAACAGCCTGATCTGGGGCGAGGGGCTCCACGATGTGGCGATCACCGGGCAGGGGCTGATCTGGGGCAAGGGCCTCGGCCGCGGCGACGGCAAGGATGCGTGGCTCAAGGACCCCAACGGTCCCGGCACCGGCAACAAGGCGATCGCGCTCAAGAATTGCCGCAACGTGAGCCTGCGCGATTTCAAGATCCTCGAGGGCGGCTGGTTCGCCTTGCTCGCCACCGGGGTCGACAATCTGGTGATCGACAATCTGCTGGTCGACACCAATCGCGACGGCTTCGATATCGACTGCTGCAAGAATGTCCGGGTGTCGAACTGCACGGTCAATTCGCCATGGGACGACGCGATCTGCCCCAAGAGCAGCTATGCGCTCGGCGAGCCGCGAGTGACCGAGAACCTGACCATCTCGAACTGCCTCGTCACCGGCAATTATCAGGTCGGATCGGTACTCGACGGAACGTGGCGCAAGATGCCGCCCGCATTCGCCAAGGACATTCACGGCCGAATCAAGTTCGGCACCGAGACCAATGGCGGCTTCCGCAACATCACGATCACCAATTGCATCTTCGAGGACAGCCGCGGGCTGGCGTTCCAGACCGTCGACGGCGGGATGGTCGAGGACGTCGCCGTCTCGAACCTGACGATGCGCGGGATCGTCAACGCGCCGTTCTTCCTGCGGCTCGGCAAACGCATGCGCGGGCCGGCGGGCCGGCCGATCGGGACGATGCGGCGGATCTCGATCGAGAATGTCGTCAGCTCGGGCGCGAACCTGCTGCCTTCGGTGATCGCGGGGCTGAACGGGCATCCGATCGAGGATGTCCGCTTCGCCAATGTGCATCTCCAGCATGTCGGCGGCGCCCCCGCGGCGATGGCGGCGCTGCAGCCGCCCGAAGCCGAACTGGGCTATCCCGAGGCGACGATGTTCGGCGATTTGCCGGCGATCGGCTTCTTCATCCGTCATGCGCGGCGCGTCTCGATGCGCGATGTCGAGGTGGCCGTGATCGCCCCGGATCCGCGGCCGGCGTTCCGGCTCGAGGATGTCGCGGATGCGGATTTCGCCGGGGTGCGCGTGCCGAAGGGGCCGGCTTTCTCGCTGGAGCAGGTGGTCGGATTCCGCAACACCGGGAGCCGCTGGCTGCAGGACCGGCTGGTCGACGGGGTGGTGTCGGGGGTCTTCTAGTTGATTGACAGGTTGACGCGGTTGCCGATTTTGCGCGGAGGCAAGCTTTTTATATCGTTGATTTGGTGTGATTAAATCTGGGGATTTTCGCCGACAAGCCGCATGTGCACCGGCGACGCGACACCGACGCGACACCGACGCGACACCGACGCGACACCGACGCGACACCGATGCGACACCGACGCGACACCGACGCTACGCGCGAGCGCCATCCGCGCGTCCGTCTGGCGCCACAGACGCGCCAACGACGCGACGCCTACGCGCCGTAGGCCCGCTGCTTCGCGCGCGCTGCGCAAGATGCATGGCAGCTGCGCGCGGCCCGCCGGCAGAGGCGAGGGAGGTCGATCCGACTATGTCAAAGAGCCGCTCAACGAGGCTGAGCCTTGGATCAGAGAAGCAGGCGAAATCCTACATTGCAATGAGGTCCGTGCGCGGCTGGGAGGAGCGACCTTGCGGAGGCCGGCTATCGGGTGGTTAGCGGAATGGCAGCTTATGACCGCGCCCGATAAGAGGCAGTCGTCAGCGCGGCGATGGCGATTTACGCATATGCCGATGGCTCACCGTGACCAAGGCGAATGAGAGGCAAGAAGAGGTAATTGGTAGAAGCCAGGCGCTCGACCAATCCACCGATGGCACGACCTCTGTCATGTACCACTCGAACGCACTCACACTCGCACCCACACTCGCGACAAAAGCGAAAATGTAGATCAACGTGCGCTTGACTGAGACGGATAGAGTCGCTTGCCCGATGACAGCTGATCCTAGAGCCACGGGCCATGTTGTCGCGGCCAACGTCGAAAGCCACAATGGAAGCTCGGCCGATATTGGCCCGTTCCATGGCGGGCTGTTCCGAATACTCACAAATGCACAGATAGAATAGACCATAGCGGCGGTCCCCGCGGCCACCGCACTTTTCGCGAAAATCGCCAGGATGGTCGCAACTCGGAGCGCCTGCATCCAGAGATTATCTCACGCGTCTGGAACGTCCGCAATCGGGGCGTTTGCCGTCGGTCCGCTCATGCGACCGGCGCGCCGATCGCGAACGACCCGGATTGGGGGCAAGCGGCCACCACCCCCAAGCGTCACCCCGGACTTGTTCCTGGGTCTACCACGCCATCGAGGCAGTGCTCTATCTTGCTCTTCGTCCAGCCTCCTGGTGGACCCCGGCACGAGGCCGGGATGACGAAGGAGGAAGACTTATCCGCAATCGGAGCGCTAGCTGCCATGGCAATGAACGGGCGGTGTTCGCGGGACCTGGGCGCAACGCGGCAGTAGCCGGTCGACGCTATACGCCAGCCATCACCGCCAAAGCGCCACGATCCGGGAAGGCATCGCTTGCTTTCCCCTCCGTCACCTTCGGCGTCACCTCCCCTGGCGGGGGAGGATAGAAGCTAGGCGAACGCGCCGACCACCGATTTGACCTCGAGGAACTCGGCGAGCCCGAACTTCCCGTGCTCGCGGCCGTTGCCCGATTGCTTGTAGCCGCCGAAGGGCAGGTTCGGATCGGGCTGGCCGCCATTCACATAGATCATGCCGGCGCGGAGCCGCGGGGCGACGCGCCTGACGCTGTCGGTATCGCCGAACACCACTGCCGACAGGCCGTAATCGGTGTCGTTGGCGATGCGGATCGCGTCTTCCTCGTCCTCGTACGGGATGATCGTGACGACGGGGCCGAAGATCTCCTCGCGCGCGATCGTCATGTCGTTGCGGACGTTCGAGAACAAGGTCGGCTTGACGAAATAGCCGGTCTCGACGCCGTCGGGGCGGCCGGGGCCGCCGGTCTCGAGCTTCGCGCCTTCCTCGAGCCCCTTGGCGATCAGGCCCTGGATCTTGTCCCATTGGGCCTTGTTGACCACCGGGCCGATATGACGCCCCTCCTCGGCCGGATCTCCGACCTGGGTGGCCTTCATCATCTCGGCGGCGAGCGCGGCGACCTGTTCCTGGAGATGCTTCGGGACGAGCAGGCGGGCAGGAGCGATGCAGCTCTGGCCCGAATTTATCAGCACGCTGAACAAAGTGCCGGGGACTGCCTTGGCGAGGTCCGCGCTTTCGAGCACCAGCGACGGCGATTTGCCGCCGAGCTCCTGATGGACGCGCTTCACGGTGTCGGCGGCGTTCTTCGCGACGAGCACGCCGGCGCGGGTCGAGCCGGTGAAGCTGACCATGTCGACGTCGCGATGTTTCGACAGCGCCGTGCCGACGCCGGGGCCGTCGCCATTGACCAGGTTGAACACGCCGGCGGGGACGCCCGCGGCGTGCAGCACCTCGGCGAAGATCGCGGCGCAGCCCGGGGCTTCCTCCGAGGGCTTGAGCACCATGGTGCAGCCGGCGGCGAGCGCGGGGGCGACCTTGGAGACGATCTGGTTGAGCGGCCAGTTCCACGGGGTGATCATCGCGACGACGCCGATCGGCTCGTGGACGACGAGGCTGTTGCCGATCTGCTCCTCGAACTGGAACTCGCGAAGCGCGCGTGCTGCGGACATCAGATGGCCGATGCCCGAGCCGAACTGTGCGGTCTTGGCGAGGCTCAGCGGCGCGCCCATTTCGAGGCTGATCGCCTCGGCCATGTCGGCGGCGCGGGCCTTATAGGCTTCGAGCACGCGCTCGATCAGCGCGATGCGTTCGTCGACGCTGGTTCGCGAGAAGCTTTCGAAGGCGCGTTTGGCTGCGGCGACCGCCTTGTCGACGTCGGCCGCCGAGCCGAGGGTGATCTCGGTGACCACGGCTTCGGTGGCGGGATTGATCACTTCGTGGCGGGTGCCGCCGTCGCTCTCGACCCAGGCGCCGTCGATATAGTGCTTCAGATTGCTGCGCATCCTCGTCCCCGATTCGAACTTCCGGTATGGCGTCTAGATGGCGGGCGCGGGCCGGGCTTGCAAGCGGCCTGAGCGTCGCGGTCAGTCGATTCGTTTCAGCCGCACCCGGCTCGGCGGAGTCTTGCCGATCGGATCGAGCGCGAGGCGCTCGCCATCGAGCGTGTAGCGCCAGCGTTGGTCATAGCCGCCGAAATCGAGGACATCGTCCTCGACCTTGTAGGCGTCGGTATCGGGATCGTCGAAACCCGTCCCCCTGGCGAAGACGAGGAATTCGTCGTCGGAAGTGAATTCCACCCGGTCGCCGCGCTTGAGCCGGGCGAAGGCGCTGGCGTCCAGAACTTCCCAGCGCCCGACGATCGCGAAGTGCCGCGCCGATTTGGGCGCCTCGCCGCCATAGCCCGAATAGAGCGCCGCCTGGGCGAGCATCTGACCGGTCAGCGCTTCTTCCTTCTCCAGGCCCGGAAGTCCCGATGCCTTCAGCCGCGCGCTGAAGCCGTTGAGCGCCGCGAAGGCGGCCTTGGGATCGGCGCGGCGGTGAAACGCCGTGGTGGCTTCGCGCATCGAGAGATATTCGTCGACCAGCAGATGCGCGGTGCGTAGCGCGGTGCTCGGCGCGGCGATGGCCGGCAGCACCGCGAGCCGGTCATTGCCGGGCCTGCCGGTGCGGGCCTCCTTCCAGCTGGCGGCGGCGGTGAGCAGCGGCCTGTCGGGGGCGAGGCGGGCGGCGGGAAGATTGGCGCGCGCCGACGTGCTGGCGATCGACACGAAGATGCCGCCGCCATTGGCGCTGAGGAACACGGTCGGCAGCCGCACCGTGATCGCGCCTTCGGGAGTCTCGGTCATGATGTCGTCGGGGACGCCGAAGACGCCGGCGATGCGATAGCCGCGCGCGGCACGGAGGGTGAATTCGAGGTCGTGGGCGAGCTCGCTCACCATCGTGTCGAGCTGGCGTTCGAAGACCGTGGAGACCGATTTCGCGTCGGAGATGAAGAACAGATTGCCGCCGCGCGTGCTCGACACCCGCGCCGCGAGCTTCGCGTCGAACTGGACGCCGACGCCGATGGTGGTGAGCCCGATGCCGCGCTTCGATGCGGCCTGCGCCATGCCGATGAAGCTCTCGGCGCTGGTCTCGCCGACATTGGGCTGCTCGTCGGTGAACAGCATCAGCCGGGTATTGCCCTTGAACCCGGGCGCGTCGGCGAATGCGGTCTCGTAGCCGATCTCGAGGCCTTCCTCCATGTTGGTCGAGCCTTCGCTCGCGATGCCGCGGATCGCAGCCTCGATCGCATCGCGATGGCCGGCGACGTCGGCGGGGCGGAGATAGACTTCGGAATTATCGCCATAGAGGACGATCGACATGCGGTCGCCGTCGCGCATCTGGCCGAGGATCTGGAGCAGGCTGGCGCGCACCAGCGCGAGCGGCTCGCCGTCCATCGATCCCGATTTGTCGACCACCGCGACGAGATTGAGCGGCTCGCGCCGCCACTGCGCCGGGTCGATGTTCGAAGCGAAGCCAAGCCCGACGAACAATTTGTCGGCGCTCCGCGTCGCGAAATCGGCGGGCATGGTCTCGCCGACGACGCACAGCAAGCGGGCGCAGCCGGCCGAGACGGGAAGCGTCAGGTCATGCTCGCCGAGCAGCCCCTCGACGGTGAGCGATTCGGGGCGCGGCATCTGGCCGTCCTCGGCGGTCTTGCGGAAATGGCCGATATCCTGCGCGCCGCCCTGACGGACCCGCATCGCCGTCACGACCACCGAATCCAGCTCGGGCTCGTCGTCGGGAACCTCCTGCGCCAACCCGGGCGCGGGGGACAGGAGCAATGCCGTGACGATCAAGCTGCGGCGCAGCCAGCGCGTAACCATGGTTTCCTCCCCCGTTTCGCGCCAGCCTATCACAATCGCGCCGGACCGCGGAAGCCGCGCCGATGCGCACAAAAAAGGCCCGGGATCGCTCCCGGGCCTCTCGTGTCGATCGGTCGTTTCGCGAGCGATCAGCTCGAATAATACATGTCGTATTCGACCGGGCTCGGCGTCATCTCCCAGCGGGCGACTTCGGCGCGCTTGATCTCGACATAAGCGGCGATCTGGTCGCGGGTGAACACGTCGCCCTTCAGGAGGAAGTCCTGATCGGCTTCGAGGCTGTCGAGCGCTTCGCGGAGCGAGCCGCACACGGTCGGCACCTGCTCGAGTTCGGCCGGGGGCAGATCGTACAGGTTCTTGTCCATCGGATCGCCCGGGTGGATCTTGTTCTGGATCCCGTCGAGGCCGGCCATCAGCAAGGCCGCATAGCAGAGATACGGATTGGCGAGCGCGTCCGGGAAGCGGAACTCGACGCGCTTGGCCTTGCTGCCCGCACCGTAGGGGATGCGGCACGAAGCCGAGCGGTTGCGCGACGAGTAAGCGAGCAGCACCGGCGCCTCGTAGCCCGGGACCAGCCGCTTGTAGCTGTTGGTCGACGGATTGGTGAAGGCGTTGAGTGCCTTGGCGTGCTTGATCACGCCGCCGATGAAATAGAGGCACATGTCGCTGAGGCCCGCATAGCCGTTGCCGGCGAACAGCGGATTGCCCTTGTCCCAGATCGAAATGTGGGTGTGCATGCCGGAGCCGTTATCTTCCTTGATCGGCTTGGGCATGAAGGTCGCGGTCTTGCCATAGGCATGCGCGACCTGGTGGACGACATATTTGTAGATCTGCATGCGGTCTGCAGTCTGGACGAGCGTGCCGAAGGTCAGGCCGAGCTCGTGCTGTGCGGCGGCGACTTCGTGGTGATGCTTGTCGCAGGGCAGGCCCATTTCGAGCATGGTCGCGACCATCTCGCCGCGAATGTCGACGGCGCTGTCGACCGGGGCGACGGGGAAATAGCCGCCCTTGGCGCGCGGGCGGTGGCCGAGATTGCCGGCTTCATATTCCTTGCCCGAATTGCCCGGCAGCTCGATGTCGTCGATCGCATAGTATGACGTCGAATAGCTGTTCTCGAAGCGGACGTCGTCGAACATGAAGAACTCGGCCTCCGGGCCGACATAGACGGTGTCGCCGATGCCGAGCGTCTTGAGATAGGCTTCCGAGCGCTTGGCGGTCGAGCGCGGATCGCGCGAATAGAGCTCGCCGGTCGAGGGCTCGACCACGTCGCAGACGAGGATCAGCATCGGGGTGGCCGAGAAGGGATCGACCCAGACCGCGTCGAGATCGGGCTTGAGGATCATGTCGGACTCGTTGATCGCCTTCCAGCCCTCGATCGACGAACCGTCGAACATCAGGCCGTCGGTCAGTTCGTCCTCGCCGATCACCTTGGCGACCATGGTGAGGTGCTGCCACTTGCCCTTGGGATCGGTGAAGCGGAGGTCGATCCACTCGATCTCGTGCTCCTTCACCATCTTCAGCACGTCATTGGCCGAATTCGCCATCGTAAAGCCCTTTCGCTCTCTTTCGTCTGCCCGCCGAATCGGGCAATAAAATTACAGTTTCGGGCGCCGCAATATTACAGTGCTGCGCTGCGTCAAATCGCGTTTTCGTTGCGCTCGCCGGTGCGGATGCGCAGCGCGGTCTCGACCGGGATCACGAAGATCTTGCCGTCGCCGATCCGGCCGGTCTGCGCGGCGGCGGCGATCGCCTCGACCACCCGATCGGCGAGGCTGTCGTCGACGACCACCTCGAGCTTCACCTTGGGGAGGAAATCCACCACATATTCGGCGCCGCGATAGAGCTCGGTATGGCCCTTCTGGCGGCCGAAGCCCTTGGCTTCGGTGACGGTGATCCCGCTGACGCCGACTTCGTGCAGCGCCTCCTTCACTTCATCGAGCTTGAACGGCTTGATGATCGCTTCGATCTTTTTCACGTGTTCCCCCAAAGGAGTGAGGCAGTTCCCCGTAGCGCGCGTCTGGCAACATCCGTGCCAGAGGCAGAGTCGAGGATGCCCCTCGGGTCGCACGCCGCGCAAGGCTTAACAAGTGCCTGTCAAACAGGCAGCGGCGCCGGCGCTGCCTTATTCGAGGGCAGCCGGCGGGCATCGCCGCTGTCAATAGTCGCTATGCCAGGGGCGCCGCGCCAATCAAATGCTCGCAACCGACCCGGATCCGTATTAGCAAATGGCGTGCCGCGTCGGGGGGACTGCCGCGGCTTCAGGAACAGATCGAAAGAGAAGAGATGAAGATCCGCACGATTCTGGGCGCCGCCTTCGCGGCCGCATTCGCGCTCGGCGCCACGCCCGCCGCGGCGCAGTTCGGGGGATTGGGCGGGCTGGCCAAAAAGGCCGGGATCGGGCTGCCGAGCCTGCAAAAGGCGCCGATCAGCACCAGCCTGTCCGATGCCAAATGGGGCGCGCCCGACCAGGACGGCTTCACCCCGCGCGAGGCCAAGCGCTCGCTGATGCAGCTCCAGCGCACGCCGAACGGCGGCTTCGTCCTGCAACAGGGCTATTACGAGTTTCACGACCAGAGCTATTGCCTGCATGCCGGCACGCACGGGCCCGGTGGCGGCGACGGCTATCTCTATGGCCCGACCAAGGGCGCTGCCCAAGACGCGGTGATGACGATCGTGCGCAATTCGGTGAACCATCCCGAGATCGAACAGCGCGACATCCAGACCTTGCTCTGGGCGATCGTCGCGCGCGCCAAATTCGAGGACCTCTCGACCGAGCACAAGGCAGTGGCCGCGCGGCTGCTGACTCCGCGCCAGCTGGCGTCGCTCAACCGCAACGCGCTCGATCTGCTGACCAGCGGACCGATCGCCAACAATCTGCCGAGCGGCGTCCGCGACGTGCTCCAGGCCGAGGCCGATCTGCGCCGGATGCTGGCCTCGCCGGGCACCAGCTTCGCCGATCTCGAGCGCGTCGCGGTGCTCGCCGGCGCGGCGGGGGTCGGTCCGGGCAGCCGCGACGTGCCGTCGGGCCGCTGGAGCCTGCACCCGGACGGCTATTACATCCGCTATCTGCCGCAGAGCTACAGCAACACCGTGGTCAACATCTGGGTGCCGCAGGGCAGCCCCGCGGTCGGCAAGGAATATGATCCCGCGACCCACATCGCGGTGCCGGGGAACACCAATCGCCAGCGGCTGATCCAGTCGGGCCGGGCCTATGGGCGGCATTGAGCTCAATCTTCCTCTCCCCTTGATAGGGGAGAGGATAGCGAAGCTTGCCAGCTTGCTGGCTAGCGCAGCTTGGTGAGGGGTAGAGCGGCGCGCAGCGCCGCGCGGCTGCTGTGCAGCCGCACCCCCTCACCCAGCTCCGACTAAGGCCCGCTGAAGAAGCGGACCCAAGTCTGCGCAACCCTCTCCCCCTTCAGGGGCGAGGGAAGAATGAGTCAATAAGGCGGCTGGTGCAGGCCTTTGGGGCTGGTGGTGAAGATCTCGCAGCCGGTTTCGGTGATCCCGATCGAATGCTCGAACTGCGCCGAGAGCGAGCGGTCGCGGGTCACCGCGGTCCAGCCGTCGTCGAGCAATTTCACGTCGGGGCGGCCGATATTGATCATCGGCTCGACGGTGAAGAACATGCCCGGGCGCAGCTCGGGGCCGGTGCCGGGGCGGCCGACATGGACCACTTCGGGCGCGTCGTGGAAGATCTGGCCGAGGCCGTGCCCGCAGAAATCGCGGACCACGCCGTAGCGATGCTTCTCGGCATGGCGCTGGATCGCGTTGCTGATGTCGCCGAGATGATTGCCGGGCTTGGCCTGTTCGAGCCCGAGCATCAGGCATTCATAGGTCACGTCGACCAGCCGGCGCGCCTTGATCGGCACGTCGCCGACCAGATACATCCGGCTGGTATCGCCGTGCCAGCCGCCGAGCATCGGGGTGACGTCGATATTGACGATGTCGCCGTCCTTGAGGGTCTTCTCGCTGGGGATGCCATGGCAGACGACATGGTTGATCGAGATGCAGCAGCTGTGCGTGTAGCCGCGATAGCCGAGCGTCGCGGGAACCCCGCCGCCGGCGATCGTCATGTTGCGGACGATGTCGTCGAGCTCGGCGGTCGTGACGCCGGGGACGACGTGCGGCACCAGCGCGTCGAGGATCTCGGCGGCGAGGCGGCCGGCCTTGCGCATCCCTTCGAAGCCCGCGGGCCCGTGGAGCTTGATCGCGCCATCGCGCGCCTGCGGCATGTCTTCGGTGACAGTGACATATTCGGTCATGGCGAGCGATATAGGCGTTTGCGCGGAAGTTTGCGAGGCTCTAGGCCGGGCAAATGAGCGAGCGCATCTGGACCGCGGCATTGGTGGTGATCGGCGACGAGATCCTGTCGGGCCGCACCCAGGACAAGAACGTCGCGCAGCTCGCGAGCTGGCTCAACGTCCAGGGCATAAGGCTGGCCGAAGTGCGGATCGTTCCCGATATCGAAAGCGCGATCGTCGAGGCAGTCAATGCGCTGAGGGCACGCAACGACTATCTGTTCACCACCGGCGGGATCGGCCCGACGCATGACGACATCACGGTGGACGCGATCGCCGCGGCTCTGGACGTGCCGGTGATCGTGCATCCCGAGGCGCGCGCGGTGCTGGAGGGCTATTACCAGACGCGCGGCGGACTGACCGAGGCACGGTTGCGGATGGCGCGCGTGCCCGAGGGCGCGGACCTGATCGCCAACCGCATGTCGGGGGCGCCGGGGATCCGCGTCGGCAACGTCCTCATTCTCGCCGGGGTGCCGCACATCACCGCGGGGATGCTCGACGCGTTGACCGGGACGCTCGAAGGCGGGCTGCCGCTACTGTCGCGGACGGTGGGCGCGTGGGTCGCGGAGAGCGAGATCGCCGATCTGCTGCGCGAGACCGAGCGGGCGCATCCCGGCGTGGCGATCGGCAGCTATCCGTTCTTTCGCGACGGGCGGACCGGCGCGAATTTCGTGGTGCGGGCGACCGAGGCGGGGCTGATCGACACGACGGTGGAGGCGCTGATCGCGGGGTTGTGCGCGGCGGGCCGGGAGCCGGTGGACGGGGGGATTTGATGGATTCCCCTCCCTGCAAGGGAGGGGTCAGGGGTGGTAAGAAAAGGTCGGGCTCGATGCCCGGCCTTTTCTTTTTCTCCGGGCAGCTCGTTGGGCGCGCTGACGCGCGCACCCGCCCCCAGCCCCTCCCTTGCAGGGAGGGCAGTCTACGCTCCTACTTCGCGAGGTCCTTGATCACGGCTTTGTAGAAGGTCACCGCGGGGGCGATCTCGGCGACGGGGATGCGTTCGTTGAGGCCGTGCGCGAAGCTGTCGCTCGACTTCATGAACAACGGGCTGACGCCGTAGCTCGCCACGCCGCGCCCGCGGAACCACATGCTGTCGGTCGCGCCCGACGACATCACCGGGACCACCGGTACGTCGGGGAAGCGGGCGTGCACGGCCCTGGCGATCACCTTGATCAGGTCGGGGCGAAGCGGCGAGGCGTCGCTGGGCACCGAGCCGCTCTCGACCTTGGTCACCTTGATCGTGGGATCGGCGATCAGCTCGGCGAGCTTCGCCTGGACCTCGGCGATCGGCGTGCCGGGGAAGATCCGGCAATTGATGTTGGCAGTGGCGCGCTGCGGCAGCGCGTTGGTCGCGTGGCCGGCATTGGCCATCGTCGCGACGCAGGTCGTGCCGGTCTGGCCGACATAGCCGGGATCGGCGCGGAGCACCGCGCGTGCTTCCATATCCTCGGGATTGGCGGCGAAGCGGCGCATCGCATCGGCGAGCTTCGCGTCGGGGGTGCGCGCCGCGGTCGCCGTCCAGCTCGCTTTGGTGATCTCGTTGACCTGGCCGGGGAATTCGTACGCCTCGATCTTCTGCAGCGCGGCGGCGAGCTGATAGATCGCATTGGGCTTGCGCGGCGCGCTCGAATGGCCGCCGGGATTGGTCACGCCCAGCTCGAAATCGGCATAGCTCTTCTCGGCGCCCTGCACCCCGAACATCACCGGCTTGCCCGCCTCGTCCATGTCGCCGCCGCCGCCGTCGATGTTGAGCAGCAATTCGGCGTCGTGGAATTCGGCGGCGAGCGCGGCGGTGGTCTTCATGTTGGTCTCCTCGTCGCCCGAGAAGACGAGGATCACGTCGCGGCCGGGCTTGAAGCCCTCGCGCTTGAGCTGGATCATCGAGGCAGTGAAGGTCGAGACGTCGAACTTGTTGTCGCTGGCGCCGCGGCCGAACAGATAGCCGTTCTCGACCACCGGCGTGAACGGATCGCGCTCCCAATCGGCCGGCTTTGCCTCGACCACGTCCATATGGCCCGAGATCAGGATCGGCTTGGCGCCGTTCTTCGCCTTGCCGGTGCCGCGATAGCGCGCGACCAGAAAAGCGGTGTCGCCGAGCTTCTCGACGCGGACGTCGCCATCGGCGAACCCGCCGGCGACGAGCTGCGCCTTGAGGTAATTGGCATAATCGAAGGTCTGGTTGCCGGGGCCGGCGACGCTGCGAAAGGCGATCCCGCGCTTGAGCAATTCGAGCGCCTGCGCCTCGGCCTGCGGGTTGGTCTGGGCTTGCGCCGGACCGGCGGCGAGCGCCACTGCGAGGAGGACCGCGAGGTGGCGCATGGGGCGAGGCTCCAATCAGAAGGCTGGAGCGGGTGAAGGGAATCGAACCCTCGTCGTAAGCTTGGGAAGCTTCTGCTCTACCATTGAGCTACACCCGCGCGGCCCGCGGAAATCCAAGGTTTCAGGGCCGGTGTCAAGCGGGCATTCCGGGCAGGTTCCGCTCTGCGCCTTTCAGGGGCAGGTCTCGACCGGCGGCGCGGCGCTGGTCATCATTTCCGCGGCCTTCTCGCCGACCGCCAACTGCCCGATATACGAAGTGTGTTTGTCGGCCTCGACCGGCAGCGGCGCGCTCTGCGCCGCGGTGAGGTCGACGCGCCGGGGATAGGTCAGGGTCGGAATATAGCCGATGCGCGGATCGGCGGCCGCGGTGCTGCACAATGCGGCATTGATCACCGGCTCGCCCGGATTCTGCTGGAAGTTGAGGCCGACCAGAACCCAGCGATACGCGTCTCCGAACTCGGTGCGGATCGCGGCGTCGAAATAGCTGCGGAGATTGTCGAGCCGGTTGCGATACTCGGTGGCGGGAATGTTGACTGCGGCGTCCGACTCGCCCTGCCACCACAATATCCCCTGGAAGCGGATCGTCACGCCGGGGCGCGCCGCACGCAGGTCGCGCACGGCACGGCGGAAATAATAATCGAGCGCGATGCGGGCGTTGGTGTCGGTCCAGTTGCCGGGCGGGCTGGTGCCGGCGAGCGGCGAGAGCGAAGTGCCGCCGAACGCCGCCTTGACGATGTAGACGTCGTTGCCCGTCGTCGCGACGAGCCGTTGCGCGAGCGAAAGCTCGGGCCCGAACTGATCCCGCGGACTGGCGTTGACGTCGCTGTTGGCACCGGCGCGGTAATCCTGCCACTGGCCGTCATCGGCGGCGAGATCGGGATTGGCGCGGCTGTCCTTGTACCAGATCTTCACGCGGGGCGGCGCGACGCCATAGCCCGCGGGATTATAGACCGTGTTCTGCAGTCGCGCAGTCAGCGCCCAGCCCACCGCATTGGATTGGCCGAGAAGCAGGACGAGGTTCACGGTGGGCGGCGGCGTCGGGCTCGGCGTCGGGCTGGGCGTTGGCAGGGGCACCGTAACGCTGCCGCTGCCGCCACCGCCGCAGTCTGCGAGCATCAGCGGGAGCGCAATGGCCACGGCAATTGCGGCGCGGCGAGTCACTGGCATTGTTCCTTCCGCTCGGCCGTCGCTAGCGCATCTGCGCGGCGCTCCGGTTGCCACAGGGCGAGGCGAACGGTCAATCGACCCCTCCAACGCGCGGGGCGCCCGACGGGTTCGATTATCGTTACGGCCGGGAAGCGACCAAAAGCGGGCTCGCGCGTTGCGGGCGGCATGGAAAAACTCTGGTTCATCACCAATCCCGGTTCGGGCACCGCCACGCGGGCCAAGTGCGAGGCGCTGGAGGCCGTGTTCGAGGAAGACGGGCTCGCGCTCGCCGGACGGACCGAGTTTCCCGAGCAGAAATTGCCCGGCGCGAAACAGCTCGACGATGCCGGCGTCGATACCGTCGTGCTGTTCGCGGGAGACGGGACGATCAACGCGGCGCTCTGCGCGCTGGAGAAATGGGAAGGCGCGTTCCTGATCCTGCCCGGGGGCACGATGAATCTGCTCGCCAAGGGGCTGCACAGCGAGACCGATCCGCACAAGATCCTCGAGGCCGCGCACAAGAGCGATCGGCGCGTCGCGCTGCCCTACGTCATCGCCGGCAAGCACCGCGCGTTCGTCGGGCTGATCCTCGGGCCGGCGGCGTCGTGGTTCCGGGCGCGCGAGGCGGTGCGCAAGGGCAAGATCGGGCGATTGCTCGCCGCGGTGCGCGGGGCCTGGCGCAAGACATTCGGCGAGCACGGCGTCCGCGTCGAAGGCGCGCAGGGCCTCGGCGATTCGTATCAGGCGGTGTTCGTCACTCCCGATTTGCACGGGCTCGAGGTCGCGGCGGTGGATGCGCGCGACTGGAAATCGATCGTCCAGCTCGGCTGGGACTGGCTGTCCGGCGACTGGGTCGCCGCGCATGCGGTGCAGGAAGGCTGGACGCAGGAATTGCGCATCCACGGCCGCAAGCCGGTGCTCGCCTTGTTCGACGGCGAGCCGGTGACGCTCCAGCCGCACGAGAAGATCCGTTCGGGCACGAGCCTCGAGACGTTCATCGCAACCCGCAAGGACGAGGAGGTCCCGGCGCCATGACTCGCCTGTTTCACGTCAGCGACGTCCATTTCGGCCGCGAGGATCGCGAGGCGATCGACTGGTTCGGGCGCAAGGTGAAGGAAGAGCAGCCCGATGCGGTGATCATGACCGGCGATCTGACGATGCGGGCGCGCGCCGCCGAGTTCGCCGCGGCGGGCAAATGGCTCGAGAGCCTCGGGCGGCCGGTGACGGTCGAGGTCGGCAACCACGATCTGCCCTATTTCAACCTGTGGGCGCGGTTCGTGACGCCGTACAAGCGCTATCGGGCGATCGAGCGGCTGATCGAGAAGCCGCTCGACGTGAAGGGCGTGAGCGTGGTGCCGCTCAAGACCACCGCGCGGTTCCAGTTCCGCACCAATTGGTCGAAAGGCTATGTCAGCACGCGATCGCTGCAGGAATCGCTGGCCTTGGTCGAGGCGGTGCCGGCGGGGGACCTCGTGTTCGTTGCCGCGCATCATCCGCTGATCGAGGCGGGGACGCTGGCGACTTCGAAGACCCGGCACGGGCGCGCGGCGCTCGATGCGCTGGCGACCGCGGGGGTGCATGCGGTGCTGACCGGGCACGTCCATGACCCGTTCGACGTGGCGCATGAGATCGAGGGTCGGACGGTGCGGCTGATCGGGGCGGGCACGTTGTCCGAGCGGGTGCGGAGCAAGCCGCCTTCGTTCAACGAGATACGGGTGACGGGAAGCAGCTTCGAGACGGTGGCGCGGTTCAAGGGTGAAGGCGCGGTGGTGCTTTAGCGGGCTGCGTCATCCCGGCCTTGTGCCGGGATCCACCGGGCGGCAAGCGACAGCCTCAGCGCCTCTTGCTTCGTACCCGGCGGCTTGGTGGTCCCCGTACAAGGCCGGGGTGACGATGAAGGAAACGCGGTGCTAATCCCGCGTCAGATCCTGTCCGAACACCAGCAGATTGCCGTCGGGGGCCATCACCATCAGCTCGCGCTGGCCGTAGAGCTGATCGATCGGGCCGTAGAGGTCGCCGTCGTTGAGCAGCTTCGCCTTGGGCGCCAGCTCGGCGGCGACGGCGTCGACGTCGTTGACGTCGACATAATAGCAGAAGCGGCGATTGCCCGGCGGGGCGCCCTCGTCGCCGACATTCTCGACCAGCCGGAACGCCGCCGCCTCGCGCTGGACATAGGCATAGATGCCCTGGCGGAAACGGCATTCGAAGCCGAGGATCCCGGTGAAGAACGCCACCGCCGCCTCGAGATCGGGGACATGCATGAACGGGGTGATGCGATACATGTTCGACACGGGTGCTTCTCCCGCCTCGACGATATCCGGGCCCGTCATGCCGCGGTAGTGCAGTTCCATGCCAATCTCCCTCCTTCGCGCGATAGCTGCGCGATATGGAAGGACTATGGAAAAACGCCGTTAAGCGCGAAACAACCCTAACGGGCCGCGGCCGCCGCTGCTCCAGGTCGACCAGTTGGGGAAGACATAGGGCATGTCGGCATCGCTGACGCCATGCCAGCGGGCGATCGCGCCGATATATTCCTCCTGCGCCACCGCGGGTACGAAGCGGCCTTCGTTGCTGATGTCGTTGGCGCCGCCGATCACCGGATCGGGATAGGCGCCGAAGATGCCCCCGGGGGCGACGTTGCCGCCGACGACGAGGTGGTTGCTGCCCCAGGCGTGATCGGTGCCGTTCTGGGCATTGCCTTTGAAGGTGCGGCCGAAATCGCTCATCGTGAACGCCGTGACGTTCTCGGCCATGCCGATCGACTGCATCGCGCGGTGGAAGCCGGCGAGCGCCATGGCGAGCTCGCGGAGCAGATTGGCATGAGTGCCGGTGTCGTTGTTGCCGCCACCCACCTGACCCGAATGATTGTCGAAGCCGCCCTGGCTGACGAGGAAGGTCTGGCGGTCATGGCCGAGCGTCGAGCGTGCGGCGATCATCCGCGCGACGCGCATCAGCTGGCGGGCAACGTCGCTGGTCAGCGCAGCGCCGGTGTCGGGATTGACGAAATAGCCATCGAGCGCGCTGGCCGCGCCGATGATCGCGTTGGCAGTGACTGCCTGGCCATAGGAGCCGACGATGTCGCGGGCGGTCGCTTCGGTCATCGCGCCATAGCCGCCGCCATTGGCGAGCAGATCGATCGCGGCATTCTTGGCCTGGTTCGCGGCACTGCCGCCGGCGCTGTAGCCGCTGCGGTTGAGCGTGCCGGTCGACGGCAGCACCAGCGCCGCG
Organism: Sphingomonas sp. DG1-23; assembly: GCF_030730875.1. Classification (GTDB taxonomy): domain Bacteria; phylum Pseudomonadota; class Alphaproteobacteria; order Sphingomonadales; family Sphingomonadaceae; genus Sphingomonas. Next base: position 97,416 of record NZ_JAVAMA010000004.1, read on the forward strand.
CTGGTCCGGCCGATCGTCGCGAGGTTCGATCCGGCGAGCGAGATCATCGACGGCGTCGCGGTCGCGGCCATGCGATCGGTCATCCGGCCCATGAAACCGTCCACGCTGACGTCGCGCGCACGCAGGCCCTGCCAATGGGCCTGCTCGTCCGAATGGCTCATCAGATTGGTCGGTCGCAGATCGGGGCGCGACTGCCAGGTCGATTTGGTCAGCGGCGCGAACAGGGTGCCGGCATTGAGCACCAATGCAAGGCTGCCTTCGTCCCAGAGCGGGCGCAACGCGGCCATCGACGGGTGCAGCGCATAGGCGGCGTTGGTGAGCGGCGTCAGCGCCGGCGCCTTGACGCCGACCGAGCCGCGCGAGGCGAGATAGGCGGCGTGGCGTGCGTCGGTGGGGATCACCATGTTCCAGCCGTCATTCCCGCCGAACAGGAAGACGCCCACCATCGCGCGGTAATTGCCGTTGGGGGCGGCCATCGCGCTGGTGCGGCCGAGCTGGCCCATGGCGGCCAGCGCGCCGGTGCCGGCGACGAGGCGGGTGAAATCGCGGCGGGACAAGGTCATGCGGTTTTCCCTTACCGGTCGACGAGGAAGAGCGGGCTCGATGCCGCGACATAGAGCATCATCTGGGCGCGTTTCCGCGCCTGGATCAGCGGATCGGCATGCGTGATCGCGGTCCCCGCGGCCTCGAGCGCGTCCTTTTGCGGCTGGGTAAGCGTGTTCGCGAACATCAGCAGGTCGATCCGCGCGACCATCGAATCGAGATCGGTGCCGAATGCCTCCCATCCGCTCCACAAAGGCTGGGTCAGCGACGAATTGGGCAGGCCCGAAGCGAGCGCGAACTCCGCGCGTGTCGCGTCGCCGCCAACCGTCCAGTCATAGACGAAATTGTGCCAGCGCAGCACGTTCGCGGTGTTGAGCAGCTTCGACGCCGGGCTGCGCAGCGTGGCGCTGCCGGGCAGCGGATAGTCCTGCGGGTAGAAGTTGAACACCGACGGCGCGCGCATCACCGGCTGACCCATGCTCGAGTCGCGATTGACGAAGACATAGCCGTCGGTGGTGAAGCCGATCACCCGGGCGAGGCCGGTCATCAGCAGGATCGGTTCCTTGACCTTGCCGGAGGCGGCGCCCGGCGCGGTGCGGGCTTCGCTGTCGGTGAGGATCGCGCGGACCACCGCCTTTAGATCGCCGCGGACGCCGCCGCCGTTATTGGCGAATGCTGCGGCCACGCGGCCGACATAGGCGGGGGTAGGGTTCGGCGTGACGAGATGGGCGATCAGGAATTTCGACACGAACGGCGCGGTCGAGGCATTGTTGAACGCGGCGTCGACCACGGCGGCGACGCTGGCCTCCTGCGTCGCGCCGGCGGCGACCGACGTGCCGAGGAAGGACTTGGCGGTGCTGTCGTAGCGCGTCGGCACGGGAATCATCGGCTGCGAATAGTCGCGGGCATTGCCGTCGGTGATCGCCGCGCCGCCGACCCGGGCATAGCTCCAGCCGGTGAGCGCGCGGGCGACGCCGCGAATGTCTTCGGGAGTGTAATTGGGCTGGCGCGCGCCGGTGGCGTCGAGTTTGGGCGTGCCGTCCATGTTGAGCTGGTCTGGGCCCATCGAGAAGAGCTGGAGCAGCTCGCGGGCATAATTCTCCGACGGCGCCGACTTGTTGCTGTCGGCCATGTCGAGATAATCGCCCATATAGCCGAGCATCGTCGCCCGGGCGAGAATGTCGCGGAAATTGCCGAAGGCGTTGTCGAGGAAGATCTGGTTGAACGCGGCGATGCCCGCGGCCGAATTCACTTCGGCCTCGGACGCGACGACCATCTGGCCGAGCGCGAAGGCGACGCGCTGGCGCAATTGGTCGGGCGCCATCACGGCATCGGCATAGAAACGCATCGCGGCCGGCACCCGCGAGAAATGCTGGCGCGAGCAGACCGTGTCGCCGCTGGTGCAGAAATCGCGGCGCACCGCGACGGCGAGGTCGGCATAGGTGCTGCCGGTGGCGGCGAACTGCTCGTCGAGCCAGGCGTTGGCGCCGAGTTCCTTGATCCGCGCGACCAAAGCCGGGGTCGGGCCGAAGCTCGCCTGTTTGGCGAGGCGTGCGGCGTCGCCTTCGGTGAAGGTCGGGGTCGGGGTGGGCGAGGGGGTAACCGAAACCACACCGCCGCCATTGCCGCCGCCGCCGCCGCTTCCGCCGCCGTCGCAGCCCGCAAGCATGGTGAAGAACGCTACGCCGAGCGCAGCCGATACGCGTGGTCTGAACACTGAACGATCCCCCGCTGCGCCTGCGCGCAACCTGCATCCTTATGCATAGAGGGGCGTGGTTAATCCGGCAACGTGTAGAAATACCTAAGGAATTTTTAGGCAGAGTTTCATTGTCCGGCGCCTTGGGCGGGGTTGCAGAGTCGTTGGTATCCTCTCCCCTTGATAGGGGAGAGGATAGCGAAGCTTGCCAGCTTCCTGGCTAGCGCAGCTGGGTGAGGGGTAGAGCGCCGCGCGGTTGCTGCGCAACCGCACCCCCTCACTCAGCTCCGACCGAGGCTCTGCGAGCCCAAGTCTGCGCAACCCTCTCCCCCTTTCAGAGAGCGAGGAAGGTAAAGGTTGACTCGCGATCGATGCTGTCATATATTTCTGTCATGACAGAAATTACGGACGATAGCGCAATGCTTCCGACTGCGGTTCAGCAGTTCGTGCTGCACTGGGGCGAGATGGGCGGGCAATGGGGCGTCAATCGCTCGGTCGCGCAGATCCATGCCTTGCTCTATCTGAGCGACCGCCCGCTCAATGCCGAGGAAATCAGCGACACGCTGCGGATCGCGCGGAGCAACACCTCGAACAGCCTCAAGGAATTGCTGGCGTGGAAGCTGATCCGGCGCGTGCCGGTGATCGGCGAGCGCCGCGACCATTACGAGGCCGAAGTCGATCTGATGCAGATGCTCACCCGGATCGCGCAGGGGCGCAAGGAGCGCGAGATCGATCCCGCGGTCGCCGCGCTGCGAGTGTGCGCCGACGAGGCCAAAGGCGATCCGCGGATCAGCCGGGTCGCGCGCGAGCGGATCGAGGCGATGCACGGCTTCGTCGTGACGATCGACGATTGGTACCAGCAGATGATCGCGATCCCGCCGAACCGGCTGATGCTGCTGATCAAGATGGGCAAGCGGGTGCTGTCCTTCCTGCCCGGGGGACGTTCCAAAGAAGGTTGAGACGGAGCGGGCGCGCGTCATCGCCATGCCCGGCAATTTCGGTCTTTACAGAAAGAGCTGACAATGGGGATTGCAGTCGAAGCCGGGAAATTGGGACGCTATGCCGCGTGGCAGCCGACCGCCGCGCCGGTGCGCGCCGAAGGCGACAGCCCGTTCGCGCGGCTGCTCGGCCCGCGCTGGCTGTTCCTGCCGCCGGCCGTGCGCCGGCGCTTCCTGCGGAAGATCGGCGAGGGGGCGTGCGTGACCTATGTCGGAGAAGTCGCCGAATGCCGGATGAGCCGGGCGGGGTGGCTGTTCGCCCAGCTCGCGCGGCTGGTCGGGGCACCGCTGCCGCTCGGCACCGATACCGGGGTGGCGGCGAGCGTCAGCGTCACTGCCGATCGCGGCGGCTGGAACCAATATTGGACGCGGCAATATGGTCGCCGCCACGGCTTTCCGCAGGTGATCCACAGCGCCAAGCGCTTCGCCGGACCGACCGGGCTGGAGGAGTATCTCGGGCTCGGGCTCGGCATCGCCTTGCGGCTCGAGGAAGCGGGCGGGGCGCTGCTGTTCGTCAGCGATCATTATTTCGTGCGGCTCGGCGCGCTGCGGCTGCGCATCCCGGAGGCGCTGCTCGGGCACCTCGTCGTCGGACATACCGATCTCGGGCGCGGTCATTTCGCCTTCACCCTCGATCTGGTCCATCCGTGGCTCGGCGAACTCGTCCACCAGCTCGCGATATTCGCCGATCCGCCGGAGCGCGTCGCGTGACCCGCCCGGTCATCGTCTTCGACGCGATATGCGTGCTCTGCTCGGCGCATGCGCAATTCGTGCTGCGCCGCGATCGCGCGGGGCATTTCCTGCTCGCTTCGATGCAAAGCGAGGCCGGTGCGGCGATCTACCGCGCGTTGGGGATCGACCCGGCGGATCCGGATACGCTGGTGCTGGTCGATGGCGATCGGGCGTTGCGCGACAGCGACGCGATACTGGCGATCTGGCGCGGACTGGGCTGGCCGTGGCGCGCCGCGGGAGCGCTCGGACTGGTGCCGAGGGTGTTGCGCGATCCCGTCTATCGCTGGGTGGCACGGCATCGCTACCGGCTGTTCGGACGGCGGGAGACCTGCTGGGTGCCCGATGCGGCGCAGCGGAGCAGAATCCTGTGAGCCGGATCCTCGTCATCGGCGGCTATGGCGGCTTCGGCGCGCGGCTGACCCGGCGGCTGCTCGCGGCAGGGCATGAGGTGGTCGTTGCAGGGCGCAGCGCGGAGAAGGGCGCGGCATTCTGCGCCGGGCTGACAGGTTGCGAGGCGGTAGTCGCCGATCGCACCAGCGGCATCGGCCTGACAATGGCGCGGGTGCGGCCCGATCTGGTGGTCGACGCGGCGGGGCCGTTCCAGGGCTCGGGCCATACCGTTCCCGAAGCGTGCATCGCGATGCGCATCCCCTATCTCGATCTCGCTGATGCGCGCGGGTTCGTCACCGGCATCGCCGGGCTCGACGAGGCGGCGAAGACGGCGGGGATCGCGGTGATTACCGGCGCGTCGAGCGAGCCGGCCTTGTCGGGGGCGGTGGCACGGAAGCTGGCCGAAGGGATGGACGCGGTCGCGCAGGTCGAGATCGTGATCAGCGCCTCCAACCGCGCGGTCGGCGGCGAATCGGTGGCACGGGCGATCCTCAGCTATGTCGGCAAGCCGCTGCGGCTGTGGCGCGGTCGGCGCTGGGCCGTCGGGCATGGCTGGCAGGAATTGCGTCGTGAGCGCTTCAAGATCGAGGGTCAACCAGTGCTGCGGCGCTGGGTGGCGCTGGCCGATGTGCCGGCGCTCGATCTGTTGCCGGCGATGCTGCCCGGACGCCCGGCAGTGACGTTCCGCGCGGGAACCGAATTGGGGTTCCAGATGCTGGCGCTGTGGCTGGCGAGCTGGCCGGTACGCTGGGGGTGGGTTACCTCGCTCGACCGCGCGGCGCGCTGGCTGATCCCGCTCCAGCGGCTGACCCGGCGAGTCGGCAGCGACCGCTCGGCAATGTCGGTGAGCTTGCGCGGAGGGCGCATCGAGCGGCGCTGGACCTTGGTCGCCAGCCAAGGCGACGGGCCCGAAATCCCGACCTTCGCCGCCGCGATCCTTGCTGAGGAGATACTTGCGGGTCGCGTCGCGCCGGGTGCCCGCGATGCGGCCGGACTGCTGACGCTAGACCAGTTCGATCCGCTGTTCGCGCCGCTCGCGATGCGGCACGAGACCCGCGAGCGCGCCGCCGTTCCCCTTTACGCCCGGGCGTTGGGCGCGCGGTTCAATCTGCTGCCGCCGGCGGTCTGCGCGATGCATGAAGTGAACGGGGATGGCGGCGCGGCGGGGGAGGGCGGCGTAAAGCGCGGAAGCCATCCGCTCGCGCGGCTGATCGCCGCGATCATGCGCTTTCCGCCGAGTGGCAGCTATCCGCTCCACGTCGTCTTCGCAGAGCGCAGCGGCAAGGAACGCTGGACCCGCGATTTCGGCGGGCACCGCTTTGCCAGCGAGCTATCGCAGGCCGGGGCGCGCGTCGCCGAACGCTTCGGGCCGCTGCGCTTCGTGTTCGATCTGCCCGCGGATGCAACCGGGCTGCGGATGGAGTTGCGACGCTGGACGGCCTTCGGCGTGCCGATGCCGCGAGCACTGGGTCCGCGCATCGCCGCGCGCGAATGGCAGGAAGACGGCCGCTTTCATTTCGAAGTCGGCGTGGGCCTGCCCTGGATCGGCCCCGTCATCCACTATGCCGGGTGGCTGAGTCCGTCATAACGGATTTTCCCCTTTGCCAGATGGCCGACGCACCGATCTGGACGTAGCAGGTCCACCGGAGGCGCCCTCCCCCTTGCAGGGACGGCGTCCAGGCCGAAACGAAAAGGGCGGCCCGTTGCCGGACCGCCCCATCGTTTTGCCGGAGCCTGAAGCTTAGCGCTTCGAGAACTGGAAGCTGCGGCGGGCCTTGGCCTTGCCGTACTTCTTGCGCTCGACCGCGCGGCTGTCGCGGGTCAGGAAGCCTGCCGCCTTGACCGGCGCGCGAAGCACCGGCTCGAAGCGAGTCAGCGCCTGGCTGATGCCGTGCTTGACTGCGCCGGCCTGGCCCGAAAGCCCGCCGCCCTTGACGGTGCAGACCACGTCATACTGACCGGTACGCTCGGCGACGCCGAATGGCTGGTTGATGACGAGACGCAGCGTCGGACGCGCGAAATAGACTTCTTGATCGCGACCGTTGATCGTGATCTTGCCGGTGCCGGGCTTGAGCCACACGCGGGCGACGGCATCCTTGCGGCGGCCGGTCGCATAAGCGCGGCCGTACTGATCGATTTCCTGCGCACGCAGCGGGGTGTTCGACACAGGCGCCGGAGCGGCCGGAGCGTTCAGATAGTCGTCGGCGCTGGCCGGAACGCCCGCGGGCGCTTCACCGGAGGCGATGGCGCCGAGATCGGAGAGGGACTGGCGGTTGTCGGACATTATGCGCCCACCTTGTTCTTGCGGTTCATCGACGCGATGTCGAGGACTTCGGGGTTCTGCGCGCCGTGCGGATGCTCCGAGCCGGCGAAGATGCGCAGGTTGCGCATCTGCTGACGGCCGAGCGGGCCGCGCGGGATCATGCGCTCAACGGCCTTTTCGAGCACGCGCTCCGGGAAACGACCCTCGAGCACCTTGGCCGCGGTGATTTCCTTGATGCCGCCGGCATAGCCGGTGTGCTTGTAATAGACCTTGTTTGCCAGCTTCTTGCCGGTGAAACGGATCTTGTCCGCGTTGATCACGACGACATTGTCGCCGCAATCGACGTGCGGGGTGAAGCTGGTCTTGTGCTTGCCGCGCAGCACGTTGGCGATGATCGTCGCCGCGCGACCGACCACGAGGCCGTCGGCATCGACGATATGCCACTTCTTCTCCACCTCGGCCGGCTTCACCGACTTGGTGGTCTTCATCAGCACCTTCATGGCCTGTGACCTTTTTTCGAGTATGAAATGCAAGCGCGCCAGCCATGGGCTCCCATCAAAGTAATACTTTGATGGGTACCCCGCGGCCAGCGCGGTCGAGCGGGCATTTGGCTGATAGCCTCCCGAAAGTCAAGCAAATCGGGGTGTTTGCTGACGGGTATCATGATACCAGTGAGTCAATCGGGCCAATCGGCAGGGTTCGCGCGCTCGACGCGAAGGCGGGTGACGAGCAAGGTCTCGCGCCCGCCCACGCGGTTGCGCGTGGTGTCGAGCCCGGAGGCGATCAGTCCGGTTCGCGGATTGGAAGTGCGGATTCGTTCGAGCGCGACCGAGCCCGAAGCCGCGGGTGCGTCGCTCCGGGCCGGAAGGTCCATCGCCGCAGAAGCAAGCGTCGTGGTCCGGATCAGACCATTGTCGGCGGCGGTGCTACGGGTACCGCGGAGCGTGACCGGCGTCCCGAAGGGCGAGGCACCGGGGAGCTCGACCGGGGCGACGGTACCCGGGGGATCGAGCGGTTCGGGGAGGATCGCCGCCGCGACGAGGGTGGCGAGGAGCGCGCGCTGCCGTTCGGGCGGCAGCGCGCGCAGCGGCGCGGCGATTCGCTCGGCCAGCGTCCGGGCTTCGCCCGGCGCGAGGCTCTGCCGGGTGGCCGCCGCATCGGAAACGCGCTGACAGACCCGTTCCCATAAATCCGCGATCGCGTCGATCGCGACTACCCGGCCGTTCGAATCGAGATGCAGCACGATCGTGCGGCCGGCGAGGGCGGAAAGGCCGCGCTCGACGAGATTGCCGAGCACTTGCGGCGCTTCGCTGGCGCTGCCGAGTATCAGCGCCTCTGCGCGGTAGCCTAAGCCCTCCTTGCTGAAGCGGACCAGACGCTCGAGGCGATAATGCCGTTGGTCGGATGCGATCTCGGTGCGTTCGGTGACGATGCGCAGCGGCGCGTCGATCGGCGGCGCGAAGATCGGTGCGGCGACGCTCGCCTGCAAAGCGATGGCCGCCAGCAGCATCAGCCGGTTTCCGCCGCGATCCAGTCGCTCAGGCTCGTCGCGGCGGCGGCGGGCCAGCTCTCGATCGCCGGCAGGTCATAGGGGTGCAGTGCCTCGATCCGGCTGCGCAGCCGCCCGGTGAGCTGGAGACTGGTCTTGAACAGCGCCGGAACTTCGTCGCTATGCTCGATCGCGCCCTGCCAGCGATAGATCGAGGTGCAGGGCGCGAGGATGTTGACGCAGGCGGCGAGACGCTCGGCGAGGACGGTTTCCGCCACCTGCCGCGCTTCGGCCACGCCGGGAAAGGTGACGTAGAGCAAAGCCACGTCGCTCACCGGCGCTGGCCGATCGCATGCGCGCCCCAGGCGGTGGCGGCGACGAGCAGCGCGCCGGTGAACTGGTGGAGCGCGGCGAGGGTGATGTTCATGCCCGACATCACCGTGGCGATGCCGAGCAGGATCTGCAGCCCGAACGCGCTGTGGATCGCGATCGACGCGCGCCGGTCGACTCCACGGGTGGCACGCGCGAGCACGACCAAAGCGGCGACCGCGACCCATGCCCACCAGCGATGGACGAAATGGACGATTGCAGGATCGTTGAACAAGGCGTCGAGGAACGGACGGCCCGCGACGGTGGCGCCGGGATAGAAGCGGCCGTTCATCAGCGGCCATTGATCGGTGACCAGCCCCGCGTTGAGTCCGGCGACCAGGGCGCCGAACAGCAACTGGACGAACAGGATCGTGCCCGCGAGCGCGCCGATCAGGGTCAGACGGGCGGGGCGGGCATGGGGATTGCGGAGCAGCGCGCGCAGGTCGAGCGCGGTCCAGACGATCCCCGCCAGCGTGAACAAGGCGACGAGCAGATGCACGGCGAGGCGGACATGGCTGACATCGGTGCGGACGGTGAGGCCCGACTTGACCATCCACCAGCCGATCGCACCCTGCAGGCCGCCCAATGCGAGCAAGGCGACGAGGCGCCAGCCGAAGCCGCGCGGAATCTGCCGGCGCAGCGCGAACCAGAGCAGCGGCAGTGCGAAAGCCACCCCGATCAGCCGGCCGAGCAGGCGGTGGAGATATTCCCAGAAGAAGATCGCCTTGAACCCGGCGAGGGTCATGCCCTGATTGAGCTGCTGATATTCGGGGATGCGCTTGTAGTTTTCGAACTCGGCCTGCCACTGCGCGTCATTGAGCGGCGGGACGATCCCCGAGATCGGCTTCCACTGGGTGATCGACAGCCCGGATTCGGTGAGCCGGGTAATGCCGCCGATCACTACCATCAGCACGATCAGGGCGGCGACGAAGAACAGCCAGTTGGCAAGCGCGCGGGGACGGGCGGCGGAGAGGGGGGATTGGAGCACGGGACCGCTTTAAGATGACCGTCGCTGCAAAGCTAGTCGGTGGCGCTTTCCCAATCCACGGTCAAGCCGAGCAAAAAACGTTTATAATATCCGCAAGCCCGAAAGGCGAAGTAGTTGTTCACCCTGACTCGATTGGAATCGGGGTCGATCCGGACCTCTTCGTGATCGCCATCATAAGTTTTCTTCCGACGCTCTTTATCGATGAAGATCCTTTTCGCCACGATGTGTCGAATTTTCGAAGCATCTCGGGAAAAAACGAGCCTGCCGTCTGCGTGGAACAGACAATTGCGCAAGGTCACAGCTGCGTCAGCCTGCTCATAAAAGGGGTTCGCAGTGGGGTTCATTCCTTGCGACTTCAGAAATTGAACCATGCGGGTTATGCCGCCCGCATATCCTTGCTCGCCCGTGCGCTTCTCGACTTTCTGGCAAATGTCATAGAGGAAACTCTCATAGACCGAGGTCGCGAGGAAAAGGCTGCTTGTCCCCAGATAACAGGGAAATTTGACATCAATTTTAGGGAATTCGTGAGCCGCTCGGAGGAGGCGGTACCCCTGAGCCTCCTTTTCCTTTTCGGGATCAGATTGCTTTGGATAATATTGCCAAAGCTTTTCCTTTTCGAGTTGCTCTTCGGCTTAGAGAAAGCGAGGGACTTTCCAGATATAGTCGGCCAGATCGCCCATCCCTTGATGGATTTTCGCCCTGATTCCCGAAAATGTTTCGACGTGCTCCATCATTCGGCTTCCCACCCCATCCGCCGCGGCCGCGGCTCATTTCCGAAAGAGATGCGAATCCAAAGCGCCGTGTGCGGCTCAGCTCTCCGGAAGCTGGAGCGGCGGGGGCGCGGGGCGGGGCTTCATCGCGATGTCGATCAGCGTTTCGAGGCGGATCACCCGCTCGCGGGTCTCGATCGAATGGCGCCGGGCCTCTTCGGCGGTGGTCAGTGCCTGTTCGACCTTGTGCTGGAGCAGGGTGACTTGCTGGAGCGCGCGCAGCGCGTCGGTCCAGAAGCTCATTGGCGGGTGCCGCCGGCGAACATGGCGGCGAGCGCGTCCCAGTCCAGGTCGGTTCGTGCCAGCAACTCCTCGCGAACTTGGGCGCGATAGGCCTCCTCGTCGAACGCCGCGGCGGCAGAGCGGGCGGCGTCGAGTTCGGCCATGGCCTGCTCGGTCCGCGCATTGGCGATTTCGAGTTGCGCCAGAAGGTCGCGCATCAGCGCCTGCTCGGCGGGAGTGGGTTCGGAGTAGCGCTCCGCGGCGGTGCGCATGAAATCGCTCACGCTCATGTCGGCAGCCTCGGCATTGGCCGCGATCCGCCGTTTTTCCGACGGCGAGACGAGGACCACGACCCGGCTCGAACGGGGATCGGAAAGCTGTGTAGCCATGTGCATGTACATAACATGCACATGGGCCGTTTTCAACGCGCTCAGGCCCGGGCGTCGGTCACTGCGGCTTCGTTGTAGCGCAGCGCCTTGAGCACCGTATCGACGATGTTCGCGGCGTTGAGGCCGGCCTCGTCATATTGCTTTTCGGGCTTGTCCTGATCCTGGAAGATGTCGGGCAGGCGCATCGTCCGCAGCTTGAGCCCGGCATCGATCAGCCCCTGGTCGCTCGCAAGAGTGAGCACATGCGCGCCGAGTCCGCCGACCGCGCCTTCCTCGACCGTCACGGCGACTTCATGGGCCGCGAGCAATTTGCGGATCAATTCCTCGTCGAGCGGCTTGGCGAAACGCAGATCGGCGACGGTGGTCGAAAGACCGCGCGCCTCGAGCGCATCGGCCGCCTTGAGCGCTTCGGCGAGGCGGGTGCCGAGCGACAGGATCGCCACGGTTTTGCCTTCGCGGACGACCCGGCCCTTGCCGATCGCGAGCCGCTGCGGGACTTCGGGCAATGCGATGCCGACACCGTTGCCGCGCGGATAACGCACCGCGATCGGGCCCGAATCATGCTCGGCCGCGGTGTAGGTCATGTGGACCAGCTCGGCTTCGTCCGCAGGGGCCATCACCACGAAATTGGGCAGGGTCGCGAGATAGGTGACGTCGAAGCTGCCGGCGTGCGTCGCGCCATCGGCACCGACGAGGCCGGCGCGGTCGATCGCGAAGCGCACCGGCAGATTCTGGATCGCGACGTCGTGGACGACCTGATCGTAGGCGCGCTGGAGGAAGGTCGAATAGATCGCGCAAAACGGGCGCATGCCCTGCGCGGCGAGGCCGGCGGCGAAGGTGACGGCGTGCTGTTCGGCGATGCCGACGTCGAAGGCGCGGTCGGGATGCGCCTGGGCGAACTTGTCGACCCCGGTGCCCGAGGGCATCGCCGCGGTGATCGCGACGATGCGCGGGTCGGTCCCGGCGAGCTTGGCGAGGGTCTCGCCGAAGACGTTCTGGTAGGAAGGCGGCCCGGGCGGCGCCTTGTCCTGGGTTCCGGTGATCACGTCGAACTTCTGGACGCCGTGATATTTGTCTGCCGCCGCCTCGGCATGGGCATAGCCCTTGCCTTTCTTGGTGACGACATGGACGAGGATCGGGCCGTGCTCGCTGTCGCGGACATTCTCGAGCACCGGGATCAGATGGTCGAGATTATGGCCGTCGATCGGGCCGACATAATAGAAACCGAGCTCCTCGAAGAGGGTGCCGCCGGTCGCCATGCCGCGGGCGAATTCCTCGGCCTTTTCGGCAGCGTTGTGGGCGCGCTTCGAAATGCGGCGGATCGCGCGCTTGGCGAAGTTCCTGAGGCCCAGATAGTTGGACGAAGACACGGTCCGCGCGAGATAGGCGGAGAGCCCGCCGACCGGCGGCGCGATCGACATGTCGTTGTCGTTGAGGATGACGACGAGCCGGTTGCCTGCCGCCTCGGCATTGTTCATCGCCTCATAGGCCATGCCCGCGCTCATCGCGCCATCGCCGATCACCGCGATGCCCTTTCCCGGCTGGCCGGTCAGCTGGTTGGCGACGGCGAAGCCCAATGCCGCGGAGATCGAGGTCGACGAATGCGCCGCGCCGAAAGGGTCATACTCGCTCTCGCTGCGCTTGGTGAAACCCGACAGCCCGCCGCCCTGACGCAGGGTACGGATCCGGTCGCGGCGGCCGGTGAGTATCTTGTGCGGATAGCATTGATGCCCGACGTCCCAGATCAGCCGGTCGCGCGGCGTATCGAACACATAATGGATTGCGACGGTCAGCTCGACCACGCCGAGCCCCGAGCCGAGATGCCCGCCGGTCGTCCCTACCGCCGAGATTGTCTCAGCGCGCAGCTCGTCGGCGAGCTGGCGAAGATCGGCCGGCTTGAGCTTGCGGAGGTCAGCGGGCGTGTCGACGGTGTCGAGCAGGGGCGTGCTTGGAAGGTCGGCCATCGCATCGCCTTACCCCAGCCTCCGCCGCAAGTCGAACGCTCGAATCGTTGAAAAGACGTGCAGTTTCCGTGCAGGCCTATTCGCAGTCGGCGCACTTGCCCCGGACTTCGATCACCGGACGCACCGGCGAGAACCCGGCCGTCTTCGCCGCCGACCGTACGTTCTTGGTGATCGAATCGTCATCGAGATGGGTGGTCTGGCCGCAGCTGTCGCAGACGAGGAAGATGCAATCGTGCAGGCAATCGGGGTGCGCATTGGCGACATAGGCGTTGGCGCTCTCGACTCGCCGGGCGAGGTTCGAGCCGACGAACAGATCGAGGATGCGATAGACGCTGTTGGCGGCGACTCGGCGGCCTTCCGCCTTGGAGACCGCTTCGGCGATGTCATAGGCCGAGGCGGGCTTGTCGAATCCGGCCAGCGCCTCGAACACGCGCTCGCGCATCGCGGTCCATTGCTCGCCCGATTTCTCGAGCGTCGCCTGCGCGGCCTGGGTCAGGTCGTGGCCGTGATGCTCATGATGATCGTGCGCGGGCATCGCATAGATTTAGGCGCGCCCGGGCGCCGCTACAAGCGCTTCAGTGGGGAAGCGCCTCAATAGGTGGCGCGGCGGTTGAGGTCGTGGCCGAGCGCGACGAGGCTCACGCCGATCAGCGTCCAGAAGATCTCGAACCCGCCATGCGGGAGCGACAGCGCGCCCGCCATGATGCCGATTCCGAACGCGCCGACCAAAGCCGGCGCCATGTACCCATGCGAAAGGACACCCTTGCCGAGCGCGATGATGCCGAAGCCGATCGCGAGGGTCAGGCCGATTTCGTGGATCGCGGGATGCAGCAATGCACCGGCCGAGGAGAGAATCGTCAGCAGCACCGTGGTCGCGACGCAGTGCACGAGGCACAGGCCGCTGAGCCCGATCGCGATACGATCGAAGCTCGTGTCGATACCGCCCCAATAGCGGGATAACGGGAGACTCACCGGCATGGGCGCTGATATAGGCAGGAATCAGTGAAGGTACAATATATCATCGTCGAAATGCCGCGCGCTGCGACGAAGCGAGCGAGCGGGGGTGGGCGCGGTCCGGCGGATGTCTGGAATGGTGGCGGGACATAGGCCGAGTGACGCTCTAGGGGACGTCACCCGGCCACGCCCGCTACTACCCTAAATAGGTAGGCCGCGGGTCGTTTTCCACCCCGGCTGCGCCGGTGCGGATGTCTGCTGCGTCGAGGCGAGTCGGCGTCATGCGTGCTGACCATAATAATGCGCCTGCGCGGCTTCGGTTGCGCTCACGGCGAGCAAGGAGCGCGCGTCGTTGGCCGAGCGTACCTTGCCGGTGCGATCCGCCGCGGCATCGAGCACGCGGTCGAGCAGCGCCTGGCCCTCTTCCCACCAGCCGATGCCGCTCGCGGCGTTGAGATGGCCCTGCGGCCCGGCGTCGATGAAGAAGCTGCCCCAGCCGCCGGCCAGCGCCCGCGCCTTTTCGGGTGCGATCCATGGATCGTCGCTGCTCGCCACCACGATCGACGGGAAGGGCAGCGGTTTCGAGGGCGTGGGCTGGAAGGCGGCGAGTTCGGGCCGCACGTCCTCGCGATCGACATCGGCGGGGGCGACGAGCAATGCGCCCGCTACCGGCCAGCCGAACGGCTGCCCGGAAAGCTCGGCCCACCATGCGACGGCGAGGCAGCCGAGGCTGTGCGCGGCGAGGACTACCGGCGCCTGGGCATTGCGAATCGCCTGATCGAGCTTGGTGACCCAGGTATTGCGATGCGGCGAATCCCACATGCCGAGTTCGACGCGATGCGTGTCGGGGCGCGATTGCTCCCATAGGGTCTGCCAGTGCGACGGGCCCGAGCCGCCGAGTCCGGGGACAGTGAGAATGATCGGCGAATGGTCGTCGATAGGCGAAAATATGGACATTGGTTCCACTCCACCCGAAGGGAGGCCGGAACACGGATATATATCCTATCGATTTAGTGGGCAATAAGCAGTGCGCCGGATTGTCGTGCGCGTGCGACGATCTGATCGGCCGAGAAAAAATCCTCCCTCGCGCAGCGGAGGAGGTGGCGCCGAAGGCGACGGAGGGGGCCTCTCCCCAGGCGACGCGCCCGTGGAGAAGCCCCCTCCGTCACGCTGCGCGTGACACCTCCCCCGCTTCGCGAGGGAGGATCGAACGACTCAGATGTGCAGCGCGCGTCCGTAGGCGCCGAGCACGCTCTCGTGCATCATCTCGCTCAGCGTCGGATGCGGGAAGACCGTCTCCATCAGCTCGGCCTCGGTGGTCTCGAGCGTCTTGCCGATCGTATAGCCCTGGATCAGCTCGGTGACCTCGGCGCCGATCATGTGCGCACCGAGCAGCTCGCCGGTCTTCGCGTCGAACACGGTCTTCACGAAGCCCTCGGCCTCGCCGAGCGCGATCGCCTTGCCGTTGCCGATGAAGGGGAAATTGCCGACCTTGACTTCGTAGCCGGCTTCCTTCGCCCTGGCCTCGGTCAGGCCGACGCTGGCGATCTGCGGGTGGCAATAGGTGCAGCCCGGAATGTTGCGCGGGTCCATCGCGTGCGGATGGTTGCCGGCGATCGCCTCGGCGGCGATCACGCCCTCATGGCTGGCCTTGTGCGCGAGCCAGGGCGGCGCGGTGATGTCGCCGATCGCGTAAAGGCCGTCGACATTGGTCTTGCAGGCCGGATCGGTCTTGAGGAAGCCGCGATCGTCGACCGCGACGCCCAGCTCCTTGAGGCCGATATTCTCGGTGTTCGGAACGATGCCGATCGCGACGATGACGTGGGTGAAGTCGCTTTGCGTGGACTTGCCGTCCCTGGCGGTGATCGTCGCCTTCACGCCGTTGGCGTCGGCGGCGATCTTGTCGATCTTGGCGCCGGTCAAGATCGTCATGCCCTGCTTCTTGAGCGCCTTCTCCAGGAAAATGGAGACGTCGGCATCCTCGACGGGGACGATGCGGTCGAGCATCTCGACCACCGTCACTTCGGCGCCCATGTCGTTGTAGAAGCTGGCGAATTCGATGCCGATCGCGCCCGAGCCGATGACGAGGAGCTTTTTCGGCATCTCGGGCGGAGTCATCGCATGGCGATAGGTCCAGACGCGCTTGCCGTCGGCGGGGAGGTTGGGAAGGTCGCGGGCGCGCGCGCCGGTGGCGAGGATGATGTTCTTCGCCTCGAGATCGGTCTTCTTGCCGTCCTTGTCGGTGACGCTGAGCTTGCCCTTGCCGGTCAGCTTGCCCTCGCCGAAATGCACGGCGATCTTGTTCTTCTTCATCAGGTGCGTGACGCCCTGATTGAGCTGCTTCGCCACGCCACGCGAGCGCTTGACCACGGCTTCGATGTCCGCGCTGATTCCCTGCGCCACGAGGCCGTAATCCTTGGCGTGCTGCATGTAATGGTAGATCTCGGCCGAGCGGAGCAAAGCCTTGGTCGGGATGCAGCCCCAGTTGAGGCAGATTCCACCGAGCAATTCGCGCTCGACGATCGCGACCTTGAGGCCGAGCTGCGCGCCGCGGATCGCCGCGACATAGCCGCCGGGCCCCGAGCCGAGGACGATGAGATCGTAGGATTCAGCCATTTGGATGCGCCTTGTTGGTTCGTTGGCGAGATAGGGTGTTCAGGACGTCGTTGCGACCGCCGCCTCGACCGGGCGGGGCTGGCGGTGCTCGTCGATCGCGACGAAGACGAACTGGGCCTGCGTCACGAGGCAGCTTTGCTCGGCATGTCGCGCGCGGCGCCAAGCCTGGACGTCGATCGTCATCGAGGTGCGGCCGACCTTGACCAGATCGGCATAGACCGAGACTTCGTCGCCGACCGCGACCGGGGCGTGGAACTTCATTCCCTCGACTGCGATCGTCACCGCGCGGCCGTGCGAATGGCGCGAGGCGACGAGCCCCGCGGCCATGTCCATCTGGCTCATCAGCCAGCCGCCGAAAATGTCGCCATAGGGATTGGCGTCGGCGGGCATGGTGGTGACCCGGATCGCGGGCTGGCGATCGGGTGGGCTGTCAGCCATTGGCAATGTCCTTCGGTTTGCGGCCGAGCCTGGCGCGGTCGATCGTCAGCGCGCGGCGGATCGGGCCGATCCCCATCAGCACCACCAAAGCCATCGCGACGAAGGTGACCAGCCAGATATCCTGGGTTGCGCGCGGATAGGACCAGGCCGCCGCAGTCGCGATCAGCGCCGCGGCGAGCAGACCGATGGCGATATGGACCACCTCGATGAGGACGCGCACCGCCGCCGCCTCAGGCGATCATGCCCATCGGCGCTTCGACCAGCGCCTTGAAGGTCTTCATCAGCTCGGCGCCGTCGGCGCCGTCGATCGCACGGTGATCGAAGCTGCCGGTCGCGCTCATGACCGTGGCGATCTGGAGCGAATCGTCGATCACGTACGGGCGCTTCTCGCCGGCGCCGATCGCCATGATCATGCCCTGCGGCGGATTGATCACCGCATCGAACTGCGTGATGCCGAACATGCCCATGTTCGAGATGCTGGCGGTGCCGCCCTGATATTCCTCGGGCTTGAGCTTGCCTTCCTTGGCGCGGCCGGCGAGGTCCTTCATCTGGGTCGAGATCGAGGAGACGCTGACCCCTGCGGCGTCGCGGATGATCGGGGTGATCAGCCCGGTGGGCGTCGACACCGCGACCGACACGTCGGCGCGGCTATACTTGATCAATTTGTCGCCGGTGTAGGTGACGTTGCACTTGGGCGTCTGGATCAATGCGACGCCCAATGCCTTGATCAGCAGATCGTTGACCGACAGCTTCACCCCGCGCGGCTCGAGCGCCTTGTTGAGCTCGCCGCGCAGCTTGAGCAGCGCATCGAGGCGGATATCGACGGTCAGGTAGATATGCGGGATCGTCTGCTTCGACTCGGTGAGGCGGCGCGCGATCGTCTTGCGGATGTTGGAGAGCTTCTCTTCCTCGTGCGGGATCGACTCGTCGTACCACACCGGCTTGTGCTCGGCGGGTACGGCGGCGGGAGCCGCGGACGGCGCGGAAGCGGCGGTTGCCTGCACGGCCGGGGCGGCACCTGGCTTCGCGCCTTCGAGATCGGCCTTGACGATGCGGCCGTTCGGGCCTGAGCCGGTCACCGACGCGAGATCGAGACCCTTTTCGGCGGCGAGGCGCTTGGCGAGCGGGCTCGCCTTGACGCGGCTGCCATCGGCAGCGGCTTTGGCCGGTGCAGGGGTAGGTGCCGGGCTGGCGGCGGGCGCAGGTGCCGGAGCGGCTTCGGCACTGGCGGCCGGGGCCGGGGCCGGAGTCGGCGCGGGCGTAGCCGAGACATCCCCGTCTTCGCCGGCCATCACGGCGATCACGGTGCCGACCTTCACATTGTCGGTGCCCTCGGGGACGGTGATCTTGCCGATCACGCCTTCGTCGACGGCCTCGAACTCCATCGTCGCCTTGTCGGTCTCAATCTCGGCGAGGAGGTCGCCGGACTTCACCGTATCGCCCTCCTTGACCAGCCATTTGGCGAGGGTGCCCTCTTCCATGGTGGGGGAAAGCGCAGGCATCTTGATTTCGATCGACATGGAGGTTCCCGTCGTTGGTCCCTGGGGTAGGCTCGTCCCCCCTTTGCCGCCGCTACGGCGTCGGTCAAGAGCCTGAGGGCCGAGACCATGGACTTGCGCGGCGGGTAAGGAGCGGGCAGTCAACGCGTGGAACAGGGAATGCATCCATGCGCACCTATCTGGTCGTGATCGACGAAACCCCGGAATCGGAGATCGCGTTGCGCTTCGCCGCGCGGCGTGCGGTGAAGACCGGCGGCAGCGTCGAGATCCTCGCGCTCACCCCGACGCAGGAGTTCGTCCAGTGGGGCGGGGTGATGGCGACGATCGAGGAAGAGAGCCGCCAGCGCGCCGAGGCGCTGGTGACGCGCGCGGCGGGGACCCTGTTCACCGAATCGGGGCTCAAGCCGTCGATCACCGTACGCGAAGGCGACGGCGCCAAGGTGGTCCGTGAGATGATCGCGGCAAATGGCGACATCGCGGCATTGGTGCTGGGCGCCGCGGCGAGCGGGCCGCCGGGGACCCTGGTCTCGCACTTCACCGGCGCCGATGCCGGGACGCTGAGCGTGCCGGTGATGATCATCCCGGGGTCGCTCGACGTGGCGGCGATCGATCGGTTGAGTTGAGGGCAAAATCATAGTGACCGTCACCCCGGACTTGTTCCGGGGTCCACGGTGCGGCACCCGAAAGTCTCGAGCCTTCTGTCCGGCGGCTGCGGATGGATGGACCCCGGACAAGTCCGGGGTGACGATAAAGGGACGAGCAGATTGACCGGTCACGCCGACCGCGTCACTTGTCGAGCATGCGCATCCTCTCCCTCGCTCCGCTCGCTCTCCTCGCCACCCCCGCCGCGGCGCAGGACAAGCCCAGCCCCGCCCGGCTCAAGGCCGATGTCGAGAAGCTGGTCAGCTTCGGCACCCGGCATACGCTGTCCGATCCCGACCATCCCACCCGCGGCATCGGCGCGGCGCGGCGCTGGTTCGCGAGCGAGCTGGGGCGAATCGGCGAAGGTTGCGGCGGCTGCATCGACGTGGCGAACGTCGCGCGAACCTTCACCAACGATCGCGCGCCCAAGGGCGTCGAGGTGGTCGATGTGCTCGGCTTCCAGCCCGGCCGCGATCCGAAGCGCGTCGTCATCGTGATGGGGCATATCGACAGCCGGGTGACCAATGTGATGGACGCGACTTCCGACGCGCCCGGCGCGAACGACGATGCTTCGGGGGTCGCTCTGGTGCTCGAGGCGGCGCGGATCCTGTCGAAGGAGAAGTTCGACGCGACGATCGTCTATGCCGCGCTTTCCGGCGAGGAGCAGGGGCTGTTCGGCGGGACCTTGCTCGCCGAGACCGCGAAGGAGCGCGGCTGGACGGTGAGCGCGGTGCTCAACAACGATATCGTCGGCAATACGATCGGGCAGGACGGGCGACGCGTCGCCGATCGCGTCCGCGTGTTCTCCGAAGGGATTCGCGACGTCGAGCCGATCGAGGCGCAGCGCCTGCGGCGTGCCGATGGCGGCGAGGATGACGGTCCCTCGCGCGCGCTGGCCAAGGCAGTCGACGGGGTGGCGGGAAAGATTCGCGGCGGGATCGACGCGTTCATCGTGCGGCGCTTCGATCGGTTCGGGCGCGGCGGCGATCATTCGCCGTTCCTCAAGCTCGGCTATCCGGCGGTGCGCTTCAGTGTCGGAGTCGAGAATTACGACGCGCAGCATCAGGACCTGCGCAGCGAGAACGGCAAGATCTTTGGCGACACGGTCGATCGGATGGACTTTCCCTATCTGGCCAAGGTGACGGCGATCAACGTCGCGACGCTGCGCCGGCTGGCCAAGGCGCCGGCGGCACCGGCGAGCGTGACGATCGGCGGCGCGCTGGCGACCGACACCTCGGTCAAATGGGAGCCGGTTCCGGGTGCGGCCGGCTACCGCGTCCATTGGCGCCGTGCCGATGCTGCGGACTGGCAGAAGCATGTCGACGTTCAGGGCAGCGAGACCGCACTCAAGGGCGTGATCGTCGACGATACGTTCGTCGGCGTCTCGGCGCTGGCGGCGGACGGATCCGAGAGCCTCGTCACCTTTGGCGGGCGCGAGCGGCGGTAATCCAAAATCACGTCATCCCCGCGGAAGCGGGGACCCATCTCCGGCAATCGCCAGAATCGCGCCGGTGCTTTTGCCATTCGGTCAGGAGATGGGCGCCCGCTTTCGCGGGGGTGACGTATATGAAGGATTCGCTCAGCGGCAGCCGCAGCTGACGCGCTTGCGCAACAGCCGCTTGGTCGGCCGGCGCACATAGCTGCGCTCAACATATTCGGTGACCGTGGTCGTGGTGGTCGTCGCGGCCGGGATCACCACGACGGTGGTCGTGGCGCCATAAGCGGCGCCGTAGCTGCCGACCCACGCGCCGTTCTGCCACGCCATGCCGGCGGGATAGGCACCCGGACAGGCCTGCGGGCAGGGCGGGGGCGCGTAGGCGACAGGCGGCGGAGGGGCGATCAGCGGGGCCGGCGGCGGCGCGTAATCGTCGCGACGCGATCCGCGATACGGGCCGGGCTCGTAGGACGGCGGCGGGCCCTGGTAGCGATAATCGCCATCGTCGTCATCGTCGCGGTCGTAATAGTCGTCGGGGTCGACCGGCTCGATCCGCGGCGCCGGATAGGGCGCGCCGGCGCGCGTGTCGGCATAGGCGATGCCCGCGCTCGCGCTCGCCACGGCGGCTGCGCCGCCCCAGGCCACGCCGTCGAGCGAATCCCAGACGCGGCCGTCGTGATCGACGAGCACGGCGTCGTCATAATAGCGCATCCACGCATAGCCCGGGGGTGGGGCCGAGAGGCCGAAGCTGAGATAATCGTGGACGCGAAAATCGTCGCCGCGCCAATAGCCCGGCAAAGTGTGCCCGCGGTGCAGCCGGCGATAGCTGTTCCAGCCGCCCGGCGCGCGGAAGCCGGCTTCCCAGCGGCCATCGCGCATCGCCCAGCGGTGCGGATTGGTGCGCATCACGCTCGGTGCCGAATGCCGCGGCATCACGACCCAGCGGCCGTCCTGCCACACGCGTTGCGCCGTCGCGGGCGTGGCGCCTGCCACTCCGGCGATCACCGCCGCTGCCAACCAATAGCTGCGCACTCTACCTTACTCCCTCGTGCAAGCGCCCCCACGCCCGCTTGCCGAAGAAATAACCGTTACGCGCCGTGCACGAAATCGCAGTCGCGGTTCAAACCTGTCCCAATGCGGGGCAGCGTGTCATCCCGAGATTCTGGGGGCGAGAATCCGCATCAGAGCCTCGCAGCCTGCAGCGTCGCCGGCGTCGAAACGGCCCGGGAGCGGGCTGTCGAGATCGAGCACGCCGAGCAGTTCGCCCTGATGGACGATCGGCACCACCAGTTCGGAGCGGCTGGCGGCATCGCAGGCGATATGGCCGGGAAAGGCGTGGACGTCCGCGACCAACTGGGTTTCGCGAGTCGCCGCGGCGGCGCCGCACACGCCCTTGCCGAACGGGATGCGGATGCACGCGGCCTTGCCCTGGAACGGGCCGAGGACGAGCTCGTCGCCCACATTGCGATAGAAGCCGGACCAGTTGAGGTCGGGAAGATACTGACCGATCAGCGCCGAGACATTGGCCATGTTGGCGATGGCGTCGGGCTCGTCGGCAGTGAGGGCATCGAGCGCGGCGGCGAGGTCGCGATAGAGTTCGGATTTGGAGCCGGCGGCGATGTCGAAGGTGAACATGGCGGGTATGTAGTCGACGGGAAGCGGGAGCGGGAGAGGGTTCAGCGCATCACCGTCACCCCGGCGTTGCGCCGGGGTCCACCGCGCGGCGACGGAAGAACGAGAAGGTAGAGGGCCGGGGTGACGATCTTAGTCCATCCGCACCTTGCCGCGTCCCGCCTTCACTTCGCTGCGGCCCTTCTTGGCGTCGACCCGGCGTGCCTTCGCCGCCTTGCTGGGTTTGGTCTTCACCCGGCGTGCCTGACGTTCGTGCGCTTTGGCGAGCAACTCGGCGACGCGCTCGCGCGCGTCGGCGCGATTGGCATCCTGCGTGCGGAACTTGCGTGCGGTGATCACCAGCTCGCCGGCGCTGGTCAGCTTGCTCCCGGCGAGCGTCTTGAGCTGCTGATAGGCCCAGGGCTGCAGGCCCAGCGCGAACACGTTGACCCGCAGCTGCACCGCGGTCGCGACCTTGTTGACGTTCTGCCCGCCGGGGCCGGAGGCGGCGAGGAACTTCTCCTCGACGATCGCCTCTTCCGGCAACTCAGCCACGGCCGAAACCCATATTGTGAAAGCGCACCGGCAGCGGTGCCTCGGCATGGATCGCCGGTTTGTCGCCGCGCGGGACAGTGAGCTCGGCAGCGTGGAGCATCACGGCGGGGCCGCCTTTGCCATAGACCGGATCGCCGAGGATCGGCAGGCCGAGCCCCTCGGCGGCATGGACGCGGATCTGGTGGGTGCGGCCGGTCTCGGGGAAGAAAGCGAGCATCGCCTTGCCGCGCGCGCGCTCGATCACTTCCCAGCGGGTGCGCGCGGGCTTCCCGCCTGCGTCGCCGGTCATCCGCCAGCCGGTCTCGGCGGTAGAGACCTTGATCAGCGGCAAGTCGATCGCGCCGCTTTCGGCCGTGGGTTCGCCGTCGAGGATCGCAAGGTAGCGCTTGACCACCGTGCCGGCTTCGAACGCCTGGCCGAAGCGCTTGTGCGCCTTGGGGTTGCGCGCCAGCAACAGGCAACCGCTGGTGTCGCGGTCGAGTCGGTGGACGGGCAAGGGCAACCGCTGGAAGCCGAAGGTGAGCTGGTCGAGCATATCCTCGAGGCTCCGGGAGCGGTCGCGCGGGCGATCGACCGGCAAGCCCGCGGGCTTGTCGATCACGATCGCTTCGCCGTCGATGAAGAGCACGCGGTCCTTGAACATGGGCAGGCATATAGAGCGTCGCGCCCAAACGGAAAGCGGCGGCCGGGCTTTCGCCAGACCGCCGCTCCGTCGAACCGCGTGGGGAGGGGGACTTACGCGGTCTCGGTCTCGCGGGCGGGGGAGGGCACCGCGAGCTTGTTGGCGACTTCGGCGATGCGGCGACCCTGATAGCGGGCGCCGTCGAGCTCGGTTGCGCTCGGCAGGCGGCTACCGTCGCCGTCGGAGATCGTGGTCGCGCCATAGGGCGAGCCGCCCTTGACCTCGTCGACGCCCATCTGGCCCTGGAAGCCATAATCGAGGCCGACCACGGTCAGGCCGAAATGCAGCAGATTGGTGATGATCGAGAAGAGCGTGGCCTCCTGACCGCCATGCTGGGTCGCGGTCGAGGTGAAGGCGCCGCCGACCTTGCCGTTGAGCGCGCCCTGGTACCAGACGCCGCCGGCGCGATCCCAAAAGGCCGCCATCTGGCTCGACATCCGGCCATAGCGGGTCGGCGCGCCGACGATGATGCCGTCATAGCCGGCGAGTTCGTTGACGTCGTCGAGCACCGGGTGGCTGTGATCGGGGATGAAGCCCGATGCGGCGGCAATTTCGGCGGGGACGGTCTCGGGGACGCGACGGACATCGACCTCGGCGCCGGCGCTGCGCGCGCCCTCGGCGACGGCGTCGGCCATCTTCGCGAGGTGGCCGTAGGAGGAGTAATAGAGGACGAGGATTTTGGACATGGGGGCTTCCTTCGAATTCCCCTCCGCTTGCGGGAGGGGTTAGGGGAGGGTGTGAGATCCGGAGAAGTGGGTCAGTCCCTCCCCCGACCCCTCCCGCAAGCGAGAGGGGAGTTCTGAGAGTTGGTTATTCGCTGTCGACCAGCACGATCTCGGCGTCTTCGAGCGCCTTGATCGTCACGGTCTGGCCGCCCGACAGCGCGGCGCCGTCGCGGGCCTCGAAGCGCTGTCCGTCGATCTCGATCGCGCCGACGGCGGGAACGAGATAGGCGTGACGCCCGTCGCCGACCGTGTGTTCGACGCTCTCGCCGGCCTTGAGCGTGGCGCCGAGGACCCGGGCGTCGGCACGGATCGGTAGCGCATCGTCATCGCCTTCGAACCCCGAGGCGAGGGTCACGAACTTGCCCGAGCGATCGCCCTTGGGGAAAGGCTTGGCGCCCCAGCTCGGCTGGCCGCCGCGCTCGCGCGGCAGGATCCAGATCTGGAACAAGGTCGTGGTCTCGGGCTCGAGATTATATTCGGCATGGCGCACGCCGGTGCCCGCGCTCATCACCTGGACGTCGCCTGCGCCGGTGCGGCCCTTGTTACCCATCGAATCCTGATGGGTGATCGCACCGGTGCGGACATAGGTGATGATCTCCATGTCCTGATGCGGATGCGCCGGAAAGCCGTTGTTCGCGGCGATCTCGTCGTCGTTCCAGACGCGCAGCGCGCCCCAGCCCATCCGGGCGGAGTCATGATAGTTGGCGAAGCTGAAATGGTGTCGCGCGTTGAGCCAGCCATGGTTGGCATGGCCGAGACTTTCGAAAGAGCGTTTCTCGATCATCGCTGATCTCCCTTGGTGTTGGTGCCAAGATAGGGAGGACGATCGTGGCGTAAATGGAAACGTTGGAAACTGATTGTTTCCTTGTTATGATCCTCCCCGAGACGGGCTCGGGGAGGAATTGATTGATGAAACTACCCGATTTTGAAGCCTGGGCGATTTTCGCGGCGGTGGTCGAGCATCGCTCGTTCAGCGGCGCGGCGGAGGCGCTCGCCGTCTCCAAGGCGACGGTGTCCAAGGCGATCACCCGGCTCGAGACCCGGCTGGGCACGTCGCTGTTTCACCGCACCTCGCGGCGGCTGACGCTCACGGACAGCGGCCGCGCGCTCGCCGATCATGCGCAGCGCATCCTTTCCGAAGGCGAGGCGGCCGAAGAGGCGGCGTTCGAGTCCGCCAGCGCGCCGGTGGGCGTCGTCCGGGTCGCGGCACCGCTGACCTTCGGGATCCAGGCCGTTGCGCCCGCGCTCGCCGATTTCATGGCGATCCATCCCGGGATCAAGATCGACCTCAGGCTGTCCGACGCGTTCGTCGACATCGTCGGCGAGGGGATCGACATCGCGCTGCGCATCGCCGAGCTGCCCGACAGCTCGCTCCGCGCGCGGCGGCTGGGGCCGGTGATCGGGCACATCGTGGCCTCGCCGGCTTATTTCGAGCGCGTCGGACGGCCGCGGCACCCCGCCGACCTCGCGACCCATGCCTGCTTCGTCTACACCAACACCGCGACTCCCGACGTCTGGCGCTTCCGCCGCGCGGGCGGCGAGGAAGCGGCGGTGCGCGTCGACGGGCCGGTCCGTACCGACAATGGCGACGCGATGCTGCCGGCGTTGCGCGCCGGGCTCGGCATCGCAAGGCTCCCGGATTTCCTCGTGCGCGAGGATCTGGCGGCGGGGCGGCTGGAATCGGTGCTCGACGATTGGGCGATCGGCGCGGCGGGGCTCCATCTGCTCACCCCGCCCGGGACCCTGCGCCCTGCCCGGGTGGAAGCGCTGATCGAATTCCTCAGCGATCGGCTCAAGCGCATGTGCAGCGAAGTGCATATTTGACTCGACAGCGAAACGAATTCGAGTCCGCCAATAAGTAGATTCCCTACGACTCGTGGAACAAGGCCGGTTAGTCAGAAATTAACCTTTTGCCTTCAGAGGTGCTTAGGTTAATGAATTCGTCCAGCGCGTCGGCCACGGGGCCCCAAACGCGTGCTTGGGACAGGGGAACCGACGATGCGCGTGCTGCTGATCGAGGACGAACCTTCGACTGCCAAGGCGATCGAGCTGATGCTCTCGACCGAGGGGTTCAATGTCTACACGACCGACCTCGGCGAAGAGGGTCTGGATCTCGCCAAGCTGTATGATTACGACATCATCCTGCTCGATCTGAACCTTCCCGACATGCACGGCTATGACGTGCTCAAGAAGGTCCGCGTCGCCCGCGTGCAGACGCCGGTGCTGATCCTGTCGGGCATCAACGAGATGGATTCGAAGGTGCGCAGCTTCGGCTTCGGCGCCGACGACTACGTCACCAAGCCGTTCCACCGCGAAGAGCTGGTCGCGCGCATCCACGCCGTCGTCCGCCGCTCGAAGGGCCATAGCCAGTCGGTGATCCGCACCGGCAAGCTCGCGGTCAATCTCGATGCCAAGACCGTCGAGGTCGATGGTGCCCGCGTGCACCTGACCGGCAAGGAATATGCGATGCTGGAGCTGCTCTCGCTCCGCAAGGGCACCACGCTCACCAAGGAAATGTTCCTCAACCACCTCTATGGCGGGATGGACGAGCCCGAGCTCAAGATCATCGACGTGTTCATCTGCAAGCTGCGCAAGAAGCTCAGCATGGCATGCGAGGGCGAGAATTACATCGAGACCGTCTGGGGCCGCGGCTATGTGCTGCGCGAGCCCGAAGGCGCCGAGGGCGCCGAGCCGGTTCCGGCAGTCGCCTGACACAGTTTCAACGGGGGTAAGGAAGTCGCGGTCCGCAAGGACCGCGGCTTTTTTTGGGCTCAGGACGAGCCGGTCGGGTCGGTGACCTGGTTGAGCTCGCGCGGATCGGGGGCGCGCGACTGCGGCAGCGAGCTGGTCTGGCGTTCGATCCGGCGATGCACCACCGGCTCGGCGCCATCGATCCGCAGCGCGCGCAGCGCCTCGCTATTGGCGTCGTCGGCATGGGTCCGGCGATGATTGTGGCGGACATAATCGAGCCAGGTGGGGACATGATAGCGCTCGATCCACAATTCGGGATCGCCGAGATCGCGGAGCAGCGCCCAATGGCGCGCGCCGTCGCGGCGGCGGATGCGGCGGCGCTCGTTCATCGCGGCGAGGAAGGCGGGGACATTGGCCTCGGCGATGCGATGCTCGATGGTGATGACGATCGGTCCGCTGCGCGGCTCGACCGGCACTGCGGTCTCGGGCTCGCGCCAGCTGTCGCGCGGATCCATGTTGAGCTGGCTGACCGCCGGCAGCCGCCAGAGCAAGCCGGCGGCGACGCTGAGCAGCTGCACCCCGGCCGCGGCGAGCAAGGCGGTCGCGACGCCGTGCCCTCCCGCGACCATGCCGAACACCCAGCTGCCGCCGGCCAGCCCGCCGAACGCCGCCATCTGGTAGAGCGACAGGGCACGCGCCACCACCCAGCGCGGCGACGCCATCTGGACGCTGACGTTGAAGGTCGACAGCGCCACCACCCAGCCGGCGCCGCACAAAGCCAGCGCGAGCAGCGTCAGCGCCAGCCAGTCGGTCGCCGCGGTGGTCGCCGCGCCGCTCGCCAGCGCGGGCGCTGCGAGCCGGACCAGCCCCTCGGTCGAGAAGCGTCGCCGCAGCCATTGGCTGCCGAGCGCGCCGGCGACCGCGCCGACCCCGAACGCGCCCAACAACAGGCCATAGGTCAGCGGCCCGCCGCGGATGATGTCGCGCGCGACCAGCGGCATCAGCGCCGGCACCGCGCTGGCGGCGAAGCCGAACAAGGCGGCGCGGATCAGCACGGTGCGGATCGGTGGCGAGAGCCGGACATAGCGGATGCCCGCCGCCATCGCGACGAGGATCCGCTCGCGCGGCAGCCGCGCCGGCGGCAGATCGGGCCGCCAGCGCGCCAGTACCGCGATCAGCCCGACATAGCTCACCGCATTGGCGAGGAACGCCGCCGCGGCGCCGGCGACCGCGACGATCGCGCCGCCGATCGCGGGGCCGAGGCTGCGCGCGACGTTGAAGCCCATGCTGTTGAGCGCGACGGCGCTGGGCAGCAGCGCGCGCGGGACCATGTCGCCGACAGACGCCTGCCAGGCCGGTCCGTTGATCGCGGTGCCGCAGCCGATCAGGAAGGTGAATGCCAGCAGCAGCCACGGCGTGAGGATGCCGGCCCAGCTTCCCGCGGCGAGCAATGCCGAGACCAGCAGCATGAAGCACTGCGCCGCGAGCATCACCCGGCGGCGATCGAGATTGTCGGCGACCGCCCCCGCCCACAGCGAGAGCAGCATGATCGGCAGGCTGACCGACGCCTGGACCAAGGCGATCATCTGCGGCGAGCCGCTGAGGCTGGTCATCATCCACGACGCGCCGACCGACTGGATCAGCCCGCCGAAATTGGAGGCGAGACTGGCGATCCACACAGTGCGGAAGAGCGGGAGATCGAAGGGGGAGCGGGGTTCGTGGCTGACCTGCATGGCGGCTCAATCCCTCAACCCTTCGGGCGATCCCGGCAAGCCCCGCGGCATCGCTCAGCAAAGCCTCACAACTTGCTCATGACGCGCTCCGGCGCGGCGCGGCATGCCGGGCCCTCGATGGCGAGATGCGGAGAACGCCATGGCTGCGAATGCGAATCCCGACCGGCAAGCACCTGCGATCCCGTGGCGAGCGATCGGCTGGGGCGGCGCGGCGTCGCTGCTTGCGCTGCCGCTGATCGCGCGGGCGCCGTGGACCGGTTTCGACTTCATGGCCATGGCCGGGCTGCTCGGCAGCGTCGGACTGGGGCTCGAGCTCGTCGTCCGGAAAAGCGCCGGCATGGCGTATCGCACCGCCGCCGGAATCGCGCTTCTGGCGAGCTTCCTGCTCGTCTGGAGCAACGGCGCGGTCGGGATGATCGGATCGGAGCACGATCCGCGCAACCTGCTGTTCGCCGGCGTGCTGGCGATCGGCTTCGGCGGAGCGATGCTTGCGCGCTTCCGGGCTCGGGGCATGGCCTGGGCGATGCTGGCCACGGCAGTCGCGCAGGTGCTGGCGGGACTCAGCGGACTGACCAGCGACGTGCGCGGCAGCGGCCTCGCGACCGGCTTCGCGGCCTTGTGGCTATTGTCGGCGGCGCTGTTTCGCGAAGCGGGGCTACGGCGTGCGGAATAGGATTATCCCGCCGTCGATTGATAGGATTCGGCGCGCCCGATTGCACGGTTTTCACGGCAATCCGGCAATAAAGATACAATGTCGTGATGCTTTGTTGCGTATTTCGATAGGAAGATCGACGGTGCAAAGAGCGGGCCGGGGCCGCGCGCAGGCAATCACTTCAAATCCTATTTTGCAAACGAAAGCCCTCCCTTCTCCCGAACGGAGGAGGAAGGGCTCGCGGGCGCCGTCCGATCAGCGCAAGTTGAAGCGGATGCCGACGCGGAACTGGCGGCCGAGCATGTCCGAGTAAGTGGTGTTCGCGGCCATGCCGGTTTCGGGGACCAGCAGCGGCCAGCGATTGAACAGGTTCGTGACGTTGAAGAACATCTCCGCTTCCGAACTGCTGCTGACCGCGATCTTCTGGGTCAGATTGATGTCGGCATAGAAGAGCCCCGAGACGCGATTATTGTCATAGGTCGGGAATTGCGAGGTCGAGAGCGGGCAGCCGCTGGTGCATTCGATGCCGTTGGCGACATATTTGCCCGAGCTGACGCCGCGGCCGACCACCGTCGCCGAGAAGGTCGGCGTCTCGTAGGTCGCGCTGCCGCGGAAGATCCAGGTCGGGGTGCTGGCCTGGCCGCCATTCGCGCCGACGGTATTGACCGGCACGACTCCCGCGATGCCGGTGTCGGACAGATTCTCGATATAGCGCGTCGCGACGCCCTTGATCGTGAGCGCGTCCGCGCCGAGCGGGATGCGATAGGCCGCGTCGAAATCGATGCCGCGCACCAGCTTGCGGGCGAAGTTGAACGGCTGGCTGCGGATCAGCAGATAGGGCACGCGCGGCGGCCCCGCCTGGGTGCGGACCGGGTCTTCGGTGATCGCGGCACAATATTCCGCAATGCCTTCGTCGCAGCGATTGACGATCTCCTGGGCGCTGATCGAGTCGATCGCATCTTCGAGGTCGATGCGGAAATAATCGACCGAGGCCGTGAAGCCCGGCAGGAAGCGCGGCGAGATCACCGCGCCGATGTTCCACGAATTGGCCTTTTCCGGCCGCAGATTGGGATTGCCGGTGGTCAGGCCCGAATAGCCGAAGGTCGCCGGACCGTTCAGGCCGTCGGTGGTGTAGGCGGGGTTGCGCACCGAATCGCTGTTGGCGGTGCCGGCCTGGTAGAGCTCGTTGAGGTTGGGCGCGCGGATGTCGCGCGACCGCGTCACGCGGAAACGGATGTCCTCGATCGGCGCCCAGGTCGCACCCAGCTTCCACGTGGTGACATAGCCCGAGTTCGAATAGTCGGTCGCGCGTACCGCGCCGTTGAATTCGAGGCCGAGGCCGAGCGGAATCACCGTTTCGAGATAGGCTTCCTTGACGCTGTATTCGCCGGTGAAGGGAAGATAGTTGCCGACCGACCATGCGTTGCTGGTGGTGCCGTTCGGATTGATGACCGGCTGATATTCGGTCGGCACGCTGCCGCGGATCTTCTCCTTGCGCGCCTCGCCGCCGAAGGCGATGCTGACGTCGCCCGCCCAGGTGGCGAACGGCGTGACCGCCCAGTTGGTGCCGACGACGAATTGCTCGAGCACCTGATCGCGATAGGGATCGCCGAGCACATAATCGATCGCCGCCTGGCTGGCGACGCCCACGCCGAGGCGATTGAGCGGCACGCAGTTCGGATCGTTGTTGGTCGTGCTCGCGTCGAGGTTGATCAAGCACTGGATAGAGCCGACCGCATAGCCGCCGGCATTGCCCGCCGGCGCGAATGCCGCGGCGGTGGCGTTGGTCATGCGCGCGAGATGCATAATGTCGCGCAGCTGTTCGCGCAGCTGCGAGCGGCCATATTGGGCATAGACGCCCCAATGCCCGGCGCGGCCGAACGCGTCGAAATTGCCGTCGGCGCCGATGACGTAGCGCTGGACCTTGCGCTCGTTGTTGATGCCGCGGAACGGCAGGTCGGCGGCAGTGGTCGCCACGGTGACGCTGGTGATGCCGGCCAGCCGCGCCGCGCCGAGCGTCTGCAGGGCGAAGGCGTTGCAGGTCACCGGAACCGGGACGGTGGTGCAGCCGGTGGTGTTGTAGGTGATGCCGGTCGACAGGTTGGGACCCGCGTTGAAATAGACTTTCTGGCGGTTGTACGATCCCTCGGCGAAGACCTCGACGCCGTCTGCGACTTCGTAGCTCAGCCGGCCGAACACGCCCCAGCGGTCGTCTTCGGGCATCAGGCCGATGCGGCGGCCCGAATCATTGACCTGCCACGAGCCGCCCTGGGTGAGGCTGGGCGCCGCGGAGCCGGTCGGCGAGGGGAAGGTCAGCCCGCCATAGGTGTAGTTGAGCACCTGGCCGCCCTGGCCGAAATAGAGGCCGCGCAGCCGATTGGCGGCGCCGCCGGCCGAGCCGGTGATCAGGCCGCCGGGGGCCGAGTTCGCCGCGCCGATCTGGCGCTGGGTGGTGATGAATTGCGGCGTGGTGCTGGTCGCGGCGACGAAGTTCGGATCCTGGATGCGCACATAGCCGGTATGGTTCCACGGGCGATCGTTCGGATTGACTTCGAAGATGCCGTCCTGATGCGCGATCTCGGCATTGAACAGGAAATGGCCGCGCCCGCCGGCGAACGACTTGCCGCCCGCGATGCTGCCCGAATAATTGAAGCCGTCGCCGGCGCTGGTGACGCCGGTATCGGCCTGGACCTTCAGCCCTTCGAACTTCTTGTTGAGCACGAAATTGACCACGCCCGAGACCGCGTCCGAGCCATAAGCCGACGACGCGCCGCCGGTGACGACCTCGACGCGATCGACCAGCGCCTGCGGGATCGTGTTGATGTCGACCCAGCCGTAGATGGTCGAGCCGACCGAGCGGCGCCCGTCGAGCAGGATCAGCACGCGGCCTTCGCCGAGATTGCGCATGTTGAGCGCGTTGATGCCAGCCGAGCCGTTCGACAGATTGAGGCGCGAATTGGCCGGCTTGGTCGAGCCGGCGAGCTGCGGCAGCTGATTGACGAAGTCGGCGATGTTGTTCGACGGCGACGTGTTCTGAATGTCTTCCTGGGTCAGCACGGTCAGCGGCGTCGGGGCCTGGAAGCCGTCGCGGATGATGCGGGTGCCGGTGACGACGAGCTCGTCTTCCCTGGCTTCGGGCGCGGCCGGCGGGGTCTCCTGCACGGTCGCGGTGCCGGTGCCTTCGGTCTGGGCTGCGGCGGGCAAAGCCGTGAGCGAGGCAAGGGCCAGCGCGGCCATGCTGGAGAAAGTGGCAAGATCCGATTGCCGGCGTGGATTCGTCATTTTACCCCCCTGATGGGATGAACCTTCGGGACCGGCGAACCGGCCTGCGCGAATGCCCTCCGCGGCAACGCACCGCACACTCTCTGCAGCCTCTGTGCGGGCCGCATGGGATCGTGCCGGAAGCGAAGGTGCGCCGCGGTTTCGCGCAGCGTCAACCGGCCGCGGGCTTCTATACGTTCACCACGCCATAGCCGCAGACTATGGCTGCCAGCCATAACTTCGCTCTATGGGCGGCGAAGCGCTTGCCATGCGACGCGACGCCGCGCGGCGCTAGCTTGCCGCCACCGCCCACCGCCAGGATGATTGCCGATGCTCGCCCGCCGCTCCTTCCTGCTCGGCTCGGTTGCGACCCTCGCGCTGGCGCCGGCCGCCGCCGCACGGCTGCAGCGCGCGCCCGCCGAGGCGAGGGTTCGCGGCCTCGATGCGCCGATCCATATCGTCGACGATGCGTTCGGCGTGCCGCATGTCCGCGCGGCATCGATCGCCGACGCCTTTTTCGGGCAGGGCTATGTCGTCGCGCGCGACCGGCTGTTCCAGATCGACCTGTCGCACCGGCGCGAGATGGGGCGGCTGGCGGAGGTGTTCGGCGCGGACTTCGCGAAGCACGACGCGACCGCGCGGCTGTTCCATTATCGCGGCGACCTCGATGCGGAGTTGCGCGACGTGCCGGCGCATCTGCTCGCCTGTGCGCGGGCTTATGTCGCGGGGATCAACGCGCGGATCGACGAAGTGCTGGCGGATCGCAGCTTGCTGCCGCTCGAATATGCCATTCTCGGCGTGGCGCCGCTGCATTGGGACCTGCGCGACCTCGTGCTGGCGCGCGGCGCGTCGATCGACAATGCCGATGACGAAGTTCGGCGGGCGCAGCTCGCCGCGCTCGGGTTGCTCGATCTCGATGCGATCGTCGCGCCGCTGCGGCCGAGCTGGACGATGGCGGTGCCCGAGGGGCTCGACGCGGCGGCGGTGTCGGCGGCCGATCTGGGGATGCTCCGGCTGGGCGGACTGCCGTTCGGGCCCGAGACCCCGGTCGCCGATCCCGCCGCCGGGCCGGCCGAACGCGCCAATGCGGGCAGCAATGCCTGGACGATCGCGCCGTCGCGCAGCGCGACCGGGCGGCCGATCCTCGCCAACGATCCGCATCTCGGCATCGGCGGCTTCGGCCCGCGCCACGTCGCGCATCTGAGCGCGCCGGGGCTCGACGTGATCGGCGGCGGATCGCCGGGGCTGCCGGGGATCATGCAGGGGCATACCGACCGCTTCGCGTTCGGGCGTACCAATTTCCATATCGACCAGCTCGATCTGTTCGTGCTCGAGCTGCATCCCGACGATCCCGAACGCTACCGGCATGACGGGGAGTGGAAGCGTTTCCGCCGGGTCGAGGCGGCGATCCCGGTCAAGGGCACGGCGCCCTATGTCGTGCCGCTGCGCTATTCGGTGCAGGGGCCGGTGGTGTCGCACGATCCGGCGCGGCGGCGGGCCACCGCGGTTTCATCGATCGGGATGCAGCCGGGCGGTCACGGATCGTTCGCGATGATCGCGATCAATCTGGCGAAGGACTGGAAGAGCCTGCGGAAGGCGTTCGCCTTCCACCCGTCGCCGACCAATTTCCATTATGCCGATATGGACGGGAATATCGGCTGGCAGGTGATCGGCTTCGCGCCTGTGCGCAAGAAAGGCGAGGGGCTGCTGCCGGTGCCGGGCGACGGGCGCTACGACTGGACGGGGATGCGCAACTTT
Organism: Sphingomonas sp. DG1-23; assembly: GCF_030730875.1. Classification (GTDB taxonomy): domain Bacteria; phylum Pseudomonadota; class Alphaproteobacteria; order Sphingomonadales; family Sphingomonadaceae; genus Sphingomonas. Next base: position 131,481 of record NZ_JAVAMA010000004.1, read on the forward strand.
TCGGCGCTGCCGAGCGAATATAACCCGGCCAAGGGCTGGTTTGCCTCGGCCAACCAGAACAATCTTCCCGCTGACTGGCCGCGCGACCGCATCCCGGCTTTCTCGTTCCGCGATCCCTATCGCTACGCGCGGATCGCGGAGGTGTTGGCGGCGCAGCCGCGGCACGGCCTGGCGGACAGCGTCGCGCTGCATCACGATACCTTCTCGGCGCCGGCAAGCCAGCTGATCGCATTGGTGTCGGCGCGTCCGGGGCCGGCGGCGGCGATGCTGCGCGGCTGGAATGCGCGGATCGACGGGGAGAGCGGCGCGGCGGCATTGTTCGAGATGGTCTGGCGCGATCTCGGCAAAAGGATGCTCGCGGCGATCGTCCCCGCGCGGGCGAAGCATCTCGTCACCGAGATCGCGCCCTCGGTGCTGCTCGGGCTGCTCGCCACGCCCGACGCGCGGCTCGGCGCCGATCCGGCGGGCGCGCGCGACGCGATGCTCGATGCGGCATTGGCCGCGGGCTGGGGCTCGGCGCGCGAGTTGCTGGGGCCCGATCCGGCGAAGTGGCGCTGGGACAAGCTGCACCAGGTGCGGATCCAGCATCCCTTGTCGCGCATCCCGGCGATCGCCGCGGCGTTCCCGCCGATCGAGGGCCGCGGATCGGGCGGCGACGGCTATACGGTGATGGCGCGCTGGCTGGGCGCGGGGCCGGGCTGGCGGACCGGCGGCGGGGCGAGCTATCTCCAGGTGATCGACGTCGGCGCGTGGGACAATTCGCTGATGCTCAACCTGCCGGGCCAGTCGAACGACCCGCGCTCGCCGCATTATCGCGATCAGTACGAACCGTGGAGCGAAGGGCGGATGCTGCCGATGCTGTTCAGCAAGGCGGCAGTCGATGCACGCGCGGCAGGGCGGACAAGGTTGGTGCCCGAGCCAAAATAATCCTTCCTCGCGAAGCGGGGGAGGGGGACCAGCGAAGCTGGTGGAGGGGGCATCTCCGTAAGCGTTCGCTCGCGGCCAGGCCCCCTCCGTCACGCTACGCGTGCCACCTCCCCCGCTTCGCGAGGGAGGATTTTATTCTCACCCGTGCAGATTGAGCAGCGAATCCATCAGGCCGTCCTCGGCGCTCGAGCAGACGCCGAGCACCACCGCCTCGTCGCAGCCTTCGCCGGTGACATAGGCATGGCCCATGTTCGAATCGATGTAGATCGATTCGCCTGCCTCGAGCGTCACCGGATCGTAGAATTCGGTATGGACGACGATGCGGCCGCTGACGATGTAGATGAATTCCTCGCCCGAATGGTGGACGAGATCGCCGAATTCCTCGACCGATTTGGCGCGAACCCGGGTGATCACCGGGATCATCCGCTTCCGGCGCAGCTCGGTGCAGAGATAATAATAATCGTAATTGGCGGTGTTCACCCGCACCGCGCGCTCGAGATCGCCGATGCTGCGCCGCGCGGTGACCGGCGGCTCGGCGACCGAATCATTCTCGGCGAACAGCTCGGACATGCGGATGTTGAGCCGCTGGCTGAGCTGGAGCAATTTGTCGTAGGTCAGGGTCAGACGGTCGTGCTCGACCTTGGACAGAGTCGAGACCGGAATGCCGCTCTTCACGCTCATCTCCTTGAGCGTCCAGCTGTTTCGGCTGCGCAGCGCACGCAGCAGCGCACCCAGCGTCGGTTGCTCGGGCTTCAGCCGCGTGGCCATTCATTACCTCGGTTTGACATTTTTCCGAACAGGATCATTATGTCTCAATCAGGCGTAACTGGTTCATTCGGGATATAGCCTAACCGCAGACGCAAACCGGCGCAATCACATGCCGGGGCGGATGCGAGCGACAGAGGGGATTAGCGCGATGTGGAAACGTTCGCTTACGGTGCTCGCGGCAGGGTTGCTCGGCATCGCCGTCGGAGTGCCGGCCTTCACCCAGGCGCCCGCGCCGCTCACTCCGGTGCCGCAAGCGCCGGCGGCCGTGGTTCCGGCGACTCCGACGGGAGTCGGCGCGCTGAACAAGGCCGACGCCGATGCGTGGCTCGACGGGTTCATGCCCTATGCGCTCGCCCGCGGCGACGTCGCCGGCGCAGTGGTGGTGATCGTCAAGGACGGCCAGGTGCTCACCCAGCGCGGCTTCGGCTATGCCGATGTCGCGAAGCGCAAGCAGGTCGATCCGGCGACGACGCTGTTCCGCCCGGGCTCGGTCTCCAAGCTCTATACCTGGACCGCGGTGATGCAGCAGGTCGAGGCGGGCAAATTGAACCTCGACGCCGACGTCAACCAATATCTCGATTTCAAGATACCTGCTTATGAAGGCAAGCCGGTCACGCTGCGCAACATCATGACGCACACCGCCGGTTTCGAGGAGATCATCAAGGGGCTGCTGAGCTTCGACAAGCCAGTCCCCAGCCTCGGCGACGTGGTCAAGCGCCGCATTCCCGAGCGGATCTATGCCCCCGGCACCACCCCGGCCTATTCGAACTACGCGACCGCGCTCGCCGGCTATATCGTCGAGCGCGTCTCGGGCATGTCGTTCGACGATTATGTCGACCGCAACATCTTCGGCCGGCTGGGCATGCAATATTCGACCTTCCGCCAGCCGCTGCCGGCGCGGCTCAAGCCGTTCATGTCGCAAGGCTATGAGCTCGGTTCGGGCGACGCACAGAAGTACGAAGAGATCGGCATGGCGCCGGCGGGCTCCGCGGCGATCAGCGGCGGCGACATGGCGAAGTTCATGATCGCGCATCTGAACAAGGGCGGACCGCTGCTCAGCCCCGCGACCGCGGCGCAGATGTACGCCCCCCAGCATAGCGATATCCCGGCGATCAATGGCATGGCGCTGGGCTTTTACGAGCAGCGGATCAATGGGCGCCGCTCGATCTCGCATGGCGGCGACACGGTCTATTTCCACAGCGACTTGTGGATCTTCCCCGAAGACAATGTCGGGCTCTACGTCTCGATGAACAGCAACGGCAAGGACGGCGTCGCCCGGGTCCTGCGCGGCCGGCTGTTCGAGGAATTCGCCGACCGTTACCTGCCCGATGCCAACAAGAAGCCGCCGGTCGAGCTGCCGACCGCGAAGGAGCATGCGAAGCTGCTCGTCGGCACCTGGACCAACAGCCGGCGGATCGATTCGAGTTTCGCCAAGGTGATCGGCCTGATCGGCGACACCAAGGTGAGCCTCGACAAGGATGGCCGTCCGGTGATCCCGGCGCTGACCAGCCCCGGCGGCGCGCCGCGCAAGCTGATCGAGGTCGAGCCCTTCGTCTGGCAGGACGCCTATGGCCATGAGCGGCTCGCCGCGCAGGTGGTCGACGGCAAGGTCGTGCGCTGGAGCTTCGGCGAGGTCTCGCCGTTCATGGTCTGGTATCGCACCCCGGGCGCGCTCGACAGCGCGTGGCTGATGCCCGCTTTGCTGTTCGGCGTGGGCGTGGTGTTGCTCACCGCATTGTCGTGGCCGGTCGGCTGGTTCACCCGGCGTCGCTATGGCGCGCAGCTCGCGCTGCAAGGCGAGAGCCTGCGCACGTTCCGCGCGGTCCGCGGCTTTGCGTGGCTGACGCTCGCGGCCCTGGTCGGCTGGATGATCGTCATCACCGGGCTCGAGGATTTCGAGAGTCACGGCTCGACCGACGGGCTGATCCTGCTGGTCCAGATCCTCGGCACGCTCGCATTCTTCGGATTGTTCGGGCTGTCGGTCTGGAACGCGTGGCTGACCTGGAAGGAGAAGCGCAGCTGGTTCGCGCGAGTATGGAGCGTGCTGCTGGTGCTCGCGGCGTTCTTCATCCTCTGGATGGCGCTGGCTTACAGGCTGGTCGGCTTCGGCACCGAGTTCTGAGGACATGGTGATGCGTCTCTCGGTCGACCTGGCGGTGGAACGGCTTGCTTTCGCGAAGCCGTTCCGGATTTCGGGCCACGTCTTCACCGAAAGTCCGGTGGTGGTCGTCACGCTCTGTGACGGCCTCCACACCGGGCGGGGCGAGGCGAGCGGCGTCTATTATCTGAACGACGATGTGGACGCGATGACCGCGGCGCTGGAGACGGTGCGCGAGGGGCTGGCCGGAGGGATGAGCCGCACCGAGCTCCAGCAGGCGCTCCCGCCCGGCGGCGCGCGCAACGCCGCGGATTGCGCGCTGTGGGAACTGGAGGCGAAGCGCAGCGATACGCCGGCATGGAAGCTGGCGGGGCTGCCCGAGCCGAAGCCCTTGCTCACCACCTTCACGCTCGGCGCCGACGATCCCGCGGCGATGGCGGAGGGAGCCCTGGCCTATCGCGACGCCCGCGCGCTCAAGCTCAAGCTCACCGGCGATCTCGACCTCGACAGCGCCCGGATCCGCGCAGTGCGTGCGGCGCGCGGCGATTGCTGGATCGGCGTCGATGCCAATCAGGGCTTCGAGATCGGCGAGCTGGACCGATTGGTCGCCGTGCTGGTCGAGGCGCGGATCGCCTTGCTCGAACAGCCGCTCGCACGCGGACGCGAGGCCGATCTCGACGGCTATGATTCGCCGATCCCGATCGCGGCGGACGAGAGCGCGCTGAGCCTCGCCGATATGGACGGGCTCGTCGGCCGCTTCGAGACGGTCAACATCAAGCTCGACAAATGCGGCGGCCTCACCGAGGCAGTCGCGATCGCGCGGCGCGCGCGGCTGCTCGGCCTCGACGTGATGGTCGGCAACATGGTCGGATCGAGCCTCGCAATGGCGCCGGCGTTCCTGCTCGGCCAGCTCTGCGACGTGGTCGATCTCGACGGCCCGACTTTCCTCGCCGCCGATCGCCGGCCCGGCATTCGCTACGAGGACGGCTACATCCATTGTCCCGATGACGTGTGGGGGCATCGCGCCCTGTGCCCGGCAAGCGCGTAACGCAACATTGTTGCAATAATAGTTGACTCTTCTCTGATCAGGATAATAGCATCCTGATCAGATAAACGCTCAGGGAGAGCGGCAATGCCATCATTGCCCCAGGTCTCGCGTCGCCGCCTGCTCGGCGGCGCGGCTGCCGTCGCGGCCGCGGGATTCCCGATGGTCAATAAAGGCCAGTTTCGGCTGTCCGCCGCCTCGCCGGTCAGCTATTCGCGCCGCGCAGTGGATCTGGTGCGGTCCTCGCTGGTCATCGACATGCTCGAGGTCATCAAGATCGACGATCGCCCGCAATTCTATGGCGCGGCGATGACCGCGCAGGACGAGGCTGATTTCCGCGCCTGCGGGATCACCGGCTTCCACCATTCGATCGGCATCATGGGCCCCAATGCGCGCGAGGAGACGCTGACCTTCCTCGCGCTGAGCCAGGGCTATGTCGGGCGCGCTTCGCATCTGTTCACTCTGGTCGACAAGGCGGCGGATCTCGATCGCGCCAAGAAAGACGGCAAGATCGCGGTGATCCTCGGGCTGCAGAACAGCGAGCATTTCCGCACCGTCGACGACGTCAAACTGTTTCACCAGATCGGCCAGCGCTGCTCGCAGTTGACCTATAACAGCCAGAATCTGATCGGTTCGGGATCGACCGAGCGTGTCGATGGCGGGGTGACCGATTTCGGCGCGGAGATCGTCAAGGCGATGAACGCCGTCGGCATGCTGGTCGACGTCTCGCATTGCGGCGATCGCACCACGCTCGATGCGATCGCGCTCTCCGCCAAACCGATCGCGATCACCCACAGCAATTGCCGGGCCTTGGTGAACCACCCGCGGCTCAAGACCGACGAGGCGATCAAGGCGATGGCGGCCAAGGGCGGGGTGATGGGCGTGACCGGCGTCCGCATGTTCGTCAGCGCGCAGGAGCCGACCGCGGTGCCGCAGATCGCCGACCATATCGACCATGTCGTCAAGCTCGTCGGGATCGAGCATGTCGGGATCGGATCGGATGCCGATCTCAACGGCTATGAGGACATGCCGGCCGACCTGTATGCGCAGCTCAAGGCCGCATATAAAGCGAGCTACGCGTTTCGCGAGAAGATCGATGTCGATGGCTATGACCATCCGCGCAAGATCTACGACCTCACCGAAGAACTGATCCGGCGCAACTATTCGGACGCCAATATCGCCGCCGTGCTGGGCGGCAATTTCCGTCGGCTGCTGGGGGAAATCTGGGGCGGCTGACTTTGGGACTCGAGGGGAGAAAAAAGATGAACCGGTTCGCCTTGTCCGTACGCACCCTGCTGGCGGTTTCGACCGCCGCGGGCGCGCTGGCCTTTTCCGCGAGCGCGCAGGCGCAGGAGGCGCCGCCCGTCGCGCGCAGCGACGACGAAATCGTCGTCACGGCGCAGAAGCGCGAGCAGAACCTCCAGGACGTGCCGATCTCGATCAGCGTGGTCAGTGGCGATGCGATGAAGGAGCAGGGCGCCGCCTCGCTCACCGATTATGCCGGCTATGTCCCCGGGCTGCAGGTGTCGACCACCGGCACGCCGGGGCAGACCACGATCACCCTGCGCGGCGTCGCCCCGCTCACCGCCAGCCAGACCGTCGGCATCTATCTCGACGACGCGCCGGTGGGATCGAGCGCGATCTACAATCGCGGCGGGCAATTCTCGCTCGATCTGCTGCCATACGACATCGAGCGGGTCGAAGTGCTGCGCGGGCCGCAGGGGACGCTCTACGGCGCCAGCTCGATCGGCGGGCTGCTCAAATATGTCACGGTGACGCCGAGCACCTCCACCTTCAGCGTCCGCGGCGGCGTCGAGGGCTTCGGGATCAACGGGGCGGGGGATCTCGGCTGGGCCGGGCAGACGATGTTCAATGCGCCTTTGGTGGAGGGCAAGCTCGGCGTCACCGGCAGCTTTGCGTGGCGCAAGACCCCGGGCTTCGTGAACAGCGTCAACAATGCCGGGCTGACCGACCAGAATGATTACGAGCAGATCGGCGGGCGGGTCGCATTGCTGTGGCAGGCGAGCGATCGGTTCAGCGCGCGGCTGACCGCGATCTACCAGGATCTCGATTCGGACGGGAACGGGATCTACGCCGCCGATCTGACCGGCAAGCGGCTCGGCGACGGCAAGTCGTACAACAATTATGTGCCCGAGGCCTTCAAGACCGAGCTGCAATATTATGCCGCGACGCTCGATTATGATTTCGGCGGGGTGACTGCGACTTCGGTCACCACCCACAGCACGACGCATGCCACCCAGCTGCAGGACGCCAGCTATGCGTTCGGCGTGCTGTTCCCCTTGCTCACCGGTGGCGCGGTAGCCGCGGGCATCACGCCGTTCGAGATCAATCTGGGGCTGCGCAAATGGACGCAGGAAGTCCGCCTCGCTTCGCCGAGCGGCGGCAGCTTCGAATGGCTGGTGGGCGGCTTCTACACCGACGAGAAGAGCTCGAACACGCAGCTGGTCCGCTCGTACGACATGGCGGGGAACATCATCCCCGCGCTCGATCCGCTGGCGACGGTGGGGCTGCCGGCGACCTACAAGGAATATGCGGTGTTCGGCAACGCGACGCTCCGGTTCGGCGAGCGCTTCGAGATCACCGGCGGGGTGCGCTGGGCGCGCAACGAGCAGACCTTCCGCCAGATCAGCTCGGGGGCGATCGTGCCGCAGGCGGACGACCCCGGCGAATCGCAGGAAGACGTGGTGACGTGGAGCGTCAGCCCGCAATTCCATGTGAGCGACGACGCGATGCTCTATGGCCGGGTCGCCACCGGCTATCGACCCGGTGGGCCCAACGTCATCGTTCCCAACGTGCCGCCGAGCGTCGATTCGGACACGCTGACCAATTACGAGATCGGCTTCAAGGCGGACCTGGCGGGCCGCGCGGTGTCGATCGACGTGGCCGCTTTCTACATGGACTGGAAGGACATCCAGGTGACGCGCGCGTTCGGGGGCGTCTCGGGCCAGGCCAATGGCGGCGCGGCGGCGAGCAAGGGCATCGAGGGCTCGCTTTATATCCGGCCAACGAGCGGGCTGACCCTGTCGCTGACCGGCTCGTATACCGATGCGAAATTGAGCGAGGACGTGCCCGAGATCAGCGGCGAGGATGGCGACCAGCTTCCCGGCGTGCCCAAGTTCAGCGGCGCGGCGCGGCTCGATTATCATGCCGAGCTGGGCGGCGATCTCAGCGCCGATTTCGGCGCGGGCGTGCGGCATGCCAGCAGCCGGCTGTCGCTGGTCGAGAGCGATCCGCTGACCGCGCGGGCGACCGCCTATACCGCGGTCGATCTCAACGCATCGCTCAACATCGGCGAGCATTGGAAGCTCCGCGCCTATGCGCGCAACCTGCTCGACGATGACGGCGAATTGTCGCGCTCGACGCTGACCGACGGGCTCAACCAGCCGAGCTTCCTCGCGATCACGCCGCTCCAGCCGCGCACGATCGGCCTCGCCTTCGATCTCTCGTTCTGACCCGGGAAGCCATCATGAACGCCCCTTTCGGCCTGAACGTCGACCTGCTTTCGCTGCCCCAGCCCTATCTCCTGTTCCTCGGCGACACGACCGAGCCGGGTTTCGCCAAGACCGCGTTCGGGCTTCGTGACTGGGCGGGAGAGAAATGCGTCGGCGAATTTTCGTGCGGCGCCACCGTCACTACCAAGCTCGAGAAGATGACGCCCGCCCAGGCAGTGGCCGAAGGCGCGAAGGGGCTGGTGATCGGGGTCGCCAATCCCGGCGGGGTGATCCCGACCTCGTGGCGCAAGTCGCTGATCGAGGCGCTCGAGGCGGGGCTCGATCTGGTCGCGGGGATGCATACGCGGCTCGCCGACATTCCCGAGCTGGCCGAGGCGGCGGAACGGCTGGGGCGGCGGCTGATCGACATCCGCGTGCCGCCCGCCGACATTCCGGTCGCCACCGGGCGCAAGCGGAGCGGCAAGCGGCTGCTCACCGTCGGCACCGATTGCGCGCTCGGCAAGAAATATACCGCGCTGGCGCTGGCGCGCGCGTTCAGGCGGCGGGGAGTCGACAGCGATTTCCGCGCCACCGGCCAGACCGGGATCATGATCGCCGGGGGCGGCATGCCGATGGACGCAGTGGTCTCCGATTTCGAGGCGGGGGCGGCGGAGATGCTGTCGCCCGACGCCGACCCCGGGCATTGGGACGTGATCGAAGGGCAGGGTTCGCTGGCGCACCCGGCCTATGCGGCGGTGTCGCTCGGGCTGCTCCACGGCAGCCAGCCGGACGTCTTCGTGGTGTGCCACGAGCCGGGGCGGACCGAGATGCTCGGCACCGCGGGCTATCGGGTCGCGACGATCGAGGAGATCATCGACCTGACGCTGGCGCTCGGGCGGCGGACAAATCCCGACATCCGCTGCGGTGGGGTGAGCTTCAACACCTCCGCGCTGGACGAAGCCGAGGCCGAGGCGGTGATGCGGCGCGAGAGCGAACGGCTCGGGCTGCCGGTCGCCGATCCGGTGCGCGGCGGCGCGGCGTTCGACGCGCTGGTCGAGAGCTGCCTCGCATGAGCAGCGCCGCCGCAGGATCGAGCTGGTTCCAGCGCTTCCTGCTGCCCGGCTTCGCGATGAAGGCCGTGATCATCGGCGGCGGCTATGCCACCGGGCGCGAGCTGGCCGAATATTTCCTGCCCGCGGGGCCGTGGGGCGGACTGATGGGCATGCTGCTGGCGATGCTGCTGTGGAGCGTGATCGCCGCGACCACCTTCGCTTATGCCCGGCTGGCGGGGGCGCTCGACTATCGCGCCTTCTTCGCCGATCTGCTCGGGCCGGCCTGGATCGCGTTCGAAGTGGCGTACATCCTGTTCGTCGTGCTGATCCTGGCGGTGTTCGGGGCGAGCGCGGGGGCGATCGGCGCGGCGATGTTCGGCTGGCCGAGCTTTATCGGCGCATTGCTGCTGGCGAGCGGCATCCTCGCCACCGTCGCATTGGGCAATCAGGCAGTCGAGGGCGTGTTCAAAAATGTCTCGTTCCTGCTCTACGGCGTCTATGCGCTGTTCCTGATCCTCGCGCTGTTCAGCTTCGGCGACCGTATCGCCGCGGGCTTTTCGACCCCGGCGCCGTGGCAGGGCTGGGCGTCGGGCGGGCTGACCTATGCCAGCTACAACATCATCGGCGCGGTGGTGATCCTGCCGGTGCTCCGCCATCTGACCAGCAGCCGCGACGCCGTGATCGCGGGCATGATCGCGGGACCGCTGGCGATGGCGCCGGCGATCCTGTTCTTCACTTGCATGGTCGCTTTCTATCCCGCGATCGGGGCCGAGACGCTGCCGTCCGACTTCCTGTTGCGCCAATTGAACGCGCCGCTGTTCCACTGGCTGTTCCAGATCATGATCTTCGCCGCTCTGCTCGAAAGCGGTGCAGGCGCGGTGCATGCGATCAACGAGCGCGTCGCCGGGGTGCTGCGGCGCCGCCGCGGCGTGGAGCTGGGCGCGCGCGCGCGGGCGCTGATCGCCGGGGTGCTGCTGCTGGTCTGCATGTTCGTCGCCGAGCGGGTGGGGCTGATCGCGCTGATCGCCAGCGGCTACCGGCTGCTCGCCTGGCTGTTCCTCGCCGTGTTCGTGCTGCCGCTGATGACGATCGGGCTGGCGCGACTGCTCCGGCGCCGTTCTGCATCCCCCAAGGAGATCGCCGCATGAGACTGTGCTCGCTGCTCGCTGTGCCGTTGCTCGCGCTCGCCGCACCCGCGCTGGCCGATCCGCCCGCGGGGCTCGACGCAAAGGTCGAGGCGCTGCGCAAGGCGACCGGGGCGCCGGGGATCGCGGTCGCGATCGTCGAGCATGGCAAAACCACGCTCGCCAAAGGCTGGGGGGTACGCAAGCTCGGCGCGGCTGCGAAAGTCGACGCCGACACGATCTTCCAGACCGGATCGACCGGCAAGGCGTTCACTGCCGCGGCGATCGCGATCCTCGTCGACCAAGGCAAATTGGGCTGGGACGATAAGGTGATCGATCACATGCCGTGGTTCCGCATGTACGATCCATGGGTGACTCGCGAGATCACCGTTCGCGACCTGCTCGTCCACCGCAGCGGGCTCGGACTGGGCGCGGGGGATCTATTGTTCGTCCCCCGCGGCAGCCTGTCGCGCAAGGAGAGCGTCAAGCGGCTGGCGTACATCAAGCCGGCGACCAGCTTCCGCTCGTCCTACGCCTATGACAACATCCTCTACATGGTCGCCGGCCAGCTGATCGAGGAAGTCAGCGGCAAGACGTGGGAGGAGTTCATGACCCGCGAGGTGCTCGGCCGCGGCGGGATGAAGACCGCTACCGCCACCTATGAAGCGCGTTGGGCGACGCCCGACCGCGCCTTTCCGCACGCCCGGATCGGCGGCGCAGTGCGCGGCGACGGGCCCAATTCGGTGCTCGACGAGCGCGAGGAGCTGGGCCGCGCGGCGATGCCCGCGGGCGGGCTGGCGCTGAGCGCGAAGGACCTCGCGCAATGGCTCAAGATCCAGCTCGGCCATGGCGCGCTGCCGGGCGGCGGCCGGCTGTTCAGCGAGGCGCAGGCGGCCGAGATGTGGAAGGGCGCGACGCTCCAGCCGATCACGCCCTATCCGGGCAGCCTCGCGCCGCTGACGCCCAAGTTCAGCAGCTATGCGCTCGGCTGGGAAGTCGAGGATTACAAGGGCGCGCGGATCATCTCGCACGGCGGCGGCGTGTTCGGATCGATCACCCATGTCATCCTGCTCCCCGATCAGGATGTCGGCATCGCGGTGGTGGTCAATTCGGAGGAAGTCGCTTTGCTGCGCGGCGTCGCGCACATGCTGGTCGATCATTATCTCGGGCTGCCCGACCAGGATTGGCCGGCGCGGTTCGGCGAGTTCATGGAGAAGCGGATCGCCGGCGGCAAGGCGGCGCTGGCCGGAGTCAAGGCCGCGCCCGCCAAGGTCGGGCCGTCGCTGGCGCTCGAACGCTATGCCGGTACCTATCGCGATCCCTGGTATGGCGACGTCGCGGTGACCAACGCCGCCGACGGCCTGCGCATCGACTTCAGGAGCACGCCGCGCATGGCCGGCAAGCTCGTCCATTGGCAGTACGACACTTTCGTCACCCGCTTCGACGACAAGGCGATCGAGCCCGCATACGTGACCTTCGCGCTCGACGCCGACGGCAAGGTCGCGCGGGTGTCGATGAAGGCGGAGAGCCCGATCGCCGATTTCAGCTATGACTATCACGATCTCGACCTGCGGCCGGTGGAGGGGGCGGAGTGAGGGGGAGCTGGCTTCTCCCCTCCCCTGCAGGGAGAGGGACTTTGGCGCTCGCCCTCCTCCTCGCCGGGTGCGCCACGACGCAGGCGGAGCCGCCGCGCAAGGCGCATCGCGATTTTCTCGTGCTCGACACCCATCTCGACACGCCGATCCATTTCGGCCGTCCGGGCTGGAGCTTTGCGGGGCATCATGATCCGGCGACCGATCTGGTGCAGGTCGATCTCGAGCGGATGGATTCGGGCGCGCTCGATGGCGGCTTTTTCGCGATCTATACCGAGCAGGGACCGCTGACGGCCAAAGGCTATGCCGATGCGCTCGCCTTTGCGCGCAAGCGATCCGATCTGATCGACTCCACCCTCGCGGCGCTGCCCGCCCGGATCGATTTCGCGACGACCGCCGCCGATGCGCGCCGGGCCGACCGCGCCGGGCTGCGCATCGCGTTCAAGAGCATGGAGAACAGCTACCCGCTCGGCGAGGATCTGTCGCTGCTCGAGGATTTCTACGATCGCGGCGTGCGGCTGGCCGGGCCGGTGCACGGCGCCAACAACCAGTTCGCCGATTCCTCCGGAGACACGCCGAAATGGAACGGTCTCTCACCCCTCGGGCGCCAATGGGTAAAGGAGATGAATCGGCTGGGGATGGTGATCGACGCCAGCCATGCGTCGGACGCGACGTTCGACCAGATGCTGGAATTGTCGACCACGCCATTGCTGCTCTCGCATTCGAGCGGGCGCGCGGCGTTCGACCATCCCCGCAATCTCGACGATGGCCGCATCCGCAAGCTCGCGGCGAAGGGAGGGGCGATCTGCGTCAGCACGATCTTCCTCTCGACCATGAATCTCGGGCCCGAGCGCGCCAAGATGTTCGGCGAGTACGAGCATATCGCCGATCTCTCGCCCGAACAGCAGGCCGATCTCGCCCGGCGCTGGCGCGCGCTCGACAAGACCGCGCCGATGTGGGCCGCCGATTTCGAGCGCTACATGACGATGGTGCTGCACGTGATCGAAGTCGCCGGCGTCGACCATGTCTGCTTCGGCGCCGATTGGGACGGCGGCGGCGGCCTGCCGGGGATCGCGGACATCTCGGCCTTGCCCAAGGTCACCGAGCGGCTCCGCGCGGCCGGCTATTCGGATGCCGATCTCGCCAAGATGTGGGGCGGCAACATCCTTCGCGTGGTCGAGGCGGCGGAGCGCGGCGCGGCGCGCTGAGACGGCCTGCTTTCCCCTCCCTGAAAGGGAGGGGGCAGGGGGTGGGTTGGAAAAGGTCGGGCTCGACGCCCGGCCTTTTCTTTATTCCGCCTACGTCGTTGAGCGCGCTGACGCGCGCACCCACCCCCGACCCCTCCCTTCCAGGGAGGGGAGTTGATGGGCCTACGCGACGTCGTAGAGCAGGGCCAGTTCGTCGAGCGGCAGCGTGAAGCAGATCGCGGCGCCGCCGAGGGGGCTGGTGCCGCTCCAGATCCGGCCGCCATAGGAATCGACGATCGTCCGGCAGATCGACAGCCCGATCCCCAGCCCGTTGCGATCGGCCGCGCCGAACGGCGCGAAGATGTCGTCGACATGGTCGGGCAGGCCGGTGCCGTTGTCGGCGACGCTGACCATGACCATTCCGCCTTCCTCGCGCCGGCTGGTGACGATCACCTGCGGCTTGTCGATGTGAGTCACTGCCTGCGCGGCGTTGCGGATCAGATTGAGCAGAACCTGCTGGATCTGGACCTTGTCCGCGGCGACATGGCCGGTATCGGGCTCCAGCCGCGCGCTGATCGCGGTGCGCGCCACTGCCGGATCGGCGACCTTGCTGAGCGCGATTGCCTCCTCGACGATGTCGTCGAGCGATGCGATCTCGCCGTTCCGCCGGTCGGAGACCATTTCGCGGGCGCGCGAAATGATCTTGCCGCTGAGGCCGATCTGACGGCCCGCCTGCCCCAGCAGGACCGCCAGCCTCTCCTGATCGACGAGCGAATGCCTGCCCTGTTCGGCCAGATAGATCGCGGCGCTGAGATAATTGCCCGCGGCGGTGAGCGGCTGCGACAGCTCGTGCGCGATCGTCGCGGCCATCAGATTGACTGCCTCGACCCGGGTGATGTGGGCGACTTCGGCGCGCAATTGCTCGTGCCGCCGTTCGGTGGTGATGTCCTGCTCGGTACCGAGCACGGTGCGCACCTTGCCGTCGGAATCGACCACGGGGAACATCCGGATCCGCAGATGCGCGACGCGGCCGTCGCCCATCGTGCTGACCACTTCGCACTGCGCCGGCTGCTTCGACAGGATCGCAGTGCGCAAGGTCCGCTGGATATCCTCGCGCCCCTCCGGATCGTGGAAGGCGAGCGCCTGATCCGAAGTGATGACGTCCTGCTGCGGATCGAGACCGTGCATCCGGCAGGCCTCGTCCGAACAGGCGAGCAGTCTGGTTTCGAGATCGAGCTCCCAATCGCCCATCTTGCCGATCGCCTGCGCTTCGGAAAGCCGCTCGTTGGTGGCGGCGAGGTGACGGATGATCGCTTCGCGCCGGCGCAGCCCCAGCCAGAAAGCGAGCGTGCCGCCCAGCAGTGCCAAGGTCAGTGCGGCGACGGTGAGATAGAATATGCGCGCGCGGGCATAAGAGGGGGCGAGCACGTCGTCGGTGCCGAGGCCGACGCTGACGAACAGCCCGAAGCGCGACAGCCGCCGCTGGCTGAAGATGCGGGTAACGCCGTCGACCGAGCTGGGGCCGACATAGGTGCCCCACGGCTCGGCCGCCTGACGCTGCATGGCGAGCTTGCCTGCGAGATTCTGGCCATAGCTCACCGCCGGTCCCTCGCGCCGTGCGAGGGTGAGTCCGTCGAGGCGCACGACCGAGATCAGGTCGTGCGGACGAAAATCGGCGCCCTCGTAGAAGCGGGTCAGCCGATCGACCGGGATGTGCAGCGCGACGGCGCCGCCGAAGCTGCCATCCGCGCGCCGGATCGAGCGCGCGAAAACGATCGCGGCCTTGCCGGCACCGCCATCGGGGGCCGGATCCGCGAGGAGCGGCTCGCGCGTCCGACCGGTTCGCAGCAGCCGGAACGCCGCCTCGCTCGCCTCTCCGGTGCCTTCGCCGGGACGGCTCGACGCGCCGAGCCGGCCGCTTGCATCGAGGACGTCGACCCGGGCGAACAGGGGATCGGTGGCTGTCGAATCGGTCAAGGGCCGCGGAGTCGCGCCGACGTCGCGATACTGCCGCGCCAGATGCTGCGCCGCGCTGTCGGCATGATCGAGGATGCCCGCGACGAAATGGTCATAGGCGATCGCCCGGTTGCGATTCTCGCGGATCGCGGCCGAGATCAGATTGTCGCGCTGGACGTGGGTGATCTGGAGCGCGGCGACCCAGATCGCGACGCAGATCAGCACTGCTGCCGCCGGAAGGAGAAACGTCACCCATCGCGGAGCAACCTGCGCCGATCCACGCAGTGGATAGCGGAATGCAGGCAGGGAATCGGCTATAAGCTTCACACTATGGACAGCCCGGGCAGTGTCGACGGCAGGGTGGCTAAAGTACCATCTTCAACTTTTGTTAACTAAGTACTTGTCCTGACAAAACCAATGGCCAGACGGGTCTTGGCATATCGCCGATCGGGGCGGTTTGTCGATTCCGCGCAGTCCGGACACTGCTTGGGCAATAGTGTACACCGCGCGGGCCGGCTGCGCGCAGGGGTGACGACTCTGGCAGCTATCGCCGCCAAAGCGCTGGAAACCCGGTTGATTCAATCTTCCGTAGGGTGCGGCCTACACGTTGAAGCGGAACAGCATCACGTCGCCGTCATGGACGACATATTCCTTGCCTTCCGAACGCAATTTGCCCGCGTCGCGCGCGCCGCTCTCGCCCTTGAACTGGACATAATCTTCATAAGCGATCGTCTCGGCGCGGATGAAGCCGCGCTCGAAATCGGTGTGGATCGCGCCGGCGGCCTGCGGCGCCTTGGCGCCGACCTCGACCGTCCAGGCGCGCGCCTCCTTGGGGCCGACGGTGAAGAAGGTGAGCAAGTGGAGCAATTTGTAGCCGGCGCAGATCACGCGGGCGAGGCCGGTTTCCTCGAGCCCGAGCTCGCCGAGAAATTCGCCGCGCTCCTCGGCGGGCATCGTCGCGATGTCGGCCTCGATCGCTGCCGAGACGACCACCGCCTCGGCGCCCTCGGCCTTCGCCTTGGCGAACACCTTGGCCGAGAGTTCGTTGCCGTTGGCGGCGTCTTCCTCGTTGACGTTGCAGACATAGAGCACCGGCTTGCCGGTCAGCAATTGCGCCTGCGCGAAGACCTTGGCCTCCTCGGCGTCCTTCGGCTGAGTCAGTCGCGCGGGCTTGCCTTCGCGGAGCAAGTCGAGCGCCTGGCCGAGCACCGATGCGGCGACCTTGGCGTCCTTGTCGCCCTGCTGGCCCTTCTTGACGTAATTGGGCACGCGCTTCTCGAGGCTTTCGAGGTCGGCGAGCATCAATTCGGTTTCGACGGTCTCGGCGTCGGCGATCGGATCGACCTTGTTGTCGACATGCTGGATGTCGTCATTCTCGAAGCAGCGCAGGACATGGACGATCGCGTCGACTTCGCGGATGTTGCCGAGGAACTGGTTGCCGAGGCCTTCGCCCTTGCTCGCGCCGCGGACGAGCCCGGCAATGTCGACGAAGCCGAGCTGGGTCTCGATGATCTTGGCCGATCCGGCGATCTCGGCGAGCGCGGTCAGCCGCGGATCCGGCACTGCGACGTTGCCGACATTCGGCTCGATCGTGCAGAACGGATAGTTCGCCGCCTGCGCGGCGGCAGTCTCGGTCAGCGCATTGAAGAGCGTGGACTTGCCGACGTTCGGAAGCCCGACAATGCCGCAGCGAAAACCCATGAGAAGCTCGATCCTGTGTTGAAGCGCCGGGCAGGCCGGCGAGTTGCGGGCTCGATAGGCGCAAAGCGCCGGACTTTCCAGTGCGGAGCAAGCGCGCGGGGCCGGGCGTTGATGCCCCATGCTGTTGCACCATATCGATTCCGCCGCCGCTCGTCTGATGGGCATCGAAGACGCCGATTTCCGCGAGCCGGCCGGCGAGCCGGCGATGCTTCCGCCCGATTCGGTATCGTGGCGCGTGTTCCGCAATCCGGTGACGATGTATGTGGGCGGGATCGCCGCGGTCCTGCTCGAATTGGGCGAGCCGCGGGTGCGCCACGGCGTCTGGGATCACACCAGCTTCCGGCACGATCCCGCGACGCGGATGCGGCGGACCGGGCTGGCGGCGATGATCACCGTATACGGCGCGCGCAGCCGGTTCGAGGCGCTCGCCGGACGAGTCAATCGCATGCACGCGCGGGTGCGGGGCGAGACCGACGACGGGCGACCCTATGTCGCGAGCGATCCCGAATTGCTGCTCTGGGTGCAGGCGACCGCGAGCTGGGCGTTCCTCGAGGCCTATCGCTGCTATGCCGTGCCGCTTGGCCAGGCCGAGCGCGACCTTTTCTATGCCGAGGCGAAGGCGGGCGCCGCATTGTACGGCGTTGAGGCGCCGCCGGCGAACGAAGCCGAGATGGCGGCGCTGATGGCGCGGATGCGGCCGCAGCTCGAGCCGTCGCCGGCGATCGACGAGCTGATCGCGATCCTGCGCTCCGCCGACATATTGCCGCGCGCACTGCGCCCGCTGCAACGGCTCGGCGTCCGCGCGGCCATCGATTTGCTGCCGGCGGCGATGCGCGGCCAGCTCGGGCTGGCAGGCTATCGGTTCGGCCGGCGCGAGCGCGCGCTGCTCAAGCTGCTCGCCAGGGGAGCAGGGCGCTTCGAGCTGCCGTCGAGCCCGGCGCGGCAGGCGGCGGCGCGCCTCGCGCGCGCAAGGACTTACGGGCCGGGCGCGCTCGCTCCGTCCTAGTATTGTATCGCTGCTTGACGCCCCCCCGTTCATCTGGAGTACAGGGGCGCCGGGCCTTGTCAGGCATCGAGTATTTCAAGGAGCAGGGAATGATTCGCCGTCACATGATCATGAGCGCCGCCGCGGCGACGCTGGCGCTTGCGAGCTGCAGCGGCAGCGACGATCCCGATCCGACGCCCACGCCCTCGCCGACCGCGACTCCCACGCCGACGCCGACCGCGTCGCCGACCTACACGGCATTTCCGCTCGCCACTGCGGCCGAGTTCAGCACGATCAACGCCGCGACCAGCTATACCGGCAATCCGGCGGGCGCCGTGACGCTGGGTGCCGCCAGCACCGAGCCGATGTCGAGCCGGGTGCGCCTCGCCACGAGCAACCTGATCGCCTCCGCGACCTATGTGATCCGCGAGAACACCGAGGAATCGCGCTTCGTCAACGCCAACGTCACCACGGCGCCCGCCCCGGCCGTGACCGAGTTCGTGTTCCGCACCAACGACACTGCGACCGCGGGCAAGTTCGCGCAGCTCGAATTCCTCAACAACACCATCCCGTCGCAGGTGACGAGCAACACCGCGCTGCAGCTGACCAATCTCAGCTACGCCAATTGGTGGCGCGGCGATTCGACCACCGGCGCCAAGCGGATCGCGACCACGGTGTTCGGCTATCAGACCGCACTGACCGACGTTCCGACCACCGGCACCCAGGCCTATACGTCGACCGTCGTCGGCAAGCTGGTCAGCGTCAACGGCGGAGTCACCACGGTGTCGCGCGTCGGCGGCACGGTCACCGTCTCGGTCAATTTCTCGACCGCTCTGGTCGATGTCACGCTCACCCTCAACCAGACGCCCGAGGGCGGCGGGACCACCACCGCATACGGCACCTTCACGGCGCAGGGTGCGATCCCGGTCGGCCAGAACCAGTTCAGCGGCAGCTTCGCCGGCAATGCGGCGCTTTCGGGAACGATCCAGGGCGGCTTCTTCGGCTCGCAGGGCAAGGAGATCGGCATTGCCTTCGCGGGCAATGGCACCGTCGGCGGCGGCAATCAGCGCCTCGTCGGCGTGGTCGTCGGCAAGAAATAAGCTCTCGGCGGAACGACGAAGGGGGCTCCGGGAAACCGGGGCCCCTTTTCGTGCGCTCAATCCTGCAGCCGGAGCGCCACGTCGCTCATGAAGCGCGCGTCGTTGCCGCCCGCCAGCCACGCCGCTTCCGCGGCGATCGCGCCGAGCATGTCGCTGAGCGGCTCGATTTCGGCCTTGGCATAATTGCCCAGTACATAGCCGGTCACCCGATCCCTGTGTCCCGGATGACCGATGCCGATCCGCACCCGGCGGAAATCGGGCCCGATATGCGCATCGGTCGAGCGCAAGCCATTATGCCCCGCGGTGCCGCCGCCCACTTTCACCTTGACCTTGAACGGCAGCAGATCGAGCTCGTCGTGGAAGACGGTGACGTCGGCGGGGGTGAGCTTGTAAAAGTCCAGCGCCGCGCGGACGGCGCGGCCGCTCTCGTTCATGAAGGTGCCGGGCTTGAGCAGGATTAGCTTGTCGCTGCCGATACGCCCTTCCTGCGTCCAGCCCTGGAACTGCTTCTTCGGCGTGGAGAAATCGTGCACCTCGGCGACGGCGTCGAGGGCCATGAAGCCGACATTGTGCCGGTGCATCGCATATTGCGGCCCCGGATTGCCGAGACCCACCCAGAGCTGCATGCCGATAACCCCAAAACAAAATCGCCCCCGCACCTAAGATGCGGAGGCGATTTTTTGAACCGTGAAGTTTGGGACGATTACTCGCCCTCGGCCTCGTCGGCGACTTCGGTCTGGGTGTCGCCTTCGCTCGACTTGAGCGCCGACGGCGCCACGACGGTCGCGATGGTGAAGTCGCGATCGGTGATCGCCGAGGTTGCGCCCTTGGGCAAAGTCACTGCCGAGATGTGGATCGAATCGCCCACTTCGACACCCTTCAGCGAGATCTCGATCTGGTCGGGGATCTCGGCCGCGTCGACGACGAGTTCGAGCTCGTGACGGACGACGTTGAGCACGCCGCCGCGCTTGATGCCGGGGGCTTCTTCCTCGTCGGTGAACACGATCGGCACCTGCACGGTGACGGTGGCATGCTCGGAGATGCGCAGGAAGTCGACATGGACCGGACGGTCGGTGACGACGTCGAAAGCGACGTCCTTGGGCAGGGTGCGCTCGCCATTGACCATGACGACCGAGTTCATGAAGTGCCCGGTGTTGAGCAGCTTCATCAGCTCGCGCTCGCTGACGTGCACGCCAACGGGGTCTGCCTTGTTGCCGTAGATGACGGCGGGGACGCGGCCTTCACGACGCAGCGCCCGGGAGGCTCCCTTGCCAACCCGGTCGCGCGTCTCGGCCGACAGCGTAAGCGTTTCGCTCATGTGTCGTTTCCAATGCGCTAAAGTGTTTCAATTCGCATGCCCGGCAGGCCTCCAGGGATGACCCTGCCACGGCAAGCGCGCGCCTCTATAGGAAGTACGGGAAAAGTGCAACCGACTCCAATCCTCCCCCGGGGAGGGGGAGGATCGCAATCGGCTAAACCAATTCAGGCAGCAACTCGTCGAGCTTGTCGAGGCTCTGGCTCCAGCCTTCCTTCATGCCGTTCAGTGCCGGCAGCATCCGCTCGCTGACCTGGGTCACGCGCGTCACCATGTGCAGCACCGTGCCGCCGTCCGGCGCATCCTCGAAGACCAGCGTGTCCTCATGCTCGATCCCCCAGCTGCCGTCGGGCTCCTGAAAGGCGCGGAGGACGAAGCGCAGGCGATCGGGGCGGGCGATCTCGAGATACTCGCCATAGACCGGGTTGGTGCCATATGGCTCGGGGCCGCGCATGTCCATGCGGATCTTGCCGCCGGGGCGTGCGTCGGTCTCGCAAACCGGCGCGTCGAACTCCCGCGGGCCCCACCAGCGGGCGAGATGCTCGGCTTTGGTGAAGCAGTCGAACACCAGCTCGCGCGGCGCGGCGAAATTGCGAGTGATCGTCATCTCATAGCCAACGCCGATTTCGGTCGTGCTCATCTTTTCTCTCCTTTGTGCTGCAGTTCATCAAGATACGCGTCGAGATCATCGAACTTCTCTTCCCAGAAGCGACGATAGGCAGTGAGCCACTCGCTCGCCGCCTTGAGCGCTTCGGCCTCGAGCTTGGCCGGGCGCTGTTGCGCGGTGCGGCTCCGCGAGATCAGCCCGGCGCTTTCCAGCACCTTGAGGTGCTTGGTGATCGCGGGGCCGCTGATCGCGAACGGGCGGGCGAGTTCGCCGACATGGGTTTCGCCGAGCGCCAGGCGGGCGAGGATCGCGCGGCGGGTCGGATCGGCAAGCGCGGCGAAGGTGGCGCTCAGTGGGTCGGGACTCATATAACCTCCATGTTAAATAACTTATCGGCTAAATGACGACGGGAGTCAAGCCCGTGCGCTCGCCTCCCTGCAAGGGAGGAGCAGAGGGTGGATGCGAGCCGTCGAGATGCGTCGGTAAAAAGAAAAGGCCGGGCATCGAGCCCGACCTTCTCTTACCCACCCCCAACCCCTCCCTTGCAGGGAGGGGAGCTTGTGCCTTAATAATCTACCCGTTCGGCCTTGAGCCCGCGCTTCGCCAGTTCGGCCTGCACCCCGGCCTTGCCGGCGAGATGCCCCGCGCCGACCGCGACGAACACCGTTCCCGGTGCTTTCATGCGCTGTGCCAGCCAATCGGCCCATTTGCGGTTGCGCTGCGCGAGCAGGGCGTCGGCGAGCTCGGGCGAGCGGCTGAGATCCTCGTTCATCAGCTGCGCAATGCCGTCGGCATCGCCCGCGCTCCACGCCGCGACCATCCGGTCGATCGTCTCGCCCGCTTTGGGCAGATCGTCGAGCGTATCGATCAGCAGCGCGCGCTGGGCCGGCATCGGCAGCCGATCGAAATAGCCGAGCTGCTCGCGCGCGGTCTCGAGCCCTTCGACCTGCTTGCCGCTGGCCTTGGCCGCCGCGGTCAATACGGCCTCGGCGCCGTCCTTCTCGTCATAGCCCAATTGGCGCAGCGGCGCCGCCGACAGCATCGTCGCCGCCAGCCACGGCTCGGCGCGATCGAGCGCCTCGGGCGACAGCCCCATCTCGGGCAGGGCCGCACGGAATTTCGCCGCTTCGGCGGGGGAGAGCTGATCGGGCAAGGCAGGGCCGCTCGCCGACATGCCGAGCTCGCTGACCAGCGCCTGCATCTCGTCGGCGGGCGGCATCACCAGCTCGAGCACCAGTTCGTCGCTGGCATCGAAAGCGGTCTTCACGCCATCGTCGAACCAGCCGACCCCAGGCTTGAGCATGTGCACCGTACCGAACAGATAGATCCTGGTGTCGGCGTCCCTGACCACCCACAATGCCGGATCGGCATCGTTCGCCGCCGGCTTCGCCCCGCACCCGCCGAGCGCCAGCAGCGCCGCGATCAATATCTTCCGCACCATCGCGCGACAGGAGCGCAGTCACTGCATCCTTGTCAACGGGACCGCGTCACGCCAAAGCACCGCGCATATGTCCGAGCCCCTCAGCTTCCAGCGCATGATCCTGAAGCTCCATGATTACTGGAGCGAACGCGGCTGCGTGATCCTCCAGCCCTATGACATGCGCATGGGCGCGGGGACCTTCCACCCGGCGACGACGCTCAAGGCGCTCGGCCCCGATCCGTGGAACGCCGCCTTCGTCCAGCCCTGCCGCCGCCCGACCGACGGCCGCTATGGCGAGAACCCCAACCGGCTCCAGCACTATTACCAATATCAGGTGATATTGAAGCCGAGCCCGCCCGATCTGCAGGAACTGTATCTCGGCAGCCTTGCCGCGATCGGGATCGACTTCACCCGCCACGACATCCGCTTCGTCGAGGACGATTGGGAATCGCCGACGCTCGGCGCCTGGGGGCTGGGCTGGGAAGTCTGGTGCGACGGGATGGAAGTCACCCAGTTCACCTATTTCCAGCAGATGGGCGGGTTCGACTGCAAGCCGGTGGCGGGCGAGCTGACCTATGGGCTCGAGCGGCTGGCGATGTACATCCAGAATAAGGACAGCGTGTACGATCTCGCGTTCAACGATGCCGGGGTCAGCTATGGCGACGTGTTTCTCGAGAACGAGAAGCAGATGTCGAAATATAATTTCGAGGTCGCCGATACCGAGACCTTGTTCGAGGCGTTCCGCAAGGCCGTCGCCGAGTGCGAGAACTGCCTCGCGCAGGACATTCCGATCGCCGCATACGAGCAGGCGATCGAGGCGAGCCACGTCTTCAACCTGCTTCAGGCGCGGGGCGTGATCTCGGTCGCCGAGCGCCAGGCCTATATCGGGCGGGTGCGCGATCTCGCCAAGGGCTCGTGCGCGGCGTGGATGGCGAAAAACGGGTGGGCGGCGTGAAGAGGTTCGCGCAAGAACGCGAAGGCGCGAAGCATTTGGTTCGCGCAGAGGCGCAGAGGACGCAGAGATTGCAGTCCTCGAACACCGCAGAGCGGCCTTCATTTGCTGCGAGGCAGCGTGAAACGTCTCGCTGGCGCGAGACGATGCGGCGCGGACAGGCTCTGCGTCCTCCGCGCCTCTGTACGAAAAAACCTTCTCTCCTTCGCGCCTTTGCGCCTTTGCGTGAACCATCATGACCGAAGACTTCCTTCTCGAGCTTCGCTCCGAAGAAATCCCCGCGCGGATGCAGGAGAAGGCGCGGGCCGATCTCGCGTCGCTGTTCGAGGCACGGCTGAGGGCGCTCAACCTCGCCTTCGACAGAATCGAAAGCTTCGCCACGCCGCGCCGGCTCGCTTTGATCGTCCGCGGGGTCGCCGAGACCACCACCGCGGCGACCGAGGAGCGCAAGGGGCCGCGCGCCGATGCGCCCGACGCCGCGATCCAGGGCTTTCTCCGCTCGACCGGCCTCAGCCGCGAGCAACTCGTCGCACGCGACGACGGCAAGGGCGGGCAAATTCTGTTCGCCGTGATCGAGCGCCCCGGCATCGTCGCGGGATCGGTGCTCGCCAGCGCGGCGAGCCATGTCATCCACAGCTTCGCCTGGCCCAAATCGATGCGCTGGGGCGAGGCGTCGGTCTCGACCGAGAGCCTGCGCTGGGTGCGGCCGCTGCAGGGCATCGTCGCCTTGCTCGGCGACAAGCTGGTTCCGATCGAAGTCGCCGGGATCAAGAGCGGCGTCCAGACCGTCGGGCACCGCTTCCACCACCCCGGAGTGATCACGATCGGCAGCGCCAACGACTATGTCGAGAAGCTCCGCGCTTGCCATGTCGTGGTCGACGGCGCCGAGCGTCGCGCGATCATCGCCGTCGGGGCGAAGCTGGCCGCGCAGAAGGCGGGGCTGTCGCTGGTCGAGGACGAGGGCCTGCTGTTCGAGAATGCCGGGCTGACCGAATGGCCGGTGCCGCTGCTCGGCCGCTTCGATGCTGACTTCCTGAGCGTGCCGCCCGAAGTGATCCAGCTTACGGCGCGGGTGAACCAGAAATATTTCGTCTGCCGCGATAATGCGGGCAAGCTGGCCAATGCGTTCATCTGCACTGCGAACGTCGACGCGGTCGACGGCGGGGCGAAGATCGTCGAGGGCAACCAGAAGGTCCTCGCCGCGCGGCTGAGCGACGCGCGCTTCTTCTACGATACCGATCTGAAGGTGCCGCTCGAGGCGCAAGCGGAGAAGCTCGAGAAGATCGTGTTTCACGAGAAGCTGGGCACGGTGGCCGACAAGGTCGAGCGGGTGGCCAAGCTGGCGCGCTGGCTGGTCGAGCAACAGATCGTCACCCCGGCGAAAGCCGGGGTCTCGGGCGAAGGCGCGGGGCAGGAACCGCACGAGATCCCGGCTTCCGCCGGGATCACGGAATTGGCCGACATGGCCGAGCGCGCGGCGCGGCTCGCCAAGGCCGATCTGGTCACCGGCATGGTCGGCGAATTCCCCGAGCTGCAGGGCCTGATGGGGGGCTATTACGCCGCCGCACAGGGCGAGCCGGCCGAGGTGGCCGAGGCGATCCGCGATCATTACAAGCCGGTCGGGCAGGGGGACGAGGTTCCGACTGCGCCGGTCACGGTGGCGGTGAGTTTGGCGGATAAGCTCGACAGTATCACCCAGTTCTTCGGCGCAGATCTAAAACCCAGCGGATCGAAGGATCCTTTCGCGCTCCGGCGGTCGGCACTCGGCACCTTGGCGCTGATTATCGACAATGGCCTTCGCTTCCCGATGTCGAAGATCGCGGGTGCGGATGTGCTCGACTTCTTCGCCGATCGCCTCAAGGTCCAGCAGAAGGAAGCCGGGGTCCGGCACGACCTGATCGACGCGGTGTTCGCATTGGGCGGCGAGGACGATCTCGTCCGGCTGCTCGCCCGGGTTCATGCGCTGCAGGCGTTCGTCGGGACCGAGGACGGCAGGAACCTGCTCGCGGGCTACAAGCGCGCCGCGAACATTCTCAAGAAGGAGGGCTGGCCCGCCAGTGCTCCTCCGGAAGCAGGAGCCCAGGATGGCGAGGGGCAGAGCAACCCTGGGCGCCTGCCGGCGCAGGAGCACGGGTATGTGCCGCAAGCGGAGGAAGCCGACCTGATCGCCGCGCTCGCCGCCGCCGAACCGGTCGCCGCCACCGCGATCGCGCGCGAGGATTTCGAGGCTGCGATGGCCGCGCTGGCGACGCTGCGTGCGCCGATCGACGCATTCTTCGACAAGGTTACCGTCAATGATCCGGACCCGGCAAAACGCGAGGCCCGCCTCAACCTGCTCGCCCGCATGCGTGACGCAGTGCACAAAGTCGCCGATTTTTCGCGGATCGAAGGCTGATTTATCGGATTTATTGCGGTTCCGGAATAGTCGAATTTGTCCAGTCTTTAGGAAGTCTTGGCCGTCCGCCGCGCGCCTGCGTCCTGACAACGCAATCAGAGCTTCCGCCTTGTTCGCAGCCGCGGTAGGCGCCTCCCGTCCCGGGGCGGCGCCTCCAGCATAAGGATCAGGGATGACGCAGTACGTGTACCGCTTCGGCGGCGGGGTTTCGGACGGCGGCAACGGCGACAAGAATCTGCTCGGCGGCAAGGGCGCCAATCTCGACGGCATGGCGGGCATAGGCCTGCCGGTGCCTCCCGGCTTCACGATCAGCACCCCGGTCTGCGCACTCTATTACGATTCGGGCGAGAGCTTCCCCGACAGCCTCAAGGACGAAGTCGCCACCGGCGTCGCGCATATCGAGAGCGTCACCGGCAAGAAATTCGGCGACCCCGCCGATCCGTTGCTCGTCTCGGTCCGCAGCGGTGCGCGGGTGTCGATGCCGGGCATGATGGATACGGTGCTCAACCTCGGGCTCAACGACGCGACCGTCGTCGGGCTCGCCGAGGTCAGCGGCGACGAGCGCTTCGCGTGGGACAGCTATCGCCGCTTCATCCAGATGTATTCGGATGTCGTGCTCGGGCTCGATCATGGACGCTTCGAGGAAGCGCTCGAGATCGCCAAGGAAGACAATGGCTACAACCTCGATACCGAGCTGAGCGCCGGCGACTGGCAGAAGCTCGTCGCCGAGTACAAGGCGATCGTCGAGGAATTGTGGGGAAAGCCCTTCCCGCAGGATGTTCACGACCAGCTCTGGGGCGCGATCGGCGCGGTGTTCGGTTCTTGGCAGTCCGAGCGCGCCAAGGTCTATCGCCGGCTGAATGACATCCCCGGCGATTGGGGCACCGCGGTCAACGTCCAGGCGATGGTTTTCGGCAATATGGGCGAGACCAGCGCGACCGGCGTGGCCTTCACCCGTGATCCGGCCAAGGGCGACAATGCCTATTATGGCGAGTTCCTGATCAACGCGCAGGGCGAGGACGTCGTCGCCGGGATCCGCACCCCGCAATATCTGACCAAAGCGGCGCGCGAGACGGCGGGGGCCAGGCCGCTGTCGATGGAAGAGGCGATGCCCGAGGCCTATGCCGAGCTCGCCCGCGTCTTCGACCAGCTCGAGCGCCACTATCGCGACATGCAGGACATCGAGTTCACCGTCGAGCGCGGCAAGCTCTGGATGCTGCAGACCCGCAGCGGCAAGCGCACCGCCAAGGCGGCGCTCAAGATCGCAGTCGACATGGCGAACGAAGGGCTGATCACGCAGGACGAGGCGATCCTGCGGGTCGATCCGATGGCGCTCGATCAATTGCTCCACCCCACGCTCGATCCCAAGGCGGTGCGCGACGTGCTGACCAAGGGGCTGCCGGCGTCGCCGGGCGCCGCTTCGGGCCTGGCCGTGTTCGACAGCGACACCGCCGAGAAGCGCGCCGCGGCGGGCGATTCGGTGATCCTGATCCGGGTCGAGACTTCGCCCGAGGACATTCACGGCATGCATGCCGCCAAGGGGATCCTGACCGCGCGCGGCGGGATGACCAGCCATGCCGCGGTGGTCGCGCGCGGCATGGGCCGGCCGTGCGTCTCGGGGGCAGGCACGCTGGCGATCGTCGCGCGCGATAAAGTGATGCGCGTCGCCGGGCGCGAAGTGCGCGAGGGCGATACGATCACGATCGACGGCACCACCGGCGAAGTGATGTTCGGCGCGGTGCCGACGGTCCAGCCCGAGCTTTCGGGCGATTTCGGCACCCTGATGGTCTGGGCCGATGCCAAGCGCCGACTCAAGGTCCGCGCCAACGCCGAGACGCCGCTGGATTGCCGCACGGCGCGCGAGTTCGGCGCCGAGGGGGTCGGGCTGTGCCGCACCGAGCACATGTTCTTCGACGGCGCGCGGATCACTGCGGTGCGCCAGATGATCCTGGCGAGCGACGAGAAGGGCCGGCGGGCCGCGCTCGACAAGTTGCTCCCTGAACAGCGCAGCGATTTCGTCGAGATTTTCGAGGTCATGGCGGGGCTGCCCTGCACGATCCGCCTGCTCGATCCGCCGCTCCACGAGTTCCTGCCGCACGAGGAAGCCGAGTTCGAGGAAGTGGCCAAGGCTGCCGATGTCGACATCGAGACGCTGCGCAGGCGGGCGGCCGAGCTGCACGAGTTCAATCCGATGCTCGGGCATCGCGGCTGCCGGCTCGGGGTGACCTACCCCGAGATCTACGAGATGCAGGCCCGCGCGATCTTCGAGGCGGCGGTGCTCGTCGCGGAGAAATCGGGCGCGGCGCCGATCCCCGAAGTGATGATCCCGCTGGTCGCCACGCGGCGGGAGCTCGAGCTGATGAAGATCGTCGTCGACAAGGCGGCCGAGGCGGTGTTCGCCGAGAAGGGGCGTCGGATCGAATATCTGGTCGGCACGATGATCGAGCTGCCGCGCGCGGCGCTGCGCGCGGGCGAGATCGCCGAGGTCGGCGAATTCTTCAGCTTCGGCACCAACGATCTCACCCAGACCACGCTCGGGGTGAGCCGCGACGACGCCGCGCGCTTCCTGACCACCTATGTCGAGAAGCAGATCTATGCGCGCGATCCGTTCGTCAGCCTCGATGTCGAAGGTGTCGGCGAGCTGATAGCGCTGGCGGCGGAGCGGGGCCGGGCGACGCGGCCCGATATCAAGCTGGGCATTTGCGGCGAGCATGGCGGCGATCCCGCCTCGATCGCATTCTGCGAAGAGACCGGGCTCGATTACGTCTCCGCCTCGCCGTACCGGGTGCCGATCGCCCGGCTCGCCGCGGCGCAGGCGGCGCTGCGTAACTGAACTCCAATGCTCCTGCGAAAGCAGGAGCCCAGAGTCACGAGCGCATCGCTTGCCGCCCTGGGCTCCTGCTTCCGCAGGAGCACTGAAAGGTCAGTAAGGATCGACCGCCCGGGGCGGCGCCACCCCGCTCGGCGTCGCCGCGCGCAGCCGGGCATTCTCGGTCTCGAGCTCGCGCAGGCGGCGTTGGGCCTCGCGGAGTTCGGCGCCGGTCTCGTCGCGATAGGTGCGATGGCGGAGCTCTTCGTCCTGATAGCGATCGCGCCATTTGCTGCGGCCCGATCGGGCGGCGAGCCCGAAGAAGAAGCCCGCCACGAGCGTGATGCCCAAAGCGACGAACTGCGTGACCGTGTCGAAAGGCAATCCCTGCATCGCTCGATCTCCCTGTGGCGGCGGGCAGGCTAGTCCGCCCGCGCCGCCGATGCCACCGTAACGATCGAAGCGGGATTTAGTGCATCAGCGCGTCGTTGATCGAGCAGGCGGCGGGGCCGAGGATCACGATGAACAGCACCGGCAGGATGAACAGGATCAGCGGCACGGTCATGATCGCGGGCAGGCGCGCGGCCTTTTCCTCGGCGCGCATCATGCGTTCGTTGCGGAATTCGGCCGAAAGCACACGCAACGCCGACGCGAGCGGGGTGCCGTATTTCTCGGTCTGGATCATCGTGGTGACCACGCCGCGGACCGCTTCGAGATCGATGCGGTGCGCGAGATTCTCGAACGCCTGGCGGCGATCGGTGAGGAAGCCCAGCTCGATCGCGGTGAGCGAGAATTCCTCGCCGAGCTCGGGATAGGCCTTGCCCAGTTCCTTCGAGACTCGGTGAAAGGCGGCGTCGACGGTCAGGCCCGCCTCGGCGCAGATCACCAGCAGGTCGAGCGCGTCGGGAAGCCCCTTGCGGATCGCGTGGCTGCGCTTGGTGATCTTGTTCTTGAGATAGATGTCCGGCGCCTTGTAGCTCAGGATGAAGCTGACCGCGACGAGCCCGTACTTCTTGAATGCGCTCCAATCGACGAACATGTCGGTGCCGTAGACCATGTACAGGATCGGCCCGCCGATCACGATCGGCAGCACCAGCCGGCCGAAGATCACCGCGACTGCCCATTCCTTGGAGCGGATGCCGGCCTGGAGAAGCTTGGTCTGCGCGACCTTGATCTGGCTCTCCTGCAGCACCTTCATCGAAGAGAGCAGCGAGCGGATGCGATCGGTCGTCTCGTTCTTCTGGACGAGCTTGGCGCGGCGCTTCGAAGTCGAGGCGGTGATGCCCGCCTTCAATTGCTCGCGGCGATCGTTGAGCGCCTTGACGCGCTTCGCCATCGGATCGCGCACCGTCGTCGCGGTGTAGATCGCGAAGACCACGGCGGTCGCCGCGATCGCGCTGAGGAAAGTCGCGACCCAGAGGACGTCGACGCCGAGCAGGGTGGGGCCAGCGGAGGGTTCCATCATCAGATCTCGAAATTGACCATCTTGGCCATGATGAAGGCGCCGAGCGCCATCCAGATCAGCCCGCCGCCGCCGGCGACCATCAACCGCTCATCCTTGAAGAAATTGAGCATGTAATTGTTGTTGATGAACCAGACGAGGCCGAACACGATGAACGGCAACGAGCCGACGATCAGCGCGGACGCCTTGGATTCCGAAGACATCGCCTTGATCTTGAGCTTCATCTGCGCGCGCTTGCGCAGCACTTCGGCGAGGTTGGCGAGCGTCTCGGCAAGGTTGCCGCCGGTCTCGCGCTGGATCGCGATGGTGATCGTGAAGAACTGGAATTCGGGGGTGCCGAGCCGGTCTGCGGTCTCCTGCAGCGCGGCGTCGAGCGTACGGCCGATCTTCATCTTGTCCGAGACGGCGCGGAACTCCTCGCCGACCGGGCCGGGGACTTCCTGGCCGACCACGCCCATCGTCTCGGTGATCGGCAGACCCGAGCGCAGGCCGCGGACGAGCAGATCGATCGCGTCGGGGAATTTCGAAGTGAATTTGTTGATTCGCCGCTTGATGAAGAAGCTTACCACCTTGTGCGGCAGCCCGACGCCGACGAACAGGCTGAGGAACAGCGCCAGCCAGATCGGCGCGCCCTCGAAATAAAGCAGGGCGCCGGGGACGAGGATGAGCCCGAGCGTGATCATGCCGTACTGGCTCAGCGTCCAGTTCTTGCCGGTCATGTTGAGGCGCTTCTGGAGCAACGCCGGATTGGGCAGGAAGCGCGACGCGGCGAGATCCATGCCGCTCGCGCTCCGCGCAGTGACGCGGCGGATCTGGGCTTCCATCGCGACGGCGCCGGCGGTGCCCGAATGGCGTTCGCGCACGCCGCTCAGACGACGCGCGCCGGCGCGCGCCGTCGACGGCCCGGCAAAGGCGAGCACCATCAGCGAGAGCACCAGGAAGGTGCCTCCACCAAGCATCAAAACCGGCAGCAATTCCACGCCGAGGTGCCTCCGAACCCGTTATCCCGCGCCCGCAATTGGGCGCGGAACGATTACTTCTTCGCCTTTGACGGCATCTTGACCTTGATCTTGTCGAACAGCGAGCTGCCCTTTGATCCCTTGGCCGGCTTGGCGGTCTTGTCGTCGCGCTCGCCCGAATCGGTGATCGCTGTGATCCGCGCTGCCAGTTCGCCGAGCGGCGCCAGCGACTTGGCCGACTTGCCGACTTCGGCGAGCGGCTTGCCGAGCTTGGCGGCCTGTGCCGCCACCTTCTGCTCGAACGGGATCAGCACGTCGATCTTGCGCTCGATCGAGCCCTCGAAGTCCTTGCGGCTGATCTCGAGGAACGCCTGGGGCTGGGCCTTGTTGGCGACGACGATCACCTGGGTCTGCGGCGCATTCGACTTGAACCAGCTGAGGATGCGGATCGCGTCGCGCGCGGCAGCAAGCGTCAGCTCGG
This sequence comes from Sphingomonas sp. DG1-23, assembly GCF_030730875.1. Lineage (GTDB taxonomy): Bacteria > Pseudomonadota > Alphaproteobacteria > Sphingomonadales > Sphingomonadaceae > Sphingomonas. The sequence continues at coordinate 162,868 of NZ_JAVAMA010000004.1, forward strand.
TCACCAGCACCGCGACCTGAATGTCGGTGATCAGATGCGGATGATTGACCAGCATGTTGCGCGGCAGATCGACGACGGTGCATTCGAACGCCCCGCGCATCTCTTCCTGCAACTGGTAGAATGCGGCGCCGTCGGTCAGGACGGGCGCGTTGATCGGCGCCTCGGCCGACAGCACGGCGAGACGGTCCGACGCCTTGACCATCGCGCGTTCGATGAACAGTCCGTCGATGCGGCTCGGATTCTCGATCGCATCGGTCAGGCCGCGGCCCGGCTCGAGGTCGAGCGCGAGCGCGCCGGTGCCGAAATGCACGTCGAGGTCGAGCAAGGCGGTAGTCCGCACATGCTTGTCGCTCAGCAGCCAGGCGAGCGAGGTCGCGATCGTCGATGCGCCGCAACCGCCGCGCGTGCCGATGACGGCGACCGCGCAATGCGGCACGTCGCTGCCGGTATCCGCCAGCTTGGGCGCGTTGAGCGCAGCCTGCGCCTGGGCGAAGGTGTCGCGCAGCGCATCCGGGTTGAGCGGCTTGAGCAGATAATCGTGGATGCCGCTCGCGACGAGATCGCGATAGAGGCGCACGTCGTTGACCTGGCCCGAGGCGATGACGATCGTGCCGGGCTCGCAGACTTCGGCGAGCGCGTTGATGTCGTTGAGCGGATCGCCCGATTCCGAGAGATCGACGAACAGCACGTTGGGACTCGCCGAGACCGACAGGGTCTGGACCGCGTTGCGCAGCCCGCCCTTGTTGACCTTTTCGGGCGACCAGCCGAGCTCGACTGCGATCGGACGCAGCGCCTCGGCGGTGGTCTCGTCGCAGACAAAGGCGATGAATGGCTCGCGATGCGCGGTGCGCGAGGGATTAAAAGGTGCGTTCACTGCTTGCCTCCAGCGCTCTCGCCCTTCACGGCGCCGCCCGCTCCCGACGGTGCCGCCCGGCGATACGCGTTCACGGCCTTGGCCGAAGTTGCCGAATCGGTGAGCGGCGAGCCCGGCGCGCCGCGCACGAGATCGACCGGGTCGGCGATCATCGCGGCGAGATTGCTGTTGGTCGCACAGCCGAAATTCGCGCTGGTGCTGGCCGCAAAATCGGGTTGAAAGTCCGGCGAATGATCCGGGCAATTCGGCACGCTGGCCGTGGTGCGGGTGACGACGACGCGGGCGGTGCCCGGCCGGATCTCGCCCACCGTCACTGGTGCCTGATCGGAAACCAGCAGACCGTAGCGATCGGCATAGGCGGCGATCTCGTTGCGGGCCGCATCGTTCTGGCTGGCGTCGTCGACCGCGATACGGTCGCCATAACGAAGCCCCATCGATCCGAGCCAGCCGGCGAGACGCTGGCCTTCGCCAGCGGCGAGGCCGTTGCCGGTGGTCTGCACGTCGAACACATAGTCATTGCGCTGGACGACGGGCTGATAGACCGAGTCTAGGCCGTGATTGTTCGTTCCGCACGCACTCAACAGCACGAGCGGGGCGAGGAGGAGGGGAGTGAAGCGCGACGACATTGCGATCTCCTCAGGACATCAGAAGCCGAAGCCGGGGGCGGCGGAGCCACCCTTTTTCGGCCTGGACGGGGCGGGTGCGGCCTTGGCGGGCCGGTTGGTTCGATCGGCCGGCGCGGGCATCGACTGCCCGGGTGCGAACGCACCGACTGCGGGCACTGCGCTCCCGGACGGAGCCATCGTCGGCTTCGGTCGATCGCCGTTGGCGCCGCTGCCGCTGAGCTGACCGCCGATGATCCGTTCGAAATCATTGGGCGAGCGATAGCCGTCGGTCGGCAGCACGATCTGGTTCGCATTCACCGGCTTCACCAGATACGGCGTGATCACGATCATCAGTTCGGTCTCGTTGCGCTGGAAGCCGTTCGACCGGAACAGGGTGCCGAGGATCGGAATGTCGCCGAGGCCGGGGGTCTTGCTGATCGAGTTGTTGTGCGAGTTCTGCAGCAGACCGCCGATCACCATGCTCTCGCCCGAGCCGAGCTCGACCGTGGTCTCGCTGCGGCGCGTGGTGAGCGCGGGGATGCTGGTGCCGTTGAACTGGACGGCGCCCGCCGACGACAGCTGCGACACTTCGGGCCGGACGCGCATCGAGATGCGGCCATCGGCAAGCACGGTGGGCGTGAACGCCAGGCTGACGCCGTATTGCTTGTACTCGATCGTCGTCGTGCCGAGCCCCTGTGCGATCGGGATCGGGATTTCGCCGCCGGCGAGGAAAGTCGCCGTCTCGCCCGAAAGTGCGGTGAGGTTCGGCGTGGCGAGCGTGGTCACCTGGCCGATGGTCTCGCCGAGATCGATCGCCGAGAGCACGTCGATTCCGAACAGCTTTCCGGCGAGGCCGAGAGTCGAGAAGTCCGATCCCTTGGCGAAATTGGTCACCGAGGTGCTGCGCGGATTGATGAACTGGCCGGTCGAGGGATCGTAGGGCCCCTTGATGTACCCGCCCCCGGGGACCGGGATCTCGGCGATCGGGAATTTCGACAGATCCGAATCGGTGAATGAGCCGGGATTGCGGCCCGAGGCGACGCCGAAGCCGAACCCGCTGGTCTGATCGCGCGTCGTGACGTTGACGCCGACATTCTTCATGAAGCTGCGGCTCACTTCGGCGAAGCGCACTTGCAGGTTGACCTGCAGCGGCGTCGCCGTCTTGAGACGGTTCATCACCATATATTTGAGCTGGGCGTTCGGATCCGAGACGTTGACGCCGGGATTGAGCGCGGAGAGCACGAAGCGCTGCGCCTGCTCGCTCTCGGCGGGCGAGGCGACCGTGCCGTTCAGCACCGCCAGCTGACCCACCGTGGTGATCGTGATGTCGGTTTCCGGCATCGCCGCCTTCACCATGCGGTCGATCGACGTGACGTTCTGCGCGACGCGGACATTGGTCGAATAGACGACGGCGCCGTTGGCGGCGGTCGCGAAGATCGTGGCCTCGCCGAATTCCTTGCCGAACAAGTGAATCTGGCGCGGATTGGCGACATAGACGTCGGCCACGCCCGAATTCGACGTCCACACATTGGCGACGTTGGCGGGCAGGGTGATCAGTTCGCCCTCGCCGACCGACAGCAGGACCTCGCGGGTCGGGCGCTGGGTGCCGACCGGAAGGTTGGCGACGCGGGCCTTCTGGCGCGACTGGGCCATCACTTCGGCCGGGAGGCTCATCGCCATCCCCGCCAGCACCGTGGCGCCGAGCGCCCGGTTCAGGAGAGTCTTGGTGCGCATGTTATTTGGTTCCCCCGAGCTCGACTTCGGTCGCGCTGGCGCCGCGGACGACATTGACCACCGGCCCCTTCTTCTTCTCGGCGCCGCCCGGATAGCCGGCCGTCGCGACGGCCTTTGCGGTGCTATCCTCGGCCTTGCCGGGGACGGTGCTGCGCTGGAAGCGCGACACGTCGGCGCCGGTGGCGAAACCGCCACGGCCTTCGGTCGGACGCGCGGCGGCACGCGCCAGCATTTCCTTTTCCTTCTTCGGATCGCCGTCAGCGGGCACATCGACCTCGCCGCTGGCGATCGCTTCCTCGAGCTCGCCCTGGTTGTCGGCGATCGAACGCAGCGACAGCGAGAGCGTACCGAGCGTCTGCGCGACGGCGAGCTTCTCGGCGAGCTTGGGAGTCGCCTCGACGGTGACCGTCGAGAAAGTGGAGACGACGGTGTTGCCCTTGTCGTCGGTCTGCTTGTCGGTCCGCTGATCGGTGGCGAGCACGCGCAGGTTGCGCAGGATGGTCTCCGATGCCTTGAGCGGCGGACCATCGCCGCCGCCGGCCACCGTCTGGGTGAGGACGAGATCGATACGATCGCCCGGGAAGACGAAGCCCGAGACGTTCGCGCCCTGTCCGGACACCGGAACCGTGACGGCACGCATGCCCGGCCCGAGGGCCGCGGCGAGGAAGCCGCGATCGCCGGGCTTGACCAGCGCACCCTGGGTGATCGGCTGACCGGCGGGAATCGCGAAACGGACGACGGTGCCCTGCAGCTTGGCGGGCTCGGATTCGCCCTTGATGTAATAGGCGCCTTCGATCAGTTCCTTCGGCCAGGCCACGTATTTGAACGAGGTGGCGTCGAGGATCGTGCCGACCGGAAGGGCGCGGGTCGCGACCATCACTTCGGTGCTGCTCTGCGGCGCGGCGACCGGAATCGCGGCGGCGGTCGGCGTCGGCGCGCCGAGCACGAGGCTGCGCGCCATGAACGCGGTGATCGCGGCGACAACGAGTGCGCCTACGAGCAGAATGAGCTTGCGTGCATCCATTTCGCTTCAAGCCTTTTCAATAACATGGCCGGGTCAGGGCGCCGGCGTTAAGCATCACGTAAACTGGTTAAAAATCGGTTCGCGAAGAACCAGCAGCGTCGAAATCGCGATCGCGACGCCGTAAGGTGTCTCGGGAACGACCCCGCCGCGCCGCGCCGCGCGCACCACCGCGATCAGCCCCGCGCCGATCACGGCGAGCACGGCCATCACGCTGAATGCCGCGAGCACCGGCTGTCCGGCGACCAGCGCCACGAAGCGCGGCCACGCGGCCCAGCCGAGCGCGACCAGCGCCGCGAGCGCAAGTGCGCCCGGCGCGATCGTCCGCCACGGCAAAGCGGCAAGCCCGCCGCGAAGCTGGGTCCAGCGCTCCGCCACCATGACCATGGTGAGCAGGCCGCCGACCAGCGACATCAATACCAGCATACCGATCAGTGGCTGCCCCGGCAGCCACAAGGCCAGCGCGGCGAGCAGCTTGACGTCGCCGCCGCCCATCTGCCCGAGCGCATAGGCGCCGACGAAAAAGCCGAGGACGAGGCTGGCGATGCCGAGCTGGAGCGCGATATCGGGCCATAATGCCAGCCCGTTCGCCCACCACCAGAGCGGTGCGAGCAATGCGATCGCGGCATTCTTCCAATTGGCGATGTTGCGCGAGCGCGCGTCCTCGATCCCGGCCGAGACCAGGAGCAGGCCGAGCGCGCTCAGCAGCAAGGTAAGAAAGACATCCCCCATCCCGTCTCAGACCTAGACGGGATGGCTTATCAAAACGTAACCAACCCCCATGGCAACTTCCCGTATAGACCGTCGCGCGCTTCCTGCCGGCACCCGCATCGACCGCTGGACCGCGCCCGACGGCTGGGAGCACCGCGTTTTCGACTGGCGCGCCGAGGCCGCGCCGGCACGCGGCTCGATCCTGTTCCAGGGCGGCCGCGGCGACATCTTCGAGAAATATCTGGAGAGCTTCGCGCACTGGCATGCAGCGGGCTGGAACGTCACTTCGTTCGACTGGCGCGGGCAAGGCGGCTCGGGCCGGCTGACTCCGGCGAAGAATTGCGGGCATATCGAGGACTATGCCGATTATGTCCGCGACCTCGGCGATTTCTGGGCGGGCTGGGCGGCCGCCAATCCGGGGCCGCGGATCGCGATGGGGCATTCGATGGGCGGCCATCTGGTGCTGCGCGGGCTGGTCGAAGAGGTGATCGCGCCGGATGCGGCGGTGCTCGTCGCGCCGATGCTGGGGTTCAAGCCCGGCATCTTCGGCCCGTTCGCCGAACGCGCCGCGCGGCTGCTCGGCGGCCTCGGCGATCCCGCCCGCCCGGCATGGAAGGGAAACGAGAAGCCCTATACCACGGAGACCCGCGCCTCGCTGCTCACCCATGATCCCGATCGCTATGCCGACGAGATCTGGTGGCAGACGCACGATCCGTCGATCCTCACCGGGCCGCCGAGCTGGCGCTGGGTGATCGAGGGCTTTCGTTCGATCCGCGAGCTTGCCGCCGATCCGCGGCTCGCCGAGATGCGCGTGCCGACATTGATGCTGGTCGCCGAGCATGACGGGCTGATCGACGGCAAGGCGGCGCTGGCACTCGCGCCGCGCCTGCCCGACCTGCATCTCGTCCGCTTCGGCAAGGAGAGCGCGCACGAGATCCTCCGCGAGGCCGACGCGGTGCGCGATCGTGCGCTGGCCGAGATCGACGCATTCCTCGCGAGGCGGGCGCCGCAGGCGTGAACCGTTGGGACGTCGCGATCGTCGGCGCGGGGATCGCCGGCGCCAGTCTCGCGGCCGAACTGGCGCCGCATGCGCGGGTGCTGCTGCTCGAGGCCGAGGACCGGCCCGGTTATCACGCCACCGGTCGCTCGGCCGCCTTCTGGTCGGAAACCTATGGCGGCCCCGGCATCCAGCCGCTCACCACCGCCTCGGGACCTTTGCTGGCGGCGGGCGGCTTTCTCGAGCCGCTCGGCTCGCTCCACATCGGTCGCGCCGCCGAACGGGTGAAGATCGAGGCTTTGCTCGCCGAGTTCGAAGGCTCCGGGGTCGCGCTCGAGGCCGTGGATCCGCGCGCGTTTCTCCCCGGGCTGCGGCCGGAATGGACGCTCGGCGTGTACGAACCGAGCTGCGAATATATCGACGTCGCCGGGCTCCACGCCGCCTGTCTCGCCGCCGCGCGTCGTGCCGGGGCCGAATTGGTCGTCTCGGCGGCGCTGGAGGCGGCGGCGCGCGCGCATGGCTGCTGGTCGCTCGATACGCGCGCCGGCCGGTTCGAGGCCGACATCCTCGTCAACGCCGCCGGGGCATGGGCCGATCGGGTGGCGACGCTGGCGGGCGCGCGGCCGCTCGGCATCCAGCCCTATCGTCGCACGATGGTCCAGCTGCGCACCGATCCTGCGCCGCCGCCGCGCTGCCCGCTGGTCGCGCATATCGGCGGGAGCTTCTACTTCAAGCCCGAGGGCGGGCGGCTATGGCTGAGTCCGCATGACGAGAGCCCCTGTGAGCCCGGTGACGCCGCGCCCGAGGAACTGGACGTGGCTATCGCGATCGACCGGTTCGAGCAGGCCATGGACTGGCGCGTCGCCGCGCTCGAACACAAATGGGCGGGGCTCAGGAGCTTCGCGCCCGACCGGCTGCCGGTCTATGGCATGGATACCGCGGTCGAAGCGCTGTTCTGGTGCGCCGGGCAGGGCGGTTTCGGCATCCAGACCGCGCCCGCCGCGGCGAAGATGGCGGCGGCGATGCTGTTGGGGCAGGCGCCCGGCGCAGAAGTCGCGCAGATCGACGCAGCGCGATATTCGCCGCGACGTTTCTGATCTATGTTGCGGTGTCGCAACGAGTCCGGAGAGGTTTGATGGCGCACAAGTTCGTGATCGAGCAGAACAAGGCGGGCGAATATGTCGCCAAGTTCAAATACAACGCCGAAGTGATTTTCTGGACCGAGGGCTATACGTCCAGGGCTTCGGCGAGGAACGCGATCGAATCGATCCAAAAAAACGGTCCCGGTGCGCCTGTCGAAGAGGGGTGATGCCCGCCGGGCGGGAAATGCCGTTACGGAAACTGCGGCTTGATCGGAAGCTGAGGATTTCTGCGGTTTCCGGAGGATTCCGCTCGCCGCGAATCGCTTGCGGTGATAGGTTCGCGCATCATGCAAGGCACTGCCCGTCCCTATCGATTTCCGATCGACGTCGCCCGCGAGGACATCGACTTCATGGGGCATGTCAACAATGCCAGCTATCTGAAGTGGGTGCAGGAAGCGGTGATCAGCCACTGGCGCGGGCTCGCCCCGCCCGAGGCGGTGGCGCAGCATCTCTGGGTCGCGCTCAAGCACGAGATCACCTATCGGCGCCCGGCCTTTCTGGAAGATGACGTCGTCGCCACGGTGCTGCTCGAAAAGGTACAGGGCGCGCGCGCCTTCTACGAGACGGTGATCAAGCGCGGCTCCGAAGTGCTCGCCGAGGTCAAGTCGAGCTGGTGCTGCGTCGATGCCGAGACGCTGCGCCCGGCGCGGGTGGCGCAGAGCGTGATCGATCACTTCTTCGCGAAGACGGACGACTAAAGGCGAGCCCGGGCGTCACGCACCTTCCCGGCGGGCGCGGTAATAGACATGCGTGTTCGCATCCTCGCCGGGGTTTCCGCGCGCCCGCTCGAAGCTGCTCGAACGGAGCAAGTGGATCGACGTTGCGTTCGCCGGGTCGACCGTCGCCTTGACCGGATCGATGCCCCGCGCCTCGGCGAAGCGCAACAGCGCGTCCAGAAGTTCGCGGCCATAGCCGCGGCCCCAGCGATCGGCGGCAAGTCCGTAGATGATCTCCTGTTCGCCGCCTTCCGGACGGGCGAAACCGGCCCAGCCGATCAGGGTGCCCGAGGCGCGTTCCACGACTGCCCCGGTGCCGTATCCGTGCCGCGCGAGATTGGCGCGCGATCGGACGATCCACAGCTGGGCGTCGGCCGCGGCGAGCGGCTGGCCGTCGTCGACATGACGCGCGACGCGCGGGTCTGCGAACAGCGCCACGAGGGCATCGCGGTCGTCCATTGCGAACGGGCGGACGCGCAGCCTGGCGGTGGCGAGTTCCGAGTGGTGAATCATCGGAACCGCGCTATCCGATTTCCGGCCGAGGTGGTTACGATATGATCTGGATGGCGGTGGCCTGATGGAAGCCGAACGCGCCGCAGCTCCCCGAGAACCAGAACTTGATCTTCTTGCCCAGCGAGAGCGCCGTCAGCGCGGTGGCCCATGCACGTGCACGCCGGTCCTCGTTCGTCGCGGCGAAGACCCATGAATTGGCCACGCAGCCGTTGTTGCCGCCGCCGGCGGTGTAGATCACGATGGCGTCGCTATCCTCGACAAAGGCCGATGTGACCGTCATCTCGACGGTCCATTGGGCATTGGCCGATGTCGGCACCACCAGCGCCGCCGCCATGCCCACCGCCCCGAAAATAGCTGCTTTCATCCCGATCCCCTGGAAATTCGGTTCTTCGCCCGACGCAGCGATAGCTGGTATTTTCGAGGGCGTCACTCGCCGATCAGGCCGTGAATTTCCTGTGGGACACGCAATTGTCGTCGACGAGGTCCCAATTCACGTCCACGCCGAGACCAGGCCCGGTCGGTGCATGGATGTTGCCGTCGGCGTCCATGAAGTCGCGCAGGCTCTGCTTCATCGGGACCTGGAACGTGTCTTCGGGCACGAACAATTCGAAATATTCCGAATTGCGCACCGCGCAGGCGACATGGACATTGGCGATGTCCATCGGGCCCATGGTCGTGGTGTGAAGCTCGCAATTCATGCCGTGCGCCTCGGCGAGATGGCAGACCTTGAGCGTGCCGGTGATCCCGCCCTTCCACGACACGTCGGCGCGGACCATGTCGACGGCATTGTCGCGGATCGCCTGCGCCACGCCCCACGGGCCGCCGCGGGTGGTTTCGGTGCCGACGATCGGGATGTCGACCGCCGCGGCGAGCTTGGCATATTTGTCGAGCTCATAGTCGCGGAACGGCTCCTCCAGCCAATAATAATCGAGGCTCTCCATGTGCCGCGCGACCTTGATCGCCTCGTGCAGCGTATATTCGGAGACCGGATCGCTCATCAGCACCATCTCCGGCCCCACCGCGGCGCGCACCGCGGCGTGGATTTCCATATCCATGCTGCTCGGGCCGCAGGGATGGACCTTGTACGCCTTGAAGCCGCGCGCCTTGTAGGCCAGCGCCTCGCGGACATAATCCTCGACGCCCGGGAGCCACAGACTGCTGGCATAGACGGGCAGGCTGGTGCGGTAGCTGCCGATATATTGGTGGAGCGGGAGACCGGCGGTGCGTGCCGCGGCGTCCCATAGGGCAACGTCGATCGGTCCGGGGAGGAAAACCGGGAAGAAGGCGCCATGGCGGTCGATGTTCCAGAAATCGTGCCAGATCTTCTCGCGATCATGAATGCTGCGGCCGAGGATCACCGGCGCGATCACGTCGGACAGATAGGCGTCGGTCACTGCGCCCGATCGCGCCGCCCAGAAAGTGGCGATGCCCTCTACGCCGTCCGAGGTGATGATCCGGCCGACGCCATAGCTCCACGGCATCGGCGCCGCGCCCTGCCGGTCCTCGTCGAACAGGCCCTTGGGGCGATTGCAGATCCACGTCTCGAAACTCTCGATGCGCATCGCGCCTTGGCCTCCCCGATAAAACTTGTCTTACAGGATAGGGCGGCTGTATCCGGGTCACAACATCAAAATCAGGGGAGGGACCAATGGGCGCATCGCCATTGCTGCTGGCCAATGCCGAGTTCGGCCGCCGTGCCGTGACCCTCGGGCTGGGCGCCGCCTTCGCCGCCGCGGCGCTGCCGGTCCGGGCGAGCGGGACGCTCCGCGGCTTCCACGACGTGCGCGATCATGGCGCGAAGGGCGACGGCAAGACGATCGACAGCCCGGCGATCAACCGCGCGGTCATGGCGGCGGCGAAGGCCGGGGGCGGCACGGTGATCGTCCCGCCGGGGCGCTATCTGTGCTTCTCGATCCGGCTGAAGGACAACATCACCTTGGTGCTATCGCCCGGATCGGTGATCGTTGCCGCCGATCCGGACACGCACGGCCGCAACTACGATCTGCCCGAAGGCGCGTTCGAGGAGCAATTCACCGATTTCGGCGTCTACCATAATCACACCAGCCTGATTTACGGCGACGGGGTCAGCAACGTCGCGATCGTCGGCAAGGGATTGATCCACGGGCTGGGACTCGAGCGCGAAGGGCCGGGGCCGCGCTGGCACGGCATGCCCGGCTTTCGCTCGCCGCAATCGCTGGGCCTGACCCCGGAACAGGCGCGGCTGACCGATCCGGCCGAGCGCGAGCAGCAGGGCCGCGGCAACAAGGCCGTGGCGTTCAAGGAAAGCCGCAACGTGCTGCTGCGCGACTTCACGATACTGCAGGGCGGCCATTTCGCAGTCTATGTGCTGGGCTGCAGCAACGTGACGCTCGACAATCTGACCGTCGATACCGATCGCGACGGCATCGACGTGGATTGCTGTCGCAACGTCCGAATCGCCCATTGCATCGTCAACGCGCACAAGGACGATGCGATCTGCCTGAAGAGCTCCTACGCGCTCAACCGGCGGATCGTCTGCGAGGACGTGACGGTGATCGGGTGCAAGACCAGCGGCTATGCGTTGGGTTCGGTGCTCGACGGCAGCTATCGCAAGTCCGACTATGTTTCAACCGACAAGGTCGGGGTGCTCGGCCGGATCAAGCTCGGCACCGACAGCGTCGGCGGCTTCCGCAACGTGCTGGTGACCGACTGCATTTGCGAGAACAGCCGCGGGCTGCAGATGGGTGCGATCGACGGCGGCACGCTGGAGGACGTCACCTTCTCGAACATCACGATGCGCAACATCGTCAATCACCCGTTGTTCGTCCGCCTCTCCGCCCGCCAGCGCGCGCCCGCGGGGGCGCCGGTGGCGACGGTGCGGCGGGTACGATTCTCGGACATCAACGTGTCGGGCGCCGACGGACGTTATCCGTGCGGGATCGTCGGGATCGAGGACAAGGCGATCGAGGACGTGACGCTCGCCGACGTCCATGTCCGCTGCTCGGGCGGCGGCACTGCCGAGGATGCCGCGCGCGTGCCCCCCGAGCGGCGAAATTCGAGCCTTGAGCCGAGCTTCATGGGAACGCTGCCGGCGTTTGGGCTGTATGTGCGGCACGCGCGGGGGATTGCGGCGAAGGAGGTGAGCTTCACCACCGGGCAGCCCGACGCGCGGCCGGCAATCGTGCTGGACGATGTCGCGGGTGCGCAGATTGACGGAGTGCGCACATCGGCGCCGGTGGTGCGCGCGGTCGAGGCGACGCGCAGCAGTGAGGTGCAGGTCGGCAGTGTCGCATTGGTTGCGTAGGTCTGCCCTCAGTCATGGTCATCCCGGAAGCCGATTTTCTTCAAATCTCTGATTTGATCAGAAAGTCGAGCTGTCCGGGATCCACCGTGAGGCAGGTGCCCGGCGGCGCGGTGGATCCCGGACTGCGAGGCTTTCCGGCGGAAAACTTGCGGTTTTCCGGGAAAGCCTACCATCCGGGATGACGGGATGTGCTGTTCAGTAACCGCCTAGCCGTCCGGCCCCTCGTCGACGAGCGGACCGAGGATCGCGTTGATCGCGTCGTCGAAATGCCGCTCCATCGCCTGCGCGGCGCGGGCGGGGTCCTTGTCGATCACCGCTTCGGTGATCTCGACGTGCAGGTCCTGGACGCGCTGGAGCTTGGGGGTGGCGGCCCAGCGCTCGAGTCCTTCGAGCATCGACGCCTGGATCAGCTGGCGGAACGCCTCGATCAGCAGGGGATAGAGCGGGTTGCCGGTCGCCTTGGCCAAGGTCATGTGCAGTCGCATGTCGAGTTCGGCATAGCGATCGGCATCGCCGAGCAACCCGTCCATCTCGTCGATGATCGCCTGCAGCGCCGCGGCGTCGGCGTCGGTGCGGCGCGAGGCGGCGAGCGTGACCATGGTGATCTCGATCCCGCGGCGCATTTCGAGGATGTCGGGCGCGTCGGCTTGGCCGATCAGCAGCGCGTTTCCGATCACCCGCGAGATCATCTCGCCGTCGACCGACACGATCGTCGCGCGCTTGCCGACCGCCATTTCGACCAGCCCGGTCGCCGCCAGCGCGCGCATCGCCTCTCGGACCACGGGGCGGCTGACGCCCAAAGTGGTGCTGATCCATGTCTCGCTCGGCAGCTTCGCGCCAGGCCGCAGGCGCTGGGTCGCGACATGATCGCGGAGATATTCGATCACCAGATCGACCAGTCCGCTTTTCGACGGAATGGTCACGGATTCGTTCGCGATCGCCGGCAAATCATCTCTCCCCAGAGCGCGCCGTATGCCCAGCCTGTCTTACCGCATTAGCATCGGCCCGGCGCGGGCAAAGCAAAAACTGGCTTGCCTTGCCCATTCAAATGCTTCAAACCTGTAATACAGGATGGCAAACGCGTTGTGCGGAAATTGCGGTCCCGGAGAGGAAGCAGCCCCATGACCCCCATCGCCAGCGCGCCCGCCGCGACGGTCACGGTGCCGGTCGCGAAGCCCGTCGGGCGCTATCGCTGGGTGGTGGTGGCCCTGCTCTTCGCATCGACCACGATCTGCTACGTGGACCGCCAGATCTTCGGCCTGCTCAAGCCGACGCTCGATGCCGAGCTCGGCTGGTCCGAGACCGAATATGGCGACATCGTCGCGGTCTTCTCGCTGATGTATGCCTTCGGCTATCTGTTTGGCGGGCGGATGATGGACCTGATCGGCGTGCGCCGCGGACTGGGCCTCGCGGTCGCCGGCTGGAGCGTCAGCGCGGCGCTGCACGGGCTGATGTCGAGCGTGATCGGCTTCAAGTTCGCGCGCGGCGCGCTGGGGTTGGCCGAGGGCGGCAATTTTCCGGCGTCGATCAAGGCGGTGCGCGAATGGTTTCCGGCGAAAGAGCGCGCCTTCGCCACCGGATTGTTCAATGCCGGCAGCAATATCGGCGCGATCGTCACGCCGATCTCGCTGCCCTTCGTCGTCGCCGCGGTCGGCTGGCGTGCCGCCTTCCTGATCGCGGGCGCGCTCGGGCTGGTCTGGCTGCTGCTCTGGCTGGTCTTCTACGAGGTGCCCGAACGCCAGCGCCGCGTCTCGGCGGAGGAACTCGCTTACATCCGCAGCGACGATGCGCCGAGCCTCGAACGCGTGCCGTGGCTGTCGCTGTTCCGCTATCGCGGCACCTGCGCCTATGCGCTCGGCATGCTGCTCACCAGCCCGGTCTGGTGGTTCTATCTCAATTGGGTGCCGGGCTTCCTCCACGCCCGCTTCGGCATGAACATGATGGCGTCGATCGCGCCTCTGGTGACGATCTATCTGGTCGCCGATGTCGGCAGTATCCTCGGCGGCTGGATCTCGTCGCGGCTGGTGCAGGGCGGCATGCCCGCGGTGCGCGCGCGGATCGTGGCGATGGCGTTCATGGCGGCGTGCACCGTGCCGGTCGCGTTCGTCTCGGGCGTGTCGAGCATGTGGAGCGCGGTGTTGCTCATCGCGCTCGCCGCCGCCGGGCATCAGGGCCTGTCGGCCAACCTCTACACGATCGTCTCCGACACGCTCCCCGCGCGTGCCGTCAGTTCGGTGATCGGCATCGGCGGCTTCGCGGCCGGCATTTGCGGCATGTTCGTCGCGATGGCGGTGGGCCGCATCCTCGATGCGACCGGCGGCAATTACATGATCCTCTTCGTCGGCGCGGGGTGCGCATATCCCCTCGCCGTATTGCTCATGGCGCTGATCCTGCGCCGCTCCTTCCGCATGGAAATTCGATGACCGACGACGCGCTTTTCGACTTGTTCCGATCCGAGCTGTACACCCCGGTGGTCGGCGACATTCTCGACACGCTCGGGCTGGTGCATCAATTCCTGCCGCAGCCGGTCCAGCCCATGCTTACGGACATGAAGCTGATCGGCCGGGCGATGCCGGTGCTGATGATCGACGTTTACGGCGTGCAGGCACAGCCGTTCGGCAAGCTGACCGAGGCGCTCGACCAGCTCGAGCCCGGCGACATCTACCTCGCCAGCGGCGGCGCGATGCGCTGCGCCTATTGGGGCGAGATATTGACTGCGACCGCGCGTGGGCGCGGGGCCAATGGCGCGGTGATCAACGGCTATCACCGCGATACCCCGCAGGTGCTCGAACAGGATTGGCCGGTGTTCAGCCGCGGCCGCTACGCCGCGGATTCGGGGGTGCGGACCAAGGTGATCGACTATCGCTGCCCGATCGAAGTGGGGCAGGCGACGATCCAGCCCGGCGATCTGGTGTTCGGCGATCTCGACGGGGTGCTGGTCATCCCCCGCGCGGTCGAGGCGGAAGTGGTCGAGCGCGCGCTGGAGAAAGCGCGCGGCGAGAAACTGGTGCGGCGGGCGATCGACGGCGGCATGTCGAGCACCCAGGCCTTTGCGCAATACGGCATCCTGTGACCACCGCCTTCCAGATCCATGCGGCCGACAATGTCGCGACTCTGCTCGGCGACGCCGAGGACCGCGTGTCGCTGCGCGGCGAAGCGAGCGGCGATGTCGCGTTGCTGCGGCCGATCGCATTGGGCCACAAGGTTGCGGTCGCCGACATCGCGGCGGGCGCGGCAGTGGTGAAATTCGGCATTCCGATCGGCACCGCCAGCACCGCGATCGCGCGCGGCGACTGGGTACATCTCCACAATTGCACGAGCGGTTTCGACGAGCGCTCGGGCGATTTCGACGTGATCACCGGCGCCGGGAAGGACATGCGCTATGACTGAGCCGTTCGATCGGACATGGACCGGCTGGCTGCGCCCCGATGGACGCAAGGGCGTCCGCAACCTCGTATTGGTGATCTACACCGTCCAGTGCGCCGCGCATGTCGCGCACGCCATCGCCGCGGGCGAGGACGACGTCCAGGTCATCGGCTTTCCCGGCTGCTACGACAATCAATATGCCATCCGGCTGGTGCTGTCGCTGGCGCGGCATCCCAATATCGGCGCGGTGCTGTCGGTCGGGCTGGGATGCGAATATACCCAGCCGGCCCGGATCGCCGAGGCGGTGGAGAAAAGCGGGCGTCCGGCCGATGCCTTCTTCATCCAGGAAGTCGGCGGCACGCGCTCGTCGACCGAAAAGGGCAAGGCGATCGTGCGCGGCTTGCGCGACCGCATTCATCGCGAGACTCCGCGCGTGCCGATGGGGTTCGCGGATCTGATCCTCGGCGCCGAGTGCGGCGGATCGGACGGGACGAGCGGGCTGGTCGGCAATCCGGCGGTAGGACGGCTGTTCGACCGGGTCGTCGACGCCGGCGGCTCGGCGATCTGCGAGGAGATCGTCGAGATGATCGGGCTGCGCGACATCATCCTCGCGCGCGCCGTCGACGATCGCGCGCGCGGCGAGCTGGAGGCGGCCTATGCCAAGGCCGAGCGCTATTGCCGCGAGGTGCGGCAATATTCGGTGTCGCCGGGCAATTTCGCCGGCGGGCTGACCACCATCGAGGAAAAGAGCATGGGCGCCTTTGCCAAGAGCGGATCGCGCCCCCTGCAGGGCGTGATCAAGGTCGGCGAGACGCCGCCCTGGCCGGGCATGTGGGTGATGGATTCGGTGCCCGACGATCACTTCATGCAGTTCGGCTACACCAATCCCAACGATACCGAGGGGATCATGGATCTGATCTCGGGCGGCAGCCAGATCGTGCTGTTCATCACCGGGCGCGGCAGCGTGATCGGCTCGCCGGTGTCGCCGCTGATCAAGGTGACCGGCAACAGCCGCACCTATGCCCGCATGCACGAGGACATGGATTTCGACGCCGGCCGCGTGCTCGCCGGCGAGATGACGCTCGACCAGTGCGCCGACGAATTGGGCGCACTGGTCGCCCAGGTCGCCGCGGGCACGGCGAGCAAGCCCGAAGCTTTGGGCCACAGGGAGTATTTCGTGATGTACAAGCACCAGGACACGCCGGATCTCGATCGGGGGTGCCGAAGTGCCGCTTGATCCCGCATCGGCCTTTCGCCTCGACGGCGAAGTCGCCTTGATCACCGGCGGCGGATCGGGGCTCGGCCTCGGCATGGCGCGGGCGATGCACGGCGCCGGCGCACGGGTCGTTCTGGTCGGTCGGCGGCCCGACATGATCGAGAGCGCGGCGGAGGAGCTGGGCGAGGGCGCATATTGGGAAGTCGCCGACGTCACGGCCTATGACAGCATTCCAGCACTCATAGAACGGATCCGCGAGCGGGTCGGGCCGATCTCTGTCCTCGCCAACAATGCCGGGCACAATTTCAAGAAACTGGCGGTCGACACCAGCGTCGAGGAATTCAGCGGGATGCTCGACACCCATGTCCTTGCCGCGCACAATCTGACGCGCTGCGTGCTGCCGGGAATGCTGGAACGCCGGCACGGCAGCATATTGTTCACCGCATCGATGACCTCGCTGCTCGGCATGCCCGGCGTGATCGCCTATTCGGCGGCCAAATCGGCCTATGTCGGGATGGTCCGCGCGCTGTCGACCGAAGTTGCGGGGCAGGGGGTGCGGGTCAATGCGATCGCGCCCGGCTGGATCGAATCGGCGATGCTGCGCAAGGCGCTCGACAATGACGCGCCGCGCTCGAACCGCATCCTCCAGCGCACGCCGATGCAGCGCTTCGGCGAGCCCGAGGATATCGGCCTTGCCGCAGTCTACCTTTGCTCCCCCGCCGCGAAATTCGTCACCGGCGTCCTGTTGCCGATCGACGGCGGCGCATCCCAGGGATTCTGACAATCATGACCAAGGAAGCGCCGCTGGCGCCGCATCCCGATCGCCTGCTCCCCGCCGATCCCGAGACCCGCGCGATCGCGCGCGAACTCTATTTGTCGGTCAAGGACCTGCCGATCATCAGCCCGCACGGGCACACCGATCCTTCGTGGTTCGCCGAAAACCGGCCGTTCCCCGATCCGGCGACTTTGTTCATCATCCCCGATCACTACATCTTCCGCATGCTCTACAGCCAGGGCGTGCCGCTCGAGGAATTGGGCGTGCCGCGGATCGACGGCGGCTGGACCGAGACCAATACGAGGAAGATCTGGCGCCGGTTCGCCGAGAATTTCCATCTGCTGCGCGGCACGCCCAGCCGGATGTGGCTCGATTACGCGTTCCACGAGATACTCGGCATCACCGAGCGGCTGTCGCCGACCAATGCCGACCGGATCTACGACCAGATCGACGCCCAGCTGAAGCGGCCCGAATTCCTGCCCCGCGCCCTGTTCGAGCGGTTCGGGATCGAGGCGATCGCGACCACCGAGAATCCGCTCGACGATCTGCGCCACCACAAAGCGATCAAGGCGAGCGGGTGGAGCGGCCGGGTGATGACGGCGTTCCGCCCCGACAACGTCACCGATCCCGAGCATCCGCGCTTTCGCGAGGATCTGCCCGAGCTTGGCCGGATCACCGGCGAAGATGTCGGGACATGGGACGGCTATCTCGCCGCGCTCCGCCAGCGCCGGCGCTACTTCATCGAACATGGCGGTGCGACCTCGACCGATCATGGCCATCCGACCGCGCATACCGAGGATTTGCCGCAGGAAGAGGCGGCTGCCTTGTTCCGGCGCATCGTCTCGGGCAATGCCGGCGCCGGCGATGCCGAGCGTTTCCGCGGGCAGATGCTCACCGAAATGGCGCGGATGAGCATGGACGACGGGCTGGTGATGCAGATCCACCCGGGCGCGCTGCGCAGCCAGAACCCCGCGGTCACCGGCATTTTCGGCGAGGCCAAGGGCGACGACTGGCCGTCGCCGACCGAATATGTCCGTTCGCTCAAGCCCTTGCTCAATGCGTTCGGCAACGAGCGCGGCCTGACGATCATCCTGTTCACGCTCGACGAGAGCACCTATGCTCGCGAAATCGCGCCGCTGGCCGGCCATTATCCGGCGCTGCGGATCGGGCCGGCATGGTGGTTCCACGACAGCCCCGAGGGAATGATGCGCTTCCGCGAGCAGGTCACCGAGACCGGCGGCTTCTACAACACGGTCGGCTTCAACGACGACACCCGCGCCTTCTTCTCGATCCCCGCGCGGCACGATCTCAGCCGCCGCATCGACTGCGGGTTTCTCGGCCGGCTGGTCGCCGAACACCGCCTCGACCGCGACGAGGCATTCGCGGTGGCGCGGGATCTGGCGTACAATCTGGTGAAGGCGGCGTATCGGCTCTGAACTTTCCCTCTCCCCTCCGGGGAGAGGGAGGGAGCCGGCGAAGTCGGCGGAAGGGAGAGGGGCAGTTGGATCGAGACACACTGCCCCTCTCCCCGGAGGGAAGAGGGAACTAGGCCTCCACGACCACCGGCTTCCCGTTCACCCGGACATTGTCCAGCTTCAATCCCGGCACGCCCCTGGCGATCAACTTCGTCCGCTTCGGATCGGTCAGCGTCACGTCCACGTCGCGGAGGGTGAAGTTCGAGATCGCCGTGGTCGCGTTGCCGCTGATGTTGCCGAAGCCGCGCGTGATGCCCTTCACGTCCTCGATCACGATGTCGCGGATGATCCCGCCCGGCGGCTTGCCCGGGACCTTGGTGCCATGGGTCAGGCGGGCGTTGACGATCAGGCCGATCGCGGGGTCGTCGGCGCCGAAATTGGGCTTGTTGTAGCCGTAGAAGACTTCGCCGCGGTGCCAGAAATGGACCGGCTGCGGCGCTTCCTGCAGCCGGACGCCGCGGACGTGGAGCCGCTCATAGACCTGGCCCGGGGTGTCGGGGCGGATCTTGAAGCGGATCGTCGGGATGTCGCCGACATTGGTGATCCGCTCGACCTTGATGTCGCGCATCACCGTGCCGTTGCTGCCGAAGGTGACGCAGCCCAGGCCATATTCGAAGATGCAGTCGTGGATGTGGATGCGCTCGACCGGCGGCGCCTCGCTGTACGCCGCGGCGCCCGGGCCCTGGGTTCCCTTGAGCGCGATGCAATCGTCGTCGACCGAGAAGCGGCAGAAGCGGACGGTGATGTCCTGGCAGCTGTCGAGGTCGATCGCGTCGCTGCTCGGCGCGCGGATGACGTGCGGCACTTCGAAGCTGCAACGTTCCACCACCGAACGGCGGCAGCGGTACATGTGCAGATTCCAGAACGCCGCGTCCTTGAAGGTGACGCCGCTGACCAGCACGTCGTTGCAGTCCTGGATGAAGGCGATCTGCGGGAAGGGATAATAGACCTTGGTCGTCCCGACATGCTCCTCGGGCGCATCGAAGAACATCCGCCAGAACGGCTCGCCATTGCCGTCGAGCGTCCCCGGACCGGTGATGCGCAGGCCGTGATTGCCGGTCGCGTTGATCAGCGCCATGCGCAACGCTTCGGGATATGCCTCGCAGAAGCGGCGCAGCACCAGCGGATAATCGGCGAGGTTGGCCGACCCCTTGAGCACCGCGCCCTTGCTCAGCTCGAGCCCGACGCCGGGCTTGAGCACGATCGATCCGCTGACGAACACGCCGCGCGGCACCACGATCGCACCACCGCCCGCCGCGGCGCAGGCGTCGATCGCCTTCTGGATCGCGACGGTGTTGACCGTGGTTCCGTCCGCTACTGCGCCGTGGCGGCGGATGTCGACGCGGCGTCCGGGCGCCGCCACTGCCGGAAGCGCCGGCAGCGCGCAGAGCAATGCGCCCGAGCCAAGTTGCAGCGCTTCGCGACGCGTCGGACCCATGATTTTCTCTCCTGGCGAGCACCTTTACCAAGGTGCGAATTTGTATGTTGTCTTACAGGTTAATCTGTCTTACAGGTTTGTCCACCGACAAGTTGATCAAAACAACGACGGGGGAGGATATCGTATGATTTCGCGTAAGGATTCTGTGCGCGCAACGGTCTCGGCGATGGCGCTGACGATCGGGCTCGGCCTGTCTTTTCCGGCGCTTGCGCAAACGGATGCCACGCAGACGAGCGCGGGCGACGGTCAGGCGGTCGAGGAAGCGCAGGACGAGATCGTCGTCACCGGCTTCCGCGAATCGCTGAGCGACGCGCTGGCGATCAAGCGCAAGGAAACCGGCGTGGTCGACACGATCACCGCCGAGGATGTCGGCAAGTTTCCGGATTCTAACCTGGCGGAATCGATGCAGCGCCTGCCCGGCGTCGCGATCACCCGCGGCGACGGCGGCGAAGGCAAGACGATCTCGGTTCGCGGCCTCGGCGCGCAATTCACGCGCGTCAAGCTGAACGGCATGGAAGGCAACAGCTCGGCGGGATCCTCCGACATCCGCTCGGGCTATGTCTCGTCGCGCTCGTTCGACTTCAGCACCTTCGCGTCGGAATTGTTCAGCTCGCTGACGGTGCGCAAGACCATGTCGGCGGACATCGAGGAAGGCTCGCTCGGCGCGACGGTCGATCTCCAGACGCCGCGACCGCTGGCAGCCGAGCAGGACTTCACCCTCGCCGCCAGCGCGCAGGGCACCTATGACGATCTGCGGCGCAAGTTCAGCCCGCGCGTCACCGGGCTGATCTCGAAGAAATTCCTCGACGACACGTTCGGCGTCGCCGCCTCGGTAGCCTGGACCAAGCGGTACACGCGCGAGGAGGGCTGGTCGGCGGTCGACGTGATCAGCGGGCGGCTGAACCGGTTCTGCTCACCCGTCGGTTATAGCGATGGCAATCCGTTGACCAATGATCAAAGTCCCGGAACTAATGCGCTCAACGGAAGCAACGCCGCGAATTGTTCTACCGGCAATCCGCGTCTCCCGAACACGCCGACCAATGTCGCCAATTACGAATTGCTGGATAATACCGGCACCTTCATCCCGCGCAGCCCGCGGCTCGTCCGCTCGGACCAGGACTATTCGCGGTTCGGCGCGACACTGACCTTGGAGGCGCGGCCGGACGACGTGACGCGCTTCGCGCTCGACGGCCTGTTCTCGCGCTATGACGTGACCCGCAGCGACCAGACGATCACGGCATTGTCCTTCTCGCGCAACGCCGGCCAGCACGGCAGCGCCGAAACCTCGGTACTGGAGGCGGAGCGCGACCCGAACGGCACCTTGCTCTATGGCCGCTTCAACGGCGTCGATCTGACCAACGATCTGACCTACAGCAAATACACCACGACGTTCAGCCAGGTGAATCTGTCGGGCTCGCGCGATTTCGGCGGCTTCCTGCTCGACGGCTATGTCGGCATGTCGCGCACCATCTATGACAAGCCGGTGCGTACCCAGATCGCGACCTTCGCGAACAATGTGAACGGCTTTTCCTTCGATTTTCGGGGCGACCGCCGCTTCCCGACGATCGATTGGGGCGTGGATGTCGACAATCCGGCGAATTTCGTGTTCGGGCCGCCCTCCGCCGACGGCACGGTCAACGGCACGCTGGCGATGCAGCGCAGCCGCGACGAATCGAACAATCTGACCGCCGAGCTCAACGGCACGCTGGATCTGGTCGAGGGCGTCAAGTTCCGCGCCGGCGGATCGTATCGCGAGGCGGAGTATCAGCGCTGGAGCCGCGACCGCGTCACCCAGAATCTCGCGCCGAGCGTCCCGGCCGGTACGACGATCGCCCAGCTGACCACGCCGATCGGCGATTTCGGCCGCTCGCTGCCGGTGGACACCATCTCGAGCTGGGCCGCGCCGGACTATGCCAAGTTCAACGCGGTGTTCAATTTCGAGAACCAGACCGGCGCCTATGCGCTCAATCCGCCGCAGACGGGATCGCTGAAGGAGACGGTGAAGGGCGGCTTCGCGATGTTCGACTTCACCGGCGACCTGTTTGTGCCGGTGCGCGGCAATCTGGGCGTGCGCTACGTCCACACTACGCAGCGAGGGTTCGGTGCGATGAACGGCGTGCCGACCACGCTGACCCGCAATTACGAGGATTGGCTGCCCTCGGCGACTTTGACCTTCGACCTGACCGACAAATTGATCTTCCGCCTCGCCGCGGCGAAGGTGATGACCCGGCCCGAGCTGGGCGATCTGATCCCCGGCAACGTATCGATTGCGCTAAACACACACACCGTGTCGGCGGGCAACTTCCTGCTCAACCCGATCCGCGCCAAGACCGCCGATGTCAGCCTGGAGTATTATTTCGGCAAGACCGGGATCATCGCGATCGGCGGCTTCTACAAGGACATCGACAGCTTCATCCAGACGCGACAAGTCCAACTTCCCTTCCGCGAGACGGGCCTGCCGCTGTCGCTGCTCGCCGGATCGAACAATAACGGCGATACCGAATTCACCTTCTCGACCAAGAACAACACGCCGGGCGGCCCGCTGAAAGGCGTCGAGATCAACATCCAGTCGGGCTTCGACTTCCTGCCCGGCTTCCTGTCGAACTTCGGGGCATTGGCGAACTTCACGTACGCCGATTCCGACATTTCCTATTGCAACAATGCCGCGTGTCTTGCGCCGATCCAGGCGGCGTTGGTCAACCTGTCCAAATACACTGCCAACGGCACGCTCTATTACGAGGACAGCAAGTTCAGCATCCGGGCCAGCGGTTCGTGGCGCGACGATTTCCTGTTGCGCGTGCCGTCGGGTCGTGAAGGCAGCGACGTGCAGGGCAATATCTCGGCCTTCTTCGTCGACGCCACGGCTTCGTACCAGATCACCCCCGGCATCCAGCTGCGCCTCGAGGCGCAGAACCTGACCAATCAGGAGCTCGGTTTCTACCAAGATTCGACCCGCCAGGACTCGCTCTACAGCACCTATAGCGGACGCAAATTCTCGGCCGGCGTCGCAGTCAAATTCTAGGCCCTCGGGAAGCGCCAGAAGAGCAGAGCCCGGTCCGTTCATCGGGCCGGGCTTTGCCAATTCAGGGACGGAGAATGGGATGGACTATCGGGTCGGGCGTCGAAACTTCCTGAGCGGCGCGACCGGCGCGACCGGCGCGGCTGCCGCGTTGCCGTTCGGCGCTGCCGCGCTGGCGCAGGAACATGCCGCGCCGCAGACGACCGGAGGCCCGGCCTTGCTCCCCTATCAGGAACGCACGCGGGCCGAGCGCATGCGCTGGTGGCACGAGGCGCGGTTCGGGATGTTCATCCATTGGGGGCTGTACAGCCTGATCGGCCATCAGGAATGGGTGATGGAATCCGAAGGGATCCCGATCCGGCAGTATGAGAAGCTGGCGCGGCACTTCAATCCGAAGCCCGGCTGCGCCCGCGAATGGGCGCGCCTCGCAAAACGCGCCGGCCAGAAATACATGGTGCTCACCACCAAGCACCACGAGGGCTTCTGCCTGTGGGACAGCAAGCTCACCGATTACAATGCGGCGAAGCAGGGCCCGCGCCGCGACCTTGTCCGCGAGTTCGTCGAGGCGGCGCGCGCCGAGGGGCTGAAGGTCGGGCTCTATTACTCGTTGATGGACTGGCATCATCCCGACGGCGAGACCTGTGCGACCGACCCGGCCGCGCGCGAGCGCTTCGTGACCTGGACCCACGGGCTGATCCGCGAGCTGCTGACCAATTACGGCAAGATCGACATATTGTGGTACGACGTGACCTTGCCGCTGACCCCCGGGCAATGGCGCGCCGAGGAAATGAACGCGATGGTGTTCGACCTTCAGCCGCAGATCATCGTCAACAACCGCAACGGCCTCGCCGGCGACTTCTCGACTCCCGAGCACAAGGTGGCGGCGGACAAGCGCGCATGGGAGACGTGCGAGACGATGAATCTCGGCTGGGGTTATCAGCGCAGCGACGACGAATGGAAGAGCGCGAAGCGGATCGTCAACGACCTGACCCTGTGCGTCCAGCAGGGCGGCAATTATCTGCTCAACATCGGTCCCGATGCGGCGGGCGACGTGCCGGCGGAATCGGTGCGGGTGCTCGAGCAAGTCGGCGACTGGCTGAAGACCAACGGCGCGGCGATCTATGGCGCGCGCGGCCGCGCGGCCGATGCGTTCGGCAATTACACCAATTTCACCGCGGCGGGGAACACGCTCTACGTTCACGTCTATTTCTGGCCGTCGAAGACGCCGGCGGCGGCGTGGCTCGATTTCTTCGGCCCCGAGACGGTGGTCGCGGTGGGTGGGGTTAGGGCGAAGGCGCTGTCGGCGCGACTGCTCAAGACCGGCGAGGCGGTGCGCTTCACCCAGGACCGGGTGTCGCTGCGGCTGACCGGTCTGCCCGCGGCCGCACCGGATTCGCCGACCACGGTGATCGCGATCGAATGCGACGGGCCGGCGTTCGTCGATCACCATCTGATCCGGCCGGAGTGGAAACGATACGGAGTCGCCGTCGGCGCCTGAGGTCCGGGATGACGGCGGAGTCGCCGGTGTCGATGGTCACTTGTCACGGTTGACACGCAAACGCGGTTTTTGCCGGAATGCACTTCGGAGGAGTGGAGCGATGCGCCCGCGATGCGCCCGCGATGCGCCCGCGACGCGCCTGCTACGCGACTTGCAGGCGACCGGTACGCGCCGCCGACGCGACACTGTTGCAACGCCACGCGACATCGAAGCGGCATGCACGCGGCACGCACGCGCCGGCCAGCAACTTCCGGGAATTGCCGGGCGCAGTGCGAGCGGTTCGACGATGCGAAAGAGCGGCGGGCAATCCCGACCGCCCGAGGCAAGCAGACGAAATCCTACATTGCAAGCGTGGGGCGGCGGGGCCGGACTCACTCATCGTCATCCCGGAAGCCGCTTTTCTCCAAATCTTTGATTTGGACAGAAAAGCGAGCTGTCCGGGATCCACCGTGAGGCAGGTATCCAGCGGCGCGGTGGATCCCGGACTGCAAGGCTTTCCAACGTAAAACCTGCGGTTTTCCGGGAAAGCCTAACATCCGGGATGACGTTATGGGCTTATCGGGTAAGGATCCTAACGCAGCCTGGAGGCGCGCAGCCCGGCGGAGCCGTGCGTCAGGCGAACCCGCTCGTTCCTGCGCAACGTGAGATCGACGACCGCGTCCTTCGACCGGACGCGGACTGCCCCGTCGCTGCCGGCGCTCAGCACCGCTTCCTCGAGCAGGCCGGCCGACCAGCTTATGTCGACGCCGACATTGCCGCGCGCGCGCAGCCCGGACGCGCGGCCGCTCGGCCAGAGGCGTGGCAGCGCGGGGAGCAGGTGGATCGTGCCCGAATGGCTCTGCACCAGCATCTGGCCGATCCCGGCCGCGCCGCCGAGATTGCCGTCGATCTGGAACGGCGGGTGGGCGTCGAACATGTTGGGATAGGTGCGGCCCGGCTCGAGCAGCATCTTGAGCACCTTGTACGCGCGCTCGCGCTGGCCGAGCCGCGCCCATAGATTGATCCGCCACGCGAGGCCCCAGCCGGTGGCGTCGTCGCCGCGGATCTCGAGCGAGCGCATCGCCGCCTTCGCGAGCTCGGGGGTCCGCTGCGGCGAGATCTGGTCGCCGGGATAGAGCGCATAGAGATGGCTGACATGGCGGTGGTTGATCTCGGGCGCCTCGACATCCCAGTCATCGAACCATTCCTGCAGCTGGCCGGCCTTGCCGATCCGGTCGGGCGGCAGCTTCGCCAGCGCGGCGGCGATCTCGGCGCGCAATGCCGCGTCCTTGCCGAGCAGCTTCGACGCGGCGATCGTCCGGGCGAACAGGTCGCGCAGCAACTGGCTGTCCATTGCCGGGCCGGCGCAGATCGACACGCCGGGCCGGTGCGAATTCTCGGGCGAGTTGGACGGGTTCATCACCAATTCGCCGGTGCGCGGATGCGGGGTCAGCGCGTCGAGATAGAAAAGGCACGACGACGTCATCAGCGGGTAGAGCCGCGCGAGGAACGCGGGATCCCGCGAATAATCCCAATGGTCCCACAATGTGCTGAGCAGCCACGCGCCGCCCATCGGCCACATGCCGTAGAGTGCCGCCGAATTGACCGTCGCCTGCCGGAACAGATCGGTGTTGTGATAGGTGACCCAGCCGCGGGCGCCCCAATCGTTGCGCGCACTGCGCTGGCCGGTGACCGCAAGATCCTCGGTCATGCGCAGCAAAGGCTCGATCAGTTCGCTGAGATGGGCACTGTCGGCGAGCCAGTAATTCATCTCGGCATTGATGTTGAGCGTCCATTTGGACTCCCATGGCGGGGCGGTGCGCTCGTTCCAGATGCCTTGCAGATTGGCGGGCTGGGTGCCGGGGCGTGACGAACTGATCAGCAGATAGCGGCCATATTGATAATAGAGCGCCGCAAGGGCGGGGTCGTCGAGATCGGCGGAGCGGGCGATGCGCTGGTCGGTCGGCAGCTCGGCCGCGGGGCTGCGCCCGAGATCGATCGACACGCGGCGGAACAGCCGCCGATGCTCGGCCTGATGCGCGGCGAGCAGATCGGGCCAGCTTTTGGCTTTGGCGGCCGCGATGTCGGTCTTTGCGATGGCCGAGGGATCGCCGGCAATATCGTCGAAGCGGCGGAAGCTGGTGGCGGTGCCGACCAGCAAGATCACTTCGTCGGCATCCTCGATGCGGATGCCGTCGCGCCCGAGCGTCTGGCGGCCGCCGGTGCGGCGGACATGGACCCGCGTCTCGAAGCGGATCCCGCCGGGCACGCCATGCTGCGCGGGCCCGACGCCACGCATCACGAGGGTGTCGTCGCCCTCGACAAGGATCTCGGCATCCTGCGGAGTGGACAAAGAGAGGGTGACGTTGACCGAGCCGGCCGGCGCGTCGGTGGTCAGGCGGAGTGCGACGACGCGATCGGCGGCGGAGGCGAATGCCTCGCGCAGATGGGTGACGGTGCGGACCTTGAACCGGGTAGCCGCGATCGCGCCGTCGAGATCGAGCGACCGGCGATAGCTCCGGGCGTTCTCGATGCCGGGGAACAGCAAAAGCAGATCGCCGATCGGTTGGTACGACATCTGGCGCGCGGGCTTTGCGACGAGGACCTCGTCGGCAAGGTCCTGCGCTTCCCTGTAGCGGCCCGCCCAGATCAGCTCGCGCACCCTGGGAAGGCCGGCGCCGGCTTTGGGATTGATGCTGTCATAGGGCGAGCCGGCGAAGAAGCTGTCCTCGTTGAGCTGGATGCGCTCATTGGCGATCCCGCCGAACACCATCGCGCCGAGCCGGCCATTGCCGAGCGGCAGCGCCTGTACCCATTCGGTGGCGGGCGCATCGTACCAGAGCAGATTCGAGTCCTCGGCGGCGGCGGTGGCGCGCGCGGGCAGGGTGCTCGCCAGCGCGACGCCGGTGCCCGCCTTGATCGCTGCGCGGCGCGAGAGACGCGGAGTCATCGGCCGCGGCCGAGCGTGAGCAATATCGCGGTCAATGGCGGGATCGTCATGTTGCGCTCCGGACGTTGCGACCGCTGGGTCAAGGTCGTCGCATCCCGCGCCGAGGCCGAGGGACCGGTCAATATTGTCCGTTTCGGCTCGGGCACGCCAGGCAATTGCACCTGGACCGGTGTGTCGCTTTTGTTGATCACTGCGATCCGCGTCCGGCCGGCGTGGCGCAGCGCGTAATAGCCGAGATAGGGATCGTCGGGCGTCGCACCGGTGTCGAGGAACGTCGCGCCGTCGAGCGCCTGGGCGAACCGGGTGCCGAAATAGAGCGGGCGCCGGGTGAAGCCCTTCGACGGCGTGCCGACGATCGGC
The DNA here is from genome assembly GCF_030730875.1 of Sphingomonas sp. DG1-23. Classification (GTDB taxonomy): domain Bacteria; phylum Pseudomonadota; class Alphaproteobacteria; order Sphingomonadales; family Sphingomonadaceae; genus Sphingomonas. Next base: position 190,540 of record NZ_JAVAMA010000004.1, read on the forward strand.
GAATAATTGCCGTTGCCGCCGCCGTGCCAGTTCACTCCGATCCAGCCGCGCCGGGCAAAGCGCAGCATCGTGTCCGCCCCCCAGATCGCCGCGGCATGGACGTCGGAGACGCCGATCTTGCCGCCGTCCCAGCAGCTGTTTCCCTCGGCCATGCGATAGGGCAGGCCGGCGGCGCGCACGGCCGCCTGCACGGTCTCGACGCCCGCCAATTTGAGCGTGGTGGTTTTGGGGTCGGGCTCCATCAGCTGGTCGAGCGTCGCGTCGGGCGAGCCGGCCGGGCCCATCGCGTAATAATGGCCGGTCAGCATGATCACGTCGGGATAGCGTGGCGCGGCTTGGGCGAAGGCGGTGAGATAATCGAGCTTGTTCGAGATGTCGGGGCCGGCGAATTTGACCCCGGGCGCGGCGGCGGCGATCGCGCTGTGGAAGCGGTCCCATTCCGCGAGGAAATCCCGCGGTCCCCATGCGGCGGGGCGGAAGCGGTTGCGGAAGGCGTCGGGCTCGTTGCCGATCTGCAGCGCGCGCAGTCGCGGCCCGAGGATGCGCTGGACGTCCGCCGCCTCGCGCGCCGCCTGCTCGGGCGTCGCATGGGCCAGGTTGAGCCCGTACAGGCAGCTCCAGCCGGTGGCGTCGAGGAAGCCGCGCAGGGTGCGCAATGCCGCAGTCGATACGAACATGCCGTGCTTGATCGACTTGTTATGCTCGGGGCCGAAAATCTCGAACGGCAGTGGGCGATCGGTGTCGCCGATATAGTCGGTATGCTCGCCCGAGGACCCGCCGAGGCGCAGATTGCCGGCGGGGGACAGGCCGCGGACCAGCGCGACGAGCTGCTTGTTGTCCGCCGAGAAATAGCCGGGGTTGGAGAGCTGGGCGCGCTCGAAGGAGAGGCCGATAAAATCGCGCGGGATGGTCGCGCCGGTGCGGTTCGGGTCGAAGCCGAGCTGGATTGCCGAGCCGCCGGCGAAGGCGGCGCGCGGCAGGGTGGAGGCGACGCCCGCAGCCGCCATCATCCGGACGAGATCGCGACGCCGCATGCTTCCTCCCTTGTGCTAATTCGTATGATCATCGTATGAATACCCGGCGGCAATGACAACGAGATTAATCGATAGGCATGCCGTCAATCCTGTATTACAGGTTGCGCGAGAGGATGAAAAGCTGAAGTTCGGGACAAGCCCTTTCGCGTTCGGCCTGTGGCTGGGCGGCATGGCGCTGGGTGCGATGCCGGCGTCCGCCCAGCTCGACGGCAATGCGGACGAAGCGCGGGTCGGCACCATTGCGCTGCCGCCGGTGCTGACCCTGGCGAACGGGCGGCCGGCGTCCGATGCGCGCGGCTGGCGCGAGCGGCGCGCCGAGCTGGTGCATCTGTTCGAACAGTGGATCTACGGCGTCGCGCCGGCGCCGCTGCGGCAACAGCGTTATGTGATCGACGAACAGGGACCGGCGTTGGGCGGGCTGGCGGTGCGGCGGCAAGTGACGATCCTGCTCGACGGGCGCCGCGACGGGCCGCAGATGCGGGTGTTGCTCTATCTGCCGGCGCGCGCGACCGGCCGCGTGCCGGTGTTCGTCGGGCCCAATTTCCATGGCAATCAGGCAGTCAATGCCGATCCTGCGATTGCGATCACCCCAGGCTGGGTCACCCCCGCGGCCGGCATCCGCAAGGGCAGCGCCACGATGCAGTCGCGCGGGATCGACGCCGGCGAATGGCCGATCGCGACGATCCTCGCGGCCGGCTATGGCGTCGCGACATATTTCACCGGCGACCTCTATCCCGACGACGAGAGCAAGCGCGGCGACAGCATCCAGCCGTTCTTCCGCACCAATGCTTCCGATCCGGCGCATTGGGGGGCGATCGCGACCTGGGCGTGGGGGCTCAGCCGGGTGTACGACTATCTCGCGACCGATCGCGCGGTCGATGCGCGCCGGGTCATCGTGTTCGGCCATTCGCGCTATGGCAAGGCGGCGCTGTGGGCCGGGGCGCGCGACGAACGCTTCGCGATGGTGATCGCGAATAATTCGGGCGAGGGCGGCGCGGCGCTGTATCGCCGCAATTTCGGCGAGACGATCCGGGTGATGAACACTTACTGGTTCGCGCCGCGGTTCAAGACCTTTGCCGAGCGCGAGCGCGACTTGCCGGTCGACGCGCACGAGCTGATCGCGCTGGTGGCGCCGCGCCCGGTCTATATCGCCAGCGCGAGCGAGGATTGGTGGGCCGATCCCAGGGGCGAATTCCTCGCCGCCAAAGGCGCCGACCCGGTCTATCGCCTGCTCGGCGCGGGCGGGCTCGACAGCGCCGAGATGCCGCCGCCCGACCGCTCGATCCAATCGCGGATCGGCTACCATATCCGCACCGGACCGCATGCGCTGACCGCGTCGGACTGGACGCATTTCCTCGCATTCGCCGACCGCTGGCTCGGTCCCGCGCGCCCATGAACAGGAGTAGAGTGATGCTGAACCGGATCCTCGCGGTCGCGATACTGCTGCTGGCGGTCTGGGCGTCGCCTGCGGCGGCGCAGGGCCGCGCCGAGACGGTGCTCGCCGAGGGCTGGCGCTTCCACAAGGGCGAGGCCGCCGGCGATGCGACCGTAGCGGGGTTCGACGATGCGAATTGGCAGCGCGTCGCGGTGCCGCATACGTGGAACAAGGTCGGCAATTACGACGTCAAGCGTCGCCCCGACGCCGATACGACGCGCGGGGTGGGCTGGTATCGGCTGCGCTTCACTTTGCCGGCGAATGCGGCTGGCAAGCGGGTGCACTTGCAGTTCGACGCGGCGAGCATCGTCGCCGACGTCTGGGTCAACGGCCGCAAGCTCGGCCGCCACGAGGGCGCGTTCAGCCGCTTCCGCCTCGACGCGACCGATGCGGTGCGCCCGGGCGAGAACGTGCTGAGCGTGAAGGTCGACAATTCGAAGCCCGAGCCGGGCAGCACGACCGAATTCGTCGTGCCGATCTCGGGCGATTTCTTCATGTATGGCGGGTTGTATCGCCCGGTGTCGCTGATCGTGACCGGGCAGGCGCATATCGACCTGCTCGATCATGGCGGGCCCGGAATCTATGGCCGGGTCACCAAAATCGACGATGCCGCCGCCACCGTCGCGGTGCTGACCCGGCTGCGCAATTCGGGCCGGGCGGGGGCAGTGACGCTGCGCACCAGCATCGCCGATGGCGACGGCAGGCAGGTCGCGCGCAGCGAGCAGAAGCTGCGCCTCGCCGCGGGCGCGACGGTCGGCCGCGAGACGGTGCTGACCATCGCCAATCCGCGGCGCTGGAACGGGCGCGACGATCCCTATCTCTATCGCACCATGGTCGAGCTGATCGGCCGCGGCGGCGATGTGCTCGACCGGGTCGAGCAGCCGCTCGGATTGCGCACCGTCGCGGTCGATCCGAACAAGGGCTTTATCCTCAACGGCCGCCCGATGCGGCTGAACGGCGTCAATCGGCATCAGGACCGCCAGGAGAAAGGCTGGGCGCTCAGCCAGGCCGATTACGAGCAGGACATGGCGCTGATCGAGGAGCTCGGCGCCAATTCGATCCGGCTGGCGCATTACAATCACGCCACCCCGTTCTTCGATCTCGCCGACCGCAACGGCATGGTGCTGTGGGCCGAGCTCGGGCTGGTCAATCTCGCCTCGATCCCCGGCAAGGCGGATACCCCGCCGGCGATGAAGGCCAGTGCCGAGGCGCAACTGATCGAGCTGATCCGCCAGAATTACAACCATCCCTCGGTCGGGGTGTGGTCGATCGGCAACGAGATCACCAATTGGTCGTCCAAGGGGCTGACCCCGTCGAACGCGCGGCCGCTGATGAACGCGCTCGACGCCCTCGCCAAGCGCGAGGACCCGGCCCGGCCGACGACGATCGCGGCGTGCTGCGAAGTGCTGCCCGGCGACAAGGACGACGGCCGCGACCGCACCGCGGGGACCGCCGACACGGTCGCCTACAACCTCTATTATGGCTGGTACACGTCGGGTCGGGTCCAGGATGCGACGCGGCTCGGCCCGGTGATGCAGGGCTATCACCGCGAGAATCCGACTTTGCCGGTCGGGGTCGGCGAATATGGCGCGGGCGGCGCGATCACCCAGCACACCGACAATGTCCATGGCGGCAAGATCGAGAGCATCTATCGCCCGCAGGCCGAGGAGATCCAGGCGGTGGTCCACGAGCTTTCGTGGAAGGAACTCGCGCCGCTCGATTTCCTGTGGGGCACCTGGGTGTGGCAGATGTTCGACGCGACCAGCGACCTGCGCGAGGAAGGCGACAGCAGCGACATCAACACCAAGGGACTGGTGACCTTCGACCGCAGCGTCAGGAAGGACGCATTCTGGTTCTACAAGGCGGCGTGGAGCAAGGCGCCGGTGCTGTATCTGGCGGGTCGCCGCTATCTCGACCGCGCCTATCCGGTGATCGACGTCCGCGCTTATTCGAACGCGTCCGAGGCGCAATTGAGCGTCAACGGACGGGCGCTGGGCAGCGCGAAATGCGTGGACTTCGTCTGCGTCTGGCCGCGGGTGCGGCTGGCGCCCGGCGAGAATGCGGTGGTGGCGACGGCGGGAGGGCAGACCGACCGGATCGCACTGCGCTATAGCGGTCCCGAGCGCGCGCTCCATGTCCGCACCGGCACGCTCGAGGGTGTCACGCTGGCCGACGGCACGCGCTACGGATCGGACGATTTCTTCGACGGCGGGCTCGGCTTCACGCTCAATCCGTATCAGCGCGAGCTGTATGCGGCGGGGCAGCAGCGCAAGCCGGCCAAGGTGGTCGCGGGCGCGCGCGAGCCGCTTCTGTATGCGAGCTGGCGGGCGGGCAAGGCATTCCGCTACAAGCTGCCGCTGCCCGACGGGCAGTATCGGGTGACGCTGCATCTGTTCGATCCGGTCGAGACCGCGCCGGGCAAGCGGGTGTTCACCGTGACGGCTGGCGGCGGCGCGCCGGTGCGCGTCGATCCGGTGGCGCGGGCGGGGGCTGGGCTGACCGCGACCACGGTCGAGCTGCCGGCGACTGCGAAGGGTGGCGTGTTGACGCTGGATTTCGCGGGGGTGACCGGCGAGGCTCTGGTGTCGGCGATCGATGTGGTGGCGCGGTAGGGTCGCTCAGCTGCTTCGACCTGAATTCCCCTCTCCCCTTGATAGGGGAGAGGATAGCGAAGCTTGCCAGCTTGCTGGCTAGCGCAGCTTGGTGAGGGGTAGAGCGGCGCGCAGCGCCGCGCGGCTGCTGTGCAGCCGCACCCCCTCACCCAGCTCCGACTAAGGCTTTGCTTCGCAAACCCAAGTCTGCGCAACCCTCTCCCCCTTGCAGGGGGCGAGGGAAGGTTAGGGCGAGCCGATTACTCTAGAGCCCCGGATGCTCGGTGAGGCGGAAGATGCGGTCCATCGGGTGCCAGGTGCCGTCGGGTCCGGCTGCCGGGATGGGCTGCTGGAAACGCTGCATCTTGGCGACCCACGCCACCACCGCGGGGTTCGCCGCATCGGCGGCCGCCTTGCGCTCGGCCGAATAGGCGGCGCTCGCGTCGATGATCATGAACAGCCGGTTGTCCGCGCGGTAAATCTCCATATTGTCGATGCCGGCGTCGCGGATCGATTGGGTCACTGCGGGATCGGTGTTGCCGACGCGATGCCAATGCTCGTACTCGGCGATCAGATCCGCATCGTCGACCAGATCGAGCGCGAGGCAGATGCGTGTCATGCGTTGCTCCAGCCGCCGTCGATGACGTTGATCGTCCCCGTCGTGTACGAAGACAGGTCGCTGCCGAGATAGAGCGCGAGCTCGGCGATTTCCTTGCTCGATCCGATCCGGCCCATCGGCTGGCGCGCGACGAATTCGGAACGCGCCTTGTCGGCATCGCCGGTCGCGGCGAGCCGCTCGTCGAGCGACGGCGACTGGACCGTGCCGGGGCAGATCGCGTTGCAGCGGACGCCGTTGCCGACATAGTCCTGCGCCACCGACTTGGTCAGCCCGATCACCGCGGCCTTCGAGGCGCCGTAGACGAAGCGGTTCTGGACCGCGATCACCGATCCGGCGACCGACGACATGTTGACGATCGATCCGCCGCCGCGCGCGATCATGCCCGGCAGGAAGGCGCGGATCATCCGATAGGCCGACTTGACGTTGAGATCGAACGAGAAGTCGAAATCCTTCTCGTCGGTGGTCAGGATCGTGCCGGCATGGACGAAGCCCGCGCAGTTGAACAGGATGTCGACTTCGCCGATCTTCTCGCCGAATGCGGCGATCGCATCGCCGTCGAGCAGGTCGAGGACATGGGTTTCGCAGCCCTCGAGCGTGGCGAGCGCTTCGGCGTTGATGTCGGCGGCGATGACGCGGGCACCTTCGCGCGCGAACAATTCGGCACTGGCGCGGCCGATGCCCTGGGCGGCGGCGGTGATGATGGCGGTCTTGCCTGCGAGGCGCATCTGTCTTTCCTCAAATGGTGGGAATGGGGGTGTCGGCGCGGATCAGTCCGCGGTCCTTGAGATCGCGCCACAATGCCGGCGGAATATGAGTCTCGATCAGCTTCACTGCCTGTGCGACCTGGCGCGGACTGTTCATGCCGGGGATCACCGAGACCACCTGCGGGTGGGCGAGGGGGAGCTGCAACGCCGCCGCGGCGAGCGGCACGCCATGTTCGGCACAGAGATCCTCGATCGCGGCGACCCTCGCGACGATTTCGGGCGGGGCGGGCTGGTAATCGTAATGCAACTCGCCGCCGCCGCGGACGCCCTTGGCGAGGATCCCCGAATTATACGGGCCGCCGAGCACGATCTTGACATGGCGGCGCGCGCACAGCGGCAGGAAGGTTTCGAGCGCGTCCTGCTCGAGCAAGGTGTAGCGCCCGGCGAGCAGGACCAGGTCGATCTCGCCGACCGCGAGCACTTCCTCGCACACCTGCGTCTCGTTGACGCCGAGTCCGATCGCGCCGACCGCGCCGCTATCGCGCAGCTCGCGCATCGCGCGATAGCCGCCCTCGATGAATTCGGCGAAGCGGCGGGGATGGTCGTCGCCATGCGTCATCCGGCCGACGTCATGTGCATAGAGGATGTCGACGCGGTCGCGCCGCAGCCGCGCACGGCTCGCTTCGTACGAGCGCATCACCGCGTCATAGCTGTAATCGAACACGCTCTCGAACGGCTCGGGGGTGACGAACGCCTGGCGCGGGACGGAGAGATCGGTATCGGGCGCGACGGGATCGAGCCGGCGCCCGACCTTGGTCGAGACGATCGCACGCTGATCGGAGTCGAGCTCGGCGAGCGCCTCGCCGAGCCGCTTCTCGCTCAGGCCGAAGCCGTAATGCGGGGCGGTGTCGTAATAGAGCAGGCCGGCGTCCCACGCGCTGCCGATGGTCGCCGCGGCGTCCTGGTCGGGCATCGCGCGATAGAGATTGCCGATCGAGGCGGCGCCGAAGCCGAGCCGCCCCAAGGCTGTGAGATCGACCATGACGTTCCGCTCCGGCTGATTGCGCGTCAGCTAAAGATCATCATACGTCATACGTCAATGGCATAGAAGTGCGTCGCCGCACCTTCGAACAGCCGGGCCAGCGTTTCGGGCGTCGAGGGGCCGATCAGGTCGCGGGTCGCGTGGATCCAGTCGGCATAAGTGTCGCCGGCGTGGCGCAGCACCGGCCAGTCGCTGCCCCACATCAGCCGTTCGCCGAAGCAGGACAGGAGGTGCGCGACATAGGGACGCAACGCCTCGTACGGCTGGCCCTCGGCCTGTTCGGTGCGCAGTCCCGACAGCTTGCACCAGATATTGGGGAGGGCGGCCAGCGCGGCGATCTCGTCGCGCCACGGATCGAGTTCGCTTTTGGCCGCGTGCGGCTTGGCGGCGTGATCGACGACGATCGGAAGCGCGGGCCAGCGCGTGGCGAAGCGGTGGAGCGTAGCCAGATGGCGCGGCTCGATCAGCGCGTCGAAGCGCAGGCCGTGCGCCAGCATCGCCTCGATCGCCGGGTCGAGGCCGGGCTGCAGGATCCATCCGGTATCGGGAATGCCCTGGAGCATCGGCCGCAGGCCGCGGATCTTCGGATGGCGGGCCAGTTCGGCGATGCGGCGCGGCGCATCGGGATGGGCGAGATCGACCCAACCGACGATCGCGCGGATCAGCGGATCGTCGAGCCCGAGCATCCAGTCGGTGTCGCGGTCGTCGGACTGCGACTGGACGAGCACGCCGCCGACAAGGTCGAGGTTCATGGCCTCGGCGCGCAGATCCCCGGGCAGGAAATCGCGATGGATGCGCGGCCATTCGGCATCGGGCCACGCATGGCCGGGTCCGCCGATCCGCCAGAAATGGATATGCGAATCGAGAATGCGCATCACGACCTGCCGGGGTTCGATCAGCCGCGCGGCTTGCGCGCGGCGCGGCGGCGCGCCCAGGACGATTCGATATGGTCGCGCATCGCGCGGCACGCGCGCTCGCCGTCGCCGTCGACGATCGCGGCATAGATCGCCTCGTGCGCGGCATGAGTCTCGCGGACGTGCTCGACGTTGAGCTTGCCGCTATAGCCGTGGTTGCGCAGCGCCTCGGCCTGCACCCCGTCGATCACTGCCTTGCTCAATTTGTCGCCCGACATGCGCATCAGGATGTCGTGAAAGGCGATGTCCTCATGGACATAAGCGGCGGGGTGGGGGATCAATTTCTGGAGCTTGGCCATCTGCTCGCCGAGCTCGGCGATCGTCTCGGGCGTGCGGCGCTCGGCAGCCTTGGCGGCCATCGCGCCTTCGAGCAGCGAACGGATCTCCGAAAGATTGTCGAGATAGGACAGCCCGTCCTCGCGCTTGAACAAAGCCGCGAGAATCATCGGGTCGAGCATGCCCCATGCGCTCGAATCGCGGACGATCGTGCCGCGGCCCTGCTGGGAGACGACGAGCCCCTTTTCGGTGAGCGCCATCGTCGCTTCGCGGATCACGGTACGGCTGACGCCATACATCTCGCCGAGCATGCCTTCGGGGGGCAGCGCGGTGCCCGCCGGATAGGTTTCGGTGACGATCGCATTGACCAGATCCTCGACCACCGCCTCGGCGAGGCGCGGGCGGCGGCGGATGCGCATCGGCTCGGGGACGGGGTGATCGTTCATTGCGGATGCGTCTCGTCGATAAGGGCGTTTCGAATATCGGGCACGTTGCGCGCGAACCACGCGCTTCGTCAACGCCTTGCCAATGAGAAAGATAATACATAATACGTATTCTGGATCGCAGGAACGCGCGGTCGCACGGAGGGGCGTGAATGAAAGTCACCGGCTATCGCAGCCTGGTCACCTCGCACGATTGGGGGCGCCCGGTCGGCGATGCCAACGGCGTCGTCGCTTCCGGCGTCACCGAAGTGCCGATCCTGATCCTCGAAACCGATTCGGGGCTCGAGGGCGTCGGACTGGGCCAGCATGCCGATATCGCCCGGGTATTCTCCGCGGTCGAGGGGCAGGATCCGCGCGCGGTGCCGGCCCTGTACGACAGCATGCTGTCGCACGTGTTCAAGAGCGGCCATGCCGGGCTGACCTATGGCGCGATCGCCGCGATCGACATGGCATTGTGGGATTTGAAGGCGAAGATGGCCGAGGAGCCGCTGTGGCGGACGCTCGGCGCCGCCGACCGCTTCGTTCGCGGCTATGCTTCGGGGCTGTGCTACGGGCTCGACGACGATGCATTCGATGCGCTGTATCTGCGCTGGGCGGAGCGCGGCTTCACTTCGGCCAAGATCAAGGGCGGCAAGCACGTCGCGCGCGACATCGGCCGGCTCAGGCGCGTGCGCGAGATCCTCGCGCGCAACAGCGAGGCGCCGGCGCTGATGCTCGACGTCAACGAGAGCTGGAACCGCAAGCAGGCGATCCGCCATCTCGCCGAGATCGAGGCGGCGGGGATCGACCTGACCTGGATCGAGGAGCCGGTGCGGCGCTGGGACGCCGCGGGCCTCGCCGCGATCAGCCGCGCGGCGCGCTGCGCGGTGGCGACGGGCGAGAATCTGACCGGGCTCGAGCAATTCGCGCCCTTGCTCGATGCCGCCGCGGTCGACGTCGTCCAGGCCGGCAGCGTCTGGGGAATCACCCATTTCCAGCGGGTCGCGATCGCCGCGCATGTCCGCGACCTGCCGGTGTCGCCGGTCGGCTATGACTGCAATCCGATCGCGCATGCCGCGGCGGCGGCGCCGAACATGATCGGCATCGAGGTGCAGGACATGAACTGGCCGCTCGGCCTCTATGTCGATCAGGAGATCGCCGATGGCGGGATCGTGCTCGGCGACCGGCCGGGGCTGGGGATCCTCGTCGACGAGGCGAGGATCGATCGCGAACGCATCGACGGCGGCTGGGCGTCGCGCGAAGGCCCGCACCGTCGTCCGCGCGAGGCGGGGCTGCGGCTGGTTCCCGAAGGCGGACCGGTGCATTGAGCGCGACGATGAGTGCACCGGATTATGTGGCGGGAAGCCAGCGGACCCGGCTGCAGGTCTCGCTGATGGTCAATTTCTTCCTGCTGATGGCGCTGTACAGCGGCGTGCTCGGCGTGCTGCTGCCCAATCAGATCGCCGAGCTCGATCCGGGCAACAAGGCGAACAATCTGGCGCTGCTGTTCGCGATAACATCGATCTTCTCGACCCTCGCGACTCCGATTTCGGGGGCGCTGTCCGACCGGACGCGGAGCCGCTGGGGGCGGCGCACGCCGTGGATCGCGATCGGATCGCTGATCGGCTCGCTGGCATTGTTCGGCGTGTCGCTGATGACGAGCTTCTGGTCGCTGATCGTTTTGTGGGTGATGGCGGCGGTCGCGTACAATTCGATGCAGCCGGCGATGACCACCCTGATCGCCGACCGCTTCGCGCCGGAAGTGCGCGGCGGGATATCGGGGATCGTCGGCGCGGGGATGACCGCGGGGCTGACCGCCGGCACGGTGGTCGCCGGCTATCTGGCGGGCGATGCGATGCTCGCTTACGGGCTGTTCGCCGCGGCGATCGCGGTATCGTGCCTCGCCTTTGTCGGGCTCAATCGCGAGCCGTCGAGCGAAGCCTTGCCGCGGCGGCCGATCGCGTGGGGCGAGTTCCTGCGCGGCTTCTGGATCAGTCCGCGCGAGCATCCGGACTTCGCCTGGGCGTTCCTCAGCCGGTTCACCATTTACATGGGGTATCAGGCGGTCGCGGCGTATCTGCTCTACATCCTGCGCGACTATATCCGGCTGAGCGACGGCGCTTCCAACATCGCGATCGCCAACATGGCGATCGTCACCTTGATCTGCCTCGTCGCATCGTCCTTGCTGTCGGGCTGGTGGTCCGATCGCATCCAACGCCGCAAGCCGTTCGTCATCGCCGGCAGCCTGATCATGGGCTGCGCGATGGTCGCGCCGCTCGCTTTGCCGTCGATGGCGGGGATGTGGGTCTACGCCGCGGTGATCGGCGTCGGCTACGGCATGTTCATGTCGATCGACATCGCGCTGATGACGCAGGTGCTGCCGCAGAGCGCGCTGGGCGACGAGGGGCGCGACCTCGGCGTGCTGACCACCGCGGTGAACATTCCCCAGATCCTCAGCCCGGTGATGGCCGCGGCTTTGCTCGGCGCGACCGGCGGCGACTATCGCGTCATCTTCGGGGCGGCAATCGTCTTCGTGTTCGGCTCGGCTCTGTGCATCCTCCCGATCCGCTCGGTCCGCTAAACATAATACGTATGATCATCATTTGACATGCGGCATATTTTATGATGGACAGGGGAAAATAATCGGAGAGGACATCATGGCGTTTCTGGCCCGTAATCTGCGCGTCGCATTGCTCGCGACTCCCGCATTGGGTGCCTTGTTGTGGAGCGGCGCGGCAGCCGCCCAGACGGCCGATCCGGCCGCACAGACCGCCGCCGAGGCCGCCGATCCCGCGCTCGAGGAAACCGACGAGATCGTCGTCACCGGCATCCGCGCCGCCGAGCGCGCAGCGATCGACATCAAGCGCAATTCGGTCGCAGTGGTCGATTCGATCGTCGCCGAGGATCTCGGCAAGCTTCCCGACGGCAATGTCGCCGAATCGCTCCAGCGCGTCACCGGCGTGACGATCGAGCGCAATCGCGGCGAAGGGCGCTTCGTCACCGTCCGCGGCTTCGGACCCAAGTTCAACGCGGTCACCGTCAACGGCCGCACCCTGGCCACCGACAATAATGGCCGCGAATTCTCGTTCGACGTGCTGCCGTCCGAGATCATTTCGGGCGCCGATGTCTACAAATCGCCGCAGGCCAACATCAACGGCGCGTCGATCGGCGCCACCGTCGACGTCCGCACCTTGCGCCCGCTCGACCAGAAGACCGGGTTCAAGTTCGCGGGCTCCGCGGCGGGAATGTGGTCCGAACTGGCCGATAGCTGGAACCCCGAAGTCTCGGGCGTGGCGAGCTGGAAGAATGATGCCGGCACCTTCGGCGTGGCGATTTCGGGCGTCTATTCGAAGCAGGACAACCGCATCGACGAATTCACCATCGGTGCGGGCCATGTAAAGCGGGGCAGCCTGGCCGCGAACCCGGCCGAGGGGCGCAACGCCAACGAGTATTTCTTCGGCCGTCTCGGCGCCGGGGTCACTCCGTTCACCGGCGTCGATATGCCGTCGAACCTGTCGCCCTTCTTCTTCGAGCGCGAATTGACTCGCTGGGGCGCGAACGCCTCGGTCCAGATGCGGCCGAGCGACAAGTTCACCGTCACGATCGACGGCCTGTATTCGAAGGCGCGCTTCGTCGAGCAGCAGACCGGTCTGGCCTATGACTTTTCGGGCGGCACGGTGGTCGAGCAGGTGGTGACGGGCGGCAGCCTCGTCGGCGGCGTCCAGACCGGCGGTGCGGTCCAGTTCCAGCGCGTGCAGGGTGGCTTCGTCGACCAGATCATCCAGTATGACGATCGCGACGTCACCACCGATCAGTTCGGCATCAATGTCGACTGGCGCCCGACCGACGATCTGCGGATCCGGCTCGACGGGTCGGTTTCGGATGCGCGCCGCCGCGGCAAGGAGAACAATCTGTTCACCACCATCCGGCGGAAGAACATCAATTACAGCTATGATCGTCGCAGCGGCAGTCCGATCTATGATTATACGTTGAGCAGCCCCAATTATGCGGACGCCGCGACCAATCCCCAGGGCGTGACCGCGCATTATTACATCTGGGGCGGCGGCGCGGATATCGACGACGAGATCGAGGAATATCGCAGCGACGTGGAATGGAAGCCGGGCGGTGGGCCTTTCACGCTGAGCGCCGGCGCGATGGCGCAGAGCCGGATCAAGACGATCACTGCGAACGAGACCTCGTTCGGCGAACAATGCGCCTATTGCAATTCGGACCGCGTGCTGCCGGCATCCTTGTTCCAGCCGACCGATCGCAACTTCTTCTCGGGCGGCGGCGGGGATATCCTTCGCGACTGGCTGATCTACGATCCGCTCGCACTGGTGCAAACCGTCGACCAGTTCGCCGCGCAAGACGGCAAGGCGTTCAATCCCGGGGTGTTCTCGCCGGCGGCCTCGTCGGTGGTGAACGAGAAGGTTCGGGTCGGCTATCTGATGGGGTCGCTCGACACCCAGGTCGCCGGCATGCCGCTCGCGATCAATGTCGGCCTGCGCTACGAGAATACCGATTACACCTCGTCGGGCGCATCGCGCACCGTGGTCAGCGCCCGGCCGAACGGCGCGGGCCAGAATATCGTCGTGGTGTCGCCGGTGATCCCGGTCAGCTTCCGCGGCAAATATGACGACTGGCTGCCGTCGCTCAACGCACGGCTTTCGCTGACCGACAATCTCCTGCTGCGCTTCGCCGCCTCGAAGGTGATGACCCGGCCGACGTTGTCCGATCTGTCGCCGCGCCAGTCGATCCAGACCAATCCGGGCAATGAGACGATCAGCCGCGGCAATCCGGATCTCCAGCCGTTCCGCGCGAAGCAGGTCGAGTTCGGCGCCGAATGGTATTTCACCCAAGATTCGCTGCTGAGCGGCGCGGTCTTCTACAAGGACATCGAATCCTTCGTGACATTGGTCACCACCCCGCAGGTGGTCGATCAGGTGAGGTTCCAGGTCACCGTGCCGGACAATGGCAAGGGCGCGACGGTGAAGGGCTTCGAGATCGGCTATCGCCAGTCGTTCGCGTCGTGGCTGCCGGCGCCGTTCGACGGCTTCGGTGTGCAGACCAGCTTCAATTACACCGACTCGAACGCGAACTATACCAACGCGGTCGCCAATGTGTCGTTCGGGCTCGAGGGGCTTTCGAAGACGTCGTACAGCCTTGTCGGCTTTTACGAGAAATACGGCTTCTCGGCGCGCGCGGCCTATACCTATCGCGACAATTTCCTGCAGGTCGCGTCGGGGCGCAACGGCGAGCCCGAATATTTCGATGCCTATGGTCAGCTCGACGTCAGCCTGTCCTACGACGTGGGATCGCACTTCACCGTCTTCGCCGACGCGGTCAATCTGAACAACGCCAAGGAGTTCATCTATTCGGTGAGCGCGGACCGGACCAAGGAGTTCCGCCAGACCGGCAGGCGCGTTTCGGCGGGGGCGCGGGTTCGGTTCTAGACGTGTTAAGCCCCTCCCCTTCAGGGGAGGGGTTGGGGTGGGGCATGTCCGCGGGCTTCGGTCTCAGTGAGACATCCCCCACTCCCAACCCCTCCCCTGAAGGGGAGGGGCTATTTGATCAGCTTCCATAAGTTGTCACATCGCCCAGTGCGACATCGCGGCTGTCGCGGCTGTCGAGCACCGCGTCGCGGCGCATCGGCGAGGCGATGCGATCGACGATCGCACCCTCGACGTTGCGCAACGCGACGACCGGGCGGGCGTCCGGAGCGGCGGTGCGCAGACTGACGTCGCGGATGGTGAGGCGGCGGGCATGGCGGGCGTAGAAGCCGGCAGCGGGCAGGGTGCCGAGATAGCTGACCTCGAGGCTGGTCTCGCGGCGATATTCGGGCACGCGGGCGGCATCCTCGCGCGTGCCGCCGCCGGCAGCAGCGATATCGATGTTGCGGAAGGTCACGTCCTCGACCGGGGAATCGGCAATGCCCTCGACCCCGCAGGGAAAGCGCGGCTGCGCGCCCGATACCGCGACGTCCTCGAAGCGCACGCCGCGAATCCGGCCGACCGGCGTGCCGCGCGGTGCGCGCATCCGCGCGGCATGGTGGACGAATAACGGATGATTGACCGGATCGCGCAGGATGATCCCCGATACCGACACGTCTTCCAGCGTCCCGCCGTCGACGATCCCCATCAGGATTCCGCGGCTATGGGTGCAGATGCAGTCGCTGATCCGGACGTTGCGGAAGCCGCCATTGGTCTCGGTGCCCAATTTGATCCGGCCGAGCGGGCCCAGCTTGTCGGGGGCGGGATAGTCCGATGCGCGGTAGCTGCCGTCGAGCAGCGATCCCATCGCATAGCCGCTGGTCTTGCAGCCCGCGATCAATATGTCTTCGCAGATCACCGCGCGGCCGAGCGCGTAGCTGCTCTTGAGGACGATCGCATCGTCCCTGGGCGCGTTGACCGTGCAATTGACCACCCGCACGTCGCGGCACGCATCGATGTCGATGCCGTCGCGATCGGTGTCGATCACGAGGCCGTCGAGTTGCATATTGGTGCAGCCATGCGCGATCACGCCGAAATGCCCGGCCTGCAGGATAGTGAAGCCGTGGAGGCGGACGTTGCGGCAGTTCATCAGCCCGATCGCCTTGTTGGCGCGGCCGATCGGCGCGCGTTCCTTCGCATCGCGCAGCGCCAGTTCGCGCGGCGTGATGCCGAGCGCGGCGGCGGACTGCCAGCCCGGGCGGGCATGCCAGCGATCGCCCGGACCCTCGCGGTCGAGCCCCAGCCCGTGGAGCATGCCCGGGCCGAGGATCGCGACGTTGGACACCCCGTCGCCGCGGATCAGGCTGTTGTGGACATGGGTGATCCCGAAATCCTGGAACTGCTCCTCCCGGTAATTCTCGGGCGGATCGTATTGCGCGCCGTGGGTGTCGGGATCGGCGGCGACGATCGTCGCGCCCGCCGAGAGCACCAGCGCGATATTGTCGCGCAGCCGCAGGGTGAAGCAGAGATAGCGGCCCGCCGGGATCACGACGGTGCCGCCGCCGCGCTTCGCCGCCGTCTCGATCGCGCGATTGATTGCCGGGCTGTCGATCGTCTTGCCGTCGCCGCGCGCACCGTGGCGGCGGACATCCTCGAACACGCCGGCGGCGACCGCCTGCGCCTGATCGGTCAGCCCGGCGGCGAGCAGCAAGGCGCCGGTGCCGAACAGCGTGGCGCGGCGATCGATCATGGCAGCTGTAAACAATGCGCTCTCCCGCAACAGCGCGCTTGCATGCGCGTCAAACATAAGACATCATACGTATATCGCGAGCGCTGTCCATCGGCGTTCCGCTTCAACGACAAGCATTTGGGAGCAGGATCGATGAACGCTGGCGCCGCTAGATCGCCGATCCGCGCGACCGCGCGAACCGCGATGACGGTGGCGGCATTGCTCGCAGCGACGAGCGCCTTTGCCCAGGCAGTGATCCATGTCGCGCCGAACGGCGACGATCGCGCGCCGGGCAGCAAGGCGCGGCCGGTGCGCTCGCTCGAACGCGCGCAGGCGCTGGCGCGCGCGGCCAATGCGGGCGGCGACGTCACCGTGATCCTCGCCGACGGCAGCTACAGCCTCGAGCGGCCGCTGCGCTTTGGTGCTGCGGACGGAGGGCGGCGCGGCCACCGGGTCGAATGGCGTGCGGCCGACGGCGCGCAGCCGATGCTGTCGGGCGGACTGAACGTCGGCGGCTTCCGCCTTTATGACGAAGAGCGGCGGATCTGGGTCGCCGACGTGCCCAAGGGCGTGGATTCGCGCCAGCTCTGGGTCAACGACCAGCTCGCCGAACGGCCGTGGATCGAGATCAAGGCCACGGATCTCGCCTTCACCGCCACCGGCTTCGACATCGTCAATCCCGACCTCGCTTATGTCGCGGCGATCAAGCGGGCGGACCGGCTCGAGCTCGAGGCGACCGGCTTCTTCACCGATCGCTATTCGCCGGTGCAGTCGATCGCGGGGCGCACGGTGACGATGCAGCAACCGGCATGGGACAATAACAGCTGGGGCTATGACACCATTACCAAACCGATCTTCCCGGCGGATTCGCGGCTGTTCCTCGTCAACGCGCTCGAATTCATCGGCAAGGCCAATGACTGGCACGCCAGGCCCTATCAATGGTTCCTCGATCCGCAGGCCGGCAAGCTCTATCTTCGGATCGCGCAGGACGACGATGTCAGGCGGCTGAAGGTGGTGCTGCCGCGGCTCGATGCATTGGTCTCGATCGCGGGTACGCCGGCGGCCCCGGTCGAGCGGCTGAGCTTCCGGGGCTTGCGCTTCTCCTACACCAGCTGGATGGGGCCTTCGCAGCCGACCGGCTATGCCAACCAGCAGAGCGGCGCCTTTCTGTCCGAAGTCTCGCCGATCCGGCCGCAATCGGCGTGGCAGAGCTGCGGCTGGGGCTGCGTCGAGTTCGAATCGATGCGCCAGCGCTGGAACCAGATGCCCGCCGCCGTCCAGGTCGCCGCGGCGCGCGACGTGACGTTCGAGGGGAACCGCTTCACCCAGCTCGGCCAGATCGGGCTCGGCATCGGCAACGACGCCAACGCCAATCTGAGCGGCGCCGGCCTCGCCACTGCGCGGATCCGGGTGGCACGCAACCATTTCGCGGTGCTTTCCGGCAGCGCGATCATGGCAGGCGGCATCCGCGCCGACGCGCATCATCCCGGCGACGCCGCCTTGGTCAATCGCGATCTCGTCATCGAGGACAATGTGGTCGCGACGGTGAGCCAGGATTACAAGGACAATGCCGCGATCCTGACCACCTATGTCAGCGGCGCGCGGATCGCGCACAACGACGTCAGCGACGCGCCCTATGACGGCATCGCGGTCGGCTGGGGCTGGGGGTATAACGATGCCGGCGGCAACCCGAATTACGACGAGAACCAGAAGGGCTACGTTCACAATATCCGCTACACCACGCCGACGACCTTGCGCGATACCGTGGTGGAGAATAACCGCATCCACGGCGTGAAGACGTGGTTCATGGACGGCGGCGCGATCTACAATCTGTCGGCCAATCCCGGCGCGGTCATCCGCGGCAACCACATCTTCGATATCGACGACAAGATCGCGATCTATCTCGATGAAGGCAGCAAGCATTTCCGGGTGACCGGCAACGTCGTCGAGACGCGCGGCAAATGGCTCAACATCAACACCGCCGGCAAGATGTTCCGCCGGCGGATCTCGACCGACAATCTGGCGACCGGCAATTGGCACAGTTCGTCCACCACCGGCGGGCGCTGGCTGGCCGAGATCGGCAATACCGCGCGCGACAATGTACTGGTGCCCGACCGCGATTGGCCCGCCGAGGCCAAGGCGGTGATCGA
Source organism: Sphingomonas sp. DG1-23 (assembly GCF_030730875.1). Taxonomy (GTDB): domain Bacteria; phylum Pseudomonadota; class Alphaproteobacteria; order Sphingomonadales; family Sphingomonadaceae; genus Sphingomonas. The sequence continues at coordinate 208,885 of NZ_JAVAMA010000004.1, forward strand.
TAACGCAGGCGTGCGCCGCTGACTCCATTCGCATACCGGCCCCCTCCCCGGTCTTCGGCCGCCGCACCTGAATGGCGCGGCGGCCGATTTTTTCAGGCAGGGCGGCGGTCGGTGTCGAGGCGCAGGAAGAGGTCGGCGCGGGCGGGCATCTCTTCGAGAATCCAGCGCGTCAGCCGCTCGTAATGCGCGATGAAGCGGGCGAGGGTAGGGGCGTCCATCAGGCCCGCCGTGTCGCGGCCCTGCGCTTCGAGGGTTCGGCGCAGCGTGTCTTCCTGTTCGCCGCGCCAGCGCGCGACGATCTCGAAACCGGGCGCGGCGAGGAGGACGAGGCGGTCGATCCGCGCGAACAGATCGGCATAGCTGGTCCGCAGCGCGGCGTTGACCGCGCGCCGCCACACGCCCTCGGGATCGGCGTCGCGCTCGAGCGCATTGACCGGCACTGCCAGGACGCGGTCGTCCTCCGCGCGGGCGCCGACGCACCAGCCTTCGAAGATCAGCAAGTCGAGATTGGCTGGAACCGGCTGCCAACGTGTTTCAGGCTCGGGTTCGTCGCGCGCCTTGTCGAAGCGAGGGAGAACGGTGGCGTGCCCGGCGCGGATCGCGTCGAGCGATGCGATCCCGTACGCCACGTCATGCGTCAGCGGGACGCCGCGGGTCCGTAGCAAGGGGTGGACGTCCCGCGCCAGCGCCGCGCGTGCCTCTCCAGACAGATAGAGATCGTCGAGCGACAGGATCGCAGTGGCGATGCCGCGCGCCGCCATCCGGTCGCGCAGACCCTCCGCCAGCGTCGACTTGCCCGATCCCTGCGCGCCGCAGAGGCCGAGGATCAGCGGCCGGCGCGCGCCCGCGAGCCAGCCGCGAACCGCGGTCTCTACCCGGTCAAGCGACCCGGTCACGCGGCGGCTCGCCCGCGAAAAAGGCGTCGAGATTGTCGGCGACGCGCATCCCCATCGCGATCCGCGTCTCGCGCGTCGCGCTGCCGAGGTGCGGCAGCAGCACCGCATTAGGGCAGGCGAGCAGCGCCGGCGCCACTTGCGGCTCCTGCGCATAGACGTCGAGCCCCGCCGCGGCGATGGTCCCGTTCGACAGGGCGTCGGCGAGAGCGGTTTCGTCGACCAAAGTGCCGCGCGCGGTGTTCACCAGCACCGCGCTTGGGCGCATCGCCGACAGGAAATCGGCATCGACCATGTGGCGCGTCGCCGCGCCGCCGGGGGCGTGGAGCGACACCACATCCGAATCGGCGGCGAGCGCGGCGGGTGTCGCGCGATAGGCTTTAGCCGGCATGTCGTCGGCACGGCTGCGGCTGTGATAGATTATGTGCATCCCGAACGCCCGCGCGCGCTCGGCGGTGGCACGCGCGATGCGGCCATAGCCGATCAGCCCGAGCGTCTTGCCGCCGAGGCTGGTGCCGAGCAGATGCGTCGGCCGCCAGCCGGACCATTTCCCCGCGCGCAATTCGCGCTCGCCTTCGGAGGCGCGCCGAGTGGCCATCAGGATCAGCAGCATCGCGATATCGGCAGTGGCGTCGGTGAGCACGTCGGGGGTGTTGGTGACGATGATCCCGGCGGCGCGCGCGGCGTCGAGGTCGATATGCTCGAAGCCGGCGCCGTAATTGGCGATGATCCGGGCGCGGCGACCATCGACCGCGACGATGTCCGGCGGCAGCCGGTCGGTGACCGTCGGGCACACCGCGTCATGGTCGCGCATCGCCGCGGCCAATGCGGGGGAGTCGAGCGGGACGTCGTCGAGGTTGCGCGTGACATCGTAGCGTTCGGCCAGCCGCTCCTCGACCGGCTGTGGCCAGCGCCGGGTGAGCAGGATGCGGGGACGGCTCACAGCAGCCCGCGCGCGGCGAGATTACGCATCAAGGCCGCCGTGCCGAACGTCCATGGCGCACAGGCGTCGGTCGCGGTCACGCGGTTGACCAGCGCGCCGAGCGGATCGCAGCTGATCCGCACCGTGTCGCCCTTGTGGTGCGTGAAGCCCTTGCCCTCGGCATCGCGATCTTCGGTCGGTGCGAACATGGTGCCGAGATAGAGCACGAGCCCGTCGGGATAGCGATGGTGTTCGTTGATCGCCTGCGCGACGATGTCCGCGGGCGGGCGGCTTATCGCCGACATCGCCGATCGTCCCTGAAGCACGAACCCGTCGGTGCCGGTGACCGTCAGGCCGACCTCCGCCGCCTCGACATCGGCGAGGCCGAAGCGGCGGTCGAACAATCGCACGAACGGCCCGACCGCCGCGGCGGCATTGTTGTCCTTGGCCTTGCCGAGCAGCAGCGCCGATCGCCCCTCGACGTCGCGCAGATTGACGTCGTTGCCGAGCGTCGCGCCGACGATCCGGCCGGTCGAGGCGATTACCAGCACGATCTCGGGCTCGGGGTTGTTCCAGCTGGAGGCGGGGTGGACGCCGATCTCGGCGCCGACGCCGACCGTCGACAGCGGCTGGGCCTTGGTGAAGATCTCCGCGTCGGGCCCGATGCCGACCTCGAGATACTGGCTCCATGCACCGGCCGCGATCAGCGCCCCCTTGAGCGCCATCGCCTCGGGCGAGCCGGGGCGCAGCCGTCGGAGATCGTCGCCGACGAGCGCGCGAACCTGCTCGCGGATGCCGGTCGCGGCGTCGGCATCGCCGCGGGCGCGCTCCTCGATCACGCGTTCGAGCATCGACGTGGCGAAGGTGACCCCCGCTGCTTTCACTGCCTGCAGGTCGATCGGAGAGAGCAGCCATGGGCGGCTGTCGTCACGCGCGCGCGGATCGGTGTTGGCAAGGATTTCGGCAAGCTGCCCGATGTCCTCGCCCGGCGCATCGCGCAGCGCTGCAGCGGGATCGGCGGTTTCGCAGAGATCGCGTACGGTGGCGAAGGCGGCGCTGACATCGGTCAGACGATCGCCATCGACGCGGACCGGCGAGGGGCCGCTACGGTCGGGGCGCCAGACGCGGCCGAGCAGCAGAGCGTCGCGGTCGTCGGGCAATATGTCTTCGGGAAGCAGCGGCATGGTTCAGCGCCTCCTGAAATCGGCTGCGCGCTTCTCGGCAAAGGCGGCGCGGCCCTCGCGGGCGTCCTCGGTCGCGAAGCAGATAGCCTGCAAGTCGCGTTCGTACTCGATCGCCTTGTCCCACGGCATGGTGAAGGCGGCGCGCAGGTTGAGCTTGGCGGTTTCCGCGGCGATCGGCGCGCGCGACGCGATCACGGCGGCGATCTCGTGCGCGCGCTCCGCGAGGCGATCCGGCGCCAGCACCTCGCTGACCAATCCCCAGGCCAGCGCGCGATCGGCGTGGATCATGTCGCCGGTCAGCAGCATCATCGCGGCGTTCGACGTGCCGACCGAATAAGCCAGCCCCGCCGCCATGCCGCCGCCGCCGATCCAGCCGAGCTTGATCTCGGGCGCGGCGAAGCGCGCGTTGGTCGAGGCGATGCGGATGTCGCAGGCCATCGCCGTCTCCAGCCCGCCGCCCAGCGCATAGCCGTTGATCGCGGCGATCACCGGCTTGCGGCAGGCGCGCAACGCGTCGCAATAATCGGCGCGGTTGCGGAAATCCCACGCCGTCGCATAGCCGTCGAGCGTGGTGATGTCCGATCCGGCGCTGAACGCCTTTTCGCCCGCGCCGGTGACGACCACGGCGCGCACCGCATCCGAACCGTTGCACTCGGCGACCGCCGCGACCAGCGCGTCGGCCATCGCCGGAGTCATCGCGTTCAACTTGTGCGCGCGATCGATCAGGATCGTCGCGACGCGATCCTGAATGGTGAACCGCAGGTCTTCGCTCATGTCTCCGCTCCGGGCGTGTGATGTCGGGAATAGGCAGCCTCGACCGCGTCGAGCACCGGATCGGCGGGCGCGCCGTCGAGCAGGCCGGCGCGCAGCAGCGCCGATGCTTGGGTCTGGAAGGCGATGGCGTGGTTGTGGCGCGGGCGGACCAGTGCCGCCTCGATCGTCGCGCGCGTCGCGCTGTAGAAGCCCATGGCCGCGGCATCGACCTGCGGGTCGGCCCAGGCGGATCGCAGCGAGGGTTGGCCGTCATGCGCGGGAATGAAGCCGCGCTGCACCGAATCGGACATCAGCCGGCGGAGATGGTCGAGCAATTGCGGCGTCACCTTGGCGCGGCGCGAAACGGCGATGCCGGTGCCGCCCAAGGTCGAGCCGATCCGCCCGCCGGGGCCGCGTGGCGCATCGGCATAGGCAATCGCGCCCTGCGCCGAATAATTCACATAGCCATAGATCAGCGGGCACAGCACCGGGCCGTCGCCCGATGCCATCGCCTCGAGCATCGCGATCGGATTGAGTCCGGCGGCGCGGCGCGAGGCGTCGCCGGCGAGGCGCGTGAGGATCGTCCAGGCTTCGCGCGCGACCCTGCGATCGATGAAGCTGTCGCGTGGCTGTGACGATTCGGCACCAAGCGCGCCGCACAACGACTGGAAGCTGAGCGCGGCATGCGGACCGGCGAGCGACAAGGCAACCGGCGCGCGTTCGGCGAGCGCGATCACTTCGTCCCAACTGGCGGGCGGGGCTTCGGCCATGTCGCGGCGGCAGGCCATAACCTGCGTCGCCGCATCGAGCGGCAGCGCCCAGTGGCGCCCCGCATAACGATAGCTCGCCAGCGACGGGCCGATCGCCGCCGCATCCAGCCGCGCAAGCTCGTCCGCCGCGAACAGATCCTCGAGCGGGACGAGGCACTCGGCGGCGACGGCCTCGCCGACATGCGGATGATCGAGCACGACGAGGTCATAGAGCGCGCATTGCTCGCCGATCGGCCGCGATTCGAAGCCTTCGAGCGAATGCTTGTCCCACGCGATCCTGACATCGCGCGCGGCCTCCGCCGCCGCGGCGAGCGCATTGTAGCCGCGCGGGTGTTCCCAGGTCAGGCCGCGATATTCGGGGATCATGCGTGCTGGCGGACCACGCCCGATTCGACCAGCCGGTCGATCGCGTCGCGATCGAGGCCCAATTCGGTCAGCACCTCGCGACTATGCTCGCCGACCAAGGGCGCGCCGCGGTCGATCCGCGACGGGGTTTTCGAGAAGCGGATCGGGAAGCCCGGGGTCTTCACCCGGCCCTCGGTCGGATGGTCATATTCGACGAAGGTGCCGTTGTGCCGGATCTGGGGATCGTCGACCAGATCGGCATAGCCATAGACCGGGCCGGCCCAGATATCGGCGGTGCGGAAGCGCTCGAGCCATTCGGCGCTGGTCGCCGTCAACAGCCTGGCCTTCACCGCGGCGAAGATCGCGTCGCGCTCGGTCCAGCCATGGGTCTGGTCGTCCATTCCCGCGAAAGCGGGCTCGTCGAGCAATTCGCCGAGCTTGGCGAGCGGCGCCATCGCCAGCGTGATATAGCCGTCTTTGGTCTCGAACACGCCGTAGGGCGCGCGGATATAGCTGTGGGCGTGCGCCTCGGTCGAGCGCGCCTGCGGCTTGCCGCCGACGGTGAACACCGACAATTCCTGCATCTGGATCGTGGCGATCGCGTCGAGCATGTTGATCTGGACCAACTGGCCCTCGCCGGTGCGCTCGCGGTGGAACAAGGCGGCGAGCGCGCCCTCGAACGCCGAATAGGCGGTCACGGCGTCGACCAGATATTGCCCGGCGGGCGAGGGCGGCTGCCCCTCCGCGCCGGTCGACAGCATCGCGCCGGACATGCCCTGCAGCAGCAGATCCTGCCCCGGATAGAGGCGATAGGGGCCGTCCTCGCCATAGCCCGACATCGAGATGTAGATCAGCCGCGGATTGATCGCCGACAATGTCGCATAATCGACACCCAGCCGCTCGGCGACGCCGGGGCGGTAATTCTGCAGGAAGACGTCGGCGGTCTTGACCATCTCGACCAGCAGCGCCTTGCCTTCGGGCGCCTTGAGATCGACTGCGAGCGAACGCTTGTTGCGATTGAGCGAGAGGAACGAGACGTTGATCTGGTTGCCGGTCGCGCCGCCGGCGGCGGCGTGGCGCTGCCATTCGCCGGTGATCGGCTCGACCTTGATGACGTCGGCGCCGAGATCGCCCAGCCGCTGCGCGGCGAACGGGCCGGCCATCGCGATCGAGCAATCGAGCACGCGGATGCCGCTGAGGATATTCATGATTGGCTGGTCCTTCAGGCCATGATCCAGCCGCCGTTGACGTGCAGCGTCTGGCCGGTGATGAAGCTCGCCTCGTCGGCGGCGAAAAAGGCGATCGCCGCGGCGATGTCCTCGGCCGATCCGCGCCGCTTGATCGCCTGCGCGTCGAGGACCATGCGGTTATAGCCTTCGGGGTCGGGATGGATCTTCTCGGCGTCGGTCGGGAAGGCGCCGGGGGCGATCGCGTTGACGGTCACGCCATAGGGGCCGAATTCGCGCGCCCAGGCGCGGGTCAGGCCGATCAATGCCCCTTTTGAGGCGACATAAGGCGAGAGGTTCGCCCAGCCGCCCGAGATGGTGATGCTCGAAATGTTGACGATGCGGCCGAAGCCGCGGTCGCGCATTCCCGGCAATGCCGCCTGCACCGCGACGATCCCGGCGTCGACGTTGACCCGCTGGACGAGCTGGTGCTCCTCGATCGAATAGTCCTCGAAGGGTTTCGACGGATAGATCGCGGCATTGTTGACCACGATGTCGAAGCCGCCGGTCTCGCCGGTCAGCCGGTCGAGTTCGGCGCGGAAGCCGGCGAGGTCCGAGAGGTCCGCGGTCGACACGATCAGCCGTCCGGCGTCGATCGCGGCGGCGGCATCGCGCAGCTTCGCCACCTTGGCCGGATCATTGTCGACCGCGACCACGGTCGCGCCGCGCCGCATCAGCAACAGGCTGGTGTCGAGGCCGAGCCCGCCCGCCGCACCGGTGTAGAGGATCCGGCGGCCCTTCATGCGCCGCGTCCGGGGATGGCGGGGAAGTTGCCGCTGGGCTGCGGATATTCCTCTTCCGGCTGGCGGGCGACGCGCTCGATCCGGGCGACGGCGTCGGCCACCGCCGCCGCGTCGGGCAATATCCGCAACACGGTGTCGTAGCGACGCTCGTCGCCATGCTCGAGCCAGATCAATTCGCCGCGCTCGCGGGCGAAATCCTTGCCGAGGACATGGTTCGTCGAAGGCTCAATGCCCATCGCGTAATGACCGGCGTGAAAGTTCTGCCACTGATACATTGCCGGGAACTGGCGCTTGAGCGTCTCTACCTCGAAGCCGAAGCCGAGCGCCTCGTTGACCAATGCGACATTGACCCGGCCGTCGCCGTCGGCGGCCATGTCGTGCTGCCAGACCTGCTCGTGGAAATTCAGGATCGGGGCGGGCATGGTGCGATAGCCGACGCCCTGCGCTTCGTATTTGTCCGCATGCGCCGCCCACAGCACCTCGCGGATCGGTGCGACGTAGCGCGATCCTTCCGCCAGCACCGGATGGCCGGCGTTGATGTGATAGCAATACATATGCGGGGTGCGGTAGAAACCATGATTGACCACGCGATCGTGCATGCGGATTTCGTCGCTGCCGACATTCGCCTCGATGCGGCGGATCAAATGCAGATCCTCGCCGAACACGGTCGATTGCTGGACCACGCCCTCGGCCCACAGCACGCATGCGTCGCCGTCCCAGCGCTCGCCATAGCCGGTGAGGCGCGCGGGGATCGTGCCGACGCGGCCGTGGAGCGACGACGACACGGCCTTGCGCGGGCCGTAGAAATAATGGCCGGCGGGATCCTCGTGCATGAACAAAGTGTGGTCGAGGCCGCAGGTGATGTTGAGCCCGGACATCGAGCGGAACCAGCCGAGCCCGCCTTCGCCTTCATAGTCGTGGAGACTGGGATGGCGGAACCCCGCGGGCGAGTGCCAGCCGACCGCGCGGCCGGAATGCTCGCACTCGGCGATGTCCATCGCGCGATCGACCAGCACGGTGAAGCGCAAGCCGGTGCCGGTGCGGAATTCGAGCCGGCGGACGCCGCGCTCCACCCCGTCGCCGAGCGTCGACAGCTGGACGCCGGCGAATTGCGACAGGCTGCCGGTGCGCTCGGCAAGCGCCCGCCGCGACAATGTCTCGCCGAACAGCGCGACCACCAGCCCCTCCACGTAGAATTTATAAGACGTATGATGTCTAACCGGTGATTTGGGCTTCGTCAAACGCTACGCGGGAGCGGACCGTATTCAGCGCAGGGGCAAGGATCGGCCGCTGGTGTCACCTCGGGGGCCATCGGAGCCGAGGGGCGCGGCCTCGATGCGGAGTCGGGCGTGACCGGGGCATAGGGCGGGGCGCTTCCCGACTAGCGCGCCCGATTGAAGTAGCTGGTGGTGATTTCGGGCTGGCCGTTCAGATTGAGCCAGACGACGGTCTCGGTCATCGTTTTGCCGTCGGCAGCGACCACATAGGTCCGGGTCGTGCGGGGCATATGGTCTTTGTAAAAGGCAGCGACCATCACGTTCGATGCGGGCACACGCGTGGCGAGCATGTCCACGCCCGGATAGCCTTGGCTAGGCGCTGCCGTGCCATCCAGCGGATAGGTGCCTTCTGCCCGGATCGGCGAACCGTCGCCACCGGTCACCTCGAGAGTCGTCCGCCATTTGCCCTGGCCGGCATCACTATAGGTGATGGTTACCGCCTTGGGACGCTTCTCGGGGGGAAACGGCATTCGAGCGACGTCGAGCTGCCAGGTGCCGAGGAGCGGCGAGGGCGCTTGCGACTGCGCTGCGGCGGGGAGCGCCAGGATCACACCTGCGAACATCAGGGACGAAAGAAGTCGCGTCATCGCATCTCTCCAATATCGGCACGGTCGGTCAGGATCGAATCTTCGCAAGCGCGCCGGTCTTGCGGCGCAGGCATGGATTCCAGCGGCGCCGCATCTGCCTCGAACGCTTTCGATTTCGAGCCGCGATTAAAACAACATATGTAGACTTAAGAGTCAATCACGGCCCCGGAGGGCATCGCGCGGATCGCACCGCGGTATAGCGGGGAGGCATAGGGCTATTAATGCAAGCTCTCGCAGATGTCGCATTTGTCCAATCGGACAATCGGACTCGCGGTTAAAAGGGATGGGCGAGCAGGTTCCGCAGGCGGGGGCCGGGGAGCCCGGACGAGACTCCGTCCGGGCTCCAGTTCGCAATTATGGTTTTCCGAGCTGGATTGTTCACAAGCCACGCAATGCGGGATGCTCCGCGTCGTTGGCGCAACCGGGAGGTCTGAAACGTGCGAAATGCGCCACTGACGGCCCCCGGGGCACGTATGCTGCGTGCGGCTCGGGGCGAACTGGCCCGTTGGCTGAGAGGCTTGGGCGAGATGAGCCGAACCCTCTTCCCGGAAGAGTTTGCAGGGCAGGGCCCTCGCACGCCCGCACCCAAGCTCGCAAATAAGGTCGCCGGCGATGGCCGGGCGCCCGGGCTATTTCGGCAAGAGATCCGCTGAAGCGATAGCCGCGCGACACCGAAACGGGGCGGCAATCTCGAGACTGGCATAGTCTAGCGCTGCGCGAGCGCGGCGTCGCTGGCGAGCCTGTCGGCGCGCTCGTTGTCGGGATGGCCGGCATGACCCTTGACCCACACCCATTCGACGCGGTGCGGTTTCACCGCCGCCAGCAATTCCTGCCACAGATCGGCATTCTTGACCGGCTTCTTGTCCGCGGTCCGCCAGCCATTTTTGAGCCAGCCATGGATCCACTTGGTCAGTCCGTCCATGACGTAGCGGCTGTCGGTCGACAGCGTGACCCGGCACGGCCGCTTGAGTGCCTTGAGGCCCTCGATCGCCGCCATCAGCTCCATGCGGTTGTTGGTGGTGAGCGGCTCGCCGCCAGACAGCTCCTTCTCGACGCCGCCCATCCGCAGCACTGCGCCCCAGCCGCCGCGCCCGGGATTGCCTTTGCACGCGCCGTCGGTGGCGATTTCGACATGCTGAAGTTCGGTCATGCGAAAAGCGCGTCGCCGTTCGCCGCGTAGAAGTCCAGCCGTCGCAGATAAGCGAGTGGATCTTTCCGGGTGACGAGCGCGCCGGCGGGGGTGTTGAGCCAGTCCCAGGCGCGCGTGAGGAAGAAGCGCAGCGCCGCGCCTTCGGCGAGAATCGGGAGGGCGGCCCGCTCGGCATCGGAAAGTCCGGCACTGGCGGCATAGCCTTCGACCAGCGCAGCGCCGATCGCCGGATCGTAGTTCTCGCCGCGCGCGTCGAATGCCCAGGCGCCGTGCATCACTGCGAGGTCATAGGCGCGGATATCGGTGCAGGCGAAATAGAAGTCGATCAGTCCGGTCACGCGATTGCCGAGCATCAGGACGTTGTCGGGAAAGAGGTCGGCGTGGATAGCGCCACGCGGCAGATCGGCGGGCCAGCCGGCGAGGATCGTGTCGAGCGCCTTGCCGGCGCGATCGTAGAGGCCGGGCTGGATCGTATCGAGGTCGCGCCCGCAGCGCTCGAACAAAGGTTGCCATGCCTCCACGCCCATCGAATTGGGCCGATCGCGCACGAAATCCGCAGTCGCCTTGTGCATCTTGCCCATCGCCTCGGCGGCGGCGCGGGCCTGGGCCGGGGAGGGGTGCGAGACCGAGACGCCCGACAGGAACTGGATCAGACAGGCGGGCCGGCCCTCGAGCTGGTGGATCAGCATGCCGGCGCGATCGGGCACCGCGGGCGGGACCGGCAATCCCTTCTCGGCGAGGTGATCGAGCAGCGCCATGAAATAAGGCAAGTCATCGGCCGCGACGCGCTTCTCGTAGAGCGTCAGGATGAAGCGGCTCTTGCTGGTGTCGACGAGATAGTTCGAATTCTCGACGCCCTCGGCGATGCCCTTGGCGGAGACGAGCTCGCCGACGTCGAACTTCGCGAGGAAGTCCGTCAGCGCTTCCGCCGATACCTGCGTGTAGACCGCCATGTTCGCCCCTCGTCATCCCCGCGAAAGCGGGGACCCATCTCCCGGATGGACCGCGCGCGCAACTGCAGTTGTGCTTGGGGAAGCGATAGGAGACGGGCCCCGGCTTTCGCCAGGGTGACGCGAATCAGGCCGCTTCCAACCCGCGCGGCAGCTTGAAGGCGATATTCTCGGCGACCGTCTCGACTTCGCGCTCGGCCACCGCGAAACGCGTGCCGATCCGCTCGACGACTTCGCGCACCAGCAATTCGGGGGCGGAGGCGCCGGCGGTCAGCCCGACCCTGGTGACGCCGTCGAACCAGGCGAAGTCGATATCGTCGGCGCGCTGGATCAGCGTGGCGCAGGTGCCGCCGCGCACCGCGACTTCGACCAGCCGCATCGAATTGGACGATTTGGGCGAGCCGATCACCAGCACCAGATCGACCTGCTCCGCGAGCGCCTTGACCGCGCCCTGACGATTGGAGGTTGCGTAGCAGATGTCGTCGGCGCCCGGCGCGAGGATCGCTGGGAAGCGCCGCTTGAGCACCGCGAGCATCGCCGCGGTATCGTCGACCGACAAAGTGGTCTGGGTGAGGAAGGCGAGGTTCTCGGGATCGGCGATCGCCACCGCCTCGGCGTCTTCCACCGTCTCGATCAGCGTCATCGCGCCTTCGGGCACCTGGCCGAAGGTGCCGATCACTTCGGGGTGGCCGGCATGGCCGATGAACAGGATGTGCCGCCCGGCCGCGACCAGCCGCTCGGCCTGGCGATGGACCTTGGAGACCAGCGGGCAGGTCGCGTCGAGATAGGAGAGGCCGCGTTCGGCCGCCTTGGCCGGAACCGCCTTGGGCACGCCGTGCGCCGAGAACACCACCGGTACGCCGTCCGGCACCTGATCGAGCTCCTCGACGAAGATCGCGCCCTTCGCCTTCAGGGTGTCGACGACATATTTGTTGTGGACGATCTCGTGGCGCACATAGACCGGCGCGCCGTATTTCTCGATCGCGAGCTCGACGATACGGATCGCGCGGTCGACCCCGGCGCAGAAGCCGCGGGGGGCGGCGATGAGCAGTTCGAGCGGCGGTTTGGCGGTCGCATCCATGGCAGGCGGGCTCTACGCGATTGCTTGCGCGGGCGAAAGCCGGTTCCTATGGTGCCGCGGTTTCCGGGCTGCGCGTGCGCGGCCCGTTGTTCCGTCTGAAAGGTGTACCGCCCGTGTCGCTCGCCAAGCTCGCCGTCCCCGCCATGATCCTGCTGGCCGCCGGCGGCTGCTCCCGCACCGGCGAGATCGCCGAGGGCGGCATCACCGCGGTGCGCTCGGCCTGCCCGCATATCGGCGTCCCGGCCGGCACCGGCGACGTCACCTTGTTCAATCCGGCGAACAGCCGCGAGGCGAGCGCGATCGACGTGACCGCGGTGCTCACCAACGTCCAGTCGACCTGCGACGAGACCGGCCCGCAGATCCTCGCCAACGTGACCTTCGACGTGCTGGCACGCCGCAATCAGCCGGGCCCGGCGCGCGACGTGACCTTGCCCTATTTCATCACCGTCGTCCGCGGCGGCACCAACGTCACTGCCAAGCGCATCGGCCAGGTCACGGTCCGCTTCGCCGAGGGCCAGCTCCGCGCGCAGGTGAGCGGCCAGGCGAACGCCAGCATCGATCGCGCCGCGGCGACCTTGCCCGAGGAAGTGCGCCAGCGGCTGACCGAGAAGCGCAAGGCCGGCGATCAGGCGGCTGCGATGGACCCGCTCGCCGATCCGACGATCCGCTCGGCCGTGCTCGCCTCGACCTTCGAGGCGCTGGTCGGCTTCCAGCTCACCGAAGATCAGCTGAAGTACAACGTCACGCGCTGATTGTTCCTCTCCCGCTTGCGGGAGGGGCCAGGGCGGTCGCGACGGGGAGGTCGGCGCGTCTCACGCACGTCGGACCCTCCCCCGACCCCTCCCGCAAGCGGGAGGGGAGATTTTCGAGCAGGGCCGAGCCGCCGTTTCGCGATTGACTCGAATCACCCGCCCGGCCAAGGCTCGCGGCGTCGATGGCGGGGAATCGCCATAGGCACGCGCGGGAGAGTGGCGGTCCTTCGAGGAGCGCCCGCCGAAGGAGCAACCGCCCCGGAATCTCTCAGGCATCAGGGACCGCGCGCGCTGTGACACTCTGGAAAGCGCCGCCCGAAAGGGTAGGCCACCGAAGGGGTAACCCGGGACTGCGGTCCGGGGGAAAGCTCTCAGGTTCCGTGACAGAGGGGGCGAGGGACTTTGCGCACGATCGGTGCGTTCGGTCGCTCGTTTATCCTTGTGCGGAGTGCCCCCGATGAGCCGAGACGTCCATAATGGCCCGACCGACGAAACCCAGGCCCGCGGCACGGCGTACAGCCATGACGCCGATGCGGGGGAGGAAGCCGTCGCGCTCCAGCAGCTTCCGCTCGACGGCTGGCACCGCGCGCGCGGCGGCCGGATGGTGCCGTTCGCGGGATATGAGATGCCCGTCCAATACGAAGGCATCATGGCCGAGCATCTCTGGACGCGCGAACATGCCGGGCTGTTCGACGTCAGCCATATGGGCCAGCTGCTGTTCTCGGGTCCCGGTGTCGATGCCCAGCTCGAGACGCTGCTGCCGGGCGATCTCAAGGGGCTGAGCGAAGGGCGGATGCGCTATTCGCTGCTGCTCGCCGAGAATGGCGGGATCCACGATGATCTGATGGTTACCCGATTGCCGGCCGATAATGGCTTCGAGACCGAGGCGGGCGACTTCTACATGGTCGTCAACGGCGCCTGCAAATGGGACGATATCGGAGTGTTTCGCGAATTGCTGCCCGACGAGGTCGGGATCAGCCATCTCGACGAGCAGGCCTTGCTGGCGCTGCAGGGCCCCGAAGCAGCGGCTGCGCTCGAGCGCATCGTGCCGGGCGTCGCCCGCCTCGTGTTCATGACCGCCGCCGCATTCGAATGGAACGGCAATCCGCTCTGGATCAGCCGCTCGGGCTATACCGGCGAGGACGGGTTCGAGATCTCACTGCCCGGCGACGCTGCCGAGGCGTTGGCGGAGGCTCTGTGCGCCCAGCCGGAGGTCAAGCCGATCGGGCTCGGCGCGCGCGATTCGCTGCGGCTCGAAGCGGGGCTGCCGCTCTACGGCCACGACCTCGACCTGGAGACCACCCCGGTCGCCGCCGATCTCGGCTTCGCGCTGTCGAAGCGCCGGCGCGAGGAGGGCGGTTTCCCCGGCCATGCCCGGATCATCGCCGAGCGCGAGGGCGCCGCGATCGTTAAGCGCGTCGGTCTGATCGTCGAGGGCCGCCAGCCGGTCCGCGAAGGCGCGGCGGTGGTCGATTCCGACGGCACCGAGGTCGGCAAGGTGACCAGCGGCGGGTTCGCACCGTCGGTCGAGAAGCCCATCGCCATGGCCTATGTGCCCGTCGCGCTCGCCGCGTCCGGCACCCGGATCACGCTCGCCCAGCGCGGCAAGGTTCATCACGCGGAGGTCGTGGCGATGCCCTTCGTCCCGCATCGCTATGTCAGAAAGGGGTAATATGAGCCGCTATTTCACCGAAGATCATGAGTGGATCGAAGTCGACGGCGATACCGCGACGGTCGGGATCACCGAATATGCGCAGAGCCAGCTCGGCGACATCGTGTTCGTCGAGACCCCCGAAGAGGGCAAGACCGTGAGCAAGGGCGACGACGCCGCGGTGGTCGAGAGCGTCAAGGCCGCGTCGGACGTCTACGCCCCGGTCGCCGGCACGGTGATCGAAGGCAATGCCGCGCTCGCCGACAACCCGGCCCTCGTCAACGAGGATCCCGAGGGCGAAGGCTGGTTCTTCAAGCTCACGCTGGCCGATGCGGACGAGCTCGACGGCCTGATGGACGAGGCCGCATATCAGGATTTCGTGAGCAAGCTCTGAGTTCCAACCGTCATGCCGGACTCGTTCCGGCATCCACGGTGCCGCGGCGGCAGGGCTAAAGGTTCGAGACCAGCCCTTGCCGCACGGTGGACCCCGGCACTTCGGCCGGGGTGACGATGATTGTCATGGCCGCCGGCCGGAGATGTAAATTGCGCTATCTGCCCCTTACCCCGTCCGACCGCACGGCGATGCTCGCCACGATCGGCGCCAATTCGGTCGATGATCTGTTCGTCGACGTGCCCGAGATCGCGCGGCTCGACGGGCCGGTCCATGGTCTGCCCCTTCACGCCAGCGAGCTCGCGGTGGAGCGGCACATGACTGCGCTGGCGCGGAAGAACCTCGCCGCGGGCGAGGTTCCCTTCTTCCTCGGCTGCGGGGCGTATCGCCATCATGTGCCGGCGTCGGTCGATCATCTGATCCAGCGCGGCGAGTTCCTCACCGCCTATACGCCGTACCAGCCCGAGATCGCGCAGGGCACCTTGCAGGTGATGTTCGAGTTCCAGACCCAGGTCGCGCGGCTGCTCGGCTGCGACGTGGCGAACGCGTCGATGTACGACGGCTCGACGGCGTGCTGGGAAGCGATCGTGATGGCGCGGCGGGTGACGAAGCGCGGCAAGGCGATCCTCTCGGGTGGGCTGCATCCGCATTATGTCTCGGTCGCCAACACGATGGCGAAGTTCACCGGCGACCAGCTGGTCACGTCGCTGCCGACGCTGTCACCCGAGCCCGACACGCTCGACCTGATCGATGCGATCGACGACGACACCAGCTGCGTGGTGGTCCAATATCCCGACATTCTCGGCCGGATCGAGGACATGAGCGCGCTCGCCGAGGCATGCCATGCGAAGAAGGCGCTGCTGGTCGCAGTCGTGACCGAACCGGTCGCGCTGGGGGCGATAAAGTCGCCGGGCGAGATGGGCGCGGACATCGTCGTGGGCGAGGGCCAGTCGCTGGGCGTCGGTCTGCAGTTCGGCGGGCCCTATGTCGGGCTGTTCGCCTGTTCGGACAAGCTGGTCCGCCAGATGCCGGGGCGGCTGTGCGGCGAAACGGTCGACGCCGAAGGCAAGCGCGGCTTCGTGCTGACCTTGTCTACGCGCGAGCAACATATTCGCCGCGAGAAGGCGACCTCGAATATCTGCACAAGCTCCGTGCTGTGCGCGCTGGCGATGTCGGCGCACATGACCTTGCTCGGCGAGAAGGGGTTGCGCCGGCTCGCCGGGATCAACCATGTCGCCGCGAGCGCCGCTGCCGACCGGCTGACCGAAGTCGCCGGCGTCGAACTGGTCACCGATCGCTTCTTCAACGAGTTCACCCTGAAGCTGTCGAAGGAGGCGCGTCCGGTCGTCCGCGCGCTGGCGGACAAGGGCATCCTCGCCGGCGTGTCGCTCGGCCGGCTCTACCCCAATGCCCCCGATCTCGCGAACGGGCTGGTCGTCGCGGTCACCGAAACCACCACCGGGGAGGACGTCGAGACGCTTGCCTCCGCGCTCGAGGAGGCGCTGGCATGAGCAACATCAATCAGTCGGGCTGGCGCCCCACCACCCCGCAGGCGGGCGAAGCTTCGGACGGGACCTTCACGGGCAACCGCGCGCTGATGCTCGAAGAGCCGCTGATCTTCGAGATCGGCTCGACCGAAACCACCGGCGTCGATTTCGATCCTCCCCGTGCTCCTGCGAAAGCAGGAGGCCAGGGTGAGTCTGCCCGTGGCTCCGGGCTCCTGCTTTCGCAGGAGCACAGGTTGGGCAATCTGACGCGCGAAAAGAAGATCGGGCTTCCCGGCCTGTCGGAGCCCGAAGCGGTGCGCCATTACACCCGGCTCAGCCGCCAGAATTACGCGATCGACCTCGGCCTCTTCCCGCTCGGCTCGTGCACGATGAAGCATAATCCGCGGCTCAACGAGCGGATGGCGCGGCTTCCCGGATTCGCCGATCTCCACCCGCTGACCCCGGTCGATGCGTGCCAGGGCGCGTTCGAAGTGATCCATCAGCTCGCGCACTGGCTGGTGACGCTCACCGGCATGCATTCGGTGGCGATGAGCCCCAAGGCGGGCGCGCATGGCGAGCTTTGCGGCGTGCTCGCGATCCGCGCGGCGCTCGATGCCAAAGGCGAGCAGGCCCGTAAGGTGCTGCTGGTACCCGAGAGCGCGCACGGCACCAATCCGGCGACCGCGGCGTTCGCCGGCTTCTCGGTCGAGGACATCCCCGCGACCGAGGCGGGCCGGGTGAACCTCGAAGCGCTCAAGGCGCGGCTGGGGCCGGACGTGGCGGGCGTGATGATCACCAACCCGAACACCTGCGGGCTGTTCGAGCCGGACATGAAGGCGATCTCCGACGCGGTCCATGCGGCCGGCGGCTTCGTCTATTGCGACGGCGCCAATTTCAACGCGATCGTCGGCCGGGTCCGCCCGGGCGATCTCGGCATCGACGCGATGCACATCAATCTGCACAAGACCTTCTCTACGCCGCATGGCGGCGGCGGGCCGGGCTCGGGGCCGGTGGTGTTCTCCGAAGCGCTGACGCCGTACGCGCCTCTGCCGTTCGTCGAGAAGCAGGGCGATCATTTCGTTCTGGTCGAGGAAGAGACGGCGGGCGAGCATCACGCATCGAGCTTCGGCCGGATGGTCGCGTTCCATGGCCAGATGGGCATGTTCACCCGGGCGCTGACCTATATCCTCAGCCACGGCGCCGACGGGCTGCGCCAGGTCGCCGAGGATTCGGTGCTCAACGCCAATTACATCCTGCGCTCGATGGAGGATGTGCTCGACGCGCCCTTCGCCAAATCGGGGCCGTGCATGCACGAGGCGATCTTCAGCGATAAGGGGCTGCCCGAGGGATTCTCGACGATCGATGTGGCCAAGGGGCTGATCGACGAGGGATTCCATCCGATGACGGTATATTTCCCGCTGGTCGTGCACGGGGCGATGCTGGTCGAGCCTACCGAGACCGAAAGCAAGGCCACGCTGGATCAATTCATAGGCGCCTTCCGTTCTGTGGCCGAACGGGCTAAGGGCGGCGATCTCGCGATCAAGACCGCGCCGCATTTCGCGCCGCGCCGGCGACTCGACGAGACCCTCGCCGCGCGCAAGCCGGTGCTGGTGTACAAGGAGCCCCAACGGGCGGAAGCGGCGGAATAGCCGCGCAGGAGTTTGATTACCGAATGACGTATAACGATACTTTCCGCGACCGCGCCGGTCGCTCGGCCGATGCCAAGAAGGCGCTGCTCGAGAAGCTCAAGGCCGCGCCGAAGCTGAGCGAGGCCGAGCTGGCCGAGCGCAAGGCCGCGCGTCTGGCGCGCGAGAAGGCCGAGGAAGATGCGCGCGCGGCGAAGCTGGCGGCGATCCAGGCCGAGAAGGATGCGATCGAAAAGGCCAAGGCCGACGCCGAGGCGGCGAAGCTCGCGGCGCAGCGCGAAGCCGAGGCGCAGGCCGCGGCCAAGGCAGCCGAGAAGGCCGAGGCGGCACGGGCAGCCAAGGAAAAGCTGGCCGCATCGTTCATGCTGCCGAGCAAGGGCAGCGAGAGCCGCTACCCGGCGCGCAAGGGCAAGAAGTAAGCGCTTCGGTGCGCCCGGCATGAGCCCCCGCCGCTACGCCCCGGCCACCGAACGCAACCGCGAATCGATCGCGGCGGTGCTCGCGGCCGAATTGCCGACGAGCGGGCTGGTGCTCGAGATCGCCAGCGGCAGCGGCGAGCATTGCGCCGCCTTTGCCGAGCGATTTGCCGCGCTGCAATGGCAGCCGAGCGATCCGGAGGAAGCGGCGCGCGCGTCGATCGACGATTGGTGCGCCGAACGGCCGAATGTCCTGCCGTCGCTCGCGCTCGACGCCGCGGCGGAAAGCTGGCCGATCGCTGCCGCGGACGCCATTCTCTGCGTCAACATGGTGCATATCAGTCCGTGGGAAGCGACCCTGGGGCTGATGGCGGGGGCGAGGCGGCTGCTCGCGCCGGGCGCGCCGCTGGTGCTTTATGGGCCGTATCGCCAGCGCGACGTGCCCACCGCCGAATCGAACGAGGCGTTCGACATCTCGCTCAAGGCGCGCGATCCGCGCTGGGGGCTTCGCCATGTCGAGGACGTATCGGCCGCCGCCGCGACGCGTGGACTGGCGCTTCAGCGGGTCGTGACGATGCCCGCGAACAATCTGACATTGGTGTTCCGGCGGAATTAGATCTGTCGCTGTCAAATCCCCCTCCCTTCAAGGGTGGGGTTAGGGTGGGTAGCCTCGGGCGAGGCTCGATGCCTCGTCCGAGGCTTGCTGCTGCGAGGCCGCTGAGTCCCTTGAGCGCGCAGACGCGCGCACCCACCCCCCGGCCCCTCCCTGCAAGCAGGGAGGGGAGCCAAATGAGTCTTTACGAAGCCGCGGCGTCGCTGACGCCTTCGGTGTTGCGCAGGTGGAGCAGGCGCTCGCGCCAGACGATGTAGAGCCCGCTGGCGATGATGATCGGCGCGCCGAGCCAGGTCCATGGCGTCGGCCAGGCGCCGAAGATCAGCCAGCCGTAGAAGGTGCCCCAGATCAGGCTCGAATAATCCATCGGGATCACGGTGGAGACCGGCGCGAAGCGCACCGACGCCGTGAGCGCGAGCTGCGCGACGCCGCCGACCACGCCGATCGCGACGAGGTTCGCCCATGTCACCCAATCGTGCGACTGGAGCTGGAAGGCATAGGCCACGCCGAGCGGCGGCAGCGACAGTACCGAAAACCAGAAGACGGTGGTGCCGGCGCTCTCGGTCTTGCCGATCTGGCGCAGGGTGATCGCGACGACCGCGACGAACAAAGCGGCGAGCAATCCGACCACCGCGCCGAATAGCGGAAACTGGCCGCTGCCGGGCTGGGCGACGATCAGCACGCCGGCGAAGCCGAGGATCACTGCGCCCCAGCGGTGCCAGCCGGTCTTCTCGTGGAGCACCAGCGCGCCGAGAATGGTGGCGAAGATCGGCACGGTGAACTGGAGCGTCGTCGCCTCGGCGAGCGGCAGCAGCAGCACCGCGCCGAACGTGAAGACCATGCCGGTGAGGCCGATCGCCGTGCGGGTGACATGCGCGCCGAAGCGGCTGGTGCGGATCGAGCCGAGGCCGGGCCCCATCATGATCCACGCAGTGACGATCGGCACCGCCCAGAGCTGGCGGTGGAACATCGTCTCGACCAGAGTCGCGCCGCGCGTTTCGGCGAGCTTGATCAGCGCCGACATCGTCGACAGGCACAGGATCGCGATAAGACGCAATGCCAAGCCTTTGAAGACGCTTTCGGTTCGCGCTGGTGCCACGCCCGCCCGGTTAGGCGGCGGTGTTGCGCCGCACAACCCCGCATAGGTGCTACCCAGCGCGCGATTCCCCCGCTAATCGGGCGGCATGATCAAACACGCTCTCAACGTCACCCGCGAACAGGATTTCGCCGCCTGGTATCAAGCCGTCATCTCGGAGGCCGATCTGGCCGAGGAGAGCGGCGTGCGCGGCTGCATGGTCATCCGGCCGTGGGGATACGGCATCTGGGAACGGATCCAGCGGCTGCTCGACGATCGCATCAAGGCGACCGGCCACGAGAATTGCTATTTCCCGCTGTTCATCCCGCTCTCCTATTTCGAAAAGGAGGCCGAGCATGTCGACGGTTTCGCCAAGGAGATGGCGGTGGTCACGCATCACCGCCTCGTCCAGAAGGACGGCAAGCTCGTTCCCGATCCCGAGGCGAAGCTCGAAGAGCCGCTCGTCGTGCGGCCGACCTCGGAGACGGTGATCGGCGCGGCCTTTTCGCGCTGGGTGCAGAGCTGGCGCGATTTGCCGGTGCTGATCAACCAATGGGCGAACGTGGTGCGCTGGGAGATGCGCACCCGGATGTTCCTGCGCACCTCCGAGTTCCTCTGGCAGGAGGGGCATACCGCGCATGCCAGCGAGGCCGAGGCGCGCGAGGAGACGATGAAGATCCTCGAACTCTATCGCAGCTTCGCCGAGGATTGCCTCGCAATGCCGGTGGTCGCGGGCGAGAAGCCCGAGAATGAGCGCTTCCCCGGCGCGGTCTCGACCTATTCGATCGAGGCGATGATGCAGGACGGCAAGGCGCTCCAGGCGGGGACCAGCCACTTCCTCGGCACCACTTTCTCGAGCGCGCAGAACATCAGGTTCCAGAACGCCGAGGGCGAGCTCGAGCTGGCGCAGACGACGAGCTGGGGCGTCTCGACCCGAATGATCGGCGGCGTGATCATGGTGCACGGCGACGACGATGGCTTGCGCGTGCCGCCGCGGATCGCGCCGTGGCAGGTGGTGATCGTGCCGATGCTGCGCGATCAGCCCGAGGATTCCGAGATCGTCGCTTATTGCAAGACGCTGCAGCAGGAATTGTCGGTGTTCGGCGTGTTCGGCGAGCCGGTTCGCGCGCTGCTCGACCTGCGCCCGGCCAAGGCGGCGACCAAACGCTGGGGCTGGGTCAAGAAGGGCGCGCCGATCGTGATCGAGGTCGGCGGGCGCGACATGGCCGGCGGCAACGTCTCGGTGATCCGCCGCGACCGGCTCTATCGCGAGGACGGCAAGCTCGACAGCATCGTGGTCGCGCGGGGGCAGTTCGTCGACGAGGCGACGCAGATGCTGGAGAGCATCCAGCAGGCGCTGCACGCGCAGGCGCGCGCGCGGATGGACGCCAATATCCGCCGCGACGTGAGCGATTTCGCCGCGCTGGAAGCGGCGTTCGAAGGCGACAAGCCGGGCTGGCTCGAAGTGAACTGGTCGCGGCCGAGCGGTGCCGAGCTCGACAAGGTGGTCGAGCGGCTCAAGGCGCTCAAGCTCACCTTCCGCAACGTGCCCGGCGACGCCGCAGCGGCGGAGGGCGCGTGCATCTTCACCGGCGCGCCCGCGGTCGAGCGGATTTTGGTCGCGCGTGCGTATTGATCTTCCCCGGATCGTCGTCCCGGCGTTCGCCGGGATGACGGGGTAGGGCTGGTGCGCACGCTTTTTTCCACGCTGCTCTATCAGCAGAAGCTCGGCGACGACGCGTTGATCGAGGAGCTCGAAGCCTCGTGCCTTCAGCTCGCCCAGGACGATCGGGCGGGGCGCAGCTGGGCGAAGGAGCATGGCTATCAGGGCTATACCTCCTACGCCTCGCTCGACGATCTGCCGATTCGCGATCCCGCATTCGCCGATTTGAAGCGCCTGCTCGACAAGCATGTCGCGAAGTTCGCCGAGGCCTGCGGGTTCGATCTGGGCGGCAGGAAGCTCAAGCTCGACAGCCTGTGGGTCAATGTCCTGAACGGTGGCGGCGGGCATAGCGGGCATGTCCATCCGCACAGCGTGGTCTCGGGAACGGTCTATGTCGCGCTGCCCTCGGGCGCGCGCGGGCTGCGGCTCGAGGATCCGCGGCTGGCGATGATGATGGCGGCGCCGCCGCGGCGCGCCGATGTCGCCGAGGCGCTGCGCAGCTTCGTCGAGGTGGTGCCCGAGCCGGGTACGGTGCTGCTCTGGGAGAGCTGGCTGCGGCATGAGGTGCCGCCCGGATCGGGCAAGGGCAAGAGGATCAGCGTGAGCTTCAACTATCGCTGGTAGCGGGAGGGGGGACATGGTCGATCGACGGACGTTGCTCGCCGGTGTGCTGATGCTTCCGGCGGCGGCGCGCGCCGGGGAGCAATGGGACGCGATCGTCGATCCGCGCACCGGCACGCTCGGCAAGGCGCTCGATCAGGCCGCGGTGGCGGGGGGGCGTCCCTTTCGGATATTGGTGCGCGAAGGCGCCTTGGTCGAGAAGCCGACGATCACCGTTCCCAACGTCACGATCGTCGGAAGCGGGCGGAACACCGTACTCAGCTTCGGCAGCTATGCCGGGCTCAAGCACCCCGACGGCGCCAATACGGGCACCGGGCGCACCGGCACGCTGACGCTGGCCGCGCCGGGAACGACGCTTCGCAACCTCACCATCCGCAACAGCTTCGATTATATCGGTGCGAAGCGCGACAGCGCCGGCAATGGCGCGCAGGCCGTGGCGCTGGTGATCGGGCGCGAAGCCGACCGGACGCTGATCGAGCATTGCTGGCTCGAAGGCTATCAGGACACGCTCTACGTGCAGGGCCGGTCGCGGATCGCCGACTGCCGGATCGCCGGCGGCGTAGATTTCATCTTCGGCGGCGCGGCGGCTTGGTTCGAGCGCTGCGAGATCGTCACCCGCTTCGTCCCGAACGTTCCCGAATTCGGCTATCTGACTGCGCCGAGCACGCCGCTGGACCAGCCTTTCGGACTGGTCTTCTCGCATTGCCGCCTGACCCACGAGCCCGGCGTCCGCGCCCGTTCGACCTGGCTCGGCCGGCCGTGGCGCGCGGGCGGCGACATGAAGCTGACCGGGCAATCGGTGTTTCTGGATTGCTGGATGGGCGCGCACATCAAGCGCGCGGGCTGGACGTGGATGGGCTATAAAGGCCCCGACGGCGGGCAGCGCCGGCTTCCTCCCCAGGAAGCGCGGTTGTACGAACATGCCAGCCGCGGGCCAGGGGCGGGGCCCGCTTCGCCGACGCGGCGCTTCCTGAGCGCGACGGAGGCAGCGCAATTCACGCGCACGAACATACTCGGCGATTGGAACGGTTTGGGTTAGGGTGCTGCGGCGGGGGGCGTCTGGAGGAAGCGATGTCTCGCATCACCTTGTTCGCCGCGGCGCTGGCGGTCACCATCCCGGCTGCAGCGCTCGCGCATCACGGCTGGAGTTCGTACGACGAGAGCAAGCCGCTCACCGTCACCGGCGCGCTGCAAAAGGTCGCCTGGTCCAATCCGCACGGCAGCGCCGAGATGCGCTGGCAGGGCAAGCAATGGCATGTCGTGCTCGCGCCGGTCGCCCGAATGGAAGCGCGCGGGCTGACCGCGGCGATGATCGACAAGGGCCAGACGGTGACCCTGACCGGCTATGCCCGCAAGGACGGTACCGCCGAGATGCGGATCGAGCGCGTCCAGGCCGGCGGCAAGACGATCGAGCTGCGCTGAGGCGTGGACGCAGCGCTGCTGACCTTCGCTTCATGGCTCGACGCGATCGGCGTGGGGCAATGGGCGAAGGGCAGCGCGTGGGTCTATCCGCTGGTGAACAGCTTGCACCTGCTCGGGCTGGTGATGCTGGTCGGCGGTATCGGCGTGGTCGATCTGCGGCTCGCCGGATTCTGGCGCGGCCTGCCTGCCGCCGCGTTGTCGCGTGCGCTGACGCCGATTGCGCTTGTCGGGCTGGCGCTGCTGGCGACTAGCGGGACGGTGTTGTTCGCAGCCGATGGCACGGCACTGGCGCGCTCGGTGACCTTTCACCGCAAGCTGGTGCTGATCGCGCTCGCGCTCGCAAATGCGCTGCTGTTCCGGCTGGTGTGGCAGCGGCGGGTCGAAGCCGGCGAAGAGGTGCCGCCGCTGATCGGGCGAGCGAGCGCGCTGGGGTCGCTGGCGATGTGGCTGGGCGTGGGAGCGTTGGGGCGCCTGATCGCCTATAGCTGAGCCGGGTCAGCAGATGACGAGGGTCAGTGAACGCATCAGGCTGCGTTCGATCGGTGCGTCGAAGCGGCAGCCGATAGTGTCACCGTCGTTCCACACCACCGTCGCGGCGATCGGCAGGCCGCCATGAAGGCGCAGCCACAGGCGTTCGCCTTCGGGATGTTCGCCGGCGCAGGCGAGGCGGCAGCCATAGACCGAGAGATCGTCGAGCGTGGCTTCGACCGCGGCTTCACCCTGTTTGCGGACGGTGGCGCGGCTGACAAGGATACGGTGACGCGGCGCGCTGCGCTGTTCGACGAGCGCAGGTCCTACCGTTCGATACTGCGAAAGCCTCGTTGCCATGTTCGTCCTGCCCCCGGCGGAAACGCTAGGGAGCAGTTATCAACAAGTGGTTAAGCGAATGTTGCAGTCCACCACCGGGTAAATGCGTCGCGCTCGGCGTCGGTCAGGTGCAGCCCGAGCTTCGAGCGGCGGAACAGCGCGTCGTCGGGGGAGCGCGCCCATTCGCGGTCGTGCATCCAGCGCGCCTCGATCTCGGTCAGGCCCGCGCCGAACGCTCGGCCCATCGCCGCTTCGTCGCGCGCGTCGCCGAGCAACTCGCCGATCAAGGTGCCATAGGCATGCGCCATCCGCCGCGCGCGATCCTCGCCGAGAAACGGCCAGCGCGCCCGGACATGATCGAGATGCAGATCGAACCCCGCGATCATCCCGCCGGGAAAGGCCCGCGCACGCGTGCGGCAACGCGGCGCGATGCCGAGCAGCGGGCCGATCTTGTCCATCGCCTCTTCGGCAAGCGCGCGGGCGGTAGTGATCTTGCCGCCGAAGACCGAGAGAAGCGGCGGGCCTTCGCCGTCGAGCTCGAGCACGTAATCGCGGGTGACTGCCTGCGCCCGGTCGGCGCCGTCGTCATGAAGCGGGCGCACGCCGGACCAGCTCCACACAATATCGGCGGGCGAGACCTGTCGCGTGAAATAGCGGTTCACCGCGTCGCAGAGATATTGGATCTCCTCTTGCGAACAGACCGCATCTTCGGGGCGCTCGACGGGTATGTCGGTGGTGCCGATCTCGGTGAAGCCGCCCTCATAGGGGATGGCGAAGACGATCCGCCGGTCGGGCTGCTGGAGGATATAGGCATGGTCGCCTTCGAACAGCCGCGGCACGACGATATGGCTGCCTTTGACGAGACGAACCTGCGACAGAGTCGCAATAGATAGCGTATTGAGAATCGTTCGCACCCAAGGTCCGGCGGCGTTGACCAGTCCTCGCGCCTCCACGACGCGTCCGTCGGACAGGCGCGCGCGCCATATGTCGCCGGCGCGATCGGTGGAGAGGAGTTCGGTACGCGTCGCGACTTCGGTGCCGTGGGCGGCGGCGTCGAGGGCATTGGCGAGGGTGAGGCGGGAGTCGTCGACCCACGCGTCCGAATAGACGAACCCGCGATGCTCGCCGGCGAGGGGGGCAGTGAACGCGGTGTCGGTGGGTCTCAGGCTGCGCGAGCGCGGCAGCGAAGATCGGCCGGCGAGCATATCATAGAGCCACAGCCCGGTGCGGACGACCCACCACGGCCGCACCGAATGGGCATGCGGCAGCACGAAGGTGAGCGGTCGGATCAGGTGCGGTGCGGCTTCGAGCAGCCGCTCGCGTTCGTGGAGCGCTTCGCGGACGAGGCGGAACTCGTACGTTTCGAGATAACGCAGCCCGCCATGGATCAGCTTGGTCGAGGCCGAGGAGGTGTGGCTGGCGATATCGTCTTTTTCGACCAGCAGGACCTTCAGGCCGGCGAGCGATGCCTCGCGGGCGATCGCGCAGCCATTGATCCCGCCGCCGACGATGAGGAGGTCGTACGCCACCGCGACATCGCTAGAGCAAATCCGAAGCGGGATCGAGCAAGTGTTGCAGCGGCTTGCGGACGAGGAAGATCAGCAGCGCGCCGCCAAAGGCGATCGCCGCATCGAGGATCCAGAAGCCGGCATTGCTCATCTGATCGTAGAAACCCCCGACCCAGCCCATCAGCGTCGACCCGACGAACAGCGAGAGATAGGCGCCGCCCATCAAGGTCGAGGTGAAGCGCTCGGGCGCCGCCTGCGAGATCAATGCGAGCAGGATCGGCCAGAACCACATGAACGCCACGCCCATGCCGAAGAAGCCGGCGAGCGCCCAAAGCACCGAAACTCGGCCGTCCGCCCCCGCGGTGGCGCAGCCCAGCGCGAAGAGCAGTGCCGAGGCGCCGATGATCACCGATCCGATGCCCATCTTGGCGATGCTGCCCGGCTCGCGCCCGCGCCGCGCCTGCCACGCCCAGAGCGCTACGAGCGGCGTCGCGATGGCAATGCTCGAAAAGGCCTCGACTGAATTGAACCAGCTCGCCGGGACGGCGCCGAACGGCGAGAGCAAGTCGACATGCTGATCGATCCAGACGATCCCGATGTTCCAGATCATCGGATAGGCGATGTTCGCCGGGATGGTAAGCGCGATCAGGCCGATCAGCGCCCAGGTCCGCCGCCGTTCGTGCGCGGTCAGCGGCGGCAGGGCGACATGGTCGACTCGTTTCGGCTCGACATCGACGAAATGACGCTGTCCGGCGAGATAGATGCAGAAGGCCACCAGCATCACTGCGGCGGCGAGCGCGAAACCCGCATGCCACCCATAGATCGCCGCGACGCTCCCCGCGCCCAGCGGTCCGAGCACCGCGCCGATATTGATGCCGGTCGCATAGAGCGTGAAGCCGCGGGCGCGCAGCGATTCGGCTTCGGCGGGGTAGAGCGCGCCGACCTGCGCCGCGATATTGCCCTTGAGGCAGCCCGAGCCGAGGATCAGCATCACCAGAGCGACGAGAAAGGTCGTATCGAACGACATAGCCAGATGCCCTGCGCTCATCAGCAACGCGCCGAGGATCACCGTCCGCCGTGCGCCCAGCCAGCGATCGGCGAGTAACCCGCCGAGGATCGGGGTGAAATAGACCAGTCCGCTATACCAGCCGAAGATCAGCGAGGCGAAAGCCTGGTTCGATATCGGGCCGCGCAGTTCGAAGAGGCCGCGCAGCTGCGCGAGCCCAAGGACTTGCCCGGCATGATCGGGCAGGAGCAATTGCTTGACCAGATAGAGCGCGAGAAGTCCGGTCATCCCGTAATAAGAGAAACGTTCGGCCAGCTCGGTCGCCGCGAGAAAAGCGAGACCCTTGGGGTGGGCGGCGCGGGGTATAGTGCTGTCAGTCATCGTCGCCACCTCATTTGCGCCAGACATAATTCGGTTTCGCGGTGACTTCGGCGGGCGCGCCGGTCAGGTCGGCGCCGCGCTTCGGATCGCTCGCCGCCGCCTGATCGACGAAGCCAGAATAGGCGCCGCGGGCGAAGGACGCGCCGCGTTGCTCGACATCGCCGATCAGCTGCGCGGTGCCCGAAAGCACGATGTTCTTCTCATATTCGCCGATGCCCAGAAAGGTCGTGGCGACGCGGGCGTCGTCTTTCACGATCGTATTGCCGCGGATCACCGACAGCGCCGAGACGCGGGCGCGGCCGAACAGCTCTCCGCCATCGATCACGGCATGGTCCTCCACCTGCGCCTGATCGCGCACGCTGCCCGAAAGCACCCGCGCATAGGGACCGACATAAGCGGATGCGTCGACCTTGGCGCCCGCCGCGACCCAGCCGCCGCCATTCTTATGCCGATGGCCGCCCGCAATCGGCGCGAGAGCCACGGGCGTGGCACCCGCGAACTGGACCATCCACGGATAGCGGTAGATCGAGTGCCAAGGCTGTTCCCAGCGGATATGCTGGAATTGCGCGGGGGTGGCGACGACGATCAGGTACAGGCCCTGGTCGTCAGGCCGGAGCGCCAGCGTCGTCTCGGCATCGGCACCGCGCTGGAGCGGCGAATAGCGGCTCTTGCCGGCGACATCGACTGCGATCAGGCCCCAGCGCCAGTCCGGGGCGGGGGCGGGGATCGCGGCGGGTTCGTCGGCAAGGCCGGGCAGTTTGGTGGTGGCCGAGGCGCGCTGCACGACGCCGCGGAACGTGGCGGTGACGCGGGTCGCGCCGGTATCGGGGGCCAACCTGACCAAATTGTAACCCCAGCGTTGCGGCGCCCACGCCGCAGGAACGGCGAAGCGACGCTTCGCCAGATCGAGCGGATCCAGCAATGTCGTGCGCAACAGCCGGTCGCCGGTCTGCGGTTCGTAGCCGCCATATTCGCGGCGATAGATCGCGCCCTGATCGGATCCGTCCGGATTGGTATAGTCCCAATGGGCATTGTGCATCGCCCAGTCGCCGAATGCGTCGTTGAGCTGCGTCAGAGTCCAGCCCTGATTGCGCATCAGCACTTCGATCGGATCGGCCCGGTCCGCGCCAGCGCTTCCCTGTCCGGGAGCCTTGCGCCAGATGTCGTTGACCACGGCGTAGCCGAAGCGGTTCTTCAGATATTCGAGGAACTGCCAGTTGCAGTACCGCACCCGGCTCGAGCCGTAATAGAGATGCGGGTAATTGACCGACAGCACCGAGCAATGGGTGTTGCCGCGGAATTCGGGAAGCTGGGTGGTCATCCAGTTGGCGTGGCTCTCCCACAGCCAGCCGCCAAAAGGCGTATCGCGGAACGATCCGGTGCCGCCCTGCAGCGAATGGGTCAACTCGTGGGCGAGGCCGAAGCGGTCCTTGAGCCCGCCGGGCCCGATCCACATGCCGATATTGCCGGCATCGTCGACTCCGCCGGTCAGGCCGTAGCTGGCGTCGATGAAGACATTGGTCTTACGCTTGGTGGCGGTGACGCAATCGGGCTCGGGGAAATCGAGCGTGCCGATGAAATAGGACCAGACGGCCTCGAGATGTTCGCCCGCCGCTTTGGCGACCTGCGTGGACACGAGATCGCCGGTCCAATGGAAGGCGAAATGCGGCGTCTCGTAGCGCAGCGGCAGCTTCGCATTGGGATCCGCGGGATCGGTGGCAACCGGCGACCACGCGCCGGCGACGCATGCAGCGCTCGCGCTACCGCCGCCGGAGACCAACGCGAGCCCCAGGGCGGCGGCGGTAACGCGAAGCCGCATCAGCGCGGGCTGAGCTTGACCAAGGTCGGCGCGCTGCCGAGCGCGATGGTATAGCCGTCGCGTTCCAATGTGCCGGTCGAGGGGGTCAACGCCTTCGCGCCTTGTGTCGTGGTTTCGATCCGCAGCCGCGCCGCGGGGGTCGTCGGGGTCGCCGGATCGAGCATCAGCGTGATCGCGCCGTTCACCGGCGTGTAGACCACATTGGCGATCTTGCCGGCGTCGAGCGTGATCCACGCGCCTGCCGGCGCGACGAACACGCGCGCGCGTGCGCCGTCCTTCGGCTGGATCTGCACGCCGTCCTTGCCGTGCGTCACCTCGCCGCCGAAGCCGAGCCAGCCGAAGGTCGGATCGTTGACGAGATAGGTCGCCGCGGTCAGCGCATGGCCATAGAAACCCATGCCGTAATCGCCGGTATAGGGATCCCATTTCATCATGTCGGGCCAGGCGTGGAACGCGGCGGAGGAGAATCCCTGCTGGTCGATATTGGTGATGCCGCCCATCATCCCGCCATAGGCGACGCGCAGCAGATGCAGGTCCGTGGGGTTCTGGCGATAGGCGTCGAACAAAGGGACGGCGTTCAGCGCTGAGCCGTAATGGTGGATCTGGCGCTCGATCCGCGGATATTTGCCGCCGTAGAGGAAGTCCCAATAACGGCGGGCATTGCCGTTATAGCCCCAGCTCGGGATCGTCGGATCATAGCCGAGGATCACTTCCCGCGTGACGTCGGCCTGCGGCTGGTAGCCGAAATAGCGCATCCACGCATAGACTTCGGGCTGGCCCGTCGAATCCCACGGCATTTCCGATCCGAACGGGAATTTGAGCGTGCGCCAGTGATCGGCGCGCTTCTTCATCAGCCGTTCCATCTCGGTCGCCTCGGCCGTCAGGCCCTCGCGCTTGAGATCCTTGAGGATGTCGACGAACACGTCGCCCTCCATCAGCCCGAACTCGGCATAATAAGGCGCGTCGCGCATCATCGCGACGGTGGTCTGGTAGGCCTTGCCGAGATACCAGCGCCAGTCGTGGCGGGTGACCGTGCCCGGATGGTTGCGCGCAGTGCGATAGAGCACCCAATGGCCAATTGCGACGTGCGGATAATTATAGGCGCGGCCGAGATCGTTCGCGTCCTTCTCCTTCCACGAGGTCCACGACTTCCACTTGTCGGCATCCTTGTAGAGATCGGGGAATTTGGCGGGATCATAATAGAACAGGCTCTTCTTGACCGCGCCGGCCTGCGGGCCGTCGGCGATCTGGAGGTTGCCGACCACTGTCTCGTCGACCATCCGCTCGATCTTGGCGACCTCGGCCGGATCGGGATTGTCGAGCTGCTTCATCGTCGCCGCGACCCAGGCGCCGCCGCCGCCTTCGTCGCTCATCCCCGCGATCCAGACGCGCGGCTCGACGTCGACGATCTTTTTCGCTTCGTTGTCCCAGGTCAGGATCGCTGGTGAGCGACCGAACTTGTCGCCCTTGCCCTCATACCATTGCTGCGTCGTCGAGAAGCGGCCGAGATCGGCCATGGTCTGATCGAGCGGCTTGGTGACGAAATAGCTGACCGTCTGCACCTGCCCGTCGGCATAAGTGAGCGTGAGGCGAACCTGGCCCCATTGCTTGCCGCGCACGGTCAGCTTCGCCCAGCCTTTCTGATTGCCGGCGGGGCTTGCCTCGATCGCGCCCGCCGGGAAGCTCTCGATCTTGCGGATCGCGCTCGGCGCCTTGACGAACAGCGACGCGGCCTGGTCGGTGGGGACGACGTAACCGGGAATGCCGACCGCGACCGGGCGCCTGTTGGCGATCAGCGTCCCTTCGATCGCGCGGATCGACGGCGTCTGGGTCATGCGGACGCCCACCTCGATCGCCTGGCCCGGCGCGAGCGTGCGGCCGGTGGGCGCATTCCACTGCTCGCCGGCTTCTTTCCACTCGCGGTCGGCATAGCCGAGGCTGTGGACGGTCCAGTCGTAGAACCCCTCGGAAGTCTGGCCGCGCGGGCTCTTGTCGGTGAAGATCGACTCCCTGGCCTCCCGCGGATTCTTGAGCGGCGCCCAGGATTCGAGCGCGCTGCCTTTCTCGGGCAGCACCAGCAGCGCTGGGCCCTGGCCGTTGAGCCGGGTGACCTGCAGATAGCCGGCGTCGCGCCCGATATAGGGATCGACGAAGCTAGCTTCGGCATGCGCCTGGTCGAGGTTGCGATCGGTGATGATGTTGTCGAACACCATCGGCATGCCGAGCGCGCCGATCTCGAGCGGCTGTTTGGTCGTGTTGGTGATTCGGAAGCGGAGCCCGAGCAGGCCAGCCTCGTTCACCCAGCGACGCTCGACCGTGAAGGGAGCATCAGCGCCCATGCTCTTCGTGATGTCCGCCGCGGCGATCACCCTGCCCGTCGCGGGCAGCAGCCGGATCGGCTTGCGCGCGTGCGCCGAGGCGAAGTCGCGCCATTCGCCGCCGGGCGCGCGGACGCGCAGATTGAGGTCGCCGATATGATTGTAGCCGTCGCCGGCGCGTTCGGGCTCGCGCGCGGTGGGGACGAAGCTGAACGCCGGGTCTGCCGCAGGCGACAGGCGTGCGAGCGTCTGGGTGTCGCTGCGCAAAGCGACCTCGAAACTGCCGACCTTGTACGGCGTGGTGTGGATCGGCGGATAGACCGGCTTGGGCTGCTCCTGCGCGACCAGCGCCGGGACGAAGACGGCGGACGACGCGCCGGCGAGAAGAAGAGCCACGGGGCCGAGGATGCGGGCGTTCAGCATGATGTCTCTCATTTGGTGGCCGCGCCGATCGCAGGCATGGCAGGGGCGGGCGCCGGGAGCGGCAGCACGGGCGGCTTCTCGTCGAGCAGATGGCGGGTGAAATAGTCGCGCAGCTTGCGCCAGAAGAAGGGCTGGGCGACGCGGTGCGTGGTGTTCGGCAGGATCACCACGTCGACGTCGCGCCCGGCGGTGATCAGCGCATTGGCGAGGCGGAGGCTCTCGGTCACCGGCACATTGTCGTCGATGTCGCCGTGAATCAGCAGCAGCTTGCCCTGCAAATTCTTCGCCACCGACATGTTGGAGTTGCGCTCCCACACGGCCTCGTCGGGATTGCCCATCGAGACTTCGGGCCACCACGCCTTGTCGAGGCGCAGATCGTGATTGCCCGACGAGGCAACCGCGACCTTGAAGAAATTCGGCCGGCGCAGCACGAAGCGCGCGGCATCATACCCGCCCGCCGAACCGCCATAGACGCCGACGCGGCCGGCATCGATATACGGGTATTTCGCGGCCATTTGGCGAATCATCGCGATATGATCGTCGAGCCCGACCTCGCCGAGATTCTGGTATGCGGGGAGGCGGAAGGCCTGGCCGCGGCGCGAGGTGCCGGTGCCGTCGATACTGACCACGATCGCGCCCAATTGCGCGACGCTGCCCGCACCCGCGGTGACCGCGCCGCTCCAGCTGGTCGGCACGTTGGTGGTGGTCGGGCCGGTATAGACGGCGTCGATGATCGGATAGCTGCGCTTCGGATCGAAATTCGCCGGGCGCCAGATCATCCCGTAGAGCCGGGTCTTGCCGTCCGCGGCGAGGCCGGCGAACGGCTCGGGCGCGGTATATCCGGTCGCGAACAGCGCGCTGGCATCGGCGCGTGCGAGCTCGGTGACGATGCGGCCGTCGCGTGCGTCGCGGACGACGGTGCGGGTCGGCGCGGTCGGGCTCGACATCGCGTCGATGAACCATTTGCCGTCGGACGATACTTCGATCTCGTGATCGAGCGGCTCGGGCGTGAGCAATAGCGGCTGCTGGCCGTCGAGAGTGACCCGATAGAGTGCGCGATAATAGGGATTGCGATCACGCTCGCGGCCGACGCCGGTGAGCAACAAAGTGCGCGCCTTCGCGTCGATATGCGCCACGTCGAGCACTTCCCAGTCGCCGCGGGTGAGCGGGAGCGCGCGATCGGGATCGTCGGGGCGGATCAGATAGAGCTGCGCCCAGCCCGAGCGTTCGGACACGTCGAGCTCGCCGCCCAGCTCGGGAGCCGGCCGCAAATAGCTCGACGTCACGGTGACGATCGGCGCGACTGACTCGCGCGCGGTGACGGTCGATTTGCCGGTTTTGGGATCGGCTTCATAAACGACGAGCTGCCTGTAGCCGCGCTCGGTCCACTGCACGCGCGCCTTGCCGCCCGCCCAGCCCATGTCCGGCGGCGACGGGTAAAGGATCGATTCGGAAGGGATGTCGAGCGGCACGATCCGCGCGCGCCTGCGCTTCAGGGCATCCTCGACGTCGACCGTGAACCGCGTCGCCTGCGGCAGCTTCGCGGCGCCGGCGAGCGGGTATACGTATTGGAAGCCGCGCGGATAGAAGCTGCCCGGCGGGTTTTCCTGGGTGATCGACAGCCGCGCGACGCCGCGCGTGTCGAGCCGCCAGCTCAGTATCTGACGGCTGTCGGGTGCCCAGACCACCGACACCGGCATCTTGGGCTCTTCGGTGCCGGCCTTGAGGATGTCGGCGAGCTGCGGGATGCTGCGGCCATAGGGCTGTTCGCGCGTCCCGTCGGTGGTGAGCGCGACTTCGCGGCCCGACTTGCGCTCGCGCGCGAACAGGTTGAAGTCGCGCGCGACGATCTCGAACCGGCCATCGGGCGAGACCGCGCCTTCGCCCTCGGGATCGCCTTTCTTCGCTTCGACCAGCGTACCGGCGGAATTCAGCGTCCATTGCCTGTCGGCGACGCCGAAGGTGAGCGCGCCGTCTTTGGCGCTGTAATCGGGATCGTCGAGGCGGAGTGCGGCTGGATCGACTTCCTTGCCGGTCGCCTCGGCGAGCAATCGGGCCAACCGGACCTCGTCGACGATCGGGCGCGATTGGCCGGTGGCGAGATCGAGATAGCGGATCTCCCGCTCGCCTGCGCTGCCGAGCCGGTAGAGGATGCCGGTGCCGTCGCGGGTGAAGGTCGCGCGCAGGTCGGAATTGACGATCAATTTATCGAGTTCGGGCCGCAAATAGCGATCCGCACGGGCATAGCGCTCGGCGACGGTCGGCCCTGTCGTCGGGCCGGCATGGGCCGATGCAACCGGAATGGCGACCAGCGCGAACACTGCTCCCACACGGTTTGGCTTCCAATGTCGATTGCCTGGCATTCGCGCCCTCCCTCGCAGATGCATATCACGCGAATATCGCAGCTCAAGAAAATTATACGGTATATTGTATGACGGATTGTATTTACGTGCGCATACGATAGCGTTGTCGGCGGAGAGGGAGCGGGATTGGCTGAGTACGGCACCCATATCAGGAAGGGCTCGATGCTGCAGAGCCTCAGCGCCCAGCGCCTCAAGGGCTCGCTGGCGCAGCAGCTCGCGGTGATGATCCTGTCGGGCGAGCTGCCCGAGGGGCATGTTTTCCCGAGCGAACTCGATTATGCCGAGCAGATCGGCATCTCGCGGCCGGCGCTCCGCGAGGCATTTCGCATGCTCGCCGCCAAGGGGTTGGTGGATAGCCGGCCCAAGGCCGGGACGCGCGTCGCGGCGCGGCGCCACTGGAGCCTGCTCGATCCCGATTTGCTCGCGTGGCAATTCGAAGCGGCGCCGAGCCCCAAATTCGTGGCGGATCTGTTCGAACTGCGCATGGTGGTGGAGCCCAATGCCGCCGCGTTTGCCGCGCAGCGCCGCAGCGAGACGCAATTGTCGGCGATGCGCGAGGCGCTTGATGCGATGGCGCTGCACGGGCTGGCGACCGAAAAGGGACGCTTCGCCGA
Organism: Sphingomonas sp. DG1-23; assembly: GCF_030730875.1. GTDB lineage: Bacteria > Pseudomonadota > Alphaproteobacteria > Sphingomonadales > Sphingomonadaceae > Sphingomonas. The sequence continues at coordinate 243,742 of NZ_JAVAMA010000004.1, forward strand.
CCAGCGCTTTCACATGATCATGATGGAGGCGACCCGGAACGACGCGATGATCGCGCTGGCGAGCTCGATTCTCGCGGCGATCGCGTGGACGACGATCTACAAGCAGCGCAAGCGCGCGCTGCCGCGTGATCCCATCCCGGATCACCGCGCCTTGCTGGATGCGATCGCAGCCAGCGATGTCGAGGCGGCGCGTGCTGCGATGACCGAACTGGTGCGCCTTGCGCTGGCGGATACCGAGGACTCGCTGCTCGACGATTAGGCCGGAATGCGGGATTGACGCTCTCAATCTCGCTGCGTAATCGTATACGGTATTCAGGAGATCGAGATGCAGACGATGCGCGCTTCCCGTCGTGAATTGATGTTCGGAGCTGCCGCGCTGGCGGTGACGGCGCAGACGGGGATCGCACGCGCTGCGGCGGTCGGGGCGTTCGCGCCGAAGGGGGTCAAGCCGCTGCCGCTCGCTTCGGTGCGGTTGCGGCCGTCGGATTACGCCACCGCGGTCGAGGTCAACCGCAAGTATCTCCACCGGCTTAGCCCCGATCGGCTGCTCCACAATTTCCGCAAATATGCCGGGCTCGAGCCCAAGGCCGCGATCTATGGCGGGTGGGAGAGCGATACGATCGCCGGTCATACGCTGGGCCATTACCTTACCGCGCTGGTGCTCACCTGGCAGCAGACCGGCGATATGGAGATGCGCACCCGCGCCGATTACATCGTCGACGAACTCGCCGAGGCGCAGGCCAAGCGCGGGACGGGTTACGTCGGCGCGCTCGGCCGCAAGCGCAAGGACGGTACCGTCGTCGACGGCGAAGAGATCTTCGGCGAAGTGATGAAGGGCGAAATCAAGTCCGGCGGATTCGATCTCAACGGCTCCTGGTCGCCGCTCTACACCGTCCACAAATTGTTCGCGGGGCTGCTCGACGTCCATGGCGCGTGGGGCAACAAGAAAGCGCTGACGGTCGTCGAAGGGTTGGGCGGTTATTTCGAGCGCGTGTTTGCCGCGCTCACCCCGGCGCAGGTGCAGGAAGTGCTCGGCTGCGAATATGGCGGACTCAACGAGAGCTATGCCGAGATGCACCAGCGCACCGGCAACCCGCGCTGGCTCAAGATGGCCGAGACGCTCTACGACAATCGCGTGCTCGATCCGCTGAGCAATCGCGAGGACAAGCTCGCCAATTTCCACGCCAACACGCAGGTGCCCAAGCTGATCGGACTGGCGCGAATCTACGACATCACCGGCGACGAGAAGCGCCGGACCGCGGCGACCTTCTTCTGGGAGCGGGTGACCGGGCATCACAGCTTCGTGATCGGCGGCAATGCCGACCGCGAATATTTCTTCACGCCGGATACGGTAGCCGACCACATCACCGAGCAGACCTGCGAGCATTGCAACACCTACAACATGCTCAAGCTGACCCGGCATCTCTATGGCTGGCAGCCAGACGGCGCGCTGTTCGATTATTATGAGCGCGCCCACCTCAACCACGTGATGTCGGCGCAGGATCCGGCGACCGGCGGGTTCACCTATATGACGCCGCTGATGACCGGTACCGAGCGCGGTTATTCCACCGTGGACGATGACGCCTTCTGGTGCTGCGTGGGCAGCGGCATGGAAGTCCATTCCAAGCACGGCGAGTCGATCTTCTGGGAAGACGATGCCGGCGGGCTGATCGTCAACCTCTACATCCCGGCCGACGCCAGCTGGGCGAAGCGCAATGCTTCGCTGACGCTGGACACCAATTATCCGTTCGCCCCCGAAAGCACGCTGACCTTCGCGAAGGTCAAGGCCGGCCGTTTCCCGGTCGCGCTGCGCGTACCGGGCTGGGCGGCCGGCAAAGCGGCGGTCAAGGTCAACGGCCAGCCTGCGCAGCCGGTGTTCGAGCGCGGCTATGCCGTGGTGAACCGGCGCTGGAAGGCGGGCGACACGGTGTCGATCACGCTGCCGCTCGAGCTGCGGATCGAATCCGCGCCGGGCGACGAGAATACGGTTGCGGTGCTCAGCGGTCCGATGGTGCTTTCGGCCGACCTGGGACCGAAAGACGTGAAATGGGAGCAGGCCGATCCGGCGCTGGTCGGGGCCGATCTGCTTGCGGCCTTCACGCCGAGCGATCCAGCCAAGGGCATCTTCAACACGCGCGGCATCGTGCGCCCTGCGGATCTGCAGTTCGTGCCCTTCTATCGCCAGTATAACCGCCGCAGCGCGACCTATTTCAAGCGCTTCTCGGAGAGCGCGTGGGCGGCCGAGGAAAAGGCATTCCTCGCCGAGCAGACCCGGCTCAAGGATATCGCTGCGCGCTCGGTCGACGTCATGTTCCTCGGCGAGATGCAGCCCGAGCGCGATCACAACCTCACTTCCGAGATTTCCTATCCGGTCACCTATCGCGGCCGGCAGGGGCGCGACGCGCGCTCGGGCGGGTTCATCGAGTTCGCGCTCAAGACAAAGGAAGGGCCGCTGATCCTGCAGGCGACCTATTGGGGCGGCGAGCGCAAGCGGGGCTTCGACATATTGGTCGATAACGTGAAGGTCGCCACCCAGACGCTCGACAACGACAAGCCCGGCAAGTTCTTCGACGTCGAATATCCGCTCGCCGAGGCGCTGACCAGGGGCAAGAAATCGGTGCAGGTGCGGATCGTGCCGCATGATCGCAGCACCGCGGGTCCGGTGTTCGGAGTGCGGCTGTTTACCGCCAAGGCGGGTGCCGCAATTTGAGCGAGGCCGGGCCCGGCGTCGCGATGACGCTCGACGAATTGCGCGAACTCGCCCGGGCGAAGCTGCGCGCGGCAGAGCTGGCCGGGGATCATGCCGATGCGGTGGCCGAGACGATGGTCTCGGGCGAGCGCGACGGTTGCGCCAGCCACGGAATCTATCGCCTGCTCGTCGCCGATCGCAGCATCCGCGCCGGGGTGGTCGTGCCCGATGCCGTGCCGCAGGTCTCCGAGCCCAGGGCGGGATTGGTGCGGGTCGATGGCAGGGGCGGCTTCGCGCAGCTCGCTTTCGAGCGCGGCATGCCGTTGTTGGTGGAAAAGGCGCGCGCCAACGGCATCGCAGCACTGGCGCTCAACAACGTCGTTCACTTTGCCGCGCTGTGGCCCGAGGTCGAGGCGCTGGCCGGGCAGGGGCTGGTCGCATTGGCCTTCACCCCCAGCCACGCCTGGGTTGCGCCCGCCGGTGGCACGAAGCCGGTGTTCGGCACCAATCCGATCGCGTTCGGCTGGCCGCGCCCCGGCCGCGATCCGTTCGTCTTCGATTTCGCGACCAGCGCGGTCGCGCGCGGCGAGATCGAGTTGCACCGCCGCGAAGGTCGGGCTGTCCCGGGAGATTGGGGCTATGATGCCGAGGGCCGCGCCACGACCGATGCCGAGGCAGTGCTGAACGGCGCGATGCGCACCTTCGGCGGCCACAAAGGCTCGGCGCTGGCGGCGATGGTCGAATTGCTCGCCGGACCGCTGATCGCCGACATGACCAGCATGGAATCCATCGCGGCGGATGGCGCGCGCGGCGGCTCGCCGATCGGAGGCGAGTTGATCCTCGCGATCGATCCGGCGGGGTTTCTCGGCGATGCGGTGCAGGCCCATCTCGCACGCGCCGAAGCGATGTTCGGGGCGATCGAAGGGCAGGGCGCACGGCTGCCATCGCAGCGGCGCTATGCCGCGCGGAAGCAGAGCCTTGCACGGGGCGTGACGATCCCGGCGGCGCTCTATGCGGACATCATGGCGATCGGAGGTTAAACGTGCAGGCTTGGCACAAGGTGGCGATTTTGCTCGCAGGGGTGGCGACGCTGACGACTGCGACGCATGCGGGCGCGCCGGCATCCGGGCCCGATGCGCAACTGCGCAAGCTCTATACCGAGGAATATGCGTGGCGGCAGCGCCAGCAGGCGCCCAACGAGGACAGCCCCAAGGACCAGAAGCCGGGGTTGCCCGATGTCGGCCCGGCCGCCCAGGCCGAGCGGCTCGCGCGCTGGACCGCGACACTGGCTGCGTTGAACAAGATCGAGCCCGCGCGGCTCTCGCCCGCCGAGCGCGTGAATTACGCGGTCTACAAGGGCCAGATCGAGGCTCTGCTCAACGAACAGAAATATCGCGATTACGAGAAGCCGCTCAACGCCGATTCGAGCTTCTGGGGCGACCTTGCCGGATCGGCGCGCGACGATTTCGTCCGCGAGGAGGATTATCGCCGCTACATCGCGACGCTACGCGACATCCCGCGCTATTTCGACCAGCAGATCGTCAATATGCGCGCCGGGCTGAAGCGGGGCTTTACGCCGTCGCGGATCACGCTGCAGGGCCGCGACGCCGGTGTCGCCAAGGTCGCCGAAGCGAAGACGCCCGCGGATTCGCCGTTCTTCGCGCCCTTTGCCAAATTCCCCGCGGGCATGCCGGCGGAAACGCAGGCGAAACTGCGCGCCGAGGGTGAAGCGGCAATCCGCGAGGCGGTGGTGCCCGCCCATGCCAGGCTGCTGCGCTTCCTGCGCGACGAATATATCCCCGGCGCCCGCACCGCGCTCGCGGCGAACGACCTCCCCGATGGGCGGGCTTATTATCGCTCGAAGGTTGCCGAATATACCACGCTCGATCAGACGCCCGAGCAGGTCCATGCCATCGGTTTGGCTGAAGTCGCCAAGATCCGCGCGCGGATGCACGAAGTGATGCGACAGGTGGGGTTCAAGGGCGACCTCGCCGCCTTCCTCAAGTTCTTGCGCACCGATCCGCAATTCTACGCCAAGACGCCGCAGGCTTTGCTCGACCGCGGTGCGTGGATCGCCAAGACCTTCGACGGCAAGGCCTCGAAATATTTCGGCCGGCTGCCGCGCAGCCGTTTCGCGGTTATCCCGGTGCCCGACGACATCGCGCCGTTCTACACCGGCGGACGCGGCGGGCCCGGCGTGTATCTGATCAATACCTATAATCTGCCCGCACGGCCGCTTTATTCGCTACCCGCGTTGACGTTGCACGAAAGCGCGCCGGGTCACGCCTTCCAGATGCCGCTCGCGGCCGAGAACAAGGATTTGCCGGCGTTCCGCCGCGACACCTATCTCTCGGTCTATGGCGAGGGCTGGGCGCTCTATTGCGAGGCGCTGGGCGAGGAGATGGGCATGTACGAGACGCCCTACGAGGTGTTCGGCATGCTCTCGTACCAGATGTGGCGCGCGGCGCGGCTGGTGGTCGATACCGGGATCCACACCAAGGGCTGGACCCGCGAACAGGCGCAGCAATTCCTGCTCGACAATACGGCGCTTGCGAAGCACGAGATCGAGACCGAGGTCGATCGCTACATCGCGTGGCCGGGCCAGGCGCTGAGCTATTATACCGGCGAGCTTGCGATCTTGCGCGCGCGTGCGCGCGCCGAAAAGGCGCTGGGGGCGAGGTTCAACATCCGCGCTTTCCATGATGCGGTGCTCGCGCTCGGATCGGTGCCGATCCCCGAGATCGACCGCCGCGTCGACCAGCTCATCGCCGAGGGCGGCAAGGGCCCCTATCCCGACGAGGAATGACGATGATTCGATTGCCTGCCCTCGCCGCATTGCTGGCGATGCCCGCGGCTGCCTGTGCCCAGAACGCGCCTGAGACGGTGACCTCGCCGGGCAATCCGATCCTCGCCGACGGCCGCAATTACACCACCGACCCCGCGCCCGTGGTCGATGGCGATACGCTGTACATCCTGACCGGACGCGACGAGGCCGCGCCCGAGGTCAACGACTTCATCATGCCCGAATGGCAGCTGCTCGCGACCAGAGACCCCGCGTCGCGCAAATGGCAGCGCATTCCCGGTTTCATCCGCCCTGAAAATGTCTTCGCCTGGGCCGAGCCCGCGCGCGCTTATGCCGGGCAGATCGTCAAGGGCATGGATGGGCGCTTCTATTTCTACGCCCCGGTGCTCGAGCGTGACAGCGATGCGAAAGACAAGTTCGCGATCGGGGTGGCGGTGGCGGACAGCCCGCGCGGACCATGGAGAGACGCGCATCCGTCAGGACCGATCATCTCGCAGAAGGTGCCGGAGGCGAACGACATCCAGAATATCGACCCGACCGTGCTGCTCGACGACGATGGCCGGGTCTACATCTATTGGGGCACGTTCGGACGCTTGCTCGGCATGGAGCTCGAGGGCGACATGATCACCCCCAAAGGGCCGGAAAAGCGGATCGAGGGCCTTACCGGCTTCTTCGAGGCGCCATGGGTGCTCAAGCGCAAAGGCACCTATTACATGCTCTATGCCGGCAACAAAGCCGGGCCCGGCAGCGATTGCACTCCGGCGGTCTATCATGCCTGCCAGGCTTGGGGCACCGCGACTTCGCCGCTGGGACCATGGAAGTATCGCGGCGTCGCGCTGCGCCCGGTCTCGTCGACCACGTCGCATGCCGGAATCGTCGAGTTCAAGGGCCAGTGGTACATGGCCTATCACACAGCCGACGCGGTCGGGGGCGGGCATTTCCGCCGCAGCGTCGCGATCGATCGGCTCGAATGGGATGATACGATAACCCCCGCGGCGATCCGGCCGGTAGTACCCACGCGCGCGCCGCAGCCGGCACCGGGACCGACGCGCAACATCGCCGGATCGGCCGCGGCGGCGTCGTCGAACGTGGTACCGGTGCAATATTGGATCGCCGCGCTCAACGACGGCAAGGTGCGCGAAAATCCGTTGCCACCCGAGATGTGGGGCACGTGGAACGGCAACAACCCGAAACAGCCCTGGGTCGAATATCGCTGGGACAAGCCGGTGGCGATCGACGGTTCACGAATCTACTTCTTCGCCGATCAGCCCGCCGGATCGGGGGTCGGAGTCGCGCCGCCCGCGGCGTGGCACCTCGAATATTGGGACGGGGGGTGGAAGCGGGTGTCGGACGTGGGCGGGTACGGCACGGTGCCTGGAGCGTATCAGGAGGTGCGTTTCGCGACGGTGACGACGCGGTGCCTGCGTGCGGTGTTCAATGCGTCGAGCAGTGGTGGCAGCGTTGCGGGGCTCGGTGTGCAGGAATGGGAAGTGCTCGCGCCGACCGCGCGGATCCCTGAACCCGTGCGGGGAACTGCACCGTCCGCTTGCGAAGCCAATTAAAACCCCTCCCCTTCAGGGAAGGGGCTTGAGAAATCAGCAAATCTCTGCGGTGCTCTTCGGGGTCGGCCCAGGCGGCACCCTTGCAGGATGCTTGTAGAAGGGGTCGCCCGGCAGCCGGTGCCGGTCGCCATAGACCGCGCGCAGCACCCCGGCGAGCGCGGGGTCGTGCCGCGCCAGATCCTTGTCGGAGAGGATGCGGACTTCGTTCACCACTGCGAGCTTGTTCGAATTGAACCAGAATTGCGTGCCCTCGGCCCAATATTCCTGGACCGTGATCGCGCCATATTCGCCGGCCCACAGACCCTTGTCCTTCGCGGCGGCATAGGCGCGTTCGACCCGCGCGTAGAGCGCCGGGTCCACCGCCTGCACTGCGTAGAGAATAGCGTGCGAGAATTCGTGGACGAGGATCGTCTCGCCAAAATATTTGGTGCCGGGGATGGCGAGCAAATTCTCGGTCGCGGCGCTCGTCAGCAGCCCGCCCATGCCCCGCGCCCGCTTGCCCCAATATTCGCGGTCGGTCAGCCGGCCGATCCGTTCGTCGTAGGCTTGCGTTCGCAGCGGGTGAGCCGCGGATCGTCGATCGCGGGCTTCTTCCAGTCGCGCTGCTCGGGCACGTCGAGCGTCTGCTCGTCCACGCCCATGATCATCACCCGCTGCCCGGCACGTACCAGCTCGCGGCCGATGTCGGGGCGGCGCGCGACCATCGCCACCATCATCCGCCGGGCGACCTGCAGCGCCGCGTCGGGCACCGCCCCGGACGACGAGATCGGAATGCCGTTCGCATCGACCGATTTGACGTAGAATGGATCGAGCTTGAGCGCCGCCGGCGGCGCACCGATCGGTGCAGGCTTGCCCGCGCAGGAAGCAAGAGCGCCGGCGGCGACCAGCAAGGAAGACGCGCGCTTCATGCAAAGGGCCGATCGAGCGAATGCTGCGGCTCGGTGAACCATGCGGCCCCCGTCTCGGTCACGTACATATGGTCCTCGAGCCGGATGCCGAAGCGCTCGGGCACGACGATCATCGGCTCGTTCGAAAAGCACATGCCGGGGGCCAGCGGCGTGCGGTCGCCGCGGACGAGATAAGCGGGCTCGTGAATCGCGAGGCCGATGCCGTGCCCGGTGCGATGTGGCAGGCCGGGCAGGCGATAATCGGGGCCGAGTCCGGCGCGTTCGAGCACCCGACGCGCCGCCGCGTCGACGCTCTCGCACGGTTCCCCCGGTGCAACCGCGTCGAAGGCGGCGGCCTGAGCCTCCTTCTCCAGGTCCCAGAGCGTGCGGATGTCTTCGTCGACCTGGCCGAACGCGTAGGTCCGGGTGATGTCCGAATGGTAGCCGTCGACGGTGCATCCGGTATCGATCAGCACCAGTTGGCCCTCCTCGAGCTGCTGGTCGCCGGGCAGCCCGTGCGGATAGGCGGTGGCGGTGCCGAACTGCACCGCGCAGAAGGTCGATCCCGCGGCGCCCAGCGCCCGATGGGCATCGTCGATGAAGCGCTTGACTGCGCTCGCGCGGATGCCGGGGACGAGGATTCGGGCGGCGGCGCGATGGACGTCGAGCGTCATCGCCTTCGCCTGTCGCATCAGCGCGAGTTCGGTCGTGGACTTCACCATGCGTAGCCCGTCGATCACCCGCGCGCCGGAGACCGGCCGGAACGATGCGCGCAGCGGCTCTGACCAGGCGAACGGCAACAGCGGATCGAGCGCGAGCACGGCATTGGCGGCAAGGCTATCGGCGATCAGCGCGAGCGGGCTCTCATCCTCTTCCCACAGCAGCAGTTCGGCATCGATCGCCAGCTCGGCCTCGAGCGAGCCGCGCTCGAAGGCGGGGCAGATAATCCGCGGCTTGCCGCTCGCCGGGAGCAGCATCGCCACCAGCCGCTCGGTCGGCGACCAGGCGATGCCGGTGAAATAGCGCAGGCTCGGCCCCGCATTGACCAGCAGCGCATCGGCGCCGATCGCCGCCAGCCGCTCGCGCGCGCGCGCGAGCCGGTCGTTACGCTCGTTCCTGCCGATTTGCGGGACGGGGGTGGGCCATGGTGCCAGTGCAGCCAGCTCCGCTGCGATTGTCGAGCCGCCGATGGTCATGCGCGTCCTCCTTTTCCGCCGAATCGTTCGAGGTCGAACGGCGTGAGATCAATGTTGGGGTTCGAATCCTCCGCGAGCGCGGCCACCAGTTCGGCGGTGAGCGGTGCGAGCGTGAGGCCGAGATGCTGGTGTCCGAAGGCGTAGAGCAGGTTGGTCGCGCGGCGCGACCGGCCGATCGCCGGCAGATAGTCGGGAAGGGTGGGGCGGGCACCCATCCAGCGCGTAAAAGGCGGGCGCATCGGCAGCCCCAGTTCGACGACATGATGCTCCAGCCTTTCCCATTTGCGCGGGTCGGGCGGCGCCTCCGGGCTGGCAAGTTCGACGAAGCTCGCGGCCTGGACGGTGTCGGCGTAGCGCGTCACGATCATCGAGCGATCTTCGAACACGATCGGCGGCAGGTCGGCCGGCCAGTCGTCCGCGGCGGCGCGGATATGATAGCCGCGCTCGGCGACGATCGGGGCGTGGTGGCCGGCGCGCTCAACCAACGGCTTGCTGCGCACGCCGGCGGCGACGAGCACGAGATCGGCATCGTGACCGGGTATCCGTGCTTGCCCTTGCTCCACGATCAGAGCGCCCGTCTCACGCAGGATCTGCCCGCCTCGCCGGGCGACGTCCCGTTCGAGCGCGGCGGCGAGCTGGTGGAGGTCGCTGATCTGGCCGGTGCCGCTGAAGCGCAGCGCGCCCGCGATCGGCGCGCTGGTCACTGCCCGTATCCGGTCGATGTCTTGCGGGGCCGCCTCTTCCAAGTGCGCGGTGCCGATATCGGCGCTCTCCCAGGCCGCTTTGCCGGCCGTCGCCTTGCCCGCCTCGCCCCACACGACCAAATGTCCGTCCGTCTTCACCAGCTCCGACGCCCAGGACGCGCGCTGCCAGGCGGGGAGTGCTTCGGCAAGAAGGGCGCGCAACGCATCGCTGCCGGCGCGAAAGCGATCGGGGCGGGCGGAAGAGAGCAAACGTAACGCGAACGGAGCCCATGCGCGTATGCCATGCATCGGCAGGTCGAGCGCACCGCCCACGGCAAAGCGTCGGCCCCATGCCGATCGCAGGCTCGCCATCGACGCCAGCGGCGCGACCTGCTCGGTTGCGATATGTCCGGCATTCCCCCACGATGCCGCATCACCGGACGCGCTGGACTCCAGTACGGTTACGGCATTCCCTGCGCGCAACAGCGCGGACGCGCAGCAGAGGCCCACCACGCCGCCGCCGATGATCGTTATCCGCCTCAACCATTTATCCTCTATTGCAACGCAAAAACCATTATCGTATACGTTATTCAACTTCAAGAACGGGGTACGAGATGACGATCGGTTGGAAGGGCGTTTTTCCCGCAGTGACGACTCAGCTGAGGGAGGATCTGTCGATCGACCTTGCCGACACGCAGCGCGTAGTGGACGATTTGATCCGGGACGGCGTCACCGGCGTGATCGCGCTGGGCACGGTGGGCGAGAACAACTCGCTCGATTTCGGTGAAAAGGTCAGCGTGCTCTCCGCAATCGTCGAGGTGGTCAATGGCCGGGTTCCGGTGATCACCGGCGTATCCGAATATGACACGCGCCGCGCGGTTCGCTATGCGCAGGCGGCCGAAAAAGCGGGCGCCGACGGCCTGATGCTGCTGCCGCCGATGGTCTATGTGCCCAAGCCGCACGAAATGGTCGCGCATTTCAAGGGCGTTGCCGAGAAGACCGGGCTGCCGATCATGCTCTACAACAATCCGCCGGCCTATCGCTCGGTGATCGACAATGAGGTTCTCGAGGCGCTCAAGCCGGTGAAGAACATCGTGGCGGTCAAGGAGTCCGCACCCGACACCCGCCGTTTCACCGATTTCCGCAACGATTTCGGCGATCGCTACGTGCTGTTCGCCGGGCTCGATGACGTGGCGCTGGAAGGGCTCTTCCTCGGCGCACAGGGCTGGGTGTCGGGCCTCACCAATGCCTTCCCCAAGGAATCGGTCGAGCTCGTCGCGGCGTACGAGCGCGGCGACTATGCCAAGGCGCTCGAAATCTATCGCTGGTTCATGCCTTTGCTCCATCTCGATGCCGAGCATGACCTCGTCCAGTCGATCAAGCTCGCCGAGCAGGTGATGGGCCGCGGTTCCGAACGGGTTCTGCCGCCGCGCTATCCGCTGGAAGGTGCGCGCCGCGCCGAGGTGATCGCCATGGTCGAGAAGGCCGCAGCGACGCGACCGACTCTGACCGTCGCGCAGGCTGCCTGACGCGCAAGATGCGGCACACCTTCTTCTGCATCGACGGCCACACCGCCGGCAATCCGGTCCGGCTCGTCGCCGGCGGTGCGCCTTTGCTCAAGGGCGCGTCGATGTCGGAGAGGCGGCAGGACTTCCTTGCCCGCTTCGACTGGATTCGTACCGGACTGTGCTTCGAGCCACGCGGGCACGACATGATGTCGGGCGGTTTTCTCTACCCGCCGACGCAGCCCGATGCCGATATCGGCATCTTGTTCATCGAGACTTCGGGCTGTCTGCCGATGTGCGGCCATGGCACGATCGGCATGGTCACCTTCGGGCTCGAGCACGGGCTGATCCAGCCCGCCGAGCCGGGCAAGCTGCGGATCGAAGTGCCGGCCGGAGCGATCGACATCGTCTATACCCGCGAGGGCGACAAGGTCACGTCGGTGCGGATCACCAATGTGCCGGCCTATGTCGCGGCGACCGGCATTCAGGTCGATGCCGAAGGGATCGGCCCCCTGTCGATCGACGTTGCTTATGGCGGCAATTATTACGCGATCATCGAGCCGCAGGGCGATTATACCGGGCTCGACGATTTCGATGCGTCGCGTTTGATCGATCTCAGCGGACGGATTCGCGAGGCAGTGCGCGCGAAATTCGAGCCGGTGCACCCGCGCGACCCGACGATCCGCGGGGTCAGCCACATTCTCTGGGCCGACAAGCCGAGGGGCGACGGCGCGGATGGCCGCAACGCCGTATTCTATGGCGACAAGGCGATCGATCGCAGCCCGTGCGGGACGGGCACCTCGGCGCGGCTCGCGCATCTCGCCGCGGCGGGGAGGCTCGCGGTCGGCGATCGCTTCGTCCACGAAAGCTATATCGGCAGCCGGTTCATCGGCCGGGTCGAGGCCGAGACGCGCCTCGGCGACCAGCCGGCGATCATCCCCTCGGTGGAGGGATCCGCAATCGCAACGGGCTTCAACACGATCTGGATTGATCGGGCTGACTCATTCTGGGAAGGGTTTCAGGTCAAGTAATGCTTCCGATTCCGCGCCGTTCGTTCGAACACAGGCGGTTCCACTTCCAGGAGAGACGGTCATGAGCATCGTCGTACGTACGCTGGCCGAGCGTGTTTTCGAAATCGTGCGCGAGCAGATCGTGACCGGACAATTGCGCGATAATCTGCCGATCCGCCAGGATGCGCTCGCCACCGAGCTCGGCGTGAGCAAGATCCCGCTGCGCGAGGCGCTGGCGCGGCTCGAGCACGAAGGGCTGCTGACCAGCCACGCCAATCGCGGCTATTTCGTCCAGCCGATGTCGGCGGGGCAGGTCGACGAAATCTATGTGCTCCGGCTCGCGATCGAGCCGCCCGCCGCGGTCTACGCCGCCGAACGCGCGACCGAGGCGGATCACGCCGCCGCGATCGAGGCTTTCGAGAAGCTCGACGGTGCCGCGACCAGCAACCTCGCCGAAGTAGCGGTGCGCAATCGCGATTTCCATACGGCGCTGGTGCGCCCCGGCGGCCGGCTTCTCACCACCCAATTGGTCGAGCGGTTGTCGATCCTCGCCGAGCGCTACGTGGTCGCACATCTGCAGCCGGCAGGACGCGAATCGCGGGCGCACAACGAACATCAGGATTTGCTCGACGCATGGCTGGCGCGCGACGGCGTCAAGCTGACCGCGCTGCTGACCGGGCACCTTCAGGGCACGCTCGACGATCTTCGTCAGCAATTCGGTTCGACGACCTAGACAAAAATACCGGGGGGAAGCTGCATGTTCGGTCCGCGCAAGTCGCTCGATTCAGTCACGAAGCACGCGGAGGGCCATGCACTCGCCAAGACGCTCAGTTGGCCGCATCTGATCGCACTCGGAGTCGGCGCGATCGTCGGCACCGGCATCTACACGCTGACCGGCGTCGGCGCCGAACGCGCCGGGCCGGCGGTGATTCTCGCCTTCGCGATCGCCGGCGCGGTCTGCGCCTGCGCGGCGCTCGCTTATGCCGAACTGGCGACGATGATTCCCGCCGCGGGAAGCGCCTACACTTTCAGCTATGCCGCGCTGGGCGAGAAGGTCGCCTGGGTGGTCGGCTGGAGCCTCGTGCTCGAATATTCGCTCGCTTGCTCGACCGTTGCGGTCGGCTGGTCGGGCTATCTGGTCGGCTGGCTGCAGGCCGCCGGCGTGCATTTGCCGGCCGAGCTGCTCGCCGGTCCGCATGCGGGCGGCATCATCAATCTTCCTGCGGTGGTCGTCGCGCTGGGCGTGATGGGGATGCTGGTCGCCGGCACCCGCGAGAGTGCGACGCTCAACATCCTCCTCGTCATCATCAAGCTCGTTGCGTTGGGCGTGTTCGTCGCCTTCGCGCTTCCCGCGTTCGACGGCAGCAACCTCGAACCCTTCATGCCTTATGGCTTCGGCTCGACGGAAGTCGGCGGCGAGAAGCGCGGGGTGATGGCCGCGGCGGCGATCGTCTTCTTCGCCTTTTACGGCTTCGACGCCGTCGCGACGTCGGCCGAGGAGGCCAAGCGCCCGGGCCGCGATCTGACGATCGGCATCGTCGGCTCGATGCTGGTCTGCACGATCATCTACATGCTGGTGGCGGTCGCCGCGGTGGGCGCACTGCCCTATCAGCAGCTCGCCAATTCGGCCGAGCCGCTGGCGCTGGTGCTGCGCACGCTCGGCCAGCCGGCGGCCGGGCATCTGATCGCGCTGGCCGCGGTGATCGCATTGCCCTCGGTGATCCTCGTCATGATGTACGGCCAGAGCCGGATCTTCTTCGTAATGGCGCGCGACGGACTGCTGCCGCGCAGCCTCGCCAAGGTGAGTTCGCGCACCGGCGCGCCGACGCGGATCACGCTGATCACGGGCGTCGTGATCGCCGCGGTCGCGGGCTTCTTCCGCCTCGACGAGATCGCCGAGCTCGCAAATGCCGGAACCCTGCTCGCCTTCGTCGCGGTCGGCGCCTGCCTGATGGTGCTGCGGCGGCGCGCGCCCGATGCGCCGCGGCTGTTCCGTTGCCCCGCGCCTTATGTGGTCGGAACGCTGGCGATCCTCGGCTGCCTGTATTTGCTGTTCAGCCTGCCGTCAGCGACGATCCTGCGCTTCATCGAGTGGAACCTGATCGGGCTGGCGGTCTATTTTGCTTATGGCTGGCGGCACAGCGAAGTGAAGCAACAGGCACTGCCCGCCTGACCTGAGTTTTCGAGTTCCGTACCCGCCCTACCGAAAAGGAGTAGCCCCGTGCGACACCTGCTGACTACGCTTGCCCTCGCCACATCGCTCACTCCCCCGGGTGAGGCGCTCGCGCAGACCCGCTTCGACGGCGTCTGGCTGTTCGACGATGCCGGGCCCAATCCCGGCGTCACCATGCTGCAGGTCGCCAGCGAGGGGACACGCATCACCGGCGCGGTGACCACCGAATGGTACGGCCCGGTGACGATGCAGAATGCGCGGCTCGACAAGGGCGTCCTCACTTTCGAGGTGCGCAATCTCAACGACCGCGAGCATCCGACGCGCACATGGCGCGTGCGCTCCACGCCCAAAGGCGTGCAGCTCGAAGGGCAGATGTGGTTCTCGAAGATCGACGCGAGCGGCCGCCGCGGCACGGTGAAGCAAGCCGAGGCGCGCGCGTTCCGCTTCCAGACCTTGCCCGCCTGGGCCGAAGTCGAGCAGCTTCCGCTCGCGCCGACTCCGCCGATGGGCTGGAGCAGCTGGAACAAGTTTGCCGAGAAGATCGACGACGCGACGATCCGCGCGATGGCCGATGCGATGGTTTCCACCGGGTTGCGCGACGCCGGCTACCTCTATGTCAACATCGACGATGGCTGGCAGGGGACTCGTGGCCCTGACGGCAAAATCCGGGCCAACGCCAAGTTTCCGGACATGAAGGCGCTGGCCGACTATGTCCATTCCAAGGGCCTGAAGATCGGCATCTACAGCTCGCAGGGACCGCGCACCTGCGCGGGGTTCGAGGGCAGCTACGGCCATGTCCAGCAGGATGCGCAGACCTTTGCCGATTGGGGCTTCGACTATCTCAAATACGATCTGTGCTCGGGCGAGTATTTCTACGCCGACGCGGACACGGTGAAGCGCAGCTATGCCGAAATGGGCGCCGCGCTCCGGGCGACCGGCCGCCCGATCATCTTCTCTTTATGCGAATATGGCCGGTTCGATGTCGGCGCATGGGGACGCCAGGTCGGCGGCCAGCTATGGCGCACGACCGGCGACATCACCGACGATTACAAGACGATGGCGCAGATCGGCTTCGACAAGAACGGCAAGCCCGAATATGCCGGCCCCAACGGATTCAACGACCCCGACATGCTCGAAGTCGGCAATGGCGGCATGTCGCTGGACGAATATACCACGCACATGACCCTGTGGGCGATGTCGGCCGCGCCGCTGCTGATGGGGCATGACTTGCGCCAGACGCCGCCCGCGATGCTGGCGCTGCTCGAGAATCGCGAGGTGATCGCAGTGGATCAGGACTCGAAGGGCATCCAGGGCAAGGCGGTGCGCAAGGAGGGGAAGCTGGAGATCTGGTCCAAAGCGCTCGCCGACGGCTCGGTGGCGTTGGCGTTGTTCAATCGCGGCGATGCCAGCGCCAGGATGGAAGCGCGGGCCGCGGATGCAGGCTTTGCCGCAATCACTGCGGCGCGGGACTTGTGGCGCGCGGCGCCGGTGGCGCCCGATGTGCTGACCTTCGACGTGCCGGCGCACGGCGCGGTGATGCTCCGCGTCCAGGGCGCGTAAAGGGAGGGCGAACGCTTCCAGCGTGCCAAGAAAAAGCGGGCCGCGGCATCCGCCGCGGCCCGCCAAGGTTGAGAGCGGGGTGGCTCTACTAGAAACGGAAGCGGGCGCTGGCCTGTACCGTACGGCCCAGCGTGCGCACGCCGAGCGGCAGCAGTTCCTGCTGGCCATGGTAACGGTACACATCGTCGCCCAGCAGGTTGCTGCCTTCGAGCGACAGGGTCAGGAACTTGTAGGGCGTGACGTTGATTGCCGCATCGAGCCGCTGGGTGGACGCCTGATAAGGTGAATATTCGGGATTCTCGAACCAGATCCCCATCCGGTAGCTCGAGCGGTAATTGTAGGCGACGCGTGCGCTGAAGCTCGGCGTATCGTAATAGAGCGCCGCATTGGCGGTCCATTTGGACGTGTTGGGCGAGTCGAACGCGCCGGGGAAATCCTCCGGATAGGGATATTCGATCCGCGCCTTGGCGATGTAGCTGGCGTTCACGCTGGCGCCGAAATTGCGCCAGATACCGGGGAGGAAATCGAAGAAGCTCTGCGCCGCGAACTCGATGCCCGCGAAGGTGCCGTCGCCGGCATTGCGCTCCTGCTCGACGAACCCGATACCGGGCAGGCCATAGGGCGCGAGGTCTTCTTCCTCCCGGCTGTAATAGAGGAAGCCGGTGACCTTCTTGTAATAGCCCGCCAACGTGATGAGGCCGCCGCGGCCGAAATAATGTTCGAGGCTGGCATTGAAGCTCTGCTCGTCCTGCGCCTTGAGGTCCGGATTGCCCGCGAAGACGATCACCGGGTTGGCGCGCGTTTCCAGGAAGGCGAACGGCCGCGTGTTATAGAAGTTCGGGCGCTGAACGTTGGTGCTGTACGACAGGCGCAACTGGGTCTTGGGAGTGAAGTGCAGGATCGCCGTGGCAGTCGGCAATATGTCGACGTAATTGCCCCGGCCATAGGAGCGCTCGATAATATCCGGGCCGTTGGTCGGCCGGTAATTATAGCTCTCGATGGCGCCCCAGGTGTTGGTGTAGCGCACGCCGACAATACCATCGACGGGGAAGCCCATGTCGAACGCGTAATCAACCTGCGCATAGGTCGAGAAGATGTTCTCGACCGAGTCCCAGGTCTGGCCGAGATCGCCGAGCGGCAATTCGCTGGCGAAGCGTGCCGCGTTGCCGGGATCGTTGGTCTGGATGTAGTTGCGGATCGCTTCGATATTATCGAGCAGCACCGAGCCGGGAACCCGGAACCACGACGCGCCGCCATTGCCGATCGTCGCCGAGACTTGCGACGCCTGATCGGCGCCAGGGAAACTCGAGAGCGGCGCCATCTGGCCGCCGATGCGTGGGAAGCCGTCGCGATAGCCGTAATAGCGACTGGTATCGCGCTTGTTGTAGCGCGTGCCGATCTTCAGCGAGCGGAGGAACGAAGCATCGCTGAGCTTGAGCGTCAGATCGACCTGTCCGGCCAGTTCCTTGTTGTGCGACTTGCCGACACGATCCTGGAAGCGGTCGACGCCGTAATTGGCGATGTTGCCGAGGTCGGTCGCGCCGAAGTCGATCCGTGGCACGCCGCGGGGATAGTCATCGGAATCGAAATCGACATTGACCGAGGTCTGGTTACGCAGGCGCAGGATCTGCTGG
Source organism: Sphingomonas sp. DG1-23 (assembly GCF_030730875.1). GTDB lineage: Bacteria > Pseudomonadota > Alphaproteobacteria > Sphingomonadales > Sphingomonadaceae > Sphingomonas. The sequence goes on from NZ_JAVAMA010000004.1 coordinate 261,444, forward strand.
ACGTTGTAATCATTCGAATCCGACCAATTATACTGGACGGCGGCGTTGATCTGCGCGCGCTCGCTGCGCCAATGCGCCTCGAAATTGCTGGTGTAGAGATCATTGTCGAACACGTTCAACATGCTCTCGAAGCCGGCGGGAACGCCGTTCGGATTGTTCTCGGTCAGCGAGCGGATCGTGCGGCCGTCCTCGCCGACGACGACGTTGCTGATCGTCGAGCCGGGCTCCCGGGCCTGGACATACATGCGATCGATGGTGCGTCGCTCACGCGAGCCGAGATATCCCCCCTCCAGCACGAAATCGAGATTGTCGTTCGCACGCCACTGGCCGACGATGTTGATCGAAGGCCGCTCGCTGTAGCCGCTCTCGGTGCCGTAATACGCGCGATAGGGGATCACGACGTTGCGCAGGTTCGCCGGCATCGAGTCCAGTACCGAGCAGCAGGGGACTGAGGGCGATTCGCTCTCGATATAGGTCTCGAGATAATTGGTCTTGCTCCACGACGCGTTGACGAGGAAGCCGATCTCGCCGATCCCGGTCTCGAAGCGGTCGCCCACCAGGATGCTGGCATAGGGGCTGACCTTCTCGGCGATGTCGTCATAGACTCCGCGCACGCTGCCCGCGAGGGTGAGGCCCTTTTTCAGGTCGAGCGGACGGCGCAGCTCGATATTCACCGTGCCGGCGATGCCGCCTTCGACCTGATCGGCGCTGCGCGTCTTGTAGACGTCGACCGACTTGAGCAGTTCCGCCGGGATGTCGGCGAGGTTGAGCGAGCGGCCCTCGCCGAGATTGGTCTGATTGCCGTTGATCGTCGTCTGGATCTCGCTGAGGCCGCGGATGGTGATGCCTTGGCCCTGGCCGCGGGCGCGGTCGATCTGGACGCCAGTAACGCGCGCCAGCGCTTCGGGAACATTGTTGTCGGGGAGCTTGCCGACATCCTCCGAAACAACCGAATCGACGATCTGCTTCGAATTGCGCTTCTTGTCGGCGGCCGAGGAGATGCTGCCGCGGATACCGACGACGAGAATGTCCTCGGGCCGTTCCTGTGCGGCATCGCCGCTGGCCTCCGCTATTTCCGCCGGCGCAGTTTCCTGCGCCATCGCAGGCGTTGCGCTCAGCGCGCTTGCCGAGACCGTCGCCAGCGCCAGAACGCGTGCGACATTCCGATATCCGTTGCGAACCCGAATGCTCATGTCTGTCTCCCCCTCTGCCGTTATCGGCTATACTATATAATGTATACCATATGACAGCTATCGCCCCTGTCAAGAGATTGAAACACACCTCGCTCGGCGGCGTGGGACGAGGCGATGAAGCGAGAAACTGATCTGCCGATACCGCCAGAGTGCTGATCGTTCTCAGCAACCGGCAACGGCGTGTGGAGCCTTGGTGATGCGATCACCGGCGCGCTGTGTCTGGCTCGTTACAAGGCCGTTGCAAAACATCTCATTCGCTGACATTGTATACCGTACACGATATGAAATATATCAAGGGGACGGAGAATATGAGGAAGCATCGTGCATTGCTCGTAGGGACTGCTCTGGCAGCGGCTTTGGTCGCCGCTTCGTCGGCCGCCGCACAGACGGTCCCGTCCGCATCCGAGGACGGCGGCTCCGCCCAGGATTCAGCGCAGCCCGAAATCCTCGTGACCGGCACGCGCATCCAGCAACCGGGTCTCGTCAGCAACAGTCCGATCACCGCGGTCGATTCGGCCGAGATCCGCCTTCAGGGTGCGACCAACATCGAGAATGTGCTCAATCGGCTCCCCCAGATCACCCCTGACGCCAACGAGAACGTATCCAACGGTTCCGACGGCACCGCGCGGATCAACCTGCGCAATCTCGGCAGCAACCGGAACCTGATCCTCGTCGACGGGCAGCGCATGCTGCCGATCCAGGCCACGGACGTGAATTTCCTGCCGTCGTTCCTCGTCGAGCGCGTCGATGTGGTCACCGGCGGCGCCTCGGCGGTCTATGGTTCGGACGCGATCTCGGGTGTGGTCAATTTCATCCTGCGCAAGGATCTGAACGGCGTGCTGGCCGACGTCCAATACGGCTTCTCGAATCATCACAACGACGATCAGGCACGCCGCAGCCTGGTGACCGCCAGCGGCTATCAGAACGCTTTGTCCTCGCCGATCGACGGGCAGCGCTTCGACGCCAACATCGCCGTCGGCAAGAGCTTTGCGGACGGGCGCGGCAACATCATGGCCTATTTCGGCTATCGCGAGGTCCAGCCGATCACCCAGGCCAATCGCGACGTGTCGGCGTGCGCGCTCGATCCGGCGCAGAACAACACGACGTTCACTTGCGGTGGTTCCTCGAACAACGAATTCGGGCTGTTCCAGCCGCTGGGCGGGCCGAATGCCGGGGTCGCGTTCAACAACACCCGCGACGGTGCCAAGACCTGGGTCCCGTACAATAGCAGCTTCCGCTACAATTATGCGCCGCTCGTCTATTTCCAGCGCAACGACAAGCGCTATTCGGCAGGCGCCTTCGCGCGCTTCGAAGCCGATCCGGCCGCGGAAGTCTATGCCAGCTTCATGTTCATGGACGACCGCACCAATTCGCAGGTCGCCCCCTCGGCATTGTTCCAGGGGACGACCTACACGGTCAATTGCGACAACCCGCTGCTCAGCGCGCAGCAGGGGCAATTGCTGTGCGGGGGCGCCTATGGCACCGCCGCGTCGCAGGACCTGTTCATCGGATACCGTCCGGTGGCAGCGCCCGCGCGACCGCGTCGCGACGATCTGCGCCACACCGACTTCCGCGTCACCGGCGGCATTCGCGGCGAGATCGCACCCGGAATCAGCTACGACGTCAACGGCCTGTTCTCGCGCGTGCTGTTCAACGAGAACTACCAGAACGACATCGATCCGGTGCGCGCCAATCGCGGGCTCCAGGTCGTCAACGTCGGCGGGGTGCCGACCTGCAAGTCGGTGGTCGACGGCACGGATGCCAATTGCGTGCCGCTCAACGTCTTCCAATATGGCGGGCTGTCGGCCGAGTCGCTCGATTATATCTATTCGCCGACCTTCACCCGCGGAATGGACAAGGAGACGGTGCTCAGCGGCACGCTCACTGCCGATCTCACCAGTTACGGCGTGAAGAGCCCATGGGCCGATCAGGGCGTCGGCGTGGTGTTCGGCGTGGAGCATCGCCGCGAGAGCCTGGTGTTTCATGCAGATGCGCTGGCCCGGCAAAAGGGCACGCTCGAGAGCCGCGGCGCCTTCGACGTGACCGAGTTCTTCACCGAGATCCGCGTCCCCGTGTTCGAGAACCGTCCCTTCGCCGAGGAGCTGACGCTGACCGGCGGCTATCGTTACTCGAAATACAGCACGCGCGACGACGGCATCTCGACCTACAAGGGCGAGATCGCTTGGGCGCCGATCCGCGACATCCGCTTCCGCGCCGGCTACAACCGCGCGATCCGCGCACCCAATATCTCCGAGCTGTTCGCGGCGCAGGGGCTCGGCAACATCTCCGCGCAGGATCCGTGCTCGGGCGCGACCCCCAGCGCCACCGCTGCGCAATGCGCAGCGACCGGCGTCACCGCGGCGCAATATGGCCACATCATCGAATGCCCCAGCGAAGTCTGCGTCGCGCAGGGCGGCGGCAATCCGGCGCTGCGGCCCGAACAGGCCGACACCTATACCGTCGGCGTCGTTCTTGCGCCGAGTTTCCTGAAGCGCTTCTCGCTGTCGGTCGACTATTTCGACATCAAGGTGCGCGACTATATCTCGTCGATCCCCGCGTCGTTGACGATCAGCCAGTGCATCGAGACCGGCGATCCGTTCTTCTGCTCGCTGTTCCACCGCGATCCGCGCAACGGCGTGCTGTTCGGCGAACAGGGCTATGTCATCTCGACTACCCAGAACACCGGCTCGCTCAAGACCTCGGGCGTCGATGTGGGCGCCAATTATGCGATCGACACCGGAGTCGGCGGGTTCAGCCTGTCCTTCATCGGCACGTGGCTCAAGGAACTCCGCAACGAGCCGCTGCCCGGCCTCGGCAGCTATGATTGCGTCGGATTGTTCGGCCCGACCTGCGGCCAGCCGAGTCCCAAGTGGCGGCACCAGGCGCGGCTCAGCTGGTCGGATACCACCGACATCGCGTCGGTTTCGCTCAACTGGCGCTATATCGGCGGGACCAAGCTGACCAACAACACCGACGATCCGTTCCTCACCGGTCCGGCCTATGTCCTCAACGCGAGCCTGCCGGCGTACAGCTATTTCGATCTGGCGCTCACCGCGAAGGTCGAAGGGGGCATCACCTTCCGCGCCGGCGTGAACAATCTGCTCGACAAGGATCCGCCGGCGATCGCGCAGGGCCTGCTGTACAGCTTCGGCAACGGCAACACCTATCCCGGCACTTATGACGTGGCGGGCCGCACCTTCTTCATCGGCATGAACGCGGAGTTCTGATCTCTTCCGGCCAATGGTCGTCGCGCAAACGGAACGGCAGCCTTTCAGATCGCTGAAAGGCTGCCGTTCGAGTTTCGGGCGCGGGTCGGGTTCCGCTTCAATATTCGTCGTGTAGCCGGACCCAGCTCATCGTGCCGCCGGTTTCGTTGCGTCCCTTGGGCGTGAGATCGAGCCAGTTGAATGCACCCATCAGCTGCTCGGTGCCGCGGTGATAGGTCGAGTAGCTGTGGAAGATGCTGCCCGCATCGTCGTTCGCGAACACAGTCCGAACATGTCGGCGCTGGGCTGGATCCTGGTCAGGCCGTAATTATAGGTTGCGCGGCCCGCTTCGCGGTCCTTGGCGGTGAACGATACGCCGAAGTCGTAATTTGCGGGGATCGACCCGGCTACGGGCCAGATACTGACGCGGCTCGATATGCCCGCGGGCATCGGCGTGTCCGGGATCGAATCCGATGGCGGCGATCTCCTGTTTTGCGGCGGCGGCAAGAGCGGCAAGATGCGAGTGGTGCGCCGGCCCCGAAACGTGGCACAATAGTTCAGGATCGCGCGCCGGGAGGTCACGTCATGACGAAACTGACGCTTGCTCTGTCCAGCCTCTATCTCGCTGCTGTCGGCCTCGCACTGACGTTCTTTCCGCTGCAGTTCGGTCGCGGCGCAGTGCCGGCGGATGCGGCACCGGAGCTTCTGGCATTGTTGCGCCTGCTCGGTGGGCCGTTCCTCGGCATAGCGGTGCTGAACTGGCTCTCGCGGAGTGCCGAGCCCTTCACCCTGCGGACGGTGCTGCTGGCGAACCTGGTCGGTTTCGGGGCGGTCGCGGCAAACGATGTCTGGGGCGTGATCAGCGGCGAGGCGCGCGAGATCGCCAAGCTGTTCCTGATCGCCCATCTGCTCTTCACCTTCGCCTTCGTGGCGACGGTACGCCGGACGCTGCGGACGGGCGATTGATCGCATACACGTGTCACCCGCTCGCTTGACAGCGCCACGGTTGCCCCGCCAAGCCGGCAACCAAATGGGGTCACATTCCAAAACCGGGCGTGGCGGCGAGGGAAGACATCCCGATCCCGCGAGCGCGACTCAGCCCACGATGGACGACGTCGCGGCGCTTGCCGGCGTGGCGCGCGCCACGGTTTCGCGCGTGCTCAGCAATCACGCCAATGTGCGCGGGGCGGTGCGCGAACGCGTCATGCAGGCAGTTGCCGCGCTCGATTATCGAGTCAATCCGCAGGCGCGAGGCCTCGCCAGCAAGATCAGCAAGACTCTGGTGCTCGTCCACTGCACCAATCCCGATGCCGAACCCAATTCCTACTATGATTCGGCGCTCGAGCTCGGCGCGTTGCGCGCCGCGGCCGCGGCGGGGTTCGAACTCTCGACGCTGAGCCTGTTCACCGATGACCCGCGTCGTTCGGACAAATTGATCGAGTTGCTCGCCTCGGGACGCTGCGCGGGCGCGATCCTCACGCCGCCGATGTCCGACGATGTCGCGCTGGCGAAGCGGCTGGTCGAATTCGGCTATCCCGCAGTCTGCGTCGCGCCGGGGGACGAGGTGCGCGGGCTGCTCGCCGGCGTCGGGCTCGACGAGGAAGCGGCGGGGCATGCGATGGGGGCGTACATGCTGTCGCTCGGGCATCGTCGGCTCGGCTATGTGCTCGGAATCGAAGGGCATCGGTCCGCCGAACTCCGCTATGCCGGCTTCGTCCGCGCACTTCGCGAAGTCGGGATGTCGGAAGATGCCGTTGCTACCGCGCGGGGCGATTTCACCTTCCGCGCCGGCGTTATCTGCACCCAGCGACTGCTCGATTCCGGCGACGGGATCAGCGCGATCGTCTGCGCCAATGACGATATGGCGGTGGGGGCGCTGTTCGCGGCGCACCGCATGCGGCTCGCGGTCCCGACCGAGTTGTCGATAGTCGGCTTCGACGATGCTCCGATCTCCGCGCACACCTGGCCACCCTTGACCACCGTTCACCAGCCCGTTCGCGCGATCGCCGGGCGCGCGGTGGAGCTTCTGGTCGAGTCGGTGGGGCGCGGCGCGGCGTTGGCCCCGGCGTTCGAGGCCGTCGAGCACCGGCTGGTCATCCGTGATTCGGCCTCCGCGCCGAACGTCCAGGCGACAGATTCACGGCGCCATTGACGCGAGCGGCCATCTGACGATACAAAATTGAAAGCGCTTCCAATTTGGCAACGCTGTCAGGTTGGGGTCGATAATGATGCAGGACGATAAATCGTCCGCACCCTAGGGGAGAGAGCAAGATGGGCCAACGGGCCGGCGCGCGCCGTTTCAAATCGACATTGTGGAAATTCGGCCTGACGGCTTCGTCGCTCGCGCTGATCGCAGGGCTACCGTCGGTCGCGCAGGCGCAGGAAGCTACGGCCCCGGACGATCAGGTCCAGTCCGAGGACGAAATCGTCGTCACCGGGCTTCGCGCCGGGCTCGAAAGCTCGATCAATACCAAGCGGGACGAGACCTCGATCGTCGAGGCGGTCTCGGCCGAGGATATCGGCAAGCTGCCCGACGTCTCGATCGCCGAATCGATCGCACGCCTGCCGGGCCTCGCGGCGCAGCGCGTCAACGGCCGTGCGCAGGTCATCTCGATCCGCGGCCTCGCGCCCGATTTCACCACCACCTTGCTCAATGGCCGCCAGCAGGCGAGTTCGGGCGACAACCGCGCAGTCGAATTCGACCAATATCCGTCCGAATTGCTGTCAAGCGTCGTCATCTACAAGACTCCCGACGCCCAGATCTCGGGAATGGGGCTGTCGGGCACCGCCGATCTGCGCACCGTGCGGCCGCTCAACTTTGGCAAGCGCGCGATCGCGGTCAACATCCGCGGCGAGAAGGTCGAGGGCGACCGGCTGAACAGCGACGTCCGCAACTGGGGCGGCCGCGCCAGCATCTCCTATATCGATCAGTTCGCCAACGACACGCTGGGGATCGCGATCGGCTATGCCCATCTCGATTCGCCGTCGCAGAACAAGCATTACAAAGCCTATGGCTATGAGGCTTTCGGCGGGGTGTGCGAGCCCGTTCCGGTGACCAATGAGTGCGGTACCGACACGGTTCAGCCCGATTCGGCGGATTCCGCGCTGCTCCTCAATGGTCAGGAGGTGTTCGCGACGTCGCGGCTCAACCGCCGCGACGCCGTGATGGGCATCCTCGAATGGCAGCCGAGCGACCGGGTGCATTCGACTCTCGATGTCTATTATTCAAAGTTCCACCAGGAAGAGACCACCCGCGGCGCGCAATGGTTCTCGAACGGCTGGGCCGACGGCGCATTCTTCCGCGACGTCGTCACCGAGGATCGCGGCGGAACACCGGTGGCGGCCAGCGGCACTGCCAACCGGGTGGTTCCGATCATCCGCAACGACCACAACACCCGCGACGACGAGCTGTTCTCGATCGGCCTCAACAACGAGTTCAAGCTCGACGACCGCACCAACTTCTCGGCCGACCTTTCCTATTCGAAGAACCGCCGCAAGGAGCAGATCCTCGAAACCTATGCCGGCTATGGGCGTGGCACCGGCTTCGTCAACGGCGCGACGCCCGATGCCGGCCGTACCTTCGACACCATCGGCTTCGACGTGCCCGACGACGGCTTTCCGACCTATTCGGAGGGGCTGAACTATGCCGATGCCGCGCAGGTTTCGCTCGGCGACCGCGCGGCTTGGGGCGGCTGGGCACATGACGGCGCGATCCGCTTCCCCGATGTCGAGGAGAGCATCTACGCGATCGACCTCAAGCTCGATCACGAGTTCGATGGCCTGCTGAACAAGCTGACGGCGGGGGTCAATTTCACCCAGCGCCAGAAGAGCAAGACGGTCGACGACAATGATCTGTTCCTCAAGAACGGGCGCCAGCAAGTCCTCGTCGATCCGCAATATCTCGTGGCGCCCACCTCGCTCGGTTATACGGGGTTCGGCGATGTGCTGAGCGTTGATCTGGAGAAAGCGCTCGGCGTCTATTACGATCGAGCGCCGATCCGCGACGCCAATTATTACGACAAGACATGGGAGATCAGCGAAGATCTCACGACCGCCTTCGTGAAAGCCGATTTTAAGGCAGGGCCGATCCGCGGGAATATCGGCGTGCAGGCGGTCTGGCAGTTCCAGTCGTCGAGCGGCATGGTGATCAACGGCACCGGCGGCCTGCCGGTCGTTCCCACGCAGCGAAACGCCAGTGCCGATTATTTCGACCTGCTGCCGAGCGCGAACCTGATCTGGGATCTCGGCGGCGGGCACCGCTTTCGCCTCGCCGCCTCGCGGACCATGGCGCGTCCCCGCATGGACGAGATGCGCGCCAATGTGACGCCATCGTTCGACACGCTGGTCTGCACCCGACAAAATGCCTGCGACGCCGGCAATACGGTCCATCCATGGTCGGCGTCGGGCGGCAACCCGCTGCTGAAGCCGTGGCGTGCATGGGCATTCGACGCCGCCTATGAATGGTATGTCGATCGGACGACCTATTTCTCGATCGCGGGCTTCTACAAGAAGCTGCAGACCTATATCTACCAGCAGACGAGTATATTCGACTTCACCGGGATCCCGGTTCCCGCAGGCGCCGGAATTCCTGCGACCGTCATCATCGATCCGATCGGCCAGCTCACCTTGCCGGCGAACGGTAATGGCGGGACACTCAAGGGTGTCGAATTCAGCGGCGCGATCGATTTCGGGACGCTGTTCAGGCCGCTCGAGGGACTGGGCGTGATCGGCAGCCTGTCGCTCACCGAGTCCGATCTCAACCCGACCGCCGGCAACGACGAGGTTCGTATCCCCGGCCTGTCGGGGACGATCTACAACATCACCGGCTATTACGAGCGCGGCGGCTTCCAGGCGCGTGCGAGCTATCGTTACCGCTCGGCCTTCAAGGGCGAGGTGGTGCAGCTGTTCGCGACGCGCGGACAGACCGAGATCCTCGCCGACCGCCAGGTCGACGCGCAAATCGGTTATACGTTCGAGAGCGGATCACTCGAAGGCTTCGGGGTGCTGTTCCAGGTCAACAATCTGACCGACTCGCCCTATCGCACCCGGCTGGGTCTCGACAACGGCGGTACGCACACCGCCGATGGATCGAGCCTGCTCGAGACCTATGAGAAATACGGGCGGTCGTTCCTGCTCGGCTTCAACTACCGGTTCTGAAACCCTCCTCGGAAACGTCTCCGAGAGCTTCGGGGAGGCGCCGGCCCGTCCGCGCCTCCCCATTTTTTCGGCCGGGTGCGCGACCGGCGAGGCCTTGCCAAGCAGGCCGGCCAATTGCGACATCATCGCACGATAAGGGAGAGGAAGCGCGATGGAGCAGATCAAGCGGATCCTGATCGTCGGCGGCGGATCGGCGGGCTGGATGACGGCCGCGTTGCTCGCCCGGCTGTTCCAGGGCCTCTACCAGATCACTTTGATCGAATCCGAAGAGATCGGCACGATCGGCGTCGGCGAGGCGACGATCCCGGCGATCAAGAAGTATAACGAGCTGCTCGGCCTCGATGAGAATGATTTCCTCCGGCGTACCCAAGGGACGTTCAAGCTCGGCATCCAGTTCGTCGACTGGCTCCGCCAGGGCTCGAGCTACATCCACGGCTTCGGAGTGATCGGGCAGGACCTCGGTTGGCTGCGCTGCCATCAATATTGGCTGAAGATGCACGGCCTCGGCCGCGCTTCGGACTTCGCCAATTATTCGATAAACACCGCCGCGGCGCTTGCCGACAAGTTCCGCCGCGCCGATCCCAAGATGGCCGAATCGCCGATCGGCCACATCGCCAACGCCTTCCATTTCGACGCCAGTCTCTATGCCAAATTTCTCCGCGGCTTTGCCGAGGAGCGCGGGGTCGCCCGCCGCGAGGGCAAGGTCACCGATGTCGCGCTCGATCCGGAGAACGGCTTCGTGCGATCGGTGACGATGGCCGACGGCGCGGTGGTCGAAGCCGATCTGTTCGTCGACTGCTCGGGCTTTCGTGGGCTGGTCATCGAGCAGGCGATGCGGACCGGCTACGAGGAATGGACACAGTGGCTGCCCTGCGACCGCGCGATCGCGGTGCCCTGCGCGCGCAGCGACGCGTTCACGCCCTATACCCGCGCCACCGCGCGCACCGCGGGCTGGCAATGGCGCATCCCGCTCCAGCACCGCACCGGCAACGGCCATGTCTATTCGAGCCGATTCATCGACGATGCCGATGCCGAGGCGATGCTGCTCGCCAATCTCGACGGCGAACAACTGGCCGAGCCCAACCGCATCCGCTTCGTCAGCGGCAAAAGGCGCGCGACGTGGAACCGCAATTGCGTCGCGATCGGGCTGGCGGCGGGCTTTCTCGAGCCGCTCGAATCGACCAGCCTGCACATGATCCAGTCGGCGATCATCCGGATGGTGCGGCTGTTGCCCGATGCGCGCTTCGATCCAGCGTCGATCGCCGAGTTCAATCGCCAGACCGATTTCGAATATGAGCGCGTCCGCGACTTCATCATCCTTCACTACAAGGCCACCGAGCGCGACGACACGCCGTTCTGGCGGCATTGCCGCGACATGGCGGTGCCCGACACGCTGCGGCACAAGATCCGGGTGTTCGCCGCCAATGGCCGCATCTTCCGCGAGGACGAGGAATTGTTCGCCGAAGAGAGCTGGATCCAGGTCTTTCTCGGCCAGGGCGTGATCCCGCAGGGCTATGACCCTTTGGTCGACATCCGGAGCGAGCCGCAGATCGAGCAATATCTCGGCAATATCGAACGCGTGATCCGCAAATGCGTCGAGGTGATGCCGACGCATGCCGACTATGTCGCGCGGACCTGCCCGGCGTGAACGGATGAGGAGAGTTGCGATGAGGATGCTTGCGCTGTCGCTGGCCTGTGCGAGCGCAGCCTGCGCGCCGGTCGAACGGCCCGGCGCCGCGCCGGCGGCGGTCGAAGTCTGGCTCACCACGCCCGACAAGGCCGCGTTGCTCGCGCCGCAAGCGCCGCTGGCGTTCGAACCCGGTGCGCCCGCCGACGCGATCATGGTCGACCCGGCGAAGCGCTATCAGCGCATGGTCGGGTTCGGTGCCTCGATCACCGACGCGTCGGCGTGGCTGATCCAGAAGAGGATGACCGCGGCCCAGCGCGAAAAGCTACTCGCGGAGTTGTTCGGTCCCGCGCCAGGGCTCAATTTCGCGTTCACCCGGCTCACCGTCGGCGCCTCGGATTTCTCGCTCAGCCATTACAGCTATGACGATGTTGCCAAGGGGCAGACCGATCCCGGACTCGCGCATTTCTCGATCGCGCCGGCGCGTGCCGAAGTGCTGCCCACGGCCAAGGCCGCGCGCGCGGTCAATCCGCAGCTCGCGGTGATGATCTCGCCGTGGAGCGCGCCGGGCTGGATGAAAACCAGCGACTCGCTGATCAAGGGCAGCCTGCGCGAGGCGGCCTATGCGCCGTTCGCCACCTATCTGCGCCGCACGGTGCAGGATTTCGCCGCCGCGATCGGCCCGATCGACTATCTCAGCATCCAGAACGAGCCCGATTTCGAGCCCGAAAACTATCCCGGCATGCGGTTGAGCGCGGCGCAGCGCGCGCGGATCATCGGCGATCATCTCGGCCCCGAATTCGCGCGCGCGGGATTGAAGACCCGCATCCTCGACTGGGACCATAATTGGGATCAGCCCGCGCAGCCGCTCGGCGTTCTCGCCGATCCCGCGGCGGCGCGCCACGTCGCCGGGGTGGCATGGCATTGCTACAATGGCGATGTCGCCGCGCAGAGCGAAGTGCGCGACCGGCATCCCGACAAGGGCGTGTTCTTCACCGAATGCTCGGGCGGCGAATGGTCGAAGGCATGGCCAGACAGCTGGGCGTGGACGATCCGCACGCTGATCATCGGCAGCACCCGCAACTGGGCGCGCGGGGTGCTGATGTGGAACCTCGCGCTCGACGAGAATTTCGGGCCGCACCTCGGCGGCTGCGGCAATTGCCGCGGGGTGGTGGCGATCGACAGCAAGACCGGGGAAGTCACGCGCAACCCCGAATATTATGCGTTCGGCCATGCCAGCCGCTTCGTCGCAGTGGGCGCGCAGCGGATCGCGTCGGAAAGTCGGCCGGGCGGCATAGAGACGGTCGCCTTCGCCAATCCGGATGGTTCGCGGGTGCTGCTCGCCTTCAACGCCGGCAAGGAAATGGCGGCCTTCCCGGTGGCCGAAAGCGGTCGTTATTTCGCCTATCGGCTCGCCCCGAACGCGGCAGCGACCTTCCGTTGGCGAGACCCGCGCTGAACCGCAGCACGCCCGCCTTCGCCTCGGTCACCGCGCTGTTTTTCGCCTGGGGTTTCATCTGCGCGAACAACGACCCCCTCGTCGCGGCGGTCCGGCGGATCTTCGACCTTTCTTACACCGAGGCATTGTTTACCCAGATCGTCTTCTTCGCGGCGTTCGGCATCCTGTCGCTGCCCGCTGCGGCACTGCTCGGTCGCGTCGGTGCCGTTCGCGCGATGCTGATCGCGCTGGCGGCGATGATCGGCGGTTGCCTGATCGTTCAGACCACCGCGCTCGTACCCTGTTTCCCGTTGCTGCTCGCCGGTCTCTTCGTCCTCGCGTCGGGAATCGCGATCTTGCAGGTCGCCGCCAATCCGCTGGCGGCGAGCCTGGGGCCACCCGATCGCAGCCACTTCCGGCTGGCCCTTGCGCAATCGTTCAATTCGCTCGGGGTGGTCGCGGGGGTGCAGTTCGGTGCGGCGCTGATCCTCGGCGATCCGGTGTTCGAAGGTGCGGAGCCGCTGCTTTCGGAAACGGCGCGCACGACGGGATTGGCGGCAGTCCAGCGCGCCTTCCTGACGATCGCGGCGCTGGTGCTGATATTGATGGCACTGCTCTGGGTAGTTCGCCGTCCCATCGAGCAGGCGTCGCCCCGGGCCACCGGGGCGGCGAACATCGGTCAGGCCTTTCGTTCGCGCTGGGCGCTGTTCGGCGCGGTCACGATCGCGCTCTATGTCGGCGCCGAAGTGGCGATCGGCAGCACGATGATCGGGTTCCTCGCCGATCCACGCACGCTCGGCCTGTCGATGGATCGAGCGGGAGCGTGGCTCGCGACCTTCTATTGGGGCGGCGCGCTGGTCGGCCGTTTCCTCGGCAGCTGGCTGCTGACGCGGATCGCGGCACCCCATCTACTGCGCGCTGCGGCGGTCTCGGCGGTTTTGCTCTGCGCCGCGGCTTTGCTCGCTCCCGGGCCCGTCGCAGCGCGCTGCGCGCTGGCGATCGGGCTATGCAACGCGATCATGTTCCCGACGATCTTCTCGCTGACCCTCGAACGCTCCACCGCCTCGGCGGAAGCGACTTCAGGGCTGCTCTGCGTCGCCATTTCGGGCGGCGCGATCGTGCCGTTGCTGGTCGGGCAGGTGGCTGATCGCGCGGGGCTTGGCTGGATATTCGTGGTGCCGCTCGCCGCTTACAGCGTGATCGCGGCATTCGCGGCGCTCGCTATGCGGCGACTGCCTCGCGCGCCCAGGTCGCGGGCGGCGCGCCGAACTCGCGCTTGAACGCGCGGTTGAACGCGGCCTCGGAGTTGAACCCCACCGAATAAGCGACGCTGCTCGCATTGTGGCGATTGCCGCGCAGCATCTCGGCCGCCGCCTTCATCCGCCAGCGCGCGCAATATTGCATCGGTGCTTCGCCCAGCAGCGCGCGGAAGCGATCGGCGAGTACGGTCTTGGAAACCGCTGCCTCGCGCGCGAGCGCATCCAGCGTCCAGGCTTCGGCGAAGCGCTGGTGGATCAATGCGAGCGCCCGGCCCACCGCGGGATCGCGCAATCCCGCCAGCCAGCCGCGTTCGTCTGCGGGGAGGTCGTCGACATAGCGGCGCACCGCCTCGGCGAAGAGGCCCTCGGCGAGCTTGCCGACCATCTCGGGGGCGTTGGTCGCGACGCCGTGCGCGGCGAAGTCGATCGAGCGCGCGACCCAATCGCCTTGCGCCGCGTCGATCCCGATCACCAGCATCGGCGGCAGGCTCTGGAGCAGGGTATTGTCGGGCGTGGTGGTGCCGAGATAGCCGCAATACATCGACACGCTCGCGCCGTCCCCGCCGCCGCGCAATCGCAGGATGCCATTGTCGATGGTGCGGAGCACGTTCTGCGTATCCATCGGCGCGGGCCAGGGCGCGGGGCCATGGAGATAGTGCGGCGTGCCGTGCGGCAGGATGACGATCTCGCCCGCATGCACCGCGCGCGCAGGCCCGCCGGGAATCCGGCAGGTGAACGATCCCGACCGCACATAATGATAGGCGATCAGCTGACTCGGTATCTCGAAAAAGGGTGCGCAGTCCTCGGGCGTATAGTCCGACAGCACCGTCCATGGCGCCCGGAACTCCGCATCGACGAATACGCCACCCGACAGGCGCAGCGCCGCGAGCATCTCGCTGAGCACGTCCATCCCACATCCCCTGAAACGCAGTCCGCGCGACCCGCCCGTCGATCCGGTCGATCGATCAATGTTTTCGTCCGCCCGATCATATCGCGTTACCGCCGCCGGGGCTAGTTCGACACCATAGAGTCGCAGTCGTTGCGCGGACGGGTCGGGGCGACCGCTGCGCGCGGCCAATCAACAGCCTGAACATCACCAGTCGAGCTGCCTTAGGGGCGCCGGCTAACCATGGGAGATTATTCGTGAACTTCTATTCCAGTTCGTTGCTTTGCGTGCAGCCTGCGGCAGTAGCCGGCGCCACCATCCTGACAACCGTGATCCTCACCTTTCATGCCCTGGTATTTGCCTGAGGGCATAGGGTTCCAAGGAGAAACGATATGTACCACCAATTCACCTGGTCGGACGTGCTCGCGGCATCCTCGCGTGCCGCCTGGCAACTGGACGACGTGATGCCCGAAGGCGCTGCGCTCGACTTCCGCCGGCCGTTCATGCCCGAGAAGCTGGCGCGCATCGCCGAGACCCCCGGGGTGGCACCCGACGAACGGCTGCTGCTCAACCAGATCCGCGGGCATGAATATCTGAGCATGTTCGGGCTGATCGAGGAGATGATCCTGCCCTTCGTTCTCGATCATGCCCGGCCGCTGCTGCGCGATGACGACGATCGGGTGCGGGCGTTGCTCGGCTTTGCCTCTGAAGAGGCAAAGCACATCCATCTGTTCAAGCGCTTCCACGCCGCGTTCGTGCGCGGATTTCCGGTGGAGTGCGGGATGATCGGGCCGGCCGAGGCGATCGCCGCCGAGATCCTCCGTCACGATCCGCTGAGCGTCGCGCTGGCGGTGCTCCACATCGAGTGGATGACGCAGGCGCATTACCTCGAAAGCGTGCGCGACGATGCCGGGCTCGATCCGTTGTTCAAGAGCCTGCTTCGCCATCATTGGATGGAAGAGGCGCAGCACGCGAAGCTCGACACGCTGATGGTCGAGGCGCTGGCCGAGGGATGTGATCCGGCAGGCATCGATGCGGCGATCGACGAATATCTCGAGATCGGGATGTTCCTCGATGGCGGATGCAAGACACAGGCAGAGCTCAACCTCGCCGCGTTCGAGGCGGCGGCGGGCCGGCCGGTCGACGAAGCCGATCGCGAGGGCTTCCTTGCCGTCCAGCATCAGGCGCTGCGCTGGACCTATCTCGGCAGCGGCATGACCCACCCGCAGTTCCGCGCCACGCTGGGCGCGATTTCCCCCGCCGCGCGCGACCGCATCGACGCCGTCGCGCCGGCCTTTTGCTGAACGAATTACCCCAAGGAGAGAGAAGATGAGTGACGTGATGACGCGTAATGTCGTGAATGGTATCGATCTCGACGCGGTCGGCGAAGTGGTCGAGGCGATCGGCCGCGATCCCGGCCAGGCACTGGTACGCTTCAGCGTGGCGACGCGTTGGACCGGGCAGACCGGCAGTGTGACGCGGGTGCGCGACATCGAACTCGGTGGCGAGCGGATCGCGCGCGATTTCGAGATCCGCGCCGATGAACCCGAGCAGTTGCTCGGCCAGAACAGTGCGCCCAATCCGCAGGAATTGCTGATGGCGGCCGCCAATGCCTGCATGACGGTAGGCTATGTCGCCGGCGCGGCGATGCACGGGATCGCGCTCGAGCGACTAGAGATCGAGATGACCGGCCAGCTCGATCTGCGCGGTTTTCTGGGTCTCGATGCGAGCATCCCGCCGGGGTACGACCGGATCGACTATGTGGTGCGGATCGCAGGCAACGGCACGCCCGCGCAGTTCGACGAGATCCACCGTACGGTGATGGCGACCTCGCCCAATTACTTCAATCTCGCGCGGCCGATCCAGATGAACGGAAGGCTCGCGGTCGGCTGACTATCGGACCGCCGCGCATCTCAGGTGCGCGGCGGTCTCCCGGTCGCGATGCGGCGCGCCGCGGCATGGCGTTCGGCACGGTCGAGCAGTGCCTCGAGATCCTCGCGGCTGACGTCGAAGGTCTCACCAGACTCGGCCAGTGCCGCGTCGATATCCTCCATCAGCAGCCGCGGTCGATCATGGATTTTCATCGGGCGATGCGGATAGCTGTGGCCCGAGATTCGGTGGAAGGCGATCCCGATCGCGGTCAGCGCCACGGCGTTGAGTCCGACCGGCAGCAGCGCGAAGCCATAGCCTTGCGCGAGCACCGCAGGCGCCAGCAGAGGAAGCAATACGGTGCCCCCGCCCGGCGGGTGCAGACAGCGCAACACTGACATTGCGAGGATCGCCGCGCCCACCGCAACCCCAACTGCGAGTGCGTCGCTTCCCAGCAAATGCGCCACCGCGACGCCTACCAGCGCCGAAACCACATTCCCGCCGACGATCGGCCAAGGCTGGGCGAGTGGGCTCGACGGCACTGCGAACAACAATACCGCAGATGCCCCGAGCGGTGCCGCCAGCAACAGACCGTGGCTCGGCACTGCCAGCGTGGAGATCGCTGCGCACAGCCCGATGCCGATCACCGCGCCGATCCCCGCGATCAGCCGCTCTCGCCAATTGGCCCCCGCCAGCAACAGGGTGAAATGTCTCCCTTTCGCAATCATCTATTTGCGTTGCCACACCCTGTCGCCGCCGACCCAGGTCTCGATCACCTTGGTGGCGCGCAGATCGCCTGGCCCGGCGAGCAGCGGATCGCGATCGACGATCAGGAAATCGGCGCGCATTCCCACCGCGATGCGGCCGATCTTGTCCTCTGCGAACCCCGCATAGGCCGCGCCGGTGGTGAAGCCGGCCCAGCCTTGCTCGCGCGTCACCGCCTCCTGCGGACGCCAGCCGCCGAACGGCTGGCCGCTGGCATCCTGCCGCGTGAAGCTCGCTGCCCAGCCCGCCCAGGGATCGGGGCTCTCGACCGGGAAATCCGATCCGAAAGCCAGCCTCGAACCGTTCTGCAGCATCGAACGCCAGGCATAAGCGCCGCCCAGCCGAGCCTCGCCCAGCCGGGCCTCGGCCATGTGCATGTCGCTGGTCTGATGGACTGGCTGCATCGACGCGATCGTGCCGAACTTGCCGAAGCGCGGCAGGTCCTTGGGATCGACGATCTGGGCGTGCTCGATGCGCCAGCGCCGATCGCCCTTATAAGTTTCGGAGAGTATTTCGATCGCATCGAGTACTTGCTGGTTGGCGCGGTCGCCGATCGCGTGGACCGCGATCTGGAAGCCGTCCATCGCGCCCCGGATCATGCTGTTGAGCAACTGGTCGTCGGTGAGGAAAGGCAGGCCCTTGTTTCCCGGCGCATCGGCGTAATCGGCCTTGAGCCACGCGCCGCGCGAGCCGAGCGCGCCATCGTCATAGAGCTTGATCCCGCCCATGCGCAGCCGCTCGGCATAGAGCCACGGCGTGGGGCCTTGGCCGGCCACCGCGAGGGCCGTGTCGACGCCGCTCGCATAGCTGAGGATCCGCACCTTGAGCAGATTGAGGTCGCCCATGCGGCGATAGGTCAGCCAGTCGGCCTGGCTGGTGCCCATGTCCGCCGTCGCGGTCACGCCCAGCGAGAGCAATCGCTCCTGCGCGGCGAGGAAAGCGGCATTCTGTTCGCGCGGCGTGGGCGCGGGGATCATCCTGGTGACGGAGTCCATCGCCGCATCGACGAAGACCCCCGCGGGTCTGTCGCCGGCACTGCGTTCGATCCGGCCGCCCCTCGGGTCCCTGGTCGCCGCGGTGACACCGGCGGCAGCGATCGCGCGGCTGTTGGCCCAGCCGGCATGGCCGTCGACGCGTTCGAGCCAGGCCGGGCGGTCCCCGACCGCAGCGTCGAGTTCGGCGGCGGTGGGAAAGCGGCCGAGCTTCCAGCGTTCCTGATTCCAGCCACCGCCGAGGATCCATTTGGTCGGATTGGCAGCGGCGTAGCTGCGGATCTTCGCCAGCGCCTCTTCGAGCGAGTTGGTCTCGGACAGATCTAGCCGGAGCAGTTGCGCGCCCAGACCCATGACATGGCCGTGCCCGTCGATCATCCCGGGCACCATCGTCTTGCCGCCCATGTCGAGCTTCCAGTCGACCTTTTTCGGACGCCGCTCTCCGCTCTTCAGCACATAGGTGATCTTGCCGTCGCGGTTCATCATGATCCCGGTGAAGCGGATCACTTGCCCCTTCTCGTCGAGCGTCATGCCGTTGACGTTGTCGATCAGCGCGTCCGCTCGGGCAGTGACAGGAACGGCGAGCGCGAGGAGCGGGGCCAGCAGGCGCGCGAGCAAGGGCAGCTTGTGCATAGGCGATTGCGCATAGGGCCTGTTCCCCCGCCGCGCCAGATGGTCTAGGCCGAAGCCATTATGGCTACCAAAGCAGCACCGGCGCAGACGCCGCTTCCCGTATCGATCACCGAGGTTCGGGACGCTGCGCAGCGGATTAGGGGCTCGGTCGTGCGCACGCCGACTTTGGTGAGCAAGACGCTGTCCGACCTCACCGGCGCCACGGTCTATCTCAAGTTCGAGAATCTCCAGTTCACTGCCGCCTATAAGGAGCGCGGGGCGCTCAACACCTTGCTCCAGCTCGACGAGACGGCGCGGTCCAAGGGCGTGATCGCGGCGTCGGCCGGCAATCATGCGCAGGGGCTTGCTTATCACGCGACGCGGCTCGGCATTCCCAGTACGATCGTGATGCCGCTCAACACTCCTACGGTGAAGGTCACCCAGACCGAGGGGCACGGCGCCAACGTCATCCTTCACGGCGAAACCTTCGACGCGGCCTATGCCCATTCGCGCGAACTGGAGGCCGAGAAGGGATACACCTTCGTACACCCGTTCGACGATGCGCGGATCATCGCGGGGCAGGGGACAGCGGCGCTCGAGATGCTCGAGGACGTTCCGGAACTCGACGCGCTGGTGATCCCGATCGGCGGCGGCGGGCTGATCTCGGGCGCGGCGGTCGTCGCCAAGTCGGAGGGGCGCGCGCTCGAAGTGGTCGGCGTCGAGGCCGAGCTCTATCCGTCGATGTACAACCGTATCCGCGGTACCAGCATGCCGTGCGAAGGCGATACGCTCGCCGAGGGCATCGCGGTCAAGGAGCCGGGCGGGATCACCTCGAAGATGGTCGAGGCTCTGGTCGACGACATCGTCCTCGTCAGCGAGCGTCGGCTGGAGGAGGCGGTCAGCCTGCTCCTCCAGATCGAAAAGACCGTGGTCGAAGGCGCGGGCGCCGCAGGGCTCGCGGCGTTGCTCGCCGAGCCGAAGCGGTTCCGCGGCAAGAAGGTCGGCACCATTCTGTGCGGCGGCAATATCGATCCGCGGTTGCTCGCCAACGTGCTGCTCCGCGATCTCGCCCGTTCGGGCCGGCTGGCGCGCTTGCGGATACGGCTGCAGGATCGTCCGGGCGCTTTGTTCAACGTCGCGCGGATCTTCCACGAGCAGGGCGTCAACATCATCGAAGTCTATCATCAGCGGGTGTTCACCACGCTCCCCGCCAAGGGCCTGATCACCGACATCGAGTGCGAGACGCGCGACCGCGACCATCTCGACCGGCTGATGACGGCGCTGCGCCGGGCGCAGTACGAAGTGAGCCCGGTCGAGCTGGCCTAGGCGGACGCGCCTTATTA
This sequence comes from Sphingomonas sp. DG1-23, assembly GCF_030730875.1. Taxonomy (GTDB): domain Bacteria; phylum Pseudomonadota; class Alphaproteobacteria; order Sphingomonadales; family Sphingomonadaceae; genus Sphingomonas. The sequence continues at coordinate 281,791 of NZ_JAVAMA010000004.1, forward strand.
TCGTCATCCCGGCCTTGTGCGGAGATCCACCGTGCATCGCGCGAGAGGGCTGAAGGCTCTTGTCCTTCGCTTCCGGCATGATGGACCCCGGAACAAGTCCGGGGTGACGATTATGTTCCGACGAGTCGAATCGCATGCGGGGTGAACCGAGTCGCGGCGGGATTCACATGTGATTCCCGCGGCAATATAGTGGCTTGCAGCGCAAGATTGTGCGTGCGGCCATGTCGCCCGACGCCACTTGCCATGGTTAACGATCTCCGGACGCGTATCAGCGCGGAACGGTGCAACCTCTTGGTTTCGCTGGTTCGCACCTATGCCTAATCGTTAACTCTCTTTCTTGGTAAAGCGGCTTTTCATCATGCATCCGCCGCTCCATAGTCGCGTTGATAGGGCCAGATGGGGCCTGGCAAAGGGCGACTCAGCGGTGACTGCACTTTCCCGTTTTCCGCGCTTCTTCGTGACCAGTCCGAGTCCGTGCCCCTATCTGCCGGGCCGGCAGGAGCGGAAGATCTTCACCGAGCTGACCGGACAGCATGCCGGCGAGCTCAACGATGCGCTCGGCCGGATCGGTTTTCGCCGCAGCCAGTCGGTCGCCTATCGGCCGAGCTGCGCGAGCTGCACCGCCTGCGTTTCGGTGCGCGTCGTCGCCGATCAGTTCCAGCCCAACGCCACCCAGCGCAAGCTGATGAAGCGGCACGGCGATCTCGAAGTCACGGCGTGCAAGCCGTGGGCAACCGAGGAGCAGTTCGAACTGCTGCACCGTTATCTCAAGACCCGCCACCCCGGCGGCGGCATGGCGGCGATGGACGAGAACGACTATGCCGACATGGTCGAGCAGTCGCCGGTCAGCTCGTACGTCATCGAGTATCGCGAGCCTTCGGTGGATGGCGAGCGCGGTCGCTTGATCGGCGCGTGCATCACCGATCAACAGGCCGACGGCCTGTCGATGATCTATAGTTTCTTCGAGGCGGACAGCGAAACCCGGCCGGGCCTCGGCAACTTCATCATCATGGATCACATCCTGCGCGCGCGCTCGGCGGGCCTGCCCTATGTCTATCTCGGCTATTGGGTGAAGGGCAGCGAGCGGATGGCGTACAAGACGCGCTATCGCCCGATCGAGGTGCTCGGCCCCAATGGCTGGTCGCTGCTCACCGACGAGGACATGGCGGTGTCGATGCCGGTTCCGGCACGGGTGCGCGAACTGGCCTGAGCTATTCCTCGGAGACGCGGAGCGCCACGTCGAGCTCCTCGTCGCCTGAGCCGATCCGGGTGCCGGCGATGGACGCGGCGCCGAGCGCATCCAGGCCGACCGCAACCCGGACATAACCGTCGTCGGGCGACATTCCCGTCGCCGGATCGAACCCGACCCAGCCAAGGCCTTCGACATGCGCCTCCGCCCAGGCGTGGGGCGCCGACTGGGCGGTATCGTCGATGCGGTAACCTGAGACATAGCGCGCGGGCAACGCGAAGCTGCGCGCCGCCGCGATGAACATCTGGGTGACGTCGCGCGAGGTGGCACGGCCGCGCGCAAAGGCTTCCGCCGCAGTGAGTCCGGTATCCCGCGCATCGGGTACGCAGGGAAAGCGGGCGTGGAATGCCGCATTGAGCCGATGCAGGCGGTCCAGCGGATCGCCGGAACCGCTGATGCTCTCTGCTGCGAAAGCGGGAAGGCCGGCGCCCAGAATCGTGCGTGCCGTCGTACGCAGATAGACCATCGGCGGCAGCGGCTCGATCGATCCGTGCACCACGCCGTCGCTATTGGTGGTGAGCACTTCGCCGGTCACGGTGATGTCGATTTCTTCGATCGGGCCCTCGGCGTAGAGCATCGTCACGGCATTGCCGAAGCCGTCGGTGGCGTCGCGTAGCCGGGCGTCGCAATCGACGCCGACCATCCAGCTCACCACGGTCTGGTCGCGCGTGTCGCACGGTGTGAGGCGGAGCATCTGGACGATCCGCGCCTGCGGCTCGGTGAAGCGGTACCGCGTGCGGTGGTCGATCGCTATTCTCATATGAACCTGAATTGCCGCGCCACCGCGGCATTGAGCATCGCATTCTCGCGGATAAACGCTTCGAGATATTCGTGGAGCCCGCTGACGATGACCTCGGAAGTGCGCGTCTTCTGCATCCGCGCCATCCGGGCACGCGCCATGCGATCGGCTTCGCCCTGCAGACCGGTGCGCCGCGCGAGCTGGCTGAGCAATTGCACCGCTTCCTCGACGCAGGCGGCGAGGCTGCGCGGCAGTTCGAACCGGCTGATCAGCAGATCGATCACGTTCGCGGGCTGGAGCCCGTCGCTATAGAGCCAGCGATAGGCGGTGACCGCCGAGACGGTCTGGAGAATCGTCGTCCATTGATCGCGATCGACGACGCCGCCGACCGCCTCGCCCTCAGGCAGCAGCAGGTGATATTTGACGTCGACCAGCCGCGCGGTGTTGTCGGCGCGCTCGATCGCAGCGCCGAGCTGGATCAGCCACGTCGCCTCGTTGCGCATCATCCGGTGGATCGAGCCTTCAAAGCCGCGGGTCTCGCCCTTGACCTGCTCGACCAGATTGAGCGTCTGGGTGGCACCACCGGTCGAGGCGCGGTTCTGGAACAGCCACCACGCGCGATTGATCGCGGTCCATGCCTCGCGGGTCAGCGCGGTGCGCACGGCACGGGCGTTGTTGCGCGCCATTTCGAGGCAGCGGACGATCGAGCCGGGATGCGATGCGTCGAGAGTCAGGAAACGCGCGACATGGCTCTGGGTGTAGCTTTGCCCGGTCGCGGCGAAAGCCTCGTCGGTATCGGTGACCGCGAGCGCGCTCTGCCACGCCGCCTCGCCCGCGGGGCGCGCGGAGAGCGCATCGAGCCGCACCGTGGCTTCGACGAGCCGCGCGATGAAGTCCGCGCGCTCGACATAGCGGCCGAGCCAGTAGAGCGCCGCCGCAGTGCGTGAGAGCATCAGCATGTTGGCAATCCAATTCCTCCCCGAGCTTCGCTCGGGGAGGGGGACCATGCGAAGCATGGTGGAGGGGAGCCGCCGAAGGCGCGGTTTTCGCTCTCCGGCAGCGCGTCCGCCGTCTCCGCGGCGACCCCTCCACCGCCTTCGACGGCGGTCCCCCTCCCCGAGCAAGCTCGGGGAGGAATTCGGCCGAGCGCCCTCACGATCCCTGCCTCTGCGATTGCGAAGCTCCGAGATCGTCCATCAGCACGAAGCTGTCCTTCGTCCCGCCGCCCTGGCTCGAATTCACCACCAGCGAGCCTTCGCGCAGCGCCACCCGGGTGAGCCCGCCGGGCACCACATGCACCCCATCGCTGCCGGTCAGCACGAACGGGCGGAAATCGACATGGCGCGGCGCCAGCCCGGAATCGCTCATCGTCGGCACGGTAGAGAGCGCGAGGGTCGGCTGGGCGATGTAGCGGTGCGGCTCGGCGATCAGCGCCGCGCGGAAGTCGGCAATCTGCGCTTTGGTCGCTGTCGGGCCGACGAGCATGCCGTAACCGCCCGAGCCGTCGACCAGTTTGACCACCAGTTCGTCAAGATGGTCGAGCACGTACTTCAGCGCCTGCGGTTCGCGGCAGCGGAAGGTCTCGACATTGGGCAGCTTCGCGTCGCCGCCCGAATAGAATTTCACGATCTCGGGCATGTAGCTGTAGATCGCCTTGTCGTCGGCGATGCCGTTTCCGGGCGCGTTGATCAGCGCGACATTGCCGGCGCGATAGGCGGCGATCAGCCCGGGCACGCCGAGCAGCGAATCCGGCCGGAAGGTGAGCGGATCGAGGAAATCATCGTCGATCCGGCGATAGATCACGTCGACCTTCACCCGCCCGGCGATCGTCTGGACCCAGACAATGTCGTCATCGACCACCAGATCGGCGGCCTCGACCAGTTCGATCCCCATCGAATCGGCGAGAAAGCTATGCTCGTAATAGGCCGAATTGAAATGGCCCGGGGTGAGCACGACGCAGATCGGGTGCGGATTGTCGCCCGGCGCGACCGAACGCATCGTCTCGAGCAGCATGTCAGGATAGGAATCGACCGGCGCGACGCGGAGATCGCGGAACAATTCGGGGCAGAGCCGCAGCATCGCCTCTCGATTTTCGAGCATGTACGAGACGCCTGAGGGCGTGCGGGCATTGTCCTCGAGCACGTAGAATTCGTCGGGCCCGACGCGGACGAGGTCGATCCCGCAGATATGCGCCCACACTCCGTGCGGCGGACGTATACCGGCGACTTCGGGGCGGAACTGCTCGTTGCGATAGATCAGCTCGGGCGGGATCAGCCCTTCCTTGAGGATCCGGCGCTCGCCGTAAATATCCTCGAGGAACGCGTTGATCGCCTGCGTGCGCTGGACCAGCCCCTCGCACAGCCGCGACCATTCCTGCTGGAGGAAGACGCGGGGGACAATGTCGAACGGGATGATCCGCTCGGCGGCGTCGCTGTCGCCATAGACCGCGAAGGTGATGCCCAGTTGGCGGAACGCGGCCTCGGCGGATTGCTGGCGGCGCTGGAGTTCGGCGGCTGGCGTGTCGGCCACCCATTGCGACAGCGCCGCGAATTCGGGCCGCGGTGCCTCCGGCCCGCCATGCCCCCAGATCTCGTCGAACGCCCCGCGTGTTGCCATCAACGCTCCCAAGTGCAGAGAAGGCCTGCCGGTTCCATGCTGCAACGCTTTGTTGCGTTGCACAAGAGAAACAATTCTCCCCGAGACGCGCTCGGAGAGATGGCCTCAGCCTGCGTATTTCACGGTGCAGCCATAGGGCCGGCTTTCGGGCACCGACACCGGCTTGCCGGCGCGCAATTCGCTCAGCGCGGCGAGGACATGGTTGCGCGCCTTGGCGATGTCGGCCTTGTCGGCAGTCGGCCTGTCGTCGATGGCGCCGTTATAGGCCAGGCGCCCCTTGCCATCGATGATGTACATATGCGGCGTGGTCTTCGCGCCATAGCCCTTGCCGATCAGCCCTTGCGGATCGAGCAGATAGCTGCTGGGTTTCGCGCGCTGATCGGCGACGAACTTCTGCGCTTCGGGGCCGCTCATATGGCCCTGCTTGCCCGGCGCGCCGGAATTGATCGTCAGCCACACCGCGCCCTGCGCCACTGCCGCCGCCTGGGTCTTCTGCATGTTGCCGCCCGCATAGTGCTTCTGCACGAAGGGGCAGCCGGGGTTGTTCCATTCGAGCACGACGGTCTTGCCGCGGAACTGGGTGAGATCGACGATCTTGCCGTGCATGTCGTACGCGCGGAAATTAGGAACGGCGGTGCCGAGGCCGGGCTCGGCTGCGAGCGGCACTGCGCTGCTCATGCAGGCCGCGGCAATTCCGGCAACGATCAAACTGCGCATATGCGTCTCCTCGTCAGCCCCCGCTCGACAAGTCTCGCAGCATCGCCTTGGTCAGCACTTGCGGCAGGACCTCGGGCGCTGCGCTGTTCGGCTTGTACCACAGATAGAGCGGAACGCCCGCACGATTGTGCCGCTCGATGAAGCGGCCGAGCGCGGGATCGCCATTGGTCCAGTCGCCGACCAGTATCGCGACCTTGTTCTTGCCGAAGGCATCGGCGACGGCTGCGGTCTCGATCACGGTCTTCTCGTTGACCTTGCAGATCAGGCACCAGTCGGCAGTGAAATAGGCGAAGACCGGGCGGCCCTCGGCGCGCAGCTGCGCCAGCCGCGCCTCGCTGAACGGCTCGGCGCCGGCGACCGCGGGGCTTTCGGGCCCGGCGGGGGCGGGGCGGACCCATGCGGCCGCGGCGAGCGCGAGCAGGAAGAGCGGCAGCGCCGGGAGCCAGGCGCGGGACAGTCCGCGGGCCTGACGGCGGCCGGTCCACCACAGACCGAACGCCGCGAGCAGCGCCGCGCCGAGCCCGATCGTCATCCCGTTGACGCCGGACTGCTTGCCGAGCACCCAGGCGAGCGCGAGCGCGGTGAGGAACATCGGGATCGAGAGGATGTGCCGGAGCGTCGCCATCCACGCGCCCGGTCTGGGCAGGCGCCGTCGCAGCGCGGGGACGAAACCGAGCAGCAGGAACGGCAAGGCGATGCCGAGCCCGAGGCCGCCGAACACCGCGAGCGCGGCGGGCCAGGGCAGGATCAGCGCGGCGCCGAGCGCGGTCGCCATGAACGGTCCCGCGCACGGCGTCGCGACAAAGGCGGCGAGCGCGCCGGTGAGGAAGGCGCCGCCGGTGCCGCGCGCCGCGACGCGGTTGACGAAGCCCGGTGCCGAGAGCTCGAACAGCCCGGCGAGATTGAGCGCGATGCCAGTGACCAGCAGCAGCAGGAACAGGATCACCCGCGGATCCTGCAGCTGGAACGCCCAGCCCACCGCCGCGCCGCCGGCGCGCAGGCCGAGCAAGGCGCCGCCGAGCGCGAGGCAGGTCAGCACCACGCCGGCGGTATATGCCAGCGCCTCGCCGCGCGGATTGCCGGCATCGTCGCCCGCCTTGACGAGGCTCAGCGCCTTGAGGCTGAGGATCGGGAAGACGCAGGGCATGATGTTGAGGATCACGCCGCCGGCCACCGCGCCGAGAAAGGCGAGCAACGCAGTGGCGATCCAGCCGTTCGCGGCGCCGGCGGACGCGGAGGCCGGCGCGACCTTGCCCGGCACCGCTGACAGGGTGAAGCCCTGGCTGCCGAACGCGAGCAGGCCTTCGACCTTGGGCAATGCCCGCTTCGACGGCGCCTCGACCACGATGCGGTCGCCGTCGCGCACGACGCGTTGGGGGGCAGCATAGTCGATCGCACCATCGGTGCGCGGGAAGAAATAGCCTTCGCCCGACAGGGCGGCCGCGGCGGGGAAGGGCACGCCCAGCCGGAAGACCTTGCCGTCGACCTGATACGTCGCCTGCGTGCCGAGCAGGCGGGGCAGCGCGCTGCGCCAGCCGTCGAAACGCGCGCGGCGATCCGCCGGAACCGCGCCGTCGCCGATCGTCAGCAGGGTCGCCAGCTCGGCCTTTTCGGGGACGCAGATCTCGTTGGTGCAGACCAGATAGTCGAGCTTGACCCGGACCGGCAGCTGCTGGCCCGCATTGGCATCGGCGGGGACCCGCAGCGTCGCCAGGGGCGCGAACGGCCCCTCGTAGACATAGTTCATCAGCCCGGCGATCAGCAGTCGCTGCGGCACCGGATAGCGGAGCGGGCCCGCGGCGGCACCGGGCGGCAAGGTCCACGCCGCGCGGGCGGGGAGCCCCGCATCGCCGGGATTTTCCCAATATGCGTGCCAGCCGGGCTCGGGCGTCGAGGCCAAGGCAAGCGCGACTTCGCTCCCCGGCGCCGGCCGATCGGTCTCGGCGATCAGTTCGATGCGGACGTGCGGACTCTTGTTCTGCGCCCCTGCCGGGCTCGCTGCGAGCCACAGCGCCAGCGACATCAGGACGAAACGAATCCACATCATGCCCGTCCTTGCCCAGGATCGACCGATCGACAATAGCAGGGCGCATAATCCTCGACTGGAGTCGGCTCCGCAATGAAGTTCGTGCCCATCGCAGCGCTCGCGCTGCTCGCCGCCGCGCCCGCCGCCGCCCAGCAGGCGCCGGCGCCGCAGACCCCGCCAAAGCTGCTCGTGGTGATCTCGGTCGACCAATTCTCCGCCGATCTGTTCGCCGAATATCGCAGCCAGTTCCGCGAGGGCTTCGCGCGCCTGCTGTCGGGCGCGGTATTCCCCTCGGGCTATCAGAGCCACGCCGCGACCGAGACCTGCCCCGGCCATTCGACGATCCTCACCGGCGCGCGGCCTGCGCGGACGGGGATCGTCGCCAATGACTGGACCGACTTCAGCGCGCCACGCGAGGACAAGACGGTCTATTGCGCCGAGGACGAGAGCGTGCCCGGCAGCAATTCGAAAGACTATACCGTCTCGGACAAGCATCTGAAGGTGCCGACCCTCGGCGAATGGATGAAGCTCGCCGATCCCGCCAGCCGGGTCGTCTCGGTCGCCGGCAAGGATCGCGCCGCGGTGATGATGGGCGGCCACAAGGTCGACGAATTGTGGTGGTGGGGTGGCAAGGGCTTCGTCTCCTATGCCGGCCGCGCCGAGCCGGCGATGGTGACGCGGGTCAATGCCAGCGTCGCCGAGCGGATCGGCGAGGCGCAGGAGCCGATGGAACTGACGCCGTTCTGCCGGGCCCGCAGCCGCGCGATCCCGGTGACCGCGACGCTCTCGGTCGGCGACGGGCGGTTCGCGCGTGCCGCCGGCGACGTCCGCAGCTTCCGTGCATCGCCCGAGTTCGACGAGGCGATCCTCGCATTGGGCGCGGGTCTCGCCACCGACATGAAGCTCGGGCAGGGGCCACACACCGATCTGTTGATCGTCGGCGCCTCGGCGACCGACTATGTCGGTCACGGCCTCGGCACCGAAGGCAGCGAGATGTGCCTCCAGATGCAGGCGCTCGACCAGGCGCTCGGCAAATTGTTCGCGGTGCTCGACAAGACCGGCGTCGATTATGCCGTGGCGCTGACCGCCGATCATGGCGGGCACGACCTTCCCGAGCGCAATCGCGAGCATGCCGCGCCGATGGCGGCACGAGTCGATCCGGCGCTGACGGCCAAGGCGATCGGCACCGAGATCGCGACGCAGTTGAAGATCGCCGGACCGACTCTCGTCGGCGGCGCGGCGGGCGACGTTTATTTCGATCCGAAGCTGACCAGAAAGCAGCGCATCGCAGTGCAGGCCGAGGCGATACGCCGTTACGCGGCGCACCCGCAGGTTCAGGCAGTGTTTACGCGCAGCCAGATTGCCGCGACGCCGGCGCCCAAGGGGCCTCCCGAGACATGGAGCTTGCTCGAGCGCGCCCGGCAGTCGTACGAGCCTTCGCGGTCGGGCGATCTCGTCGTCGCGCTCAAGCCGCGGGTGACGCCGATCGCCGCCCCGGGGCCCGGCTATGTCGCGACGCATGGCAGCTTCTGGGACTATGACCGGCGGGTGCCGATCCTGTTCTGGCGCAACGGCATGACCGGGTTCGAACAGCCGCTGTCGGTCGAGACGGTCGACATCGCGCCGACCTTGGCGGCGCTGATCGGCGTGAAGGTGCCGGTGGTGATCGACGGACGCTGCCTCGATCTGGATGCGGGGACGGGGACGACCTGCAAATAGGATTTGCGGGATCAAGTTTCACGGTTTGCTCGGTGAATCGGCAATGTTGTTGCGCGGGAGTGTAATAATGTTCCGCTGAGTGCCGTAGGGTTGTTGACGGATTCAAAGAGCGACGTGCGGAGCATCGCATATGAAATCCTACATTGCGAGAGGGTTTCCCTCTCCCATCGGGAGAGGGAAGGGGCCCGCCGCGAAGCGGTGGGAAGGGTGAGGGTGAAGATAGGTCGCCCCACTCACCCTCACCCTTCCGCGCCTCCGGCGCTCCCTCCCTCTCCCGATGGGAGAGGGATTTTTTAACGCCGCTCGAAGGCGCGCATGCCGCTCAGCCGGTTGTTCGAAAGCTCGATCGTCGATCCGCTGAGGTCCGCGACGAAGGCGGGGTTGGGCGGCGCGCCGGGGGCCATGCTTGCGACATTGTCCTCGATGCGCAGCCCGGAGGACGGATAGGTCCGTCCTTCCGCCGCGACGACGATCAGCCCCGAATGATTGTCCTTGCTCTTGCCCTGGACGAAGGTGTTGCGCGCGATCAGCCCGGCGCCGCCTTCGGACAGGTCGATCATGTAATTGGTCTTCTTGCCGGCGCTGTCGTCGAAGCTCGAATCGGTGATGTTGACCCGGCGCGCGCGCAGCTTGACGTAATGCCCGCCGGTGCCGCGCTCGAAGCGCGAGCGGGTTACCGAGACTTCGCCGTCGACCGCGAGATAGATCGCGTGGCTGCAATTCTCGGTCTCGCACTGGCCGAGCCCGGCAAAGGTGGTGCGATCGATGCTGACCCGGCGGACGGTCTCGTGCCCCCCGCCCAATATGCCTTCCTGGCTGTCGAGGAACATCGAATTGGTGATCGTCAGATCGCCCATTTCGTGGCGGATGCCGGCGCCGTTGCCGTCGGAGACCGCATAGCCGCGAAAGACGATGCCATCGATCGTCGAGCCGCGGCCGCGCAGCACGAAGCCGGCTTTCTCCTCGCATACGGTCTTCTCGAAGATCACGGTGCCGGGCTGGCGCGCCTTGAAGAGGATCTTGCCGCCGGTCTGGACGGTGCACTGGCGATAGGTGCCGGGCGCGATCAGGATCGTCGCATCGTCGTCGCGGATCGCAGTGACCGCTTCGTCGATCGAGGCATAGCCTTGGCCGGTCTCGGCGACGACGAAGGGAGCGGTGCGTTCCTGCGCGGCGACAGGAGCGGCGAGGGCGAGGAGCAGGATGGAAGCGCGCATGCTGCGGTCATGCGCCTGCAGGTGGAAAGTTCGGGTTAATCCGGGTTCGGAGGAGCCGGCGGGCCACCGGCTCCTCCTCCGCCCATTGGCGGATCGGGATTTGAGCATATTGGCTCCCCTCCCTGCTTGCAGGGAGGGGGAAACGGGCTGGTGATACGGCGCTAGAAGCGGATGCCGAGGCCGGTGGTGACCTTGTTCGAGGTCATGCCCTGCGCATAATCGGTGTAGCGATATTCGCTCTTCCAATAGGCGCTGGGGGTGAGCTTCACTTCGACCCCGGCGCCGACCAGCACGCCGTCGAGATCGTCCTTCACGCTGGTGGTGACCCCGGCGACGGTCTGGTCCTCGCGGAGCTGGAGATTGGCGTAGCCGAGCTTGCCGTAGAGCAGGGCATTGGGGGTGATCGAAGTGCCGATCCGGCCGGCGAGAGTGAGTTCGCGGCGTTTCCGAAGCTCGCTGCCGTCGGCCGCGTCGCCGCTGGCGAAACGGACGTCGGACAGGTTCACGCCGCCCTCGATGCCGGCGATCAGCTTCGGAGCGATCGCCGCGTCATAGCCGATCGCGATGCCATAGCCGAGATCGCTCTGTTTCGCCTTGCCGTCGCCGCCGAGCGTGGCGAGATCGAAGCGCAATTGGTCGAGCCCGATGCTGGCCTCGGCGCGCGGACCGGTGAAGTCGGTGGCGTCCTGCGCGAGCGCGGGGGCTCCCGCGAACATCGCCGCGGTGAGGAGGATGAGGTGGAAGCGGGTCATGGATACTCCTGTACTGGCGCGCCCTAGGGGCGCTGGAGCCAGATGCGGAGCGGGAGTCTCGGCGGGATTTCGCTTCGTTGCGAAGGTTCGCGAGTTTGTGACGGGGGCATTCTGCTCCCCCCTGCAAGCAGGGGGGAGTTGCAACTAGCCGCGCAGCATCTTGATGATGCCCGAGAAATCGAGCGTTGCGCCTTCGCCGTTGGCGAATTGCTCGTAGAGCTCCCCCGCCCGCGCGGCCATCGGGGTCTCGGCATCGACGCTGGCCGCCGCTTCGAGCGCGAGCTTGAGATCCTTGAGCATCAAGGCTGCAGCGAACCCGCCCTGATAGTCGCGATCGGCGGGGGTTTCGGGGCCGATCCCGGGGACCGGGCAATAGCTGGTGACCGACCAGCTCTGGCCCGAGCTGACCGAGGCGATGTCGTAGAGCTTCTGCAAGTCGAGTCCGAGCTTCTCGGCGAGCGCGAAGCTCTCGCAGGTGGCGATCATCGTCGCGCCGAGCATCATGTTGTTGCAGATCTTGGCGCCCTGGCCCGCGCCGCTGCTGCCGGCATGGATCACCGCCTTGCCCATGTCCGACAGGAAAGGCTCGGCGCGGCTGAACGCGGCCTCGCTGCCGCCGACCATGAAGGTCAGGGCGCCGGCATTGGCGGCGGCGATCCCGCCCGAGACCGGGGCATCGACCGCGGCGAGGCCGTGCGCGGCGGCGGCTTCGGCGACGCGGCGCGCGGTGGCGACGTCGATCGTCGAGCAATCGATCAGGATCGTCCCGGCATCGGCATGGGGCAGGATGCTGTCGGTATAGACCGCTTCGACATGGCGGCCGGCGGGGAGCATGGTGATCACCGCCTCGGCGCCGAGGATCGCGGCATTGGCGTCCTCGGCGGGGAGGCAGCCGGCCTTTTTCGCTCGGTCGAGCGCTTCGGCGGAGAGATCGAAGGCGCGGACGTCGTGGCCCGCTCTGGCGAGGTTGGCGGCCATGCCGCCGCCCATATTGCCCAGCCCGATAAATGCGATGCGTGCCATGTTGTCCGGTCCTCTCATGTTCCCCTCCCGCTTGCGGGAGGGGCTAGGGGAGGGGATGGAACTCCCCTTCTTGTCTCAGCCCCTCCCCCGACCCCTCCCGCAAGCGGGAGGGGAGCGCAGGAGGCGCGAGCGGCTGCCTATTTCCCCGCCCAGTTGCCCGGGCGCTTTTCGACGAAGGCGGTCATGCCTTCCTTCTGGTCGGCGGTGCCGAACAGGGCATGGAACAGCCGGCGCTCGAACGCCACGCCCTGCGCCAGATTGGTCTCGTACGCCGCGTTGACCATCTCCTTGTTGGCCAGCACCGCAAGCGGCGCCATGCCGGCGATCGTCGCGGCGGTCTTGACCGCGTCCTCGACCAGATCGGCGGCGGGGACGATGCGGGCGACGAGGCCCGCCCGCTCGGCTTCGGCGGCGTCGATCATCCGGCCGGTGAGGCACATCTCCATCGCCTTGGCCTTGCCGACCGCGCGGGTGAGGCGCTGCGAGCCGCCCATGCCGGGCGAGACCGCGAGTTTGATCTCGGGCTGGCCGAATTTGGCGTTGTCGGCGGCGAGAATGAAGTCGCACATCATCGCCAGCTCGCAGCCGCCACCCAAGGCATAGCCGGCGACTGCTGCGATGATCGGCTTGCGGGTGCGGGTAAAGGCGTCCCAGCCGGCGAAGAAATCATGGCCGTACATGTCGGCGAAACCCTGCGCCTGCATCTCCTTGATGTCGGCGCCGGCGGCGAAGGCCTTTTCGCTGCCGGTGATCACCGCGCAGCCCTGCGACGGATCCTTGTCGAACGCGGCCATTGCGTCGAGCAATTCGGACAGCACCTGGCCGTTGAGCGCGTTGAGCGCCTGCGGGCGGTTGAGCGTGACGAGGGTGACGGCGCCGCGCTGCTCGACGAGGATGGTTTCGTAGTCAGCCATGATATTTCTCCAACGTCACCCCGGACCTGTTCCGGAGTCCACCGCGCCGCCCGGCAACAGACGTGCGGCCCCTGCCGGACCGTGGATGCCGGAACAAGTCCGGCGTGACAGAGTGGGTTATGCGGGCGCCCATTCATCCTCCGCCGGCAGCGGCGCGAAAATCTGGTCGATGACGTGATCGGTGACGCCTTCGGGGGTGGCGGGCTGCCAGCGCGGCGCATTGTCCTTGTCGACGATCACGGCGCGGACGCCCTCGGCGAAATCGGGGCGCTGGACGACGCGGCTGGCGACGGCGAATTCCTGCCGCATCTCGTCCTCGAAGCTCGGCATGTGGCGGCCCTGGCGAACGAGATAAAGCGAGACCTTGCACGCCTGCGGCGATTTGGTCGCGAGGATGGCGAGCTGTTCCTGCGCCCAGAGCCCCGGATCGGCGGCGAGCGCGGCGAGGATCTCCTCGAGCGTGTCGCCGGCGAACAGGCGGTCGATATCGGCGCGATGTTCGAGGATGCCGGCCGCGCCCGGGGACTCGGACAATGCGTCGAGCGTGGCGGCGATCGCCTGCGGATCGGCGGCGATCTCGGCCTTTGCCCGGTCGAGCTTTTCGGCCGGGAGGTAATGGGTGGCGAGGCCGAGCGCGAGGCAATCGGCGCCGTCGAGCCGGGCGCCGGTCAGCGCGATATATTCGCCGAGATGGCCGGGCAGGCGCGAAAGATACCAGCCGCCGCCGACGTCGGGGAACAGCCCGATCCCGGTCTCGGGCATCGCGAATTTGGTATTTTCGGTGGCGACGCGGAACTTCGCCGGCATCGCAATGCCGACTCCGCCGCCCATCGTGATTCCGTCCATGAACGCGACCACCGGCTTGGCATAGGTGAACAGCGCGTGGTCGAGCTGATACTCGACCCGGAAGAAAGCACGCGCTTCGGCGCCGTCGCCCGCACCGCTGGCCGCGATCATGCGGATATCGCCGCCGGCGCAGAAGCCGCGACCTTCCGCATGATCGATCAATACGGCCTCGACCGCGGCATCGGTGCGCCACGCGGTCAGCGCGTCGAGCATCGCCGCGCACATATCGGTGTTGAGCGCGTGGAGCGCTCTGGGCCGGTTGAGCCGGATGCGTCCGGTGCGGCCTTCGGTGAGGGTGAGGACGTCGCTCATTGAAAATTCTCACGCGAAGCCGCGAAGGCGCGAGGGAAGAAAGCGGAGTTCGCGCAGAGGCGCAGAGGACGCAGAGATATAGCCCGCGGCATCGTCTCGCGCCACTCGAGCGCTGAAGCGCGCCGGAACCCGGTTGCGCGCCGCTGCGCGGAGCCCGAATGCGAAACCCTCTGCGTTCTCTGCGCCTCTGCGCGCACTAAAGGCGTCGCGTCGTCGCGTCGTTGCGTGAACATCAGACTCACTGCCGGGTCAGCTCGCGGCCGATGATCATGCGCATCACCTGATTGGTGCCTTCGAGGATCGAATGGACGCGCAGGTCGCGCCAGAAGCGTTCGATCGGATAGTCCTGCAGATAGCCATAGCCGCCATGCAGCTGCAGCGCGCGGTCGACCACCGACGAACCGGTGTCCGTCGCCAACCGCTTGGCCATCGCGGCGAATTTGGTCTTGTCGGGCGCGCCGGCGGTGACCTTGGCGGCGGCGAGATAGAGCAAGGCGCGCGCGGCCTCGAGCTCGGTCGCCATGTCGGCGAGAGTGAACTGGGTGTTCTGGAAGTCGGCGATCGGCTTGCCGAATTGCTGACGGTCCCCGGTATAGCGGATCGCTTCGTCGAGGCAGCGCTGCGCCCCGCCGAGCGAGCAGGCGCCGATGTTGAGCCGGCCGCCGTCGAGGCCCATCATCGCGAAGCGGAAGCCTTCGCCCTCGCCGCCGACGCGGTTCTCGACCGGCACGCGGACGTCCTCGAAGGTCACTTGCCGGGTCGGCTGCGAATGCCAGCCGAGCTTGCGTTCGTTGGCACCGAAGCTGACGCCCGCCATGTCCTTCTCGATGACGAGGCACGAAATGCCCTTGGGCCCGTCCGCGCCGGTGCGGACCATCGTGACGTAGATCTCGTTCTCGCCCGCGCCCGAGATGAACTGCTTCGATCCGTTGACGACATAATGATCGCCGTCGAGCACCGCCCGGGTCTTGAGCGCCGCGGCGTCGGAGCCCGAGGAGGGTTCGGTCAGGCAATAGCTCGCGATCCGCTCCATCGTGATCAGCGAGGGGAGATATTTGTCCTTCACTGCCTGGCTGCCGAACGTGTCGATCATCCAGCTCGCCATGTTGTGGATCGAGATGAACGCGCTGGTCGACGGGCAGCCATAGGCCATCGCCTCCATGATCAGCGCCGCCTCGAGCCTGCCGAGGCCGATCCCGCCCGATTCCTCGGAGACGTAGATCGAGGCGAAGCCGAGCTCGGCCGCGGCGCGGATCGTGTCGCGCGGGAAGAGGTGCTTCTCGTCCCACTCCGCGGCGTGCGGGGTGATGCGATCGGCGGTGAAGGCCCGCGCCATCTCCTGGATCTGGAGCTGCTCGTCGGTAAGGTCGAACTGCGTGGTCATTCTGTCTCCGGTGGCAGGAAATATTCCCAGCCATATCGATATCGCATGATGCAAGGTTCGGCCGCCGGGATGCCGAGCTTGAGGCGGGAAAGGATGCGGCGCGCGCTCCGTTCGCGATTCAGCGCGTCTCCGCGGATCGAAACGAAGAACTTGTCCTCCGGTTCGGCCAGTGCCTCGCCGTTCAGCGTGAAAGGCAGCTTGCCTCGGAAGGCATAGACGCCGTGGCCGAGCGAATAGATCCGCGCATCCCGCCGCGTCTGCAAGAGCTGGTGTCGGCTCTCCGGCCCACCCATCAGCTCGCTTTCCACGATAATATATTGGCCGTGTGGGCCGTCGATCTGGAGCTGCATGTTCTCGATGTCGAGCGCTCTCTTTACAACGCGCTCGCCGGGAGCGAGCGCGAAGCTGCTATACTTCAGGCACAATTGGCCCGGCCCGACGACAGGCGCGCCTTGCTGTGCAGGCAGCATCAGCAAATATGCCAGCAGGGCGATCACGGCGCGGGCTTCTCGTGTAACACGCGCTCGGCGAAGAGCGGGTTGGCGATGGCGAGGTCGTTGCGTTCGTACCAGCGCGGGGCGGGGAGGCCCTTTTCCCAGGCGAGCAATTCGGTGAGCGTGCCGTTGGCGCTCGGCACGTCGGGCGCGGCGGACTTGAGCGGATCGGCATAGGCCGCATCCGCCGTGACGATCTCCCAACCGTCGGCGCGCAAGGCCTTGACCAGATCGGCGATGTAGAGCGCGGCAATATCGGTCTCGTGGAGCAGCATCACATGCGGCGGCGAGCGGCCGATCGTCCGGACCATCAGCGCGTCGGCGAAATCGGCGGCCTGGACATGGGTCTCGACATAGAGATCGCGCAGGCCCGCCCTGTCGATGGTCTTGCCCGCTTTTTTCGCGGCGATCGTCAGCGTCTCGATATTCCAGTCCGAACCCTCGGCCGTGACATAGCCGTTGGTCAGCCCGCGCGCGGCGAGCCCGGCGCGGACCGCGTCGCGCTTCGCCTTGTCCTTGCCGCCCTCGTCGAGGAACGGATAGCGGAACCACGGACGATAGCCGCGGCGCGGCTTGAGCCACGCTTCGGCCTTGTCCAGATCGGCGAGATAGTCGGCCGCCGCGAGTCTATTGAGATGCGGATGGCTGAAGCTGTGATTGGCGATGACATGGCCGGCGCGGACATAGGAATCGATCAGGGCCGCGTCCGATGCGTCGCGCACCTGGCCCGGATTGACGAAGAATGCGGCTTGCGAGACCCGCGCTTTCTTCAGCGCCGCGATCAGCCGCTTCGTCCGCTCGGCCTTGGTGAAGAAGGCGCCGACATTGCGCGGCGCATCGTCGAAGGTCAGCGCGATCCGCTTCTGCGCCGCCGCCGCGGGAGCGAGCACGAGCAGCACGCAAGCGGCGAGCGCGGTGGCGAGGCTTCGGGTCACGCGCATTTCTGATAGCGTAGCGGATCGGGCATTGCATCGGCACCCTGTTCGCGGCGGACGAGCGTCTTGCCGCCGTCCGCGGCGTCCAGCGTCATCCGGCGCGTCCATTCCCGCCCCTCGCCGGTCATCGCGAAATCGGCGACGATCCGGTTGGCGTCGCGCTCGGCCACCTTGCCCAGCGTGCCGACCGATTCGTAGAAGCGCAGCGTGGTGCCGTCGATCGTCAGCAGACCCTTATTGTCGCCGCGGGTCGAGGTGCAGTCGGCGGGGACGAGGCCCCAGCGACCATGCAGCGCAACGGGAATTCCGCTGCCGCTGTCGGGCGCGGCCGAGGGCGACGGCGACGGCGACGGCGACGGGGCGGGTTCCGGCGTTTCGGGCGGGGCGGGCAGAGTCACGGCGGCATTGTCGGGCACCGCGATCGTGTCGTTGGCCGGCGGCTGTCTGCCACCGTCACCGCAGGCGGCGAGCGACAGCAAGGCAGCGAGCGTCACGAAATTGCGCATGGTCGGTCCCTTCGATCGTTTCGGTCGCGCAGCCAACGCCGCGCGGCGCAAGGTCGATCCGCGGCTCATCCCATCGTCGGGATGACGAACGCGTCCTGGATACGCGACGGGCCGCCATCCTCGCTGCCGCCCGGAAGCGCCGAGCCGTCGGGCCAGCGCTGGGTAACGGTCTTGGTCTTGGTCCAGAAGCGGACGCCCTCCATGCCGTGCTGGTTGATGTCGCCGAACGCGCTGCGCTTCCAGCCGCCGAAGCTGTGATAGGCGACGGGTACCGGAATCGGCACGTTGATCCCGACCATTCCGACATTGACCCGCGCCGCGAATTCGCGCGCGGCGTGGCCGTTGCGGGTGAAGATCGCGACGCCGTTGCCGTACTGATGCTCGCTCGGCAGGCGCAAAGCGGTCTCGAAATCGGGGGCGCGGACGATCTGAAGGACCGGTCCGAAAATCTCTTCCTTGTAGGATTCCATTTGCGGCGTGACGCGGTCGAACAGCGAGGGGCCGATGAAGAAGCCCTGCTCGTGCCCCTGCAACTGGAAGCCGCGGCCGTCGACGACCAACTCGGCGCCTTCGTCGACCCCGGTCTGGATCCACTTCTCGACGCGGGCCTTGTGCGCGGCGTTGACGACCGGGCCGTAATGCGCGTCCGCGTCGGTCGAGACGCCGACGCGGAGCTTCTCGATCGCGGGGATCAGTTTGGCGCGGAGCGCGTCGGCGGTCTTGTCGCCGACCGGGACCACCACCGGCAGCGCCATGCAGCGCTCGCCGGCCGAGCCGAACGCGGCGCCCGAGAGATCGGCGACGACCTGGTCGAGATCGGCATCGGGCATGACAATGCCGTGATTCTTGGCGCCGCCCATCGCCTGAACGCGCTTTCCGGCGTCTACGCCGCGGCGATAGACATAATGGGCGATGTCGGACGAGCCGACGAAGCTCACCGCGCTGATCGCGGGATGATCGAGGATCGCGTCGACCATTTCCTTGTCGCCATGGACAACCTGGAGGATGCCCTCAGGGAGGCCGGCTTCGCGCATCAATTCGGCGAGGCGAACGGGGACCGACGGGTCGCGCTCGGAGGGCTTGAGCAGGAAGGCATTGCCGCAGGCGATCGCGACGCCCGACATCCAGAGCGGAATCATCGCGGGGAAGTTGAACGGGGTGATGCCGGCGCCGATGCCGAGCGGCTGGCGCATCGAATAGACGTCGATGCCGGGGCCGGCGCCTTGGGTATATTCGCCCTTGAGGACGTGCGGGATGCCGCAGGCGAATTCGATCACTTCGAGCCCGCGCTGGATGTCACCCTTCGAGTCGGCGATGACCTTGCCGTGCTCCGACGAGAGCAGATGCGCGAGCGCGTCGATATTCGCTTCGACCAGCTCCTTGAATCTGAACATCACGCGGGCGCGGCGCTGCGGATTGGTCGCGGCCCATGCCGGCTGGGCCGCCTGCGCGGCGGCGACGGCGCGGTCGAGATCGGCTTTGGTGCCCAGCGAGACGCGGGCCTGGACCTGGCCGGTATTGGGATCGAACACGTCGGACTGGCGACCCGCGCCGCCACCCGGATTCCCCGCGATGAGATGGTCGATCGTGCGCATAAACTCTCCTGCGGCGGGCGCGAGCCCGACTCGTCGTGTAATTTTATTGCGCAATGGCACAGCGAGGTTCCGCTGTCAGCCCCATCCATAAGCCGTCACCCCGGCCTTGTGCCGGGGTGCACCGGGCCGCGCACATCCGCATTGAAAATGTCGCGAGCCAGCACCGCGTGCGGCCAGCGAAGGCAGAGGCCTCGGGCGGGATCGCTAGTGGTGCGGTGGACCCCGGAACAAGTCCGGGGTGACGAAGGTGACAAGGGGAAACCCCGTCAGACCTTGCTCCGCCCGATAGGCACGGGCAATAGCCGGCCTTGCTCGTCGGGGACGATCATCACCTCGACCCCGAACGCTTCGCGCAGCGGCTGGTGCGCGAGCGCTTCGGCGGCGGGGCCGAACGCCACCACTTCGCCGGCCTTGAGCAGCAGCACGTCGTCGGCGGCGCGGGCGGCCTGGATCAGGTCGTGCAGGACGATGACCACGCCCATGCCGGTGGCGGCGAGCGCGCGGAGCTGGTCGAGCAAAGCGAGCTGGTGGACCGGATCGAGGCTGGCGAGCGGCTCGTCGGCGAGCAGCCATTGCGGTTCGCCGGCAAGGACGCGCGCGAGCAGGACGCGGGCGCGTTCGCCGCCGGAGAGCTGGTCGGCGCCGCGATCGGCGAGGGGGTGGGTGTCGGTCGCCGCCATCGCCGCGCCGATTGCCATCGCGTCCTCCTGCGAGATTCCCGCGAAGGGCGAGCGATGCGGCAGGCGGCCCAGCGCGACGAGTTCACGGACCGCGAGGTTCCAGTGGACCGTCGAATCCTGCGGCAGATAGCCGATCAGCCGGGCGCGCTCGCGCGGCTCGATCCGGGCGATCTGGCGGGTGCCGAGGCGGACATGGCCGGCATCGGCGTCGAGCAGGCCGGCGAGCGTCCTGACCAGAGTCGATTTGCCCGAGCCATTGGCGCCGAGGATCGCAGTGACGCGGCCCGGCTGAAAAGCGGCGGTGACGCGGTTGAGCACGCGGCGGTTGCCGAGGCTGACCGCGAGGTCGGTGACGCTCAGCTCCATGCCGAGCGCCGCATCTTGAGCAGGAGCAGAAAGAAGAACGGCGTGCCGAGCAAGGCCATCGCGACGCCGAGCCGGATCTCCGACGCGCCGGGGCCGAGCCGGACGAGGCTGTCGGCGGCGAGGACCAATGCGGCGCCGCCGAGCGCGCTGGGGAGGAGCAATGCCGAGGGCTTGGCGCCGGTCAGCGGGCGCAGCAGGTGCGGGACGATCAGCCCGACGAATCCGACCACTCCGGTCACCGCGACGCTGGCGCCGACCGCGAGACCCGCACCGAGCACGATCAGCAATTGGGTGCGCTGGAGGCGGATGCCGAGCGAACGTGCGGCTGCCTCGCCCAGCGTGAGTGCGTCGAGCGCGCGGCCGGTGAACAGCAGCAGCAGGCAGCCGATCGCGATGAAGGGCAGCGCCAGCCGGACCTCGGCGAAGCTGCGATCGGTGAGCGCCCCCATGATCCAGTCGATGATCTCTGCGGTGGCGAAGGGATTGGGGGCGATCGAGATGAGAAAGGCAGTGAGCGCGCCGGCGAGGCTGGCGAGCACGGTGCCGGCGAGGATGAAGGCGATCTGGCTGTCGGCGCGCCACGCCAGCCCGGCGAGCAGCAGCATCGATCCGCACGCGGCGAGCATCGCGGCGGCGAAGATGACCAGTGGAGCGCTCGCGGCGAAGATCACGATCGCGGCGACCGCGCCCAATGCCGCCGAGGAAGAGACGCCAACCACCGCGGGGTCGGCGAGCGGATTGCGCAGATAGCCTTGCAGCACTGCGCCGGTGAGGCCGAGCGCGGCGCCGATCGCGAGACCGAGGATCGCGCGGGGCAGGCGCAGCTCGGCGAGGATCCACCAGCGCGCGTCGCCGGAGAACCACACGGCAGGCGGCACCCAGATCTTGCCGGCCATCAGCGCGCCGGCGAACAGCAGGGCGACGAGGGTGATGAGGATAGCGAGGAGGAGAGGGCGGTTCACTTCGGCTCACCCTCACCCTTCCGGCGCTCCGCGCCTCCCTCCCTCTCCCAATGGGAGAGGGAGGGGGCCCGCTCGGCACAGCCGAGTGGGAAGGGCGAGGGTGAGCCGATCTTGATCATTTCCCCACCTCGCGCCGTACCTGCGCCAGCCGTGTCATCGCCCGCGCGATCACCGGGCCGCCGCAATTGACGAGGCTGCGCTCGAACCGCGCCTGATGGACTCGTGCCCCCGAGCGGGCGAGCGCCCAGCCGCGCATCTGTGCGGCGCGCGAATCCGGGTCGCGACCTATGGAATCGGGGACCAGCATCACTTGCGGCGGGTCCGCCACGACATGCTCGATCGGGAGATAGCCGGTGCCCTGCAGTCCATAATGCGCTGCATGGTCGCTGAAGCCGGCTTTGACCATCATCTCGTCGAGCAGGGTGCCGCTGCCCGAGACGGTGTTGCCGCCGATCCACAGCAAAGCCGGGACGAGGGGGCGATCGGTGTGCGCCGCGGCGACCGCGCGGTCGATCCTGGCGACCATCGCCTCGCCCGCGGGTCTCGCGTCGAGCGCTGCGGCGAGATCGCGGATCTGCGCCTTGCTGTCGGCGATATTGCTCGCCCAGCCGAGCGTGAGCGTCTTCACCCCGGCGCGCGCGAACGCTTCGCGCGTCGAGATCGAAGTGAAACTATCGATGATCGCGAGATCGGGGCGCAGCGCGATGACCTCTTCGGCGGTGCCGTTGTTGACCGGCAGGCGGCGCGCCACGACGGGATCGATCGAGGACGCTGCCGGATCGCGCGAATAATGGCTGATCGCGGCGATCCGGTCGTGCGGCACCAGCTCGACCAGTATCGCGTCGGCGCACGGATTGAGCGAGACGATCCCGCCGCCCTTCGCGGAAGGTTGCGCCGCGCATCCCGATGCTAGCAGGCACAGAAGCGCGGCGCGTTTCATCCTTCGCCCTCTTCGTCATGCCGGACTTGTTCCGGCATCCACCAGGCGGCCTGACGGTGAGGGCGCGGCTGGATCCGCCCCGCTTTCACCTGCCCGTGCGGTGGACCTCGGAACAAGTCCGGGGTGACGATGAAGGGCAGGGACATCAGTCGAACTTGATCCGCACGCCGCCATAGGCCGCGCGGCCATAGGTGCCGTAGCCCGACACGACTTCATACTTCTCGTCGGTCAGGTTCTCGACCCGGCCGTAGAGCGCGAAACGGTCGCCGATCGGCATTTCGGCGCGGATGCTGCCGAGCGCGAAGCCGTCGATCCGGGTAAAATTGCCCTGGTCGTTGAAGCTGTCCCCGACGATCGTCACCGTCCCCCCCAGCGAAAGCCCGAACGGCAGGCGGTAATCGGCCGAGAGGCTGGCGGTGTCCTGCGGACGGCGTGCCAGCTGATTGCCTTCGAACCCCGCCGAGCGATTCTCGGTGTCGGTATAGGTATAGTTGGCGGTGACGGTAAACGCGCTTGCCGGCCGCAGCACGAGCTCGACCTCGACGCCCTCGGCGCGGGCGCGCGCGATATTGGCATAGGTGAAGCTCACCAGATCGAAGTCGATCTGGTTGCGCGTGTCGCGATGGAACCAGGTCACGCCGAGCTTCGCCGCGCCGTTCAGCGCGCTCTGCTCGACCCCGACTTCCCAGCTCTTCGCGGTCTCGGGCTGGAGCGTGTCGGTGCCGTAGAAGGGCGCGAACAGCTGATAGAGGGTCGGCGCCTTGAAGCCCTCGCCATAGCTGGCGCGGAGCAAGGTGCCGTCGAGCGGCCGCACCGCGAAATTGGCGCCCCAGCTTGTGTGAGCGCCGAAGCGGCTGTGATCGTCGTTGCGCACGCCCGCGGTGATCGACACCTGCTCGACCGGGGTGACGATCGCCTGGCCGTAGAAGCTGGTGATGTCGGCGCGATAGGTGTCGGCGCCGTCATGGAAGCGCAGGTTCTCGCGCTCGGCGCCGAAGGTCAGGCGGAGCTGGTCGATCAGCTTCGCGTCGCCGCGATATTCGTAGCGTTCGCTCCGGCCGCGATAGAGATAGGCCGGCGCGCTGCCGATCGCCGGATCATAGCCGTCGCGGTTGATGTCGGCGATGGTGAAGGCGATCCGGTTCGCCACCGGGCCGATATCGGCGAACAGCCCGGCATAGCCGTACAGCTCCTGCGCGGTCGAATATTCGTCGGTGTCGGCGAAGCTGTAGGTCGGGGCAGGGAAGCCGTCGATCTCGAGACGCGAATCGGCATAATAGCCCCGCAGGTCGACGCCGACGCCCGGCGCGAACTCGTAGCGCAGCCGGCCGCTGGCATTATATTGGCGATAGCCGTCGGCCTCGGTGCCGGACGCGGCCTGCGAGACGCCGTCGGTGCGGAACCAGCCGCCGGTCAGCGCGCCCTGGAGCTTGTCGTTGCCCGCCGCGATCGCGGCATTGGCCGAGATCTGATCGGCATAGCCATATTCGGCATTTGCGCGCGCCGTGATCCCGTCGACCGACCTCTGGGTGACGATGTTGACCACGCCGCCCAGCGCCTGGCTGCCCCAGATCACCGAATTGGGCCCGCGCAGCACCTCGACGCGCTCGATCGAGCTGGTCAGCAGATTGCCGAAGTCGAACGCGCCGGCGGGGGCGGAGGGATCGTTGGCGCGGACGCCGTCGATCAGCACCAAAGTCTGCGCGTCCTCGGCCCCGCGGATGCGCACCGCGGTGATCCCCCCCGGGCCGCCGTTGCGGGTGGACGTCACCCCCGGCGTGGTGGCGAGCAGATCGGAGAGGGACACGGTCTGGCGGGTCTCGATCGTGGCGCGGTCGAGCACGGTGATCGAGCGGCCGGTGGTCCCGGCTTCCTGCTCGACGCCCGATGCGACGACGACGATCTCGTCATCCTCTTGCGACTGGGCATGCGCCACCGCCGGCAGCAGTGCGGCGGAGGCCAATAGAAACAGCTTGAACTTCATCACGGCAAGACACCCTTGTCTGGGGTCGTCTCGCCGATGGAGCTGGCGCGGCGACCCGGTTTACGGTGTCGCTCACACGAGGAGACAGGCTCCCCGTTCGCCCGGTGCACCCCGCCCGCGCAAAGGAATCGACCGCGACGGGCAGGTCTCCTGGCTCCCGGGTCAACAGGTGCGCGCCGCCTTCCCGGATGTCTCCAGTGGCACGATGGCACGAACGCTCGCCGGTTACAGTTGCGGGGGCAGCCTCGGGTTCGAACCGAGTTCCCATTTTCATCCCCTTGCGGGGACACCCGTCACGGCCCGATCTCTACGCGGCGCATGGGTTCGCTGCAACTGCGAAAAAATTCCACTTGTCACGCAGGTGTAACCAACGGTGAAGCTCGTCTTTACCAACCGCGCCTAGGCACGGACGGCATGAAGGTCGCACCATCTCTTCGCCCGCAACCGGAAAATCCGGGCTGGCTCACCGGCACCGAAGCCGATCCGCCGTGGCTGACGCTCGAGGATTCGCTGTTCAAGGCCGTCGATCTGTTCAATTCGGACATCGATCTGCGGCTGATGCCCGTGGTGGATGCCGCGCATCGCCCGGTCGGCGCGATCTTCGAGAAGGACGTACGGCGGCTGCTGCTCAATCCGTTCGGGCACGCGCTGCTGCGCAATCCCTATTTCGGCCATGGCGTGGTGCGCCACGTCCGCGCCTGCCCGGTGGCGGAGATCGCCGCCGATATCGGCACGTTGATCCACACCTATCGCGCGGCCAACGGCAGCGAGGGCATGATCCTGACCCGGAACGGCCGGCTCGCCGCGGTGATCGGCAATCGCCGGCTGCTCCATCTCGCCGCCGAATATGAGCGGAGCAGCGCCGCCGCCCGCATCGCCCGCGCCGAGCGGATCGAGCGCGCCAGCGAGCGTTTCGAAGGCGAGGTGGCGTCGCTCGCCAAGGCGCTGGGCAATCTGTCGGCGGAGCTGCAGCAGGGCGCCGCCGCCAGCGCGGAGCGCGCCGGCGAGGTCGGCAGCCGCGCCGTTGCCGTCGCCTCGGCGGCATCGCAGACCAGCGACAGTATGCGCGAGATCGCCGCGCGCGGACGCGAGCTGGCCACCGCACTGGTCCGGGTCGAGCGGAATACCGAAGCCGCCGAAGCGGCCGCGGGCAAGGTTTCCGAGCTGGTCCGCGCCGGCAGTGCCCGCACCCGCGAACTGCACCGCGCGGCGCAACGGATCGATTCGGTGATCGGGCTGATCAGCGACATCGCGGGCCAGGTCAATTTGCTGGCACTCAACGCGACGATCGAGGCGGCGCGGGCCGGAGCGGCAGGCCGCGGCTTTACCGTGGTGGCCAATGAAGTGAAGCAGCTGTCCAACCAGACCGGCGTGGCGGCGGGCCGGATCGCCGCGCATGTCGACGAGATCCGCCGCGGGATCGACGACGTCACTGCGGGGCACGGGCAGGTCGAGGAGGCGATCGCGGCAATGGTCGACCTTGCCGGCGGCGTGCAGATGGCGGTCGTCGCGCAGGAGACGGCGACTCACATGATCGCGCGCAATGTCGAGGAAGCGGTCGGCGCGAGCACTGCGATCCGCCACGACGTCGAGGCGATCGGCGAGGCGTCGAGCGCGGCCTCTGCCAGTGCGAGCGGAATGCGCGGCGTCGCCGCGAGGCTGCACGACGGCGCGGCAGCGCTCTCCGCGGAGTTGCAGGGCTTTCTCGCCGAACTGCGGGCTGCCTGACCGGCGCATCCCATTGAGAAAGCGGAACACTGGCGCGAGGGCGGCGTTGTGGGTCCCCGAGGAGGACGCCTTGCCATGAAGAAGCATCATCTGATCCTGGGGCTCGCCCCGGCCCTCGCGCTCGCCGCGTGCGGCGGCAACGAGACTGCCACCAACACCGTCACGACGGACAATGTGACCGGCCTGGACACGCCCGCGGACGTCAATGCCGCCGATAACGTAGTTGCCGCCGACGCGGTCGCGTCACCCGGCCAGAAATTCGCCAACGATGTCGGCGCGAGCGACTGGTTCGAAATCGAGGCCGGCAAGCTCGCGCAGGAAAAGGCACACGATCAGAAGTTCAAGGACTTCGGCAAGCTGATGGTCGAGCACCACACTGCGTCGACCGACAAGCTCAAGGCGGCCGGCGCCAAGGCGAGCCCGGCAATCACGCCGAGCCCTGCGCTCAATACCGAGCAGGAAGCCAATCTCGAGGCGCTGCGCGCGGCCGACGGCGCGGCGTTCGACGCACTCTACAAGACCCAGCAGGTCGCGGCGCACGAAAAGGCGCTGGCGGCGGTCAAGGACTATGCCGCGAGCGGCGACGTTCCCGAGCTCAAGAAGTTCGCGGGCGAGGCCGAGAAGGTCGTCCAGGCGCATCTGACCAAAATCAAGGCGCTCTGAGCCGGTTTTCCAGAGGCGCGATCTGTTGCTGGCCGCGCCTCTTCTCGTCCGTGCTCCTGCGAAAGCAGGAGCCCAGAGTTACGGAAGATGTCGCCTGCGGCCTTGGGCTCCTGCTTTCGCAGGAGTACAAGTATCGAGACAGGCTAGGCCGCTTGTTCGTGCTCGGGCGACGTCAGTTTCGGCACCGCGCGCGGCCCGGTCACCGCCGCGTCGCCGCCGGTGCGCTTGAGCCGTCCATCGACATGGCCGCCATTCTCGATGGTGATGTCTTCATATTCGACATCGCCGATGATTCGGGCCGAGCGCTCGACGGTCAGATGCTTGACGCGGACGCTGCCTTCGATCGAGCCGGCGATCCGCGCGGTCTCGGCAGTAACTCCGCCCTGGATCCGGCTCTCCGATCCCTGGACCAGGTTGCCGCAATGCACATCGCCTTCGATGCCGCCGTCGATATGGAGATCGGCGGTCGCGCGGACATTGCCGGTCACCATCATGTCGGGGCCGATCACCGAAAACATGCCGCGCCCGCGGCCATTGGTCTGGCCCGAAGGCGAAGTCCGTTCGTCGCGACCCTTGTTGCTAAACACAAGCTCACTCCCCCAAGACGGGACTCGAAGTCCGGGCGGGCTGCCTAGCACGAAGGGGGTCTTCGGGCAGCCTCCAAAACGCAGTGAACGGCGCGTTGTGGACGTTGTCGTTCACCGCCGGACGCGCGGCGCGGCGAATCAGCAGCGTCGCCGCGGCGAGCATCGCGAGCGATCCGGCGAGGGGAAGGATCGGGCCGTGCAGCCCTGCCCCGAAGAGCGCGAGGGTCGCGCCGCCGAGCCCACATAGCGCCGGCTTTCGCGCCGGGCCGCGGAAGGCCGCATATGCCGCAAGCATCGCCGGCACGAGCAATGCGGCCGCTCCGAGCCCGGGCAGCGCCCCGGCGATCAGCGCGGCGGGCAGCGCGCTCGCGAGCCGGGACGGGCGCGGGGCGACGCTCAGCAGCGCGAGATGGCAGGCGAGGAGCCCGGCAGCGCTCGCGAAGACGAGTCCGATCACCGGCAGCAGCGCCGCCGATTCGAACCAGTGCCAGCGCGGCGCAAACGGCAGCGCGATCGCGCCGGACAGCAAGGTCGCCGCCAATGCCAGCAGCGCCGGCGCCAGCCGGGCGGGGATCGGCCGGATGACGGCGCCATATCCAGATTGTAGAAGCATGTGGCATGCGCTTTAGCGCGCGATGCGTTGACGCACCGTTATCCCCGGTGCGTCCCCATTGCGCGCCCATTGACCCCGCATGCCTGCGCAGCTATAGGCGCCCCCGTTCCGCGAGGGTCCTGGTGGCCGCAAGACTCGGGGAACAAAGAGCTGAACGTTGCTGGAGACGCAATGGCCCGGGGGGTCGCAGACACCCGGGGCCTTTTCGTATTCTATAGAGATTTGATTTTTCGAGAAGAATCTGGGCTCCAGCAAAGTAACCGCCGGATCATCCGGTAACGCAAAGGTGAAGGGCTTCATGCCAACGATCAACCAGCTGGTCCGCAAGGGCCGCGAACCGCAGAAGGCCAAGTCGAAGGTCCCTGCGATGGAGCAGAACCCGCAGAAGCGCGGCGTCTGCACCCGTGTCTACACCACGACCCCGAAGAAGCCGAACTCGGCACTTCGCAAGGTTGCGAAGGTCCGCCTGACCAACCAGCGCGAAGTCATTTCGTACATTCCGGGCGAGGGCCACAATCTTCAGGAGCACTCGGTGGTCCTGATCCGCGGCGGCCGCGTGCGCGATCTTCCCGGCGTTCGGTACCACGTCCTTCGCGGCGTGCTCGATACGCAGGGTGTCAAGGATCGTCGCCAGTCGCGTTCCAAGTACGGCGCCAAGCGTCCGAAGTAAGCCGGCCGGCTTATGCCCGCCATTCACGGCTGAAGTTTAGAAGGAAGATATCAGATGGCTCGTCGTCGTCGTCCCGAAAAGCGGGAAATCCTGCCTGATCCCGTGTACGGGGATGAGGTCCTTTCGAAGTTCATGAACTCGGTGATGCTGGACGGCAAGAAGTCCGTCGCCGAGAACATCGTCTATTCGGCGCTCGAAACCGTCGAGCAGCGCGCCAAGCGCGAGCCGATCGGCGTGTTCCATGACGCGCTCAACAACATCAAGCCGGGCATCGAGGTCCGTTCGCGCCGCGTCGGCGGTGCGACCTACCAGGTTCCCGTCGAGGTCCGCCCGGAGCGTGCCCAGGCACTTGCGATCCGCTGGCTGATCTCGTCTGCGCGCAACCGCAGCGAGCACACCATGTCGGCCCGCCTCTCGGGCGAGCTGCTGGACGCCTCGAACAATCGCGGCAACGCGGTGAAGAAGCGCGAAGACACCCATCGTATGGCCGAAGCGAACCGCGCCTTCAGCCACTACCGCTGGTAATTTTCGTACCTACATGGGGTGGGAGTTTCGGCTCTCACCCCAATTACCGTTCGCCCCGAGCTTGTCGAGGGGCGGTCTCGCGACCGAGAGGCGCCTTCGGATTCGGTCCGGCGCCCGCGCGAACGGATGAGGGTGTAAGTCCCTCGCAAATTTTAGCCCGCCGCCCGTCGGCACAGGAGTGAACATCATGGCCCGCAGCCATCCGCTCGAGCGTTATCGCAATATCGGCATCATGGCGCACATCGACGCCGGCAAGACGACGACGACCGAGCGCATCCTCTATTACACCGGCAAGTCCTACAAGATCGGCGAAGTGCATGAAGGCACCGCGACGATGGACTGGATGGAGCAGGAGCAGGAGCGCGGGATCACGATCACGTCCGCCGCCACGACGTGCAAGTGGCGCGCCGAAGAGGGCAAGGGCGACGAGCATCTGATCAACATCATCGACACCCCCGGCCACGTCGACTTCACCATCGAAGTCGAGCGTTCGCTGCGCGTGCTCGACGGTGCGGTCGCCTGCTTCGACGGCGTTGCCGGCGTCGAGCCGCAGTCGGAGACCGTGTGGCGCCAGGCCGACAAATACGGCGTGCCGCGGATGTGCTTCGTCAACAAGCTCGACCGCACCGGCGCCGACTTCTATTTCTGCGTCAACTCGATCATCGAGCGCCTCGGCGCGCGCCCGGCCGTGCTGTATCTGCCGATCGGCATCGAAGGCGGCTTCAAGGGCCTCGTCGATCTGGTCGAGAACCGCGCGATCATCTGGCTCGAAGAGAGCCTCGGCGCGAAGTTCGTCTATCAGGACATCCCCGAGGACATGGTCGAAAAGGCTGCCAAGTACCGCAGCGAGCTGATCGAAATGGCCGTCGAGCAGGACGACGACCTGATGGAGGCGTATCTCGAGGGCAATGAGCCGTCGGTCGCCGATCTCAAGAAGCTGATCCGCAAGGGCACGCTTTCGATGGCGTTCGTGCCGGTGGTGTGCGGCTCGGCGTTCAAGAACAAGGGCGTCCAGCCTTTGCTCGACGCCGTGGTCGACTATCTGCCTTCGCCGCTCGACGTTCCCGCGATCAAGGGCGTGCTGCTCGACGGGGAGACTCCGGACGAGCGTCCGTCGTCGGACACCGAGCCGTTCTCGGCGCTCGCGTTCAAGATCATGAACGATCCGTTCGTCGGCACGCTGACCTTCGCACGCATCTATTCGGGCAAGCTCGAGACCGCGTCGCAGGTGACCAACTCGGTCAAGGACAAGAAGGAAAAGGTCGGCCGCATGCTGCTGATGCATGCGAACGAGCGCGAGGACATCCAGGTGGCCTATGCCGGCGACATCGTGGCGCTGGCGGGTCTCAAGGACACCACCACCGGGGACACGCTCTGCGCGATCAACGCGCCGATCATCCTCGAGCGGATGGAGTTCCCCGAGCCGGTGATCGAGCTGTCGGTCGAGCCGAAGACCAAGGCCGACCAGGAGAAGATGGGCGTCGCCCTGAATCGCCTGGCGCGCGAGGACCCGTCGTTCCGCGTGACTTCGGACGCCGAGAGCGGCCAGACCATCATCAAGGGCATGGGCGAGCTCCATCTCGAGATCCTGGTCGACCGCATGAAGCGCGAGTTCAAGGTCGAGGCCAATGTCGGCGCGCCGCAGGTGGCGTATCGCGAGTATCTCGCGAAGCCGGTCGACATCGACTACACGCACAAGAAGCAGTCGGGCGGTACCGGCCAGTTCGGTCGCGTGAAGGTCAAGCTCACGCCGGGCGAGCGCGGTTCGGGCTTCGTCTTCAAGGACGAGATCAAGGGCGGCAACATTCCGAAGGAATATATCCCCGCGATCGAGAAGGGCTTCCGCGAGACCGCGGAGACCGGGTCGCTGGTCGGCTTCCCGATCATCGACTTCGAGGTCCTGCTGTACGACGGTGCGTATCACGACGTCGACTCGTCGGCGCTGGCGTTCGAAATCTGTGCCCGCGGCGCCATGCGCGAAGCGGCCCAGAAGTCGGGCATCAAGCTGCTCGAGCCGATCATGAAGGTCGAGGTCGTCACTCCGGAGGATTATCTGGGCGACGTCATCGGCGACATGAACAGCCGCCGTGGCCAGATCCAGGGCACCGACACCCGCGGCAACGCGCAGACGGTGGACGCGATGGTCCCGCTGGCGAACATGTTCGGCTATGTGAACGCGCTCCGCTCGTTCACCCAGGGCCGCGCGCAGTACAGCATGCAGTTCTCGCATTACGACGAAGTGCCCGCGAATGTGGCCGACGAAGTGAAGGCGAAGCTGGCGTAACCTGAAATGAGTCGTTAAGGGGCCGCGTTCGCGTGGCGCCCTGACCGGCCGCGAAATTGATCTAGAAGGTAGGAAAACAATGGCGAAGGCAAAGTTTGAGCGGAACAAGCCGCACCTCAACATCGGCACCATCGGTCACGTCGATCACGGCAAGACCTCGCTGACCGCCGCGATCACCAAGATTCTGGCGGAGAACGTCGCGGGCAACGCGGCCGTCGACTTCGCCAACATCGACAAGGCGCCGGAAGAGCGCGAGCGCGGCATCACGATCTCGACCGCGCACGTCGAGTATGAGACCACTGCGCGCCACTATGCGCACGTCGATTGCCCGGGCCACGCCGACTATGTGAAGAACATGATCACCGGCGCCGCGCAGATGGACGGCGCGATCCTCGTGGTCGCCGCCACCGACGGCCCGATGCCGCAGACCAAGGAGCACATCCTGCTCGCCCGCCAGGTCGGCGTGCCGACGATGGTCGTGTTCCTCAACAAGGTCGATCTGGTCGACGACGAGGAAATCCTCGAGCTGGTCGAGATGGAAATCCGCGAAGAGCTCAGCAAGCGCGAGTTCGACGGCGACAACATTCCGATCATCCGTGGTTCGGCGACCGCCGCGCTTTCGGGTTCGGACGACAAGCTCGGCAAGGACGCGATCCTCGCGCTCATGTCGGCAGTCGACGAGTCGATCCCGCAGCCCGAGCGCCCGCTCGACAAGCCGTTCATGATGCCGATCGAGGACGTGTTCTCGATCTCGGGTCGCGGCACCGTGGTCACCGGCCGCGTCGAGACCGGCATCGTCAAGGTCGGCGAGGAAGTCGAGATCGTCGGCATCCAGGAGTCGGTCCGCAAGACCACCGTCACCGGCGTCGAGATGTTCCGCAAGCTGCTCGATCAGGGCCAGGCCGGCGACAATATCGGCGCGCTGATCCGCGGCGTCGGCCGTGAAGAAGTCGAGCGTGGCCAGGTTCTCGCCAAGCCGGGTTCGATCAAGCCGCACACCGACTTCAAGTCGGAAGTGTACGTGCTGTCGAAGGACGAGGGTGGCCGTCACACGCCGTTCTTCGCCAATTATCGCCCGCAGTTCTACTTCCGCACCACCGACGTCACCGGCACGATCGAGCTGCCGGAAGGCACCGAGATGGTGATGCCGGGCGACAACGTCGCACTGGGCATCAAGCTCATCGCGCCGATCGCCATGGACGTCGGTCAGCGCTTCACGATCCGCGAAGGCGGCCGCACCGTCGGTGCAGGCGTCGTCGCCGAGATCCAGAAGTAAGCTTCGCCCTTTAGGGTAAGGTTCGAAGAGCCCGGTCTCCCCCAGCGGAGGCCGGGCTTTTCGTTTGTGGGGTCGCGTTCGCAATCCTTCCTCGTCACCCCGGCCTTGAGCCGGGGTCCCGCTTGATCGATGCGGTTGAAGAAGCGGGATCCCGGCTCAAGGCCGGGATGACGAAGAGTTGAACGGCTTGTGCTGACCTAGGGGTGCCGCCGACGTGGACCTTGCCTCCATAACCTCTTGACCGAAGCACCCGCTTCTTCTGTCCTGCAGCGATGGAGCAGGGCGGGTGGGTCTATATCATGGCGGACCGCTACCGTGGCGGGATGTACACGGGCGTCACGGCGAACCTGGCCGCACGAGTGCACCAGCATCGCACCGGCGACGGTTCGGACTTCTGCAGGCGCTATGGTCTCGACCGACTCGTCTGGGCGGAGCACGCTCCGGATATCATCGACGCGATCGCCCACGAGAAGCGCGTCAAGCGGTGGCGACGGGAGTAGAAATTCGCACTGATCGAGCGAGCCAATCCCGAGTGGCGAGATTTAGCCGACACGTTCCTTGAAGGCGTCGGAGGAAAGAGCTGGACCGCGGGTCGAGCCCAGGGTGACGCAGAAGGGGAGGTCGGGCGCAGATTTCACGCGCCAACCCCTTGATCCGAATCGCTTCCCCGTGTAGGGGCCGCGCCTCAGTTTCGTTCAACACAGCAAGAGCCTCGATTACGGGGCCCGCTCTTTCGCATCGGTAGGACCCATGGAAACGCAGAATATCCGCATTCGCCTGAAGGCGTTCGATCATCGCGTGCTCGACCAGGCTGCCGGCGACATCGCCGACACCGCGCGTCGCACCGGCGCTCTCATCCGTGGTCCGATCCCGCTGCCCACGCACATCGACAAGTTCACCGTCAACCGCGGCCCGCACATCGACAAGAAGTCGCGCGAGCAGTTCGAGACGCGCACCTACAAGCGCATGCTCGACATCGTTCAGCCGACCCCGCAGACGGTCGACGCGCTGATGAAGCTCGACCTCGCCGCCGGCGTTGACGTGGAGATCAAGCTGGCGTAATGCGCCGCCTCCACGTGAGATTCGCGATTCTCCGCTAAGGAGATTCGCTGGTTCCTCGACCGGATCGATCTCGATCCAACGCAAGGAACACGAGAGCGCCAAGGCGCACTCAACTACGAGATGGGATACCGCCGGGCTTGCCCGGGTCTGCGTCCCCCGTCGTTTCCGCCTTCTGGTGGAAACTCAGCCCAGACGGGGGCTCGCATCGAATTTTGGGTTGAGGCACGCACCCGAGGGAATGGTCCCGAGGGTGCCTATGCATAGGAGCATAAGATCATGCGCACTGGCGTGATCGCGAAGAAGTTGGGGATGACCCGCCTGTTCCAGGACGACGGCCGCCACGTGCCGGTCACCGTTCTGGCACTCGAAGGCGTTCAGGTCGTCTCGGTTCGCGAACAAGATCGTGACGGCTACACCGCCGTCCAGCTCGGCGCCGGCTCGGCGAAGAGCAAGAACGTTTCCAAGCCGCAGCGCGGCCACTTCGGCAAGGCCGAAGTCGAGCCCAAGGCGGTGGTCCACGAGTTCCGCGTCGACGCCGACGGCCTGCTCGAAGTGGGCGCCGAAATTTCGGCCGACCATTATGTCGCCGGCCAGTTCGTCGACATCCAGGGCAAGACCCAGGGCAAGGGCTTCCAGGGCGGCATGAAGCGCTGGGGCTTCGGCGGTCTGCGCGCCACCCACGGCGTCTCGGTCTCGCACCGTTCGCTCGGTTCGACCGGTCAGCGCCAGGATCCGGGCAAGGTCTTCAAGAACAAGAAGATGGCCGGCCACATGGGCGACAAGTATCGCACCCAGCAGAATCTCGAGATCGTCGGCACCGACGTCGAGCGCGGCCTGATCTTCGTCAAGGGCTCGGTCCCTGGCTCGAAGGGTGGCTGGCTGTTCGTCAAGGACGCCGTCAAGGTCGACCGCCATGCGGACGCGCCGTTCCCGGCCGGCCTCAAGCAGGTTGCCAACAACAACGACGCCGCCCCCGCGGAAACCCCGGCCGACACGGTCGAGGCTCCCGAGGCGACCGAAGGCCAGGAGGGCTGAACGTGAAGGTCAAGGTTCAATCCTTCGACGCCAAGGCGAAGGCCGCGGACATCGAGCTCAACGACGAGGTCTTCGGCCTCGATCCGCGCGCCGACATCCTGCATCGGGTCGTCACCTGGCAGCTCGAGAAGCGCCGCGAGACGGCACGTGGCACGCGCGAGCGCGCCGACGTCGCCCGCACCGGCAAGAAGTTCGGTCGCCAGAAGGGTGGCGGTACCGCCCGTCACGGCGATCGCCGCGCTCCGGTGTTCATCGGCGGTGGTAAGGCGCACGGCGCCCGCGTCCGCGACTTCAATCCGTCGCTGAACAAGAAGATCCGCGCGCTCGGCCTCAAGATGGCGCTTTCGAGCCATGCCAAGGCCGGCTCGCTGATCGTCATGGACAGCCTGACGGTTGCCGACAGCAAGACCAAGACGCTGCTCGGCAGCCTCGAGACGCTGAACTTCGGCAAGAAGACGCTGGTGATCGACGGCGACGCCGTCGAGAACAGCTTCGCGCTGGCCGCCGGCAACCTGCACACGGTCAACGTGCTGCCGGCCCAGGGCGCCAACGTCTACGACATCCTGAAGAGCGACACGCTGGTCCTGACCCGCGCTGCCGTCGAGAAGCTGGAGGCGCGCTTCAATGGCTAAGAAGCAGAAGGACGCGATCGACAACCGTCATTATGACGTGATCGTCGCGCCGCACATCACCGAGAAGTCGACGCTCGTCTCCGAGCACAACGCCGTTGTGTTCAAGGTCGCCGGCGACGCCACCAAGCCTGAGATCAAGGCCGCCGTCGAGGCGCTCTGGAACGTCAAGGTGACCGGCGTCAACACGATCGTCCAGAAGGGCAAGACCAAGCGCTGGAAGGGTGCTCCCTACAAGCGCTCCGACATGAAGAAGGCAATCGTGACGCTCGCCGACGGTGAGCAGATCGACGTGACCTCGGGGGTCAATTCGTAATGGCACTCAAGAATTATAACCCGACGTCGCCTGGCGTCCGCGGCCTGATCCTGATCGACCGTTCGAGCCTGTACAAGGGTCGTCCGGTCAAGGCGCTCACCGAGGGCAAGACCAAGACCGGCGGTCGCAACAACAAGGGCCACGTGACCTCGCGCGGCATCGCCGGCGGGCACAAGCAGCGCTATCGCATCGTCGATTTCAAGCGCCGGCTGTGGGATGCCGAGGGCACCGTCGAGCGGATCGAGTACGATCCCAATCGCACCGCCTTCATCGCGCTGATCAACTACGGCGCCGATGCGAACGGCAAGGACCGCGTCGCCTACATCATCGCGCCGCAGCGCCTCGCTGTCGGCGACAAGGTGATCGCCGGCAAGAAGACCGACGTGAAGCCGGGCAACGCCATGGAGCTGGGCTCGATGCCGGTCGGCACCATCGTCCACAACGTGGAGATGAAGCCGGGCAAGGGCGGTCAGATCGCCCGTTCGGCAGGCACCTATGTCCAGGTCGTCGGTCGTGACCGCGGCATGGTCATCGTCCGCCTCAACTCGGGCGAGCAGCGTTACATCCATGCGAACTGCATGGCGACGGTTGGTGCGGTGTCGAACCCCGACAACCAGAACCAGAATCTCGGCAAGGCCGGCCGCAATCGCTGGAAGGGCATCCGCCCGCTGACGCGCGGTGTCGCGAAGAACCCGGTCGACCATCCGCACGGCGGTGGTGAAGGCCGGACCTCGGGCGGCCGTCATCCGGTCACCCCGTGGGGCAAGCCGACCAAGGGTGCGCGCACCCGCCACAACAAGGCGACGGACAAGATGATCATCCGTTCGCGTCACGCCAAGAAGAAGGGCTAACCGCTCATGGCTCGTTCCGTCTGGAAGGGTCCTTTCGTGGACCTCCACCTCCTGAAGAAGGCGCAGACCGCGCAGGAGACCAACGCGCGTGCGCCGATCAAGACCTGGTCGCGCCGCTCGACGATCCTCCCCGACTTCGTCGGCCTGACCTTCAGCGTCTATAACGGCCGCAAGTTCGTGCCGGTGTCGGTCAACGAAGACATGGTCGGCATGAAGCTGGGCGAGTTCGCTCCGACCCGCTTCTTCCCCGGCCACGCTGCCGACAAGAAGGGTAAGCGCTAATGTCCAAGCCCCAGGCACCCCGCAAGGTCGGCGACAAGGAAGCGCTGGCGGTTGCAACCCAGATCCGCGGTTCGGCCCAGAAGCTGAACCTCGTCGCGGGCCTCATCCGCGGCCGCAAGGCCGGTGAGGCGCTGAACATCCTTCAGTTCTCCACCAAGGCGATGGCGGTCGACGCGCGCAAGGTGCTGGCCTCGGCCATCGCCAATGCGGAAAACAACCACAACCTCGACGTCGACGCGCTCGTCGTCGCCGAGGCCTCGGTCGGCAAGTCGATCACGATGAAGCGTTTCGCGACCCGCGGCCGTGGCAAGTCCACCCGCATCCTGAAGCCGTTCAGCCGTCTTCGCATCGTCGTCCGCGAGCAGGAAGAAGCATAATGGGTCACAAGAGCAACCCGATCGGTCTGCGTCTCCAGATCAACCGCACCTGGGACAGCCGCTGGTTCGCCGAGGGCGCCGATTACGGCCGTCTCCTCATCGAGGACCTCAAGATCCGCAAGTACATCCTGAAGACGCTGCCCCAGGCCGCGATCTCCAAGGTGGTGATCGAGCGCCCGGCCAAGCTGTGCCGCGTGTCGATCTATGCGGCCCGTCCCGGTGTGATCATCGGCAAGAAGGGCTCGGACATCGAGAAGCTGCGCAAGACGCTCGGCGCGATGACCTCGTCCGACGTGTCGCTGAACATCGTCGAGATCCGCAAGCCCGAAGTCGACGCCAAGCTCGTCGCGCAGGGCATCGCCGATCAGCTGGAGCGCCGCATCGCGTTCCGTCGCGCCATGAAGCGCGCCGTTCAGTCGGCGATGCGTCTGGGCGCTGACGGTATCCGCGTCGCATGTGGCGGCCGTCTCGGCGGCGCCGAGATCGCGCGTTCGGAAGGCTATCGCGAAGGCCGGGTGCCGCTGCACACGCTGCGCGCCAACCTCGACTACGCCGAGGCCGAGGCCCACACCGCTTATGGCGTGTGCGGCGTCAAGGTCTGGATCTTCAAGGGCGAGATCCTCGGCCACGATCCCATGGCGCAGGACCGGCTCAACATGGAGGCCCAGACCTCCGGCGTGCGCCCCGCGCGCGACGATCGTCGCTAAGGGAGTAGAGAGAAATGCTGCAACCGAAGCGCACCAAGTTCCGCAAGGCGTTCAAGGGCCGGATTTCCGGCGACGCCAAGGGCGGCACCTCGCTCAACTTCGGGTCCTACGGCCTGAAGGCGATGGAGCCGGATCGGATCACCGCGCGTCAGATCGAGGCGGCCCGCCGCGCGATCACGCGCCACATCAAGCGCCAGGGGCGCTTGTGGATCCGCATCTTCCCGGACGTTCCCGTGTCGTCGAAGCCGGCCGAAGTCCGCATGGGCTCGGGCAAGGGTTCGCCGGAATATTGGGCAGCCCGCGTCAAGCCCGGCCGCATCCTGTTCGAGCTGGACGGCGTTCCCGGCCCGCTCGCAGCGGAAGCGTTCGAGCGCGCGGCGATGAAGCTGCCGATCAAGGTCAAGGTTGTTGCCCGTCTCGGCGACACCTCGCACCTGGAGGGTTGATAGAATGACCAAGCCAACCGATCTTCGTGCGAAGACCGACGACCAGCTGGGCGAAGAGCTCGGCAACCTGAAGCGCGAGGCATTCAACCTGCGCTTCCAGGCCGCGACCAGCCAGCTCGAGAAGCCGAGCCGGGTCAAGGAAGTCCGTCGCGACATCGCGCGCATCAAGACGCTGCAGACCGAGCGTGCGCGCTCGGATGCGAAGTAAGGAAACGAGACCATGCCGAAGCGCGTGCTGACCGGGAACATTGTCTCGGACAAGGGCGACAAGACGGTCGTCGTGCTGGTGGAGCGTAAGGTCAAGCACCCGCTCTACGGCAAGATCATCCGTCGCTCGAAGAAGTACCACGCCCATGACGAGGGCAACGAGTATCATGAGGGCGAGACCGTGCGGATCGAGGAGATCGCGCCGATTTCGAAGCTCAAGACCTGGAAGGTGATCGAGCG
This sequence comes from Sphingomonas sp. DG1-23, assembly GCF_030730875.1. Lineage (GTDB taxonomy): Bacteria > Pseudomonadota > Alphaproteobacteria > Sphingomonadales > Sphingomonadaceae > Sphingomonas. The sequence goes on from NZ_JAVAMA010000004.1 coordinate 320,265, forward strand.
GGTCAACACCCATGCGACGCCTGCCAAGAGCGACGCCGCTTAAGGGCTCGCGCCCCGGATTTTAACTGGAACCACCGGGCAGGTCCCGGCAGGCCGAACGAGAAGGAACCGGATCGATGATCCAGATGCAATCCAATCTCGACGTCGCTGATAACAGCGGCGCGAAGCGGGTGCAGTGCATCAAGGTGCTGGGCGGGTCGAAGCGTCGCTTCGCCGGCGTGGGCGACGTCATCGTCGTCAGCATCAAGGAAGCTGCTCCCCGCGGCAAGGTGAAGAAGGGCGACGTGCACCGTGCCGTCATCGTCCGCACCGCCAAGGATGTCCGTCGCAACGACGGCTCGGTGATCCGCTTCGACGGCAATGCCGCCGTGCTGGTCAACAAGAATGAGGAGCCGATCGGCACCCGTATCTTCGGGCCGGTGGTTCGCGAGCTGCGTTCGCGCGGCTTCATGAAGATCATTTCGCTCGCGCCCGAGGTGCTGTGATGGCTGCTGCCAAGATCAAGAAGGGTGACCAGGTCATCGTCCTGTCCGGCAAGGACAAGGGACGGACCGGTGAGGTCGTCAAGTCGCTGCCCAAGGACGGCAAGGTCGTCGTTTCGGGCGTCAATGTCGCGGTCCGCCACGTCAAGCCGAGCCAGGGCGATCCCCAGGGCGGGCTGAAGCGTTCGGAAGCGCCGATGCACATTTCGAAGGTCGCGCACGTGACCGCCGACGGCAAGCCGACGCGCGTTCGCTTCGAAGAGCGCGACGGCAAGAAGGTCCGCGTCGCGGTCAAGACCGGGGAGGTCATCAATGGCTGATAAGTATACCCCGCGCCTCAAGGGCCTGTACGACGAGACCATCGCCAAGGCGATGACCGAGAAGTTCGGCTACAAGAACGTCATGGAAGTTCCGCGGATCGACAAGATCGTGCTGAACATGGGCGTTGGCGAGGCCACCCAGGACAAGAAGAAGGTCGAGCAGGCTGCTTCGGAGATGGAACTCATCGCCGGCCAGAAGCCCGTCATCGCCAAGGCGAAGAAGTCGATCGCACAGTTCAAGCTGCGCGAAGGCATGCCGATCGGTTGCAAGGTGACCCTGCGCCGCGAGCGGATGTACGAATTCCTCGACCGCTTCATCACGATCGCGCTGCCGCGCGTTCGCGATTTCCGTGGGCTGAACCCGAAGAGCTTCGACGGACGTGGCAATTATGCCTGCGGCCTCAAGGAGCAGCTCGTGTTCCCCGAGATCAACTATGACCGCATCGACAAGGTGCGCGGCATGGACGTGATCGTCACCACCACCGCCAAGACCGACGACGAGGCGCGTGAGCTTCTTCGTCTCTTCGGCTTCCCGTTCCCGCAGGAAAATGCGGACGGCGAAGCGAAGCAGGCAGCGTAAGGGAAAGAGAACTTAAGTCATGGCGAAACTGAGTTCCATCAACAAGAACGAGCGTCGCAAGCTGCTGGTGAAGAAGTATGCCGGCAAGTATGCGAAGCTGAAGGCGACCGCGAACGACGAGAGCTTGGACGATACCGAGCGCCTCATCGCGCGGCTGAAGATGGCCGAGATTCCGCGGAACGGTAACCCGACCCGCATTCGCAACCGTTGCGAGCTCACAGGCCGCCCGCGCGCCTATTACCGCAAGTTCCGTCTCGCACGCGTCATGCTGCGCGATCTGGCCAACAAGGGCCTGATCCCCGGCGTCACGAAGTCGAGCTGGTAAGGACTACGAGATGGCTTTGACCGATCCCCTGGGTGATATGCTCACCCGCATCCGCAACGGCCAGCGCGCCAAGAAGGACTCCGTCCTGACCCCGGCGTCGAAGCTGCGTGCGCGCGTTCTCGATGTTCTCCAGCGCGAAGGCTACATCCGTGGCTATAGCGAGGAGCAGATGGGCCCCGCCGCGGGCATCCGCATCGAGCTGAAATATTTCGAGGGCCAGCCGGCGATCAAGCACGTCGCGCGCGTCTCGAAGCCCGGCCGCCGCGTCTATTCGGGTTCGCAGGAACTGCCCCGGATCCGCAACGGCCTCGGCATCACGATCGTCTCGACGCCTCGCGGCGTTCTCTCGGACGCGGAAGCGCGCGAGCAGAATGTCGGCGGCGAAGTGCTCGCGGAGGTGTTCTGATGAGCCGCATCGGCAAGAAGCCGGTCACCGTGCCGGCGGGCGTCACGACCTCGATCGAGGGCAAGACGCTCAACGTGAAGGGGCCCAAGGGCACCCTCAGCCTCGCGATGCGCGACGAGATCAGCTACACGATCGAGGACGGCGGCATTTCGGTGCAGCCGGCCAACGAGACCAAGCAGGCGCGTGCCTTCTGGGGCATGCAGCGCACGCTGGTCCAGAACCTGATCACCGGCGTGACCGAGGGCTTCTCCAAGAAGCTCCTGATCACCGGCGTCGGTTATCGTGCGGCTTCGCAGGGCAAGGTGCTCAAGCTCCAGCTCGGCTATTCGCACGACGTCAATTTCGACATCCCTGAGGGAATCGAGATCAAGACGCCGGATCAGACCACGGTCGAAATTTCGGGCATCGACAAGCAGAAGGTCGGCCAGGTGGCCGCGGAAATTCGTCGTTGGCGCAAGCCGGAGCCCTATAAGGGCAAGGGCATCAAGTATGACGGCGAGTTCATCTTCCGTAAGGAAGGAAAGAAGAAGTGATCAGCACCAAGGGTCTTTCGCTTTTCGCAAAGCGTCGTCGCCGCAACCGCACTGCGCTTCGTGCGCGCGCTGGTGGCCGTCCCCGGCTTTCGATCCATCGCTCGGGCAAGCACATCTATGCCCAGGTGATCGACGATGCGCAGGGCCGGACGATTGCCTCGGCATCGACGCTCGAAAAGGACGTGCGCGGCACGACCGGCGCGACCGTCGCGGCGGCGCAGGAAGTCGGCAAGCGCGTCGCCGAGGCAGCCAAGGCTGCCGGCGTGACGCAGGTCGTCTTCGATCGCGGCGGCTTCCTTTATCATGGCCGCGTCAAGGCGCTGGCGGATGCCGCTCGTGAGAGCGGACTGGAGTTCTAAACATGGCTGACGAGAACAACACGCCGGAAGGCGCGCCCGTCGAGGCCGGCGCTCCCACCCAGGACAGCGGTGGGTATCAGGGCGGCGGCGGCGGTGGTCGCGGTCGTGGCGGCCCCGGCGGCGGTGGTCGCGGTCGTGGCGGCCCGGGCGGCGGTGGTGGCCGCGGCGGTCGTGACGGCGGTCGCGGCGGTCGTGACAATCGCGGCGGTCCGCGCGGCGCGCAGGACGATGGCGGCGAAGAGCTGATCGAAAAGCTCGTCCACATCAATCGCGTCTCGAAGACCGTGAAGGGCGGCAAGCGCTTCGGTTTCGCGGCTTTGGTCGTCGTCGGCGACGGCAAGGGCCGGGTCGGCTTCGGTCACGGCAAGGCGCGCGAAGTGCCGGAAGCCATCTCCAAGGCCACTGCGGCTGCGAAGAAGGCGATGGTCCGCGTTCCGCTCAAGGAAGGCCGCACGCTGCATCATGACGGCAACGGGCATTTCGGTGCCGGTCGCGTCACCGTCCGCTCGGCGCCGCAGGGTACCGGCATCATCGCGGGTGGCCCGATGCGCGCCATCTTCGAGAGCCTGGGCGTTGCCGACGTCGTCACCAAGTCGGTCGGCACGTCGAACCCCTACAACATGATCCGCGCCACCTTCGAAGCGCTCGGCGAGCAGACCTCGCCGAAGAGCGTTGCGCAGCGCCGCGGCAAGAAGATCGCCGACCTGCTCGGCCGTGGCGGTTCGAACACCGCCGAGGCCGATGCGGCCGCGATCGCGGAGTAACTGACATGGCGAAGATCAAGATCAAGCAGATCGGCTCGCCGATCCGCCGCACCAAGGATCAGCGCGCAACGCTGATCGGCCTTGGCCTCAACAAGATGCACAAGGTCTCGGAGCTGGAAGACAGCCCCGAGGTTCGCGGCATGATCCGCAAGCTGCCGCACATGGTCGAGGTGATCGAGGGCTGAAGCTTTCGACCTTCGTATGGAAACGGGGAAGGGGCGGCAGGCGACTGTCGCCCCTTTCATTGTCGGGAAGCGGAGCGCGCACGCCTCGAAAAAGGGTGATGGCGTCTACGGTGCCGCGCCGCCGGCGACGAGCTTGTCGATGTCGATCCAGCCGATGAGCGAGGTCTTCGACGACGACCAGGGATTTTCGGGGTTGCCGAACTGCACGCGCAGATCGGAAATGCAGACGAAGAGCTCGGTCGTCCGTGCGGTGCTCCCGCCGCCGTCGATCGTGTGCCACTTCTCCCATTTCTCGCCGGGCTTGTCCTTGGGGCCGGGCGCCGGCTCGGACGATTTGAAGACCGCGATGTGCTTGAACGCGCCTTTCGCCAGCGTGACCTGCGTCGCCGTGCTCACGCCGTAGGGCTGGGCCGAGCCGGCGCCGAGCAGGATATATTCGCCGGGCCTCGGACGGCCGGTCATCGGCGTGGCGGGGCGGACCAGCGCGTCGTCCTGCGCATCGAGCGCGGCCTGATCGATCTTGAGCTTGTCGATCTTGGCCTGGAGCTTGTCCTTCTCCCGTTTCATCGCAGCGATAGCCGCGCCGATCTGCTTGATTGCGAGGTCCTGGCCCTTGATCTGCTGATCGACGCCTTTGTCGTGAAATTTCTCGCCCGTCTTCGAATCCGCCAGCTCGATCTTCTTTTGCTCGAACTTGGCGATACGCGCATTCTGTTCATTCGTCGGCTTGACGAACATCTGGATCGCCTTGTTGAACGCGTCGATCTGCGCCTGGATGCCGAATTCCTTGTTGTAGATCGCGAGGATCCCGGAGAGCAGGCGGGTCATCCGAAGCGACTCCTTCGCGTCCCTGCCCAATGCCTTCGACCTGATTTTCGATGCGTCGGAGAAGGTCTGACCGGCGAATTCGATGCAGGTCGTGAAGTTCTTGACCGGTGTCGCGGTCTGCACGCTCATCTCGATTTCGGTGCCGTCGTCGAGTTTGACCGGCCGCATCCGCCAGCGGCCTTCCTGGATGTCCTTGATCTCCGCCTCGGAGACGATCGTGGTCTTGTCGCCATAGCGTCCTTCGGCTGCCTCGAGGATCGCCCGACGCATCTTGTCGCCCTCGGTCTCGACCGCCTGCTCTGTCGCCGGGACGGACGCCGCTGCCGGGGCTTGCTGCCGCTGGATGGCCGCGCCACCGGCACCGCTGCCGCCTCTCGGGCGATTGGCGAGGAGCGTCGCTGCTGGACGGTCCGCGACCACGGCGTCCGCCACGGCGTCGGCGTGGCGCTCGTATGCATCGCCGATTTGGCCGATGCCGCCCTTGAGCGAAATGCCCTGACGCTGCTGTACGACATGGGTGAGCTCGTGCGCCAGCAGCCGTGTTCCTTCGGTCGTGCCGGGGGTATATTCGCCCTGCCCGAAGACGATGTTCTGGCCCAGCGTATAGGCACGCGCATCGACTGCCCGTGCCGCATACGCGGCCTGAGTGCCGGCGTGGACGCGTACGGAAGAGAAGTCGTGCCGCAAACGCGCTTCCATGAACGTCCTGGCGGCGGGGTCGAGCGGTCGACCTGGTGCGCGCGCCACGTCATACGCGATCGGCGGTGCCGCCGGGCGGGCTTCTCGCGCATCGGCGCTTTTGGTTTGTATAATGCCCGCCGAAGGATGGACCGGAGTCCGGCAGAAATCCCGCATGGACGCAAGGGCCGCGTCCGAGGATGTGGCGGCGGAGTTTTCAATGTCGTTTTGCAACTGCCGCGGCACGGCTTGCCGGGGCGCCTTCGGTTTCTCCAGACGAGTCCGCAAGCCTGGCCTCCTTTTCATTGCACGCGTTGCAGGCGAAACAAGAGATCGGGCCAGATACGTCCATTAAACCCGATCGTTGTCGAGTCATTCTTGTGCAGGATTGGCGGGGCCTGCCGAGCGTATGGCAGGAACTGCCCGGGCAACATAAGGGGTGACAAATCGCGATGCCGCCGCTATGCGCCCCGCTTCCTTTCCATCAGCGCGACAAAAGCGAAAGCGAGTGCACGACATGAAACTGAACGATCTCCGCGACAACGCAGGTGCCCGTCCCTCCAAGATCCGCGTCGGACGCGGCATCGGCTCGGGCAAGGGCAAGACCGCCGGCCGCGGCCAGAAGGGTCAGAAGAGCCGCGAAGGCGTTTCGATCAACGGCTTCGAGGGCGGCCAGATGCCGCTCCACATGCGGATCCCGAAGCGCGGCTTCAACAACATCTTCGCCAAGGACTATTCCGAGGTGAATCTCGGCGCGATCCAGAAGGCGATCGACTCGGGCAAGCTGACCGCGACCGACATCACCCAGGCCGAGCTCAACGCCGCCGGCCTGACCCGTGGCGGCAAGGACGGCGTCCGCCTCCTCGGCAAGGGCGAGCTGACCGCGAAGCTCAACTTCACCGTCGCCGGCGCGTCGAAGACCGCGATCGAGGCAGTGCAGAAGGCTGGCGGTTCAGTGACGATCCCGGAAATCGTGCCGGCGCACGAGAAGCACAAGGCGAAGCATCGCTCGGTGCAGAAGGTCATTGCCGCCAAGAAGGCCGGCAAGCAGGGCTGAACGTCTCGGGAGGGCAGGGCGCACGTCCTGCCCTCCGTTCGCTCAGGGCGAACGGTTCGGGGGCAGGCGCCGCATTGCCCTTGAGACCGGAGGACTTATATGAGCGGCGGGGGCGGTCGAACGCTTTCCCGCCGCTTTGGTTTCCAGGATAATCGCGCACATGGCATCCGCAGCCGACCAACTCGCCTCCAGCATCAATCTGTCGAAGTTCAGCAAGGCGACCGAACTCAAGAAGCGCCTGTGGTTCACCCTCGGCGCGCTGATCGTCTTCCGGCTGCTCAGCTATGTGCCGCTGCCCGGCGTCGACCCCACCCAGCTCAACCTGCTCGCGCAGCAGACCAGCGGCGGCGTGCTCGATTTCTTCAACAGCTTCACCGGCGGCGCGCTCAACCGCATGTCGGTGGTCGCGCTGGGCGTGATGCCCTACATCACCGCCTCGATCGTGGTGCAGCTCGCGACCTCGCTGTCGCCGCAGCTCAACGCGATCAAGAAGGAAGGCGAGAGCGGCCGCAAGCGCCTCAACCAGTACACCCGCTACGGCACCGTCGGCCTCACCGCGGTGCAGGGCTGGTTCATCGCAGTGGGGCTCGAGAGCTTCGGCGCGAGCCAGGGGCTGCAGGCGGTGATCGAGCCGGGCCTGCTGTTCCGCATCGGCGCGGTGATCAGCCTCGTCGGCGGCACCTTGTTCCTGATGTGGCTGGGCGAGCAGATCACCAGCCGCGGCGTCGGCAACGGCATCTCGCTGATCATCATGGCGGGCATCGTCGCGCATCTGCCGATGACGGTGGTTCAGCTGTTCGAGAGCGGTCGCACCGGCACGATCGATCCGCTGCGCCTCGTCACGATCATCGCCGCGGTGGCCGCGATCGTGCTGTTCATCTGCTTCATGGAGCGCGCCCAGCGGCGCATCCTGATCCAGTATCCCAAGCGCCAGACGGCGCGCGGGGTGCAGGCCGAGCGCAGCCATCTGCCGCTCAAGCTCAATACCGCCGGCGTGATCCCTCCGATCTTCGCGTCGTCGCTGCTGCTGCTGCCGCTGACCATCACCCAGTTCGCCGGCCAGGCGACCGCGGGCGAAAGCGCGTGGGGCGATTTCGTGATCAGCCTCAACACCTGGCTGCGCCACGGCTCGCCGGTGTACATGGCGCTCTATGCCGCCGGCATCATCTTCTTCTCGTTCTTCTATACCGCCGTGGTGTTCAATCCTGAGGAGACTGCGGACAATCTCAAGCGCTATGGCGGGTTCATCCCCGGCATTCGCCCCGGCAAGAACACCGAGACCTATTTCGATTACGTGCTGACCCGCATCACCGTGATCGGTGCGGCCTATCTCACGATCATCTGCCTGCTGCCCGAATATCTGGTGACGGCGATGGGCATTCCGTTCCTGATGGGCGGCACCAGCCTGTTGATCGTGGTCAACGTGACGATGGACACGGTGACGCAGATCCAGTCGCATCTGCTGGCGCACCAATATGGCGATCTGATCAAGAAGGCGAAGCTGAAGGGCCGCATGCGCTGAGGCGAGGACCGCCCTGCGCTTGTCGAAGGGCGGTACTTCCCGGTACGGGTATATTGAACGGTGCTTCGTCAATCGCGGCACGAACGGTTTTTGGGGAGCCGCATGAACATCATCCTGTTGGGGCCTCCGGGTGCGGGCAAGGGCACCCAGGCGAGCCGCCTCGAGGCGGAACGCGGCATGGTGCAGCTTTCGACCGGCGACATGCTGCGCGCCGCGGTCAAGGCGGGCACGCCCACGGGCATCAAGGCCAAGGCCGTGATGGACGCGGGCGAGCTGGTGTCGGACGATATCGTCTCGGGCATCATCGGCGAGCGGCTCGACATGGCCGATACCGGGAGCGGCGCCATCTTCGACGGCTATCCGCGCACTGCGGCGCAGGCCGAATCGCTCGATAGCCTGTTGTCCGAGCGCGGCCGCAAGCTCGATTACGTCATCGAGCTGCAGGTCGACGAGGATGCGCTGGTCGATCGCATCACCGGCCGCTTCACCTGCGCCCAGTGCGGCGCCGGCTATCACGATCGCTTCAAGCTGCCCAAGGTCGCCGAGACCTGCGACGTCTGCGGCAGCCACGAGTTCAAGCGCCGCCCCGACGACAATGCCGAGACGGTGCGCACCCGCATGGCCGAATATCGCGCCAAGACCGCGCCGATCCTGCCCTTCTACGAAGCGCGGGGGCTTGTCCGCCGGGTCGACGGCATGGCCGATATGGACGAAGTCGGCGCGCAGATCGCGGCCATCCTCGACGGACGGGACTGAGCGAGCAACCCTCGCTTAACGCTTTGAAGTGCAAGCTTTCCGCAATGGCCGCGCCGGCCGTGGGGAGGAGTTTGCGCAATGTCGCCCAAACAGGCAGTGCTGAAGCTGGCATCGGCCACCGGGCTGGCCGCGCTCGCCCGCGCCGCCACTGCGTCGCAGCTGCGCATCCTGTGCTATCACGGCCTGTGGCTTGCGCCCGGCAAGCCCTATGGCAATTGCCTGTTCATGGCGCCCGAGCAGTTCGAGGCGCGGATGGCCCGGCTGCGCCGGTCGCGGCGTCCGGTGCTGCCGCTCGGCGAGGCGGTGGCGCGGCTCGCCGCGAACGATCTGCCGCCGGCCGCCGTGGTGATCACGATCGATGACGGCTGGGCTTCGACGCGCAGCCATATGCTGCCGGTCCTCGAACGCTACGCATTGCCGGCGACGCTCTACGCCACGACCTGGTATTCGGGGCGCGACTTGCCGGTGATCAACGTCGCAGTCGATTATCTGCTCACCGCAGCCGGCCGCGGCGACGCGCGCCAGCCGATCGTCCGGCGGATCGAGGCGCTTCCCGAAGCCGAGCGGCTCGCCGCGCTTCGTGCGTTGGGGCGCGAGGCGGGGGTAGCCGAGACGTGGCTCGCGACCCGGCAATTCCATTTGCTCGGCCCCGCCGAGCTCGCCGACGTCCAGCGCCGCGGCCTCGACGTTCAGCTGCACACCCATCGCCACATCGATGTCGGCGCGCTTCCCGGCCGGCTGGTCGACGAGGTCGAGCAGAACCGGGCGTTCATCGCCTGCGCGACCGGCGCGCGTCCCGCGACGCATTTCTGCTACCCCAGCGGCACGTGGCATCCTGCCGCGCCCGAATTGCTCGCCGGCTGCGGAGTCGAATCGGCGACTTTGGTGACCGAAGGCATCAACGCGCCGGGATGCGATCCGCGCGCATTGCGCCGCTTCGTCGATGGGCCCTCGGTCCATCCGGTCGCGTTCGATGGCTATCTCGACGGGACGCTCCATTATCTCACTGCCGCGCGGGGCGTTGCCGCAGACGTGCGGCTCGAGGCGCCGCGCCGCGCTGCCGCGGCTTCGAGCATGCTTCTCTGCGCGATCTAGGCTAGGCTGGCGGCGGGAGGCTGCCATGACCCTGCGATCCATATTGCCGCTGATGCTGCTCGCCGCGCCCGCCGCCGCGGAAACCCGCGACGTTTCGGATGCCGGCTTCACCAGCGCGCATCGGCTCACCATCGCCGCGCCGCCGGCCAAGGTGTGGGAGACGCTGCTGCGCCCCGGCCTGTGGTGGGAAGGCGGCCACACCTATAGCGGCGATGCCGCCAATTTGAGCATCGAAGCGCGTCCCGGCGGCTGCTGGTGCGAGAAGACCGCGAGCGGCGGCGTCGAGCATATGCGCGTCGTCTATGTGGCGCGCGGCGATATGCTGCGCATGACCGGCGGGCTCGGCCCGCTCCAGGCGCTGCCGGTCACCGGCGTGATGACGATCGGCCTCAAGCCCGCCGGCACCGGCACCGAACTCACCGCCAGCTATAACGTGGCGGGCGCGGGCCTGGGCGGCTTCGCCGTACCGGTCGACAAGGTGCTGGGCGTGCAGTGGCCGCGGCTCAAAGCCGCCGCCGAGCGTTGAGCGCGGACATGAGCGGCACCGATCTCGTCTCCACCGAGACCTCGACCCCACAGGAATTTGCCGCGCCGCAGCGCGCCGCGGCGCGTCTTCGTCTCGGCGATCGCTTCTCGGCGGTTGCCGAAGTCGAGGTCACGCCGGCGGGCCTGCTGGCGATCGGCGGCATGGTCGGCGCGATTCTGCTGGGCAGCGCCGCTGTGATTCGCGCCGCACGGCGCTGAAGCCGCTTCATGACGAAATCTTCATCCGCGCGTCACCGCGGCGTGAAGCGGCGCCGGTTAGGAAGAGGCAGGGCCGGCAGCTCGCCGGTTCCTTCTTCCACGGAGGATTTCGATGAAGCTTTCCCGCACCCTGCTTCCGATCGCCGCAGTCGCGATGATCGCCGCGCCGACGATCGCCAGCGCCGCGCGCGCGCCTGCCGCCAAGCATCACAAGGCCGAAAAGCCCGCCAAGGCCGCCAAGACCAAGACCGTCAAGGTCAAGAAGACCAAGTAAGCCCGCGCGATCCCGGTGCCTTTGCCCTGCGCACCGGTGCGGCCGGCGGAAGACCCCCTCTTCCCGCCGGCCGCTTCGCGTTCTAGGACGGGACCGCCGCGCATGACTCGGAAAATCCTCCTCGTCGAAGACGACACCGCCTCGGCGGCATATGTGGCCAAGGGGCTGCAGGAGGCCGGCTTCGCGGTCGAGAGTTGCAGCGACGGCCGCGACGGGCTGTTCCTCGCTTCCGAAGGCATTTTCGATCTGGTAATCGCCGATCGCATGCTGCCGGGTCTCGACGGCCTGGCGATGCTCGGCGCGCTCCGCGCCGCGAACATCCGTGCCCCGGTCCTGATCCTGTCCGCGCTCGGCACGGTCGACGATCGGGTGAAGGGTCTCCATGCCGGCGCCGACGATTATCTCACCAAGCCTTTCTCCTTCGCCGAACTGCTCGCACGGGTCGAAGCACTGTTGCGCCGGGCCGACGGCGCGGGCGCCGAGCCGCAGGTGACGCGCTTGACCGTCGGCGACCTCGAGATCGATCTGCTCGCCCGCAGCGTCGCCCGCCAGGGTCGGGCGATCCCGATCGGCGGACGCGAGTTCAACCTGCTCGAGTTCCTCGCCCGCCACGCGGGGCAGGTCGTCACCCGGACGATGATGCTCGAGAAGATCTGGAACTATCATTTCGATCCGGGCTCGAACGTCGTCGATGTCCATATCGGCCGGCTGCGCCGCAAGCTCGAGGAAGGGTTCGATACACCGATCCTCCACACGGTGCGCGGCGCGGGCTATCGCCTGTCGCTCGACGGCTGATGCGGATCTCGATCACCGCGCGGCTGGCGCTGCTCGCGGTGCTGCTCTCGCTGATCACCAGCCTCGCGCTCGCCGGGTTGATCTGGCAGCAGACCCATGACGATGCGATCGAAGTGCTGCGCCGCGACACCGCGCAGCAGACCGATGCCTTCGTCGCCGTCTACCGGTCCGGCGGCATTCCCGCGCTCGCCCAGGCGATCGCCGATGCAGAGGCGGACGACGACTCGCTGGTGGCGGCGCTGGTCGACCGCAACGGGACGCGCCGGTTGGGCGCCGGACCGGACCGGCTCGTTTTCGCGCCTTCCGCCGAAAGCTTTCGTGTCGAAACGCTCGGCACGGACGGGGAATGGGCCGGGCAAGAGGCGGGGGTGACGATCCGGCCGCTCGGACGCGACTGGCTGGTCAGCGGCCGGCTGCTCGACGATTGGGAGCGTACCCAGCGCAATATCGAGCGCGCATTGCTGCTCGCGATACTGCTGTCGCTGGTGCTCGGCGTCGGCGTGGGCCTCGTCCTCGCGCGCTACGTCACGCGTCGGCTCGATCGCATCGCCGGCGCCGTAGATGCGGTCGCCGCCGGCGATCTGACCCGGCGGGTCGGCACCGAAGCGGGCGGCAGCGATGCCTTCGACCGGCTTTCGCTGCGCATCGACGGCATGCTCGACCGGATCGACAGGCTGATGGCCGAACTGCGAATCGTGACCGATTCGATCGCCCATGACCTGCGCTCGCCGATCGCCCGGCTGCGGGCCCGCGCCGAGGCCGCCGCCACCGCCAGCCATCCCCAACAACGCGAAGTCGCGCTCGCCGGGCTGATCGCCGAGACCGATCTGGTGATGCGGATGCTCGCGGTCTTGCTCGAGATCAGCCGGTCGGAGGCGGTCACCCGCGACATGCTGACGCCGCTCGATCCCGCTGCGCTGATCGAGGAGATCGCCGATCTCTATGCGCCGGTGGTCGAGGAGGCCGGGTTGCGCTTCGTCGTCGCGGTGCCGCCCGAACCCGGGCTGGAAGTGAAGCTGCACCGCGAATTGCTGTCGCAGGCTCTGGCGAATCTGATCGACAATGCGCTTCGTCACGCCGCGGCGGGGGGCGAGATAGCACTCACGCTCGAACGTGCCGCCGACGCGATTCGCTTTTCGGTCGCCGATCGTGGCCCCGGCATCCCGGCTGCCGATCGCGCGCAGGCGTTGAGCCGCTTCGGCCGGCTCGATCACGCGCGTAGTCTACCGGGGGCGGGGCTGGGGCTGGCACTGGTCGAGTCGGTCGCGCGGCTGCACGGCGGCCGGCTGGAGCTCGGCGACAACGATCCCGGCCTCACCGCGACGATCATGGTGCCCCTCTAAGGCCCTCTCCCGTGAGCCGGAGAGGGAGCGTCCACGGCTTGGCGGCCGCGCAACGTTCGTGTATGCACTCGGTTCCGCGATAGCTGGCCGCAGCGCTTGACAGCGCCGTTGCGGCTGCATATGTCGCCCATCTTCCGAAACACCGGTTGCACGGCGGCGCTCCTCTGCGCTCGCTGCGTCACTGCATTTTCGGATCAACGCGACGAGATGGGGTGCGAAGCTGCCATGCGGCACCCCGTGGAGCTGGGAGAATAAATTCATGGCTCGTATTGCGGGTGTCAACATCCCGACCAACAAGCGCGTCGTTATCGCGCTGCAATATATCCACGGCATCGGCCAGACCAAGGCCAAGGAACTCACCGAAAAGCTGGGCATCTCGCCCGAGCGTCGCGTGCAGGACCTGTCGGACCAGGAAGTGCTGCAGATCCGCGAGGCGATCGACGCCGGCTACACCGTGGAAGGCGATCTGCGTCGTCAGACCGCGATGAACATCAAGCGCCTGATGGACCTGGCCTGCTATCGCGGCCTCCGTCATCGCAAGGGCCTCCCGGTCCGTGGCCAGCGCACGCACACCAATGCGCGCACCCGCAAGGGCAAGGCCAAGCCGATCGCCGGCAAGAAGAAGTAAGGGAGCGCTGACCAATGGCACGTGAACCGCAGCGCATTCGCCGTCGCGAGCGCAAGAACATCACCTCTGGCGTCGCGCATGTGAACGCCAGCTTCAACAACACCATGATCACGATCACCGATGCCCAGGGCAACGCGATCTCGTGGTCGTCGGCCGGCATGATGGGCTTCAAGGGCTCGCGCAAGTCGACTCCTTACGCCGCCCAGGTCGCCGCCGAAGACGCCGGCCGCAAGGCCGCCGAACATGGCGTTCGCACTCTCGAGGTCGAAGTGAAGGGCCCGGGCTCGGGCCGCGAGAGCGCGCTTCGCGCCCTCCAGGCAGTCGGCTTCCAGATCACGTCGATCCGCGACGTGACCTCGATCCCGCACAACGGCGTTCGTCCGTCGAAGCGCCGTCGCGTCTGATTTGCAATTCCTGTCCGGTTCACGGGCCCCGAGGGCGGGGTCCGGACCGGGCAGCAGATACCCGGCAGGATGGCCCCGTCCTGCCCAACATGAGGAAAGCCCGTGTCGGTGAACCCTAAGAACTGGCAGGAACTCAAGAAGCCCAACGGCCTGGAAAAGAAGGCCGGTGGCGATCCCAAGCGCAAATCGACCTTCGTGGCCGAGCCGCTCGAGCGCGGTTTCGGCCTCACGCTCGGTAATGCACTGCGCCGCGTTTTGCTCTCGTCGCTCCAGGGCGCTGCGGTCACTTCGATCAAGATCGAGAACGTGCTTCACGAATTCTCGAGCCTCGCCGGCGTGCGCGAGGACGTGACGGACATCGTCCTCAACGTGAAGCAGATCGCGATCCGCATGCAGGGCGAAGGCCCGAAGCGGCTCCAGCTCTCGGCCACCGGCCCGGCGGAAGTGAAGGCCGGCGACATCGCCGTCTCGGGCGACATCGAAGTGATGAACCCCGAGCTGGTGATCTGCCATCTCGACGACGGCGCGACGCTCAACATGGAGCTGACGGCCGATACGGGTAAGGGCTATGTCCCCGCCCAGTCGAACCGTCCGGCGGATGCGCCGATCGGCCTGATCCCGGTCGATGCCCTGTACAGCCCGGTCCGCCAGGTTTCGTACAAGGTCGAGAATACCCGCGTCGGTCAGGAGCTCGATTACGACAAGCTCACGCTGACCGTCGAGACCGATGGCACGATCACGCCTGAGGACGGCCTCGCTTATGCGGCGCGTATCCTCCAGGACCAGCTCGCGCTCTTCGTCCACTTCGACGATTCGGCGGTGACTCGCTCGGCGCCGATCGGCATGGTCGCTCCGGCCGCTGCGGAAGGTGGCGTCGCTTCGGGCGATACCGCGCAGATCAATCGTTACCTGCTCAAGAAGGTTGACGAGCTCGAACTGTCGGTGCGTTCGGCCAATTGCCTCAAGAACGACAACATCATCTATATCGGCGATCTGGTCCAGAAGACCGAAGCCGAGATGCTGCGCACGCCGAACTTCGGCCGCAAGTCGCTCAACGAGATCAAGGAAGTCCTTTCGAGCATGGGTCTCCGCCTCGGCATGGAAATCCCCGGCTGGCCGCCCGAGAACATCGAAGAGATGGCCAAGAAGCTCGAGCAGGAGATCATGGGCTGACGCTCACGATCGCCGCGAGGAAAGTAGAGAGAGGCCGTCCCGAAAGGGGCGGCCTTTTTCGTTTCGGGCCGCTCGTTCGAGGCAAGCTCCTGATAGTGTTGACGATCTTGAGGCGCTGATCCACCATTGCCGGATGGAGGCGGGCGGTCGTAAATTTCAGAACAGGGCGCGGCGCGTCAAGGATAACGGTGAAGACTTCGAGGATTTCGTCCTCGAATGCTTTCGAATTGCCAAAGAGGAACGCAATTTCGCGAAGCGGCTAGCGCGTGGGCGCGACGGTGCGATCGATCTGATCGACTGCGCGAGCGATGCGAGTGCGGCGACCGTGGCGGAATGCAAATATATCGGGTCGGGACGCGCCGAAGAGGCGATCGCGCGGTGGCGCGAGGTGCAGCGCAACCTGACCAAGAACTTGCGTGAGCTATGTGCCGAGCCCGACCGCATCGCGCGATCCGACTATGGCGCGTGGCTCGATCCGGACCGCCCGGTCACGCGGTATCGGTTCTGCGTGACTGCAGAAATGAAGGAGCGGGAAATCTCGGCGCTGGAACGCCGGATCGCTGATGATTTCGCGAAACTGGTCGCACAGGGCGTCGAACCGCTGCGGCCGCTCGCAGAGACTCCCGGCGCTGTGCGCGTTCTGCCCTGGGATTGGTTCGCCGGTGAGATCACCGAGCATCCTTCCCTCGCCTTCCGTTGGTTCCGCGGCCTGCCGCGAGGCGTGGAGCTTTTTGCCGGGCAGGACGACGCAGAAGCGACCTTCCGCGACTTTCTGAACAGTGGGCAGCTTCGATATTTCTCGCGCGACGAATATGCCCGTGACGGCATTGGCCGCGTCGATCGAGGCGAGGCCGAACTGATCGCGCAGCTCAAGGGAGAGGCGGGGGTCGCGCTGTTGATCACCGGGCCGGGCGGCGTTGGCAAGACTCGCCTTTCCTGGGAGCTCGCCAACGAGCTTGCCAAGCCCGAGCATGGGTTCGACGTCTATCGCCTCGGGCGGAGTGCAGGGAGCGATTCGATAGCGCAACTGGCGGCGAGCTATCCCGGCCCCGCTTCGATTCTATTGCTGGTCGACTATGCGGAAGCCGCGCCGGGGCTCGCGGAAATTGCCGATGCGATAGGGCATGTGACGTCCAACAGCGGGCATCGGCTGCGGCTGGTCGCAACCTGCCGTGCGAGTGCCGTCAATCAGGTGAAGGATGCAGTCAGTGCGCTGCCGTTCGAGGAGAAGAGCCTCGGATCGGTGCGGACGGGCGAGGACGACTATGTGCAATGGGTGACCCAGTCGATCCTGTCACTGGAGCCGATATCCCGGCTGGCGGCGATCGAACGTGTCTGCCGAGGCGTGCCGGCGCTTGCCGCCTTCGCCATATTCCTGTTTCGCCGGCACCGTCGGCAGTTCGACGCGCAGTTCGGCGCACTGCACGGGCTCGACGATTTCGAAAACTGGGCCAGCCATCGCATCGCCGCGTTGACTGTGCGTTTCGGCGGCGACGTTTCGATCGGGCGGACCCTCGCGCGCATCGGGCTGGCGCTGCCGCTACAGGCCGATGCATTCGAAGCGATCGAGGCGGAGAGCCCGTTGAACCGATCGCTGCTCAGGGCATTGATCGACGATTGCTGGATCGAGCGCGAAGGCGACTGCTATTTCGCCGCGCACGACGTGCTCGCGGACGCCCTGATCGCGCGATGGGTGCTCGAGGCGGACCATGCGGCGACCGAGCGGGCGATCGACCTGTTGCAAGATGCGGCCCGGCAGGACCGTCTCGCCGGCGCACTGGTCGCGCTCGAGCGACTGGCATTGCATCCCAAATTGATCGAGATCGATGGCCTGGCTGTGGCGGATCAGCTCCTCGCGCGCCATTCTGAGCAGGCGCTGCAATGCTGCGGCATCTTGCTGGGGGGCTCGCTGCTGGTCCTGGAAGAGAAGCTCGCCCTGCTGCATCGTTCCGAGGCGCTCCGCGAAGCTCTCGAGGAGCCGGCATATGACATCGGTCTGAGCTTCCTCGCTGCAGAGGCCGCTCGCCGGAAGCTCAGCGTGACCGAGGTGCCCGCGCTCGCGACGCTGGTCGAGCTTCTCGACCGGGCGGCCGGGCATGCGCACATGTCCAACATGGTGCTGCGGCGAGCCTATGCGCTCGATCCCGAAAGATTTCGGCTGCGCGCGCTGGCGAGCGTCGGGACATTTCCCCACGCGGAGCCGACTCATTTCCTGCTCGCGCAGATGCTGCGGTCGGGCGAGGCCGCGATGTTCTTGGGCGACGCGGTCCGCGTGTGGCTGGAAAGCAATGCGAGGGCGCTTCGAGCGAGTTTCGTCTACACGGCGTGGCTCAATGCGCAGGGACCGATCGAGGCCGTATCCACGCAGCTATTCTCGTGGATCGAGGCGCACAGGCTGGCGCCCGAGGCCAGTTTCGTCTTCGCTGCCTGGCTGAATGCGAAGGGACCGGTCGAAGCGGTTTCCGCGCAATTATTCTCGTGGCTCGAAGCGCACAGGCAGGCGCCCGAGGCCAAATTCCTCCTCGCTGCCTGGTTGAACGCGAAGGGGCCGGTGGAGGCGGTATCCGCGCAGCTATTCTCCTGGCTCGAGGCACACGGACAAACGGTCGACGCAAGGTTCGTCTTCGCTGCCTGGCTGGGTGCGGAGGGATCGATCGAGGCGGTATCCGGACAGCTGTTCTCGTGGCTCGAGACGCACAGGCAGGCGACCGAGGCCAGTTTCGTCTTCGCCGCCTGGCTGAACGCGAAGGGGCCGATCGAGGCGGTCTCCGCGCAGCTATTCTCGTGGCTCGAAGCGCACAGGCAGGCGCCCGAGGCCAAATTCCTTCTGGCGGCGTGGTTGAACGCGAAGGGACCGGTCGAGGCAGTCTCGGCGCAGCTATTCTCGTGGCTCGAAGCGCACGGACATACGATAGACGCCAGGTTCGTCTTTGCTGCCTGGTTGAATGCGGGGGGACCGATCGAGGCGGTATCCGGGCAGCTGCTCGCCTGGCTCGATGCGCATGGGCAGGCGCTCGAGGCGCAATATGTTTATACTGCCTGGCTCGATGCGAAAGGTCCGATCGAGGCGGTATCCGCTCCGTTGCTCGCCTGGGTAATGCGCCACGGCGCGACCCGATACGCCAGCCATGTATACAGATCGTGGTTCAACAGCGCAGGAGACTTTGAGCCCATTCGCGACTCGATCTGCGCGTGGCTCACGATCTGGCACGGGGAGCCGGACGCAGTCTTCGTTACCCGGCACCTTTGTAAACGTCACGACCTGCCGGAGGGAGTGATTCTCGCAATCGCAAACTGGTCGGCCACGTTCGCCGGTCATGAAGACAGTCTCGACAGGCTGGCTACTCTATTGGGGCATGCCCATGGAGAAACGTTATCGGATGCCGGATTCGTAAAGCTGATAGCATTGACCGAAGATGCGACGATAAATCATCTGGCTCAGGAACGCTTGTCGAGCGTTGACCGATCTCGCTTGTGGGCGATCGCGGCCAGCCTGGCGAAGGGCCGGCTTTTCGACGTCAACTCGCGAGGATGCCTGAGAACCATAGCGAATATCATCAGATCAGGACGGGTGTTCACCCCGGACCTCGACATGAACGGGGCTGATTTCCTTCGCTACTCCTACGGCAGGATGCTGAACGCAGCGCTGAATGCATCGCTATGGGGCGAACTTTCGATCGAAGCGGATGCCGCGGCGCTACGCGACTTCGTGGCATGGTTACGCGCTGGTGACCCGCAGATCGATCGATGGGAACGCCTGCTCGCCGTGTCGGAACCAGGCGCCGGGACCTAGCATCGCGCGCGCTGCGTCGGGCATGGGACAGGAAGGGCTCTGCAGCGATGCGGGGCCCTTTCCATTTTTGGCGCGCACCGGGCCAGTTCGAGCCCAGTTTGCGAAGGTCGCGCGGCAAACACCGACGTTCAATAAAACTTTTCCCCGCGACAGCACGTGTCGCCAGCGAAACGACCTATAATTCGGGGGCAGAAATACTGCGGGTAAGGGGAAAATTTCAATGATGCGGTTTGATCTATCGGTTTGCCTTGGCGCGCTCGCCGTGTCGCTGTTGGCCAGTTCACAAGGCCATGCGCAAACCAGCGACGCGAATGCTGTCGCAGCGACTGAATTGGTCACTGCCGACGTGATTGGGGGGAAGGACGACGAGATCGTCGTCACCACGACCGCACAGAAAAGATTCGAGAACCTTCAAAACGTCCCGCTCGCGGTGCAGGTGGTCACGCCGGCACAGCTCGAGGCGCAGGGCGTCCGGCACTTCCAGGATCTCGGCAAGGTCGCGCCGTCGCTGACGATCCGCACGGCCGAACATCCGGTCAATGCCAACGTCTCGCTGCGCGGCGTCGGCACCTTCGCGTTCGGCATCGGCGTCGAGCCGAGCGTCGCGGTGACGGTCGACGGTGCGGCGGTCCCCTTCCAGGCGCGCGCCTTCGCCGACCTTCCCGACGTGGCGCAGATCGAAGTGCTGCGCGGGCCGCAGAGCACCTTGTACGGCAAGGCGGCTTCGGCCGGCCTGATCAAGATCATGACGATCCAGCCGACCGACACGCTGCATGTGCGTGCCAATACGCTGGGGACCACCGACAGCGAGTTCGGCGGCAATTTCAGCATCACTGGGCCGATCAGCGAGACGCTCGGCTATGTGTTCTCGGCCGGTTACAACAATTGGGGCGGCAATGTCCGCAACGTCGTCAATGGCGAGAAGGCCAATGGCCGCGAGACGCTCAACACCCGCGCCAAGCTCCGCTGGAAGGCGACGCCGGACCTCACTTTCACGCTGTCGGGCAATTATCTGAACGGCAACACGACCGTCGGCCGCCCGTTCATCCGCATGGCGCCCGATGCGCTGCTGCGCAACCAGGCCGGCCTGACCCCTGCAGTGGCGTTCCCCGGGGTGACGATCGACGAGGACAATCAGGACATCGCCAACAACTCGCCGTCGCGCACCAAATATTGGGGCTGGGGCACGCTGCTGCGCAGCGAGGCCAATATCGGCAAGATGAACATCCTCTCGCTGACGTCGTACGATCGCTACCGCCTCGACGACTATCTGGATCATGACGATACCGCGGCGCCGGGTCCATTCGGCAGCAATTTCAACGTCGGGGCGTTCAAGTCGCGGCTGTTCACCCAGGAGCTTCGCCTGCTCTCGCCGGGGGACGAGGCATTCCGCTATGCGATCGGCCTCTATTACGCGAATGTCGGCTTCGAGCGCCCGTTCAAGCGCGGCCCGGCCTTCTCGCCCGCCGATTGGGATGCCAGTTCGGGATCACGCCAGATCGCCGGCTTCGCCCAGATCGACTGGGAATTCCTGCCGCATCTGACGGCGACGGCAGGTGGCCGCGTCCAGAACGAGGCGATCAAATATACCTTCCACGACAAGATCGCCGGGACCAACTTTGCCGGCGATGCGAGCGACAGCACCGCCACCTATCGCCTCGGCCTCAGCTATCAGGCGACGCCGGACATCATGTTCTTCGGAAGCTATACGACCGGCTACAAGGGGCAGACCTATGATCTGACCACCGGCTTCAACGCCGCGCGCGCGGCGGCCGGCCCGATCCGGCCCGAGACGTCGCGCGACAAGGAGTTCGGCGTGCGCACCCAGTTCTTCGATCGGCGCGCGACTTTCAACGTCACTTATTTCGACACCGACTATACCGATCTGCAGGCGCAATCGATCGAGACGGTCAACGGTACGTCGAACTTTCGCCTCACCAATGTCGGCGGGCTCAACACCAAGGGCCTCGAGTTCGAGCTGGGCGCCCGGGTCACGCACGATCTGAGCTTCAACGGCGCGGCGACCTATCTCGACGCGACCTACACCTCGTTCCCGTCCGCCCAATGCTATGTGCTGCAGACCGCGGCGCAGGGTTGCGTTTCGGTACCCGGTTCGCCGGCCAGCCAGAACCTGACGGGCACGCGCGCCGTGCAGTCGCCGAAATGGAAGACCTCGGCGGGCATGGAATATGCGCCGTCGCTGGGCGAGAATCTCAAGGGTGTCGCGCAGGCGAGCTGGCAGTATCAGTCGAGCCTCTATTACGTCGCTCGCGATCCGCAGGCCTTCCAGCCGGGGTTCAGCGTGTTCAATCTGGGCCTGGGCGTGCGCGAGCAGAATCGCCGCTGGGAAGTGACGGCGTTCGTCAACAACCTGTTCGACAAGCAGTATTTCCAGTCGCTGGTGAACTCGGCGGGCAATTACGGCAATCGGATCGGCACCCAGGCATTGCTGCCGCGCGACTTCCGCCGCTACGGCGGGGTGCGGGTCGGCGTGAATTTCTGACCTCGAAGCGGGGCGGGACGGGTTCCCGCCCCCAATTTTGCGGATTATGCGACGACCGCCGCGAAGACGGGACGGCATCGAATCCTTGACTTTCGATGCCGAATCCGCTTTGGGCGCGCCTTCCGCGGAAACGCGCAGGGTTTCGGCAGCACCCCAAGAAGCTGCCTGGTCTGGGGTACCTCACACGGCCCCTTAACGAACGAAGGAAAGACATATGCGCCATCGCGTAGGCGGCCGTAAGCTCCAGCGGACCTCGGCTCACCGCATCGCCCTGTTCCGCAACATGAGCGCCGCGCTCATCAAGCACGAGCAGATCACCACCACGCTCGCCAAGGCGAAGGAGCTTCGCCCCTATGTGGAGAAGCTGATCACGCTCGCCAAGAAGGGCGGCCTTTCGAACCGTCGTCTGGCGCATGCCCGCTTGCTCGACGACGCACAGCTGACCAAGCTGTTCGACGTGCTCGCCGCGCGCTACGCCGATCGCAACGGCGGTTACACCCGCGTGATCAAGGCCGGCATTCGCGCTTCGGACGCGTCGCCGATGGGGATCATCGAGTTCGTCGATCGCGACGTCTCGGCCAAGGGCCAGGATTCGGGCCCGGTCCTGACCGACGAGGATTTCGACGAAGCCGCCTGATCGCAGCGTCGATTTCAAGGACTTGAGAAGGAGGCCGGCCCTGCATAGGGTTCGGCCTCCTTTCCATTTCCGGGGTCGTCGATGCGCCGCCTGATTCTTGCTTTGCCTCTGCTTTTCGCCAGCCCGGTCTTTGCCCAGACCCCTTCGGAGCCGCATTCGACGATGACCAAGCCCGCTTATCCCGAGACCCGCCGTGTCGATGTCGTCGAGGAGCAATTCGGCGTGAAGGTCGCGGATCCGTATCGCTGGCTCGAGAACGACGTGCGGAACGACAAGGAAGTCGCCGACTGGGTCGCCGCACAGAACAAGGTCACCGACGCCTATCTCGCGACCCTGCCGGGGCGCGACCAGTTCGCCGCCCGGATCAAGGCGCTGTTCAATTACGAGCGCTTCGGCGCGCCGGTGAAGAAGGGCGGCCGCTATTTCTATGCCCATAATGCGGGCTTGCAGAACCAGGCCGTGCTCTGGGTCCGCGACACGCTCGGCGGCGAGGGGCGGGTGCTGATCGATCCCAATGGCTGGTCGAAGGACGGCGCCACCGCGCTCGCCGAATGGCTGCCTTCCGAAGACGGCAAGCTCCTCGCTTATTCGATCCAGGACGGCGGCACCGACTGGCGGACGATCAAGGTGATCGACACCGTCACGGGCAAGGAGACCGGCGACGAAGTCAACTGGGCGAAGTACACCATGGGTCTGAGCTGGGCCAAGGACGGCTCGGGCTTCTTCTATTCGCGCTATCCGGAGCCGCCCGCCGGGGAAAAATTCCAGGCGCTCAACGAGAACCACAAAGTCTATTTCCACAAGCTCGGCACGCCGCAATCGGCCGACCGGCTGGTCTATGAGACCCCGGCGAGCCCCAAGCTCAGCCATTATGCCGGAATCACCGACGACGGCCGCTATCTGGTCATCGGCACCACCGAGGGCACCGACAACAAGAACCTCGTCCACATCGTCGACCTGGCCGATCCCAAGGGACAGCCGCGCGAGATCATCGGCCAATTGGCGAACGAATGGTCGGTGATCGGCAATGTCGGCTCGAAATTCTGGTTCGCGACCGATGCCGGCGCGCCGCGCCAGCGGATCGTCACGCTCGACATCGATGACCCGTCCCTGACCGCCAAGACGATCGTCCCCGAGCAGAAAGAGACGCTGGCGGGCGCCTCGATCATCGGCGACCGGCTGATCCTCAACTACATGGTCGATGCCAAGACCGAGGTGCGCCGCTACAAGCTCGACGGCACCGCCGACGGCAAGGTCGCCTTGCCCGGCATCGGCACCGCGAGCGGGTTCGGCGGCGAGGCGGACGATCCCGAGACCTTCTTCGCCTTCACCAGCTTCAATTACCCGACGACGATCTTCCGCTACGACGTCGCCACCGGCAAGGCCACGCCATGGGCGCAGCCCAAGGTCGCCTTCGATCCGTCGCAGTACAAGGTCGAGCAGCGCTTCTACGCGTCGAAGGACGGCACGCGCGTGCCGATGTTCGTGGTGCGCAAGAACACCACCACCGGCCCGGCGCCGACCTTGCTATGGGGCTATGGCGGGTTCAACGTGCCCTACACCCCGGCTTTCTCGGCGGCGCGGGTGGCGTGGATGGAGCAAGGCGGGGTCTTCGTCCTCGCCAATATCCGCGGCGGCGGCGAATATGGCAAAGCTTGGCACGATGGCGGCCGCCTTGCCAACAAGCAGAACGTGTTCGACGATTTCATCGCCGCGGGCGAATATCTGATCAAGGAAGGGATCACCGGCAAGGAACAGCTGGCGATCCAGGGCGGATCGAATGGCGGGCTGCTGGTCGGCGCGGTGGTCAACCAGCGCCCCGATCTGTTCGCCGCGGCTTTGCCCGCGGTCGGCGTGATGGACATGCTGCGCTTCGATCGCTGGACCGCCGGCCGCTATTGGGTCGACGATTACGGCTATCCGTCGAAGGAAGCCGATTTCAGGCGGCTCTATGCTTACTCGCCCTATCACAACATCAAGGGCGGCAAGGCGTATCCGGCGATCCTCGTCACCACCGCCGACACCGACGACCGCGTCGTGCCCGGACACAGCTTCAAATATACCGCGGCGCTGCAGGCCGCCGAGATCGGCGACAAGCCGCACCTTGCCCGCATCGAGACCCGCGCCGGCCACGGCTCGGGCAAGCCGACCGACAAGATCATCGAGGAGGCGGCGGACCTGTACGCCTTCGCGGCGAAATGGACCGGCCTCGAGGTGAAGCCCCGCTGAGCGACGTCATTCGCGGGAACGGGCGCAGTTCGCGGCTCGTTTCCCGCGCATGCATCATATTCGACTGCTCTACGCCGCGCCCTTGCTGCTCGCGGCCTGTTCCGATCGCGCCGCCGCGCCTGATGCGGAAAATGTAGCCGCCACGACCAGTCCGGCCCCGCCGATCGTCGAGAATCGGGCCGATCCGTTGCCGCAGCCCAGCCCGGCCGCGCGCGAGAAGGAGCTGGCACCGTCGCCAACTGCGGGCGGCGACGGATCGCAGATCGAGCTGACGGCGCTGCAGCCCGACGATGCCGAGAGGCTCGAAGGCGAGCTCGGCTGCGCTTTCGCGGAGCGCCGCGGCGGACCGGCGCTGCTCGTCGGCAAGGCCGATGTCGGCAAGGCGGCGCGCGCCTTCGCAGTGGTCCGCAACGGCGGCGTGCGCGAAACCTTGGCCGCTTCCGCGACCGGCGGCTTCGGCGCGATGGAGAAGGGGCTGCGTTTCGGCGGCAAGGGCCTGACGGTGCGGGTAACCCCGCACGACCGCATCGCCACCGGCGACGAGAGCGTCGCGCAGCGCGCCACCCTGCTCGTCCAGCGCGGCGACGGCGCCGAGCGCCGCTTCGAGGGGCTGTGGACCTGCGGGCCCTGAGCCGCGCACGGCGCGGCATTCATCGCATCGTCAGCATCGCTGGCGCAGCTTTCGCCGAAAAGGGGGAAGGGCAGCGATGTTGAGGCATTCGATGATCGTGCTGCTGGCGCTCGCGCCGCCGGCTTTCGCGCAAGCTGCGGGGGCAGACGTCGTCGCGCGCGCCGCCGCGAGCGAATATCTCGCCGCCGAACAGGGCGTCGGCCTGTCGATCGGCGTGGTCCGGAACGGCAAATTCACCAGCTGGCATTTCGGTGCGATCGCCAAGGGCGGTCCGGCGCCCACGGCCGACACCGCCTATGAGATCGGGTCGATCTCCAAGACGATCACCAGCCTGTTGCTCGCCCGCGCGGTGGTCGCGGGCAAGGCGAGCCTCGACGACTATGTCCGCAAGTATCTCGACGGCGACTGGCCGAAGCTCGAGTTCGACGGCCAGCCGGTGCGGCTGCTTCATCTCGCGAACATGACGTCGGCGCTGCCCGACAACCTGCCCGATCTCTCCGGCATCGGCGAAGATCCCGGCCGCTTTCGCATGGCGAAGGCGATCGCGGCCTATGGCGAGGCCGATTTCCTCGCCGACCTGCAAAGGGCCTCGCCGGGCAAGCGTCCGGGGGAGGAGGTCGCGCATTCGAACGTGGCGGCGCAGCTCATGATCTATGTGCTCGAACGCGTCTACGGCGTGCCGTACGAGGATTTGCTGGTCCGCGAGATCGAGCGCCCGCCCGGTTTCACCCACAGCGCGGCGGCGACCGGCTATGACGCGGAAGACAATGTCGCCGCGGTGCTGCCGCGCGAGAAGTTCGGCTGGCGTTATTCGACCAACGACATGCTGCGCTACGCCGCGCTCCAGCTGAACGAGAAGGACCCGGCGGTGGCGCTCAGCCACAGGGGCAGCTGGTTCACGCTCGACAAGAAGACCGCGGTCGCGATGAACTGGATCGCCACCGATCTCCCCGGCGGCGGGCGCCAGTTGCGGACCTCGGGCGGCACCTTCGGCTTTGCCAGCGTGATCCAGCTTTACCCCGAACGCCGGCTCGGCATCGTGCTGATGGCCAATCGCTCGAAGCCAACGACGCAGGGCAAGCTTTCCGACATCGCCGATCGGATCGTCGGCGCGCTTGCGCCGCCCCCGCGCTGAGCCTGCCCGGGACCCGCTAACGCCTCAGCGGGCGCTTCCCGACGCAAGGACGAGATTTCGCGCGTCGCGAATGAAAATGTCGAGCACCCCGTCGGCGATCTTGATCGGGCCATCGAACCGGACGGCGCCGGGGATCGACTGGATCGCCTCGGCCTGTGCGGCGAGCCGCTGGGCTTCGGCTAAGAGCCGGTTGGCGGTGTCGCCGCTGCCCGGCGTCTGGTCCAAAGCTGCGGCGAGGCCGCTGACCGTGAGCTTGAGCGCGCGGCCCCAGAGTTCGGTGGCGTCGAGCCACGGCTTGGCCTCGGCGGCAAAGCCCGGCACGGTCACGCCCGCGCGGATGAGATCGGGTGCGGTCGCCAGTTCCTCGGCAGCGACGGCGAGGCCGTCGAGCGCTTCCGCCTGCGCGCTGGCATCGCCCGATGCCAGCGCGTCGCGAGTGCGATCGATCAGCACCTTGAGGCGCGGGGCCTGCGGCTGCCACGGGTGGGTGCCGAAGGTCGGGGCGAGATGCTGGGTGTCGAAGAAGGTGAGCAGCGCCGCCGTCACCTGGCGGTCGCCGCCCGCCAGATAGCGCGCCGCGGCGTGCCAGGTGCGATCCGAATCATAGCCGCGATCGTTCCACGCAAAGGCGATCAGGCCCATCACCGCCGGACGGCTCGCCGCCTCCTGATTCATCGGATTGGAAACGATCCCGCTCAGCTCCCCCGACAGCCCCGCCTCGCGGCGGGCATAAGGCGCGAGCAGCAGCCGGCCCGCGGATTCGCGGTAATCGTTGACCGGATAATTGTCCCACAACAGGGTCTTGCGTCCGAACGCCCTGGTCGCGTTGCGGGCGTCGTTGACCGAGATGGAAGGCGGCACGACATCGGTGCCCGTCCACTGGACGACCACGCGCGGATCGAGCTCCTTGCGCAGCGTCGCTTTGTACGGGCTCTCGGTGGCGTTGTAATATTCGGTCGGCACCATGATCAGCGAGCCGTGATCGTTCGCAGCGATCAGATCGGCCTGAACCGCGTTGAGCAGCTTCGCCTGTGCGCTCGCCGCGGCCTTTTCGCCCGGCTTGCCGAACGCCGCCTCGTCGCCGGGGCAGTTCCATTTGGTATATTCGATATCGTCGAGCGCGACATAGAAGCTGCGCACCCCGATGCCCCGCATCGCGCTGAACTTGCGGCGGATCGCATCGAGATCGGCCGGGTTCGAATAGCAGATCGAGGGGCCGGGCGAGATCGCATACACGAAATTGACGTGGTGGCGGTTCGCCGCATCGACCAGCCCGCCCAATGCCTTAAGCGTCTCCGCCGGATAATCCTCGCGCCAGCGATCGCGCGCGAAGACCTCGTCCTTGGGGCTGTAGATATAGGTGTTGGCCTTGAGCTCGGCGAGGAAACCGATATGCGATGCCCGCTCGGCCATCGACCAGGGCTTCCCGTAAAAACCCTCGATCGTCCCGCGAACCGGCATCGCCGGATAGTCCGCGACGGTGAGGGCGGGGACGCCGTGGCCGGTGACGATCTGCCGCAGCGTCTGTGCGGCATGATACAGGCCGTCGCCATCCTTGCCGGCGAGGACGATCAGCGTGCTGCCGTCCGCCGCGGCGCTGGTCAGCGCATAGCCTTCGTCCTGCGTCGGCAGCGTCGCGCCGGTGCGCGCCAGCGCGCTTTTCACCAAAGGCGCGCCGCCGGTGCCGAGCACTATATGAGTAGCGTCCAGACGGGCGGGGAGGCGGGCCGCGGTGCGGATCTGCTCGACGCCCGCGGCGGTCAGGATGCGGCGCACCAGCGCATCGGTTTCCGGATCGTGCTTGCCCGCCTGCACCAGCACCACTGTCTTGCCGAGTGCCAGCTCCCCGCCGGTCAGCTTCGCCGAGACCGGCGCAGGAAAGATGGCGGGCAGGGTCTGCGCGCCGGCAGGGGCGATGAGCGCGAGCGGCAGCGCGACGCTCGACGAGAGCAGGAGGCGGCCGAGCAGAAGCGATACGCGCATCAAAATCCCCTACGGTTCTATAAAGGTACTAGATAGGTTCTATGTTTTAGATGCCCGCTTAGGGCAAGCCGCTATGCCATCAAAATGCACAGGCTGTCGGTAATGTAGCGAGGCGCGAGATGCACGCTGGTCGCGCGCGGGCGACTCCGACTGCATTTGACCTGAGGCGGGCGACGTAACAACACCTTCGCTGAGCGGCGCGGATTGCGTTCGGCTCGTGTTCAAGAGGGGGATATATGACGATCTTTCGTTGCTTGCTGGGCCATGCCGCGCTCGCCGGGGTGATTGCAGTGCCGACGGCTGCGCAGGCCACCACGCGTGAGTGCCGGGTCAAGCCGACGCTCGTCGCCACCGACCGGCACGGCATGGTGTTCGTCAGCGGAGAGGTGACTTCGGGCGCGAAGGGGACCTGGACCTGGGTGACCGTTTGCAATGCGACCAGTGTCTGGAACAACATCTCCACCAACGTCTGCGGAAACTGGTACGCCGCATTGCTCTCCGCCCAGGCTACGGGGAAGACGATTCACATCTATTATGACGACGTGAACAACAATAGCATCGCCGATTGCGCGACGTTTCCCGGCTGGGTCCCCCGGATCGTCGATTATCTGGGCCTGGTGAACTGAGCGTCCCGGCACGCGGCGAGCGCGCAATAAGCTTGCCGCGATGCCTTCCCATGCCGGCCGCATCTGCTATGCGCGCTGGGCATGGAACATCATGCCGATTCAGTCCTGATCGTCGATTTCGGGAGCCAGGTGACCCAGCTGATCGCGCGCCGCGTGCGCGAGGCCGGGGTCTATAGCGAGATCGCCCCCTTCAACACCGCCGCCGAGGCGTTCGAGCGGATGAAGCCCAAGGGGATCATCCTGTCGGGCTCGCCGGCATCGGTGCTCGACGAGGGCAGCCCGCGCGTGCCGCAGGCGATCTTCGATTCGGGACTGCCGATCCTCGGCATCTGCTATGGCCAGCAAGTGATGATGCATCAGCTGGGCGGCGAGGTTCAGCTGGGCGATTCGGGCGAGTTCGGCCTCGCTTTCATCGAGATCGAGGATAGCTGTGTGCTGTTCGACGGCCTGTGGGCCGAGGGTGAGAAGCATCAGGTCTGGATGAGCCATGGCGACAAGGTCACCACGCTCGCCCCCGGCTTCCGCCCGGTCGCGGTCAGTCCGGGATCGCCCTTCGCGGTCGTCGCCGACGATGCCCGGCGCTATTACGCCACCCAGTTCCACATGGAAGTGGTCCACACTCCCGACGGCGCGAAGCTGCTCGCCAATTTCGTCCGCCATGTCTGCGGGCTGCAGGGCGACTGGACGATGGCCGAGTTCCGCGCCGCCAAGATCAAGGAGATCCGCGAGCAAGTCGGCCCGGGCCGGGTGATCTGCGGGCTTTCGGGCGGCGTCGACAGTGCAGTGGCGGCAGTGCTGATCCACGAGGCGATCGGCGAGCAGCTCACCTGCGTGTTCGTCGATCACGGGCTGTTGCGGGCCGGCGAGGCCGATCAGGTCGTCAGCCTGTTCCGCGGCCATTACAACATCCCGCTGGTCCATGTGAACGCCGAGACTTTGTTCCTCAACGGCCTTGCCGGCGTGACCGATCCCGAGGCGAAACGGAAATTCATCGGCAAGACCTTCATCGAAGTGTTCGAGGAAGAGGCGAAGAAGATCGGCGGCGCCGATTTCCTCGCGCAGGGCACGCTCTATCCCGACGTGATCGAGAGCGTCAGCTTCACCGGCGGGCCGTCGGTAACGATCAAGAGCCACCACAATGTCGGCGGGCTGCCCGAGCGGATGAACATGAAGCTCGTCGAACCCTTGCGCGAATTGTTCAAGGACGAGGTCCGCGCACTCGGCCGCGAGCTCGGGCTGCCCGACATCTTCGTCGGCCGCCATCCGTTCCCGGGGCCGGGTCTCGCGATCCGCATCCCCGGCGAAGTCACCAAGGAACGCTGCGACATCCTTCGGAAAGCCGATGCGATCTATCTCGAGGAGATCCGCAACGCCGGGCTCTACGATGCGATCTGGCAGGCCTTCGCGGTGCTGCTGCCGGTGCGCACCGTCGGAGTGATGGGCGATCACCGGACGTACGATTATGTGCTGGCGCTGCGCGCGGTGACCTCGACCGACGGGATGACTGCGGTGGCGTTCCAGTTCCCCGGCGATTTCCTGCCGCGAGTGGCAACCCGGATCGTCAACGAGGTCAAGGGCGTCAACCGCGTGACCTACGACTATACCTCAAAGCCGCCGGGCACGATCGAGTGGGAGTGATGCGCCGCGGCCTGCTGGTATTGCCGCTGCTGCTCGCGGCCTGTGGTGGTCCCGAGGCGGAGCCCAATGCGGCGCGGACCGTGGTGATCACCGGTAACGACAATGAGTTGATCGTCCCGGTCCCGCGCGTCGCCGGGAATGCCATCGACGTGGTGGAGCCTGTGGTGACGCTCGCGCCCGACAGTCTCGGCCTCGGCGCCGGCCGCCGCGCGACGTTCGGCATGCCCCGCGCTGCAGTGACCGACATGCTGGCAAAGATGCTCGGCAGCCCGATCGAGGAAGGCGACGACCAGGAATGCGGCGCCGGCGCTTTGTCCTTCGCCAGCTTCCGCGGCGGGCTCGGCCTCTATTTCGAAGACGGCAAGTTCGTCGGCTGGGATCTTGACGGCCGCGATGGCGCCCAGTTCTCCACTGCATCGGGCCTCGGCATCGGTGCGACCCGCCAGCAGCTCGATTCCGTCGGGCCGGTCACCGTCGAGGATTCGACGCTCGGCGTCGAATTCAGCGCCGGCGGCCTTTCCGGGTTGCTCAGCTCGCGCGACCCCGAGGGCGAGATCACCAATCTCTGGGCCGGCGCGACGTGCATCGCCCGCTGATCGAGCCGGCGGCGCCCGATGACGCCGCCGCGGTGGTGGCGTTGTGGCGCGCCTGTGGGCTCACCCGCCCATGGAACGACCCCGAAGCCGATTTCGTCCTCGCCCAGGGCGGCACCAGTTCCGCGGTGCTGGTCGCGCGCGGTGCCGATGGCCTCGCCGGCAGCGTCATGACCGGCTTCGACGGCCATCGCGGCTGGGTCTATTATCTCGCCGTTTCGCCGGACTGCCGCGGCGCCGGCCTCGGCCGCGCGCTGATGGCCGCCGCCGAGGATTGGCTCCGCGCCCGCGGCGCCCCCAAGCTCCAGCTCATGGTCCGCGAGGACAATGCGGCCGCTCTCGGCTTCTACGAAAAGCTGGGGCTGGCGCGGCAGCAGGTCGTCACGCTCGGCCGCTTCCTGAAGGATTCCGCATGACCGTCACGATGTTCGGCATCAAGAATTGCGACACGATCAAGAAGGCGCGCGCCTGGCTCGACGACAATGCCGTCGCCTATGACTTCCACGACTACAAGACTGCCGGCGTGGACGCGGCCCGGCTCGCCCGCTGGATCGCGGCGGAAGGCTGGGAGGCAGTCCTCAATCGCGCCGGCACTACCTTCCGCAAGCTCCCCGATGCCGACAAATCGGGTCTCGACGCCGACAAGGCGACCGCGCTGATGCTGGCCCAGCCGTCGATGATCAAGCGCCCGGTGCTCGAGCATCCCGGCGGCCTGCTGATCGGCTTCGCGCCGGATCGCTACGCCCGCGCCTCGCTCTGAAAGCCGTAGCGGCATCGTTCGATTTCCGTTACGATCCTGCCTGCATGAAATTGCAGGCATGGGAGGGATGCGTGGCAACCTGGATTCGGCAACGGCCCCCGGGCTGGTTCGTGGTGGTCGCGGCGGTGCTCGTCATATGGGGGCTGCTCGGCTGCGTCGCTTTCTACATGCACGTCACGCTGGGGCCGGCGATGGATCCCGCCGCCACCGATTGGGACCGCGCCTATTATGCCGCGCTGCCCGGCTGGTTCACCCCGGTCTACGCGGCGGCGGTGGGCGGCGGGTTGCTCGGCGCGATCGCATTGCTGCTCCGCTCGAAGCTGGCCTTGCCACTGTTTCTGGTCTCGCTGATCGCGGTGATCGTCCAGTTCGGCTATGTCTTCCTCGGCACCGACATGCTCGCGCACAAGGGGGCGGGCCCCACCGTGCCGTTCCCACTGTTCATCGCGGCGGTCGCGGCGTTCCAGATCTGGCTGGCGCAGTTCGCCCGGCAGCGCGGCTGGATTTCCTGACCGCGCCCTCGCTGGCGCCGACGCGCGCGAGCGACTAGAGCGAATTCCATGTCCACCTATACGCTCGATACCGGCACCAGCCGCGCCAATCCCACGCCCGCGCCGATGAAGCGGCTCACCGTGCCCGCGATCCGCGATCGCAAGGGCAAGGATCCGGTGGTGATGCTCACCGCATACACCACCCGGATGGCGCAGTTGCTCGATCCGCATTGCGATGTGCTGCTCGTCGGCGACAGCCTCGGCCAGGTGATCTACGGCCTGCCGTCGACCCTGCCGGTGACGCTCGATATGATGATCGCGCATGGTGCGGCGGTGGTGCGCGGCAGCTGGCATTCGGTGGTGATCGTCGATCTTCCCTTCGGCAGCTATGAAGCGAGCCCCGAGCGTGCCTTCGAATCGGCCGCACGCGTCCTCGCCGAAACCGGCGCGGCGGGAGTGAAGCTCGAGGGCGGCACTGCGATGGCCCCGGTGATCGAATTCCTCACCCGGCGCGGCATCCCGGTGATGGGGCATATCGGCCTGACCCCGCAATCGGTGAACGCGCTCGGCGGCTATGGTGCGCGCGGGCGCAGCAATGCCGAGCATGCCCAGATCCTCGACGATGCCCGCGCGATCGCCGATGCCGGCGCGTTCGGGATCGTCGCCGAAGGCGTGGTCGAGGGCCTCGCCAACGAGATTACCGCCGCGGTGCCGGTCCCGGTGATCGGCATCGGCGCCTCGGCCGGGTGCGACGGGCAGGTGCTGGTGACCGAGGACATGCTCGGCCTGTTCGAGCGCACCCCGCGCTTCGTGAAGCGTTACGACGACCTTGCCGGCCGCATTTCCGCCGCGGTTGAGACCTATGCCGCCGAAGTCCGGTCGCGGGACTTCCCGGGCGCAGAACAGGTCTATCCGGCGCGCAGCTGAAGGGCTAGCAGCACGCTTCCTTTAGGCGAACCCCGCGGCTAAGGTCCGCCGCGCCCGCACCAACCCCATGGAGTCACTCTTGGCGCTTCCTCCCGGTACCACTGACGAAGCCTTTCTGCGCGAAGTCGACGAGGAATATCGCCGCGATCAGGCGATGCACATCTTCCGGCGCTACGGCCGGTGGATCATCGGCGCGATCGTGGTGGCGCTGATCGCGCTCGCCGGCTGGCTCTATTGGCAGCATCACAGCCAGGCCGAAGCCGGCAAGCAGGGCGAGGAATATGATGCCGCGATGCGGCTGGTCGAACAGGGCCAGGTCGACAAGGCGGTCCCCGCGCTCGACAAGATCGCCACGAGCGGCGGCGAAGGCTATGCCGCCATGGCGCGGATCGCACAGGGCAATCTGCTGCTCCAGAAGAACGACGCCAAGGGCGCCGCAGCGAAGTTCGCCGAAGTCGCCAACAACGCCGGGCTCGAACAACCCTATCGCGATCTCGCGCTCGTCCGCCAGACGGTCGCCGAATATGACAGCCTCAAGCCGCAGGTCGTGATCGACCGCCTGAAGGGGCTGACCAATCCCAATTCGCCGTGGCTGGGCACCGCGGGCGAGCTCGTCGCTGCGGCGTATCTCAAGGCGGGCAACCGCGCCGAGGCGGGCCGGCTCTACGGACAGATCGCACAGGGGGGCGAGAAGGTCCCCGAATCGATCCGTCAACGTGCGGTTCAGCTGGCGGGCGTACTCGGTGTCGACGCCATCGATCAGTCGAAGGAAACCAAGGCTAAATGAACAACAAGGTGAGGGTGGCTGCCGCTCTCGCGGCGCTCGCGATGGTGAGCGGCTGCGGGATCTTCAAAGGCGGCGGCAAGAAGACCCCCGTGCTCGGCGAGCGCGTGCCGATCCTCGTCTCGGAGAGCGATGTCGTTGCCGACAAGACGCTGGCCGCGGTCGACGTGCTGTTGCCGGAAGCGGCGGCGAACGACGGCTGGCGTCAGCCCGGCGGCAACGCGTCCAAGTCGATGGGCCATCTCGCACTCGGCGCGAGCCCGACGCGGATCTGGTCGAAGGACATCGCCAAGCCGTCCAAGAAGGAACGCCTCGCGGCGTCGCCGGTGGTGTCCGACAACAAATTGTTCGTGATCGACACTGCTGGCATCGTCCATGCGATGGCCGCCGACACCGGCGCC
This sequence comes from Sphingomonas sp. DG1-23, assembly GCF_030730875.1. Taxonomy (GTDB): domain Bacteria; phylum Pseudomonadota; class Alphaproteobacteria; order Sphingomonadales; family Sphingomonadaceae; genus Sphingomonas. The sequence goes on from NZ_JAVAMA010000004.1 coordinate 354,647, forward strand.
GAATTGTGGCGCGCCAACACCGCCAACGAGGAAGGCAATAAGGGCGCCCGCTTCGGCGGCGGCGTCAGCGTCGAGGGCGAGCGGGCGTTCGCCAGCAACGGCCTTGGCGACGTGGTCGCACTCAACGTCGCCGACGGCGCGGTGGTGTGGCGCAAGCGCCCCGGCGGTCCGCTGCGCGGCGCGCCGACCCTCGCCAACGGCAACGCCTATGTCGTCACGCAGGACAACCAGCTGTTCGCGCTCTCGCAGGAAACCGGCGAGATCGGCTGGACGGTCTCGGCCAGCCTCGAGACGCAGGGCGTGTTCGGCGTCGCCGCGCCGGCTTCGGCGCAGGGCACCGTGATCGCCGGCTTCTCGTCGGGCGAGCTCAACGCCTATCGCTACGAGAATGGCCGGTCGCTGTGGGACGTGGTGCTCTCGCGCACCTCGATGTCGACCTCGGTGTCGTCACTGTCGGACATCGACGCCGAACCGGTGATCGACCAGGGCCGGGTCTATGCGATCGGGCAGGGCGGCCGCATGGTCGCGATGGACATCGCCAGCGGCAATCCCTTGTGGGAGCAGACCATCGCCGGCATCTCGACGCCCTGGGCGGCGGGCGAATGGCTGTTCGTCGTCACCGACGACGCCCGGCTGCTCGCGATCGCGCGCGGCACCGGCAAGATCCGCTGGATCTCGCAGCTCCGCCACTTCCGCAACGAGAAGAAAAAGAAGAACCCGGTCAGCTGGGTCGGCCCGGTGCTCGCCGGGGGCCGCCTCGTGCTCGGCAACAGCGAAGGCGAGATCGTCTTCGCCTCGCCGACCGACGGCAGCGTGACCTCGACGATGGATACCAAGGAACCGATCACGCTTCCGCTGACGGTCGCCAACAACACGCTCTACGTGCTCGACGACAAAGGCCGGTTGAGCGCGTATCGGTAAAATGCGTTTTTCCCCTCCCTGCTCGCAGGGAGGGGCAGGGGGCGGATCAAGTAGCGGGCGGGGCTCGATGCCTCGTCCGCTACTTTGTTTCCGCCGCCCGAGAGTCTATCAGGCGCGCAGACGCGTGCACCCACCCCCAGCCCCTCCCCTGCAGGGAGGGGAGAGGTAGTTTCAAATGCCCCTTCCCATCGTCGCCATCATCGGACGCCCGAATGTCGGCAAGTCGACCTTGTTCAACCGGCTGGTCGGCAAGCGGCTGGCGCTGGTCGACGATCAGCCCGGCGTGACCCGCGATCGCCGCGAGGGCGAGGCGAACCTGCTCGGGCTCGAATTCCGGGTGATGGACACCGCCGGCTACGAGGACAAGGACGTGGCGACGCTTCCCGGCCGGATGCGCGCCCAGACCGAGGCCGCGGTGCGCGACGCCGATGTCTCGCTGTTCCTGATCGATGCCCGCGCCGGCGTGACTCCGCTCGACGAGGAGATCGCCCGCTGGCTGCGCAGCACCGATCGCCCGGTCGTGCTGATGGCCAACAAGGCCGAGGGCAAGGCCGGCGAAGCCGGCATTCTCGAGGCGATGGCATTGGGTCTCGGCGATCCGATCCCCTTCTCGGCCGAGCATGGCGAGGGCGTCGTCGATCTGTTCGAGGCGCTGCTGCCGCATGTCGAACGTGACGAAGCGGAAGAAGCGCCCGAGGACGAGGAATCGCCCGACGCGCCGCTCAAGCTGGCGATCGTCGGTCGTCCCAATGCCGGCAAGTCGACTCTGGTCAACCGGCTGCTCGACGAGGACCGCATGATCACCGGTCCCGAAGCCGGAATCACCCGCGATTCGATTTCGGTCGACTGGGAGTGGGAAGATTTCGAAGGCGCGATGCGCAAGGTCCGCCTGATCGACACCGCCGGGCTGCGCAAGAAGGCGCGGGTCGAGGAGAAGCTCGAAAAGCTGTCGGTGATGGACACGCTGCGCGCGATCGATTTCGCCGAGGTCGTCGTGCTGTTGCTCGATGCCACCCGAGGCCTCGAGGTGCAGGACCTCAAGATCGCCGACCGCGTGCTCCAGGAAGGGCGCGCACTGATCATCGCGCTGAACAAATGGGACGTCGCCGAAAACGCCTCGAGCCTGTTCAACGGCGTCAAGGGCGCGCTCGACGAGGGGCTCGCGCAGGTCAAGGGCGTGCCGCTGCTCACCGTTTCGGCCGAGACCGGCAAGGGGCTCGACATGCTGATGAAGGTCGCGTTCGAGACTCGCGAGGCATGGTCGCGCCGCGTCTCGACCGGCCAGCTCAACCGCTGGTTCGAGCGCGCGATCGAGGCCAATCCGCCCCCCGCGCCGGGCGGCAAAAGGATCAAGCCGCGCTACGTCACCCAGAACAAGTCGCGCCCGCCCAGCTTCGTCCTGTTCGGCACCCGCGTCGATCTGCTCCCGGTCAGCTATCAGCGCTATCTGATCAACGGCCTGCGGAAGGAATTCGATTTCGGCGCGGTCCCGGTCCGCCTCACCCTGCGCGCGCCGAAAAACCCGTTCGATCGCGAGAAAAGTTAGAGCTGTCGTCCCGGCGAACGCCGGGACCTCGTGCCGCGCGCCATTCGCTCGCCGCCCGGGATGACTTGGGTCGCATCAACGCCCTGTTTACGTTCCTGCTCTATCACTGCTCCGGTACGGGCAGGGGATGTGCTTCGGGATATGGACGTGACGATCGGCAATGATCCGCTGGTGAATTGGGAAAGCTACCAGCAGGCGCGCACCGAGCTCGGGGCGAACTTCGTGCGCATCCTCGGCTATTTCCGCGAGGACGGCATCAAGTCGGTCGATCGTATCGAGGATGCGATGCGTGGCCACAACGCCACCGCGATGGTGATCCCCGCGCACACGCTCAAGGGCGAGGCGCGCCAGTTCGGCGCGGACCCCCTGGCCGACCTCGCTGAAACGATCGAGATGATCGCGCGCGGCTGCATCGAGCGCCGCGAGACGCCGACCCAGGCGCTCGAACATGTCGTGAAGCTGCGCCCGCTGTTCGAGACCACACTCGACATGCTCGAACGCGAGGCCAACCCGTTGGTCGCCCGCAAGCCCGCCGCCTTCGGCCGCCGCCCGGTTCTCTGATCAACCGTCATCCCGGCGAAAGCCGGGATCTCATGCCGCATTCCATGCGCTTGACGACTGAGATCCCGGCTTTCGCCGCGATGACGGCTATCAGCTCGCCTCTTCGGCCTTGCTGTTGAGCTGGATGTAATTCTCCAGCCCCATCCGGGCGATCATGTCGAACTGGCGCTCCAGCGTGTCGACATGCTCTTCCTCGCTGGCGAGGATATAGGCGAACAGGTCGCGGCTGACGAAGTCGCGCACCGCCTCGCAATGCGGGATTGCTTCCTTGAGCACGGCGATCGCCTCGACTTCCACCGCGAGATCGGCGCGCAGGATCTCCTCGACGGTCTCGCCGATGCGCAGCCGCCCGAGCAACTGGAAGTTGGGAAGTCCTTCGAGGAACAGGATGCGCTCCGCCAACTTGTCGGCGTGCTTCATCTCGTCGATCGATTCGTGACGCTCGAGCTCGGCGAGCTTCCTGATGCCCCAATTGTCGAGCAGCCGGTAATGCAGCCAATATTGGTTGATCGCGGTGAGCTCGTTCTTGAGCACCTCGTTGAGATATTCGAGGACCTTTGCGTCGCCCTTCATGGCCGTCATCCCTATGCTTTACAGGGATGCCATAGCGCTAAAATTGGGGCGCGAAAACCGCAGAAATCCGCGGTTTTTTAGTTGCGAACGCTACGCAGCCGCACGCTCGTCGTTGATGATCTCGCGGGCGAAAGGCACGCATTGGCCGCATTTGGGGCTGCGGCCGAGCGCGCGATAGGCCTGACAGGCGCTGGTCGCGCCATCGCGGGCCGCCGCGCGGACATCCTGCTCCCGGATTGCATTGCAAACGCAGACGACCATCGCACCCTCACGCTTCGATCGTAGCGATGTACGGCTAATGAGACCGATTCGCAAGGGTATTGCGAGGCATTCGCAGTTATACGGAGGCGGCACCGCGCAGTTGCTGCCAGCGCCATCGCGCCAGACTCCGCCACAGCCATTCGAACGGGCCGAATCGGAAGCGTGCGAGCCAAGGCTTGGACCATAGCAATATCAGTCCCCAGATCGCGAACACCACCGGATAGAGCTGCCAGCGGCTCAGATGCCCGAACCAGCCAAGCCCATAGCCGTAGAACAGCATGGTGCAGATCAGGCTGGTCAGCAGATAATTGGTGAACGCCGTCCGCCCCGCCGCGGCGAGCCGCTCGGTGAGCGCGCCGCCGGGTCTCGCCAGCAGCAGGATCAGGCAAGCCCAACCGACGATCATCGGCGGGCGCAGCGGCGCGGTGAGCGTCCAGCTGCCCAGCGCTACCGAGAACAGGCTGAACTGCGCACGCACGATATAGACGGCAAGCGCGATATAGCCCGGCAGCGCGATGCCCCAGCAAATCCACAGCCAGCGCCGGTAGCGCGCGCGCGGCCATTCGCCGCGGAGCAGGCCGCTACGCAGCGCGGCCATGCCGAACAGCATATAGGCCAGCGTCTCGGGCCCGTAGAACCACAGCATCGGCAGCGGCGTGACGGCATGTTCGGCCAGTCGCGTGCGCAGGATGGCCGGATAGTCGCTGCGATAGAGCGTCAGTTCGCGCGCGATCTCGGCAGGGGCGGGTACGCCGATCGTCCGGTTGAGCGCCGCGAGGTCCTGCCCGTGGTGCACTGCGATCGGCACGGTAGCGAAGAACACCAGAGTCACGCAGATCAAGGTGATGCCCAGCGCCAGCAGCCGCGCGGTCGGTAGATTGCGGAGGCCGAACGCGATCATCCCGACCAGCGCATAATGACTGAGGATGTCGCCGTGCCAGACCAGCCAGAGATGCGCGAGCCCGAACGCCAGCAGCCACAGCATCCGCCGGTAATGGACCTTGGCCGCGCTTTCGCCGCAAGCCTCTGCCCGTTCGATCACCAGCAGCATCGAGGCGCCGAACAGGAACGAGAAAAGCCCGCGCATCTTGCCGTCGAACAGCAGGAAATTGATCAGCCACGCCGTCAGATCGGCACCGTGCCAGCCGCCATAGGCGCGCGGATTGAGATAGGCGGCTTCGGGCAAAGCGAAGCTGGCGATGTTGAGCAGCAGGATGCCGAGCAATGCGACACCGCGTACCACATCCAGCGCGGCGAGGCGGCCCGGGCCGCGCGCGTCTTCGGGGGGCGGGGCCGCGCTCATGCGGCCCAGCGCTACAGCCAGCTGGCGATCTGCTCCAGCGACTTCTTCTCGAGCGCGTGCGCCGGGATGGTCGCGTCGGCGGCGGCATGGCCCGCGACGATCACCATCAGCGGCTTTTCATGATCGGGCCGGCGGCACACCCGGTTGAGGAAGCGCATCGGGTTGGGGGTGTGGACCAAGGTGGCGATCCCCGCCTGATGCAGCGTGGCGATCAGCAGGCCGCAGGCAAGGCCGACGCTCTCGGTGACATAATAATTCTGCTTGAGATCGTCCGGATCGGGCCCGCCGCGGCGCTGGGCGAAGACGACGATCAGCCACGGCGCGGTCTCGAGATACGGTTTGTCGGCACCGGTGCCGAGCGGGACGAGGGCCTCGAGCCATTCGCTGCCGGCGCGGCCATCGTAAAAGGCGCGTTCCTCTTCCTCGGCGGCGATCCGGATTGCGCATTTCGCCTCGGGCGACGAGACCACGCAGAAGTGCCAGGGCTGGCGGTTCGCACCGTTCGGAGCTGATCCGGCTGCCGTCAACGCCGCCTCGATGATCGCGCGCGGCACCGGCGCTTCGCTGAACGCGCGGCAGCTGCGGCGCGACTGCATCGAATCGCTGAACGCCCGGGCGCGGGCGACGCGTTCGGCGTCGGTCAGGTCAGGATATGGCTGCCAGGGCAGCACCTCACGGTCGAACATATTCCGGATCGTGCACAATCTCGGGGCAAAACGCCAGTCAGCGGTTTCCCGTAGGACCGCGATTTTCCTTTCGTATCACAAGCTTGAGGCCCGACCATGTGTCATCTACGGCGCACACCTTGATGTCGACCAGACCGGTGGGCAGCGCGACGTCGCGGATCACGTCTTCCGTAACGTCGGTCTCGACCCGCGCGGCTTTCTTGGGCCACGAGACCCAGATGAACCCGTTGGGCGCCATCAGCGGCTGCAGCGCGCGGAGCTCGCGTTCAAGCTTTTCGCGTTCGGTGACGAACAAATGCGCGCATTGGAGGCCGTCCGACGCGGTCGGCTGTTCCTCGATCTCTGCGCCTGCCGGATCGATCACCGCACGCACGCTTTCGGGCATGTTGTGGAACCAGCAGCGCATGCCGCGCTTGAGCCCGAGCTTGTCGGCGAGCGGCGTCCCGGAATAGCCAGCGGTCATCAGCACCTCCGGCGGGACAGCTTAGCGGCGATTGGCGCGAGGGGAAGGCCCCTAATCCTCCCCCGCCCGGGGGAGGTGCCGCCGAAGGCGGCGGAGGGGGAGGGATCCCGAAGCGCCGTGCTTTCCTCGTCCTCCGTCATGCTTCGCATGTCACCTCCCTCTGGCGGGGGAGGATCGAGACGCTCAGGCGAGCGCCGCGTCGGCTCCCATCAGCGTGGGGAAGAAGCCCTCATGCGCAGTGCGGAGATCGGCGAGCGATACCGTCCAGTCGCCTTCGTCGAGTTCGAAGATGATGCGGTCCTTGATCGTCCGGCCGAGATGGTCGGCGGGGACGTCGGCCTTGTGCGCCGCGACCATGAAGTCGGCGAGGCAAGAATCGCAGACCGTGACGACGTAGAGCCCCTGATCCTCGCCGAATAGCGAGCCGGCCACGCCGAAGGGCTGGGGCTCATTGACCAGCGCGCCGATCCCCGAGGCGAGCGCCATCTCGGCGACCGCCACCGCGAGCCCGCCGTCCGCGACGTCGTGGCACGCGGTGATCGCGCCCTTGGCGATCTGCGCGCGGATGAAGTCGCCGGTGCGGCGCTCGGCGGCGAGATCGACCGGCGGCGGCGGGCCGTCCTCGCGGCCATGGACTTCGCGCAGCCAGATCGACTGGCCGAGATCGCCGCCGCGCTCGCCGATCGTGAGGATGGTGTCGCCGACGCCCTTGAAGGCGATCGTGCAGCTGGTGGCGTAATCGGCGAGCAGCCCCAGCCCGCCGATCGCGGGAGTGGGCAGGATCGCCGAGCCGCCGCCGGTCGCCTTGCTCTCGTTGTAGAGCGATACGTTGCCCGAGACGATGGGGAAGTCGAGTGCGATGCACGCCTCCGACATGCCTTCGAGGCAGCCGACGATCTGGCCCATGATCTCGGGGCGCTGCGGATTGGCGAAGTTGAGGCAGTTGGTCACCGCAAGCGGAGTCGCGCCGACCGAAGTCAGGTTGCGCCACGCTTCGGCGACCGCCTGCTTGCCGCCCTCGACCGGGTCGGCGAAGCAGTAACGCGGGGTGCAGTCGGTGGTGATCGCGAGGCCCTTTTGCGTGCCGTGGACGCGGACCACCGCGGCGTCGCCGCCCGGGCGCTGGACGGTGTCGGCGCCGACCATGTGGTCGTACTGTTCCCAGATCCAGCGGCGCGATGCGATGTCGGGCGAGCCCATCAGCTTGATCAGGTCCGCGACCGGATCCGCACTCTCGGGCAGGTCGGTCAGCGGCGCGCGCTTCGGCGTCGGCACGTGTGGGCGATCGTAGAGCGGCGCCTCGTCGGCGAGCGGGGCGAGCGGAATGTCCGCAACCACGTCGCCTTTCCACTTGAGCACCATCCGGCCGGTGTCGGTAACATGGCCGATCACCGCGAAATCGAGCGCCCATTTCTCGAAGATCGCCTTGGCGAAATCCTCGCGGCCGGGCTTGAGGACCATGAGCATCCGCTCCTGGCTTTCCGACAGCATCATCTCGTACGGCGTCATCCCGGTTTCGCGCTGGGGGACATCGTCCATGATCAGCTCGATGCCGACGCCACCCTTGCTCGCCATCTCGACGCTGGAGGAAGTGAGGCCCGCCGCGCCCATGTCCTGGATCGCGACGATTGCGTCGCTGGCCATCAGCTCGAGGCAGGCCTCGATCAGCAATTTCTCGGTGAAGGGATCGCCGACCTGGACGGTGGGGCGCTTTTCTTCCGAATCCTCGCCGAAATCGGCCGAGGCCATGGTCGCGCCGTGGATGCCGTCGCGGCCGGTCTTCGAGCCGACATAGACGATCGGATTGCCCACGCCCGAAGCGGCCGAATAGAAGATCTTGTCGGTCTGGGCGACGCCGACGGTCATCGCGTTGACGAGGATGTTGCCGTCATAGGCGGGGTGGAAATTCACTTCGCCGCCGACGGTCGGCACGCCGACGCAATTGCCATAGCCGCCGATGCCGTGGACCACGCCCGCGATCAGATGGCGCATCTTCGGATGATCGGGCCGGCCGAAGCGCAACGCGTTCATGTTGGCCACCGGCCGCGCGCCCATCGTGAACACGTCGCGCAGGATTCCGCCCACGCCCGTCGCCGCGCCCTGATAGGGCTCGATGTAAGACGGGTGGTTGTGGCTCTCCATCTTGAAGATCGCCGCCTGGCCGTCGCCGATATCGACCACGCCGGCATTCTCGCCGGGCCCGCAGATCACCTGTGGGCCGGTGGTCGGCAGCTTCTTGAGATGGATGCGGCTGGATTTGTAGCTGCAATGCTCGGACCACATCACGCTGAAGATGCCGAGTTCGGTCAGATTGGGCTCGCGCCCCATCGCGTGCAGGACGCGCGCATATTCCTCGGGGGACAGGCCGTGCTCGGCGACGATTTCGGGCGTGATTCCGGTCATGAGGCGAGCCCATAGCGAGGGCGTGCGGGTTCGTCACCCCGGCGCGGAACATGGCCGGCAGGTCGGGGATCCGACGTGCGGTTCCCGGCTGTGCGGGATCTCCGTTTCCGGAACATGAAAACATGCCAGCATTGGCGTCCGCGAACGATCATAGTATCGGGGAGCACCAATATAGGGGGCGATATGACCGGAAAACTCGCTGCGAAACTGGGAACGTTGGTCGGGATGGTCGCGTTGGCATCGCCGGCGCTGGCCGATTGCACTAATACGCCCACCAATCGTTTGTGCGACAACGTTCAGGTTATCCAACTGGTCACCAGCGAGGACGGTTCGAACAGCATTCGAATATCCGGAAACTATAGTGATTTGACTTGCACGCCATATCAGGGCGGATATATCCGGATCGACATGACGAAACCTTTCGCCAACGTCATGTATTCTCATATCCTATCGGCGCATTTGCAGCGAAAACCGTTGAGCGTCAGGCTGTCGGACAGCATCAACACCTGCACCGTGGTGTATGTCTATTCGACAAACTGAGACGATGGTTTAGTCATCACGCGCGGGGCCTGCGCAAGCGGCGGAACAGCCCGCCGCTGGCGATCGGCTCGAACAGGTCCTCGGGATTCTCGGGGTCGAGCACTTCATGATCGGCGAGCCACGCTGTCACGCCTTCGAGATCGGGCACCGCGTAGGGCCGCAGCGTCTTGCCGGCGCATCGGCGGAGCGATTCGACCGCGGCGATCAGCCCGCCGCGCTCGATCTCCCCGGCGACTTGCTCGGGCGTGCAGCCGAGATGCTCGGCGAGCAGGCCGTCGCGGATCGCGGCGATACGGCCGCTTTTGTCCGTTTCGCCCGGCTCGGCCTCGATCGTGACGTCGCATTCGGTGTCGAGCCGCAGCGAGCGGTTGTTGAAATTGGACGAGCCGACCCGCAACACCAGATCGTCGATCACCAGCACCTTGGCGTGGACGTAGATCGGCGCGCCGCCCGCGGTGAACGGGTGGTAGATATGCAGCCGGCCGTGGGTGTCGCGCCGGCGCAGCGCCTCGACCAGACGGGCGCGGGCAGTGTCCATCGCGACCTGCTCGAGCCAGCCATCGGCTTGCTCGGGATTGACGATCACGATCTCGGGACCATCGGGTTCGTCGAGTCGTTTTGCGATGGCTTCGGCGATGCGGCGCGAGGCGAAATATTGGCTCTCGGCATAGATCCATCGCTCGGCGCGGGCGATCAGATCGAGATAGAGCTGCTCGATCTCATGGACCGCCGCGACACCCTTCATCTCGGGCTGGGTACGCGAGATCGCCGCGGGAACCTGGGTGAAATCCGGCGTCAGCGTTTCGGGCCAGCACGCCTCGCGCGCGGGCGGCGGTGCGATCGGCTTGCCACCCGCCAGCTCCCAGCGCTCGCGGCAGAGCTCGCCGAGCGCACGGGCGACCGGACCTTGCAGCGCGGTGGTGGCGTCGTGCCACGGCATATAGCTCGACCCGGCGGGATCGATCCGGCCGGGCTCGTCGTCGCGGTGCGCGCTGGTATCCCAGCGCTTGCTGGTCATGTCGATCCCGCCGCAGAAAGCGAGGCAATCGTCGATCACGACGATCTTCTGATGGTGCGACGCGCCCGGCGGGTGGCGGCTGTCGAGCCGCGGATGGATCCGCGGGTGGGCCATCCAGCGCAGCGTCGTGCTCAAGGTCCTGGGGCGGAGATAGGTCTTGAGCGCGCCGACGTCCCAGCGCAGCAGATAGATTTCGAGCGCGGGGTTGCGCTTCGCCAGCCAGGTGAGGAACGGCCCCACGCAATCGGGCGCTTCGGGGGCCTGGTCGCAGGCATCGGCCAGCCGGATCCGCGCATCGAAGTCCCAGCCGATCAGCAGGATCTGGTGCCTGGCCATCAGCATCGCGTCGCGCGCAGCGCGGAAATAATCCTCGGCATCGACGATCACCGAGACGCGATCGGCATGCTCGACGCGCCACGCATTACGGTCGGGGCGGACGACCTTGCCCGCCGCGCTCACAGAATTTCGCGGACCTTTTCCGGCGGACGTCCGAGCCGCACGCCCTTTTCGGTGGCGACGAGGGGGCGTTCGATCAGGATCGGGTTCGCCGCCATCGCGTCGAGAATCGTGTCGTCGTCGGCGCCCTTGAGCGGCTTGGCGGCATCCTCGCCGATGCGCAGCCCCTCGCGCGCGGTCATCCCTGCGCGGGCATAGAGCCGCACCAGTTCGTCGCGCGACAGCGGGGTCTTGAGATATTCGACGATCTCGACCTCGATGCCCGGCGTCCCGGTCAGGATCGCCAGCGCCTCGCGCGATTTGGAGCAGCGCGGATTATGGTAGATCGTGGCCTTCATTCCATCTCCGTCACCCCGGCGCACGCCGGGGTCTCGCGCCGCATGAGATCCCGGCCTTTGCCGGGATGACGGCTAATTTGCGTCCTGCTTCGCCAGCCACTCTTCGAGCCATTTGATCGTATACGCGCCCTGCTGGAATTCGGGATCGTCGAGCAGCGCCTGATGGAGCGGGATGGTGGTCTTCATCCCCTCGATCACGAATTCCTCGAGCGCGCGCCTGAGCCGCATCAGGCAGCGTTCGCGAGTCGAGCCATAGACGATCAGCTTGGCGATCATGCTGTCGTAATAAGGCGGGACCTTGTAGCCGGTATAGAGCCCGCTATCGACGCGGACGTGCATGCCGCCGGGAGCGTGGAACTGCTTCACCGTGCCCGGCGAAGGCGCGAAGGTCCGCGGATCCTCGGCATTGATCCGGCATTCGATGGCATGGCCGTGGAAATTGATCTGGTGCTGCTCGCACGACAGACCATGGCCCTCGGCGACGCGGATCTGCTCGCGGACCAGATCGAGCCCGGTGATCATCTCGGTCACCGGATGTTCGACCTGCAGCCGGGTGTTCATCTCGATGAAGTAGAACTCGCCATTTTCCCACAGGAACTCGATCGTTCCTGCGCCACGATAGCCCATATCGGCCATCGCCCTGGCGCAGATGCCGCCGATCCGCTCGCGATCGGCCTGGCCGAGCACGGGGGAGGGGGCCTCCTCGAGCACCTTCTGGTGGCGGCGCTGGAGCGAGCAGTCGCGCTCGCCCAGATGCACGGCATTGCCGTTGCCGTCGCCGAATACCTGGATCTCGATATGGCGCGGATTGCCGAGATATTTTTCGAGATAGACGGTAGCGTCGCCGAACGCGGCCTTCGCCTCGCTGCCCGCCTGCTGCATCAGGGTCTCGAGCTGGTCCTCGGACGTGCAGACCTTCATGCCGCGGCCGCCGCCGCCCGAGGCCGCCTTGATGATCACCGGATAACCGGCCTTCGCCGCGATCGTCTTGGCCTCGGCGAGGTCGCTGATCGCGCCGTCCGAGCCGGGGACGAGTGGCAGCCCGAGCGTGCCCGCGGTGCGCTTGGCCTCGATCTTGTCGCCCATCGTGCGGATATGCTCGGGCTTGGGCCCGACGAAGATGATCCCGTGCGCCTCGACGATTTCGGCGAATTGCGCATTCTCGGAGAGGAAGCCGTATCCCGGGTGGATCGCGTCGGCGCCCGATATCTCGGCGGCGCTGATGATGTTGGGGATGTTGAGATACGAATCGGTCGCGCTCGGCGGCCCGATGCAGATCGCCTCGTCGGCGAGCCGCACGTGCATCGCGTCGGCATCGGCGGTGGAGTGCACCGCGACGGTCTTGATCCCCATCTCGTGGCAGGCACGGTGGATACGCAACGCGATCTCGCCGCGATTGGCGATGAGGAGCTTCTTGATCTCTGGCATGCTTACTCGACGACCACGAGCGGCTGATCGAACTCGACCGGCTGGCCGTTCTCGACGAGGATCGCCTTGACCGTGCCCGCGGCCGGGGCGTGGATCGCGTTCATCACCTTCATCGCCTCGATGATCAGCAAGGTGTCGCCCGCGGCGACCTTGTCGCCCACGCCCACAAAGGCTTTCGCCTCGGGATTGGGCTTGAGATAGGCGGTGCCGACCATCGGCGACTTGACGGCGTTCGCCGCTGCAGCCGGTGCCGGCGCGCCGGTCTCGGCGGCGGCAACAGGCGCGGCGGCGGCGACCGGCGCCGGCGCGGCCGGGGCATAATGTACCGCCGGTGCGGCGGTGACGGTGCGCGCGACGCGCACCCGGCGTTCACCGTCCTCGACCTCGATTTCCGTAAGTTGTGTCTCGTCGAGCACGGCGGCGAGCTGGCGGACCAGCTCGATATCGACGTGCATCGCCCCTTGTTTGTTATCGTCGGCCATTGCGACCCTTTACCCGATGAAAGCGCGCGCTCATGTCAGAGACGCGCGGCGGCTTCAAGCGCAAGCATGTACGACAGCGCTCCGAAGCCCGCGATGGTTCCGCGTGCGGCACGACCGACATAGGAGATATGCCGGAATTCCTCGCGCGCATGCGGATTCGAAAGATGGACCTCGATCACCGGCGTCGTGATGCTCTTGACGGCATCGTGCAACGCGATCGAGGTATGCGTGTACCCGCCCGGATTGAGAATGACCGCTTTGGCGCCCCGGGCCTGTGCCTCGTGCAGCCAATCGATGAGGTGGCCCTCGTGATTCGACTGGCGCAGGTCGATTTCGAGATCGAGTTCGCGGGCGCGGTCCTCGAGCTCGCCGGCGATGTCGTCCAGGGTCGCCGAACCGTAGATCTCCGGCTCGCGCAGTCCCAGCAGGTTGAGGTTGGGACCGTTGAGGACGTAGATCGTGTCGGCCAAGCCGGTGCCTTTCGGTTGCGGGTCTGCGCATCGCCTCTATATGAGCCAGCGTCAGCGATCAAATCGGGCCGCTCGTTTCCCGTTCGCCCTGAGCTTGTCGAAGGGCCGTCCTTCTTCCTCCAACCGGAAGCCGAAGAAGAACAGGGCTTCGACAAGCTCAGCCCGAACGGAGGTTAAGCGTGCATACCGACGGTACCGTCAGCATTGTCGTCAACGGCGAGCACAAGCGCGTCACCGCGGGGCTCACCCTCATCCAGCTGGCCGAGCAGCTCGGGCTGGTGCCCGAAAAGATCGCCGTCGAGCGCAACCTCGAGGTGGTGCCGCGCTCGACGCTGGGCGAAGTCGTGGTCAGGGACGGCGACGAGCTCGAGATCGTCCATTTCGTCGGCGGCGGCGACCATGCCGGACGAGTCGCGGACGACAGCTGGAGCGTCGCCGGCAGAACCTTCCGCTCGAGGCTGATCGTCGGCACCGGCAAGTACAAGGATTTCGAGCAGAATGCCGCGGCGGTGGCGGCGTCGGGCGCCGAGATCGTCACGGTGGCGGTGCGCCGGGTCAACGTGTCCGATCCCAACGCGCCGATGCTCACCGACTATATCGACCCGAAGAAGATCACCTACCTTCCCAACACCGCGGGCTGCTTCGACGCCGAATCGGCGATCCGCACCTTGCGGCTGGCGCGCGAGGCTGGCGGCTGGGAGCTGGTCAAGCTCGAGGTGCTCGGCGAGGCGCGGACGCTCTATCCCGACATGGTCGAGACCTTGCGTGCAACCGAGGTGCTGGCGAACGAAGGCTTCAAGCCGATGGTCTATTGCGTCGACGATCCGATCGCGGCGAAGCGGCTCGAAGATGCCGGCGCGGTGGCGATCATGCCCTTGGGCGCGCCGATCGGCTCGGGGCTGGGCATCCAGAACCAGGTGACGATCCGGCTGATCGTCGAAGGCGCGAAGGTGCCGGTGCTGGTCGATGCCGGAGTCGGCTCGGCGAGCGACGCGGCGGTGGCGATGGAGCTCGGCTGCGACGGCGTGCTGATGAACACCGCGATCGCCGAGGCGAAGGATCCTATCCTGATGGCATCGGCGATGAAGGCGGCGGTCGAGGCGGGGCGGCTGTCCTACCGCGCCGGCCGGATGGCCAAGCGTCGCTATGCCGATCCGAGCAGCCCGCTGGCGGGACTGATCTGACATAAATGCCTCCCCGAGCTTTGCTCGGGGAGGCTTCACGCCTTTCGCGCCAGCCAGACCGATCGCCCGCCGGTCATGACGTCCTCCGGCGCGAACGCCACTTCGAGCAGCCCATGCTCCGCGAACAATGCGCGATATTCGGCCGGGGCGAGGCTGGCATGGTACAGTTCCTCGCCGAACTGGCAGCCCATCGCTTCGCCCTGCGCGGGGCCGGTGTTGAACAACAGCGTGCCCCCCGGTTCGAGCAGATCCGCCACCTTGGCCAGCGCCGCGTTCTGCTCCCCCGGGCGCAGATGGAACAGGCTGTCCCACGCGATCACGCCATGGAAGCGCGTGTCGAGCGCCAGTTCGCGCATGTCGCCGCAGATCCACTGGTGCCGGCTGAAGCGCGTGCGGGCGAGCGCGATCATCCGTTCGGAAACGTCGATCCCGGTCAGCCTCCGGTCGCGGTCGATCAGATAGCGGGCGATCGGTTCGCCTGCGCCGCAGCCGAGATCGAGGACATGCCCGTTTTTGGGTACCCCGAGCAGGAAGCGGTCCAGCCAGCCGCGCTCGACGAAATTCTGGCGGCGCGCTTCGTCGAAAGCACGGGCATGGCGTTCGTAATGTTCGGCAATCCGATCGGGCATTGCAGGAACCCCGCCCGGCGCGAACCGTTGTTGGAAGTGCACGCAATACAGGGCGCAGCTACGCGCCGGTTCGCGGCCAGGAGATTGAAATCATGGGTGAACTTGTCGACAAGATCAAGGGCAACCTCGACGAGGCTGCCGGCAAGATCAAGCAGCAGAGCAACGACCCCGAGACCCGCGACGAAGGCGCCGCGCAGGAGCTCAAGGGCAAGGGCGAGCAATTCGCCGGCAAGATCAAGGGCGCGCTCGGCGACGATATCTGACGCCGGGCGTCGACGCAGGAAAGGGCGGTCCCGGCCGGGCCGCCCTTTTCGTGTCGGTCGGTTCGATCAGTCGGGGACGTAGAACGACCAGAGCCCGCTTGCCAGCTTGCTCGCCGCGAACTTGACCGGGCGGTGCGAATTTCCGACCTCGCAGATCATGTAGGACTGGGTTTCGATCGGCTCGAGCGGATTGGGCAGCATCACCGTCTTGCTGCCGAGCCAGCGCCATTCCTGCTGCCACACTTTCACACCGGAAAGCGCGAGCTGGTCGCCTTCTCTGCCGATGTGCGCCGTCTTCCAACCCATTTCAGTCTCCTTGCCCCCATTATAGAGGCAAGCGGCCGGTCAGCGGTTTCGGATCGCCGCGATTGTGGTGCCGGGCGTGATGAATTCCACATCGGTCTTGAGGTGGAGCAGCCGGACGCCCTTCTGCCGCAACGCACGCTCCAGCGCGGGCGCGAATTCCGCGGTGCGCTCGACCGTCTCGGCCCAGCAGCCATAGGCCCGTCCGAGCGCCGCGAAGTCCGGATTGTGCAGCCGCGTGCCCGAGAGCCGCGCCGGATATTCGCGCTCCTGATGCATGCGGATCGTGCCGTACGCGCCATTGTCGATCACCAGCACGAGGATGTTCGCGTCATGCTGGATCGCCGTGGCGAGTTCCTGCCCGTTCATCAGGAAATCGCCGTCGCCGGCGAGCGCGACCACCGCGCGATCGGGCGCGCGCAAAGCCGCGGCGACCGCGGCGGGGACGCCATAGCCCATGGCGCCCGCGGTGGGCGCGAGCTGCGACGGTTGCGCGCCATAGCGCCAGAACCGGTGCCACCAGCTCGAGAAATTGCCCGCGCCGTTGCAGATGACCGTGTCCGCCGGCATCGCCTCGCGCATCGCCGCGACGCATTGGCCGAGATCGAGCGTCACGCCCTCGCGCGGGCTCGGAGTCGACCAGTCAAGCCATTCGGCATGCGCCTCGGCGGCCGCGCCTCCGCGGATCGCGCCGATATTCTCAAGCCCCGCGGCGCCGGCAAAGCTCGCCATGTCGGCGCAGATCGCGACATCGGCGCGATAGACTCGGCCCAGTTCGTTGGGATCGGGATGGACGTGGATCAGCGTCTGGCCGGGATGGTCGGGGGTGATCAGCGTATAGCCGTCGGTGGTCGCCTCGCCGAGCCGCGCGCCGACCGCGAGGATCAGGTCGGCGCCCTTGATCCGCGAGACCAGCTTCGGACTGGGGCCATAGCCGAGATTGCCGGCAAATGCCGGCGATCCGGCGGGAAGCGCGTCCTGCCGCCGGAATGCGCTGGCGACCGGCAGGCCGATCCGCTCGGCGAAGGTGGCGAAGGCCGCGCCCGCCGCCGCGGTCCAGCCGGCGCCGCCGACGATCGCGACCGGCCGCTCGGCCTGCTGGATCAACGCGGTCATCGCCTGCATCGCATGCCGGTCGGGCGCCTGGGTGATCCGCGGCAGAGGCGGGCGGTCCGTGGCGGCCACCACGTCGCACAGCATGTCCTCGGGCAATGCGATCACCACCGGGCCGGGCCGGCCGGTAGTCGCGACGTTCCACGCCCGCGCGACATATTCGGGAATCCGCGCGGCATCTTCGATCCGCGTCGCCCATTTGGCGATCGGGCCGAAGAATGCGGGGAAATCGACTTCCTGAAAGCCTTCGCGGTCACGCATGCCGCGGTCGACATCGCCGATGAACAGCAGCATCGGCTGCGAATCCTGCATCGCGACATGGACGCCGATGCTGGCGTTGGTCGCGCCGGGGCCGCGGGTGACGAACGCCACGCCGGGCCGCCCGGTCATCGCGCCGTCGGCGCACGCCATGAAGCCGACTCCGCCTTCCTGCCGGCAGGTGACGAGGTCGATCGCCGGCGTGTCGTGCAGCGCGTCGAGCACGGCGAGGAAGCTCTCGCCCGGGACATGGAAGATGCGGTCGCAGCCTTGCGCCACGAGATTGTCGACGAGGATGCGGCCGCCGGTGCGAAGTTCGGTCATGCCGGCTTCCTACCGTGATGCGCGCCAAACGCAAAAAGGGCCGCGCGAGCGATTGCCCGCGCGACCCGATTTTGCGTGATCAGACGATCAGAAACGGATGCCGAGGCCCGCGGTCACCTGGTCGCGATTGAGGTCGAGTTCCTCGTAGCGCGAATAGCGATACTCGACCTTGCCGTAGAAGCGGCCGAAATTGTGCTCGACGCCGCCGCCGAAGCGATAGCCGTCGGTGTTGGCCGAGCCGAGGCCCTCCACGTTGACGCGCGCGTTGGTCAGACCGCCCTTGGCGTAGACCAGAGTGTTCGGCAGTGCGACGAAGCCGATACGGCCGCCGACATAGAGGTCGCGACCGGCGCTGGCGCCGTCTTCCTCGGTGGTCGAGCCGGTGATCTCTGCCTCGGCGCCGATCACGGCGCGACCGATCTGCGCATCATAGCCGAGCGCGCCACCATAGGTGAAGCCCGACGAACCCTCGCCGAGGCCGCCGACATGATCCCAGCCGGCGACGACTTCCGCGCGCGGGCCAGTGAAGCTCGAAGCCGCATCCTGAGCGAAAGCGGGCGTGGCAAGAGTTGCGAGGGCAAGCGCCGACACTGCGAACAAACGCATTATTATATCCTTCGTACTATACTACACCGGTCCCAGAAGAGGGCCGGGGAGCGCTACGTAGGATTGAAAATTTCCGGGTCAACGTTTGCAATGCTGCAGCGCGGTAACAAAATTGAAACCGTAACTATTTTGCAACATCTGCAATGTTCTGCAGTCGTTCCGTGCGCGTATCATATAGGGGTCCTGGCGAGGTTTCCAAGGTTGCGCTGCAACAAAAGCAAAGTTGAAAGTCGATTCAGGTTCGCTTGACCGCGCGCCCGGGGGCGGATTATCGCGGCGCCAGGTCAGGAGAGAATCGCGCGATGAACAAGCTCTATCCCAACGCCGAAGCAGCGCTGGAAGGGCTGCTGTTCGACGGCATGACCCTGTGTGCCGGCGGCTTCGGGCTGTGCGGCATCCCCGAGCGGCTGATCGACGCGCTCCAGGCCGCGGGAGTCAAGGACCTCACCATCGCCTCGAACAATGCCGGCATCGACAATGAGGGCCTGGGCAAGCTGCTCCGCTCGCGTCAGGTGAGGAAGATGATCAGTTCCTATGTCGGCGAGAACAAGGAATTCGAGCGCCAATATCTGAGCGGCGAGCTCGAGGTCGAATTCTGCCCGCAAGGCACGCTTGCCGAGCGCTGCCGCGCCGGCGGGGCGGGGATCCCGGGCTTCTACACCAGGACCGGCGTCGGCACGCAGGTCGCCGAGGGCAAGGAGGTCAAGATCTTCGACGGCGAGGAATATGTGCTCGAGCGCGGCATCCGCGCCGATCTGTCGATCATCAAGGGCTGGAAGGCCGACGAGAGCGGCAACCTCATCTTCCGCAAGACCGCGCGCAACTTCAACCAGCCGATGGCGACCGCGGGCAGGATCTGCGTCGCCGAAGTCGAGGAAGTCGTGCCGGTCGGCAGCCTCGATCCCGATGCCATCCATTTGCCGGGCATCTATGTGAAGCGGCTGATCGTCGGCGCGCCGTACGACAAGAAGATCGAATTCCGCACCGTGCGCGCCCGCGAGGCGGCGTGATCCCGGCGCGGCTCCCGGCCGGCTTCGCGCTCGTGACGGCAGGCGCTGTTCTGCTGTCGGGTTGCGCCGCCGCCGTGATCGCGGCGCCGCTCGCGGCCGGCGCGGGCGTGCTCAAGGCAGGCAGTCAGGACCGCCCGTCAAGGCGTCAGCGCGCGCAGACACAGGCAGCGCCGAAGCCCGGACAGGTCCTCACCGCCGCGGACGGAAGCAAGGTCCAGGTCACCGCCCTGACTGCGCTGCCCCCGCCGGACGGGGCCCCGGCGGCCCCGGCCGCGCCCGGCAACGCCCCGCCGGGGATGCAATATCTCTACGGCTCCGGCGAGGCGGCGGCGCTCAGCATGCAGGCCTATCAGGCGCTGTGGAACTATCTGCGGACCGAGATCGGCTATCGCCGCGACAAGACGCAGGTCCGCTCGGTCGTGCTCGCGCCCGGTTCGACGCTCGACAATCCGCGGTTCGAGACCTGTGGCAAGCGCCCGCACGCCGTGGTGCTCGATATCGACGAGACCGCCTTGCTCAATCTCGGCTACGAGCGCGACGAGGCGACGCGCGGCGGCGCCTATGATGCCGCGCGCTGGAGCCGCTGGGAGCAGACCGGCGCCGACAAGGTCGCCGCGGTCCCCGGCGCGGCCGAGGCGCTCGCCGCCGCCCGGCGCGAAGGCTTCACCGTGATCTTCAATTCCAACCGCTCCGCCGCCAGCGCCGCGCAGACCGCCGCCGCGCTCGAACATGCCGGTCTCGGCCCGGCGGCGCTCTTCGACACCTTGTGGCTGCGCGGCGAGGGCGAGACGAGCGGCAAGGATTCGCGCCGCCAGAAGATCGCCCAGCGTTATTGCGTCGTCGCGATGGCCGGCGACCAGCTCGGCGATTTCAGCGATCTGTTCAACGCGCCCGAGGCCCCGGTCGCGACGCGGCGCAACAGCGTCGGCGGCACCTTGCTCGCCCCGCTCTGGGGCGCCGGCTGGTTCATGCTGC
Source organism: Sphingomonas sp. DG1-23 (assembly GCF_030730875.1). Taxonomy (GTDB): domain Bacteria; phylum Pseudomonadota; class Alphaproteobacteria; order Sphingomonadales; family Sphingomonadaceae; genus Sphingomonas. The sequence goes on from NZ_JAVAMA010000004.1 coordinate 374,761, forward strand.
CCAATCCGGTCTACGGCACCGGGTTGAAGGGCGGCGTCGACGAGATCTTCCCACCCGACGCGCGCTGGACCGATCCGGGGCAGGGAGCGAAGCCATGACGTTCGGACGCAAGGGTGTCGTCACCGACGAACTCGACCTTTCGGGCGCGGCGCATTTGCTGCAGGGCAGCCGCGAATTCCTGCGGATGTGGGCCCGGCCGGGCGGCCCGGCGACCTGTCTGGTCGATCCCGCGGCGCTGGGTGCCGATCCCGCATTGCTCGGCATCGCCCTGGTCGATTGCGCACGCCACGGTGCGCGTGCCTGGGCGAACGCCACCGGCATCACCGAGGCCGAGGCGCTCGCCCGTATCTGGTTCGGCATGGATGCCGAACGTCAGTCTCCCACCGATCTTGGCAAGGAAGTGCATTGATGCCCTGGACCCGTGACGAAATGGCGGCGCGCGCCGCACGCGAGCTCGAGGACGGCTTCTACGTCAATCTCGGCATCGGCATCCCGACGCTCGTCGCCAACCATATCCCCGACGGCGTCGAGGTCACGCTCCAGTCGGAGAACGGCATGCTCGGCATCGGGCCTTTCCCCTATGAGGGCGAGGAGGATCCCGATCTGATCAACGCGGGCAAGCAGACGATCAGCGAACTGCCCAGCTCGGTCTATTTCAGCTCGTCGGACAGCTTCGCCATGATCCGCGGCGGACATATCGACCTGACCGTGCTCGGCGCGATGGAAGTGAGCGAGAAAGGCGACATCGCCAACTGGATGATCCCGGGAAAGATGATCAAGGGCATGGGCGGGGCGATGGATCTCGTCGCCGGAGTCAAGAAGATCATCGTGGTGATGGAGCATGGCAGCAAGAACGGCGATCCCAAGTTCATCCCGGCATGCACCTTGCCGCTCACCGGCAGGAACGTCGTCGACATGATCATCACCGATCTCGCGGTGTTCCAGCGCGCCGATCATGACAGCCCGTTCCGGCTGATCGAACTCGCGCCGGGCGTGACCGCGGAGGAAGTCGCGGCAAAGACCACCGCCGCATATTCGGCGCTCGTTTCCTGAACCAGATCCTCCCTCGCGAAGCGCGGGAGGATCTTCGCGGTTCGCCCGAAACGCCAAGTAGCGTTGCAGTTCCGCTATAGTATAGCTTCGCGACCGATATTCTGGCATTGATGTCCGATCGGATCATTGCTCCGGACTATACGGGGGTTCGACTGTGCCCAGCGACGAAGCGTGTGCCAGCAAGGCCGGGGACATCGTCAAGGGTGCGAGGGACCCGGCCGGCGAACGCATCCTCAAGGTCTATTCCTACAATCCGCCTTTCTATGCGATCTACCGGACGCGTGACCGCATGATCGTGCATTTCGCCGATCAGGACCAGGACCCGCTGCGGTCGCAGCAGCGCGCGCGGATCGTTCCGCTGATGCCGATGCGCGGGCAGATCAACGGGCTGATCGACGGCTGGCGCACCGCCAATGACGACGGGACGGCAGAGGGCGAGACCGCCGGCCGAGCGCACGGCGCGCACGGCGGCGAGAAGCCCGATGAATCCGCTCCGGGCTTCTGGAGCCGGGCGTTCGACTGGCGCGGCGCGAAGGGCAAGCGCGAACAGTCGCGCAAGGTGTATCGCTACGATCGCCGCGTGGCCGACGCGATCATCACCGTGCTCGAGGACGGCAAGAACCTCAAGCTCGCGCAGGAGCTGCTCGCGCAGGTCAAGAACGATCTCATCGCCGAGCGCACCGCGATCGCGCGCGGGCAATATGTCAATCGCGCCTTCCTGCTGGTGATCCTCATGGTCGGGGTGGCCTGGCTGCTGACGGCTGGCATGCTGGATCCGATCTATCGCTTTCCGCCCGAGCTCGGGCCGGTATGGACCGCGGTTGCGGGGGGCACGATCGGCGCCTTCTTCTCGATCGCCACAGGATTGAAGAGCCGCGACGTCGTGATCGATCTGCAGAATCGCGAGAACCGCATCGATGTGATGCTGCGCATGACGATCGGCGCGATCTCGGGCGCGATCCTGTACAGCCTGTTCGCGACCGATCTGGTGTCGACCGCGGTGTTCGACAATCAGGCCATCGTCCACGGGCCCGACGACGGTTCGTACAACGGCCTCACGGTCTTCCTGATCGGCTTCGTCGCGGGCTTCTTCGAACGCCTCGTTCCGAACCTGCTGAGCAAGACCAATTTCGGCAGCGCCGAGCCGGCCGGCAAGGATACGCCGGTGCAGGTCGTCCCGGCCGGCGCGCCGGCCGCGGAGAGCATCGATGTCGATGCCGGGATCGGGCCCGCCGGGGAGGCGGTCGCCGCGCCGGAGCCCCTGCCGGTCGACGGTCCCGACCCGGCGGAAGCGACGGCGGTGGTTCCCGACGATCCCGATGCGGCGCTCGCCGGGGAGCAGGCCCGCCCGCAGGGTAGCTGACGCGCCGCGTTGACGCCCGGGCGGGGCAGGCGTAGCCTCGGCGCATGGGCTGGTTTCGCCGCCGTTATCTCGACCTGCTGGGCTCGATCTACATCTATAACGAGCATCGCGGTTATACGAGCATCGATCGTGTTCTCGAGGCGGTGCGGGCGCGGGCGCCGGACGATCACGCCCTCATCGCCGCGATCGAGAAGCACCGCGCCGACGAGCGCAAACATTATCTGATGTTCAAGCGCTGGTTCCAGCTGCAGGGCAAGATGCCGCTCGAGGTCGATCGCACCTGCGGCCATATCGACCGCTTCGTCGAGATCATGTTCCGCCGCACGATCGACGATCTCGATACGCAGGCGATCATCGCCAGCGACGACCAGTTCGAGAAATTGTGCCGGGTGATCTCGCTCACCGAACGGCGCGGCTATCGTCAGGTCGACGTGCTGCTGCGCCACCCGCTGGTGACTGGCGACAAGGTGCTGATGAAGATCTTCGGCATCATCGAGAAGGACGAGCCGAGCCATTGGGCGCCCTATGACAATTGGCTCGAGGCGCACGGCAGGCGCGAGTCCGCGTGGTGGGAGCGCGCGATCGACACATTCATTCACTCCGAGCTGCTGTTCCTCAAGCTGCCCCTGCTGTTCGTCAATCCCTTCGTGAGGCGCCGCACCGACTGGGCGGACGCGCGCGAACCCGCCCAGCGATTGGCGACGCCGCTCCCCGCGGGGCTGTAGCCGGTCGACGCCCGCCCGGATGCCGTCGCACGCATCGGAGATGTATCCCGCACTCCGAAAATGCCCGTCACAATGGCCGGCAGGCGCCTCGCGGCGCCTGCCGGGGTCGGGTCAGGGGGCGGTGCAGCCGATATCCTGAACCAAGGTGTCCCAAATCCATTCCGCGGCCGAGCAGGCGCGCACTTCGTGCTTCGGCAACAGCGCGGCGACCGACGGCAGCACGACTGCAAAAGCAGCGACCGCAAATGCAATGGACTTCATGATATTACCCTTTTCCATGAGGAAGTAATCATCACAACTGGTTGCGGAGATTCAGACTTCATATGCCCCGCGGGTCTCAAGCTCGGGCCAACAAAGAATCAAGTCAAGGCGGGATCTATTCTATACCGGGCTCGGCTTCCTGCTCGCCTGTTGCTGAAACTTGCCCGGCCGGGAAGCAGCATCAGGGTGCGGCTGCGGCGGGTCCCGACGGCGCGTCGTCGACTGCGCGGCGCCAGCACGACAACCGGCGATCCTCCGCGTCGAAGCGTTCGCCGACGCGCCCGGATCGGTTGCGCGAGCACCTGTTGCGACGCGATATCGTCGATCGCGGTCTCGGCCGTGATCGCGCGGAGCCCAACGACCTTGCCCTGTCGGCGATCAGCATCTCCCGTATTTTCAGGTCGCCCGCGCCTCGGCTATCGGGCGCGCATGCGTATCCTTCTCACAGGTTCTTCGGGCTGGCTCGGCCGCTTCCTCGCCCCGATGCTGCGCGCGCGCGGCGATTCCGTGATCGGCCTCGACGTCGCGCCGGGCGTGGACACCGACATGATCGGCTCGGTCGCCGATCGCGCCCTTGTCGATCGCATCTTCGCCGAGCATCGGATCGAGGCGGTGATTCACGGCGGCGCGCTGCACAAGCCCGATATCGTCCGCTATCCGGCGCAGGCGTTCGTCGAGGTCAACGTCACCGGCACGCTCAACCTGCTCGAAGCGGCCGCGGCGGCGGGGCACGACCGCTTCGTCTTCACTTCGACCACGTCGCTGATGATCTCGAACGCGATCCGCAACGAACTCGCCGATCATGCCGTCTGGCTCGACGAAACCAGCGGGCCATTGGAGCCGCGCAACATCTATGGCGTCACCAAGCTCGCCGCCGAACAGCTTTGCCGCCTCGCGCATCTCGAAAGCGGGCTGAACTGCGTCGTGCTGCGCACCAGCCGCTTCTTCCCCGAGGAGGACGACACCCACCGCGCGCTCTCGGGCGAGAATATGAAGGCCAACGAACTGCTCCACCGCCGCCTGACCGTGGAGGACGCCGCCCGCGCGCACATCGCCGCGCTGGAGCGCGCGCCGCAGATCGGCTTCGGCAGCTTCATCGTCTCCGCCCCGACCCCGTTCGACCGCAGCGAATGCGACGCGCTCAAACGCGACGCCGCGACAGTAATCGCAAGGCATTTCCCCGATGCACCTGCGTTATACGCCGACAAAGGCTGGGAACTGCCCAGGTCGATCGGTCGCGTTTATGACGCCGTGCGAGCAGAGCAAGTTTTGGGCTTTCGCTGCGAGACCGATTTTCATGCGGTGTTGGAAGCATTGAGGGGCGGCGCCGCGTTGCCCTTCGCGCATGATCCGGATTACGTCTCGCCAAAGGAAGTTCCCGGGATCGCATGACTTGACGGCTTCCGGCATGCATTGCCGGCGTAACAAGTATTTGATCTTGGGGGAGGAATATGCGTTGGATATTGCGCGGACTGGCGGTGCTCGCCGGTCTGGTCCTGCTCGTGCTGGTCCTGGTCTATGCCGGATCCGAATGGGTGATCCGCAAGGGCCATTCGGTGCCGATGGTCGAAGTGGCGATTCCCCGGGATGCCGCGTCGATCGCCGAGGGCGCGCGCATGGCGCGCATCGCCAATTGCCGCGACTGTCACGGCGGCAATGGCGAGGGCAAAGTCCTGTTCGAGGATCCGATGCTCGGCCGCATCGCCCCGCCGCCGCTGGCGCGGGTCGCCGCGGACATGACCGATGCCGAACTGGTCCGCGCGATCCGTCACGGCGTCCGCAAGGACGGTTCGTCGCTGTTCATCATGCCGACCGCTGCGCTCGGCCATCTCTCGGATCAGGATGTCGGCCGCATCGTCGCGTGGATCCGCACCCTGAAGCCCGGCCCCGGGGATTCGCAGGCCAGCATGTCCTGGGGCCCGATCGGCCGCGCGCTGATCCTCGCGGGCAAGCTCCCGGCAATGGCCAACGCCGCCAGATCGTCGCAGCCGACCCGTCCGGCCGATATGGGCCGCTACGTCGCCGATTTCGCCTGCCTCGCCTGCCACAAGCTCCATCGGGACGGCACGATGGAGGATGGCAGCACCAAGGTCCCCGCGCTCGCTCCGGTGGTCGCGGCCTATGATCCCGCGCGGCTCAGGAAGCTGCTCCGCACCGGGGTCGGCACGAAGCCCGACCATGGCCTGATGAGCAAGGTCGCGCGCGAGAGCTTCTTCGTGCTCACCGATCCGGAGATCGACGCCATCCAGACATATCTCAAGGGCGAGGCGGAGAGGGCGCCGGCGCAGTAAGCCCACTTCGTCACCCCGGCCTTGGGCCGGGGTCCACCGGGAGACGGCGGCTGGACAAGAGGTTGGAGGGCATCCCGTGAGGCTGGGTGGACCCCGGAACAAGTCCGGGGTGACGGTTTTGGCTGCCTCGGGCAATTTTCGGACATCGGGCGAAAGCTCGGCTTGCTATCGCAAAATTGCGTAGCGGCTTGCTCTCGCGCACGATCGGATTAGATCGCCTGCATGGCCAGCAAACCCCGCACGCTGTACGAGAAGATCTGGGCGGATCACGTCGTCGAACGCCGCGACGACGGCACCTGCCTGATCTATATCGATCGGCACCTCGTCCACGAAGTCACCAGCCCGCAGGCGTTCGCCGGGCTCCGCGCCGCCGGGCGTCCGGTGCGCCGGCCCGATCTCACCCTTGCGGTCCCCGACCATAATCTGCCGACCACCGCGCGCGTCGACGCCGCGGGCACTGCGCTGCCGATCGCCGATCCCGCCAGCGCCGGCCAGCTCGCCGCGTTGCGCGCCAACGTCGCCGAGTTCGGCGTGCCCTATATCGACGCGCTCGACGCGCGGCAGGGGATCGTCCATGTCGTCGGCCCCGAACAGGGCTTCACGCTCCCCGGCACCACGCTCGTCTGCGGCGACAGCCATACCTCGGCGCACGGCGCGCTCGGCGCGCTCGCCTTCGGCATCGGCACCTCGGAGGTCGAGCATGTCCTCGCCACCCAGACCCTGCTGCTCCAGCAATCGAAGACCCTCGAGATCCGCGTCGACGGATCGCTCGGTTTCGGGGTGAGCCCCAAGGACGTCGTCCTCGCGATCATCGGCCGGATCGGCGCGGCCGGCGGCACCGGTTACGTCATCGAATTCACCGGCGACGTGATCCGCGCAATGTCGGTCGAGGGCCGGCTGACCGTCTCGAACATGTCGATCGAGGGCGGCGCGCGCTCGGGGCTGATCGCGCCCGACGAGACGACGTTCGACTATATCAGGGGCCGTCCGCTCGCGCCCTCGGGCGAGGCGTGGGACAAGGCGGTCGCCTATTGGCGCACGCTCCCCACCGATGCCGGCGCGCGCTACGACAAGAGCGTGATCCTGCAGGCGAGCGACATCGCCCCGTCGCTGACCTGGGGCACCAGCCCCGAGGACGTGGTGTCGATCACCGGCGCGATCCCCGATCCCGAGAGCTTCGCCGACGCCTCGAAACGCGTCGCCGCGCAGAAGTCGCTCGATTATATGGGCCTTACCGCGGGCACCGCGATGCAGGACATCGGAATCGAGCACGTCTTCATCGGCAGCTGCACCAACAGCCGGATCGAGGATCTGCGCGCCGCCGCGGCGGTGGTGAAGGGGCGTCATGTCGCCGACCGCATCCGCCAGGCGCTGATCGTCCCCGGCTCGGGGCTGGTCAAGCGCCAGGCCGAGGCCGAGGGGCTCGACCGCATCTTCACCGAGGCGGGCTTCGAATGGCGCGAGCCCGGCTGCTCGATGTGCCTCGCGATGAACCCGGACAAGGTGCCGGCCGGCGAACGTTGTGCTTCCACCTCGAATCGAAACTTCGTAGGAAGGCAGGGTCCGGGCGCACGAACCCACCTGCTTTCCCCCGCCATGGCGGCGGCGGCGGCGGTCACGGGGCGCCTCACCGATGTCAGGGAGCTGATGTCGGCGGATGCGTAAGGGGAGTTGGTATGAAACGGGCCTTGATCGTTTTGATCGTCGGAACCGTGCTGAGCGGCCTCGCCGCGGCCTATGCTTCGGCACACAGCAAGCCGTCGTCGGTGCAGGCGCCCGACCCGAACTGACCCTTTCCGCCCCTCGCCCCCTGCAAGGGGGAGAGGGTTGCGCAGACTTGGGCTCGCAGAGCCTTGGTCGGAGCTGGGTGAGGGGGTGCGGCCGCAAGACGGCCGCGCGGCGCTGCGCGCCGCTCTATCCCTCACCAAGCTACACTAGCCAATTTCGCTATCCTCTCCCCTATCAAGGGGAGAGGGATTTTGAGGTCATTGCTTCTCGGAGTGCCCGCTGATGGAACCCGTCCGCCAGGTCGAGGGGCGCGCCTATCCGTGGGGCGCCAAGAATATCGACACCGACATCATCATCCCCGCGCACTGGCTCAAGACCACCACGCGCGAGGGGCTGGGGCAGGGCGCGTTCGAGACCGTCCGCGCGCAGCCCGGCAATATCTTCGACGATCCGCGTTATGCCGGCAGCCCGATCCTCATCGCCGGGGACAATTTCGGCTGCGGGTCGAGCCGCGAGCACGCCGCCTGGGCGCTCGCCGATCTGGGCATCAAGGCGGTGATCGCGCCGAGCTTCTCGGACATCTTCTCGGGCAATGCCTTCAAGAACGGCATCGTCCCCGTCGTCCTGCCGCAGGAGGCGATCGACCGGCTGGTCGAGGTCGCCCGCGACGATGAAGTCACCGTCGACCTCGAGACGATGACCGTCACCACGCCGTTCCAGGACCGCTTTCCCTTCCATCTCGATCCGTTCCGCCGGCAATGCCTGCTGGAAGGGCTGGACGAGATCGGCATGACACTGGCAAAAGATACCGAGATTTCGAAATACGAATCCGGTGCCGCCACTTCGCGTCCCTGGATCGCAGTGGGAGCGGGCAATGAAGGCACTATTGTCGCAGGCGCCGGGCGGACCTGAAACTCTAAGCATCGCCGAGCTGCCCGATCCCGTGCCGGGCAAGGGCCAGGTTCTGGTCTCGGTCCGGGCCTGCGCGATCAACTATCCCGACGTGCTGATCATCGAGGACAGATATCAGTTCAAGCCGCCGCGCCCGTTCGCGCCGGGCGGCGAGATCGCCGGCACGGTCGAGGCGCTGGGCGAGGGCGTCACCCAATTCGCGGTCGGCGATCATGTGCTCGGCGTGATCGGGCATGGCGGGCTGGCCGGGAAGGTCGCGGTCGACGCCGCCCGGCTCTATCCGTTGCCCGAGGGCCGCAGCTTCGCCGAAGGCGCGGCACTGCTGCTGACCTATGCGACGACGATCCACGCGTTGCGTGACCGCGGGCATCTGCAGGCCGGCGAGACCTTGCTGATCCTCGGCGCGGCCGGCGGGGTAGGGCTCGCGGCGATCGAGCTCGGCAAGGCGTTCGGCGCGCGCGTCGTCGCCGCGGTGTCGTCCGAGGAAAAGGCCGAGGCCGCCCGCACGGCCGGTGCCGACGAGACTTTGGTCTATCCCCGCGCGCCGTTCGACAAGGAGCAATCCAAGGCGCTGAGCGAGGCGTTCAAGGCCGCGGTCGGGCCCAAGGGCGCCGATGTGATCTATGATCCGGTCGGCGGCGATTATGCCGAGCCGGCGCTGCGCGCGATCGGCTGGGAAGGACGCTATCTGGTGGTCGGCTTTCCCGCCGGCATCCCGAAGCTGGCGCTCAATCTGACCCTGCTCAAGAGCTGCGACGTCTGCGGCGTGTTCTGGGGCGCCTTCGCCGCACGCGACCCGAAGGCGAACCAGGCACATGTCGAACATCTGTTCAAGCTGTGGGGCGAGGGCAGGATCGCGCCCCGCGTGACCGAGACCTTCGCGCTCGAGGATGGCGGCAAGGCGATCGCCAGGATGGCCGCGCGGCAGGCGATCGGGAAACTGGTGGTGACGTTCTAAATTCCTCCCCGAGCTCCGCTCGGGGAGGGGGACCATGCGAAGCATGGTGGAGGGACCGCGCCGCAGGCGCGGGGACGCCCTCTCCACGGCAGGCACGCCGCTGTGCGACGCCCCTCCACCGCGCCCTGCGGGCGCGGTCCCCCGCCCCGAGACAAGCTCGGGGAGGAGCTTGCCTGCCTTGCGCCTTCCTCCTATCTCGGCGGAAACCGTATCAAAGGGCGAGCACATGACCACTTTCGACGATCGCGAGCGCGCATTCGAGGCGAAATTCGCCCGCGACGAGGATATCGCCTTCCGGATCAGCGCGCGGCGCAACCGTTTGCTCGGGCAATGGGCTGCAGCCAGGATGAAGCTCACCCCCGAAGAGACCGATGCCTATGCCAAGGCAGTGGTCCAGGCCGATTTCGAAGAAGCCGGCGACGAGGATGTGGTCCGCAAGCTGCTCGGCGACCTGCTCGCCGCAGGGGTCGAGATCGACGACGCGACGATCCGCACTGCGATCGAGGAGCAGACCGTCGAGGCGCGCCGCCAGCTGATGGGCGAAGCCTGATGGCGATGGCCGCAGCCGAGATCGAGGAATTGATCCGCGCGGGCATCCCCGATGCCCGGGTCGAGATCACCGACCTTGCCGGCGACGGTGACCACTATGCAGCGCGGGTCATCGCCCCCATGTTCAAGGGGATGCCGCGCGTGCGTCAGCACCAGGCGGTTTATGCAGCGCTCGGCGGGCGCATGGGCGGCGTGCTCCACGCGCTCCAGTTGACCACCGAAGCGCCAGAGGAGTGACGATAGTGACCGACGACGTTCAGGCGCGCATTCAGGGGCTGGTCGATGCCAATCCCGTGCTCCTCTTCATGAAGGGCAGCCCGCTCTTCCCGCAATGCGGCTTCTCGAGCCGCGCGATCGCGATCCTCAACCATCTCGGCGTCGAGTTCGAGAGCGTCGACGTGCTCCAGGACCAGGGCGTCCGCCAGGGCATCAAGGCGTTCTCCGATTGGCCGACGATCCCGCAGCTTTATGTGAAGGGCGAATTCGTCGGCGGATCGGACATCATGATGGAGATGTACGAGAGCGGCGAGCTCGCGCAATTGCTCGCCGACAAGGGCGTCGCCGCACAGGCCTGAGTTCACCGGAATTAGACGTCGTCACCCCGGCCTTGGGCCGGGGTCCACTGTGCCGCGATGGAGAAGCAAGAGGCTCTTGCTGCTCGTTTGGCCTTCCGGTGGACCCCGGCGCAAGGCCGGGGTGACGTGTATCTGGCCGTCCCCGTGCTCCGGCGAAGGCCTGAGCACTGGCGGCAGCGGCGCACACAGGCCAACGCTCCGGCCCCCGCCAGCAGAGAGCGGCGCGTCCGACTCGGACATCGATTTGGAAAACCCGGGTCGGGTGGGTCGACGCGAGACCGGTAAGTAAGCGGTCGACCCACCCTGGAATGAAGCGTCGAAACGCTCGGGGTGCCCGATACTTTGCACTCGCCGTGCCAGTTTGCGCGAACCGCGCTTTCGCAGCCCTTTCAGTGGTTAACGAGTCCCATCGTCCCGACGGACCTGTAAATTTGCCCGACAGGCCGCGCGTCGGGCCGTGCACCGGTCTCGCAGCGGACATAATCCATTCACCCGCCATTCAGCCACTTGACTACAGACGTAATCGTGACGATTACACAAGTAGTCAGAGAGGGACTCATGACCGAGCGGATCAGCGAAGCCGAACAGGCGGTGATGGAGGTGCTCTGGGAGGAGTCGCCGCTCACGGCGCAGGAAGTCGCCGAGCGGGTTCCCGCCGAGCGCGACTGGAGCGCCAACACCGTCAAGACCCTGCTCGGCCGGCTGCTCGCCAAGAGCATCATCGCGCACGAGGAAGACGGTCGCCGCTATCGCTATCGCCCGCTGGTCGAGCGCGCGGACTATGTCGTCGGCGAATCGCGCCGCTTCATGGATCGGCTGTTCGGCGGCAAGCTCACGCCCCTGGTCGCCCATCTCGCCGAGCGCGACGCGATCACCGATCAGGACATCGCCGAGATCGAGGCGCTGCTGAAGGAGCTGAAGTCATGATCGGCTGGGCACTCGAAACCTTCGTCGCCACCAGCCTGCTGATGCTGTTGGTCCTCGCGGTCCGCGCGCCCGTGCGCAAGAGCTTCGGCCCGCACATGGCCTATGCCTTGTGGCTGCTGCCAGTGGCGCGGCTGGTGCTGCCGCCGCTTCCGCAGAGCTGGCGCGAGCAGGCGGTGGCGCCGGTCGCCGCGGCAAGCGACATCGTCGCAGTCTATTTCGTCGAGCCGCTCGGCGCCGCACCCTCGGCGGGGGCCGAAGGCAGCTTCGGGCTGTGGATGGCGGTGCTGCTCGTCTGGGCGCTCGGCGCCGCGGCATTCCTCGTCTGGCACCTGATCTCGCACCGCCGCTACACCGCCAATCTGCTCCGCGCAGCCCGCGTCGACCGGACGATCGCGCAAGGGCGCGTCCGCGTGATCGAGACCGACGCCGCGCATGGGCCTCTGGCCTTCGGGGTGTTCCGCAAATATGTCGCGTTTCCGCGCGATTTCTCCGAGCGTTACGACGAGCTCGAGCGCGACCTCGCGCTCGCGCACGAGCTTGGCCATCATGTCCGCGGCGATCTGATCGCGAACTGGGTCGCGCTGATCGTCCTCGCGCTCCATTGGTTCAATCCGATCGCGTGGAAGGCCTTCCGCGCCTTCCGCGCCGATCAGGAGATGGCCTGCGACGCCCTCGTGCTCGCCGGCCGCGCCCAGGCACTGCGCCATGCTTATGGCCGTGCGATCGTCAAGTCCGCGCATGGGGGTGCGGTCTCGGCGGCCTGTCACTTGCACACCATCAACGAAGTCAAAGGGAGGTTACGCATGCTTTCGAAGACCCGGCAATTTTCCCCCACCCGCGCCGCTGCGGGATTGATCGGGGTCGGCGCGCTCTCGGTCGCCGCTCTCGGGCTCACTGCCTCGGGAACGCAGGCCGCCGAGACGCTCAAGAGCAAGGTCGAGACCGTCACCGGCATGGATCTCGGCCAGGACATGCCCGCGCCGCCGGCGCCGCCCGAGGCACCCGAAGCGGTCGAGGCCCCCGAAGCGCCCGAGCCGCCCGAGGCGATCGCAGCGCCGCGCCACGAGCGCCACGTCGTCCGCTTCAACGTGCAGGACGACGACAAGAAGGACGGCAAGAAGATCCGCAAGATGGTCATCGTCCGCTCCGACGGCAGCAAGGACGAGATCGCGATGCCCGACATGGAAGCGATCCGCATCTCGGTCCCCGAGATCCGCGACGGCAAATGCGGCAAGGGCGAACCGAGCGTCGAGCACCGCAAGAACGGCGACAAGAACGTCATGATCATCTGCACCGACCGGATCGAGGCGATGAGCGAAAACGCCACCCGCATGGCGATGCGCCACAAGGCGCTGGGCATGGACAGCGCCCGGATGGGCCTGCGCATGGCGCGCCGTTCGATCGAGAACGAGACCGCCATGGGCGCCGAGGAGCGTGCCCGGGCGCTCAAGGGGATCGACGAGGCGATGGCCGAGCTCGAAAAAGAGCGCGACGCGGACTGACGAGAGGGGAGGGGCGTCCGCATGCCCCGCGGACACCCTTCACGAACGGGGCCGGCTGAACTCCTTCGCAGCCGGCTCCGTTTTGCTTTTCTGCCTTTTATCCCAACTCGCTATCGTCATCCCGGCGAAGGCCGGGATCCACCAGGCGCCCAGGCGAGTGCTTCAAACTTCCTGTCCATCGCTGTCGACGCGGTGGACCCCGGCGCAAGGCCGGGGTGACGATGGTGGCCTTGTCTAAACCCCCGCCACCCGCCACATCCCCCCGATGATCGAGGCTCCCACTGGCATCGCGCTCGCGGTCGAGCCGCTGGTCGCGCGCGTCCTCGCGCCCAACCCGTCGCCCTTCACTTTTACCGGCACCCAGACCTATCTGGTCGGCACCGCCGAACTCGCAGTGATCGATCCCGGCCCCGACGATCCCGCGCATCTGGACGCCTTGCGCGCCGCGATCGCCGCGCGCCCGGTGACCGCGATCCTCTGCACCCACACCCACCGCGACCACAGCCCCGCCGCCGGCCCGCTCAAGGCCGCCACCGGCGCCCCGATCATCGGCTGCGCGCCGCTCACCCTCGAGGATGCCGGCCCGCGCGCCGACGCCGCCTTCGACACCGATTACGCGCCCGATCGCATCCTCGCCGATGGCGAGCGCATCGCCGGCCCCGACTGGACCCTCGTCGCGGTCGCCACCCCCGGTCACACCTCGAACCATCTCGCTTTCGCGCTGCCCGAGGCAGGGGCGCTGTTCACCGGCGACCATGTCATGGGCTGGTCGACCACCGTGGTCGCGCCGCCCGACGGCGACATGGCGGCGTACATGGCGAGCCTCGACAAGCTGATGTCCCGCGAGGACCGCATCTATTACCCCGCCCACGGCGATGCGATCGAGCGCCCGCAACGCTTCGTCCGCGGGCTGATGGGGCATCGCAAGCAGCGCGAAGGCCAGATCCTCCGCCTGCTCCGCGAGGGGATCGGCCTGATCCCCGAGATGGTCGCGCGCATGTATGTCGGGCTCGATCCGCGGCTCACCGGCGCCGCCGGTCGCTCGGTGCTGGCCCATCTCCTCGATCTGCGCGGCCGCGGCCTCGTCCAGGGGGAGGGCGAATCGTGGAAGCTCGCGGCATGATGCGCTGGGGCTGCCTCAAATTCCTTGCCCTGCTGGTCGCTTTGCTTCTCGCGATCGGCGCGGGCTTCTGGTTTCTCGGCGACACCGTCAAGAGCCAGTTCCGCGGCCCCGATCCGGTGACGGTCGCGCAAGCCAGCCTGCAGGGGCTGCGCGAGCAGAACCGCCTGTCCACCTTCGCCGCGCGCTACGTCGCGGTGGTCACCTCGAAGCAGAACCGCCTCGGCATGACCGCCGAGAAGACGCTGATCATGCCCGGCATGGTCCGCTACGAAGTCGATCTGGCCAGGCTCCAGCAGAAGAGCCTGTCCTGGGACGCGGCGAACAACCGGCTGACCATCCTGCTGCCGCCGCTCGAGGTGATCGGGCCCGATGTCGATCTCGACGGCATCCGCGAATATTCGCAGGGCGGGCTGCTGATGCGCTTCACCGATGTGGAGACCCAGCTCGATGCCGCCAATCGCAAGGCCGGCCGGCAGGAATTGCTCAATCAGGCGCGCAGCCCGACCCCGGTCAAGCTGGCGAAGGAAGCCACCCGCCGCGCGATCGAGCGCAGCTTCGCGATGCCGCTCAAGGCTGCCGGGCTCGATGCCAAGGTCGCGGTATTCTTTCCCGACGAACGGCCGAGCGAGGATTGGGACCGCTCGCGCCGCCCCGAGGATGTGCTTGCCAATCGCTGGTAAGGATGGCGGTCGATAAGCCTTGATCCCGACCCCTCCACGGGCCATCTGCCCCGCATGGACGCACGAAACGGAATGGGCGGAAGCCTCGCTGGCCTCGACCTTCGCGCCGAGATCGATCGGCTGCGCAAGGAGCGCAACGCCGTCATCCTCGCGCATTATTATCAAAAGCCCGAATTGCAGGACATTGCCGATTTCGTCGGCGACAGCCTCGATCTCTCGCGCAAGGCCGCCGAGACCGATGCCGACGTCATCGCCTTTTGCGGCGTGCGCTTCATGGCCGAGACCGCCAAGATCCTCTCGCCCGACAAGATCGTCGTGCTCCCCGACATGAACGCCGGGTGCAGCCTCGAAGACAGCTGTCCGCCCGAGCAGTTCGCCGCCTTCCGCGCCCAGCACCCCGATCACATCGCCTTGACCTACATAAACTGCTCGGTCGAGGTTAAGGCGCTGAGCGACATCATCGTCACCAGCTCGTCGGCCGAGAAGATCCTCAGCCAGATCCCGGCGAGCCAGAAGATCATCTTCGGCCCCGATCGCAATCTCGGCGGCTATCTCACCCGTACTCTCGGCCGCGAGATGCTGCTCTGGCCGGGCGTGTGCATCGTCCACGAGGCGTTCTCGGAAACCGAATTGCTCAAGCTCGAGGCGCAATATCCCGACGCGCCGATCGCCGCGCATCCCGAATGCCCGCCGCATATCCTCGACCATGCCGATTATGTCGGCTCGACCCGCGGCATCCTCGATTTCGCCAAGAGCTTCCCTGGCGACACGTTGATCGTCGCCACCGAGCCGCACATCATCCACCAGATGGAAAAGGCGCTGCCCGAGAAGAATTTCATCGGTGCCCCCGGCGCCGACGGGAACTGCAACTGCAACATCTGCCCGTACATGGCGCTCAACAACATGGAGAAGCTCTATCTCGCGCTGCGCGACCTCGAGCCACGCATCGAGATCGAGGAAGGCATGCGGCTCAAGGCAAAGCAGAGCCTCGACCGGATGCTGGAAATGGCGAGCGCGAGCGTCGGGCAGGGCGATCTCGGCCCGGTCCCCGCAGTCGGCGGCGATCCGCGCAAGGGCGACTGACGGCCAGGCCCGTCATCCCGGCCCTGTGCCGGGATCCACGGTGCCGCGTCGGAAAAGCAAGAGGCGTTAGCGCACCGCCTGCCTCCCGGTGGACCCCGGCCCAAGGCCGGGGTGACCCGTAGGTTCAGACCGTCACCATGTCGTACACGACCACCTTGCCCCACAAATGCCCGCACTTCGCGATGAAGTCCTTGTGCACCGGGTGGTCCTGATAGGTCTTCTGGTCGGCGACATTGTCGAACACCAGCATCTCGGAGACGTGGAAGCTCGAATCGACCACGTCGCGCTGCTCGGTCGAAGCCGGCACGCCCACTTCGAGGCTGCGCACCACCTCGACCTTGCCGAGCCCGCGTACCCCCGCGATCAACGCGTCGCGATCGGCCGTCGAGCCCGGATTCTTCAGCCAGAAGAACACATGATGGACGACCTTGCCCGCGGCCGGCGCGGCGGAGGCGGAACCCGCACTCATCGCGGCCGCGCCCAATGCGACACCCTTGACCACGTCCCTGCGATTGACCGGCATCCTGTCATCTCATCCTTTCGAGGCCCTGCGGCGGGCGGCGTTGCTTCGGCGGCACTGTCTCCACGCGGCGATCCGCGGTCAAGGCGCCGATGGTCGTAGGCGTCCGATCCTTGTCGACGCGCTTTCGCCCCCGAGGCTCCTGCAAGCTGTCAGCCTCGGCTGCTTCCCCCCGTCCCGAACAACGGCAGCGCCTCGCCCCCGCCTGCCTCCGCCTCGAAATTCGACACCGTCACCCCCACCAGCCGGATTCCCTTCTCGGGCGGCAGCACCAGCCCGATCAGCTCGCGGCTCGCTCCCCGCAGCGCCTCCTGCGTCCGCACCACGCCGGCAAAGCTCCGGCTCCGGGTAATCAGCTTGAAATCGGCGAACTTGACCTTCACCGTCACCGTCCGCCCGAAAGCCTGCGCCTTGTCGCACCAGCTCCACACCTCGTCTGCCATGCGCAGCACGCCGGCCTCGATCTCGCCCGGCTCGGTGAGGTCGCGGTCGAACGTCGTCTCCGAACCCGAGGATTTGCGCTCGCGCGACGGATTCACCGGGCGATCGTCCCGTCCGCGCGCGATCGCATGATACCATTCGGCCGCGCTGCCGAAATGCGCGCGCAGGAAATCGATCGATTTGTCGCGCAGATCGGCGCCGGTCTCGATCCCCAGCCGCTTCATCTTGGCCGCGGTCACCGGCCCGATGCCATGGAAGCGCGCCACCGGCAGTGCCTCCACCCATGCCGGACCCATTTCGGGCGTCACCGCGAACTGGCCATTGGGCTTGCGCTGGTCCGAGGCGAGCTTGGCGAGAAACTTGTTGTACGAAATCCCCGCCGAGGCGGTCAGCCCGGTCTCGTCGAGGATCCGCGCGCGGATCGCCTTGGCGGTCGCCCACGCAGTTTCGATTCCCCGGCGGTTGGCAGTGACGTCGAGATAGGCCTCGTCGAGCGACAGCGGCTGGATCAGCTCGGTATAGTCGGCGAAGATCGCGTGGATCTGCTTCGACACTGCCTTGTACACCTCGAACCGCGGCTTGACGAAGACCAATTCGGGGCAGCGCCGGAGCGCGGTCACCGAAGGCAGCGCCGATCGCACTCCGAAGGTCCGCGCCTCATAGCTCGCCGCCGCCACCACCCCGCGCGCCGCGGCATAGCCCACCGCCACCGGCCGCCCGCGCAATTCGGGCGCGTCGCGCTGCTCCACCGACGCGAAAAAGGCGTCCATGTCGATATGGATGATCTTTCGGACGGGCGGTGCGCTCACGAATGCGGTTTAGTCCGCATCGAACAATCAGGGAACAAAAACCTGCTGCTTCACCACAGTATCCGGCAGGGAAACGCGGCGAATGCCGGATCGCGCGAAACGAGCGTCAGGTCTTCCAATTCGGCTTGTGCGGCGAGCATCCGGTCGAAGGGATCGGCATTGGGAATCGCATAGCCGCCTGCTCGCAGTGCATGTGCTATCTCGATCTGCAGCGGAACGAAGCCGCTGCGCACGAGTGACTCTTCGAAGCGATCCAGCGCTGGCCCGGGATCGAGCTTGCCGAGTCGATGCTTGGTGGCGATCTCCCATGCCGTGGCAGCGCTGACGAAGATATCGCCGCCTCCGGCGATCGCCTGGGCGGCGTCGGTACCCTGGATCGCTTTGCTGTCCGCCCACCACCAGATCAGCGCATGCGTGTCGAGCAACAGCCTCAACGGCCTTCCCAAAGCTTTAATTCGTCCCCGGGCAAAGGTTCGAAGAAAGACGCGTCGTCAAAGCGGATCCGGCCTTTGAACATCCCCGGCTGACGCTGGCTCGGTCGTTCGGGGTCGATCGGCACCAGCTTGGCGACAGGCTTGCCGCTCTTGCCGATCACCACTTCCTCGCCGGCCGCTACGCGCGCGAGCAGCCTGGAGAGATGCGTCTTGGCATCGTGCACATTGACGATCGTCATCCCGGAAGCTTAGCTAAGTTTCATGACTAAGTCCACTTTCCGCGCGATGTACATCACCCTTGCGGACCGGCTGGGGCGAGGTCGCGACATAGGGGACGGGCAAGCCGGCGCGCCTGGCACGCCGGTCCGATCCTACCACACTTGCCCATGCACGAAGCGGACGGCCAGCTGCGCGCCCGTGCCCTCGCATGCCGGGATCCAGACTGCCAGCTTCTTCCCGGTGGAAAGCGCGGACAGGGCGATCGCAAGCGCGTCGGAATAATAAACGGCGGTCCGCGGCACGTACACCAGCGGGCTCCCGCAGAATGTCGAATCGGCGAAACGGATGTACAGCACGCCCGAATCGCCGACATCCACGCCCACGACCGTGGAGGCGGTGGTGAATCCCGCCTCGGCGGTTGCCGGAATCAGGCCAAATACCGCAGCAACGGCAGCAGCGAACAGCTTGCGCATCTTACCCCCATGACGTTGCGCCCGAACCGGGCAGCGAGACTATGCCCCGCTCGCGACGAACTGCCAGTCCAATGTTGCCGGCCGACGAAAGAGCCGGGTGCACCGCCGTCTTGCGCGCTGCATCCTGCTTCCACCGTGCCGATGCCAGCTGTAGAGCGCTCCAATGTCCTTCGCTCTCGACCGCTTCGACCTCTCCGCCTTTGTCCGCGCCACCCTCGCCGAGGATCTCGGCGACGCCGGCGACATCACTTCCACCGCGGTGATCCCCGCCGATGCGGTGTTCGAAGGCGTGATGGACAGCCGCGACGCGATCACCGTCGCCGGCCTGCCCATCGCCGAAGCGTTCTTCCGCGCGCTCGATCCCGATGTCGCGATCGAGCGGCTGGTCGAGGAGGGGCAGGGCGTCACCGCGGGCACCGATCTGCTCCGGCTGCGAGGCAGCGCCCGGGCGATGCTCACCGCCGAGCGCTCGGCGCTCAACACCGTCCAGCACCTCTCGGGCATCGCGACGATGACCCGTGCCTATGTCGATGCCATCCAAGGCACCGGCGCAATCCTGCTCGACACGCGCAAGACCATTCCCGGCCTGCGCGTGCTCGAGAAATACGCCACCCGGATGGGCGGCGCGCAAAACCATCGCATGGGGCTGTGGGACGCGGCGATGATCAAGGACAATCATGTCGGCGTCGCCGGCTCGATCGGCGAGGCGGTGCGCCGCGCGGTCGCGGCGGGCATCGATCGCATCATCGTCGAGGTCGACCGGATCGATCAGATCGATCCCGCGCTCGCCGCCGGCGCGACGCATTTGCTGCTCGATAATATGGGTCCGGACACGCTCCGCGACGCCGTCGCTGTGGTCGCCGGCAGGGTGCCGACCGAGGCTTCGGGCGGGGTCCGCCTCGACACGATCCGCGCGATCGCCGAAAGCGGCGTCAGCTATGTCAGCGTCGGCCGTCTCACCCAGTCCGCGCCGGCTGCCGATATCGGGCTCGATTTCACTGCGGCCTGAGCGGGTCTTGCAAAATAGGATTTGCGCTGATCTGCTGCGGGAGGCGCGGCGCGTTTTTCGGGCCGGGCCATCGCTCTTTGAACGCGTCGATCACGTTCGCAACTTCGCAAGATAATTTCACGCGGGCGTAACGGAATTGCGCGATTGCCGGGCAAACCGTGAATCTTTCCTGGCCGAATCCTATTGTTCGATCGTCACGCTCGCCGGGTGATGCTTGTCGAGATGCTTGCGGATGATCTTCAGGTTGCGCGAGTTCGAGCGGAAGAACAGATCGGGGATCGCGCCGACCCATGGGATCATCCCCAGCGCCCAGTCGAATCCGACATTGCCCGCCATCCGCGCAATCTGGGTCTTCGACATGCCGAGATTGCGCGCCTCCCACGCCATATAGGCACCCATCGCCGCGGCGACGGTGGTGCCGATTCCCGGCACCAGATCGAGCACGACGTCGAGCCCCACCGGGAAGCGCGTGCCCGGAATGGTGAAGCTGCGCTCGAGCAGATGCTCCATCGCCTCGATGCGGCGGCGGATATGAGCAGGGTCCTTGCCCAGCGGCAGATCCTTCGCCGCCGCGGTCCATCCCGTCGCCATGCGTTCCGGCCGTGCCACCACTTCACTCCTTCTCGTTTCGCAAGTGGTTCAACGGGTGCCAGCCGCGCGCGTTCCCCTGCCACGCCCCCAGTCGCAGCGCGACCAGCGACCAGCGCAGCGGCTGAGCGATCGGAATATAGGCGGCCTCGGCGGTCAGCGCCGCATCGGCCTCGGCGATCCGCTGCGCGCGCGACGGCAGATCGATCGCCTCGCGTCCCGCGGCGATCAGCGCTCTGGCTTCGTCCGAACAGACCAGGCAGGCGGTCTGCACGAACCAGCGGCCGCTGTCATACGGCGCGATCGTGTCGATCAGCCGCAGGTCGGCGGCGGCCTCCGGACCGACGCGCTGCGGCGTGATGCCGATCCCCAGCATCGCCTCGGCAAGATGCGCCCAGACCAGAGTCGCGCCGGGGCCGGCGGGAAGCGCGATGCGCAGCGTCAGCGGATCGGGATGCGTCCGCCGCCACGCCGCCACCCGATCGCGCGCCGTCTGCCGCCGCGCGTCGGGGGCGAGGGGCGTCCATTCGGGGCGGGTCGGCGGAGCGGCGGAGTCGAGTTGGCCCGGCAGCAAGGTCTCCGCCGGCGTCCAGCCGGGGCGTACCGCCTCGGTCAGTGCGGCACGGTCGATCGCCATTGCGATGGCGGCGCGGTTGCCGGGCTCGGCAAGGAAGCCCTCGCGGGCGACCACGACGAGGCCGAACAGCCCCAGCGGCTGCTCGATATGGAGATTGGCGGGCGCGATCTCGGCCTGCGTCACGATCGGCCAGTCGGTGAAGCTGCCGCCGAGGATCAGGTCGGATTCGCGCGCCTTGAACCGCGCCAGCGCGAGCGCCGCGCGTTCGCCGAGCAGGTGCACGGTTTCCTCGGGCTCGGGAGCGCCCTTGTCGCTGCCCGGGTCAGGTATGGGGCGCAGCAGCATTCCCCGGGCCGCGGGCAGAGCGCGGAACGGGCCGCTGCCGTCGAGCGTGCCGGTGCGGAACACCGCCAGCTCGGGCTGGGCGAACAATTTGAGCAGATCGGGCCGCGGCCGCTTCAGCCGCACCTCGATCACGGTAGGGGTCATCTCGACGATCTCGTCGATCACCGCGAGGAACGGCGCCAGCGCGTTACGGCTGCCCGGCGCCGCGGCGCGGCGGAGCACGCGCACCACTTGCGCAGCGGTGACGGGGGCGCCGTCGGGCCAATAGGCCTCGCGCAGGCGGAAGATGTAGCTGCGTCCGTCGTCGATCACGATCCAGCGCTCGGCCAGCGCCGGCTCGATCTGGCCGGCGGCGTCGAACCGCACCAGTCCCTGCGCGGTCGCCCCCATCAGCACGCGTTCGGCGGAGTCCAAGGGGCCCGCGCTCGGATCGGCCGCCTTCGTCTCGCCGCCGATGACGCTCACCACCACGGGGGCGTCGTCCTTGCGCTGGCCGCTGCTGCATCCTCCCGCCGCCAGCGCGAGGCCCAGCAAGGCAACAAGGATAGTCGATCGCTGCATCATCGCTTTCACGGACGGGAGACGCGGCGGGTGTATGATCCAGGCCGCGCGCTGCCAACCCCTTGCCCCGCTCTCCGCCCGGGGTCGGCGTCCTTTGCCGCGGCGCGACCCTTCCGCCGGAACCCGCGACTTGCCCGAGGGGTTTCTCTCCCCGACCCCAAAGCCGAGGAGTATTCAATGGCGTATCATCTGGGAAAGGCCATGGCCGCGGTGGCTGCACTTTCGCTGGCGGCGACGCCTGCGGTGGCCGCGCAAGGCCCGGCGTCGAAGCTGTCGCTTCGCGCGTCGACTGCGACCGAGAAGGAATCGGATCTCGCCGGAGCCCCGATCATCGCGATCATCGGCGTTGCGGCGATCGTCGCCGGCGGCGTGATCATCGCCACCGACGACGACGATCCCGACAGTCCCTAGGAAGTTGGTGCGGACGGCGGGACTCGAACCCGCACGCCCCGAGGGGCAGAAGATTTTAAGTCTCCGGCGTCTACCGGTTTCGCCACGTCCGCACGATGAACCCTGAAACGCGATGAGGCCGGAACCGTCAAGCGGTTCCGGCCTCATCTGCGTTCAGCGGAAGCAAGTCGCTCAGACGTTGAGGCGGACGCGCATTTCCTTGCCGGGCTTGAAATAGGGGACGCGCTTTGCGGCGACGTCGACCGTCTCGCCGGTGCGCGGGTTGCGACCGGTGCGGCCGTCGCGCGCGCGGGTGGAGAAAGCGCCGAAGCCACGCAGCTCGACCCGGCCGTCCTCGGTCAGGCGGCCGACAATGTCGTCGAAAAAGACCGAGACGATCTTCTCGACCTCACGTGCCGACAGGCCGGGATTGTCGTCGACCAGCATTTGCACGAGTTCCGAACGGATCATCCGCACCCTCCCTTGGCACACGCGGACCGCGGTTCGTCCGACGCGGCAAAATCCCCGACGCAGGGACTGCTCTAGCGCCGATTCCCAACTTGCATCAACCCGAAGATTAACAGTTTAGGGGATTTATTTGAGGCGGGAGAGGGGAAGCGGCCGAAACCGCTCCCCCTAACCTGCATCAGTTCTTCTCGTTGCGGGCCTTGAGGGCCTCGCCGAGGATGTCGCCCAGCGACGCGCCCGAATCGGACGAGCCGTACTGCTGAACGGCCTGCTTCTCTTCGGCGATCTGCATCGCCTTGACCGAGAAGGTCGGCTTCTTCGAGCGATCGAAGCCGGTGACCATCGCGTCGAACTTCTGCGCGACCTGGAAACGCTCCGGACGCTGCTCGTCGCGGTCGCGGCCGAGATCGGTGCGCTTGATGAAGCCGGTCGCGCCGTCTTCGCCGACCTGCACCTCGAGGCCCGCGTCGCGGACTTCGAGAACGGTGACGGTCACGATCTGGTTCTTGTTGAGCTTGTCGCCCTCGCCGGCCGCAACCGCTGCCGACGGACCGCCGCGCTCGAGCTGCTTCATGCCGAGGCTGATGCGCTCCTTGTCGGGCTCGATCGCGAGCACGATCGCCTTAACGGTCTCGCCCTTGCGATGCAGGTTGAGCGCGTCCTCGCCCGAGATGCCCCAGGCGATGTCGGACATGTGGACCATGCCGTCGACGTCGTTGTCGAGGCCGATGAACAGGCCGAACTCGGTGGCGTTCTTGACTTCGCCCTCGACTTCGGTGCCGACCGGATGCGCGGCCGCGAAGGCCTCCCACGGGTTGTTCTGCGCCTGCTTGAGGCCCAGCGAGATGCGACGCTTCTCGGCATCGACCTCGAGCACCACGACTTCGACTTCCTGCGAGGTCGAGACGATCTTGCCCGGATGGACGTTCTTCTTGGTCCAGCTCATCTCCGAGACATGGACGAGGCCTTCGATGCCCGGCTCGAGCTCGACGAACGCGCCATATTCGGTGATGTTGGTCACGCGGCCGCTGAGCTTCTCGCCGACCGGATACTTGGCGGCGGCGCCATCCCACGGATCGCTCTCGAGCTGCTTCATGCCGAGGCTGATGCGCTGCGTGTCGCGGTTGATGCGGATGATCTGCACCTTCACCGTGTCACCGATGTTGAGCACTTCGCTCGGATGATTGACGCGCTTGTAGCTGAGGTCGGTGACGTGGAGCAGGCCGTCGATGCCGCCGAGATCCACGAACGCACCGTAATCGGTGATGTTCTTGACGACGCCGTCGATCACCTGACCCTCGGCGAGGCTCTGGATCAGGCCCGAACGCTGCTCGGCGCGAGTCTCTTCGAGAACTGCGCGACGCGACACGACGATGTTGCCGCGCTTGCGGTCCATCTTGAGAATCTGGAAGGGCTGGGGGATGTCCATCAGCGGGGTGACGTCGCGCACCGGGCGGATGTCGACCTGCGAGCCGGGGAGGAAGGCCACCGCGCCCGAAAGGTCGACGGTGAAGCCGCCCTTGACGCGGCCGAAGATGACGCCCTCGACGCGCGCGGTCTTGGCGAATTCGGTCTCGAGATTGTCCCAGGCGGCTTCGCGGCGGGCGCGGTCGCGGCTGAGCATCGCTTCGCCATTGGCGTTCTCGACGCGGTCGACATAGACCTGCACTTCGTCGCCGACCTTGAGGTCCGCCTTCTGGCCCGGCGCGGCAAATTCGCGCAGCGGCACGCGGCCTTCGGACTTCAGGCCGACGTCGATGACCGCAAGGTCGTTCTCGATGCCGGTGACGGTGCCGATGACGACGCGGCCTTCAAAGCTTTCTGCGCCGCCGAGAGTCTGTTCGAGGAGTGCCGCGAAATCGTCGCGGCTGGGGTTCGCCGTAGTGGCCATAAGAGGATCAGTTCCCGTTTAACGTTTTTCCGGCCGGCCGGTTGGATCCGGCGGTCTTGAAAGGCCGAAATTGCCGCGGCGGCCGAATGCCGGTCGCGGCATCATGCGGACGAAACAGGCGGAGGAGCTAGACGCGGTCGAATGCGAAAAGGGCGCGGCAGAATCGATTCTCCACGCCTTACCTCCGCGAGCCACGCTCGCAGGACGCGGGCCCCATAGCCGAACCGGGCCGCGGAGGCAAGGCGAACGGCCCTACGCTTCCGGTGCTCAGCCTCCCGCGCGCGTCCGCTGTTCGACCAATGCGATCGCCCGCTGCACCGCCGCGTCGATCGAGAGGAAACTGGTGTCGAGCACGAACGCGTCCTCGGCCTGGCGCAGCGGTGCCTCGGAGCGTTTCGAATCGCGTTCGTCGCGCGTGCGGATATCGGCCAGCACCTTGTCGAGGCTGGTCTCGGCACCCCGCTTGCGCAGCTCGAGATGGCGGCGTTGCGCGCGGATCGTCGGGGTCGCCTTGACGAACAATTTCACTTCGGCCTCGGGCGCGATCACGGTGCCGATGTCGCGTCCGTCGAGCACAGCGCCTCCCGGCTGTTGCGCGAACTTGCGCTGGCGCTCGAGCAAGGCGGCGCGCACTGCCGGATGCGCCGAGACCAAAGATGCCAGCCTGCCGACCTCGTCGGTGCGCAGCCAGGGATCGTCGAGCAGCGCGTCCTCGAACGCGCATGCGGCGACGGACTCGGGCTCCGACGCGGGATCGCCCCCCGCGCGCAACACCGTCGCCGCAACCGCGCGATAGAGCAGGCCGGTATCGAGATGCGGCAGATTATAGTGGCGCGCCAGCGCACGGGCGATGGTGCCCTTGCCCGAAGCGGCCGGTCCGTCGACGGCGATGATCATGCGCCCCGCGTTCGCGGCACGCGCACGGTGCGTCAAGGGGCAGGGGCTCAAAACATTGTCGTTAACCGCATGGATCGAGCGGCGCGGGTTGTGCGATCAGCGGCGTCACCACCGCGGAGACCAGCATGTCGCACAAATTGGTCCCCGCGGGACATTGCGTCGCCCAACTCTCGGTATTCGCGGCCCAGTTGGTGTTGAGCGAATAGGTCACGCTGCGCGAGGTCGCGCCGTCGAGCGAGACCAGCAGGCTCGGCGCGGACAGCGTCGCCACGGTCTGCCCCACCGTGCGGGTTCCGGATTCGAAGGCGAGGAGTACCGCGTTGCGCGGACGCACCAGGACGTTGTTGCCGCCGAACAGCTGGAGCGCGCAGCCGGGGGTCGGCGGGCCGGCATTGGCGCCCCGCGCCGGCCCGCAGGTGAACTGGCTGGTGGTCAGATTGGCGATGGTGATGCAGTCCGCGGGCCCTTCGTTCGATACCGAGCCGGTTCCGCTCGTGCCGGTGACCTTGAGCGTCTGGCCGGTCGTGATCTGATAGGAAGCGGTTGAGGCGACGATCTCGGGCGGCGCGACATCGGTCTGCAGCGCGGTATAGGCCGCGCCCGACGCCGGCCAGGCGAGCGTCATCGCGGGGGAAAGGGCGTCGGTGGCGTACCACACCGTCGGCCAGCCAAGGATATTGGTGTCCTGTGCCTGATACGCATAAAGCTGGAAGCCGTTCTGGGACAGCGTCTGCGCCGCGTCGCCCTCGAGCGCGATCTGGATCGAGAAGTCCTGCGCCGCCATCACCAGCCCCTTAGCATGAATCGCCTGCCGTCGCGGGGCAAGCGGGCGGGGCGACCGGCTGGTCGCCCCGCCCGGGCAGGCGTTACTTGAAGTCGGAGGTTGCTCCGGCGTTCACGCAATTGCCGGGGAACTGATAAAGTTGCCCGTTGCTCGAATTGGTGGCGATGATCGTATAGTTCTTGCTCACCTGGGGCAGATTGTTCTTGTCGAAGCTGCCGCACGAGAACATGCCGAACGACGCCATCGTCCCGGTTCCGCCCGAAAGCGACCCGGTGCCGTCGATCGGCGTCACCGTGACGTTGTTGTATGCGCCTTCGGGGATGCTGATCTGCTCCACCTCGGCGGCGAGCTGGGCGCGCGTCACTTCGACCTGCCTGAGCGACGCCACCGCCGCATCCTGCATCTGGGGGCTGGTGGTGATCAGCAGCGGCGCGAGCTGGGTGCTGGCGCCATATTGCGTCGCCCAACCTTGGGTATTGGCCTGCCAGTTGCTGTTGAGATCGTAGCTCACCGTCCGGGTATTGCCGGGCGCGCCGGTCATGTCGACGAGCAGCGCCGGCGCGAAGGCCTGGTATACCACGGTGCCGGTGCTCATCGCCTTCGTGGCGAAGGTCAGCATCACTTTCTCGATCGGCTGGATCGCGTCGATATTGTTGCCGAACAGCGGCAACGCGCAGAGGATGTTGGTTCCTGCGCTCGACGTCTGGCCGATGCCGCAGGTGAACTGGGTGTTCACCTGGCTGGCGATCTCGATCGCGCCGGCGATGCCGGTCGTGACCACGCTGCCAGTTCCGGTCGACGATTGTACCTGCAGAGTCGAGCCGAGATTGATCGGATAGGTGGCCGAAGCGGTGATCTTGGTCCCGTCGCTCAAATTGGTGTTGGTCGAGGTGTAGGCCGAGAATTGCTCCTGCCACGTCACGTTGGTGGTCAGGCTGAAATTCTGGGTCTGGACCCACACCGTCGGTTGACCCCCGCCGATGCTCGAGCCGACGGCTTTGAACGCATACAAATAATAACCGTACTGGGCGAGGTTGTTCACCGTATCCTGCGACATGTCGATCGTAATACTATAGGTGTCCATTTCTCCGTCCTCCAAAATCGATCTCTGGATCACCGCAAGAAAGCCTAAGTAATCATGCCGTACGGCAACAATACATGCCGCCAACGGAATCTATCGGTGAACAAGAAATCCCTCATTGCGCCATAATGGCTGCAGTACGACTCACGTCAAATCGTTCGCGACTCGCTGCGATTACCAATAATAATGAAGTGAAGATATTGAGTCGAATCCAAGACTCGATTTGCTTAAGTTTATTGTTCGGAGATGGAGGATTTTATATCCAAAACGGATATGTACTGAAGGTTCCAAGGTGCGGCGCCGCGAATACATGACCGCGCGAAGATGCGCCGCGATCGGGAAGGGGCTCTATAATCCTCTCGCGTGGGTGAGGGTGGTGGCACGCGCAGCGCACGGAGGCGCTGGGCCGCAAGCGATGGCGCCTGCGGAGGGACCAGGGATCAGCAGATTCCGGCAATCACGCCTGCAGCAGCGACTCCACGGCGTCGAAAAAGCCCGGATAGCTGGTGGCCACGGGCGATACGTCGTCGATCGTGATCGCCCGCCGTGTGGCAAGGCCGGCGATCGCCATGCTCATCGCGATCCGGTGATCGAGCTTCGAGGCGATATGTGCCCCGCCCGGAAGAGGCTCGCCGCCCGATCCCTCGATCGTCAGTCCGTCTTCGTGCTCGATTGTGACGACGCCCGCGGCCTCGAGCGCGATGCGCATCGTCGCGATCCGGTCCGATTCCTTGACGCGCAACTCGTGCGCGCCGCGTGCGACGGTACGACCTTGCGCGAACGACGCCGCTACGAACAACACCGGATATTCGTCGATCATGCTCGGGGCGAGCTCGGGCGGCACTTCGATCGCGCGGAGCGGGGCGTGGCGTACGCGCAGGTCGGCCACCGCCTCGCCGCCCATCTCGCGCGCGTCGATTTCGGCGATGTCTGCACCCATCAGCCTGAGCGCAGTGATCAACCCGGTCCGGGTCGGATTCATGCAGACGTTACGAATCATGACCTCGGATCCGGGCACGATCGACGCCGCGACCATCCAGAAGCCTGCGGAAGACGGATCCCCCGGCACCACGATATGCTGCGGCTTGAGTTCTGCCTCGCCGGTGATCGAGATGATCTTTCCGTCGGGGCCGTCCTCGACGGTCAGCCCGGCGCCGAACCCGCGCAGCATCCGCTCGCTATGATCGCGCGTCGGCACCGGCTCGATCACCCGGGTGATTCCCGGCATGTTGAGGCCGGCGAGCAGCACTGCCGACTTCACCTGCGCCGAGGCGACGGGGAGAGTATATTCGATCGGCACCGCGGGATTGAGTCCGCGCACCATCAACGGCAGCCGCCCGCCGGGCGAGGCTGTGATGTCAGCGCCCATCCGTGACAGCGGTTCGATCACGCGCCCCATCGGGCGCCCCGAGAGCGACGCGTCGCCGGTGAAGGTCGCGGTGATCGGGTGGCTGGCGACCAGTCCCATCAACAGGCGGGTGGACGTGCCCGAATTTCCCATGTCGAGCGCCTGTGCGGGCTGGAGCAATCCGCCGACGCCGACGCCGTGGACGCGCCAGACGCCGTCGTCGCCGCGCTCCACAGCGGCGCCCATCGCGCGCATCGCCGCCGCGGTGGCGAGTACGTCCTCGCCCTCGAGCAGTCCCTCGATCCGGCTTTCGCCCACCGCCAGCGCGGAGAACATCAGCGAACGATGGCTGATCGATTTGTCGCCGGGAACGGTGACGGTGCCGCGCAGCGGGCCGCGCGCGGAGACGGTGAGGGGGCGGGGCTCTGGATGCGGCATCGCGCGCGGCTTTGACAGCCGCCTTGCGTCATGGCAAGGCGCGCCCCACTTTCCGGGACACACCCGAAATCACGATATCTTTGAAAGGCAAGAGGCAACACATGGTGAAGCCGGAATGGGGCACCAAGCGCGCGTGCCCGAAGTGCGGGACCCGCTTTTACGATCTGACCAAGGATGAGCCGGTGACCTGCATCAGCTGCTCCTTCGCGTGGGAGCCGGAGCCGATCCTGAAGTCGAAGCAGCCGCTGCCGTTCGAGGCAGTCAAGGCCAACCCCAAGCCCGCGGCGGTCGACTCCGATCTGGGCGACGAGGATCTGGACATCGCCGAGGACGAAGAGCCGTCTCCGGACGACGATGTCGATCTGGGCGGTGACGACGATCTCGGCGTCGAGACCGGCGGCGATCAGGACGAACAGTAAGAAAAATCGGTAGGGCAGGGGCGCAATCGAAAAGCGTCCTTGCCAAACCCGCGGAGCCCTTCTAATGGGCCCGTCTTCCCGGGGATTTGGGGCCGTAGCTCAGCTGGGAGAGCGCTGCAATGGCATTGCAGAGGTCAGGGGTTCGATCCCCCTCGGCTCCACCATTCCCCCCAGAGCCCGTGAGCACCGCGAGATAGCGGTAACCGGGCTTTCCCCTTGCTCGCTGGCACTCGCCGCAACGCGCGTCGGTAGAAGCGGGGCAGGGTCGATACGCACCTGACGAGCCGGGCCTTCGCTGGGCGTATGCAATGCTCGACGCCAACCATGCGGTTTGCCTTGATAGCAGCCTCGAAGGGCGACGGGTCGATCACTCGCGAAAGGTTTCGCTCGAGAAAGGCCGGAACTTCACCAGAGCCATCACCGGGTGGACCGCGCCGCAGGCCCGGCGCTCGACCAAGGCATTGTCGACCTGCAATTCGGGCCAGCCGTCCCCGGCTCATCGACAGGGCCTGAGCGCCAGAGTGAGGCACTCCCCAAAGTTGCTGTCATCCTCGCCCCCCTTTTGGGGCGGGTCGCCAGCCGTCCGGTGGAATGCATCTTTGGACGGCGCTAGACCGTGGCGATGCTTTTGGTTGCGGGATTTGCTGCGTCGTATCGGCGGGTCGACGATCTGGCTGGCGCGTAATACTGGCGCGCCCGCGCCACGCCTTGGGTGCCGCGCCGGACGCGGCACCCGTTCGTTGTCAGGCCGACTTGCTGCGGCCGCGTGCCGCCGGCGCTGCCGGTGCCTGCGACCGGGCGGCGCGACCCTTGGCGCCGAGGCCGATCTTCTTCGCCATTGCACGGCGCTGCTCCGAATAGCTCTCGGCGACCATCGGATAGTCGGCCTTGAGATTGTACCGGCGCCGATAGTCCTCGGGGGTCAGGCCGTGCGTGGAGAGATGGCGACGCAGCGTGCGATATGGCTTGCCGTCGATCATCGACAGGATGTGATCCTTCGATGCGAGCGACTTGCGGACCGAGACCGCCGGCGCGAAATCCTGCGTCGGGCTGGCATCGTCGGCGTCCGTCGTGGCGCTGCCCCCGGCGAGCTCAGTTACCGTCGCGTGCATCGTTCGCAGGAAGGTCGGGACGTCCTCCGCCGAAACGCGATTGTTCTGATTTCCCAGCCACGCGATCGTCAACTCGGTGGCGAGTTCGACTGCGCTCAAGCTGTTTTCTTCCGACATTGCGACTCCTTATCTTTGAATATGACAACGCCTTTTCTGCGCGTCGCGCCGGGACCATAGTGAAAGATATGAGGTTGTCGACTACTTGTGTTAGCTTTTTTGAATTCAGGCCGCTCTGTTATTCAAAGCCGCCAATGTTGGTTGAAGTTTAGACCGCTGTCCGGATCATCGCGCCGGAGATATGGGCGAGCTGGCGCCGTCAACAAATACAATCCTTTAGAAAGCCAAATTGCCACATTTGTGGGGAAGCGAGCTAGGTCGAAGCCGACGGCCGCGCTTATGGCGTGCCCGTCGACGCAGCGGTCCAGGCGGCCCGTCCAGTAAATGCTATTGCGATTGACTAGCATTAAGATGCCCCATATGGCGCCTGCGAAATCACCGGACAAAGGAATGCAAATGCTGGCTCCGCGCCATCTCCTGCTGGCGAGCACCTTGCTCGCCGCCGCGCCAGTCCAGGCTTTTGCCGCGCCGGATCCCGCAGCGCCTTCCGACGAGCAGGATCAGTCGAAGAGCGAGATCGTCGTGACCGGGACGATCGCCCAGCAGTCGAGCTCGGCGACGGGTCTCGCGCTCACGCCGCGAGAGACGCCGCAGTCGGTCACCATCATCGATCGCCAGCGCATCGAGGATTTCGCGCTGACCAACGTCAACGATCTGCTCGATCAGACCGTCGGCATCAATGTCGAGCGCGTCGAGACCGATCGCACCTATTTCAATTCGCGCGGCTTCGACGTTTCGAACTTCCAGGTAGACGGGATCGGCCTGCCCTTGCTCTGGGGGATCCAGTTCGGCGAGATCGACACCGCCTTGTTCGACCGGGTCGAGACGGTGCGCGGCGCGAATGCGATCATGACCGGCATCGGCAATCCCTCCGCCACGATCAACTATATCCGCAAGCGCCCGACCGACACGCTGCAGGCGAACGGCGGGATGCAGGCCGGATCATGGGGTCGCTGGCGCGGCGAGGCCGACGTCTCGGTGCCGCTGGGCGACGCCGTGGCCGCGAGGCTGGTGTTCGCGCATGAGGAGCGCGATTCCCATCTCGACTACAACCACGTCAATCGCGACGTCTATGGCGCGATCCTGAGCTGGAAGGCGACGCCGCAGCTGACGCTGACCGCCGGCTATACCCGTCAGGAGAATAATGCCGACGGCGTGCTGTGGGGCGCGCTGCCGCTCACCTATACCGACGGCACGCGCATCGACTTGCCGAACTCCGCCTCGACCTCGGCCGACTGGACCTATTGGAACGTCAAGGATCAGAGCCTCTTCGGCGAGATCGGTTACGCGTTCGCCGGCGGTTGGTCGGTCAAGGGCATCTTCACCTACAAGCGCTTCGAGGAAGAATCGAAGCTGCTCTACGCCTTTGGCTATCCGGACAAGGCGACCGGGCTCGGCGTCGAGGGCATGTCGGGCATCTATCCCTCGATCTATGACCAGTATCTCGGCGATTTCACTGCTTCCGGCCCGATCAAATTGTTCGGCCGCGAGCATCAACTGGCGTTCGGCGTGTCGACCGCGCGCTCCGACGCGCTCGAATATGAGGATTTCTCGCCCGACGCGATCGTCTATCCCTCGGTGGAGGAATGGGATCAGGGGCTGATCCCCGAGCCGGGCTATGGCAACGAGTATCTGGCGGCGGATTACACCGATCGCCTCACGCGCGTTTACGGCGCCGCGCATCTCGATCTGGCCGACAATCTCAAGGCGGTGGTCGGCGCCAGCGCGATGTGGATCGATTCGACCGGGACCTCCTATGAAACCGATCAGTCGCGCAAGGACAGCAAGGTCAGTCCCTATGTCGGCGCGATCTTCGACGTCACGCCCAATGTCTCGCTCTATGCGAGCTATACCGACATCTTCAATCCGCAGATCGAAGTCGACGCGACCAACGCCAAGCTCGATCCTGCGCAGGGCAGCAGCCTCGAGGGCGGCATCAAGAGCACCTGGTTCGGCGGGCGGCTCTACGCCACCGCATCATTGTTCCGCGCCAAGCAAAAAGGTCTCGCCTCGTTCGCCGGCGTGTTCACCGACCCCGATGGCGCGGGCCAGGTCGGCGACAGCTTCTACGAAGGCGTCGATACCACTTCGAAGGGCTTCGAGATCGAGGTTGCCGGGCGGATCACCGACAAATGGAGCCTGAGCGGCGGCTATACCGGCCTCAGGCTCGAGGACGCGGCAGGCAATCGCGCGCGTAGCTGGCTGCCCCAGCGCACGCTCAAGCTCGCCACCACCTGGGCCGAACCGCAGCTCAACGACCTCAAGCTCGGCGCGCAGTTGCGCTGGCAGAGCGCGATCCGCTACGCCGATGCCGGGGTGCAGGATTATGGCGTCGTCGCCGGCGACGTGATCCTCAGGCAGGAAAGCTATGCCGTGGTCGATCTGATGGCCGGTATTCGCGTGTTCGACCGCATCCGGGCGAGCGTCAACGTCCGCAACGTCACCGATCACAAGCATCTGGCCAGCCTGATGTGGGGGCAGGCTTTCTACGCGGCGCCGCGCAGCGCGATCTTCTCGCTCAACTTCGCATATTGAGCGACGGAATCGTGGCGGGGGCGCAATCCGGGCGACGAGGCTGGCGCTACCGCGGCAACGTCGCCGCGCGAGTCGTGACCGGCACTTTGGGCGCCTATGCGGTCGCCGCGCTGCTCGCCGCGGCGCTGGCGCGCACCTTGCCCATGCCCCGGGTCGAGGCAGTCACCGTGGCGACGCTGCTGGCGTTCCTCGTCGCGCCTGCGGTGACGATCTGGGCATTTCTCGCCCGCGGGCCGTGGAGCGCAATCGCCGGCGTGGTCCTGGTGGCGTTGCCGCTCGCCGCAGTCGCGTGGATGGCGGGGTCGCCGGTATGAGCGCGGTGCGCGAAGGCGCGCGGCAGGTGATGGCGTGGCTGCACGGCTGGACAGGGCTATTGCTCGGCTGGGTGCTGTTCCTGATGTGCCTCGCAGGCACGTTCAGCGTGTTCAAGCCCGAAATCGGACGATGGATGCGGCCCGAGGCGACTGCCGCCGCCGACCCCGTCGACGCGATCGCCGCCGCCGGCAGTTGGCTTTCCCGCAATGCGCCCGATGCGACCGGCTGGTATCTCGCGGTACCCGACAGCCGGATGAACACGGTCGAGGCGGGGTACGACAGCGGCGGCGCCTTCCTCTATCGCGCGCTCGATCCGGTCAGCGGTGCGCCGGTCGCGCGCGAGACGCTGGGCGGCGAGTTCTTCTACCGGCTCCATTTCGAGCTCGAATTGCCTTTCCCTTGGGGGCGGATGCTCGCCTCGCTCGCCGCGGCGTTCATGCTGGTCGCTTTGATCACCGGGATCATCGCGCATCGCCGCATCTTCCGCGACTTCTTCACCTTCCGGACAGGCAAGGGCCAGCGCTCGTGGCTCGATGGCCATAATGCGCTCGGCGTGCTGGCTTTGCCCTTCCATCTGATGATCACCTTCACCGGATTGGTCACGCTCGCCGCGTTGAACATGCCATGGGGTATCAACGCAGCCTATGGCGACGATGTCGCCGCGATGTACCGCGAGCAAATCCCCGGCATCGCCGAGCGCGCCGCCACCGGCGTCAAGACGCCGCTCGCGCCGCTCGCTCCGATGCTGCGCGACGCGCAGCGCCGGTTCGGTGGCGCCACGGTGGGGCGGCTCTATGTGATCAACCCCGGGGATTCCGCCGCAGTGGTGACGGTGTTCCGCGCCGATTCGGGCCAGATCGGCTACACCCCGGCCGAAATCAGCTTCGATGGCGCCACCGGACGCGTGCTGACGGCGTGGACCGAGGCGCGCCCAGCAATCCAGACCTACAACGTGCTTTACGGCCTGCACATGGGCCGCTTCGCGCCCTCGCTGACCCGCTGGCTCTATTTCCTCGGCGGCGCGATGCTGACGCTGGCGATCGCCACCGGCCTCGTCCTGTGGATCGTCAAGCGCCGCGAGCGTGCGCCGCTCTCGCTGGCGAACCGGATTCTCGAGCGGCTCAATGTCGGGGTGCTGGCGGGCGTGCCGCTCGGTTGCATCGCTTTTCTGCTCGCCAATCGCTTGTTGCCGCTCGGCCTGCCGGATCGTTCAGCCGCAGAGGTCTCGGCTGCCCTGTGGACTGCCGGGATCGCTCTGGCCGTCGGCGCGGCACTGCCGCCGAGGCGCGCCTGGCCGCTGCTGCTGGGGCTGCTGGCGGCGGGCTGCGCGATCGCGCCGTTGTTCGTGCCGCTGGGGCAAGGCGACGCAGTGATCCTCATCGGCAATCTGATGTTGCTCGGCGTGGCCGCTGCGCTCGTCCCGCTGGTCCGGCGCCAGATGCGGCGCCCCGCCGCGCCCGTCTCGCGCCGCGCAGCACGGGTGGCCGCATGATCGTTGCCGGGCTGCTCTATCTCGGGCTGTTCGCTCTGGCGGCGGGGATGTCGCGCCACGCGCCGGCGCTGCTTGGATCCTGGCACGCCCCCCATCGCGTCGCTCGCTTGCCGCGTGTCGGCTGGGCGCTGATCCTCACGTCGCTGGCAGCGGCGCTGATCACGCCGGACTGGTCGCGTGCCCTGGTCGCCTGGTTCGGACTCGCGCCGCTCGCCGCCGGAATCGTGCTGCTCAGCCTCACCTTTGCGCCGCGGCTCGCGCGTATGGGCCTGGTTCCAGCCATCGCGCTGGCGATCGTCGGGCTGGCAACGACATTCGCGGGAGCGGACGCCGCGGCCTGAAGCAGGGCCGAAGCGCGCACCTGCGGCGCATATCTTGGCTTGCGCGATGGCAGCGCTGTCAAATATGCCGGGTATCGGGGCCGATTTCGGCCGGGGGTTCCGCAATGTCCAGCCGTCCGACGATCAAGGAAGTCTCGAAGATCGCAGGCGTGTCCTTCAAGACCGTCAGCCGCGTGCTCAACAACGAAAAGCATGTCAGCGAAGAAACGCGGCGACGCGTCGAGGAAGTCGTTGCCCGGCTCAATTTTCGTCCCAGCCACGCTGCGCGCACCCTGGCGGGGCGGCGCTCGTTCCAGGTGGCTTTGCTCTACGATAATCCCAGCCCTTATTACGTCTATCACATCCAGATCGGCGCGCAGCAGCGCTGCAGCGAGCTCGGCTATCGGCTGCTGCTCCAGCCGGTCGA
The DNA here is from genome assembly GCF_030730875.1 of Sphingomonas sp. DG1-23. Lineage (GTDB taxonomy): Bacteria > Pseudomonadota > Alphaproteobacteria > Sphingomonadales > Sphingomonadaceae > Sphingomonas. Next base: position 410,501 of record NZ_JAVAMA010000004.1, read on the forward strand.
CAGCCAGTCGCCCGATCTGGTTTCCAACGTGATGGCGCTGATCGACGAGGCGCATCTCGACGGCGTGATCCTGTCGCCGCCAGTCACCGAGATGCCGGCCTTGCTCGACGAACTCGACCGGCGCGGGCTGCCTTATGTCCGCATCGCGCCCGGCGCACGCAAGGATGCCGGCATGGCCGCGACGATCGACGACGTCGCCGCGGCGCGCGAAGTCACCGAGCATCTGATCGGGCTCGGCCACCGTTCGATCGGGTTCATCCGCGGGCTGGAAAGCCATGTCTCGACCTGGGAGCGTCTGCAGGGCTATCGCGACGCGCTCGAAGCGCATGGCATCGCGTTCGATCCGGACCTCGTCGCGGCGGGCGAGAACAGCTTCACGTCGGGCGGCGAAGCGGCGCGCAAGCTGCTCGAACGCGATCCCCGCCCGACTGCGATTTTCGCCGGCAACGACGACATGGCCGCGGGCGTGCTCGCGGTCGCGCACGAGACCGACGTGGACGTGCCCGGCCAGTTGTCGATCGTCGGCTTCGACGATTCGGATCTCGCCAAGGCGGTATGGCCGCCGCTCACGACGATGCGCCAGCCGGTCCGCGAACTCGCTTATGCCGCGGCCAATCTGATGCTCGCGCCCGAAGCCGGGTCCCGGGTCACCCTCGAGCATAAATTGATGGTCCGCTCGACCACCGGTCCCGCGCCGCGTTAACCGCCGTGCGCAGGATGGTTCCCCACTAAATATGTCCCGCGCCAATACGCGCGTTAACCATCTTCCGTGCTGGCCATAAAAGTAAACAAGTCGTTAACTGCAGCCATGCAGACTCGCCTCGTCGCTGAGGGCCATGCCCGCCGCCATCCCTTCCGGGTGCAGATGCGCCGTGTCGTGGCGATCGAACGCAAGATCAGCGACGACAGCGACTGGAAGCTCTTCGCGCTGAGCTTCACGGCGTTTTTCGTCTGCTTCTCGACGTTCATCGCCTGAGCATTTTCCCTCCCTGCGGGGCAGGGGAGGCGTTCACTCAGGGAATCGGATCGAGCCCGTGGGGCAGGTCCTCGGCCTTGTAGAGGCGCCACGCGCACCAGGCCGAGGCGAGGCAGAGCAGGAACACGATCCAGATCGCATGGACCACGTCGACGCCCGGGATGTTGGTGAAGCCGAGGATGCCGACCGATCCGGCGACCATCGCGCCTGAGTTGACGATGTTGTTGGCCGCCACCGTGCGCGAGGTCTGCGACTTGTCGACCGTAGTGGTCAGGAAGGCGTAAAGCGGCACCACGAACATGCCCCCGGTGATCGCGATCATGCCGAGATCGAACAGCACGCGCCACGCATCGGGCAGTGCGAGGAAGTTGGCGGTCTTGAGCAGCGGCCCGTCGCTCACTGGAAAATAGCTCGCCGCGAAGAAGAAATCGACGACGAACAGCGACATCGCCAGCACCGAGGCAGTGGCATATTTGGCCGAGACATGCCCTTTGAGCATGCGGTTGATGATCACCGATCCGATTGCGATGCCCACGGAGAAGATGGCGAGAAACACGCTCGCGACGTCCTTCTGCGCGTGGAAAACGTTCTTGACCAGCGGCGGGAACAGCACGCCGAGCACCGCCGCGATGGTCCAGAACACGCTGATCGCAACGATCGCGAGATAGAGCCGCGGGATGTGCATCGTCGCGCCGATCAGCCGGGCCGAGGCGCGGAAGATGTTGTAGTCGAGCTTCAATTTGGTCAGCGGCGGTGCCGGCGGGATCCTGAGCGAGGCGAACCAGCCGATCAAGGCGACGCCGACCACCGCAAAGGCGGCGAAGGTCGGGCTGATCAGCCCGCCGGCGATCGTGCCGCACAGGATCGCGATATAGGTGCCCGCCTCGACCAGCCCGGTACCGCCCAGAACCTCGTCCTCGTTCAGGTGCTGGGGCAGCACGGCATATTTGATCGGCCCGAAAAAGGTCGAATGCACGCCCATGCCGACGAGCGCGACCAGCATCAGCGGCAGGCTCTTGATGAAGATGCCCAGCGATCCGACCAGCATGATCAGCACTTCGGCGGCCTTGATGATCCGCATGATCTTCGCCTTGTCGTAGCTGTCGGCGAGCTGGCCGGCGAGTGCGGAGAAGAGGAAGAAGGGCAGAATGAAGATCCCGGTGGCGATCGCACTGAACCGGGTTTCCTCCTCCACCGAGTTGAAGATCTGGTAGGTCGCGAAGAATATCATCGCGTTCTTGAAGAGGTTGTCGTTGAAGGCGCCGAGGAATTGCGTGACGAACAACGGCAAGAAGCGGCGCTCCTTCATCAACCCGAGCGCACCGATCATATCGTACCATGTCCTTGAAGCGCGAGGAGCGAGCCCCGCCGAACGACGGGCCCGCATAGCCGAGCCGGACGGAACGTATCAACCGCCATGTGCGTCCCACCATGATGAAGACTGTTTCGGCGGCCGCACGACCGATGCTAGGGGAGGCGCGATGCTGACGTTGCCCAACATCCTGACGCTCTCGCGTATCGTCACGGTGCCGCTGCTCGCGGCCTTCCTGTGGTGGCCGGAATGGCGGACCGGCTATGCGGTTGCCTTCGCGATTTACTGCCTGATGGGCATCACCGATTATTTCGACGGCTATCTGGCGCGCGCGCAGGGTACCGTCTCGAAGCTCGGGGTGTTCCTCGATCCGATCGCCGACAAGATCATGATCGCCGCGGTGATCCTGATGCTGGTGGGGAAGGGCGTGATCGCCGATTATCACCTGATCGCCGCATTGATCATCCTGCTGCGCGAGATCACCGTATCGGGGCTGCGCGAGTTCCTCGCCCAGCTCCAGGTGTCGGTGCCGGTGTCGCAGCTGGCCAAGTGGAAGACGACGCTCCAGCTCGTCGCGTTCGGCGCCTTGATCCTCGGCCAGGCGGTGCCGCAATATTCGTGGGTGGCGCTGCTCGGGCTGGTCACCCTGTGGGGCGCTGCGGTGCTGACTGCGATCACCGGCTGGGACTATCTGCGAGTCGGCCTCAAGCACATGGATACGTGATGGACCTGCTCTATTTCGCCTGGGTGCGCGAGCGCATCGGGACCGGACAGGAGCAGCTCGACCCGCCCGAGGCGGTGCGCAATGTCGCCGATCTGATCGGCTGGCTCGCCACTCTGAGCCCCGGTCATGCCGAGGCGATGCGCGAACCGGAGCGGCTGCGCGCGGCGATCGACCAGAAGTTCGTGCCGCTCGATGCATTGCTGGGCGATGCGCGCGAAGTGGCGCTGTTCCCGCCGGTGACCGGCGGATGATCCGCGTCTCGGTCGATTCCGCGCCGATCGAGCTGGCGGTCGAGGTCGCGGCACTCGAGGAACGCGGGGCGGGAGGCGTCGCCACTTTCACGGGGGTCGTGCGCGGCGACGACGGGATCACCGCGCTCGAGCTCGAACATTATCCGGGCATGACCGAGCAGGCGCTGATTGCGTTAGCCGAGGATGCGACCGAGCGCTGGTCGCTGCTCGGCGTGACGATGGTCCACCGCGTCGGCGTGATGGTCCCTGGCGAGCGCATCGTCTTCGTCGGCACCGCCGCGCATCACCGCCGCGAGGCGCTCGATGCCTGCGCCTGGCTGATCGACCGGCTCAAGACCGACGCACCGTTCTGGAAGCGCGAGCGACTGGGCGACGATGCCCGCTGGGTCGAGGCGCGGGAGAGCGATGCCGCCGCAGCGGCGCGCTGGAATGTCGACTAGCCCTTCCGCGCGAGCATCTGCGCGAGTTGCGCGCGCAACGCGCGGACCTGTTCGGGCGACGCGTGGCCGAGCAATCCCTGCATCTCGTGCGGCAGATGCGCCATCGGATCGCCGTGCGCGCGGAACACGAAATGGTCGAACATCCCCGCCCATGCCGCGCGTTGCTCCTCGGGCAATTCGCGCAAGGCGAGCAGGGCATGGACGAAGCAGTCGAGCGGCGCGAGCACCGCGCCTTGCGCTTCGCTCCACCAATAATTGACCAGCACATTGAGCGCGTCGAGCGAGCGCACATGGTGCCACCACATATACGGGATGTAGAGCGCGTCGCCCGGCGCCAGTTCGGCGATCTGCGCCACGGCCATTGCCTCGGCAAAGCGCGGGAAGCGTTCGAGATCGGGCGCGTCGAAATCGACGAGGCTGATCGGCGCGCCGGCAGGCGTCGATTCGTACGGCCCGACATAGAGGTTGCGCACCTGATCGGGCGGAAACAGCGTGAAGCGCCGCCTCCCGGCGACCACGCACGCGAGATTGCTCAATGCGTCATAATGGCAGGCGACGATCACCCGGCTGCCGATCCACATGCGTGGCTCGACGGTATCGTCGACCAGCGCCAGCCGGTTCTCGGCGGCGAAAGCGGGCAGGATCTGGGGGAGGATCAGCGCCTGCGCCGCCAGCGCGGATTCGCTGCCTTGCTCGAGCTTGTCGACCAGCGCGCCGAGCGTGGCGGCGCGCTTCTGAAAGTTCATCACCCCGAAATGGTCGCCATAGAAGAAGCGTCCGCCGGCAGAAGGCGCGCCGATCAGCACCTCGCAATTCGCCGACAGGTCGAACCCGCGCAGATAGGAGCCGATCGATTCCGCCTGCACTGCCGGCCAGTCGGCAACCGCCCCGCGCAGCACTGCCGGTTGCCCGATCGGCATGATCTCTTCGCGAAAGCGCGTCTTGTCGACATCGCGCCATTCGCGGACGGGGCGCGGGATGGGAAGAGTCATCGTCGGAGGATAAAGCTGCTCAGGCGGCGTCCGCCAGCACTTTCGCGAGCAACCGGAAGTCGCGTTCGCGTGGGCTAGCCTTGCGCCACACCAGAGCGATGTGCCGCGATGCGTTCTCGGCATCGAGCGGCCGTGCCGTCACCCGGGTATGCTCGAGGATCCCGGCGTCGACCGCCATCTGCGGCAGCATCGTCACGCCGAGGCCGTTGTCGACCATCTGCACCATGGTATGGAGCGAAGTCCCCAGCATCGTCGCCTCGGCGCGCAGTTCGGGCCGGTTGCACGCCGCCAGCGCATGATCCTTCAGGCAATGCCCGTCCTCGAGCATCAGCAGCCGGTTGGCGTCGATATCGGCGGGGCGGATCGTCGGGGTCGGATCCATCTCGCCTTCGGGAAAGGCGACGAACAGCCGATCGTCGAACAGGCGTTCCGCCTCGACCTCGCCGCAGGCGAAGGGCAAGGCCAGCAGCACACAATCGGTGCGGCCATGGTTGAGTTGCTCGCACGCCTGCCCGCTGGTTTCCTCGCGCAGGAACAGCTTGAGGTCGGGATAGTCGCGGCGCAGCCGCGGCAGGATGCGCGGGAGCAGAAAAGGCGCGATCGTCGGGATCACGCTCATCCGCATTTCGCCCGAGAGCGGCCGCCCGGCCGCGCGCGCCAGATCACCGAGTTCGTCGGCCTCGCGCAGCACCCGCCGCGCCTTGTCGACGATCCGCTCGCCCAATGGCGTGAAGCGCACCACCCGGCGAGTCCGCTCGACCAGCACCACTCCGATCAGGGTCTCGAGTTCGCGGATGCCCGCGGACAGCGTGGATTGGGTGACGAAGCATGCCTCGGCGGCACGGCCGAAATGCCCGGCATCGCGTAGCGCGACGAGATATTGGAGCTGCTTGAGCGTCGGAAGGTAAGTCGCGGCCACTGATCGATCCGTTCGATTGAAGATGCGATATGGAGTGGCAGGAGCGATTAAGCTACCCCGTCACCCCGGCCGAAGTGCCGGGGTCCACTGCGCGGCCGGGTGAGACCCTAAAGCCCCTGGCTGCTCGTGGGCGGATCGGTGGACCCCGGCACAAGGCCGGGGTGACGGAGGAGGCGATTGCCCCCTCCGTGTCCTTACGCCGCCGCTTCGACTAATTCCTCGGCCGGCAGCCGGATCAGATAGTCGAACGCCGAAAGCGCGGCAGTCGATCCCGTGCCCATCGCAATGACGATCTGCTTGTACGGCACCGTCGTCGCATCGCCCGCAGCGAAGATGCCGCGCTGCGAGGTCTCGCCGCGCGCGTCGATCTCGATCTCGCCGCGGTTCGACAGCGCGACCGAATCCTTCAGCCACTCGGTGTTCGGCACCAGCCCGATCTGGACGAAGATGCCTTCCAGAGCGATTTCGTGCGACGTGCCATGGTTGCGGTCCTTGTAGACCAGCCCCGACACCTTCTCGCCGTCGCCCTGCACCTCGGTGGTCAGCGCCGAAGTGATCACCTTCACATTGGGCAGCGTCGCCAGCTTGCGCTGGAGCACCGCGTCGGCGCGCAGATCGCTGTCATATTCGATCAAAGTGACGTGCGCGACGATCCCCGCGAGATCGATCGCCGCCTCGACGCCCGAATTGCCGCCGCCGATCACCGCAACGCGCTTGCCCTTGAACAAAGGTCCGTCGCAGTGCGGGCAATAGGCCACGCCCCTGTTGCGATATTCGTCTTCGCCGGGGACGCCCATCTGGCGCCAGCGCGCGCCAGTCGACAGGATCACCGTCCGCGCCTTCAGCGACGCACCGTTTGCCAGCCGCACTTCGTGCAGGCCGCCCGCGGTCGGCGCCGGGATCAGCTTTTCGGCGCGCTGCAGGTTCATCACGTCGACGTCATAGTCCTTGACGTGCTGCTCGAGATGCGCGGCGAGCTTGGGTCCTTCGGTGTGCGGGACCGAGATGAAATTCTCGATCGCCATCGTGTCGAGCACCTGGCCGCCGAAGCGTTCGGCCGCCACGCCGACGCGGATGCCCTTGCGTGCCGCATAGATCGCCGCCGCGGCGCCGGCCGGGCCGCCGCCGACCACCAGCACGTCGAACGCGTCCTTGGTCTTGATCTTCTCGGCCGCGCGCGCCTCGGCGCCGCTGTCGATCTTCGCGACGATCTGCCCGAGCTCCATCCGGCCCTGGCCGAAGGGCTCGCCGTTGAGGAACACCGTCGGCACCGCCATCACCTTGCGGCTGTCGACTTCGTCCTTGAACAGCGCGCCGTCGATCGCGACGTGCTTGATCCGCGGGTTGAGCACCGCCATCAGATTGAGCGCCTGCACCACGTCGGGGCAATTCTGGCACGACAGCGAGAAATAGGTCTCGAATTCATAGTCGCCGTCGAGGTCCTTGACCTGATCGATCAGCTCCTGCGCCGCGCGCGAAGGGTGTCCGCCGACCTGCAGCAGCGCCAGCACCAGCGACGTGAATTCATGCCCCATCGGCAGGCCCGCGAAGCGCACCCCGATATCGGTCCCGGCGCGGCGGATCATGAAGCTCGGTTTGCGCGCATCGTCCTTGCGGATGACCGAAATGTCGTCCGACAGCGCCGCGATGTCGTTCAGCAGCCGCTCGAGCTCGCCCGACTTGGCGTCGTCGCCCAGGCTGGCGACGAGCTCGATCGGCTGCCTGATGTTGACCAGATAGGTCTTGAGCTGCTGCGTCAGATTGGCATCGAGCATGGGGGAACTCCACTAAGCATTCATTGATTCGAACTGAGCAAACGGTGCTCCTGCGAAAACAGGAGCCCAGGGTCGCAAGCCCTGTTGCCTGTAACTCTGGGCTCCTGCTTTCGCAGGAGCACCATTCCGCTTGGTCGCGGACCAGGTCAGGCTCTCATGAAAACGGCCCGGGATGGTGAACCACCCCGGGCCGAATCGGCGCCCCCACAGGGGGGAGGGGAGGGGCGCCTTAGGGTTAGATCTTGCCGACGAGGTCGAGCGAGGGCGCGAGCGTCTCTTCGCCCTCTTCCCACTTGGCCGGGCAGACTTCGCCCGGATGCGCGGCGATGTACTGCGCGGCCTTGATCTTGCGCAGAAGCTCGGCGGCGTTGCGGCCGACGCCTTCGCTGGTGATCTCGACCAGCTGGATCACGCCCTCGGGATCGACGACGAAGGTGCCGCGGTCCGCAAGGCCCTGGCCTTCACGCAGCACCTGGAAATTGGTGCTGAGCTTGTGATTCTGGTCGCCGAGCATGAAATAATCGATCTTGCCGATCGCCGGCGAGGTATCGTGCCACGCCTTGTGGCTGAAATGCGTGTCGGTCGACACCGAATAGACCTCGACGCCCATCTTCTGGAGCTGCGGATAGATGTCGGCGAGGTCCTCGAGCTCGGTCGGACACACGAACGTGAAATCCGCCGGGTAGAAGAAGAACACGGCCCATTTGCCGCGGGTGTCGGCGTCGGTGACCTCGACGAACTTGCCCTGCTTATAGGCCTGCGCGGTGAACGGCAAAATCGTGCTTCCGATGAGCGCCATGCGTAATTTCCTCCAAAGGCGGTGTGTTGCGATGCGGGATATAGGCGCGCTGCACTAGCGTTCCAAATGGGAAGCCTCACTTGCGCTGATCGATTGCGTCACTCAATCCGGGTGGATTAATCGAGCAAGCATCTAAGCCCGCTTCAACGCATTACGTGCGCATATTTGCAAATATGCAGCCCGATGTCTGCGGAGCACGTAGCTCCGTATTCTCATTTTGCGGCGCAGTGAAAAAATCTACCGCAGTGCGAGATAGAGATTGTAGACGCTGGTTAGCGTCAGCACCACGCCGACCATCAGCATCAGCGTCTTGGGCTCGACCCTTTTGGCCAGCCGCGCGCCGAGCGGCGCCGCGATCACGCCGCCGATCAGCAATCCGATCGTCGCGACCGTGAACGCCTCGAGCCCGAGCTGGGTGATGAAGGTCGCCGAGATCGTGGCGGTCACGAAGAACTCGGCGGTGTTGACCGTGCCGATCGTCATCCGCGGGCTCGATCCCTGGACCAGCAGATTGCTGGTCACCACCGGACCCCAGCCGCCGCCGCCGGCCGCGTCGAGGAAGCCGCCGGCCAGCCCGAGCGGCTCGACGATCTTGGGACTGCGCTCGTGCGGCGGATAATGGCGGCTGCGCCACAGCAGATAGAGGCCGATCGCCGTCAGATAAGCGAGGATGAACGGTTTGGCATCCTTGGCCTCGATATTGCTCAGCACATAGGCGCCCAGCGCCCCACCGATCACGCCGGGGACGGCGATACGCAGAAACAGCTTCCAGTTGACGTTCTTGTGGATCGCATGGCTGATCCCCGAGACCGCGGTGGTGAAGGTCTCCACCGTATGGACTCCCGCCGAAGCCATCGCCGGGGGTACGCCGAGGCTCAGCAGCAGCGTATTGGAGATCACGCCGAATGCCATGCCCAGGGCGCCGTCTACCATCTGCGCGGCGAAGCCTACGGCGATGAAGGGAAGCAGCGCCGTGAGGTCAATTCCGAAGATCATCCGCGCCCTTCACATCCCGTTGGACGCGCAGGAATGCCGTGCCCGTCGAATTCCCACAAGATACATCGTGTTTAGACCGGCCAAGCCGCGCGAGGGGCCGTTCTGGAAATCGGGCGCGCAGTGCATTAAATAAGCGCGACAAAAGGGGAACCGGCCATGTTCCGTCGTCTGAAGGCCTATCTGGATTCGATTCACGCGCGCGATCCCGCGCCGCGCAGCCGTGCCGAAATTCTGCTCTACCCGGGCGTCTGGGCAGTCTTCTATCACCGCATCGCGCACCGTCTGTTCAAGGGCGGCTGGTTCTTCCTCGCCCGTGCGGTCAATCACTGGTCGCGCTGGATGACCGCGATCGACATCCATCCCGGTGCCACGATCGGCCGCAATTTCTTCATCGACCATGGCTTCGTCGTGATCGGCGAGACTGCCGAGATCGGCGACAACGTCACCATGTACCAATGCGTGACGCTCGGTGGGACCAGCCCCGACAACGGCGTGGCCGGCAAGCGCCATCCGACTATCCTCGACGGGGTGATCATCGGCTCGGGCGCACAGGTGCTCGGCCCGATCACCGTCGGCGAGCGCTCGCGGATCGGCGCCAATGCGGTGGTCACCAAGGATGTGCCCGAGGGCGCGGTGATGGTCGGCATCCCCGCCAAGGCGACTCTCGTCGAGGCTGCGACCTGGCAGAAGGATTTCGTCCCTTACGGCACGCCGTGCAGCGAGATCTTCGATCCGGCGACGCAGAAGCTCGAAATCATGCGCTGCGAGCTCGAGACCCTGCGCAAGCGTCTCGACGCGATGATCGCGGGGGAAGCCGATAGCAAAGCGGGGCGCCGCGACCGCGCCTGATGGGAACCGTCACCCCTTTGCCCCTCGGCCGCCCGTCGCAGGTCGGCTTCGAGCGTCTCGAACTGACGCGCATCCTCGATCTCTACGGCCGCATGGTCGCGGCGGGGCATTGGAAGGACTATGCGATCCAGTTCGACGGCGACGCCGCGATGTTCGCCGCCTTCCGCCGCACCGCCGAGCGCCCCGAATACCGGATCGAGAAGCGTCCGGCGCTGCGCAATCGCCAGGGCATGTGGGCATTGGTCAACGAGGCCGGCATGATCCTCAAGCGCGGCCATGAGTTGGGCCCGGTGCTCGCCCCGGTCGAACGGCGGCTGATGAAGCTGGTCGGCGAGTAGGGCGCGCCGAAACGATCCTCCGTGGTTGGCGATCATTCCGCGATACGCCCGTCGGTCCGCGGCGCTAATTCCGCTGATCCGCTATGCCGTCAGACGATGTGCCAGCTCAGCGAGGTCTGCGAATTGGTGTAGCCGGCACCGATATCGTCGTCGACGCCGTCCATAAACCACATGAAGGTCGCGCCGTTGTCGTGGCGCCAGAGGATGTCGGACTTGCCGTCGCCATTATAGTCGCCGACGTCCTCGACGTGCCAGACGTTGGAGGTCTGCGAGACGGTGTTGCCGCCGCCGATGAGGCTCCTGCCGTCCATCAGCGAGATCCGCG
>NZ_JAVAMA010000005.1 GCF_030730875.1 Sphingomonas sp. DG1-23
GCGTCGGGGCGCGGGCGAAACCAGCGGCGCGGCCCGTCCGGGCGCGGCGTGCGCGTGCCTCCGGTCCCGTCGACGACCGGCGCCGATTGCGGCCGACCCAGGCCACCCCTTTCGGCATCGCCCCGTTCCGGACGCGGACGCCCGCCCCAGCCGGGGCGGCGTGGCCCCGCGCCCGGCACGACCGGCAGCGTCGCGGGCGTATCGGGCGTACCGGGCGCGGCATTGGTCGGCGGCGTCGGACGATTCGGTCGTTCGCCGCGGCGCCACGGCCGCGATCCCGGCTGTCCTGCATCGGGCTGGCGCGGGCGCCCCGGTCGGGCGCCGGGGGGCCTGCCGCCCTGACCGGGCTGGCGCGGGCGATCCACGCCGGGCCGGCCTGGACTGTCGGACCGGCCGGGGCGTCCGATCCCCGGTCCTTGCCCCGCACCCGGGCGATGCCAATGCCCCGGCGGCGGCCCCTGGAAGCCGCCTTCGCGCCAGCGGCGGAATTGCTCGGCAAGCGCCTTGCGGCGCAGCCGCTCGGCGGTGATCCGGTGGCGCCACCCGGAATCGCGCACCCGGTCGCGGTGGTGGCCCCAGCCGGGATGGCGCTGCCAGCCATAGTCCCACATCGCGACGCTGCCCCAGATGATCGGGCCGGTATCGATCCACGCCTGGCTGTCGACTTCGCGCCATTGCTTCTGGAGCATCGCCCGCAGCAGCGCCCGCCCGCGTGCGAACAGGGCGGCGCCCTCGCCGAGGTGCGCGGCTCCCGCCGCGCGCGGCAGCGCGCCGCCATCGGGACCGTAGACCACCGCCACGGTCTCGCCTTCGAAGCCGAAGCTCATCCCCGGGCGCACCGCGAGGAACGGCCCGGCGTCGCCGGGGGAGAAATAATAGCTCTGGATGCCGTCGGCGGTTTCCGCGACGACCACGCGCTGGCCGTCCTGAAGCTCCCACGCCCAAGGCTCGGCGCCATCGAAGGAAAAGGCATGATCGGGCGGCGCGTCGCCGATCGCTTCCCACAGCGAATCCGCGCGGTCGATGAACGCATAGAGGTCGGGACTCTCGATATCGCTATAGGCCGGCGGCGGCGCCGGCTCGTACGATCCGCCGTCATAGGGCATCATGCACGCCGACAGCGCCAGCGCGCCGCTCATCGTGCCCAGCCGCGCGACCTTGTGCCAGTTCATCCCCATATCCCTGCCTGTTCTTCGAGCCCGAGTTTTCGCCCGAAGCGCTGAACGAAGGATGACTATGTCCTGCAACGAATTGAAAGTATTCGTGCGAGAAAAAAGGGCTTTGACCATCCCTTTACCCCTCGCCCCCCGAAAAGGGGGAGCGGGGGCTGAGCCCGGACGGTCAGGCCCGCCGGAACAGATTGTTCCTGAGCACCTGCTCGACCCGGCGGACCAGTTCCTCGGGCTCGAACGGCTTGACCAGATAGTCGTTGGCCCCGGCCTCCATCGCTTCGTCGACCGAGGCCTCGCCGCCCTTGGCGGTGAGCATCAGCACCGGGGTGAGGTACAATCCGGGCAGCCGGCGCAGCGCGGTGAGGATGTCGACGCCCTGCATCCCCGGCAGCCCGCGATCGAGGATGACGAGGTCGGGCTTCTTGAACGCGATCGTCTCGTAGGCGAGCGTGCCGTGATTGATCACTCCGACGAGATGGCCGGCTTCGGTGAGCACTTGCTGGACCAGCTCGCCGACCAGTTCGTCGTCCTCGACATAGATGATCCGCGCCATGTCAGCGCTGCGCCGCGAGCAGCTCTTCGACCCGGAAGACGAGCTCGTCGGGATCGAAGGGCTTCTTCATATAGTCGTTGGCGCCGGCGAAGCGCGCCAGTTCCTCGTCGCGCTCGCTGCGCCGGCCGGTGAGCATCATCACCGGCAGATCGGCATATTCGACCGACTTGCGCAGCTCCTGCACCAGCAGCACCCCCGAAAGCTCGGGCATGTTGCAGTCGAGGATCACCAGATCGGGCCGTCGCGCCTTGATGATCTTGAGCGCGTCGGCACCGTTGCTCACCAGCCCGGCGCCGTGCCCCGCCGCGATCAGCGCGTCGCGCGCCATCTCGCCCACCAGTTCGTCGTCGTCCGCGATGATGATCCGCGCCATTCCACACCCTTGATGCCCATGCCGCGCCGCGGCGCCACTCTGCGCTATAACGCCCGGGATCGTTTCGGGTCGCAACTCCGGAGAAATCGCGCATGCCGTCAGTTGTCTTCTGCAACCGGAAGTTGAAGATTCCGCTCTATATGTAAAACAGGAGTTTCAGGGAACTCGATGATGACGAACCCCATTCAGCGCCGGTCGCGAACGATGATCGTGGCGGTGTTTTTTCTGTTGATCTGCTGCGCCGGGTCGGGCCTGTGGCTCGCTTGGCAGAAGCAGGTCGCGGAGAATTGGGTCCGCCACACCTTCGAGCTTGGCGAGCGGCTGTCGAAAGTCCGCATCCTGACGCTCCGCGCCGAAAGCGCGCGCCGCGGTTATCTGCTCACCGGCGAGACTGCCGAGCGCCTGATCGTCGCGCAGGCGCATCGCGAATTGCCGGCGGAGGTCGAGGCGCTGCGCCGCGGCACGGTCGACAATCCCGGCCAGGGGATCCGGGTCGCACGCCTTGCGGCTCTGGTCGAGGAGCGGCTGGCCGGGGCCGAACGCTCGATGCGGCTCCACAGCGACGGCCGCACCGGCGAGGCGCTCGAGCTCCTGCGCAGCACGGCAACGCGCGAGACCCGTGGCAGGCTGTTGCAGGTCGTCGGCGAGATCGAGGCCGAGGAGCGGAACCTCCTCGCCCAGCGCCTCGCGCGCGCCAACGCCTTCGAGCAGCCGGTCCAGATCGCCTTCGTCGGCAGCGCCTTCCTCGTCCTGCTGCTCGCCTTGCTGGTGCTGCGCGACCGCCGCGAGCGGATGCTGTCGCTGCGCGCCGCCAACGATCAGCTCGAACAGGATATCGCCCGCCGCGAGGCTGCCGAGGCGCAGCTCGCGCTGCTCGCCCAGAACGCCACCGACGCGGTGTTCCGCATCGATCTCGACGGCATCATCACCTATGCCTCGCCTTCCACCGATCCGGTGCTCGGCGTCCCGCCCGAGCTCACCATCGGCGCGTCGATGGCGACGCTCGTCCATGAAGAGGACAAGCCGGCTCTGTTCGAATTCTATTCCCGGCTCGGCCGCGGCGAGATCGAGCACGGCGTCACCACCAACCGGATCCGCAAGCGCGCCACCCCCGACATGGACACCTGGATCGAGGCCAATTGCGGCCTCGTCCGCGATCCGGCGACCGGCGCGCCCGTCGAGGTCATCGCCTCGCTGCGCGACGTCACCAAGCGCAAGCATCTCGAATTCGCGCTCGAAATCTCGCGCGCCCGCGCCGAGGCGGCGGCCAACGCCAAATCCTCGTTCCTCGCCAATATGAGCCACGAGATCCGCACCCCGATGAACGGCGTGCTCGGCTTCGCCGATCTCCTGCTCCACAGCAATCTCGACCCGCAGCAGCAGCGCCACGCGCAGCTCATCGTCGATTCGGGCAAGGCGATGATGCGCCTGCTCAACGACATTCTCGACATTTCGAAGATCGAGGCGGGGCAGATGCAGATCGCGCCCGAGCGCGTCGATTTCCGCCACGCGCTCCGCAACTGCGTCAAGCTGATCGAGCCTGCCGCCGCGCAGAAGAATCTGCGCGTGCGGTTCGACGTCGAGCCCGAGCTGCCGATGTTCGTGCTGGTCGATGGCCTGCGCCTCCGCCAGATCGTGCTCAATCTGCTCGGCAACGCGGTCAAGTTCACCGAGACCGGCAGCATCTCGATCGAGGCGCGCCGCGGCTGGCACGATCGCCGCGCCAATATCGAGATCAGCGTCGCCGATACCGGCATCGGCATCCCCAAAGATCGCCAGGCGGCGATCTTCGAGCAATTCGTCCAGGCCGAGCAATCGACCGCGCGGCGCTTCGGCGGCACCGGCCTCGGCCTCGCGATCAGCAGCCACCTCGCCACCTTGATGGGCGGCTCGCTGACGCTGACCAGCGAGCCCGGTGTCGGCACGCGCTTCACCTTGCGCGTGCCCTTGCGGCTCGCCGACCCCGCCGACGCGCATGCCGCGCCGGTCGAGGCGCGCGAGGAGCAGCCCGAGCGCCCCTTGCGGATCCTTCTCGCCGAGGATCACGACGTCAATCAGGCGCTGATGGAGGCGATGCTCGCGCGGCTCGGCCATGACACGGTGACCGTCCCCGACGGCGCCCAGGCCTGCCAGACCGTCGCCGACGCGGCGCGCTCGGGAAAGCCGTTCGATCTGGTGCTGATGGACATGCAGATGCCGGTGATGGACGGGCTCGAGGCGACGCGGCAGATCCGCGATTCCGGCGTCGACGCCGAGGCGCTGCCGATCCTCGCGCTGACGGCCAATGCCTATGCCGACGACGTCGCCGCCTGTCTTGCCGCGGGGATGCAGGCGCACATCGCCAAGCCGGTCCAGCTCGCCGATCTCGGCAAGGTGATCCGCCGCTGGACCCGCGCCGAAACCGCGGACGAGGCTGCGGCAGAGGCTGCGCCGCCGCCGAGGCTCGCCATCTCGCCCGATCTGCGCGCCCGTTACGACGTGCGCAAGGCGGAGCTGCGCGCCTGTGCGGAGCGGATCGCCGCGACCCGGAGCTTCGACGACGATTCGATCGCCGAATTGCGCGGCCTGCTCCACAAGCTCGCCGGC
This sequence comes from Sphingomonas sp. DG1-23, assembly GCF_030730875.1. Taxonomy (GTDB): domain Bacteria; phylum Pseudomonadota; class Alphaproteobacteria; order Sphingomonadales; family Sphingomonadaceae; genus Sphingomonas. Next base: position 4,685 of record NZ_JAVAMA010000005.1, read on the forward strand.
TCGGCAGGCATGTTCAAGGAAGCGAAGCTCGGCTCGCGCGCCGCCGATCTCGAGGATGCGCTCGAGCTCTGCCCGCCGGAGGAACGCCCTGCGCGGGTCCGCGAAGTGACCGAGGCGCTGACCGAAGCGGCATGAGGCGGAGGACGATCCTCCGCCTCAAGCTGACCCATATTCAGCCCCTCCTTCTCACTCCCCCCGCAAGAGGGAGTGGGAGGTCGGATCGCGCCCCGCGCGATCCTCGATCATGCGGGGCATGATCGACCTCACACTGGTTGCGCAGACTTAGGTCCAGCGAAGCTGGGGCCTTGGTCGGAGCTGGGTGACGGGGTGCGGCCGTGCGTGGCTCTACCCCTCACCGCGCTGCGCTAGCCATCAAGCTGGCAAGCTTCGCTATCCTCTCCCCTGTAAAGGGAAGAGGGGTTTCGGGCCGGACCTCACTCCACCTCCACCACGTCGAATTGCATCTGCGGTCCGGCGGCGCTGATATTGAGGATATCCAGCCCCGAGACCGAGCGGTTCCACCAGACGCTCTCGGGTCGCGTCATATGGCCGAAGCTGTCGTTGTGCCCCGCCCGGAAGAGATCGCGATGGTCGCCGTCGTTGATCCGGTTCTCCAGCTCGCGCAGCCCGTCGGCCTGGATCAGCGCGCATTCGTAATGCAGGTTGACGGTGCCCTGCTCGTGGTTGTTGCTGCCCTGTTCGTCGACATGCCACACGGCGAGCCCGTCGGCGTCGAGCGCCGCGTCGCGGCCCGATGCGGCGCGGTTCTCGATCACGAAATATTCGGTGTCGCTCTTGCGGTGGAACGCGAAGTCGTTGCGCCCGGCGTGCAGCGTCACCGAACCCGGCGCGAGCGTCGTCGCGGAGCTGGTCCAGCCCGCGGCGTGCTTGAGATAGGCGCCGACCTGGGTCGGGTTCTTCTCGCGCGCCGCGCCCGAGCCGCCCGAGCACATCAGGCAGAATTTGCCGGCGCCGCTCGATTGATACCCATAGTCGTAGAGATCGGGGAAATCGCAGATCATGTGCCCGTTCTCGTGGCAGAAGGTGCCGAGGCTCAGCTCGGCGGTCATGTCGGTGATCTGATAGTCGTAGAGATTCTTGCCCGGTGCCAGCGCGTAGGGCTCGGCGAGGTGATAGGCGTGCGGCCACAGGCCCTTGGCCCAATTGTTCACCCGCTTGCCGGCATAGAAGACGTTGAGCGCATAGACATGGTCCTGCTCGTCCGCGCTCAGCACCGAGCCGTCGAACCCCGACGCCGCGAGGTGATCGAGCGCCTCGCGGATCAATTCCCACGCGCGGCGCGGCTGTTCGACACTCTCGTTGGTGTAATAGCTGCGTGGCTGGCGCGCGCGGTAATAGGGCGCGACGATATTGCTATATTCCAGCTTGCCGTCCGAGATGTCCCGGAAATAGTCGCGCACCGATCCGACGTTGCCGAACCCCGAATAGCCCTGCTCGTTGCAGAAAGCCTCGACTTCGTCGCGGGCGATCGTCGCCGGCTGGTCCGAAAAGTCGATGAGCAAGGTCAGCCCGACGAACCGGCCGACGGTGTGGCGTTGCGGCGGCGCCGGCAACGCCATTCCCGCCGGCGCGACCATGCTCTGCGTCGCGAACAGGCGCTGCGCGTCGCGCCGCGCGCGCCGGCGCTGTTCCCAGCGCGTATTGCCGGTCGGCAGGTTGCTCGTCGCCTGCGCCTCGGCGCGCATCACGGTTTCGCTCGCCCGCAGCCCCGGCGCGAACCCGACCGCCCCGGGATCCGCGGCGCCGACGGTCACGCCGCTCGCCAGCAGCCCCGCGCCGCTGTCCGCCGGCGCGGCATATTCGTAATATCCGGTCGCGGGATCGCGGACGACGGTGAAACCGTCGAGCGTCTCGAACCGCGCCTGGTGCTGGTTCCCGGTCCCGCGGACCTGCAGCGGGCTGCCGTCGGGCTGGGTGAAGGTGAACTCCGCGTCGATGAAGGGCATGGACATGGCGTTTCTCCTGCGTTGATGGTCGGATCTCAGTTGGACGGAACGGGCGATGGCGTCGGGCTCGGGCTCGGGTTCGGGCTCGGCGCCGGCGGCACCGTGCGGCGCGCCTCGATCCTGGTGATCGTGGTGGTGGTAGTGGTGATCGTCCGTGCCTGGCCCGTCGGTCTGGCCTGGACGGATTGCGTCGATGCCGGTGCGGCCTCGCCGCTCTTCGCGCACTCCGGCTTGCACATCCCCGCGCTCAGCGAGAGCAGCAGGTACCCGCCGATGAACATCGCATACCAGGCGGGCGCCTTCGCCAGCGCCGCGATCAGCTCTCCCAGCGCCTCTGCCAGGGTCGGCAGATCGGCTGGCCCTATCACATTGCGTATTCCGTCGGGCTCCTCGCCCGATTCCTTGTCGGATGAAGACGCGCGCAGCATGGCCCGGCGCTTCGCCTCGGCCTCGGCAAGCTTGGCTTTCGCCTCCGCGCGCATCACCTTCAGCGCCTCATAGGCCGACCACAAGGCGACGATCAGCGCGAACGCCAGAAACGCCACGCCACACCATAGGATGACCGAAGCCATACCCTGCGGAGCCAAGGACCAGGACATCGTTCTTCTCCCTGTCAGATGTTCAGAAGGTGAAGGTGGATTTCAGGAAAGCGCCGAAACGCACCCGGTCATCCTTGCTCGAATAGGTGGCGCTGATCCCGGGCGAGATCGGGCCGGCTCTTCTCGGGATGAAATAGAGCGGGAATTGCGCTGCGAACGCGTTGCCCAGAGTGTCGTAGGTGAACTTGGGCGAGATCGCGATGTCGCCGGCATTCCATCCGGTTTCTATGATCTGCCGATATTCGACTGCGACGTTGACGCGTTCGATGTTCTTCGCCGGAACCGGCCGGCCGGTCACGCAATCCGCATCCGGATCGACCGCCACCGGCTTGCAGACCAGACCTTCCTCGGCGTTCTCGAAGCCGTTCTGATATTGAACGCTTCCGATAAGGGCGCTGGTGCCCGATCCGGGGTAGAGCGCGCCGAACAGTTCGGCACGGAACGGCACCTTGACCGGATCGCGTTCCTCGAGCGTCGCGGCGTCGACATAGGCGAACCGTTTGACGCCGACGCCGCCCCGAACCCCGATCCGCCACATGGGCGAGAAGAGCTTGCCGTTGATCTGTCCGCGCGTGAGAGGGCCGAACCGCCGGACCCATTGCGCATCGACCACGCCCTGAACCGCGGCATCGACCACGCCCTGAACCGCGGCATTGCATCGACCTTGCGCCGCGCTGCGGGCCGCTTGTTCGGCAGCCGCGACGGGATCCTCCCCATTTCGTCTCGCCTCCAGCGCCGCGTCGATCGCGGCCGCGATGACGGGCTTGTCGGGGGCCGGCGCGACCTCCCCTGCCGCTTCGCGCGCCAGCAATTCGAGGAGAGGCGCCGCGGCGCCTTGCGGCGCGTCCTTCACGGAGGTGCCGGCACGCGTTCCCGCTTCGAGCGATCTGGCGGCGCATATCGCATCCGCCTGGGCCATATAGGGCTCGAGCCGGGCCAGATGGTTGGCGGCGCTCGAAAAGCCGAACAGGCTCATCGTGAAGCTCAGCTCGGGCCCATTGGACAAGGCGTCGAGCGTCTCCCGGGCGGTTATGTCGCTATCGCCCCCGATCGGCGCACGCAGCATGACGGTCCAGTTGAAGGTGCGCTGCCTGGCGTCCGGGGTCGCGTACGTCTTCGTGGTGTAGCCGCCGATCTGCACGGAGGTGCTCGCCTCCTCCCCGGCGACCTCGAGGTTGAAGTCGACGTCGCTGGTCACGATGTCGGAGCGCCCCGCCGGGCCCGCTTGCGCGGCACCCCCGGCGAAGGCGGGATGGCTGGTCTGGGCAGCGACGCCGCCGGGCCAGAGCACCAGCGGCACGGCGCCGATGAGGAGGAGCCGTTTCATTCTCCGGCGCCCGTCTGGAAATAGACGATCACGATGTCCTGCCCGTGCGCCGGTCCGCTCATGGTGACCGGCCACGTCGCGTCGTGCGGCCAGAGGATCGGGCAAGCGGGTTCGATGTCGACGTCCACCGAATGCCCGTCGGCGACCGTGCCGGCGAACCGCCACGTATAGCCGTCGGGAAGATCGAGCGTCCCATAGAACACGCCGCCCGCTTCCTGCAGCGGTACGACGATGTTGACCGGGTTGGTGCCGAAGCCTTCCCATTTGCAATATTGGAGAATCCAGCCGGTGGCAGTGCCATCGGCGGAGGTCGCTTTGACGATATATTCCACGTCCGAACTCCCGCTGCTGTATTCACCGGCTGATTAGCCTCGAGCGGGGTCGCGCACGCGTGACCGCCGTCACGCATGCGCAACTATTCGAACCTGCAGTTGAATTGTGCCTGCCCGCGCGTGCCGGCGTGCCGACTCAGGCGGCGCGGGGGGCCCGGCGCCGCTCCGCGCTAGAGCAGGAAGTCGCTCGCCGCGAGCCCGAGCCCGGACGCCGGCATCGTCACCGCGATGCTGAAATCGGCGATGCGGTCGCCGTTCAGATCGCCCTCGACCAGCCAGCTGGTGCCCGATCCGGTCACCCGCAACTGACCCGCCACCCCGCCGAACGCTGCCGATCCGATGAACGCGAACGCCGCATCCCCGGCCGCCGCGCCGTTCGCGTCGATCAGGCTCAGATCGATGCGGTCGCCCGCCGCGAAGTCGCTGATCGTGTCGCGCGCGGACCGTGCGCTGTCGCCGAACACGAAGCGGTCATTGCCGCCGCCTCCGCTCAGCACATTGGCGCCCGCGTCGCCCGCCAGCACGTCCGCGAACCCCGATCCGATCAGATTCTCGATCCCGATCAGCGTGTCGGTCCCCGCGCCGCGGGTCTGCTGCTCCTCGAGCCACGCCAGATCGATCTCGATCCCGGCCGTCGCCGCCGCATAGCTGACGGTATCGATCCCCGCCCCGCCGAACAGCGTGTCGTCGCCCTCGCCGCCGTCGAGCCGGTCGTCGCCGTCGCCGCCCCATACGCTGTCGTTTCCGATGCCGCCGAACAGCAGGTCGCCGCCGCCGCCGCCCTGCAACCAGTCTTCCCCGGCACCGCCGGTCAGTCGGTTTGCCGCGCCGTTGCCGGTCAGCATGTCGGCGAAATTGCCGCCGATCAGATTTTCGATTCCCGAATAGCGGTCGCCCGTCGCGGTTCCGCCCTCGCCCAGCCCGGTCGCGAGATCCGCCGATACCGGGCCGAGATCATCCTCGTAGCTCACCGTGTCGACGCCCGCGCCGCCGTCGAGCAGGTCGGCGCCCCATCCCCCGATCAGCACATCGTCGCCCTCGCGCCCGGAAAGGGTGTCGTTATTGTTCCCGCCGGTGATCCGGTTGCCGACATTGTTGCCGTTGAGCGTCTGCGCGAACACGCTCGTCCCGGTGAGGTTCTCGACCTGGGCGCCCAGCGTATAGGTCTGGAACCCGGTCCGCACGGTGTCGATCCCCTCGCCGGCATTCTCGAAGATCAGATCGGCGAGGTCGTCGACGACATAGATGTCGTCGCCCGCGCCTCCGGTCATCTGGTCGGCGCCCATGCCGCCGTCGAGCAGATCGTTTCCGCCCAGCCCGAACAGCTGGTCATTGCCTTCCATCCCCGACAACCGGTTGGCGCCGCCATTGCCGGTCAGCATATTCGCCTCCCAGCTGCCGGTGCCGTCCGCGGCGCCGGCGAGCAGCACCAGCCGCTCGACGCTCCATCCTATCGTCACGCTGGTCGAGGCATAGACCGTGTCGGTGCCCTCGTTCGCCGACTCGCTGACGAAATCACCGACATTGTCGACATAATAGACGTCGTCGCCGGCGCCGCCGAACAGCATGTCCGCACCGGTGCCGCCGTCCAGCACGTCATTGCCGCCATAGCCGAGCAGCCGGTCGTCGCCGCCCTTGCCCTCCAGCCGATTGACGCCGTCATTGCCGAAAATCCGGTTGGCGACCTCGCTGCCGCCGCCATCCAGCGCCGCAGTGCCCGAAGCGAGGTACAGATCCTCGACATTGGCCGCGAGCACATAGCTGGCCGACGACACGACGAAGTCGGTCCCCTCGCCCGCCAGCTCGGTAATCACGTCGCCGGCGTCGTCGACGCGATATTCGTCGTCGCCGGTGCCGCCGATCATCGTATCGGCCCCGGTGCCGCCGTCCAGCGCATCGTTCTCGCTGCCGCCGATCAGCATGTCGTTGCCGCCCATGCCGCGCAGGATGTCGACGCCCGCGCCGCCGTCCAGCCGGTTGGCGCCGCTATTGCCCTCGATCGAATCGCCCCGCGCGCTGCCGGTGCCGTCGATATTGCCCGAGCCGGTGAGCCACAGATATTCGATGTTGGCGCCGATCGTGTACGAGATGTCGGCATAGACATTGTCCACGCCTCCCCCCTCGAGCTCGATCACCGTGTCGAGCGCATCGACATAATATCGGTCGTTGCCGATCCCGCCGATCAGCGTATCGGCGCCGGCGCCCCCCTCGAGTTCGTCGGCGCCGGCGCCGCCGATCAGCGTGTCGGCACCCGATCGGCCGTCGATCACGTCGTCCCCGTCGCCGCCGTCGAGGACGTTGTTCGCCTCGTTGCCGTCGATGAACTGGCCCAGCTCGTTGCCGGTGAAATTCAGCGGTTCGGTCGGGCCCCAGGGCCAGGTCACCGTCTGCCCTTCGCTCAGCGAGACATGCTCGATCGATTGCCCCGCGGCCAGCGTGTAGCTGGTAGCGAGGATCAGCCAGTCACGCCCTTCTCCGGCAATCTCGAAGACGCGGTCGCCGGCATCGTCGACCACAAAGGTGTCGTCGCCGAGCCCGCCATAGAGCGAATCATTGCCGCCATCGCCGCGCAGCGTGTCGTTGCCGGCGAGGCCGTACAGCGCGTCGTCGCCCCCGCCGCCGCGTAGCGTGTTCCGCCCGGAATTGCCTTCGATCCGGTTGGCGATGTCGTTGCCGGTGAGGTTGAGGTAGTCGATGCCGAACGCGTTGGCCGCGCGCAGCGTCTCGACGTGCGCCCCCAGCGTGTAGCTGATCGAGGTGGCGATGGTGTCGTCGCCCCCGCCCGCCGCTTCGTTGACCACGTCGCCGGCATCGTCGACCTGATAATTGTCGTTGCCGGCCAGCCCGGTCATCGAATCCGCGCCCTCGAAGCCGATGATCGCGTCGTCCCCCGCGGTGCCGGTCAGCGTGTCCGCGCCGGCAGTGCCGAGGATCGCGTCGGCAACCGCCGGATTGTCGACCCGGAGCAATTGGCCATAGGTGAAGATCAGGAAGAAGCGCGCGCCGGGTCCGACGATGATCTCGCTGCCGATCTGGTTGTTGCCCGGCTGGACATTGTCGGGAAGGTCGATGGTCTGCACCAGCGACCAGTTCGACGTCGATATCTGATAAAATACGCCGTTCAGCGAATCGACCGCGTACAGATTGGCGCCGGTCGAATCGAAGGCGAGCCCGCTGATCGTGCGCGGGATCGGGACCAGATCCGAAAGGTCCGCGAGGAAGTTCAGATTGGCGTCGAGCAGGAACGTCCCGTACGAAGTGGCGACGACCGTGCGCCCGGCCTCGGCGCTGAACGCCTGCACTCCCATTCCCGGCCCCATCACCCCGTTCGAATAGCCGGTGCGCGATCCGATCAGCCCGGTCCGCCAGTCGAACATATATTGGTCGGCGGAGGACAGGCTGTCGATGGTGATCAGCAGGCGATCCGGCGAATCGGGATCGGTGGTCAGCGACGGCATGTAGAATTTCTGCCCGCCCAGAATCGCCTCGTACTGGCCGGTCGCGTAATCGAGCGCCCAGATCCGGGTGGCGCCCGAACCGCTGAACATCTGGGTGAAATAGGCGCGTCCGTCGCCGAGGATCGCGACGTCGGAAAAGGCGTGGTCCTGGCCGGTGGCGACGAAGTCGTGATTGGTCACCGCGCCGGTGCGCACGTCGATCCGGTACGACCGGACCACCGTCTCGGTATCCCAGCCGCTGCCGCTGGTCGAGACCGGCTGGCGCTCGACCAGCACGAGGAAATTGCCGTCGGGGGAAAGCGCGAGCCCGCCCGGATTCTGCGCGACCGGCCAGCTGCGGAGCAGCGCCCCGGTCTCGGTATTGTAGACGCGCACGATTCCGTCGAGACCCACCATATAGGCAGTCAGGCCGTCGGCGCTGACCACATAGTCGCGGGCAATTCCATTGAAGATAGTCGTGCTCGCCGCCGGAATGCCGGACATGGTTTTCCCCGTTGCAGATCATCGAAAACCGGAAACAGGAAGACCTCGGTTCAGGTCGTTTCCGGCGTGCGCCCGCGTTGCAGAATATCGGCCTTTCGCGCATTCGCAAGCGATGCGGCAGCGCCGGCCCCGTCCCGGAATCGCGCACCCTTGCGCCCGCGCCATCGCTCCCCACATCGCAGCTCGCGCGTTGACCTGCGGAACGTGCTCCCTATACTCGGAACATAACTGGAACGGTCAGGCCTCCCGTATGCTTACCCATATTTCCGTCCGCGGCGCGCGCGAGCACAACCTCAAGGGCGTCGACATCGACATTCCCCGCGACACGCTGACGGTGATTACCGGCCTGTCGGGTTCGGGCAAATCCTCGCTCGCCTTCGACACCATCTATGCCGAGGGCCAGCGCCGCTACGTCGAATCGCTTTCGGCCTATGCCCGCCAGTTCCTCGAGCTGATGCAGAAGCCCGACGTCGATCATATCGAGGGCCTCTCCCCCGCCATCTCGATCGAGCAGAAGACCACGTCGCGGAACCCGCGCTCGACCGTCGCGACGGTCACCGAGATCTACGATTATATGCGCCTGCTCTGGGCGCGCGTCGGCATTCCCTATTCGCCCGAGACGGGCCTGCCGATCGCCGCGCAGACCGTCAGTCAGATGGTCGACCGCGTCCTCGCGCTTCCCGAAGGCACCCGCCTGCTTCTCCTCGCCCCCGTCGTCCGCGGCCGCAAGGGCGAGTACCGCAAGGAGCTCGCCGAGTGGCAGAAAGCCGGCTTCCAGCGCGTCCGCATCGACGGCGAGACCTATCTGATCGAGGACGCCCCCGCGCTCGACAAGAAGTACAAGCACGACATCGAGGTGGTGGTCGACCGCCTGGTGGTGGGTGGCGAGATCGCCACGCGGCTCGCCGAAAGCTTCGAAACCGCGCTCAAGCTCGCCGAAGGGCTGGCTTATGTCGATCTCGTCGACACGACGGTGGCAGAGGTCAATGCGAGCGGCTCCATCGCTCCCCTCCCGCTTGCGGGAGGGTCCGTACGGGAAGCACAATCCACCTTCGCTGCGGAAGGCCGGGACTCACCCTCCCCTGCCCCCTCCTCCAAGCGGGAGGGAAACCTCAAAGGCGCCGGCATCCCCGCCAACCGCATCGTCTTCTCCGAAAAATTCGCCTGCCCCGTCTCCGGCTTCACCATCGCCGAGATCGAGCCGCGCCTGTTCTCGTTCAACGCCCCGCAGGGCGCCTGCCCGGCGTGCGACGGCCTCGGCGAGAAGCTCGAGTTCGACGAGGACCTCGTCGTCCCCAATCACGACCTGACGATCAAGAAGGGCGCGATCGTCCCCTGGGCCAAGTCCAACCCGCCCAGCCCCTATTACATGCAGGTGCTCGGCAGCCTCGCCCGCGAATTCGGCTTCAGCCTCGACACCGCCTGGGCCGACCTGCCCGAGCAGCATCGCGACGCGATCCTCTACGGCACCAGGGGCAAGCCGGTCACCCTCACCTTCGTCGACGGCAAGAAGTCGTACGACGTTCGGAAACCGTTCGAAGGCGTGATCGGCAATCTCAACCGCCGCATGCTCCAGACCGAGTCCGCCTGGATGCGCGAGGAGCTCAGCAAATACCAGGCGAGCCACCCCTGCGAGGTCTGCCACGGCGCCCGCCTCAAGCCCGAGGCGCTCGCGGTCAAGGTGGCGATGCGCGACATCTCGAGCGTCACCCGCCTGTCGGTGGTCGACGCGCTCGCTTTCTTCGCCACCCTCCCCGACCAGCTCACCCCGCAGAGCAGGGAGATCGCCCGCGCGATCCTCAAGGAGATCGACGAGCGCCTCGGCTTCCTCAACAATGTCGGCCTCGATTATCTCAACCTCGATCGCACCAGCGGCACCCTCTCGGGCGGCGAGAGCCAGCGCATCCGCCTCGCCAGCCAGATCGGCTCGGGCCTGTCGGGCGTGCTCTACGTCCTCGACGAGCCGAGCATCGGCCTCCACCAGCGCGACAACGACATGCTGCTCGCCACCCTCCGCCGGCTGCGCGATCTCGGCAACACCGTGCTCGTCGTCGAGCATGACGAGGACGCGATCCGCACCGCCGATTACGTCATCGACATGGGTCCCGGCGCCGGCGTCCATGGCGGCGAGGTGGTCGCGCATGGCAGCCTCGACGACGTCCTCGCCAACCAGAACAGCATCACCGCCGACTATCTCACCGGCCGTCGCGAGGTCCCGCTTCCCGCCAAGCGCCGCAAGGGCAACGGCAAGAAGCTCACGGTCCACAACGCCACCGCCAACAACCTCACCGGCGTCACCGCCAGCCTCCCGCTCGGTACCTTCACCTGCATCACCGGCGTCTCGGGCTCGGGCAAGTCGAGCTTCACCATCGACACGCTCTACGCCGCCGCCGCGCGCACCCTCAACGGCGCCCGCGTCCTCGCCGGCAAGCACGACAGGATCACCGGGCTCGAGCATCTCGACAAGGTGATCGACATCGATCAGTCGCCGATCGGCCGCACCCCGCGCTCGAACCCGGCCACCTATACCGGCGCCTTCACCCAGATCCGCGACTGGTTCGCCGGTCTCCCCGAGGCGCAGGCGCGCGGCTACAAGCCCGGCCGCTTCAGCTTCAACGTCAAGGGCGGCCGCTGCGAGGCGTGCACCGGCGACGGGCTGCTCAAGATCGAGATGCACTTCCTCCCCGACGTCTACGTCACCTGCGACGTCTGCCACGGCCAGCGCTACAATCGCGAGACCCTCGAAGTGAAGTTCAAAGGCAAGAGCATCGCCGACGTGCTCGACATGACCGTCGAGGACGCCCACGAATTCTTCAAGGCGGTCCCCCCGATCCGCGACCGCATGGCGATGCTCGCCGAAGTCGGCCTCGGCTATGTCAAGGTCGGCCAGCAGGCGACCACGCTCAGCGGCGGCGAGGCCCAGCGCGTCAAGCTCGCCAAGGAACTGGCGCGCAGAGCCACCGGCCAGACTTTGTATATTTTGGACGAGCCCACCACCGGCCTGCATTTCGAGGACGTACGCAAGCTGCTCGAAGTGCTCCACGCCTTGGTCGAGCAGGGCAACACCGTGGTGGTGATCGAGCACAATCTCGACGTCATCAAGACCGCCGACTGGATCCTCGATCTGGGCCCCGAGGGCGGCGTCAAGGGCGGCGAGATCGTCGCAGAGGGCACCCCCGAGAAGGTCGCCAAGGAGCCGCGAAGCTTCACGGGGAAGTACCTCGCGCCGTTGCTGGAGCGGGGCAAGGGCGCGAAGCAGGCGGTGGCGGCGGAGTAGGCCGCGACCATTTAGTTATTGCTGATGGAACTTGCACTTTCCGCCCACTCCTGCATTCTTATATCGGTGGAGGGGTGACAATCTATGACTGATACGGCCGTTAGCGGTTCCAAGGCTCCTAAGCCCGAAGTTGAACGGGTTGAAGAGTTGGCCCGGCGCGTGCTTTCGGCAGACATTTTGCTTCCGAAGTTTCAACGAGATTTCGTTTGGACAAAGAAGCAAGTTCTCGATCTTTGGGACTCGATAGCAAGTGATTATCCCATTGGCAGCATCCTCCTTTGGAGAAGTCGCGAGGAGCTCCGTGCCGAACGGCACATAGCCGATCTGGCCATTGCGGAGCCTAAAGACGAGTACCCCGTTAATTATCTCCTAGATGGGCAGCAGCGCCTTTCATCGGTATGTGGCGCATTGTATTGGAACGGCTCTGACCCTGAGAGCCAGTGGAATATCGCATATGATCTAAGATCGAAGCGCTTCCTACATCTTTCAAACTTGGATGCTCCCCCCAATCACCAAGTACGGCTAAACTGGCTTCCAGACCCCGCCACCTACTTCACTCAGCTTAATAGAGTTTCATCCGAGAAGGATGAAACAGATCTCAGACTGGCGGGAAACGCTCTTTTTACGAGATTGAAAGACTACAAGATTGCCGCGGTAACGCTCTTTGGGGGATCTTTAAACGATATTGCTCCGATTTTTGAGCGAATCAATAGCAGGGGAACGCCTCTTACCATTGTCGATCTTATGAGAGCAGCAACTTGGAGTGAGGATTTCGACCTCTTTGACGCCATAGATAATCTACGAAGCTCCATCTCGATCAAGGGATTCAATGACATTGATAGAAAGGTCATCCTTAGGAGTTTTTCCGCATCCGCGGGAGGCGGCTTCTCTGAAGGTAGTATAGATGATCTACGTAAGCATAAAGCTGATGATTTAAATGCGGCATCCAAGTCGACGGAAGCAGCCTATAAGCTTGCAATCGATTTCCTATCGACTGACTTAGGAATTCCGTCGGATAAGCACATTCCTTACATAAATCAGCTTGTTGTCATTGCAGAAATATTTAGACTACTGCCCAAACCCGATGCAACTCAACGATTAGCGATGAAACGTTGGTTTTGGAGAACATCTGCTTCTGGTTATTTTGGCGGATGGAACACCGGCAACATGGCAGCAGACCAGCAAGCCGCCAAGGATTTTGCTTTGGGCAAAACTGCCGAAATTGCCACTTCCGCAGCTACACCGAACGCCGAGGTTTGGAAGAATCAGCAGTTTAGGCTGAACACCGCTCATGCAAAGATATTGTCACAGATATTGGCTTTCAATAATCCGATTGATTTTTTGACAGGCCAGCTGATCGATATTGATAAGGCGCTACATTATCAAAATACTAAGGAGTACCACCACTTTTTCCCGAGAGATTACTTAATAAACAAGGGAGTACCCGCTCGAAGAGCTAACGCGCTAGCCAATTTCGTGATGCTTACGGCTGATAGCAACAAAAAGATAACCAACCGCGCGCCCAGCGATTATCTGCAAGAGTGTCAGCAGAAATTGGGAAGTGATTTCAAGAAGGCGATGGAAACCAATTTGATATCTGACGCAGCATTGTCTGCTGCGATGTCCGACGACTTCGATGAGTTCATCGTGCAGCGAGCGAACACCATCCAGAGTAGGGTGAATGAATTGATATCTTGAGGTGTCGCGTGCTCTCCCTCCCTCACCCATGATACTCCCGATACAGCGCCCGCAGCGTCGCCTCGCGCTTGCCGCATCTTCGGCAGCCGCTTCTCGGCGTCTCTCAGGCTCAGCAGCGGCGAGAACATCCGGTTGACGCTGTCGGGCGACACGATCACGTGCCAGCCGCACGCGCGGCAGCGTATGTCCGCATGCTGGCGCTTGCTCTTGAAGTCGAGGATGCAGCGAACGGTCCGATCGGCCATCCGCACACAAGAACATAAAGAGAACGATGCGAAAACCCGCGCCGCCCCGCCGTCCACGGGATTCACACGCGCCCGGCCCTCCTTCCCGCCGCCAGCCACCCGCGCTATATTCCCCGCATGACCAAGCTCTCGCCCATCGAGTCCGAGTTCGCCTCCACCGAAGAGGCCGAGGCACATGACGCATGGGTTCGCGCCAAGGTCGAAGCCGCACTCGCCTCCACCGGCCCCAGCATCCCGCATGACGAGGTGATGGCGAAAGCGCAGGCGATCCTCGACAAGTACGAATGACCCTGCCGGTCGTCTGGCGTGACAAGGCCGAGGCGGACCTGCTCGAAATCCTCGATTATATCGGTACGCGCAACAAGCCGGCCGCCACCCGCCTCAACGCAGCCGTCCGCCACACCGCCGACCGCCTGCCCGACCATCCGGCTCTCTACCGCCCCGGCCGCGTTCCTGGCACCCGCGAGGCGGTGGTCCATCCCAACACATCCTGATCTACCGCGTCACGCCCGACGCGATCGAAATACTCACGCTGGCCCACGCCCGCCAACTTTATCCCTGACCACTTCCCCCTCCGCGCCTCCGCACCTCTGCGCGAACCAATCTCTTGGCGCCTCCGCGCCTCCGCGCGAACTCTTCCTCGTCACCCCGGACCTGTTCCGGGGTCCACCGCGCCGCCAGCGAAACCCCATCGCCTCCAGCCCCTCCCCCAGCCGCAAAACGGATCCCGGCCCAAGCCGGAATGACGCCTGTTGCCCGCACGCCACGCCGCCGAACAAAAAGAACAAACCAGAAACAAATTGCTTTCCTACAGCCCCCGATCCGGCATATCTGGTCGGTCCTCCGAGTCGCACGCACCCGAGGGGACCCAAGATGAACGCCCAGACCCAGATCCAGCCTTGCGATCCCGCCCGCGGCCCCGCCGCCTGTCCCGCCTTCGCCCCACCCCCCGGCGCCACCCGCCACGAAGGCTGGACCCCCGACAGGCAGCGCCGCTTCCTCGAAGCCCTGTCCGAAGGCCACCCGGTCAAGGATGCCTGCGCGATCGTCGGCCTCTCCCGGCAATCGGCCTATGCGCTGCGCCAGAGCCCACGCGGACAAAGCTTCGCGCTCGGCTGGGACGGTGCGGTGCTGCTCGCGCGCAATGCGCTCGCCGATACGCTGTTCGAGCGCGCCTTTGCCGGCAATCGCGACACCGTCACTGCCGCCGATGGCCGCATCACCACCCGCCACCGCCAGGACAACCGCCTCGGCATGGCGGTGCTCAACCGGCTCGATCGCATGGCCGATGCCGCCAAAGGGCCCGCCATCGCCGCCGCCGCGCGGCTGGTCGCCCAGGATTTCGCCCAATATCTCGAGCTGATCGGCCGCGACGCCGGCCCGGCCCGCGCCGGCATGTTCCTCGGCGCACGCATCGAGCCGGCCGGCGAGGATGCGCTCGCGCCGCTCCGCGCGCTCGCCCGCGCCGATCGCTGGCTGCGCACCCATACCGACATTGCCGAGCCGCTCGCCACCCGGGATCTCGATCCCGCCGCGCGCGCCGGCTGGAGCGCCGCGCAATGGGTCCGCGCCGAGGCCGCCGGGCTGGTCGCGCTCGCGCCTGACAAATGCGAATCGTGTCAAGCGTGTCAACCGGACGCCGAGGACGAGGAAGAGGACGAGCGGGTCTGGTGGGACCGCTGGCGCGACGAATGGCGCACCTCCTTCCCCCCGCCCGCCGATTATGCCGGCGCGGAGGACGGCGCCTATGGCGACCCGGACTATTCGCGCACCCTGAGCGCGGCGGAGCGAGCGGCCTATGAAGGCGAAGACGAGTCCGATCTTGCCGCGCGCGCCGCCGCCGATGCCCGCGAACGCGACTTGTTCTTCGGTTTCGCCGCCGAGGCCCCGGAAGCGCCGGCCGCCGACGAACCGGCCGCGCCGTCCGATGCGCCGCACGAACAATCGGATGCCCCGTCGCATACCGGGGCGGCTTCGCGCGTTGACACCCGGACCCGCGCGGCTTCCCGGCGCGGCAGAGGAGTATCTCCGATGAGCATCTTCGGCAGCATCAAGGACGCCATTTTCGGCCACAAGGCCGCGGCGCCCGCCCAGAGCCAGGCCCAGGCGCCCGCCCAGACCCCGGCCCAAACTCCAGCAATGCCCCAGATCCAGCAGCCCGCCGCCCAACCCGCGGCTGCCGCCGGGCCGGTCGATGTCGAGAACGTGCTGATGGTCTTCGAGACCGAGCGTGGCAGCGCCGATCTCAACTGGCGGACGTCGATCGTCGATCTGATGAAGCTGCTCGGGCTCGATTCGAGCCTCGACAACCGCAAGGCGCTCGCCACCGAGCTCGGCTATACCGGCGCGACCGACGGCTCGGCGGAGATGAACATCTGGCTCCACAAGGCCGTGATGCAGCAGCTCGAGAAAAGCGGCGGCAAGATCCCGGCCAGCCTCAAGGATTGAGGTAGGCGGTTCGCGCAGAGGCGCAGAGGACGCGGAGAAAGAAGAAAGGTGTCATTCTCGCGCAGCGCCCGATGCTCCGGTGCCAGCTTCCTGCCGCTGACGCGGCGGGGCAACGATGGCGCCGGGCCAATCCCCTCTGCGCCCTCTGCGCCTCTGCGCGAACCTCTTCGAAAAACACCCCCGCCCCTTGTTACCGCACAACCCGCCTCCTATATTAACCAAAGGCGCCTGCCGCACCGCGGCTGTTCCAGGATGGAACCCCGGCGCCCTTCGTCCTTTTTCGCGAGCGAGGGATGCACGGGGCCTTTGGCCTCGCACCCCGCTGCACCCGGCATCCGCCGGAAGGACGATTTCGAAAACCCAAACAGGAAACAGAATGAACTTTTTCACGAATATCGAAGATACCCAGATTACCCGCGGCGCGCGCAAGGCGTTCGACGCGTTCATCCCCGTTCACCGCCGCCTCTTCCCGATCGAGCCGTGCCCGCGCGAAGTCGCCCGCGCCGCCGTTCGCGAAGTGCTCGGCTGAGCGTATCCGGGGCGCGGCCTGACCGCCGTGCCCTGCCTGCCCGGCGCGCCACGCGCCGCTTGCAAAATAGGATTTGCGCTGCTGCGATCGCGTTTCCGGCTCCAATAGGGCCGCGCTCTTTGACAGCAGTGCCTCCCGCCGAAAAGGCGCGCCAGTCGCGCCGGCGAAATCGCCAAGATCCCGTCCAATCGATTCGGCAAGCCAATTGCGTTGTGCTAAGTAGCGACTCATCACCGGCAGGCGTTTTTCGTAAGCGCCGGTGGCTGAGAGACCGGATCGTGCTCCCGCTTACTGACGTTCAGGAGCTTGCCATGGACCTCGAATATCTGAGTCGCCGCCACGCCGACGAAGTCGCCCGTGCCGCCGCCGCCGATTGCGCCCCCGCGCGGATCGCGCATCAGCGGATGGCGCGCGGCTATGCCGATCGCATCGCCGCCCGCAAGCGCGCCGACTCAGCCGAAGAATCCGCCAACCCGCGCTGATCCGGCGCTATTCCGCAAAGGCCCGTACTCGTCTGTCGGCCGGCTCGACGCTAGGCCCCGATTCGATGGGAGCTTGACCCCCGCCCCGCCCGGACCGACAAAGCCGGGGCGCCGGGGGGCAGCGACAAGCGAGTGCCGGACTTGATGCAAAGCCGATGGTGGGCGCCCCTTTTCCTCCTGACGCCCCTTCCCGCCGCCGCGGCGGACGATTCGCCCCAGGATCTCTCCACGCTGTCGATCGAGGAGCTGGCCCAGCTGCCGGTGCGCTCGGCGTCGAAGCGCGAGGAGCCGCTGAGCCGCGTTCCCAACGCCGCCTGGGTGATCACCAACGACGACATCGTCCGTTCGCCGGCCACCTCGATCCCCGAATTGCTCCGCGAGGCGCCCGGAGTCCAGGTCCAGCGGCTCAACGCCACCCAATATGCGGTCAGCGCGCGCGGCTTCGGCGGCTATGAGCCGTCGAACAAATTGCTCCTGCTGGTCGATGGCCGCAGCGGCTATTCGACGCTCCATTCGGGGGTGTTCTGGGACCTGCGCTCGCCGCTGCTCGAGGACATCGCCCAGATCGAGGTGATCAACGGCCCCGGCGGCACGCTCTACGGGCCGAACGCGGTCAACGGCGTGATCAACATCTTGTCGAAGGACGCGTTCGACGCGCAGGGCGGATTGATCCGCGGCACCGCCGGCGCCCGCGAACGGACGCTCGGCGCGCGCTACGGCTTCGCATTGGGCAGCGACGCCGCGGTGCGGGTCTACGGCAATTATTACGATCGCGAGGACATGCCCGATCGCGCCGCCGCCGGAATCGCCGACGATGCGATCCGCGGCTGGCAGGCCGGCTTCCGCGCCGACGTGCATGGCGCGGCGGACAGCTTCACCCTGCAGGGCGATCTGTTCGACAGCGACCGCTTCTTTGCCCCGGGCGACGGCAATCACGGGCACAACATCCTCGGCCGCTGGAATCACGAGCTGACCGGCAGCTCGTCGCTGCGCTTCCAGGCCTATTACGACTATTTCCAGCGCCGCGAGCTGCTGACCGTCAACAGCCTCGAGACGGTCGATGCCGAACTGCAATATAATCTCGCCAGCGGCGGTCACGAACTCGTCGCCGGGGTCGGCGGCCGGACGACGCGCGATTCGTTCGTCAACCGGTTCAACGCCTTCCGCCTCGATCCGGAAAGCGCGCGGCTGTGGATCGGCAATGCCTTCGTCCAGGACCGCCTCGCTTTGTCGCGCACCTTGTCGCTGACCGCCGGGGTCAAGCTCGAAAGCTCGTCCTATACCGGCGTCCAGTTGCTCCCCAATCTGCGGCTGGCATGGCAAGCGGGGGAGCGCGCCTTGCTCTGGGCCTCGGTCGCCCGCGCGGTCCGCACGCCGTCGCGGATCGATCGCGACCTCACCGAACCGGCGACCGTCGCAAGGGCCAGCCAGTTCGCTTCGGAGAAATTGACTGCGTTCGAGGCCGGCTATCGCGGCCAGCCGAGCGCGTCGACCTCGCTGTCGGTATCGTTGTTCTACAATCTCTATCACGATCTGCGCAGCCTCACCTTCATCGGCAATCCCTTCCCGCTCCAGCTCGGCAACGATCTGCGCGGGACGACCTATGGCGTCGAGGCCGCGGTGACCCGGCAGCTCACGCCGTGGTGGCGCGTGACCGGCACCGCCGCCTGGCTGGGCAAGGATTTCGAGCTTCGCCCGGGGACGATCGATCTCAGCGCGGGCGCGTCGCTCGGCCAGGATCCGGACTATCAGTTCGGACTCCGCTCGCGGATGACCCTGCCGCAGGGCGTGCTCTTCGATGCCGGGCTGCGCGCGGTGGACGGGCTCGATAGCCCGGCGATCGACGGCTATGTCGAGGCCGACGCCCGGCTGAGCCTGCGGCTGAGCGACGCGGTCGAGCTCTATGTCGCAGGCGAGAATCTGCTCCACGCCCGGCATCTCGAGAGCAACGACGTCGCCCGCGCCCAGTGGATCCAGCGCAGCGTCTATGCCGGGACCCGGCTGCGTTTCTGATGCGCGCCGGCCGGCTCCTGTTCGCGCTCTGCGCATTCGCGGCGATGTCGCCGCCCGCCGCGGCGTCGTCCGGGCCGCAGGCGAGCGAGGACGCGGTCAAGGCCGCGTTTCTTCCCAAGTTCGTGCGCTATATCGAGCTGCCGGCAGGGGTGCAGCCCGAGGCCGGCCAGCCTTTCTACCTCTGCGTGATCGGTCGCGACCCGTTCGGGCCGGGACTCGATCGTGCGGCGGCGAGCGAGATCGTCGACGGGCGGCCGATCGCGGTGCGACGCTTCGCCAACGCCGATGCGCCGGCGGTGGCGGGCTGCCACGCCGCCTATGTCGCCGGAGCCAATGACCAGCAGACCGTCCAGATCCTCTCGGTGCTTCGCCGCCAGCCGACCCTGACCATCACCGACAGCCGCTGGGGCAAGCCGCGCGGGATGATCCATTTCACGGTGGAGGGCGCGCGGGTGCGCTTCCACATCGACGACGAGGCGGCGGCTGCGCGCGGGATCGGTATCAGTTCGCGATTGCTTGCATTGGCGGTCGAAGTGAAGCAGCGCACCTCCTGATGCGGATCGAGGACATCAGCGGCCGCTGGCGCAGCTTTCCGGTCGCGATCACCGTGGTGCTGGTCGCGCTGCTGCTGCTCGGCGGCATCCTCACCGTGGTCCAGGGCGAAACGGGCTATCTGAGCCAGAAGCAGCGCGAGACCCAGGCCCAGACCGACATTCTCGCCGCCAGCGTGGTCGCCGCGCTCGACTTCGGCGACGCCGCCGCTGCGCGCGAGTCGGTCGACGCCCTCCGCGCCGACCGGCAGGTCCGGATGGCGGCGATCTATGACCGCGCCGGCAGGCTGGTCGCCGGCTATGCCCGCCGGGGACAGGTCATTCCCGCCCGGCTGGCCGACGCGAACGCCGGCGTCGACGTGATCGCGGCGCGCGTCGCCGTCACGCGCTCGGGCGAGCAGATCGGCACGGCCTATATCGCAGTCGATTCCCAGCCTTTTTCGACCCGCGTCCGTCGCTATCTGCTCATCGGCCTGCTCATCGTCATGGCGGCCCTGGTCGCGGCGGTGCTCGGGATCGCCCAGATCGCGCTGGGCCGCGCCAATCGCGAGCTCGAGGCCCGGGCGGCTGCGCTCGCCGACGCCAATGCCGAGCTCACCCACCAGATCGCCGAGCGCACCAAGGCCGAGGAGCAGCTTCGCCAGGCGCAGAAGATGCAGGCGCTCGGCCAGCTCACCGGCGGCATCGCGCACGATTTCAACAATCTGCTCACCGTGATCCAGGGTTCGGCCGACATGCTGCTGCGGCCCGGCCTCACCGAGGAACGCCGCAAGCGCTTCGCCGACGCCATCGTCCAGGCCGCGGCGCGCGCCGCCGCGCTGACCAGCCAGCTGCTCGCCTTCGCGCGGCGCCAGCCGCTCAAGCCCGAAGTGATCGACGTCAACACGATGATCGCGGGGATGACCGAATTGCTCGACCGCGCGCTGGGCGAGCGGGTGATCGTCGAGACCGATCTCGCCGACGGCGTGGGCACGGTCGAGGCCGACCGCGCGCAGCTCGTCTCGGCGGTGCTCAACATCGCGGTCAACGGCCGCGATGCGATGCCCGACGGCGGCACACTCCACATCTCCACCGTCCGCGAGGAGGGCGAGCAGGGCCCGGTGATCGCTCTGTCGATCGCGGATACCGGCGCGGGCATGGATGCCCCGACGATCGAACGCGCGATGGAGCCCTTCTTCACCACCAAGGCCGCCGGCAAGGGCACCGGGCTCGGGCTCAGCCAGGTGTATGGCTTCGCCACCCAATCGGGCGGCGATCTCCGCATCGAGAGCAGCCCCGGCAACGGCACGCGCGTCACCATCCTGCTGCCGTGCAGCGACCTCGAACAGGCCGCGTCGCCAGAGGCGCCGTCGATGCTGTCCGCCGGCGGCCGCACCGGATCGGTGCTGCTCGTCGAGGATAATGAGGAAGTCGGCGAGTTCGCCGAGGCGCTGTTGCGCGAGCTCGGCCACCGGGTCGTCCGCACCCGCTCGGGCAATGAAGCGCTCGAGGTCGCCCGGGCGGCGCGGTTCGATGTGGTGCTGAGCGACGTGGTGATGCCGGGGATGAGCGGGCTCGAACTGGCCGAGGCGCTCGGCGCCGCGCAGCCGGAGCTGCCGGTGATCCTCACCACCGGCTATAGCGACGAGATCTCGCGCTCGGGCGCGGGCGGACGGCCGGTGCTGCTCAAACCCTATCGGCTCGATACGCTGGCGTCGGTAATCGACGAGATGCTGCGCGCGCCGGCCGAGCGGACTAAAGCTTCGTGAAGATTGCCGCGACCACCGCGATCCGATCGACCTCGGCATAAGCCGGCCGCTCGAGTTCCTCACCGAAGACGTCGGGATCGAGCGCGCGATAGCGAAGGCCGCAATCCTCCGCGGCGGCGAGCGCCACCAAAGCCTCCCCCAGAAGGTCGCTCCCCCGAACGATCGCGCTCCCGGTATAGAGGATCAGCCTGCCCCCCGGCGCCAGTCTGCGTACCGCCATGCGCGCCATGTCCACCGACACCTGGCCGCCGAACATGCCGCCGCCGTCGCGATAGGTGCGCGCGCCCTCGTCGATGATGTAGGGCGGATTGGCGAGCGCGAGATCGATCGGCGCCTCGACCGGATCGAGATTTTCGCTCTCCACTCCGAGGATCGCGACGCCTGCCGCGTGCGCATTGATCGCGGCGAGCCGCAGCGCGGCAGGGTTCACGTCGGTCATCCAGACCTTGGCGTCGGCGCACAGCCTCGCGGCGACCATCGCACCCACCCCGGCGCCGGTGCCGATATCGACGATCGTCGCGGCGTGGGGCACGCCTTGCCTCGCCAGCTCGGCTTCGATCAGATCGGCGAAGCGATAGCTGTCCGGCCCGAAGAACACCGAATCCTCGGCCTCGGTCGGCCAGGCGGAGTGCAGATAGAGCGCATCCTTCAGCGACGATACCCGAAGCCGGCTCCGCCACAGTCCGTCGCCCATGGCCTCCAGCGCACCGCCGGCATCCAGCAATGCGAGAAGCTCGGCGTCGATGCGCGCGCGCTCGAACGGCAGGCTCCAGCCCAATATGTCGAAAAGATCCCGCGCCACGCGGCGATCGGCACGCGCGACGACCCGGGCATGCGTCGCCGGCGTGGGCGTGACGAAGCGATAGCCGCGTTGCCCCAGAGTTTCGAGAAGGCGCAACAGCGCCGCATCCGATTCGGTCATGAGACTTCAGGACACAAAAAAGCCCGCGGAGCCAAGGGGCTCAACGCGGGCTTCCTTTGATGGTGGGCGTGGCAAGGATTGAACTTGCGACCCCTGCGATGTCAACACAGTGCTCTACCACTGAGCTACACGCCCCCAAGGAGGGCGCGCTTTAGCGGGGCTTTTTCCGCCGCGCAAGCGCCCTCATCGCTAAATCAGTTGAAGCCCGCATTCTCCGACTGGAACATGCGATCGACCTCGAGCACGAGGTCGCGCAGGTGGAACGGCTTGGAGAGCACGCGCGCCTGCGGAACCTGCTTGCCGGCCTTGAGCGTCACCGCCGCGAAGCCGGTGATGAACATCACCCGCATCTCCGGCGCCATCTCGCTGGCGCGCTGGGCAAGCTCGATCCCGTCCATTTCGGGCATGACGATGTCGGTAAGGAGCAGATCGAATCGCTCGGCCTCGAGCAGCGGAATCGCCTCGGTGCCGCGATCGACCGCGCTGACCGCATAGCCCGAGCGTTCGAGCGCCCGGGTGAGGTATTCCCGCATCACGCGGTCATCCTCGGCCAGCAGAATCCGGATCATCACTACCCCAACCAATCTAGGTCGCCATCCTATGCGCAAAGCCTTTAAAAATTTCCAGCACGTTTACCGGGCGGCGATTGCTGACGGGGCGTGCCGTGCCTAGTCAGGGACCAGTGACGACAATCGCCTCCTTCGTGCGCCACGGGCCGCTCGAGCCGGTCACGCCGGTGATATTGTCCGTGCCGCATGCCGGCCGCGACTATCCGCCGGCGCTGCGCGCGGCGCTCCGCGTGCCGCTGGCGGCGCTCAAGGGCCTCGAGGATCGCTATGCCGACGCGCTCGGCCTCGACGCGCGCCGAGCCGAGACCTTGTTCGTCGCGCAGCGCGCCCGCGCATGGATCGATCTCAATCGCGGCGAGCATGAGCGCGACCCGCGACTCGATGACGGCGCGGCGCGGATCGGCCATCCGCAATCGGCCAAATTGCGCAGCGGGCTCGGGCTGGTGCCGCGCCGCGTCGGCAATTCGGGGGACATCTGGCAGCGCCGGCTTTCGGCCGACGAGGTCGACCAGCGGATCGCGGCCGATCACCGGCCCTATCATGCCGCGCTCGCCGCCGCGCTCGCCTCGGCGCGGGCGCGTTTCGGAGTCGCGGTGCTGGTCGACATACATTCGATGCCGTCGCTGGGGCCCGCGGAAAGCGCGCCGCGCCTCGTGCTCGGCGATCGCTTCGGCAAATCGGCGGCGGGGCGGTTCACCGGCCGGATCGAAGGAGTCGCGCGCGCGCACGGCATCGCCACTGCAGCGAACGCGCCTTATTCGGGCGGGCACATCCTCGAGCGCCATGGCGAACCACGGCGCGGCGTGCACGCCGTCCAGCTGGAATTCGACCGCGGGCTCTATCTCGACCAGGCGCTGGACGGGCCCGGCGAAGGCCTCCCCGCCACCAGCCGCCTGCTTCGGGCGATCGTCGACGCAGTCACCGACGAAGCCCTGCCGAGCGCGCTCGCCGCCGAATAAAAAACCACCTCGTGCACGGGGCACGAGGTGGCCAAGGTTCAGGGAGGAGACACGCCCGAGGGCGTGTCGCACGGCTTCGTGAAAGGGGGGACACGACGCCGTACAGTGCAAATATAGTTGAGACGCCAGGGAGTTCAAGGCCCTGCGAGGAACCGTGCAGTCGCAGGGACAAACGGTCCGGCGCGGCTCGATCGACGCATAGAGGGCATCGCTGCCGAACCCGTTCGGCGAGGCCGGCGCGCCGTCCGACCTGCCCAAACGGCAGACGTTTCACCTTCCGATCGCATCGAGATCATTTGCTATGGACTCGAAGTCGCGGGCGAGTAACCTTGCGCCGGTCTGATCTGAATCAAAATCGAGTCGCGCGGGGCAAAGCTCCACCCTGAGGTTGTCGGGTGGCGCAATGCGATCGGGGATTGAGGCAATATTGGCAATTCTGGGGACACGCGCGACACCGTCGTGGCGTGCCGCAGTCGTGTTTTCATGCTCTTGCGGGCAGCTACTGCCCGTGCGCTGCGAACGATAAGAGGAGACGGACGTGCCCACTTATACCGGCAATAATGGTAACAACACCATCAACGGTTCCAACGGCAACGATACGATCTATGGCCTTGGCGGGAACGACCATCTCTACGGCCGCGGCGGCATGGACACCATCTATGGCGGCACCGGCAACGACCATATCGAGGGCAATGACGGCAACGACACCCTGAATGGCGACGACGGCAATGACGATATTTTCGGCGGGACCGGCAACGACACGATCAATGGGGGATCAGGCGCCGACGACCTTTACGGCGACGCCAATGACGACACGCTGACCGGCGGCACCGGCGACGACGAACTGCACGGCGGCACCGGCAACGACACGCTTTCGGGCGATGCCAATAACGACATGCTCTGGGGCGACGACGGCACCGATGTGCTGAACGGCGGCGCAGGCTTCGACACGCTTTACGGGGGCAGCGGCAACGATACGCTCGACGGTGGCGGCGATGACGACGAATTGTCGGGCGGTACCGGCAACGACGTGCTGAACGGCGGCGACGGCAACGATCAACTCGCCGGCGACGACAATGACGACACGCTCTATGGCGGCAACGGCAACGATTCGCTCTATGGCGGCAACGGCAACGACACGCTGACCGGCGGCGCCGGGATCGATTATATCGACGGCGGCGCGGGGACCGACACTGCGGTCTATTCGGGCGCGCTCGCCGATTACACGCTCTATCGCCTCGGCCCGATCACCGGCGTGGTCCATAACGGCCCCGGAGGACCCGGCTCGGGCGCGGACGGCGCCGATCTGCTGGTCTCGGTCGAGCGGCTGCAATTTGCCGACGTCACCATCGACCTCACCGGCAACAATGCGCCGATCGCCGCCAACGACGCCGTCGCGCTGACCGAGGATGCCGGCAGCTACAATAGTGGCACCGCGAGCGTGCTCGACAACGACTTCGACTTCGAAGGCGACACGCTGACCGCGACGCCCGGCGTGTTCAACGGCACCTATGGCACGCTGACGCTCAATGCCAACGGCACCTATAATTACGTGCTCAACGCCAATGCCCAGACGCTGGCGCAGGGCCAGGTGGTGCAGGACAGCTTCACCTACACCGCCTCCGACGGCAGCGCTTCGGACACTGCCAATCTGGTCTTCACGATCACCGGCCTCAACGACGCGCCCGTCGCCAATCCCGACGCGGCGACGACGAGCGAGAATGCCAGCGTGCTGATCAACGTTCGTGCCAACGACACCGATGTCGACAATGGCGCGGTATTGACCGTCACCTCCGCTTCGGCACCCGCCGGACAGGGCAGCGCCTCCGTGGTTGCCAACCAGGTCCAGTTCAACCCCGGCAGCGACTTCGACCACCTCGCGGTCGGCGACACCGCGAGCGTTACGGTCAATTACACGATCCAGGACCAGTTCGGCGCCGCCTCGGCGTCGACCGTGACGGTCACCGTCACCGGCACCAATGACGGTCCCGTCGCCAATCCCGATACCGCCGCGACGAGCGAGAATGCCGGCGTCGTGGTCGACGTGCTCGCCAACGATACCGACGCCGATGACGGCGCAGTGCTCACCGTCACCTCCGCGTCGGCGCCGGCCGGTCAGGGCAGCGCCTCGGTGGTCGCCAATCAGGTCCAGTTCGCCCCCGGCAGCGATTTCGACTATCTCGCGGTCGGCGAGAGCACCGTCGTCACCGTCAATTATTCGATCACCGACGATCAGGGCGCGACCTCGGCCTCGACGATCGACATCACCGTCACCGGCACCAACGACGCGCCGACCATCGATGCCGGCGGCACCGATGCCAGCGGCGCGGTCACCGAACTGCCCAACAACGATCCCAACGAAAACGCGTTCACCCATCAGGACAGCGGTACGATAGCGTTCGACGATGTGGATCTCAGCGATACCCATAGCGCCAGCTTCGCGCCGCAGGGCGGCGGCTATCTCGGCACGTTCAGCCTCGATTCCGTAAACCAGGCCGGCGACAGCGTCGGCTGGGACTTCCAGGTCGACGACAGCGCGATCGACTTCCTCGAAGAAGGCGAGACGCTGACCCAGACCTACACCGTCACCGTCGATGACGGCCATGGCGGCACCACCACGCAGGACGTCACCGTCACGATCACCGGCGAGGGCGACAATCTGCCGCCCGACGCGGTCGACGACGCCTATACCGTTCCCGGCAACGTCACCCTCACCGTCGACGCGAGCGAAGGCGTGCTCGCCAACGACAGCGACGACGGCGGGGTCGGCACCGATCCGGGCGAAGCCTCGGTCACTGCGTTCGATGCGACCTCGGCCAATGGCGGCACGGTCACGGTCAATCCCGACGGCTCGTTCAGCTACGAGCCCCCGGCCGGGTTCAGCGGCGCCGACAGCTTCACCTACACGCTGACCGACGCCGACGGTGAAACCGACGTGGCGACGGTGACGGTCAATGTCGGCGCCGACGCGGTCTGGTTCATCGACAATGCCGCGGTGGGCAGCCTTAATCTCGGCACGCAGGCCGATCCGTTCACCTCGCTCGCCGCGTTCAACGCCGCGCAGGGCACCCCCGACGGCCCCGCCGCCGGCGACACCATCTACCTGCGCGAAGGCACCGGCACCTATTCCGAAGCCGACGGCATCAATCTGCTCGACGGCCAGACCTTGGTCGGCGGCGGGCAGGATCTGGTGATCGGCGGCGAGACCTTCGAGCAGGGCACCGGCCGCCCGACCATCGTCACCACCGGCGGCGCCAATAACGGCGTCGACCTCGCCCAGAACAACGAGATATCCGGCTTCGACATCGGCGACACTACCGGCGCTGGGCTCGCCGACAGCGGAGGCAGCGTCGGCAGCCTGAGCGTCAGCGACGTCGGCAAATCGGGCGCGGGCCAGATCGTCGACATCGACCAGGGCGGCACGCTCGACGTCACGCTCAACAGCGCGGCATCGACCGCGTCGACCGGCGGCGCGATCGACCTTGCCGGAGTCGGCGGCAGTTTCACCGTCACCGGCGCGACCGTGATCACCGGCGCGCATGGCGGCGGCGGCGTGGACATCACCGGTTCGTCGGTCACCGCGACGTTCTCGGGCGGCGGCACCGTCTCGACCGGGACGGCCACCGCAGTGAACTTCGTCGGCAACAGCGGCGCGCTCGCGCTCGGCGGTGGGTTCGACATCGCCACCACCACCGGCACCGGGCTCAACGCCAGCGGCGGCGGCACCGTCACCGCCACCGGCGCGGGCAACGACGTCAGCGCGGCGGGCGGCGTGGCCGTAAGCGTGGTCGGCACCGCGATCGGCGCCGCGGACCTAACCTTCGAAAGCGTCTCGGCCAATGGCGGATCCTATGCCATCCGGCTCAACGGCACCGGTTCGGACGGCGGGCTCCACGTCACCGGCACCGGCACGACGGACGGCTCGGGCGGCACGATCCAGAATATCGGCATCCGCGGGATCGAGGCGATCGACACCGCCGAATTGTCGCTCGGCAACATGAATCTGGTCAACGCCAACACGATCAGCGGTACCTCGACCGACCTCGACGTCAGCGCATCCAACGCTGCGGTCTATCTGAGCGACGTCGCCGGCGTGTCGCTCGACAACGTCCATATCAACGGCGTCGCCGACACCGGCATCGTCGGCATCGACGTGTCCGATTTCGTGATGGACAACAGCTCGATCACCGAGGCCGGCGACGCCATCCACGAAAGCGGCATCGAGTTCGTCAACCTCTCGGGGGATTCCTCGATCTCGAACACCGAGATCGCCTTTGCCGAGACCAACGGCGTCGACATCGTCAACACCGATGTCGACCTCGATCTCGTCCTCGACAACGTCACGTTCCGCGACAGCCAGACGACCAATTCGGGCGGCCCCGCCAACACCAACGGCGATGGCGGGCTGCAATTCCGCAGCTTCAGCACCGGGGCCGGCGCGCCGGTCACCAATATCGACATCATCGACAGCGATTTCGTGCGGCTGCGGACCCAGGCGATCCAGGTGATCAGCGACGATGACAGCGTGGTCAGCGTCGACATCACCAACAATAACATCGACAGCGAAGCCGATATCGGCAGCGGCATCGACCTCAACGCCAACGACGCCGCGCAACTGGCTTTCAACGTGATCGGCAACACGGTGCAGAGCCGCGGCGGCGCCGCGATCAACGTCACCTCCTTCGGCGGCGCCGACATCGAGGGCCGGATCAACGACAATGCGATCACCGCCAACGGCTCGGGATCGGGAATCCGGGTCCTGACCCAGGACAGCGGCGCCACTGCGATCGTCGAGGCCCGCGACAACAATATCGTCATGGGGACCGGCAATGGCAGCTCCGCGATCGACGCGCAGGCGCGCTTCGGCGATGCGCGGCTCGATCTCACGCTCGACAACAATACGATCGATTCGAACCCGAGCGCGCTCGCCGACATCAATATCACCGCAGGATCTTCGAGCGCGGGCGAAACCGCGCAAGTCTATGCCAACATCATCAACAACGACGTCGTCGCCGGCGGGCCGACCAATTTGCTGCGGCTGCGCACCTCCGATCTCGACGGCACGTCCGATCCGCGCATTTTCCTTCAGGGCTTTGTCGAGGGCGGGGCCGGGCTCGACGACGATGCGGTCGCGACGTGGAACGCCAATGGCAACACTCCGGTGGCGACGCCTGCAAACATCAATGTGACCCAGACGGGAGGCGCGACGGCGCCGAGCGCTGGCACCGCATTGGTGCCCGGCAATCCGGCGCCGATGATGGGGTTCGCGGCATTCGGCGCCGGCGACGACCTGTTCCTCTTCGACCAGAGCGCGCGCCAGCCGGTCGCCGATGCGTTCGCCGGCGATGCCGCCACGTCGTCCGACTGGAGCGATCCCGGCCATTACGCCATTTCGCTGCACTATACCGATCTGATGCTTTGACCCGGCACTGGCCGTCTCCCTTCGGAGAGACGGCCAGACGCGGGACGCTCAGCCGCTAAAGGCCTGCCTCATCGTTCCCTGCGACGCGAAACGGGCTGTGAGATCGAAGCTGTCGCCGTCGAATGTGGTGCGGACATAGGTGATCGTCTCGGCCTCGCGCCACGTCCAGCGCTCGAGCACGAGGCAGGGCTTGTCGGCGTCGAGTGCGAGCAAGGCCGCCGCCGCGCCGGCGGGCGCGGCAGTGATGCGATGCTCGGCCTCGGTCCACGGGACATGGCTGAGCAGCCAGCTTCCGGGCGGGTCGATCGCAAAATCGGCATCCACCGCCTCGGGGACCGCGGCGAGATTGATCAGCCGTTCCTCGACGGCATAGGGCCGCGCATCGGCGAGGTGCACGCAGCGCAGCGACAGCAGCTTGCCATGCGAAAGGCGCAGCAAGGCGACACTCGCGCTGTCGGCGCCCAGCACGCTGCGCGCCACCAGCTGCAGGCCATAAGCATGGCCGCGCTTCTCGATCTCCTCGCGGATATCGGGAATATGCAGCGCCGCCATGTGGATCCGCGGCCGGGTCACGAACGAGCCGCGCCGCCGCTGGCGCGCGATCAGCCCCGCGCTCGCCAACGCCGACAGCGCCTTGTTCACCGTCATCCGCGAGCAGTCATATTCGGCCATCAGTTCGTGCTCGAAGGGAATGCGGTCGCCGGGACGCAGCGCGCCCGACATGATCCGGCCCTCGATTGCGCTGCGGATGACCTGATAGAGCGGGCGCGCGTCGCTCATGCGATTCCCAGTCCGGCGAGCGCCGCCGCATAGCGCCGAACCACCGCCGCGCGCGCGACATGGCGTCCGCCCTGCACCCATTGCCGCCCGCCGCACCACACACCGTCGATCATGCCGCCGCCATTGGCGAACACAAAGGCATCGAGCAATGCATCTCCGGACCGGCCCGCGAGCGTCGGATGCGCACGGTCGAGCGTCACGAAATCGGCGCGCGCGCCCGGCGCGAGATCGTGATCCGCCGCCAGCGCCTGCGCCCCGCCGCGTCGCGCGGCGTCGAACAGCGTCCGCCCGGTCGACGGACACTCCGCGCTCGACAACAGGTTGCGCGCCCGATGCGTCAGCCGCTGCGAATATTCGAGGCTGCGCAACTCCTGCGCAAGATCGATCAGCACATTCGAATCCGATCCCACCCCGAAACGACCTCCGACAGCGTGCAGCTCGGCGGCGGGAAACACCCCGTCGCCCAGATTGGCCTCGGTGATCGGACACAGCCCGACCACCGCGCCGCTCCGCGCGATCCCGGACAGCTCGGCTTCCGTCACGTGGGTCGCGTGCACGAGGCACCAGCGCGCATCGACCGGTGCGTTGGCGAGCAGCCATTCGACCGGGCGCGCGCCGCTATGCCGAAGGCAATCCTCCACCTCGCCGGTCTGCTCGGCGATATGGATGTGCACCCGCCCCTCCCCGCCGGCCGCCAGTGCGGCGTAAAGCCCCTCGGGCGTCACGGCGCGCAAGCTGTGCGGCGCGACCCCGACCCGCGCGTCGGCGAGCCCCGCCACCGCCGCGCGCGATGCCTCGATCAGCCGCGCATAGCCGTCGGCATCCTGGACGAAGCGCCTTTGTTCGGGCTTCGGCGCGACTCCGCCAAAGCCCGAGGTCATGTAGAGCACCGGCAGCAAGGTGAGCCCGATCCCGGTCTCCGCCGCGGCGGCAGCGAGCCGCGCGCCCATCTCCGCCGGATCGGCGAACGGCGTGCCGTCGCGATCGTGATGGACATAGTGAAACTCGCCGACCCGCACGAACCCGGCTTCGAGCATCTCGACAAAGGCGAGCGCCGCGATCGCCTCGAGTTCTTCGGGTCCGATCGCATTGGCGAAGCGGTACATCAGGTCGCGCCACGTCCAGAAACTGTCCGCGCCCGGCCCGCGCCGCTCGGCCATGCCCGCCATGCCGCGCTGAAACGCGTGGCTGTGCAAATTCGCGATGCCGGGCAGCGCGACTCCGTACCGCACGTCTCCGGCTTCGGGCGCGGCATGGGTCGTCACTGCAAGGATTCGGCCGTCCTGCGCGGTCATCCGGACGCGCTCCGCCCACCCGTCCGCCAGCAACGCCGCCTCGAACCACCAGGATTGCATCGCCACCCTCCCACATCTCGCTGCCGATTAATGTATAGACATTTGGCCCGGCATCCTAGAGGATCGCTCCAGATCGCATCGAGGAGGTGGAGGCGTGCGCGTCGAGCAGCTGTGGAGCAACGCCAGACTGGCCACGCTGCGCGGTGACCTGCCCGGCCTCGGCACGGTGGCGGACGGACTGATTGCCGCCAGCGGCGACCGCATCGTCTATGCCGGCCCGCGCGCCGAAGCGCCTGCGTTCGAGGCCCGGACCACGCATGATTGCGCCGGCCGTTGGATCACTCCCGGCCTGATCGACTGCCACACCCATCTCGTCTACGCCGGCAATCGCGCGCGCGAATTCGAGCGGCGGCTCAAGGGTGCGAGCTACGAGGAAATCGCCCGCGCCGGTGGCGGCATCGTCTCGACGATGCAGGCGACTCGCGCCGCCAGCCGCGCGGAACTGGTGGCTCAGGCGCGGCCCCGGCTCGACGCGATGCTGGCCGAGGGCGTCACGACGATCGAGATCAAGTCGGGCTACGGCCTGTCGCTGGCCGACGAGATCAAGATGCTCGAAGCCGCCCGCGCGCTCGGCGACGTCCGTCGCGTCGGGATCGCCACCAGCTTCCTCGGCGCGCATGCACTGCCGCCCGAATTCGCCGGCGATCCGGACGGCTATGTCGATGCGATATGCGAGCAGATGCTCCCGGCAGTCGCCGCCGCCGGGCTCGCCGATGCAGTCGACGCCTTTTGCGAGGGGATCGGATTCAGTCCCGCACAGGTCCGCCGGGTGTTCGAGGCCGCCGCCGCGCACGGCCTGCGAGTCAAGCTCCACGCCGAGCAACTGTCCAACCTCCACGGCGCGGCGCTCGCCGCCGAGTTCGGGGCACTTTCGGCCGATCATCTCGAACATCTCGACCAATCCGGGGTGGATGCGATGGCAAAGGCGGGGACCGTTGCGGTGCTGCTTCCCGGCGCTTTCTATTTCACCCGCGAGACCCGCCTCCCGCCGATCGAGGCGCTGCGCCGTGCGAACGTGCCGATCGCAGTCGCCACCGATTGCAACCCCGGCACCTCGCCGCTCACTTCGCCGCTGCTGGCGATGAACATGGCGGCGACCTTGTTCCGGCTCACGGTAGACGAGTGCATCCTCGGCATGACCCGCAAGGCGGCGCGCGCTCTCGGCCGGCTCGACACCATCGGGACGCTGGAGTCCGGCAAGCGCTGCGATCTCGCGATCTGGGACATCGAGGAGCCGGCCGAACTGGTTTACCGCATGGGGTTTAATCCGCTCCATGCCCGCATCTTTGGAGGACAGGCATGATCACGCTCGAACCCGGCGCAGTGCCGCTCGAGCAATGGCGCGCGATCTATCGCGGCGCCGATGCGCGGCTGAGCCCCGCCTGCCGTCCGGCGGTGCAACGCGCCGCCGATACGATCGCGCGGATCGCTGCGGGCGACGCCGCGGTCTATGGCGTCAATACCGGCTTCGGGCTGCTCGCCAGCATCCGCATCGAGCCCGGCGATCTCGACACGCTCCAGCGCAATCTCGTCCTGTCGCACGCCGCCGGCGTCGGCGATCCGATGCCGCGCCCGGTGCTGCGGCTGATGATGGCGCTCAAGCTGGCCAGCCTCGGGCGCGGCGCCTCGGGAGTGCGGCTCGAGACGATCGACCTGCTCGAAGCGATGCTCGCGCGCGACTTGCTGCCGGTGGTGCCCGCACAGGGTTCCGTCGGCGCGTCGGGCGATCTCGCGCCGCTCGCGCATTTGACCGCGACGATGATCGGCACCGGCGAAATCGACACGCCCGCCGGCCGCCTCCCTGCCGAACAGGCATTGCGCGAAGCCGGCCTCTCCCCGCTCGCGCTCGGTCCCAAAGAGGGCCTCGCGCTGCTCAACGGCACGCAGTTCTCAACGGCCTATGCGCTCGCCGGGCTGTTCGAGGCCGAAGCGCTGTTCGCTGCCGCGCTCGTCGCCGGTGCGCTCTCCACCGAAGCGGCCAAGGGTTCGGACACCCCGTTCGACCCGCGCATCCACGAACTGCGCGGCCATCGCGGCCAGATCGAGGTCGCCGCGATGCTGCGCGCGATGATGCACGAATCGCCGCTCCGCGCCTCGCACCGCGAAGACGACAAGCGCGTCCAGGACCCCTATTGCCTGCGCTGCCAGCCGCAGGTGATGGGCGCCGCGCTCGACCTGCTCCGTCAGGCCGCGGCGACGCTCGACACCGAAGCCAACAGCGTCTCGGACAATCCCTTGGTCTTCCCCGACACCGGCGAAGTCCTGTCGGGCGGCAATTTCCACGCCGAGCCCGTCGCCTTCGCCGCCGACATGATCGCGATGGCGCTGTGCGAGATCGGCTCGCTCTCCGAGCGCCGGCTGGCAATGCTGGTCGATCCGGCACTGTCCGGACTGCCCGCCTTCCTCACTCCACGTCCCGGGCTCAATTCTGGCTTCATGATCCCCCAGGTCACCGCCGCCGCGCTCGTCTCCGAGAACAAGCAGCGTGCGTATCCGGCCAGCGTCGATTCGATCCCGACTTCGGCCAATCAGGAGGACCATGTCTCGATGGCCGCGCACGGCGCCCGCCGCCTGATGGCGATGGCCGACAATAGCGGCCACGTCATCGCGATCGAATTGCTCGCCGCGGCGCAGGGCTATGATTTCCATATCCCCCTCACCAGCAGCGAAGCGATCCACGCCGTTCTTAGCGAAGTCCGCGCTTCGGTCGCCCATCTGGAAGATGACCGCTACTTCCACCCCGACATCGCCGCCGCCGCGCAGATCGTCCGCTCGGGCCGGCTGCGCGAGCTCGCCGAGGCCCATGCCGTCCCGGTTCCATCGGTGGTCCATGGCTGACGATTGGCTCCACCTCCGTCGCGGGGAGGCGCCGTTGGTGCTCGGCATGCCGCACACCGGCACCCACATCCCCGAGGATCTGCTACCCCGCTTCGTCTCCCCGTGGCGCGCCCGCAAGGACGCCGACTGGTGGATCGACCGGCTCTATGCCTTCGCCGAGGATATGGATGTCACGATCGTCCGCACCGCGGTGTCGCGCAGCGTCATCGACGTGAACCGCGATCCCTCCGGCGCGTCGCTCTATCCGGGCCAGACCACGACCGAGCTCTGCCCCACCACCACCTTCGACGGCGAGCCGCTCTACCTTCCCGGCGCGGAGCCCGACGAAGCCGAGATCGCCGAACGCCGCGACCGCTGGCTCACGCCCTATCACGACGCACTGACTGCTGAACTCGCCCGGCTGCGCGACCGGCACGGTCATGTCGTGCTCTACGACTGCCATTCGATCCGCAGCCACGTGCCCCGCCTGTTCGACGGCGAGCTGCCGCAATTCAACATCGGCACCAATAACGGCACGACCTGCGACCCCGCGCTCGAACGCGCCGTCGAGCACGCCTGTGCCGATACCGGGCTCTCGCTGGTCGTCAACGGCCGCTTCCGCGGCGGTTACACCACCCGCCACCATGGCCGCCCGGACATCGGAATCCACGCGATCCAGATGGAGCTCGCCTGCCGCGGCTATGTGGACGAGCCCGCCGCCCCCGACGAGGCCAGTTGGCCGACGCCATGGGACCCCGCCCGCGCCGCGCCGCTCGCCGCGCATCTCCGGCGCATCCTCGCTGCCTGCCTCGACTGGAAGACACCATGACCCTTCGCCGCGACAACAGCCGCAACATCCGCGCCGCGCACGGCACCGAGATCAGCGCCAAGAGCTGGCTCACCGAGGCGCCGCTGCGCATGCTGATGAACAATCTCGACGCGCAGGTCGCCGAGAAACCCGAGGAACTGATCGTCTATGGCGGGATCGGCCGCGCCGCGCGCGACTGGGAGAGCTACGACGCGATCGTCGCCAGCCTGCGCCGGCTCGACGACGACCAGACTCTGCTGATCCAGTCGGGCAAGCCCGTCGGCATCTTCCGCACCCATGCCGACGCGCCGCGCGTGCTGCTCGCCAATTCGAACCTCGTGCCGCACTGGGCGAATTGGGAGCATTTCAACGAACTGGATCGCAAGGGCCTGATGATGTACGGCCAGATGACCGCCGGCAGCTGGATCTATATCGGCAGCCAGGGCATCGTACAGGGCACCTACGAGACCTTCGCCGAGATGGGCCGCCAGCATTTCGGCGGCAGCCTGAAGAGCCGCTGGATCCTCACCGCCGGACTGGGCGGCATGGGCGGCGCCCAGCCGCTCGCCGCGACCATGGCCGGAGCATCGTGCATCGCCGTCGAATGCCAGCCCTCGCGGATCGAGATGCGGCTGCGCACCGGCTATGTCGATGCCCAGGCGAACACCATCGACGAAGCGCTGGCGATCGTCGAGCAGGCACATGGCGAAGGCCGCGCCGTCTCGGTCGGCCTGCTCGGCAACGCCGCCGAAATCTATCCCGAAATGGTCCGCCGCGGCGTCCGCCCCGACGCCGTGACAGACCAGACCTCGGCGCACGATCCGCGTAACGGCTATCTGCCGCTCGGCTGGACCCTCGATCGATGGGAGCGCGCCCGCAGCGACGATCCCGAAGGCCTCGACAAGGCCGCTCGCGCCTCGATGGCGATTCATGTCCGCGCGATGCTCGACTTCCACGCGCAGGGCATCCCCACCGTCGATTACGGCAACAACATCCGCCAGATGGCCTTCGAGGAAGGCGTGACCGACGCATTCGATTTCCCCGGCTTCGTCCCCGCTTATATCCGCCCGCTCTTCTGCCGTGGTATTGGGCCGTTCCGCTGGGTGGCGCTGTCGGGCGATCCCGAGGACATCCGGAAGACCGATGCCAAGGTCAAGGAACTGCTTCCCGACAATAGACATCTCCACAACTGGCTCGACATGGCGGCCGAGCGCATCCACTTCCAGGGCCTGCCCGCGCGGATCTGCTGGGTCGGACTCGGCGACCGCCACCGTCTCGGCCTCGCCTTCAACGAGATGGTCGCCAGCGGCGAACTCAAGGCCCCGATCGTCATCGGCCGCGACCATCTCGATTCGGGCTCGGTCGCTTCGCCCAATCGCGAGACCGAGAAGATGCAGGACGGCTCCGACGCGGTTTCGGACTGGCCCCTGCTCAACGCCCTGCTCAATACCGCCAGCGGCGCGACCTGGGTGTCGCTCCACCACGGCGGCGGCGTCGGCATGGGTTTCTCGCAGCATTCGGGGATGGTCGTGGTCTGCGACGGCACCCCGGAGGCCGCCCGCCGGATCGAACGCGTATTGTGGAACGATCCCGCCACCGGCGTGATGCGCCACGCCGATGCCGGCTATGCCATCGCCCGCGACTGCGCGCGCGAGCAGGGGCTCGATCTGCCGGGGATTCTCGACTGAGCAGTCGTTGATTGCGGACCTTCCGGAAGCCGGCCATGTCCGTGAGCATGAAACCGACAAGACGATCGATACTCGGCGGGCTGGCGGCAACCGGTCTGGTTTGCGCGACCCGACCGGGCCTCGCGCAATCGGTGCCGGCGAGTACCGATCCGCTGATTCCGGAGCGGCGCGCGGAACAGGAAGCGATGCGCGCGCGGATGATGGCGGCGCTGAAATACGAACGCATTACCGTCCCCGGCGGACGGGCGCTCGCCGAGTGGGAGCGCTTGAAGCGTATCGGGCGCGGCTGGCCCGTGATCATCGGCGGCGACGAAGATCTGGCCCGAATCGCCGACCAGTTCACGATGGACGACCCTGCCGTCTCCGGCGTCCGCCTGCCCGACACGAAGCTGCGTTCGCCCGCAGAGATCCTCGCGACGGCAAAGCAACTGCGTTTCCCGACTGACCTGCGGAAGTGGCCCGGCACCTACCAGCCGAACGATCTTGGGGCGCCGATCGGCGAATGGCCGTCAGAGGTTGGGCAAGTCCTTCCGGGGCCGAGCATCGCGACCGACATTCTTTCGGGCAAGGTCCTTGATCGGGTTCACATCCTCCTGATCCCCGCCAGGTTCGGCTGGGAAGTCCCGGCTTATCTGCGATGGGGTGACTGGAATGCGTGCCCACCCCCCGAATATCATGTCGCGGCGCTCCGCACCTGGCATGCCGCATTCGGCGCCGAGCTCGTCGCGATCAACGGGGACACGATGAATCTGCGCGCCGCGAACCGGCCAAAGACCCGCGACGCCGCGATGGCATTGGCGCGCGACCAATATGGCTATTGTCCGGATATCGTCGATCAAGGAGCGGCGTCGGTCGCCGCGCTCGCGGCAATCTTGATGGCATCAGAATGGTGGTTTTTCTGGTGGGATTGAGGTTGCCGCAGACGCATGGCCACCGCTTCGGAACTGAGGCTCCAGCGTAACCCCCTTCATGCCAGGGTTCGCGCCTAAGACGGGCAATGCCTGTTGTTGGCGATACCCACGCGGATCGCTGCCACAGATCGCACGGAAGCTGCGCGAAAAATGGCTGCGGCTGGAAAAGCCGATGCTCGCGGCTATCGTCTTGATGGGGGTGCGGCTGGATCGCAGCATGCTGGCCGCGTAGTGCAGGCGCGTCTTCGCAACGAAGTCCATCGGCGAGGATCCGAGGAGCCGGCTGAACTGCCGCGCGAAGGTCGATCGGCTCGGCGATCAGGGATATTGCCCTTGGCCGGTCAGGAGGCCGCCGCATGTACGGCTGGTTCCACGCCAGTCGAGTCCTCCGCGCAAACCGGATCTGCGATTAAGGTATCCGCTTCGGACGCCCAGCGCTGCGGAGGGCGATTGCACGATCCGACTTCCCCGGGAGAATTGCCGGAGCGCGATCCGCAAAAATTGAAAGGGACGGACTCCCGGCGAAACGGACAAAGCGAAGCTGGCGTTAGAGAGACATGCTCAGCCTACGCCCGCAAACTGTCCTCACGCCTGCCGATCGGGAGCGCGGCTTGACGTTGCTGATCCGCGAGGCTGCCTATTCCGGCGGCACTTCAGCGTTGACCACTGGCGTGATCCTCACCGCTTTCGCACTTCACCTCGGCGCCTCGAACCTGATGGTCGGGATCCTGGCGAGTGCGCCCTTCCTCACGCAGCTTCTCCAGCTGCCGGCGATCGTCCTGATCGAGCGATGGCGGACACGCAAGCGCATTGCAGTGATCACGAGTCTGATCGGTCGTGCGATGCTGGCGGTAATGGCGGCGCTTGCCTTCTTTTCGGGAACCGTGCCGCTCCTCGTCTTCCTTGCCGCGCAATTCGTGCTGTGCGGCTTCGGGGCGATCGGCACCTGCGCGTGGAACGCATGGATGCGGGATCTGGCGCCGGACGAGCGGATGGGCCAGGTCTTCGCCAGGCGCACGCTCTGGCTCACGGCGATTAGTTTGTTGCTTGGGCTGATCGCGGCGCTGGCGCTCGATTGGACGCCGGCGGCTTCGCTCGCGCGCGATCTGGTCTTCTCAGGCATGTTCGCGGCAGGGTGCCTCACTGGCCTGCTCAGCGCGCGCATCGTCGCGGCAATGCCCGAACCGGAAATGCCGGAAGCGACCGGGCCGATCCAGCTCGGCGCACTGCTGCGCCAACCGTTGCGGGATGCGAATTTCAGCCGGCTGCTGCTGTTCATTGGAAGCTGGCAGTTCGCGGTCAATTTCGCGACGCCCTTCTTCACGGTTTTCATTGTCCGTCAGTT
This sequence comes from Sphingomonas sp. DG1-23, assembly GCF_030730875.1. Classification (GTDB taxonomy): domain Bacteria; phylum Pseudomonadota; class Alphaproteobacteria; order Sphingomonadales; family Sphingomonadaceae; genus Sphingomonas. The sequence goes on from NZ_JAVAMA010000005.1 coordinate 43,418, forward strand.
GCACTTCGACATCAGCTTCGTGATGCTGTTGAGCGTGGTCAGCCAGGTCGCCAACCTCCTCGCGCTCAGGATGTGGGGCACGCTGAGCGATCGCTTCGCCAACAAGTCGGTACTCGCGATCTGCGCTCCCACCTACATCCTCGCGATCGTCGCGATGGTCGGGGCTTCGCAACTATCCGACCGCGAATTCGTCAAAGTCTGGCTGGCGCTACTTCACATAATGATGGGCGCTTCGATCGCCGGCGTGACGCTCACCAGCACCAATGTCGCTCTCAAGCTCTCGCCGAAGGGCTCGGCCACCGCCTATGTCGCCGCCAGCGCGATGGTGACCGCATTGGCGGCGGGGCTGGCGCCGATCATCGGCGGGCTTCTTGCCGATTTCTTCGCCGTGCGTCAGTTCGAGCTCGTGGCACGCTGGACCGGGCCGACGGGTATATTTGCCTTGCCGTTCGTGCTGCAGCGCTGGGACTTCTATTTCCTGATTGCGGGTGCGATCGGGCTTTACGCGTTGCACCGCCTGTCACTCGTCGAGGAACATGGCGAGATCGATCGACGCGAGATGGTCAACCAGGTGATCGGGGAGACGAGGCGGACGATCCGCAACATCTCGAGCGTGGCCGGACTGCGGGCGGCCACCGACCTGCCTGGCGCGCTGATCCGCGACGCGCGGCTGCGCATGCGGCTACGGCGCGCGCAGCATAGGCGGGCAAACATAAGTTAGAATGTTGGGCTAGAACGTTTTTTTCGGGAACATCCCGCCTTCCACGCGGTTGCTCCGGCGGACATTGCGAGGGATCCATGACCGCCAATATCGGCCTGAAAGCTCAGGAAACGACCAGCCCCTATGTGCTCGCGCTGCGCGAAGAACTCGCCGCCGGCACGATGCGGCGGATCGGCCAGGCCGGGCTCGGCGACCTTGATGCCGAAATCTGCGAGGGAACCGACTCGCTATGGGTGATCGTGCGGCGCGGCGGCACCGGCGGGCTGGCGATCCGCGCGGCCTATCTGGCGGCCGCGGACTTCGAATGCCGCGCGGCCAGCACCGCTGCGGGCGAACCGTTGCGTTTCGAGATCCGCAGCGCGCTCGGCCGCCACGAGGTCGCCATCGGCACGAGCCAGGCCGATCTCAATCGGCTGTGCGTGCGCACCACCTTCCGCCCCGCAGAGGCGATGCGGGTGCCGTTCCTGCCGCGTGACCTCTACCCGCTCGGCCCAGATGACGAGCCGCTGGCCGCCAAAGGCAATGTCGAGGCGGCGCAGCGGGGGGTGAACAGCGGTCTGATCTATTTCCGCTTCGAAGAGCCTCAATTCGGCAGTGTTCTCTATTTCCAGGATCTGACGCGGCTGAATCCGTATTTCCGCGCGACCGGCACAGTGCCGTCCGGTGTCGTCGGCGGCGAGTGGCCCGAACTCGGATATCTGCCTCCCGTCACCACGCCGGACGGGGACGAGGCCGGGCCGTTGCCAGCCGGCGAGGAAATCGTCCTGTCCGACGCGGTACTCGTCTTCCGCGACCAGGCTGGCGACAACGAGCTGGAAATGGCGCGCCAGTTTCTGCAGATGCTGGGCACCGCATACAAGACGCTCGAGCTGCCCGAGGCGGGCTATCGCGACTGGCTGTGGCGTGCCGAGCGCACGCTCGACGACCTGGAGAGTTCTGCCGAGGCGACCGTGCGCCATTACGGCAACCGATACGTCATGCCCTACACCAAGGGTGAAGTGCCCGATGCGATGGTGCAGATGACCGTGATCGCGGCCTTGCACGATTTCGGGCGGTGGCGCGGCGAGCCGCTGCCGATCGAGGCGGAATTGAAGCGCGGTCTCGGCAAATTCTACGATCCGGAAGTCAAAACCCTTCGGCGCTATCTCCCCAACATCGGCAAGTTCGCCGAGGACAAGGATCCCGATGCGGTCGATTCCTGGTACCTCTATCATCCGATGATCAACCTTGCGCGGCTGGCGCTCGATGGCGACGATCAGGCCAGGAACCTGCTGCTGAAGTCGATCGATTACGGCATCCGCGCGGCGCGGCACTTCAAGTATAAATGGCCGATCCTGTACAATATCCACGATTTCTCGGTGATCACGAAAGCGCGCGGCGACCACCGCTTCGGCGAGACCGATACCAACGGCATCTATGCCTATTTGATGATGCAGCTCTATCAGCTGACCAGCGACGAGACGTATCTGGAGGAAGCCAAGGCGGCGATCGACGCTGCCCGGGGTTTGCGCTTCGATCTGATGTATCAGGCCAATTTGACGATGTGGGGCGCCGTCGCCTGCATGCGGCTGTGGCGGATTACCGAGGACCGCGACTATTTCGATCAGAGCTATGTCTATCTCGCGGGCCTGCTGCACAATTGCGAGATCTGGAAATCGGAGATCGGTGCCGCCGAGCATTACTCGAACTTCCTCGGCGCCACCTGCCTTCATGACGCACCCTACATGGCACTCTACGAGTGCTTCGAATGTTTTGCGGGGATCGAGGAATATCTGCTCAACAGCGGGCCCGATCTGGAGCCCGCGGCGCGGATGCTGCTCAGCGAATTCTGCCGGTACGCGCTCGACCGCGCCTGGCATTATTTCCCCGATACGCTGCCGGCGGACATCCTGCACAAAGGCGAGCAGCAAAGCGGCGTGATCGATCGCAAGCTCTCCTTCCCGCTGGAGGATTTGTACGGCGATGGCCAGGCGCCGGGGCAGATCGGGCAGGAGATCTATGGTTGCGGCGCGGCGTTCGTGTTCGCGACACGCGCCCTGCACGTGGTCGAGGACGCGCCTTTCCGTCTGTTCTGCAATCATTTCATCCGGGCGATGGAGCGTACCGGAAACCGCACGCTCTCGATCCGGCTCGATGGTGGCGAGACCTGCGTTGCGCTGATCAGCCTCGTGCGTCTTCCCCGGCGCAAACTCGCCCGGGCCTCGATGATGACCGCCGACGGCGACGCGCTGGTGCCGCATCACCATGCCGACGATCGTATCGATTTTCACGTTCCTGCCGACGGTCGGGTGATTCTCAGTTGGGAATGACGATGCTTGCGGGAAAGCGTGTCCTCGTCACCGGCGGCACCACCGGGATCGGCCGCGCGACGGTCCACCAATTGTCCCGCGAAGGCGCGTGCGCGCTGACCTTTGGCCGCCATCAGCCCGAGCTCGACGACGCGATCATGGCTGCCCCGGGCCCGGGTCCGGTATACGGCCTGACTGCCGATATAGCGACGCGGGAGGGCGTGGCCGCGGTCTTCGAGGCAGTCGACACGCAACTCGGCGGGCTCGATATGCTCATCGCCTGCGCTGCGCTCGGCGCGCGGCCGTTGCAAGAAATGGAAGAGGAGGCCTGGCGCTACGTCGTCGAGACCAATCTGGTCGGCTACCTCGCTTGCGCGCGCGCGGCGATGCGGCGCATGGAGAATGGTGGGCACCTGTTGTTCGTCAGCTCGATCAGTCCCGAGATCAAGGCGCCGGGCGAAAGCGTCTATGCGGCAACCAAGGCCGGAGTGAACGCATTCGCCGAGACTCTGCGCAAGGAAGTCGCCGAAAGGAACATCAAGGTCACCGTCATCGAGCCGGGCTCGGTCGCGACGGACATGCAGGAATGCAGCACGCAGGAAAAACGCGAGGCGGTTGCACGGCACGAGATGCTCCACGCCGAAGAGGTCGCCGAGGCGATCCTCTTCGCGCTCACGCGCTCGGAACGCTGCGATCTGGTCTCGCTGCGTATCGAACCGCGGCTCCAGAAGAACGCCTGATCAATTCATCCAGGAAGACTGCACGATGAAGGCAGCACTCAAGAATCTCGATGGCACGTTCCAGATCGCCGAAGTCGATCGCCCCATTCTGCCCGGCACCGACTGGGTGATCATGCGGGTCCGCGTAGCCGGCATTTGCGGCACCGATCTCAGGCACTGGAAGGTCGAGGACCCTTCGCTCGAATGCCATATCATGGGCCATGAGCTGGCCGGCGAAATCGTCGAGGTGGGCGCGGACGTGTTCAACGTGCAGCCCGGCGACCGGGTGGTGATCGAGACGGTGATGGGCGACGGCGTCTGCCCCTGGTGCCACATCCAGCGCTACAATATCTGCGAGCACCTGTACGATGTGCGGACGAAATATGTATCGCGCGCTTATGCGGAATATGTCGCGGCGCCTGCGACCAAGGTCTACAAGCTGCCCGATCATATGAGCTTCGAGGAAGCGGCACTGGTCGACACGCTTTCGGTGTGCCTGCACGGCCAGCATCTTTCAGGGCTCGCCATCAACGACAAGGTCGCGGTGATCGGCGCCGGCTGTATCGGGCTCGGCCAGACGATACTCGCCAAGGCATCGGGCGCCGACGTGATGGTCACCGACATCGTCGACAGTGCGCTCGACCTCGCCCGATCGCTGGGTGCAGACGCGATCGTCAACACCCAGCGCGAAGATCCCGTCGAGCGTGTGATGACGTGGACCGACGGCCGCGGCGCCGACATCGTCTTCGAATGCGCGGGCGGCGCGGCGATGCCGATCACGCTTCCTCAGGCCACCAGGATGGTCCGGCGCGGCGGCAAGGTCGTCGTCATCGGCGGGTTCGACGAGGGCGAATCCACGATTCCCCTCGAATGGCAGCGCATGCAGATGTCGGAGATCCAGCTGATCCTGAGCGCCAGCTTCGCCTTTCACGACATCTATTCGGAGCAGGGCCAGATCGTCGAGCTGATCGCAAAGGGCAAGCTCGACGTCGGCAAGCTGATCACGCATCGATTCAAACTCGATCAGATCAACGAGGCGTTCGCCACCGCACGCGACAAGGAGCGGACGGGCGCCGTCTTCGTGCCGATCACGATCGAATGACGCCGCGGACCTTATGGGTCGGCACCTATGCCGAGGCGGGCGGGCGCGGGCTGGTTCGGCTCGAATATGATCCCGATACGGGCTTCACGGCGGGACAGGCGGTCGAGGACGCCGCCAACGCTTCTTTCGGCGCCTGGTCGAAACGCAACGGCGTCCACTATCTCGTCGACGAGCAAGGCGCGGGCGCGGTGGGCGCCTGGCGTCGCGCCGGCGGCGAATGGCAGAAGATCGGCGCGGTGCCGAGCGGAGGCCGCGAACCTTGCTATGTCACGCTCGACCCGGCCGAGCAGCGCATTGCCGTCGCAAATTATGGCAGCGGCAGCGTAGCGCTATTCGAACCGGGAGGTGATGGTGCGCCTCGCGACGGCGGCACCCTGTGGGCGAACAATGGCCATGGCCCGAACGCCGAACGCCAGGAGGGGCCGCACATGCACTGCGTGTGCTTCAGTCCCGATAGCCGCTGGCTCTATGCCGTGGATCTCGGCACCGACCAGATTCTCCGCTTCGCGCTCGACGCGCCGACACTGCTTCGCGAGCCGCAATGCGTGTATCACGCGCCGCCGGGATCCGGTCCGCGGCATCTGCTTTTCCATCCAACATTGCCAATCGCATTGCTGGTCAGCGAGTTGGCGAATACGCTCACCCTCTTCGACGTGAGGCCCGACGGCCTTTCCTCGCGCTCTCGATGCTCGACCCTGCCGGCCGGCTTTACCGGCGACAGCCTCGGCGGACACCTCGCGCTGAATGCTGCGGGAACCAATGGCTATGTGACCAATCGGGGGCACGACAGCGTCGCGGTCTTCCGCATCGACGGCGCAGAACCCGGCATCGAATTGCTCCAGCACGTCGCGAGCGGAGGCGCGTCGCCCCGGTTCATCCTTTTGATGGAAGATGTTGCGCGTCTGATCGCGATCAATGAAGAAAGCGGCTCGGTCGTCGCGATGGCGCTCCGCTCCGACGGGACGTTGGAGCCCACCGGACATAGCGTGTCGGTGGCGGGCGCCGCTTATGTTTTCCGGCAGGAGACGTTTCTGTAACGAGCCCCGGCCGGAGCCTAAGCGGGCAAAATGCGGGAACGGCAGGGCACTGCCGTTCCCGCAATGCGGGCGCCGAGATCGCCCGCCGGGAGAGCTATCCAGCGACCTGGTGGCTCGCGGCGAGCGCATGCGCGTCTTCAGACCGGTGACGAAAATGTCGTGCACCGCGTTCAAGCCTCGCCATGCGCGCTCCTTACAGTGCTTCTTCGGGAACCGGCTTGGTCTTGCCCGCGCCCGGACCTGCGCCGAGGTCGGCTCCAGTCGTCGGGTCCTTGCCGGTGGACGATTTGCCGCGGATCATCAGCTGGCGTAGCGCCGCCTGATCCTCCTCGCCGAGCGCCACCGTTGCGCTGCCGTCGCCGCCGTCGATCGGCATGGTCTGCTCGAGGTCGTCGATCCGCTCCCATTGCTCGCCCGAGTTCCACGGACCGGTCTCGTCGCCCTCGCCCTGCGAAGCGTTTACATAGACATTCGCGAACTGCTCGATCCCCGGCAGCTTGCCCGGCGGGAAATTGTTCTCGATCGCATAGAGCGCTTTCTCGAACGACTTCTGATGCGCGACCTCGCGCGTCATCAAAAAGCCGAGCGCCTCCTTGATGCCGGGGTCGTCGGTGATGTTGATCAGCCGCTCGTAGACGATCTTGGCCCGCGATTCCGCCGCGATATTCGAGCGCAGATCGACCGTCGGCTCCGACCGCGAGTCAACATAGGCGGCAGTCCATGGAACCCCCGCGGAATCGATCAGGGCGGGGCCACCGCCGAACAGGATCGATTCCTTGGCGCTGGTCCCGGTCTGACCGACCATCGCGTACAATTCGGCCTCGGATTGCTGTGCTTCGGACAACTGCGCCTTGGCGCCCTTGTTGAGCATCGCCACGATCGATCCGATCACTTCGAGATGGCTCAGTTCCTCGGTGGCGATGTCGAGCAGCATGTCCTTGCGGCCGGGATCCTCCTCGCCCAGGCCCTGCGTGAAGTAGCGCATCGCTGCCGCGAGTTCGCCATCGGCACCGCCAAACTGCTCGAGCAGCATGCATGCCAGTTTCGGGTTCGGCTCCGAGACCCGGACGGTATATTGCAGTCGCTTGTTGTGCATGAACATCGCGCCACCTCCTGATACTGCAAAACCGGAAAAGAGGCCTGGAGGTTGCCCCGGCGACAAAACAAAGAATATTTTTAATCTTATACCAGATTATAAATCCGCGGCATGGCACGAACAATTGCGCCTTGTTCTAGCATGACAACGTTATTACCAAATCGTGATTGATCGATATTTTCGATTATTACCTTAATGTAGATAAGTACATCTGACTAGTCACAACGATGCGACGTGGGTTCGACGCGTCGAGGGGTGCTCGCCGCGAGCGACAGAGCCAGCGGTCAGCTCAGGTCTTCGGCAGCGCGAAGACGAAGGTGAGGCCGCGTTCTTGTCGTAACCTTGAGCGCCGCGGTCATATTGCCCCAGCCCCTGGCGGCGGTTGGATCGCGCGGTTATGCCGCGATGGGGATGATGCCATTCGGGCTGACGCCCAGGGAGAACCAGCAGTTCGCCGCTCATCATGTGGGCCCGGGCGATCTGGTGCATGCGGGCACCCGCGTTGCTGCTGCTCGCCCGTTACCTGCCAACGGCGCCGCGCCTAGCCACGTAACGGCAGCGTCTTCCCCGTCTCGCGATCGAGGCCGAGCGCAGTGACCATGTCGAGCGCGGTTGCCGCGACGACGAACGCCAACGCTCCCCAGATCACCTTGTTCGCCGGCGCCTTTCGTGCCGCGACACCGAGCGCGCCCAGATCCATGACGTCGCCGCCGACCCGGTTCCACACCGCAGTGGCATGCGCCGGTGCAGCGAGCAGCGTTGCGCCCGCGGCGATCTCGCGCACGCCGAATGCCTGGACGACGTCGCGTCGGGCGCCCGGGCCCAGCGCTTTCGCGATCCGCCGCGACGCGATCAGCTCGACGGCACCGAGCGCGATCGAGAACAGCCCCAGTCCGAGACCCAGCTTCTTGTAATCCATGCGGCGATCCTCTCGGGCGAAAAGAAGTCAGTCGGCAATGCGGGCGAGCGGCATGGTCAGGCAATGGATGCCGCCGCCACAGGCAGTGAATTCGGAAATGTCGACCGCGACCGGATCGAAGCCCGCATCGGCGATCGACCGCGTCACCCGGTCATGGCCGGCCGCCATTACGATCGTGCTGCCGTCGATCGAGAGGATGTTGCAGCCGAGCCCGCGCGCTTCCTTGTAGCTGACCGGCAATAGCCGAATGCCGTACGCCGCCATTGCGTCCGCGAACCCGTCGTCGAGCACGTCGACGCATGCGAGCGCGGTGCGTTCGTCGAGCATGCAGAAGACGGTGTCGAGGTGCAGGAAATGCGGGTCGAACGGGACCAGCAATGCTTCCCAGCCGAAATTCGCGAACAGCCCCGCGAGCGCCGCTGCGCCCGCGGCGTCGGTACGCTCGCCCGAACAGCCGATCACGACGAGGCCCGGCCGGACGACCGCGACATCGCCGCCTTCGATCACGCCCGCCGCGATGCGCAGGACCGGATGCGCGCCGAGATCGCCGGCGGCCGCGACGAGGCAATCGACTTCGTCGCGCCGATGCGGCAGCGCGGGATTGAGCGCGACAAGGCCCCACGGCGTCGTCACCGCGACATCCCGGGTAAAAGAGAGATCGGGCGCGGCTTCGATCGCAGGCACGAAATGGCAGCGCACGCCGTGCATTTCGAGGACGCGCTGCAATGCGCGATGCTGGCCGAGCGCCCGCAAACGATCGGTTTCGAAGCCGTCGCGCAGGCTCTCGCGGGTGACCGAGCAGCAGGGAACCGGTGCGAGAAAGTCGGGGCGCGACAGCATCACATCGGTCAGCCGGCGCGTCTCGCCGGTGACTTGCCAAGGTCGCAGTTCGACGAGCGCGGCGCTGCCGCCCTGTTCCGGAAATTCGAGCTTCATGGGACCTCTTGATGGGAACGGCGATCCGCGGTGTCGCGAGGATCGCTAGCGCTGGAGCATGAACGGAGGCACGGGTTCCTCGGACCCAGCCTGACCGCCGAACTCGGCCGCCAGCGCGCGGGCATATTGATCGGCAAAGTTGCGATAGACGCGGGCCAAACCGGGATCGTCGGTCTCGACTGCCTTTTCGCGACAGAGCTCGAGCCGTCTCTCGAGATAGGCGCGGTCGACCCGTTCGAACATCACCGGCTCTTGAGCCACTCGCGGACATCGTCGGCACGATCGCCGACAGCCTCCACGGCCTCCTGCAGCCGCTCGCGCGACACGCCGAGCGAACTCGTCCAGTCGCGCACCTCATAATCTTCGTTCAGGTTGATCCGGGCGCGATCCTGGCCCCCGGCCTGCGTCTTGTCGTCAGCCACGCAAAGCCTCTCCGAAATTGTGTTCAACCATAACGGGCAAGACGCGACGGATTTCCCTCCATCACGGAGCAAATCGTCCTAACACACGTTAATTACAGCTTTTCCTTGAGCTTGCGGCCGTCAGCGTGACGTTACGCGTGTCGGCCGGCAATCCACCGATATCGCCAGCCGTTCGGGGTCGCTGAGCACCACATTGCCCGAGCGCGGGGTGACGGCGCCGTCGCGGCGCATCGCCTGAAGCGTGCGGTTGATGTACACGCTGGTGAGGCCAAGCGCGTCGGCGAGCCCGGCGCCGGATCGGTCCTCCCGCGGTTCGGGTGCCCGGCATGCGCTTGCTGGCGAACCCCTACGCGTTCGATCAAAGGCGCCAAAAGCAGCAGGGCATCGCCTGTGAAGCGCACCATGAGGCAGGCAGGGCTGTCGGAGGACAGCTGCGACCATGGCCGAGGCGCCGTGTTGAGCGGAGTTCGTTGGAAGGACGACGATCTATTATATAGTCATCCAGAACATTTCACGTCTCGGATGGAATTTGATGCGAAATACCAGATATGTCATTGCCGCAATATTCTATTGCCTGTCGGTCGTCGCTTGCAAGCAATCCGAGGGCCCGACCGCGTCGATCGATCTGGTACGGGACGGCGCAGAATCTTTTCGCCTGGTGATCAACAACAAAACTAGCGAAACGATCTGCGTTCCTGCGCTTTATGCCGACTCCAGCTATGGAAATTTGTATCTGCGCAAAGCCGGCAAGATGCTCCCTTCCAAGATACATAGTGAACAATCGCAAAGTTGGAACACCGCTGGGCCGTACTTTGTCATCAAGCCAAATGTGGAAGCAAAATTATTCTATAATATGACGGCTTACGACGTAAAAGCTGGAGAACGCTACCAATATCTTCTGACTACGTCGTATATAAAATGCGCCGACGTCTCGACATCAAAGCAAGCCGTACAGGATCTATTTGTGGAGCTGGAGACGTCGGGCGCCCTATGAGGGTGTGGAGTTTGGCCTGCCGCCAACCCTGCCCCGGCACCAAATCGCTCGCCGCTTGTCGCGTTCATTGTCCGGGGGGCGGCATGGCCTTTTACCACAGCCGATGCGGCCTGGTCGCCGCAAGCGGCGTGTCGCTTGCTGCTTTCGCTGGTTCCGGCAGTTTTCCGATAGCGACAGTGGCGGCTCGATGCTTTGCTAGGGACATGGGCAATCGACATGGCGGTCACCACGGCAGTCGCGGTGAGCTTCATAGCCCCGGTCGGACCGCCTCAGCGTTCGACGCATGCCGAATGGCATAGATCAGGGCGCGAAGCCGGCGCTTCAGCAGCCTTCCATTTCCTCTGCGACATGATCGCGACAGCCGACCCGCCCCCTTCCCAGCTCGCTTGATGGAGGTAATCGAGGAGGAGCGGTCTGCAGGAAGCAACTTTGAACAGCGATCCTCGCTGATTCGCCCCGGACAACACGGCAAATCGCCCGTAGAGCGCGTGATTGCCAGCGCGGAAATGGCGTTCTCAGGAGCGCCGCACATCCCGCCAAGTCTATGATTTAAATGGTCGGGGCGACAGGATTCGAACCTGCGACCCCCACACCCCCAGTGTTCAGGAGCCTTACTTTACGTCGCTTGTCGCAGCTTTGCACCGCTGTAAAACTGTTCAAAAACAACACGTTGAATGTCGTTGCAGACTTTCCGGTGATTGCCGTAGCTTTACGCTAGTTGCTTATGACTGGCTTACGAGGCTCGAAATGACCACTGCTCCGAAGCGCGCCAAGTTCACGAAGGGTTATGTCGATAAGGTCCGTCCGGAAGCGAAGGACGCCTTTCACTGGGACACCGACGTGAAGGGGTTCGGGCTGCGCATCACGCCAACCGGCAAGATCACCTTCGTAGTGCAGGGGCGCGTCGAGGGAACCGGCAAGGAAGCTCGCATCACCATCGGTGCGTATGGCGTGTTTACCGTCGATCAGGCGCGGGACGTTGCGCGCGAACACCTGCGCACGATGCGCAAGGGCGGCGATCCCCGCGCCAACAAGAAGCAGGACGAGGCGATGAAGGTGACGCTGCGCCAGGTCGCAGACGCTTACTTCGACCGCCCCGGTCAGCCGCTCCGTGACAGCACGAAGGCCGAGATGAACCGGCATATCGACAAGGTGTTCGCCAAGTGGGCGGACAAGCCCATCGCGTCGATCACGATTGAGGATTGCCGCCAGCGCCACCGCGAGATGTGCGAGAGCGGCATCGACGGTCGCCCAGCGCCGGGACAGGCGCAAATCTCGCTCGTCACCCTCCGCACGCTCATCAACTTTGCCAACCGCCGCTACCCGCGTGCGGACGGGTCGCCGCTCATCGCGGTCAATCCGGTCAAGGCGATGGCGCAGGACGATTGGAAGACCTTCGAGCCGCGCACCCGCCATATCGAACTGCACCATGTCGGGCAGGCTTGGTACGCGCTGGATGAAATGCGGCTCGCGCCGAAGAACGGCGATGCGCTCGCCGCTATCGATGTGGTGCGCTTCCTCCTGCTCACCGGCGCACGCCGCACGGAAGCGTCCGCGCTCACATGGGATCGGGTTCACTTCGGGAAGGACGCTGCCGATTGCTGGTGGCATCTGGGCGAGGAGGATAACAAGACCGGCAACGCGGTGTGGCTACCCCTGTCGTCCCAGGCGGTCGCGCTGCTCAAGGAACGCAAGAAGCTGGCCGACGAGGCGAAGAAGCTGGGGAAGCCGGTCAGCAAGTACGTCTTCCCGACCCGGAGCAAGGCCGGGCACGTCTCGGATACCCGCGCGCCGTTCGAGCGCCTGTGCAAGGCGCTGGGCATGAGCGGCCTGTCCGCCCACGACCTGCGCCGCACCCATGTCACGGTCGGCTTCTCCGCGTGCAATGTCGAGTTGTTCAAGATGGAGCTGCTAACGAACCACGTTCCCGAGGGTGTGACCGCTCGCCACTACCTCCAGACGCAGCGCCTTCAGTACCTGCACCCGGAGACGCAGCGCATCAGTGACCACATCGAGCGCGAGGGCGCGATTGTCCGCGCGAAGGCCACCGGGGCGAACGTGGTGGCGCTGCCGCTGCGAGCGTGACACACGCGGTGGGCCGCGCAGCCGCCGCTACAGCGGTGATCGCGCCGCGCCGCCGGGTAAGGGGCGGCCTCGCACCGATCGCGCCCCACGCCGCCTTACAGCGAGATTCGGTTTCGGTCGGTCCAATCGAACTATTCGGGCAAAAGCGCGCGAGGCCGGCGACTCCGTCGAGATCGCCCCCACCTCGGCTTAGAGAGAGAAAAAATCTCGGCTGACTCTGCCGATCAACGTGCGGACCCGGATCGGGACGAGCGCCCCGGCAAATGTCGCTTGCGGACCCATAAGCGAGCAGCATAAAACACAGCTTGTCCCCGCCAAGCGGGCACAATTTCAACGGGCCTCAAGCCAAATCTTGAGGTGGTCCACCCCGATACCGCACTGGGTTCCCCGCGGCGTTTGACGTTCGTTGGAGGCCCATCATGGCCACAGTTGAATTGGACGATCTGCTCAGCAACGAGCAGACCGCCGCGCTTCTCGGCATCAAGAAGAACACCCTCGAAATCTGGCGCTGCAAGGGCAAGGGGCCAGCCTTCATCAAGCTGGGCCAGCATCCCTCGTCGCCGATCCGCTACCAGCGGTCCCGCGTCATGGCGTGGCTCGCAGAAAACACCTTCGCCAGCACCAGCGCCTACTCGGCGGCGAACGCACCGTGGAATGCGTCGGCGTGACGGTCGTCACGAAAAGCGGCCGGATGCACGCCAACACCCGACCGCCTCATCCGAGCGCCCCTCATCCTCGTCCAAGGACCAGCGACATGCTTACCGTGCGACGGGCCGCCATCGGTCCGCAATCCCCGAACGTTTTTGCGAAACTTGTTGCGCCGCGTAAAAATTCGCCGAGTGCGGACGGCTTTGGCGACAGATTGACTGGTAGCCCGACCCTCGGCGGGAGGTGCCGTCATGGTTGATCTGAGAGGGGCGTTTCCTGACTTTGGCTTCGGCACTCCAGAGGAGCGTGCAGCTAAGGCGGAATACACGGCCAAGCTGGTAGCGGACCATGCGCGCATCGAAGAAGCAAAGACCAAGCGCGAGCGACTTAGGCGAGGCCTCGACGGTTCAGATGCGCCGCGTGAGCTGGTCTTCCGCAGCTTGGGCGGGGTGCAGATGCACGCCATCGAATGGCTTTGGCTCGGATGGCTGCCGAAGGGATACATTACGATCTTCGCCGGTGAGACTGGCGCGGGCAAATCGACTATTCTCAGCGATGTGACCTCCCGCATCACAACCGGGAAGCCTTGGCCCGGTGAATATGACTGTCCGAACGCATGGCGGAAGCCCGAACGGGTACTGTGGCTGGGCAGCGAGGACAGTATCGAGGAAATGACGGTGCCGAGGCTTGTCGCCTGCGGGGCTAACCTTGCAAACGTGGTTGAGATTCAAGGCGTCATGCAGGAGGGCAAGCGCAACACCTTCTCCATGCAGGATGACTTGGAGGCGGTGAGTAAGGGGTTGGCGGAGGCGCGTGACATGGGCGACCCGTTCGCCATGCTCGTCATTGACCCTGTCACCAGCTATTTGCCGGGGCAGAAGCTGCGGAAGGTGGACCTCAATGACGCCGGGCAGCTTCGCACGGTATTGGAGCCGTGGCTGAACGTCGCCCAGGCATTTAACATCGCGATTGTCTGCGTGACGCATTTCGCCAAGGACACCAACCGATCCATGCTGCATCGGGTCCTTGGATCCAGTGCATTCGTTCAGACGTGTCGAAGCCTGTGCGCTGTCATGGACCAGCCCCGGATTGAAGATGAAGAACCGGACCCGCATGCCAAGATGTTCATGCAGGTGAAGATGAACCTGCCGGAGTATCCGGGCGGAGCTTGGAAGTTTCGCACAGAGCGGGTCGAGGTTGGTGTTGACCACAGGAATGGCAAGCCGATCTATGCCACCCGACCGGCATGGGACGAACTCGACCCGGCGCTCACCCCGAACAGCACTGTAGGCAAATCGCGTGGACCCAAGAGCCAGTATGAAGCGCCGTTTGCCATGTGGATGCAGGCGTTCTTCGTTCTCTACCCTAACCACGAGTGGTTGCCGGTCAGCACGGTGAAGCAGGTCGCGGTTGGCGAGAAGGTCGTCTCCGCAAGCTGGTGGGACAAGCATAGTGCTGACCACATGGAGAAGCAGAACGTCAACGGCGAGTGGATGTGCCGACCGAAGCGCGTGACCCTAGGTAAGGAGTGAGTAGGGTGGGGAAAGTGGGGGGAGTGCTGTAAGGTGGGGAAACTGGGGAATGTGCTAGCAACTCCTCACTTTGCACCACTGCCCCCACTTCACCACATTCCCCACCTTGCGGGGTTTCGTTACGTGCGCGCCCGCGCATGTGGTCATAAACGAAAGGCGGGCCAGCATTGCTGACCCGCCCCTCATTACAATGCTTGACGATTACGCTGCTTGGGCGAGCGCGTTCGTTTCGCCGTCGGTCAGCTTGAGGCCCAGCTTGGCCTTGATGAACGCCTTCGTCGCGGCCCGGGCCTGCCGGTTGGACACGACCGAGTTGGAAACGATGCAGACGTTTTCCCACTCGTGGTTCTTCTTGCTCCAGTCGATGGTCTGGAGCATTGCCAGCTTGGTCTTCCAGTCATCGTGCGCGAGCAGGTCCGCGCCGAGGCCGCCAAGCGCACGCAGTACGGTGGAGTGCGACGAAATCTTCTCCTGCCGCAGTTCCAGCGCGAGCTTGTGCTGGCTGAGGACGCTGCCCCAATCCGGCATATTGGCAGCCACCTCGTTCCAGTATTCGGCCAGAAGCTCGGCATTGCCGACAATGTCGTTCTTCTTGCCGATCACCTTCAACAGATCGACATTGGCATCATACAGCGCCGCGAGCGTGAACAGCTTGGTGGACTTGACGCCGAGCGACACGTTCTCCTTGTCCGTCAGCTCCTTGAGGACCGGCACCTTGTCGATCATCGCGAGCGTGGCAGCAGCCATGTCGTCGCGCTTGTCGAACAGAATGTCGAGCGACTTGGACGTCTTCTGGACGTAGCGATTCAGGTCGGAGAACATCTGCTGCACGCGATCCGTGTTCTCCCACGGGAAAAGCAGAATGGAGATTGCGTCCTTGCCGATCGGCACGCCCCGGTCGAGCGCGCTGACGATGCCGGCGCAACGATGCTGGCCGTCATTGATGATCAGTTCATCGCCGAGTTGCAGTATCAGCACGCCGATGTCCGCGCCCTCGGTATAGGGTTCGAACTTCGGTTCCGCCTTGTACGACGCCGTGATGGACGAGAACAGGTATTCGTCCTCGTTGTCCTCGATATACTTCGTCAGGTCAGGCACACGCTTTTCGTTCAGCACGCGCTGCTCGCGGTCTTCCGGGCTGATGCCCGCCCAGTTCGTGAACTTGAAGAACTGCGGCACGCCGCTCATCGGCATGAGGCACGAGTAGTAGGTGCGGCTCCCCATCTTGCCGCGCATTGCCGGGATACGAACTTCCAACATGGCATTTCCTTTCACCGAGCTCGCGTGGGCCAGAGCGAACAGCTCGCTCATCACTCGCCCCGAGCTCGTGGTCATATAGCTGACAGCTCGCTCAAATCGTGTCAAGTCCACTCGCTAAATATCTTTACAGCTCTCTCCGCAGAACAAGAGAGCTGTAGCGCAGACGTGGGCGAGCTGTCTCGGCGCTCAAACACCCTGTGTTCGGTTCTAATGCGCCTGAACTGACTTAAGCTATTGTAATAACAATATAATTGCTTGCGGACCTTCGCGCGGCCTCGGTACGCATAAGCATACCGTAATTCTTATCCGAGAGCCGGAGCCGAAAATGTCCGATAAAATCGACACCCGCATTTCGCCAACGCTGCACCCCGGCATTGCCGGTGAGATTGCCGACTACGACGACGAGACGCGCCCGTTGCTTGGAGCGACCGAGACGGCAGTGGACGAGGCGTTCGAGGCACTGAAAAGCATTCACGATGCCAAAGCGGCGGCAGCGACCAACCCGACCCTGAACGAATTCGCCCAGCTGATTGCGGTCGACAACCACGCCAGCAAGCTGATGACGAAGGTGTATGCGTCGTGGTCGCGCACGGTGGACACGCTGAACACCAACATCGCAAAGATGGAGCGCGACTTGAACGCGCCCGTCGAGCAACGCGCCACGGCCTCAATGGCGTCGGAAATCCGAACCTACTTCCGCAGCATGGACAACGAGGCGAAGCGGATCACTGCGATCCGGCAGGCGATTGCCGATGGCGACGACATGACCGTCACGGCGGTTCTCGGTGGCCGCCATTACCTGTCCGGGATCGACGCGGAGACCAGCGCGCAATTCCTCCGGGAATGGCACGGGGCGCAGCGCCCGCTCGAAGCGAAGAAGCTCCGGGCGATGAAGGCAGCAGCGGAGATGCTGAACAGCCGATACAAGATGCTCACCAAGGCGGTCAGCGATGCGGTCGGGGACATCAAGGTCTATCAGGATTCGAAGGATGGCAAGCGGCAGATCCTCGTCAAGACGATCACCCCCGAAATGGTGCGAAAGCAGGTGAAAGAGTCCAACGCCGCATTCGCCGTTCCGGTCTGACGCTTCTTCTAATCAAATCGAGGTAGTTCGATGAATGCTGTCGCTCCCCCTTGGGGCACGGATTGGAAGCCTGCGCCCCCGCCACCTGCGCCACCCGTGCGCGGTGCGGGCAACCCGGCATGGATCCCCGGCTGTCCGTCGCCGAACCCGAAGGGCCGACCAGCGGGCGTACCGGATCGTCGGTTGCTGGCCACACAGCAGATGCTCGACGAGATGCGGAACATCATCGCCGTGCTGGTCGGCAAGGCGCTGGAGGGCGACACCAACGCCGCGAGCATCGTGTTGGCGAAAATCCTGCCGTCAGTGAAAGCGCAGGCCGAGAAGGTCAGCTTCGACTTCGACGCCTCCCAGCCGATCAGCGATCAGGTTGCCCAGGTGCTGGACGCCGTGGCGGCTGGCGCGGTCGCGCCCGATGTGGGGCGGCTCATCATCGACAGCATCAAATCGCTCGCGGACGTTCGGGCCACCGAGGAACTGGCCGCTCGGATCGAGGCCTTGGAGGCGGCGGCAGATGCCCGAGCGTAATTCCGAATATTTTGCGCGCCGCTTGCAAAAAGGCCGAGTGCGAACGGCCTTCGCGCAGATTGACGCATACCCCGACGGAGGCCGCTCATGACGACGATAACCACGGTGCGGAACAAGGTCGTCACCGACGAGCCAGATGCCAGCGACGTGCTGGTCTATGTGGGCTGGACTGGTCCGACCCACGACCCGCGCATCCGTACCGCCATCTCAACCCGCTACATGCCGATCAGCGCCTATCGCGACTGCTTGGACTGGGCTGTGGGTATCGCGGACCAGTTCTCGCACCCGCTCTATATCGTGCCGATCAGTCACGACGACATTCTCCACACCGACCGCTGGAACCCGTTTGCGGACATGCTGGCGACCCTGACCGATCAGGAGCGCGGGGAGCTGCGCCAGACGGCAGTCGCAAGCATGTGCGAACTGATGCGCGACTGCGACGACCGGGAGGTTCGCGCCGAAGCATACGACATTCTTACTCAACTGAAGGTGATACGACCATGACTGACAATACCGTTCCCGAGGGCAAGGCAGACGTTCCTGCTTCGCAGCTTCGTCGTGCCGAGAAGTACGGGATGCCCGCTGAATATGCCGACCGCATCGTGCAGCGCCATTTCGGCATTGCCGACGAGAACGCGGCGCTCGCGGGCGGGCAGCTTGCCGCTGACATTGAGATGAGCAAGGCGCTCAGCGGGAAGGGCTGACCACAGTGGCGGGCATCCGGGCGCTCCAACGCCGCGTGAAGCGGATTGAGAGTGCTCGGAAACCGCGACCGTCGCCCATCATCATTCTCTTCAATTCGTTCGAAGCCTTCGCCGACGCTGCATACGCGGACGTTGAGGCCGGTAGGGTGGCGGGGGAGTTTCTGCCGATCCTCGACATTCTGCGCGATTGGGAAGCGGGCGGCGTTTGGATGCTGGCATATGCCCGCTGACGAGGAGCCAGCATGGCTACTAGCGTGGCAGCACGAGCAGAGTCAGCCCGCACCGCCCCCAGCGCCAAAGGCTCCACCGCCACCACCGCCGCCCGGGCCACCTGTGCCGTTGCGGATGCGTGGTCAGGCCGCAGCCATCGGTATCATCGAGCCGGACCCGTGGCCGTTCGACGGGTGCGTGCGCCGCGAGCCGGTGTTGGACGAGGATTACCCGCCCCGCGTGGTCAGGAAGGTGGGCTGGCACCGCTGCCTCAAGTGCCGTCGCCCATTCTTCTCAGAGGACGTGTTGCGCCTGCGGCTGTGTAGCGGCGCACAGGGCTGCCGGGGAGACGAAGACAGATTCAGATAGCGAGACAGCGCGGGGGTCGTTCCATCACCCGCCGCGCCGAGGGTTAAGGCCACCGACCCCTCGCCATTAAAACATCGGGGCCAGCAGCGGGGTCGCTCTCCTTGAGACCTGACGCTGCCAGCACCCTGCGCCCTCGGGCGTGGGGTGCTGCTATGAGCGCGACGAGTCACGGGCGACAGCTTACGGTCTGCTTATCACCGGCGCGGGCAAGGAAACGGGCAGCTTGCGCTGCCCGGGTAACCTATTGAAATGGTGTGGTAAAATTGGTCGGGGCGACAGGATTCGAACCTGCGACCCCCACACCCCCAGTGTGATGCGCTACCAGGCTGCGCTACGCCCCGACCAAGGGTGCGCCCTCTATTCCGGTCCGGCGCAGGATGCAAGCGACTGCGACAATAGTTGCGCGCCTTTGTACGCCATGTTAGCGCGCGCCGCTTGAACGGGGCCGTTCCGCGTCTCGCAATCCAGGCAAATAAAAACCCATGTTCGCCACCCCAGCATATGCACAGGCCGCAGGCGCGGCACAGGGCGGAAGCACCGCCGGCGCGATCGTGTCGCTGCTCCCGCTCGTCCTCATCTTCGTGGTCTTCTACTTCCTGATGATCCGCCCGCAGCAAAAGCGCATGAAGGCGCTGCAGGATGCGGTCGGCGGCGTCAAGAAGGGCGATTCGGTGGTCACCGCGGGCGGGCTGATCGGCAAGGTCACCAAGGTCGACGAGACCGAGGTCGAGATCGAGCTGGGCACCAACGTAAAAGTCCGTGCGATCAAGGCGACTCTCGCCGAAGTGCGCCCGCTGGGCGGCGCCAAGCCCGCGAACGACTGATGCTCGATTTTCCCCGCTGGAAAGTCTGGGCGGTCATCGTCACGATCGTCGCCTGCGTGGCGCTGTCGATCCCCAGCTTCGTCCCCGAGAATATCCGCAGCACCTGGCCGCGCTGGGTTCCCCAGCCCTCGGTGAGCCTCGGCCTCGATCTCGCCGGCGGCTCCTATCTCCAGTATGAAGCCGACACCAAGGGCGTCGCCGCGGCGCGCCTCGACGGGATGCGCGAATCGGTGCGCGCGGTGATGCGCCGCGATCCGCGAATCGAGATCGGCGACATCTCTGTCCAGAACGGCCAGTTGAGCTTCATGGTGCGCGACCCCAGCAAGGTCGATGCGGCGCGCGAGCGCCTGCTCGAGATCACCGGCAGCGGCGCAGGGCTCACGGGTCAGCGCGTCTGGGACATTTCGGTGCGCGATTCGTCCGTCTTCGTGCTCACGCCGACCCAGGCCGGGCTCGAGGAAGCGCTCAACACCGCGATGGACGACGCCCGCGAGATCATCTCGCGCCGCATCAACGAGTTCGGCACGCGCGAGCCCAATGTCGTCCGTCAGGGCAAGAACCGCATCGTCGTCGAAGTGCCCGGCCTCAAGGATCCGCAAGGGCTCAAGAAGCTGATCGGCGAGACCGCCACGCTCGAGTTCAAGCTCGTCGACACCAGCGTCACGCCGCAGCAAATCCAGTCGGGCACCGTGCCGGCAGGCAGCCAGGTCCTCCCGATGGTCGAGGGCGGCGGCCAGATTGCGGTGTTCCGCAACGCGATGATCACCGGCGACATGCTGGTCGACGCGCGGCAGGACTATGATCCGCAGGACGGTACCCCCGGCGTCGCCATCCAGCTCGACGGCGTCGGCTCGCGCCGCTTCGCCAAGGTGACGCAGGAAAACAGCGGCAAGCCTTTCGCGATCATCGTCGACGACCGGGTGATCTCGGCCCCGAACATCAACGAGCCGATCCTCGGCGGCGCGGCGCGCATCAACGGCGGCTTCACCGTCGAGAGCGCCAACGCGCTCGCGATCTCGCTGCGCTCGGGCAAACTCCCGGTCAAGCTGCGGATCGTCGAGGAACGCACCGTCTCGGCCGAGCTCGGCAAGGATTCGATCCAGAAGGGCATCCTCGCCGGCGTGATCGGCACACTGGCGCTGATCTTCTTCATGATCGTCACCTATGCCCGGTTCGGCGTCTATACGACCTGCGCGCTGGTGGTGAATGCGTTCATGATCATCGGGATCATGGCGATCTTCAACGCCACGCTGACCTTGCCCGGCATCGCCGGATTCGTGCTGACGATCGGCGCCGCAGTCGACGCCAACGTGCTGATCAACGAGCGCATCCGCGAGGAGCAGCGCGTCCGCAATCGCAACGCGCTCGCTTCGGTCGAGTTCGGCTACAAGGAAGCCAGCCGCGCGATCTTCGACGCCAACATCACCAACGTGATCTCGGCGGTGATCATGTTCGCGATCGGCTCCGGCCCGATTCGCGGCTTCGCGGTCGTGCTCGCGATCGGCATCGTCACTTCGGTCTTCACCGGCGTCACCTTCACCCGTCTCCTCGTCGCGGACTGGCTGAAGCGCAACCGCCCCAAGACCATCCAGATCTGAGGCCGAAAGCATGTTCCCGCTCAAGCTCGTCCCCGACAACACCAACATTCCGTTCCTGAAATACCGGAACATCGCGATGGTGCTGTCGATCCTGCTGATCATCGCCTCGATCGTGCTCTGCGTGGTGCGCGGCTTCAATCTCGGCATCGACTTCGTCGGCGGCCAGACGGTGCGCGTCCATTTCGACCGCGCCGTCCCGATCGACGAGATCCGGACCAGGATGGCGTCGATCGGTTTCGACGACGTCACCATCCAGGAATTCGGCAGCGCGCAGGAAATCGGCATCCGCACCTCGCTTCCCGAAGGCGGCGACACCGCGGCCGAGGCGGCAGCGACCAAGATGCGCACGGCGATCGAGAGCAACTTCCAGGGCGCACGCGTCACCGGGGTGGAGAGCGTCTCGGGCAAGGTTTCGAACGAATTGTTCCGCACCGGCGCCTGGGCGCTCGGCGTGGCGATGGTCGCGATCGCGCTCTACATCTGGTTCAGCTTCGAATGGCAGTTCGGCGTCGGCGCCTTGTTCGCCTTGTTCCACGACGTCGCGCTGACATTGGGCTTCTTCGCGGTCACCCAGCTCGAATTCGACCTGAACGTCGTCGCGGCGATCCTGACGATCATCGGCTATTCGCTCAACGACACGATCGTGGTCTATGATCGCATCCGCGAGAATATGCGCAAATATCGCAAGATGGAGATGGTGCCGCTGCTCAACCTCTCGATCAACGAGACGCTGTCGCGCACCGTCGTCACCAGCCTGTCGATCGGGATCGTGCTCACCATCCTGCTCGTGCTCGGGCCCGAGGTGATCTTCGGCTTCACCGCGTCGATGCTGCTCGGCATCGTCATCGGCACTTTCTCGTCGGTCTATGTCTCGGCGGCGATCCTGCTCTGGCTGCGCCTCAAGCCCGACAGCTTCGTCCAGAAGGCTACCGGCGACGACAATGCCGAGCGCGTGACGACGCGCGACCTGCCCTAAGCGGACGACGCGATGAAGATGGAACGCCGCAGCGCCGAAGGGCCGGTGATCTCCGGTTTTTCCGGGCGCGGCTTCCGGGTCGACGAAGGCGTGTACGAAGGGCTGCTGATCACGCCGCAGCGCGCCGATGGCTGGTCGCCCCCGCCGATCGCCGAACTCGGCGAGGCCGATCTCGCGCCGGTCCTCGCGCTCGATCCGCAGCCCGAATTCCTGCTGCTCGGCACCGGCGACACGCTCGTCCGCCCCCCGGCCGCCCTTGTCAGGGCGCTGGGCGCCCGCGGGATCGGCATCGAACCGATGGACAGCCGCGCCGCAGCACGCGCATGGGGGGTGCTGCGTGCCGAACTGCGCTGGGTAGCCGGCGCGCTCTACCCGCTCGGCTAAGGATTCCCACGCCAATGCAGCAATTGAACGGCCCCAGCCTCACGCCCGCGTCGGGTGGCGCGCCGAAGCAGATCGTCGTCCTGCTGCACGGCTATGGCTCGAACGGTGCCGACCTGATCTCGCTCGCGCCGATGTGGCGCCAGTTGCTCCCCGACACGCTGTTCGTCGCGCCCAATGCCCCCGAACGCTGCCCCGGCGCGCCCGGCGGCTATCAATGGTGGGCGCTGCACGATCTCGGCCGCCCCGCGCTCGCCGCCGGCGCCCGCCACGCCGCACCGGTGCTCGACGCCTATCTCGACGGTCTGCTCGCGGAGCATGCGCTGGAGGAGGACAAGATGGTGCTCGCCGGCTTCAGCCAGGGTACGATGATGGCGCTCCATGTCGGCCCCCGCCGCGCGCGGCCGCTGGCCGGCATCCTCGGCTATTCGGGAATGATCGCGGGGCCATCGCTCGACGATACGGAGGTGCGCAGCAAGCCGCCGGTGCTGCTGATCCACGGCGATGCGGACACGATCGTGCCCCTCAGTGCGTACCACCATGCGCATGCCGAGCTGGGGCGGCTGGGCTTCCCGCTCGAAGGCCATGTCTCGCACGGGCTGGGACACGGCGTCGATCCAGCGGGCATCGAGATGGGCGCGAAGTTCGTGACTCGGGTGCTGGGCTAGCCGTGCTCCTGCGAAAGCAGGAGCCCAAGGTCTCACAGGACGTCGCTTGCCGCCCTGGACTCCTGCTTTCGCAGGAGCACTAAAGAGCGCTCCAATCCACCGGTGCGTGCCGGTCCAGATATCCGGACGCATCCGCCAGCGGATATTTCAGCCCCGTCGCGCAGTTGAACAGGACGGCTTTCTCTTCCGCGTCGACCAGCCCCGCCGCCCGTGCATCGCGATACGCTGCCAGCGTCGCCCCGCCCTCGGGACACAGCAGCAGCCCGTCGCGCTTCCCGGCATCGTCCACCGCCTGCATCAACGCCGCGTCGCTCACCGCCAGCGCCTCACCCCCGCTCGCGCGCACCGCGTCGAGGATCAGGAAATCGCCCACTGCCTGCGGCACGCGGATTCCCGCCGCCACGGTATGGGCATCTTCCCAACGCACCGCATGCCGCTCGCCTGCCTCGAACGCCCGCACGATCGGCGCGCAACCCTCGGCTTGCACTGCGTACATCCTCGGCCGCTTGCTGCCGATCCAGCCCAGCGCCTCCATCTCGTCGAACGCCTTCCACATCCCGATCAGCCCGGTTCCGCCGCCGGTGGGGTAGAAGATCGCGTCGGGCAGTTCCCAGCCGAGTTGCTCGGCGAGCTCGAGCCCCATCGTCTTCTTGCCCTCGATCCGATACGGCTCCTTGAGCGTCGACAGATCGAACCAGCCGCGCGCTTCCTTCCCCGCGCCGACCAGCTTCCCGCAATCGTCGATCAGGCCATTGACCCGATAGACCCGCGCGCCCTGCGCCGCGATTTCGCGCACGTTGATATCGGGTGTGTCGTCGGGACAGAAAATCACGGCCTCGATCCCCGCCCGCGCGGCATAGGCGGCCGCCGCGGCCCCGGCATTGCCGTTGGTCGGCATCGCGATCGTGGTGACGCCCAATTCCTTCGCCATCGCGATCGCCATTACGAGGCCCCGCGCCTTGAACGAGCCGGTAGGCAGCCGCCCCTCGTCCTTGACCCAGACGTTCCCTGGCTCTTTCTCCAGCGGCACGATCGGCGTCGCGCTCTCGCCGAGGCTGACGATGTTCGCGGTGTGCCGCACCGGCAGCAGCTCGCGATATTTCCACAGATCGTCGGGCCGCGCGGCAAGCGTCTCGGGATTCAGCGCCGTCCGCACACCATCAAGGTCATAGCGCACCAGCAGCGGCCGCCCGACCCGCGACAGCCCGTGCAGTCGGTCGGCCTCGTATCGCTCCCCGGTCATCGAACATTCGAGATGGCTGACGAAGGTCGGGCGATCGGCGGTGAGATTGTCGTTATGGGACATGCGGCGACGCTTACTCCAAACCGTCATCCCGGCGAAAGCCGGGACCTCAGGCGGCACGCGAACGGCTCGCGGCGCGAAATCCCGGCGTTCGCCGGGATGACGATCAGCGCTTCACCCACCCCAGCTCGGTCATCACCGGGAAGTGGTCCGAAGTCTGCACTGCGCCCCGATGATCGGTGATCGTCACCGTCCGCTTGGCCACGAAACCGCGCGTGAAGATCCAGTCGATCCGTTTGTCGGCAGTGCCGGTGAAATTGTGGAAGGTCATCTCCGGCCCTTCGCGTTTCGGTGCGCCCGTCCACGCATCCTCCAGCCTTGCGCTCAGCGTCCGGTAGGCCGCGCTGCCGGGAATGGTGTTGAAGTCGCCGGTCAGCACCACCGGCGTGTCGCCCGCCATCGCCTCGATCCGTTCGAGGATCAGCGCCGCCCCCTTGGTGCGTGCGTCCTCGTCCTCGGCGCGATACGGCAGATGCGTGTTGAACGCATAGAAGCGCCGCCCGCCTTTGATCGTCTCGAACAGCCCCCATGTCACCATGCGCGGCAAAGGGTGCCCCCAGGTCAGGCTGCCCACCACATCCGGCGTGTCGGACAGCCAGAAATTACCCGACTCGACCAGCTTGAGGCGGTCGGTCCGGTAGAACATGCCCATATGCTCGTCGTCATGCCCGCCGCGGCGATCGACGCCGAACCATGCATAGCCTTTGAGCTTCGCGACCAGATAATCGCCCTGCACCTTGAGCAATTCCTGCGTCCCGAACAGATCGGGCGCGGCCTTTTCGAGCATCGCCACGGTCACGTCGCGGCGCTTGCTCCACGCATTGGCGCCGTCCTTCTCGTTGGCGTAGCGGATGTTGAAGCTCATCACCTTGAGCGGCGCCTGCGCCATCGCCGGCCCGGCCACGGCCAGCACCATCGCCGCCACCAGGCTCCACCACATCCGCATCCCGATACGCATCCTCAACTCCCTCGTCGCTGTGCCCGCATAGGCCACAGGATTGTTTCGCCAGGGTTGCCCCTTTGCGGCGCCGATCGATCACCCCATATCCGCCGCCTATGAGCGAAAACAGCAATGCGTGGCACGGCACCACAATCCTCTCCGTGCGCAAATCGGGCAAGGTGGTCATCGCAGGCGACGGGCAGGTCTCGGCGGGCAACACCGTGATGAAGCCCAATGCCAGAAAGGTCCGTCCGCTGGGCGACGGCAAGGTGATCGCAGGCTTTGCCGGCGCGACCGCCGATGCCTTCACTCTGTTCGAGCGGCTCGAATCCAAGCTCGAGCGCCATCAGGGCCAGCTGCTGCGCGCCGCGGTCGAGCTCGCCAAGGACTGGCGCACCGACAAATATCTCCGCAACCTCGAGGCGATGCTGATCGTCGCCGACAAGGATGTGACTCTGGTGGTCACCGGCAATGGCGACGTGCTCGAGCCCGAGGGCGGCGTCGCGGCGATCGGCTCGGGCGGCAATTTCGCGCTCGCCGCGGCGCGCGCGCTGGTCGATTACGAGACCGACCCCGAGAAGATCGCCCGTCAGGCGATGAAGATCGCCGGCGAACTCTGCGTCTACACCAACGACCGGCTGACCGTAGAGATGCTGGACAGCGCGACCTGAAGTGACATCCCCTCCCTCTTGGGGGAGGGGACCGGGGGTGGGTAAGAAAGGTCGGGCTCGATGCGCGCGCTTTTCTTTCAGCCACTCGCCCCGTTGGGCTCGCTGCGCTCGCACCCTCCGACCCCACACCGCTTGAAGCCACGCCCCCGCCCCCACATCTAGAGCGGGAAGAAGCACGGAACCCAATCCCCACATGAACGAAGCTCTCACGCCCAAGGCGATCGTCGCCGCCCTCGACTCGCACATCATCGGCCAGAAGGACGCCAAGAAGGCCGTCGCGGTCGCGCTGCGCAACCGCTGGCGGCGACAGCAGCTCAGCGCCGACCTTCGCGACGAGGTCACGCCCAAGAACATCCTGATGATCGGGCCCACCGGCTGCGGCAAGACCGAGATCAGCCGCCGTCTGGCGAAGCTCGCCGACGCCCCGTTCGTCAAGGTCGAGGCGACCAAGTTCACCGAAGTCGGCTATGTCGGCCGCGACGTCGAGCAGATCGCCCGCGATCTCGTCGAGGAGGCGGTCCGGCTCGAGAAGGAGCGCCGTCGCGCCGCGGTCAAGGACAAGGCCGAGGAAGCGGCGATGGGCCGCCTGCTCGACGCGCTCACCGGCAAGGATTCGTCGACCGCGACCCGCGAGGCGTTCAAGCAGCGCTTCCATGACGGCGTGCTCGACAATACCGAGATCGAGATCGAGGTCGAGCAGGCCCAGGCCATGCCGTTCGACATTCCCGGCGCCGGCGCGCAGATGATCAATCTCGGCGAGATGATGAAGGGCCTGTCGGGCACCCCGCTCAAGCGTCGGAAACTCAATGTCCGCGCGGCATGGGACAAGCTCGTCGAGGAAGAGGCCGACAAGCGCCTCGACCAGGACGAGGTCAGCCGCCAAGCCCTCGCCGACGCCGAAGCCAATGGCATCGTGTTCCTCGACGAGATCGACAAGATCGCAGTCTCGGACGTGCGCGGCGGTTCGGTCAGCCGCGAGGGCGTCCAGCGCGATCTGCTGCCGCTGATCGAAGGCACCACGGTGGCCACGAAGTACGGCCCGATGAAGACCGATCACATCCTGTTCATCGCGAGCGGCGCCTTCCACGTCGCCAAGCCGTCGGATCTGCTCCCCGAGCTCCAGGGCCGCCTGCCGATCCGCGTCGAACTGAAGGCCCTGACCGAGGAGGATTTCGTCGCGATCCTTTCGGACACCAAGGCGAGCCTCGTCCAGCAATATGCCGCCTTGCTCGGCACCGAAGGCGTGCTAATTGATTTCACCGAAGACGGTATCCGTGCGGTTGCAAAGATCGCCGCAGAGGTTAACGGCGAGATCGAGAATATCGGCGCGCGGCGGTTGCAGACGGTGATGGAGAAACTGCTCGAGGAAGTCAGCTTCGACGCCGAGGACCGCGCGGGCCAGACCCTCGCGATCGATGCCGCCTATGTCGACAAGCAGCTCGCCGCCGTGGCGCGGAACACCGATCTGAGCCGCTACGTGCTGTAGAAGATCCTCCCCCGGGGACCGGGGGAGTGGCAGGCGCAGCGTGACGGAAGGGGCGCTTCGGCAAGCGAGCCGCCTGTTGCGGAGCCCCCTCCGTCGCCTTCGGCGCCGCCTCCCCCGCTGCGTGAGGGAGGATGTTCAGTTCATTCCTTCACGTACGGGGTGAACGCTCCGAACCGGCAATAGGCGCCCGGGATGCGGCTTCCGGGGTCGACCGGCCGGAACAGGTCGTTCTTGCAGATCTGCGATCCGTGCAGCTCGACGACGAGAATGTCGTATTGGTCGAGCGACGGGCAATCCGCCGCGAGATCGTTGCGCCACACCCGCCTGCCGTCGCGATACAGGATCGTCCGCGCATCCACGATCTGCGGGCCGTTGACGCTCGATGGCGAAGACAGACAATTCTGCGGCTTGCCGGCCACGCGGCCCTTCAGCGCCTCGCTCAGGTCGCGCTGGGCCTCGGCCTCGCGCGATGCCTGCAGCGCGGCGTTGCCGGTGCAGCCAGCCAGCGCAAGCGCCGCGAGCATGAGGACCTGTCGCATGCCTATCTCCCTTTGTCGCGCGTATAGGGCGTGAACTTGCCCAGCGAGCAGCTTCCCGAAAGCACCCCGCCCATCGGCGATCGCGTCTGGATGATGTCGCCGTCGCAATATTGGCCGCCAAAGGTCTTCGAGACCAGGATGTCGCCGCGGCGCAGACCCTCGCAATGGCCGACCACGTCGTTGCGCCACATCCGTCCCCGCCCTGCGACATAGAGGATCGTGCCGTCGAAGGTGCGAATCTCGTTGAACTGGTCGCGCCGGATGCAGCGCAGCGGTTCGCCCGGCACGAGCCCGGCCAGCGCCCTGGTCATCCGTGCCCGATCGCGCGCGTCGGACTGTTCGGTGGCGGCGGTGGTGGTGCAGGCGGCGAGCAGCAGGAACGCGGGCACGGCGAGACGCATCATCCTATACTCCTCAAGCCCCATGCGAACATAAACCGTTCAGCCGCGAAATGCATCCTTGGCCGCGCGCCGCTCCGCCAGAATTTCCACGCTCTCCGCGCGCAGGAACGGATTGGTGGCACGCTCGGCCGCGATCGTCGTCGGCACGGTCGCCTCGCCCGCCGCCCGCGCGCGGTCGACGTCCGCCATCCGCGCGCGGATCGCTTGATTGGCGGGCTCGGCGACCAGCGCATAGCGGCCGTTCGACTGAGTATATTCGTGCGCGCAATAGACCCGCGTCTCGGGCGGCAGCGCGCCCAGCCGCTGCAAATTCGCGAACATCTGCGCCGCGGTCCCTTCGAACAGCCGCCCGCAGCCCATCGCGAACAAGGTGTCGCCGACGAACACCACGCCGTCCTCCGCGAAATGATAGGCGATATGCCCCGCGGTGTGCGCCGGCACCTCCATCACCGTCGCGGCATGATCGCCGAGCCGCACCACATCGCCCTCGCCGACCAGCCGGTCCGCAGTCGGGATCTTCGCCGCTTCGGCCGCCGGCGCGATCACCGGAACCTTCCACGTCGCCTTGAGCTCGGCATTTCCTCCGGTGTGATCGGGATGCCAGTGCGTGTTCCAGATCGCGGTGAGCCGCCAGCCCCGCTCCGCCAGCACGCGTTCGACGCCGGCCGCTTCGGCAGGATCGACCACCATCGTCCCGCCCGAGGCGGGATCGTGGACCAGCCAGATGTAATTGTCGCTGAGCGCGGGTATCCGGACGATATCGAGCATGAGAGCAAGTTAGGCGCTCGCCACCCGCGGCGCCAGCCTCAGGCGGCGAATGTCGCGGCCAAGGTCTCTTCGGCAAGCAATCGGGTAAGCGCCTCCGCTGGCATTGCGCGCGCCAGCGGAGCCCCCTGCCCGGCCCACGCGGGCGAATAGTCCGTCCGGCCGTCCGCCTCCGCCGCTGCGCGCAGCGGCGCCAGCGCGGTCGCCGCGTGCGGGAATGCCGGCGCGAGCGGCGAGATCGGCCCGAGCGCGTCGATCAGCCGGTTGCGGAACCCGCGCGCCTCGCGGCCGGTCAGCACATTGGTGAACACCGTCTCGGCCTCGCTCCCCAGCAAACGCCGATGCATCGGCGAGGCCATGCTTTCGGGCGCGGCGAGATAGGCAGTGCCCAATTGCGCCCCGCTCGCCCCCAGCGCCTGCGCCGCGGCCACGCCCGCGCCGTCCATGAATCCGCCCGCCGCGATCACCGGCAGGTCGATCGCGCGCGCGATTCGCCGCACCAGCGCCAGCGTTCCGATCGGCCGGTGCCCTTCGAGGAACCACCCCGCATGCCCGCCCGCTTCGCCGCCTTGCGCGATCACCGCATCGCAGCCCTGCCGCGCGAGAAAGCGCGCCTCGTCGGCCGTCGTCGCATTGCCGAACACTTTGGCGACCGCCTTGACCCGCGCGAGCAAAGCCGGCGCGGGCAGCCCGAAATGGAAGCTGACGATGTCGGGCCGCACGGCTTCGACGGCCGCGCACAAAGCTTCATCGAACGGTCGCCGCAATGTCCCCGGCCCGACCGGCGGCGCGACGCCCTCCCGCGCATAGAAAGGGGCGAGCGCTTTCCGCCACGCTCCATCGTCGGGCGCGTCGTCGAGTTCGTGACAGAAGAAATTGAGATTGAGCGGCCCGTCCGCCGCGGCGCGCACTTCCGCCGCCTGCGCCGCGACCTGCCCGGCATCGAGCATCGCGCAGGGCAAGGATCCCACCGCCCCGCCGCGGATCGCTGCGACCGCCAGCGCGACGCCGCCCGCCCCCGCCATCGGCGCCTGCACGATCGGAGCCTCGGCTCCGGTCAGCGCGCGAAAGCGGGCGGCGGGGTCGCTCACCAGCTGCCGGTATTCGGCATCGACGCCCAGGGCTCGGCCGGCGGCAGCGGGTCGCCGGCCTGGAGCAATTCGATCGAGATCAGGTCGGGGGTGCGCACGAACGCCATATGCCCGTCGCGCGGCGGCCGGTTGATCGTCACGCCGCCGTCGAGCAGCCGCTGGCAGGTCTCGTAGATATTGTCGACGCGATAGGCGAGATGCCCGAAATTGCGCCCGCCCGTATATGCCTCGGGCGCGCTGCCGTCCTCGGCGGGCCAATTATAGGTGAGCTCCACCTCGGCATTGGCGCGCTCGCCGGGGCCGTTCGAATCCTCGGGCGCGGCGAGGAAGATCAGGGTGAAGCGCCCCTTCTCGCTCTCCATTCGCCGCACTTCCTGCAAGCCGAGCAATTCGAAGAACCGCACCGTCGCCTCCGGATCGGTGACGCGGATCATGGTGTGGAGATAGCGCATGGGTGCTCCGAAAGATGTTTCGGCGGAGATAAGCAGGCCGGAGAGCGCCGCCAACCCCAATCCTCCCTAGCGCAGCGGGGGAGGGGGACCAGCGAAGCTGGTGGAGGGGGCTTGGCCGCAAGTGATATCGCCTTGGGGACGCCCCCTCCGTCGCCTTCGGCGCCACTTCCCCCGCTTCGCGAGGGAGGATTTGCATTTTACTTCTCGGTCGCGCCGAATTGCGCCAGTGCATTGCGCGCCGACTCGGCCATCGGGCTCCCCGGGGCGAGCGTCATCACCTGCCCCCATGCCGCCCGCGCGCCGGCCTCGTCGCCCGCGCTCGCGGCAATGTTTCCCGCCTCGAGCTGCACCTGCGGATCGTCCGCCGCGCGGCGCAGCGCCTCGGCGATGTCGGTCTTCGCACGCTGCAGATCGCCCTGCCGCCGCGCCAGCGTCGCCGAGAGCAGCCATGCCAGCGGATCGGCCTTGGCATCGGCCAGCGCACGGTCGAGATCGCTCCGCGCGCCCTCCGTGTCGCCCGCCGCGACCAATGTCCGCGCGCGATCGAGCCGCGCCTCGCCCAGCGCCAGCCCGCGCAGATGCCCGCCCGCCAGCGCCGCATCCAGCGCCGCGCGCGCCTTCACATGCTCGCCCGCCGCCAGCCACGCATTGCCCGCCTGCGCCCAGTAATTGGCCGATCGCACGTCATGCGCATTCTCGGCCTCGCGCGCCGCTTCCTCGAACGCCGCCGCCGCCGAGGGCCAGCGTTTCTGGTTGGCATAAGCGACTCCGAGGCATTGCCGGGCGAGCATCCCGCCGCCCTCGACCCGCCATTTCGCCGCCGCGGCCGCGCCTTGCGACGGATCGCCGGTGGCGAGGTCCATGCACTCGGCATAGCGCGGCGGCTCCTGCCCTGCGGGCGGCGCCGCGACGGTCGCGGCCTGAAGGCTCAGGAGGAAGAAGAACATAAAGAAAGCACGTCCTCGACAGATCGCAGGATCAGCGCGAGGTCCTGGTCGCGCGAGAGCCGGTGGTCGCCGTCCTTGACCAGCACAGTCTGCACCGCGTCTGAACGGAGCAGTTCGGCGAGCCGCGCGGCGCGCTCCCACGGCACCTCCTTGTCGCGCTGGCCTTGCAGCAGCCGCACCGGTCCGTCGAAGGCGATCGGCCCGATCATCATCCGGTTGGCCTCGCCCGAGGCCCAGAAGCCGCGCGTCGTCACCGTCGGCGCGTCGCCATAGTCGTTGGGCTGCTCGAGCCGCCCATGCTGCAGCATGGTGAGCTTCTCCGCCTGGCTGAATCCCCAGTCGGTGAAGTCCGGCGCCGCGGCGATCCCGACCATTCCCTTGACCAATTCGGGCCGTGCCCTGGCGACCAGCAGCATCACCCAGCCGCCCATCGACGAACCGACCAGCACCACCGGCCCCGTCACCTGCGCGTCGATGATCCGGAGCGCATCGTCGCGCCACAGCGCCAGCGTCTGGTCCTCGAATTCGCCTTCGCTCTCGCCGCAGCCGGCATAGTCGAAGCGCAGAAAGGCCTGCCCCGTCCGCTTCGCCCATTCCTCGAGCGCCAGCGCCTTGGTGCCGTTCATGTCGGAAGCATAGCCGCACAGGAAGACGACCGTCGGGCCGGTGCCCGGGGTATGGCGGAAAGCAAGCCTGGGGCGCTCGGGAGCTTCGGGAATATCGGTCATGCCGAGGGCTTAGGGGCGACACCGCCGATCATCAATCCTCCCTCGCGCAGCGGGGGAGGTGGCGCCGTAGGCGACGGAGGGGGCCTCGCCGCAGATGCGCCGCTCGCGGAGAGGCTCTCCCCACTTCGTGGTTCCCTCCCCCGCTGCGCGAGGGAGGATTTAAAGGTTCAACCCGCCGCCGCGAACGTATCGCATTGCGCCGGATCGCCGCTGTCGAGCCCGCGCTGGAGCCACTGCTTGCGCTGCGCCGAGCTGCCGTGAGTGAAGCTGTCGGGCACGACTTCGCCCTGCCCCTGACGCTGCAGCGTATCGTCGCCGATCGCGTTCGCCGCGGTCATGCCTTCCTCGATGTCGCCCGGTTCGAGCCGGCCGCTGCGCTTTGCCCACACGCCGGCATAGCAATCGGCCTGCAGCTCGAGCAGCACCGACAGGCGATTGCCCTCGGTCCGCGATGCGCGGCCCTGCGCCTGGCTGACCTTGGCCGAGGTGCCTTCGAGATTCTGGATATGGTGCCCCACTTCGTGCCCGACGACATAAGCGCGCGCGAAATCGCCCTTCGCGCCGAAGCGCTTGTCGAGCTCGTCGAAAAAGCCGGTGTCGAGGAACACGCCCTGATCGCCGGGGCAGTAGAACGGACCGACTGCGGCCGATGCCTGCCCGCACGCCGACTGGACCGATCCGGTGAAGAAATTGATCGTCGCCGGCTGATAGCGCTGGCCCTGCTCGGCAAAGACCTGGCTCCACACCTGCTCGGTGCTGGTCATCACCCGGCACGCGAACAGCTCTTCCTGCGTGTCGCACGCCTTGGCCGCGCCCTGGCTCTGGCCCTGCCGGGTCTGCGTCCCGCCGCCGCCGAGCAGCCCGCCGCCGCCCATCCCGAAAAAGATCAATGCGACGATGCCGATCAGCACGATCCCGCCACAACCCATCCCGCGTCCGAGCAGCAAGGGCAGCAGACCGAGCAGCCCGAAGCCGCCGCCACCGCCACCACCGCCCGAACCCCAGTCGCGCGCATTATCGGTGGGATCGAGATCGTCGAGCCGCATGGGAACCCCTTCATCGTTCGGTCTCCGCAACAATGCGCGAGAAGCCCGAGCGTTGCACTCGTTTCCTCTACGGGTGAGGATTGCGGTCGTCCCATAGATGCGCCACATGGCCGGCATGGCCGACGCCGATCCCCGCCCGCGCCGCCGCGTCGCCGGACTGCCTTTGCCGGACTGCGTCGCGCTCGTGCTCCAGGGCGGCGGCGCGCTCGGCAGCTTCCAGGCCGGGGTGATCGAGGCGCTCGACGAGGCGCGCATCGACGTGGACTGGGTCGCCGGCATCTCGATCGGCGCGGTCAATGCCGCGCTGTTCGCCGGCAACCCGCCCGAGACCCGCCTCGCCGCGATCCGCGCCTTCTGGGAAGGCGTCACCGGCGCGCTTCCCGATTTCTCGATTCCCCTGAGCGAGACCGCGCGCGAGTTCACCCATGAATGGGCGGCCGCGACGGTGCTGCTCGGCGGCGTTCCCGGCTTCTTCCGCCCACGCCCGATCCCGCCCGCCTTCGCCGCGCCGGGCACGCCCGCCGCGCTCAGCTTCTACGACAGCAGCCCGCTTGCCGACACGCTGAACGCGCATATCGACTGGGATCTGCTCAACAGCGGCCCGGTCCGCCTGTCGGTCGGCGCGGTCGACCTCGCCAGCGGCAATTTCCGCTATTTCGACACCGCCGACGAGCGTCTCGACGCGCGCCACATCATGGCTTCGGGCGCGCTTCCCCCCGGCCTTCCGCCGATCGAGATCGACGGGCGCTTTTATTGGGACGGCGGCCTCGTCTCGAACACGCCGCTCACGCACATCCTCGATCGCCAGTGCGACGATACGCTCGTCTTCCAGGTCGATCTCTTTCCCGCCGCCGCCGATTTGCCCCGCACGATCACCGACGTGCTCGCTCGCGAAAAGGAGATCCGGTTCTCGAGCCGCACCCGCCAGGTCTCCTACGAGCGCCTCCGCCTGCGCAAGGAGCGCGAGGCGATCCGCCGCGTCCTCGCCAGGCTGCCCGCCGACATGGCCGACGACCCCGACGTCGCCGCACTCCGCACCCTCGCCGACGAAAAGCCGCTCAGCCTCGTCCATCTGATCTACCGCGCCAATGCGTGGGAGGGCGGATCGCGCGACTTCGAATTCTCCGCCCGCTCGATGCACGAGCATTGGCAGGCCGGCCGCGCCGCGGTCGCCGAGACGATGGCGAACGCCCAGCTCGTCGCGCAGAACATCCTCGACGGCAAGACCGCCGCCTTCGACCTCACCCATCGATGATGCGCATCGCCCTCACCCTTCCGGCGCCTTCGGCGCCTCCCTCCCTCTCCCGGCGGGAGAGGGAAGGGGCCCGCCGCCGCAGGCGGTGGGAAGGGTGAGGGTGGCCGCAATTTTCTAGCCAGGGAGTCCCCTCATGTTCCTCAAGGGCAAGTCCGCGATCGTCACCGGCTCGACTTCCGGCATCGGCCTCGCTTACGCCAAGGCACTCGCCGCCGAAGGCGCGTCGGTGATGATCAACGGCTTCGGCGACACGCAAGCGATCGAGGCCGAACGCGCCGCGCTCGAAGCCACCAGCGGCGCCAAGGCGCTCCACGATCCCGCCGACATGTCGAAGCCCGACCAGATCGCCGCGATGGTCGCGCGCGCCGAGGAGGAGCTCGGCAGCGTCGACATATTGATCTCGAACGCCGGCATCCAGCACGTCGCTCCGATCGACGAGTTCCCGATCGAGAAATGGGACGCGATCATCGCGATCAACCTCAGCTCGACCTTCCACCTGATGCGCGCCGCGATCCCGGGCATGAAAGCGCGCGGCTGGGGCCGGATCATCACCACCGCGAGCGCGCACAGCCTCGTCGCCAGCCCCAACAAATCGGCCTATGTCACTGCCAAGCACGGCATTGCCGGCCTGACCAAGACCGCCGCCCTCGAAGTCGCCACGCACGGCATCACGGTCAATTGCATCTCGCCCGGCTATGTCTGGACGCCCCTGGTCGAGAATCAGATCCCCGACACGATGAAGACCCGCGGCCTCACCCGCGAGCAAGTGATCAACGATGTCCTGCTCGACGCCCAGCCGACCAAGCAGTTCGTCCAGCCGGAACAAGTTGCCGCGCTCGCGCTCTTTCTCTGTCGGGACGAAGCCGCGGCGATCACCGGGGCGAACTATTCGATGGATGGCGGCTGGACTGCGGCCTAAGCCGGCATCAAAGGGGACGTATGATGAAGTGGATGCTGCCTGTCGCCATCGCCCTCGCTACGGGCCTCGGGGGCTGCAGCGTCTATCGCGAGGCGACCTCGTCGAGCTCGCCGACCAATGTCCGCTGGCAGAGCGTC
Organism: Sphingomonas sp. DG1-23; assembly: GCF_030730875.1. Taxonomy (GTDB): domain Bacteria; phylum Pseudomonadota; class Alphaproteobacteria; order Sphingomonadales; family Sphingomonadaceae; genus Sphingomonas. The sequence continues at coordinate 79,196 of NZ_JAVAMA010000005.1, forward strand.
GCGACCAGCGCCGATCGCGACCGGATCCGCGACTGGCGCAAGGCGTGGGACGAAGCGCTGCCGCTGGCGCGCAAGGCCGACGCCCGGGCGGTCGCCGCCGAGCCCCTGCTGTTCGATCCCGATCGCGCGCTCGCCGACGCCGCGCTGCCGCAGGGCGCCTATCGCTGCCGCACCTTCAAGCTCGGTGCCAAGGGCACCGCGATGCGCGATTTCACTGCCTATCCATGGTTCGACTGCCGCGTCGCCGACGAAGGCGAGGTCAGGAGCCTGCACAAGGTCACCGGCTCGCAGCGCCCGACCGGGCTGATCTTCCCGCACGAGGCGACCCGGCAGATGTTCCTCGGCACCCTCGTCCTCGGCGACGAGACCTCGCCTCTGCGCTACGGCCTCGACGCCGATCGCGACATGATCGGCTATGTCGAGCGCATCGGCCCGAAGCGCTGGCGCCTGGTATTCCCGCGCCCGCGGTTCGAATCGGTGCTGGACGTGGTGGAACTGGTTCCGGCCACCTGAGGGCGGCGAGGTAGATATAACTCCTCCCTCGCGGAGCGGGGGAGGTGGCATGCGCAGCATGACGGAGGGGGCCTATCCGCGCGCTTCCACGTTGGCGATGATGTGCGCTACCACACCCTCGAGATTCCCCAACACCTCCGTCGCCGGAATCCGTAGCGTCGTGACACCCTGCGTCGCCAGCCAAGAATCCCGCGCCGCATCGCGCTCTGGCCGCTCGCCAAAGGCATGCGCCTCGCCATCCACTTCAATGCACAGCTGCGCCTTCGCGCAGTAGAAATCCAGCCGGTATCGCCCGGCCGCATGCTGTCGCCGGAAGTAATGCCCATCGGGCTGCTTGCGAAGTTCCTGCCACAGCAGGATCTCGGGCAGGCTCAGTTTCTTCCGCTCTTCCCGAGCCGCGCGTTTCGCCGAGTTCCAGCCTTTGAGACGCATAGGCCCCCTCCACCACCGCCTTCGGCGGCGGTCCCCCTCCCCCGCAGCAGAGCTGCGAGGGAGGAATTGGCATACAACGAAACTCCTCCCTCGCGAAGCGAGGGAGGTGGCACGCGCAGCGTGACGGAGGGGGCCTCGCCGCACATCCACCCCCTCGACAACACCCCCACCCCCGCATAGCCTCACCTGCATGCACACTTTCCTCACGGCAGCCATCGCCATGACTCTCGCCGCTCCCGCTCTCGCCGCCGATCCCGTCCGCGATGCGACCCAGCGTTCGCTTCCCGAGCTGATGGATTTCTACCGCGACTTCCACGCCCATCCCGAGCTCAGCCTTCACGAAGTGCAGACCGCCGCCAAGCTCGCGGCCGAGGCGCGCAAGGCCGGGTTTAAAGTCACCGAGAAGGTCGGCGGCACCGGTGTCGTCGCAGTGATCGAGAACGGCCCCGGCCCGATTCTCCTCATTCGCGCCGACATGGACGGCTTGCCGGTCACCGAGGATACCGGCCTGCCCTTCGCCTCCAAGGTGCGCACCACCAACGACGAGGGTATCGAGACCGGGGTGATGCACGCCTGCGGCCACGACACCCATATGGCGAGCTGGATCGGCACGCTGCGCAACCTCGCCGCGATGAAAGCCCGGTGGAAGGGCACCCTGGTGATGATCGCCCAGCCTGCCGAGGAACGCGGGATGGGCGCACGGATGATGCTCGAGGACGGGCTGTTCACCCGCTTCCCCAGGCCGCAATTCGCGTTGGCCTTCCACGACGCCGCGTCGCTCCCCGCGGGCGTGGTCGGCGTGCGCTCGGGCTATGCGCTCGCCAATGTCGATTCGGTCGACATCAAGGTTTCGGGCGTGGGCGGGCACGGCGCCTATCCCCAGACCACCCGCGACCCGATCGTACTGGCGTCGCGGATCGTCACCACGCTCCAGACCCTCGTCAGCCGCGAGATCGATCCGCAGGATTCGGCCGTGGTCACCGTCGGCAGCTTCCATGGCGGCTCGACGCACAACATCATCGGCAAGGAAGTGACCCTGCTGCTCACCGTGCGCAGCTACACCCCTGAGGTCCGCAGGAAATTGCTCGACGGCATCGCCCGCATCGCCAAGGGCGAGGCGATCGCCGCCGGCATTCCCGAGGATCGCATGCCGGTGGTCACCGTCCGCAACGAAGGCACCCCCTCGACCTTCAACACCGAGCCGCTCACCGGCCGCCTCCACAGCCTGTGGACCAGCCGCTTCGGCAAGGATCGCGTCGTCGAGACCCCCGCAGTGATGGGCGGCGAGGATTTCGGCCGTTTCTATCTCGCCGACAAATCGATCCAGAGCATGATCTTCTGGGTCGGCGGGGTCCCGAAAGCCAAATGGGACGCGGCCCAGGCGGGCAAGGAAGCCCTGCCCTCGCTCCACAGCCCGTTCTGGGCGCCGGAAGCCGAAGCCGTGATCGGCACCGCCACCGAGGCGATGACAGCCGCCGCGCTCGATATATTGAAGCGTTAAATCGACGGCCCGTTGGCACAAACCGGCCTAACCCTCGTTAGAGCAGCATGAGTTCGCCGGAGTTTGGGCATTGGCGCAGGAGCATATCGTCGCGGTGGGATTGTTGACCAATCGCGACCTCGAGAGACTCGGGAGCGGTTTCAAACGCTGCTTCCCGGTCTCCGACGACGGAAAATTCGAGGATTTGCTGCGTGCGATCGACGCTGCGGATGCCGCGGCGCTGCGTGCCGGCCGTGCCGACGGCCCGGATGCGAAGACGATGCCGTCGCTTCGGCAAAGCTGAGGCGTTCCTTATCCACGATTAGCCGTTTGAAACCTATGGGCTTTGTGGCACTCTCGATCCTGCGATCAGGGATTTCGCCATGTCCGATTCGATCTATTTCCAGGCCCGCGCCCGCCGTGAACGCGAAGCGGCGCTGCGCCAGCAGCACCCCGCCGCGCGCCATGCGCATCTGGTGATGGCCGAGCGCTACGAACGGCTGCTCGCCGAAGGAAGCAGCGCCCGCTAGAAGCTGCGTCCCAGCGCGAGCACCAGCCCGCGCTCGCGCTTCGGCTCGCCGGCTGTCGCCCGCGGCCGTACCGCGCCGACATAATTGGCCGAAACCGTAAATCCGCCGCGCGACAGGCTCGCTCCCGCCCGCCAGTCGAGCTTGCCGCCACGCGCCGCGCCATCGAACGCTCCCGATTCATAGCCCGCCGCGAGACTCAGGCTGATCGGCGTGTCTGCGATCCCCTGCTCGATTCCGGCAAAGCCGTAGAGATTGCCGCTTTTGCGCCCCGTCACGTCGATCAGATGGGCCTGGCGCGGCGCCCAGGCGATTCCGGCGCGCGCATCGGTCTCCCCGCGCTCCCAGCCGAGCGTCGCCGTCGTTTCGGCATAATCGCAATCGGCTGCGCCGGGATAATGGTACCAGGCGACGTTGCCCTCGAACGCCAGTGCGCCACCGACCGCACCCCGCCAGCCGAGGATCGCATCCATCTCCACCGCCGCCGATCCGCCGCCATGGGGCACCCAGGAGCCGAATCCACCCAGATAGAATCCGGCGCCGCCGTCGAGTTCGGCGCTGACCTGCAGCGCCGGCTTGCCGTTCGAAAGCGATACGCCGCGATAGCGATAGTCGGAGACGATCTCCGCCTCGCCGCTGACGTCCTGCGCCGCCGCCGGAGGCACGATCGCCATCAGCGCGGCGGCAGTGAGCAAGGCCGGCGCCGCGCGCATCAGGCGGCGCGCAACGTGCCGCGCTGCGCGATCAGCGCCGCGATCTGCCCGGCAGGCACCGGGCGCGAGAACAGATAGCCCTGCATCTGGTTGCAGCCGGCGAGCTTGAGGAAGCGTTGCTGGTCGCCGGTCTCGACGCCCTCGGCGGTGACCGTCAGCCCCATCGCATGGCCGAGGGTCACCACGGCGTGGATGATGGCGGCCGAATCCACCGTATGCCCGAGATGCTGGACGAAGCTGCGATCGATCTTGATCTTGTCGACTTCGAACTTCCGCAAATAGCTGAGCGACGAATAGCCGGTGCCGAAATCGTCGAGCGCGATCTTCAGCCCTGCCGCGCGCAGCTTCGCCAGACCCGCGCGGACCAGTTCGTCATCGTCGATCAGCACGCCTTCGGTGACCTCGAGTTCGAGCTGCTCGGGCCGCACCCCGGTATCGCGAACGATCTCGAGCACGCGCTCGGCGAAGCCGGCGGTGCGGAACTGCACCGGCGACAGGTTGAGCGCGACGAACAATTCGGGCCAGCGGTTCGCTGCAGCGCAGGCCTGACGCAGCACCCATTCGCCCAGCGGGATGATCAGCCCGGTCTCCTCGGCGATCGGGATCACCTGCGCCGGCGGCAGCAATCCCTGCTCGGGATGCACCCAGCGCAGCAATGCCTCGACGCCGACCATCTTGCCGTCGACGCCGACCAGCGGCTGATAATGGAGCGCGAGCCCCTCGCCGGTCGCGAGCGCCGCGCGCAGATCTTCCTCGATCGTCCCGCGCAGCTTGACGGTCGCATCCATCGATACGTCGAAATGACGATAGCAGTCGCGGCCCTCGGCTTTGGCGCCGTACAGCGCGATATCGGCCTTGCGCATCAGATCGACGCGGTCGGTGCCCGCGGCAGGCGCCTGCACCACGCCGATGCTGACTCCGACGAACGCCTGGTTGCCGAGCACTTCGAACGGCGCATGCACCGCAGTCAGGATCCGCGTGCACAATGCGTCGACCATCTCCGTGCCGGCCAACCCGGGGAGCAGGATCGCGAACTCGTCGCCGCCCAGCCGCGCGATCGTGTCCTCCTCGCGCACCAGGGCAGTCAGCCGGCTGCCGAACTCGCGGATCAGTTCGTCGCCCGCCTGATGCCCATAGGTGTCGTTGACGTGCTTGAAGCGATCGAGGTCGAGCAGCAACAAGGTCGCGTCCTCGCCGCGCCGGGCGCGCGCCAGCGCATGATCGACCCGGTCGTTGAACAATGCCCGATTGGGCAGCCCGGTCAGCCCGTCATGGAACGCGAGGTGTTGCGCCTGCGCCCGGCTGGTCTCGAGCTCGAGCCGCGCGCGCAGATTGCGGTTGAGCAACCACGCCAGCAACGTCCCGATCAGCCCGAGAGCCACCAGCAGCACGATAATCATATAATTCTTCACGGCATTGCCCGGCCGAAAGGCCTGCCATTCGATATAGCCGATCAGCTCGCCTTGCGTGGCCCGCAGCGGGATCGCGGCGTGGGCGCCCGGCGTCCGGACGAAACGCGGCGCCTCGATCCCATAGTCGCCGGCGAGCTCCGTCAGGAAGTTGCCGTCGATGTAACGGACGCTGACATGAAGATATTCCGATCCCGCTGTCTGCGCGACCGTGCCGGTTTCCGACAGGATCGGCTTGACGCTGACGATCGCCGGGCGGCTGCGAACCATTGCGAGGTTCGACCGGCCGGGGGTCTGTTCGGTGCTGCTGGCAGCGGCGAGGTCGCCACGCCGCAGCTGCGCCCGAAGCTGCGCCACGAGAGATTGCACACGCGGCGCGATTCCGGCGAACTGACGCGGCGCGGCACGTCGGCCGTCCCGCATCGCATAGACCGCGCGCTCCTCCGCATCGAGCACATAGGTCTCGTCATGCTTGTAATAGCTGTAGAACCAGATGCCGAGATTCTGGTCGAGCCATGCCAGGTCGAGCGGTCGCGCGTGCGCGTGGCGCACCGAATCGTCCCAGTAGGTCGAAGCTTCCTGATCCTTGCGGACGTCCGCGACCGCCCGCTGCATCGCGACTGCGGCCAATCGGGCCTGACGCTGCGCCGCGACTGCGTCGGATCCCTCGGTGGCAAAATGGAGCACCGCGCCGACCATCGCCGCAAGCAGCAGCAACGTCCCCGCGGTGGGAACGATCACTGCCTTGAGCAACAGTCTTCCAGGCCGGGACCCGATCACGCACACCCCATGAGTTCTTCTGAATCATCATAGAGGGCAGCCCGGCCGCTTTGGATTTCGGCTTGGAAATCCGATGCTTAATGCAGGGAAAATACGGAGGAAAAGTGCAGCGCCGCGCAGGCCCCGGTCAGCCGATCGCCACCGCGTCGGGCGCATCCTCGGCCTTTTCGGGCCGGATATAGATCGACGAGAGCAGCGGCAGCGCGGCCTTCAATTCCTGCTCGATGCTCTCGATCAGCGTCTCGCCCGCACCCATCGTGATCGCGTCGTCGAAATCGGCGCTGACCGCGACGAAGATGCGATCGGGCGCGGTGTGGATCGTCCGCACATGATTGACCCGCACGATCTCGGGACGGCGGTCGAGGATCGCCCGAACGCAGGCCACCACCTGCGGATTGGCGCGCTCGCCGATCAGCAGCCCCTTGGCCTCGCGCGCGAGCAGGACCGCCACGCCGGCGAGGATGCAGCCGATCACGATCGACGCCGCCCCGTCGATCCGCGGGTCGCCCCAGGCGTGGCTCGCCCAGATGCCCAATCCCGCCACCAGCAAGCCCGCGAGCGCCGCCGAATCCTCGAACAATACGATGAAGGTCGCCGGATCCTTGGATTCGCGCACCGCCTGCCACCAGCCCATCTCGCCCTTGGCCGCGGCGAATTCCTTGAGCGCGATCGCCCAGGAGGTGCCCTCCAGCACTATCGCCACGCCGAGCACGATGTAATTGACCAGCGGATCGTGGAGCGGCTCGGGCGCGACGATGTGCTTCCAGCCCTCGTAGATCGAGACCCCGGCGCCGAGCCCGAAGATCAGGATCGCGACGACGAACGCCCAGAAATAGAGCTCGCGGCCATAGCCGAACGGGTGCTCGGCATCGGGCGGCCGCTTCGCGCGGTGCTGGCCGTAGAGCAATAGCCCCTGATTGCCGCTGTCGACGAGGCTGTGAACGCCCTCGGTGAGCATCGAGGAGGACCCGGTGATCGCCGCCGCCACGAACTTGGCGACCGCGATCCCCAGATTGGCCGCCAAGGCGGCATAGAGAACGATATTGGCGCGCCAGCCCGACGCGGGAGAGGCGCCCATGGCGTGCCGCCTTAGTCGAGGCCGAGCTTGTGCAGCACCTTGCCGATGATGCCCTTGGTGCCCGCGGGCCCTGCGGCGAGCTTCTCCTCGGCCTTTTCGTTATAGCCCGAGCTTTCGGGCAGCGAATGATTGTGGACCGGCTGGGTCGAGGCGGGCGGATCCGACGCGTCCATCGATTCGTCGAGCGCGCGGTCGAGCCGCGCTTCCTTGCTCTCGGGGTTGCGTTCGAGCCGCTCGACGATCGATTTGTCGGTACCGGCGTCGGCCGAGCCCACCGGCGCGGGGCGCGCATTGGCGGTCGCCGAACCGGCATCGGCATCCTCGGGTCCCGGTGCCACCGACATCTTGTCCATCGCCGGGTCGATCGGGTTCGCAGTCATGGTCACTCTCCTGAGCGTTGCCTTGCTGTAACGACCATGCCGCGATTCGCGTTCCCGCGCCGAAACCTCGCGAACACAAAAGAAAACGGCCCGGCGGGAATGCCGCCGGGCCGTGTTTCGTCGAACCAGTGTCGCGGATCAGTCGCGCGCGCTGCCGAACAGCCGGAGCAGGAACAGGAACATGTTGATGAAGTCGAGATAGAGGTTCAGCGCCCCCATGATCACGACCTTGCCCATCATGTCGGTGCCCGCGACATGCACGTACAGGCTCTTGATCTTCTGCGTGTCATAGGCGGTGAGGCCGGCGAAGATCAGCACGCCGATCGCGCTGATCACGAGGCTCATCGTACCCGACTGCAGGAACAGATTGACGATCGAGGCGACGATCAGCCCGACCAGGCCCATGATCAGGAAGGTGCCGAGACCCGACAGGTCACGCTTCGTCGTATAGCCGTAGAGGCTGAGCGCTCCGAAACCGGCCGCGGTGGCGAAGAACACCTGCGCGATCGACGTCGCGGTGTAGGCGAGGAAGATCGTCGACAGCGACGCCCCCATCAGCGCGGCGTAGACGAAGAACAGGGTCTTGAGCGTGCCTTCCGACATGCGGTTCTGGCCGAAGCTCATCGCGAAGACGATCGCCAGCGGCGACAGCGTCACCACCCAGCCGAGCAAAGTCGGCGAATAGCCGCGCGCGGTGGGCTGCACCATCAGTTCGACCAGGCTGGTATTGCCGACCACCAGCGCGATGATTCCGGTCAGCAGCACGCCCGAGAGCATGTAATTGTAGACCGACAGCATATATGCCCTGAGCCCCGCGTCGTGCGCCTCGGCGCGCGCGCCGGTCGCTGCATAGGCCGCGCCAGTCCGGGGATCCGACCAATTCGCCATTATGAACTCCTTTGCCCGGCGCTCTGCCGGAATATCCCCGAATATCGTTCCTGAACCGGTCCTTTTCAAGCAAAACCGGTGGGCCGCGCGCCGATCCACGGTTAAACGCTGCCGCATGCACCGCCTGTTCGTCGGCCTCCGCCCCCCTCCCACGATCCGCGCGCAGCTTCTCGCGCTGATGGGCGGCGTCTCCGGCGCGCGCTGGCAGGACGATGCCCAGCTCCATCTGACGCTGCGCTTCATCGGCGAAGTCGAGCGCCCGCAGGCCGAGGATGTCGCGATCGCGCTCTCCAACGTGCATTTTCCGCCGATCGAGGTGTCGCTCGACGGGGTCGGCGAGTTCGACAAACGCGGCCGGCCCAATGCGCTCTGGGCCGGAATCCGCCCGCACGACGCACTCGCCGGGCTCCACAAGAAGATCGATCAGGCGCTGGTCCGCTGCGGCCTCGCGCCCGAGGGCCGCGCCTATCTGCCGCACGTCACCCTCGCGCGGATGAACGCTTCGGCCGGGGCCACCGCCCGCTTCCTCGAAAGCCATGCCGGCCTCGTCAGCCCGCTTTTCACCCTCGATCATTTCCTGCTGTTCGAGAGCACGCTCGGCAGCGAAAGCGCGGTCTACGAAACGATCGAGCGCTATCCGCTGCGGGGCTGAGGGGCGGGATTGGTTTACCGTTACGCCTCAACATGATAAGACTGCCTCGGCATGGCGCGTATCTTCACCACCATGCGCTCCGGCGCCAGACAGTCGTTTTCGCGGCTGTATCGACCCGTTGTCGCCGGATGGCTTTCGGTACTGACGATCCTGTTCTGCGCGATTTTGCCGATGGGCTTGCCCCAGACGGCCGCGCACGGATCCGCCTTCAATCCCGCCACGACCAGCGTGGTGGTTTTGACGAGGACACCGCAGCGGCGGCTCGCAATCCTGCCGCGGACGGGTCCCGATCTCGACGCGCACAAGCACATCCCGGTACGGGAAATTCCGCGCTTCCTGTCGGCGCTTCCAGATCTGGTGCCGACACGCTTCGCACGCGCCGCCGGCGCCATGTGGAACGCCGATTTTGCCTTTCAGCAGCTCGCGCTCGCGGGAATTCGCTTTGCGAGAGGGCCTCCGCAGGCCTGACCAGGCGCACGGACATGACCGCGAGCGATGCTCCGCGTGCCTGACGCCGAATTATAGTTCGCACCCTCTTCAGCGAAGGCGCCTTGGTGCGCGTTCTGGAGGTTGAACATGAACAACAACGAAAAACGACCGCCCTGGTGGTTCGAGCCGACAATGTGGGCCGGAATGGCTGCCGCTGCGGCGCTCCTCACGGCCGTCGCGGGGCCAGCCATGGGCTGATCCCGTGCGGAAGCCGGCAACAAGCGGCCGGCTTCCGCTATTTTCGCCTCAACAGGAAAATTGATGCCCCATCACACTCCGCTGATCGCCACCATCGTCGCCGGGCTCTTCGTCGCCTTCGTGTTCGGCGCGATCGCACATCGATTGAAAGTCTCCCCGATCGCCGGCTATCTGCTCGCCGGCGTCATGGTGGGTCCGTTCACGCCCGGATTCGTCGCCCATTCCGGTATCGCCAACGAACTCGCCGAGATCGGCGTGATCCTGCTGATGTTCGGCGTCGGCCTGCATTTTTCGCTGCGCGACCTGATGTCGGTCCGCAAGATCGCGGTGCCGGGTGCGGTCGTCCAGATCGCCGCGGCCACCGCCCTCGGTATCGGGCTCGCCTGGCTGACCGGCTGGGGTCTGGCGGCAGGACTCGTATTCGGCCTCGCGCTTTCGGTGGCCAGCACGGTGGTGTTGCTGCGCGCGCTCCAGGGCCATGACATCGTGCAGACCGAGCGGGGCCGGATCGCGGTCGGCTGGCTGATCGTCGAGGATCTGGCGATGGTGCTCGCGCTGGTGTTGCTGCCGGTCGTCGCCAACATGCTCAACGGTGCCGGCCACGGTGCCGCCGCGATTTTCCAGCCGTTGCTGTCGACTTTCCTCAAGGTCGCGGGCTTCGTCGCGCTCATGCTGGTCGTCGGCCGGCGCGTGATTCCGTGGACCCTGCAATGGGTGGTGGGCACGGGATCGCGCGAACTGTTCCGCCTCGCGGTGCTGGCGATCGCGCTCGGCGTCGCCTTCGGCGCGGCGATCGCTTTCGACGTCTCGTTTGCGCTCGGCGCGTTCTTCGCCGGCATGATCCTCGGCGAGACCTCGCTCAGCCGGCGCGCGACCGAGGAAACCCTGCCGCTCCGCGACGCATTCGCCGTATTGTTCTTCGTCTCCGTCGGCATGTTGTTCAATCCGGCGGTGATCGTCGAACAACCCCTCGTGCTGGCGGCGGCGGTGGCGATCATCCTGTTCGGCAAATCGCTGGCGGCCTATCTCATCGTCCGCGCCTTCGGCTATCCGCGGCAGGCCGGACTGACGATCGCGGTGAGCCTCGCGCAGATCGGCGAGTTCTCGTTCATCCTCGCGGGCCTCGGCACCGAATTGGGGATGCTGCCGCCCGCCGCCCGCGACGTCATCCTCGCCGCCGCGATGATTTCGATCTTCGCCAATCCATTCCTGTTTTCGTGGGTGGCGGGGCGCCAGTCCGATCAGGAGCCCGCACCGGGGCCCGTCACGCCGATCGATCTGCCCGCCGGGCACATCATCCTGGTCGGTTATGGCCGGGTAGGCAGCATGATCGCCACCGAGCTGAAACAGCGCAACAAGGCGTTCGTGATCATCGAGGATCAGGGCGACATGGTCCGCCAGGCGCAGGAAGACGGGATGACCGTGATCGAAGGCAATGCGCTGGTCGCACGCACTTTGGTCGCCGCCGGGATCGGCTCGGCGAGCAAGCTGCTGATCGCGATACCCGCGGGCTTCGAAGGCGGCGCGATCCTCCAGCACGCGCGCCTCCTCAACGCCGATCTTCCGGTGATCGCCCGCGCCCACTCGACCGACGAGGTCGCGCATCTCGAGCATCTGGGCGTCGATCATGTCGTCATGGGAGAACGCGAAACCGCGAATCGCATGATGGAATTGTCCGCAACCATGGCGCCGGCAAGCTTCGCGCGGTGATCCGGGCGGCGGGGTCGAGGGTGCGTACCTCCGCGGGACGGTCGGCTAGTTCGGCCGCTCCGCCTGGCGCGCCTGCTCCTCATAGTCCGCTGCCATCGCCTGCAGGATATCGGCGGTGCGCGTGTCGCCGACCGATCCGGCGAGCCGGCGGCAGCGCGCTCTCTGGCTGCACAGGAAGTCGCGGTAACGCGCGTCGCGGAGATCGACGAGCAGATTGACTGCACCGATCAATCGATCGTCCGCGTCGAAGATCGGAGTCGGATGCGGCAGGAAATCGACGCGGGTGCCGTCGGGGCGTTCGGCGGTGGCACGCACGCCGCGTACCCTGCGTCCCTCGCGGATCGCGACCGCCATCGGGCAGTGCTCGTGCGGGAGGAACGCGCCGTCGTCGCTGTAGAGACGCCATGTCACGCACCAGCGATCGAGCCGGGCCTCGGGCTCGCGCCCGGCGAAATCGACGCAGGCGCGGTTGAAATGCGTGACCACGCCCTGGGCGTCGGTCAGATAGACCGCGGCCGGAATCCGGTCGAGCGCCTCGGCAAGCGACTGCTCGCCACGACGCGCGGCTTCGACCGCGACGTCGACGATGTTTTCGGGATCGAGCGAGAGGGAATTGCTCACAGGGACTTTCGAGACGGCCGGACGGTACGCCCCGGACTCCGGGTCAGCAAACTCTTGATCCAGATCAAGGTTCCGCGGCTCGTCGTTCCGTCGGCCCGTTTTCGATCGCCCCACCGTGCCGGGCCGGCCCGGTACAAGACGGCCGAACCGCGATCAGGCGCGCTTATGCCATTCGATCCAGGCGCCATAGGGATGGCAGGTGGCGAGGTGCCGCGCCTCGCCGCTCGGCCAGCAGGTCAGCCAGAGCTGAACCTCGCTGCGGTTCGGCGTCCATTCGAAGCTGATCCACGCCAGCGGGCGCTCCATGGTGGCGCGTCCGCCGGCTGCGGCGATCAGATCAGTCGCCACCTTGCGGTCGTCGGCGCTGAGATATTGCAGCACCATCGAATGGAACACCGCGCGGCATCGCCCGTCCGCCTGCGGGACGGCGAGCTGCTCGGCGAGCCACGACACCGCATCGGCGCGTGCGATCCGCGGCGGGTGGCGCTGGGCGAGCGCGATCGCATTCTGCAGCCGCTCGGCCCGCAAGGGCTGATCGGCGAACACGAACGACAATAGCCGGTCGCGGGTCGCCTCGTCGGCGACGTCGAGCGGGTGGAGATCGACGCCGTGCGCCGCGAGAACCTCGACCGCGGCCTCGGGCGGCGGCGCGCCGTGCCAGGTCGGCGCGATCTGCACCGACGAGCCGATCGCCCCCGCGGGCACCCCGCCGAGATCATAGGCGTAATGCGCAAGGTTCAGATTGAGCCCCGCGCTCGATCCCAGTTCGAGCAATTCGAAGGGCAGTCCGAAATTCTCTCCCGCCACCATCAGCGCCGAAAGGATCGCCGCGGCGCGATTGACTTCGTTGGTCTGGGTCGGCTGGCGCATCCAGTGCGCGATGAATTCGTCCTCGCTGACCAGAGCGGCGCAGAGCGCGCCGTCGAAATCGTCATGCTGGCGCTTGTAGAGCGCCTCGAGCCGCAGCGGGCGGCCGCGCCGCGCGAGTGCGTGGATCGCGGCGTTGAAGCGCATCGCCAACGCTGCTGCGGAAGGATCCCCCGGCCAGGTTTCGATCAGCGCCGCAGTGCGCGGCGCCCGGCGGAGGTGACGCTCGCCCGCCTCGAGGACCGAAGCGACGAAGGGCGATCCCAGCGCGCGCGCGATGTCCGCCTGGCGCGCGAATTCGCCCCGGGTCGCAAGATTGTCGGTCATATTCCTCCCTTCGCCGGATGTGCGGTCCGACGAAACTTTACGCACATTCGAGCTTCGGGCCGCCGCGCCGATCAGCGTGGCGGCCCGACACTTGCTCAGAACGACTGCCAGTCGTCGTGGCCGTTCGCGCGCTTGAGCGCGGGCACGGCGGCGGCAGGCAGCGGCTTGACCGGCCCGTCGAAACGGATCTGGGTCTTGCTCTGACGGGTAGCGCCCGATCCGCCGACGTTGAACCGCGACGCCTGCTCGCTGAGTGCGGCGACTTCGCCGCTCAGGTTGCGCGCAGCAGCCGAGGTTTCTTCGACCATAGCGGCGTTCTGCTGGGTCGACTGGTCCATCGTGCCGATCGCGATCGAGATCTCGCTGATCGCAGTCGACTGGGCCTTGTTGTCCGACGCCATCTCGCCGAGCAACTTGTGGACTTCGCCCACGTCGCCCGAAATGTCGGCCAGCGCCGTGTCGACCTTCTGGACCATCTCCACCGCCGCGACGATGTCGGTCTGGGTGGCCGTCAGCTGGTCGCGGGCGCGGCCGGCTTCTTCCTCGGCGCGCATCGCGAGCGCCGAGACGAGGTCGGCGACGACCGCGAATCCGCGGCCCGCTTCACCCGCACGACCGGCTTCGACGGCGGCGTTCATCGCGAGAACCCGGGTCTGGAAGGCGATCTTGTCCAAGCCCTCGATCACGCTGTCGATGCCCTTGGCCGAATCCGCGACGCGGGTCATCGCCTGCATCGCCTCGTCGGCGGTCGAACGGCCGTTGGAGACCGTGACGATCGTCCCGTCGGCACGCTCGACGGTGCGGCCGGCAGCCGCCGCGGTCTGTTTGAGGCGGCCGTCCATCTGGGTTACCGCTGCCGAGGTCTGTTCGAGGCTCGCGGCATTGGCTTCGGTGCGGCGGGCAAGGTCTTCAGAGGCCTGGGCGATCTCGTTCGAGCCGTCGCGGATCGTCGCGGCGCTCTGCATCACGGTGCCGATCAGCCCGCGCAGCTCGCCGACGGCGGCGTTGAAGTTGGTCTTCACCGTCGCATAGTCGCCGGGGAAATCGCGGTTGATCTCGGCGGTCAGATTGCCGTTGGCGAGCTCGGAGAGCTGTGCCGACACGGTCTCGACCACCATCTTCTGCTCGGCCTCGGCGCGGGCATTGGCAGCCTCGGCAGCCTGCTTCGCGACCGCGGCGTCGCGGAACACCAGAACCGCGCGGGCCATGTCGCCCAGCTCGTCGCCGCGATCGGTGTCGGGCACGGCGATGTCGTTCTTGCCGGCGGCGAGATCGGCCATCGTGCGGGTCAGGCCCGAGACCGGACGTGCGATCAGCTTGGTCAGCATCACCGCGAGGGTGACCGCGATCCCCATCAGCGCGAGCGCGCCGACGATGAGCACGAAGAGTGCGGACTTGATCGCGCCTTCCTGGCGCGCGCCGGCTTCCTCGATCAGCTTGGTCTGGGCGTCCTTGATCTCGCGCAGCGGCAGCACCGCGGCGCTGGTCAGCACGGCCTTGCCGGCGGCGCGCACGTCGGCCTCGGCGGCTTCCTGCTGCCCGGCCTTGACCTTGGCGATCAGGCGATCGCCCCATTCCTTGCGCCACTTGAGGGTTTCCTCGCGCGACTTGAGCAAGGCGGCTTCCTGAGCCGGATCGACGAGGAGTTCCTCGAGCTCGACCGAGGCCTTGTCATAGTCCTCGCGCCCCTCGTCGTACGACTTGAGGTAGGATTGGTCCGCGGTCACCAGGAACCCGCGGAACTGGCTGTTCTGGCGCAGCAGCGAGGTTTCGAGCGCCAGCGCCTTGGCGTGGATTTCCTGGCTGAGATTGTTCGCGTCGGTGGTGCTGCGGATCGACGAGATGTTGGTGTAGAACACCAGCATCACGATCGCCGCAGTAGCGCAGATCGTCAGGAACGACAGACCCAGCTTCCTCGGGATTTTCATCGACTTCAGCATTGTTCGCTACTCTGCTCTTTTCGTTTCACTTCGCATTATAGGCCGCTCTCCGTAGAGAGCGGCCCGAATGCCTTGTTTTCGTTGCGTCTCAGAAAGAGAAGCGCAGCGAGCTGGAGATGGTCCGGCCGTTGACCGCACGGCCCCAGGCGATGCCGTTGGCGGGCATCGTGGCTTGCGAGATCTCGAAATAGCCGAGCGTGTTGAACAGGTTGTTCGCATTCACGCTCAGCTGGACGCCCTCGGCGGGGCGGAACTGGACGAAGGCATTGACCACCGTGAAGCCCGGCATGCGGAGCTGGTCGGTGTCCTGCGCATAGCTCTTGGTCACGGTGACCGAGCTGGCGCCGAAGGTCGCCCATTTGGTGTCGACCTGCGGCATCAGCTGGAAGGTGAATTCCGGCTGGTGGCGCGGCTCGAGCCCGGTGATCGCCGCGTTGAGCAGATCCTCGGTGATCTTCGCCTTGGTCCAGGTCGCCCCAGCGTTGAGGCTGAACGGCCCGCGGCGGAAGCTGCCCTCGAACTCGGCGCCGTAGGCGCGATAGGTCCGCGAGGTGCCGAGGCCCGAACCCGACTGGATGTTCTGGTCCTCGGAATTGGCGAGGAAGCCGGTCAGGTTGAGCGCGAGGCCCGCCTGACGGAACTTCACGCCGCCCTCGAGCTGGCGCACCGTGTCATAGGCCGATTCCGCGTCGAACAGGTCGCCGCTGTTCGCGTTGACCGCAGTGGTGAACAGGATCTTGTCGGCATTGGCGCGGGCGCCGCGGCTGTAGCGGGCGAACACCGCCAGCTCCTCGGCGATGCGGTAGTTGATGCCCGCCGAATAGCTGAGATATTTATAATCGTAATTGACCGGCGAGGGCTGGGTCAGCGGCAGCATCGCGGTCTTCGCTTCGGCTGCCGAGATCACGCCGTCATGGTTGAAGTCGTACGCGCCGACCCCCACGCGGCCGCCGCCGAGATCGGCGCCGAACACGGTGCCGTTGACGCTGCCCACGTCATAGCGGACGCTGCCGCCGATCGCGATCTTGCCGAAACGATAGTTGATCGAGCCGTAAGGCGCGGTGATGTCGTAATCGACGTTGAACGCGCGATGGAGCAAAGGCAGCCCCTGGATCGAGAAGGCCTGGTAGCCGTTCTGGGTGACCTTGGTGCCGGCGGCGTTGGTCACGTCGACCAGCGAGGCGTTGCCGCCGCCGACCACGTCCTGGATCGCCGTCGAGTACAGCCAGTCCATGTCGATCGTCTGGAGCGCCTTGTAGACGCCGGCGGTGACCGTGAGGTCGCCCGCGCCGACCTTCCACACGCGATTGGCGCGCAGATCGTTGGTGAAGTTGTTGAGCGAGTGCAATTTGACCTTGGCGAGATAGGTCATCGCCAGCAGGCCGTTGCCGTTGAGCCCGGCCAGATCGGTGATCGCCTGGCCGGTCTTCGGGCCCGACGCATAGCTCAGCGTCGCGCCGGCGCCGCCGACGGTGGTGGCGAGCGCCGCGGCGGTGGTGATGCTGCCGGGAACCATGCGGAACAGATCGCCCGAATTGGCCGAATAGCGCGCGCGCTCGGTGAACGAGAAGCCGCCGATCTCGAACTGCGCCTCGAGCCCGACCGACTTCGATTTCGCGTGCAGGCCGTCGTGGAAATTTTCGGCGACCGGCTGATTGTTGCGATCGAGCGACAGGAAGGTGCCGATGTTGCTCGATCCCAGCGAATCCTTGCTCGCGTCGAAATTGGTCACCTTGGTGAATTCGGGCTTGTCGTTGGTGCCGCTGATCAGCACCGGCGCCGGGACATATTGCGGCGAGCGATCGTCGAGCAATTTGCCGTAGATGCGGACGAAGCCATTGTCGAACGAGCGGGTGACGTTGAACTTCACCTGGCCGCCGCGATAGCCGTTATAGCCGATGTCGCGCGGGCCTTCGCCGCTGCGATAGAAGCCGCCGACATGGAAGCGCAGCGTGTCGCTGACCTTGGTGCCATATTCGAAGTCGACGCGCTTCTCGCCATAATCGAGGCCGGTGGTCGCCTCGATCGTGCCGCCCTCGGCATCGCCGGTCTTCGAGATCAGGTTGATCACGCCGCCCGGCGAGTTCGACGCGAAGGTCGAGGCCGAGCCGCCGCGGATCGCCTCGATCGCCGCGAGGTTGAGATCGGCGCGGATGAACACGTCCGACGCGGCGTTGAACACGTCGCCGAATTCGAGCACGGGCAGGCCGTCTTCCTCGATCTGCAGATATTTCGAGCCGCCCGAGGCGAGCGGGAGACCGCGGATCGTATAGTTCGAATTGCCCTCGCCCGATGCGGCCTCGACCCGGATGCCGGGCAAGGTGCGCAGGATCTCGCCGAGCGAGCGCGCGCCGAGCTTCTGGACTTCGGATTCCTTCAGCGAACTGGTCGAAATCGCACTGTCGAGGATGTCACGGCCCTTGGCGACGCCGGTCGAGAAGACTTCCTTCTCGGGCGCCTTCGCTTCGGCCTGGGGTTGCGCCGGACCGGCAGGCTTGTCCTCGGCAAAGGCCGGGGCAGCGAGCGCGAACGACGCGACGGACAACAACAACAGATGCTTTTTCATGGTAACCTAACCCCTTGTTATCGGAGCGTCGCAGCGCGGCGCCCTCGTTGAAACGCCCCCCTTGGGCGGTAGAAAACAGGCCCGGACCGCCCCCCGGCGGCCCGGACCTGCTGCAGATCAGAAGTCGAAGCGGACCGAAGCCGAGATCGTCCGGCCGTTGAGGACGTGCGCACGCGCCACCCCGGTCGCCGGGATCACCGCATCGTCGATCGCGGTGATCGCGAGTTCGTCGAACAGGTTGCTGGCGTTGACCGCGAGCGTCACCCGATCGATCGGACGGAACTGGACGAACGCGTTGGTGGTGACGAAGCCCGGCACCTTGAGCGTGTTGGTCGCAGTCGCGTAGCTGCCGGTGGTGCCGACGAACACCGCACCGACGCTGAACCGGTCGGTGGTGATCTGCGGCGTCGCCTGGAAGACGAGCTTGGCCTGATGCTGCGGCGTATTGCCGCTGATCGTCGCGTCGATCGCGTCGTTGGTGATCTCCGCGTCGGTATAGGTGGCACCCGCGGTCAGGCTGAAGATGCCCGTCCGGTAGCTGCCCTCGAACTCGGCGCCGATCGCCTTGTAATCGCGCAGCAGCGGCAGGCCGGTGATCGAATCGAGGTTCGAATCCTCGGCCTTGGCCCAGAAGCCGGTGACATTGAGCGTCAGATTGTCGTTGCGGAACTTCACCCCCGCCTCGGCCTGATGCACCACGTCGACCCCGGTGTCCTTGTTGAGCAGGCTACCGTCGGTCTGGCTGATGAACGGGCTGAACTGGATACGGTCGGCATTGGCGCGGCCGCCGCGGCTGTAGCGCGCGAACACCGCGACCGGCTCGGCGATGCGCCACAGCGCGCTGAGCGAGTAGGACAGATAGCCATAGGAATAGTCGACCGGGGCCGGGCGGGTCAGCGGCGAGACCGCGACCTGCATCTCGGGGACCGAGATCACACCGTCGCCGTTCATGTCGCGCGCAGCGACGCCGACGCGGCCGTCGCCGAGCTCGGAACCGATCACCGAGCCGCTCGCCTTGCCGAAATCATAGCGAAGGCTGCCGCCGAGCGAGACGCCGCCGAGGCGCAGATTGACCGAGGCGAAGGGCGCGTTGGTGGTGTAGCCGAGCCTGTAGCCGCGGCGGAAGGTGCCGACGGTCGGCGCGCCGTAGCGCAGCGTGCCGTCCTGGCTGACCTTGACGCCGGTCGGAGTGACGATGTCGAGCAGCTGCGCATTGCCGTCGCCGGCGACGCCGCTGAGCACCGACGCCCAGTTCCAGTCCGAATCGATCGTCTGGTGCGAGCTGTACAAGCCGACCGTGGTGGTCAGGTCGTTGCCGCCCAGATTCCACACGCGGCTGGCGCGGATGTCGTTGGTGACGTTGTTCAGGCTGTTGAGGTCGGTGTCGGCGACCATCATCAGCGCGCCGAGGCCGTTGCCGTTGAGCGTCGTCGGATTGGCGACTGCCTGACCCGCATTCGGGCCGCTGGCATAGCGCAGGCTGCCGCCGGGGACGCCGAACGCCGCCGGCATCATCGCCGCCGGAACGAACTGCGCGTAATAGATGCCCATGTAATGATTGGACATGTCGGCGTAGCGGAAGCGCTCGGTGATATCGAAGCCGGCGACTTCGAACTTGGCCTCGACGCCGACCGATTTGACCACCGCGTGCTGGCCCGCGGTCATGTCGTCGCGCACCGGCTGGTTGTTGCCGTCGAGCGTCAACAGGCTCTGGAAGTTCTTCGAGAACAGCGAATCGTGGCGCGCGTCATAGCCGGGGATGTTGCTGTAGACCGGCTTATCGTTGGTCCCGCTCACGCCCAGCGCGGTGATGTCGTACGCCGGCGTGATGTCGTCCATATACTTGCCGTAGAAGCGGACATAGCCGCCCTCGAACTCCTTGGTGACGTTCAGCTTGATCTGGCCGCCGCGGGTCGAGTTGACGCCGGTCGCGCGCGGGCCTTCGCCGTCGCGCCAGAAGCCGCCGACATGGAAGCGCAGGGTCGGCGTGACGTGCGTGCCGTAATCGAAGTCGATGCGGCGCATGCCGTAGTCGAGGCCGGTCGAGAGCTGGACGGCGCCGCCTTCGGTGTCGCCGGTCTTCGAGATGAAGTTGACGATGCCGCCGGGCGAGTTCGACGCAAAGGTCGAGGCCGAGCCGCCGCGGATCGCCTCGACTGCGGCGAGGTTGAGATCGGCGCGCAGGAAGGTGTCGGCGGTCGCGAAGGCGATGTCGCCGAATTCGAGGATCGGCAGGCCGTCTTCCTGCAGCTGCAGGAACTTGGCGCCGCTCGATGCGATCGGCAGGCCGCGGATGGTGATGTTGGCGCTGCCTTCGCCGGTCGAGGCTTCGGCGCGGATGCCGGGGATGTCGCGGAGGATCTCGGCGATCGAGCGCGCGCCGATCTTCTCGATCTCGCTGGCGCGCAGCGCGCTGGTCGAGGTCGCGCTGTCGAGACGGTCGCGGCCCTTGGCGACGCCGGTCGAGAATACTTCCTCATTGCCCTTCTTCGCGGGCGCGGCCTCGGCTTCCTGCGACGGGGCAGCAGGCGCATCCTTGGCGAGCGCGGGCGAGACCATCGCGAACGGCGCGACGGCCGCCAGCAGATACTTCTTCATGTCATTCTAACCTTGTGCTGGAGCCGTCTTCTGACGCGCTCGCAATGGACGTGCCAGCGGACCTGCGGGGCACGGACGTGGAAAAACCGGGCCGCACGGAGGCGGCCCGGGTCGATGGATCAGAAGTCGAAGCGGACCGAGGCCGAGATCGTGCGGCCGTTGAGCACATGCCCCTTGGCCACGCCGCCTGCCGGCAGCGTCGCGTCGTCGACCGCGGTGATCGCCAGCACGTCGAACAGGTTGCTGGCATTGACCGCCAGCGTCACCCGGTCGACCGGGCGGAACTGGACGAACGCATTGGTGGTGACGAAGCCCGGCACCTTCAGCTCGTTGCTGTCGGTGGCATAGCTGCTCGTCGTGCCGATGAAGGTCGCGCCGACGTTGAACCTGTCGGTGACGATCTGCGGCGTCGCCTGGAAGATCAGCTTGGCCTGGTGGTGCGGGGTGTTCCCCACGACTGCCGGGTTGAGATAGTCCAGCGTGATCTCGGCGTCGGTATAGGTCGCGCCTGCGGTCAGGCTGACGATGCCTGCGCGGTAGCCGCCCTCGAACTCGGCACCCATCGCCTTGTACTCGCGGGCGATGATGTCGCCGTTGGTCGAGTCGATGTTGGTGTCCTCGGCCTTGGCCCAGAAACCGGTGACGTTGAGCGTCAGCCCGCCGTTGCGATACTTCACGCCGGCTTCGGCCTGCTTGACCGTGTCGACTGCCGCCTCGGGGAAGAGCAGGCTGCCGTCGCCGTTGACGATCGGGCTGAACAGCAGACGATCGGCATTGGCGCGGCCGCCGCGGCTGTAGCGCGCGAACACCGCGAGCGGCTCGGCGATGCGCCAGTTCACGCCCACCGAATAGCTGAGATAGCTATAGTCGTAATCGACCACGCCCGGACGGGTGAGCGGCAGCACTGCGACGCTCATCTCGGGGACCGAGATCACGCCGTCGCCGTTCATGTCCTTCGGCGCGGTGCCGACGCGGCCGTCGCCGAGCTCGGCACCGAGCAACGTGCCCTTGGCGCTGCCGAAATCGTAGCGGAGGCTGCCGCCGATCGCGAGCTGGCCGAGGCGCAGATTGACCGAAGCGAACGGCGCGTTGGTGGTATAGCCCATGCGGTAGCTGCGGTGCAGCGTGTCGCTGCCCGGGATGCCATATGCCAGCACGCCGTCCTGGGTGATTTTGACGTTGGTCGCGGTGACCACGTCGAGCAGATTGCCGTTGCCGCCGCCGTTGATGTCGCTGAGCACTGCGCTCCACGCCCAGTCGCTGTCGATCGTCTGGTGCGAGCTGTACAGGCCGACCGTGGTGGTCAGGTCGTTGCCGCCGAGATTCCACACGCGGCTGGCGCGGATGTCGTTGGTGACGTTGTCGAGGCTGTTGAGCTTGGTGTCGCCGATCAGCAGCATCGCGGCGAGGCCGTTGCCGTTGAGCGCGCCCGGGTTGGCGATCGTCTGGCCGGCATTGGCGCCGGTCGCGTAGCGGATCGTGCCGCCCGGTGCGCCGAACGCCGGCGCGAGGAACGCCGCGGGGACGAACTGGGCGTAGTTGACGCCCATGTAATGGCCCGAAATGTCGGCGAAGCGGAAGCGCTCGGTGATGTCGAAGCCGGCGACCTCGAACTTGCCTTCGAGGCCGAACGACTTGACCACTGCGTGGTTGCGGTTCTCGTGGTTGCTGACATTGTTGTCGCCGTCCAGCGTGGTCACGGTCTGGAAGTTGCGGTTGAACAAGGTGTCCTTGCGCGGATCGAAGCCGGGAAGCGCGCCATATTCGGGGTCCGAATTGGAGCCGGTCACCGCCAGCGGAGTCACGTCATAGACGGGCGAGCGGTCGTCGAGATACTTGCCGTAGAAACGGATATAGCCGCCGTCGAATTCCTTGGTGACGTTGAGCTTGATCTGGCCGCCCTGGGTGGTCTTGAACCCGGTCGCGCGCGGACCTTCGCCGTCGCGCCAGAAGCCGCCGACATGGAAGCGCAGCGTGTCGCCGATCTTCGCGCCATAGTCGAAATCGACCCGGCGCATGTCGTAGTCGAGCCCGGCCGAGACCTGGATCGCGCCGCCTTCGACGTCGCCGGTCTTCGAGATGAAGTTGACGATGCCGCCCGGCGAGTTCGACGCGAAGGTCGAGGCCGAACCGCCGCGGATCGTCTCGACTGCGGCGAGATTGAGATCGGCGCGCAGGAACGCATCGGCGGTGCTCAGGCTGATGTCGCCGAATTCGAGCACGGGCAGGCCGTCTTCCTGCAGCTGGAGGAACTTGGCGCCGGTCGAGGCGAGCGGCAGGCCGCGGATGGTGAAATTGGCGTTGCCCTCGCCCGAAGCCGCTTCGGCGCGGATGCCGGGGATGTCGCGGAGGATCTCGGCGATCGAACGCGCGCCGAGCTTGTCGATCTCGCTCGCACGCAGCGAGCTGGTCGAAGTCGCGCTGTCCAGACGGTCGCGGCCCTTGGCGACGCCGGTCGAGAAGACTTCCTCGTTCGCCTTCTTGGCAGGCGCCTCGGCTTCCTGGGTCGGCTCGGCGGTCTTGGCTTCGTTTTCGACCTTGGGCGCCGACAAGACATTCGCCGTCGTCCCGGCATAGGCCGGCGTCGCAAGCGCGAGCGGCGCAGCTGCAAGGAAGAGGGTACCCCGTTTCATTATGACTATGCTCCCGAAAGGATCTTTACGTTGATCCGTTATAGGAGGAGCCCGGAGGGAGCCGGCGCGAGCACTGTCAATTTTACCGACAATTCAACGTCAAGTTGCGGCAACTTCTCTGGGAAGGAGCCTCTTGGTACCGCATTTTATCGGAGGCGCGCAGAAGCCTGCGTTAACCAGTTTCTTCTACGCGCGGCGAAGCGACCACTGCTCTTCATAACGCCTGCGTCACGTCTCTGCCGCGCCTGATCTGTGCGGCGCATTTACATTGGCGTCTTACCCAGATAACACAGCATGCCTGGTTGGTGAGTGGTCGTGGCGATGATGCAAGCTTTGGCATGGTTGGCACTGGCGCAGTCGGCGCCGGCGCACCCGGTCGCGCCGCCCTCCGCAATAGACGTCCGCGCGGCCGATACCGCGTTCTGGGATGCGTTCAATCGTTGCGATCGGACGGCGATGGCGCGCTTCTTCGCGGACGACGCCGAATTCTATCACGATCAGACCGGCGTGACGCGTTCGCGCGCGGCGATCGTCGACAGCCTCGTGCACGGCCCGTGCGGGACGCCCGGCCTCCACGTTCGGCGCGCGGTGGTTCCCGACAGCGTGCACGTCTCCCCCGTTCCCGGCTTCGGCGCGGTGATCGCGGGCACCCATCTTTTCTATGCACGGCAAGGGACTGCGCCCGAAGTCGCGGCGACCCGCGCGCGCTTCACCACGGTGTGGCGACAGCTGCCGGCCGGATGGGAGATGACCCGCGTGGTCAGTTATGACCATCAGCCCATGCCCTATGTGCCCCCGCCCGCGGGCCTGAAGCTGACGCCCGCGGCGCTGGCCGCCTATACGGGTGTCTGGCAGAGCGCGATCGGCCCCATCCGCGTGACTCTCGATGGCGACGCGCTGAATCTCGCCTCGGGCGATCTGCGCGTGACGCTCGATCCCCTCGCCCGCGACCGCTTCTTTGCCCGCGAACGGGATCTTCAGTTCCTGTTCTCGGCCGACAGATCGACGATTGCCGTCGAGGAGAAGGGCAAGATCGTCGCCAGAGGCGTGCGGAAGGCGCCCGTCCGCGACTAGCGCCTTCACCCCCGCAGCATCGCCACCAGCGCGTCCGCCGCGCGCGTCACCTGTTGCCACACCAGGTCGAAGTCGGCCGCGTCGCCATAATAGGGATCGCGCACCGCCTGCCCCGCGCAGCCCGGCACATGGTCCATCAGCAATGCGATCCGCGCCGTGCAGCGCCCCGGCGCCATTGCGTGGAGATCGAGCAAATTCTGCGGATCGAGCGCGAGGATATGGTCGAAGCGCGTGAAATCGTCGCCGCGCACCCGCCGCGCGCGCCTGCCCGAAATGTCGATGCCGTGACGCAGCGCCACTGCCCGGCTGCGCGGATCGGGCGCGCTGCCGATCTGCCATTCGCCGGTCGCGGCGGAATCGGCGATCGCCTCCAGCCCCGCGCGCGCCGCAGCCGCGCGGAAAGCCGCCTCGGCCAATGGCGAGCGACAGATGTTGCCGAGGCACACGAACAACAATGACGGCGGACGCACCGGAAATCCCCTCTTTCGTAAATGCGGTATGCTCTGCTAGCCTCGCGCCGAAAACATAAGCGAGGAGAGAGTGGATGGCGAGTTCGAGCGCGCCCGCAGCCGATCGCAAGGCGGGGGCCTATGCCTGGTACGTCCTCGTCGTCCTGTTCCTCGTCTACGCCTTGAATTTCATCGATCGCCAGATCCTGACGATCCTCGCCCCGCACATTCGCCGCGATCTCGGGCTCAGCCACGCCGATATCGGCTTTCTCTACGGCACGGCATTCGGCGTGTTCTACGCGCTGTTCGGGATTCCGCTCGGCCGGCTCGCCGACAGCTGGCACCGCGTCCGGCTGATGACGATCGGGCTCGCGCTCTGGTCGTCGATGACCGCGCTCTCCGGCCTGTCGCGCAACGGCCTCCAGCTCGCCGCCGCGCGGATCGGCGTCGGGGTCGGCGAGGCGACGGCGAGCCCCTCGGCCTATTCGCTGATCTCGGACTGGTTCCCCAAGCGCCAGCGCGCCACCGCGCTCGCGATCTATTCGGCGGGCATCTATTTCGGCGGCGGCTTCTCGCTGTTCCTCGGCGGCGCGATCGTCGACTGGTGGAATGCGGCTTATCCGGTCGATCCGCCGTTCGGATTGGTCGGCTGGCAGGCGGCATTCATGGCAGTCGGCCTGCCCGGGCTGGTCCTCGCGCTCTGGGTGCTCACCCTGCGCGAGCCGATGCGCGGCCTCTCCGAAGGGCTGGTCGCGCCGCCCCACCCCGCGCCGTTCAGGAGCTTCCTCGAGGATCTGCTGACGATCATCCCGCCGCTCACCCTGATCGGCGCCGCCCGCAACGGGGCGGCGGCATTTCTCCGCAACCTCGTTGTCCTCGCGCTAGTCGCTGCCGCAGCCTACGCGCTGATCCGATTCGACGGTCCGAAATCGGACAAGCAATGGCTCGCGGTCGGCATCGGCGTGTACGCCGTCTACAGCTGGTCGGCGGCGCTCCGTCACCGCGACGCGGCAACCTTCAGGCTGATCCTCGGCACCCCCGCTTTCCTCGCGGTGGTGCTCGCCTACGGGCTCAACGCCTTCCTGGCCTACGCCGTCGCCGGGCTCGCCCCCAGCTATGCCGTGCAGGTCTTCGGCATCACTGCGCGCGAGGCCGGGCTGTGGATCGGCGGTCCGGCGATCCTCGGCGGTTTCCTCGGCGTCACGCTCGGGGGGATCGCCGCCGATCGCCTGCGCCGGCGCTGGCCGTCGGGACGGATCATGGTGATCCTGTTCGGCAGCCTCGCGCCCGTGCCCAGCCTCGTGATCGCTTTCACCACCGCCGACAAAGCCTTGTTCTACGCAATGCTGCCGCTCACCCAGATCTTCGCCAGCTGCGCGCTCGGCGCCGCCGCGGCGGCGACGCAGGACCTCGTCCTGCCGCGGATGCGCGGCACCGCCACCGCCGCCTTCTTCATCGGCACCACGCTGATCGGCCTCGCATTGGGGCCCTATCTGGCGGGCCGCGTCGCCGATCTCAGCGGCAGCCTGTCGACCGGCATCCTGTCGCTGCTCGTCACGCTCCCGCTCGCGCTCGCCGCCGCGATCGCCGCGTTGCGCCTCGTCCCCGCCGCCGAGGCGAGCCGCGAGATCCGCGCCCGGGCCGCGGGCGAGCCGCTATAACCGCACGACATAGCCGCACGATCAGCGGCCGGCTTCCCGGCAAGCGCGCGGTGGGCTAGCCCGGTACGACCAGAGCCAGGGGAGCGGTTATGTCTCGACGTCTGACGCGGCGACAGCTGATCGGCGGCGCCGCGGCGGCGGGCGGATTGGCGAGCTGGCCCGGCCGCGCGATGGCGGCCGCCGAAAGCATTCTGTTCCGCGAGGTCCTGCTGGTCGACGGCACCGGCGCGCCGCCGCGGCTGGCGGACGTGCTCGTCACCGGCGACCGGATCGCCCGGATCGCGCCGCCGGCCACCCGCACACGGCTCTCGGCCACGCGGGTGATCGCGGGCGAGGGCCGGGTTCTCGCGCCGGGCTTCATCGACACCCACAGCCATGGCGATCCGCTCGAGCAATCGTATGAGAGCTTCCTCGCAATGGGCGTCACCACGATCACGCTCGGGCAGGACGGCAGCGGCCCCAGGATCGGCAAGGATCTCGATCTGCGCCCCTGGCTGAACGCCGTGGATCGCGCGCGCCTCGACGTGAACGTGGCGACGCTGTCGAGCCACGGCACCCTGCGGCGCGCGGCGCGCATCCCCGACGCGGTCCGCCGCCCCGATGCCGCCGCGCTCGCGCGGATGGCGGCGCAGCTCGGGGCCGAGCTGCGCGCCGGCGCATTCGGCCTGTCCTACGGCCTCGAATATGTCCCCGGCATCTATTCGGAGACCGCCGAGCTGTCCCGCCTCGGCCGCGTGGTCAGCCGCCGCAACGGCGTGGTGATGAGCCATATGCGCTCGGAGAATGACGAGGAGATCCATGGCTCGATCGACGAACTGATCGCGTCGTCGCTGCCGGCGCGTCCGCACATCTCGCATCTCAAGCTGGTGTTCGGCAAAGGCGAGCGACGCGCCCGCGCCTTGCTCGATTTCCTCGCCGCGAAGCGCCGCGCCGGGATCGATCTCACCGCCGACGCCTATCCCTATACCGCCGGCTATACCGGCATCGCGATCCTCTTCCCCGAATGGGCGCTGCCGCCCACCGATTACGCCGCGATCGTCGCCGCGCGCCGGCAGGAACTGCGCGACCATCTCGAGAAAAGAATGATCCGCCGCGGCGGCCCCGAGGCGCTGCTGCTCGGCACCGCGCCTTATGCCGGCAAGACCCTCGCCGAAGCCGCGCGCGACGCGGGGCTGCCCTTCCCGGACTTCCTGATCAAGATCGGCCCCGAAGCCGGCTCGGGCGCGCATTTCACCATGGACAAGGCGCTGCAGGACGCGCTGCTCCTCGATCCCTTCGTCGCGATCTCGACCGACGGCGGCCCCGGCATGCGCCATCCCCGCGCCACCGGCACCTATGCCAAATGGATCGAGGAATATGTCGTGCGCGACGCGAAGCTGCCGGTCGAGCAGGCGATCCGCAAGGCGACCGGCTTTCCCGCAGGCATTCTGCGGCTCCCCGATCGCGGCGTGATCCGCATCGGCGCCAGGGCCGATTGCATCCTGTTCGATCCGGCGAAGGTCAAGGCGCGCTCGACCTATGTCGATCCCTTCGCGCGCGCCGAAGGCATGGATCTGGTGATGGTCAACGGCACGCCCGCCTTCGAGCGCGGCACGCGGATCGCCGCGGCGGGGCGGCTGCTCCGCGCCGGCCAGCGGTGATTCATTCCGGCGGAGGATGACCGACGGCGCCCGATCGCAAGGCGTGGATCGTCCGCCGCTCGAACCCCGCCAGATCCGCCGCGGCGCTTCGAAGCACTGCCTTGTCGAGCTTCAGAACCGCCCTGCCATCGGCGAGCATCAGGCCAGCGTCACAGGCGATGGCCAGCGTGCTCAAATCGTGCAGTGCGGTTATCAGCGTAAGGCCTTCATCGACCATCGCCCGCAGCGCCTCGCGCAGATCGAATGCCGCTACGGGATCCAGCCAGTTGAACGGCTCGTCGAGGACGACGATGTCCTTGCCCTCCGCGAACGCCGCGGCGACGGCGATCCGCTGCCGCATCCCGGCCGAGCAATCGCCGATCCAGCGGCCGAGCAGCATGTCGAGGCCCAGCGCTTCGCGCAACAGGCGCGCTCCCGGTCGCTCCAGCCCGGTGCCGAGGAATGCGAGCAGGTCACGGCCGCGCAGCGCGTCCGGCAATTTGTCGGCCGGCGGCGCGAAGCCGATGCGCGAGGCGCGGCCCGCCCGATCCCCGGCGCATTCGTCGCCGAGGATCCGGCACGACCCGCCAGCAAAGGGCAGTCTGCCGGCAAGCGCGCGCAACAGGCTCGTCTTGCCGGATCCGTTCGCGCCGATGATCCCGGTCCACGACGCTTTCGGGATGCGCAGATCGACGTCGCAAACGACGCCGCGGCCGGCACGCTCGACCGACACGGTCGCCAGATCGATCAGAACCGTCATGCGAGAAGCCAGACCCTCGCCCTCGCGCGGCGGTGCAGCGCCCAGAGCATGGCGGCGGCCATGACGGGAAGCGCAGGCGGCAGAGCGAAGGCCGTCAGGACGAGGAGGCCGGCGAGCAGCGAGAATGCCAGCTCTGCGAAGCGCTCGCCGTAAATTTGATAGGCGAGCAGCCGGATCGCGAACAGGACGAGCGCCCCGACGGAGACGGCCGCCACGGTCCCCGCGACGAACGGCGCGAAACCGAACCAGCAGATCGGCACCGCTATTCCGGCGAACAGCGCGGCGGCGCGGGCGTGCGCATACAGGATGCGCCACGGCCCGTGCCCGGCCAGCCGCATGAATTCGACGACATGGTGGTCGATCGAGGTCAGCGCGAGCATGAGCACCGCGGTCACTACGCCGGCGACCGCGCCCAGCGCATTTTCCCGCAGCACCGGAAGCGCAAGCGCGAGCAGCAGCATCGCCGCAGCCGTCAGACCGGCGGCCGGCTGGTGCGCTCCTGCGCGGATCGTGCGGATCGTGCGGCCCGGCCGCATGCCGCCGATCCGGATATTGGCCGGATCCAGCCGCTGGATCAGCTGCCCCGCCACGGCCCCGACCAGATAGCCGGGCAGCGTGACCGTCAGGATCGATGGCCGTGCGAGCAGCGTCAGGACGGCCAATGCCGCGATCCCGAGCGCGTGCCAGACGAGCAGATAGCGGCGGCGGCTGGCACTTCGGATCGCATCGGCGGCGAGCGTGCCGTCGGCCGCGTGAAACCGCAACCGCGCGGCGACGAGGCGGCCCGTCCCCAGTCCGATGACGGCGCCGGCGCCGAGACCGACCCATATCGCGGTCGTCCAGGCCTGCGCCGCGAGCGCCGATCGCACCATCGCCAATCCCGCCGCGAGCATCGCCCCGGCGATCAGCCGGTCATGCCAGCTCGCAAAAGTCCCCCGCGCCAGATTGATTGCGATGCGGCAGTCATAGCGGAACAGGGCATTGCCGGCGGGCAGCGTCGCGACGATCCTGAGGAGAGTGCGACGGAGCCACGACACCCGATCAGGATAGCGCAAAGGCCGGTATCCGCAATCGGCGCGCCTCGCTCGCTCAGCCCCGCGGCTTGCGCAACGCCTTGCACAGCCCGTCGGCCGCCAGCGCAATGCGCGATTCGGCGCTGGTCCGGTTCGACGGATCGTTGGTCACGCCGCGCGTCTCGGTGTTGAAGGCGAGCAGGCTGCCGATCCTTTGCTCGGGGCACAGGCTCAGATAGGCGCGAAAGCCGTTCTGGTCGCC
The DNA here is from genome assembly GCF_030730875.1 of Sphingomonas sp. DG1-23. Classification (GTDB taxonomy): domain Bacteria; phylum Pseudomonadota; class Alphaproteobacteria; order Sphingomonadales; family Sphingomonadaceae; genus Sphingomonas. The sequence goes on from NZ_JAVAMA010000005.1 coordinate 108,835, forward strand.
ATTATGGCCGATGATCCGGATACCCGCGCTTTCGTCGACGAAGAAGGACAGCCCGCTCCATGTCGTCCTTGCCATCCGCCCCTGGGTGAAATCCTCTCCCGCAGAGATCCGCGGCCGCCACATCTCCTCGAGCGACGCGCGCTTCAGGACCAGATCATATTCGGCCGCGCGCGCCGGATCGCCGAGCAGGAAAGCGAGATATCTGGCCATGTCGGGGAGCGGCGCGTTGAGCCCGCCGTTCGACACGGTCACCCCGGTATCGACGTCGAACGGCGCCGCGATCCTTTTGCCGTCGCGGATATGGTAACTGTGCGAACGGTGCGGCAGCAGATGCGGCGGGGTGCGATCGAAATAGCTCGCATGCATGCCGAGCGGCTTGAGGATGTTCTTGTCGACATAGACTTCGAAATCCTCGCCCGACAGCCGCTCGATCACCTGGCCGAGATAGACGATCCCCGGATTGGAGTAGCCGAACCGGCTGCCGGGGCGGAACTGCACGTCGGTGTACGGCAGCATCGCCACCAGTTGCGCCCAGCTTCTGGGTTCGAACGGCTGCCAGTCGCGATCGCGCCAGCGCCACGTCCCGCCGCCGAAGCCGGCGCTGTGGCTCATCAATTGGGCGAGGGTGATCGCATCGGTGTCGCCGAAGCGATTATGCACCGCGGCGAGCTCGGGCACGTAGCGGATGACCGGATCGTCGAGCTTGAGCAGCCCGCGGTCGCGCAATTGCAGGATCGCGATCCCGGTCATCGTCTTGGTGATCGACGCCCAATGATAGATCGTCCGCGCGTCGACCGGAACATGCGCCTCGGCATCCTGCTCGCCGAGATGGTCGGCCGCGATCGTCCGGCCGTCGCGCACCACGTAGAAGCTGCTTCCGGCGATCCCCGCCTTTCGCACTTCGGCGCGGTGCAGCGCCCGGAACGTGTCCAGCGCCCGGTCGAGCGCGGTCTCGTCGGCCGCGGCCGGCGTCGCGACCAGCGACATTGCCAGCATCAGCCAGCCGACGCGCCGGGACATGGCGATCTCCTTATTTGCCCAGGCGGGGCAATCTGCGGGCGCAACGGCGAAGGCGCAACCCGAAGGTCAGGCGAGAAGCACATACGCCGCGCCGAGGCAGGCGCAGGTGCCGAGCACGGGCAGCACGCCGAGCCGGAACCGGAACACCGCCACCACCGCGCCGGCCGCGAGCAATAATGCCGGCCAGTTGATCGTCGCGAGCACCGGCACGTCGAGCGTTCCGCCGGCGAAGATCCACAGGAAGCACGGCACGAAAGTCACCCAGGTGGTGAGGATCGCGCCCGGCGTCGCGGCGAGCAGCGGCGGCAGCCCGGTCGCGGTGCGAAACGCGGCGAGGAAGCCGACGAACTGGGTCACCATGATCAGCGGCCCCGGCGTGGTCTCGGCCATGCCCAGCCCGTCGAGCATCTCGCCGGGCTTCAGCCAGCCGAACGTGGTCACTGCCTCCTGCGCGACATAGGCCAGCACCGCATAGGCGCCGCCCAAGGTCACCACCGCGAGCTGGAACACCCGCCTGCGGGTCGACGAAGCGGCGGATCAGCCACGGGCAGGCGATGCGGTCGACCTTGGGCCGGGCGCGCCGGCGGTGCCGATCAGGCGGAAAAGCTTGTCGCAGCTTATGGCATTCAATTGCGGCATGACGCGTCCTCTAAAGGCTGGGGACGCGATGCTTCAGCCTGCCGCCTCATGGGGAGATCGCGATCCCCATGCCGGCTTCTTGCCCGTCACGCCGCGGCCTTGTCGACGCCGGCGCCGCGCCCGCTCACATCGCCTGGAACACCCCGCAGGCGATGCGTCCGCCCGAATTGCCCGAAGGGTCGGTCTTGTAGTCGTCGGCCTGGGCGTGGATCACGATCGCCGCGCCGTCCTCGTCGAGCAATTGCTGATAGGTGCCGCCGGGGAGCGTGAAGATCGTCCGGTCGCGCCCGCCCGCCGCGACTTCGAGATTGGGCATGTCGCCGGCATGCGGACCTGCGGGATTTTCCTTGCCGTGCTGGTGCGTGGTCGGGTTCCAGTGCGGCCCGGCGCTGGCGAAGTCGGGCGCGGTGCATTTGCCGACCGCATGGATATGGGTGCCGTGCGGCCCTTCGGGCAGATTGCCCGCCTCGACGATCACCCGGATCGCGCCGTCGACTTCCTCGGCGACCGCAGTGCCGATCTTCTCGCCCGCCGGGTTCATGATGTCCGCCTGCGCGCGATAATGCCCCGCCATGTAGCGCGCATTCTGCTCGGGCGTCGCGCACCCGCCCAGCATCGCCGCGGCCCCGATCGCCACCATCGCCACGCGCTTCATCTCGTCACTCCCTGAACTGTCCGCTTCTCTAATGGACCGTCGCCGCGCCGGTTCCAAGGGGGTCATGAGCTGCCGAGGCAATCCCCGTCGCGCTTCCCGCTCACGCTGCCGACGTCGAGCGCGATCTTGGCCCGCCGCGAGAAGGTCAGCGCCTGCCACCGCCCGCTATTGCCCACCGCGGTCCGGCTGCGCAGAAAGGTCAGATGGAGCAATTCATATTGCTCGGGATCGATCCGCCCCTTGTCGAGCATGCAGCGCCACTGCGCGAGGTTCCACGCGAAATCGCGCCCCACCCCGTCCTGGTCCAGGCTGCGGCTGAGCCCGTCATACCAGTCGAAGATCGCGCGGAGCCGCTCCGCCCGCTCGCTCGCGGGCATCGCCGCCAATTTGCCGCGCAGCCGCGCGAGATCGCCATCGGCGGGGAAGAAGCCCTGCTGCACCTTGGTATCCACCGCCCAGCGTATCTTGCGCATCGTGATCGGCTGGCCCGGAAACACCCGCAGCAGATCGGTGCGCACCTCGAGCAGCAAGGCGACATAGGCGTCGGTCTGCACCTGCAGCATCGCGTCGCTCTCGAAGATCGCGGTGAGCTCGCGCAGCATCGCCGCATTCAGCTTGCCGTCCGGCCCGTGCGCGGCGAGGATTCCCGCGCGACATTTGTCCTTCACCGGCACTTTCAGGCAATCGCGCGAGAACAGCAATTTTCCGTAGACCGGCGCCAACGCCTTGCGCGTCCGCCCGAACTGGCCGCGCAGCCGCCGCTTCCACGCCTTGAGCACCGGCTGCAGGCTGCCGGTGCCGTAATTCCACTGGCTCATCCCCACCGACATCAATTGCCCGTCGAAATTCCCCACCGGCATCGCCCAGCAGCCCATCGTCTCGGGGATCGCGGTCTCGGCCATCCGCGCGAAGATCGCCGCCCGGTCGAGCCCGATCTCGCCGAGCAGGGCTGCCGCCTCCGGATCGATCCGGAGGAAAGCCGCGTCGCCGACGCGCCGGCATTCGGGCAAGGGCGTGGGCGCCGCCGCCGGCAGGCCCTGCGCCGCCGCGCCCGCGCTCGTCAGCAATGCGCTTGCTGCGAGCAACATCGCGCCGCGTCCCGGTCCGTGCCGCAAATCCCTTTCCCCCGATGGTCGCGTCGAGCCTATGCCCCGCCTTCCCAGCCCGCAACCGGGTAAAGCTCCGCCGCCTCGAGCGCCGCCAGCTCGGCGCGCAATTCGGCGTCGTGCACCGCCGCCTCGGCGATTTCCCCGGGGGTTTCGGCCGGCTTGCGCCCGTCGCCGCGGCAATGCGGGCAGGCCACCGTCCCCGCCACGCTGCGCATCTCGATCTCGGCCAGCTTGCGCATCAGCGCGTCTCTGGCGCCCGCATAGCGTCGCCCGTTCTCGAACCAGCCGCCCGCCGCTTTCGCCGTTTCCTCGGCATATTTCTCGAGCGCGGCCTGCCCCATCCCCTGCCGGATATCCTTCAAATCGCCGCGCTGGAGCATCACCCGCAGCAGCGAATCCGAATAGCGCTTCCTGCGCGAGATCTCCCTGCCCTCGCGCGTCACCACTTCGTCCCAGCCGAGCACCGCGCGATCGAACGCGGCCTGCTCGACATTGGCCATGCCGCGCGCCTGCGCCCGCGCCCATGCCGCGGCGAATTCCGCCGAATCGCGCCGCGCGCGATAGGCCGAGGTGCTCGAGATCGCCGCCGCACGACAGGCGTCGCGCACGCATCCGGTCTCGCGCAGCCGCTCGAGGAATTTGCGCTGCCGCGCCGGTGTCCAGCCGTCCGCCCGCGGCCGCCGCCCCGGCAGATGCTCCTTGTTCGCTCGCATCATTCCGACTCGCTCCCCCGCTCCGAGAGAACCAGATAAACCGTCATTTCCTATTTTAAAATAACCAAATGGGATATACACAAAGCGCGTATTCGTCGGCCGGCTATTCGCGCACTTCGATCGCGTCGCCGACACAGACCCGCGCGACTTCGGCGCCTTCCTCGTCGGTGACGGTGACGCGGCTGCCGAGCATCAGCCGGCCCTGGCGCTTGATCTGCTCGATCCCGAGGATCAACGCCTCGCGCTTGGCCCATTCGCGCACGGCGCCGTCGTCGGGCAATTCGGCGCCGGCGGGATCGCTCGAATCCTCGGCGCCTTCGCGGTGGAAATAATAACGCGACATGCCCGGAAAATGCGCGAGCCGTCGGGCCGGTTTCGCCGATCAACATGGATCAGGACGATTTCGATGCCCGCTCCCCTTCCGTTCAGGCGAGATCTGTATCATCGCGGATCATTGCCGCCCGCATCCGGCGAAACCCGGATTGGCGATGGCAACAAGGCTGGCTAAGCCACGGCCATGCTTTCGCAAATCGCCACGCTGCTCGCCCTCGTCTTCACACTGGTCCAGCCTGCGCAGACCGGCGGCCAGCCCGATCCGGCGCTCGAGGCCAAGGTCAAGGCGCTCGGCGAGCAGGCCGCCGCCGCGCAGGCCAAGGGCGATCAGGCGACGATGCTCGCGCGGTTCGACGACATCGTCACCCTCACCCAGAATCCCGATGCGATGCACAAGCTCGGCCATTTCTACGAAAGCGTGAAGGATGTGCCCGGCGCGCCGGCCAAGGCGCAGGGCTGGTTCGTCAAGGCGGCCGAGCTCGGCAATGGCGAGGCGCAGAAGGATCTCGCCAAACTGCTCGAGGGCGAGGCGGCTTTGTCGGACAAGGACTATGCCATCCTCGTCGAGGCGCTCGCGCGCGGCGCCGGCAAGGCGTTCAACCCCGAAGGCGATGCGATGCTCGAGAAACTCGCCGCCAAATATGGCGCCGCCACCCGATGTGCGGTCGATGCCGCAAAGCGCCTCGGCTATGTCGCCGACGATTCACAGGCGCTGATGAGCCGCGATCATCCGACCAACTGGTTTCGGGTGCGCAGCGGCAGCGGCACTTCGGCCCGCGGCGACCAGATCAACATTTACGGTGCGGGTGACGACAACGGTTTCCTGCCGGGCGCGCGCTATGCCCGGCTCAAGGTCGGCGGCTCGGGCTTCACCGGCATCAAGGTGAACCGCTATCCGGGCGGCGAGGGCCGCACTCTCGAGGTCAAGGAATATACCGGCTATGTCGAGGCGCCCTCGCCCGAGGGCCAGCGCGACGTAGAGATGATCGCCAAAGCCTGCCGGAGCTGAGCAGCCTCTCTTCGTCATCCCGGATGTTAGGCTTTCCCGGAAAACCGCAGGTTTTACGCTGGAAAGCCTTCAGTCCGGGATCCACTCCTCCGCCGGGGGCTTGCCTCACGGTGGATCCCGGACAGCTCGCTTTTCTTTTCAAATCAAAGATTTGAAGAAAATCGGCTTCCGGGATGACGGTGTGAACCTCGACCCCAAACGGGGCGCGCGCCCTCAAAAAATCACCGGCTCGCGGATCGGTCCGATCACCGGAATCGGCGCAGTCCCGGTCGCGACCGTCACCGGGTTGGCATAGTCGCGCCGCGCCTCGTGGAATTCGTGGAAGCTCTGGCCGCTGCGTTCGCCATACATCTGGAAATACCAGCGCGGATCGGCGCGGCCGCCGCGATTGTCGCCGCGCGCGTAATTCTCCAGCGTCACCCGGTCGCCGCCGCTCTGCGCCACCACCGCGCCGAAATGATAGCCCCACGCCAGCACACGGTCCTCCTGCGCGCGTATGTCGCGCACCGTCGCGGTCCCACGCACGGGATCCGAAGCGATCTGCGGCCCCACCGTCGAGATCATATAGGCCTCGCCGACACCGGGCGCCGCCCAGCGATTCATCCCCAGCCGCTCGACCCGGTCGGTCTCCCACTCCTGCGCATGAAGATAGGCGCCGACATTGGCGTTGGGATCGAAGGTGCGGACTGGCTCGTCGAGCAGCCGCGCCAGCGAGTCGTTCGCCCGCATGCTGGCACGCGTGGTGAACAGGGGGCGATTGACGATCTGCGCGGCGAGATCGTTGCAATTCTGCGACGGTGCGGCAGTGAAATCGGGGACGACCCGGCTCAGCGATTGCTGCGAGTACCAGCCGGTCAGGATCGTCAGCCTGCCGCCCTCGCGCTTGAGCCGGACATTCCCGCGCAGCGCATTATTGGCGTCGGCGATGACGTCGTCGGACGCGAAGAACGCCTTGGGCTGACGATTGACCAGAGTCGAATCCTCGATCGCCATGCTCGCATCGTCGGCGACGCGCAGCGACAGCGACCGCGCATTGCGCCGCCGGTCGACGACATTGGCCCGATCGCCTCGGCCCTGCGCAAGGAACTCATGGACCCCGGTGCGCCCGCCGCTGCGTGCCTGCGCGCTGAACATGGTGTTCGGCGGGATGACGACATAGGGATAGCCGAACCACGGCCGGTTCCGCGGCGTCGGCATCTGGGTGAGGAACTTGTCGCGTCCGACCACGGTGTAGCGCTGGATCGGCCGGCCGGCATGCGCGGGGGCCGGCCGCTGCGGCGGCGCCGCTCGATCCCGTGTCGCGAGCTTGCGCTGCACCGGCGCGCGATGCATCGCCGCGCGCTGGCCCAGCCGGTCGGCCTCGGCCTCGAGCGCGCGGTCCTGCACTATCGAGACCCCATCGCCGCTCGCCCGGACCCGGCCCTGCCGCTGCTGGACGACATGGGCGAGTTCGTGGCCGAGCAATTGCTGCCCCTGCACCGAATCGGGCTGATAGCGCCCCGGCGCGAAATAGATGTCGTTGCCGGTGGTGAAGGCGATCGCCCCGATCCGCGCGGGCTGCGCCCCGACATGGACGCGCACGCCCGAAAAATCGGCGCCGAACGCCGCCTCCATCCTGGCGAGCAGAGGCGCCGGCAGCGGACTGCCCCCGCTCCGCGCCAGCCCGAGCTGGACCGGATCGACGGCAAAGCTTCCCTCGCCACCCTTCGCCTGAACCGCGGCGGCTCTGCTCGAAAAAGCCGGCGCAGGCGGCCCCGGCCGCACCGGTCCCGCCACGCCCCGCCGCTGCACCACCGCCGCAGGGCGCACGCCGGGCAGCGGCCGCGCCTGCCCGCCGACAAAATATCCCTGGATCACGCGTGCCGCCAAAGTCTCGCTCCACGCCGAGTCCGCTTATTCTAGACCAACACGAAATCGGGGCAAGCAGTCCAGCGCGCGATCAATCGGTTCAGGAGAGACTGCGCTGGCATGTCCCGACCGTGCGCAACCCGCCCTCGTCTCGTTCACCTTGATCGAAAACCCCGCCCTTCCCCTGCCGCCGCCTCCGCGCTAAGGCCCGCACGAATCTCGCATTCGCAGCACCCAACCGGCGCGCCCGCGCGGTCCTTGTCGGACCTGCGTCCCCCGAGCGCCCGGGCCGGACAAAGAAAGGACCCCGCGCCCCATGACCGCCATCGGCAACGATACGCTCGGCACTCGCGACACGCTCACCGTCGGCACCGCCACCTACAGCTTCTATTCGCTCCCCAAGGCGGCGAAGAAGCTCGGCGACATCAGCCGCCTGCCCTTCTCGATGAAGGTGCTGCTCGAGAACATGTTGCGCTTCGAGGACGGCAAGACCGTCACGAAGGACGATGCCCAGGCGATCGTCGACTGGCAGAAGGACGCGCGCTCGAACCGCGAGATCCAGTATCGCCCCGCCCGCGTGCTGATGCAGGACTTCACCGGCGTCCCCTGCGTGGTCGATCTCGCGGCGATGCGCGACGCGATCACCAAGCTCGGCGGCGATGCCGGCAAGATCAATCCGCAGGTCCCCGTCCATCTCGTCATCGACCATTCGGTGATGGTCGACGAGTTCGGCACGCCCAAGGCGTTCGAGGCGAACGTCGAGATCGAGTATGAGCGCAACAACGAGCGCTACGAGTTCCTCAAATGGGGCTCGAAGGCGCTCGACAATTTCCAGGTCGTCCCGCCGGGCACCGGCATCTGCCACCAGGTCAATCTCGAATATATCGCGCAGTCGATCTGGTCGTCGCAGGCCGCCGACGGCGCGACGATCGCCTATCCCGACACGCTCGTCGGCACCGACAGCCACACCACCATGGTCAACGGCCTCGGCGTGCTCGGCTGGGGCGTCGGCGGGATCGAGGCCGAGGCGGCGATGCTCGGCCAGCCCGTCTCGATGCTGATCCCCGAAGTCGTCGGCTTCAAGCTGACCGGCGCGCTCCAGGAAGGCATCACCGCCACCGATCTGGTGCTCACCGTCACCCAGATGCTGCGCGCCAAGGGCGTGGTCGGCCGCTTCGTCGAATTCTACGGCCCGGGCCTCCACTCGATGACCCTCGCCGATCGCGCGACCATCGCCAACATGGCCCCCGAATATGGCGCGACCTGCGGCTTCTTCCCGATCGACGAGAAGACCATGGATTACATGCGTCTCACCGGCCGTCCGGACGCGACGGTCGCGCTGGTCGAGGCTTATGCCAGGGCGCAGGGCATGTGGCATGATATGGACAGCCCCGAGCCGATCTTCACCGACAGCCTCGAGCTCGACATGAGCAGCGTCCGCCCGTCGCTCGCCGGCCCCAAGCGTCCGCAGGACCGGGTGAGCCTCGACGCGGTCGACGAAGTGTTCAACGCCGATCTCCAGAAGGTCTATCACAAGGACCGTCCCGAGCGCGCGCAAGTCGAAGGCGCGGAGCATGACATCGGCGACGGCGACGTGGTGATCGCCGCGATCACCAGCTGCACCAACACCTCGAACCCGTCGGTGCTGATCGCCGCCGGCCTCGTCGCGCGCAAGGCGCGCGCGCTCGGCCTGACGCGCAAGCCGTGGGTCAAGACCAGCCTCGCCCCCGGCAGCCAGGTCGTCACCGATTATCTCAACAAGGCGGGCCTCAGCGAGGATCTCGACGCGATCGGGTTCAATCTCGTCGGCTATGGTTGCACCACCTGCATCGGCAATTCGGGCCCGCTCGCCGAGCCGATCTCGGCAGCGATCAACGGCAACGACATCGTCGCCGCCTCGGTGCTCTCGGGCAACCGCAACTTCGAGGGCCGGGTGAGCCCTGACGTCCGCGCCAACTTCCTCGCCTCGCCGCCGCTCGTCGTCGCTTATGCGCTCAAGGGCACGGTGACCGAGGACATGTACGAGACGCCGATCGGCGAGGGCACCGACGGCCCGGTGTTCCTCAAGGACATCTGGCCCTCGAACGAGGAAGTCCAGGGGCTGATCGCCGCCAATATCGACGACGAGATGTTCCGCGCGCGTTACGGCAACGTCTATCTCGGCGACCGCCACTGGCAGGGCATCACCGTCACCGGCTCGGACACCTATAGCTGGCCGGCCGGCAGCACCTACATCCACAACCCGCCTTATTTCGAGGGCATGACGATGACTCCGGCGCCGGTGCAGGACATCATCGAGGCCAAGCCGCTGGCGATCCTCGGCGATTCGATCACCACCGACCACATCTCGCCCGCGGGCTCGATCAAGGCGGATTCGCCGGCCGGGAAATTCCTGCAAGAACATCAGGTTAGCCGGAAGGACTTCAACAGCTACGGCGCCCGCCGCGGCAATGACGAAGTGATGGTCCGCGGCACCTTCGCCAATATCCGCATCAAGAACGAGATGGTCCCCGGCATCGAGGGCGGCATGACCAAATATCACGATCAGGTCATGCCGATCTACGACGCCGCGATGCGCCACAAGGCCGACGGCACGCCGCTGGTGATCGTCGCCGGCAAGGAATATGGCACCGGTTCGTCGCGCGACTGGGCGGCCAAGGGCACCAATCTGCTCGGCGTCCGCGCGGTGATCACCGAGAGTTTCGAGCGCATCCATCGCTCGAACCTCGTCGGCATGGGCGTGGTACCGCTCCAGTTCGCCGAGGGGGTCACCCGCGAGACGCTCAAGCTCAACGGCTCGGAGACCTTTACGATCACCGGCATCGCCGGGCTGCGCCCGCGCCAGGACGTCGAGGTCATGCTGACCCGCGCCGACGGCACCACCGAGACCTTCCTGACCCGCTGCCGCATCGATACGGTCAACGAGCTGGAATATTTCCTCCACGGCGGGATTTTGCAGTACGTGCTGCGCAACCTCGCCGCGTAAGGGCGGGCCAAACAAAAGGCCGCGGTGGATCTCCACCGCGGCCTTTTTGCTGCCCGCTCGCCTGATGCGCTCCCCTCCCGCTTGCGGGAGGGGGATCCGCCGGGACGGCGCTTACTCCCCGACTCCCAGCAATTCGATCTTGAACAGCAAGGTCGCGCCGCCGGGGATCGGCCCCTTGCCGACCGGACCGTAAGCGAGGTCCGAAGGCGAGGCGATCTCGATCGTGTCGCCCACGCCCATCTGCGGCACCGCCATCTGCCACGCCGGGATCAGCGCGCCGAGCGGGAAGCTCGCCGGCTCGCCGCGGCTGTACGAGCTGTCGAACTCGGTGCCGTCGATCAGGGTGCCGGCATAATGGATCTTGACCATGTCCTGCACGGTCGGATGCTTGCCCGAGCCGTCGCCCTTGATCCGCCGCCAGCGCAGCCCGCCGGGCAGCGACTGCCAGCCGTCGCTCGCCTTCAATTGCGCCAGCGCCAGCATCTGCCGGTTGTGCCACGCCGCATCCTGCGACGGGCCCTGCTCGCCGCCGGCCTGCATTCCCATCGCCATCGCCACCGCCGCCGTGCCGGCCAGCACCACGGCAAGGCCGAGCCCGACGAATTTCGCGTTCTTCAAACCAGTCACTCCTGTCCCGGATCGTTACCGGACAGCGCCATAGCGTGGCGACGGCCTAGTTGAACAGCGCGTAGAGGACCGCCTTGCCGCGCTTGTCCGCGCCGCGGCCGAGGAACAGGTCGATCGCTCCCTTGACCGGATGCGCGACCGAATAGGTCCGCTGGCCGGCGGGCGCGAGACGCGCCTCCATCTCGAACCAGGCAGTGAAGGGCTGGAAGCGCGCAAGCTCGGCCGGCCGCTTCGGATCGATCGCCGGACGCTCGACCATGACCAGCCGGGCGACGGCCTTGCCCGCCTCGCCGCCGATCAGGAAGCTCGCGCCGGCCAGCTTCTCCCACTCAGCCACTTCGCTCGGCGCGGACGGCGCGGTCTGGCGCTTGAACGAAGGCAGCGGCGCCCGCGCCAGCTTGGCGACGGCCAGCGGCCCCGCGACAATGGCGGCGGCGCCACCGCCCAGCACGAACGCGCGCCGCGAACTACGACTCATGGTTTTCATTGATGTCACCCCCCGGTGCGCCGAGCCTAGCCCGGCTGGCCGCAACGCACCAGAAACATCTCCAGGACGAGCGTTCCCGATCCTGGACGATTAGCCCAGCGCCCGGCCCGCCACCGCATCGAGCTTCGCCAGCAGATCAGGATCGCGCGCCGAAGGCGCCGTGATCAGCGCGGTGTCGAGACAATTATCGATCGGCGAGGCCGGCCGCTCCGCGGGCAGTCCGCGCAGCAGATGCATCACCATCGCGCGCGCCTTGACGGCATTGGCCGAGAGCTGGGCGATCACCTGCGCCACGTCGACCGCCTCCTCGCCTTCGCGCCAGCAATCATAGTCGGTGACCATGCCGACCAACGCGTAGGGCAGCTCTGCCTCGCGCGCGAGCTTGGCCTCGGGCATGCCGGTCATGCCGATGATGTGGCAGCCCCAATTGCGATAGAGATGGCTCTCGGCGCGGGTCGAGAATTGCGGCCCTTCCATCGCCAGATAGGTGCCGCCGACATGCGTCTCCGCCCCCGCCGCCCGCGCTGCGTCGACAGCCAATGCCGACAGTCGCGGGCATACCGGATCGGCCATCGAGACATGCGCGACCATGCCCGTCCCGAAAAAGCTCGACGGCCGCCCCTTGGTGCGGTCGATGAATTGGTCGGCGATGGTGAAGCTGCCCGGCGGACGGTCCTCGATCAGACTGCCGACCGAGGACACCGCGAGAATATCGGTGACTCCCAGCCGCTTGAGCACGTCGATATTGGCGCGCGCGTTGAGTTCGGACGGGCTGATCCGGTGCCCGCGCCCGTGCCGCGGCAGGAAAACCACGCGGACATGGCCGACTCGGCCGACAAAGCATGCGTCGGAGGGCCGCCCCCACGGGCTCCCCGTCTCGACCCATTCACCGTCTTCAATTCCTTCGACGTCGTACAGTCCCGAACCGCCGATGATTCCGATCGTCCAGCCGCTCACGCCACCCCCTTGTCCACGTTGCGCCGCGCCCAGCCGAAATAGAGCAGCAGTCCGATGATGTTCCACGCGCCGAACAGCAATTGCGTCTGATGCGGCAGGCTTATGAAAAGATAGAGACAGCCGAACGCCGCGCCGAGCCCGACCAGCCACGCCGCCGGCGCGCGGAACGGGCGCACCGCATCGGGCGCGCGGCGACGCATCACCAGCATGCAGATGCCCACTGCTGCGAACGCGGTCAGCGTGCCGGCATTGGCGAGCGCGGCGATCTGATCGATCGGGAAGAACGCCGCGAAGAAGCTCACCACACAGGCAGTGAAGATCGTGATCCGCACCGGCGTCCCGCGTCGCGACACCGCCGCGAGGCGCTCGGGCAGCATGCGATCGCGTGCCATCACGAAGAAGATGCGGCTCTGGCCATACAGAAAGGCGAGGATCACCGTCGGCAGCGCGACGATCGTGCACCCGGCGAGGAATTTGGCGGCTCCGGGCTGGCCGAGCTCGCGCAGGATCAGCGCGAGCGGCTCGGGGCTGTTGGTGAAGCGCGTATAGCCGATCGCGCCCACCGCGGCGACGGCGACGATCATGTAGATCGCGACGCACGCCACCATCGAGCCGACGATGCCGATCGAGAGATCGCGCGCCGGGTTCTTCGCTTCCTCGGCCGCGGTCGAGATCGCGTCGAAGCCGTAGAATGCGAAGAAGATGATCGCCGCCGCCGCCATCACCCCGCGCTCGACGCCGTCCGGCGACAGGTGCTTGGCGAAGCCGAACGGTGCGAATGGTGCGAGATTGGCCGCGTCGAAATAGGGCAAGGCGACGGCGACGAACACCGCGAGCGCGATCAGCTTGACCACCACGAGGATCGCGTTGAGCGTCGCGCTCTCGCGCGTGCCGAGGATGAGCAGCCCCGCAACCAGCCAGACGACGAACAGGGCGGGCACGTTCACGCCCCATTGCATGACCTGCCACCGGTCCATCAGCGGGCCATGGGTGAGCGCTTCCGGCACCCCCATCGCGGTCAGGAACGGCGTCGCATAGCCCGACCAGCCGACTGCCACCGTGCCGACCACGAGGGTATATTCGGCGAGCAGGCTCCACCCGACCACCCAGGCGATGATCTCGCCGAGCACGACATAGCTGTAGGTATAGGCGCTGCCCGAGGCGGGAATCATCGTCGCCATCTCGGCATATGCCAGCGCCGCGCACGCGCAGATCGCCCCCGCGACGACGAAGGACAGGATCACCGCCGGCCCTGCCCGATCGGCCCCGACTCCGATCAGCGTGAGGATGCCGGTCCCGACGATCGCCCCGACCCCGAGCGCGACGAGATGCGGCCACGACAAGGTCCGCGCGAGCTGGCGCCCCTCAGCCCGATCCGCCTCCGCGACGATCGCCTTCAGGCGAAACAGGCTGGCCATGTCATCTCTCCCTTGGGTTGCGAAGGGTGATAGCGCCTCGCTTGGGGCTTACAACCACTCGTCACCCCGGCCTTGTGCCGGGGTCCACGGTGCGGCGACCGCTGCATTCACGCATCTACACCTTTCGCCTTCGGCGCGGTGGACCCCGGCACAAGGCCGGAGTGACGAAACTTGTTCAGGGTTGGTGCAGCCAGACACCGTGATCGTCACGGCATCGATCGAAGGAGTGTCCCGATGCTGCTCCCCGCCCTCGCCTTGCTGCTCGCCGTTCCGAACGATCCCGCGCCCAATCCGCAGGTCGATTATGCCGGCTTCGCCGCGCTCACCCGCGACGTGCACAGGCTCCGCGCGCCGCGCCTGCTCGACTTCGCTGCGTTCAAGGCGAAGGCCGCGGACAAGCATGCGTTGATCCTCGACGCCCGCTCGGCGGACAAGTTCGCGGAAGGGCATATCGCCGGCGCGGTCAATCTGCCGCTCACCGACTTCACTGCCGAGGCATTGGCCAAAGCGATCGGGCCGAACCGCGACCGCCCGATCCTGATCTATTGCAACAATAATTTCTCGAACCACCGCGCCCCGGTGATGCTCAAGAAAGCCGAGCTCGCACTCAACATCCAGACCTTCATCAACCTTGTCGGCTATGGCTATCCCAATGTCTGGGAATTGCGCGACGTGGTGGATTTCGAAGATCCCAAGGTCGGCTGGACCACCGGTCCTAGCTCGCCGGGTGGTACATGAACTCGCGGAGTTCCTGCGCGCAGCGGCACGCGACGGCGAGCTTTCGCGCCCATTCGACGGCATCCGCGCGCGTCGGCAATTCGAGCACGGTGAACCCGCCGTCGAGGCGGCTGCCCGGATAGGTCTGGTCGGAGACCGACCCGTCGCCCGAGACCAGCATGGGGTCGATCTGCGCGTTTATGCCCCCGCCGAACACATAGACGCCCGCCGCCTTGGCCTCTTCGATCACCGCAAGCGAATCGGCCGAGACGATCGGGAAGTCTTCCGGGGTGAGCACTAAGGCTTCGCTCGGGAAGGAGATGAGGTATTTGGTCATTCGGCGATGATGCATCGCCGAGCCCGGCAGAGTCCACGCCGTTCGACTATTTGCGGCCCACTGCCTCGACCCGCTTTCGGGCGGCCGGCGAACCGTATAGGGCGCTGACGACGCCGCCTCTCGCCCGGCCGGGCGCAATCTCCGTGGATTCGATGCAGCATATCCTCCCGATCATTCTCGCCCTCGTCGCCGGCTTGTGCGTCGCGGTTCAGACTCCGAGCAATGCGATGCTCGCGCGCAGCACCGGCTCGCTGTGGCTGGCGGCCTCGACCTCGTTCCTCGGCGGCACGGCGGCGGTCGTCACGATCTGGCTGCTGATCGATCGCACGCCGCTCGCCTCGGTGCGTCAGGCCCCGCCCTGGGCCTGGGTCGGCGGATTCTATGGCGCCTTCTTCGTCGCCGCGGTCGCCTTCGCCGCGCCGCGGCTCGGGCTGGCCCTCACGCTCACCTTGACGATCGGCGCACAGCTGACCGCCGCCGTGATCCTCGACCATTTCGGGCTGCTGGGCCTCGATCGCTCCCCGATCACGCTCGCGCGCGTGGCAGGCGTGACCTGCATCCTGATCGGCGTTCTGCTGGTTCGCCGCTGATCCTGAGCCGTCCCTCTCGCCCGGTCGCCGGCGCACCATTGCGCGCTCCGGAGATCGAGCCAGGGCTGATATTGGTGGAAAGCGGACCTTCTGCTTCCGAGAGCCTGAGGCAGGGTAGCTGCCGATGTGGACTGGACCTGCGCGAAGGCGATTAACGCCGATTTTGCAGATATTGGAGTTCCAGGCCGTCTTTCGTGCAGATTGACGCGCTTCGCCTTCGTTAATAGCTTGAAAAGATGCCCTCGGTCCTTTTGCTGCTAGCACTTTTAAGCGTTTCGTCCGTGGGCGCGCAGACCTTCGGTTACCCTCCCGACCCGGGCTCGGGTCAGCCCGCTGCTGTGCAGCCGGTTCCAAGGGTGCCGTTGGAAATGCTGATCGTGCCCGAGGATCATCCCCCCTCCGCCGTTCGTGGCAACCAAGAAGGCACTGTTGGGGTTCACCTGACCGTCACGGCCGGTGGCAAGGTGAGCGATTGTGCCGTCCGGCAATCGAGTGGCGCCCAGATACTCGATATCACTACGTGCAAGCTGCTGGGTCGACGCGCGCGCTTCACCCCGGCACTGGATGCGGCAGGAAAACCGACTGAGGGTCATTTCGACCATGTCGTCCGTTGGAAAATTGCGGCGCGCTGGGAAGTCAACATCCAACTCCCGCGCAAGGTTGATAGCCGCGCTCGCCCTTAAGCTGAATGTGTGTCTGCTTCGGGCAGAGGCGCGGCGATGCCGAATGACCAGCTCCGGGGCGTCAGCTGCCGGCGCATCTTCTCCACTCAGCCCGCCGGGCATTTCGCTCCGCTCGCGAGCCACGCCCGGCTCAATTCGCCGAACTGCGCCTGCGTCCCCGGCACGGGTGTGCGCCCCGGCCCCGGATTCCAGCCCCAGCCGACGAGGCTGTCATGCGCATTATGCTCGACGATCTGCGCGAGGGTCTTGCCGCCGTTGCGCCCACGGTCCTTGATCTGCTGGCAGATCTGGCCGAGCGTCTTGTCTTCCCACGCCATCTCGATCGGCGCGGCGTGCCATTCGGGATGGCCGGGAATGCTCCCCGTGCCGTTGGCGAAGGCGACGTTGCGCGGCCCGTGGCAGGTGCTGCATTCGAGCCCCGCCACCCCGCGATCCTGCGGCCCACGCGCAACCGGCGGATTGTGCGGCTGCTGCGCGTCGCCCTGCAGCGGGCGATCGGTGCGCGGATGGCAATTCACGCAGCGCGGATGCTGGATCACCTTGCCCATTTCGGTGAAGATCGCGACCGAGCGCGCCGCCGGATCGGCGATCCCGGCAAAGGCGCTGACCGGCTTCAGCCCCTCGGTCTGCTGCTCCTTCGCCTGGCCGGCGATCGCGAGCCCGAGCGTCAGCGCCGCGGCGCCGAGTGCGAGTGCGCCCGCTTTCATGCCTTGCCTCCCACCGTGAAGGGCAGCCGCCGCACCGCCTTGCCGGTCAGCTTGCGCCACGCATTGGCGACCGCGGGTGCGATCGGCGGCAATCCCGGCTCGCCGACCCCCGTCGGGTTCTCGGTCGAGTCGAGGATCGCGACCTCGACCTCCGGCATCTCGCCGATCCGGAGCGAGCGATAGCCGTCGAAATTGCTCTGCTTGACGATCCCTCCCTCGCCGAGCTCGACCTCCGAATAGAGCGCATGGCCCAGCCCATAGCCGATGCCGCTCTCCATCTGCGCGCGGATGACGTTGGGATTGACCGCGATCCCGCAATCCACCGCGCACCATACCTTATGCACTTTGGGCAGCCCGTCAGGCCCCTTCGACACCTCCGCGACCTGCGCGACGTACGAGCCGAAGCTCTTCCACGCCGCGACTCCGCGCGCGCGCCCCGCCGGCACTGCCTTGCCCCAGCCGGCGATCTCGGCCGCTTTGGTCAGCACCGCCCTGGTCCGCGGGTCCGCCATCAGCGCGAGCCGTCCGGCGACCGGATCCTTGCCGCCCAGTTCGAGCATTTGATCGAGGAAGGTCTCGACCGCGTACGCCGTGTGGGTATTGCCCACCGATCGCCACCACAGGGTCGGCACGCCGCCTTCCATGATGTGCTGGCCGACATAATGATTGGCGAATTTGTAGCTGTCGGCGATGCCTTCGGTCAGCGCGTCGTCGACTCCGTCCTTCATCCCCATCCCCTCCATCGGGGTGTTCTTGAAGAAGCTCTGCGCCGCGACGACCTGATCCCAGGCGATGATCGTGCCCGAGGGATCGAGCCCGCCGCGCACCGTGTGCACCGCGAGCGGGCGATAGCGGCCGCCGCGAATGTCGTTCTCGCGGGTCCAGACATGCTTGATCGGGCCCTTGCCCCACGCCTTGAACGCCGCCGCCGCCTCGACCGCGAATTCCATCGCGGGCGTCGCCCGCCGCCCGAAGCTGCCCCCGGCATATTGCTCGTGCAGCGCCGCTTTCTCGATCGGCACCCCGAGGGTCGCGCAGATCGCGCGCAGCTCGCCGACCTGGAACTGGCTCCCCATCCACACGTCGAGCCGGTCGCCGTTCATCTCGATCACCGCGTCGAGCGGCTCCATCGGCGCATGCGCCAGATAGGGGAATTGATAGACTGCCTCGAGCTTCCGCGCCGCGCCTTTGAGCGCCGCCACGGTGTCGCCGGTCTTCTCGACCTGCTTGCCCGGCGTCTCGCTCGCTTCGGCAAATTGCGCATAGAGCGCGTCGCTGGTCCTTTTCTCGGCTTTGGCGAAATCCCAGGTCACGTCGAGCGCCGCGGCGCCCCTGCGCGCGGCATAGCTGTCCCGCGCATAGACCACGACGCCGTGCGGAATGGTCTTGACCGCGAGCACGCCGGGCACCGCCAGCGCGGCGGTATCGATCACCGACTTCACCGTCGCGCCGAACGCCGGCGGATGCGCGATCGCAGTGTGGACCATGCCGGGGCGCTGCACGTCCATCGTGAACATCGCGCTGCCATTGGTCTTGGCGGCGCTGTCGACCTTGGGCGTGTCCTTGCCGATCAGGGTGAACTGGTCGGCGGTCTTGAGTACCGGCTTTTCGGGCGGCTTGAGTTGCGCCGCATCCGCGGCGAGCTCGCCGAAGCGCGCCTTGCGCGATCCGCTCGAGACGACACCCTTCGCAATCTTGACCGACGCGACGGGCACGCCCCAGCGCTTCGCCGCCGCCTCGACCAGCATCGCCCGTGCCGAAGCCCCGGCGCTGCGCATCTGGATCCAGCTGTTCGAGATCGCCGAGGACCCGCCGGTGCCCATCGTCCCGAACGCGAGATTTTTGTAGAGCGGGTCGTTGGCCGGCGCCATCTCGACGCGGATCTGGCCCCAATCGGCATCCAGCTCGTCGGCGACCAAAGTCGCGAGGCCGGTCGCCGGCCCCTGGCCGAACTCGACATGCTTGATGATCACCGTGACCAGATCGTCGGTGCCGATGCGGACGAAGGCGTTGGGCGCGAAGGGCAGCCCCGCCGACTGGCCCGGCGCAGCCTGCGCCGCCTTGCCGAGTGGCAGGACCATGCCGAGCACCAGCCCGGTCGATTGCAGGAAGCCGCGGCGCGTGGGCGTGACTGCGTTCATCGCTCAGGCCTCCATCGCGTGCGCGGCGTCTTTGATAGCCTGACGGATGCGGACATAGGTGGCGCAGCGGCAGATATTCCCCGCCATCGCCGCGTCGATGTCCGCGTCACTGGGCTTTCGCTTGATCCTGAGCAGCCCGATCGCCGACATCACTTGTCCCGATTGGCAGAAGCCGCATTGCGGCACGTCGATCGCCACCCATGCGCGCTGCACCGCTTTGGCTTCCTTGCCCGCGACGCCCTCGATCGTGACGACCTGTCTGCCGCCGACCATCGACACCGGCGTGACGCAGGATCGCCGGTTCTTGCCGTCGAGATGCACGGTGCACGCGCCGCATTGCGCGATGCCGCAGCCATATTTGGTGCCGGTCAACCCGAGATGGTCGCGCAGGACGTAGAGAAGCGGGGTTTCGGGATCGCCGTCGAAGCTTGCCGGCTTGCCGTTGAGCGTGAAGTCGGTGGTCATGATCCCTCCGTGGCCGCTGGCCCGGAGGATCATAGGCATGTTTGGGGGGCGGAATCTACCGTCCGGTACAAATCCTCCCCCGGAAGGGGGAGGATTGAGACGGCTTACCCTTCCAAATCCACGGTAACCACAGTCCCCTCCGGTCCGCTCTCGGTCCGGATCGTTCCGCGCGCCTGGCGAACGAACCCTTCGACCAGCCGATGCCCCAGCCCCCCGCCGCGGCGTGCCGCAATGGCGACCGGCGACATCCCCGCACCATTGTCCGCCACGGTCAGGCGCCAGCCTGGCCCGCGCGTTTCGAAGGCGACCTTGATCGCTCCACCGTCGCGGTCGTCAAAGGCATGCTTGGCGGCGTTGGTGACGAGCTCGTTGACGATCAGTCCGATCGAAACCGCCCGGTCGCGGGGCAGCGCGGCGTGATCCGCGGTGCAGGTCAGCGTGATCGCCCCACGCAGGAAAAGCGCCTCCTCCAGCGCGGTGCAGAGTTCGTGGATATAGGTCGCCATGTCGACCGTTCCCGGCGCGGCGGTGCCGCGATAGAGATGGCGATGCGCGCGTGCGATGCTCTCCACCCGCGCCAGCGCGCTCGCCAGCGCCTCGGCGGTCTCGCCGTCGCCGGCGCGGCGGCGCTGCATGTCGAGCAGAGAGGCGACGAGGGTGAAATTGTTCTTCACCCGATGGTCGAACTCTTCGAGGAACAGGTCGCGTTCGGCGATCTGGCGGTCGCGCTCCGTGGCGGCGCGGCGCACTGCGCGGCGGAAGGTCTCCGCAACGGCGATCATGATCACATAGGCGATTACGATCACCAGCAGCCGCGATCCGTCGCCCGGGCCTTTGGGGTAGAAACTGTTGACCGGCGCGAGCAGGAAGTACCAGCTGTGGAGCAAGGTCAGCAGCGCCGCCAGCGCCCCGGACTGCCAGCGGGCGAACAGGGCCGCGACGAGCACCGCCGGATAGCCCAAAGCAAACGGGCCCGCGCCCGGCGCGAAAATGTCGACGATCAGGCGCGCGACGACGCCGGCGGCCGCGCAAAGCAGCGCAAATAACAGCTGCGTCAGCCAGGCCGGCGCGTAAGGCGCCAGTCTCGCGGGCAGATCGAGTTCGCCTATTCGCCCCATCCTGGGCGAAACAGGCGCGTTCATCCAAAGTCTGTCAAGCTCGGTATTTGCGCTGACTAATCTGGATCAACTTTATTTTACAGAGACTTGTTGGAACGACCTGCAAGATCGACGACATATTGCCACGCAACCCGGCCGGAACGGCTGCCGCGGCGCGTCGCCCAGTTGATCGCCTCGGCCGGATCGAAGGTCAGCCCATGCGCGTCGGCATAACCGCGGACGATGTCGACATAGGTGTCCTGATCGATCGCGTGGAAGCCGAGGCTCAATCCGAAACGATCGGCGAGCGCGAGGCTGTCGTCCACCGAATCGCGCGGATTGATCGCGCTGGCCTGCTCGGCGATATCGCGCGGGATCAGATGGCGGCGGTTCGAGGTGACGATCAGCCGCGTATTGGCCGGCCGCGCCTCGGCGCCGCCTTCGAGCAGCGAGCGCAGCGCGCGGGCGTCCCCGGCGGCGTCGAAGCCGAGATCGTCGAGGAAGATCACGAACGGCCGCGCCGATGCGGCGAGCAAGGCGAATAGTTCGGGCAGCGCGTCGAGATGCTGGGTGACCGCCTCGACCAATGCGAGGTTGCCGCCTTGCGCCTGCACCGCCGCGACGGCGCTCTTCACCAGCGCCGACTTGCCGGTGCCGCGCGCGCCCCACAGCAGCACGTCCTGCGCGGCATTGCCGTTCGCGAGGCGTTCGAGATTGGCAACCAACGCGTCGCGCTGCGCCGCGACGCCGCGCAGCATGTCCAACGGCAGCGGCGCGAAGGCGCGCGCGGCGGCGAGGCTATGCCCGCGCCAGACATAAGCGGGGTGGGCGAGCGAATCGGCAGGCGGCGCCGGCGGCGGCGCGAGGCGATCGAGCGCATCGGCGATGCGGGTCAGGGGATCGGTCATCGAGCGGGGCTATAGCTAAAAATCCTCCCCCGGGAACCCGGGGGAGGTGGCGCCGAAGGCGACGGAGGGGCTCTCCGCGAGGGGGACGCTCGCGGTGAGGGCCCCTTCCGTCATGCTGGGCGTGTCACCTTCCCCGCTTCGCGAGGGGTTTCAGGAAGCTTCGCCTGCCAGCCCCTTGAGCCGGTACAACGCCTCCAGCGCATCGCGCGGGCTCAGCGCGTCCACGTCGAGACCATCCAGTTCGGCGCGCAACGCGTCGACCTTCTCTTCCTCGGCCTCGGCGGCGGCGGCGAACAGCGGAAGATCGTCGAGTCCCGCCGCGATCCCGCCGGTCCTGGCGCGTCCCGCCTCGAGCTTGTCGAGTACTGCCTTGGCGCGCTTGAGCGTCGTCGGCGGCAGCCCCGCCAGCCGCGCGACGGCGATGCCGAAGCTGCGATCCGCCGGCCCGTCCGCCACTTCGTGGAGCAGAACGAGATCGCCTTTCCATTCGCGCGCCCGAACATGGTGGAGCGACAGCGCGTCGCAGCGCTCGGCGAGGCGGGTCAGCTCGTGATAATGCGTCGCGAACAGGCAGCGGCAGCGATTGTCCTCGTGGATCGCCTCGACCACCGCCCAGGCGATGGCCAGCCCGTCATAGGTCGAAGTGCCGCGCCCGACCTCGTCGAGGATGACGAAACTGCGCGGCGTTGCCTGGGCGAGGATCGCAGCGGTCTCGACCATCTCGACCATGAAGGTCGATCGGCCCCGGGCGAGGTTGTCCGAGGCGCCGACGCGGCTGAACAGCCGATCGACCAGTCCGAGCGTCGCCGCGCTGGCCGGAACATAGCTGCCCGCCTGCGCCAGCACGGCGATCAGCGCGTTCTGGCGCAGGAATGTCGATTTGCCGCCCATGTTCGGCCCGGTGACCAGCCACAGCCGGGAGTCTTCCGAAAGCCTGCAGTCATTGGCGACGAAGCGCCCACCGCTCCGCGCGACGGCGTCCTCGACCACCGGATGCCGCCCGCCCGCGATCTCGAAACAGGCATGGTCGACCAGTGCCGGGCGCGCCCAGCCGCCTTCGGCGGCACGTTCGGCGAGCGCGGCGGCGACGTCGATCCGGGCGAGCGCGTCGGCGGTCGCGGCCACGCCCTCGCGGCGTTCGAGCGCGGTGCCGGTCAGCTCCTCGAGATGCGCCGCCTCGGCGGCGAGCGCGTGTGCGCCGGCCTGCGTCACCTTTAGTGCCACGTCGTGCAGGTCGGGGGCATTGAAGCGCACCACGCCGGCCAGCGTCTGGCGATGGGTAAAGCCGCTATCGGGCTTCATCAGCGGGTCGGCGGCGCGCGCAGGGACTTCGATATGATAGCCGAGCACGCCGTTGTGGCGGATCTTGAGCGCGCCGATGCCGGTACGGGTGCGATAGTCGGCCTCGAGCGCGGCGATCGCCCGGCGCCCGCCCGCGCCGGCGTCGCGCAGATCGTCGAGCGCGGCGTCATAGCCTTCGGCGATATAGCCGCCATGCGCGGCGTCGATCGGCGGCTCGGGGACGAGCGCGCGGGCAAGCAGATCGATCAGCGCGCCATGGCCGCGCAGCTGCGGCGCCAGCTCGGCGAGCAGCGGCGGCGGGGTACCGATCCCGTCGAGCCGCTCGCCCAGCCGCCACGCGCCGTCCAGCCCGTCGCGCAACTGGCCGAGATCGCGGGGCGAACCGCGTCCCGCGGCGAGCCGGCCCAGAGCGCGGCCGATATCGGGAAGCGCGCGCAGGCTGCCGCGAACCATATCGCGCAGGCCCGGATCGTCGTGGAAACGTTGCACGAGGTCGAGCCGGGCCTCAATCGCGCCGCGGTCCATCAGCGGCGCGGCCACGTCCTGCCCGAGCAGGCGCGCGCCGGCGCCGGTGACGGTGCGGTCCACGGAGTCGAGCAAGCTGCCCTTTCGGACGCCGGACTGGCTGACGCAAAGCTCGAGGCTCTCGCGCGTCGCCGCGTCGATCGCCATCGCCGCATCGGTGCGGCTGAGCCGCGGCGGGCGCAGGAACGGCAGCGATCCCTTGGCGGTGTGTTCGAGATAGGCGACGAGCCCGCCCGCTGCGGCGAGCGCGGCACGCGAGAAGCTGCCGAAGCCGTCGAGCGTCGCCACCCCGAACAGTCGCTTGAGCCGCGCCTCGCCCCCGGCGCTGTCGAAGTCGACCTTGGGCCGCGTGACGGTGGCGAGATCGGGGATGGCGGTGGCGTCGCAGACGATCGTCTCCGCGGGGTTCAACCGGGCGATCTCGGCGGCGACGCGATCCACGTCGGTCTCGATCACTTCGAAACGCCCGGTCGAGATATCGGCGCAGGCGATCGCCATGCCGGTCGCGGCCTCGCCGATCGCCGCGCACCAGTTCGCCGATCGGCTGTCGAGCAAGGCCTCCTCGGTCAGCGTCCCCGCAGTGACCACGCGGACGATCGCGCGGTTGACCAGCGCCTTCGACCCCATCCGCCTGCGCGCGGCTTCGGGGGTCTCGGTCTGCTCGGCGACGGCGACGCGGTGCCCCGCCTTGATCAACCGCGCGAGATACCCGTCCATCGCGTGGACCGGCACGCCGCACATCGGGATGCGCTCGCCGTCATGCTCGCCGCGCGCAGTGAGCGCGATGTCGAGGCAGGCGCTGGCGATCTTCGCGTCCTCGAAGAACAATTCGAAGAAATCGCCCATCCGGTAGAAGAGCAGGCAGTCCTCGGCCTCGGCCTTGAGGGCGAGATATTGCGCCATCATCGGAGTGGGGGCTGCGGAGGACATGGTGCTGGGTAGCCGATGCGCGCGGGCGATCAACACCCCGTGCGGCGGAATCCTGGGGAAAAGTGGCGCCGGCGCGACTGGCGAATATCTATGGTAGCGCTATCAAATTTTCGTATACTTTTGATCCTCGCGTGTTGCGGCCCGGGTATGCGGCTCCTAAAGGATTGGGATCAGGGAGAGCTGCATGTCTGAGGAATCGAACGTCCAATTTTCGGAGCGCGAGGCGCTGCTCTACCACTCCGAGGGACGGCCGGGTAAGATCGAGATCATCGCCTCGAAGCCGATGGCGACCCAGCGCGACCTCGCGCTTGCCTATTCGCCCGGCGTCGCGGTGCCCGTGCGCGCGATCGCCGAGGATCCGGCGCTGGCGTACGATTATACCGCCAAGGGCAATCTGGTCGCGGTGATCTCGAACGGCACGGCGATCCTCGGCCTGGGCAATCTCGGCGCGCTGGCGTCCAAGCCGGTGATGGAGGGCAAGGCGGTGCTGTTCAAGCGCTTCGCCGACGTGGATTCGATCGACCTCGAATTGAAGACCGAGGATGTCGACCGCTTCATCGACGCAGTCGAATTGATGGAGCCGAGCTTCGGCGGGATCAATCTCGAGGACATCAAGTCCCCCGAATGCTTCGTGATCGAGCAGACTCTCCGCGAGCGCATGAACATCCCGGTTTTCCATGACGACCAGCACGGCACCGCGATCATCGCCGCCGCCGGACTGATCAATGCGCTCCATCTCACCGGCCGCGATTTCAAGACCACCAATGTGGTGATGCTCGGCGCCGGCGCCGCGGCGATCGCCTGTGCCGAACTGATCAAGGCGATGGGGCTGCCGCACGACAATCTGCTGATGCTCGACCTTACCGGCGTGATCTATCAGGGCCGGCAGGAGAGCATGAATCAGTGGAAGTCGGCGCATGCCGTCGCGACCGAAAAGCGCAGCCTCGCCGACGCGCTCGACGGCGCCGACGTGTTCATCGGCCTCGCTTCGGCCAATTCCCTCTCGCCCGAACTGCTCAAGACGATGGCGCCCAATCCGATCGTCTTCGCGATGGCCAATCCCGATCCCGAGATCAGCCCGCCAGTCGCGAAGGCGGCGCGCCCCGACGCGATCATCGCCACCGGTCGCTCGGACTATCCGAACCAGGTCAACAACGTGCTCGGCTTCCCGTTCATCTTCCGCGGCGCGCTCGACGTCCGCGCGACGACGATCAACGACGCGATGAAGATCGCCGCCGCCCGCGCGCTCGCCGAGCTGGCGCGCCAGCAGGTGCCCGAGGAAGTTGCCGCCGCCTACGGCACGCAGCACAGCTTCGGCCCGGACTATATCATCCCCGCGCCGTTCGATCCGCGGCTGATGGAGATCGTCCCCGCCGCAGTGGCGCAGGCGGCGATGGATTCGGGAGTGGCGACCAAGCCGATCGTCGACATGGCGGCCTATCGCCAGTCGCTGCGCGCGCGGCTCAACCCGACCACCTCGGTGCTCAGCCTCGCTTATGAAGGTGCGCGCGCCAATCCCAAGCGCGTGATCTTCGCCGAGGGCGAGGAAGAAGTCGTGCTCCGCGCGGCGATCGCGTTCAAGGAAGGCGGCTATGGCACGCCGGTGCTGGTCGGGCGTGAATCGGTGCACGAGCGGCTGCAGAAGCTCGGCGCCAATCCCGAGGATTTCGAGCTCCACAACAGCGTCAACTCGCCGCTCGTGCCGAAGATGGTCGAGTTCCTCTACGGCCGCCTCCAGCGCCGCGGCTATCTGCGCCGCGACATCGAGCGGATCGTCAATCGCGATCGCAACATCTTCGGCGCGCTGCTGCTCCAATTGGGCGAGGCCGATGCGATGATCACCGGCGTCACCCGCACCTATGCCGAGACGATGCGGCAGGTGAAGCGCGTGATCGATTACGAGCAGGGCCGCACGGCGTTCGGCATCCATGTGCTGGTCGGCCAGTCGCATACGGTGTTCATCGCCGATACCACGGTCAACGAGCGGCCGACCGCCGAGGAGCTCGCCGCGATCGCCGAGGGCACCGCGCAGGTCGCGCGCCGCATGGGCCACGAAGCGCGCGTCGCTTTCCTGAGCTACTCGAACTTCGGCAACCCCGAGGGCCGCTGGCTCGACAATGTCCGCGGCGCGATCAAGCTACTCGACGAGCGTTCGGTCGAGTTCGAATATGAAGGCGAGATGTCGCCCGACGTCGCGCTCAACCCGCGCCAGATGGCGAAATATCCGTTCGCGCGCCTCTCGGGCCCGGCCAATGTGCTGATCATGCCGGGGCTCCAGTCGGCCAACATCTCGGCCAAATTGCTCCGCGAGCTGGGCGGCGATTCGACGATCGGCCCGATGCTGATCGGGATGGAGAAGCCGGTCCAGATCGCGCCGATGACCGCGACCGCGAGCGAACTGGTCACCTTGGCGGTGCTCGCCGCGGGAGGCATCGCCCGCTGACGTCAGCGCCCTTGCTGCTACATTTGTAGCATGCTACAAATGTAGCATGATAAGCAGTGAGGGCGTGATGATCGAGTCGCTGCCGCGCCGCGAGCGCGAGGTTTTTGAAGTCTTGTGCGGCCTCGGCGAAGGGACTGCGGCGGCGGTGCGCGGCGCGCTTGCCGATCCGCCCAGCGATTCGGCGGTGCGCACCTTGCTCGGCCGGCTGGTGGCCAAGGATCTCGTCAGCCATCGCACCGTCAATCAGGCCTATGTCTATGCGCCGGTCGAGCAGACCGAAGCGGTTGCCGAGACCGCGCTGCAGCGGCTGGTGCAGACCTTTTTCCAGGGTTCCGCCGCCCAGGCCGCGACGGCCCTGCTGGGCATGGAGCCGCGCCTCGATTCCGACGAGATCGAGATGCTCCAGCGCGCGATCGACAAGGCGCGCAGGGAGGCCGAGTGATGCTGGCGATACTCGTCGATCTGGGCTGGAAATCGGCGTTGATCGCCGGCGCCGCCTTGCTGGCCAATCGCGCGATGCAGCGAAGGCCGGCGAGCGAGCGGGTTTTCCTGCTGCGTACCGCGATCGCGATGTTGCTCGCCCTGCCGGTGGCGGCGGCGCTGGTCCCGGCGCTGGATCTGGCGATATTGCCCGCGCTCACGCCGGTCCAGCCGGTGCCTGTGCGCGCGCTGGCGCCGGTGGTGCCGCCTGCGCCGCGCGCGGATCTCGACGCAGCAACGCTCGCCACGGCGCTGTATATCGCCGGCACCGCAGCGCTGCTGCTGCATCTCGGAGCGGGCATCTTCACGCTCGCCGGTTGGACGCGGCGCGGAACGCCGGTTGCCGACCCGCAATGGCGGGCAGCGCTGCTCCGTGCGACGGCGGGGCTGCCCCGACCGGTGCGGCTGCTAGAATCCCGCGATGTCGTGTCCCCGCTGAGCTGGGGCGCAGCGCCCGCCTGGATATTGGTCGATCGTGACAGTCTGGCGCGACGCGAGCAGGCCGATGCGGTGATCGCGCACGAGATGGCACATATCCGCCGCTTCGACTGGCCGATGCTGATCGCGGTCCGGATCACGGTCGCGCTCTTCTGGGGCAACCCGCTGGCGTGGCTGGTGGCCCGCGCGCTTGCCCATGAGAACGAGATCGCCGCCGATGAGGTTGCGATGTTGCGCGTCGCGAGGCTCGATTATGCCCAGGCCCTTCTCGCCTTCGCCACGGCGCCGGCCGGACATCGGGCCGCGACCGGCATGGCGTTGTGGCCGGGCGCGCTAAAGGATCGGATCTCGCGCATCATCGAGGGAAGCGGGCCGCGGCGGCGCAGCCGGGTATTGCTGGCCGCGATCCTGGTCTGCGGAAGCGGCGCGACCCCAACCCTCGCGGCGCTGCAATTCGTGCGTGCCACCGACAGGGAGAGCACGGTTTCGTCTGCATGGGCGCCAGTCCCGCCGGCGACCACGCACCACACCGCGCCGCCCGCCGAGGTACGAATCACGGGTACCGCGCCCGCGGCATGGCGCGCGCCGCAACCCGCGGCAAATTTCCAGCCGTCGTCCGAAGCTTCGCCGATGGTCGTCACCGGTCCGGTGGTCGTGGCTGCTCCCACTCCCGTTCCGGTTACACTGGCTCCAATCGTCGCGCCGGAAGATCAGGCGGAGGCGCGGCGCGAGATGGAAGAGGAGCGCCAAGACGCGGAGGAAACCGCGCGCGAGGTCAGGCTCGAACGCCGCGAGATCGCAAGGGAGCTGCGTGCCGCGGCCGCAGACATGAGGCGGCAGGCGGACGAACTCGACCGTATCGCCAACGAGCCGGGGCAGCCCCCTTCCCTCCGCGAGGGGCATGCCAGCGGCAGCAAGAGCCTGCGCGACAACGCCGCGAAGATGGAGGCGCAGGCAGCGGGGCTCGAGAAGGGCTAGGCCCCGCCGCCGCCTGTCAAAGCAACGAAAACGGAAGCGCGATTTCGCGCCACGAGGGCGGCTTGCCCTACGCACAAGGGAGCTAGGATGATGCTGTTGACCAAATTGATATCTCTGGCGCTGCTCGGCGCCAGCGTCGTGCAGGCGACCGAGCCGAGCTTCGGCATAGCCTATAGCGACCTCTCGCTCGACAGCCGCTTCGGACGCGCCGAGCTTCGCCAACGGGTGACCGCTGCAATAGGCGGCTATTGTCGGCGGCACGGCGACCGCGTCACGCCGCAGGCGCTGCGGAACGACAGATATTACTGCCCCGACATGATGCGCTCGGCGCTGATGGCCGAAATGCCGCGCGAAGTCCGGCATGCCTATATGCAGGCGCGGCGCGAGGCGGGGGTACGTGGCCGCCGGCTCTAGCCGTCGATGCTGCCCAGCGATGCGTTGACCAGCCCGCCATCGACGGTGATCGTCTCGCCGATCACATAGTCGCCGGCGCGGCTGGCGAGGTAGATCGCGGTGCCGGCCATGTCCTCGTCGCTGCCGATGCGCTTCGCCGGGATCGCCCTGGCGACGGCGTCGCCATGATCGCGCGCGGCCTTGTTCATGTCGCTGGCAAAGGCACCGGGGGCGATCGAGGTGACGTTGATGTGATCGCGCACCAGCCGTGCCGCCATCCGCTTGGTCAGGTAGATCAGCGCCGATTTGGAAGCGTGATAGCTGTACGTTTCCCAAAGATTGAGCCGCTGGCCGTCGATCGAGGTGATGTTGATCACCTTGGCGGGGCGTTCGGCCGAGCCGCCGGCCTTGAGCAACCCGTGCAGCGCCTGGGTCAGGAAGAAGGGCGATTTGACGTTGAGGTCCATCACCTTGTCCCACCCCTTTTCGGGGAAGGTCTCGAACGGCTCTCCCCACGCCGCGCCGGCATTGTTGACGAGTATGTCGAGACGGGATTCGCGCGCGGCGAGGTCCTCGGCGAGCGCGCGACAGCCTTCGACGGTCGCGATGTCGTGGGGCAGCGCGATGCAATTGTCGCCGAGTGCCGCCGCGGTCTCCTCGCACGCCTCGGCCTTGCGCGACGAGACATAGACCTTTGCCCCCTGGGCGACGAAACCCGCGGCGATCATCCGCCCAATCCCGCGCGAGCCGCCGGTGACGAGTGCGATCCGGCCGTCGAGGCGGAAAAGGGTGTTGGTATCCATCTTCTCTCTCCTGTTTCTCCCTCTCCCGCTTGCCGGAGAGGGGGCGGGGTGAGGGTTCAGAGGGATGCCCTTCGAGATGGCATTGCGCTGAACCCTCCCCCTAACCCCTCCCGCGAGCGGGAAGGGAATTTACCCGCCCCGCCTCAATGTCTCGCGGGCGATGATCAATTGCTGGATCTGGCTGGTGCCTTCGTAGATCCGGAACAGCCGCACGTCGCGGTAGAGCCGCTCGATGCCGTAATCGGCGATATAGCCCGCCCCGCCGAAGATCTGCACCGCGCGATCGGCGACGCGGCCGACCATCTCGCTGGCGAAATATTTGGTCGCGGCGGCTTCCATCGTGGTGTTGTCGCCGGCGTCCTTCTTCGCCGCAGTCTCGAGCATGAGCGCGCGCGCCGCCATCGCTTCGGTCTTCGAATCGGCGATCATCGCCTGGATCAGCTGGTGCTCGGCAATCGGCTTGCCGAATTGCTTGCGTGTCGACGCATAGGCCACGCAATCCGCGATCAGCCGCTCGGCGACGCCGACGCACACCGCCGAGATGTGCAGCCGGCCGCGATCGAGCACCTGCATCGCAAGTCTGAAGCCCTGGCCCTCCGCGCCGAGCCGGTTGGCGGCGGGAACCGGGGTGTCGTCGAACACCACGTCGGCGACGCGCGCGCCCTTCTGCCCCATCTTCTTCTCGGGCTCGCCGATCGACACGCCGGGCAAGTCGCGCGGCACGAGGAAAGCGGAGACTCCGCGGCCGCCGGGTTCGTCGCCGGTGCGGGCCATCACGGTGAACAGCTGCGCCTTGTCGGCATTGGTGATGAACCGCTTGGTGCCCGAAAGGCGATAGACGTCGCCGTCGCGGACGGCGCGGGTCTTCACCGAGCCGCTATCGGAGCCGATATCGGGCTCGGTGAGCGCGAAGCTGGTGACGATCTCGCCGCTGGCGATGCGCGGCAGCCATTCGGCCTTTTGCTGCGGGGTGCCGGCCATCACCAGCCCTTGGCTGCCGATCCCGACATTGGTGCCGAAGGAGGAGCGAAACGCCGGCGTGGTGCGACCGAGCTCGATCGCGACCTTGCATTCCTCGACCATATTCAGACCGAGTCCGCCATATTCCTCGGCGATCGACAGCCCGAACAGGCCGAGCCCCTTCATCTCCTCGATCACCGCGTCCGGGATGGCGTCGGCGGCTTCGACATCGCCTTCGAGCGGACGCAGCCTTTCGCCGACGAAGCGGCGGATCGTATCGATCAGCGTATCGAAGATCTCGGGGTCGAGCGCCATCGGAGCAACCGTTCCTGTTGTTCGAACCGGCATTCTATAGCTGCGGCTGCGTATCGGGCAAGCCATACCCGATATTCCAATCGTCGTGATTGACGCGGCTACCACACCTCCTATGGTGCGCCTGAAGAGCATAGTTGAGAGGATCGGCGATGGCGGCGAACCAGGCCAATGCGAGCGCGCCCGCCGTTCCGCCGGTGCGTCGCGTGCGCCAGGCGACGATGCTCGCTTACGGCTTCGGCGCGGTCGCCTATGGGGTGAAGGACCTCTGCTTCTCGACCTTCCTTCTGCTGTTCTACAATCAGGTGCTCGGACTGCCCTCGGCGCAGGTCGGCTTCGCGATCATGTGCGCCTTGCTGCTCGACGCGTTCATCGATCCGGCGATCGGTTTCCTCTCGGATCGCGCTGGCGGGCGCTGGGGACGGCGGCATCCCTGGATGTATGCTTCGGCGGCGCCGATCGCGCTCGGCTGGCTGCTGCTATGGAACCCGCCGGCATGGTCGCAACCGGCGATGCTGGTCTGGGTGTTCGCGACCGCAGTGCTCGTGCGGACTGCGGTCTCGGCCTATGAGGTGCCGTCGCAGGCGCTGAGCCCGGAGCTTTCGGCCGATTATGACGAGCGGACGCGGATCATGGCGTATCGCTATCTGTTCGGCTGGGCGGGCGGCATGGCGATGCTGATGGCATCGTACGGCTATTTTCTCGCCGACGGGCTGCTCGACCGGCGCGGCTATGTCGGCTTTGCCGCCGCGGGGGCCGCGGCGATGTTCGTCGCGATCCTCGTCTCGGCGCTGGGCACCCACCGCGAGATCGCCCGGCTGCCCCGTGCCGAGATCGAGCGCCAGTCGCTTGGCCAGAATTTCCGCGAGCTGCGCGAGAGCGTGCGCAACCGCGCCTTCCTGATCCTGATGGCGGCGGGGATCTGCTATTATTCGGCGCAGGGAATCAGCTATGCGCTGTCCAACTATCTCTACGCCCATGTCTGGGGCTTTCGCGGCGCCGATTTCCAATGGCTCGGGCTGGTCCTGCTGCTCGGGGTGATCGGGGCGTTCCTGATCTCCCCGCGGGTGGCGAAGCGGACCGGCAAGCCGGTCGCCGCGATGGGATTCATGATCAGCGCGGCGATCCTGCTGACCCTGCCCTATTGGCTGCGGCTGGCGGGGCTGTTCCCGGCGCCGGGAAACCCGCTGCTGGTGCCCCTGCTGCTGTCGATCTTCACCGTCAACGCCACCTGCGTGGTCTCCTCGACGATCCTCGGCGCGTCGATGATGGCCGATGTCGTCGAGCATTCCGAGGTCGAGACCGGACGACGGTCCGAAGGGGTATTCTTCGCCGGCGCCTTCTTCGTCCAGAAATGCACCAGCGGACTCGGCATCTTCGTCGCGGGCTCGATCCTCGCTCTGGCCGGCTTCCCCGAGGCGGCGAAGCCGGGGACGGTGCCGGCCGAGACGGTCGACCGGCTGACCATCCTGTTCGCTGCACTCTATCTCTCGCTCGGCTTCGCCGCGGCGTTCTTCTACCGGCGCTTCCCGTTCGGCAAGGCCGAGCATCTCGCGCGGGTCGAGCGGCTGGCTGGTAGCGCTTGAGCGACAGAGCGGGACCATACCGATACTGCTCATCATCCGTTCGCTCCGAGCGAAGTCGAGAAGCGTGAGAGCAAGCGTTTCTCAACTTCGCTCGAAACGAACGGAAAGGAATATCCCGCATTCCAGCGCTGTGCGCTGAACGCGGAAATGCCCGCCGGGGTGTGACCCCCGGCGAGCATCCTTTCCTCCCCAGGAAAGTCTGGCCTCAGGCCCAGAGTCAGGCGACCCGGCCGAGGCGATGATAGAGATTGGCGTATTTGGTCGATTCAGGGGCGTCCTTGACCTTCTCGAGATGGGTGCCGACCGCTTCGCGGATCAGGCGGAAATCCTCGGTCGAGAAGACGGCGCGGCTGCGCTGGGGTTCTCCGGTCATCATCGTGCCTCCTTTCAGGCAGCTTGCTGGTTGAACTGGGCGGCTTCGGTGCTTTCGGCGAGCGCGGTGGTCGAGCTCTCGCCGCCGGCCACGGCCTGGGCGATCGCGTCGAAATAGCCGGTGCCGACCTCGCGCTGATGGCGCGTCGCGGTGTAGCCATGGCCTTCCGCGGCGAACTCGGCCTGCTGGAGCTCCGAATAGGCGGCCATGCCCCGGTCCTTGTACCCGCGCGCCAGCTCGAACATCCCGTAATTGAGCTGGTGGAAGCCCGCGAGCGTGACGAACTGGAACTTGTACCCCATCGCGCCGATCTCGCGCTGGAAACGGGCGATGTCGTCCTTGTCGAGATTCTTCTCCCAGTTGAAGCTGGGCGAGCAATTATAGGCCAGCATCTTGTTCGGATGCGCGCGCTTGATCGCTTCGGCGAAGCGGCGGGCGTCGTCGAGATTGGGCTTCGACGTCTCCCACCACAGCAGGTCGGCATGGGCAGCGAAAGCGAGCCCGCGCTTGATGCAATGATCGACCCCGGTGCCGTCCTTCAGGCGGAAAAAGCCCTCGGCGGTGCGCTCGCCGGTGAGGAATTCGTGATCGCGTTCGTCGACATCGCTGGTGATCAGCTTCGCGCTCTCGGCATCGGTGCGTGCGCAAATCACCGTCGGCACGCCACAGACGTCCGCGGCGAGCCGGGCGCTGTCGAGGTTGCGGATATGCGCCTGGGTGGGGATCAGCACCTTGCCGCCGAGGTGCCCGCATTTCTTTTCCGATGCGAGCTGGTCTTCATAATGCACCCCGGCGGCACCCGCGGCGATATAGGCCTTCATGATCTCGAAGCAGTTGAGCGGCCCGCCGAAGCCGGCCTCGGCATCGGCGACGATCGGCGCGAACCAGTCGCGGGTGGCGCCGCCTTCCATATGCTCGATCTGATCGGCGCGCTGGAGCGTGGCGTTGATCTTGCGCGCCAGTTCGGGACCGGCATTGGCGGGGTAGAGCGACTGATCGGGATACATCTGGCCGGCGGTGTTGGCGTCGGCGGCGACCTGCCAGCCGGAGAGATAGATCGCCTTCAATCCGGCGCGGACCATCTGCATCGCCTGATTGCCCGAGAGCGCGCCGAGCGCGTGGACATAATCCTCGCTGCCGAGCAGCTCCCACAGCTTGAGCGCACCGCGGCGGGCGATGGTGTGCTCGATCGGCAGCGAGCCGCGGAGCCTGGCCACGTCTTCGGCGGCATAGGGACGGACGATACCGTCGAAGCGGCCACCGGGAGCAGGAACGAGGTCTTCGAAGGTCATCGTCTGTCACTTCCTTGACAAGAAATCAGTGTCGGAAGCCAGATTGCGCCCTAAATTGACTAACTCAATCGAATCTCAATTCATCTCCGGGTCTATCGGTGGCTGAAAATGCACCTTCGCTTGTAATCGTGTAAATAGATTTACAAACTGCTCGAATCATCGAGTGTCGAACATAACAAGAACGGGGCAAATAGGAAAATGGCGGATCCGAAACTGTTTGCCGGACATGCGGTCCGCCGCCTGCGCCGCCAGCTGGGGCTGAGCCAGGTGGCGATGGCCGAGGCGCTGGAAGTGAGCGCGAGCTATCTCAACCTCGTCGAGCGCAACCAGCGCCCGGTTTCGGCGACGCTGATGCTCCGGCTCGCCCAGACCTATGACTTCGATCCGCGCCGGCTCGCGGCGAGCGAGCCCGGCGGCGGCGGCGAGGCGCTGCGGCGCCGGCTCGCCGACCCGCTGTTCGCCGATCTCGAGATCGACCGGCACCAGATGGAGGAATGGCTGGCCGGGGCGCCGGGCGGCGCCGAAGCCTTTGCGCGCGCCTATGACCGGATCGGCGCGGGGACGGGCACGCTGCCCGAGGCCGACGATCCCGGCCGGCAGGTTCGCCGCGAGATCGAGCGCTGGCGCAACCATTTCGCCGATCTCGACGCCAAGGCCGAGGCGCTTGCCGACGAACTCCGCATCGCCGCGGGCGATCTCTACGGCGCGATGGCCGAGCGGCTGCGGGCCAAGCATCAGCTCGCGGTGCGCATCCTCCCCGCCGACGTGATGCCCGACCGGATGAAGCGGCTCGACCTGCATGCGCGCCAGATCCAGCTCTCCGAAATGCTCGATTCGTCTGCGCGCAGCTTCGCGCTCGCCGAGCGGCTGGCCGAGGAGGCGCGGCCCGAGATCGACGCGCTGGCCAAAGGTGCCGCGCTCGACCGCGTCGCCGAGCGGCTCTATCGGCGGCACCTCACCGGCTATTTCGCCGCGGCGGTGATGATGCCCTATGCCCGCTTCCTGCGCGCGTGCGAGGCGAGCGGCTATGATCTCGAGCTGCTTCAGCGCCGCTTCGGGGCGAGCTTCAGCCAGGTCGCGCACCGGCTGACCACGCTCCAGCGAGTCGGCGCGCGCGGACTGCCTTTCTTCCTGCTGCGAGTCGATCGGGCCGGGCAGATTTCGAAGCGATACGCCGGAGCGAGCGCCTCGCCGTTGGCCGATGGCCCCGGAATCTGTCCGCTGTGGAATATTTTTGAATCCTTCGCCCGCGATGAATTGGTCAGCCAATTGGTCGAGCTCGAGGATGGCAGTCGGTGGTTCACCCTGGCGCGCGCGGTCCAGCCGCAGGGTGCCCGGGTGGCGAGCGTTCCCGCGCGGTTCGCGCTGGGCATCGGGCTGGCCGCGAGCGAGGCGCGCACGCTTGCCGTAACGGCGGGGCGCGATCTGGCCGGACGTGCCGTACCGATCGGGCTCGGCTGCCGGGCGTGCACGCGCCCCGATTGCCCGCAGCGTTCGGCGCCGCCGGCCGGGCGGGCAGCGCTGCTTTCGAACGAACGCGAGAGTGGGGTGACGCCGTTCGGCTTCGCCATGGACTGAGCCTCGCCGACATACCGCAGACGCAAATCGCCATATTTCGGTCGGCTTGCGGTGGAACCAGCGCGCTCCCCCGCGGTTGCGTGCATCGAGTTGCGTGCCATGGGTCGCTGCCACGAGCCGCTGTCGGTCGCACCCGCGATACGACAGGGCGTGCCGAGAGGATGTTTATGTTGCTTACCCTGATTGGATTGACCCTTGCGGCGGCCAGCCCGCAATCGGCCGATGCGGCGGTGGGCCGCTGGAAGACCGAGACGCGCGGCGGGATCGTCGAGATCCAGCGCTGCGGCGCCTCGATCTGCGGACGGCTCGTGACGTCCGACATGCTGCGCACCAATCCGAATCTGAAAGATACCAAAAATTCGAACGCGGCGTTGCGCAACCGGCCGCTGCGCGGGATGCAGATCCTCAGCGGCTTCACCCAGAGCGGCAATTACTGGACCGGCGGCAAGATCTACAATGCCGAGGACGGCAAGACCTATGGCTCGGACGTGACTCCGCTGGGCGCCGACCGGCTCAAGGTGCGCGGCTGCGTGTTCAAGCCGTTCTGCAAGACCCAGACCTGGACCCGCGTGCGCTGATCGCGCCGCCAGTCAGTTTTCGTACCGCGTACAAGGACCAATAGAATGTCGCATCTCAAGCTTTCGCTCGTCGCCGCCACTGCGCTGGCGGGCTCGACCGGTTTCGCCGCCTCGGCCCATGCCCAGGCCTTTTACCTGCAGGAGCAGTCCGCCCGCGCCGCCGGCCGCGCCTTCTCGGGCGAGGTCGCCGATACCGGCGCCGCGTCCTTGTGGTGGAACCCGGCGTCGATCGCCGGCGCCACCGAGGGCGAGGCGACGATCAGCGCCTCGCTGATCCTGCCGCGCGGCGAAGTGAGCGACGCCGGCACGCTGATCCGTCGCCCCGGCGGCACCTTCGCCCCGGTCGGCGGCGACGCGACGACGCGCAATCCGATCAATAACGGCGTGCTGCCCTCGGGCGCGATCGCGATACCGTTCGGCGACCGCGTCGCGGTCGGCCTCGCGGTGACCTCGCCGTACAGCTTCACCACCGATTATCCGGAGACCAGCTGGGCCCGCTACAGCGCGCTCAAGACCCAATTGCGCACGATCGACATCCAGCCGAGCCTCGCGGTGGCGGTGACCGACTGGCTGCGCGT
Source organism: Sphingomonas sp. DG1-23 (assembly GCF_030730875.1). Classification (GTDB taxonomy): domain Bacteria; phylum Pseudomonadota; class Alphaproteobacteria; order Sphingomonadales; family Sphingomonadaceae; genus Sphingomonas. The sequence continues at coordinate 145,830 of NZ_JAVAMA010000005.1, forward strand.
CGGCGCCGGCGTCAATGTCGAATATACCGACGCCAGCCTCGCCAATGCGCTGCCCAACGTCTCGGCGGCGCTGCCCGACGGCAAGCAGGAGCTGAAGGGCGACGGCTGGGATCTCGGCTGGAGCGCGGGCTTCCAGATGCACAATGACGCCGTGACGATCGGCATGAGCTACAAATCGGCGATCAAGCACAATCTCAAGGGCGATCTCGAGGTCAGCGGGCTGGTCGGCCCGCTCGCCGGCTCGAACCTGTCGCTGTCGGACATCACCGCGAATTTCTACACCCCGGCGCAGGTGATCGTCGGCGGGCGCTGGCGGCTGAGCGACCGGTTCACGCTCAACGGCCAGGCGGTGCATTATCAGTGGAGCAAGTTCGACGCGATCCGGCTCGGCGCGCCGGTCAGCCAGGCCATTCCTGAGAACTATCGCGACACGTGGAGCCTCGCGGGCGGGTTCGATTATGCCGCGTCTGACAAATTGACCGTGCGCGCCGGCGTCCAGCGCACCCAGACCCCGACGCGCGACGGCGAGCGCGACGCGCGCGTGCCCGATTCGGACCGCTGGAACTATGGCGTCGGCGCTTCCTATGCGCTGACGCCGAAATTCACCCTCGACGCCGGCGCCAATTATGTCGATTTCGAGGACACCAGCATCGACCGCGTCACCGCGGCCTATCCCGGCACCGCGGCGCAGACGCCGATCCTGACTTCGGGCACGCTCACCGATGCCCGCGCATTGGTCTTCTCGCTCGGCGGGCGGATGCGATTCTGATCGCGGCCCGCCGCCGCATGGTTGCGGCGGCGGGCGCGTTTTACGGAGGCGGGACGTTACCGGGGCTTAGGAGTTTGCGACTAGCGGAAGCATGAATTCAAAAATTGCGGGACTTTTCAGCGTGTTGTCTTTTCTCAGACCAGCAAAACCCGACAATGAGGCCGAACGGCAGGCGGCGGTCGACCGCTATGGCGTGACGAAGAAACGCTCGCGGGTCGCCGACGCGCTGGTAGCCGATGCGGCGAAGCTGTTCGACGCCAAATTCGGCATCGCGACGATCATCGATCGCGAGAAGATGATCGTCACCGCGCGCTATCGGAGCGATCTCGAGGAAGTCGATCGCGCGATCTCGTTTTGCGGGCATGCGATCCTCAACCCGCACAATGTGATGGTGATCTTCAATGCCGGCATCGATCGGCGCTTCGCCGGCAATCCGCTGGTGCGCGGCAGCCCGAACATCGCATTCTATGTCGGCGCGCCGCTGATCGCGCCGTGCGGGCAGGTGCTCGGGGCGCTCTGCGCGATCGACAATCTGCCGCGCGCGCAATTGCTGCCCGAAGCGCGCGCCGAACTGCAGCGGCTCGCGGGGCGGGTGACGGAGGAATTGCTGCGCTAGCGTTCCGCTGAATCCTCCCCCGGAGGGAGGGGGAACCGAGAAGCGGTGGAGGGTAAGGTAGCCCCGAGCAACATCGCCCGTCGAGAATACCCCTCGGTCAGCCCGCGGCTGCCACCTCCCCATTCGGGGAGGATCGTTCAGCCCAAAGCCTCGACCTGTTCGGCCAATTCGAGCCAACGCATTTCCGCTGCGTCCTTCTCCTCGCGCAGCTTGCCGATGCCGTCGCTCAAACTGGCGAACCTGCCCGGATCACGGGTGTAGAGATTCGGATCGGCCAATGCCGCCTCGTCGCGGGCGATCTGCGCCTCGATCTCCTCGATCCGCCCGGGCAGCAGATCGTAATCGCGCTGGTCCTTGTAGCTGAGCTTGGTCGCCTTGGCCTTCGGCGCCTCGGCGACGGGTTTCGCCGCGGCCTTTTTCGGCTCGACGCGTGAAGTGCGACGCGCTTCCCAATCGGCATAGCCGCCGGCGACGACATCGACCTTGCCGCTGCCGTCGAGCCCCAAGGTCACCGTCACGGTGCGATCGAGAAAGTCGCGATCATGGCTGACGATCAGCACGGTGCCTTCATAGTCGGCGATGACTTCCTGGAGCAGGTCGAGCGTCTCGAGGTCGAGATCGTTGGTCGGCTCGTCGAGCACCAGCAGGTTCGACGGCCGCGCGAACTCGCGCGCGAGCAATAGCCGCGAGCGCTCGCCCCCCGAAAGCGTGCCGATCTTCGCATCGGCGAGATTGGGCTCGAACAGGAACTCCTTGAGATAGCCGTGGATGTGCTTCTTCACGCCGAGCACGTCGATCCATTCGCCGCCCTGGGTCAGCACGTCGCGCACCGTCTTCGCCGGGTCCATCAGGCTGCGCTGCTGATCGATGATCACTTCGTCGAGCGTCCTGGCCAGCCTTACGCTGCCTTCGTCGGGCGCCAGTTCGCCGGTGAGCAGCCTGAGCAAGGTGGTCTTGCCCGCGCCGTTCCTGCCGACCACGCCGATCCGGTCGCCTTTGGTCACCCGCAGCGTCAGGTCCTTGATGATCGTGCGCTCGCCGAAGCGCTTGGTGATGTTCTTGGCGTCGATCACCACCTTGGTCTGGGCATCGTCGCTGCCGATCTGTAGTCGCGCTGCGCCCTGCGGACCCATCATCGACGCGCGCTCGGCACGCATTTCCTTCAATTTGGTCAGCCGGCCCTGGTTGCGTCGCCGTCGCCCGGTGACCCCGCGCAGCAGCCAATGCTCCTCGATCTTGAGCTTCGCGTCGAGCTTCTGCGCGTTGCGTTCTTCCTCGGCATAGACTTGCTCGGTCCACGCCTCGAATCCGCCGAAACCGATCTCGGCGCGGCGGATCGTCCCACGATCGAGCCACAGGGTCTGCCTGGTCAGCCGGGTGAGGAAGGTGCGATCGTGGCTGATCGCGATGAACGCGCCGGTATAGCGCCCGAGCCAGCTTTCGAGCCAATCGATCGCGGCGATGTCGAGATGGTTGGTCGGCTCGTCCATCAGCAGCACGTCGGGATTCTGGGCCAGCGCGCGGGCGATCGCGGCGCGCCGCCGCTCGCCGCCCGAGGCGGTCGCCGCCTCGCGGCCGAGATCGATGCCGAGCTGGCCGGCGATCGCCTCGGCCTCGTAGCGTTCGGGAGCGTCGTCGCCGGCAAGGACGAAATCGAGCAGGGTCGCGAAGCCGGCGACCTGCGGATCCTGCTCGAGCAGCACGACGTGGGTGCCCGGCTGGATCGTCCGGCGGCCTTCGTCGGAATCGATGCGGCCGGCGATCAGGCGGAGCAGCGTCGATTTGCCGGCACCGTTGCGGCCGATCAGCGCGAGCCGGTCGCGCTCGCCGATATAGAGATCGAGCCCGCGAAACAGCCAGCCCGAGCCCTGGATCAGCCCGAGGCCCTCATATGCAAGTACAGGTGCAGCCATGGCGGGGCACCTAGGGGGCTCGCGCCCGCGCCGCAAGTTGCCCGCGCGTGACCGGCACGTTCAGGGGCTATTCAATGGCGGGACCCTATGCCATGCGCATGAAGATGCTGGTTAAGCCTGTTTTCTGCGCGTGTCTGGCAGCTCTCTCGTTCGCCGGGAGCGTCGACGCGCGCGCGTCCGACGCGCAGGACAGCGGCCAGGAAGCCGCAAGCCAGCGCCGCATGCAGGGCGACCTGCTTCCGGTGCGCGAAATCGAGCGCCGCGTCGTCCCCCGCATGCCCGGGGCACAGTATCTCGGTTTCGACTATGAACCGTCGACGGGCGTTTACACGCTCAAATTCCTGCGCAATGGATCGGTGATCTGGGTGGACGCGGACGGGCGGACGGGCAACATCCTTCGGCGCACCGGCAACTGAGCGTCGCGGCAGGCGCAACGGCACAGGGATTAGAGAATGCGACTTTTGATCGTCGAGGATGAACCCAATCTCGGACAGCAATTGCGCAACGCGCTCGAGGGCGCGGGCTATGCCGTCGATCTCGCCACCGACGGCGAGGAAGGGCATTTCCTCGGCTCGACCGAGCAATATGACGCGGTGATCCTCGATCTCGGCCTGCCCGAGATCGACGGGCTCACCGTGCTCGACCGCTGGCGCAAGGAAGGCAAGACCACGCCGGTGCTGGTGCTGACCGCGCGCGACAGCTGGTCGGACAAGGTCGCCGGACTCGATGCCGGCGCCGACGATTATGTCGCCAAGCCGTTCCAGACCGAGGAGCTGATCGCCCGGCTGCGCGCGCTGATCCGCCGCGCCTCGGGCAATGCCTCGGCGGAGCTCATTGCGGGCGACATCCGCCTCGACACCCGCAGCGGCAAGGTCACCAAGGCCGGCGAGCCGGTCAAGCTCACCGCGCAGGAATACAAGCTGCTGAGCTACCTGCTCCACCACAAGGGCAAGGTGGTCAGCCGCACCGAGCTGATCGAGCATATCTACGATCAGGATTTCGATCGCGATTCGAACACGATCGAAGTGTTCGTGACGCGGATCCGCAAGAAGCTCGGCGCCGACGTGATCACCACCATCCGGGGGCTGGGCTACAGCCTCGAGGAACCCGCGGACGCCTGAGATGGAGCCAGCCGGGGACAGCGTCCCGTCCCCCTTGAACGACGAAGCGCCCGAACCGCAGCCGCGCTATTACGCGCCACGCGCCACCGGTTCGGTGAGCCGGCGGATGATCCTGATCGCGAGCGCGTGGATCTTCGTGTTGCTGGTCGGCGGCGGCGTCGCGCTCGATCGGGTGCTGACCACGGCGATCACCCGCAATTTCGACGAGCAGCTCGATTATCTGCTCACCTCGATGATCGTCTCGGCCGAGCTCGATTCGCTGGGCCAGGTCATCCTGAATCGCGAGCTGGCGGACCAGCGCTTCCTCGAACCCGGTTCGGGCGCGTATTGGCAGATCAGCGGCAAGGGGTTCGAGCCTTTCCCGTCGCGCTCGCTGTGGGACCGCAAGCTGCGGGTCAACCAGCGCCACGACGACCGCGAGCTCCACATCTATGACAGCGACGAATTCGTCGACAAGACGCCGCGGGTCGATCGCGATCCCAACGATCCGAGCAACCAGCTGCTGCGGATCGCCGAACGCGACCTGAAGCTGCCCGGTTCGCCGGTGCGCTGGAAATTCCAGGTCGCGCAGAGCCGCGACGGACTCGACGCGCAGATCGCCACCTTGCGGCGAACCCTCGTGCGCAGCTTCGTCTTGCTCGGGCTCGGGCTGATCGTGATGGTCGGGCTGCAGACCTGGTACGGGCTGTTGCCGCTGCGCAAGGTGCGCAAGGAGATCGCACGGCTGCGCGCCGGCAAGGCCAAGCGCATCGAGGACCGCATGCCCGCCGAGATCGCGCCGATGGTCGACGAGCTCAACGCGCTGGTCGAGCACAACGACCGCCAGGCCGAGGAAGCGCGGCGCCACGCCGGCAATCTCGCCCATGCGCTCAAGACGCCGCTCAGCGTGATCATGAACGCCGCGGCGGCGGGACAGGAAGACCTCGCCCCCACGATCATCCGCGAGGCGCGGACGATGCGCCGCCAGATCGACCACCATCTCGCCCGCGCCCGCGCGGTCGGCCGCCGCGGCAGCGCGCATAGCCGCGCACAGGTCTGGCCCTCGGTCGAGGCGGTCGAGCGCGCGGTGGCGCGGCTCTATCCCAATGTCCGCATCGACGTGGACGGGCAGAAGGACCTGATCGCGCATATCGAGCGGCAGGACCTCGACGACCTGCTCGGCAACCTCGTCGAGAATGCCGCCAAATATGGGGGCGGCAGCGTGTTCATCACGGTGCGCGTCGAGGCCGGGTTCGTCGAGATCCTCGTCGAGGACGATGGCGGGGGCATTCCCGAAGCCGACCGTATCCGCATCTTCGACCGCGGCGTGCGGCTCGACAGCGGCAAGCCGGGCACCGGGCTCGGCCTCGCGATCGTCCGCGACGTCGCCGAGATTTACGACGGCACCGTCAGCCTCGAGGAGAGCGAGGATCTGGGCGGACTGCTCGTACGGCTGCGGCTGCCCGCAGCGAACTGAGCTCCGGTTCTCAGCTCAGGACCGCAATATCCTCCAGAACTACGCGGTGCGGGTGCCGATGCGGCACCTCCCAAGGGGTTCCTGTGGGCCTTGGCTTGACTAAATTGACGGAGACGCGATCTATCTCGCAACATTATTTCGCGCGCGAATTCCTATTCTTCCAACAAGTTGAAAGAGCGGCCGGCGACGAGCCGACCGCGCGAGCCAAGCACCCGAAATCCTACATTGCAAGCCGCAGCGACGGCGATCGGACCAAGGCGTGGCCCCATAAGCGGACCGGCGGAAAACGCCCGTTGACGGTAGCCTGTATTGCTTGCGGCTTGCCCTCGGGCTTCGGGTAGGCCGCATCAAGACGATCGAGTTTTTTTCGAATGCCGCCGGCCTGCGCAACAATTCGGTCCGATTGCTATCGACAACGGCTGTGCGTTACCTGCCAAATTCGTGGCCGCTCGCTTCAGAGCGCCATTTTGAGCGGTCAGGGGCGCGCCACTTCGTCTCGCCCTGGGCTCTCGCGGGGAGGAGGACGCAATGACAGGCGCGGTCGATTTCGGTGATCTCAGGCGCTTCACGCCCTTCTGCACGAATTGGGGAAACACGCGCGGCTCCGTGATTGACCGCTATTTGATAGATCCCTTCATTGCGCTCTCGCTGAGAGGGACCTCGGGACGCTATCTCGAGTGCGGCGGTATTCGCTACCGCAATCTGGTGGGTGACGATCAGGTCACCAGCTACGACGTGCTCGATATCAGGGAGAATACGCCAGGACTGACGATCCAGGCTGATCTGCATGATCTGTCATGCCTTGGCGAGGGAAGCTTCGACGTCATCATCTGCACGCAAGTTCTTCAATATGTCGCCTCGCCAGGTCGGTGCGTGGAGGAGCTGCACAGGGTCCTGAGAGCGGGAGGCGTCCTGCTGCTCTCGGTGCCGTTCATCGAAAAGGACAATGTCGGCCTGGGGGACAATTGGCGGTTCACCCGGAAACAGGTGATCGATCTGCTCCAGCCGTTTCAGGAATGCGCGGTGCAAGGACGAGGGAATCTGCTGTCGTCGATCGCGTACCTCCAGGGCTTGTCAGCGGAAGACATGGATGCCGGCGATCTCATCAGAACCGACCCGGTCTTCTATCAGCTGGTCGTGGCGGCGGCTAGAAAATGAGGGCGTCAGCCGGGTCCAGGGCCCGGCGCTGGCCTCGCTTCAGAGCCCTTTCATCGCCTCCGCCGCGATCGTCAGGCTCTTCCTGCGGGCTTCATGGTCGAACATCGCGCTGGTGAGGATCAATTCATCGGCGCCGGTACGGGCAAGGAAGGCGGCGAGCTGCTCGCGCACCTTGGCGGGGCCGCCGATCGCACTGGCCGAAAGCACATGATCGAGCGTCGCATTGCCGTGCGCGCCGAGGCTCTCGCGATAGCCGCGTACCGGCGGGGGCAGCTGGATGCCGCGTCCGGTGGTGCGGATCGCGACGAACGCCTGTTGCTGCGAGCTGGCGAGATATTCGGCCTCGTCGTCGGTATCGGCGGCGAAGACGTTGAAGCCGAGCATCAGATGCGGCTTCTCCAAAGCCGCCGACGGACGGAAATTGCGGCGATAGACCTGACCGGCCTCGTCGAGCAGCCCCGGCGCGAAATGCGAGGCGAAGGCGTAGGGCAGCCCCAGCGCCGCAGCGAGCTGCGCGCCGAACAGGCTCGAGCCGAGGATCCATAATTTGACGTCGGCGCCCGCGCCGGGCGTGGCGCGGATGCCGGTCTGGCCGTCATCGGCGAAATAGCTCTGCAGCTCGACCACGTCCTGCGGGAATTCGTTGCCGTCGCCGCCCATCCCGCGGCGGATCGCGGCGGCGACCCGCTGATCCGATCCGGGCGCGCGACCCAGCCCGAGATCGACGCGGCCGGGGAACAGCGCGTCGAGCGTGCCGAACTGCTCGGCGACCTGGAGCGGCGAATGATTGGGAAGCATGATGCCCCCTGCCCCGACGCGGATCGTGGAAGTCGCGGCGCCGACATGCGCGATCACCACCGCGGTGGCGGCGCTGGCGATTCCCTCCATGCCGTGATGCTCGGCCACCCAATAGCGCGTGAAGCCGAGGCTCTCGGCATGGCGCGCGAGATCGGCGGCGTTGGCCAGTGCCTGTCCGGCGCTCCCGCCCTGGACGATGGGAACGAGATCGAGCAGCGAATATGCGGTCATGGACGAGGAGATGGGTGGCGCACCGCCCGTCCGCCAGCCGAAGCTTTGCTTTCAGGCGGCGAAGACGTTCGTTGCCGTCGCACGCCGGGACTCGTCTGGCGGCGCTATGACCGGATCGTCTGGCCGTCGGGCAGGCGGCGAAGGCGACGAAGCCCGATCACGATCGCCATCGTGATCAGCGCGGCCGCCATGTCGGCGAGCCAATCCAGTATGTCGGACGATCGGTGCAGCGCCGGGATCGCCTGCACGATCTCGATCAACGCGCCGAAGCCGGCGAGCGCGAGCACCAGCGTCATCGGCCGCAACCTCGGATATCCTGCGTTGGCGAGGATCGTCAGCACGACAAAGGCAAGGATGTGCTGGATCTTGTCGGTGGGCGCGCCGGGGAGCTGGGGGGGCTTGGGCAGGACCGCCATCACGAAAGCGAAGATCAAGGCGATCCAGAAAGCGAATCGGCAGAGGCGTTCGAACATGTGCCTCCCTACCGCACAATCACCCGCCGCGGCCAAGCCCCGTTTCGACCTACCAGCCGAGGGTCAGTCGTACTGCTCCGCCCTTGTCGCCGGGAAAGGCGGCATAATTGCCGGGATTGCGGCGCAGGAACAGGTTGCTGCTGAGCTCGCCGCCGAGCAGCGGCCACGCATAACGCAGCTCATAGTCGATCTCGCGGCCCTGCGGTGCGAGATTGATGAAACCCTTGTCCCACGCGCTGACCGCCATCGCCGAATAATCCCAATCACTGGGCAGCGCGAGGTTGATCCCGCCGCTGGCGACGCGCAGCGGCTGGGCGATGCGGAAGCCGAAACTGTCTCCCGCCGTCAACAGATCGTCCTTGCCGAGATCGGCGGCGAAGGCATTGGTGCGGATCAGGCCGCTGCCCCGCACGCCGCTGCGCAGCTCCGCGCGGGTCCAGCCCTGCCGCATCGAGCCGCCGAGCGACCAGCCCGCGCCCATGAAATAGCGCAGCCCTAGATCGACGAAATTGCTGTCGGCACGCGCCGCGCCGAGCCCGCCGCTGAAGCGGGCGCCGAGCAAGGTATCGCGCTCGCGGAGCCGGGTCAGCGACAGGCCGGCGCGCAGATCGCCGAAGCGGCGATCGAGCCCGAGCGTGGTGCGCCAATAGCCCGAGCGTTGCGCGTCCCAGCGGAGCGCGGCGAATGGAGTGTCGCGGCGGCTGAGCACCTGCCCCTGCTCCTGCGCGAGGCTGACGCCCCAGCGTCCGAGCGACTGGCGGACCGCGACCGAACCGCGGACATCGACATCGAAGCCGGCGCTGTGCAGCGGATCGCGCGCGACCAGAAAGGCGGGCTCGTCGCGGCCGGCGAGCCGCGCGACGAGCGTGTTCCCGCTCTCCGACGCGCCGATCGCGAACTGCGCCTTGCCGCCGAGCCTGCCGCTCACCGTGGCGGCGAGCATCCGCGCGACATCGGCGTCGCGCGTGCCGATCCCGAGCCGCTCGATGCGGATCGAATCGCGCGCGGGGACCAGCGACACCGCGACGCTGAGATCGCGGACGCCCACCGAAAAGCTGCGCTGACGAGTCGCCATCAATGCCGGCAACCGCCGTGCCGGACCCTGACGGACGATCGTGCGCGCGAGTTCGGTGGCGAAGGCGCGATCGAAGGAATCGAGCACGACGGCGCCGAGCGCGGCTTGCCTGGCGTCGCCCATGGGACCCGAGAGTGCGCCGTTGACCCCGGTGGAGACCGCTCCGGTCGATCCGGCGAGCGAAGTCGTGCCCACCGGCTGGAACGCCCGGGTGAGATCGAGCACGCCGCGGCCATAGACCGGGTCGATGCCCGCAGCGCCGACATCGCGTGCGGTGGCATAGAGCAACTGGACGATCTGCGCGCCGGTGAGGTTCGGGAAGGCCTGGGCGAGCAACGCCACCGCGCCGGCGATCTGCGGCGCGGAGAAGGAGGTGCCCGACCAGAGCAACGGGGTATTGCTCTGGTCCGGCGCGCGCACCCGCTCGCCGACCGCCGCCAGATAATTGTTGGCGCCGGTGCCGGCGCGATTGCTGAAGCTCGAAATCTGATCTCCGGAGCCCACCGAGCCGGCGATGATCACCAGCCCGCGCGCGCCCGCGCTCGCCGCGGCGCCGCCGGCGAAGGGATCGGGATTGACGCCTTCGGGCTGATCGCCGTCATTGCCGGCCGAGATCACGATGACGATGCCGGCCGCGGTGGCGTTGCCGATCGCCTGGAGCAAGCGGGCGTTGGGCGGGTCGCCGCCCAGCGAGATGTTGACCACGCGCGCGCCGCCGGTCCGCGCCGCGTCGAGCCCGGCGGCGATCGCATTGTCGCCGAAGCTGCAGCCGCTGTCCGCGTCGCCATTTTCGGTGGCGCAGCTGCCGGGGGCATCGGCACGCGCCACGATCAACTGGGCGTCGAACGCGACCCCGTGGGTGCCGGCATCGTTGCGCCGTCCCGCGATCGTGAACGCGACCGCGGTGCCGTGCCCGCCTTCGTCGTCGATGCTGCTATTGCCCGCCGCGGCGATCGAGGCGCCGGAGATGCGACAGCTGCCGGTGCCGATTCCGCCCGAGCAATCGCCGAACTCGGCGCTCTGCAAATCGATGCCGCTGTCGATCACGCCGACGCGGATGCCCGCGCCGGTGCCGCCATGTTCATAGGCAGTGAGCGCATTCATCGAGACCGCGCCCGCGGTCGCGCGATATTCGGCGGTGTCGTATTGCACGCCCGGTACCGGCGTCGGGGTCGGGGCGGGTATCGGGGTGGGCGTCGGAACCGGGGTGGGCGTCGGAGCCGGAACCGGCGCGGGGATCGGCGCCGGGCGACTGCTCCCGCCGCCGCCGCCGCACGCGCCGAGCGCGAGGAGACCGCCGATCGCAGCGGTTCGCATCAGACGCGCATCCACAAGTGCCCGCATCGATTTCATCCCTGTCGAAGAGGATCGGCAACGCAGATAGTTCCGCATAGTTTACCGTAACTTAACGCTATTCCTCCCTGCCGCCTTGCGGCACTGGCGTCCACTCCGTAGAGCCCCGGACATATGCTTCCCGAGCTCGCGCACATCCGCAACTGGATCTTCGATCTGGACAATACGCTCTACCCGGTGAGCGCGAACCTGTTCGCGATGATAGATGCGCGGATCGGCGAATATGTCCGCAATCTGCTGAACTGCTCGCCCGAGGAGGCGCATCGCATCCAGAAGGGCTATTTCCATGCCCATGGCACGACGCTGTCGGGGCTGATTGCCGAGCATGGGGTCGACCCGGAGCATTATCTCGCCGACGTCCACGACGTCGACATGGGCGTGCTGGAGCGCAACGAGGCGCTGATCGAGGCGCTGGCACGGCTGCCCGGGCGCAAATTGGTCTTCACCAACGGCGACGCGCCTTATGCCGGCAAGGTGCTCGAACGGCTCGGCCTCGGCGAGAGTTTCGAGGCGATCCACGACATCCACGCCACCGACTATCGCCCCAAGCCGGATCCCCTCGCCTATCGCGGGCTGTGCGATGCCTATGGTCTCGATCCGGAGCAGTCGCTGTTCGTCGATGACATGGCGCGCAATCTGAAGCCGGCCAGGGCGATCGGCATGACCACCGTGTGGATCGACAACGGCTCCGAACAGGGGCCGGACGAAGACCGCAGCTTCATCGACTATAAGGTCAGCGACCTCGGCCGCTGGCTGCACGAAATATTGGAGGATTGATTTGACCGACCTCGCATCGACCATCGACGCCGCGTGGGAGAACCGCGCGGATCTCGGCTTCTCGACCACGGGCGCCGTGCGCGAGGCAGTGGCCGAAGCGCTGAACCTGCTCGACAGCGGCGAAGCGCGGGTGGCCGAACCGACCGCGGACGGCGGCTGGCAGGTCAATCAATGGCTCAAAAAGGCGGTTCTGCTGAGCTTCCGGCTCAACGACAATAGGGTGATCGAGGGCCCGGGCGGGGCGAACTGGTTCGACAAGGTGCCGAGCAAGTTCGCCGGCTGGGACGAAGCCGCGTTCCGCAGCGCGGGCTTCCGCGCGGTGCCCGGATCGATCGTGCGGCGCGGCGCGCACATCGCCAGGGGCGCGGTGCTGATGCCGAGCTTCGTCAATATCGGCGCCTTTGTCGGCGAAGGCACGATGGTCGACGGCTGGGCGACCGTCGGCAGCTGCGCGCAGATCGGCAGGAACGTCCATCTTTCGGGCGGCGTCGGCATCGGCGGGGTGCTCGAGCCGCTCCAGGCCGATCCGGTGATCATCGGCGACGGCGCGTTCATCGGCGCGCGCGCCGAAGTCGCCGAGGGGGTTCGCGTCGGCGAGGGCGCGGTGCTGTCGATGGGGGTCTATCTCGGCGCCTCGACCAGGATCATCGACCGCGCGACCGGCGAAGTGCATCGCGGGCATGTGCCGCCTTATTCGGTGGTGGTGCCGGGCACGGTGCCGGGCGAGGCCGGCAAGCCGGGGCTGTATTGCGCGGTGATCGTCAAGACGGTGGACGCCCAGACGCGGAGCAAGACCGGGATCAACGAATTGCTGCGGGACTGAGTAGTGCTCCTGCGAAAGCAGGAGCCCAGAGCCACAGACGATCCGCTCGCGGCCCCGGGCTCCTGCTTTCGCAAGAGCACGGAAATGGCCTAAGGCTCCGTCATGACCCAACCCATGACCTATGGGCGCTATCTCGCGCTCGATACCTTGCTGGCGTCGCAGCATCCGCTGTCGGACCGCGACGACGAATTGCTGTTCATCATCATCCATCAGACCAAGGAGCTGTGGCTCAAGCAGATGATCGTCGAGATCCGCTCGGCGCTCGCGCTGGTCCGCGCCGACAAGCCGGTCGAAGCGTACAAGTCGCTCGCCCGGGTGAGCCGGATCCAGGCGGTGATGACCCTTAGCTGGGACGTGCTCGCGACGATGACGCCGTCCGACTACACCCGCTTTCGCGAAGTGCTGGGGACCAGCTCGGGCTTCCAGTCGGACCAGTTCCGGGCGGTCGAGGCGATGCTGGGCCTGCGCGGCGGCGGGGTGCCGGGGCCGCTCACCGTGGAATTCGCCGCCGTGCCGAGCCTGTGGGACGAAGCCAATGCCGCGCTCGCCCGTGCCGGTTTCGCGCTGCCCGCCACGGCATTGGCGCGCGACTGGCGCGAACCCTATGTGCCGAGCAAGGCGGTCGAGGACGCCTGGGCCGAAATCTATCGCGACACCGCGGGCAATTGGGAGCTGTACCAGCTCGCCGAGAAACTGGTCGACATCGACGACGCGCTCGCGACGTGGCGCCACAAGCATGTCCTCACGGTGAGCCGGGTGATCGGGATGAAGCCGGGCACCGGCGGCACGGCCGGCGTGCCCTATCTCGAATCGACTCTGGCCAAGCGCGCCTTTCCGGAACTGTGGTCGCTGAGGACCCAATTGTGATGCCTGGCTTTTCCGGTTCCCCTGCGAAAGCAGGGGCCCGGGGCCGCGAGCGGGTCGCCCGTGACTCCGGGCTCCTGCTTTCGCAGGAGCACGGCGCGTGACCAGCTACAAGCGCCTGTTCCAGCGCGCGATCGCGGCGGCGCCCGAGCGGCTGCATTTCGCCGCGCATTCGCACCATCTCTGGCCCGACGCCTCCTATGTCGGCCAGCTCGCCGCGTGGGAGGACGGGGTGCGCCTCGCCGACCGCAAATGGGAGCGGGTGATGGGCGAGATCTGGCCCGCGGCGCAGCGCCATGTCGCGACCGAATTGGGGCTGCCCGACCCGGCGACGATCGTGTTCGCACCGAACACCCATGAATTGCTGCTGCGCATCGTCTCGGCGCTGCCGCGGCGGCCGCTGCGGATTTTGGCGAGCGACGGCGAGTTCCACAGCTTCCGCCGGCAGAGCGCGCGCTGGGAGGAAGCCGGCAGCGCCACGGTCGAGCGGGTGCCGCTCGACCAGGTCGTCACGCGCGCGGGATCGGGGGAGCACAATTTGATCTTCGTCAGCCAGGTCCAGTTCGGCACCGGACATGTCTTCGAGCGCATCGCCGAACTGGCGGCGCTGGCGCGGCCCGAGGGGCCGTGGGTGGTGATCGACGGCTATCACGGCTTCATGGCCATGCCGACCGATCTGTCGGCGGTGGCCGACCGGGTCTTCTACCTCGCCGGCGGCTATAAATATGCGATGGCAGGCGAGGGCTGCGCGTTTCTCCACGCCCCACCCGGCTTCGGGGCGCGGCCCGAGATCACCGGCTGGTATGCCGAATTCGACGATCTGTCCTTGCCGCCGGGCAGCCTCGGCTACGCCCCCGACGCGCGGCGCTTCCTCGGCGCGACCTTCGATCCCTCGGGCATCTACCGCTTTGTCGCAGTGCGCGACATGCTGCGGCAGGAAGGGCTGACCACGCCCGACATCGCGGCGCATGCGGGGGCGCTCAAGGCCGCGTTGCTGGCCGCGCTGCCGATCGAGGCCGAGTTGCTCAACGCGGAATCGCCGGCGCGCTTCCTCGCGCTCCGATCGCCCGAGGCGTGGCGGTGGAAGGCCCAGCTCGAGGCCGAGGAGGTGATCGTCGACGTGCGCGGCGACGTGCTGCGGATCGGCTTCGGGCTGTATCAGGATGCGCGCGATCTGGACGAGCTGATCGCGGCGTTGCGGCGGCTCACCTGACCCTTCGTCACCCCGGACTTGTTCCGGGGTCCACCCGGCTTCACGCGAAAAGCCCCAGCTTCTTGTCCAACCATTGCTGCCTGGTGAACCCCGGCCCAAGGCCGGGGTGACAAGGTTCAATGCGCGCCGCCGACCATCGGCACGCCGAGCCGGGGGATGTCGATCTTGGGGCAGCGATCCATCACCACCTTGAGCCCGGCCGCCTCGGCGCGGGCGGCAGCCTCCTCGTTGATCACGCCGATCTGCAGCCAGACCGACTTCGCCCCCGCCGCGATCGCCTCGTCGACGGCCTCGCCCGCCGCGATCGGACGGCGGAAGATGTCGACCATGTCTACGGCCACGCCAATCTGGGCGAGCTCGCGGAAGACGAATTCGCCGTGGATATGCTCGCCGGTGATCTGCGGATTGACCGGGATCACCCGATAGCCGCGGCTCTGGAGATAGGCCATCACGCCATAGCTCGGCCGATCGGGCCGGTCCGACGCGCCGATCATCGCGATCGTCCGGGTCTCCTCGAGCAATTGGCGTATGTCTTCGTCGCGCGTCAGCGGCATGTTCAGCCTCCTGCGGTGAGCCAGTCGTCCAGCCTTGCCGCCAATGCGGCGAACGTCTCCGCGTGCGGGCCGTTCCCTGCGGCGGGCGGATCACCGGCGTCCGAGGCGGTGCGGATCGCCAGCTCGAGCGGGACCCGCCCGAGGAAGGGCAGCCCCATCCTGCCCGCCGCCGCCTCGGCGCCGCCGCTGCCGAACGGATCCGAGATCTCGCCGCAATGCGGACAGGCATAGCCGCTCATATTCTCGATCACCCCGATGACGGGCACATTGACCTTGGCGAACAGATCGATCGCGCGGGTGGCGTCGATCAAGGCGAGATCCTGCGGCGTCGAGACGATGATCGCGCCCGCCGGCTTGTGCTTCTGGACCATGGTCAATTGCAGATCGCCGGTGCCCGGCGGCAGATCGAGGATCAGTATCTCGGCATCGCCCCAATCGGCATCGACCATCTGGCCGAGCGCGCCGCCGGCCATCGATCCGCGCCACGCGATCGCCTGTCCCTCGGGCACCAGTCCGCCCATCGACAGCAGCGGCACGCCGAATTTGGTCTCGACCGGAATCAGGGTCTTTTCGCGCGCCTGCGGCCGAATGCCGTCGACGGCGAGCAAACGGGTCTGCGAGGGTCCGTAAATATCGGCGTCGACCAGCCCGACGCGCCGCCCGCGCCGGGCCAAAGCGATCGCGAGATTGGCCGCGACGGTGGACTTGCCCACCCCGCCCTTGCCGCTGCCGACCGCGATCAGCCGCCGCGTCCGCCGCTCGCTGGTGAGCAGCACGCGCACCTCGGTCACGCCCGGCGATGCTTCGGCGGTCCGCCGGACATCGGCCTCGAGCTCTTCGCTCGCGGCCTTTCCCAGGCCGGTGACGTCGAGGACGATGCTCGCCTTTCCGCCTTCGAATCGGACCGTGGCGCGGTCCGCCGCGATCGGTGCCAGCGCCGCTTTCAAGCTGTGGACATCATTCATTACACGCCAGATAGGCGCACAATCGCCGGCTGCCACTGTAAATCCACGGATGCCGCCTTATAAAGGCAGGATGGTGAACCAATCGGGCTGGCGCGGACTGGCCGGCATCTTCAAGAACGAAGCTCCCAAGAGTCCATGGGGCAGTGGCGGCGGAAGCGGCGGTTCCGGCAACGGCGGCGGTTCAGGCAATGGCGGCGGCGGCGGCCCCCGCAACCCCTGGTCCTTCCCGCCCGACGGCAAGCGTCCCCGACCCGGCGCGACCAGCCTCGACGAATTGCTCAAGCGCGCGCGCGGCGGCGGCGGCCCGGGGATTCCCGGCCTTCCCAGCGGCAGCCGGCTATGGACCCTGGTGATCGGCGCGCTGCTGCTGATCTGGGTCTTCTACACCAGCACGCACTCGATCGGCCCGCGCGAGCGCGGCGTGGTGACGACGCTCGGCAGCTATTCGCGGACGCTCGGTCCCGGCAGCTTCCAGTTCACCTTGCCCGCGCCGCTGCAGCTGGTCGACGTGATCGACGTCGCCAATATCCGCACCGAGAATTTCCCGACCGGCGGCGAGAATCTGATGCTGACCGGCGACCAGAACATCGTCGATCTTGCCTATTCGGTGCGCTGGGACATCAGCAGCGCGGTCGATTACAAGTTCCAGATCGCGCGGCCCGAGGACACCGTCCGCGCCACTGCCGAGAGCGCGATGCGCGCGGTCGTCGCCACCACCAGCCTCAACGAAGCGATCGGCCAGGGCCGCGCGCGCATCGAGGGGCAGGTCCAGGCATCGATCCAGCAGATCCTCGACCAATATCATTCGGGTATCCGCATCCAGGGCGTCGCGATCCAGAAGGCCGCCGCCCCGCAGGCCGTGGACGAGGACTTCAAGCAAGTCACCGCAGCGCAGCAGGAGGCGCAGGCCAACAAGAACAACGCCAATGCCTATGCCCAGCAGGTGCTCGCCGCCGCGCAGGGCGAGGCCGCCGAGTTCGACAAGATCTACGAGCAGTACAAGGCCGCGCCCGAAGTGACGCGCCGCCGCATCTATTACGAGACGATGGAGCAGATCCTGTCCCGCACCAACAAGACGATCGTCGAGGCCCCAGGCGTGACGCCCTATCTGCCGCTGCCCGCGCTTCGCGGCGGCGGCGGGACTCCCGCGGCTGACGCCCCGGCCCAGCCCCGCACCCAATCGGGAGCGGCACGATGACCCTGAGCTGGCTGCGCAGCCCGATCGGCATCGCAATTGCCGTGATCCTCGCGCTCGTGGTGCTGATGAGCACCGTCGCGATCGTCCCCGAGAGCAAGCAGGCAGTGATCCTGCGGCTCGAGCAGCCGCATCGGACGGTCAACGCCTACAAGCCCAACGAGCAATATGGCCGCACCCAGGCAGGGCCGATCTTCCGCCTGCCGTTCTTCGACCGCATCGTCTGGGTCGACAAGCGCGTGCTCGACATCGACCTGCCCAACCAGCCGGTGCTGTCGACCGACCAGTTGCGGCTCGAAGTCGACGCCTATGCCCGGTTCCGCGTGGTCGATCCGCTGCGCATGGTGGTGACCGTGGGTTCGGAGGAGCGCGTCCGCGAGCAGCTCCAGCCCTTGTTCGGCTCGTCGCTGCGCAACGAGCTCGGCAAGCGCACTTCGGCGACCCTGCTCAGCCCCGAGCGCGGCGAAGTGATGGACAATATTCAGAACGCGCTGCAGCGGCTGGCCAGCCAGTACGGCGTCGAGATCGTCGACGTCCGCATCAAGCAGACCGAGCTGCCGAGCGGATCGCCGCTCGAGAGCGCACTCAACCGCATGGCGACGGCGCGGCGGCAGGAAGCGGCGACGATCAAGGCCCAAGGCCTCAAGGAAGCGCAGATCATCCGCGCCACCGCGCAGGCGCAGGCCGCGCAGGTCTATGCCCAGGCGTTCAACAAGGATCCCGCTTTCTACGATTTCTACCGCGCGATGCAGTCGTACCGGACGACCTTCCTCGCCCAGGGCGAGGGCAAGGGCGAGACCTCGGTGATCCTGTCCCCCCAGAACAGCTATCTGCGCGAGTTCATGGGGCAACGATGATCCTGCAGCTTCGTTCATATTCAATCAGCGTTCAGCAACCGGGCGCGACAACCGCGCCCGAACGCTTACCCGTCCTTTGAGAGGATTCGCCCACGTGCGTTACGTCTACGCTCTTACCACTGCCCTTGCCCTTGGTGGCGCCGCCACTGCCCTGACGCTGAATCACCCCGCCGGCGCGCAGACCGCGCAGAACGAGCCGGGCGCGATCCAGGCGAGCGTGCCGCGCGCCGGCGCGCCGATGAGCTTCGCCGACATGGTCGCCAAGCTGCAGCCGGCGGTGGTCAACATCTCGACCACCCAGCGCATCACCGTCCAGCAGCAGAATCCGTTCCAGGGCACGCCGTTCGAGATGTTCGGCCGCGGCCAGGGCGGCGGTCCGGTGACCCGTCAGGCCGAATCGCTGGGCTCGGGCTTCCTGATCTCGGCCGACGGCTACATCGTCACCAACAACCATGTCGTCACTGCGGGCACGCGCGGCGCGGTGGTCGAATCGATCACCGTCACGCTGAACGACCGCAAGGAATATAAAGCGCGCCTGATCGGCCGCGATGCCTCTTCCGACCTCGCGGTTCTCAAGATCGACGCCACCGCGCTTCCC
Organism: Sphingomonas sp. DG1-23; assembly: GCF_030730875.1. GTDB lineage: Bacteria > Pseudomonadota > Alphaproteobacteria > Sphingomonadales > Sphingomonadaceae > Sphingomonas. The sequence continues at coordinate 164,639 of NZ_JAVAMA010000005.1, forward strand.
TTTGTCCGCCTCGGCGATTCGAACCAGGCGCGAGTCGGCGACTGGGTGGTCGCGATCGGCAGTCCGTTCGGCCTCGGCGGATCGGTGACCGCGGGCATCGTCTCGGCGCTGCATCGCTCCACCGTGGGCGGCGCGTTCGACCGCTTCATCCAGACAGACGCCTCGATCAACCGCGGCAATTCGGGCGGCCCGCTGTTCGATCTCAACGGCAACGTGATCGGGATCAACTCGCAGATTCTGTCGCCGACCGGCGGCAATGTCGGCATCGGCTTCGCCATCCCTTCGACCGAAGCCAAGCCGATCCTCGACCGGCTGATGAAGGGGCAGACGATCCAGCGCGGCTATCTGGGCATCCAGATGCAGGACCTGACCGCCGACCTCGCCGATTCGTTCGGCGTGCCCAAGGGCAACGGCACGATCGTCGCGCGCGTCGAGCCGGGCCAGCCCGCCGAGAAGGCCGGCATCCGCCAGGGCGACGTGATCGTCCGGGTCAACAATCGCGACGTCACTCCCGACCAGACCTTGAGCTATCTGGTCGCCAATGTGCCCCCCGGCACGCGGATCCCGATCGAGCTGGTGCGCGACGGCAAGCGCCAGACCGTGACGCTCACCCTCGGCACCCGCCCGCCCGACGAGGAGCTGGCGCAGCAATTCGACCTCGAGGACAATGACAGCGGCCCCGGTGCGCAAGACGGCGATACGATGGGTGCCGCCTCGCTCGGCATCGCGGTCACCCCGCTCACTCCGCAGATCGCGCGCCAGATCGGCGCCGACACCAATGCGCAGGGCGTTGTGGTGCTCGGCGTCGATGCGAGCAGCGACGCGGCCGGCAAGGGCCTTGCCCGCGGCGACCTGATCACCACTGCGAACCGCACCCCGGTGCGCAACGCCGCGGATCTGGCGCGGATCGTCGGCCAGGCCAAGAGCGCGGGCAGCAAGCAGGTCGTGCTGTTCATCCAGCGCAAGGGCGTAGGCCGCTACGTGCCGGTGCAGATCCCGAACTGATTGCGGTCTTTTGGGCTGACGAAATGCCCGTCTTTCCCCTAGAACCGCCTTCTGAACAAGGAGTGCGGTGATGGCGGGAGAGACGGGCATTTTCGTGGGCGCGGCCGGCACTGCCCGGCAGGAATTGGTGCTCCGCCGCGCGAACCGTCACGGGCTGATCGCCGGCGCGACCGGCACCGGCAAGACCGTGACCTTGCAGGTGCTCGCCGAGGGTTTCTCGGCGGCGGGCGTGCCGGTGTTCGTGTCGGACGTGAAGGGCGATCTTTCGGGGCTCGGCATGGCCGGATCGCCGACCGCGAAGACCCACGAGATCTTCGCGAGTCGCGCGCGCGAGATCGGCGACACCGCATGGCGCTACGACGCATTGCCGGTGCAGCTCTGGGATTTGTTCGGCGCCCAGGGCCACCCGATCCGCGCGACGATCTCCGAGATGGGTCCGCTGCTGCTCGCGCGGCTGCTCGACCTCAACGAGACGCAGGAAGGCGTGCTCAACGTCGCGTTCCACGTCGCCGACGAGGAGGGCCTGCTCCTTCTCGACATGGACGATCTGCAGGCGATGCTCGCGCATTGCGCCGAGCGGGCAAGCGAGCTCTCGACCAAATTCGGCAACATCACCAAAGCCAGCGTCGGCACGATCCAGCGGCAATTGCTCCAGCTGCGCAGCCAGGGCGCCGAGAATTTCTTCGGCGAGCCCGCGCTCGACATAAGCGAGTTCATCCGCACCGACGACCGCGGCCGCGGGGTGGTCAACATCCTCGCCGCGGACAAGCTCATGGCGAGCCCGCGGCTCTATGGCAGCTTCCTGCTGTGGCTGCTGTCCGAGCTGTTCGAGGTCCTTCCCGAGATCGGCGACCCCGACAGACCGGTGCTCGTCTTCTTCTTCGACGAGGCGCATCTGCTGTTCGACGACGCGCCCAAGGCGTTGCTCGACAAGATCGAGCAAGTCGTGCGGCTGATCCGATCGAAGGGGGTCGGCGTCTATTTCATCACCCAAAATCCGATCGACATTCCCGAGGACGTCGCCGGGCAGCTCGGCAACCGGGTGCAGCACGCCTTGCGCGCCTTCACGCCGAAGGACGCCAGGGCGGTGCGATCGGCGGCGGAGACCTTCCGCGCCAATCCGCAAGTCGACGTCGCCACGGCAATCACCGAATTGAAGGTCGGCGAGGCCTTGGTGTCGGTGCTGCAGGAAGACGGATCGCCCTCGCCGGTCGAGCGCACCCTGATCCGCGCGCCGGGCACGCGGGTCGGCCCGCTGACTGCCGAGGAACGCGCATTGCTGGTCACCACCGACGCGGTAGCCGACAAATACGACGTGGCGGTCGACCGCGAATCGGCCGAGGAGATGCTCCGCGCCAAGGCCGAGGAAGCCGTCGCCGCGGCGGCCGAGGCGCAGGCCGACAACGAAGCGGACAAGGCCGCCGCCGCCCAGGCCAAGGAACAGGCGCGGCTCGCCAAGGAGGCCGAGCGCACCCGCCTCGCCACCGAGCGCGCGCAGGCGACCGCGACTTCGCCCTGGGCCAAGATGGCAACGTCGGCGGCGCGCTCGGCTTCGTCGTCGCTGGGGCGTCAGGTCGCCAACGAGATCGGCCGCGAGATCTTCGGCGGCGGCAGCCGGCGGCGCTCGGGCGGCGGGCTCGGCGCGCAGCTGGTGCGCGGGGTGCTGGGCGGGCTGTTCAGAGGCTAGCCCACCTACTCAGCCGTCACCCCGGCCGCAGTGCCGGGGTCCACCAAGGGGCTGGAGGACAAGCAAGAGGCGCGAGCCCTTCCTTCGCGGCGCAGTGGACCCCGGCACAAGGCCGGGGTGACGGTTTGGTGTGCCTCCACCGCCCCCGCCGCCACGCAATGAAATTGCCCATCCCCGCTTCTTGTGCCTAAGCTCGGCGAAACCTCTCCAAGGAGCGCCGAATGGCCACCGCCCCCCGCCCGCTTTCCGAACTGACGCTGCGCGGCGTCCTCCTGGGCGCGCTGATCACGATCCTGTTCACGGCCGCCAACGTCTATGCCGGTCTCAAGGTCGGGCTGACCTTCGCCACCTCGATCCCCGCCGCGGTGGTCTCGATGGCGATATTGCGCTTCTTTCGCGGCAGCTCGATCCTCGAGAACAACATCGTCCAGACGATCGCCAGCGCCGCGGGCACGCTCGCCGCGATCGTGTTCGTGCTGCCCGGGCTGATCATGGTCGGCTGGTGGTCGGGCTTTCCTTATTGGACCACGGTCGCGGTGTGCGTCACCGGCGGCGTGCTCGGCGTGATGTTCTCGGTGCCGCTGCGCCGCGCGCTGGTGACCGGGTCCGACCTGCCTTATCCCGAGGGCGTCGCCGCCGCCGAAGTGCTCAAGGTCGGCTCGAACAGCCGCGCGGGCGATGTCGAGAACGCCAAGGGCCTGCGCGTGCTCATGCTCGGCGCGCTGTTCTCGGGCGCCTTCGCGCTGCTCGCCAAGATGAAGCTGGTCGCCGACGAAGCAGGCAAGAACTTCGCGGTGGGCGGCACCGCCACCGGCTGGTCGACCAGTTGGTCGATGCTGCTGATCGGCGTCGGGCACCTCGTCGGCATCTCGGTCGGCGCGGCGATGTTCTTCGGAATGATCATCTCGTGGACCGTCCTCGTCCCGTACTTCGCCTCGGGCGGCGACCTGTCGGCGGGGATCGATGCGTTGGTCGGCGGCACTTTCCGCGGGCAGGTGCGCTTCATCGGCGCGGGAACGATCGGCGTCGCGGCGATCTGGTCGCTGCTCAAGATCATCGGGCCGATCGTCGCCGGGCTGCGCTCGGCGCTGGCCGCATCGCGCGCACGCGGCGCAGGCGAAACGCTCGACATCACCGAGCGCGACTTGCCGATCGGCGTGGTCGGGCTGGTGACTTTGCTGATCCTCGCGCCGATCGCGTGGCTGCTCTGGGACTTTTCGACCGGCGGGCCGGTGCACGATTATCCGGCGGCGGTGATCGGCGGTTCGCTGGTCTATGTGCTGATCGTCGGCGTGCTGATCGCAGCGATCTGCGGCTATATGGCCGGGCTGATCGGCGCGTCGAACTCGCCGGTTTCGGGCGTGGGCATCCTCGCGGTGCTCGGCGCGTCGCTGCTGCTGGTGGCGATCTTCGGGCACGAGGCCGATCCGACGCGGACCAATGCGCTGATCGCCTATGCCTTGTTCACCACGGCGATCGTCTTCTCGATCGCGACGATCTCGAACGACAATCTCCAGGACCTAAAGACCGGCCAATTGGTCGGCGCGACGCCGTGGAAGCAGCAGGTCGCATTGGTGCTGGGGGTGATCTTCGGCAGCCTCGCGATCCCGCTCGTGCTCGACCTGCTCAAGGACACGCTCGGCTTCGTCGGCATGCCCGGCGCCGGGCCCAACGCGCTGTCGGCGCCGCAGGCGGCGTTGATCTCGTCGATCGCCAAGGGCGTGCTGGGCGGCGACATTGACTGGGGGCTGATCGGGATCGGCGCGGCGATCGGCGCCGGCGTCATCGCGATCGACGAGTTGCTCGGCCGTTCGGGCAAGATGCGCCTGCCGCCGCTCGCGGTGGGCATGGGCATCTATCTGCCGATGGGGCTGACCCTGCTGATCCCGGTCGGCGCGCTGATCGGCCATTTCTACAATCGCTGGGCGGCGCGGCGCGCGAATCCGGAATTCGCCGAGCGGATGGGCGTGCTCGCCGCGACCGGGCTGATCGTCGGCGAGAGCCTGTTCGGGGTCGCCTTTGCCGGGATCCTCGCCTGGGCCAACCGCAACTCGCCGATCCCGCCGAACGACGCGCCGCTGGCGATCATGGGCGAGGGTTTCGAGAGCGTGGCGATGTGGCTGGCGCCTTTGTTGTTCTTCGGGCTGATCGCGCTGGCTTATGCGGTCACCCGGCGGATGGTGGCGAGCGTGCCGCCGGTGAGCGAACCGCCGGTGGATCAGGACATCGCGAATTATCGGTGATGGCCAAATCCTCCCTCGCTTTAGCGGGGGAGGTGGCACGCGCAGCGTGACGGAGGGGGCTGGGCCGCAAGCGATTAGCTCGCGGATATGCCCCCTCCACCACTTCGTGGTCCCCCTCCCCCGCTTCGCGAGGGAGGATGTAGAACCTCACCCCATCTGCTCGAGCAGGGCTTTGATCGGCACGAAGGCGAAGGCGACCGAGCTGTCGGCCACGCCGTAGGGGATGAACAATTTGTCGCCGTGGCGGATCGCGCCGCAAGTGTAGACCACGTTGGGGACATAGCCCTCGCGGTCCTGATCGGCCGCCGCCAGCAGCGGCTCCTTCGAGCGTGCCAGCACCTTGGTCGGATCGTTCTTGTCGAGCAACGCCGCGCCGATCGAATATTTGCGCATTGCGCCGACGCCGTGGGTGAGCACCAGCCAGCCTTCGTCGACTTCGATCGGCGGGCCGCAATTGCCCATCTGGACGAGCTCCCACGGATAGCACGGCTTGATCAGCAGCTCGCCGCCTTCCCAATGGGTGATGTCGTCCGAAGCGTGGAGGAAGATGTTCTCGCCGTCCTGGCGGCCGAGCATCATATATTGGCCGTTCACCTTTCGCGGGAACAGCGCCATCCCCTTGTTGCGCGAGGCGCCGCCGGTCATCGGGACGAGATCGATCGCGCGCCAGTCGCGCGTGCGCATCAGTTCGGACTGGATCACCGAGCCGTTATAGGCGGTGTAGGTGCCGATCCACTCCTCGCTGCCGTCGTCATGGGTGAAATGGCAGATCCGGAGATCCTCGAGCCCGTTCGACTGCGCCTTGGTGATCGGGAAGATCACCGTGCCCGACAGCGTCGAATCCCGGTGCCGATACACCGTCACCGGGCCTTCGGGGATCTTGTCCTCATCCTCCTCGCGCGCATCGGCCGCAGTGGCGAAGGGGGGTTCGGGAGCGAGGCTGAGTTCGTTCCTGTCGGTGATGATGCCCTCGCGGAACGAGACAGAGGAGATGTGCCCCTCGCCGACCGCGCGCAGCGACATCAGGATGCGCATGCTGCCGCGCGGCATCCCCGACTGATCGTAATGCGGCACCGCGCTGGGATTCATCAGCGCGGCAGCCGCATAGCTGTATTCGTGGCAGAAATAGGCGCCGAGCAACTGGCGCTTCTCGTCGCCGATCGTCGCGCCGTCGAGATTGAGCATTTGCTCGATCTCGTCATAGCGGGTCATGAACACCCGGCGCGTCTGCCAGTGGCGCGCCTCGAAATCCTTGAGCACGATCTCGAGCTGCGCGCTCGCCTCGCCGGGCGACATCGCCAGCACCTCGTTGACGATGCGCTCCGAACGGCTCGGCCCCGAGCCGTTCTGCGCCCAGGCGATATGGAACGGACGAACCACCACGCGCGAGGGATCGGCCCGGAGCCGCAGCGTGTGATTGAACAATTCCTGCATTCGTACCCCGCTGAATCCCTCGCGCCGGCGCGAAGGGTTCACGCGACGGCGGTGCGGCGGGTGCTTGCCACGTTTTCGGCGGGCTTTGAAAGTACGGAAATCGCACAATTGGCCAGTTGGAGCGCCAAAATAGACTCGGCGCCCTGATTCCGGTTCAAACCGTTGGGCATCAGCCCGTCGAAACAGCCGCCGTCCTGCGCCGTCGCGAGCGGAAGCTCGAGGTCGTTCGCGCCGAGATACCAGCGATAGGCTTTCATCGCCTCTCCATACCAGCGCCGGTCGCCGGTGACTTCCCACGCGGCGGCGCAGGCATCGACGGTGGCCTGCGCCTCGAGCGGCTGCTGGTCGAACGGCAGCGGCTCGGCATAGGGCCGGCCGAAGCTCTCGCTGCCGACCGCGCGGAATCGACCCTCGGGCGAAGTCTGGCGGCCGACGATCCAGTCGAGCGTCTCGAGCCCGACATGGATGAAATCCTGGCGACCGAGCGCCTTGCCGGCGCGGAGCAGCGCTTCGGGCAAGCGGGCATTGTCATAAGCGAGGACGATCTCGAACCATTGCCATTCGGGGCGGCGTGCCTGATCGAGCAAGGTGATCAGCTCCTCGCCATAGCGCGTCAGGATCGTGCGCGAGAGCGCATGGCCCGGATGCGCCTCGATCATCGCCGCGGCGCCGAGCATCGCGAAGGCATGGCTGCGCGGCGCCTCGAGCTCGAGCGCGATGGAAGCAGTATTGTCGAACAGCATCGACGCCCAGTCGCGGTGCTTCTGCGCGCGCGCGTCACGCGCGGTGACGCCCAATGCCCAGATCGCGCGGCCGTTCGAATCTTCCGAGCCGACATCCTCGCACCACGTACGATCGAAGTTCATGAAATTGCGGAAGCGGCGCTGATCGGGGTTCCACGCATATTGGACGAACCCGCCATAGATGGTGGTCCACTTGTCGCGAACGCCCTCGTCGATCCCTTCGATCTTGCACATCAGGATCAGCGCGCGGGCATTGTCGTCGATGCAATAGCCGTGGCGGCGATCGGGCACCGAATAGATCGAATGCTGGAGCATCCCGGTCGAGTCGCTCATCCGCTCGACGGCGGCGATATCGGGCTGGAGCGTGGCCAGCTCGGCGGTCGACCGGGCGAAGCGGCGCGGCCGCGCGGCGACGATCGCGGCCAGTTCCGCCATCGCATTTTCGGCGAGGCGCGGCCAGACCATCGTGCGGCCGCGGGCATAAGCGCGCTGCGCCAGCGCCAGCCGGGCCCGATCGTCGCTCAGCAGCCGATCGATCTCGCGCGCAAAGGCGGCGCTGTCGCCGAAATCGACGAGGACGCCATGATCGTCGCCGAGGATCTCGGTCGCATGGACATAGGGCGTCGAGATCACCGGCTTGCCGACGCCGACCGCGTAGGACAGCGTGCCCGAGGTGATCTGCGCCGGATTATTGTACGGCGTGACATAGAGGTCGGCCGCCTGGAGATAGCCGATCAGTTCATCATGCTCGACGAACGCGTCGATGAACTGGACGTGCCCCGCGACGCCCTTTTCCTCGGCGAGCGCCCGCAACCGGTCGCGATAGGCTTCGCCTTCGTGCGCGACGAGATTGGGGTGCGTCGCACCGAGGATCACGTAGAGCGCCCGCGGATGATGCGCGACGACCTGCGGCAGCGCCGAGATCACCGTCTCGAGCCCCTTGTTGGGCGCGAGCAGCCCGAAGGTCAGCACGACTTCGCGGCCTTCCCAGCCGAAATCGGGCTTGAGACTGTCGGGATCGACGAACGGGCGCTCGGGAACGCCGTGCGGGATCATGACGATGCTCTTGTCGTCGGCGCCATGGACGCGCTTGAGAATGTCGCGGCCCTTTTCGGCCATGACGATGATCCGCGACGAGCGGCGCAGCAGCGCCTCCATCACCCGGCGCTCGTCGGCGCTCGGGCGCTCGAGCACGGTGTGGAGCGTGGTGATCACCGGGATCGACAGGCGATCGATCAAGGCGATCAGGAACTCGCCGGCGGGCCCGCCATAAATGCCGTATTCGTGCTGGATCCACAAAGCCTGCGCGCCGCTGGCCTCGATCGCGCGGGCGGTGTCGACATAAGCGGCACGCTCGTGCTGCGGGATCGCGCGGGTGACGGCTTCGGGATAGTCGTACCTGCCGGGATGATCGTCCATCGCGAAGACGTCGACGCGAAGATCGGGATAACGCTGCTTCAGCGCGTTGTAGGTATCGGTCGTGTAGGTCGCGAGGCCGCATTTGCGCGGGAGAAAGTTGCCGATGAGCGCAAGATGCCTGATACCCGGAGCCAACATGAACGGCGCCATTTCTCTTCCTTCGCTACTGCAACAATTGGGTCGTCACGACCCTCTCGAAGCCTCCTCAACTCTTGCAAAGGAATATGGTTTCACTTTTGCTGCAATGCAACGTAGAAGAATCCGACGAACCGTTTCGTAAATCTGGCGTTCAGCCTCGGCCGCGATATCCGGGCACGTCCTGCGCGGGGATCCAGACGCCGGCCGGCGGCTCGCCCGACTGCCAGAAGACGTCGATCGGGATGCCGCCGCGCGGATACCAATAGCCGCCGATCCGCAGCCATTTCGGCTTCATTTCATCGAACAGCCGCTCGCCGATGCCGACGGTGCAATCCTCGTGGAACGCGCCGTGATTGCGGAAGCTGCCGAGGAACAATTTGAGCGACTTGGATTCGACGATCGTTGCGCCGGGGACGTAATCGATCACCAGATGCGCGAAATCGGGCTGGCCGGTGATCGGGCACAGCGACGTGAATTCGGGCGCGGCGAAGCGGATCATGTACCGGCTGCCGGGGCGCGGATTGGCGACGTAATCGAGCTCCGCCTCCCCGGGAGTGGCGGGAAGCGACGAGGTCTGGCCGAGATGCTTGGGTTCCATCGGCGCCATGTAGGTGATCGACGCGGGCTTTGCATCCTTCTAGGACCCGAAAGGATGGACGCACTTGTAACGACAGACTGGCTCGCGGACCAACTCGGCGCCGACGGACTCGTGGTGCTCGACGCCACCTACACCTCGACCTTGCCCGGATCGGCGAGGCAGGATCCACGCGCCGAATATGCCGGCGGGCATATCCCGGGGGCGCTGCTGCTCGATCTCGACACTTTGGTCGATGCGGGAGACCCGCTGCCGTCGATGCTGCCGCCGCGCGACCTGTTCGAGGCGCGGATGGCGGCGTTGGGGATCGATGCGGCAAGCCGGGTGGTGCTGTACGACAACAGCCCGCACCATACGTCGTGCCGGGCGTGGTGGGTGCTCGGGCGCTTCGGCATCGCGGCAAGCCTGCTCGACGGCGGCATTGCCAAATGGAAGGCCGAGGGGCGGCCGCTGGCGCAGGATGCGCCCTCCCCCGCGCGCTCGACCTTCGAGGCGGGAATGCCGCGAACGCAGGTGCGCAGCCTCGCCGAGATGCGGGCGACCGACGAGCAGATCGTCGACGCGCGCTCGGCGGCGCGGTTCACCGGCGAGGAGCCCGACCCGCGCAAGGAATGCTCCCCCGGCCATATTCCGGGGTCGAAGAACATTCCCTATGGCCGCTTCTTCGAAGCCGACGGCAGGTGGAAGCAGCCGGATGCGATCCGCGCGGTGTTCGCGGATGCCGGCCTCGACCCGAGCAAGCCGCTGGTCGCCACCTGCGGATCGGGGATCACCGCGTCGGTGATCGCGTTCGCCGGGCATCTGATCGGCCGCGACGTGCCGGTCTATGACGGTAGCTGGTCCGAATGGGGGGCGCATCCCGATACCGAAAAGGCTTTGGGACCGGCATGAGCGACGAGAAGGACGCGACCAAGGTCGTTCAGGCCGGGCGCCGTGACGAATGGACGCAGGGGGTGGTCAACCCGCCGGTGTGGCGCGCCTCGACGATTCTCTACGACAATGTTGCCGATCTGCGCGCCCGCGGCGCGGCCGATACCCACCACAAGCTCTTCTACGGCCGCCGCGGCACTCCGACGCAATGGTCGCTGGCCGAGGCGCTGACCGAGCTCGAGCCCGGGGCCGAGGCGACCCTGCTCTACCCCTCGGGCGTCGCGGCGATCGCCTCGGCCTTGCTCGCCGTGCTCGCGCCGGGCGACGAATTGCTGCTGGTCGACAATGCCTATGATCCGACGCGCGGGCTGGCGAGCGGGCTGCTCAGGCGGTTCGGAGTCACCACGACCTTCTACGATCCGCTGATCGGCGCGGGGATCGCCGAACTCTGCACCGAGCGGACCAGGGCGATCTTCATGGAGAGCCCGGGCAGCCTGACCTTCGAGGTGCAGGATATCCCCGCGATCGTCGGGGTGGCCAAGGCGCGTGGGATCACCACCTTGCTCGACAATACCTGGGCGACGCCGCTGCTGCTCCCCGCGATCGCGCTGGGGGTCGATTATTCGATCCTCGCCTGCACCAAGTACGTCGTCGGCCATTCGGACGTGATGCTGGGATCGGTGACCGCCGCGGAAGGGCAATATCAGCGGCTGCGCGCGGCGACCTATCAGCTCGGCCAGACCGCGAGCCCCGACGACGCCTGGCTCGGCGCGCGGGGGCTGCGGACGATGGCGGTGCGGCTGGAGCAACATGGCCGCTCGGCGCTCAAGATTGCCGAATGGCTCGAGGACCGGCCCGAAGTGGCGCGGGTGCTCCATCCGGCGCTGCCCGATTGCCCCGGCCACATGACCTTCGCGCGCGACTTTCGCGGGGCATCGGGATTGTTCTCGTTCGTGCTCAACGGCGGCGGCGAGGCGGCGCGCGCGGCGCTGATCGACGGCCTCAGGCATTTCGGCATCGGCTATAGCTGGGGCGGCTATGAGAGCCTCGCGATCCCGGTCGATCCGCAGCGTTATCGCAGCGCGACCAGATGGGAGGCCGAGGGGCCGATGGTGCGGCTGCAGATCGGGCTCGAGGATTGCGACGATCTCATCGCCGATCTCGAGGCCGGGCTCGCCCGCTTCGCCGCGGTGCGCGGGTGATGGAACGACTCGGGGCCTGGCTGGCGGGACATAATCTGCCGGGCGCCCACGAGCTTTCCGAAGCCGCGATCGCCGCCGGGCTGGCGGCGCTCGCGCTCGCTCTCGGCTGGCTGGCGGGGCGCCATATCGGCACCCGGATCGCGGCTGCCTGGGCCGAGCATGTCAACGGCAACGCCGCGCATTTCTCGTTGCGCGTCTGCGCGATCATTCGCTGGGGCACCGCCGCGATCCTGCTCGCGACCGTCGCGGCGAGCTGGCCATGGACCCCGCTGGCGGCGCTGGCGCTCGGGCTGATCGAAGGGTTCGCCGTCGCGATGCTCGCGGTCGGCGTGCTGCGCGGGCTCAATCTGCCGCGCTGGGCGGCGTGGACGCTGGCGGCGCTCGCCTTCACTGCGATCCTCAGCAACGCGATCGGCGGCTTCGCGGTGATCGAGGCGACGCTCGACCGGGTCGGCATCCAGGTCGGGCAACGGCGCCTCTCCTTGCTCTCCGGCCTGACCGTCGGGATCACCGTGCTGTTGCTGTTCGCCGGGGTGCGGCTGGTCAATCGCGTGCTGACCCATTCGATCGGCAGCGCCCGCGGCTTCGACGCGACCCAGAAACTGCTCGTCCAGAAGCTCGCGGCGATCGCCGTGGTGGTGCTGGCCTTCTTCATCGGCGTCGATCTGCTCGAGATCGACCTGACCGCGTTCGCGGTATTCTCGGGCGCGTTCGGTCTCGCGATCGGCTTCGGGCTGCAGAAGACGATCGGCAATCTGATCGCGGGGATCATCCTGCTGATGGACCGTTCGATCAAGCCGGGCGACGTGATCGTCGTCGGCGACAGCTTCGGCTGGGTCAACAAGATCGGCGTGCGCGCAGTCTCGGTGATCACCCGCGACGGCAAGGAGCATCTGATTCCCAACGAGAATCTGATGACGCAGGAAGTGGAGAACTGGTCGTACACCGACCGCAACGTCCGCGTCCGCATCCCGGTGACGGTCGCTTATGATTGCGATCTCAAGCTCGCCCAGGAACTGATGCTGCGCGCCGCCGCCGAAAGCCCGCGGGTGCTCAACAACCCGAAGACCAATGTCTGGCTGATGGCGTTCGGCGAAAAGGGCGTCGAGCACGAGATCCTCGCCTGGATCAGCGATCCCGAGAGCGGCGTCGGCAATGTGCGCAGCGACGTGCTCAACCGGTTGTGGCTGCTGTTCAAGGAGCACGGGATCCACATTCCCTACCCGGTGCGCGACGTGCGGGTGACGCAATGGCCGGGGGCACCCGACGGCCAGAGCAGCATAAGCTAGGAGACTATCGCAATCCTCCCCCGCCAGGGGGAGGTCAGGCGCGGCCCAACGGAGGGGGGAATCACTGGCCGCAGTGAGTTCCTCCGTCGCCTTCGGCGCCACCTCCCCCCGGCGGGGGAAGATAAGTGAAGCCCCCCCTCCCGCTTCGCCGTGACTGCGCCTATCTTGCGGCGGTGCGTTCCCGACCGATTACCGCCCGTATCGCCGATGGCGTCGCCTCGATCCCCTCGGCCGAGTGGGATGCCTGTGCGGGGCCCGGCAATCCGTTCGTCTCGCACCGCTTCCTGTCGATCCTCGAACGCTCGGGTTCGGCGAGTGCGCGGGCCGGCTGGCAGCCGCTGCCGATCATGGTCGCGGGTGCGGAAGGGTGCGCCGCGGCGGTCGCGCCGGCCTATGTCAAATCGCACAGCCAGGGCGAATATGTCTTCGACCATGGCTGGGCCGATGCATGGGAGCAAGCCGGAGGGAGTTATTATCCCAAGCTGCAGGTCGCGGTGCCGTTCACGCCGGTCCCGGGGCCGCGACTGCTGCTGCGCGACGCGACTGCCGCGCCGGCGCTGATCGCCGCGATCGAGGCGGTGACCGACCAGAACGGCCTGTCCTCGGCGCACGTGACCTTCGTGGAGGAAGCCCAATTGCACTGGTTCGAGGCGGCGGGATGGCTGGTCCGCGCGGGCACCCAGTTCCACTGGCAGAACCACTGTTATGCCGGCTTCGACGACTTCCTCGCGGCACTCTCCAGCCGCAAGCGCAAGGCGATCCGCAAGGAGCGCGCGGCGGCGCTGGAGGGCCTGACCGTGCGCCATTTGACCGGGAGCGAGATCAGCGAGGCGCATTGGGACGCTTTCTGGCAATTCTATCAGGACACCGGATCGCGCAAATGGGGCCAGCCCTATCTGACCCGCGCCTTCTTCTCGCTGCTCGGTGCCGAAATGGCCGACGCGACGCTGCTGATCCTCGCCGAGCGCGACGGCGTGCCGATTGCGGGCGCGCTCAATCTGATCGGCGAGGATGCGCTGTACGGACGCTATTGGGGCGCGATCGAGGAAGTGCCGTTCCTCCATTTCGAGCTTTGCTATTACCAGGCGATCGACGCGGCGATCGCACGCGGGCTGGCCAGGGTCGAGGCCGGGGCGCAGGGCGAGCACAAGCTCGCGCGCGGCTATGGCCCGGTGACGACCTGGTCGGCGCATTATATCCCCAATCCGGGCTTCCGGCGCGCAGTGGCCGATTTCCTGCAGCGCGAGCGCGCGGCAGTCGAGCGCGAGCAGGAGTGGCTCGGCGAGATGATGCCGTTCCGGCGCGAGGGGTGAGGTTTCGCGCGAAAGCGCGAAGAAGAGGTTCGCGCAGAGGCGCAGAGGACGCAGAGGAGGGTATGCGCGAAGACCGTCTCGCGCTGCCGGTAGCGTCCGATCTGTTGCTTGCGTGAGTTCCTGCCGCTGCCGCGGCGCGTGATTTCCTCTCCGTCCTCTGCGCCTCTGCGCGAAACTCCATTTGCCTTCGTGTGAACCCGATCAGGGCAAGGGCGAGGGCGAGGCTTCGGGCTCGGGGAGGTTGCTGGTGAACTGGCGGCCGTCGTTCAGGATGATGTCGCGTTCCCATTTCGGCAGCGGCAGCTCGCCCGGACGGATGACCGGCGCGGGGACGTCATGGTCGACGCGGTAGAGCCCGCTATTGCTGTGATCGTCGACATAGACGGGCACGAGCCCCTGCATGAAGCGCTGGGGGAATTCGGGGGGGCGGATCAGCCAGACATAATCGAACGCGTCGCGCGGGAAGCGGGTCAGCGCCCAGGGGACCGGCCGCCACCATTCGCGCGGGCATTGCACGTCGGTGACGATCTGCGACGGATCGTGGGCGAAACGCTTCGCCGCGGCATAGCGCACGGTGAGCAATTGCGCGCCCGGCATCGACCATTGATCGTTGGTGTAGGCAAGCTTGCGCTCGAGCGCGAGCGCGGGGACGTGCTGGAGGCGCGTCATCTTCCATTCGTTATAGCAGGTCTCGCCGACGAAGCTGACCAGCCGCGCGCCTTCGGGCAGATGCTCGAGCGCCTTCAATTCGCGATCGTACGACTTGTCGTAGAGGAAGAAGCTCCACGTCGTCGCGGCGATGCGCGCGGTGAAGAATGCCATGCCGAGTGCCGCGACCAGCGCCGCGCCGCGCATCGACAGGCCGGGCTTGGGCCGGATCGCAATGATCCCGATCGCCATCAGGAAGGGGACCAGCCGCATATCGGCATAGGCCGAGCCGAACACGATCCGCGGCAGCAGGATGTACACCGCGGCGAGGAACAGGAAGGTCAGGCCGAGATTGCGCGAATATTGGAGATTGGGGTCGCGGATCGCCTTGAACAGCAACAGGAACAGCACCCCGACCGAGGCGATGTCGAACAATTGCCAGCGATCGCGGAAGACCTGGACGATCCACAGCATCTTGGCGCGCCAGTTGAACCAGTCCGCGGTCTGGCCGGTGACATGACCGCCGCTGCGCCACATCAGCATCAGCAATGCCGGCGGAGCGAGCGGGAGGCACTGGATCCCGGCATGGAACCACGGCAGCAGCCATGCCCGGACGAAACCCTCGCCGCGATGCCTGTCGTGGCTGCGGACCAATTCGGCCGAGAAAGCGAGCACGCCGAGCACGCCCCAGCCGAAAGTGTGAGTGATCCAGATCAGCACCGAGATCGGCAGGAACACCATCGCGCGGAAGCCGAGCCTGCCGAGCCGGCCCAGCCGCAGCCACCAGCCGAAGCCGAGCAATGCCAGCCCCATCGACAGGGCGAAATTGACGAAGCCGAAATGGAAGGGGAAGGCGTAAGCCAGCGGCAGCGCGAACAAGGCGGTCGCCGGGATGCGGCCATGCACCTCGCGCGCGATCATCAGCAGTCCGGCGACGGTCAGCGCGGGGATCGCGATGACGATCAATTTGACCGCGAACTCGAGCCCGAACAATTTCGACAGGGGAATGACCAACAGGTCGACCCCGAGATTGCCCATCAGGCTCCAGTTGAAATTATACCATTGGTGCAGATGCGGCGCCTGCTCCCAGACCAATTGGACGCGGTAGCGCCCCATATGGCCGGGCAGGTCGACGAGCGGCGGGATGTCGGGCCAGAGCAACGGCACGACGGCCATGAAGGTGGCGAGCGCCACGAACCACCGTGTCTGCCACCAATGCAGCCTTTCGCCCCTGTCCATCGCGCCGCTTTAGTGCGGAGGATTGGTTCCAGACAAGCGATGGTTGTCGATCCGGTACAGCACATCCGAATCGTTGCGCCAGATCGGGGTCATTCCGGCGACGAGCCGCGGATCGAAAGCGGGCGGATCGATCAGCCAGACATAGTCGGCATGTGCGCGCGGCACACGGGCGAGCGCCACGGCGAGCGGCAGATAGCTGGGCTCGGCCGCGCACCAGTCGGCCATCACCATTTGCGAAGGGTCGCCGTCGAAATCGTGGAGGCCGGTCACCACGATCTTGAGCGGCGTGCTGCCGCCGAGACGCCATTGATCGTTGGAGAAAGCGGCGCGGCGCGCCGTCGCCAGGCCGGGCAGGTGACTGGTGCGGCGATCCGACCACGGCTTGGCGCAGTCCTGGCCGACGAAACTGACGAGGCGGCTGCCGCGCGGGACATGGTCGAGCGCGGCGAGATGGCGCTCCCAATTGCGGCCGTGGAGCCACAGGCTTGCCGTGTTGCCGGCGATGCGCGCACCGAAAAAGGCCAGTCCGATCATCGCCATCGCAGATTTTTCGCGGAAGGACATGGTCTCGCCGGCGCCCAGGCTGAGCAACGCCAGCGCGACGAGATAGGGCGCCAGCCGCATATCGGCGAAGGCCGACATGAACAGCATGAAGGGCAGGAGCACGAAGGCGAGGAGCAGCAGCAGGCTGGCCGCGACCAGAGCCGGCGATTTCGCGACCCGATCGCTGCGAAACCCGCGATAGAGCAGGATCGCGATCAACGCCGCCGACGCCATGTCGAATTCGGGCCAGCGATCGCGGAACACCATCGCCAGCCAGCCCGCCTTGAACTGAAAGTCGAAGAAATGGTGGGTGACGCTGTCGCCATGGCTTTCGTTCGATCGCCACAGGATCAGCAGCACGAACGGCAAGGCGAGCGGCAGACAGCCGATTCCTGCATGGAAGATCGCTGCGGGCCAGCCCCGGCCCTGCCCGCGCGCCCGCGCGAGCTCGGCGCCATAGATCATCAGGCACAGCGCACCCCAACCGACGATATGGGCAATCCAGACCAGGACCGCGAGCGGCACGAAGATCGATGCGCGCAGGCGAAACTGCTCCTGCCGGCCGAGCCGCAGCCACAATGCGAAGGCGTTGAGCGCCAGCGCCATCGCGAAGCAATGGTTCACGAAGCCGAAGTGAAAGGCGTAGTTGTAAGCGAGGGGCAGCGCGAGCAGCGCCCAGGGCTGGACCCGGCCATGCGCCTCGCGCGAGATCCACAAGATGCCGCTCGCAGTCAGCCCGACGGTCAGCAGGACCGCGGATTTGACCGCGGGCTCGAGCCCGATCAGCGGGCTGAGCCCCGCGACGATCAGGTCGACTCCGAGATTGCCGACGAACCGCCATTGATAGCTATAAAATTGCGACAGCGCGTCGGCGTCGGTGCCGAGCATCACCCGATAGCGGCCGATATGCCCCGCGAGATCGGTGAGCGGGGGCACCGTCGGCAGCAGCAGCGGGACGAGCGCAAGCAGGATCGCCAGTGCGGCGAACCAGCGCGTCTCCCACCAGACGGTTTCGGTGCGGCTCAAGGGTTGGGCTCCGTGGACGGGGGAACGAACGCGAACACTGCCGGCGCCTCGCCGGGAGGCGAGAGCGGGCGCAGCCATGCCGGCGGACGGCCACTGCGCAACGCGCCGCTCAGCCGGGCGGGATCGGCGACCTGCACGCCGAGCTCGTCGAAATCGCCGGGGCAGAGCGCGACATAATCGACTCGCCATTGCCGGGCGAGCCGCGGGGCATTCTCGATCGGGCCGAGGAAGAAGCGGTACATCGCCATGTTGCCGGCGCCGCCGCGATGATAGGGCGCCGCCACTACGCGATGCGGCGTCGCCGCGAGCGCCCAAGCGCCCATATCGATCGGCGCGATCAGCGTGCCCGGCGGCAAGGCAGCGAGACGCGCGAGCGCGGCGGGGCTGGTGCAATCGCCTGTGGCGGGTCCGGACGCGCCTTCCGGCGCCACGGCGCTCCCGGCGATCGGGTAGAGCAAGCCGGCGGAAACCAGCCAGGCCGGAAGCAAGACGATCACGCCCTTCGCGCGCGCGGCAGTGACCAATGCGGCGAGCGCCGGCGCGGCGAGCAGCGCGCCGGCATAGGCGCCGCGCAGCTGGATCAGGGTCAGGGCGAGCGCACCAAGCTGGAGCGCGAGAAGGACCAGCCAACGCGGGTCCCGCGACCGGCGCCACACCCAGATACCGGCAGCGATGCCCGCCAGCATCAGCCCGGCATAGCCGATCGCATGGCCGAGCGGCGCACCGATCAGCGGTTGCGCTTCGGCGACATTGGCGAGCCACAGCTGCGCGAGCAGCGGATCGACCCGACCATAAGGCTGCACGCAGCCGGGCGCGAGCGCGCACGCGCCGAAGAGGGCAACCGGGGCAAGAATCAGCGCGGCGATCCGTCGGGCGCGTGGCGACTGCATTGCGAAACCGAATGCGGCCAGCGCGAGCGGCGCCAGTGCGGCAAGCTGCGCCGCGCGCCAGAATATTGCAGTGAAGCCGTCGCAGCCCGGCCAGTCCCAGCCGCTGGTGCGCAGCAGTGCCGATGCGGCGGCGAGCGCGAGGACCAGGCCGACGGCATAGCCGGCGAGCCGCGCCTGGCCTTCGCGGCCTCCGGCGATCCAGCGGACGGCGATCGCGGTCCCGCCGATCGCGAGCAACGGCGCAGTCTCGATGCCGATGACCAAAGATGCCGCCGTCGCGAGGCCGGCGGCCGCGCCGGCTGCGAGATTGCCCCGCCCGATCGCAGCGCGCGCGACGATCAGCAGCAGCACCAGCTGGAGCCCGTGATGGTCGATCCGTCCCGGCATGAACAGGCTGGTCGCGGGATAAGCGAGCGCAGCGATCAGCGCGGCCACCGGCCCCGAAGTGCCGAGCGCGCGCGCGATCGCGGCGACCAGCGCCAGCGCGGCGGCGAAGAGCAATGCCGGCCACAGGGTCACGGCGACCAGTTCGGCGGCGTGCGTCCCGAGCAGAGGCGAGAGCAAGAAGATCAGCGCGCCGGGCACCAGATCGGGCAACCGCGACCAATGCATCTCGAGCCCCGGCGGCGACCCGAGCCGGTGCTGGGCGAGATCGCCGAAGCCCTGCCCGCCCAGCCAGTCGCGGATCTGCTGGAGGCGGACCACGTCGTCGGTGTCGGGCAGGCGCAGCGCGAAGAGGCTCGCCCAGACCTGCACGGTCCACGCGCAGGTCAGCAGCCCCGCGAGGAGCAGGGCGACGCCGAGGTCGCGGGCCGGGCGGGAGGGTTCGTCCACGCGGGCCGGCGTAACGCGTCATGGTTAAGCACGGGTTAGGGCATCCGGACGAAAGCCCCGGTCCGTCATCCCGATCTCAGGCGAAGGCGCGATACGGCACGCGATCCCGGCTTTCGCCGGGATGACGATGCGGTGACGGGTCAGCCGTCGCGTCGACCCAGCAGGCGGAGCCGCAGTGCGTTCAGCTTGATGAAGCCCGCCGCATCGCGCTGGTCATAGGCGCCCTGATCGTCCTCGAAGGTGACGACCTTCTCGCTGTACAGGCTGTTGGGCGAGCGGCGGCCGGTGACGATGACATTGCCCTTGTAGAGCTTCAGCCGGACGGTGCCGGTGACCTTGGCCTGGCTGTGGTCGATCGCGGCCTGGAGCATCTCGCGCTCGGGCGCGAACCAGAAGCCATTATAGATCAGTTCGGCATAACGCGGCATCAGCTCGTCCTTGAGATGCGCGGCCCCGCGATCGAGCGTGATCTGCTCGATCCCGCGATGGGCGAGCTGATAGATCGTCCCGCCCGGAGTCTCGTACATGCCGCGCGACTTCATGCCGACGAAGCGGTTCTCGACCAGATCGAGCCGGCCGATGCCGTGTTTGCGGCCGAGTTCGTTGAGCGCGGTCAGCAGAGTCGCCGGCGACATCGCCTCGCCGTTCAATGCGACGCCGTCGCCGCGCTCGAAATCGATCGTGATGCTTTCCGGCGCGTCGGGCGCGTCCTCGGGATTGACCGTGCGCGAATAGACGTAATCGGGGACTTCCTCCCACGGATCCTCGAGCACCTTGCCCTCGGACGAGGTGTGGAGAAGGTTGGCGTCGGTCGAGAAGGGCGCCTCGCCGCGCTTGTCGCGCGCGATCGGGATCTGGTGCGCCTCGGCGAACTCGATCAGCCGCTCGCGGCTGGTCAGATCCCATTCGCGCCATGGCGCGATCACCTTGATGTCGGGATTGAGCGCGTAATAGCCGAGCTCGAAGCGGACCTGATCATTGCCCTTGCCGGTGGCGCCGTGGCTCACCGCATCGGCATTGACCTGGCGGGCGATCTCGATCTGGCGCCTGGCGATCAGCGGGCGCGCGATCGAGGTGCCGAGCAGGTACAGCCCCTCATATTGCGCATTGGCGCGCATCATCGGGAAGACGAAGTCGCGGACGAATTCCTCGCGCAGATCGTCGATGAAGATGTGCTCGGGCTTGACCCCGGCCATCTCGGCCTTGCCGCGCACCGGGCCGAGCTCCTCGCCCTGGCCGAGATCGGCAGTGAAGGTCACCACCTCGCACTGATATTCCTGCTGGAGCCACTTCAGGATCACGCTCGTGTCCAGCCCGCCCGAATAAGCGAGAACGACTCGGTTGATCTTGTCGGACATGAGGCAGGCGACTCCTGAAGATGCGCGGGAAAACCGGGGGCGCTCTAGGGTCCCTGCACTCGCGGCGCAACTCTGCTAGACTGCGCGGCGGAGGACAGCATGGCCGAGATCAAGACCAAAGCCACGCCGGCGAGCGTCGATGGCTTCATCGAGGCCGTGGCGAATCCGCGCCGGCGCGAGGATGCGAAGGCGGTGCGCGCGATGATGGAGCGCGTGTCGGGCGATCCGGCGCAGATGTGGGGGCCTTCGATCATCGGCTTCGGCAGCTATCATTACCGCTACGACAGCGGGCACGAAGGCGACATGTGCCGGATCGGCTTCTCGCCGCGCGCGGCGCAGCTGGTTTTCTATGTCGGCGGCTTCGAGGGATATGAGGCTCTGCTCGCCCGGCTGGGCAAGCACAAGACGAGCAAGGCGTGCCTCTACGTCAACAAGCTCGCCGATGTGGATGTGGGCGTGCTCGAAGAGATCGTGCGGGAGAGCTGGACGAAAGGCGATGCGGCCTGCGGCTGAGTGCACGCTTTTTCACGCGCAGGGTGGAAAGATTGGTTCGCGCAGGAGGCGCAGGAGACCCAGAGATCGCTCGCTGCGTCCCATCGCTTCCCAGGGGAGCAAACCGATATCCTTATCAGAAAGCGGCGTTCCGCCGCCATCCAGACGTGCGATTGTCCAGAGCAACTGCCCGTTGGGATGCGGTCCCTGCGTCCTCTGCGCCTCTGCGCGAATAAGCCTTCGCGTGTCCGCGTTAATCTCTTGCGCAAGGCGCCCTACCCGGCCTCGCGCATCGCCTCGGGAGCGTCCGCGCGCAGCGCCGTTTCGGCCTCGGCCATGTAATCCCGCGTGATCGGCAGGCTGTCACGCGAACGCGACATCTGGAGCTGGTAATTGACCAGCCCGCCGTTGAGGAACGCGACGTATGAACCCGCGAGGTAGAAGGTCCACATCCGGAAGAAGCGTTCGTCGTAGAGCGCGACGATCTCGTCATGCGCCGCGACGGTGCGGTCGTACCACGCCTTGAGCGTATGCGCATAATGGAGCCGCAGCACTTCGATATCGGTCGGGAACATGCGCAGCCCCTCATAGCCGCGCGCGATCTCGGACAGCGCCGGAATATAGCCGCCGGGGAAGATGTATTTGAGCGTGAAGGCATCGGTGACCCCGGGCGCGCCTGCCCGGCCGATGGTGTGGAGCAGCATCACGCCTTCCGGAGTCAGCAGCTCACGGCATTTGCGGAAGAAGGTGCGATATTGCGGCGTGCCGACATGCTCGAACATGCCGACCGAGACGATCCGGTCGAACTGGCCGGTCATCGCGCGATAGTCGACCAGCTCGAAGCGCACCTTGCCGTGGACGCCGCGCTCGGCGGCGCGCTCGCGGGCGACTTTTAGCTGCTCCTCCGAAAGCGTGATGCCGACGACTTCGGCGCCGGTCTTCTCGTGGATGTAGAGCGCCATCCCGCCCCAGCCGCAGCCGATGTCGAGCACGCGCATCCCCGGCTGAATCGCCAATTTGGCGACGATATGGGCCTTCTTGTCGGCCTGGGCCTGTTCGAGGCTGTTCGCCGGATCGGTGAAATAGGCGCAGCTATATTGGCGGTCGGCATCGAGGAAGAGATCGTAGAGCCGCCGCGACAGATCGTAGTGATGCGCGACGTTGCGCTTCGCCTGCCGCGCCATGTTGTAGCGGCCGATCCGGTGCATGATGGTGTTGACCAGCCGGCTGAGCGGCTTCGGGTCGAGCGCGGCGGTGGCGTCCTCCCAGCGATTATTGCCGGTCATCAGCACCAACAGATCGAGAATGTCGCCCTGCTCGATCGTCAGCCGGCCGTCCATGAAACATTCGGCCGCGCCCAGCGACGGATTGCGGACGATCGCCGCGGCGGCGCCGGGGCCGAAGCGCAGCGTCACCGGCCGGATGGCCGCATCGGGTGCACCGAAGCTGCGGCTGGTGCCATCGGCGTGAAAGACAGTGAGTTGCCCGCGCTTGACTGCGCGTTCGAAGAAGCGATCGATCAACGCCATAGCCGTCCTACATCACAGCCCCCGCCGCGATGTTAAATTAGGTGCGTAACGACTTTCTGCAATGCGGAAAATTCCCGTCATCCCGGCGAAAGCCGGGACCTCGGCGGCGAGCGAGCGGCGGGTGGCACGAGATCCCGGCGCTCGCCGGGATGACGGTCTAGATCCCCGCATACCATTCGTAACCGTTCGAATCCTCCCAATAGCCGCCCTTGCCCGCACCGATCGCGGCGAGGCTCGCCACTGCCTCGATCCGCATGATGTATTTGGCCTGCTTGTAGCCGAGCTGGCGCTCGACCCGGAGGCGGAGCGGCGCGCCATGGCCGACCGACAGAGTGGCGTCGTTCATCGCCCAGGCGAGCAGGGTCTGCGGATGGAAGGCGTCGATCAGATCGATCGATTCGTAATAAGGCGTGCTGCCGAAGCGATCGGCGCAGTGGAGAACGATATAGCGCGCGGTGTCGCGAATCCCTGCCAGCTGCAACACGGTCTCGAGCCGCGGCCCCTGCCATTTGCCGATCGCGCTCCACCCCTCGACGCAATCGTGCCGGGTGATCTGCGCGCGCTGGGGAAGCGACTGGATCTGGGCGAGACTGAGGCTCAGCGGCCGCGCCACCAGCCCGTCGACGCGCAGCCGCCAGTCGGCGAAACGGTTCGCCGCCAATGCGTTGTATTCGGGCGTATCGGGATTGGCGGTGCCGTTGACCCGGAAGATCGGGCTGCGCTGCTCGGGGCGGAACTGGCGGGCGAGCGCGGCGCGGCCGGTGATCGAGCGCTGGAGGAAACGGTGCGCGTCCTCGGCGCTGAGCAAAGCAGGATTGTCGGTGAACGAATCGCAGCCGGCGAGCAAAGTCGCGCCGGTGCCGGCGAGGAGCGTGCGGCGGGTGATCACGCCTCGTCCTCGGGCACGCGCCATTTTCCGGTGACCATCGCGCGGACCTCGTTGATCGGGCCGGCGAGGATCACCAGCGTGAGGTGCACCACGACGAACAAGGTCATCGCCGCCATTGCGAGGAAATGAACCGACCGCGCCGATTGGCGCCCGCCGAACAGATCGGCGAGCCAGGGCCACATGCCGGGCGAGATCGCCAGCCCAGAGACGATCAGCAGCGGGATCAGCCCGAAGATCACTCCGGCATAGCTGAGCTTCTGAAAGATATTGTACGCGCTCGGATCGGCGGGATCGTGGAAGCGCAGCGCGAGGTGCGCCTTGAAGTCGGCGAGCAGGTGGCGCGGCGCCAGCTCGGCGCGGCGGATGCGCAAATCGCGCTGGATGTGCCGGTTGGTCAGCCCGATCACAAGGTGCGCGAGCAGCCCGAAGCCGAGCACCAGAGCGAAGAACAGATGCCAGTGACGCGCGCCCGCGAGGCTGTAATGGCTGGGGATCGTCGCCCAGCCGGGGAAGCGCGGCAATTCGAGCCAGGCCGGATCGAAATTGGCGCCGTAATGCCCCCAATAGAGCCGCGGATGCGCGTTGAAGATCATCAGCCCGCTGGGGATCAGGATCAGGATCGCGAGCGCGTTGATCCAGTGCCAGATGCGGGTGAACAGCCGGTGCCGATGGATGCGCTTGGTCACGCGCAGGTTATGCCGCGACGGCGGGACGAGCGCCAGTCTCTCCAATCCTCCCCCTTGCGGAGGAGGATTGAACTCAGCCGTACGCGCGCGCGAAGAAGACGAGGGTGGTCGCGCCGGTGACGATCAGCGTCCAGGCGCGCACCATGCCGGGTGAGAGTCGCTTGCCGATC
The DNA here is from genome assembly GCF_030730875.1 of Sphingomonas sp. DG1-23. Taxonomy (GTDB): domain Bacteria; phylum Pseudomonadota; class Alphaproteobacteria; order Sphingomonadales; family Sphingomonadaceae; genus Sphingomonas. Next base: position 188,881 of record NZ_JAVAMA010000005.1, read on the forward strand.
AGCGCGCCGAGCCAGCCGCCGAGGATCGAACCGAGCAGCATCGGCAGGCATGCCCACCACCACACCATCGCGAAGCCGATGAAGACGAACGCCGCGGCGAGGTTGGCGACGGCGAGCATCAGGGTGCGGATCGCGAACAATTCGCGCGGGCGGATATTGGCGAGCAGGCCGTAGACCGCCGTGGTGATCAGCCCGACCCCGCCGCCGAAATAGCCGCCATAGATGCCGAGAAACGCCTGCGCGACCAGCAGGGTCGGCCGGCCGATGGTGACGCGGGCATGGAGCCAGTCGGCGGCGCGCTTGCCGAACACCATCACCGCGAAGGCGAACAGCAGCAGCCACGGGATCAGCACGTCGAACACTTCGCTGGGGGTGAGGACGAGCAACAGGCTGCCGACCAGCCCGAAACCGAACGTGATCGCGGCGAGCAATTTGACCGACATGCCGGCGACCGGGGCGAGCTCGTCGCGATAGGCCCATGCGCTGGTTCCCGCGCCGGGAAGCAGCGCGACGTTCGAGGTGGCGTTTGCGATGTTGGCCGGGAGCCCGAGCGCGATCAGTGCCGGCAGGGTCGCGAACGTGCCGCCGCCGGCGAGCGCGTTCATCGCCCCGCCGAGCACGCCTGCGCCGGCGGCGAGCGCCGCGGATGAAAAATCGAGAACCAGCCTGAACTCCCGTTCGCCCTGAGCTTGTCGAAGGGCCGTACTTGTTTTTCCACCGTTGGAAAGAACAGAACGGTGCTTCGACAAGCTCAGCACGAACGGTAAAGGTGTCGTATGAACGATGTGGTGGCAGACTATGCCGCGGCGGCGACGCCCGAATTGATCGCCGGCTATGACGCGCTCTCGCCCGAGCAGATCTATGCGCCGGTACGCGATTTTCTGCCGCGCGAACCCGCCCGGATCGCCGATATCGGCGCGGGTACCGGTCGCGACGCCGCCTGGCTCGCCGGGCAGGGCCATCGCGTGCTCGCGGTCGAGCCGGTGGCGGCGTTTCGCGATGCCGGGGCGGCGCTCCATGGCGAGCGGATCGAATGGCTCGACGATCAGCTTCCCGAGCTTGCCCGACTCCGGCAGTGCGCGCCGTTCGACCTCGTGCTGCTGTGCGCCGTCTGGCACCATCTCGACCCCGCGGGCCGCGCGGTCGCGATGCCCGGCCTCGCATCGGCCACGGCAACGGGCGGGCGGCTGATCCTCTCGCTCCGTCACGATCCGGATGCGCCGGGGCGCGGTACCTGGCCGGCCCCGCCACGAGAGTCGATCGGCCTCGCGCGTGCCGCGGGCTTCGATCTGACCCACCAGGCCGAAACGGGATCGGTGCACCCCGAAAGCCGGGCGCGGGGCGTTCGCTGGACGTGGCTCGTCCTGACGAAAGACGGACGCCCCTAGCCCAGAGCCGCCTGCTTCTCCTCGGCGAGCCGATCGAGTTCGGCGCGGCTCTTTTTCTCCGACGCGGTCTTGAGCTGGCCGCAGGCGGCATCGATGTCGCGGCCGCGCGGGGTGCGCACCGGCGCCGAATAGCCCGCCTCGAAGATGATCGTCGAGAAAGCGCGGATCCGCTCGGGCGTCGAGCATTCGTAGGGCGCGCCCGGCCACGGATTGAACGGGATGAGGTTCACCTTGGCCGGCAATTTGTACTTCTTGATCAGCCGGACCAGCTCGTGCGCGTCGGCATCGCTGTCATTCTTGTCCCTGAGCATGACATATTCGAAGGTGATCCGCCGGGCATTGTTGGCGCCGGGATAATCGGCGCACGCCTGAAGCAGTTCCTCGATCCCGTATTTCCGGTTGATCGGCACGATCTCGTCGCGGACTTCCTTGGTCACCGCGTGGAGCGAGACCGCGAGATTGACGCCGATCTCCTCGCCGGCGCGCGCCATCATCGGGACGACGCCCGAGGTGCTCAGCGTGATCCGACGCTTGGAGAGCGCGAGGCCGTCGCCGTCCATCACCAGCTTCAACGCGTCGCGGACATGCTCGAAATTGTAGAGCGGCTCGCCCATCCCCATCATCACGATGTTGGTGAGCATCCGGCCTTCGGGCTGTGACGGCCATTCGCCGAGCGCGTCGCGCGCGAGCATCACCTGGCCGACGATCTCGCCCGGCAGCAGATTGCGCACCAGCCGCATCGTGCCGGTGTGGCAGAAGCGGCAATTGAGCGTGCAGCCGACCTGCGACGAGACGCACAGCGTGCCGCGGTCCGCATCGGGGATGAACACCATCTCATAATCCTGGCCGTCATCCGAGCGGAGGAGCCATTTGCGCGTCCCGTCGGTCGACACCTGCGCCTCGACGACTTCGGGGCGCGAGATCACGAAGCGCTGCTCGAGCCAAGGCTGCATCGCCTTCGAGATGTCGGTCATCAGCGAAAATTCGGTGACGCCGCGATTGTACATCCAGTGAAAGATCTGCTTGGCGCGCAATTTGGCCTGTTTCGGCTCGAGCTGGGCGGTCTCCAGCGCCATCCGCAGGTCGAGCTTGGACAGGCCGAGCAAGTCGATGCGGCCATCGGCGCGCGGCTGGAATGCGCGGGGTACGGGCACGGGATCGATGTGCCCCGGAATGGGCATGAGGGCGGCCGACTCTGTCTGCATGCGCGCCATGTAGGCGATTTCGCGCCGCTTTTCCACTCCCCGGCGCGCTCCCGGTCTCGCGCCGAAAACCGGGGCCGGCGGTGCCCTTGTCCCGCGAATCGAACGATGCACCGCGGAACGGGTTGCCTCGCAGGACCCGGCCTGCCCAGCTTGCGTTCAACGGGGGCCTAACTGGAGTGACCTATGAAGTTTCGCAATTCGATGCTGATCCCCGCCGTGGCGCTGTTCGCGACGCCGGCGGCCTTCGCCCAGACCACCGAGTCGCCGGCGCAGACCAGCCCGGCACCGGCCGAAGCGCCCCCGGCGGCCGCACCCGGCACTTCGGGTTCCGGCACTGCCGCGGCTGCGCCGGTGACCGAGGCCGAAGTGACCCAGTTCGCCACCGCGGCGCTCGCCATCGGCAAGATCCGTCAGGACGCGGCGGTTCCCGAAGCCGACAAAAACACCAAGTCGGTAGCGGCGATCACCGCGACCGGCCTCACCGCGGTGCGCTTCAACGAAATCGCCCAGACGATGCAAGGCGATCCGGCGCTCAACAAGCGGATTCAGGACGCCGCTGCCAAGCAGCAGCCGGCAGGCGCGGCCGCTCCGGCCCAGCGCTGAGGTCCTCCGGGCGGCGGTGCGGTCGCCGCCCGGGCCTCCCGTGACGGTCTCAGGCCGTCACGCCAGCGCGGCGAAGCTCGTCGCCAGCGCTTCGAGCGGCGTATGCGGCTTCCTCCCTCCGAAAATTATCAGATTGCGATCGTCGCGCGCATCGCCAGGGTGATCGGCGCGATCCGAGGATCAGCGCCCCGCGCACCCCAATGCCGCCGCGTCGATCGCCGTGGCGGCGCCCTTGAGCGCATAGGTGTCGGCGAAGGGCGTGCCGGTGGTCGCGATCGTCTCCACGCTCATGCTGCGGCCGTCGCGGATCGCGGCGACCACGGCGACGTCGGTGCGGGCGTCGGGTGCCCAGGCGTCCGAATCGCCGGCGCGCAGTTCGAAGCGGCGCTCGCCGATCGCCAGGGTCACCCGGGCATTGGGCGAACGCGGCCGGCTGAGGCGGATGTGGAGCTGGCCGCGCAGCCCCTGCCCCGGCCAGTTTGCGATGCTGGCGAAAGGCTGGGCATCGCGACTGCGGGCGACCGGCCGCGCGATCGCGAAGCAGCGCAGCGGCGACGGATCGCGAAACGCCCCCCAGCTGCCCCAGGTGCCGAGCGCGTCGCGCGGGAGCATCGCGAGAAGCAAGGCAAGCGCGATCATGCCGGCGCGGCGCCGCGGCCGGTGCCGAGATGGACGATCTGCTCGACGCCCTGCTCGATCAGCACGATGGAGCCCTGCGGCAGATCGGGCGCCACCGGAGCGTCGAATTGCGGCATCGCGTCGACGCCGGTCATCACCCCGCGCAGCACGCGGCTCGACATGCCATGCATGATCACCAGCCGGTCGCCGGGATCCTGATCGGTATCGGCGAGCCAGCCCGAGACGCGCGCGGCGATCGAATCATACCATTCGCCGCCTTCGGGAGGCCTTGTGTAGAGCCCGTGCTCGAGATCAAGGAAGCTGCCGACCTCTTCCTGCAGATCGGCATAATAGCGCCCGCTCCAGCTTCCCATGCCGATCTCGACGAGGCGGTCGTCGGTCTTCACCTGATGCCAGTCGAGCTCGAGATGCTCGGCGATCACCGCCAGCGTCTGGAGCGCGCGGCCCGCACTCGACGACCACAAGGTCAGCTCCGGCTTCGGACCGAGCAATGCGCGCAGCGCCGCGCCCATCGCGTCGGCCTGCGCGAAGCCGGCGCGGGTGAGCGGAGTATGCGGATGATCGCCCTGCATCCGGCGCGCGATGTTGAACACGGTCTCGCCGTGACGGGCGATGAAATCGCGGCCCTTGCGGTTGCTGGCTGGCATGACGCCCTCCTCAGCGCCTCCGCGCGGCAAAGGCAATGGCGGAAATGCGGCGTGCCGCGATTCTGCCTCGTTTCGTTCAGGCAACGAACAGGTGGCTTACTCCATCAGCACACTAGCTCCGCTTCGGAGCCCGTATGCGTAATGGGAGTATCTTATGCGTAAGCTCGTTCGCGGCTCTGGCCGCATCCGCCCCCGCCCCGCCTTCGCACGGACCGTCGCCCCGGCTGTTGCTCTAAGGTCACGGTTTTCCTTGTTTATCTGAGGTTCATGCAACCTCGGACTCGCCTCCCCAGTTATGCCCCGGCTCGCCCACCAGGTGGGCCGATTACCCAAGGAGTAGTTATGCGTAAGCTTGTTTTCGTCGCCGCCCTCGTCGCCTCGTCGGCGCTGGCCGCCCCCGCCTTCGCGCAGGATGCGGCCCCCGGCGGCTTCCGCGTCGGCGTGATCGGCGGCCTCGACATCGTCCGTCCGGGCGACAGTGAAGATTCCCGCGTCCGTGGCGACGATCAGAGCATCGAGGGCGCCCTGTACGGCGTTGAAGCGGGCTATGACATCCCGCTCGGCGGCGTGGTGGTCGGCGTCGAGGGCGAATTGAGCGGTTCGACCGCCAAGGTCACCACCGACACCAGCGATCCCAATTTCTTCGGCTATGGCCGGGTCAAGGCGGGCCGCGACATCTATGTCGGCGCGCGCGTCGGCGTTCCCGTAGGCACGGGCACCTTGCTCTATGCCAAGGGCGGCTACACCAATGCCCGTCTGAACGTGACCGCCGACAACGGCACCACCACGACCGACGAGAATTTCCAGCTCGATGGCTGGCGCCTCGGCGCGGGGGTCGAGAAGTCGATCGGCAGCAACACCTATGCCAAGCTCGAATATCGCTACTCGAACTACACCAACGCGGACTTCCAGTTCGCCAACGGCACGGTGACCGATACGTTCGACGTCGACACCGATCGCCATCAGATCGTCGCGGGCGTCGGCTTCCGCTTCTGAGCCAAATCGCAGCTTTTTGCTGTGCACGAGAGGGTCGGGGCGCTTGCCCCGGCCCTTTTTGCCGTTAGACACTAGGTTCGAGCCAATTCGCCAGCGCCCGGATTCGTGCGCGGCACCGGGGGTTTTGAGTGATGAAGGCGACGATCGAACGCGCAACTCTGTTGAGGGGCCTCAGCCACGTCCAGTCGGTGGTCGAGCGGCGCAACACGATCCCGATCTTGTCCAACGTGCTGATTGAGGCGCAGGGCGGCGGCACGATGCGGCTGATGGCGACCGATCTCGACCTGCAGATCGACGAGACGATCGCCGCCGCGGTCGACCAGCCGGGCGCGATCACTGTCTCGGCGCACACTTTGTTCGACATCGTCCGCAAGCTTCCCGAAGGCTCGCAGGTCGAGCTCGCCGCGGCGGAAGGGCGGATCACGGTCAATGCCGGCCGCGCCAAGTTCACGCTGGCGACCTTGCCGCGCGACGATTTCCCGATGATCGCCGAGGGCGAATTGCCGACGACGTTCGAGCTTCCCGCCGAGACGCTCAAGCAGATCATCGACAAGACCCGCTTCGCGATCTCGACCGAAGAGACGCGCTATTATCTCAACGGCATCTTCCTCCACGTCACCGACGAGGCGACGCCGATGCTCAAGGCCGCGGCGACCGACGGCCACCGTCTCGCCCGGGTCACCGTCGCGCGCCCCGACGGGGCCGACGGCATGCCCGACGTGATCGTGCCGCGTAAGTGCGTCGCCGAGCTGCGGAAGCTGCTCGACGAAGTCGACGGTTCGGTCGGCGTATCGCTGTCGGGATCGAAGATCCGCTTCGATCTCGGCCAGGCGATCCTGACCTCGAAGCTGATCGACGGTACCTTCCCCGATTACAGCCGGGTGATCCCGACCGCGAACGACAAGATCCTCAAGATCGACCCGAAGAGCTTCATGCAGGGCGTCGACCGCGTCTCGACGATCGCCACCGAAAAGACCCGCGCGGTGAAGATGGCGCTCGATCGCGACAAGATCATCCTGTCGGTGACCAGCCCCGAAAACGGCGCAGCCGCCGAGGAAGTGCCGGGCGATTACGCCGCGATGCCGTTCGAGATCGGCTTCAACAGCCGCTATCTGATGGACATTCTCGGCCAGATCGAAGGCGACCTCGTCGAGGTTCACCTCGCCGACGCCGCGGCGCCGACCCTGATCCGCGAGAATGACACCTCGCCGGCACTGTACGTGCTGATGCCGATGCGTGTCTGAATCGCGACGAATCGTGCCCACTTATCCACGTATTTCCGCGAGTCGCATCAATACGTAGGATTTTGTTCGGGCATGACGTGGTACAGCGCCGCCCATGCACGGACTGGAAGCCTTGGTAGCCTTCAACGACCGCCGCGCGAGCGAAGAGCGCGAACGGGCGGAGCGTGCCGCCAATTCGCGCGACCGCGCACTGCACCTCGAGATGGCATCGATCTTCGAGCGCCGCGCCGACATCCGCAAGCGGCTGCTCCAATAATCGCTGCGCCTGGCGGGCGCCCCAAATTACTGCGCCTTGAGCGCGCTCACATCGGCGCGCGCGCGATCGCGGACGGCGCGCATCCGCGCCTCGGCATGCCGCTCGACGATCCTCGCGTCCTTGCGCAGCGCCTCGGCGCGAGTCCGCAATCGCTCGGCCTCGAAGCCGTTGGCGATCGCGGCCTGGCCCGAAAGCGTGTCGGCCTCGGCGCGGATCTGCCCGATCTGGTTCTTCGAGGCCGATTCGATCGCTTCGGCCTCGGCCGCGGCGGCATCCTGAATATTGGCGATCGCCGCCTGTTCGGGGCTCTGCGGGCCGCATGCCGCGAGCATCAGGCCCAGCAAGGCGGCGGGCGCGGTCCAGCTTCGCATCGGTCTTCCTCCCTCTTCGCTTCCCCAACAGGGTAGCGCCGCCTTAAGTTGCGCGCGACAGGATTGAACTTTCGCGCGCTTGCTGCTATTTACACTAGTGTCAGTAGAACGAGCAGGCAGATCATGGCGACGCAGATACAAGAGCCGTTCAATCCCGGCATCCCGATGAAGCGCGAATGGGGCACTGCGCTTTCGGCGCTGCGCCGGCTGCTCGCCAATGGCGACGATACCGAGCAGGTGTTCCGCATCATGCGCGCGCTGAACGGCGACGTCACGCAGAAGAATTACCGCAAATTGCTGACCGTGCCCGGCGGCGGCAAGCTCGCCTATCGTCGGCTCGAGCTCGCCGAGCGGCTCTCGGATCGCCGCTGGGTCGACGGTTTCGCGTCGGACACGGTCGGCGGGACCTATCGCAGCTTCCTCGACGCCACCGGCTATTCGGCCAAGGGGCTCGCCGAAGTGAGCGTCAATGCGATCGGCGATCAGGCGCTCGAGATCGAGCATCCCTATGCGTGGATGGGCCGCCGCGAGCGCGACATCCACGATCTTTGGCACGTGCTCACCGGCTACAAGGCCGACGAGCATCTCGGCGAGGCGTGCCTCGTCGCTTTCTCCTACGCGCAGACCGGCGGGCTCGGCTGGGCGTTCATCGCCGCCGGCGCAGCGCTCAAGAGCATCCGCATCACCGGCAAGCTCGATTTCTTCCGCGCGGTGATCGAGGGCTATCGCCGCGGCAGGCAGGCGGGCTGGCTGCACGGCGAGGATTACGAGGCCCTGCTCGCCGAGCCGCTCGACGTCGCGCGCCGCCGGCTCAACATCGCCGAGCCCAAAGCCTATCGCGTCGCGCAGGCGAGCCTCGATGCCGCGGGATTGAGCGGGATCTAGGGCAACGGCGGGGCTTCGGGGACTTCGTCCGCGTCCGCCGGTTCGGAGCGCTTCGACATCGCCTGATCGAAAGCCGCGGAATCCATCACCGGCCCCGGCAGCGCGAACCGCGCCGCATCGATCTGGGCGGCGCTGACCGAACGGAGCTGCACTTCCTCTCCCAGGCTGAGGCGCAAAGGTGCGCCCTTGGCCATCACCTCGCGCAGCGCCTCGCCGAAATTCGACGCGGGGAGCATCGCGCCGAACGTCTCCAGCCCGGCATCGAGGACGTTCATGAACACCATGCCGACGGGCGCGAGATCGCGGTCGGCGCTCATCACCGCCCGAATCGAATTTCCGTCGCTATCCGCCACCCGGATGGACCAGGAGGTCCCACGGCGGCCGGCGACGACTTCCTCGCCGGCGCTGCCGATCCGCACATCGCGGCGTTCCCCGGAAGGGGGAAATGTCCCCGCCACCATGTTCTTCGCCAGCTTCAGAAACGCCTGCCGCTCGACGACCAGCGGCACGGCGCCCTGAAAGATCACGACATAGTCCGTGCCGGCCCGGCGCAGCAGCATGACCTTGCCGGCGACTTCGGCACGATAGTCGCCATTGTCGTCGACTTCGACCGACAGCGTATCGCGGCCCACCGCATAATGTGCGGTGACGTCGGCCGCCGCCGGCAGCGGCGCGAGCGTCAGTGCGATCGCAAGCACCGCTGTCCGGCGCATCACTTGGCCTTGGGCGCCGGAGCGGGTGCCGGCGCAGGCGCAGGCGCGGCCGTCGGCGCGCCATCGGCCGAAGGCTGGACCGGCATCGGCGGCTGGGCCGCCTTGGCGGCGTCGCGCGCAGCGGTCAGGCGCGCCTTGAGCGCGGCTTTGTCGAGCACCGTCGGCAGCGCGAAGACCTTGGCGTCGATCGGCGCCTTCTCGACCTTGTCGAGCTTGAGCGAATTGTCGAAGCGCAGCACCATGCCCTTGCCGAGCATCTCCTCGATGCGCTTTTCGAGATTGCCCGCGCCGCCCTGCAGCTTCTGCATCCCGGCACCCAGCTTGGTCTGCATCGCCAATGCCTTGCCGACATGGGCATAAGCAGGATCGCTGCTGATCACTGCCTCGACGGTCTCGCCCGCCGGGCCCTTGGCCGGATCCTTGGGGGTGACCTTCCAGATGTCGCCCTTGATCCCGGCCAAGGTGTCGGTGCCGGTCTTGGCCAGCTCATACTCGCTCTGCGGCGGGGTCGGGGCGGGCTTCATCCCGTCGGCGCGCATCATCTCGCCGATCACCGCGAGGAAATCGTCCATCTTCGCGGCGAAGGCGCCCTTGGGATCGGTGATCAGCATGTAATCGGTGTCGCCCTTGTGGACGAGCGCCTGCTGGCCGCTCTCGACGCGCGCGTCGCCATTGGCCGCGGCCTGGACGGTGACCGATCCCGAGCCGCCGCCGAGCGTATAGCGGGCAGTGACGTCCTCGGGTGCCTTCGAGCAGGCGGAAAGAGCGAGTGCCGCGACGGCGGCGAGACAGATACGGATCATGGAATCTCCTTTTGCGCCTTCATCGGCGAAGCGCTGTCCGGCGGCAAGTGGCTGCGCTAGAGCATGGATAAATGACCGTCACGCGACTTGTCCTCACTGATTTTCGCAACCATGCCGACGCGAGCCTCGCCGCCGGCGCCGGCTTCGTCGTGCTCACCGGCGAAAATGGCGCGGGCAAGACCAACGTGCTCGAGGCGGTATCGCTGCTCGCACCCGGGCGCGGCCTGCGCCGCGCGCCGCTCGGCGAGATGGCGCGGCAGGGCGCGGCCGGCGGCTTCGGCGTGGCGGCCGCGCTCGGCGATGTCGAGATCGGCACCGGCACCCAGCCCGACGCGCCCGAGCGCCGGCTGGTGCGGATCAACGGCGCCGCCGCCGCGGCGGCGACGCTCGCCGAATGGGTGACCGTCTTGTGGCTCACGCCGGCGATGGACCGGCTGTTCGTCGAAGGTCCCGGCGAGCGCCGTCGTTTCCTCGATCGGCTCACGCTCGCGCTCGCGCCCGGCCACGCCCAGCATGCGACGCGCTACGAGGCCGCGATGCGCCAGCGCAACCGGTTGCTCGCCGACGAGGCGCCCGCCGATCCCGAATGGCTGTCTGCACTCGAGGCGCGGATGGCCGAGCATGGCGCGGCGATCGATGCGGCGCGCCGCGACATGGTGACGACGCTGGCCGCGCAGATCGAGCACCAGCCCGAAAGCGTCTTCGCGCGCGCGGGCATCACGATCGACGGATGGGGGGGCGATGCGCATGCGCTGGCCCGCGAATTGCGCGACGGCCGCCGCCGCGACGCCGCCGCCGGACGCACCCTGGCCGGTCCGCACCGCGCCGATCTGCTCGTCACCCATCTCGGCAAGGCCCAGCCCGCGCATCTCTGCTCGACCGGCGAGCAAAAGGCGCTGCTGCTCGGCCTCGTCCTCGCGCATGCCGAGCTTGTCGCCGACCGCGTCGGCCGCGCGCCGATCCTGCTGCTCGACGAAGTCGCCGCGCACCTCGATCCGGGCCGGCGCGCGGCCTTGTTCGAGCGGCTGGCAGGCAAGGGCCAGGTGTGGATGACGGGCACCGAACCCGAATTGTTCGACGCCGTCCCCGGCGGCGCGACGCGCTACGTCGTTGCCAATGGAACGGTCGAAACCAGCAATTAGCACAGACGACACCTTCCGCCCCGTTCCCTGCCATTCCCGGCATGAACAGCATTTCCCGGTTGCGGACGTTCACCCAGCGTGAGACTCTGCCATATGCAGGTCAGCGTATACGAAGGTGAAATGCTAGTCGGAACCGCTGTTCTAGAGCATTTGGATCCGCCGATGGGCGTGGCTTTCGGTCCATTCTCACCTTCTAGTTACTACAACTTCACCGCATACGCGAATACGGTTGAGGGGAATTATGTAGGCGACCGGGGCCAATCACTGTCTACCACCGCCGTTCAGCACGGCACGCTCGCTACGGCGGCAATCGCTATCGCTGACTGGTCTGCCTCTAACCTCGGCATGGAGCTAACGCTGTTTTTGAAGGACGGGGAAGACTTCGCCGCGCTATTTGCCGGGCACCCGGATTACGGGGCGTATTATCCGCACCTCGACGAGGGCAGCTAAGCGCCACCCCCGCGCCAAAAGCCGCCGGACCGCTTTCCACCAATCCCGGCCGTCGGCGAGGCCCAAGCCGGTACCAGAAGCGGAATGGCAGGAAACGCCCCGATTGGGGACCTGATCAGACCTGTGGGAGGGTCCAGCGGGCCGTAGGCTCTGCCGGGGTCAGGACATCGAACGATCCGTCGTCCGAAACCACGCGATAGTGCTTATAGGGTCGGTCGGGGGTCCATAGATTTTCGCGATGTGACGAGAGCCAACTGGAGTTCATCACTTCCATCATCGGCCAGAGGTATCTGGCGAAGGGGTGGTTTTTCAGCCTCGGATAATCATCGGCAACCGTGACGAGAGGGGAGGCGAGTTCACTGAAGCAGCCGAATATCTCGGCCTCAAGAAAATCAATCTGGAGGTCGCGCTCATGGCCGTAAAACGAGTAGATGGCCCTTAGCGTCACACGTTCAGGACCGCCTGCCACGTCGATGCCACAGGGAAGCTGGGGCAAGTCCGGCAACGGCGACCAAGGCCTGATGAGATTGTCCATCGTCGTACTGCTACTAGATCCAATCGGCCCGCGCCAATGACGGCTTCCCACCCACGTCGGCCATTCAGCGGAGAGACGACCGCCCCAAGAGCTGCCAGGCTGCAATCGCCCCGATTCCTGCCGGTCGCGGATTATGAACCTGCTGCAGATGCGGTCGTCTTCGTACTCTCGGAACATCCGGTGCGGCTCGCGGGGTAGCCGGGACGCAAGAACTGGACGAGAGCACCGAGCGCCCCGGCGTCTCATTGGAGACGCCCGTGAAGTACACGGTCTTCAAGATTCGACCAGGTCTTTTCGGGCCGTATCGACTCTGTTCATCGAAATCGGCCCAAGGCCGGTCGTCGCCCCGGCAACGGACAGCAATTCGCGCCGGGGCGACTACCGCCAGCGAGCAATCGCTGCGGAAGGCGACAGCCCGTCCAAGCCATCGACAATTGGTATAACAGCGCAGGGGGTGGAAGAGCGGCGACGTCCGGTCACCCGTTGCCGTGACGCAGTTGCGGGTCGAAGATAGGGACGTTCGGCAGCGCGGGAGGGAGCCCATAACTGGTACTATCATATTGCTATAAAGCGATATTTTCTGAAACCGCTTCTACGGTCCCCACATTTTTCCCCACACCTGGAGCGAGATTTCGTGGGGCGATACGCCATCCGTTGAGACGATGGCGTCGAGTCGAGCGTCTGCTTCGCGCCCCACTTGCAGTCGTTCGAGGCTCCTGGGCATATTCCCGAAAGCTGCCATCCACCCAACCTCCTGGCGACTCAAGGCTCGCGATTGTGTGCTTGTCGAAGGAGCCACTTTCCCCAGCGGAACATGCCAAACCCGATTGCGAATGGAATGCCACCAACCAAGAGCGGCAGGAGCAAAACGGATGGTTCCTCGAACACCATCCCGGCGCCCATCGCGACCACGGCCAGCGAGCATAGCCCGCTGCAGGTCATGATCAGGATGCCCACACCCAGCAGCAGGCCGCCGAAAAGCTGGCTCATCGGATCGCCCTCGCGCGTGCCAGCACTGCCGCGCCCTCCGCGCCCGGCCGGTAGAAGGTATTGTACGTATCGAAGGGAATGATCCGGCCGTCGGGCGTGGTGAAGTGCACGCAGCTGCGCTTCACTGTCGCCAGGTCGAAATTATATCGATCGAGGAACTGGAGGATCACCACGCGGAAGCTGTTGGCGTAATTCAGATCCTCCGGGACCAGCGCCTGAGGCAGGCAGCACAGGACCCCAGCGAGCTTCTCCTCGGTGTTGCACTGCGTCGTGGCGAGGCTGAGAAGATCGAGGATCGCCTGGCGTAGCGCGGGATAGGCCTCGTAGCTGATTGTGTTCGGCCCTTGCAGGATCAACTCGCGCGGCAGCAGCGAAGTGATCGGCGTCACCGTGCGCCCATCGCGCAAGCCGTAGCCGATACAAATCTGGTCGGGATTGCAAGGCAACGGGATCATGTCCTCCGCATCGAACACGCCGGCCTTCACGACCTCCCGGCGGATCTGGCTGAGCAGCATGCGATTGGATTTGGCATCGAAACCATCATTGCGTCCGGCATCCTGCACCGGCTGGAAGGTCACGCCGCGCACGCACGACCATTCGAGCGCGTGATTTACGATGGCAGCGATCTCGCAGTCATTGACGCCCCGTTTCACGACCGCCACCAGCGTGGTCGACAGGCCCACGCGCTCCAGCGCCTCCAGCGCCGCGCGGCGGATCCGCGACAGGCGGGCACCGCGCAGATTGACCAGCGCCTCGTCGTCCAGGCTGTCGAACTGAAGATAGACTTCGAGCCGCGGCGCGTAGCTGGCCAATCGATCGACGAACGTTGCGTCCTGCGCGATCCGGACGCCGTTGGTGTTGATCATGACGTGACGGATCGGGCGACGCTTCACCGCATCGAGTATCTCAAAGAATTGCGGATGCAGCGTGGGCTCGCCTCCAGAGAGCTGGACTAGATCCGGCTCGCCCTCGCTCTCCACGAGCGCATCGAGCATGCCTTCGACGACCTCGAGCGGCAAATGGCCACCATGCATATCCTCGGCATCGGCGAAGCAGACGGGACAGGCCAGATTGCATGCGGAATTGATCTCGACGATCGCGAGACAACTATGCTGCTCGTGATCAGGGCAGAGGCCGCAATCGAACGGGCAGCCGGCCTCCGTCCGTGTCTGGGTGTGAAGCGGGCGGTCCCCCGGCTTGAGCCAGTCCTTCTGCGAGCGCCAATATGCAAGGTCGTCGCTGATCAGCGTTTTCTGAACTCCGTGCACGCGGCAGCGCTTGAGATAGTAGACCCGCTCGTCTTCGATGATGACCTTGGCGGGCACCGTCTCCAGGCAGGTCTCGCACAGGCTCGTGGTCTGCCCATGGAAGATGTAGGGCGCCGCCTTGCGGTCAGGCGAAGGCAGGACGGGCGCGTCCGCGAGTGATCCAGAGGAATGCATAGACGCTGAGTCCGATCATCACGAAGTGGAAGACGTTGAACGGGCCGATGAGTGTTGGATAGGGCTTGAGAAATTCCCAGGCAAATCGCTGGACGGCGTAGAACAGCACGAAAGCATGGAAGCCATATTGCGTCGCCCATGCGCGCTCCCGCAAAAGTGCGTGCCAATAGACCCCGAGGAATGCTGCCATCGCCAGCGATTCATATGCCTGGACGGGGTGTCGGCCGATCCCGTCGCCGAGATCCACGCTCCAGGCCAGCGACGTCGGGATCCCATGAGTCTGGTCGGCGAGGCCGGCGAACAGGCATCCCAGGCGTCCGACGATGATCCCGAGCGCTAGCGGGATGACGAATGGCCCGCCGGTCGAACCGCGCACGCCGCGCGCCCATTTCCAAAGCTCGACAGCGACGATCGCACCGGCAAGCGCGCCGGCGATCGAGTGCGAGAGGGCCGGATGCGTGTCTCTGAGTGTGTTGAGTGATCCCAGCAGCCAGGCCCCGAGCGCGGCGCCCAGGGCAAGGCTTACGAAATAGCCGGGCGCCGTCTGCCGTCCCAGGCCTTCGACGCTGGCGCGACGGCGCCGATACACCCATCGCGCTCCGAGGAATGCGGCGAACCACGCCGCGAGGTCTCCGACATAATGATACGAGGGAGCAGCGGCGATGTGGATCACAGGGTTGGCTACCATAGGGTGTGCGCGCTGCGGAAGCCGTCGATCCAGGTTCGGGACACATTCGTAATTCTTCGATTACTCTCGAAGTATGTGGACAGCCGGGGCACTCTTCGATAATTCTCGAAGAATGTTGACTCCATCCAATGCTGTCGAATCCCTGGCCGCCCTGGCCCAAGAACACCGGCTCGCTGCCTATCGCTTGCTCATCCAGGCCGGTGAGCCCGGGCTCTCGGCTGGCGCTATCGCCAAACGGCTTGACCTGCCCCCGAGCTCGCTGTCCTTCCATTTGACCCACCTGGCGCGCGCCAAGCTGATCGAGCAGCGGCGCCAGGGACGCTCACAGATCTACCGGGCCAACTATGTCGCGATGACCGGCCTGATCGATTTCCTGACCGAGAATTGCTGCGGTGGCGCATCGTGCGGCCCGCGCGTTGCCTGCGCGACCATAGCTCGGGAGGATGCGGCGTGAGCGAGGTCACCATCTGGCACAACCCCGCGTGCGGCACCTCGCGGAACACGCTGGCGATGATCCGGGCGACTGGCGTGGAGCCGGCCGTTATCGCGTATCTAGAGACCCCTCCGTCGCGCGCCAGGCTCGAAGGGCTGATCGCCGCGGCTGGGCTGACGACGCGCGCGCTGTTGCGGCAGAAGGGTACGCCCTATGGCGAGCTGGGGCTCGACGATGCGAGCCTGAGCGACGCGGCGCTGCTCGACGCGATGCTCGCGCACCCGATCCTGATCAATCGTCCTCTGGTGGAGACTCGGCTCGGCACCCGCCTGTGCCGCCCGTCCGAGCTGGTACTCGAGATTCTGCCGGGTCCACTGCCCGCCGACTTCGTCAAGGAAGACGGCGAGGTCGTGCGCGCATGATCGTCCGCGACGCACGCTCGGACAACGCGCCCCGAATCGCCGCGATCTACGCGCACCATGTACTCCATGGCACCGCAACCTTTGATACCGAGGCCCCGTCGGTCGATACCTGGAGGGCAAAGATCCTCGACATATCCGCCCGGGGGTGGCCGATGCTCGTGAGCGAGCGCGGTGGCGTCGTCACGGGCTATGCCTATGCCACGCAATTCCGCGACCGCCCCGCCTATGCGGCGACCTGCGAGAACAGCATCTATGTGGCACCCGATGCGCTCGGCGGCGGGATCGGTTCCGCGCTGCTGCGCGAGTTGCTGGCCCGCGCCAGCCAGGCGGGCTTCGAGCAGATGATCGCGGTGATCGGCGGAGGCGAACCGGCCTCCGTCGCGCTCCATGCCAAGCTGGGGTTTGCCCATGCCGGTCGGATGCGCGACGTCGGTCGCAAGTTCGGGCGGCTCCTCGACACCGTCTATATGCAACGCACGCTGAGCGGGGGCGTCGGCATATGAGCGCGCTGCCAAACGTCGATCCAACGTTTTTCGACGAGGCGCTGACGCAGATGCTCGACGCACCCAGCACCGCGTCCCATCCGCCCCGTGTCCTGCTGCTCTACGGGTCGTTGCGCCAGCGCTCTTACAGCAAGCTGCTGACGCTGGAGGCGGAACGGCTGTTGCAGGCCTTCGGGTGCGAGACGCGCGTGTTCGATCCAGCCGGCCTTCCGCTTCCCGACAGCGTCGCGAGCGACCATCCCAAGGTGGCCGAGCTGCGCGCGCTGTCGCTCTGGTCCGAGGGACAGGTCTGGTGCTCGCCCGAGCGGCACGGCGCGATCACCGCCATCCTCAAGGCGCAGATCGACTGGCTGCCGCTCGAGGACCGCGGAATCCGCCCCACCCAAGGTCGCACGCTCGCGGTAATGCAGGTTTCCGGCGGGAGCCAATCGTTCAACGCGGTCAACACGCTGCGCCTACTCGGCCGCTGGATGCGGATGATCACCATTCCCAACCAGTCGAGCGTGCCCAAGGCCTATGCCGAGTTCGAGGACGACGGCCGCATGAAGCCCGGGCCGCTGTACGACCGCGTGGTCGATGTGATGGAGGAACTGGTCAAGTTCACCCTGCTGACGCGCGGCCGCAGCGCGTATCTGACCGATCGCTATTCGGAGCGCCGCACAGAAGGTCGTTCTCCGGCGGGGGCCGAGCATCTTGCCGCCCTTTCCGAACCGGCGGCGGCGGCCGAGTGACCGAGCCGCTCGGGCGCCGCCTGCTGGCCGAAGGTATCGGCTCGGCGATGCTCTTCGCTGCGGTGGTCGGATCGGGGATCATGGCGGAGCGCCTGGCAGACGGCAACCTCGCCATCGCGCTCCTGGCCAACAGCGTGGCGACCGGGGCCATTCTGTTTGTGCTGATCGCAATTCTGGGTCCGATTTCCGGCGCGCACCTCAACCCTGCCGTTTCTTTGGTCATGGCCTTTCGCGGCGAGCTGATCTGGCGCGATGCCGCGCCCTATGTGCTGATTCAGCTGTTGTGCGGCATCGCCGGCGCATGGCTGACGCACCTTATGTTCGACGCCCCATTACTTCAGATCTCAACTCACTCGCGGGCCGGGCCGGGACAATGGATCGGTGAAACTGTCGCGACGTTTGGACTTGTCCTCACCATCTTGGGTACCGAGCGACAGCGCCCGTCCCTGGTGCCTTCCGCCGTCGCGCTGTACATCACTTCTGCCTATTGGTTCACCTCGTCGACCAGCTTCGCCAATCCCGCGATCACTGTCGCGCGTAGCCTGACTAACAGCTTCTCCGGCATCGCTCCGCGCGACGTGCCGATGTTCATTCTCTTCCAGCTCGCTGGCGCGCTTTTTGGGCGCGCTGACAGTGAATGGGTTACTTCCGAAATCGTTCGCAAAAGCAGTTGAGCGGCCGCTATGTACGAGCCCGCTCCCAGAAGCGGACTGACCGCTCACGGCCCATTCCTGCCGTTTGGTTTTCATAGGGGTCACCATCGTCAAGCGGAAATCGGTAGATTTCCGCCACTTTCGACGATGAAGGCGAATTGACCTCCACATCTCGTCCCACAATTATTCCCGGCTTTGATGGAACGCCGTGGCATGCCCTGGCGCCTGCAGTCGCGCTCATCGGTATGTAGGTTGATTACGCCGCCCGTTTAGGTCGGCTTTGGGCCGCAAGCGGACCGGCAGCTCTCAGGCTGGAAGATGCCGAAAGCTGCCATTCGTTCATAGGCTCGTGCTGTCAGGCACAGCGTAGAGCTCGTCCTCGGACATTCGACCATCATGCCAAGTCCGGGATACGGCCTTTGCCACACGCCACCCACTCGCCCCGCCCGCTCTTCACAAGGCCGCAGGCGGAAACGTCACTTGCTCGGCGGCAGCGCTGTCAGGTCGATTTCAGAAAATCTGACGGTTCCTCCGTAGCGCTCGTCGTTTGGTCGGATGCTGATCTTGGCCTTTCCGCTGACGGTCAACGCTCCGCTCATGGCTCTTTGCTTTTTGATGAGCTCTACAAAATACGGCTTGTAGGATTCATCTTTGGAAATATTGGAATCATATTCGATCCAGAAGACAACTTTCGGACAGCTCGGAAATTTGCCGATATCTCCATGCGGGGTTGAAGTGATATCGAGGGAAACCGATCGGATTTCCTCAGGAGACACGTTCTTCTCCAGGCAGGTAAACCGCGTCGCCTCTTGCGGTCGCGCCATGCAGCCGCCCGAAGGCGACACTGCCAGCGCAGCGGAAAGAAGTTTGATTATCTGCATGACGGATGCCTCGGATTGGCCCTGCACGCAGCCGAGACGGAACCTTCGGCCGCGCTTTCGATCTGCTCAGGGGTGAGCGGGTTTTCCCTGCGTCCTGCGAGACGATTGAAGCCCTGACGCGCAGCGTCTCCGGTCGTGAATCCGCTCCGCTCGTTTGCGAGCCGTTCTGCTCCCGTGGTCGGCGGCTTCATGTGCTCAGGGTCGGTTTCGTGCGCGATCGTCTCGCCCAGATACTCGTCGACGGTCAGGCCGAAGCTGGCGTGCAGATCAACTGCATCCGAGTAGACGGTCAATGTGTCGTTGCCGATACTCGCAGCGACCGAGCGGCCCCCTGTCTGATGGACCTTGTCGCCGGCAATTTTCAGCGTGCCGGTCCCGGGCTCGCCGATCACGGCTAGCGCCTGATCGATCCTCTTATATTGCGTCGAATCCGTCGAGAAGGAATCGCGCGCGCGGATCAGCGCCTGGCGCGCCGATTCGAATTGCTTGCAGTTAGCGCTTGCAAGGCACGTATAAGCGCCGGACGGGTCGCGATTGTTGAGGGGATCATTTCCGACATAGGCATAGAGATTCATCTGATCCTCGTAGCCGATCGGATCGGTCTGCAAGAACCTTCCCAGGGTCGGGGAATATACGCGCGCCTTGTAATGATACATGCCGAGCTCGGGGATCCAGGCCTGGCCGGTATATTGGAAGCGTCCTGCATTGGTCGCGTTGGGAATACCGTATTCGTCATAGGCATTGACGTGAGTCACGTTGCCGGTTCCATCCGTGACGGTGGTCACCGATCCTTGATGGTCCGCGTAAAGATAACCGGGCGAGGAGACCCCCGAACCTTCGTACCAGACCAGCGGATCATCTTCATCGTCGCTGTGGGCATAACGCCTAAGCAGCGTGCCCGTGCCATCATATTCCGCCACGAGCGCGTCGCCGTCGTAAAGGAACCGGGTCGTGCCGGCGTTGCCCGCAGTCTGGAACAGGCGCCCGAGAGGATCGTAGGTCAGCGTTACTCCCGACGAGGTGGTGAGCAGGCGGTTCTCGGCGTCATAGGTGTAGCTTCTGGTGCCGTCCCCGGTCAGATTGCCATTGGCGTCATAGCTGAAAGTCGCGGGGCCGGCAGACGTATATTGGTTTAGCCCGTTCACGCCATAGGTGCGGTTGGCATTCAACTGATCGGTGAACCGGTAAGCGTCATTGTCGCGCGTGCGCGACACGATCTGGCTGGCAGGATTATAGGCAAGCGTGGCGGTGACGCCATAGGAAGTGCCGGGATGAACGTTCGCGATCGAGCTGAGCCGGGAAGCGCCGTCATACCCGAAGTCCGAGTAATTGTTCCAGCCGCCGCTGACCCATCGATAGAGAATGTCGACCCGGCCCGCCGCATCATAAGGCGGGTAGAAAAGCGGCGTCGTGGCATTCAGCGCGGCGTAATAGACCCGCCCCATGCCATCTCGATAATATTCAATGAAGTTGCCGTCGGGATAGGTGAGCCGCGTCCGCGCGCCGTCCGCGTTGTGAAGATAGGTCAAGGTGCGGGCGACGCCGCCCATGTCGTTCGTGTTCGAGATCTGCTGGCCGAACCCGTCATAGGCATTGGTTATCCCCTGTCCTGACGCCGAGCCGAACCGCGCATAGGTCTGCAATCCGCGCAGGTCATAGCCGTAATAGACGTCCTGGCCGGTCGGCAGATCTTTCAGCGTCATGCGATCGAGGGCGTCGAAGCTGTAGGCGATGACCTGGCCATCGCGTTTCCTCAGGCTCGTCCGGTTTCCGTTCGCGTCGTAGCCATAGGCTTCATAGTCGTTCGAGGAAACGGTCCCGACCGTGCTCGGCGAGGGAAAGTTCCACCGGACCCGCCGATCATGCCCGTCATAGGTGAAACTCGCCTTGTTCCCGTTGGCGTCGGTGACGCTCGTCTGCTTTCCGTTCGCCGAGTAGGTGTAGGTTGCATAATCCTGTTGGAGCGAGGTGCCATAGGCTTTCTGCACGGTCAGCAACTGGCCTGCAGCATCGTAGAGGCTACGCGTGATCCGATCCGGGCCATAGGTCCCTTCGGCACCGGGAGTACAGGCGCTGGCAGGGAGTGTGGCGAACGCGGCGGAGTTCATGCGCACCGCCGTGCACTCGAGCAGGCCATGCGTGTCGTAACTATATTGAACGACACCATAAACGGTACCGCCGCCCGATACGCGCTCGACCGTTTTGCGGTTCAGCGAGTCATATTCGGTATCGACCTGGCCGGTGACATTGAAGCCGGTCCAGTTGGCCGGCATCACGCTCTCGCCCTGCCACGTTGCCAACTCACCCTTTTCCACGCGTACCAGCCGACCGGAAGCGTCAAACGTGTTGCGCACCGCCTGATAGCGCAGCCCACCCCCGCCATCGGGATCCGGCGCGATCGTGCCTACGACACGGCGCCCGGCATCGTAGCGGGTGGCATAGGTATAATCGGACGGATTTTGCTGCGCCGAGGCAACCGGCGCCGCAAGCACGCTCGTCGGCATCAGAATCATCTTGACCAGTTTCACCAGTGCGCTCCTTGCCAGGATGTCGTGCAATTAGTTGCTTGGGCAGCTGACCAGACCGGCCCCGGGCTTCGTCTCGCGAATGCGGTTGCCTCTCGCGTCATATCCGTAGCAGGTTCGACGGACGGCGCCGTCGGCACTGACGGCTACGCTGCGGAGCAGCAGATTTTCGTCATAATCATAGGTTGTGGTGATTTCCTCGGCCGTGCCGGCACAAGCCGCGACTGAACGGCACTCCTTCATCCAGACCCGCTTCCAGATCGGACTGCCGGCCATCATCTGGCCGTCCGACCCCATGTAGGTCGCGGAGAGCTGTTGATATCCGTATCGGCGCACGGCACGTATCCCGGCCGAATCCGCGGGCAGCGCTTCGGTAAGGATGCCGCCGTGCGACGCGTCATAAGTGAAGTCGGTGCGTCCGCCGTTTGCATCGATTATATAATCCGGCTTGTTGCAGACCCTGAAATTGGCCGGCAGACAGGCGTCCGGATAGCTTGCGGACCAGGTCAGGGTCGGCAGCCCCGATCCGGGTTTCGGCACCTTCTGGACCGAGCGGATGTTCGAGCGGGAATCGCGCCCATATATCAGCTTGTTGCCTTCGGGATAGGTAACTACGCCGACGTTCTTGTTGACGTATCTGTAGAAATTCCCCGCGCGGAACGTCGATCCTCCATATTGATACGTCGTCGGCCTCGATAGCTTGTCGGTGATGGTCACCGTTGAAGACCCGATAGTGGACGTATATATCTCGCCGGCGGGATCTGTAACCGAGATCTGGCTGTTGCCGGTATAGGTGTAATTCCACGCGCCTCGTGGCGTCTCGACTTTTTTAACCCGATCGCAATATTGGGGGGTCTGTCCCTGCGATCCTGATATATTGATGTATCCGCTCAAGAATGTGGAACAGACGGCGCTTTCGACTGTGTAACGAATGAACTCGCCGCTGGCATAATGGACCCCGTTGGCCAACGTGAAGTTGCGCCCTCCGGCGACGGTGACCTGTCTGGAATTGTTGACGATCGGACCATACGTCACCGCCGGCCAAGACGCGTCTGCCGCAGGGCAGGTGTTCGCACCGTTGCTGCAGTTTATGTATCGCCTGTTCGTCAGTATTGCATCACCGTCGTTGACCTGATTGAGCTGAAATCCGTCGCTTGAGGTGATGGATACAACGGACTTCATTGTGGTTGTCATATTTGCAGCGAATGGCGAGTAGTTATACACCAAACGCCTTCCATCTGATTCGCGGATTTCAGTCAGATAATGCGTCGGCGCGTCCAGACCATTTCCGAGATAGGGATATTTGGAAAATATCCATTCACGTCCGTCCGTGTCGTAAACATGGTATTGTTGCGCACTGGAATCGTAACTGAATATGGATCCGTCAGTGAGCGGGCTCGTCTGACCATATTCTACTCTGTTGCCGAGATTGAAAGTCATGAAGCTCGACTGACAAGAGCCATATTCTCCTGGGACGCATATCGTCCTGACTTCGCCGCCAAGCTCCGTGCCGTAGGGCTTGTATGACGCCGTATGCGTAAGGCTGGGGCTATCCGGATCGCCGATCGACAGAGTCACGTAACTATCCGTTCTCGCACCGCTCGTCAGATCGACCGAGACCTCGTCGATCAGGCTCACCGGCATAACCGGCATCTTGTCGTTCGACCCGCCGAATTGCGCGAGGCACGTCGGCGCTCCGATCAACAGGCATGCGCCGGTTGCGAGCGCGGTCGAA
The DNA here is from genome assembly GCF_030730875.1 of Sphingomonas sp. DG1-23. Lineage (GTDB taxonomy): Bacteria > Pseudomonadota > Alphaproteobacteria > Sphingomonadales > Sphingomonadaceae > Sphingomonas. The sequence goes on from NZ_JAVAMA010000005.1 coordinate 211,761, forward strand.
AATTTAATCGACTCAATACTCACGATTCTCTCCTGCCAGGTCGATGTTCGAGCCTATGGGAACTGGTAGAACGCCATCTCTGGCGCTTCGGCGGAATTGATGTTTATAGCCTCGCACCTCGGCGCGACGTTCTTCATGACCGGGCAGTCGCGCCGCGGCCGGGCGCACGTCGCACTCGCCCCCGCACTGTCTTAATCTTTATGCCGCGCAGGCGATTTGACGGACCGCATCCGTCGGTCATGAATATTTGGATACTAACTCCCCCCATCATTTCCGATGCTGCGCGCCTGACCTGAGCCGGAATTCTAGTTCTTCTATAAGTCATAACGGCCGTCAAGGCCGAAGTCGGGCGGAAGCTGCGGTATAAGTATTGGCTTTCAATCACTTCTCTTCGGTCATGGCAGAACCGCATGCCACTAGTGGGTGCGACGCGCAGCACCGTGAACAAACGGCAGCTTTAGGGAATATGCTCAGGAGCCTAGAACGACCGACTCTGGGGCGCTTAGCGGCAGCTATAGCCGCTCGGTCCCCGGAAGCAGACAGGTGGCTTTCCACCATTAGCAGACGCCCCCTCCACGCGCCGAATTCGCTGGCAATGTAGGATTTGATCCGCTTTTGTTCCGGAATGCGCGACTCTCGACCCTCCCGTCCGGCGCGGCCCTTTCGCCGCCCTCCGCTTGACTCGCACACACGCGAACGAGTCAAGCAGGCGTCAAGCCGCACCCCTGCCGAAACCGCCACGAACGGCGGAAATCCGCCATCTCCGAACCCAACCGAAAGGTTGGATCCGGCGCGTTTCGCCGCTTTCGCCAACCTGATGGTTGGCTATCGGCTCGATACGGTTTTCCACGCGCTCGCCGACCCCACCCGCCGCGCGATGCTCGCGCGGCTCGCCGGGGGCGAGAAGCCGGTCGCCGAGCTGATCCGCGGCTTCCCGATGAGCGATGCCGGCGCCGCCAAGCACCTCGCCGTGCTCGAATCCGCCGGGCTCGTCGGGGGGCGGCGCGAAGGCCGTCGCCGGCTCTGCGCGCTGGACACCGACCCGCTCGGCGAGGCCGCATTGTGGCTCCGGCGCTGGCAACTGCCGGAGAGCCCGCGCATCGCCCGGCTCCGCGGGATGCTCGATGCCGCCGAACGTCTCGCGTGACGCCGCGAGGCAACCCGCCGCCAGGCTGCGCGAAACCCGCGCCGCGCCGCCCATTTCGCTTTCGTTTCACGCGCCCCGACCCTATATGCTCGGCATGGCAAATACCGACGACCAGACTCCCGAAAATCTCCCCAACGCGAACGCCTACGGCGCCGACAGCATCAAGGTCCTCAAGGGCCTCGACGCGGTGCGCAAACGCCCCGGCATGTATATCGGCGACACCGATGACGGCTCGGGCCTCCATCACATGGTGTTCGAGGTTTCGGACAATGCGATCGACGAGGCGCTGGCCGGGCATTGCGACAAGATCATCATCCAGCTGAACGCCGACGGATCGGTCTCGGTCGAGGATAATGGCCGCGGCATCCCGACGGGGATCCACAGCGAGGAGGGCGTGTCGGCCGCCGAGGTCATCATGACCCAGCTCCACGCCGGCGGAAAGTTCGAGAACACGTCGGACGACAACGCATACAAGGTCTCGGGCGGCCTCCACGGCGTCGGCGTCTCGGTGGTCAACGCGCTCAGCGAATGGCTCGATCTCAACATCTGGCGCGACGGCGAAGAGCATTACATGCGCTTCGCTTATGGTGACGCCACCGCCCCGCTCAAGGTGATCGGCACTGCCCCGGAGGGCAAGAAGGGCACCCGCGTCACCTTCCTCGCTTCGACCGAGAAGACCCCCGGCGACGGCGGCACCTTCAAGAACCAGATCGAATATGATTTCGAGAAGCTCGAGCATCGCTATCGCGAGCTGGCGTTCCTCAACTCGGGCGTCCGGCTGTTCCTGCGCGACGCGCGGCACGAGGAAGTCAAGGAAGTCGAGCTCTATTATGAAGGCGGCATCGCCGCGTTCGTCAAGTGGCTCGATCGCAACAAGACTCCGCTGATGCCCGATCCGGTGGCAATCGCCGGCACGCGCGACGACGTGACGATCGACGTCGCGCTCGAGTGGAACGACTCTTATTACGAGAACGTCCTCTGCTTCACCAACAACATCCCGCAGCGTGACGGCGGCACCCATCTCGCGGCGTTCCGCGCGGCGCTGACCCGCACGATCAACAATTATGCCGACAAGTCGGGCGCGCTGAAGAAGGAGAAGGTCACCCTGACCGGCGACGACATGCGCGAGGGGCTCACTGCGATCGTCTCGGTCAAATTGCCCGATCCGAAGTTCAGCTCGCAGACCAAGGACAAGCTCGTCTCGTCCGAGGTTCGCCAGCCGCTCGAAAGCCTGATGGCCGACAAGCTCGCCGAATATCTCGAGGAGAACCCGCAGAACGCCCGGATGATCATCCAGAAGGTGATCGACGCCGCCGCCGCGCGCGAAGCCGCCAAGAAGGCGCGCGAGCTCACCCGCCGCAAGGGCGTGATGGACATCGCCTCGCTGCCCGGCAAGCTCGCCGACTGCCAGGAACGCGATCCCGCCAAGTCCGAACTGTTCCTCGTCGAGGGCGACTCGGCCGGCGGCTCGGCCAAGCAGGGCCGCGACCGCCACTTCCAGGCGATCCTTCCCCTGCGCGGCAAGATCCTCAACGTCGAGCGCGCGCGCTTCGATCGCATGCTCTCCAGTCGCGAGATCGGCACGCTTATCCAGGCGATGGGCACCGGCATCGGCCGGGACGACTTCAACCTCGAGAAATTGCGCTACCACAAGATCGTCATCATGACCGACGCCGACGTCGACGGCGCGCACATCCGCACCTTGCTGCTGACCTTCTTCTATCGCCAGATGCCCGAGATCATCGAGGCGGGGCACCTCTACATCGCCCAGCCGCCGCTCTACAAAGCGAGCAAGGGCCGCAGCGAAGTCTATCTCAAGGACGATTCGGCGCTCGACCAATATCTGGTCGATGCCGGGGTCGGCGGGAACGTGCTCGAAACCGCGGGCGGCGCGCGCAGCGGCCAGGATCTGCGCGACCTGGTCGAACATGCCCGGCGGATGCGCACGCTGATGCGCTACGTACCGCGGCGCTATTCGTCCGACATCATCGAGGCGCTGGCGCTCGGCAATGCGCTCGATCCCGCCGCGACCCGCGAAGCGCGTGGCGAGAGCCTCAAGACCGTCGTCACGCGGCTCGACGCAGCCGACATGGATGCGCGCTGGTCGGCGCGCGTGACCGACGATGGCGGCTATCATTTCGAGCGGCTGTGGCGCGGCGTGACCGATCACCACATCGTCGAGGCGGCGTTCCTCGTCTCGGCCGAGGCGCGCAAGCTCCACGCGCTGGCGAGCGAGCAGGCGGCGAGCTATCTCACGCCCTCCAAGCTGGTGCCGTCCAGGGCGGTCCCCGCCACCGAGATCGAGGCCGCGGCCGCGCTCGAAGGCGAGGAGGCCGACGAGCCGGTGACCGTCGCCAAGGGCGAGGCCCTGGTCTCGCGCCCGAGCCAGTTGCTCGATGCGATCCTCGCCGCGGGGCGCAAGGGCCTGTCGATCCAGCGCTACAAGGGCCTTGGCGAGATGAATGCCGAGCAGCTCTGGGAAACCACGCTCGATCCGACCAACCGCTCGATGCTGGTGGTGCAGGTCGATCAGGCCGACGTCGCCGACGCGATCTTCACCCAGCTGATGGGCGACGTGGTCGAGCCGCGCCGCGAATTCATCCAGGAGAATGCGCTGAGCGTCGCCAATCTCGACGTCTGATTGCCGCGCCTGGCGGATCTGGTCGGCCCCCCAGAGGCTGTATCCGAACGGGTCGCGCCGCGATCGGCTCGCGCCCGAAGGCGCTCCAGTCATGCGCGAACCGCATCGGTAGTTTATGCAGAGTCGACAAAGGACGACCGACTATTGAACAGAGGCAGGCATGATCCCCGATTTCACCGAGAACGGATACCTGCCAGCGGGCAACTACAAGGCCAAAGCCACCGATTTTATAGCGCGATTCACCGATTACCAAGGGCGCCGACACTTTTCCGACCTGCTTCTTGGACTAATCGACTATGCCCGCGCCGCGCATGCGAGTGCGATACTCTTCGGCGGTTCGTTCATCACCAATAATCCCCGGCCAAATGACATCGATTGCGTCATTTTGTTCGGGAAAGCGGACATGATCCCGACGGTCCGCCCTACCCTCATTCAGGGTGGCGGCTCGGTGGACATCTATTTCGCGTCCGCCGACAACCCCGACATCGTATCAAGCTTCCGGAAGCTTTTCTCGACTTCGAAGAGCGGAGAGAATGTCGGCACCATCGAGATCGAGCTGAGCGGCGCGACTTCTTTCGAGATGTTTTCGGAGGCGAGCGCAGAGATGCTTGCGCTCGCAATGCACTTCTACGGGCATCGACACGCGGTCCACACCCCTCAACCTCGCAAAGTCCTGATCCCGATCCATGGGATCCTTACGCATGCCGAATGGTATACCGATGTTTCTCTGCTGGGCAGCTTGAGCGGCTGGGTCGTCGCTCCGTTTCTGTATGGCTTCCAGCAGCCTACGGTATTCCTCGATGTCAAAAAGCGCAGGCAGATAGTCACGTTGTTCCGCGATCATCTGATCGACGTCTGCCAGTTGTGCGAAACCAGCTCCGTCTCCGTAATCGCGCATTCTTTCGGCACCTATGTCGCCATGAACTATATTCTGGGCTTCGATGACCCCCCGACCAGATTTGACACGCTCATCCTGACGGGCGCGATCATCGACGAAAATCTGGAACTTGAAAGGCTCAACGGCAAAATTGGCCACATGCTCAACGAAATTGCACCCAACGATGAGTGGGTGGATTTGGCAAAGCGGGCGAATTTTTCTCGAGACGAACTGTTCGGCAGAGCCGGGACCGTGGGTTTCAGCCAATCCAGCGAGCGCCTCATCCAGCACCGATCGGAAATATTCTCGCATACCAACGTGATCAAGCGCGACATCATAAAGTCACGTTGGTTACCGACGCTTGAAGCGAATCTGGGGTCGGTCGACCGTGATCGTCGATGATCGACCTCGAGGTCCATCGAGCAGGTGCCGGGTCGGACTCCGCCCGTGCTCGACGAGGCAGCGGAACCTTCGCCGCCGGCGCGGGCCGGCTGTCAGCAATGCCGGTCGGGACCTCGCGGCGCGTACAGGTTGAGCGCCAGAAACACGATGCCGGCCCCCAGCATCAGCACGCCGGCCCATAATATCGGGCCGAACACCGCGCCGCTCGCCAGCACGGCAAACGGAAAGGCCGCGGCGACCAGCAGCCACCCGGCGATCCGCATCTGCCGCCGCAATCCCGGATCGGGGCGTCGGCCGAAGCGGCGCTGGTGATGTTCGTCGGTGGCGAGCCCGAACGACAGGAAGGCAGCGACCGCGCAGAGCAAGGAAAGCAGGCTCATTCCGCGGGCTCCAGCACGGCGGGCGAAGGTGCCGACGTCCGGCCGCGCGGCTTGCGTTGGACCGGCCGATGCCGTGCGACCCGCGACGCCGTCGCGACGAACGCGATGCCGAAGACGAACATCGCGGCGTCGGTCCCCGCCAGCAGCCAGTCCCCCTGCGCGATCGTCGCGACAATGCCCCGCGGGGTGGCGACGAGATTGTAGAAGGGCAGCGCCGCCAACAGGATTCCGGTGGTGCCGAGCAGGATCGTCCACGCGATTTGCGGCCGCCGGACCAGCGCGAGGAGCAAGGCCGCCAGCCAGGCGAGGAACAGGATATGGGCCTCCCAATCCCCGCGCCCCTTCATCGCCACCGGGAGCAGCCGATTGGCCCAGAACATCGCGGCGATCCCGAGCGGGAAGCCGGCGATCACTGCGACATTGAGCCGCTCGACCAGGCGGAAGCCGAAATGGGGTCTCGCGGGATCGGGCAATTTCTCGCGCCTTTTCACCGTCCACAGCACCAGCCCGCTCGCCACCATCACGCTGCCGGCGACGCCGCACAGGAAATAGAGCCAGCGCAGGCCATAATCGGCGAAGCGCCCGGCGTGCAGCCCCACCATTGCACCCGCAGTCTCCGCCGCACCGCCCGGCGCTGGCGACTGCCAGATCAATTTGCCGGTCGCGCCTTCATAGGTCAGGCTCGGCGTGCGCGCGGAAAGCATCGAGGAGGGTGCGCGGCTGATCTTCACGCGCGCCGCCGCGTCGCCTGGCATGCGCACGTCGATGAAGCCCACCGGCGCACCCAGCCGGCGCTCGGCATCCTGCACGATGCTGGCCAACGGGACGAGCGGCACGCGTTGCCCCGATCGCTCGACTTCGGGCGCTTCGGGAAACAAGGTCTCGAACATCTTGGCATCGTCGCTGTAATTGGCGACCACCGCCCACGGCATCAGCATCGCCATCAGCGTGACCAGCCCGGTATAGGTAATCATCAGATGGAAAGGCAGCGCGAGCACCGCAGTGGCGTTGTGCCCGTCGAGCCAGCTGCGCTGCCCCCTGGCGCGGCGCAGCGTGAAGAAGTCCTTGAAGATCTTCTTGTGGGTGACGATCCCGCTCAGGATCGCGACCAGCATCATCATCGTCGCGAGCCCGACCAGCCAGCGCGCCCAGAGCACCGGCATGTAGTAAAGGTCGAAATGGAAGCGATAGAAGAACTCGCCGCCGCGCGTCTCGCGCGCCGTGGCCGGTTCGCCATCGGCGCCGATCAGCGCCTGGTTGTTGCGCCGTCCGCGCCGCCGCGGCGGCTCGCCCTTCTTCGGCTCGGGCTGCCAGAAGAGTTGCGCGCCGGGGCTGCGTGCGCTCGGCATCGAGATCAGCCAGCTCTTCGCGTCGGGCGCCTTCCTGTCGAGGAAGCGCTGCGCCCCGGCCAGCACCTGCATCGGCGCCTCGACCCGGGCGAGCTCGGGCCGCATCCAGCGGTTGAGCCCCTCACGCCAGAACGCCATCGTCCCGGCGACGAATATCGCGAACAGCAGCCAGCCGAGCAGCAGCCCCGACCAGGTGTGGAGGAACGCCTGCGATTGGCGAAAACCCTTGTTCATAGCCGCCCCGTCGCTCCGATCGACGCCCATGCGATCGCCCCCGCGACCGCGCCGAGCACTGCCAGCGTCCACACCGCCCGCCAGCCGCTGCGCGCGGCGAACGCCCACATCGCCGCCACCGCGCAGATCACGAACGCCACCAAGGTCGCGATGATCGTCGCCTCCGAGCGCGCGCCGGGGATCACCCGCGCGAGCGCCATCGCCCACAGGCTCGCCACGCCATAGCCCAGAGGGATCGCGGCGAGCACGCGCAGCACCAGGTCGCCGCGCTTTGCCCAGGGATTGCCGGAGAGGCGACCGGCGTCGCTCATTCGAAGGTGAGCCGGATCGTGCCGAACACGCTGCGCGGCGTGCCGTAATAATTGCCGCGCCCGGTTGCCGAGATGCGCGAATAATAAGTGCGGTCGAGCAGGTTGTTGGCGTTGACCGAGAGCGCGATCCGCTCGCTCACTTTATAGCCCGCGCGCAGATCGACCACGGCATAGCTGCCCTGGCGCACGATCGTCGAGATCACGCGCTGGCCGTTCACCGGATTGATGTAGGACGGGTTGCCGCCATAGGTCGCGTCGAACCAGGTGATGCCGCCGCCGAGGCTGAACCCGCGCAGCGCGCCGTCGACCGGCGCATAGTTGGTGAACAGCTTCACCATATGCTCGGGGATGATCGGCGTGAGCGGGATGCCCTCGAACGCAGTGTTGGCGTCCTCCAGATATTTGGTCTTGGTATAGCTGTAGCCGCCGTTGATGCGCCAGCCCGGCAGGATCTCGCCGCCGATCTCCGCTTCGATGCCGCGCGCGCGGACCTTGCCGACCTGCAGATAGACGGTGGCGTCGTCGGGGTCGTTGAACAGGCGATTGGTCTGCTCGATCTGATAGGCGGCGAGCGAGAGCAAAAGCCTGTCGTTCATCAGCGACAATTTGGTGCCGCCCTCGAACTGCGCACCGACCAGCGGCAGCACGTCCGAGCCGTCGGGCTTGCGACGGCCGCTGGGCGCCGCCTGCGGCGAGAAGCTGTCGGCATAGCTGGCATAGAAATTGAGGTTGTCGGTCGCGTCCCAGACGATGCCGGCATAGGGGGTGAACCGGCCCTCGATCCCCTGCCGGGTGCGGTTGCCGCGGGTCGGCAGCAGCACCTGGTTGCTGCTCTCCCACCAGGCCAGGCGGCCACCGCCGGTGATCGTCAGCCCCGCGACCGGCGACAGGCGGAGCTGACCGTACAGGCCATATTGCTCGACCACCGTATTGGTCGCGCCATAGACCTGGAGCACGCAATTGACGGGCGCAGGCACGATCGGCGTGCTGGTCGCCGGGCACGTCGCCCCGCTTCCTTGCACCGGGTAATAAGGCAGCGGCCCATAGGGGTTGAGCGGCGGCTCGGTCGGCGACACCGGATCGAACACGTTGATCCGCGCATAATTGGACAGGCGGGTATAATAGCTGTCGTAATCCTGCGCCTGATAATCGGCGCCGAGGATCAGCGTCTGGTCGCGGCCGAACAATGGGAAGCTGCCGATGCCGTTGAAGTCGAATGCAGTGGTCTTGGCGAAGCTGTCGCCGCGATAGGCGATGTGATTGGTCAGGCCGTTATTGGGTGCGCCGGTGGCCGGCGGGTTCGCCGGCGTGGTGATCGCCTGGCTGCCGATATAGCTGTAGACGTCGATCCGCTCGACATCGCTGTAGAGGCCGCTGGCGCGCAGCGTCCAACGATCGCTGATCCGGTGCGTCAGATCGGCATAAGCGGTCCAGCTGTCCGAGCGGAAGCGATTCCAGTCGGCGCCGAGATAAGTCGAGCGGTCGACATCGAGCAGCCGCCCCTCTCCGCCGCTGGTCGTTCCGGCATAGCCGGGCAGGCCCGACTGGATCGCGGGCTCGTAACGATCATAATTGCCGCCGACGGTGAAAGTCGTGTCGGGACCGAGCTCGACCGACAGCGTGCCGAAGCCGGCGAGGCGGAAGCGGTGCGCGGTGTCGAAGAACTGGTCCTGATCCTGCACCATCGCGCCGGCGCGGACGGCGACCCCGCCGCCGAGCGGCGCCGAGACGTCGAGTTCGCCGCGGAAATTGTTCCAGCTGCCATAGCCCGCCGATGCCTGCAGCCTGAAGCCGTCGAGCGGGCGCTTGCGCACCAGATTGATGCTGCCCGCCGGATTGCCCGATCCGCTGAACAGCCCGGCCGGGCCGCGCAGCACTTCGAGCCGGTCGTAGAAGAACAGGTCGGGCACGACCGAGGGGAAGTTGAAGGCGAGCGTCGAGACGCCGTCGACCAGATAATTGTTGATCGCGAAGCCGCGCGACATGAACGAGGGGTCTTCGCTGCCGACCCCGGTCACGGTGATGCCGTTGGCGGCGGTGAGCGCGTCCTCGAGCGACAACAGGTTCTGCGCCTCGATCTGCGCGCGATCGATCACCGTGATCGTGTTGGGAACGTCCTTGAGCGGCGTGACGGTCTTGCCGACTTCCTGGCCATAGCTCTTGCCGACGACGAGAATTTCCTCGGCGCGCTGCGCCGTAACATCAGGATCGGCTGCGGGATCTTCCTTTGCGCAAGCGGGAAAGGCCACGCCGATCACCGCGACACTGGCAAGCAAGACATTCACGATACGCAACGCAGCGACCCCTTTTCTATTGATTCGCTGCGGCGCAATAGCGTTGATGTTTTTGCGAGTCACTATCAATAACGCATCCGAGAATGCGCAGATGTGAGGGTTGCGTTAGCCGCCTATCGCAGCTCCATCACATGCTCACCGCCGGACTGCTGGACGAAGACCGGCCGGCGCCCGAGGAAGCGACCGATGATGTCGGCCGCGGTCAGGCTGTGCTGGCTCGGTTTCACCGTGGTGAAGCGACCTCCTCCCGCGAGTGCGAAGGGCAGCAGCAACTGGTCCGCCAGATAGGGTCCGGCGAACGCATCCGAAGCGAGGAACCCGGCCATGCGTTGGGCCGCGGTTTTCGCCAGCGATTCCGCCGAAAGCCCCAGCCTGCCGAAGCCAGTGACGATCTCGGTCGCGTGCTCGAACTCGGCCTCGAGCAACAGCGCGTTGCCCGGCCCCTGTTCCTCGGGAAGCTGGCGCACCGAAAACGCCGCTTCCGGCCAATCGGGCAGGAGCTGCCGTGCGGTCTTCAGTTCGCGCTCGGCGATGTCGAACGGCAGCCCGGCGAACAAGGCCGTCGCCGAAACCGACCGAAGCGCGCCGCGATCGAGGCAGTCGATCGGCTCCAGCTTGCCCGGCACCACATCCACTTCGATCCGCCCGCCGCCGCGCGGGTAGAAGCCGTGGCGCACCAGCCGCAGCTCGATCCCGGCCCCCATGCGCCGGAGCACCGGCACGAATGCCTTCGCGATGAAATCGAACGGCGGCGCCAGCATGTTATGGGTGCCGCCCTCGAGCACGAGACGCGACGGGCCGCCGGCGAGCAGCAACGGCATCAGCACGGTCTGAAAGACCAGTCCGGTGCTGCCCGCGGTCCCGACCGCGAAATGATAGTCGCCCGGCACGACGCGTCCCGGCGTGAAGGCGATTTCGGACGAGCCGACCGACACGCCTTCGCAGGTTGCACCGCCGATCCTGCACGCCGCCTCGATCGCGGTGACGTGCTGGCGCATCAGCCCCGGCTTTTCGCGCTTGCCGCGCACATTGGTGATCCGAAAGGGCTTTCCGGTGACCAGCGACAGCGCGCAGGCATTGCGCACCACCTGCCCGCCGCCCTCGCCTTCCGATCCATCGATGATGATCATGAATTCACCAGTTCCACAAAGAGTTCGCTCGCCAGAGCTTCGGCATCGGCGCGCATCGGCGCCGCCTGCAATTCGGTCACCCGCGCCAGTTCCTCGGCGATGAACCGATCGATTTCGGGCACGCGCGTTCCGTTCGACCTTTCGTTCGTCCGGCTTTTCGCCTCGACCAGTTCGGCGATCCGATCGGCGAGCGAAGCCGGCAGATCGGTCACCGCCACCAAAGCCTGCAGGTTCATCGGCGGCCGCACCGTCGGCGCGAGCCGCAATGCCCGCACCGCCAGCGCGGGCCGCAGCGCGTAGAAATATTTCTTCACCGGCACCTCGCCGGAGCGATCGAGCCAGCGGTTCGACTGCGATCGCCCGAGATTGGCATAATGATGCGCCAGCGCGCGCGGATCGAGCAATGCGTCCGCGAGCGTCGCCAGCCGGCCGATGAAGCGATCGTCGGGCCGATAGCGGATCGGCGACTGCATCCACTCGCTGACCACGGCATTGGATTTGAGCAGAAGGCCGAGCGTCTTGCGTACGTCCCAGCCGTTGAGATCGATCTCGTCGACGATCGGATGCTCGATCACGTCGCGGCCGGGCACCAGCGACAGATACCAGTCGCGAGGCCGCACATAGACGAAGCGCACGTCATAATCGCTGTCCGGCGACGGAAAGCCCCATGCCCGCGAGCCGGACTCGACCGCCATCAACAGGCGTACGCCCGTCGCTTCGACCGCGTCGAGCCGTTGCTCGATCTCGCGCCGGACGGCGGGATCGATGGGATCGATGGGATCGATGGGATCGATGGGATCGATGGGATCGATGGGATCGATGGGATCGTGAACCTGTACAGTCATGGGAAATACCAGAAAGGGGTGGCGGTGCGCGTCAAGGACTCAGCCCTTGACGCACACCACCTGCTTCAGCGTGTGGACGATCTCGACCAGATCGGCCTGGGCGGCCATCACTGCCTCGATCGGCTTATAGGCCTTGGGCGTCTCGTCGATCACGCCCGCATCCTTGCGGCATTCGACGCCCGCCGTATCGGCGATGTGCTCGTCGAGCGTCACCAGCTTCTTCGCCGCGGTTCGCGACATCACCCGCCCCGCGCCATGGCTGCAGCTATCGAACGATTCCGGATTGCCCAGCCCGCGCACGATGAACGACTTCGCGCCCATCGAACCCGGGATGATGCCCATCACGCCCTTGGCGGCGCGCACCGCGCCCTTGCGGGTGACGAGGACATTCTCGCCGAAATGATTCTCGCGCTGGACGTAATTATGGTGGCAATTGACCGCCTCCATCTCCGCGTCGAACGGCTTGGCAATCTGGCCCCGCAGCGCGCGGATGACGTTGGTCATCATCATCCGCCGGTTGAGCGCCGCAAAGTCCTGCGCCCAGCCGACCGCCTCGACATAATCGTCGAAATGGTCGGTCCCTTCCGGGAAGTATGCCAGATCCTGATCGGGCAGATTGAGGTGCCATTTGCGCATGTCCTGCTTCGCCAGCTCGATGAAGAAGCTGCCGATCGCATTGCCGACGCCGCGCGATCCCGAATGGAGCATCACCCACACCCGCTGTTCTTCATCGAGGCAAAGCTCGATGAAGTGGTTGCCGGTGCCCAGCGTGCCGAGATGCACGAGGTTGTTGGTGTTCTTCAGCCGCGGATATTTGTCGGCGATCCGCTGGAAGCGCGCGGCGAGCGTCGCCCACGCCTCGACGATCGCCGGCGGCGGGCTGCCCCACGAACCGGTGTCGCGCTTGCCGCGACCGACCGACCGGCCGTGCGGCACCGCCTGTTCGATCGCGCTGCGGATGTTCTCGAGATTGTCGGGCAGGTCGCTCGCCATCAGCGAGGTCCGCGCCGCCATCATCCCGCACCCGATATCGACGCCGACCGCAGCAGGGATCACTGCACCCTTGGTCGGGATCACCGAGCCCACGGTCGCGCCGATGCCGACATGGACGTCGGGCATCGCCGCGACGTGCTTGAACACGAACGGCATCTGCGCCGCGCGCGCCAGCTGGGCACGCGCCTCGGCCTCGACCGGCACGCCGCGAGTCCACATCTTGATCGGCACGCCGCCCTCGACGTGCTGGTAATCGTACATTGCGGTCATCGCGACCTCCTTCGTCCTTCGTATCAGCCGGTCTGCGCAACCTGCGCTACGCCCCGTGAAATCCTTGGGGGCAGCCGGCCCATTCCGGCCGCCCCGCGCTGCTGCTCGCCGGAAGAAGTGTTCGACTGCTCCGTCCGGCGCCATTCCTCATCGCAGGACACGTGCCAATTTTCGGATGCGTCCCGCAAGTACCGTGCAAAGCATTGGTTTTATGGACTATAAATCGGAAAACCCGCAACGCGGCATAGCAGCGTACGCCGGGGCGTTCGCAGGTTTTCTATCGCATTCGCTAGGATATTATCCTAACATATAAATATGAAACCGCTCGTCGTCATCGGATTCCTCGGCTCGACGCTGGACGCCGGCAAGTTCGGACCTTCGCGCTGGAACAAGTGGCGGCCGACCGTGGGCCTGACGATGCACGAGGATCTGCGCGTCGACCGGCTGATCCTGATCCACGGCACCGCGCACCGCAGGCTGGCGGAATATGTCGCCGAGGACGTCATTTCGGTCTCGCCCGAGACCGAGGTCGAGATGCGGCTGCTCGACTTCCGCGACCCCTGGGACTTCGAGGAAGTCTATGGCAAGTTGCTCGACTTCGCCCGGGCCGAGCCGTTCGACCCCGAGGCCGAGGACTATCTGGTCCACATCACCACCGGCACCCATGTCGCCCAGATCTGTCTCTTCCTGCTGACCGAGGCGCGCTATCTGCCGGGCCGCCTGCTCCAGACCCAGCCCCAGCGCGGATCGCCGAACCCCGCCGGCATCTGGAACACGATCGATCTCGATCTCTCGCGCTATGACAGCATCGCCACGCGCTTCGCGGTCGCCAGCGCGGAGAGCGCGTCGTTCCTCAAATCGGGGATCGAGACGCGCAATTCCGCCTTCAACCGGATGATCGACGAGATCGAGCGCGTCGCCTTGCGTTCGAGGGCGCCGATCCTGCTGATGGGGCCGACCGGCGCGGGCAAGAGCCAGCTCGCGCGGCGCATCTATGAGCTCAAGCGGCTCAAGCACCAGGTCGCCGGGCCGTTCGTCGAAGTGAATTGCGCGACGCTGAAGGGGGACGGCGCGATGTCGGCCTTGTTCGGCCACCGCAAGGGCGCGTTCACCGGCGCGGTCGCCGATCGCCCCGGGCTGCTCCGCGCCGCCGACAAGGGCATGCTGTTCCTCGACGAGATCGGCGAGCTCGGGCTCGACGAACAGGCGATGATCCTGCGCGCGATCGAGGACAAGCGATTCCTCCCGGTCGGCTCGGACAAGGAAGCCGCGTCCGAATTCCAGCTGATCGCCGGCACCAATCGCGACCTGGGCGAAGCGGTCGCAGGGGGCGGCTTCCGCGACGATCTCTATGCCCGGCTCAATCTATGGACCTTCCACTTGCCCGGCCTCGCCGAACGCCGCGAGGATATCGCGCCCAATCTCGACTATGAGCTCGATCGCTTCGCCGAACGCGAAGGCGAGCGCGCGAGCTTCAACAAGGAAGCGCGGCAGCGCTATCTCGCCTTCGCGACTGCGCCCGACGCGCGCTGGCCGGGCAATTTCCGCGACCTCGCCGCCAGCGTCACACGCATGGCGACGCTCAGCCCCAAGGGACGCATCGACGTGGAATGCGTCCTTGCCGAGATTCAACGCCTGCGCCGGCTCTGGTCGGCCCAGACCGACGATGGCGCGGGCCTTCTGGCCGAAATCCTCGCGCCCGAAGCGCTCGCCGAAATCGACCCGTTCGATCGCGTCCAGCTCGCCGAAACCGTCCGGATCTGCCGGATGAGCCGCTCGCTGTCCGAAGCCGGCCGCACGCTGTTCGCGGCGTCGCGCGCGCGCCGCAGCACCGCCAACGACGCCGATCGCCTGCGCAAATATCTGGCACGGTTCGGCCTCGAATGGGCGAGCCTGTCGCGCGACTAGCTGCGAAACGCCCAGCGCATCGTGCTGGCGATGCCGCCGGTGCCGAAGCGGACCATCGGCGCGGCGAGGCCGGGTCCCGAAAGCCCGTGCATCCGGCGCGCCCAGGCGGGAAGCAGATCGACCGCGGCCGAGAATGTGAGCGCCTGGAAAGGCTTCACCGCAAGGTTCGGCGCGGGCTGGTCGAGCAGAATCCGCGCGACTTCGCGCGTGCGGGCATCCACGCGGAGCCCGGGACGCATCTCCGCGATCAGCGCTTCGGCCTCGGCGCGGCTGCGCGGTATCGGATCGGCGCCCAGCGCCTCGGCGATGCGCGCGAACTCGGCGAAATAGAGATCCTGATCGGCGCGGGTCATGCCCGGCTCGGCATAACGGATCCACGCGTCGAGAAAGCTCACCGCTTCGGTCACATGCACCCAGGCGAGCAAGCGCGGATCGTCAGCCGCGTACGGCGTGCCGTCGGCCAGCGTGCCGCGCACGCGGGTATGGACGTCGCGCACCTTTTCGATCGCCGCCTCGGCCTCGGCACGCGTGCCATAGCCGGTCACGGCGATGAAGCGTGCGGTGCGCCGCAGCCGGCCGAGCATGTCCCCGCGGAAGCTCGAATGGTCCCAGACGCCGGCGAGCACCGCGGGGTGGAGCATCTGGAGCAGCAAGGCCGCGACGCCGCCGACCATCATCGTCGTCACGTCGCCGTGCACGCGCCAGACCACCGATTGCGGCCCGAACAGCCCGTCGGGACTGCGCACCACCGGCTTCTCACCGCGCGCGGAATCGTTGAACACCGCGCGGACCTGCCCGATCAATGCGGATTTGAGCGTGCGGGCGGCATTGCTGGCGGGTCTCATCGCCCCAAACTAGGGAGGCACGGGCGCACTGCAAGCCACCCGCAACGCCACGTACCCAGACAAATCCGCGCCATTTGCGCGCGAAAAGCCACCGTTGTGGCGATGCAACAACGGGTGGATTGACCCCGGCCATCTTGCGGTGCAGCAACACCGGCCATGGCCAGTCTCGCGATCGCAAACAATCCCGACATCCGCTTTCTCGGACGCCTGCTCGGCGACGTGATCCGGGCCTATGGCGGCGAGGAGCTGTTCAAGCGCATCGAATATATCCGCGCGACTTCGGTCGATCGCCATCGCGGCGTCGCTGGCGCCGGCGCGATCGATTCGGGGCTCGACCGGCTGAGCCTCGACGATACGCTCGATTTCGTCCGCGGCTTCATGCTGTTCTCGATGCTCGCCAATCTCGCCGAGGATCGTCAGGGGGTCGCGACCGAAGAAGATACGGACATGGCCTCGGCGCTTGCGCGGTTGAAGGAGCATGGCATCGGCCATGACGCCGTGATGGCGCTGCTCGATCATGCGCTGGTCGCGCCGGTGCTGACCGCGCATCCCACCGAAGTGCGCCGCAAGTCGATGATCGACCACAAGAACCGGATCGCCGAGCTGATGGCGCTCAAGGATCTCGGCGTCGAGGAGACCGAGGACGGCGACAAGGTCGAGGAAGCGATCCTGCGCCAGATCGCCTTGCTGTGGCAGACCCGGGTGCTGCGCCGCGAGAAGCTCGGCGTCGCCGACGAAGTCGAGACCGCGCTGTCCTATCTGCGCGACGTCTTCCTGCCGGTGCTGCCCGCGCTCTATGCCCGCTGGGACCGGGCGCTCGGCGAGCGGGCGCCGAGCTTCCTGCGCGCCGGCAGCTGGATCGGCGGCGACCGCGACGGCAATCCGTTCGTCACCGCCGATTCGATGAAGCTCGCGCTCGCCCGCTCCGCCGAGGCGGTGCTGGCTTATTACATGGACGCCGTTCACGCCTTGGGTGCCGAGCTGTCGATCTCGACCGAGCATGCCAGCGTCAGCGACGCGGTGGTCAAGCTCGCCGAGGCGAGCCACGACACCGGCAAGAGCCGCGAGGACGAACCCTATCGTCGCGCGCTGACCGGCATCTATGCGCGCCTTTCGGCAACGCACGACAAATTGACCGGCAAGCGCGCCGCGCGCCCTGCCCCGCTTCAGGGCGAGCCCTACGCCGAACCTTCGGAACTGCGCGAAGAGCTCGCCGCGATCGCCCGCGGTCTCGCCGCCGAAGGTGCCGGCCCGCTCGCCAGCGGCGGCGCGCTCGGCCGGCTGATCCGCGCGGTCGAGACCTTCGGCTTCCATCTCGCCACGCTCGACATGCGCCAGAACAGCGCGGTCCATGAGCGCGTGATCGCCGAATTGCTCAAGGCCGGCGGCGCCTGCGACGATTATCTCGCGCTCGACGAGGACACCCGCGTCGCCCTGCTCCGCCGCGAGCTGGAGAGCGTCCGGCCGTTGACCAGCCCTTATGCCGAATATTCGGAAGAGACCGCCTCCGAACTCGCGATCGTCCGCGCCGCCGCCGAGGCGCACGCCAGATACGGCCGCCAGTGCATCACGCATTACATCGTCTCGATGGCACAGTCGGTGTCGGACCTGCTCGAGGTCCATGTGCTGCTCAAGGAAGCCGGGCTCTATGTCCCCGGCGCGCAGCCCCAGGCGCACATCATGGCGATCCCGCTGTTCGAGACGATCGCCGATCTCGAGGGCGCGCCGGCGATCATGGAAGCATGGCTGAGCCTGCCCGAAGTCGCCGCGCTCGCCGCCAGGCGCGGGCATCAGGAAGTGATGATCGGCTATTCGGATTCGAACAAGGACGGCGGCTATCTCACCTCGACCTGGCAGCTGTCGCGCGGGTCGACGGCGCTGAAGCCGGTGTTCGAGAAGGCCGATCTGGCGATGCAATTGTTCCACGGCCGCGGCGGCGCGGTCGGGCGCGGCGGCGGCTCGTCCTTCTCGGCGATCCTCGCCCAGCCATCGGGGACGGTGCAGGGCCGCATCCGCATCACCGAGCAGGGCGAAGTGATCGCAGCAAAATACGGCACCCGCGCCAGCGCGATGACCAATCTCGAGGCGATGGCCTCGGCCACCCTGCTCGCCAGCCTCGAGCCCGAGCAGCTGGCACCCGCCGATGCGACGCGCTTCGCCGCGGCGATGGACGAATTGTCGGCAACGGCGTTCACGGCCTATCGCGGGCTGGTCTACGGGACCGACGGGTTCACCACCTTCTTCCGTCAGGCCACGCCGATCGCCGAGATCGCCGGGCTCAAGATCGGCAGCCGCCCGGCGAGCCGCAAGAAATCGGACGCGATCGAGGATCTGCGCGCGATCCCCTGGGTGTTCAGCTGGGCGCAGGCGCGGGTGATGCTGCCGGGCTGGTACGGCGTCGGCGCGGCAATCGAGGCCTTCGCCGACAAGGGGCTGCTGCGCGAAATGGCGACGGGCTGGCCGCTCTTTGCCTCGACTCTGGCGAACATGGAGATGGTGCTCGCCAAGTCCGACATGGCTGTGGCGCAGCATTATGCCGCGCTCGTCGAGGACAAGACGCTGCGCGACGGCATTTTCGGCCGCATCCGCGACGGCTGGAACGCGACCCATGATGGGCTGCTGCAGGTCACCCGCCAGACCCGGCTGCTCGAAAAGCATCCGGGTCTCGAAACCTCGATCCGGCTGCGCACGCCCTATATCGAGCCGCTCAACCTGCTCCAGATCGAACTGCTCAAGCGCCACCGCGCCGGCGAGGAGGATGCGCGGATCGGCGAAGGCATCTTGCTGTCGATCAACGCCATCGCGACTGCGCTCCGGAACAGCGGGTAGCCTTGTGCTCCTGCGAAAGCAGGAGCCTAGGGTCGCATGCGAATCCCTCGAAACTCTGGGCTCCTGCTTTCGCAGGAGCACGAACTCTCTCGCCTTAAGCCAAGAACGGCGCCGCCACTGCCTCGGGCACGCGCACCAGCCGCCCGGTGGCGCGGTCGAGGATCGCCCAGGTCGTCTTCGCCTCGACCCGTATCTTGCCGTCGGCGCCGGTGAATTTCATGTAGCGATCGAACCGCGCCCCGCGCGGCGGCTCCTGCACCCAGGTCTCGGCCGTCACCGTCTCGCCTTCGAGGACGCTGCCGCGATAGTCGATCTCGTGCCGGGTGATCACCCAGATATAGGCGGCGTCATGCTCGGGCGCGGCGATCGCGTGCCAATGCGCCACTGCGACGTCCTGGATCCACTGGACCCAGACGGCATTATTGACATGGCCGAGGACGTCGATGTCCTCGGCCCGGGCGGTGATCGTCGCGGTATAGGGCGTCATCCGCGACTCTTAGCGCAACTCAGGGCGCGAGGTCACTTGCTCAGCGGATCGCGGTGCAGGCGACCGGTGGCAGGCCGGGCGCGGTGAAACTGATGTCACTGCCCTTGCCGCGCAATTCGTAGCCGCCCGCGGCATAATGGATCCCCGAAGCGACGCGCTGCCCGCGCAGGGTCGCGAGCGCCTTGCCGCCGCGCGAGACGGTAACGCGATCCTTGTCGGGGTCGAAGCGCGCGACGAGCCGCGATCCGTCCATGCAGCGATAGCGCGCGGTCGAGCGATTGTCCTCGGTCGGTTGCGGCGACGGCACTGCCTCGCCGGGGCGCGGCTTGACGTCGCTGCTGCGGATTCGCCAGCGGCGCTGCCCGGCGCTCGCGCCGTCTACGTTGCCGGCGCGATGCAGCGTCACCGATCCACGCATGTTGAATTCGCGGGCGCCCGCCTTGAGCCGGCCATAGACCTGCACCGGCACGGCCACGTAACGCTGCCCGGCGCCGGCATCGACTCGCCCGGGCGCGCCGATATTGGCGTGATATTCCGAATAGCGATCGAAGCTCGCGGCGAAGGCGCGGGCGTCCATGCCCGCCGCGCCCGGCTCCCACAGCCGGTACGCCTGACCATATTTGCCCGCCTCGAGCAGTGCATAATAGGTCTGGACGACATTGGCCGCGCCTTGCGCGCTGTCTTCGCTGAACGGCGCCTCGCTGACCGGGGTGCGATCGTCGTCGAGCCCGCCGGGTTCGCCGGGCGCGGGCGGATTGAGCGGCGCCGGCGTCGCCGAGCGCACGTCCGGCGCAGGTACGGACGCGGTTTCGGCGGGAAGCGTCGCGGTCACGTTGGCGGCATTGGAATTGTCGGTGGCGGCGTTCTCGCCCGACTGCGACGAACAGGCGGCGAGGCTCAGCAACAACGGCAAATAGAGGCGCATGCGAGGGATCCATTCTGACGGCGGGCGACGAACGCGCCCGCCGCTGCGCCGTTCCTCAGTCCGGGAGAGGACGGTTGCCGACAAAGCCGAGCCGTTCGACCCCTGCGCGCTTGACCACCGCCAGCACGCCGTCGAACCGGGCGTAGCGCGCCTCGGGATCGGTGTTCATGTGAAGCACCGAAGCAGTATCGCGCTGCATCATGGCGAGCAGGCCGGGCAGCTCGGCGTCGGCGATCGCCCGACCATCCCAGAACAGCGCCCCGCCTTTGTCGATGCCGAGCTGGTGCGGCTGCTGCTCGACGACCGGTCCGGGCCCGGCCGGCAAGTCGATCGGGATCTTGTGCGTAGCGATCGGCATGCTGAGGATCATCACGATCAGC
Organism: Sphingomonas sp. DG1-23; assembly: GCF_030730875.1. Classification (GTDB taxonomy): domain Bacteria; phylum Pseudomonadota; class Alphaproteobacteria; order Sphingomonadales; family Sphingomonadaceae; genus Sphingomonas. Next base: position 232,008 of record NZ_JAVAMA010000005.1, read on the forward strand.
AGCACCAGCATCACGTCGATGAACGGCGTGACGTTGATCGCGCTGAACATGACGGGCTCGGGGACACGCGCGGCCTTGACCATGGCACCTCTCCTTTATTGTTATGATGCAACGTATCATCTCAAGAACAAGGTGCAACAGCTTTTAAATCCTCCCTCGCGAAGCGGGGGGAGGATCGGAATACGCTCAGCAGCTTTCGTATTTCCAGTTGCGGCGCTTGCCCTCGCGCATCCATTCGACTGCCTCAGCCGCGCGCTTAGCGCGAGTCTCAGGGCGCTTGGCTTCGGCCACCCACTCGCAATATTCGCGGCGGCAGCTTGGCGGGAAACCGTGGAACGTCGCAGCCGCCTGCGAATCGCCGGCCAGCCCCTCGGCCAGTTCGGGCGGCACTTCGGCCTCGGGATTCACGGCCTTGGCAGAGCGTGCCGGCTTCTGGCCGGCGTCGATCCGCGCCATCGCTTCGCGGACCTGCGCTTCGACCGCTTCGGCGGCGGGCAGATCGTCGAGCGCGCGGATCCGGCCGAACTGGCCCATCGCCTCGCCTTCCTTTCCGGTCGCCAAGGCTTGGCGATCCCAGAAGCCGAAGCCGACATGCTCCTTGAATGCGGCCATGTTGGCCAGCGGCTTGCCCTTGTAGCTGAATGCCGGCATCGACCATTTGAGCGATTCCTCGACCTCGGGGCACGCGGCGTGGACGCGTTCGCGCATCCAGCTCAGGATCGGCCGGGCGAATTCGGCCCGGCCGGCGATATAGGTGTCGATGCGCGTGTCCCGCGGCATGGCACTACTCCCCTGCCCGGCGCGATGCCGATCCGGCCCGGCCGCCCGGTCAAGCCTCAGGGCGCGAGCGCGATATCGTCGCCGTCGTCGAGCTCTTCGTCGAGATCCTCCGCGTCGACATCCTCGTCGTCGAGATCGGCCTGGATCTCGTCCTCGCGGACATCTTCGTCATCCTGGTCGACCTCGTCATCCTCTTCGCCGAGCTCGTCGTCGACCATGTTGAGTTCGTCGCTATCGTCCTCGTCGCCGTCGTCGCCGAGGTCGATCGGAATGTCGGTCAGGATGTTGCCGTCGCTGGGCGCGTCGTTGGTCGCCTCGATGATCTCGGCGCGCTGGCTCTCGTCATAGCCGTCATCGTCATAGCCGTCGTCGCCCGGGCCTAGAATCGGAACCTGATGACCACCCATTGCCTGTCCTCTTCGCTCTCGGGGGAGCAAACCTCCCCCTTTCCGATGTGCGAACGGGAATCAGGGTATATCCGTTCCGTTACGGCGCGAGGAAACGCTCAGCTCGGGCGAAAAAGCCGGCCCTTCTCGGCGACCGCCACTGCGATCAGGGCGAGCACCCCCATGACGAGGAAGCCGGTATAGAGCGGCACGGTGGTGCCGTCGAACGACTGGCCGATCTGCGCGCCGATCAGCGCCCCGCCCAAGGTCGCGACGAAGCCCTGCAGGCTCGACGCCGTGCCCGCAATCTCGCCCATCCGCTCCATCGCCATTGCCGAGAAGTTCGACGTGGCGAGGCCGAAGCTCGCCATCATCAGCGCCTGGAGGATCGCGAAGGTCCACAGAGTCTCATGCCCCGAAAAGGCGACCGCGAGATGGATCGCGGCGAACAGGATCAGCGCCGAGAGCGCGGTGTGCGAGATCCGCCGCGTGCCGATCTTCATCACGATCCGCGAATTGAGGAACGATCCGATCGCCATCGTACCGGCCACCGCGGCAAACACCAGGGTGAGCAGTTCGGGCCGGCCGAACACCGTCTCCATGATCTGCTGGACCGACCCGATGAAGCCGAACAGCCCGCCCGACAGCAAAGCCGCGGCGATCGTATAGCCCACCGCGCAGCGATCGCGCAGCACCAGTCCGTAATCCTCGACGATCCGGCCGGGCTTGAGGCTCTGGCGCGACTCCGGATCGAGCGTCTCGGGCATGCGCAGCCAGAACCACGCCACCACCAGCGCCGAGACGGTGCCGACGCCCCAGAAGATCATCCGCCACGATCCTCCCGCGGCGAGCACGCCCTGGCCGAAGGCGGGGGCGAAGACCGGCGCCGCCATGAACACGATGAAAGCGAGGCTCATCACCCGCGCCATCGCCCGTCCGGCGAAGCAATCGCGCACCAGCGCCACCGTCACCACCCGCGCGCCTGCCGCCGACGCGCCCATCGCCGCGCGCGCGACCAGCAGCAGCACGAAGCTGCCCGAGATCGCCGCCAGCGCGCTGGTCAGCACATAGGAGACGAGCGCGATGATCAGCACCGGCCGCCGCCCGAACCGGTCCGACAGGGGACCGTAGATCAGTTGCGCGAATGCGAAGCCGAGCAGGAAAGCGGTGATCACGAACTGGCGATGATTGGGCTCCGCGACATGGAGGCTGTGCCCGATCGCCGGGAGCGCGGGCAGCATCGAATCGATCCCGAGCGCAGTCAGCGCCATCATCGACGCGATCAATGCGACGAACTCCCCGAACGGAATCGGCGCGCGATTGGCGGACTGGGTCGAGAGATGCGGCTCGGACATGGCGCTGCCCATGGCCGATCGCGGCGAAGGCGTCACCCCCTGGCGAACATCGCGGTTACCCCTGAATCTCCCTCTCCCCTTGATGGGGGAGAGGATAGCGCAGCTTGGCGAGGGGTAGAGCGGCGCATAGCGTCGCGCGGCTGCTGCGCAGCCGCACCCCCTCACCCAGCTCCCCCTTTGCAGGGGCGAGGGAAGAATGGGCCGAACGTCGATATGCCCGTCATGCCCCCCCGCTTGTTCGCCACCCCCCTGCGGGTCTAACTGAGCCCAACCCATGGAGACTCGCATGCTCGACACTCTCGCCGAGATCCCGGCGCTTTCGCTGGCCGATCAGCAATCCGATCCCGAAGGCTTCGCTCGGGAGTTCGGCCGCTCCTTCCAGCGCTTCGGCTTCGCCGTGGTGCGCGATCACGGCATTCCCGCCGAACTGATCGAGCGCGCCTGGACGATGACCAAAAAGTTCTTCGACCTGCCCGAAGACGTCAAGCGCAGCCATTTCGTCGAAGGCCAGGGCGGCGCGCGCGGCTATACCCCGTTCAAGACCGAGATCGCCAAGGGCGCGACTCATGTCGACCTCAAGGAATTCTGGCATGTCGGCCGCCAGCTGGCCGAGGGCCACCGTTTCGCCGCGCAGATGCCCGCCAATATCTGGCCCGACCAGCCCGAAGGTTTCCGCGAGACCTTCCTCGAATTGTTCCAGGCGTTCGACGATGCCGGCGACAAATTGCTCTCGGCGATCGCGCGCTATCTCGGCCTCGCGCCGAACTGGTTCGATCCTGCGGTCAAGGACGGCAATTCGGTGCTGCGCCTGCTCCATTATCCGCCGGTCGCCGCCGACGCCCCCGAGGTCCGCGCCGGCGCGCACGAGGACATCAACCTGATCACGCTGCTGCTGGGCGCCGAGGAAGCCGGGCTCGAATTGCTCGACCGCGACGGCAAATGGCTGCCGGTCAAACCGCCCGAAGGCGCGATGGTGGTCAATGTCGGCGACATGCTCCAGCGGCTGACCAATCACGTATTGCCCTCGACCACCCACCGTGTGGTCAATCCCCCGGTCGAGCGCCGCGGCCATTCGCGCTACTCGATGCCGTTCTTCCTGCATCCGGCACCCGATTTCCTGATCGAAACGCTACCGGGATGCGTCAGCGAAGAGCGCCCCAACCGCTATCCCGAGCCGATCAGCTCGCACGATTATCTCCACGAACGCCTCGTCGAGATCGGGCTGATCAAGAAGTAATCCTATCTTCCCCTCGCTTCGAGGGAGGGGCTAGAGGTGGGTCCAGCGGCGGGCGGGGCTCGATGCCCCGCCCGCCGCTTTCACGTCGGACGCCGAAGGGCTCGCTGACGCTCGCACCCACCCAAGCTCCTCCCTTGCAGGGAGGCGAGTGAGAGATGAATATGACCGAACCGCTTCGCATCGCACTCGCCGGCCTCGGAACCGTGGGCGCGGGCGTCATTCGCCTGCTCGACGCCAATGGCGAACTGATCGCGCGGCGCGCGGGGCGGCCGATCGTGGTCACGGCGGTCTCGGCGCGCGACCGGACCAAGGATCGCGGCGTCGACATCACGCGCTTCGAGTGGATCGACGATTCCGCCGAGCTCGCCCGCCATCCCAAAGCCGATGTCGTGGTCGAGCTGGTCGGCGGTTCGGACGGCCCGGCACTGTCGCTCGCGCGCGCCACGCTGGCGGCGGGCAAGAGCCTCGTCACCGCCAACAAGGCGATGATCGCGCATCACGGGCTCGAGCTCGCCCGCGCCGCCGAGGCCGCCAATCTCGCGCTCAAGTTCGAAGCCGCGGTCGCCGGCGGGGTGCCGGTGATCAAGGGCCTGCGCGAAGGCGCCGCCGCCAACGAGATCGGCCGGGTCTATGGCATCCTCAACGGCACCTGCAATTTCATCCTGTCCAAGATGGAGGCCGAGGGCCGCGATTTTTCGGAAATCCTCAGCGAGGCGCAGGCATTGGGCTATGCCGAGGCCGATCCCAGCTTCGACATCGACGGCGTCGACGCCGCGCACAAGCTCTCGATCCTCGCCAGCGTCGCGTTCGGCGCCCAGCCGGCGTTCGAGGACGTCGCAATCACCGGGGTACGCCACATCCTCGCCGCCGACATCGCCGAGGCGGCGGCGCTCGGCTATCGCGTTCGCCTGCTCGGCGTCGCCGATGCCGGGCCGCACGGGCTGTTCCAGCGCATCCATCCGCACCTCGTGCCCTTGAGCCATCCGCTCGCGCACGTCCTCGGCTCGACCAACGCCGTGGTCGCCGAGGGCAATTTCGTCGGGCGCCTGCTGTTCCAGGGCGCCGGTGCGGGCGATGGGCCGACCGCCTCGGCAGTCGTCGCCGATCTGATCGACATCGCGCGCGGCGAATTCGGCCCGCCTTATGCGATGCCCGCCGACGCCCTCGCCGCGCAGCAGGCCGCCGACAGCGGCGAGCGCAGGGCGCGCGCCTATGTCCGGCTGACCGTCGCCGACAAGGTCGGCGTCCTCGCCGAGATCGCCGCGGCGATGCGCGACGCCGGGGTATCGATCGAGAGCCTCATCCAGCGCGGCGCCAATCCCGACGGCAGCGTGCTGGTCGCGATCGTCACCCATGAGGGTCCCGAGCGCAGCGTTGCACAGGCGCTGGAGAAATTGCGCGGCTCGCAGAGCCTCGTCGGCGAGCCGATGTGGATGCATATTCTCGGGGAATAGCTAAACCGTCGTCCCTGGTGCGGCTAGGGCGCCAGTTCGCGCTTGACCCATTTGAGCCCGCGTCCGCCTGCCGAAACGCTGACTCCGACATAGCCGCAATGCGCGGTGAAAGCGCCTTGCCCGCATTCGGGTTCGGTGCGCTGGCCGACCAGCCGCGCGACCCGCTGATCGGGCAGTTCCTCCCGCGAAGGGCCGACGAACGGCACACGGTAGCGGTCGGCATCGCGGCGCGCGCAGACCACGATCTCGTCGTCATTATCGGTGCTGCGGCACGGCACGTCGCCGGCGGTCTTCTCGCGATACGCCGCGATCGCGCCTTCCAATCCGGGGGCGTCCTGAACCAGCAGCAGCAACGCCAACAACACGGCCGATCCTTTCGCTTGCGACGAAACGAGGCTGGCGCACGGTTGTGGCGAAATTGCGAACGCGTTGACAGCGCTAGCAGCCTCGACACTGCAACATGCCCCGCCTATCGCCATCGCAATTCTGTAGAGGGAATCCCCAGCCGATGACGACTGCCAGCCATGTTCTCGATCGCGTCCTCGTGCTCGAAATGGTGCGCGTCACCGAAGCCGCGGCGATCGCCGCGTCCAGCCTGGTCGGGCGCGGCGACGAGAAAGCGGCGGACCATGTCGCGGTCGAGGCGATGCGCGAGGCGCTCAATTCGCTCTACATGGACGGCACCGTGGTGATCGGCGAAGGCGAGCGCGATGAGGCGCCGATGCTCTATATCGGCGAAAAGGTCGGCAGTGCGATCGGCAGCGGCCCCAGGATCGACATCGCGCTCGATCCATTGGAAGGCACTACGATCTGCGCCAAGGCCGGCCCCAACGCGCTCGCGGTGCTCGCGGTCGCCGAGCATGGCGGGCTGCTCAATGCCCCCGACGTCTATATGGACAAGATCGCGGTCGGCCCCGGCTATCCCGAAGGCGTCATCGATCTGGCGAAGTCGCCGACCGAAAACGTCAAGGCGCTCGCCGCGGCCAAGGGCGTCGAGCCCAACGAGATCATCGTCTGCGTGCTCGATCGCCCGCGCCATGAGAAGATGATCGCCGAGCTTCGCGCGATCGGCTGCGGCATCGTGCTGATCGGCGACGGCGACGTCGCGGGGGTGATCGCCACCACCAATCCCGACACCACGATCGACATGTACATGGGCTCGGGCGGCGCCCCCGAGGGCGTGCTCGCCTGTGCGGCTTTGCGCTGCGTCGGCGGCCAGTTCAAGGGCCGGCTGGTGTTCCGCAACGACGACGAGCGCGCCCGCGCGCGCAAATGGGGGATCGAGGATCTCGACAAGATCTACGACCTCACCGAACTCGCCAAGGGCGACTGCATCTTCGCCGCGACCGGCGTCACCGACGGCTCGCTGCTCGAAGGCGTCAAGCGCGTCCGTGGACGTATGACCACCGAGAGCGTCGTGATGCGCGCCAGCTCGGGCACCGTCCGCTGGGTCAAGGGCGAGCACCGGCTGGACTGAGCGCATCTTTCTCCCTCCCTGGCAGAGAGGGGGAAATTGAGCGCCGCTTCCTCTCGGCGCCCTTGCTCCCTCAGCGCCCGCGCCCTACCCCTCCTCCACGATATTCGGGAGGAAACATGCGCAACGTGATCGGTTTCGTGGCTCTGGCGGCGCTTGCCGCGCCGCTCGCGCCTGCGGCCGCGCAGACGGCGCCCTCGGCGCTGTCGAAGGTCCTCGAAGCTCCCTTCAGCTACGAAGAAGTCATGGTGCCGATGCGCGACGGCGCGAAGCTGCAGACCGTCATCCTCCGCCCCAAAGGCAAGGCCGGCAAGCTGCCGATTCTGCTCCAGCGCACGCCCTATGGCGTGCCCGACAAGGCGCCGCTCGGCGTGCCCGCCTCGATGCGCTTCCTGATGGAGGACGGCTATATCCTCGTCTTCCAGAACATGCGCGGCCAGTTCAAATCGGACGGCGACTTCACCATGTCGATGGCGCTCGACGCCAAGGGCAAGACCGGCGTCGACGAGGCGACCGACGCGTGGGACAGCGTCGACTGGCTGGTGAAGAACGTCTCCGGCAACAACGGCAAGGTCGGGATGTGGGGCGTCTCCTATCCCGGCTATGCCTCGGCCGTCGCGCTCGCCCGGCCGCACCCCGCGCTCAAGGCGGTGAGCCCCCAGGCGGCGTGGAACGACTGGTGGATCAACGACGATCTCCACCGCTATGGCGCGATGCGACTGTCCTACGCCACCGACTGGCTGTTCAGCCTGCAGAACAATGATCAGGGCGAGGACTTCGATTACGGCGGCAAGCCCCCGGTCGACAGCTATGACTGGTTCCTCAAGCTCGGCCCCGTGGCCAATCTCGACAGGCTCTATTTCAAGGGATCGGTGCCGCAACTCACCGCGATGATCGAGCATCCCGATTACGACGATTTCTGGAAGCGCCAGCGCTGGACCGACAAGCTCGGCCGCACCAATGTCCCCACGCTCCACGTCGCCGGCTTCTGGGATCAGGAAGACCCGCTCGGCACGTGGAAGATCTACGAGAAGATGGAGGCGCAGGATCCCGACGGCCTCAACATGATCGTCGCCGGCCCCTGGGCGCACGGGACGTGGCACGGCAACGCCAGCGATGTCGGCTATATCAAGTTCGGCAAGGAGAGCGGCACCGACTTCATGCGCGATATCGAGGCGCCGTTCTTCGCGCACTGGCTCCACGGCAAGGGGACCAAGCCCGCCTTCGAGGCGCGGATGTTCCAGAGCGGCTCGTGGGAGTGGAAATCCTATCCGAAATGGCCGGCGCCCGGCGCGACGCTGACCAACCTCTATCTGCAGAGCGACGGCACCCTGTCCTTCACGCCGCCGACCGACCCGGGCCAGTGCCGCGAATATGTCTCCGATCCCGCCAATCCGGTGCCGTTCCGCGAGCGCCCGATCTCGCGCACCTACCCCTCGCAGGAATGGCGCTGGTGGGAAGCCGCCGACCAGCGCTTCGTCGATCACCGCCCCGACGTACTCAGCTATACCAGCGCGCCGCTCGACGCCGACCTCACCGTCACCGGCGAAGTCGCGGCGAAACTGATGGCGTCGACCTCGGGCACCGACAGCGATTTCGTCGTCAAGCTGATCGACGTGCTCCCCGACGATTACGAGCCCGCCCCCCGCGGCGCGCTCGGCGACTATCCGCGCACCCTCAACGGCTATCAATTCCCGATCGCGATGGAAGTCCGCCGCGGCCGCTATCTCGCAAGCTTCGAGAAAGCGACGCCGCTGACCCCCAATCAGGTGGTCGCGTGGGACGTGCCGCTCAGGAGCCACGACCATGTCTTCAAGAAGGGCCATCGCATCATGGTCCAGATCCAGTCGAGCTGGTTTCCGATGCTCGACCGCAACCCGCAGAAGTTCGTGCCCAATATCTACAAGGCGGCGCCCGCGGACTTCGTCAAGGCGACCCAGCGCGTCTGCGGCGGATCGCTGGTCGCGCTGCCGGTGATCAGATAGCCCCGAGCATCAGATACGCGTCGTCGCCGTAGGACGGGTCGGCATCGCGCGGGACATAGGCAAAGCCTTGCCGCGTCCAGTAACGATCGGCGCCGCCGACCGCCATCAGCGCGATGTCGGCGAATCCGCGCGCCCGGGCCTGCGCCTTGACCAGATCGAGCGCCGCTCTGCCGGCGCCGGCGCCGCGCGCGGCAGGCAGCAAAGCCAGGTCGTGGAGATACCAGGCGTCGGCATCGGGCGGGATCGCGCCGGGCAACGCCCCGAGCTTGGGCGGATCCTCGCGATGCCACGGATGGCTGATCAGATAGCCGGCGACCGTGTCGTCCTGCTCGAGCACGAAGCAGCCGGCGGGATAGAGGTCCAGCCGCCCGGCATAGACCGCGAGCGGTTCGGTGAAGCGCCCATGCACCGCATCCGAGATCGCGGAGACGGCGGCGAGGTCCGTCGCACGCATCGATCGCCACATGCCGGCCGCCTTCCTTTTCGTCGCGCCGGCCTCGTGCCGGGGTCCACCAGGCCGCCCGCGAGCGGCAGGAGGCTCGAGGGACTCGCCTGCCGCACCGTGGACCCCGGCACAAGGCCGCGGTGACAGGAAGCGAGATCGGCCTAGTTCTTCAGCCGATACCCCGTCCGGAAGATCGTCACGATCAGCCCGAGGCAGAGCACCAGAAACAGCCCGGTCACCCCGAGGCTCCACCCGACGCTGACATCGCCCGCGCCGAAGAAGCTCCAGCGGAAGCCGCTGACCAGATAGACCACCGGATTGAACAGGCTCACCGTCCGCCACGGCTCGGGCAGCATGTCGATCGAGTAAAAGGCGCCGCCGAGAAAGGTCAGCGGCGTCACCAGCAGCGCCGGCACGACGTTCAATTGCTCGAACCCCTTGGCCCAGATGCCGATGATGAAGCCGAACAGGCTGAAGGTGACCGAGGTCAGCACGAGGAACGCCAGCATCGCGGCCGGATGATCGATCCTGAGCGGCACGAAGAATGCCGAGGTGATCAGGATGATCAGCCCGATCACGATCGACTTGGTCGCCGCCGCGCCGACGAAGCCGATCACCATCTCGATCGCCGAGATCGGCGCCGAGAGCAGTTCGAACACGGTGCCGGTGAATTTGGGGAAATAGATGCCGATCGATGCATTGGCGATGCTCTGGGTGAGCAAGGACAGCATGATCAGTCCGGGGACGAGGAAGCTGCCGTAATTGACGTCGCCGATCGACTGGATCCGGCTGCCGATCGCGCCGCCGAACACGATGAAATAGAGCGAGGTGGTGATCACCGGCGTGGCGACGCTCTGCCACAAAGTGCGCAGGGTACGCGCCATCTCGAACTTGTAGATCGCCCAGATGCCGTGGAAGTTGACGCCGGTCATGCCACGGCTCCTTCGTTGGAAGCGTGCTTCGCGTCGACCAGATCGACGAAGATGTCCTCGAGGCTCGACTTGCTGGTGTCGAGATCCTTGAACGCGATCCCCATCTCGGAAAGTTTCCGAAGCAGCGACGGGATGCCGGTGCGTTCGGCCTGCGCGTCGAACACGTAGCGCAGCCGATGTCCCTCATCCTCGAGGCTGAGATGCCATTCGTCGAGTTCATGGGGGATCGCAGTCATCGGCTCGACCAGGGCGATGTCCATCTCGCGCTTGCCGAGCTTCTTCATCAGCGCGGCCTTCTCCTCGACCAGCAGCAATTGCCCCTTGTTGATCACCCCCACCCGATCGGCCATTTCCTCGGCCTCCTCGATATAATGGGTGGTGAGGATGATCGTCGTGCCGCGCTCGCGCAATTTGCCGATCATCTTCCACATGTCGCGACGCAGCGAGACGTCGACGCCGGCAGTAGGCTCGTCGAGGAAGAGGATGTCGGGCTGGTGGCTGAGCGCTTTGGCGATCATCACCCGGCGCTTCATGCCGCCCGACAATTCCATGAGCTTGGCGTCGCGCTTGTCCCATAGCGACAGATCCTTGAGCACCTGATCGAGATGCGCCTGATCGGGCTTCTTGCCGAACAGCCCGCGCGAGAAGCGCAGAGTCGAGCCGACGCTGGAGAACATGTCGACGGCGATTTCCTGCGGCACCAGCCCGATCCGGCTGCGCGCCTCGCGCGGATGGGTGATCGCGTCGTGCCCGTCGACGAGGATCGTCCCCGAGCTCGGCGTGACGATCCCGCAGATGATGCTGATCAGAGTGGTCTTGCCCGCGCCGTTCGGCCCGAGAAGCGCGAAGATCTCGCCGCGGCGAATCTCCAGATCGACATGGTCGAGCGCCTTGTGCCCCGACGCATAGGTCTTGCTGACCTGAGAAACCGACAAAATGGATTGCATTCGGGATGGCCCCCGGAAACGGAACGGAGCCGTTACGTAGGGTCGGGGTGCGGCGGGGACAAGCTCGCGGAAAAATTCCTCCCCGAGTTCGTCTCGGGGAGGGGGACCATGCGAAGCATGGTGGAGGGGCGCCGCGAAGCGGCGGGGTCCCGCGTTGCACGCCCCGGTACCTGCGGCGTGCCCCTCCACCACGCCCTGCGGGCGCGGTCCCCCTCCCCGAGCAAGCTCGGGGAGGAACGAGTCATGCCTATTTCCCCGCCCGCGCTTCGGCCACCGCCTGCGCCAGCCCGGCATAATCGCGCGCGCCGTAGAGCAGTTTGCCGCCGACCACCCAGCTCGGCGTGCCCGTCATCGCGAGCTGCTCGCCGAGCTTGTGGTTCGCCGCGATCTCCTGCTCGACCGCTTTGGACTGGCTGGCCTTGGTCGCCAGCGCCTTGTCGAGCCCGGCCTTGGCGGCGGCCGCCGCGATGTTCTCGGCATTGGGCGCGCCCGCGGCGTAGAGCGCGTCGTGGAACGCGCGGAACTTGCCCTGCTCTGCCGCCGCCAGCGCGAGCCGCGCCGCGACCACGCTCTCGGGGCCCAGCACGGGGAATTCGCGATAGACCACGCGGACGCCCGGATCCTTGGCGAGCAGCTCCTCGATCCCCGGCAGGCTGGCGCGGCAATAGCCGCAGGCATAATCCATGAACGCCACCACGGTGACGTCGCCCTGCGGATTGCCCGCCCACGCCCCGGCATAGGGCTTCTGCAATTTGGCGAGATATTGCGGGACGCCCTTTTGCGCGCCCTGCTGGGCCTTTTCGTAGCGCGCATTCTCGCGCGCCTGGAGCCGGTCCATCGCCTCGGGCAGTATCTCGGGATGCTCGAGCAGATAGCCGCGGATCGCGGGCCCCGCGAGCCCGGGCATCCAGCTCAGCAACAAGGCGAAAGCGCCGGCGCCGAGCAAGGCGGACACCAGCATCGCGCCGGCGAGCGCCAGCGGGTTGCGCACCAGTTTATCGCTCATCGCCGCCGCTTTTTCTCATCGTCCATCGCGGTCTGCGCGACCATCGAGATGTCCTGCGCGCGAACCCAGTCGGTCGAGCCCTGCGGCAGATTCGCCATCGCCGAGCGGGCGCTGACCAGCGCGGTGCGCATATCGCCCATCAGGTGGGCGCGTTCGGCCGTGGCCAGCGCGGTACGCGGCTCGTCGCCCTTGCGCTCATAGACCGTGCCGAGCTGCATCCACGCGAACGGGTTCTCCTTGTCGCGCGCGACGGCCTGGCGCAGCACGCCCTCGGCCTCGGCGAGGTTGGCCTTGTCCTCGGTGGCGAGCAAGGCATGACCGAAGGTCGCGGCGATCAGCGGCTGGTTGTTCGAGCGCCTTGTGGCTTCGCGCAGCGGCGCGATCGCCTCGGCCGGCTTGCCCGATTCGAGCAGGATCTGCCCCTCGAGCTCGAGGAAATAGGGGTCGTCGGGCGCGGTCTTGACCAGCGCCGCGGTCTCCGCCGCCGCCTGATCGGGATAGCCCGATTTGTGATAGGCATAGGCCCGGGCATAATGCGCCGGCGCCGATTGGTCGCTGGTCGGATAGCGCCGCAAGGTCGTCTCGGGCTCGGCGACATAGCCGCGAAGCTTGGCCTGCACCCGCTTGAAGCGCTGCTCGATCTTCGCGTCGAGCGGCTTGCTCCACGACGGCGCCGCCTCGAGATCGGCCTTGAGCGTGCGGACGCGATCGGCCGACATCGGGTGGGTCTGCGCGAACGGATCGATCTCGGGATTGCTCGCAGTGGCGTAATAGCCGTAGCGATGCATCTGCGCGGTCAATTTGTCGAAGAAGGTCAGCATGCCCTTGCCGCTGATCCCGGCAGTGGTGATGAAGCGCACGCCCGCGGCGTCGGCAGAGGATTCCTGCACGCGGCTGAACGCGAGATATTTGCCGATCGCGGCGCGCTGGCCCATCATCAGCAGGCCGGTGCCCGCCTCGCCCGCGCCCGCCGCCATCGCCGCGGCGCCGAGCAACAGGCTGAGGATCGAGATGTTGGTATAGCCGCCGTCGTTCTGGAACACGGCATGGCCGCCGACGACATGGCCGATCTCGTGCGCGATCACGCCCTGGACTTCGTTGGCGGTATCCGCCGCGTCGATCAGCCCCGAATGGATATAGACGATCTGCCCGCCCGCGACGAAGGCGTTGATCGACTGATCGTTGACTAGCACCACCCGGACATTGGCCGGCGACAGCCCCGCTGCGATGATGATGTCGTGCGACATGTCGGCGAGCAATGCCTCGGTCTCGGCATCGCGCAGGATCGACTGCGCCATCGCGGGCCGCGCTGCGAAGCAGCTGAGGCAAAGAATGGCGAGCAGGGCCGCAAAGCGCTTCATGCGCAGCATCATCGGGGCAAACTCCACGGACGGCAACGCTGTTGGATATTCGCGATGAACATGTCGTGAAGCCAGGCGAGCGTGCGCGCTTCGGGCTCGCACGCTCGCCCCGGCATCAGGCGCCGAAGGTCCGCTGCCACCAGCCGCGGCGCGGTTCGCCCCCCGGGCTGGTGTCGCCCTCGGCGTCGCTTCCCTCGGGCGCGAGATCCTGCGCCACCGGTTCGACGGGCGCCTCGGCAGCGGCTTCGGCGGCCGGTGCGGCTGCCTTGCGGCGGCTGCGCCTGGGCTTCTCGGCAGGTGCTTCGGCAATGACCGCGGGCGCGGTATCCGCAGCGGCCTCGACCGGCGCCTCGGCATCGGCCTTCTTGCGACGCGCACGCTTGGGCTTGGCCGGCGCTTCCTCGGCTACGGCCACCGGGGCTTCGGGCGCCACTTCCGCAGCAGCCTTGACCGGCGCCTCGGCGTCGGCCTTCTTGCGGCGCGCGCGCTTGGGCTTGGCCGGCGCTTCCGCGGCTTCGGCGGGCTCGGGCTCGGCCAGCGCGGCAACCTCGCCGACCGGCTCGGCTGCGTCGGTCGCTTCTGCGGCCTCGGCGACACCTTCCTCGGCATGGCCGCGACGGCCACCGCGACGACCGCGACGGCGCCGCTTGCGGCCGCCTTCGCCGTCACCGGCGTCGCTGCGCTCCTCGTCGGCCTGTTCGACGGTCTCGGCACCGGCGACGACGTCCTCGGCCTCGCCGTCTTCGCTGCCCTCGTCATGCTCTGCTTCGCTGCCCTCGGCTTCGCCCTCGCGACCGCGACGGCCACGACCGCGCCGGCGGCGGCGGCGCTTGCCGCGGCCATCGCCCTCGCCCTCGTCGCGCTCGCGCGGCTGGCGGGCGCGGGGTGCCTCGGCCTCTTCCTTGACTTCTTCCTCTTCCTCGTCGACCTCCTCGACATAATCGTCTTCGGGCTCTTCGACGAGGCGCTCGAACTTGGGCGCATAGGCCGGCGGCGGTCCGCCCGCCTCGACCGACATGCGCGCGCCCTCGAGTTCGCCGTCCGAGGCGATCTCGATCGTCACGCCATAGCGCTCCTCGATCTCGGCCAGCTCGGCGCGCTTCTTGTTGAGCACGTAGAAGGCAGCTTCCTGGCTCGCGCGGAGCAGCAGCTGCGAGCCGCGGCCGCGGGCGGCCTCGTCCTCGATCATTCGCAGCGCCGACAGGCCGGCCGACGAGGCGGTGCGGACCAGGCCGGTGCCTTCGCAATGCGGGCACTGGACGGTCGACGCCTCGAGCACGCCGGTGCGCAGGCGCTGACGGCTCATCTCCATCAGGCCGAACGCCGAGATGCGGCCGACCTGGATGCGGGCGCGATCGTTCTTGAGCGCCTCCTTCATCGCCTTCTCGACCTTACGGACGTTCGATCCGTGGTCCATGTCGATGAAGTCGATGACGACGAGCCCGGCCATGTCGCGCAGCCGCAGCTGGCGGGCGATCTCGTGCGCCGCCTCGAGGTTGGTCTGGGTCGCGGTCTGCTCGATATTGTGCTCGCGCGTCGAGCGGCCCGAGTTGATGTCGATCGAGACCAGAGCCTCGGTCGGGTTGATCACCAGGTATCCGCCGCTCTTCAGCTGGACGACGGGGTTGTACATCGCCGAGAGCTGGTCCTCGACCCCGGCGCGCTGGAACAGCGGCACCGCATCGGCATATTGCTTCACCTTCTTGGCGTGGCTCGGCATCAGGAGCTTCATGAAGTCCTTGGCCTGGCGATAGCCGTCCTCGCCCTCGACGATCACCTCGTCGATGTCGCGATTATAGATGTCGCGGATCGCGCGCTTGAGCAGGTCGGAATCGCCGTACACCAGGGCCGGCGCCGAGGATTGCAGGGTCGTCTCGCGGATCCCGTCCCACAGCCGCGCGAGATAGTCGAAGTCGCGCTTGATCTCGGTCTTGGTGCGCTGGAGCCCCGCGGTGCGGACGATGCAGCCCATCGTCGGCGGCAGCTTGAGGTCCGACATGATCGTCTTGAGGCGCTTGCGATCGGCGGCCGAGCTGATCTTGCGCGAGATGCCGCCGCCATGCGCGGTGTTGGGCATCAGCACGCAATAGCGTCCGGCGAGCGACAGATAGGTGGTCAGCGCCGCGCCCTTGTTGCCGCGCTCTTCCTTGACGACCTGGACCAGCAGCACCTGGCGGCGGCGGATCACGTCCTGGATCTTGTAGCGGCGGCGCAGGTTCATGCGGCGCTGGCGCAGCGCCTCGGCCTCGTCTTCCTTGCCGCCGCGCCCGCGACGACGGCCCCGGCCGCGTCCGCCGCTGCCCTCATTGCCTTCGCCCTCGGCGGTCTCGCCGTCGGATTCATCCTCATGCTCGTCGTCGTCGTGCGGACGCTCGAGCACCTCGACGCCGTCCTCGCCGTCGTGATGATCCTCGTCGTCGCCGTCGTCCTGCGCGCGGAGTGCCGCTTCCTCGGCGGCATGCTCGGCCTCCTCGCGGAGCAGGGCTTCACGATCTTCCTTGGGGATCTGGTAGTAATCGGGGTGGATTTCGCTGAAAGCGAGGAAGCCGTGGCGGTTGCCGCCATAGTCGACGAACGCCGCTTGCAGCGACGGCTCGACCCGGGTGACCTTGGCTAGATAGATATTGCCCTTGAGCTGCTTGCGCTCGGCGGACTCGAAATCAAATTCCTCGATCCGGTTTCCCTTGACGACGGCAACGCGGGTTTCCTCCCGGTGCCGTGCGTCGATCAGCATACGCATGGTCATTTATTATTCTCCGGGCGCGCCGGCCTGGACCCCTGAAGGTTGTGACCCTGAAGGGCTGGAGCGCGAGCGCGCGATACAAAGTGCGGCCTTGGCCGGCGGCGCCGGCTGTGGTCTCGCAGGTTTCGAAAACTGCTGCTGCTCGCAGGGCACGCCCGGACGCGTGGTCCGGAAGCTCCGCCATCGTCACGCGGCCGGCCGAAGCCTGGCGGGTGGGACGATGGGGAAATTGCCTCATGCAAGCTTCAACCTGAACTGTCGCGGCAATGTGGCCGCGAATACCGTCCGATACAAGGATCGGAGCCGATGCTTGCTAGCACCCCCCGCGGCACGCGGCAACCGCGCCCGATACGAATAACGTAGCGCAAGTCGTGGCAGGAATTTGCCGGCGACCGGCAAATTTATGCCGATTAACCAAGCTGTTTCACCTCGACTTGATGGGCGCCGCCTAAAAAGGACTCGTCAGGGAAGACGTGTCTCAGAGTTAGGATCGTGCATTTGGGCTGGACCCCTTATGGCCCGGCGCGGCATATCGCGCGGGTGTTATTCCTGCTTGCCCTACTCTCCGGCTGGTTGACCGGAGTGCCGAGCTGGGCAGGCGTCGTGCAGGAAGTGCGCGTGCAGGGCGATCGCGTCGTCGTCAAATTCGACGCGCCGGTCGCCCAGGCGAGCGCGTTCCTGCTCTCCGGGCCGCAGCGCATCGCGCTCGACGTGGCGGGTGCCGAGCCGGGCCGGGTGGCGGTCGCCGCCGGACCGGTCGCGAGGATCCGCCAGGGCACGCAGGGCGACGGCGCCCGCGTCGTATTCGATCTCGCGCGCCCGGCGATCGTCACCGAAGGCAGTTTCGGCAAGGACGGCCGCACGCTGACGCTCCAGCTCGAGACCGTCGACGACGAGCGCTTCGCCCGCGCCGCGGCCGAGCGCCGGATGAGCTTCCTGCCGCCCTTTACCTGGCTCCAGCCGGCGCGTCGGCATCCGTACAGCGTGTCGATGAAGCTGCCCGCGCGGGTCTCGCGTGCGGCGCTGCCGCGAATCTATGGCGATGCGGGCCGGCCGCTGGTGGTGATCGATGCCGGCCATGGCGGGCACGATCCCGGCGCGCTCTCCACCGACGGCAGTCTCCGCGAGAAGGAAATCACGCTCGAGGTCGCCAAGGCGATCAAGGATGCGTTGCTCGCCTCGGGCCGGGTCCGCGTCGCGCTCACCCGCGAGGACGATCGCTTTCTCGTCCTCCAGGAACGCTACGGCCTCGCCCGGCGATTGAAGGCCGATCTGTTCATCTCGGTCCATTGCGACAGTGCCGGCAATCCCGACGCCACCGGCGCGACCGTCTACACGCTCTCCGAAGTCGCTTCCGACAAGGAGGCCGCCCGCCTGGCCGCGCGCGAGAACAAGGCCGACATCCTCGCCGGCGTCGATCTCGGCGTCGCCAGCCCCGACATCTCGTCGATCCTGATCGATCTCACCCAGCGCGAGACGATGAACATGTCCGCCAATTTCGCGCGGCTGCTCGGCCGCGAGGCCCAGCCGCTGATTCCGATCAAGGCCAATTACCACCGCATGGCCTCGCTGATGGTGCTGAAGGCGCCCGACATGCCTTCGGTGCTGTTCGAGACCGGCTATATCTCGAATCTCGCCGACGCGGCGTTTCTCGCTTCGGACGAAGGGCAGCGCAAAGTCGCGCAGAGCGTGCGCAAAGCGGTGGAAATCCACTTCGCCACGCGCATGGCCTCGCGCTAGACCTTTCTCCCCCGGCTCCCTCATGCGTTCATTATAGACGCGAAACGGACGAGTTGATTTCGCGCGCGTTTTGATCGGGTTTCATCGGGCCAGAAAGTTGCTACACCGCACCCCGCATGGCGGACGGCAGCATTTCCAGCGAGAAGGTGACGATCAAGCGCGAGGTCGGCGGCATCCGCGGCTGGTATCGGCGCGTGCATCGTCGCTGGTGGTTTCGAATTCTGGCCTGGCTGGCACTGCTCGCCGGGTTGTTCTGGTTCCTGATCTGGCTGCTCATCGCGCGCAATCTGCCCTCGGTCGATACGTTGCGCGCCTATGAGCCGCCGCTGCCGACCAATGTCCGCTCGGCCGACGGCCTGCCGATCCACAGCTATGCCCGCGAGCGCCGCGTTCAGCTGAGCTATGCCGAATATCCGAAGAAGCTGGTCGAGGCGTTCCTGTCGGCCGAGGACAAGACCTTCTTCAGCCATCACGGCGTCGACATCCCCGGACTGGCGCGCGCCGCATTCCAGGGGATCTTGAGCGGCTCGACGCCCCGCGGCACCTCGACGATCACCCAGCAGGTCGCCAAGAATCTGCTGATCGGCAACGAAGTCAGCTATCTGCGCAAGGGCAAGGAAGCGATTCTCGCCTGGAAGATCGAGAATACGCTCTCCAAGGAGACGATCCTCGAGCTCTACCTCAATTCGATCGAGCTCGGCCGCAACGCCGGCGGCGTCGAGGCGGCGAGCCAGGCCTATTTCGGCAAGGAGCTGAACAAGCTCAGCCTGCCGCAAATGGCCTATCTGGCGATCCTGCCCAAGGGCCCGGCGAACTACGCCCCCGAGCGCTATGAGAGCCGCGCGATCGAGCGGCGCAACTGGGTGCTCGGCCAGATGCTCGCCAACGGCTTCATCACCGAGTCCGAGCATGCCGAGGCCGTCGCCGCCCCGCTCGGCGCGATCCCGCGCCAGACCCCGCGCTACGAGCGCGTCGGCGGCTATTTCGTCGAGGAGGTCCGCCGCCAGCTGATCGACAAGTTCGGCGAGCAGGCCGAGGACGGCCCCAACAGCGTCTATGGCGGCGGCCTGTGGGTGCGCACCTCGCTCGATCCGCGGCTTCAGCAATATGCCCAGAAGGCCCTGCGCGACGGCCTGCTCCGCTACGATCGCGGGCGCGGCTGGTCCGGCCCGATCAATCATGTCGAAGTCGAGAAAGGCTGGCTCCAGCCGTTCCTCAACACCAATATCGGCGTGGATTACGAAGATTGGCGCGCCGCGGTGGCGATCGAACGCAACGCCGGCGGCTGGGAGATCGGCTTCGACAACGGCCAGACCGGAACGCTGCCGCGCGGCCTCGCGACGATGCCGGTGCGCGGCCAGGGCGGCGAAGCGTTCGACGCGATCAAACCGGGCGACATTCTCGCGGTCGCGCCCGAAGGCGGCGCCTGGGCGCTCCGTTCGGTCCCCAAGGTATCGGGCGGCATGGTCGTCGAGGATCCGCGGACCGGCCGGGTGCTGGCGATGCAGGGCGGCTTCGATTCGCGCATCCAGTCGTTCAATCGCGCCACCCAGGCGCAGCGCCAGCCCGGCTCGACGATCAAGCCATTGGTCTATGCCGCGGCGATGGAGCAGGGCCTGACGCCGGCGACGATCGTGGTCGATGGCCCGTTCTGCGTGTGGCAGGGCGCCAATCTCGGCAACAAATGCTTCCGCAATTTCGGCAATCAGCGCGGCGCCGGACCCAAGACCTTGCGCTGGGGCGTCGAGCAGTCGCGCAACCTGATGACGGTGCAGGTCGCCAACCAGATCGGCATGGAGCACGTCGTCGACCTGATCCAGCGCGTCGGCGTCTCGAAGCAGAAATTCCCGACCTATCTCAGCTATGCGCTCGGCGCCGGCGAGACCACCGTGCTGCGCATGGTCAACGCCTATTCGATCCTCGTGAACCATGGCCGCGCGCTCGATCCGACCGTGATCGATTTCGTCCAGAACCGCCGCGGCGCCGTGGTCTGGCCCGAGAATTGGCGCGCATGCGATCGCTGCAATGCCCGCGACTATGACGGCGGCGCGATGCCCCGCCCGGTGACGCGGGCGCGGCAGGTGGTCGAGCCGATGAGCGCCTATCAGATCGTCCACATCACCGAAGGCGTGATCCAGCGCGGCACCGCCACCACGTTGCGCGAGCTCGGCCGGCCGATCATGGGCAAGACCGGGACCACGTCGGGCCCGACCGACGTGTGGTTCGTCGGCGGCACCCCGCAGATGATCGGCGGTCTCTATCTCGGCTATGATACCCCGGTAAACCTTGGCGGTTATGCCCAGGGCGGGTCGATCGCCGCGCCGATCTTCAAGCAATTCGCCATCCCCGCGTTCAAGGACATGGAAGTGCTGCCGTTCACCGCGCCCGCCGGGATCCGCATGGCGCGGATCGATCGCGCGAGCGGCCGGCGGGTGACCGGCGGCTGGCCGACCAGCGATCCGCTCGCCTCGGTGATCTGGGAAGCCTTCAAGCCCGAAGTCGAGCCGCAGCGCCGCCGTCGCGGGCAGGAAGAGGAAGCGGCCGAGAAGAAAGCGGTCGAGAAGAAGGCCGCGCCGGCCACCAGAGCGCCGTCCGACAGCGACTTCTTGCAACGCGAGGGCGGAATCTACTAGCGCGCTTCCTATATACGGGCGTCCCCCTTCAGCTCCGTCATCTCCGCAAAGGCGCGATGACGAACGAATTTTGGAGTTACCAACCATGCGCGCCGAAGCGCAGGCTAATGTCGACAAGATCAAGGCGGCGCTGGCGCTGCTGCGCCGGTTCCTCGATTGGGACCGCGCGCTGCGCCGGCTCGACGAGCTCAATGCGCGCGTCGAGGATCCGACGCTCTGGAACGACGCCAAACAGGCCCAGGAGGTGATGCGCGAGCGTCGCCGCCTCGACGAGGCGATCGGCGCGACGCGCGCGATCGAGACCGAGCTCAACGACACCGCCGAGCTGATCGAGATGGCGGAGGCCGAAGGCGACGAGGAAATGGCGAGCGAAGGCACCGCCGCGCTCGCCGCGCTCGCCGAGCGCGCCGAGGTCGACAAGGTCAAGGCCCTGCTCTCGGGCGAGGCCGATCCCAACGACACCTATATCGAGATCAACTCGGGCGCCGGCGGCACCGAGAGCCAGGATTGGGCGGGCATGCTCCAGCGTATGTATACCCGCTGGGCCGAGCGGCACGGGTTGAAGGTCGAATTGATCGATTATCATGCGGGCGAGCAGGCCGGGATCAAATCGGCGACGCTGCTCGTCAAGGGCGAGAACGCGTACGGTTACGCCAAGACCGAGAGCGGGGTGCACCGCCTCGTCCGCATCTCGCCGTACGACAGCGCGGCGCGCCGCCACACCAGCTTCTCGTCGGTGTGGGTCTATCCGGTGATCGATGACGACATCCAGGTCGAATATAATGAAAGCGACCTGCGCATCGACACCTATCGCGCCTCGGGGGCCGGCGGTCAGCACATCAACACCACCGATTCGGCGGTGCGCATCACCCATATCCCCACCGGGATCGTCGTGCAGTGCCAGAACCAGCGTTCGCAGCACAAGAACAAGGCCGAGGCCTATAACCAGCTCCGCGCCCGCCTCTACGAGCGCGAGCTGGCGATCCGCGAGCAGGCGGCGAATGCCGAGAACGCCACCAAGACCGATATCGGCTGGGGCCACCAGATCCGTTCCTACGTTCTCCAGCCCTATCAGCTGGTCAAGGACCTGCGCACCGGCGTGACCTCGACCGCGCCGTCGGACGTGCTCGACGGAGATCTCGACGCGTTCATGGCGGCTGCGCTATCGCAGCGCGTGACCGGCGAGACGGTCGAAGTGGAGGATGTGGATTGAGGTCGGCCCGCGCTCTGGGCATTGCCGCGCTGCTGCTCGCCGGATGCGACGGCGGCGGTGCGGTGCCGGGCGAGCGCAAGGAGCAGACCAGGAATACCGGCTTCCCCGCCGCCGACCGCCCCGTCGCGACGATCGTCTCGGCACGCTGGTCGACCGAAGAGGCCCGCGACCGGCTCAACGAGGCCGGACAGGTGATGAACCTCGCCGGGATCAAGCCCGGCATGACCGTCGCCGATATCGGCGCGGGCGAGGGCTATTACACGATCCGCCTCGGCCAGCGGGTCGGCAAGGAAGGCCGCGTGGTCGCCGAGGACATCGTCCCCGAGGTCCGCGACGCGCTCGCCACCCGGGTGGTGCGCGAGCGGCTCGACAATGTCAGCGTCCGGCTCGGCCTTCCCGCCGATCCGCGGCTTCCCGAAGCGAGCTTCGACCGCGTGCTGATGGTCCATATGTACCACGAGATCGAGAGCCCCTACGAATTCCTGTGGCGGCTGCGCCCCTCGCTGCGCCCCGAGGGGCAAGTGATCGTGGTCGATGCCGATCGCCCCACCGAGCATCACGGCACCCCGCCCGATCTGCTCAAATGCGAATTCGCCGCGGTCGGTTATGCGATGGTGTCGATGCGGCCGATGCCGTCGGCGGGCGGCTATATCGCGATCTTCCGTGCCGAGGGCGAGCGTCCCGAGCCTGGCACGCTCAAGGCGTGCAAGAGCGGCGCGCGTGCCACCCCGGCGGCGGTGCAGCAGGGCCAGGGCTCAGAGTAAGCCGAGCCGGCGGAAGCTGGTGATCCCGTCGCGCGCGACGATCAGATGATCGAGCAGCCGCATCTCCAGCGTCGCCAGCGCCCGCGCCAGCAATCGCGTCGCCTCGCGGTCGGCCACGCTCGGGGTCGGATCGCCGCTCGGATGGTTGTGCGCCATCACCACCGCCGCCGCGCCGAACGCCAGTGCGTCGGCGGCCACGTCGCGGATCGGCAGCACCAGCCGGTCGACCGCGCCCGAACGCGTATGGCGCATTCCCAGCACGCGCTGGTCCCCGTTCAGATAGGCGAACGCCATCACTTCGGTCGCCTCGTCGACGAGGCACGCGAACAGCGCCCCCGCGGCGGCGGGATCGGCGAGGCGGTGCGGCGCTTCGAGAGCTTCCAGTCCCACCATCGGTAGCTGCCAGCAGCAGGCCCCCGCCCGAAGCGCGACTCGCTCCACTTTGGCGGAATCCCTCGCCCGTTTCCGTCAGCCCGGCGGGGAGGACGATGCCGGATCGAGAGAAGCTCCATATCCGATCGATCATCGTGGAATCGCGCATGGGTTCGCCGTCCTTGCGTTCATTGCGGGACGGCCGCGCGTTGCTTATGCTGACCGCGGGGCGAGTTACCGCGCCAAGGAGACCGAGACCGCGGTATGCGACATCCCGAATATCAATATCTCGACCTGCTTGCCCGCGTCCTCGACGCCGGCGACGAGCGGATCGATCGAACCGGTGTCGGAACCCGGTCGATCTTCGGCGCGATGGTCCGATTCGACCTCTCCGACGGCACTGTCCCCATCCTCACGACGAAGCGGGTGTACTGGAAAACCGCCGTCAAGGAGATGCTGTGGTTCCTGACCGGCGGCACCAACATCCAGTCACTGCTCCGGGAGAACGTCCGAATCTGGACCGACTGGCCGTTGGACGCGTATCGGCGCGAGACGGGCGAGGACATCGGCCAGGCTGAATTCGAACGGCGCGTGGTTGCCGACGACGAATTTGCCCGACGCTGGGGCGAGTTGGGGCCGGTATACGGGAAACAGTGGCGGCGGTGGCTCGGGCCCGATGGGCACGAGCACGATCAGATCGCCGATCTGGTGCGCGCGCTACGCGAGAACCCGACCAGTCGCAGGTTGCTTTTCCATGGCTGGAATGTCGCCGAACTGGGCGCGATGGCGCTCCCGCCATGCCATATGGTGTACCAGTATCATGTCACCTCGGACGGCAGGCTCAACTGCCTGCTTTTCCAGCGTTCAGTCGATCTGCTGCTGGGGGCGGCGTTCAACTTCGTTGGAGCCACGGCTCTGCAGTTGATGCTCGCCCAGCAAGCCGGCCTTACCCCGGGAGAGCTCATCTGGGTCGGCGGTGACGTTCATCTTTATTTGAACCACCTCGATCAGGCGCGCGAGCAGCTCACACGGTCGCCACGTCCGTTCCCGACGATGACGTTGAAGCGCCGCGGCGCGGATATCGACGATTATCGCATATCGGATTTTGAGGTCACGAACTACACGCCCCATCCGCCGATCAGCGCAGACGTTGCGGTGTAGACGCGGGACGACCCTGCCCACATGCTGCGCGAACCGGACAGGCGGCGATTACGGCACGCTCACAATGCGCCGTCATCAGGCTGGAGAGCCGCCCCGGGGCAGCCGCGCGCCGCAGCTCATGCACCGGAGAACAGGTAGCGCGAGACGTCCACTCGAACCAGCCGCCCCTCCGCGAAGAAGAGTCTATAGCGAACCCGGCCCGCGAACGCTTCGTGCCTGGAAATCAACAATGACCCATCCTGCGCGATGAACTGACCCACCTTGTCCAGAGGTACATCCTTCAGTTCTTCGAAAGGTTTTCCTTGCGAAACCGGATAGACGACGAAGTCGCCCTCCGCGCGAGCGGAAATCAGCGATCTCGATTGATCCTCCCCGACCGAGAATAGGCCGA
Organism: Sphingomonas sp. DG1-23; assembly: GCF_030730875.1. Lineage (GTDB taxonomy): Bacteria > Pseudomonadota > Alphaproteobacteria > Sphingomonadales > Sphingomonadaceae > Sphingomonas. Next base: position 256,387 of record NZ_JAVAMA010000005.1, read on the forward strand.
CATTTCCGCGATCGAAGCTATACTTCCATGAAAACGGACCGCTTTGGAAGGATAATACGCTCAGGATCTTTCTGTTGTCGCGCGCGAGCGGGCGGCCAAAAGCGGTCACCACTGCGGACGACAACGCGACGACAAGTATCGCGGATAATATTATTTGCAGGATACGCCGTCCATTGAACATACGCTGGTCCTATTGATGATCACACGTCCGGCTTGCGCATATCCTGGCAACGCTCTGACCTGAGGCGAGCTCGGCTGACTCGGAGATGCCGTGCCGTTCAATCTCGAAGAGACGTTCGCCACGGCGGCAGCCGCAGAGTTGCTGTTGACCGCAGTAAGCGTGAAAGTTGGAAGGACCGCATAGCCAAGTCTTTCATTCACCGACCTGGCTGTTGCGTTGACCAGTTTATCAGGCGCATTAATTTTTGAGAACGCGCCCTCCCCCGTTTTTCCGATCTCACGCCATGCCGCAACGTCGGTCGCGTGAGCAGTCTTGCTTATTTCGGCGGCATTATCGGGATTGTTGACATTTCCCATGCTGCCATTTTCGAGCTTGCCAAAGGAAATGATATTGGCGTTCGGATCACCGGGATACTTGGCGTCGGTCACGATAAATGCGTGCCCGATCTTGGCGCTGGCAAGCGTCTCGTCGTCCAGGGGACGCGCCACGACATAACTGTCGAGCCCCGTCGGATCATTTTTGTTTACCGGATCATTTCCGACATATCCATAAAGGTTGATCTGGTCGTCATATCCGATCGGATCGGTCTGGAGGAAACGCCCCAGCGTCGGCGAGTAGATGCGCGCCTTGTAATAATACATGCCGAGCTCGGGGATCCACGCCTGGCCGGTATATTGGAACCGCCCGATATTGGGGCCTGCGGGAATGCCATATTCATCGTATCTGTTGATCTCGATGGCACCGCCGGCGGCGTCCGCGACCGAGACGATCGAGCCTTGATGGTTGATCTGCAGGCTTCGCCGATCGGACAGGTTCGCGCCTTCGTACCAGAGCAGCGGATCGTCTTGGCCGGTGCCGTGGACGTAGCGGCGCAGAACATTGCCCGAAGCGTCATATTCGAGCGTCAGCTGGTCTCCGTCGTAGAGGAAACGCGTAACGCCGGCCGATCCGAACGAGGTCTCGAACAACCGCCCCAGCGGATCATAGACCATGCCCGCGCCGTTCGAGGAGGTCACCAGCCGGTTCTCGGCGTCATAGCTATAGAGGGTGCCGCCGCTCGCCGTCAGGTTGCCGTTGGCATCATAGCCGAAGCTCACCCCGCCCGCGGTGCCATATTGGTTGAGCCCGTTGACCACGTAACTGCGATCGACGTTCGTATAGCCGGTGAACCCGTAAGCGAGGATGGACAGCCCCCGGCTGGTGATCTGGCTCGCCGGATTGTAGCCGAACGAGGTGGTGACGTCGTTCGCGGTGCCGGCAAGATCGTCGGCGATGCTGGCGGGCCGGGAGACCGCATCATAGCCATAGCGGGTGCTCACTGCACCCCGCGCCTCGCCGTCCCTCCGGCCCAGCGCGTCCCAGCCCATCGTCGCGACCACCGCGCCACCGTTCTCGCGCACGGCCACCGGCCGATTCAGACCGTCATACTCGTAGCTGAGGAACGTGGCGTCCGGATGCGTGACGCGCGTCCGGTTACCGTCGGCATCGTATTGATAGGCGAGAACCCGGCTCACACCGCCCATCCGCGTCGTGCTGCTCGAGAGCCTGCCGAAACCGTCATAGGCGTTGATCACCGCATCGGCGCCCGAAATGCTGTCGAAACGTGCCGCGGTCTGCAGGCCGCGCAGATCGTAGCTGTAATAGACGTCGCGCGTCGCCGAAGCCGGCACGTTGGTGCAGGCCTGGTTCGCCAGGCACGCATCCGGCACGATCTTGGCCGTCATCCGGTTCAGAGCGTCATAAGTGTAGCTGAACTCCCGGCCGTCGCGCTTCCGCAACCATGTCCGGTTGCCGTTCGCGTCGTAGCGATAGGCTTCATAGTCGCTCTCGCTGACCGCCCCCGAAGTCGTCAGCGCCGTGTTCTCGTCCGAAGGGTCGAAGGCCGCTGGCGGCGTCGTCGCAGGGAAATACCAGCCGATCTGCCGGCCGAAGCCGTCATAAGAGAGCCTGGCCTTGTTGCCATTGGCATCGACCACATATTCCTGCTTGCCGTTCAGCGCATAGCCCGGCTTGATCGCAGACGCTGCCGCATCCCAATAGCCATAGGTCACATAGGCCTGATCGAGCGGAGTCCCCACCGCCTTGCGCACCTGCACGAGCTGGCCCGCGGCATCGTAGACATTCCTGGTGATCCGGTCCGGACCATCGGGGCCCGTGAGCTGCGGCGCGCAGGCATCGGTCTGGGCGTTCCACTGCGTCGGATCCATCCGCACCGCCGTGCATTTCGCGCGACCGAGGCTGTCAAAGCGATATTGCGTGACCTGGAGGTTCACGAAAAGGGATGTGTCGTTGTCCCGGCCCCAGACCGAGTCCTTCACCTTTCGATTCATCTCGTCATAGGTCGTTTCGATATACTGGCGCACGATGAAGGCCGAGCCCCAGGCCGAGGGCAGAACGCTCTCCGATTGCCATGACGAGAGCTTGCCGGTCTCGACCCTGATCAGCTTGCCGGCGCTGTCGTAGGTGTTCCTCGACGCCTTGTACGGAAGGGGACCCGTGCCATCGGGATCGGGCGCTATCGTCCCGACGATGCGTCGCCCGGCATCGTAGCGCGTTCCGGTGGTGAAGGAGGAAGGCGAGGTCTGCGCAGCCGCGTTGCCGTGCAGACCCAAAACGGTCGACAGCGCGAGCGATGCCGAAAAAAGCCGGAAGCTCATGGACACCCCTCAGTTACAGCTGGTCGAACCAGCGCGCGGGCTGGTCTCACTGATCTTATCGCCGAGCTTGTTATACCCGCGGCAAGTGCGAAGAACCTGACCGTTTGCAGAGACCGCGACACCCTTCAACCACACGTTGCTGGGGGTCGAGGCGTTACCCGCCTGATATTCATAGGAGGTGATCACGAGGTCGGCAGCGCCCGCGCTGCAGGTCCCGTTCACCAGATCGAGCGCGCTGGTCTGACAATGACGCTCCTCGGTCTTGACCCAGATCGGCGTCGATGCCTGGCCATATCCAGCGCCGGCATTCTTGAGCCACGCATATTTCTGCGCATAGCTGTACTTCTTTGCCGCGGAGACACTGCCGACCAGGGGCCCGACCTCGGTCAGGATACCGCCATGGTCCACACTATAGGTATAGGTCGTAGTGTTATTGTTGGGATCTGTAACGGTACTTGGCTTGTTGCACATCAATATCGTAGTAGGCAGGCAATCATCCGGGTAGTCCCATTTCCACACCTTGGGCGCCAAATTCGATCCCTGCCTGGGATATTCGGTCACCTTCTCGACATTTCGTCTTTGATCGTACTCGAAAGACACCTTTCTTCCGTCCGGATATTCTATCCCCTCCAGGCCGCGCGCCATCGGCAGCCAGAACGGATAGGACGGAAAATAGGCATACCAGAAATGATACTTCGTCTTTCTGCCCAGCTGGTCGGTAAATTCGTCACCTTTGAAGCTCGTCGTGCTTCCGTCAGGGGCCGTCGAACTACCCTCATAGACGACGCAGCCGACCGACCCCGATTCGCTTACTGCTACCGGATTGACCTTGAACACATAGGACCACGGGCCATCGGGCGTGACGACCTTTCTGGTGACGTACAGTTCGAAACAGCTGGACGTATCCGACGCTCGAACCCTGTACTGGGTTTTCACGTTTCCCGCCGCATCCGTAAGCGTGTTCGAAACTTCGTATATCGGCGTCCCGCTCGGGGTATGGCGAACGATCTGTCCGAGGGTGGTGGGCCCATAGGAAACCACCGATGCCCCGGGAAAGGTGGCTGTACCGCCGGCCTCCGGTAGTCCGGTCTGCTGAATGCCGGGCCAGGCGACGTCCGACGCTTCGCACTGCGCGGTAATGTCGCCGCAATTGACATAGGCGTTGTTCACCAGAGCGATATTCTGCGAATTCCCGCTTGGCTGAGTAAGTCTTATCTCCAGCCCGGTGGAACCCTTTATCGAAACCGGCCTCGCCGGCCGATAATCGACCGGTTTCGTGTTGGTTATCGTCGGAGGGTTTTGATAATTATACGTATAGACCTCTCCATTGGGGAGAATGGTCTTTTCCAGATAGCCCCTTATCGGGTTCAGATCCCATTGGTTCGGCGTTCCGGAAGTTCGCCTGAAATATAGCGAGATCCCATCCTTTCGGCGAAATATATCATATATCTTGCCGCCCTCTACGGCGCCATCCGTGAGAGCGCCGTCGGAGGTGCTGTAGAAGAACGAACCACCGCCGCCCAGGGAAGGTTCGGACCAGTCATTCTGGCCGTCCATGGAGAATTCGGTCACCGGGGTCGCGCACGGATTCTGTCCCGTCTCGTCCGGAGCGCAGCTGTAGTACATATATCCCCAAAGCGGGATGCTGCCCGTCGCACCGGTTGCGCCAACCGACACCGACACCGTCGACTCCTTCGGCCCGATCGAAGCCGCTCCGTCCGTGCCGGTGCGGCGTCCGCTGCGCAAATCGATACCGGCACCGTCGACGATATTGACACGCGGAAGCGGCGCTCCGTCCCCAGCGAGCTGGGCCCGCGAGATTCCGATCGAGCCGAGGCACGCCAGTCCGAGCGCAGCAAATTTCACTGCGCAAAATCCATTCAGCTCAGACATAGGGAAAACGGGCCTTTAACCGGTGTCAGATCGAGGAGGAAAAGGCCGCACGGTCCCGGGACGAGCACCCGCGTCCGCGCCCGTCGGCACGCGAAACGTCGATGATTTCGTCCATTACCCCCTGGCCGCGAGCCTTGCCCGGCCGGCGGGATCGCGTCAAGCGAACCGGCATTGCGCGTGCCGGTCGTCGGCCGGCCGTGCGCCGATCCGCGAGACGCCGAAAAATGGCAGGCCCGCCCCGCCTGCGGACAGGCCGCTTGCAGCTATGGCCTGCAGATTATACCGCTGGACCAAAGGGCACCCTGTGGACGAACGACATGGCAACGAGCAGGATAGCGATCCAGCCTCTCGCAGGGGCGACCGGAGACCCCTTCGACATCGGCCGCCCCGTCTCGTCCACCCATTTGCGCGCCCGCGCTCCCGGCCCCCGCTCCCCGGGGGCCTGTGCAGACCGCCTTCGATCGACCCTTGTGACTATGAGGACTTCGTGATCCACGACTATCGCGCCCGGCCGCACATCAAATCCGCGGTGGCGGCCTGATGCGCGCGCTGATCCTGCCCGGACTGCTCGCTTTGGCCGGCTGCGGCGCCCGGGAAGAGATGCCCAAGGTCCAGACCGTCGAGGTGGTGAAGAGCTACCCGCATGATTCGCAGGCCTTCACCCAGGGGCTCTATATCGACGGCGGCATCCTGTTCGAGAGCACCGGCGAGGAAGGCACGTCGGGCATCCGCAAGGTCAAGCTCGACAGCGGCGAGGTGACCGCGCAGGCCCCGCTCGCCGCGCCCTATTTCGGCGAGGGCATCATCGGCTGGAAGGACAGGATCTATCAGCTGACGTGGAAGGACCAGAAGGGGTTCATCTACGATCGCGCCGATCTCACCCTCAAAGGTGAATTCGCCTATACCGGCGAAGGCTGGGGCCTCACCCGCAATGACAAGTCGGTGATCATGAGCGACGGCACCGCGACCTTGCGCTTCCTCGATCCCGAGACGATGGCGCAGCGATCGACCCTCGCGGTCACCGCAAACGGCTGCCCGGTCGCCCAGCTCAACGAGCTCGAATGGATCGACGGCGAGATCTGGGCGAACATCTGGCAGACCGATCTGATCGCCCGGATCGATCCCGAAACCGGCAAGGTGAAGGGTTTCGTCGATGTCGCCGCGCTCGGCCCGCCCGCGCCCAGCGTCGACGAGGTGCCCAACGGCATCGCGTACGATTCCGCCGCGAAGCGCATCTTCGTCACGGGGAAAATGTGGCCGCAGCTCTACGAGGTCAAACTCGGCGACGGCCCGGCCAACGGCGCCGCGCAGGACCAGGCCGCTGCGCTGATGCGCTGCCAGCCGAGCTGATGCCGCGCATCACCTTCCATCTCGCCCGCGCCGACAATGGCGTGATCGGCAGGGACGGCAAGCTGCCCTGGCATCTGCCCGCCGACCTCCGGCGCTTCAAGGCGCAGACGATGGGCAAGCCGATGGTGATGGGGCGCAAGACCTTCGAAAGCTTCCCAGCCCCGCTCCCCGGCCGCCGCCACATCGTGCTGACGCGCGACGCGCGCTGGTCGGCCGAAGGCGCCGAAGTCGCGCATTCGCCCGACGACGCCCTTGCGCTGGCGGGAGAAGAAGCGGCGGTGATCGGCGGCGCCGAAGTGTTCGCCCTGTTCCTCGACCGCGCCGACCTGATCGAGCTGACCGAGGTCCATCTCGACGTCGAGGGCGACGCCGCCGTCCCTGCCTTCACCGGCTGGCGGGAGACCGCGCGCGCGGATCATCCGGCCGAAGCCGGGCGCCCGGCCTATAGCTTCGTAACCCTGGAGCGCCCGTCATGAGGAAATGGCTCTGGGGGCTGGCCGCCCTGCTGCTGCTCGCCGCGATCGGCTTTTTCGGGATCGCGCCGGCCTATGTCGAATCGGGGATGAACAAGGTCGTCCCCACGACCTTGCCCAGGGTGACGGCGCAGACCCGCGCGCTCCACGCATCGCTCCAGATCGCCGACATGCACGGCGACACCCTGCTCTGGCGCCGCAGCCTGCTCGACCGGGGGACACGCGGGCAAGTCGATCTGCCGCGGCTGATCGAAGGCAATGTCGCGCTGCAGGTCTTCTCGTCGGTGACCAAGACCCCCAAGGGCCAGAATTACGATTCGAACGGCGCCGACACCGACAACATCACCCTGCTGACCGTGGCGCAGCTCCAGCCGCCGCGCACCTGGAACTCGCTGCTCCAGCGCTCGCTGTGGCACGCCGCGAAGCTCGATCGCGCCGCGGCGGGATCCGAGGGCAGGCTCCGCGTGATCCGCACGCCGGCCGAGCTAGACAAATTGCTCGCCGAACGCGCAGCCGGCCGCAAGGTGGTCGGCGGCATGCTGTCGATCGAGGGACTGCAGGATCTCGAGGGCCAGCTCGCCAATCTCGACAGGCTCTACGCCGCCGGCTTCCGCATGGCCGGGCTCGCGCATTTCTTCGACAATGAAGTCGCCGGGTCGATGCACGGCGTAGGGAAAGGCGGGCTCACCCCGCTCGGGGTGCAGGTGGTGCGGCGGATGGAGAAGATCGGCATGATCGTCGACATCGCCCATTCGAGCCACCGGAGCGTCGCCGAGATCCTCAAGATGGCGCGCCGCCCGGTGGTGTCGAGCCATGGCGGCGTGCAGGCGACCTGCAAGGTCAACCGCAATCTGACCGACGCAGAGATTCGCGGCGTCGCCAAAACCGGCGGGGTGATCGGCATCGGCTATTGGGACGCGGCGATCTGCTCGACTGCGCCCGAGGCGATCGCCCGCGCGATCCTGCATGTCCGCGATCTGGTCGGGATCGATCATGTCGGGCTTGGCTCGGACTTCGACGGCGCGGTGACCACCGGGTTCGACACCGCCCAGCTCGCCGCGGTGACCCAGGCTCTGGTCGATCGCGGCCTCACCCCCGACGAGATCCGCAAGGTCATGGGCGGCAACGTCCTGCGGCTGCTCCGCGCGGGGATGGTAGGGCGCCCCTGATCCTCCCTCGCGAAGCGGGGGAGGTGGCGCCGAAGGCGACGGAGGGGGCGCCTCCGCAAGCGATGCGCTCGCGGAGAGGCCCCCTCCACCACTTCGTGGTCCCCCTCCCCCGCTGAAGCGAGGGAGGATTTGAAACCCTTCCCTCCCCTCCCTATAGCCCGCTCCATGGAGCGACTGGACAACGGCTCGCCGGTGCCGGCGCATCTTCGCGGCGGGATCGTCGCGCTCGGCAATTTCGACGGGTTTCATCTCGGGCATCAGGCCGTGGTCGGCCGCGCGATCGATCGCGCGCGCGCCGAGGGCCGCCCTGCGATCGTCGCGACCTTCGATCCGCACCCCAAGCGCTTCTTCCAGCCGCAGACCGGGCATTTCCGGCTGACCACGCTCGATCAGCGCGCGGATCTGTTCGCGGCGGCGGGTGCCGACGCGATGCTGGTATTCCACTTCGATTCGGCGATGGCTGGGCTCGGCGCCCGGCAGTTTGCCGCGCAGCAACTGGTCGCGATCATCGGCGCCGGCGGCGTCGTCACCGGCGACGATTTCACCTTCGGCAAGGGCCGCGAAGGCGATGTGACCATGCTCGCCGATCTCGGCCGCGAGCTCGGCTATTCGGCCGAGATCGTCGCCCCGGTGACGCTCGACGGCGAAACCGTTTCGTCGAGCCGCATCCGCGACTTGCTCCGCGACGCGGACCCGCGCGGCGCGGCGCGATTGCTCACCCGGCCGTTCGCGATTCAGGGGCCGGTGCAGCACGGCGCCAAGCTCGGCCGCCAGCTCGGTTTCCCGACCGCCAACATGGATCTCGCCAATTATCTGCGCCCCGCTTACGGCATCTATGCAGTGCGCGGCCGGCTTCCCGACGGACGCGTGCTCGACGGCGTCGCCAATCTCGGCATCCGCCCGAGCATCGAGCCGCCCGAGGAATTGCTCGAAAGCTGTTTCTTCGATTTCGACGGCGATCTCTACGATCAGGTGCTCGAGGTCGCGCTGATCGACTATCTCCGCCCCGAGGCGAAGTTCGACAGCCTCGACGCGCTCAAGGTCCAGATGGACGCGGATGCGGCGGCGGCGCGGGCGGCGCTCGGCGCCTGAAGAGCGGTTCCCCTTGTCGCCACCCCGGCCTTGTGCCGGGGTCCACCACGCCGCACCGGCTGCGCTCGAACCCCTTGGCTGGCCACGCGCCTCCCGGTGGACCCCGGCACGAGGCCGGGGTGACGGTTGCGGCAAAGTCGGCCATCACCCTTCCAATGTTGGATTTCAGCTGATCTATTCTGGTCGATGCAACCCTCCCTGCCCGCACCGATTCCCGCCGTGGCGCATGCCCGTCGCGACACCGGCGCGCGGGTGTCGCGTCCGCGGCGCGCAAAGGTCGCATTCCCGTCGCGTGCCGGTCGCCTGGGCGTCGCGTCGATGGCGCGTGCCTGTCGCGCTTGCGTCGCGTCGGTGGCGCGTGGCCGCCGCGCAGGTGACGCGTGGCAGGCGCGAACCCGCCGCGTCGCAGGCGCATCCGCCCCGAAACCACGTTTTCGCGTCAATCGTGTCAACCGCGCGACACCCGCGCCGCCCCGCGCGAGCAAAGCTGCTTCCCCGATCGCCTCACACCAGCTAATCCCCGCCGCCAAATGACCGACGCACCCGATTCCACGCGCGACTGGCGCGACACCGTCTTCCTCCCGAAGACCGATTTCCCGATGAAGGCCGGGCTCGCCGCCAAGGAACCGGCGATCCTCGAGCGCTGGGCGAAGATCGGCCTCTACCGGAAGCTGCGCGAGGCCCGCGCCGGCCGCGAGACCTTCCTGCTCCACGACGGCCCACCTTATGCGAATGGCGACATTCACATGGGCCATGCGATGAACAAGATCCTCAAGGACATCGTCGTGCGCAGCCAGACCCTGCTCGGCAAGGACGCGCCCTACGTCCCCGGCTGGGACTGCCACGGCCTGCCGATCGAGTGGAAGGTCGAGGAGGCCTATCGCGCCAGGAAGCTCAACAAGGACGAAGTCGACCCCGTCGCCTTCCGCGCCGAATGCCGGGCCTATGCCGAGAAATGGGTCGGCGTGCAGCGCGGCCAATTCGAGCGGCTCGGGGTGATGGGCGACTGGGAAACGCCGTACCTCACGATGAACTATCAGAGCGAGGCGATCATCGCCGGCGAATTGCTCAAGTTCGCCGAGAGCGGCCAGCTCTATCGCGGCGCCAAGCCGGTGATGTGGTCGCCGGTCGAGAAGACCGCGCTGGCCGAGGCCGAGGTCGAGTATGAGGACGTCGTCTCGACCCAGATCGACGTGGCGTTCCAAATCTCGAACTGGCCATCCCAGCCACAATTTGGCGACACTGCACACGCGGTGATCTGGACTACGACTCCTTGGACGATCCCGGTCAACCAAGCACTCGCCTACGGCACCGACGTGGACTATGTCGGCGTTCAGTTCGACCTAGGTTTGGAACTCGAACCTGGTTTCGACACCAATCATCCCGATTTCATGGGTCGAAACGCGCTCTACGAGGCGCTTCGGGGGCAGGTTTTCATCGTCGCGGAAGCACTGCAGGCGGCGTTCGTCGGACGTGTGATGCGAGCGCTCGAAACGCAGATGGACGATCCGAAGGCGGCTTTCTCGTCTGACGTCAGCGTGGTTTGGCGCGGCAAAGGCTCCGACTTGGCTGATGCAGTCGCCCGCCACCCGATGCACCATCTCGGCGGCTTCTTCGCCAAACCCCGCCCGTTCCTGCCCGGCGACTTCGTCACCACCGACGCCGGCACCGGGCTCGTCCATATGGCGCCGGACCATGGCGAGGACGACTTCCTGTTGTGCAAGGCGCACGGCTTGGATCCGGTGTTCGCGGTCGACGGCGCGGGGATGTACCGCGCCGACTGGCTGTGGCTCGGCGGCCAGGGATCGGTGATCAACAAGAAGTTCGTCGCGTCGGACGGCCCGATCTGCACCGATCTGCGCGAAGCCGGCGCGCTGTTGGCGGCCTCGGACGATTTCGCCCACTCCTATCCGCACAGCTGGCGGAGCAAGGCCAAGATCATCTTCCGCGCCACGCCCCAGTGGTTCATCCCGATGGACCAAAACTCCTCTCCCGTTGGGAGAGGAAGGGGCCCGCTCGGCGAAGCAGAGTGGGAAGGTGAGGGTGACACGGAAAGCGGCTCGCACTCACCCTCACCCCGCGCTGCTGCGCAGCTTGCCCCTCTCCCGACGGGAGAGGGGAATAATGGCGCCACCCTTCGCCAGATTGCCCTCGACGCGATCGAGACCACCCGCTGGGTCCCCGAGCGCTCGATCAACCGCATCCGCGCGATGGTCGAGGGGCGTCCCGACTGGGTGATCAGCCGCCAGCGCGCCTGGGGCGTGCCGATCGCGCTCTACGTCAACCGCGCGACCGGCGACTATCTCCGCGACCCCGAGGTCAACGCCCGCATCCTCCAGGCCTTCACTACCGGCGGCGCCGATGCGTGGTTCCAGGCCGACCACCAGGCCCTGCTCGGCGAGAAGTATGACCTCGCCGATTATGAGGTGATCACCGACATCCTCGACGTGTGGTTCGACAGCGGCTCGACCCATGCCTTCGTCGTCGAGGCGCGCTATGGCGAAGGCGTTCGCGCCGACCTTTATCTCGAGGGCTCGGACCAGCATCGCGGCTGGTTCCAGTCGTCGCTGCTCGAAAGCTGCGGCACCCGCGGCCGCGCGCCCTATGGCGCCGTGCTCACCCACGGCTTCGCGCTCGACGGCAACGGGCGGAAGATGAGCAAGAGCCTCGGCAACGTCGTCGATCCGTTGAAGATCATCGGCGAGAGCGGCGCGGACATCCTGCGCCTGTGGGTCGCCCAGACCGATTATTTCGAGGATGTCCGCATCGGCAAGGAAGTCCTTGCCGGCACCGGCGACACCTACCGGAAACTGCGCAACACCTTCCGCTATCTGCTCGGCGCGCTCGACGGGTTCGACGAGAGCGAGAAGGTCGCGGTATCGGAGATGCCCGAGCTCGAACGCTATATCCTCCACAAGCTCGCCGAGCTCGACGCCGAACTGCGCGCTGCCGTGGCGGGATATGAGTTCAACCGCTACACGCGCGCGCTGACCGATTTCGGCAACGAGACCCTGTCGGCGATCTTCTTCGATATCCGCAAGGACTCGCTTTATTGCGACGCGCATGGCGAAACGAAGCGCAAGGCCTATCGCACCGTTCTCGACACGCTGTTCCACGCACTGGTTCGCTACGCGACCCCGCTCATTCCCTTCACCGCGGAAGAGGTCTGGCAGGCACGCTATCCGGGTGAGGAAAGCTCGGTGCATCTGCTCGAATGGCCGGAGGTCGATGCCGCATGGCTGGATCGCGCGCTGGCACTGCGCTGGGGACTGATCCTTCCGATTCGTTCGGCGGTATTTCTCGAGCTCGAGGCGTTGCGCCGCGACAAGACGATCCGCTCGGGGCTCGAGGCCGAAGTGCGGATCGCGCTCGATTCGGACAATTATGCGCGTCTTGGCGACCTCGACTGGCAGGAGATCCTGATCACCAGCCTGGTCACGCTGGCCGATGCCGGACCGATGAGCGGCGCAGCGGCTCCCGATAAGGGTGTCAGTCACACCGTCACGGTAACGCCCACGTCGCGCCACAAATGCGGCCGATGCTGGCGGCATCTTCCTGAAGTTGCGCAAGACGGCCTGCTGTGCGACCGCTGCGCCGGGGTGGTGGATTGATGAATACGCGTTTGCTCGGGCTGCTCGTCGCAGTCGTGGTGTTCCTGATCGATCAGGTCGCCAAATATTATGTCACCGGCCCGCTCGGATTGAACGTGCAGGATGCGTCGCTGACCCTGCTGCCGATCTTCGACCTGCGCTTCGTCAAGAATGTCGGGGTGTCGCTGGGGCTGTTTCCGGCAAGCGGCGCGCTGATGCGCTGGCTGCTGGTATCGGTGACCAGCGTGGTCGCCGTCGGGGTCTTGTGGTGGATGCTGCGCGAAAAGAAGCGCCCCGACGTGATCGCCCTGGGCATGGTGCTCGGCGGCGCGCTGGGCAATATCCTCGATCGGACGCGGCTCGGCTATGTCGTCGACTTCGCCGATCTGCATTTCGGGACGTGGCGCCCTTTTTTGGTCTTCAATGTCGCCGATGCGGCGATTAGCATCGGCGTCGCGATATTGTTGATCCGTGCCCTGTTCGTGCGCGATAAGCAGGCCGGGACGCCTGCTCCTGTGGAGAATGAAGTCAATGCGTAAGTTGGTTCTGATCGCCACGGGCGTCGCGCTCGTCGGCTCGCTCTCCGCCTGCGGCAAGAACGGCTATGACCGCGCCCGCCCCGACGAGTTCGCCGTCGCGCGCGCCGCGCCTCTGGTGATCCCGCCCGATTTCGCACTGGTGCCGCCGCGGCCGGGCGCGCCGCGTCCGCAGGACACCTCGCCTTCGGCGCAGGCGCTCGACGCGCTGTTCGGCGGCTCGCAGGCGCGCAGTGCGTCGGAGAACGCCACGCTCGACGCGGCCGGCCGCACCACCGCCGAGACCGGCGCGCGCAGCACCGCGGGCAGCCCGACCACCAATGTCGTCGACAAGGGCACCACCACCCGCGACATCATCGCCGCTCCCGAAGGCGACGGCCAGACCGCGCGCGCCAGCACGCCGCCGAAATAAGCGTAGGCAGGGTCCGGGAGCGGCGCACCGCCCCCGGACGCCTGCGGATCAGAAGCTGAGGGTCATGTAGAAGACCGCGCGCGGATCGGCACCGATCGCATCGGCATAGCCGGCGTCGTTGGGAATGTCGGTATCGACATATTGCACGCCGAGCTTGACGAACTTCTGGGCGATTTCGGCGCCGAGCGACCAATCGGTATATTTGCCGTCCGGCGCGAGCACGCCGAGCTGACCGTCGGTGCGTCCGATATGGCCGAGGACGCTCACCGGCGTGTTCGGGATGGCGACGGTCAGATCGCCGCGGAGATACAGGCTGTCGTTATCGGCCAGACCCGATTGCCCGCTCCACGCATAATTGGCCCCGACCTTGGCGGTCACCGGCCCGACCGAGTACATCACCGAGGCATAGGGCTCGAAGAAATCGGTCTTGAGGCCCTTCGCGCCGTCCGGATAGTAATAATAGAGCGCGCCGACGTCGAAGCCGACGCCGTTGTCGAGCGTCTTGGTGTAGCCGCCATAAAGATCGACTTCGACATCGCCATAGCCGGGCAGCGAGACCTCGTCGTCGATCGTCGACACCCAGGTGCCGACATAGAATCCCGATTCATGGTTGACGTTGATCGTGCTCTGGACCGCCACCTTCTTGTTGGACTGGCTGAGTCCGCGGAAGCGATAGTCCGACGTCAGCGTCACGGCGCTGGTGACGGTGATGGGGCTGGCCGGCTCGGTCTCGCTCGCGTCCTGCGCCATTGCTGGCGCCGCCGCGGCGAGCAGGAGCGCGCCGAGGCCGATGGTCGAAATGCGCATGGAAATCCCTTTCAATTGAACCAAAGGGTCCCCACCTGCTGTCGCCGGCGTCGGGTCTATCTGGCCATCGCGGGCCGGCACGACTTTCGAACGACATCCGGAGCTTGCCGGATGACGCTGCGCCGCACAACTTTAATTGCTACATTGTTGCTCGATCGTGACGAACTGTGGCTGCGCCGCAACAGCGATCAGCTGCGGACCGCCACCACCGCGTCGATCTCGACCGCCGCGCCGAGCGGCAATACCGGAACGCCGACGGCGCTGCGGGCATGGCGTCCGGCCTCGCCGAACAATGCCTGCATCAGTTCCGACGCGCCGTTGGCGACCTTGGGCTGATCGGTGAAATCGCCGGCGGAATTGATGAACACCCCGAGCTTGACGATGCGCTCGACCCGGCCGAGATCGCCGCCCAGCGCCTTCTTGATCTGCGCGACCAGCATCAGCCCGCAGCGCTGCGCCGCCTCCTGCCCGTAAGCGAGATCGCGATCCTCGCCGAGCCGGCCGGTCATCAGCTGGCCGTCCTTGAACGGCAGCTGTCCCGATAAATGGAGCAGCCCGCCGGCCTCTACCGCGGGGACATAGGCAGCGACCGGGGCCGCGGCTTCGGGGAGGGACAGGCCGAGCTCGGCCAGCTTCGCGTCGATTTGCTGGGTCATGCCGCGATCAACCACTCGCGGCATCGGCGGTCAACCCCGCCGCGAACCGCGCCGCGATCCAGCGCTGCGCCTCGGCCCAATCGTCGATCCGGGCATGCGCGTGCGGCGCGGGCGGGGCATGCGCAGCGATATCGGGCTCGGCGACCATGTGGAGACGGTGAACCGAAGGGGCGTGGCGCGCGACCGATTCGTGGTGATGCTCGAGATCGTCGACGAACACCGTGACCGGGTTGCCGAACTCGGCGACGAGCCTCGCCACCGGCGCGCCCTTGCCGCCCTGGTTGCACTCGACCCGGTGCGCGATGCCGTGGGTGGCGAGCTGGGTGACGCGGTGGCTGCGGCAATGATCCTTGAGATTGGTCAGCACCACGATGTCGGCCTGATCGGCCAAAGCGGCGAGCGCCTCGCGGGCGTGCGGCACCAGGGTCTGGCGCCCCATCTCGCCGGGGAAGAAGCCATCGAGATATGACCACATCGCCTCGGGCTCGACCAGGCTGTTGTCGCCGCGTCGGCGCATCGAATCGGTGAAATTGGTGCCGTTGGGCCGGAAATCGATCGCATGCGCCTCATCGAGCCAGCTTCCGAAATGGCGGACCATGTGGAGCAGCACTTCGTCGCAATCGGTGATCAGCAGCGGTCTCATGCGCGTTCGAGCTCCGTACGGGCGGCGACGAGCGCGGCCGGGGTCAGGTCCAGCGCCTCGGCGCAGGCCACCAGATCGGGCTCGTGCGCCTCGAGGAAGCCGAGCGTCGCGGCGAGCAAGGCAGGCTCGCCTGCCCGTGCCCGCAACTCGGCCGGATCCAGACCGGTCAGATCGAGCAGCCGCGTCGCGCGGGTCGAATCGCCGAGCGTCCAGACCAAAGCCTGGAGCGCAATTGCCTCTGCGTTTGTTTCCACCCGCGGCATCGCCTAAACCGTCTCCAAATGCATGAGGTTCATCGCGTGGCAAAAAGGGTTCTGGTTGTCGAGGATAACGAGCTCAACCTGAAGCTGTTCTGCGATCTGCTGCGTGCGCACGATTTCGCCGTCGAGCCGGTAAGCGACGGCCGCGAGGCGGTGGCGCGGGCGCGCGAATTCGTACCCGACCTGATCGTGATGGACATCCAGATGCCGCACGTCACCGGATTCGATCTGATCCGCGAGATGAAGCGCGATCCCGAGTTGCGGGCGATCCCGATCATGGCCGTGACCGCTTATGCCGGCCGCGAGGACGAGGAGCGCATTCGCTCGGCGGGAGCGAACGCCTATGTCTCGAAGCCGATCTCGCTCGCGCGCTTCATCGGCGAAGTGCGCGCGCTGGTTCCGGCAGACCCGGAGGCCGAGGTGGAGAACGGGGCGGACGCCGAAGCCAGCACAGCCGAAGAGCCCGAGGCATAGAGCGCTAAAACGCCCCCGGCACCTCGCGCTGGAGGGTGCTGGGGCGTTCGGGGGTCAGCAATTCGCGGGCGGCGGTGCTGCGCAGCGCCAGCGTCGACTGGCCGCCCGCCGTGATCGCCGTGCAGCTGCGCCCGGCGAGGAAATCGAGCGCGGCCTTTGTCGAGGCCTCGCGCGCGTCGCCGAGCGGATATGCGACATCGTCGCCCGCGCGGCAGCTCGCCTCGACCGTCCCCGCGAGACCGCCGAAATAATTGCCCTGCCGCGCCGCGTTCTGGGTGGCGAACGCGATGACTCTCAGGCGATCGTCGCACGCAGCGCGGTCGAACGCGATCTGCCCCACCGGCTTGCCATAGGTATTGGTGCCGATCAGCGCCGCATTGGCGTGGAGATAGGGAATGAAGGCGTTGACCACGAGCTCGCTCGCCGAGGCCGTGCCCTCGCTGCCGATGAAGGCGATCCGCGTCGGCGCGATCGATTCGGCTTTGGGCTGGAAGAAGCGGGTCTCGTTCTCGGCGGCTTTCTCGGGGCGGAAGATCATATAGTCGAACACGTCGCTGGCCGCGCGATTGGCGCCCATCAGATCGCCCAACAGTTGCGCAATCGAGACGAGGCCGCCGCCATTGTAGCGTAGATCGACGATCACTTCGGTGACCCCTGCCGCCTTGAACTGCGCGAACGCAGCGCGCAACGCGGGATCGGCGGTGTCGATGAAGGTGCGCAGATTGACGTAACCCACCTTGCGCCCGCCATCGTCGAGCACCTTGGCGCCATAACGCGACGAGACCGGAGTCAGCGCATAGTCCGCCTTGGCGATGGTGAGGTCGCGCGTGCCCGTGGCATCGGTTACCCGGAGCATGCGTGCGGTTCCTGCGGTGACCGGCCCGAGCGCGTCGGTCACGCCCTGCGCCCCGCCGCTGGCCAGGATCGCGGACACGGTGCGCAGATCGGCGGCGCTGGTGCCGATCGCGACGATCTCGGCCCCGCGGTCGATCCCGGCATTCAGCGCCGGCGTGCCTTCGAACGATTCGGCGACGAACACGCGCCCGGCCGCCGAATCATAGGCGAGACGAAAGCCGAAGCCGGCGCTCGATCCCGAGGCATAATAGGCATTCTCTTCGGCGATCGAAGTCACATAGGTGAAGTAGCGGTCGCGGCCCTGCGCGCGCGCCGTGGCGGTGAGCGCATCGACATAGTCGCCGACCGTCGCATACGGCGTCGGGCTGAGGCTCGCCGGCAGCGTCTCGGGGAAGAGATACCATTCGTTGAGCCGGGCCGCGGCCCAATCCTGCCGTTCGCGCAGGGTGCAACCGGCCACGGTTCCCGGCGTAGGAGTCGGCGAATTGCCGGTCACCGGCGGCGTCACCATCGAACCGCTGCCACCGCCGCCGCCGCAAGCGGCGAGGACCATCGACAGGCCCAGCAGCGTAGTGACCGTCTTGCGCATCTTCCGCCTTCTTACGCTTGCCCAGATAGTTAGACTGTGCGTGGCCCGGCCCGCCGCGTCAATCGAGCGCGGGAAGCGCCCAGTCGATCGGCTTCTGCCCCCGGCTCTGCAGAAAGGCATTGGCTTTCGAGAAGTGCCGGCAGCCGAAGAACCCCGAATGCGCCGACAGCGGCGAGGGGTGCGGCGCCTTGAGCACGAGATGGCGTCCGCCCTTGTCGATCGAATCGACGAACGCCGCCTTTTTCTGGGCATGGCTACCCCAGAGCAGGAATACCACCGGCTCTGGTCTGGCGTTGACCAGCCGGATCACCGCATCGGTGAAGCGCTCCCAGCCGCGCCCCTGGTGCGAGGCGGCCATGCTCATCTGGACGGTGAGCACGGAGTTGAGCAGCAGCACGCCCTGCTGCGCCCAATGCTCGAGAAAGCCGTGACGCGCGCGCGGAATGCCGAGATCGGCCTCCATCTCCTTGTAGATGTTGACGAGGCTCGGCGGCGTGCGCGTGCCCGGCCGCACCGAGAAGCACAGGCCGTGCGCCTGACCTTCGCCGTGATAGGGGTCCTGCCCGAGGATGACGACGCGGACCTGCTCGAGCGGAGTCAGATCAAGCGCGCGGAACCACTCGCCGCCCGGCGGGAAGATTCGCTTGCCCGCCGCTTTCTCGGCGACGAGGAATTCGCGCAGCGCAGTCATATACGGGTCGGCGAACTCGCCCTTCAGCGGTTCGAGCCAGCCTGGATGCAGTTTCACCTCGCCCATCGCCTCCGTGTCGGAAAGCCCGGCCGCGCTGTCAACGATTCGAGCGGCAATCGGCGCGGAGCGGGCAGCGGGCACAATCGGGCATATCGAAGCGGCAGATGCTCTGACCAAGCTTCTTGCTGGCGATGTGGAAATCGAGAAAGTCGCCGCCACGCCATTCGGGCATCGCCGCGGTCACCGCCTCGCTCGCCGCGCGCGCCTCGGCGCGGCGATCGGCGAACCCCAGCCGCTGGAGCACGCGCAGGACGTGGCTGTCGACGATCAGCACCGGCCGATCGAGCGTGCTGCCGTTGAGCGTCGCCGCGGCGACCTTGCGGCCGACGCCGGGCAGCCGCTCGAGCCAGCCGAGCGCCTCGCCGAGAGGCGGCGTGGCGAGAAACGAAAGGTCGAACCCCTTGCGCTCGATGGCGATCCGCCCGAGCGCGCCGACGACATAGTCCGCTTTGTCCTCGGCATGGGTGACGTCCTGGATGCAGCGCAGCACTGCTTCGCGGCCCGCCCCGAGCACCCGCCCCGGCGTCCCGAACGCGACGACGAGCCGCTCATAGGCCGCAAGCGAGACCGCGTCCCGCGTCCGGCCGCTGATCATCGACTTGATCAACGCCCCGATCGGCGAGCGGCGCGGCAGTGGCCCGGCAAGCGCGCGCACCGGCGCCAGCGCCTTGTGCCAGCGCAATATGTCGTCATGCCCGGAAAAGCCGAAGCCCGATTGCATACCGGCGCACTAGAACATATCATGAACAACTGCAACGGGGTTGCAGGGATAGGCGATGCGGATCATGCCGCCTATCAAGATGTCCAACGATCAGGGAGAGAGAGGATGCCGTTCACAGGAAGCTGCCATTGCGGCGCGATCCGCTACACCGTCGACGAGGACGCGCCGGGCAGTGCGATGGCGTGCAACTGCTCGATTTGCCGACGCAAGGCGCCGCTCCACCATTTCACCACGCCCGACAAATTCACGCTGCACACCCCGCGCGAGGCCGTGGCGACCTATCGGTTCAATCACCACGCGATCGACCATCATTTCTGCACGACCTGCGGCATTGCGCCGTTCGCCGAGGGCAAGGGACCGCAGGGGCCGATGGTCGAGATCAACCTGCGCTGCGCCGACGGCGTGGATCTCGAAGCGCTCGAGATCCAGCATTATGACGGCGCCAGCCGCTGAAGCGTCGCGAGATCGCGGTCGCCGCCATAGAATTGGTCGAGCACAACCCCGAAGCGTGAATCGGTTCCGGCGGCCGCCTCGAAAAGCGTCATCGACGAGCGCAATTTGACGGCATCGATCCCGCCCAGCATCGCTTCGGGCGTCCGGCCGGCATGCGCCAGAATCGCATCGGTCGCCTCGGCGAGCCGCCGCCCGAGCAACGGGTGCGCGAGATACGCGCGCGCCTCGGCGAGATCGGCGATCGCATATAGAAGCGCGGTCTCGCTGTGGCCGAGCCCGGCGATCTGGGGGAAGACGAACCACATCCAGTGACTGCGCTTGCGCCCTTCGCGCAGTTCGGCGAGCGCCTGCGGATAGATATGCTGCTGCGCTTCCACGAAGCGTTCCAGTCGCGAAGCCATTGCCCGTCCTCGAACCAATGCGCCGGCGCTGCGTTGCCGGTTCATGACGATCGAACCGATGGAAGCCCGGCTGGTTGCCGCCCTGCCCGAAGAGCCCGGCTGGCAGTTCGAGCCCAAATGGGACGGCTTTCGCTGCCTCGCCTTCAAGCAAGGCGACGAAATCGAACTTCAGTCCAAATCGGGCAAGCCGCTCGCGCGCTACTTTCCCGAAGTGGTCGCGGCGATCGCGGCGCTTCCCGTCGAGCATGCCGTGCTCGACGGTGAATTGCTGATTCCGGTCGGCAACAGCCTGTCGTTCGATGCGCTGCAGATGCGGCTGCACCCGGCCGAGAGCCGGATCCGCAAATTGTCCGTCGAGACGCCGGCGCGGCTGATGCTGTTCGATTGCCTGTGGTCGCCCGAGGGATCGCTGACCGACCGCCCGCTCGCCGAACGGCGCAAGGCTCTGGAGGCGTTCTACGCGCGGCATCGCTCGGCGACCTTACGCCTGTCGCCGCTGACCGAGGACCCGGCAGTGGCGCAACGCTGGCTCGACGCGGCGGGCGGCGCGCTCGACGGCGTGATCGCCAAGCGCCGCGACGAGGCATATCAGCCCGGCGAGCGCGCGATGCTCAAGGTCAAGAGGCTGCGCACCGCCGATTGCGTGGTCGGCGGCTTCCGATACGCGACGAAGAAGCGCGAAGTGGGATCGCTGCTGCTGGGGCTCTATGACGATGCCGTGCTGCTCCACCATGTCGGCTTCACTTCGGCGATCGCCGCCGCCGATCGCCCGGCGCTGACCGAGCGACTGGAGGCCCTGGTCGAGACACCCGGCTTCACCGGCGACGCACCCGGCGGGCCGAGCCGCTGGTCGACCGAACGCTCGGCCGAATGGCAGCCGCTGCGCCCCGAGCTGGTCGCCGAGGTGCGCTACGACCATGTCACCGGTCGCCGCTTCCGCCATGGCACCGGCTTCCTGCGCTGGCGCCCCGACAAGGCACCGCGGCAATGCACGCTGGAGCAATTGGGCGAGGAGGCGCGCCCGGCAGTGGTCGAAGCGGCGCTGGCGGAGGCTGAATCCTGAGAC
The DNA here is from genome assembly GCF_030730875.1 of Sphingomonas sp. DG1-23. GTDB lineage: Bacteria > Pseudomonadota > Alphaproteobacteria > Sphingomonadales > Sphingomonadaceae > Sphingomonas. The sequence continues at coordinate 277,416 of NZ_JAVAMA010000005.1, forward strand.
GCTCCGTCACCCCGGACTTGTTCCGGGGTCCACCGGGAGGCAGGCGACATCCAAAGAGGGCCGAAGCCTGCTCTACGCGGTTTGGTGGACCCCGGCACAAGGCCGGGGTGACGGCTTGATTTGCGCGCTATCCCTCCGCCATTAAGCCGCGCATGCACATGACCCACGACCCCGCCGCCCTCCCCGCCGAGGCGATCGGCTTCGATCAGTTCCTCGCCGTCGACATCCGCGTGGGCACGATCGTCGAGGCGCTGCCTTTTCCGGAGGCGCGAAAGCCGGCGTACAAATTGCTGATCGATTTCGGGCCGGCGATCGGCCGCAAACGCTCCTCGGCGCAGATCACCGAGCATTATACGCTAGAGGAATTGCCGGGAATGCAGGTCGCCGCGGTGGTCAATTTCCCGCCGCGCCAGATCGGGCCGGTGATGTCCGAAGTGCTGACCTTGGGCTTCCCCGACGAGGCGGGCAAGGTGGTGCTGTTCCGGCCGACCGTCCCTGTCCCGAATGGGGGCAGGCTCTTCTGAGCGCGGGCCCTCGCCCGCGCTTTGCCGATTGACCGCGCGACGACACGGCATAGTCTCTCCCCCAACGATAAAAGGAGGGGGAATCATGCATTTGCGGATCGCACTCGCATTGGGCGCGGCGGTGCCGGCGCTGCTCGCCATGCCGGGAATCGCGCAGGACGCGCAATCGAACGAGGATGCGCTCGCCGAAAAGGTGATCAACAACACCAATCCGGCGAGTTTCCAGGCCTATGGCTTCACGCCGGCGCCCAAGGTCGTCAGCGACAAGGCGGTGCAGGGCGGCAAGGCGCTGCGGCTGCCGGTGACCGGCACGGGCGATGCATGGAGCGCAGGCGTCAATGTGCCGCTGATCAAGCCGGTCAAGGCCGGGGACAGGATCGTCGTCGCTTTCTATGCGCGGCTGAGCAAATCGGAAGCGCCGGGCGCGAAGCTCGCCGCCCAGCTCCAGCTGTCGACCGCGCCGTACACCGCGATCTTCTCGAAGAGCTTCGACGCGACCCATGAATGGCAATTCCTGCAGGTGGCCGGGAAGGCGGACAAGGACTATCCCGCCGGGGCGATCGGCGCGTCGTTCCACGTCAATACCGGCAAGCACGTGCTCGATCTCGGACCGGTGGCGGTGCTCGACATGGGGCAGTGAGCCCGTTCAGACGCGGCGGGCGGTGACCAGATAATCGAGGCTGGTATCGTCGCTGAGAACGAATCCGCGCGCGGGCGAGAAGCCGAGGCCGCGGAGATCGGAGACCTTCAGCCCGACGCCTTCGAGCAAGGCGGTCAGTTCGTCGGGGGTGAGGAACTGGCTCCAGTCGTGCGTGCCTCTGGGGATCGCGCCGGTCCCTTCGCCGAGGGTGATCATCGCCAGTCGCGACAGCGCAGTGCGGTTGGGGGTGGAGAGGATCATCAGTCCGCCCGGCGCCAGCGCGTCGGCGAGGCCCGCGACGAAGGCGGCGGGGTTCGAGACATGCTCGATCACTTCCATGGACGTCACCAGATCGAAGCGGCGTCCGGGCAGGTCCTCGATCCCGCCGGCGACATAGTCCATGTCGAGCCCCATCGCCGCGGCGTGGGCGCGGGCCGCGCCGACATTCTCGGGCGCGGCATCGAGCCCGGTGACCTTGGCCCCCATCCGCGCGAGCGGCTCGGCCAGCAGCCCCGCGCCGCAGCCGACGTCGAGCGCGGTCTTGCCCGCAAGCGGCGCGAACGACATGCCGTCGCCCTCCCAATGCGCGTCGACGACGTCGCGGACATAGGCCAGCCGTGCCGGGTTGAGCCGGTGGAGCATCGCCGAGCTGCCTTTGGGATTCCACCAGTCCGCGGCGAGCTTGCCGAAATGCTCAGCTTCACCGCGGTCAATAGTTGCTTTGGTTGCGTTCGCCATGGCCGCCTCCTATCAGGCCGTCCGATCCTACCCAAGGCCCGGAAAACAAGCACCCGACATGGCACGCATCGTGATGAAGTTCGGCGGCACCTCGATGGCCGGCATCGAGCGGATCCGCAGTGTGGCCGCGCGAGTCAAACGCGAATGGGAAGCGGGCAACGAGGTTGCGGTGGTGGTCTCGGCGATGGCGGGCGAGACCGACCGGCTGGTCGGCTTCTGCCGCGAGGCGAGTTCGCTCTACGATCCGCGCGAATATGACGTGGTGGTTTCGAGCGGCGAGCAGATCACCAGCGGGCTGCTGGCGATGACGCTCCAGGCGATCGGCGTTCCGGCGCGCTCGTGGCTGGGATCGCAGGTGGCGATCCAGACCGACGCCGCGCATGCCAAGGCACGTATCCAGTCGATCGATTCCGCAGGGCTCGAGGCGGGCTGGGCGCGCGGCGAAGTCGCGGTGATCCCCGGCTTCCAGGGGATAACCAATGACGGCAGCGAGCGCGTCACCACCCTCGGCCGTGGCGGATCGGATACCAGCGCCGTTGCCGTGGCTGCCGCGATCAGGGCCGATCGCTGCGACATCTACACCGATGTCGACGGTGTCTACACCACCGATCCGCGGATCGTCCCGCGCGCGCGCAAGCTCAAGAAAGTCACCTACGAAGAGATGCTCGAGCTCGCCAGCGTCGGGGCCAAGGTGCTCCAGACGCGTTCGGTCGGGCTCGCGATGAAGGAACAGGTCCGCGTCCAGGTGCTGTCGTCGTTCACCGGCGACACCGCGCCGATGGCGGACACATTGCCCGGTACGATGATCGTCGGCGAAGAGGAGATTCAGGACGTGGAAAGCCAGCTCATCACCGGCATCGCGCACGACAAGAACGAAGCCAAGATCACGCTGACCGCAGTACCCGACAAGCCCGGCGCGGTGGCGTCGATCTTCACGCCGCTCGCCGAAGCCAACATCAATGTGGACATGATCATCCAGAACATCGCGCATCGCAGCGCGGGTTCTGCGAGCGCCACCGACGTGACCTTCACCGTGCCGGCCGCCGACCTTGCCCGCTCGATCGAGACGCTCAACCAGTCCAAGCCGGCGATCGGCTTTGCCGAATTGCTCCAGGACACGCGCGTCGCCAAAATCTCGGTGGTCGGCGTGGGGATGCGCAGCCATGCCGGCGTCGCCGCGACGATGTTCACCACGCTCGGCGCGCGCGGGATCAACATCCAGGCGATCACCACCAGCGAAATCAAGGTTTCGGTGCTGATCAACGAGGACGAGACCGAGCTGGCGGTGCGCGTGCTCCACACCGCCTACGGCCTCGACGCGGAAGACGCCGCAGCCTGATCGGGCACTGACATCTTTCCGCCGCATGCGCGCGGCATCGCTCGCTTGCCTTGTCCGTAGCCGATTCCATCGAAACGCGCCCGAGCGCCTCCGCCCGGCTGCGCGGCTCGCTGCGCCAGCGCGGGGCGGCGTTCTTCCTCGCGCTCGCCGTCGAGCTGGGGCTGGCATTGCTGTTATGGTTCATGGCCCCGGCGCTCACCGACAAGAAGCCGCCGCCGACCACCACGGTGTTCGGGGTCGACACCGTGCCGGGCGACACCGAAGAACCCGCCCACACCGAGCAGAAAAAGGCCGCGGCGAAGACCGACGGCCGCGAAAAGGCGCGGCCCGAGCTGCCCAAGCCGGTCGAGCCCCCGCCGCCGCCGCCCGAGCAGCCCCCGGTCCCATCGACATTCATCCGGATGACGCGCTCCGAATACAAGGCCGCCGACATCGCCGGCCGGGGTTCGGCCCCTGCCGCCCCGGCAGCCGGCGAAACCGCGGCCGCGGGCGGCAGCCGGCCGGGCGACAGCGCCGTGGTGGGCAAGGCCCCGAATGGCGAGCCGCTTTATGCCGCCGAATGGTATCGCCGCCCGCGCAGCGCCGAGCTCCAGCCCTATATCTCCAGCCGTGCGCGCGGGCCCGGCTGGGGCCTGATCGCATGCCGCACCGTCGCCGACCACCGCGTCGAGGATTGCCAGGAGCTGGCCGAAGGGCCGCGCGGCTCGGGCTATTCGGGGGCGGTGCGGCAGGCGGCGTGGCAGTTCCGCGTGCGCGCGCCGCGAGTCGGCGGCAAGGAACTGACCGGCACCTGGGTGAGCATCCGCATCACCTATGGCACGATCGACGACGAATGAGCCGCGTTCGGCGCTTGCCGGAATGCCCGAAGCGGGGCTAGGCCCTGCCGCCATGACCACAGACAGCACGATCGGCGCCGAGCGCCTGGGCCGCCGGATGGCGCGCGGATGCGAATTCCTCGGCAGCGAGGTCGCAATCATGTGCGGCGCGATGTCGTGGGTGAGCGAGCGCAACCTCGTCGCGGCGATGTCCAATGCCGGCGGCTTCGGCCTGATCGCGTGCGGCGCGATGACTCCCGAGCTGCTCGACAAGGAGATCGCCGGGACCAGGGCGCTGACGACCAGGCCGTTCGGCGTCAATCTGATCACGATGCATCCCCAGCTGCTCGAGCTGATCGCGGTCTGCAAGAAGCACAATGTCAGCCATGTCGTGCTCGCCGGCGGCCTGCCCCCCGCGGGCAGCCTCGACGCGATCAAGGCGTTCGGCGCGAAATTGATCTGCTTCGCGCCGGCGCTGAGCCTCGCGAAGAAGCTCATCCGTTCGGGCGTCGACGCACTCGTCGTCGAGGGGATGGAAGCCGGCGGGCATATCGGCCCGGTCTCGACCAGCGTGCTGGCGCAGGAGATCCTCCCCGACGTGGCGAGCCAGGTCCCGGTGTTCGTCGCCGGCGGGATCGGCCGCGGCGAGGCGATCGCCGGCTATCTCGACATGGGCGCGGCGGGCGTCCAGCTCGGCACCCGCTTCGTCTGCGCGACCGAAAGCATCGCGCACGCCAATTTCAAGAAGGCGTTCATCCGTGCCTCTGCGCGTGATGCCACCGCCAGCGTCCAGATCGATCCGCGGCTTCCGGTGATCCCGGTGCGCGCGCTCAAGAACGCCGCCGGCGAATTGTTCACCGCCAAGCAGCGCGAAGTCGCCCAATTGCTCGACGAGGGCAAGGTCGAGATGATGGAGGCCCAGCTCCAGATCGAGCATTATTGGGCAGGCGCGTTGCGCCGCGCAGTGATCGAGGGCGATGTCGAGCATGGCAGCGTGATGGCGGGCCAGTCGGTCGGCATGGTCAGCAAGGAAGAGCCGGTGGCGGACATCATCGCGACTCTGATGGCCGAAGCCGCCCATGCGCTGGAGAAAAGGGCGGCCTGATCCACCAGATCCTCCCTCGCGCGGCGGGGGAGGTGGCGCCGAAGGCGACGGAGGGGGCTTCTCCGCAGATACATCGCTCGCGGCCAAGCCCCCTCCACCACTTCGTGGTCCCCCTCCCCCGCTTCGCGAAGGAGGATTTTTCTACGCCGCCACCGCCACGCGCCCCCCGCGGGTGAGCTTCCACAGCTCGCCCAGCGCCCGCATCGCCATCACCACCATCACCACGATCAGCGTGATGCGGATCGACAGATTCACGCTGCCGGACAATTCGGCCAGCTTCGCCGCTGCGTCCCCGGTCGCCGCTACGCTCACCCATTCGCCGGCCTGATAGAGACCGAGCGCGATGGCGGTCGTCGCGACCGACACCGTGATCGTCAGGATCGCATTGGTGCGGCGCAGATGCGGCAGCAGCCATTTGACCAGATTGACCGCGAGCTGCGCCGAGGCGAGCGCGAGGATCGGCAGATAATAGAGATCCCAGATCGCCGCCGGCGCGATATGGACTCCGCGGGTTGCCGGGATCGGGGGAAGATGGATCAGGCCGGTCCACCAGAGCAGGAAGGCGATGCCGGTGCCGACCTCCAGCGCCGCCTCCCACTGACCCTTGCGGCGGGCGAGCGGTGCGGGGAGATGCTCGGGGGTCCAGCGATAGAGCTGGTCGATCGGCCCGCCATAGCGTTCGAACAGGGCGAAGCCGAGCGTCACCACCGCGACCGCGGTGAAGAAGAACCCCCAGAGATCGCCGGTGATGCCCACGAACATCTCGACCAGGTTGCGGTCGCCGAGCAGCGCCGAGACAATCCCGATCGCGACCAGCGAGATCGCCCCGATCGTCAGCACCACCCGCAGTGCGAACAGATAGAAAGGGAATATCTCCGGCCCGATCAGATATTGCTGCGGGCGATAGCGCGCCGCGATCACCAGCGGATGGCCGAATTCGCGAAGCAGCGCGGTCACTTCGTCGCGGGTCAGTGGCCGTCCCTTGCGCGCCTCGCGCATCTCCTGCCGCGTCGCCAGTTCGTCGTGCAGCTCGGCGATGATGTCGTCGGCCTTTTCCGCCGGCAGATTCTGCCGGACCGCCGCGAGATAGCGTTCGATGAGGTCCATCACTTGTCCTTTCCGGTGAGCCGCAGGATCGATTCCGAGATTGCGTTCCATTCGCCAAGCAATCGGGCGAGAATCTCGAGCCCGTCTGGGGAGAGCCGGTAGAAGCGCTTGTTGCGCTTGGCTTCCTCGCGCCATTCGCTGGTCAGCAGCCCCTGCGCCTCGAGCCGGCGGAGCAGCGGGTACAGCGCGCCTTCGTCGATCGGCAGCCCGGCCTCCTCGAGGCTGGTGCGCAAGGTATAGCCGTAGCGCTCCTCGCGCAGCGCCCCGAGCACCGCCAGCACGAGCGACCCGCGCCGAAGCTCGACCCGCAACTTCTCGAAAAGATCTTCCTCGATGGGCACTATCGTGTCTCACATGGTATGTATCACACACTGTATGACAAACAGTACGTACAAATGCAAGGGGCCGGATCGGGATTATCCTGAGGCCAGCTAACCACCTGACTTCACGCCGCTTTCTATAATCAAAATACCGATATGCGTGACTCACCACGCGGTCGGCGGGATGGGTTTCATGGCGTTTGTTGCGCGAGTCCTTTTGTCGATTTCGGGTGCGACCTTGCTCGCGGCGCCGGCCGCCGCACAGCGTTTCGACGCGCCGCCGGCGCCGCCCGCGGGTGCCGCGCCGAACCAGACGATCCCGGCGCGCGACGCGCAGGGCCGCTACGCCACCCCCAATCGCGACCTCGGCCGCGACGAGGCGAGCTGGCACGTCCGCGCTGCGCTCAACGTCGCCGCGCTCGGCTGCCGCGATGCGGCGGAAGCTGCGACCGTGGCCGCCTATAACCGCCTGCTCCGCCAGCAGCGCGACAGTCTCGCCGCGGCCGATGCCGGAGTGAAGAACGTCTATCGTGCCCGTCACGGCGCAGGCTGGGAAGGCATGCACGACCGCCAGATGACGCGGGTCTATAATTTCTTCGCCCAGCCGACCGCGCAGGTCGCCTTCTGCAGCGCCGCGCGCGAAGTGCTCGCCCGCGCCGAGACGGTGCCCCAGGTCGCGTTCGCCGATTTCGCCGCCGAGGCGCTGCCGCGGCTCGAAGCTCCGTTCACCGATTTCTATCGCGACTATGACGCGTATCGGGTCAGCTATGCCGCGTGGCAGCGGGGCGATGCCGCGCCGGTCGCGATGGCATCGGCGGACACTGCGCCGCGCCAGCTGGGTGCGCTGGTTCCGTAAGGCGATTCCGCACCGCGCGGAGAATAGCGCGGGCCGATGCAATCTGTTAGCGCGGGGGCATGGCCCTCACCGCCGCTGCGTCCGCCCGCGAGATCCTGACCCGCCTTCACGATGTGATGGCGAAACGGCTGCCTGCCCAGTCCAAGCTCAATTCGGTGGTCGAGATCATCGGCACCGCGCTGGATAGCGAGGTCTGCTCGATCTATCTGCTCCGCGAAGGCGTGCTCGAATTGTTCGCCACCCGCGGCCTCGCGCAGGAGGCGGTGCACGTCACCAAGCTTGCGCTCGGCGAGGGCCTGGTCGGCACGATCGCCAAGAATGTCGAGACGCTCAATCTCGACGAGGCGGCGACGCATCCCGATTTCGCCTATCGCCCCGAAACCGGCGAGGACCGCTTCCACAGCTTCGCCGGCGTACCGGTGATCCGCCGCGAACGCGCGGTGGGCGTGCTCGCGGTCCAGCATGTCGAGCCGCGCCGCTATGCCGATGTCGAGATCGAGGCGCTGCAGACCGTGGCGATGGTGCTGTCCGAGCTGATCGCCAATGCCGATCTGATCGATGCGACCAGCGGCGGCGGCTCGACCCGCGTGCAATCGACCGCGGCAGCGCATGCCCACGGCTTCAAATTGGTCGACGGAATGGCCGCGGGCGTCGCGGTGTTCCATCAGCCGCGCATCACCATCGAACATACCGTCGCCGAGGATGTCGAGGTCGAGCGCCACCGCGTCTATGCCGCGTTCGACAAGATGCGCGACCAGATCGAGCGGATGGCGAGCCAGGCCGAATTCGGCGGCGGCGGCGAGCATGACGAGGTCCTCGCGACCTACAAGATGTTCGCCTATGACGAAGGCTGGAGCCGGCGGATCAATGAGGCGATCGATTCGGGCCTCACCGCCGAGGCGGCGATTGAGCGCGTCCAGCAGCGCACCCGTCAGCGCATGCGCGAGATCGACGACGCGCTGCTGCGCGATCGGATGCACGATCTGGAGGATCTCTCCAACCGGCTGCTCCGCATCGTCTCGGGGCAATTGGGCACCGCCGCGCAGATGGGGCTGCGCCACGATTCGATCCTGATCGCGCGCAATCTCGGCCCCGCCGAACTGCTCGAATATGACCGGCGCCGATTGAAGGGCGTGATCCTCGAGGAAGGCTCGCTGACCGCGCATGTGACGATCGTCGCGCGGGCGATGGGGGTGCCCGTGCTCGGCCGGGTCCGCGACATCCGCCGGCTGATCGCCGAGGGCGACATGCTGCTGCTCGACACCGGCGAGGAGAGCGTGTTCATCCGCCCGAGCCCGGCGATGCTCGAGGCGTTCGAGGCGAAGCTTGCGCTCAGCCAGAAGCGCCGCGCCGCCTTCGCGCAATTGCGTGGCGAAGTGCCGGTGACCAGCGACGGGCATCGCATCACGGTGATGGTCAATGCCGGCTTGCGCGACGATCTCGCCGCGCTCGACCTGACCGGCGCCGACGGGATCGGGCTGTTCCGCACCGAATTCCAGTTCCTCGTCTCGGCGACCCTGCCCCAGCGCGAGGCGCAGAAGCGGCTGTACAAGGACGTGCTCGAGGCCGCGGGCGAGCGGCCGGTCACCTTCCGCACCGTCGATATCGGCGGCGACAAGGCCCTGCCCTATCTCAATCACGACGAGGATGGCGAGGAAGAGAATCCGGCGATGGGCTGGCGCGCGCTCCGCCTTGCGCTCGATCGCGACGGGCTGATGAAGGCGCAGGCGCGCGCATTGATCGAGGCGGGCGCGGGCAAGACGCTCAACATCATGTTCCCGATGGTGTCCGAACCCTGGGAGTTCGATGCGGCGCGCGAATTGTTCGAGGCGCAACGGACCTGGCTGGCCGCGCGCGGGCGGAAGATGCCGACCGAGATCCGCTACGGCGCGATGCTCGAGGTGCCGGCGCTCGCCGAAGTGCTCGACTTGCTGCTGCCGAGGGTCGACTTCCTGTCGATCGGCACCAACGATCTGACCCAGTTCCTGTTCGCCGCCGATCGCGCGCATCCCAAGCTGGCGCTGCGCTACGACTGGCTGAGCCCGTCGATCCTGCGCTTCCTCAAGCGGGTGGTCGACCAGGCGCATGCCGCCGGGGTCCCGGTGGCGGTATGCGGCGAGATGGGCGGGCGGCCGCTGGAGGCGATGGCGCTGATCGGGCTCGGCATCGACCGGCTGTCGATCACCCCTGCCGCGGTGGGGCCGATCAAGGCGATGGTGCGCTCGCTCGATCGTGCGACTTTGATCGATTCGATGCAGGCGTGGCTCGCCGATCCGCGCGGTTCGCTGCGCGAATCGCTAACCGCCTGGGCTGTCGAGCAATCGGTCGAACTGGCCTGATCTTTCGCCCGATTTCCCGACGCCAGCGTTGACAGGCGCATTCGGCTGGGAGACACCCGCGCAAAGGCGGGAGCGCTTCGGGCCGCAACCCTTCCGCCGGAGATAAGAATGGAAGGCGAACCCGCCGACAATGCAACGCTGTTCCCCGCCACCGTAGGCGAGAAACTGCGTGCGGCGCGCGAGGCACAGAAGCTCGAGCTGAGCGAGATCGCCAGCCGCACCCGGATCCCGCAGCGTCATCTCGAGGCGATCGAGAACGGCAATTATGCCGGCCTGCCTTCGGTCACCTATGCGATGGGCTTCGCCAAATCCTATGCCCGCGCGGTCGGCGCCGACGAGGTCGCGCTCGGCCGCCAGCTCCGCGAGGAAATCGGCGACCGGCTCGAACGCCCCGCCCCGCCGCCGGCTTATGATTTCGACGAGCGTTCGCGGGTGCCGTCGAGCGGCATCGCATGGACGGGCGCGATCGTCGCGATCCTCGTGCTGATCGGGGTCGGGCTGTGGTACGGCACCAATCTTTTCCGCGGCGGCGCGCCGGCCGAAGAACCGGTCGCGATCGAGAATGTCGTCGACGCCGGCAACACCGCGGCCGCAGCGCCGACGCCCGCGCCCATCGGCGGCGGGCAGGTGACTTTGGTGGCGATCGACACCGTCTGGCTGCGGGTCACCGATGCCAGCGGCAAACGGCTGTTCGAAAAGGAAATGGCGGCGGGCGAACGCTATGACGTTCCCGCCGACGCCGATCGTCCGCGCGTCCGCACCGGCCGCCCCGATCGGCTTCAGGTTTTGCTCAACGGCTCGAACGTCGCGCCGCTCGGCACGGGCGTCGAGACGGTCGAGGCCGACGTGAGCGCCGCCGCGCTGCAGGCGCGCGGTCAGCCGGGCGCCGCGCCGCAGCCGGGCGCGCCCGCGACGCCATCTGCCGCACCCGAAGAAACCCCGGCTGGCAACGCGATTGCGTTTCCTTAAGGCTGGCGACAGGCGCGGCGTGTCAGCTATACCGCGCTCTTGAACCCTTAGATCCTGCACCGGGGGGTGTGACGAATGCGTATCTGGATGGCTGCTGCGGCGATGACCGCGCTTATCGCGGGGACGGGCTCCGCTTACGCCCAGTCGACTGCGGTCGAAGGCCGGGTCGACCGGCTCGAGCGCGAGATGCGCGCGGTCCAGCGCAAGGTGTTTCCGGGCGGCGCCGGCCAGACGATCGAGCCGCAGATCGTTCCCGAAACCAATGTGGATGCGCCGGGAAGCCCGGCCGGAAGCCCCGTCGCCGACCTGACCCAGCGCGTCGCCGCGCTCGAGAATCAGGTCCAGACGCTCACCGGGCAGGTCGAGCAGGACGGCTATCGGCTGAAGCAGCTCGAGGACGGGTTCAACGCCTATAAGCGCGCGACCGATGCCCGGCTGAAGGCGCTCGAGACCGCGGCGTCGAGCGCCGGCACGTCGGACGGCGATCCGGTGATCGCGCCGGTCGATCTCGGCGAAGCGTCCGCGCGGCCGACCCGGCCGACGCGTCCCGCCGCCGACGAGACGCCGGCGCCCAAGCCGGCGGGCACGCGCGCGCAGCAGGTCGCCGCGGTGGCGAAGCCCAACACGGGCGACCCCGCCGAGGATGGCTACACCTATGGCTTCCGGCTGTGGCAGGCCAAGCTCTATCCCGAGGCGCGCCGCGAGCTCGAGGCGGTGGCCACCAAATATCCGCAGCATCGCCGGGCCAGCTTCTCGCAGAATCTGCTCGGCCGCGCCTATCTCGACGCCGGTGCGCCGAGCCTCGCCGCCGTGGCCTTTTACGAGAATTACAAGAAGAACCCGAACGGCGAACGCGCGCCCGACAGCCTCTATTATCTCGCGCAGGCGCTCACCAAGCTGAAGAAGCCGGCGGGCGAAGTGTGCAAGGTCTATACCGAGCTCGACCAGCTCTACGGCGAGCGCCTCTCCGCCGAGATGAAGACCGGCGTGGCCGAGGGACGTGCCGCGCAGAAGTGCAAATGAGCGCGTGACGCTCGACCCTGAGGCGGTCGAGCGTTTCGGTCGGGACGTTATCGCGCTCCAATCCTCCCCCGGAGGGAGAGGGGGACCGCGAAGCGGTGGAGGGGTAGTCTCCGCAAGCGACACCCCTCGCGGAGAATATCCCGACGCGCTGCGCGCGCCACCTCCCCCTCCCGCGGAGGGTTACATGTTGGGCCTCGCCGTCTCGGGCGGTCCCGACAGCCTCGCCTTGCTGCTGCTCGCCGCGGCCGCTTTCCCCGGCCGGGTGATCGCCGCCACCGTCGATCACGGCTTGCGTCCCGAAGCGGCCGAGGAGGCGCGGTTCGTCGGCGAAATCTGCGCCGCGCGCGGCGTCCCCCACACCGTACTCACCGGCGCCCTGCCGGCGGGCAACCTCCAGGAAAGTGCCCGGGAACTTCGCTATGCCCTCCTTGCCGAATGGGCGAGAGATCGGGCGCCGCATGTCGCGACCGGCCACCAGCAGGACGACCTCGCCGAGACCTTGCTGATGCGCGCGCGCCGCGGCGCCGGGGTGAGCGGGCTCGCCGCGATGCACAGCGCGCGGCCGCTGGGAGGCGTGACCTTGATCCGGCCCTTGCTGGGCTGGTCGCGCGCCGCGCTCGAAGCGATCGTCGCGGCGGCGGGCCTCACGCCGGTCCACGACCCCTCGAACCGCGACCCGCGCTTCGATCGCGCCCGGATGCGGCACTTGCTCGCCGAATCGCCCGAGCTGCCTGCGGACCGGCTCGCGCTCGCCGCGCGCAACCTGCGGCATGCCGAGGATGCGCTCGCCTGGGCGACCGAACGCGAATGGCAGGCGCGGGGCCGGATCGATGCGGGCTGCGTCGTGCTCGATGCGCGCGGCCTGCCCTACGAACTGCGTCGCCGGCTGGTCGAGCGGGCGGTGCAATCGGTCTGCGCCGGCCCGGCGCTTCGCGGGGAGAGCCTCGATCGCCTCCTCGCCACGCTCGATGCGGGCGGCACCGGTACGATTGCGGGGGTGAAAGCCGGCGCGAAATATGCTGAATGGCGTTTCAGCGCAGCTCCGGCGCGCCGATCACACTGATCGACCCAAACATCCGCGTTGTTCCATTGCCATTAACTTGGCCGTGCCTATCTTGATGGGCGAAAGGGTTCGAGCTCGATATGAACGACAACAACAAGCCGCAGGGTCCCGAAAACGGCGGCGGCAATCCCTGGATGAAGAGCCTGCTGATCTGGGTGGGCATCCTCGCCGCGCTGGCGCTGTTCGTCACCATGTTCGATCGGCCGAGCGCGCAGACCGCCGGCGACGCGATGTCCTATTCGAGCTTCCTCGACAAGGTGCAGGCCGGCGAGGTCAAATCGGTCAACATCGCCGCGGGCTCGGCGGGCACCAGCACGGTCTCGGGCACGCTCTCCAGCGATGCGCGCTTCCGCACCAATGCGCCGAACGATCCCCAGTTGATCTCGACGCTGCGGGAAAAGGGCGTTGCGATCAACGCCCGCCCCGAGGAGCAGCCGTCGGTCTGGTTCTACATCCTGTATCAGTCGCTGCCCTTCCTGCTCTTCCTCGGCATCGCCTTCTTCGTGCTGCGTCAGATGCAGAAGAATTCGGGCTCGGGCGCGATGGGATTCGGCAAGAGCCGCGCCAAGCTGCTGACCCAGAAGGAAGGCAAGGTTACCTTCGACGACGTCGCCGGCATCGACGAGGCGCGCGAGGAGCTGCAGGAGATCGTCGAATTCCTGCGCGATCCGACCAAGTTCGCCCGTCTCGGCGGCAAGATCCCGAAGGGCGCCCTGCTGGTCGGCTCGCCCGGAACCGGCAAGACCCTGCTCGCCCGCGCGATCGCAGGGGAGGCCGGCGTGCCGTTCTTTAGCATTTCGGGCTCGGACTTCGTCGAGATGTTCGTCGGCGTCGGCGCATCCCGCGTCCGCGACATGTTCGAACAGGCCAAGAAATCGGCGCCGTGCATCATCTTCATCGACGAGATCGACGCCGTCGGCCGCAGCCGCGGTGCCGGTCTGGGCAACCAGAATGACGAGCGCGAGCAGACGCTCAACCAGCTGCTCGTCGAGATGGACGGCTTCGATTCGAACGAAGGCATCATCATCGTCGCGGCGACCAATCGCCCCGACGTGCTCGATCCCGCTTTGCTCCGCCCCGGCCGTTTCGACCGCCGGGTCACGGTGCCGAATCCCGACATCGAAGGCCGGGTGAAGATTCTCCAGGTCCATATGAAGAAGGTGCCGCTGGCACCCGACGTCGATCCGCGCGTGATCGCGCGCGGCACGCCGGGCATGTCCGGCGCCGATCTCGCCAATCTGGTCAACGAAGCCGCATTGATGGCCGCGCGCCTCGGCAAGCGCCTCGTCGCGATGGCGCAGTTCGAAATGGCCAAGGACCGGGTCATCATGGGTACCGAGTGGAAGTCGCTCGTGATGACCGAGGACGAGAAGCGGATGACCGCCTATCACGAGGCTGGCCACGCGCTGGTCCGCGTGCACGAGCCCGCTTCGGATCCGATCCACAAGGCGACGATCATCCCGCGCGGCGGCGCGCTGGGAATGGTCGTGTCGATGCCCGAGCGCGACAATTATTCGTATCACCGCGACAAGATGTTCGCCGATCTCGCCACCGTGATGGGCGGTCGCGTTGCCGAGGAACTGATCTTCGGCCACGACAAGGTTTCGTCGGGCGCGTCGGGCGACATCAAGCAGGCGACCCGCCTCGCCCGCGCGATGGTAACTCAATGGGGCATGTCCGACAGCATCGGCCCGCTCGAATGGACCTATTCCGAAGAGAGCTATCTGGGCCAGGGCAGCCTGCGCAACGCGCCGATGTCGGACGATACCGCACGCAAGATCGACGACGAGATCAAGATGCTCGTCGAGCACGGGCTGCAGCGCGCGCGCGACGTGCTCAGCAAGCATATCGACCAGCTCCACAAGGTCGCGAATGCGCTGCTCGAATATGAGACGCTCACCGGCGAGGAGATCAAGCGGATCGCCAGCGGCGCCGATATCGGCCGCGACGATCCCGGCACCGCCGCTACTCCGGTCGCCGCGGCGGGCACGTCGATCCCCAAGATCCGCAAGCCCAAGGGTCCGTTCGGAAATCCCACCCCGCAGGGCGCATGAGTTCAGTTGACGTTAAACGCGTCACGGCTAGCCCTCCCCCGAGCAATCGGGGGAGGGTTTTTCGTATGAGGCGTCTGGTGTTCGCGGCGGTTGCGGCGAGCCTGATCGTGCCGGGCACGGCACAGGCGATGACCGTCGCGCAATTCCTCGCCAAGGCGAAGGCGTTGCAGGCGCAGGGTGCGCTGGCGGTGCTCTCGCCCGATGCCGAGCTGATCAAGCGCGAGGTCGCCTCGATCCGCGCCGCCTATACCGCCGATCTGCGCGCCGCACGGGCGGCGGGCAAGACGCCGCACAGCTGCCCTCCCGCCACCGGCAAGCCGAAGCTCACGCCGCGACAGATGCTCGCCGAGCTCGAGAAGATCCCGCCTGCCAAACGCAGCATGAGCATGAAGGCGGCGGTCTACGCCTATATGAAGCGGACCTATCCCTGCCGATAGGCGCTCAGCCCGACATGCCCATCGCAAGAAGCACCAGCATGAAAATGATCAACACGATGCCGATGAAGTGCGTCAGCACGATCGCGCGGAGCAATGCCGACCACCAGCGCAGCCGATAGGCTTGCTTGAGCTGCCGCGTGATATGCACGAACGGGATCAGCAATCCCGCGATACCGAGCCAACCTGCCGACACGCCGAGCGCCGCGGCCACCGCGATCACGATGAACAGCAGTGACATGAACGAGATCGAGTAGGTGATGAAGATCGCGTGATCGTACAGCTTGTACTCGCGCTTCCAGAAGAACAGCAGCCACAGGAAGGGCAGCGACAGCGGGATCAGCAGCCACGAGAATTTGTAGCTGCTCGACTGGAGCTTGTAGAGCATCAGCGACGGATTCTTGTTCCATTTTTCGATGCCGTGGTCGAGCGGCGCCCAGCCGGTGAAGCGGGTGCGCGCGTTGAAGCCCTCGGCGTCGTCGGGCGCCTCGTCTTCGAAGGTCGGGATCTGCTTGAGCGTCTTGTCGATATCGGCGAGCCGCGCCTGGTATCTGTCGTGCTTGCGATCCCCCGCCGGATGCTCGCGCAACTGCTTGAGCGTGTCGAGGCGGCGCTCCTGCAGCTCCTTGCGCGCCTCTTCGATCTGCGCCTTGGGACCGCCCGAGCGAAGATCCGTCGGCGGCGCGAGGCCTGCCCAGGAGAAGACCGCGAACATGAGGAAGATCGAAAACAGGAAAATCGCCATCGGCGAGACGAAGCGCGCGCGCTCGCCGGCAACGTAGCGGCGGGTAAGATCCCCCGGCCGCCAGGTCAGCAACGGCAAGGTGCGCCAGAACTTCCCCTCGAAATGGAATACGCCATGCACGATCTCATGCCCGATCGCGCCAAGCGAGCGGTGGAGATGCCCGGACTGGCCGCATTGATAGCAATGCGGGCCGACCAGCGCGGTCCCGCAATTGAGGCATAGTTCGTGCCCGTGCGACGCCCCCTCGCCGGCGTGCGGCTCGATCGCGCGACCGAGCAATCCTCCGGTGACGAGCTCGCCGGCTGCTTCGAATTCCCCCATGCGGCATGGCCTATCAGCTTGCGCGGAGCCGTGCTAGCGGGTGCAGCATGGCCGATGCAGATACCTCGATGCTGATTGCGGACATGGCGGCACGGGCGCGCGTCGCTTCGCGCCGGCTCGCGGCGATGCCTCGCGAGGACAAGCGCCGCGCCTTGCTCGCCGCAGCCGCCGCGATCCGCGACGGGAGCGCGGCGATCGTCGCCGCCAATGCCGAGGACATGGCCGCCGCCGAGGCTTCGGGACTGTCGGGCGCCTTGCTCGACCGGCTCCGGCTCGACGCGGCGCGCGTCGAGGCGACCGCCGCCGGGGTCGAGGCCGTCGCCCGGCTCGACGATCCGGTCGGCAAGGTGATCGAGCGCGTCGAGCGGCCCAACGGACTGGTGCTGACCCGGGTGCGCATCCCGATCGGCGTGATCGGCATCATCTATGAGAGCCGGCCCAACGTCACCGCCGATGCCGGAGCGCTGTGCGCGATGTCGGGCAATGCCGCGATCCTGCGCGGCGGATCGGAAGCCATTCGCAGCAATCGCGCGATCCACGCCGCGCTCGCCAGGGGGCTCGAGGCCGGCGGGATGCCGGCCGATGCCGTCCAGCTCGTCCCGGTCACCGATCGCGCCGCGGTGGGCGCGATCCTCACCGCCGAGGGCGCAATCGACATGGTCGTGCCGCGCGGCGGCAAGGGGCTGGTCGCGCGCGTGCAGGCCGAGGCGCGGGTGCCGGTGCTCGCCCATCTCGACGGGCTCAACCACACCTATATCGATCGTGCCGCCGATCCGGCGATGGCGCGCGATCTTGCGCTCAACGCCAAGATGCGCCGCACCGGCATCTGCGGCGCGACCGAGACCCTGCTGATCGATCGCGGCTTCGCCGATCCGGCGCCGGTGCTCGCCGCGCTCGCCGATTCCGGCTGCGAACTGCGCGGCGACGACGAGATCCGCGCGCTCGAGCCGCGCGTCGCTGCCGCCAGCGCCGAGGATTGGGATACCGAATATCTCGACGCGATCCTCTCGGTGAAGCTGGTCGACGGCGTCGAGGCGGCGATGGATCACATCGCCGCGCACGGATCGCACCATACCGATGCGATCGTCACCGAAGACGCCGCGGCTGCCGAGCGCTTCCTCGCGCAGGTCGACAGCGCGATCGTGATGTGGAACGCCTCGACGCAATTCGCGGACGGGGGAGAGTTCGGATTGGGCGCCGAGATCGGCATCTCCACCGGTCGCCTCCACGCCCGCGGCCCGGTCGCGCTCGAGGGACTGACGACGTACAAATGGGTGGTGCGCGGAACCGGCCAGGCGCGGCCTTGAAGCCGCTGCAACACATGTATACATCCGTTGCATGAGCAAGACGACTGTCATTACCGGCCGGGTTGCGGAAGAGACTTCGACCAAGCTCGATCGGCTTGCCGCCCGCATGGAGCGATCCCGCTCGTGGATCGTAGCCCGCGCGGTCGAGGAGTTCGTCCTCTCGGAGACCGAATTGATGGACTCGCTCGATGAAGCCGAGCGCGAGATCGATCGCGGCGAATATCTGACGCAGGAAGAGATGGAAGCGTGGGTGGCCGGCCTCCGGCGTGACGCGGCCGCCTAGTGCGCGCAATCCGTTGGGCACCGTTCGCACAAGGCGACCTACATCGAATCGCCCGTTTCTATCAAACAATCGATCCCGTGCTCGCGGCCAACTTGACTGAAAGGATCGTGAAGGCCACGCGCGTCCTTTCCGAACTGCCGCAGGCGGGTCAAGCGACGACACGCGCGCATCGGCGGCGCTGGCGCGTGCCCCGGACGGACTATGTGATCTTCTATCGCGTCGAGCGCGACCACATCCGCATCCTCCGGGTTCTGCACGGTGCGCAGCAACTCGCAGGGAAATTGTGAAACGCATCGGTCTCCTCGGCGGCTCGTTCAATCCCGCGCATCGCGGGCATCGCAAGCTCTCGCTCCACGCAATCCGCGCGCTCGGGCTCGACGAAGTGTGGTGGCTGGTCTCGCCGGGCAACCCGCTCAAGCCCGAAGCCGGCATGGCGCCTTTTGCCGCGCGGCTCGCCTCGGCGCGGAAAATGGCGCGCCATGCACCGATTCGGGTGAGCGACGTCGAGGCCCGACTCGGCACCCGCTACACCGCCGATACGCTGCGCAGGCTCCCCCGCCTCTATCCAAGGCATCGCTTCGTCTGGCTGATGGGCGCCGACAATCTCGCCCAGTTCCACCATTGGCGCGACTGGCGACGGATCGCGCGGCAGGTTCCGATTGCGGTGATCGCCCGTCCGGGCTACAATGCGCGGGCTCACGCAAGTCCTGCGATGAGTTGGCTGCGGCGCGCTGTGCGGCCCGCAGGCCAGGCGAAGCAATGGACGTGTTGGAGATTGCCCGGCCTCGTGCTGATGCGCTTCCGCCCCGATCCGACTTCGGCGACCCGCATCCGCGCCGCCGACCCTGCCTGGCACCGGCACTTTTCGGACGCGCCTGGAATACCCATATCCACGCCGACCGCGCCGTCTCCACAGCCGCGCACAGACCTGCCTGCAACCCTGAGGAATTAACTTGGCAACTTCCCCCAATGTGCAGCGCGCCCCCGGCGCCGATGGCGTCGAGGCGCTGCACGCCCTCGTGATGGCTTCGCTCGACGACGATCAGGCGGTCGAAACCGTCTCGATCCCGCTCGCCGGCAAGAGCAGCATCGCCGACTTCATGGTCGTAGCCTCGGGCCGTTCGACCCGGCAGGTCGCGTCGATGGCCGCCAAGCTCGCCGAGAAGATCAAGGCGGAGTTCGGCCGCTCCCCGCGGATCGAGGGCCTGCCCACCGCCGATTGGGTGCTGATCGATGCCGGCGACGTGATCGTCCATCTGTTCCGCCCCGAAGTGCGGACCTTCTACAATCTCGAGCGGATGTGGTCGTTCGGGGAAAGCGCGGGCCAGGCTTGAACGCGTAGGCGCGGCGGGGAGATGCTGCTCCACATCGTCGCACGCGGTCGCATCGGGCGGAGCGCGGAGGCCGAGCTGGTCGAGCGCTATCTCAAGCGCATCGCCTGGCCGACCCGGGTGACCGAACTGCCCGATACCGGCGGCAAGATGCCCGAGCGGGGCAGCGGCACCCGGGTGATCATGCTCGACGAGACCGGCGAGAATCTGCCGTCGCGCGTGCTGGCCGAGCGGCTGGGACGCTGGCGCGACGACGGGGTGCGCGAGACGCGCTTCCTGATCGGCGCCGCCGACGGCTTCGATGATGCCCAGCGCGCCGAAGCCGATCTGCTGATCTCCTTCGGGCGCGCGACCTGGCCGCACATGATGGCGCGCGCGATGCTCGCCGAACAATTGTGGCGCGCGACCTCGATCCTTGCCAACCATCCCTATCACCGCGAAGGGTGAGCGATGGGACCCGCACGGAGCATCGCCGTCGCCGCCGCCTTGCTGGCGATGCTCGCCGCGGGAAGCATGGCGCCGGCACAGGAATTGCGCGAGCAGCAAGCCCGGCTGAAATCCGCCACTGCCGCATCGAGCGCTGCCGAGGCGCGGGCGCGGGCGCTCGAGGCGGCCGCCGCCAACGAACGCGACCGCGCGGTGCAGGCGCGGGCGCAGGAAGCCGCCGCCGCCGAACGGATCAAGGCGGCGCAAGCCGAGATCGTGGCGGCCGAGGCGCGAATCGCGATCGTCGACCGGCTGCTCGCGGCGCAACGCGTCCAGGTCGCCGAGCGTCAGGGTCCGATCGTGCGGCTGATCGCCGCGCTGCAGTCCATGGCGCGGCGGCCGGCGGTGCTGGGGCTGATCCAGCCCGGATCGACCGAGGACATCGTCCATGTCCGCGCCGTGCTCGGCACGACGATGCCGGTGGTCGAGCGGCGCACCGCAGAAGTCCGCGCCGAGCTCGCCCGCGTCCAGCGGCTGCGCGCCAATGCCGCCGGCGCGATTCGGAGCCTGCGCGACGGCCGCGCGCGGCTCGAGAACGAGCGGATCGCCCTGGTCCAGCTCGAAGCCACCCACCGGGCGCGATCGCAGGCGCTCGGGCGCAGCGCGCTGATCGAATCGGATCGCGCCCTCGCGCTCGGCGAACGCGCCCGCGACCTTGTCGACCAGATGCAATCGCAGGGCGAAGCGAGTCAGGTGCAGAGCGAACTCGTCGCGCTGCCTGGGCCGCTGCCCCGCCCCGGCGATGCCGCCAGCCCGCTTCCGAAGCGGATGGCACCCTATCGATTGCCGGTATCCGGCCGGCTCGTCACCGGAATGGGCGAGCTCTCGGCGACCGGGGTGCGCGCGCGCGGGCTGACCTTCGTAACTGCGCCCAATGCGCCCGCGGTCGCCCCCGCCGCGGGGCGAATCGTTTATGCCGGGCCGTTTCGCGGCTATGGCGGCGTGGTGATCGTGGATCATGGCGAGGGCTGGACGTCGCTCGTCGCCGGGCTCGGCGGGCTCGCGATCCGGGTCGGCGATCCGGTCGCGCAGGGGCAGCTGATCGGCCGCGCGTGGAAAAGCGGCGACCCGCGGGTCACCGTCGAGCTGCGCCGCCGCGGCCAGCCGATGGACCTCGCGCAATTGCTGAACTGACAGGCCGTGGAAATGCCGTTATCCTGCACTAGATCACTGAAGTCGTTTTTGCCGAAAGTCGTATGATGCTGCGTCCGCTTCTCCAGGTCACTGCCGCCGTCAGCGCGCTCGCGCTCGTCCCCGTCGCTTCCGGCGCGATGGCCGGGGTCGACACCAACAGCTATCGCGAGCTCGACACCTTCATGGAAGTCTACAACCAGGTGAAGGCGAATTACGTCGAGAAGGTCGACGACAAGACGCTGGTCAAGGGCGCGATCGCCGGCATGCTCGCCGCGCTCGATCCGCATTCCAGCTTCGCCGACGGGCTCGACTTCGACAATCTCAAGATCCAGACCGAAGGCAATTATGGCGGGCTCGGCCTGACCGTGACGCAGGAAGAGGGCGCGGTGAAGGTGATCGCGCCCACCGAGGATACCCCGGCGGCGCGCGCGGGCATCAAGTCGGGCGACTTCATCACCCATATCGACGGCAAGTTCATCGTCGGCGGCAGCCTCGACGAGGCGATCGAGCAGATGCGCGGCCAGCCCGGCACCAAGATCAACCTGACGATCGTCCGCCCCGGCGCCGAGAAACCGCTCCAGATGAGCCTCGTCCGCGAGATCATCGTGCAGAAGCCGGTGAAGTGGGAAGTCAAGGACGGCGTCGGCTATATCAACATCAACACCTTCACCGCCCAGACCGGCGCCGACACGATCAAGGCGATCCAGGAGATCGACAAGAAGCTCGGGCACAAGCCGCTAGGCTATGTCGTCGATCTGCGCGAGAATGGCGGCGGCCTGCTGAGCGAGGCGATCGCCGTGTCCGACGTGTTCCTCGGCCATGGCGAGATCGTCTCGCAGCGCGGCCGCGAGAAAGGCGATATCGAGCGTTATTACGCCGAATCCATGGTCCCCGGCGATCTCGCCCGCGGCCTGCCGGTGATCGTGCTGGTCGATTCGGGCACGGCCTCGGCCTCCGAGATCGTCGCCGGGGCGCTGCAGGATCATCACCGCGGACTGGTCATGGGCGTGCGCAGCTTCGGCAAGGGTTCGGTCCAGACGATCCTGCCGATGGGCGCGCGCGCCGCGCTGCGGCTCACCACCGCGCGCTATTTCACCCCGTCGGGCCATTCGGTGCAGGAAGGCGGGATCAAGCCCGACCTGCTCGTCCCGCAGATCTCCGACCCCGACTACAAGGATCGCACCGTCATCCGCGAGGCCGATCTGCGCAAGCATCTGATCAACGCCGAGAAGGTCGACGACGCCACGCTCGAGCAGGATGCGCGCACCGATCCGCGCTTCTCCGCCACCGCCGAACAGCTCAAGAAACAGGGCATCGACGACTTCCAGCTCCATTATGCGCTGCAGACCATCGCGCGCTCGGCCGGCAAGCCGCAGGTCGCGACCAAGGGCCGCTGAGCCATGCGTCGGGACGGGCTCCGCACTGCGCGGCTGATCGCGCTGCTGTTGCCGGCGGCCCTGCTCGCCGGCGCATGGGGATCGCAATTGTTCGGGCTGATGCCGTGCGAGATGTGCCATTGGCAGCGCTGGCCGCATTATGCCGCGGTCGTGGTCGCGGCATTGTCGTTCGCGCCGCTCGCCCGTCCGGTGCAGATGCTGTTCGTATTGTTCGCCGCCGTGCTGATCGCGGTCAGCGGCACGATCGGCGTGTTCCATGCCGGCGTCGAATATCATTGGTGGCAAGGTATCACTGCCTGCACCGCCCCGATCGGCACCGGCGATCCGATGGAGTTGCTCAACCAGGCACTGCGCCGCCCGCTGGTGCGTTGTGACGTACCGCAATGGACATTGTTCGGAATCAGCCTCGCCGGCTTCAATGCGATCCTGTCGCTAGGCGGCGCCGTGGCGATCTTCGCACTGGCGCCGCGCAAGGCCCGCCGATGAGCTGGAAGCCCGGCGATCGCCGCGAAGGCACTTCCGCAATGATCCGGGTGGATCAGGCGGGCGAATATGGCGCGACGCGTATCTATGCCGGGCAACTCGCCGTGATGGGCGACCGCACCCCGATGGCGCGGATGATCAACGGCATGGCCAATCAGGAAGAGCGCCACCGGGCCTTTTTCGACGCGATGATCGCGCGGCGCGGGGTGCGCCCGACTGCGCTCCAGCCCTTCTGGAACGTCGCCGGCTTCGCGCTGGGGGCGGCCACCGCGGCGATCGGTCCGGCCGCCGCAATGGCCTGTACCGCCGCGGTCGAAACCGAGATCGACCTGCATTATCAGCGCCAGCTCGCCGAACTGGGCGACGGCGACCCCGAGCTGAGCCACGCCGTCGCCGAGTTTCGCGAAGAGGAGCTCGAGCATCGCGACACGGCGCTGGCACACGGCGCGGAGACGGCGGTGGCCTATCCTCTATTGTCCGGACTGATCCGGCTCGGCTGCCGCGCGGCGATTGCGATCTCGAAACGGATATGACAGGCCCGGTTCAGCGTTGAAGCGCCAGGCCATGCGCGAGGAGAAGGCAAGATGCTCAAGCGGATCGTGATCGTCGCGGGACTGGCCGCAGCGCCGCTGCTGGTGCCGGCCGCGCAGGCGCAGAATGCCGCGCAGAACGGCGTCCTCGTCATCTATGGCGACGACAAATGCCCGACCAACGACAGCGGCGAAGAGATCGTCGTCTGCCAGCGGCTCGACGAGGCCGAACGCTTCCGCATTCCCCAGAATCTTCGCCAGCAATCCGGCCGCCCGCAGGCGAACGAAAGCTGGGCGGTGCGCTCGGCGGACGCGCTCGACGCCGGCCGCATGGGCACCGGCAGTTGCTCGACGGTCGGCCCGGGCGGCCAGACCGGTTGCTTCGTCCGCCAGGCCACCCGCGCCCGCGCCGAATCGAACGCGCGCCGCGACGAGCAGACCGATCTGCCTTTGCCGTAACTTCGCTCTCCGTTCGTTTCGAGCGAAGTCGAGAAACGCCTTGCGACCCTCTTGATCCGTTTCTCGACTAGGCTCGAAACGAACGGGAGAAGGCGTGATTCTCTGAATCCCGCACCAGCCACCTCGGCGGATCGCGCAGCACGCATTCGCCGATGATCCACAGCATCGCCGCCGCGCGCACCCCCGCAGCGAGCGCGACATGCGTCGTCGTCGTGGCCGGCCACGCATGCTCCATACCCGCGAACCACCAGAATTCGGCGAAAAAGGCCGCGATCCCGCCCAGCACGAACAAGGCCACCGGCCATAAGCGCGGCGCGGTCATCAGCAGCAAGGGATAGAGCCACAGGTCGAATTGCGGCGAATAGACCTTGTTGGTCAGCATGAACCAGGCGAGCACCGGGGTGAACAGCACCCAGAGATGCGTATGGTGCTTGCGCCAGCCGAGCCCCACGATCAGCGCGAAGCCGATCACGAAGGCGAGCGCCGCATAACGATTGCGATCGTCGATCCAGGTAAACCACCAGCCCATATTGGCGAGGATGTCCCAGGTCGCCGCCACCGTGCCCTGCCGCGCCTGCGAGAAGCGATAGAACTCGCCCCAATTGTCGGGCGCGAGCAGAGCCACCGGCAGATTGACCAACGCCCATGCGCCGATCGCCGCCGCCGACAGCGCCGTGGCGCGAAGCAGGCGTTGCCGCCACGGCCCGGCATCGCCGAACAGCGCACTCAAGCCGATCAGCGGCAGCGCCAATACGGGGAACAATTTGGCCGCAGTCCCCAGCCCAGCCGCCGCAGCCGCCGGGACCAGCCGGCCCTTGCGCGCGAGCAGCAGCGCGCCGATCGCAAATGTGGCCGCCGCCATGTCCCAATTATGCCCGACATAGAGCACCAGAGGCGGCGCCAGCGCCCAGCCCCACAGCCGACGCGAGTCCATCCCCGCGGCCAGGAACCATTTCAGCACCAGCGCCGCGAGCAAGGCGTTGGCAACGACGACCACGCCGAGAAAATGCCAGTCGCGTGCGCGCTTGCCGAACAGCAATCGGGTAACGCTGCCCTCGGCCCAGATCTGCGCGCCGGTCAGCACCGGATATTCCATCCGCGTCTGGAAATAGGGCAGTTTGCCTTCGGCGACCTCGCGGCCATGCCAGAACGGCATCACGTCGTTGTAGCACCCGGTGGTATATTGCTCGGCCTCGGTCCAGCCGCCGGGCACGCAATGCCCCTTGAACAGCCAGCCGGCGCTGCAGGTGACGGCCAGCGCGAGCCAAAGCGCGAAGAGGCGCCGGTTCACGTCGCGCGGAAGAGCCCATCCCATGCCGGGCTGCTTATCCGCTGCGACGAACAGCGTCCATCGTCACTGGACAGTGCGATAACAAGAACATAGATGGAACATATGGCACAACTCGACCTGCGCGGAAAGCTGGAGATCCTTGCCGACGCGGCCAAATACGATGCGTCCTGCGCCTCTTCGGGCACGGCGAAGCGCAGTTCGGCCGGGGGCAAAGGGATCGGCTCGACCGAAGGCATGGGCATCTGTCATGCCTATGCCCCGGACGGCCGCTGCATCAGCCTGCTCAAGATCCTGCTGACCAATGCCTGCGTGTTCGACTGCCATTATTGCATCAACCGCAAGAGCTCGAACGTCCGCCGCGCGCGCTTCACCCCCGAGGAAGTCGTCGACCTCACTTTGAGCTTCTACAAGCGCAATTACATCGAGGGGCTGTTTCTCTCCTCGGGGATCATCCGCTCGTCCGATTACACGATGGAGCAGATCGTACGGGTCGCACGCCTGCTGCGCGAGGAGCATGATTTCCGCGGCTATATCCATCTCAAGACGATTCCCGACGCCGATCCCGAGCTGGTGCATCAGGCCGGGCTGTACGCCGATCGCGTCTCGATCAACGTCGAGCTGCCGACCGTCGCCGGATTGACCCGGCTCGCGCCGGAGAAATCGGCCGCACGTATCGAAGGCGCGATGCGCGGAGTGCGAACGGCGATCGACGACAGCGGCGATGCCGGAAAGCGCTACAAATCGGCCCCCAAATTCGCGCCGGCGGGCCAATCGACCCAGATGATCGTCGGCGCCGATGCCGCGACCGACGGCGACATCATCACGCGCGCCGCCGGGCTCTATGGCCGCTTCAATCTGCGCCGGGTCTATTATTCGGCGTTCAGCCCGATTCCCGATGCCAGCGCGGTGCTGCCGCTCCAGCGCCCGCCGCTGATGCGCGAGCACCGGCTCTATCAGTCCGACTGGCTGATGCGCTTCTATGAGTATCAGCCCGGCGAAGTCGCCGACGCGGCCGATCCGGCGACCGGGATGCTGCCGCTCGACATGGACCCCAAGCTCGCCTGGGCGCTGCGGTTTCGCGAGCGCTTTCCGGTCGACGTCAACCGCGCCCCGCGCGAGGCGTTGCTGCGGGTGCCGGGCCTCGGGGTGAAAGCCGTGGATGCGATCCTCGCGACGCGGCGCTGGCGCCGGCTGCGGCTCGCCGACGTCGCGCGGCTGACCGCGTCGATCGCCAAGGTCCGCCCGTTCCTGATCGCCGAGGATTGGCGGCCGGTGGCGCTCGCCGACCGTGCCGATCTGCGGTCGCTGGTGGCGCCGAAGCGCGAGCAACTGGAGCTGTTCGCCGCCTGAGAATGAGTCGCGGCTGAAACCAGCCCTCGCCTCGCCGGTTGGAGCGGCGAAGGAGAGTTTCATGGCCGATGCCCGCATTTTCGAGGACCTCAAGGCGGATCACGATCGCCAGCGCGCGCTGCTCAAGCGGGTCGGCGAGAATGCCGGAACCGACGCGCCGCGCCGCGAGGCGTTCGAAACGCTGCGGCTCGAATTGCAGGCGCATGCCGCGGCCGAGGAGGAATCGCTCTACGCGACGATGCTCGCCGACCCCGAACTGCGCGAGGATGCCCGCCATTCGGTGTCCGAGCACAAGGAAGTCGACGATTTCCTCGGCGAGCTGATCGCGCTCGAATTCGGCTCGTGGGAATGGGACCAGAAGTTCGCCGAGATGCGTCACCGCTACGAGCATCATATCGACGAGGAAGAAGAGGACATGTTCCCCGCCGCCGCCGAACGCCTTCCCGCCGAGGTTGAGGAACGGCTCGCGCGGGTGTTCGAAGAGCGCAAACCCGAGGAGCTGGCCCGCGCCGAGGAACAAGCGCCCGGCGACGAACGCGAATAACCGAGCATTATCGCCTTCCTCCTTCTCCCCTTGTGGGAGAAGGAAGGGGCCCGCGCCGAAGGCGTGGGAAGGATGAGGGGGAGGTCTATCAAGACACACTCCCCTCCCCTTCCGCCGACTTCGTCGGCTCCCTCCCTCTCCCACAAGGGGAGAGGGAGATGTCATCAGTCCTCCCAGTCGACCGGCACGAACAGGCTGCGCTTGCCCACCCCGAGCGCGACATTGGTGGTGAAGCGGCGGACATTGGGATTGTCCGCCATCAGCCGGCTCATCAGCGCGTCGTACGCGCCGACATCGGGCGCGACGACGACCAGCATGAAATCGGCGGTGCCGGTGACGTAATAGACCTGCTGGATCCCGTCCTCGGCCGCCAGCCACTGGCGCAGCCGGGCGATATGCTCCGGCCGCTCGCGCTCGATCTCGAGCGCGGCGAGGAAGAAATTGGGCTTTCCGGTTTTGGCCGGATCGACCACCGCCGTGGTGGCAAGGATCACGCCTTCGTCGCGCAGCCGCTTGAGCCGTCGAAGCACTGCCGAAGGAGATAGCCCGACTTCCTCGGCCAGCGCATCGGCGGTGCGGCTCGCGTCGCGCTGGACGACGGCGAGCAGCTTGCGATCGAACGCATCCAGAGCAGGTCGTGTCATCGCCGGCACTCTAACGCCGATCTTCGCGGAAATCCGTCATTTCGGCCGGTCACTTCGCCGAAATTCGGCAAGATCGCGTCTTATCTCTGCGGGCGAACCGAGGAGCCGTGCATGATCGACCATATCGAAATCTACACCGCCAATATGACCGATTGCCTGCGCTTCTACGCCAAGGCGCTTGCTCCCCTCGGCTATGTCCAGAAGGTCGACGGCCTCGCCAAGGGGTTCGGCAATGAGGATTCGCTCGATCTGTTCCTCGTCGAGGGCGAGCCTTCGAAGCTGCATTTCGCCTTCACCGCGCCCGATCGCGCGACGGTCGACCGGATCTACGCCGCCGCCCGCGCCGCCCGGCTTCCGCTCGATCGCGCGCCCGGGCTCGCGCCGCACATCCACCCCGATTATTATGCCGGCTATCTGCGCGACCCCGACGGGCGCCTGATCGAGTTCGTCTGCCACCGGCCCGAACCGGGCTAATTAACAAGGCTGTCAATTCGCTCGGTCCCGCGTATCATGCCCGAAAAAGACAGGAGGGAGAGCATGATGCCGCGCTATTGGACACTTGCCGTCCTGCTTGCCGCCAGCCCGGCGGCGGCGCAGACCGTGACCGTCGAGGCCGGGCCCGACGCACAGGAGCGGCTCCAGGCCGCGTTGATCGAAGCGAAACCCGGCAGCACGATCCGCATCGGCGCGGGCCGCTTCGAACTCACCGACGGGCTCAGCCTCGACGTGAACCGGGTGACGGTGCGCGGCGCCGGGCCCGACAAGACATTGCTCAGCTTCAAGGGCCAGCTCGGCGCCGGCGAAGGACTCCTGGTAACCTCGGACGATGTGGTGCTGCGCGATTTCGCGGTCGAGGACAGCAAGGGCGACGGGATCAAGTCCAAGGGCGCCGATCGTATCGTCTACAAGAACATCCGCGTCGAATGGACCGGCGGACCCAAGGCGACCAACGGCGCGTACGGGGTGTATCCGGTGTCGAGCACCGCGATCCTGATCGACGGAGTCGAAGTGAAGGGCGCCTCCGACGCGGGCATCTATGTCGGCCAGTCCGAGCAGATCGTCGTGCGCAATTCGAAAGTTTCGGGCAACGTCGCCGGCATCGAGATCGAGAATAGCCGCCACGCCGACGTCTTCCACAATCTCGCGACCGGCAATACCGGCGGGATCCTCGTCTTCGACATGCCGAGCCTGCCCAAGATGGGCGGCGGCGAGGTCCGCGTGTTCGAGAACAGGGTGATCGACAACAACCAGCCCAATTTCGCGCCCAAGGGCAATATCGTCGCGACCGTGCCGGCCGGCACCGGCGTGCTGATCATGGCCAACGACAATGTCCATGTCCTGCGCAACGAGCTGTCGGGCAACGCCACTGCGAACGTGATGATCACCGCCTATCGCCAGAGCTATGACGATGCGAAGTTCAAGCCGGTGCCGACCCGGATCATGGTGAGCGGCAACAAGCATGGCCGCGCCGGCTACGCGCCGGGCTTTCCGGGCGGCGACCAGCTCGCCGCGGCTTTGGGCGGCACGCTTCCCCCGGTGGTGTGGGACGGCAGCGGCGATGCGGCCAGCTTGCGTGTGGCCGACGGCGTGCCGGTGCTCAGCATGGGATTGAAGCAAGGCGCGCCGATCGAGACCGCCAGGCCGGCCCCGGTCGAGCTCAAGGGTGCGGAAGCGCCGATGCCCGCGGCGGTGGCGCTTCCCGCAGCGATGGAGGCGGCGGCGAAGTGAAGGCGCTCGCCGCGGCGGTTGTGCTGTTCGGCGCGGCGCTCGCCGGGCGGCCGGCGGCGGTCAACGACGCCGCGATCACCGGCGATGCCCTGCCGGCCAAGCTCTCGGACTATGGCTTCTTCACCGATCTCCCCGGCGAAACGCCCGCGCCGCGGGTGATCGGCTATGATCTCGAGACTCCGCTCTTCTCCGATTATGCCGCCAAGCATCGCTACCTCTATATCCCGGCCGGCAGGAAGGCGCGCTATGACGGCGAGGCGGCGTTCGACCTCCCGGTCGGCAGCGCGCTGATCAAGACCTTCGGCTATCCGCAGGCCGGCAAGTTCAAGCCCTTGGAAACGCGATTGCTGCTGCGCCGGGCGAGCGGTTGGGTCGCGCTGCCTTATGTGTGGAATGCCGCGGGGACCGACGCGCTGCTCAGGCGGGCGGGTACGCGGATCCCGGTGACCTTCAGCGATCCCTCGGGCACGCCACGCAGCATCAGCTATGCGGTCCCCAACCAGAACCAGTGCAAGGATTGCCACGCGCTCTCGGGCGCGATCACCCCGATCGGCGTCAAGGCCCGCTACCTCAATCATGCCGGCCAGCTCGAAAAGCTGGTCGCCGCGGACATGCTCGACCGGCTTCCGCCCGATGCCCCGCGGGTCGCGCGCTGGGACGACCCCGCAGCGAGGCTCGACGATCGCGCGCGCGCCTATCTCGAGATCAATTGCGCGCATTGCCACAATCCTGCGGGTGCCGCTTCCAATTCGGGGCTGTTCCTCGAATCGGGCCGGCGCGATCCGGTGGCGCTCGGCATCGGCAAGCGCCCGGTGGCGGCGGGGCGCGGCAGCGGCGGGCGCGACTTCGCGATCCAGCCGGGCGACCCCCAGGCCTCGATCCTGATCTACCGGATGGAGAGCACCGATCCCGGCATCGCCATGCCCGAGCTGGGCCGGGCGACAGTCCATGCCGAGGGCGTGGAGCTGCTGCGCGAGTGGATCGAAGCGATGCCCAAGCGTTGAGGGTCTGTGCTCCTGCCAAGCAGGAGCCCAGGACCACAAGCGAATCGCTCTGGACCCTGGGTTCCTGCTTGCGCAGGAACACAGGGAAGGAGCACCGGATTGCGCGTCGTTACCCTGACCGACGAAGACGATTTCGAAGGCTGGCGCGACGCCGCACGCGCGCTCGCCGGCGCACGCGTGCCGCCGGCAGAGCTGGTCTGGCAGGTCGGCGATACCCCCGCCGATCTGTTCGGCGACGAAGCCGTGCTCGCCCCCGTGACGCCGGCCGCCTTCCGGGTCCCGCGCGCCTTTCTCGACCTCGCCCAGAGCGTGGTGCTGCATTCCGATCCGCAGCGCTTCGCTCTGCTCTATACCTTGCTCGCCGGGCTGATCGCCGAGCCGCGCCGGATCGACGACGCTGCCGATCCGCTGGTCCGCCGGCTCGAGGAAATGGCCAAGGCGGTCCGCCGCGACGTGCACAAGATGCGGGCGTTCGTGCGCTTCCGCGAGCTGCAGGACGAAAGCGGCGCGCGCTTCGTCGCGTGGTTCGAGCCCGAGCATCACATCGTCCGCGCCAATGCCCGCTTCTTCGTCGATCGCTTCGCCAATATGCGCTGGTCGATCCTCACCCCCCGAACTTTCGCTGCATTGGGATTGCGAAACGCTGGCCGAAGGGCGGGGCGCGACGCGGGCCGATGCCCCGGGAGACGATCCGGTCGAGGATGTCTGGAAGACCTATTACGCCTCGACCTTCAATCCCGCGCGGCTGAAGACCGGTATGATGCGCAAGGAGATGCCTCGGAAGTATTGGAAAAACATGCCCGAGACCGCGTTGGTCAAGGAACTGGTCGCGACGGCGCGTCAGCGGGAGATCGGCATGGTGGCGAAGGCACGGACCGGGATCGGCGGCAATATCGCAGGCGCATGGGCGGCGCTGCGCGACGAGGCGGCGGGCTGCACGCGCTGCCATCTCTACAGGCACGCGACCCAGACGGTGTTCGGCGAGGGCCCGGTCGACGCGCGGATGATGTTCGTCGGCGAGCAGCCCGGCGATCAGGAGGATCTGGCCGGGCGTCCGTTCGTCGGCCCGGCGGGGCAGATGTTCGATCGGGCGATCGGCGAAGCCGGGATCGACCGCGCGGCGGTCTATGTCACCAACGCGGTCAAGCATTTCAAGTTCGAGCCGCGCGGCAAGAGGCGCATCCATTCGAAGCCCGATGCCGGCGAGATCCAGGCGTGCCGCTGGTGGTACGAGCAGGAACGGCTGCTGGTGAAGCCCGCGATGACCGTGGCGCTGGGCGCGACCGCGGCGCGGCAGATGCTCGGCAAGGTGGTGACGATCGGCGGCACCCGCGGCCGCGCGATCGAACTCGCCGACGGCCTCGGCTGGGTGACGATTCACCCCAGCTTCCTGCTGCGCATGCCTGACAAGAGCCGCGCCGAAGACGAATTCGCCGCCTTCGTCGACGATCTGAAAGGCGCGGCGAAGGCGCTGGGCTGAACCGCATCACTGTTCCCCGACGAAGGCCGGGGCCCAGATGCGATGCAGATCGCGAGGGCAGTCTCAACTCTCCGGGTCCATCGAATCTTGGCCCGGCCTTCGCCAGGGAATGACAATGGATCAGAACTGGTCCGGATCGGGTCCCAGCCGCCCCGCCGGGTCATCGAGCGCATCGATCGCCGCGATATCCTCCGCCGCGAGAGTAACCTTGATAGCCGCGAGATTGTCCGCGAGCCGATCGCGCGCCGAAGCCTTGGGGATCACCGCCAGCCCATGGTGCAGGTGCCAGGCGAGGATCGCCTGTGCGGGCGTGCAGCCACGCGCTTCGGCGATGCGCAGGATCGCAGGCTCGCCGAGCAGGCTGCCCTGTCCCAGCGGACCCCAGCTCTGGGTGACGATGCCGTGCGCGGCGTGGAATGCACGCAGTTCGCGCTGCTGGAAGCCGGGATGGAGCTCGATCTGGTTGACCGCAGGGGCGATCCCGGTCGCGTCGAGAAGCACGCGGAGGTGGCCTGGCGAGAAGTTGGACACGCCGACCGACTTCGCCCGCCCCTCTTCGCGCAGGCGGACCAGCGCTCTCCACGTATCGACATAGGTGCCGAGCGCCGGCATCGGCCAGTGGATCAGATAGAGATCGACATGGTCGCGCCCGAGCCTGGCGAGGCTCGCGTCGAACGCCCGCAGCGCCGGATCATATCCCATGTCGTCACGCCACAATTTGGTGGTGACGAATATGTCGTCGCGCCCGTCCAGCCCTTCGGCCACGCCGCGCTCATTGCCGTAATAGGCGGCGGTGTCGACGAGGGTGTAGCCGATTCCGATCGCCTCGCGGGTGATCCGCGACGCATCGACATCGGGAACGAGATAGGTGCCGAAGCCGAGCGCGGGGATCGCGCGACCGTCGTTCATCGTCAATATGGGCATAACGGGCATCGGCGGTTCCCCCTTTGTCGAGGCTGTCCGCCTAGCCGCCCGGCCGGGTCGCCGCCAGTCGTGCCGCGATCGCCCGGACCTTTTCCGCCCGGCCCGGCGCGAATCTGTCGACCATCGCCCGGTAGCGCGCCAGCGTCGCGGCATCGGCGCGTTCGGGCGTGCCGCTGTCGAACGGCGGGGCCGGGTCATATTCGAGGCTGAGCTGGACGAACTTCGCATGGTCCTCGCCGCGGATCGCCGCGGTCAGCGCCAGCGCGAAATCGATCCCCGCGGTCACTCCGCCACCGCTGACCCGGTTGCGATCGAACACCACGCGCTCGGCCACCGGCTCGACGCCGAACCAGGCGAGCTGCTCGCGCGAAGCCCAGTGGCAGGCGGCCCGATAGCCGGTGAGCAAACCCGCCGCGGCGAGGACGAGCGAGCCGGTGCAGACGCTGGTGACCCATTGCGCGGTGTCGGCGACCCCGCGAAGCCATGCGAGCGTCTCGGCGTCCTCCATCGCCGCCACGGTGCCGAAGCCGCCGGGGACGCAGAGGATGTCGGTACGCCGAACCTCGGCGAAGCTCGCCGTCGGATGCAGCGGAAATTGCGCGTCGGTCGCCACCGGATCGCGCGTCTTGCCGACAAGATCGAGCGTGACGTTGCCGAGGCGAGACAGGACTTGCGCCGGCCCGGTCAGATCGAGCTGGGTGACGTCGGGAAACAGCAGAAAGGCGATGTGGAGCGGCGCGGTTTCGGGCATCGATTCCTCCGGAAACAAGCGAGGGTGCCCAGGCGATGCGGCAGTTCGGCCCCGCGCTTCCCGATGGTGCTCCATCCCGGTCGCCAGTCACGCGGATGCGGCATCATAAGCCGCACCCGCACGACCGGCAACCTCAGAGCCCGAGCGCCTGCCGCGTTTTCGACCCGACGATCCCGTCGCTGCCGAGGCCATTCTTCTTCTGGAACGCGACCACCGCCGCCTTGGTCGCGGGGCCGAAATCGCCGTCGGGGGTGAGGCCGAGCTTCTTCTGGAGCAGCACCACGTCGGGGCCGTCGTCGCCCATCTTGAGCGTGCGCTGGACGCTGTCGGTGCGCGGCGGCGAGATCGCGTGCAAGGTATAGGCCGCGGCCAGCTTGGTGTCGTAGCGGTTCTTGAGAAAGGCCGGGCCGTTATAGCCGCGGGCGAAGCCGGTCCAGTCGCGCCGGCACAGCTCGTCGTCGAGCTTGTTGAGCTTCACGAAGCGGACGAACGCGGCGAGGTGATCGTCCTCCGAATTGCACATGCCGCGGCAGAAATCCTCGACATCGGGCATGCCCAGCGAATCGTGATGATAGCCCATGATCTGGAACGCCCCCCAGCTCGCCGATTCGAGCGCGGCCTTGCGATCGAGCGCGATCGCCTCGCTGAGCCGGTCATATTCGGCCGCCCCGCCTTTATAGCCGCCCGGGGTGCGCGACGAGATGTCGGGGTGCGACTGGTCGAACTTGCTGTCGGTGCGCTTGCTGAACACGTGGCGCTCGAACAGGATCTTGGGACGGGTATCGGACAGGAAGCCGCCGCGGCTCTCCACGTCGATCACGGCTTTGACGGCGGCGACGTCGCAGCCGATGTCGTCGGCCGCCTTCTGGATGGCGCCGGGGGTGAAACGCGTCGCCGGTCCGGTGAATTCAGGCATTTCGCACTCCTCATACTGAAGCCAACAGGCCGGCAGTTTCCGGAAAGATGCGATTCCCTGAAGCTATTCTATGGCACCTCCGTCGGAGAGGCAATCTATTCGGCGATCAGCCCGGCAAAGGGCGGCAGCTGCGCGAGCGTGGCGCCGTTGACTGCCTGCACGATGCGCCGGCCCCGCAGATGCTCGGGCAAGGCGATCGAGTCCGCGCCGAGATTGAAGACGCAGAGCAAGGTCTGGCCCGGCGCACGGCGCTCGAAGATCAGCAGCGCCTCGCCGGCTTCGTGCACCGTGATCGATCCGCTCATCAGCGCCGGGCTCGAATGGCGCAGCGCGATCAGCCGGCGGGTGAGGTTGAGCAGGGATTGCGGATCGGCTTCCTGCCGGTCGACCGCGAGCGCGGCATGATCGGGGCCGACCGGCAGCCACGGCTTGCCGCTGGTGAAGCCAAGCGCGGGCGCATCGGCCTGCCACGGCAGCGGCGTGCGCACGCCGTCGCGGCTCAGGGTGAGCGGCCAGTTGGCGATCGCCTCGGGGTCCTGCAGGTCGGCGAAGCCGATATCGACCTGGGTCAGTCCCAGCTCCTCGCCCTGGAACAGGATCGCATTGCCGCGCAGCGCGAGCAGCAGCAGCATCTTCGTCCGCGCGAACGCGCCCCGGTGCGCCGCTTCCACCCATCGCGACAGGGCGCGCGGGGCGTCGTGATTCTCGAATGCCCAGCTCGGCCAGCCCATGCCGGGCTCGGCCGGCCAGACTGCCGCCGAATCGCGCACCAGTGCGGGGGTGAGCCGATCGGCATAGAGGAACGCGAAGCTATAGGCCGAATTGAGCCGCGCCTCGCCCCGGGTGAAGGCGTGCATCTCGGCCTCGGGCGTCGGCCCGCCGACTTCGGCGACGGTGAAGCGGCCGCCATAGCTGTCCGTCAGCGCGCGGATGCGCTCGAGGAAGCGCGGGATATCGGCATGGCTCTGATTGTAGATATGCTGCTGGAAGTCGAAGCTGCGCGTGCGGCGCTTGCCGGTATCGGGCGCGGGCGGATTATCGCGCAGTTCGGGATCGTGCATCGAGAAGTTGAGCGCATCCAGCCGGAAGCCGTCGACGCCGCGATCGAGCCAGAACTTCGCGGTCGCCAGCGTCGCGTCCTGCACCTCTGGATTGTGGAAGTTGAGATCGGGCTGCTCGCGCAGGAAGTTGTGCAGATAATATTGGCCGCGGCGCGCATCCCAGGTCCATGCCGGACCCCCGAACACCGACTGCCAGTTGGTCGGCGGGCTGCCATCGGCCTTGGGATCGGCCCAGACGTACCAATCGGCCTTGGGATTGTCGCGCGAAGACCGGCTCTCCTTGAACCAAAGATGCTGGTCCGAGCTGTGCGAATAGACCTGGTCGATCAGCACGCGCAGCCCGAGCTGGTGCGCACGCGCGATCAGCGCATCGAAATCGGCGAGCGTGCCGAACACGGGATCGACGTCGCAAAAATCGGCGATGTCGTAGCCGAAGTCGCGCATCGGCGAAGTGAAGAAGGGCGACAGCCACACGGCATCGACGCCGAGCGACGCGACGTGCTCGAGATGCGCGGTGATCCCGGCGAGATCGCCCACCCCGTCGCCGTTCGAATCGGCGAAGCTGCGCGGATAGATCTGATAGATCACCGATCCGCGCCACCATTCGCACGTATCGGTATCGAGCTGACGGGCGCGCTGTTCGTTCATTGCGGCTTTCCGGCGGCGCAGACGGCGTAGCCGAAGGCGGGCAGAGAGAGAGACAGGCTGCCGGGCGCCGCCGCAGCGGCGGGGCAGGCGCCGGCGAGCGTCGTGAAGCTTTCCGATCCGGTCTCGACCTGAACATTGCCGGTCCAGGGCTGCGGGCTCGAATTGAACGCGATCAGAACTTCGGCGCCGGTGACG
Organism: Sphingomonas sp. DG1-23; assembly: GCF_030730875.1. Taxonomy (GTDB): domain Bacteria; phylum Pseudomonadota; class Alphaproteobacteria; order Sphingomonadales; family Sphingomonadaceae; genus Sphingomonas. The sequence continues at coordinate 313,754 of NZ_JAVAMA010000005.1, forward strand.
GGGTCGAAGCGCGACACCGCGAACAGCCCGGGCTCGGCGCTGGCGAAGCGGGTGACCTGGCGGCCGCGGGTCAGCGCCGGATGCGCGCGGCGCAGCTTCGACAGCGTCGCGATCTCGCGGAACAGCGGATGATCGGGGTTGAAATTGGCGACCGCATTGGTCCGCTCGGTGCCGAGCAATGGGTTGTCGTTATACACCGCGACCTTGCTCGCGAACATGTCTTCGCGCGCATTCTGGTCGTCGCCGTCGCCGACGAACCCCTGCTCGTCGCCCGAATAGATCGTCGGCACCCCGCGCAGCAGCAACAGCATCGCATGGGCGAGCCGGTCGCGCGCGAGCAGTTCCTCCCTGCTCGCCTGCGGATTGGCCTTGCGGAGGAAGAACGCCGCACGGCCCTGATCGTGATTGCCGAGGAAGGTCGGCAGCCGGCGCGCGGTCGCCTCGCCGCCTTCGTACAGCGGATCGGCGGCGAACACCGCGGCGAGCCGGTCGGTCCCCGTTTCGCCGGCGCTCACCGCATTGGCCGCCCGCGCAAAGGCGAAGTCGAGCACCGTCGGCAGCCGGTCGACCCTCGTATGCCGCGCGAGCGCCGAAGTGTCGGGATCGGCGACTTCGCCGAAGATGTGGAAATTGGGGATGCCCTTCGCTTTGGCGCGCTCGAGCATCGCCGGCGCGAATACCGCCCAGAATTCGGGGTTCACATGCCGCGCGGTGTCGATGCGGAAGCCGTCGATCCCGAAGCGATCGATCCAGCTCCCGAAGATCTCGATCATCCCCGCGATCACCTGCGGATTCTCGGTCATCAGATCGTCGAGCCCGGCAAAGTCGCCGAGCAGCGAGCTCTCTCCGGCAAAGGTCGAGTTGCCGCGATTATGGTAATAGATCGGATCGTTGAGCCAGGCCGGCCGCTTGACGTCCTTCTCTGCCGCGGGGACGACCGGCGTATAAGCATAATCGGGCCGCGTCAGCCGCGCGAAATTCTCCGCCGTCTGGAGCTGGTCGCCCGCGAAGCCGGGGTTGATCGGCTCCCCCTTCGCGCCGCCCTTTCGCGCATAGGGATAGTCGGCGCGGCTGCGATAGCCGCACCCGCCGCATTCGCGATACTGGATCACGTCGGCGGTGTGGTTGGCGATGATGTCCATAT
>NZ_JAVAMA010000006.1 GCF_030730875.1 Sphingomonas sp. DG1-23
ACCGACATGAACGTGCTCGACATCTGCCAGCTGGCGTAACCCATTTCGCTCCCCTCCCGCTCGCGGGAGGGGCGGGGAGGGGCGTGCCGCAAGCGATTCCCTCCCATATTTTCAGGCCCTCCCCGGGCCCCTCCCGCAAGCGGGAGGGGAGCGATGATGGAGAGGGATGGGAGTGAATATGCAGAATCCCTTCGACCTGACCGGCAAGGTCGCAATCGTCACCGGCGCCAACACCGGCATCGGCCAGGGCATCGCGCTGGCGCTGGCGGCGGCCGGCGCGCGCATCGCCGCGGTCGGCCGCTCGGCGGCGACCGAAACCGTCGAGAAGGCCCGCGCGCTCGGCGTGCAGGCCGAGATCGTCTCCGCCGACCTGTCGTCGATCGAGCCTGTGGGCAGAATTGTGGACGAGACTGTGGAAAAGCTCGGCGGGCTCGACATCCTCGTCAACAATGCCGGCATCATCCGCCGCAACGACAGCCTCGATTTCTCCGAAGAGGATTGGGACGCGGTGATCGACACCAACCTCAAATCCACTTTCTTCCTGTGCCAGGCCGCCGGTCGACACATGGTGGCGCAGGGTCGCGGCAAGATCATCAACATCGCCTCGATGCTGAGCTTCCAGGGCGGCATCCGCGTGCCGAGCTACACCGCCAGCAAGTCGGGCGTCGCCGGTCTCACCAAATTGCTCGCCTGCGAATGGGCATCGAAGGGCATCAACGTCAACGCCATCGCCCCCGGCTATATCGCCACCAACAACACCAGCGCGCTCCAGGCCGACGAGACCCGCAACCGCCAGATCGTCGAGCGCATTCCCGCGGGTCGCTGGGGCGATCCGGGCGATCTCGGCGGCGCTGCGGTGTTCCTCGCTTCCTCGGCTTCGGACTATGTCCAGGGCCATGTCCTCGCGGTCGACGGCGGGTGGCTCGCGCGATGATGGGACGGCTGCCCGAGCTTCACGCATTCCCCTCCCGCTTGCGGGAGGGGCCAGGGGAAGGGTGGATGTCTCATCGAGACCGGCGCCTGCCGCCAGCCCCTCCTACGACCTTTCCCGCAAGCGGGAGGGGAGCGATCCTCGCTGGCGGAGTAGCCGCATGACCATCGCATTCTTCGGCGAGCTGATGCTGCGCCTCTCGCCGCCCGGCCGCGAGCTGCTGCTCCAGACGCCCAGGCTCGAAGTCAATGTCGGCGGGGCCGAGGCCAATGTCGCCACCGGCCTCGCCTGTCTCGGCCACGCCACCCGAATGATCAGCGCGGTCGCCGGCAATCCGCTCGGCGGCGCAGTGATCGGCGAGCTGCGCCGGCGCGGTGTCGACACTTCCACGATCGCGAGCGAGGAAGGCCGTCTCGGCCTCTATTTCCTCACCCCCGGCGCAGGGCTGCGCGCGTCCGAAGTCGTCTACGACCGTGCCCGGTCGGTGTTCGCCACCCGCCCGGCCGACAGCTGGGATTGGGACCGGCTGCTCGAAGGCGCGACCCGGCTGCATCTGTCGGGGATCACGCCCGCGCTCGGCCCCAACACCGCTTCTGCGGCGATCGCCGCGGCCGAGGCGGCCTCCGCCAGGGGCATCCCGGTCTCGTTCGACGGCAATTACCGCGCGAAGCTGTGGGAAGCGTGGGACAGCGATCCGCGCGCAGTGCTCAACACGCTGGTCGGCCATGCCGACCTGCTGTTCGGCAATCACCGCGACGTCTCGCTGCTGCTCGGCAAACCCTTTTCGGGCGAAGGCTCGGATCGGCGGCGTGAGGCGGCGGAGGCTGCCTTCGCGCATTTCCCCAAGCTCCAGACGATCGCCTCGACCGCGCGGCATGTCGATGATGCCGACAGCCACCGCGTTTCGGCCCGGGTCGATACGCGCGGCGGTGCGCATCAGACCGACGAGGTGCTGATCGCCGGCATCGTCGACAGGATCGGCGCGGGCGACGCCTTTGCGGCGGGCGTGCTGCACGGGCTGATCGAAAGCGGTGGCGACGCGCGTGTCGCAGCGAAGGCGGGGCTGGCGCTGACTGCGCTCAAGCATTCGCTGCCCGGCGATGCAAGCCTGTTCACGCGTGCCGATCTCGCGGCCTTCGAAGGCGGCGGGCTCGACGTGCGGCGATGATGAGCGAGAGGCGCAAGGACGCCCGGGGGAGGGTGGATGATGAGGGAGAATATCGGCGGCGCCGATGAGGCGGCATTGCCGCGGCAGAACGCCGCGGCGTTACGGCAAAGCTATGCGATCGACGAGAGTTTCGAAGCGGAGCTGCGTGAGGCCTGGACCTTCATCGAGCCGCATATCGCCGGCATCGCCCGCGATTTGCTCGAGCGGCGCGCGGACGGCCCCGTCTCGGACGATCTGGTGGCGTCGCGCGTCGCTTACGCCCGCGCGAAATTGGCTCGGCCGATCGACCAATATTGGCTCGACGCGGTGATCGCGGAGGCCGATCGCATTGCACAGCGCGATCTGGATTTCGCGGTCGTCGCGGCATCGATGCTGGTGGCGCAGATGCGCATCCACGCCTTGTTCTTCGAGCTGACCCGGGATCCGGCGCAGCTCGAGCGGCTCACTCGCTCGACCCAGAAGCTCGCCGGCATCGAGTTCGAGATCATCGCCAGCCGGTTGCGGGCGATCGCCCGGGCGCGCAATCAGGCGGCGGTACGCGCCGAAGCAGCTTCGGTCCGCAAGCAGTTGGGCGAGGCGATCACCACCAGCGCGCGCGCCAGCCGCGACGTCGCGGGCTTCACCGAGCGGACTGCGATCGAGATGCAGGCGCTCAGCAAGCCCGCCGCCGAAGTCGCCACCGCGGCCGATCAGTCGGCGACCGCTATGGGGCAGTCGGCGGAGAGCGCCGCGGTGCTGATCTCGACCTTCGATCGCGCCCGTGAGGGCGCGCTGGCGGCGGCCGAAGTCGCCGGCCGTGCCGATGCCATTGCCGCGCAGGGCGCGGAGAACGCCACCAGTCTCGCATCGCACACCGCCCGGATCGAGTCGGTGTTGACGCTGATCGCCGGGATCGCCCAGCAGACCAAGCTGCTGGCGTTGAACGCCAGCATCGAGGCGGCGCGCGCCGGCGACAGCGGGCATGGTTTCGCGGTGGTCGCGCAGGAGGTCCGCAGCCTCGCCGATCAGGCCGCCGACGCCACCGGCGGCGTCACCATCACGATCCGCCAGGCGCAGAATGCCAGCGAAGTGATGGCGCATACCAATCAGGCGATCCTCGCGATCGTAGGCGAATTGATGGAGCGCGTGCGCGGCCTCTCCTCGGAGATGGAGGCGCAGGTGGCGACGGTGGGCGCGATCCTCGCCTCGATCGACGAGACGGCGATGTCCTCGCGTGAGATCGCGGTGCTGATCGCCCAGATCAGCAGTCGCGTCTCGGAACTCGCCGCGGCCGCGCAGGACGCCGGGCGTCAGGCCGCGCAAGCCGGCGATGCGCTTCACCATGTCGAGGAAACCGTCGGCCAGTTCATGGCCGAAGTGTCGCGATAGGGACCCGAACATGGATCGCCGTACCGTTCTCGCATCCGGAATCGCTCTCGGCGTCGCCGGCGCGGCGCGTGCTTCGGCCGCGCCCGAACCCGAACGGATCGCGCTCTGGCCGGGCACGCCGCCGGGCGGTGAGGGGCTCGCGATCCGCGACGAGACGGTTCCGCGCTCGCCGAAACCCGACGACATCGCCTGGCCGCATGTCGGCACCCCGGCAATGACCGTAGCGCGCGCGACACGCCCGAACGGCGCGGCGGTGCTGCTCATTCCGGGCGGCGGCTATGCGCGGGTCGCAGTGGGGCGGGGTCCCTCCAATCTCGCCCGGCGCTTCGCCGCGCAGGGCGTCACGGCGTTCGAATTGCTCTATCGTCTTCCGCATGACGGCTGGCGCGCGGGGCCGGCCGCGCCGGTGCAGGATGCCCAGCGCGCGATCCGGCTGATCCGCGCGGGCGCGGCTGCGTGGCGGATAGATCCCGCGCGCGTCGCGGCGATCGGCTTTTCCGCCGGCGGACATCTGGTCGGCCAATTGGGCGCGCGTGCCGACAGCGCCATCTATGACCCGATCGACGCGGCCGATGGCCTCCCGGCGCGCCCGCGCGCGATCGGCATGTTCTTCCCGGTGGTCTCGATGCTGCCGCCGGTCGCGCACGGCCAGTCCCGTCGCGAGTTGCTCGGCCAGAACCCGGGCGAAGCGCTCGCCAATGCCTGGTCGCTCGAGCGCAACGTGCCCGCGACGATGCCGCCGACCTTCGTCTGCCATGCTGCCGACGACAGGACGGTGCCTGCCGCCAACAGCCTTGCGATGTTTTCCGCGTTGCAGGCTGTCGGCATCCCCTCGGAGCTGATGATCGGCGAAAAGGGTGGCCACGGGCCGCCGCTGATCGGAGCCGACGGCAAACCGCATATCTGGCTCGACCTGTTCGCCGCGTTTGCCGCGCGCCACGGCTGGCCTGTGGGTCAGGCCTAGCCGAGGGGCCGTTGCCCATGCGTGCTTTCAGCCTGGGGAAGGTGACGCCGGATGCTCGACTCGAGCGCTCCGGGATATCTGATGGCTATCCTTATATCCTCGAAGTCGGGCAAAATCCCCTTGAGTCCAACTACGGTCTGGTCGCCTTCATACGGGTCTTCAGCCTGCTCTAACTGCCGAGCAGGATGGTCCGGATCGCGTCCGCATAGGCCTTCAACTCGAGCTTGCGAGCCGCCGCAGTGAGCTTGTCCAGCCGTTTCGGATCATCGCTCCGATAATTGAGCGGAGGCTCGACCGTGAACACCGATATGCCGCGCGGCGGCGCATATCGGCCCAGCGACACGCCCGGCTTCGTGCCGCCGCCCCAGAAGCCAACATCGAGATTGCCGCTCTTGCCGACATTGCCGGCCACCGAGGGATGTTTGGCGCGCTTCGCGGCCTTGTCTCCTTCGCCGAATCCGCGGCTCTCGCGCCCCTTGATCCCCGATGTCGCCTTGTCGATTTCGGCCGCTGTCTTCAGCGACAGATCGAGGTCGGTCTTCGATGCCGCCGCAAGCATTTCCGCCTCCCGCTGCTTGTGCAGCTCTCGCTCTGCGGCATTCCTCGCATCGCCATAGCCTTCGCTTTCCCAGGACGGCGAGCGGCGCGGTCCGGTGCGCCACGCCGCATTGCTCTCGTCCTCCCGGAGTGCGCGCGGGTCGTAGAACACGCCGGCGGCGCCCGGGTCCCAGGTGCCGTGAACGGTGATGATCCGCTCCGGCCGAAAGCGCTCCATCAGCTCCATCAGCATCTGATTTTCGGGGGAGATGTCGTTGCCGAGTGCGTCTTTCGGCTTGCCGCCGGCATCTCTCGATGCCGCCAGATCCTTCGAAGGCACAGGGAAATTGCGGTTGGTCTCCAGCGTCTTGCCGTCAAGGACGCTTTCGCGCGCCGCCTGCAGGTCCATGCCGCTCTTGCCCTTGCTGACCATGTCGTCCGCCTTCGCCTTGCTGTCCGGAAACAGCGTCGGAACGACGATCACGCTGAGGACGGGCGGCTTCGGCTGCTTGGCCAGGTCGGCGAGGAGCATTTCCACGACCTCCATGCCCTGCCGTTCGGAACCGTGGACGCCTGCGATCACCAGCGCCCGCCGGTCGGTCGAGCCACGGAAGAAATGTGCCTGGACCGGGCGCGCGACAGGTTTGCCCGACGGATCCTTCGGGCCCGCCTCGCCGGTGGTCTTGCCGAGCTCGCGGGCGCGAATCTTGCGCGCGACCCACAAATCGTCGGGGCGGCTGGCGAGCAGCCGCGCGATCTCCGCGTCGACGTCGGCATCGCCTTGCGCGGCCTGGACGTCCGGCTGGGACAAGCGGGCGAGCAAGGCCTCGAGTTTGGGCTCCGCGTCCCACGCGGCCTTGACCGAGTCCGACAGCGGGCTCCGCTGCAGCAAGCCGCGTTGCCCGCCCTGCTGGACGACATGGGTCAACTCATGGCCCAGCAATCTTCGTCCGCCGGCGGAACCCGGATGATATTGCCCTTCGCCGAAGACGATGTGGTGACCGCTGGTATAGGCGCGCGCCCCGAGCGCTCGCGCCGCTTGCCCGGCGCGCGCGTCGCAATGGACCCGCACCGTGCTGAAATCACGCCTGAAACGCGGCTCGAACCAGGCGCGCGCCTGCTGCCCGAGGGGATGGCCGGAGGATGCGAGGACATCCTGGACGACGGACGGCGGCTCGATCCGGCGGAAGCTGCCGGCATCGAGGGGCGTGGCGTGGACGGGTTTGTCGGCGCGATCCAGTCCGGCCGCGACCCCATCCGCCTCTTGTTCGGAGGCGTCCGCGGTGTCGCTGATCGCGAACCCGGCCGGCGCCGTCGGTTGCGCCGGGGCTGGCAACCGCGCGCGCGGACTTTCGGACCTTGGTAGAAATTGCGTCCGTGTCGCCCTGGACATTTCCCCGTTCCTCCCCCGCCACAAATGGCAATGGCCGTCGGTGCAATGTCCGTATAGAATACCCCCGTTCGTGATTTACTGGAAGCGTTCCGTCACCCTCGGCCTTATTGCGCCTCGCCTGACGTTGTCCGCCGCTGCTCTACTTCGGCAACGCAAAGGATTATCGGGCGCCACTGAAAAGCTGCCGGTTGGTGTGCTAGTGAACTGCGCTTGCATGACCCGCATGAAGGCCGAAGGTCACGCCGCGAACCGGCTCTTGGGAATGTGCGTGATGCGGCAGGCCAGATCCGCTTCGCCCGACGCGACGACGTAATGATCGCCGGCGTCGGCGATTCCAGTCGAGAACACTACGTCGCGAATGTACATCTTGTCCTCGAGCGGACGGGTCAGTTCGGGTGCGGCCTCCAGCAGCGGGGCATCGTCGGTACGCAGCACGCGCGAAGGGTCGTCCCTGTCGAGGATCGACCAATAGGTGCGGTAAATGCCGACGATCTCCTTGGGCTCGACGCCGTGCCACAGGGTCAGCCAGCCCTCGTCGGTCAGGATCGGCGGCGTGCCTCCGCCCATTCGCGCGGTGGCCACCGTGCCCGCATGTGGACGGATGCCGGGTTTGAGGTGCGGCCGCCAATGGCGGGCGTCGGGCGACGTTGCGAGATTGATCGACGGCCCTGCGCGCCATTCGCTGCCGGGCGGGTAGGCGAAATAGAGGTCGCCGAGCGGACGGGTCTGCGCCCAATATTGCCCGTCGATCAGGCCCTCGAAGATCAGCATGTCCTTGTTCTGATGATCCAGCACGATGCCGTCGAAGCGCCAGTCGAGCCCGTTGTCCGAGACGTAGAGCGTAGTCGAATGCCGCTCGGGGCTGACCGAGCAGGTCGTCATCAGCCATTCGTCGCCGACGCGGCTGATCCGCGCATCCTCGACGCCATAGCATTGCCAATCGCCCCCGGGGGCGACCGCGCGATCATAATGCACCGCGACCACGCCGAGGCCGTCCGGCGTCAATTCGACCGGGAGCAGCCAGGACAGCGAGGTCAGCGCCATGATCTTCCAGCCGCCGCCATGGAGCAGGAATTTACGTGGGTCGGCGGTATTGGCGTATTCGAGCGGCCAGGCGTCGAGAACATATCTGCCTTCCGCCCAGCGGATCGCGTGGACGTTGCCGCCCCGAACCGGCACCCGCAGCGCTTCCGCCACGCGCACCATCATCAGCAGATTGCCGTTGGGCAGCCGCGTCAGCGCGGGGTTGAACGCGCCGAGCACATAGGTCTCGGCATCGAACTGCCCGGCCAGGGGCGAGCGCGCAAGATCGACGTCGTCGGGCCCGAAGACGAGCCGGTCGACCGCAAACCCGGTCATTCCTCACCCCGCGCCCGCGGCGCGACGACGATCTGCTGGACGTTCGACCGGCGCGGCTGGCGCAGCATGAAGTGCGTAGCCACCGCGATGTCCTCGGCGCGCAGCATCGTCTCCTTGCGGATTTCCTCCGCCTGCTCCTCGGCGGTGAAGCTCATATATTGGAAATCTGCGCCGGTCTTGGCGGGCTCGATGAAGCCGACCTTGATCCCCTTGGGCGCAAGCTCGCGGCGGATGGCCTCGGAGAAGCCGGCGACGCCTGCCTTCATGCCGGCATAGACGCTGCCTTCCGCGCCCAGCAGGTGCGCCGAGACCGAGCCGATCAGGATGATGTCGCCTTTGTCTTTCAGCACTTCGGCGGCAGCATGCGTGGTGGTGAGATAGGCAGTGAAGTCCACGGCGATGGCGTAGCGCAATTCCTCCGCACGCATCGTGGTGATGCCCTTGGCGGGAATTGCCGCGTTGACCACGGCGATGTCGAAGTCGCCGAAATAGTCCTTCGCCGCACCGACGAAGCGCTCGACGGCGTCGGGCTCGGCAAGGTCGAGGCTGATCCCGTCGCCCTTGCCGACTTCGCGGATTCGTTCGAGCCCGTCCTGCAAATGCTGCGGATCGCGCCCGCAGATGAAGACATCGACGCCCTCCGATGCCAGCAGCACCGCGATCGCGCGGCCGATGCCGGTGGTACCGCCCGTAATGATCGCCTTTCGGCCCTGCAGGCTCGGTTGCTCGGTATGTGCGTCGCGAATGTCGGTCATTGGCTACTCCGGGGAGGGGTGGGTTGTACGCGTCACCGGTGCGGCAGGGCGCTGCCGTTGGCGGGGATGCGATAGTCGATCCGGTCGGCCTCGCCGTGCTGCGGGCGAAGCCGATCGCCATCGGCGATGCTGACGGTGAATTGGGGCAAGGTCTGCCGCGGCAGACGGATCAGGCTCGGGCGCGCGTCGCAGGCACCGCCGATGTAGCGATTCTCGAGCGGGAAGGAGCGCTTGAGATCGATATGTCCGTTGCGGGTTTCGGTCGCCAGCGCCTGCGTATCGTCTGCCACTCGCCCTCCGATGCGATGCCGTCTTCGGTCAAAGCCTGCCGCAGCCGATGGTTGCCGCGACTAAAGTAGATCAGCACGATTATGGCGGAGGAAGAGAACGGCACTCGCTTCGACGGATCCCCGCCTCCGGTCGGCGCCGAGGGCGAAGCCGCGGGCAGGGATGTCCAGACCGGCCCGGACGGGATCAGGCCTGTCAGCTCATGCGGGAGTGATGTCTGCCGCGGTATCAACAGGATCCGGGTGGTGCCGAGTGCAGGGATCGAACCCGCGACCTTCGGTTTACAAAACCGCTGCTCTACCAGCTGAGCTAACCCGGCAACCACGCAAAAAACCGCGGAAATCCGCGGGTTTCGTGCTTCTGATCGCAGCCGATGGCAACGTCAAGCCTATTTCGCCGCCGCCTCGAGGAGGATGCGATGCGCGCCGCCGGAACGCGAAAACAGGTGCATCGGTCGCCGCCTGGTCTAGCATCCGGTCCCGAACGGCGTGCGAGACAGAGGCGGAACATCGTGAAGGACACTCTCTCTGCCGCCGAGGCGCGGCGGATCGCCCTCGGTGCGCAAGGCTTCGGCAAGGCGCGCCCGCGCGCTGCAATCGGACCCGCGCATCTCGCCCGCACGATCGCACGCGTCCAGCTCCACCAGATCGACAGCGTCAACGTGCTGGCCCGCGCGCATTATCTGCCGCTCTTCTCCCGTCTCGGCGTCTATCCGCGCGATCTCCTCGACAAGCTCGCCTGGGGCAAGCCCCGGCACCTCTTCGAATATTGGGCGCACGAGGCGTCGCTGTTGCCGTTCGAGCTCCACCCGCTGCTGCGCTGGCGCATGGCGCGGGCCGAGCGTGGGGAGACGATCTGGGGTGGCCTCCGGCGCTGGGCAGGCGAGCAACGCGGCGAGGCCGAGGCATTGCTCGCACGCATCGCGGCCGAGGGACCGCTTGCCGCTTCCGACATTGCCGAGACGCGCGGCGAAGGCGGATGGTGGGGCTGGAGCGACACCAAGAGCGCGCTGGAATGGCTGTTCTGGGCCGGACGCATCACCACCGCGACCCGGCGCGGCAGTTTCGAGCGCGTCTACGATCTCCCTGAACGCGTGCTTCCCGCTGCGGTGCTGGCGCAGCCCACCCCGGACGATGCCGACGCGCATCGCGCGCTTCTCGCGCGGGCGGGTGCGGCGCTCGGCATCGCCACTGCAGGCGATCTGCGCGACTATTTCCGCCAGAAGCCCGACGACGCGCACCCGCGGATCGCCGAGTTGGTCGAAGCGGGGACGCTGGTGCCCGTGCGGGTGCGCGGCTGGGGTCCGCAGGCCTATCTGCACAAGGATGCGAGCGTGCCCCGCCGGGTCACCGGCCAGGCATTGCTCGCGCCGTTCGACCCGCTGATCTGGGAGCGCAGCCGCGCAGAGCGGCTGTTCGGCATCCGCTATCGCATCGAGATCTACACGCCGGCCGAGAAAAGGGTGCATGGCTATTACGTCCTGCCGTTCCTGCTCGATGGACGCATCGTCGCCCGCGTCGACCTGAAGGCGGATCGCAAGGCCGGCAGGCTCCTCGTGCAGGGCGCGCATGGCGAGCCCGGCGCGCCGGACGAGGCAGTGCCGCGACTCAAGGAGGAGCTCGACCTTATGGCGCAATGGCTGGAGTTGGATGTGGTAGAGGTCGCCGGCGGCGGTAGCATGGCGCAGGCGCTGAACGAGCTTGCCACACCATAGCGCGTAATGGGGCCCGCGCGTTCTGGCGCGAGGTGGGTTGGAGAAGCGTGGCGGGGTCCGGTTCTCGAGCCATGGCGGCGCGGTCGGGGTCTCGCGGCGCGCCTTGCGATTTCTAGATCGACGGCGTCGCGGGCCAGCAACATGTCGGTCTTCGAGAGTGGGGGGAGGGAGTTGGCAGCGGGGGCTGCCAATCGCTACAGGCGCTCGCATGTTGCGCATCACCGAATTGACGTTGCCGCTCCACCATCCGGAGGAAGCGCTGCCCGCCGCGATCTGCCGGCGGCTGCGCATCACGCCGCGCGAGCTCGTCCGCTATGTCGTCGCGCGGCGCGCCAACGACGCGCGCGACAAGACCGACATCCGATTGGTCTATTCGGTCGATGTGAACCTCAAGGACGAGGCGGCGGTGCTCGCCCGCTTCCGCAAGGATCGCAGCGTCCAGCGCACGCCCGATACCCGCTATCAATTCGTCGCGAAGGCGCCGGAGGGCGGCGTGTCGCCGCGCCCGGTAGTGATCGGCGCCGGCCCGTGCGGACTGTTCGCAGGGCTGATCCTCGCCCAGATGGGCTTCCGCCCGATCATCCTCGATCGCGGCAAGGTAGTGCGCGAACGCACCAAGGATACCTGGGGGCTGTGGCGGCGCAGCGTGCTCAACCCCGAGAGCAACGTCCAGTTCGGCGAGGGCGGCGCGGGCACCTTCTCGGACGGTAAGCTCTACAGCCGGATCAAGGATTCGCGCCATCTCGATCGCAAGGTGCTGACCGAGTTCGTCAAGGCCGGCGCGCCGCCGGAGATTCTCACCGAGGCGCATCCGCATATCGGCACCTTCCGGCTGGTGACGATGGTCGAGAGCATGCGCGAGACGATCGAGGGGCTGGGCGGCGAATATCGCTTCTCCACCCGGGTCGACGGCCTCGACATCGCGACCGATGCGCAGGGTCATCGTCGCCTCCGCGGCCTTCACCTTCACACCGGCGGCTATCTCGAGGCCGATCATGTCGTGCTGGCGATCGGACACAGCGCGCGCGACACCTTCGCGATGCTTCATGCGGCGGGGGTCTATGTCGAGGCCAAGCCCTTCGCGATCGGCGTGCGGATCGAGCATCCGCAATCATGGATCGATCGGGCCCGGTTCGGCGCCGATGCCGGCAATCCGATCCTCGGCGCCGCCGAATATCATATCTCGCACCACTGCAAGAACGGCCGCACCGTCTACAGCTTCTGCATGTGCCCTGGCGGCACGGTGGTCGCCGCGACCTCGGAGGAAGGCCGGGTCGCGACCAACGGCATGAGCCAATATTCGCGCAACGAGCGCAACGCCAATTCGGGCCTCGTCGTCGCGATCGATCCGGCACGCGACTATCCCGGCGATCCGCTCGCCGGGATCGCGCTGCAACGTCATTGGGAATCGGCCGCCTATGTCGCCGGCGGCTCGAGCTACAAGGCGCCCGCCCAGCGGCTCGGCGATTTTCTCGCCGGGCGCCCCTCGGAGGTTCTGGGAACGGTGATTCCCTCTTATCGTCCGGGCGTGCACCCGACCGATCTCGCGCAGTGCCTGCCCGATTTCGCCGTGACGGCGATGCGCGAGGCGCTGCCGGTGTTCGGTCGCCAGATCCCGGGCTATGATCATCCCGACGTCGTGATGACCGGGGTCGAGACGCGCACCTCTTCGCCGGTGCGCTTCACGCGCGGCGACGACTATCAGAGCCTGAACACCGCCGGCCTGTTCCCCGCCGGCGAGGGCGCCGGCTATGCCGGCGGTATCCTCTCCGCCTCGGTCGATGGCATCAAGGTCGCCGAAGCGGTGGCGCAGAGCCTGGGCCGCCGGGGCTAAGCTTGATCCGCGGGGGATCCGGGTCGGATCTAACGGTCCGTTCCGTAATCCCGGATGTTGGGCTTTCCCGGAAAACCGCAGGTTTTACGTCGGAAAGCCTTCAGTCCGGGATCCACCGCGCCGCTGAATATTTGCCTCGCGATGGGATGGCGACAATGGAGCCTGATGTCATGCCCCTTAAAGCCGCCGGTCTCGTCACATTCCGGAGAGCGCTGGCGCCACCCCTCGACGCCTGCCCTCAATCGAGAAGCTGCAGCTCGATATTCCGAAATTCGATCTGATGGCCTTCGCTCTGCAGGGCGATATAGCCTTGGTCGAGCTGCAGCTTGCCTCCCGCGGCGGCGATCAGCGGTTGTGCGTCCTTGTCTTGGGGGTCGAGCTCGGGCGCCGAGAAGCGCAGCACCGGCTTGCCTTCGATGCTCTGGGTGATCTCGCCATTCGGCAGCACTTCCAGCCCGGCACGCGTCCAGCGGCCGACCGGGAGCAATGGCGAGGAGGAAAGGATGCAGTGGCGCGGATCGCGCTTGCCCTCGAAGATTACCGTCGTGCCCGGGGTGCAGAGATTGCCTGACGGTTCGGCCGTCGGGCGCGGGACGCCCAACAACTGCATCTCGAGGCTGACCGGGAAATCCTGGTCGCGCCGCATCGTCTCGGGCGCCTGCGCATGGAACATCAGCCCTGAATTGCTGTTCTGCCAGACCTTGATGCCGGGCAGCGGCTCTCCGAACAGGCGATATTCGAAGCGGATGCGATAGGCCTTGAGCGGCGTCTTCCAGAACAGGTGGCCGAACTCGCCTTCGAATTTGGTGTAGTTCTTGTGCGAGACGCGGATCGCGCCGTCCTGCACGGTGAACATGGCCAGCGGATCCTCGCCCAATGCGCGGCCGGTGATTTTGGGCGTCCAGCCTGCGAGCGTCTTGCCGTCGAAGATGCGCTGCCACTTTGCGTCGGGGGCAGGGGCAGGGGCCGCGCCGAGCAGCGCGAGAGCGGGGAGAAGAATGAATCGCATGCGCCGGAGGCTCCCGTAGCTGGCTTACCGAGATGCCGGACATTAGCCGCGCCGCGGGCGAAGACCAGCCCGGACGGCGGCGACCTCGCTGCGCGATGCCGGAGGCAACCGTCATCCCGGAAGCCGATTTTCTTCAAATCTCTGACTTGATCAGAAAATCGAGCTGTCCGGAATCCACCGTGCGGCAAGCATCCAGCGGCGCGGTCGATCCCGGACTGAAGGCTTTCCAGCGTAAAACCTGTAGTTTGCCGGGAAAGCCTGACATCCGGGATGACGTGAATGGCTATTGGGAATGGAACTTTCCCCGGCGCACGTCGCTCAACGTGCCGCTACGACGACCAGCTCTGCAGATCCCGCGGCTGCCAGTTCGCGCTCGGCCTGGGTGAAGCCGTAGGCCGGCACGATCTCGCCGTTTCGGGCAGTGACGTCTGCCCAGTTCGCCGCGACTTGCTCACCGGCGTTTGCGCCGCCACCGATCTGGATCCCGTCGGTGAGCGTCACATGCGCCGCGGCGAAATGGCCGGCCCCGGCGCAGAGGATCGCGCGGGTCGGTGCGTCCTCGCCGACGAGCGCGAGCAGGCCTGGGCTCACCAATGCCGGCGCGAGCAGACCGAGGCTGTCGTCCGAGAGCACGCCGTGCGTCATTTGCGTCGCGGCGGTGGGGGCGAGGCAATTGACCCGGATGCCGTATTTCTCGCCCTCGATCGCCAGCGTCTGCATCAACCCGACCAGCGCCATCTTGGCCGCGCCGTAATTGGCTTGCCCGAAATTGCCGTACAGCCCCGAGGACGAAGTGGTCATCACGATGCGGCCATGGCGTTGTTCGCGCATCGTCTCCCACACCGCCTTGGTGCAGATCGCCGCGCCGATCAGATGGACGTCGACGACGAGGCGAAAGTCGGCGATCGACATCTTCGCGAAGCTCTTGTCGCGCAGGATCCCGGCATTGTTGACGAGGATGTCGATGCGGCCCCAGCGATCGAGCACGTCTGCTACCATTGCCGCAACCGCCGCCTCGTCGGTGACCGACGCCGCGATCGCCAGCGCCTCGCCGCCCGCCGCGACGATCTCGGCGGCGACACTGTCGGCGGCATCCTGCGACAGATCGTTGACGACGAGCCGGGCGCCCTGGCTGGCGAGATAGAGCGCGTGCGTCCGCCCGAGCCCGCCACCCGATCCGGTCACGATCGCCACGCGTCCCTTCAGCGGCGTGCCGCCCGATGCCCTCGCGACTGCTGCCTGCTCCGTCAACGTCATGGCGCCCTCCCTGATCTGTGTGATGTGGAAGGCTTCCTGCCACCCCATTCATTCACTCGCAAGATAGCGAATGAATGTCAGGTGCGTTATTTGTTGCAAATGGCGAGAAATCCCGCGGCCATGAACGACGCCATCCGCTCCTTGACCGCGCCGAAATCGTCCGAGTGGCACAGGCCGTGCGAGAGCTTGTCGATGCGGCCGGTGCGGGCGAGAGTGAGCATCAATGCGCCGGTGACGAAGTGATAGCCCCAGAAGATGTCCGCCTCGGCGCAGTCGGGCAGCGCCTTTTTGAGCAGGCCGATCAGGCGGAGCACCACCGGATCGAAATGCTGATCCATCAGGTCCGCGCCCCAGGCGGGGGTGTTGGCGACCTGCGCGCCGAGCTTGGCGTAATTCTTCCAGCCTTCGCCGCCTTCGATATAGGTGTCGAGATCGGTGTCGAGAAAGGCGCGCAAGGCACCCTCTACGGTCGGCTTGTCGCCGGCTTCGGCCTCGTAAGCGTCGAGCGCCTGCATCCGGCGCTCGCTGGTCACCACGGCGCGGCGGGCGAACACCGCATCGAACAGCGCCTTCTTGTCGGCGAAATAATAATTGAGCAGCGTGTGGTGGACGCCGACCTGCTTGGCGACATCCTTGAGCGTCACGCCGTACAGCCCGTGCTGCGAGAACAGCGCCTCGGCCGCGTCGTAGATCTGCTCCATCGTCTCGGCGCGCTGCTCGGCCTTGCGGGAGCGGCGAACGGGTTTGGCTATCTGCGTCACGCTACGTCCATCCGGTGTGGCGGGGCGAGCGTCAAGCCCGTGAAAAGATATTCACACGCGTGATAGTGTGTGTTGACACCGCCGCCGGCCTGCCCGCATGATGCTCCCAACGGCGGACAAAACCGCCGAGAGAGAGGATGCGTGGAACCTGAGGCCCCCGGCAACCGCCGCTGGATCGTGCTCGTCGCGCTGACCTTCGTCTATGTGCTCAACTTCCTCGATCGGCAATTGCTCGGCATCCTCGCCAAGCCGATCCAGGATTCGCTGCAGATCACCGACGGCCAGCTCGGGCTGATCGGCGGGCTGTATTTCGCCTTCTTCTATTGCTTCATCGCGATCCCGGTCGGCTGGCTGGCCGACCGCACCCACCGGGTCGGCGTGCTGTCGCTCGCCTGCGCGATCTGGAGCGGCGCGACCATGGCGTGCGGGCTGGCGGCGAACTACGCCCAGCTCGTCGTCGCGCGGATGCTGGTCGGGTTCGGCGAAGCGGGGGGCGTGCCGCCTTCCTATGCGATCATCACCGACACCTTTCCCCCGGGCAAGCGCGCCACTGCGTTCGGCATCTACAATCTCGGTCCGCCGATCGGCGCGGCGCTGGGCATTGCTTTCGGCGCGTCGATCGCCGCGGCATTCGACTGGCGGCATGCCTTCATCGCGATCGGCGCAATCGGTATCGTCACCGCGGCAATCGTCCCCTTCATCGTCCGCGAGCCCCGGCGCGGAGCCACCGACCCCGGGCGGGTGGAGGCCAAGGCCAAAGCACCGTTCTGGGCGACGATCGCAATGTTCTTCAGGCATCCGGTGCTCCTGCTCGCAGCGCTCGGCAGCGGCGCGACCCAGTTCGTCACCTATGGCCTCGGCAATTTCGCGGTCCTCTTCCTGATCCGCGAAAAGGGCATGAGCCTAGAGCAGGTCGCGCTGTGGTACGCGCTGGCCGTCGCGATCGGGATGGGGGCGGGGATGGTCGTGTCGGGCCGGGTGATCGACCGGCTGACGCGAACCTCGCGCGCCGGCTACGCGACCGCGCCGGCAGTATCGCTGGCAGTCGCCTTGCCTTTCTACGTCGCGTTCGTCTGGGCGCCCGGCTGGCCGCTGGCGCTAGCGCTGCTCACCGTCGTGATGTTCTTCAATTATTTCTACCTCTCCGCTGCGGTCGCGCTGGTCCAGGAGGAAGTTCGGCCCGATCAGCGCGTGCTCTCGGGAGCGCTACTGCTGCTGGTGATGAACTTCATCGGCCTCGGCCTCGGCCCGACCTGGGTCGGCGCGGCGAGCGACTGGTTCAAGGCCAATGGGTCGCTGCATTCGCTGCAGACCGCGCTCTATACGCTCACGCCTTTCTATCTGATCGCGATCGCATTGTTCCTCTCGCTCGCGCGCATCCTCCGCGCCGAGGCCCGTCCTGCCGGAAAGGTCGTCCCCGCATGAAGTCCTTCATCGCCGCTGTCGCCGCGCTGGCGCTGTCGAGCCCGGCATTGGGGCAGGCGCCTGTCGTGCAAGCGCCGTCGGGCTCGGTCCAGGGGACACGTGAGGGTGAGATGCGCGTCTTCAAAGGCATTCCCTATGCGGTGCCGCCGGTGGATGGGATGCGCTGGCGGCCGCCGGCGCCGATGCAGCCCTGGAAAGGCGTGCGCGCTGCGACCGATTTCGGGCCAGCCTGCGTCCAGCCGCAGGGCAAGACGCCCTCGGTCTATTCGCCCGCCGAGCCGCTGGCGGTGAGCGAAGACTGCCTGACGCTCAATATCTGGGCGCCCGCGAACGCGAAGAAAGCGCCGGTGTTCTTCTGGATCCATGGCGGCGCGCTCACCACCGGCTCGAGCCGCGAGGCCATGTACGATGGCAAGCGGCTCGCCGAACAGGGCATTATCGTCGTCTCGATCAACTATCGCCTCGGCGTGCTCGGCTGGCTCGCGCATCCGGCGCTGAGCCTCGAATCGCCGCAAAAGGTGTCGGGCAATTACGGGCTGCTCGATCAGATGGCGGCGCTCGCCTGGGTGAAGCACAATATCGCGGCGTTCGGCGGCGATCCCGCGAACGTGACGATCGCCGGCGAGTCCGCGGGCGGGCTCAGCGTGATGTTCCTGATGCAATCGCCGCTCGCGCGCGCGACATTCTCGAAAGCCATCGCCCAGAGCGCGTACATGGTCGCGATGCCCGAACTCAAGCAGAGCGCTTATGGCGCACCTTCGGCTGAGGCGGTGGGGCAGATGCTCGGCGCCGGCATGCAGGCGCCCGATCTCGCAGCGCTCCGCGGGTTGGATGCGCAGATGCTCACTGATGGGGCCGCGAAACTGGGCTACTTCCCGTTCGGGGTGGTCGACGGGCTGGTGTTGCCCGAGCAGATGGTCGCGACCTTCGACAAGGGGAAACAGGCGCCGGTGCCGCTGCTCGCCGGGTTCAATCAGGGCGAGATCCGTTCGCTGATGGTGCTCGCGCCCAAGGCGCCCGACAGCGCCGCCGATTACGAGAAGGTGATCCGCGAGCGTTACGGCGAGTTCGCCGATGCGTTCCTCAGGCTCTATCCGGCCGCGAATTACAAAGAGAGCATCCTCGCGACGACCCGCGATGCGCTGTACGGCTGGACCTCGGAGCGGCTGGCCCGCAAGCAGACCGCACTGGGGCAGCCGGCCTATCTCTATTTGTTCGACCACGGCTATCCCGCAATGGAGACGGCGGGCCTCCACGCCTTCCATGCGAGCGAATTGCCTTATGTCTTCGGCACGTTCGACGGCACCCCGCCGCGCTGGCCCAAAGTGCCGGAAAGCGACCGGCCGCTGTCGGACGCGATGATGGGCTATTGGGCGCGCTTCGCGAAGGATGGCGGGGCGGGCCCGGGCTGGCCGGCTTATGGCGAGCAGCGCAACTACATGCACTTTGCCGACATGCCGCAGGCGAAGACCCGGCTGATGCCCGGCATGTACGAGCAATACGAGGCGGTGGTCTGCCGCCGCCGGGCTGCGGGGATCGCGTGGAACTGGAATGTCGGGCTGGCTTCGCCCAGGCTGCCCGCGAAGACGACGGGGTGCGATTGAGCCATAACCGTCATCCCGACGAAAGTCGGACGACGGAAATTAGCGCGCCGCGCGGCCTCCCGCGATCCGTCCCTCGGCGTAGTCCGCGCGCAACCGCTGCTTGTCGATCTTGCCCGAGGCGGCAAGCGGCATCGCGTCTACCTCGACCACCTCTCCCGGGATCCAGAAGTCCGCCACCTTGCCGCGCAGCAACCCGACCAGCTTCTCTGGATCCTGCCCGTCGTCGGTTTCGACGATCAGCACGGGGCGCTCGCCCCATTTCGCGTCGGCACGCGCGATCACCGCGACATGACGGACGGCCGGGTGGCCGCCGACGATCGTCTCGATCTCGGTCGGGTTGATCCATTCTCCGCCTGATTTGATGAGGTCCTTGGCGCGCCCGCAGATCGTCAGACTGCCCGCCGCGTCGATCGTCGCGAGGTCGCCGGTGTCGAAATAGCCTTCCCCATCGAGCGCAGAGACGCCTTCGCGGAAATAGCGCTCGATCACGCTGTGTCCCTTGACCTTGAGATGGCCGAGCACGCCGCGCTGAGGGGCGAGGGCATTGCCGTCGGCATCGGTGAGCTTGAGGTCAATGCCCATCACCGGACGCCCCGAGCCTCTGTCGTTCGCCGCGCCGATGCCTGGCGGGGCGATGGCGCCGATCGGCGACAATTCGGTCATCCCCCAGCTGGTCTGGACTTCGGCGTCTAGTCGGTCCTCCATCCGGCGTAGGAGCGCATCAGGACAGTTCGATCCACCGATCAGCACGCGCTTCAGCGTTGGAAGGATACCTCCGGCCTGGTCGAGATGGTCGACCAAGCCGAGCCAGACGGTCTGCACGCCGACTGCGACGGTCACCCCCTCGTCGCGCACCAGCGCTGCGAGGCTGGGCCCGTCGATCACGCGCCCCGGCAACACCAGCTTCGTACCTGCCGCGGGCGCGGCAAAGGGGAGGCCCCAGCCATTGGCGTGGAACATCGGCACCGCGAGCAGCAGCACGTCCGCCGCGGTCAGCGCCACCGCGTCGGCCTGAAGCGCGCGCAGCGTATGGAGATAGTTGGAGCGATGCGTATAGACCACGCCCTTCGGGCTGCCGGTGGTGCCCGAGGTGTAGCAGAGCCCCGCCGGCACATTCTCGTCGAACGCGCCCCATACAAAGGGCGCGCCCTTTTCGGCGAGCAGCGCTTCATAAGTCCAGATACGCGCGGGGTGCGACCCGAGGGGGTGCGGTTCCGGGGGCGGGGCATCCAGCACGACGATCTGCTCGATCGTCGGACAAAGCGGCGCGATCTCGCGCATCAGTGGCAGCAAGTCCGCCGCCACTGCGACTATGCGATTCTCCGCTTCGTTGATCATCGCAGCGAGATGCGTTGGGGTCAGCCGTGGATTGAGCGTGTGGCAGACCAACCCTGCGCCCATCGCGGCATAATAGACTTCGAGATGGTGCCGGGTGTTCCACGCGAGCGTGCCCACCCGATCGCCAAACTTCAGCCCCAGAGCGGCCAGCGCGCCCGACATCCGATTTCCGCGCGCGCGCAGTTCGGCATAGGTGAAGCGCGCGACCACGCGCCCTGCTTCTGCCTCGACGATTTCGCGGTCACCGAACCATTTGGCGGCGTGATCGAGGAATTTGTCTATCGTCAGGCCGTAGGGCTGCATGAAACCATCGAATTCGAGGGAGAAATTGGCCGCCGGGGCGAGAAGCGCCCGACGGCCAGAGGGAGATTCAGAAGACCTTGAGCAGTTTGACACCGTACTGACGCGGCGGGCCGGCAAAATAGAGCCCGCTGTTGAGCGCCGCCGGGTAATGCTGGTCGGTGAGGTTCGTGCCGTAGAGCGTCACCGTCCACGTCTTGTGCTGCCACGCGAGCTGGGCATTGAGGATGTTGCGTGCCTCGATCCGGTCGCCGCGCGCCGGGTTCTGGAACAGGGTCGCCCATTGATCGCCGACATGGCCGAAATTGGCGCGTGGCGTGATCTTGTCGCCATTGCCGAGCGCGATTTCATATTGGCCGCCGAGATTGAAAGTGAGGTTCGGCGCATAGGTCTGACGCCGGCCTTCGAGATTGAGGCAGGAGACGCTCGCCGGCCCGGTTTGCGGGTTGCAGGGCAGGGCGCTCGCCGCGCGCGGATCGGTCGCGAAGAAGGTACCGAGTTCGCTGCGCAGCACATTGACGCCGGCATCGAGCGTCAGCCCGCCGACGCGGAACTCTACTTCGGCCTCACCGCCATAGATCTTGGTCTTGTCGGGCACGTTGAGCTCGATCCCGAAGGTCGGGAAGGTCGGGTAGCCGATGATGACCTGGAAATTCTTGTAGTCGTTATAGAAGCCGGTGATCGTCGTGCGGATCTTGCCGTCGGCCCAATTGGCCTTCCAGCCCGCTTCGTACGAGGTCACTTCCTCCGGCTCGAAGGGTGCCGGCAGGCCGAGGCCCACCGGCACGTTCAGCCCCCCCGGGCGGAAGCCGGTCGCGACGAAGGCATAGAGATATTGATCGTCGCTCGCCTTCCAGCCGAGCGACACCTTGTACGAGAAATTGTCCGACTTCACCGTCTGGTCCTGACGGATATAGGCGCCGTACTGGAGCACATCGACATGGTTGGTCGAGCGGCTGGCAGTGTAGCGGCCGCCTGCCTCGAGCTTGAGGTTGGGCGTCAGGTTGAACCCGATCTGGCCGAACCCGGCCAGCGAGCGTGTCGGGTTGGTTCCCTGGAGCTTGTACTGGGCGGTCGGCAGATTGAACGGGTAAGCCAGGTCGATGATGAACTGGTACGGCTTGCGGAAATAATAGTCGTTCCACACGCCGAACGCACCGACCAGCCAGGTGAAGCGCTGATTGTCGGGCGAGATCAGGTTGATCTCCGAAGTGATCTGCTGCTCGTCGACGGTGTCGTAAAAGGTGCTGATGCCGGTGGCGGTGCCGTCGAGATCGGCGCGGTACATGGTGTTGGCCCATTGATAGCTCGACACCGCCCGCAGCTTCACCCCGCCCGCGAATTCATATTCCCCCTTCAGGATCGAGCGGACGAACTCGTCGCGCGCCGCCTGCGGGGTGTTGAACGAGGCATCGAACAGATCGCGGTGATTTGGGTTGGGCGTGCTCGTGCCCGGCAACGTCTCGAAATGGTTCGCGAAGGGCGTTGCCGGATAGGCGCCCATGTCGAGATGGCCGAGATCGGTCTTCCACAGTATCGAGAGCCGATCACTGGGCTTCCACAGGAAGCTCAGCCGACCGGCCATGATCCCGACCTTGCCTTCCTCGAATCGATAGGGCGCCCCGCCCGGACCGGTGATGTTGTAGAAGCTGTCACGGCGCTGGCTGTAGAGCGCGATGCGCGCGGCGAAGGTGTCGCCGAGCGGCAGATTGACCGCGCCCTGGATGCCGGCGTCGTTGTAATTGCCGTAATTGGCATTGACGTAACCGTGGAAGCCGCCGCCGATCACCGGATCGTTGGTGTTGACGAACACCGCGCCGCCGGTGGCGTTCTGGCCGACGATCGTGCCCTGCGGGCCGCGCAGCACCTGGATGTTGGCGACGTCGTAATAGGGCTCGCCCTGGACGTATCCCGGAAAGGTCGGGACGCCGTCGCGATAGGTGATCACCCCCGTCGTGGTCTGGGTATTGTGCTCGGCCTTGCCGATGCCGCGCACGTTGAAATCGTTGCCTTGTCCGAAATTGTTGACGACGATGCTGGGCATCGCGAACTGCAATGCGTCGACATTGGCGACGCCCTTATTCTCGAGCTGGGTGCCGGAAAGCACCGAGGCCGACATCGCCGTGGTCATCAGATTCTCGGAGCGGCGCTGCGCCGTCACGACGATTTCGTCTTCAGTCTGCGGTGCTGCAGTCTCGCTCGACCCGTCCTGCGGCGCGGTGGTTTGCGCGGCGGCCGAGCCGCACCACGCCAATGCCAGCGCCGATGCGCCCAGCCATAACGCACGATTGTTCATGCTGCCCTCCCCAAGCTCGCTCTCCATCACGCGCTCTTCGGCGCGATGGAGAGAGGATGGCGCAAAGCAGCGGGGCTTTCAACACTAATTCTCTTACGAGTGAATGTTATTGCTGAGCTTCAGACGCCTTGGGCGCTGCAGAGCTGCGGCGTGTCGATCGCCGGCCGCCGGCTGGCGACGAGGATCGCGACCAGCCCGACTACCGAGGCCGCCGCGCCCGCCAGTGCGACGGCCGGGTAACCGAAGCCCGCAGCGATCACGCCGCCGCCCATTGCTGCGCCGATGGCATTGCCGAGGTTGAATGCGCCGATATTGACCGACGAGGCGAGGTTCGGCGCGTCGGCAGCGGCGGCCATTACCCGCACCTGCAGCGGCGGCACCAATGCGAAGCTCGCCACGCCCCACAGGAAGATCAACACGGCGGTCGGCCCGGCATAGGGCATCAGCAGTGCGAAGGCGGCGAGGATCGCGGCAAGCGAGGCCAGGGTGACGATCAGGGTGCGGTCGACCGAGCGGTCGGCGAACTTGCCACCGAGCCAATTGCCTAGGGTCAGGCCGACGCCGTAGGTGACGAGCATCGCGGTGACGAAGCCGAGCGACGCATGAGTCGCCTCGCGCAGGATCGGCGCGATATAGGTGAACACGGTGAACATCGCGCTCGATCCCGCGACGGTCAGCGCGAGCGCACCGAGCACCTTTC
Organism: Sphingomonas sp. DG1-23; assembly: GCF_030730875.1. Taxonomy (GTDB): domain Bacteria; phylum Pseudomonadota; class Alphaproteobacteria; order Sphingomonadales; family Sphingomonadaceae; genus Sphingomonas. The sequence goes on from NZ_JAVAMA010000006.1 coordinate 23,002, forward strand.
CGCGAGTCAGCACGCGCAATTCCGCCAGCGCGTTGCCGCCGGCCGGCGCGGGCAAGGCGGGGAGCGTCAGCCGCAGCGCGGCCATGGTCGCGACGCCCAAAGCGGCGATGCCCCAGAAGGACGCGCGCCAGCCGAGATGCTCGCCCGCCCATGTCGCCAGCGGTACGCCCACGACATTGGCGATCGTCAGGCCCATGAACATCGCGGCGACCGCACCCGCCCGGCGTTCGGGCGGCACGAGGCCTGCGGCGACGATCGAGCCGACGCCGAAGAAGGCGCCATGGTTGAACGAGGTGAGGATCCGGGCCGCCAGCAGCATGCCGTAACTGCCGGAAATCGCCGCCAGCAGATTGCCGGTAGTGAAGATGCCGGCAAGGCCGATCAGCAAGGTCCGGCGCGGCATGCGCCCGGTGGTGAGCGTCACCAGCGGCGCGCCGATCAGCACACCGAGCGCATAGGCGCTGATCAGCAGCCCGGCGGCGGGGATCGAGACGCGGAGGTCGCCCGCGATCACCGGGAGCAGTCCCATCGGCGCGAACTCGGTCACGCCGATGCCGAATGCACCGATCGAGAGCGCGATCAGTCCAGGATTGAGCTTCATTGTCATGTCCTCAGACCAGCGGAGGGGCCAGGCGGGCGAAGCCCTCTTGCTGGCGATAGGGCGTGTGCGGATAGGGCGGCAGCACATCGCTCGCCGCGTCGAGTTTCACGACCTGTTCGGGCGACAGCGCCCAGCCGACCGCGTCGAGATTCTGCCGGAGCTGCTCTTCGTTGCGCGCGCCGATGATCACCGACGAGACGGTCGGCCGCCGGAGCAGCCAGTTGATCGCGATCTGCGGCACCGTCCTGCCGGTTTCGGTAGCGATTTCCTCCAGCGCGTCGACGACGCGATAGAGATGCTCGGCGTCGACCGGGGGCGCGAACTGCTCGGTCTCGTGCAGCCGGCTACCTTGCGGTACCGGCCTTCCGCGACCGATCTTGCCGGTCAGCCGGCCCCAGCCGAGTGGGCTCCACACCAGAGCGCCCACGCCCTGATCCATGCCCAGCGGCATCAGATCCGCCTCATAGGCGCGGCCGATCAGCGAGTAATAGACCTGGTGCGCGACGAGACGCGGCCAACCGTGGCGTTCAGCGGCAGCCTGCGCCTTCATCAGCTGCCAGCCGGGATAGTTCGACACGCCGGCGTAGCGAACCTTGCCGGCGGCGATCAGCTGGTCGAGCGTGCCCATCAGCTCCTCGACCGGTGTCGACGCGTCGAACGCGTGGAGCTGGAGGAGATCGACATAATCGGTGCCGAGCCGGCGCAATGAATCGTCGACCGCGCGGCGCAGTCTTGCCCGCGACACGCCCCAATCCTGGGGCCCTTCGCCCATCGGCAGGCCGGTCTTGGTCGAGATCAAGACCGCGTCGCGGCGCCCGCGCACCGCTTCGCCGAGGATCTCCTCCGAGGCGCCGCCCGAATAGACGTCGGCGGTGTCGAACAGGGTCACCCCGGCGTCGAGGGAAATGTCGATCAGTCGGCGGGCCTCGGCCGCGTCGCTCTGTCCCCACGCGCTGAACAGCGGCCCCTTGCCGCCGAAGGTGGCGGTGCCGAGGCTCAACACAGGCACGCGCAGCCCCGAGGATCCCAGTTGCCGATATTCCATGGCTCGCTCTTCCCTTGCTATTCCTGTGCACAAATGGACAGGGGGCGACGGTCTCACTAGTGCCGGCAGACGCGGAGGATTTTTGCGATGGAAGCAAAGCTGACGGGTGGCGCGGACAGGGCGCGCGCGCTGACATTGTTCGCCGCGGTAGTGGAATTTGGCAGCTTTTCCGCCGCGGGGCGCGTGTTGGACATGAGTCCGTCGGCGGTGAGCCGGGCAGTGGACCGGATCGAGGCGCGGCTTGGCGTGCGCCTGTTGCTGCGCTCGACCCGCGCGCTCTCGTTGACCGCGGAAGGGCAATCCTATCTCCAGGCCGCCCGTCGCATCCTTGCCGATCTCGACGATGCGGAGCAGCAGATCGCCGATCAGGGCGCCCCGCGAGGGCGGCTCCGTGTCAGTGCAGCTCTGTCGCACGGCCGGCTATGCGTGGTGCCGCTGCTCGGTGACTTCGCTGCGCTCTACCCGCACATCCTGACCGACATCGCCTTGACCGACACGCTGGTGGACGTCGCGGCCGGGCAGGCGGATGTAGCGATCCGCTTCGGGCCGCTCGCCGACAGCACGCTCACCGCCCGCAAGCTGGGAGAGACCGGACGCGTGATCGTCGCGTCTCCGGAATATCTCGAGGCGCATGGCACCCCTCGGGTGCCGGAGGATCTGCACCGCTTCAATTGCCTCAACTTCAACTTTCGCCGCGCCGAACCGGTCTGGCCGTTCCGCAGGGAAGGTCGCGATTTCGCCTTGTCGGTGAAGGGGAGCATCGAGGCGAACAATGGCGAGACGCTGGGTCAGCTCGCAGCGGCCGGCGTCGGGATCGCGCGCGTGGGTAGCTTCAGCGTGGCCGCGGAGATCGCCGACGGCCAGCTCGTGCCGATCCTCGAGGACTATAATCCCGGCGATGTCGAGCTGATCCACGCCGTGTTCGTCGGTGGCGCGAGCATGCCCGCGCGCGTGCGCGTGTTCGTGGATTTCCTCGCGGCCCGCCTGCGCTGACCCCCGGTCCCGCAGGAAAGCCGCGAAGGGCTTACTTCACCCGTTCGACGTCCTCGAAGCCCAGCTCCAGCGGAGTCGCGCGGCCGAAGATCGAGATCGAGACCTTGACCCGGCTCTTGTCGAAGTCGAGCTCCTCGACCACGCCCGAGAAGGTTGCGAAGTTACCGCTGGTGACCTTGACCGTATCGCCGATGTCGTAATCGACATGGACGCGGGCCTTGGGCGCTGCCGAGGCGGCTTCTTCCTTGGTGTTGAGGATGCGGGCGGCCTCGGCCTCGCTGATCGGCTGGGGCTTGCCCGACGATCCGAGGAAGCCGGTCACCTTCGGCGTGTTCTTGACGAGGTGATAGACGTCGTCGTTCATCTCGAGCTTGGCGAGCACATAGCCCGGGAAGAACTTCCGCTCGGACTGGATCTTCTTGCCGCGGCGGACCTCGGTGACGGTCTCGGTCGGAACCTCGACCGATTCGACCAGCTGCTCGAGTCCCAGACGGGTCGCGTCGGCGAGGATCTGGTCGCGGACCTTGCCCTCGAAGCCCGAATAGGCGTGGATGATGTACCAGCGCGCCATGCGTATCGTATTCCTTACTGGGCCAGACGGAGGAGCGAACGGACGACGAGGTCGAAGAACGAGTCCACGCCGAGGAAGAAGAGACCGAGCAGAGTCGCCATGATCAGCACCATCACGCCGGTCATGATCGTCTCCTTGCGCGACGGCCATACCACCTTGGCGGTCTCGGCGCGCACCTGGCGCATGAACTCGAGGGGACTGGTTTTCGCCACCGGGGCATCCTCGTCAGAAAAAGGGTCTCTTCAGCGAGGCATGGGTCCGCCGCCGCTCCTTCCGGAGGAAGGACCGGCGTGTTCCCATCACGCTGTCGGATTGGGACGGGTATCTAGCGAGGGCAGGGGGCAAAAGCAAGCGGCGCGCTGCCGTTCGAAAGCCCCTCTCTTCGATGGAAGGTCGGGATCCGTAGTGCGGAGCGCGCGTCCCCTGGCGAGCGCCCCTCCGGCCCGGCATCGCGGGGGAGGCGCCCCGACACGAAAAGAGACGCCCGGCCGAGCCCGAGCGCCTCTCGTCGCTTTCACATTTGCGCCGAAGCCTAGGGGCTGTCGGGTTCGTCGTCGCCGAAGATGTTGATCACTTTGGTCACTTCGAGCAGCGCGACGACGGCAACGATGCCGATGATGGCGAACAAGGGGCCGCCCGGGAGCAATTTGCTGTCCTTTTGGGACATGGTGCTGGCGCGTGCCTCGGCAGCGGGTGCATTGCGCAAGCTGAGCGCCGAGGCGGAGTTCGCCTGTGCCGCGGTTGTCGCCAACATCATGGAAGAAGCGGCCGCGATGACCGCCAGTTTCTTGAACATATACCGTCCCCTTCTAGAAGCGCTGCAACCTTGACCGGGCAACCTTGAACTGCGGGAGAACCCGATCGCGTGGTCGCAACACTATTCGATCCATGGTCTAAAGCATTGCCACCGCGGCAAAACCGCCGACCAAGAGGATCAGGAAGCCCCAGGCGAACAAGTTCAACCTCTTTTCGATGAACGCTTGCACCGGCTCGCCGAACCGCTTTAGCAGCGCGGCGATGAGGAAGAATCGCGCGGCGCGCGTAATGGTTGCAAGCAGCACGAAAAGCGCGAAATTGAAGTGGAAAAGGCCGCTCGCGATGGTGACCAGCTTGAACGGGATCGGAGTCAGACCCTTTGCCAGGATGATCGCGGCGCCATATTGGTCATAGCCGTGGCGCAGCGTCTCGATCCGGCTTTCCATATGGTAAAGCTGGACCAGCCATTGGCCGACGCTCTCCATCAGATAATAGCCGATCGCATAGCCGAAGATTCCGCCCACCACGGAGGAGATCGTGCACACCGCGGCGATCAGATAGGCCTGCTCGCGCCGGGCGAGGACCATGGGGACCACCATCACGTCGGGCGGGATCGGAAAGAAACTGCTCTCGGCAAAGGAGACGAGCGCGAGACTGCGCAGTGCGTGGCGATGGTGCGCCATGCGCAGCACCCAGTCGTACATCGGGCGAAACATGCGATCTCCGGAGCTATTTGCGGCTCCCTGCCGTATTCGTCGGCCGGGCGAAAGCCCGAACGGGCTGATCTTCAGGGCGAGTGGGTCGGAAACGCGTCTTCCCGGCCCACCACGCAACTGGCTCGCGCTCCGGGGGGAGGAGGGGACGAGCGATGCCAGACTAGGCGATGTTTGAATCGGCGTCAGATCATCCGGACTCGGTCTGACTCAGATGGGCCACGATTCGGCGCAAAAGCGCGTGCCGCCCGTCCAGGTCGTAAGCGCGTGGCCGAACTTCGGCCGCAGCATCGATTGTCGACTGACGTTCCGGCGCAATTTGCGTAATCGCGCCGGATGGACTCGATAATCGCCAAGGCTCGCTTGTTCGACGATCATCACCGGCACCTCGATGCATTGGCCGCGAGCCATCGTGCCCGGGCGCTGGCGCCGCGGCGCGGACGGGACTTCGCCTCGAACGACTATCTGGGCCTCGCTGAAGATCCCGCGCTGGCAGAGGCGGTCCGAGCGGCGATCGAGCGCGGCGTGCCGCCTGGTTCGGGGGGATCGCGGTTGCTGCGGGGCAATCATCCCGAGCACGAGGCGCTCGAGAGCGAAGCGGCGGGGTTCTTCGGCGGCGAGGCGGCGCTCTATTTCTCCAGCGGCTATGCCGCCAATTCGGCGTTGTTCTCGACCCTGCCGCAGCGCGGCGACCTGATCGTGTACGATGCACTGATCCACGCCAGCGCGCATGAAGGCATGCGGCTCGGGCGCGCCGATACCATGGCCGCGGCGCATAACGACGTGGATGCCTACGCCGATGCGATCGTGGCGTGGCGCCGGGGCGGCGGCACCGGGACGGTCTGGCTGGCCGCCGAAAGCCTCTACAGCATGGACGGCGACCACGCGCCGCTTGGCGATCTGGCCGCGCTCGCGGAACGGCACGACGCGGTCCTGCTGATCGACGAGGCGCATGCGACGGGCATATCCGGCACCGGGGGGCGGGGACTGACCGCGGCGTTGCCGCGCAGGGACAACCTCGTCACGCTCCATACTTGCGGCAAGGCACTGGGTTGCGAAGGCGCGCTCGTCTCCGGGCCCGCAGTCCTGCGTGACTTTCTGGTCAATCGCGGCCGTGGCTTCATCTTCTCGACCGCGCCGTCCCCGCTGATGGCGGCGGCGGTGCGTGCGTCGCTGCAGATCGTCGCCACCGCCGACGATCGCCGGGCGCGCCTCGCCGCCCTTGTCGCACGCGCGCACGAGTTGCTGGTTCCGCTCGGCGCTGCGGCGACGGGCTCGCAGATCCTGCCAATGATCCTGGGCGACGAAGCCCGCACCATGGCGCAAGCGGCCCGGCTCCAGGCGGCGGGCTTCGACGTTCGCGGCATCCGGCCGCCGACCGTACCCGAAGGGACGTCGCGACTGCGGGTGTCACTGACCCTCAATGTCGACGAGGCGGATGTCGAGGCGCTGGCCGAGGCACTGGCATGAGCGGGCGCTTCGTCGTCACCGGAACCGACACGGGCGTCGGCAAAACGATTTTCGCGGCCGGGCTCGCGGCCGCCCTGGGCGCCAGCTACTGGAAACCGGTCCAGGCCGGAATCGATGACGGCGGCGACAGCGCCAATGCGCGTGCGCTCGGTGCGGGAGACATTCTCCCGGAGGCGTATCGGCTGAAGACTGCCTGCGCCCCGCATGTCGCCGCGGCTATCGAGGGAATCGCGATCGATCCCGCCGCGCTGAAGCTGCCCGAGGTCGCGGGCGCGCTCGTCGTCGAAGGTGCGGGCGGTGTCCTCGTGCCGCTTGCCGGAGAACTGTTGTTCGCCGATCTCTTCGCGATCTGGGGCGCACCAGTCGTGCTCGTCGCCCGCACGGCGCTGGGGACGATCAACCACAGCCTGCTCTCGATCGAGGCGTTGCGGCGCCGCGGCGTCGAAATACTCGGAGTCGCCTTTGTCGGCGACCCCGAACCCGAAAGCGAATCCGCGATCCTCCGCCTCGGGCGGATGCGGCGTATCGGGCGGCTGCCCTGGCTCGATCCGCTGAACCGTGAAACGCTGGCCGCGGCCTTCGCGGAACATATCGATCTGGCGGCGTTCCGATGAGCGGCTCTCCGATCTGGCACCCCTTTACCCAGCACGGCCTCGAGGTAAGGATCCCGACGATCGTGCGCACCGAGGGCGCCGCGCTCTACACCGCGGACGGCCGCCGGGTGATCGACGCGATCTCGTCATGGTGGGTCACCACTCACGGCCATTCGCACCCGGGGATCATGGCGGCGATCCGGGAGACGGCGGAGACGCTCGACCAGATCATCTTCGCGGGCTGGACCCATCCGCCCGCCGAGGCGGTGGCGGAGGGACTGCGCGCGCTGATGCCGCCCGAGCTTACCCGAATCTTCTTCTCCGACTCCGGATCGACCGCCGTCGAGGTCGCGCTCAAAATGGCGCTCGGCTATTGGCTGCACCGCGGCGAGCCGCGCGACCGGATCGTCGTGATGGAGCACAGCTATCACGGCGACACGATCGGCGCGATGTCGGTCGGCGCGCGGGGCGTATTCAACCGCGCCTATGCGCCCTTGCTCTTCGACGTGGCGACGATACCGTTTCCTGCCGCGGATTCGGAGCAGCAGACGCTCGATGCGCTCGAGCGCCATTGTCGCCGCGGCGCCGCAGCATTCATCGTCGAGCCGCTGGTCCTCGGTGCCGGTGGCATGTTGATGTATCCGGCCTCGGTACTCGCCGAGATGCGCCGTATCTGCGCGGCGCACGGCGTGCTGTTCATCGCCGACGAAGTGATGACGGCCTGGGGGCGGACCGGCACCCTGCTCGCTTGTGCGCAGGCGGGCGTCGTTCCCGACATATTGTGCCTCTCCAAGGGGCTGACCGGCGGCGCTGTTCCGCTCGCAGTGACGATGGCCGCGGAGCCGATCTACGCGGCGCATTATGCCGACGATCGCGCGCGGATGTTCTTCCATTCCTCCAGTTACACTGCCAACCCGATCGCCTGCGCGGCCGCCGCGGCGAACCTGGCGATCTGGCGGGAAGAGCCGGTGCTCGATCGCGTCGCGGCGCTTTCCGGGATGCAGGGCCGCCATCTCGCATCGATCGCGGAAATGTCCGGCGTTTCCAACCCGCGTCAGTCGGGAACGATCGTCGCGCTGGATCTCGAAACCCCGAATACGGGCTATCTTTCCGAGCTGGGGCCGAGGCTCCAGACGCAGTTCGTCGAACGCGACATATTGCTGCGCCCGCTCGGGAACACGCTCTACGTGATGCCGCCTTATTGCATCGGTTCCGACGATCTCGACAGGATATTCGACGCAATCGGCGAGGCCATCCGCGTCACCCGATGATTCCCGGATCGGCGGCGTGCAGGGCGTCGACGATCGTGGCGACGAGCAATTTGTCGTCGCGGTTGAGAAAATGGCCGCCGGGAAGGGCAATCACGCGCGCATGGGTGCCGTCGAGCGCGGGACAGAGACTTTCGGACTCGCGGACGCCGTAAATGCAGATAATCGGCGCCCAATCGAGCGCGCGCACCGCGAGCGCCGGCCGCGCGTCGGGCGTGCCGAGATAAGTGATTCCCGTCGGATCGGCGCGGAAGAAGACTGTCCGCGACGGCACCACCAGACCGATCGCGGCCACCCTTTCGCGCAGCTCGACCGGCAGATCGGGTGCGGCGGTGGCAATCATGTCGGCGCCAAAGGACTGGCCGATCAGCACGACTTTGCTTGCGCCGGTCCGGGCGACCGCGGCGCGGATCGCATCGGCAAGAATGGCATCGAGCTCGGCCCGGGTGCGATGGGTGGCGAAGTTGACCGCCGAACTGATCCCGAGCACCGGCAGGCCGCGCGCAGCCAGCGCCGGCGCCACCTTCGGCCCCATGCCGAAGCGCAGGCCCATGTCTCCCGAGAAATAGAGTGCGGCCACGCGTGGGTTCGGCCTGCCGGAGGCGAACAGGCGGACTGCCTGTCCGTCGAGAAGGTGCAGCGCAGGAGCCGCGAGACCGAGCGCCGCCGCGGCCGCACAAGCCAGCACGCCGATTCCGAGCGCACGCCCGATGCGTGATATCCCGCGCAACCGCGACATGCGACGGGTCAGCATGCGAGGGGCTCGAGGCGCGAGGCCTGCGCGGCTGGCACATCTGCCGGCGTGGCCGGTGCGCGCCGTGACGCGGGGCCCGTTTGGCCGATCAGGCGCGACAGGTCCCGCAGCGCCTGAATCAATCCGATGCCGCGGGGTCCTGCGATGTAGCGGGGTTCCCATTCCGGCGCGAACTTCTCCTTATAGCCGTGCAGGCCGCGAAAGCCGTAGAAATGCTCGCCGTGCCGGAAGGCGAGCGCCGCCACCTTGGCCCAGACCGGGGCGAGTCGTCTGCCGTCGATCCCGGCGAGCGGCGCCATGCCGAGCGTGAAGCGCCGATAGCCCTGCGCCTTTGCCCATCGCATCAGGTTCACGAGCAGAAAGTCCATCGTGCCGCGCGGGGCGTCGTCGCGATGCCGCATGAGATCGATCGAAGCCTCCTCCTTGCCCTGGGTCAGCCAGAGATTGGCGAAGGCGACGATCCTGCCCTCGACCGTGACGAGGCCCATGTCGAAGTTGCGGAGGTAGCCGCGGTCGAAACGCCCGAGGCTGAAGCTTTTCTCGCGATGTCCTTTGCTGCGGATCCATTCGTCCGAGACCGCCTCGAGCTGGTCAAGGAGAGGCGGCAGCCCGGCGGCGGGGACGATGTGGAATCGGGCGCCCGCGTTGGCGGCTGCGCGCTCCGAGCGGCGGGCGCTACGCAGACGCGGCGCCCCGAGCTCGAAGCCGGCGAGGTCGACAACCGCCTCCTCGCCATATTTGAGGATCTGGAGACCGAGGCCGATCGCGAGATCGAGCATCTCGGGCGATACTTCGTACAGCAGGATGCGTCCCTGCTGGCGATCGGCGAGGTCGCGCAGCGCCCAGAGCAATTCGGCCCAGGCGTCGCGGGCGCCGACGGGATCGCCCATCACGATCCAGCTGGCGCCCTTGACCTGAAACATGAGGAAAGCGTCGCTTTCTCGCGAAACCAGAAAGCGCTTGTCGCCGGTGAGCGCAAGCATCGCGTCGGTGCGTGTTGCGGAGGCGAGGAGGGGCCGGATCGTCGCCACGTCCGCATCGGTTGCGGTGCGGAGCGACGCCGGTGACAGCAGCCGCCAGATCGCCGCGCCCGCGAGCATGGTTCCCATCCCGACCGTCGCGCGCAGGAACCGCGGCGCATCGCCGTCGAGCGCGAAATGCCACCAGAGCTGGTCGGCATAAGCGACGTTGCGATAGGCGAAGAACCCGGCCCAGACCGCCAGCCCGACCACCACCGCCACCGAGGCCAACCAGCCGGCGGTCAACGGCGCCTGGGTGAGAGCCGTGCGTCGGTAAAAGGCGCTGCGCGTCCATTGCAGCAGTCCGGCGAGCGCGAGGCAGACGAATGCCTCCTCATAGTCGATGCCCTTGGCAAGCGAGAAGAGCGCAGCTGCGAGGAGGAGCAGGCGGGTCGCGTGAAAGGCGCCGTCGAGCCGCCGGTACAGCCCGGGTGCGAGCAGCAAGAGGCCGGTGCCGGCCAAGCTCGCGCCGACATGGCTGGCCTCTATGAAAGGAAGCGGCAGGATGCCCGCGAGCAGGCCCATCCGCGCCTTCAGCCCCGGCAACGAGCTCGAGAGCAGCAACATCGCGCCGCCGAGGAACGTCGCGGCACCGAGCACCAGCGGCGACAGGTTGTTCGCCAGCATCCGGGCATTCGCCAGCAATTGCCCGACACGGCGGTGGCGGCGGCCCTCATTCCATGCGAGCAGTACTACGGCCACGCCGAGCGGCAGTAGATAATAGATCAGGCGATAGGCGATGAGCGCCGCGAACAGGGTCGCGCGGTCGCCGGGCACCATCGCGAGGACCACCGCTTCGAACACGCCGATCCCGCCCGGCACGTGCGTCAGCACCGTCGCGACGATGGCGAGCGCATAGGCGAGAACGAAGCCCGGAAGCAGGGCCGGCCCGGCGCCCGGGATCAGCACCAGCAGCGCCGCGCTGGCGCAGAGAATGTCGAGCAGGGCAATGCCGATCTGGCCGGCGAGCTGGGGGGCATTTGGCACCGGCACCGGCACGCCGAGAAGCGAGAGGGAAGGGCGCGCCACGCGCACCGTCACGATCAGTCCGGCGATCAGGAGAAGGATGAGCAGGCCGGCGAGATGGGCCTGCGCCGCACCGAGCCTCAGACCGGCGATCGCCACGTCGCCCGAATGACTCAGCAGCGCCACGCCCGCGACGGTGACGACACCCGTCCAGAAAGTGGCGCCGGCAAGGGCGATGACCCGCGCGACGTCGATCCCGTCGAGCCCTGCTGCGGTGTAGATGCGGTATCGCGCCGATCCACCGGTGAGCAGGGAAAGCCCGAGATTGTGGCTGAGCGTATAGCTGGTGAAGGATGCGAGCGCCGCGGTGCGCCAGGGAAGCGGCCGGCCTATCACCCTCAGCGCCAGCACATCGTAGAAAGTGAGCGCCAGATAGCTGCCCGCGGTGAGCGCGAGCGCGAGAAGGCCCTGGCGAACCGACAGCGCCCGGACGGCGGCGCGAACATCGGCATAGCGAATCTCGCGGGTGAGCGCCTCGAGCGCAGTGAAGCCGAGCACGATCAGCAGGACGACCACCGTGACCGCAATCAGCCGGCGATACCGCCCGAAGAGCAGGCGCAGCCGGCTCATTGCGGCAGACGCGCGATACGGCTCCAGACCTGCGACTTGCAGATCAGCCCGCCGAGGATGCATCCTCTGATCTCGATCCGGGTGGGGGAGAGCGTGTCGATCCGCGAGGAGAAATGGCGTCCCAGGTCGGGCACGAACACGGTGCCGGACCAGCTCGCCTCGCCGTCCGGGCGATAATTCTCGAGGAGCTCGGTGCCGATCAGCGCGTCGACGCCGCTGTCCTTCGCATCCTTCTGCGCCGCACCGCTGGCCCAGACGATCCGTCCGCAGAATTTGTCGCCGCAGGGATCGGTACGTACGGCGACGGAGCCGTGTGGATTGAGCCACAGGCCCTGCAGCGGGCTCGAGGGCGCGGCGGCGGCCGAGGGCGCCGCCAGCACGGCCGCCAGCGCGACCATGATCCTGATCCTAGTGGCTGAGCGCATAGGTGATCACGAAGCAGGCGAGGGTGAGGAGCAGCATCGCCGCGATGAACGTCCGGTCGGCGATGCGCTCGAGCCAGTGAAGGCGGGCATGCGATTGCACGCGCAGCGCGAAATAGGAGGCCAGCGTCGCCGCGAGAAACAGCACGGCATCGAGCGAAAGCACGTCGTCGGCGATGGTGCCCTGGCGGCGCACCGCGGTTGCGACCCGCAAGAGGCCGATGCCGGTGAGGCATACACCGACCATCGCCGCGGCGATCGGGCAGATGAGCCGGCAAGTGCGTTCGTCGAGCGCATGCAGGCTGGCGGTCGGGGTCGCGGAATCGGGCATCGCGGGGCGCTCCCTTGCAGATGCCGTCTTTGTTAGGCGCCTTCAGCGAACGGGACGCTGAAGGAAAGATGAGCAAAAATTCATCTGAGCCCGGAGCGGGCGGAGGTGCCGACCAGTCGCGCGAGGATCGCCAGCGTGCCGTCCGCGGATGCGACGATTTGCGCGGCGCAGTCGAGCAAATGCCCAGGATCGAGCGCGCCGGTCAGGACCCCCGGCGCGTGAAAGCGGCGGCGTTAGAGAAGGAAGTCGTGGCTGCCGAGCCCGGTTGATCCCAGCGTCGTCACCGCGATGCTGAAATCCGCGACACGATCACCGTTCATATCCGCCTCGACAATCCAGCTGCTTCCGCTGCCATAGACTCGCAACTGCCCCGCCACACCGCCGAACGCGGCGCCGCCAATGAAGGCGAAGGCCAGATCGTTCGCGGCCTGGCCGTTCGCATCGATCGCGGTCAGATCGATGACGTCGCCCGCGGCGAAATCGGCGATCGTGTCTCGCGCGCCCATGGCTGCGCCCCCGAACACGAAGCGGTCATTGCCGCCGCCGCCGGTCAGCACGTTCGCGCCCGCGTCGCCCGCCAGCACGTCGCCGAACGCGGAGCCGATCAGGTTTTCGATGCTCGCCAAGGTGTCGATCCCGGCGCCGCCGGTCCGCTGCTCCTCGACGATCGCGAGGTCGACTGCGACTGCTCCGGCGGCACCGGCATAGCTCGCGGTATCGGTCCCCGCGCCGCCGAACAGCGTGTCGTCGCCGTCGCCACCCTCGATCCAGTCGTCGCCGACGCCGCCCCACAGGCTTTCGTTGCCGCTGCCGCCCGTGATCCAGTCGGCGCCTCCCGCGCCTTGCAGCCAGTCGGCAGTCGCGCCGCCCTTCAGGCTGTCGGCATGGGCCGAGCCGAGCAGCACCTCGACCGACACCAGCGTATCCACGCCGCCGCCATACGTGTTCTGCTCCTCGGCCGACAGATCGACGGTCACGCCCGATCCCGCCGCGCCATAGTCGGCGGTGTCGATGCCGTCGCCTCCGTCGATCGTGTCGTCGCCGGCACCACCGTCGAGCAGATCGTCGCCATCGCCGCCGAGCAGCAGGTCGTGCCCGTCGCCTGCACGGATCTGGTCATCGCCCGTGCCGCCATAGAGCGTATCGCGGCCGCTGACGCCGACCCCGTCGCCGAAGAGGACGTCGTCGCCGTCGCCGCCATCGATCAGATCGTCGCCGGCCTCGCCGCCGATCTGGTCGTCCCCGTCATCGCCATACAGCGCGTCGTTGCCGTCGAACCCGAACAGCCGGTCGCGGCCCGTACCGCCATGGACGATATCGTCCCCGCCATCGCCCTGGAGCAGGTCGTCGCCCGCGTCGCCCGACAGCAGGTCGTTACCCTCGCCGCCATAGAGCGTGTCGTTGCCTTCGTCGCCATGCGCGTCGTCGGCGCCGTCATTGCCGAAAATCTGGTCCGCGCCCGTGCCGCCCGAGATCAGATCGCCGCGCGCGCTGCCATAGACGGTGTCGTCGCCGCCGCGCGCCGTCGCGCGCCAGGCGATGCCGTCCAGATGGATGACGTCGCCTGCCGCGGCCGAGCCGACCTCCTCGCCTCCAAGATGGCTGCCGTGCAGCACGGTCGCGTCGTTGAAGCCCAGCGCCTGCGCCTGGAAATAATTCTGCAGGATCGTGATCGCGATCGGCGCGTCGCTCGCCATCAATGCGTCGAAGGTCGTGGGGTCCTGACGGTATTGGTTGGCGAAATGCGCCAGCCCGACCATGTTCTGGAGCAGCACGAACGCGTCGGGGGTGGCGAACGCCGACTCGCCGCCGCCGCTCGCTTCGATCTGCGCCTTCCACAAATCATAAGCCTTGGCGAGGATGGCGTTGCCGGTGTGGAAGTTCATGTGGTGGAGGACCGCGCCGATCCCGCCGAGCACCACCGTCGCCGGGTCCTTGCTCTGCACCAGCCGATTGCTCTCGGGGCCGGCAAAGGCGGCGTATTTCTCGTCGTAATGCTTCTTGCCCCAGACCATGGTGAGGCTGTCGTAGCGCGGGTCGAACGACGCTTCCTGACCGACGAAATCAATCACCGCGTTGAGGCGGACGGCGAAGGCGTCGGAAAGCGCGCGGACAGCGGCGCGCATCTCGTTGTTCGAATCCTTCGAATAATTCCAGTCGTCGGGCCCGTGGACGAAGGCGTCCTGCCCGGGATCGTAATGCACGCCGAAAAACGCCTGCGGGCTGTCGTTGCGGATCCAGTCGACGACCTTGTTGAAGAATCCCGATATCGCTCCGTCGAACAGATCGTCGAGCAGTTCGAACACCACCGATCCCGCCACCGCGCCGACGCCGGCGCCGAGGATCGCGCCCAGCCCGTTGAAGATGCTGGTGCCGATCGCGCTCCAGGCGGCGACGCCGAACAGGTCGCCTACCGCACCCATCGTGATCGAGCCGATCGCCTCGCCGAGCACGCTCGATCCGATCACCGAGCCGAGCTGGCTGACCAGCGCCTCGGGCAGGCTGTCGATGTTGACGAACAGCTGCGCCAGCTGGTTGCCGGCATAGTTGACGAAGAAGTCGCCGAGCATGTTCTGGATCTCGGCGAGCGAGAACTGGCCGGCAAATTCGTGGAACACCTGCTCGATGTCGAGCGAGTCGATCTCGCCGCCGAGGAAATCGACCGCACTGACGAACTGGTCGGTCACGAACTCGTTGATCTTGCCGTTGAGCAGCTTGGCGAGCCACTGCTCGATCTGGTTATCGCCGTCGAGCCCGAGGATGTCGTCGACGATCTTCTTGTCGAGCGCCTGGAAGTCCACCAGCAGATTGGCGACCGCGCCGCCCAGCACCTTGTTGAACTCGACGCCGTCGAGCACGTCCTTGTCGGGGACGACGTCGAAATAATTGTCGACGATGTTGTTGATGACCGGCGCCAGCACGCCGTTGCCGATCGTGCCGATCGCTCCCGTCCATGCGGGGCTGAGGCCCGAAGTCAGCGACGTCAGGATTTCGGTGAGACCGACCTTGGCATAGGTTTTCGCGATCTCGGGGACGAAGGCGGCGCGAAAATGGTCATAGACCGCGTCGAAGCCGTCGCCGAGGATTCGGCTGACATCGGCGCGGTCCGGCAACTCGAGGTCGAGCAGGCTGTCGGCGATCTCGTTCGACAGCGGCTGCAGGATCTCGCTGGCGAGCAATTGCCGCAGCGCGGTCCCCGCCGCCTGCGCGACGCCGTGCTCGAACCCCTCGATCTGGCCGACCGCGAGATCGACATAGCGACCGACAAAGTCGTCGAGCTTGTCCTGGATCTCGTCCTGGATCTTCAGCTGGTAGCTATGGTCCTCGCGCAGCTTCCTGGTATCGATATCGATCGAGAAGATGCTGTCCGGGAGTCCCTCGAGCAGTGAGCGTGGCCATCCGCCGAGCGCATAGTTGAAATCGAGGGTGAGGTGCGGATCGCCATTGGCATCGACGGTCGCGCCGCGCTGGGCGACGACCTGGACGAGCTTGCCGCTCCGATCGAGCCCGAGCACGTCGTCGAGCAGGTAGTTGATCGTTTTGAGCAGGTCGCCGGAGGGCGCCGCGGCCGCACCGGTCGGGCTTGCAGCCTGCGCCGCACTGGTAGCGAGATGACTGGTCGCGCTTAATACGACCCCGGCCAAAGCCGGTCCCAGTGCGGGTGCCCCGCCAGTATCACCCGAGGCATCCCCTGCATGCCCGGCAAACAGTGTAGCCACGATCACCTCCCCCAGTGCGAGCTGTCACCGTTGTGACGCATCGCCGGGGTCGTGTCGATCGAGTCGTGCACTGATTGTCACCACAATGGACAAAACGATGGCAATCAGCGGCGCCCTTATTCGCGTACCCGTTTTCCGTCCTCGAAGGCGTTCCAGACGTCGAAGCGGAAGCTGCGGGCAGGGCGCTCGGTGCGGACTTCGAAGACCAGCGACTCTTTCGAGGACGCACCCTGGGGGCGCCGCACGCTGACGGTGGCGATGTGGATTCCCGGCGCGATCCTGCCGGGGAGGCGATAGCGCCACAGATGCGAGCCGTGATCGGCGACCGAACCCTGCGGCTGGGGCGGCGCAGACGGATGGCGTTCCTGGCGCCCCTGAATGAAGCCCTGATTCTCGGGGATGCCCGATCTGCTCGCGATCGCGGTGCGCGCGACGGTGAGCTGGCGCTGGAGCGCAAACGGGTCGGCATAGTCCGGCCCCTCGCGGCCGGGTTCGCCGCGCGCGGCCTGGGTGCGCTCCATCGGAGTCGGCGTGCCGCCGTCGATCGATACCGTCACCTTGGTCCGCGTGTCGCCGAGCCAGACATTGGCGGTGAGCCAGCTGCCGGCGGTCAGATCGGCCGGGGTCAGCAGCTTCTCGTCGGGCAGATCCTGCACGCTGAGCGGCGGCACCGGATCGCGGGTCTTGCGGTCGGCATTGCGCCACGCGAGCAGCCTTGCCGCCCATTCACGGAAGGCGGGGGTGTTGACGGAGAGCCACATGGCTTTCTCCGGGCGCTCGCCGATCGCGCGATAATCCAGCTGATAGCCGCTGCCACGGACGCGCATGTCGATATAGCCCCGCGGCGATCCATCCCCCTGCAGGCTCATCGGGATCCCGGCGACGTCATAGTCGCCGCCCCACCAATCGCCTGCGACCGCGCCCGCCACGACATGGCGGAAGGGAAGGCTGGTCACGCCCACTGCCTGTTTCCAGCCCTCGAACGAATCTCCGGGGGCGAGATTTTCGAGCGTGTGGCTGTGCCCCGAAAGGTCGAGCGCCTTGCGGCCCGCGAGCATCGCATGGACCTCGGGCGCATTCTGGGTCTGGTGCGCCCATTCCTTGCGATTGTCGAAGCCGACGAGCGGGATGTGATGGCCGAGCACGATCAGCTTGGCGGGGTCGGTGGCGGCGACCAGATTGGCCATGAACGCCATCTGATCATCGGTGAAGCGGCCGTTATAGCTCTTCTGCGGATATTCGACGCAGAAGGGGCGGGTGCCGGCGCGGTTATCGGCTTCGCCGCAGGGATAGGAAACATTGTCGAGGCCGATGAACAACACGTCGCCGATCTCGAAGGCATAGGTTGCCGGACCATAATCGCGACGCCACGTATCCGAGCTGTCGGCGTCGCGATCGGCGTCCGAATCATAATCGTGATTGCCCTGCACCCACCATTGCGGGACCTTGAGCGCGCCCAGCACTTCGGCGAGCCGCGGGATCAGGCCGAGATCGTCGCCGACCAGATCGCCCAGCGCGAACAGACAGGCGGGAGGCGTGCCGCCGCGGTCGGCGAGCTCGCGCACCAGCGAATCGCGGGCATAGCCGATCTCGTCGCCCGAATAGACCTGGACGTCGCCGAGCACGGCGCAATTGAAGTCCTTGCCTGCCTTGCTCGGCGCCAGCGGAAAGTTGATCGCGACGGGCAAGGGGCCGGTCGGCGCCAGGCCGCCGAAGCGCATCCGTTTTGGCGAACCCGCGGGCTTGTGGGTATAGGCGAACTGGGGGACGAAGTTGCGATCGGTCGGGACGCGCCAGCCGCTCGGCTGGACGACGAAGACGCTCATGTCGCTGCGCACCGGCAGCGCATAGCGCCCGTCGGCGCCGGTCTTCACCACCTCGCGACCGTTGGAGACCTTGACCCCGGCGACGCCGCGTTCGCCGGCATCGAGCCGGCCGTCGCGGTTGCGGTCGTCGAACACCCTGCCGCGGATCGTCGCGGGGTCGGGAGCGTCGCCGCGCACCACGTCGATGCGCGCGAACCAGGGCGTGTCGACCGGCGATTGCGCCTCGGCGGTCGCGCTGCCCAGCGCCGCACTGCCGGCCGACGCGAGCAGCCCCGCACGCCGAACCCATTTCGTCATCGAATTCCTCCCACCCGTCACCGCCATAATGTGGCCGATAAAATCAACATTAAAAACACAAAACCCGCATGGCCTGTCGTGACCATGCGACGACTCCGATTCGCATCCCAATTGCGCTGGCCGGCTTGGCAAGGTTTTGAAATACGCGGAAAATATTGAGTTTCCGGTAGTGTTAGACGTGCTGGCCGCGCAGATCTGCATCAACCAACATCATGTTTCGGCGTCGTGACACCCGCACAGTTTTTCCGTGCCATCGTCAAAAATGTTGCCTTTGTGCCCGAGTGTCACAAAAACTCCACGTGCTGACCATAGGTGCCGATGCGAAGGCGGCGGCGCAACCGGGCGCCGCGCTCTCGCCGATCCATGCTCGAATCCAATCAAGGGGACTTATCGTGAAGTGCTTTTCGCGAAGCGCGCGGCCTGCCGCGCTGATCCGTGCTGCGTTGCTGCTCGGCGTGGCGATGCCGGCAGGGGCGATCCTCACGCCCGCCGCGCACGCCCAGGACTATACCAACGTCACCGCCTCGGGTCGGGTGACCGGCGAGGACGGCGCGCCGCTCGCCGGCGCCACGGTCACGATCACCTCGTCGGACCGCGGCGTCTCGCGATCGGTGCAGACCAACGACGCGGGTGCTTACAGCCTCGCCCAGCTTCCGCCGGGAGCGTACGACTTCCGCGTCACCGCGGACGGGCATGCGCCCTATGAGGAAGCCCGCGTCGAGCTCACCGCGAACAACGGCGCGGCCAACAGCTTCCGCCTCGCCCCCGAGGCCGCCGGTGCGGAGATCGTCGTCCGCGGATCCCGCGTACGCACCGCCGACTTCAACGACGCCACCACCGGCGCGGTGATCGAACTCGCCGAGATCGATCAGCGCGTGCCGGTCGCGCGCTCGCTGCAGGACGTGATCCTGCTCTCGCCCGGCGTCGTGCGCGGCGCCTCGGGCAATGGCGCCTTCGCCAATTCGGTCGCGGTCAGCGGCTCGGCGATCACCGAGAACGCATTCTTCGTCAACGGGCTCAACATCACCAATTTCCGCATGGGTCTGACGCCCGTCGAGGTGCCGTACGATTTCTACAAGACGGTCGAGGTGAAGACCGGCGGCTTCGCAGCCGAGTTCGGCCGCGCCACCGGCGGCGTGATCAACGCGGTGACCAAATCGGGCACCAACGAATATCACGCCAGCGTGCTCGGCACTTGGGAGCCCAACGGCCTGCGCGCGTCGTCGCCCGGCACGATCGAGACCGACAATGCCGACGCGACCGCCACGCGGCGCGAGTTGATCTTCCAGGCGAGCGGCCCGGTCATCAAGGACCGGCTGTTCTTCTACGGCCTGTACAATCTGCGAGACTTCACCTCCTTCACCCCCGATGCCGACCAGGACAATGCCACCGAGGTCAAGAACCGCAGTCCGTTCTGGGGCATCAAGCTCGACGGCTACATCACCGACGACCATCATCTCGAATTCACCTATTTCGACAGCACCAACGACACCCGCACGCGCAGCCTGAACTATGACCGCGCCAGCGGCGATCGCGGCGAGGTGGTCGGCGGCACCAACCAGCGTGCGGGTGGGATCAACTATGTCGGCCGCTATACCGGCACCTTCGCGCCCTGGCTGACAATTTCGGCGGCGTACGGCGTCAACAAATTGCGCGACGGCTCGCTGCCGCTCGACATCACCAACGAGAAGGTGCTCGACTATCGCAGCAATCCCGCGGGCACCGATATCGGCCTCAATCGCGTCAGCGACGCCTGGGGCCAGACCGACGACAAGCGCGACTTCTACCGCGCCGATGTCGACTTCAACTTCCAGTTGCTCGGCGGGCACCATCTGCGTGTCGGCTATGACCACGAGACCAACGAGTCGACCCAGATCCATCAGACGATGGGCGACGGTTTCTACAAGATCTTCACCGCCAATGCCGAAACCGCGACGCGGCTCGGCATCCCCGTGGGCAGCGATTATTATACCACGCGCGTCTACCGGAATAACGGCGAGACCACGGTCAAGAACGAAGCCTTCTACATCGAGGACGATTGGTCGCTGTTCGACGATCGCGTCAAGCTGCAGCTCGGCCTGCGCAACGATCGCTTCAGCAATCAGGGCGTCGACGGCAAATCCTATTACGAATCGGGCAACCAATGGGCGCCGCGCCTCGGCGCCTCGGTCGACATGTTCGGCGACGGGCGCACCAAGGCCTATGGCTTTTTCGGCAAATACGCGCTGCCGATGGCAGGCGACATCAACCTCAACGTCGCCGGCGGCCTCGTCACCTATACGCGCTACAATCGGTTCAACGGGCTGAATCCGGGGGACAATACGCCGGTCGCCGGCGCCGCGATCCTCGGCCCGACCAATTTCCGCGCCTGCCCCGACACCGGAACGGTCAATTGCGAGGTCTCGGCCGACGGCACGCCCGCCGACTATTCGGGGGCGATCGCGCATAATCTCGAGCCGCAATCGGTCAACGAGTTCATCCTCGGCGGCGAGCACCAGTTCAGCGAGAGCATCCGCGTCGGCGCCTATTTCACCCACCGGTCGCTGCAGAACGCGATCGAGGACATCTCGATCGATTATGGCGCGCGGGCCTATTGCGTCGACGCCGGCTTCACCGTCGCGCAGTGCACCGCGGCTTATCGCGGCGGCAGCAACTGGACGATCGCCAATCCGGGCCGCGACGTGGTGGTCCGCATCAATCCGCTGCCCGACGGCACTACGCCGGTGGTCACGCTGCGCGCCGAGGACCTGCGCTACCCGAAGCCGCAGCGGAACTATAATTCGCTCACCCTCACCTTCGATCGCAAGTTCGACGGGCTGTGGGGGCTTTCGGGCTCCTACACCTGGGCGATGGACAAGGGAAATTACGAGGGCGGCGTCCGCTCTGAGAATGGCCAGCTCGCGGTCAATCGCTCGGCCGACTTCGACTCGCCGGGCTTCACCAACGGCGCTTATGGCTATCTGCCGAATGATCGCCGCCACACGCTCAAGATGTTCGGCAGCTACCGGCCGTTCAAATTCCTCGACCTCGGCGGCAATTTGCTCGTCCAGTCGCCGCAGAATTACAGCTGCATCGGCACCGTGCCGCAGGCAGTCGACGAGGCGGCCTATGGCTATCACGGCTACAGCTATTATTGCCGCGGCGAGCTGATCCCGCGCGGCACCGCCTTCAAGGGCGACTGGCTCACCCAGATCGATGCGAGCGCCGTGGCGCGCCTGCCGCTGCCCGCCGGGCTCGAGGGATCGCTGCGGTTCGACGTGTTCAACCTGTTCAACATGAAGGCAGTGACGGTCTACAATCAGTCGGGCGAGTTGAGCGACGGCTCGGCCAATCCGCTCTATCGCACCCCGACGACCTACCAGTCGCCGCGCTATATGCGTCTACAGTTCCGCCTCGGCTTCTGAGGCGAAGTGACCGACGATGGGCCGGCGATCCGGCCGGCCCGTCGTCTGCGACCGCGATGCGATTGACGGGCCGGGCAGGCGGCTGCACCGTCGCCACATGCCAGACGAGGGGAGGACGGCCATATTGAAGCGATCGGCACGCCAGCGCGAGATCGTCGCGCGGCTGCGCGGCGGCATGACCCTGTCGGTGATGGGGCTCGCCGCCGACCTCGACGTTTCCGACGAAACGATCCGGCGCGAACTCCGCACGCTCGAGGAGCAGGGGGCGATCATCCGCGAGCATGGTGGCGCGCGGCTGGCGACGCGGGTGTTCGAAGGGCCGCTGATGCAGCGGATGGAAGAGAATGCCGACGCCAAATTGCGCATCGCCCGCGCAGCGGCGGAGTTCGTCAGCGACGGCGCGATCGTGTTCATCGATTCCGGTACGACCTCGTGCTTCGTCGCGCGGCAGTTGGTCGAGCGGCGGGCGCTCACGATCATCACCAATTCGCTGCAGGTCGCGGCCGATCTCGGCAGCATCAACAACAACCGGCTGTTCCTCGCAGCCGGTCAGATGGACTCCGACTATCGCGCCTTTTCCGACCACACCGCGCAGCAATATGTCGCGGGCTTCACGCCGCATCTCGCGATCCTTTCGGTGGGAGCGATCAGCACCGAGCGCGGGCTGATGGACTTCCATCCGGGCGAAGCGGCGATGAGCCGCATCGCCTATGCGACCGCGGAGAAAGTGTTGCTCGGCGCCGATTCGTCCAAGTTCGGCCGCTACGGTCTGATGCAGACCGCGGCGCTTGCAGACGTCGACATCCTCGTCACCGAAGCGCCGCTCGACGAGGAATATAGCGGAGCCTTCGCGCATGCCGAGGTGGTGATCGCGCCCTGAGGCCGGCGTCGCGCGTCAAGACGTCATCGAACGCCTCTCCTTCGCTCGAAAACCGGCGCCGTATCGCATTTCGTCCCGACAAAAAAGGAGCCGCCAAGGGGCGGCTCCAAAGCTGACCGGTCGAGGGAGGGGACTCGCTCGGCCTTCCCGAACCCGGGTTCAAAAGCGGCCGCGGATGCCCACCAGCACCGTGCGGCCGGGATTGTATCGGTTGAAGGTGGCGTTCTCGAACTGGAAGTAGCTGCTCTGGGCCTGCTTGGTGATGTTGATCACGTTGAGCACCAGCGTGGGCAGATATTTCCGGTCGAAGATCGAGCCCAGATCGAGGCTGCCGGAGAAATCGAGTTGGGCATAATCCCGCCCGAAGATCGCCGCGGCGGGAATGCCGTTCTGGTTGGTGCCGGACCCCTGCGACCCCTCATTATAGGTGTAGGTCAGCCGCGCCGACAGGCCGTTGCCTTCATAATAGCCGGTCAGCGTGTAGGTCGTCGGCGCGACGCCGATCGCGACGGCAGGAGCGCCCGCGCCTTCGCCCTTCTGGTCGATCAGCGTCAGATTGCCCTGGAAGCCGAAGCCGTTGATCCCGGCCCAATTGGTGAGGAAATCGAGCGGCTGGGTAATCTGGAACTCGAGGCCGTTGACCTTGAGCTTGCCGTCCGAATTGACCTGCTGCTGGACGACCACCGGCACGTCGTTGAGCGGGCCGCCATTGGCGCGGGTGGCCAGCGCGTCGCGCTGCGCCTGGGTGAGCGAGTCGATGGTGATGCCATATTGATTGAAGAAGGAGAACGGCACGGTGCGCAGGCCGTTCACGGTGAAGCCGGTGATCGACTTGCGGAACGCCGCGAACGCGATCACGCCTTCGCCGCCGGTATAATATTCGAACCCGAGATCGATATTGGTCGAGATATAGGGATCGAGCGCGGGATTGCCGACGGTGCCGACATCCGCCGACGGCTGGACGAAACTCGCGCCGGGCAGCATCGCGTTCGGATCGGGGCGCGTCATCGTCCGCGAAAACGATCCGCGGGCGACGGCTTTGCCGGCGAAGTCGAACGCCACGCTCGCCGAGGGAAGAAACTTCGAATAGAGCGTCGTGGTCGACGGGAAGGTCACCGTATTGGGGTAACGCCCGCCATCGGCGATCGTCGAGTTGCGTCCGTCGGGGACGCTCACCCGGCCACCGATGATCTGCTCGGTCCGGACGTAGCGGACGCCGGCGTTGAGGCGCAGGGTGTTGGCCCCGACATCGATTACGCCGTTCGCCTCGGCGAAGGTGCCGGTCACTTTCTCGCGGATCAGGCCGCCATTGGCACCACTGCTGCCGCTGCCGGTCTCGTTTGCGCTGGCGAGCAGGGCGTCATAGCCGGTGTCCGCCTTGAACTTGTCCCAATCGACGGTGATGAAGCCGTTGCTTCCCGGCGCCAGATAGTTCGGCACCGCCGCCGTGGGGATCAGCGAACCGGCATAGGTGATCGCCGGGCCGCCGGCGGTGAAGTTGGTGCCATAGCCGGGGAAAGCGGGGAAACCGGTCGGCGTCGCGGCGCCGGGCTGGTTCAGGCCGGTGCACGGCGTGGTGCTGGTGTTGGGCGCAGGCAAGGTGACGCTCGGTCCATTGCCGCAGATCGCGTTCTGCCAGGGATTGGTGTTGTCGAACGGCGTGATCCGGCGGCGGGTGTCGTCGTACGCGGCACCGACACGGACGCTGAACCGCGACGCATCGCCGAACAACAGGCTGCCGCGCACGCCCTTGGTCTCGGTCTCGCGCTCCTCGCCGTTGAGGTTGACGCGACCGCCGCCCGCCCAGCCGAAATTGGCGGGGTTGTTGAGGTCGACGCTGGAGGTGACGACGGGAATATCGCCGTCATTGACATAGGTCGCGGTGATCCCGCTGCTCGGCGGCGTGATGACGAGCACCGTCGGGCTCTCGCGACGGAAATTGCTCTTGGTGTAATTCGCCTGCAGGTCGCCCTTGATCCAGTCGTTGACGACGAAGTCCAGGCCGGGATTGACCCCCCAATAGTCCTGGGTGTCCTTGTACGGACGGTATTCGAGGAAGAATTGGGCATTGGCATAGGTGCCGCTGGTGACGACGCAGCCGGTGGCGCAATCGGTGCGGTCATAGGTCGTGTTGAGCGGGATCGCCGCGCCGTTGCGGCCGACCCAGTTCATCGAGGTGCGGGTGAATTCGGTGTCGCGCTTGCCGTACATTCCGTCGACATAGAAATGGAGGCTGTCGCTTGGGCGCCATTCGAGCGATGCGAGGTAGCTCTGACGATTGCGGCTGCCGACTTCGGTGCGCGGACGGCTGAGACGCGGGATCAGGCCATTGTCGATCTGATCGATCGTCGCGCCCGGATTATTGGCGAGCAGGAACGCCTGGTTGATCGCCGCACCGGTGGTGAGGCCATTGCCGGCATTGGCGGGGACAGTCCCCGGGATGCTGAAATTTCCGCCGCCAGTGGCATTGAGCGTGCCGCTGGTGCGCTGCGCGGCAGACAGGTTGGGATTGGTCCAGCCGATGGTCTCATAGCCGTCGATCTGAAACTCGGTCTTGGATACCGAAACCCCTGCCAGAATTCCGAAATTGCCGAACGTCGTGCTCGCCAGCACGTGTCCGCGATATCCCCATTTATCGGCCAGGCTGACCTTCGATCCTTGCAGGGAGTAGCTGAGATAGGTCTTCGGATTGTCGAACGGCCTTGCCGAGCGCAGGTTGACCGTGCCGGCCGCGCCGC
Organism: Sphingomonas sp. DG1-23; assembly: GCF_030730875.1. Classification (GTDB taxonomy): domain Bacteria; phylum Pseudomonadota; class Alphaproteobacteria; order Sphingomonadales; family Sphingomonadaceae; genus Sphingomonas. The sequence continues at coordinate 47,998 of NZ_JAVAMA010000006.1, forward strand.
CCTCGACCTGGCTTGCCACCGGCGACTTGCTGACCGTGAGCTGCGTGAACAATTCCGTGGGAAGCAGATCGAGATCGACCTCGCGATTGGTGCTCTGCGCGTCGAAACGGACCGACGCCACCGCTACCGGCGCGCCGTTCAGCAGTACGCGCGTGAAATTGGTGCCGAGGCCGCGGATCGCGACGTTGGTGCCTTCGCCGGTGACTTCGCGGCTGATCGTGACGCCGGGGATGCGATTCACCGACTCCGCGATGTTGGTGTCGGGGAATTTGCCGATATCTTCCGCGAAGATCGTATCGGTAAAGCCGATCGACGCGCGCTTGGCGTTGGTCTGGCTCTCCAGCGAGGCGCGATAGCCGGAAACGACAATTTCATCATTGGCGCCGGCAGCGGCATCTTCAGGCGCCTGATCCTGCGCGCCGGGTGTCGGAGCCGTCTGGGCTTCCTGTGCCGCGGCAGCGGCGTCGCCCGGTGCGGTTGCCGCGCCCGTCGTCTGTGCTGCCGCCAGCATCGGCACGGCGAGGCTCGAGGTCGCGACGGCGCCCATGAGCACGGCCCGAACGATTTTGACACGAGACTTCATTGCAAATCCTCCCACAAGTGCACCCCTGTTTTGCAGGTGGCGGCGAGACCGTTGGTAGCGCTAACTTCGGTTGATAATTTTTGAAGTGCCGTCTGTCAATCTTGTCTGAGTTATGATTAAAAATGCTGTCGGCGGGGCGGGTGAAGGCTTGCCCGGGACGATCCTGGCGAGGGGAGGGCGCGTCCCGCGCGCCGCCGGAAGCGCCGGTCGATGGATGATTAGGTGAGGAATGACGATGCCCGGCTTCCGCTGCTTGTTCACGCGTTCCGTCGTGGTCGCGTTCCTCCTGTCGTTGCTGCTGCCGATGGCAGCGCATGCGCAGCGCGACCGTATTCGCATCAGCGACGACTGGCGGTTTACCAAGGGGGACCCCGACGGTCTCAAGGTCGATTTGCGCTACGACGTCCGGCCCACCGTGCAAGCCACCGCGGATGGCAAAGCTGCCGACGCCCAGCCCGACGCGGCGGTCGCGGCCAGGGAATTCGGGGCAAGCGTGCTCAAGGCGTGGATTCTGCCGAGCGGCAATGCGTTCATTGCCGATCCGGCGCGGCGGCATGTGCGGCCGGCGGGCGATCCCGGGGGCGATGTACCCTATGTTCTGCCCGGTTTCGACGACAGCACATGGCAGCGCCTGTCGCTTCCCCATGACTGGGCGATCGCGGAGCCGTTTCTCGAAACCGGGCCTTATGGCGGCATGGGACGGCTGCCGAGCTGGGGGATAGGCTGGTATCGCAAGAATCTCGCGATCCCGGCAAGCGACCGGAACCGGTCGATCTTTCTCGATGTGGACGGGGCGATGGCATATGCGACGGTATGGCTCAACGGCCGCCTCGTCGGGGGGTGGCCCTATGGCTATAATGGCTGGCGGCTAGACTTGACGCCCTATGTCGCGTTCGGCGGAAAGAATCAGCTCGCGATCCGGCTCGACAATCCGCCCGAATCCGCGCGTTGGTATCCCGGAGGCGGACTCTACCGCGATGTCTGGCTGGTCAAGACCAACCGTATCCATGTCGCCCAATGGGGCAGCACCGTCACCACGCCGCAAGTCTCGGCGGCCGAAGCGGCGGTCGCGCAGCGGCTGCGCGTCGCCAATGATGCGTCGGTACCCGCGACGGTCGACGCGACCACCGAGATCTATGTGGCCGGGCCGGACGGAAAGCGCGCCGGTCGGCCGGTCACCCGGTTCGCGCTGGGAAGCGCGCGGATCGCGCCTGGGGAAACGGCAACGCTCGACGGGCTTGGCCGCCTCGCAAATCCGCGCCTGTGGGGACCGCCGCCCGCGCAGCGACCGAACCTCTATGTCGCGGTCTCGACGTTGCGTCGAGAGGGGCGCGTGATCGACACCTATGAGACGCCGTTCGGTGTGCGGACGATCCTGATGGACGGTCGGCAAGGACTGGTCGTCAACGGCGAGAAAGTGAAGATCCAGGGGGTCAACAATCATCATGACCTCGGTGCCCTGGGAGCTGCGTTCAATCTGCGCGCGGCCGAGCGCCAGCTCGAGATCATGCGCGACATGGGCGTGAACGCGCTGCGCATGAGTCACAATCCGCCGGCTCCCGAATTGCTCGACCTCGCCGACCGGATGGGCTTCGTCGTCATCGACGAGGTGTTCGATTCCTGGGAGCGCAAGAAGACGCCGCTCGATTTCCACCTGATCTTCAAGGATTGGGGCGAGCAGGATCTGCGCGCCATGCTGCGCCGGGACCGCAACCACCCGTCGGTCATCATGTGGAGCATCGGCAACGAGGTGGGCGAGCAATATACCGGCGAGGAGGGCGCGCAAATCGCCCGCCGGCTCGTCTCGATCGTCCGGGAGGAGGATCCGACGCGCCAGACGACGACGTCGATGAACTATGCCCGGCCCGAAATGCCGCTACCGACGACCATCGATGCCATCGGCATCAACTATCAAGGTGCAGGGGTGCGCTCGCTGCCGCCGCAATACCGGCCCTTTGCGGAGAAATTCCCGGACAAGATCCTGTTTGAATCGGAGAGCGCTTCGACCCTGAGCAGCCGCGGCGAATATCTGTTCCCGGTTTCGGGGAGCATCAGCGGGCCCGTGCGGCCGGGATCCGGCGGCGACCCCGCGCGGCAGCAGGTAAGTGCCTATGAGCTCCATGCCGCGGACTTCGGCTCCTCGCCCGATCGCGAATTCGCCGCGATGGATCAAAACCCTTCCGTCGCGGGCGAATTCGTGTGGACCGGCTTCGACTATCTCGGCGAGCCCACGCCCTATTACGGCGCACGCAGCTCCTATTCGGGCATCGTCGATCTCGCCGGTTTCCCCAAGGATCGCTTCTGGCTTTATCAGTCGCGCTGGCGTCCGGACCTGAAATTCGCGCACATCCTGCCACATTGGACCTGGCCCGGCCGCGAGGGTCAGGTGACGCCGGTGCATGTCTTCACTTCGGCCGACGAGGCGGAACTGTTCGTCAACGGCAAATCGCAAGGCAAGCAGAAGCGCGCACCCTTCGCCTATCGATTCCGCTGGGACTATGTCGTCTACGAGCCCGGGGAGGTGAAGGTCGTGACGTGGAAGGGCGGGCAGCCCTGGGCCACGCAGACCGTCGCCACGACCGGATCGGCTGCCGCGCTGGCGGCGGGTGCAGACCGCGCGCAGATCACCGGCGACGGCCGCGATCTCGCCTTCGTGACGGTGCGCGTGCTGGATGCGGAGGGTCGATTGGCGCCCCGCGCCGCGAACCCGGTGCGCTTCAGCGTGACCGGCCCTGGAGAATTGGTCGCCACCGACAATGGCGATCCTACCAGCTTTGTGCCCTTCGGGTCCGCTACGCGCCCGGCGTTCAACGGTCTCGCGCTCGCCATCGTCCGCGCGAGGCCCGGCCGGAAGGGGACCATCACCGTCCGCGCCGAATCGGACGGGCTCGTCGCGGGAATCGCGGAAGTGGTTGTGCGCTGAAGCGACGAAGTAGGACGACCAAGATCAACCTTCGAGAACCGCGTGTCGCACCGTGCGCGTCTCGATAGGGCGCCCTCGCCGTCACCCATCGCGCGGGTTCGGCGAGGACGCCCACGAGCGCGCGACGGAGCCGAGGGATCTGGGATGCCCGGTGCCGGCGATGTCGACCCGTATGACCGCACAAGCCGGTGTCGTCCCGACAAGAGGCCGACGCGGCTCAGGGCAGCGGTTCTCCCGCGCCGACAGCGCGCCGCTCGGCGAAGATCTCGGCCAGTGCCTGCGATGCAGCGATCGCCTTGGGGAAGCCGGCGGTGACCGTCGTCAGATAGACGATCTCCTTCAGCGCCGACTCGCTCACGCCGACGTTGAGCGCATAGCCGGCATGGACCTTCAGAAAGGCCGGCTCGCCGAGCGCCGCGAACGCGGCGACGGCGGCGAGCTGACGGGACTTGTCGTCGAGGCCCGGCCGGGACCAGACGTCGCCCAGGGCATAAGCCTCGGTCGCCTCCGCCAAGAATGGGAATTCTTTGCGCATGCGTTCGAGCACCGGCTGGGAAGCGCCGCCGTTGAGACTGCGGACGACGGCGTCGCCCCGCGCCTGACGCTCATCGGTCGTCTGCGCGAGCGCCGGTACGGAGGCCATAAGGAGGCAGAGCGCGGCAATTGCCTTGCGCAGCAGGGGATTGAGACCGATGTGCATCTCCGAACTCCTCAGGCGCTGGCAGTGGGACGTACGACGATGTCGCTGACATCGACGTCGCCGGGCTGTTCGATGGCGTAACGGACGGCGCGGGCGATCGCTTCGGGCTTGAGCGCAATGGCGCGATAGGTGCGCATCGCCTCGGCCGCCGTCGGGTCGGTGATCGTATCGGCAAGCTCGCTTTCGACCACCCCCGGATAGATGCAGGTGACGCGGATGCTGTCATTCTCCTGCCTGAGCCCCTCCGAGATCGCCCGGACCGCATATTTGGTGGCGCAGTAAACGGCCGCGGTCGGCACGACGGAGAGCGCGCCGATCGAGGCGATGTTGATGATGTGCCCGGCGCGGCGCTCGGTCATCTCCGGCAGTACGGCGGCGATGCCGTAGAGCACGCCCTTGATGTTGACGTCGACCATCCGGTCCCACTCGTCGACCTTGAGCGAAGCCATCGGCGAGAGCGGCATGACGCCGGCATTGTTGACGATCACATCGACGCGTCCGAACGCCGCGCGCGCTGCCTCGGCGAATGCGGCGACCTCGTCGCGGTCAGTGACGTCGAGGCTTTGCGCCAGCACTTCTCCGCCGTTGCCGCGGATTTCTGCGGCGAGCGCCTCCAGTCGATCGACGCGGCGGGCGCCGAGTACCAGCTTGGCGCCGGCTTTGCCGAGCTCGCGGGCAATGCCGGCGCCGATGCCACTCGATGCGCCGGTAACGAGAACCACCTTGTCCATCTTGCGTCTCCTTTGGAGAACCGCGTCGCAGCGGTTGCCGTGGAGATAGGTCTGCGCCATTGTTGCGATAAGTCGCCTATTTATTCAAACGATGGAAAGTACATCTAACCAATGCAGCCTGACCTGAATGCCTTGGCGGTCTTCGCTCTGGTTGCCGAGGAACGGAGCTTTCGCGCGGCGGCCGAGCGACTCGGAGTGACGCGCCCGGCGGTCAGCCAGACGGTAAACCGGCTCGAGCAGAGCGTCGGCATCGCGCTGCTGCGGCGCACGACGCGCAGCGTGAGCCTGACCGAAGCCGGCGAACGCCTCTATGCCCAAATTGCCCCTGCAGTCGCTGAAATGCGGAGCGCCGTCGAGGCGGCAGGGGATCTCGGCACGCACCCGCGCGGCCAATTGCGGCTGGCGGTGTCGTCGATCGCGGAAGGTTTCGTGTCGGGTCCGTTCCTCGCGCGCTTCGCCGAGGCCAATCCAGAGATTCAGCTCGACATCAACGTGACCGACGAGGCGTTGGACATCGTCGCCGAAGGGTATGACGCCGGCGTGCGGCTGGGCGAGGTGATCGAACAGGACATGATCGCGGTGCCGATCGGGGGAGACGAACGGCAACTCGCAGTCTGCTCGCCCGGCTATCGCGACCGCTTCGGCATACCGGCCCATCCGCGCGAGCTGGCGAACCATCGCTGCATCGGCTGGCGTCCTGCGCCGAAGACGGCCCCCTATCGATGGGAGTTCGCCGAAGCCGGCAAGGAATTCAGTGTCTCGGTCGAACCCGAGATCACGACCAACGATATGGCGCTGATGATCAAGCTCGCGGTCGCCGGCGCCGGCATTACGTTCGGAATGGAGGAGAGCTTCCGTCCGGCGATCAGGCGCAACGAGCTCGTCCCGGTCCTGCAGGACTATTGTCCGTACTTCGCCGGCTTCTACCTCTATTATCCGAGCCGCAGGAATCTCGCGCCCAAATTACGCGCGCTCGTCGAGCATGTTCGACGGCACGAATGGTAGCTTTCCCGGCATCCTGGCGCGCGCGACGCTTTCAGTTGCTACTTTGCCGTGATGCCGTGAATCGACCTGGTTGGCGGAGACGCCTTTGAGATCGCCAGGTGTGCATGGCTTGGCTAATGAGTCCCTGGCTGAAGCAAAGGCGACCGCATGTCCGTATTCCGCGAGCATAGGATGAACGACACGAAGCGGGTGCGCTCGGTCGTCATTCTCGGCGGGGGAACCGCGGGGTGGATGACCGCCGCGGCGCTGGCACGCCAGTTCGGCGGTGCACTCGACATCAAGTTGCTCGAGTCCGAGGAGATTGGGGCGGTCGGTGTCGGCGAAGCGACGATCCCGACGATTCACTGGTTCAACGAGCTGATCGGGCTCGACGAGAGCGCTTTCCTCCGCGAGACCAAAGCCAGCTTCAAGCTGGGCATCGAATTCGTCGATTGGGTGCGGCCGGGTCATCGCTATTTCCATCCGTTCGGCGAATTCGGGGTGCGTCTCGGCGGCGTCGCGTTCCATCACCGCTGGATCAAGGCGCAGGCCGAGGGGCTCGATTTGCCGCTTCCGGCTTTCTCGCTGGCGGAGCAACTCGCCGCACAGGGCCGCTTCGCCAAACCGGCTGGGGATGCCCGTTCGATCCTTTCGACGCTCGGTTATGCCTATCATTTCGATGCGAGCCTCTATGGCAGGCATCTGCGCGGCATCGCCGAGGCGAACGGCGTGACGCGGGTCGAAGGCCTGCTGGAGGATGTCGAACGCGATCCCCGGAACGGGATGGTCACGGCGCTCACCACCCGGCGCGGCGAACGGCTGGAAGGCGAGCTGTTCATCGACTGCTCGGGATTCCGGGCGTTGCTGATCGATGGGGTGATGCAGAGCGGGTTCGAGGATTGGTCGCATTGGCTGCCCTGCGACCGTGCCGTGGCGGTGCCCTGCGAACGGCTGGAGGATACCACGCCGTTCACGCGTTCGACCGCGCGGGCGGCAGGCTGGCAATGGCGTATTCCGCTCCAGCACCGGATCGGCAACGGGCATGTCTTCTCCAGCCGCTTCATGAGCGAGGACGAGGCGACGGCGACTTTGCTGGCCAATCTGGACGGCGCGGCGCTGGCCGAGCCGCGGACCCTGCGCTTCACCGCGGGCACGCGGCGCCGGGCGTGGATCGGCAATGTCGTGGCGCTGGGGCTTTCCTCGGGCTTCCTCGAGCCGCTCGAATCGACCTCGATCCACCTGATCCAGAGCGGCATCGCCAAGCTGCTGACATTGTTCCCCGACCGCGACATGGATCCGATGCTGGCCGATCGCTACAACGCGCTGCTGAATGCCGACATGGACACTATCAAGGACTTTCTGATCCTCCATTATCACGCCAATCCGGGGCGGACCGAGCCGTTCTGGGTCGAGCGGCGCGAGATGCCGCTGCCCGAGAGCCTGGTGGCGCGCGAGGCGCAATATCGCCGCTCGGGCCGGCTGATGCTGGGCAATGAGGAGCTGTTCCGCGAGGCGAGCTGGCTGGCGGTGCTCAACGGCCAGGGAATCCTTGCCGAGGACTATAACCCGCTTGCCGACGTGCTCGACAGCGCGACCAACCTCGCGCAACTCCGCCAAATTGCCGAGGTGATCCGCCGCGCCGCTCCGACGCTGCCGATGCACGACGCTGCGCTCGCGGAGGCGATGGAGCAGGGGTGAACCGGCCCGACATCGTCGCGCGACGGATCGGTGCCGAACGCCAGCCGATCGCCATCGTCGACGGCTTCCATTCCGATCCCGATGCGCTGCGGGAGAGCGCGATCGCGGCAGCGTTCGCGCCGGGGCGGCATCATTATCCGGGAATCCGCGCGCCGCTGCCCGGCGACTATTTCGCGCAGGTGCGCCCGGCGCTGGCACCGGTATTGCGCGCCGTGTTCGGGCTTGGCGCGGGCGTCGAATTGCTCGATGCGAGCTTTTCGATCGTCACGGCGCCGCCGGGCGACCTTGCCGTCGAGCAGAGGCTCCCGCATGTCGACGCGGTGCAGCCCGGACGGATCGCATTGGTGCATTATCTCGCGCCCGAAGGCGGCGACGGCACCGCCTTCTTCCGCCATCGCGCGACAGGGTTCGAGACGATCGATGCGGCGCGCTCGGGCGACTATCTCGCCGCGCTCAACGCCGAGCTACGTGCCAATCCGCCGGCTGCTGCCTATCCTTTCGGCGACACCGTTTTGTTCGAGCGGATTGCGCATGTCGAGGCGCGGTACAATCGCGCGGTGATCTATCGCAGCGCATTGCTCCACAGCGGCGCAATTGCGCCCGACGCAGTGCTCGATAGCGATCCTGCGACCGGGCGGCTGACCGTCACCGCGTTTCTCTCGGCGTAATAGCGGCATCCCGGCTTTCGCCGGAATGACGATGGGCGCGCGTCAACGCCGGCGTGGCTTTCCCGGCCCTGCCTTGGGCGGCCGTACCGCGAGATACACCGTGCTCCACAATTGCGCGGCGTTGGACTCGTCGACATCCGCCTTGCCTGCGCCGAACGCCACCACCTTGTAGCGGCCATTCTCGAAGGCCCAGGACCAGAGCTCCGAACTCTGCGTGGCGCGCGTCGCCTCGATCGCGCGCCACAGCTTCGTCTGCGCATCCTTCAGCACCGCGCGCGTCGCGGGAGACAGGTCGGTGCGCGCGAGCTGGCGCGCGAGCCCCGCGGCGAACATTGCCTGCTGCCACGACCACACCACCGCGCCATGATAGGCGGCGGGGGTGAAGCGATCCTGCACCTCCGGAGCAGCGAGCGCGGGATTGGCGACGAGCAGGCCGATATCGGTCATCAGACCCGCCGGGAACGGCCGCGCCAGCGCGCCGACATAGGTCTGCAGCGCGGCCGGATCGGGATGGCCGAACAGCAAGGCGAAGCCCTCGTCCGAGTTGAGGATCGGCACCGGCTTGCCGTGATCGTCGAGCGCGATGGCATGATAACGCAGCGGCCGACCGTTGAGCGCGGCAAGCGCCGGCGCGGCGGGAACGCCGACGCGGGCGGCATATTCGCGGACTTGCGCGGCGGCGCGGGGTGCGGGGGTCTCGACTGCGAACAGATCCGGCGCCGTTTCGCGCCAGATGGCGGCCATCGCGGCGGCGCGCGCGAGGGCGGCACGGTCGGCCGACGTCAGATAGCGATCGAGCAGCCCGGCGCGCAGCAGCTTGTCCGCCGCCTCGAGCGCCGCGGGAACAAGCGCGGCGTTGACGTCATAGGGGTAGCGGCCGCGGCCGATGCCTTCCTCGCTGTCGCGCCATTGGCCGGTCATGTGGCCCTGATGGATTCCGACCAGCCTGTTCCAGCGCGGATCGCGCGCGAAGGGCGTGGCCTGATCGATGACGAAGCGGAGATTGCGCACCAGCAGCACGCCTGCGGGATCGGCGGCGCCGGGCCGTGCCTCGCTGGCGATTCTCGACGCCAGGAAGGCGCGCGCTGCGGCCGGGGTGGCGTGGCCGAGCAGATACTCGGCTGCGACGGGGCCGAGCATATAATCGTCGTCGATCATGCCGTAATCGAGCGTCGCCGCGGCGCCGCCCGGCTGGCTGTGTCGGGCGTGATCGATCAGCGCGAATTCGGCGAGTCCCTCTTCATGCGCGACTTCGCCGCCGGGGTTGAGCCGGGCGAGCACCGAGCCGAGCCCCGCCTCGACCGCCGCACCCTTGAGCGCCGGCATCAGCAGGCGGACCGACATCAAGGTGTCGCGGCCAAAATAGGTGTCGAACCGCCACGAGCCGGCGAGGAACTTCTCACGATAGCTGAGGAAGGCGAGGGCGTCGCGCGCGGCGGGATCGGCGGCGGCGTGGGCGTTGAGCAATTCGGCCTTGCTGAGGCCGGTGAGCGGGGTGTCGCCCGTCGCGGCGACTATGCGCAAGCGGACGCGGCCGTCGGCGCCGGCGAGGATCGCGCCGTTTGCGATCCGGCCGCCGAGCACCTCAAGCTCGAGCCGATAGCCTGGTGCGCCGTCGACACGATCGCGCGCGTAGAGGATGCGATTGCCTTCGATGCGGGCGGGAGTGGCGAGCTCGGGCGGAAAGCCGCGGATCGCCTGATAGTCGCGTAGGAAGCGGACGTTGGAGAGCACTGCCTGGCTGAGCGCGAGGCGCGGCGCATCGATCGTCGCGATCGTCTCGATACCGTGGAGCGGGCGGCCCTTGTCGTCGGTGAGGGTGCGGGGGCGGGGAGACTGGTCGAGGTGCCACGTCGCGGCGCGGGAGAGCGGCTCGAACCACAGGCCGACGCCGCTATTGCCCGCGGGGAAGGCAACGAGGATGCGCGGCTCGCTGCCGTTGCGAAGCAGCAGATGCGCCGCGACCTCGCCGTCGCGGACGAAGGCGTTGAGATTTTGTCCCTCGGTCAGGCTGTAGGCGAGTTCGGGCGCGTTGCCGCGCTGCTGGGCCACGGCTCCCGAAGCCAGAAGGGCACCTGAGAGCAGCAAACCTGCCGTCACCGCCGCGCGCATCGAACCTTGCATTGGCTTCTCCTCTTCCCGATACGAAAAGGCGCGGCGAACTTTTCAGTTGCCGCGCCCCCTTTGCGTCCTTGCGGTCGATCAGAACTTGAACGTGATCGTGCCGCCATAGGTGACGCCGACGATGCCGCGGGCATAGAAATAGCCATCGGTGATCGCCTGGGTCTGGCCCTGGCGCGGATTGCCTTCGGTCAGGCCGACCACGTCGAAGATGTTGTCGGCATTTACGCTGACCTGCAGCCGTTCGCTGAGGTTGAACGAGGCGCCGAGGCTGGTCACGCCATAGCTGGGAAGCGCCACGCCATTGCCCGCATCGGCGTAGATCTTGCCGATATATTTGTAGCGGCCATAGACCTCGCCGAGACCGTTCGGCAGCTTGAAGGTCGGCGTGATCGTGAACAATTGCGCCGGGGTGCGCTCGGGGCGATTGCCCTCGAAGCCCTCCTGGTTGGCGCCGTTGATCGCGAGATTGACCAGCTTGGGATCCTGGAACACGCCCTGGAAGTCGATCGAGAAATAGTCGACCGGACGCACATTGAGGTCGAGCTCGACGCCGTTGGTGCGCAGGTCCGCGTTGATGTTGCTCTGCTGCGTCGGGTTCACCGGATCGGCGAAATTATAGTTCTGGTTGCGGAAATTGGTGCGGAACACCGTCGCCGATCCCGAGAACAGGCGGCCATGCTGATAGCGGATTCCGGCCTCGTACAATTCGATCCCGGTGATCGGGTCGACATTGTTCATCTGGAAGCCGTTGGCGTAGCGGGCATAGACCGAGAAGCCCGGCGTGATCAGATAGTTGGCGCCGAAGGTATAGGCCACCGCCCGCTTCTTCGCGCGGCGCACGGCATAGGTCCCGTCCCAGGTCGAACCGACCGTCGGGAGCACGCCGGCGGTGCCGGCCGGAACCGGCTGGTTTACCGCCGCCTGGTTGCCGTCCCACGCAGTGGCGCTGTCCTGCTCCCAGCGCACGCCGGCGTCGACGTGCAGGTCGCCGATCGAGAATTCGTCGTTCACATAGAGCGAGAGGCTCGAATCCTTGCGGCTGCGGATGCCTGCGCCCCAGTCGCCATAGGAGACGAGGCCGTTGTCCGACAGCGTGCCGATGACGTTGTTCGCGGCGTCGAGCGCGACGACGTCGTAAATGTCGCTATTGGTGCGGACGTCGTTGACCACGCTCGCGGTGGCCGACTGATCCTGGCTGCGCCTGGTATTGTAGTACATCACGCCCGCGGTCAGCGAGTTGGTGAAGCTGCCGCTCTCGAAGTTCCAGCGGCCGCCTAGATTCATGCCGAAGTCATGGGCGTCGATCGCGTCGTGATTGAGCGTCGTCCGCTGGAGGAAGCCGTTGCCGTTGAGCGCGTTGAGCTCTGTGGTCTGGTTGGCGCCGAGCACCTGGCCGGTGCGCAAATTCTTGATGCCGAACCGTGTCGTCGTCGGGAATGCCGCCCGGCCGAGCGTGAGCAGGTCGTTGATCGGCGAGCTGGCGCCCGGCGTCAGATAGTTGACCGCGCTGGTGAGACCGGCATTGCCGGTGCCCGAACCCGGGAACAGGCCGTTGAAATCGTAGGAATAATCGAGATAGCGGCCATGGCCGAACAGCGTGAACGAATCGCTGACGGGCTTCTCGAAGTCGAGCCGCGCCTGCCAGGTCTTGGCAACCACGCCATCGCGATATTTGAAGTCGCGATAGCCGCTGGCATGCGCATTGGTCGAGACCGGCACGGCGATATTGGCGAAGGCGTCGCCGCCGACATTGCCGAATTGGGTGTCGAGGCTCGGGACCCCCGTCGGCTTGCCGTCCTCGAAGCGATAGGGCTGGTCGGCATAATAAGCGTTCTCGACATGGCCGCCCTTGCCCGACAGGCGGACATAGCCGCCATCGTCGAACTTGTATTCGAGCATGCCCTTGAGGCGCCAGCCCTGATAATCGAACGGGTTCTTGCGCACGCCGGGGCTCGACTGGATATAGCCGCCGACGTTGAAGGCGAGCTTGTCGGTGATCGGCTGCGAATAATAGAAATCGCCGCGCTTGAGGCCGTAATTATAGCCGGTGAAGCGGACCATGCCCTCGGGTTTGTCGAAGTTCGGCGCCTTGGAGATGAAGTTGATCGTCGCGCCCGCGCCGTTGACGGTGAGCACGCCCGACGAGCCGCCCTTGACTGCCTCGAGGCGATCGATGGTCAGGTCAGGATCGAAGAAGAAGTCGGCACCGCCGCCGCCATAGAGGATCGGCAGGCCATCCTCCTGGAGCTGGACGAAGCGCTGGCCGCCGCCCTGAAGCCCGCGGACCGAATAATTGTTCGAGATCTGGCCGGCGGTCGCCTCGACGAAGATGCCGGGGACCATTTCGAGCAGATCCGCGGTGGAGCGCGCTGCCTTCTGATCGATCAACTCGCGATTGGCCAGCGTGATGTCGGCCGAGGCGGTGATCAGCGGGCGATTGGGCGTGGTCTGGCCGGTAACGACGATCTCGTCCTCGGCGGCGACGTCCTGCGCGGCGGGAGCGGAGGCCTCGGCGGCCGTGGTCTGGGCCTGAGCAGCGAGCGGCAGCAGGGCGGCACTCGCCAAGAGCGCGGCGCGAACGCCCGCGCGAGCGGAACGCAACATAGATTCTCCTCTCCAACCAGCATCGTCGACGCCACGCGGTCGTGACGCCCGAATTATCGCGAAAGCGGGGTTGTGAAAACGTTTTCTCGAACATCGGCGAAAAATCGCCACCCGGTGGTGCATGATTGCAACATCCCTCTCAAGGAGGCGGTATCGCGATCGCACCGATCTGAAATGCTTTTCAGATCGGTGCGATTATCCAGGCAAGCTTCTCCGGTTTTTGGTTTCTGGCTAGGACCGTCGAGGCAAGCCGCCGTCAACGACCCGGTTGCGTTCGCTTCCCATGAAAGTGTGTCCGCTGGCAGGCCGAACATGTCTTTCAGATCCTGTTGCCGCCGATATTTCCGCTTCTGATCATGGCCGCGCAACGCGATGCTGCCCTGACACGATCCGCGGCGTTGGGGCGATTTCCGCTTCACCAAAGCACAAATCTGGTGGAACGTGGCGCCGCGACCGCAATGTATGCGATCGCCTGCCCGGAAGCGGGCGAGCCACGGGAGGGACCTGATGCGTATCTTATCCGGTTTGGGACTTTGCCTGACGGCGGTGGCGGCAGTTCCCGCACTGGCAGGCTTGCAAGCGGCGCCGAACATGCTCACCGCTCGGGAACGTGCCGAAGGCTGGCAGCTGCTGTTCAACGGCCGCGACCTCAGCGGCTGGCGATCTTTCGACGGGAGCGCGCCTTCGTCGTCGTGGGAAGTGCGCGACGGAATCCTGATGCTGACCGCGAACAGCGGCGGGATGAGCGGGGCCGACCTCGTCACCGCCGAGAATTACGGCGCATTCGAGCTGACGCTCGACTGGAAAGTCGAGCGCGGCGGCAATAGCGGGGTCCTCTATCTCGCGCGAAACGCGCCGCAGACCAGGCATATCTACGAGACCGGCCTCGAGATGCAGATCCTCGACGATGCCGGGCATTCCGACGGCAAGATCCCATCCCATCGTGCCGGGTCGCTCTACGACCTCACCGTGCCGCCGCCGGGCGCGGCGCATCCCGCCGGTAGCTGGAACCACGCGCGGCTGCGCGTCGAGCCGGGCCGCGTGCGCCAATGGCTCAACGGCAAGCTCACTGCCGACGTTACTTTTGGCGACGATGCCTGGCGCAAACGGGTGGCGGGGTCGAAGTTCGCAACGATGCCGTTGTTCGGCACCTTTCCCAGCGGAGTGATCGGTCTCCAGGATCATGGCGATCCGGTGGCATTCCGGAACATCAAGCTCCGCAAGCTCGGCCCCTCCGCGCGATGATGCCGGGTGCGATCGATCCGGCCGAGGGTCCGGCCGACGTCATCATCGTCGGCTCGGGCGCCGCAGGCGGCATGGCGGCCTATAGTCTGACCAAGGCGGGCTTGCGCTGCCTGCTGCTGGAAGCCGGCCGCGATTACGACCCTCAGGCCGAAGTCAACATGTACGCGCCGGAGAGCGATGCGCCGCTGCGGGGAGCCTCTACGCCCGACAAGCCGTTCGGCTATTTCGACGCGACGGTCGGCGGTGGGTGGCAGGTCGATGGCGAGCCGTACACGATGCGCGAAGGCACCGACTTTCGCTGGTATCGTTCGCGGATGCTAGGTGGGCGGACCAACCATTGGGGCCGCCACGTGCCGCGCTGGGGCCCGTACGATTTCAAGCCCTTCTCGCGCGATGGATTGGGCGTGGATTGGCCGATCGGCTATGACGACGTCGCGCCTTTCTATGACCGCGTCGAGCGGATGATCGGCGTCAATGGCGGGCGGATCGATCTAGAGAACCATCCCGACTCCCCGCCGGGCTGCCTGATGCCGCCGCCCAAACCGCGCGTCCCGGAAATGCTCCTCAAGGCAGCCTGCGAGAGCCTCGGCATTCCGGTGCGGCCGGCGCACACCGCGGTGCTGACGCGCGACATGCCCGACGACGTCGCGCCGCGCAGCGCCTGTTTCAACGCGACACCGTGCACGCGCGGCTGCACGATCGGCGCGATGTTTCAGACGACCACGTCGTTCCTGCCGATGGCGAAGGCCACCGGGCGGCTGACGATCGTGACCGACGCAATGGTCTCGCGCGTGGTAATGGCATCCGCAAACCGTGCTGCGGGCGTAGAATATGTCGATCGCAAGACGGGTGCGCGGCATCAGGTCAAGGCGCGCACGGTCATCCTCGCGGCGGGGACCTGCGAGACGACCCGGCTACTGCTCAATTCGGGCGGCGGCGAACGCCCCGGGCTCGCCAATTCCTCCGGGCAGCTCGGGCGCAACCTCACCGATTCTACCGGTGCGTCGTTCCGCGCTTTCATTCCCGGGCTCGCCGATCGGCCACGCTACAATGAGGACGGCATCGGCGGCCAGCACATGTACATTCCGTTCTGGCTGTACCAGCAGCAGAAGAGCGGCGAACTGGACTTCCCGCGCGGCTATCATTTCGAGCTTGGCGGCCGGTTCGGCGTGCCGCCGGCCGCTGCGCTGCCGCGTGTGTGGGGGGCGGGGCTCAAAAAGGCAGTGCGCAGCGCATCGGGCGCGTCGATTGCGATGGTGCTGCGCGGCGAGATGATCCCCAACAAGGACACATATTGCGAGATCGACTCCGGCGTGAAGGACCGATTCGGCATCCCGGTGCTGCGGTTCGCCTTCCGCTGGTCGCAGCACGAGATCAACCAGGTCGCGCACGGGCGCCGGACCGCGCATGCGGTGTTCAAGCGGATGAACGGCACGATCCTCGATCCCGATCTGCCGCCCGAAAAGCTCATCACCGCCGGTGGCGAGATCATCCATGAACTGGGCACCGCGCGGATGGGTGCCGACGCGAAGTCGTCGGTGGTCGACAGCTTTGGCCAGAGCTGGGACGTGGGCAATCTGGTACTGATGGACGGCGCGATCTTCGCCTCCGGCGCGCACAAGAATCCGACGCTCACCATCCTCGCACTGGCGCTGCGCGCCTCCGAGCGGCTTGCCGCCCGCTTCAAGTCCGGAGCCTTTGCATGACGCCGTCGCGCCGCGAGACGCTGCAGTGGATGATCGCCGCGGCGGCGCTGCCGCTCGCCCGCTGGTCGCCGCCCGCGATGGCGGCCGGGCAGGGCACAACCGCTCCATTCGACGTCGTTGACTGGCCCGAGGTGCTGCCCCCGCCGCCTGCTGCCAAGGGTTATGGCCGCGATCCGGATCTGATGACGCCCAAGGTCCCCTGGCCGCTGACGTTGAGCAAGAAGCAGCGTGCGACGGTCGATCTGCTGGGCGACCTGATCCTTCCTGCCGACGAACGCTCGCCGGGTGCCGGCGCGCTGGGGGTCGGAGCATTCGTCGATGAATGGATCAGCGCACCCTATCCGATCCAGCGAGCGGACGGAGCGCAGGTGATCGGCGGCCTGATCTGGCTCGATGCGCAGAGCCGCGCCCTGCACGGGGCCGCATTCGATGCGATCGCGCCGCACCAGCGCGCCGGACTGCTCGATGCGCTCGTCGTCGCGGCGCCCGTCGCGAGAATGACGAAGCCGGTCGCGTTCATGGACACGCTGCGGCACCTCTTCGTGCTGGGCTTCTACAGTCTACCCGAAGGCAAGGCCGACATGGGCTTCATCGGAGACCAGCCTACGCCTGGCGACTATCCCGGGCCGACCCCGGAGGCGCTGGCACATCTCGCGCAAATGCTGGATCATATGGGTCTGACGGGTTCTTAGGCTCGCGCGTCGGAGGGCCGGGGTAGTGCCCGGCGCGTGCGGAGGGGGCGGTGCGTGGTGCCTGCTTGCCCACATCTTGGCGCTCGCTCGAAATGCTCATCCTGGCCCGGCGGTGGCCGGCGCCGAGGGCGAATTTCTGTGCGACACTTCGCGGAAGCGATTCCCGCACGACAAGGCAACGGCGCGCAATCTGGCTCAGTAAAGGCGCGACCAATTGGACGGAGCCCAGCTCAGGACCGCCTCGATCTGCACCATCGCCGCGGTATCGATCAATTCGGCGCGGCCTTCGCGCGGCCGGCACAGCCCGCTCGCCGCGTCGCGACGGTGACGCCACATGCGATCGGCATAAGCGCGCATTGCTGCTGGATGCTGCCGGCCCCCGGTCGCGCTTTCGAGCAGCAGCAAATTCTTGAAATAGATGGCGTTGAACGGGGGCGGCTGGCGGTCGAGCCGCTCGATCGTGAAGCGCTTCGTGCTCGCCGCGGCGATCCGCCTGGCTTCGGCGAGGTAGCGGGCTTCGCGCGTCGCCTGCCAGAGCAGCACGTTCACGCCCACCGGGACGCCCTGATTATAGGTCCAGACGGTTTTCTCGACGGTGCCGTCGCGCTTCAAATGGTCGTGATAGAGGCCGTCGGGCCGTTGCAGCACGGCATTGGTCCAACGATAGAAGCGCAGCGCATCGTCGAGATAGGCACGCTCGCCGGTGATCTGGTGCAGCCGTAGCCCCAGTTGCGCGGCCGGCATGTTGGACACGGTGTTGCGATCGCCATTGTCGGCTTTCTGGGTCCAGCGCACGCCGCCGGGAGAAGGAAGGTCCGCATCGGTCGACCAGCCCGAGCGGATCAGTTCGAAAACCGCCCTGGCGCGTTCCAGCGAAGCGATGTCGCCGCGGAAGCGGTGATGCTGGACGTCGGCCAGCCCGACCCATAGATTGTCGTCATAATAGAGGTCGTCGCCTTGGCCGAGCGGTGCGACGACGCGCGACAGATAGCCGGGACGCCCGGTGGCGCTGGTGTTGGCCCAATAGAGCTGCTGCGCCGCGCGGATATCGGCCAGTGCCGCATCGTAACGGCGCGCGCTCGAGGCGTCGGCCATCACCAGATCGAGATAGGCGATGTGGGCCTGCGAAAACGGCCATTCGGTCGCATATTTGGCATCGTCCGCCGCCGCCGGCGCATATTCGCGGTAGAGCCCGGTGCCGTCATCCAGCGCGAAGCCGCGCTCCATCGCCGCGCGCCAGCTTTCGGCGCGCGTGACAGGTGCCGCCGCGCGGCTGGTGGCGGGCAGCAGCGTGGCGAGCGTTGCGCCCGCCGCAAAGCCGCGTCGCGTCAGTGCCGGCCCGCGCATCAGAAGCGGAAGCGCGCGCCGAGCGCGAAGACGCGGCTGTCGTAGCGCACGTCGCGCGGATAGCCCGGGCCTGCCTGGTCGGGCGATTCACGCAGCGCGCGGAAGGGCGTGCCGGTGATGTTGCTCACGTCGAAGGTCAGCGTCACCGCCTCGATCGGCGTGACCGCCAGCGAGAAATCGAGCCGCTCGATCGGACGGTTGAACTCGGCGCCGATCAACCGGCCTTGCGGATCGGTCGCGAAGAAATTGGTGACGCGTGAGCGCCAGTTATAGGCGAGACGTGCGGAGATCGGCCCCTTCTCGTAAATGCCGACTGCGTTGAAGCTCCATTTGGACACGCCGGGAATGTCGGTGTCCTGGCCCGCTGCGCCGAGCGCCGCCGGCAGCGATTGCGATGCGTCGATATAGGTCGCATTGAGCTGGGTGCCGAAGCCGCTCAGCCAGCCCGGCAGGAAGTCGAAAAAGGTCTGGAAGGCGATTTCAGCCCCCTGCAACCGGCCGCGCCCGCCATTTTCCGGGCGGTTGACCAGCACCTGACCGTATAGCGGGTCGTTCACCGGCACGTTGAGATTGGTGATGAATCCCTGCACGTCGCGGCGGAAGATCGCCCCCGTCAGCGATCCGGTGCGGGTGAAATACCATTCGAGCGACAGATCGTAATTGGACGACTGGATCGGCTGCAGCCCGATATTGCCGCTGCTGCCGGTCAGCGGAGTCGAATTCAGGTTGATCGTCAGCGCGGGGCTGAGCTGGTTGAATTCGGGCCGGGTGCGCGTCTCGGTGGCGGACAGGCGCAATTGGAGCTGGTCGCTCAGATGCGCGCGGAAGGTCGCGCTGGGCAATATGTCGACATAATTCTGACGCGACGTCGCCGGGGTCGGCACGCCGTCGACCAGTCCGGTCCCCGTCGCCTCGGTCGCGGTGTTGACGATGCGCGCGCCGATCACGCCGTCGATCGGCAGCGATCCGATCCGGGTGTCGTAATGAATCTGGCCGTACACCGCGTAGGAGCGCTCGGTCGCGTCGAAACGTTCGTTGGCGATGTAAGCGGGGATGTCCGGTCCATAGGCCGCCAGCTGGGCGAGCGCGTCGGGCGTGCCGATCTGCGCCAGCCCCGCGCGCGCGAGGTCGCGGATCGCATCGATATTGGCGAAGATCGCGTCGCGGGTCGGCGCATACCATTGGCGGAAGGGCTGGGCGTCGCCGCTGCCGCGGAAGCCGGCATGGATCGCGCCGCCGTCGCCCGGGATCGCCGAGAGCGGGATGCCGAGCGGACGCAGTGTCGCATAGCGTCCGCCGCTGCGCAGCCGCGCGTCGCGATCGGTATAGCGGAAGCCGAAATCGAACTGGGTGATGACCGGAAGCTCGGTCTTGATCTTGAGGTCGGTGCGCCACTGGACGCCCCGGCCGCCGGCATAAGAGCGGCGATCCCAGATGCCGCGCAGGATGAAATTGTCCGGGTTCAGCGCATCGAAGCCGGGGATAGAGAGCTGCGGCCCGCCATCGCCGCCGGGCACGTCGAACACGATGTCCGCCGACTGGCCGGAGGCAGGCGCGAAATCGACATTGTGATCGGTATAGACCGCGTTGGTGTCGGTATACGCCAGGTCGGTGGTCAGCGTCGCGCGATCGTCGATCTCCCAGCGCCCGCCGATCGCGGCCTGATAGGTGTTGGTCCGGCCGGCTCGGGTGCTGCGCGAGAAGTCGATATCCTCGCCACCGGCGAAATTGGGCGTGACCGTCACGCTCTCGAGCTGGCCCGGGGCGTCGGGATCGCGGACGATGTTGGTGAGCGCCGGGTTGCCGTTGACCATGTCGACTCCGACGAAGTCGTTCTCGACATTGGTCCGCGCCGCCTGCCACAGCCCTTCGACATAGAATTCGAGATTGGACGCCGGCCGCCATTGCACTGCGCCGTTGATCGACGGCCGCCAGCGCTTGCCGCGGTCGTAATAGACGCCCGCGCTCTCGGGCAGGACGAAGTCGCGCGGGCCGGTCACCGCCTGCTCGGCGCGCGGCGCGACGATGTTGCCGTTGATGTAGCGCGACGAGGTCAGATAATGCAGCTGGGTGTAGGAGAAGTTCACCAGCGCGCCGATGTCGCCGATGCCGGTCTCCCAGCGATCGGTGATCAGGACATTGACGTTCGGATCGATCTTCCCGGACTGATCGGCATAGGTCGCGCGGACCGCACCGGCGATCTGGAATCCCGAAAAGTCGAACGGGCGGCGCGAGCGGACATTGATCAGCCCCGCGATGCCCCCCTCGATCAGATCGGCGGTGGTCGACTTGTAGACCTCCAGCCCCGCCAGCGCACCGGCGGGAAAATCCTGCAGCGCGACGTTGCGCAGCTCGGCGGTGAACACCTCGCGGCCATTATAGGTGGTGGTCAGATTGGGCAGGCCGCGCACCTGAACCCCGCCCGCTTCGTCGCTGCCGCGATTGACCTGGACGCCGGGGATGCGGGCCAGCGCTTCCGACGCATTATTGTCCGGCAGCTTGCCGATGTCCTCGGCGACCACGGCATCGACGATCTGGTCCGAATCGCGCTTGATCGCTTGGGCGCTCTGCAAGCTGCGGCGGTATCCGGTGACGACGATGTCGTCTTGCTCTTCGGGGGCGGCAGCTGGGGCAGGCTCTTCGGCAGGTTGGGCAGCGGTTTGGCCCAGTGCCGGCGACCCCCAGATCAGTGTCAGGCCCGATACCGCAGACAGCAATACGCCCTGTTGCGTTCTCATATCACTCTCCCACACGCGCGCCTTTTGCCTGTTGGGCCGGCGCATTTGAGAGGAGGCATAGCTTGCTGCTGGAAAAGTAAAACAAGTTCGTTTATTATTTGCGATAAACCGTTGGTCGCTGACACCGGGTCGACAGCAATCGTCCCGAAACACAATAACCGGAAGCGTCGCGGACAGAGACTTCGGCGAACAGCCGGCGACAGGAGAGGGAGGACGAAGCCATGATCGACCCAGGAGCCGGCCTCAGCCGGCGCGACTGGATGCGCGGCGCCGCGGCGACTGCGGGAGCGCTCGCGCTGCCGGGCGGTGCATCCGCCCGCCGCATCGCGCCGAGCGACCGGGTCAATGTGGCAGTCATCGGCGCCGGCGGCATGGGCGCGCAGAACATGACCAAGCTCACCAGCCAGAACATCGTCGCGGTGGCGGACGTCGATTTCGCGCATGTCGCCAAGGCGTTCGTCGACGACAGGGGTGCGGTACGGGCAGACCGACAGCCGCTAAAACAGGCCTATGATCGCGCCGTGAAGTTCGCCGACTATCGCCGCATGCTCGACAGCCGCAAGGACATCGACGCGGTAGTGATCGCCACGCCGGATCATCACCATGCGATCGCAGCCAAGACTGCGATGGAACGCGGCCTCCACGTCTATGTGCAGAAGCCGCTGACCTATACCGTGCGCGAAGGGCGGACATTGCTCGATCTCGCCCGCCGCAATCCGAAGCTGGTGACCCAGATGGGCAACCAGGGCCATTCGGGCGATGACGGACGCCGGGTGGTCGAATTGATCCGCGGCGGCGTCATCGGCCGGGTGCGCGAGGTGCATGCCTGGACCAACCGGCCGGTTTGGCCGCAGGGGGAGGCGCGCCCCGCGGCGGTGCCGAAGCCGGCCAGCCTCGATTGGGATCTGTGGCTCGGGCCGGCAGCGGTCGATTGGGGCTACAATCCGGATTATGCCCATTTCAACTGGCGCGGCTGGGTGCCGTTCGGCATCGGCTCGCTCGGCGACATGGGGGCGCATCTTATCGACTTCCCGGTGTGGGCGCTCGAGCCCGGCCTGCCGACGCGGATCGAAACCCGCCACAGCCGCTGGGGCGGCGATACCGACATTTGGGATGGCAAGCCGCCCGCCGATCTCGGCAGCTATCCGCTCGCCAACATCACCACCTACCAGTTCGGCAATGCCAAAGGCGGGCCGCTCACGATGACCTGGTATGACGGCGGGCTGATGCCGCCGACTCCCGCGGCGATGCCGGCGACGGCGCGGATGAACCCCGATGGTGGCGTCCTTTATATCGGCGAGCGCGGGATGCTGATGCACGATACCTATGGCGAGAAGCCGGTGCTGATCGGCGAAGGCACCGCCGCGCGCGCGGCAGCGGTGCCGGTCTCGCTGCCCCGAATCCAGGGCGGTCGCGACGGCCATGAGATGAACTGGATCCGGGCGATCCGCGGGGAGGAGGCGATCTCGTCGCCTTTCTCGGTCGCAGTGCCGCTCAACGAGACGATGATCCTCGGCATGGTTGCGATGCGCGCGGACCAGCCGATAGAGTATGACGGCAGCGCCGGGCGAGTCACCAATCTGGCCGACGCCAACCGTTTTCTGGACCGGGAGTATCGCAAGGGATGGGCAATATGATCGTCACCGCTGCCGTGATTCTGCTCGGCGCAACGCTGGGCGCGCCGGCCGTGCAGACCGCGCCGCAATCGCGCCCGCAGGACACCGAGGTTTGGGCGCCCGAAGTGCCGCTGGTCACGCCCGGTCCGGCGTCGATGGTCCCGCCGCCGTCCGACGCCGTGGTGCTGTTCGACGGCAAGAATCTCGGCGAATGGGTTTCGACCAAGGACAAGGGGCCTGCGCGGTGGACCGTGGCCGATGGCGTGCTGACGGTGCGCAAGGGCACCGGCAATATCGAGACGCGCCGGAAGTTTCGCAACTATCAGCTGCACCTCGAATGGCGGATCCCGGCGAACATCACCGGCGAGGGGCAGGCGCGCGGCAATAGCGGTCTGTTCCTCGCCTCGACCGGCGACGGCGATGCCGGATACGAACTCCAGATCATGGATAGCTTCCGCAACAAGACCTATGTCAACGGTCAGGCAGGCAGCATCTACAAGCAGTTCGCGCCCCTCGCCAACCCGGTCCGGGCGCCCGGCCAGTGGCAGAGCTACGACGTGATCTGGACCGCGCCGGTCTTCGCCGCGGACGGATCGCTGACCAGTCCGGCCTATGTGACCGCATTCCTGAACGGCGTCCTCGTGCAGGACCATGTCGCGCTCAAGGGCGAGACCGTCTATATCGGCGCGCCTCGTTACACCGCGCATCAGGCTGCCTCGATCAAACTTCAGGATCATGGTGATCCCAGCCCGCCGATCAGTTTTCGCTCGATCTGGTTGCGCGAGTTATGAGCTGGCCAGGGCCTCGATCTCTTCGTGGAAGGATGGTGACGGCCGGTGCGCTTGCTGGAGGTCTGCCTGCGACGCTCGAGGGCGAGGCCTGAGTCCAGGCAATCAGATCGTGACTCCCTTGATCTTCGGAAATGGTTTGCTGAGAGTCCAATTCTCGAAGAAGCCGAGGAACAGTTTCCATTCGGGATAAGCGCTCATCCAGTTCGCCATGGGGATGTCGCCATCTTTGGTCTTGACCGTGGTCGCTTTGATTTCTGCCGCGAAGGCCATCACTTCGGCAGAACCGGCTTGTTGCGCCATCTGAAAAATCCCGATCGCGACGGCGCCGGACAAATAGGGTCCGAAGGATAGATAGTTCGTCTTGAGCCAGGCGCGGGCGCTGGCAATCTCCGCAGTCGTCGGCGGGCTGGAGATCGACTTTAGTTGCGCGAAGCCTGCTTTCGGGCCGACCGATCCCATCGTGCCCTGAACGGTAGGATCAAACCCGAATTTCTTGCTTTTGATATCGGCGGCGATCGCCGGTGTGGCGTCTGCACTATGCTTGAGGCGGGAATGCAGCAAAATAGAATCGTCGTTGCTTGTCGTCCCCCCTTTCACCGTCGCTTCGACATCGGCCTGCGTCTTGCCCTTTTCCCAGTCTTTCGAGTCGACGGTAACGCCTTCATAGTCCGGGCCCCATTTTGAAAGCTCGGTTGTCTTTAACGGCCGCAATCCCGTCGCCGCCAGGACCTGATTCACCGACTCGAGCGCGGCCAGGGTCGTGATGCCATCGGAATCCCAAGGCTTGCTCTTGAACCCCGGCGTCCGGAACCTGCCGGTGCCGTGCGCAATCACGTCGTCGATCTGGGTGCGATTGGCCGATGGAATGCTTGTCCAGGTCTTGGCCGCCATGGCATCGCTGCGTCCGGTGATCAGCGCGTCGCGGATCGCCCATTCGGTTTGAAGTATCTTCTCCGCTCGTTCCTGCGCCGTTCCCTTCAGGAAGATATGATTGTCGGTCGTGTCGTTCCAGTCATAGGCGTGATTTCCCAGCCAATGCCCGGCCGCGGCAATGTCGAATACAACGCGCCAATTGTCCCCCTGGGCGACACGTTTTCCCACCAGATAAAATGTGGCCTTTGCGCCGGCCGCATTCAGCGCATCGAGCACGAGGCGCGTGTTTCCGGCACTGTCGGGCCCATCATCATAAGTAAGCTGAACCCTTTGAATGCGGGCGTCCGCCTCGGACAGTGGAGGTGTGGACCGCGACGATCCGGACCCGACTGCTACCGAATATCCGGCAACGTCGAAATATCGGGAATGGAGACCTCCCCAAGCCAGCGAGTTGGCGGCATTGTCGGCTTCCGTCTCCGAAGTCGATCCGGGGGAAGACATCACTCGATCGGGAGTCTGTCCTTTTCGTTGCTGGACGACATGTGCCAGTTCGTGCGCGATGAGCCGTTGTCCGGACGCACTGTTCGGCTGATATTGACCAGAGCCGAATATAATTTCCCCACCCTGGGTATATGCGCGCGCGCCCAATTGACGCGCCGAACGGGCAGCGGCGGAATCGCTGTGGACGCGGATCTCGGCAAAACTACGGCCGAACGCTCGTTCGAATGGCGCTCTTAAATGGCCCTCCAACGGCTTGCCGGCAGAGCCGGACGATGCACCGGGAAAGGGAAGACCTTGATCGGTCCCTGTCAGCGCCTGCGTGTGCGGGGCTTGCGATTGCGGATCGAAGCTGCGGTCGCGATTTGGCTTTGCAGCGGCATCTGGATCCCTGGCAAGTGCGACATGTCTCGCCATCAGCGCCTCCGCCCCATTTCTTACGCGCCCGTCGGCTTTTCAAATTTGCGATCCATGCGGGTCGTGGCGACGAATTCGTATTGCGCAAGACGGCCATGATCGAGACCCTGGGTCGGTAGATCGGCCTGTTCCTCAATGCGCCGGCGCTGATCAGCGTTCGCCCGGCTGGCGTCGTCGATCCCATCGAAATGGGTCTCGAAGTCGACGAAAGAAAACATCTGCACCGCATAGCATAATAGCGTGAGTGCGACAATCTCCATACCGTCCTTTAGAACTATAATGGACTGCCGGCGTTGCACCGGAAAGAACCTGTTGAAGTGCGAAAAGTGCGACACAACGGGTAAAATACTTCGCAGCTTCGGACGGCCATCGCTTCAGCGGCCCGCGACGTCGCGAATATCTGCCGGATTTCTCGTGTCGACGATTTGTCCGCCGTGGGGTGCGCTGTGCGGTTCTCGGAATCGGCTGACGTTCGCATTGCCACGGGACACACCAAGGCGCCTCGCCACCCGAAACCGACTCCGACTTACGGCAACGATGCGCAGGCGGAGCTCGGCACCGGGAGGACCGGCGCGGTGCTGCCGGTGCGCCAGTTCCACGACTGGCTTCCTTCCGCCCGCCGGCGGCACGTCACGCGTTCATGGAGCGCGTACATGCCCGGCATGAGCCCCGCGGAAGCGCGCGGGCTTTCGGCGAAATGCATGAAGGCGCCTGCGGAGCCCGAAGCGTTCCAGGCTGGGCTGCCTGCGGCCGCCGGCTTTCCGTTGCGCGCGAAGCTCGTCCAATAATCCAGCATCTCGCCGGAGAACCGCCGTTCGGCAGCGGTGTCCGGGATCACCGGCCAGAATGACGGCGTGTTCGCGATCGTCCCGAACACGAACGGCACTTCGCTGGCGTGGAAGCCGGGGAGGCCCGTCGCGTCGGCGCTCGGATAGCTGTGGCTGAAATAATAGAGGAAGGCGGGCTGCCCGATCGCGGACTGCTTGCGGACCAGCCGCTCGGACGCCCAGCCGAAGACGGCGTCCCGCGTGCTGTCCAGCCCGTTCTGCTCGAGGTCACGCGCGGCGGGATAGAGGCGGAGATAGTCTTCCGCCAGATCGCCGTAGCGTGATCGGATTTCCGCCGCATAGGCGTCCGCGCTTGCCGGCACCGGCGGCAACAGGTGACGCAGGGTCCGGATCTCGCCGCTGTTGAAGCCGGCGATCAGTGGCACCGGCGCCTGCTCGCCGCGATCGAAGACGTCGACCAGCTGGCGCGGGAGAATCTTGCCGTCGATCGTGCCATAAGGAACATATCCCGTCGCAGCGGATGCCTCGATCAGCTTGCGCGGGTCCATCGCACGCAGCGCTGCGAGATCAGGTGCCCCGAGCTTGCCCATCAGCCATTGGCCGATGTCCTCTGCGGGAAATTCCTCGCCGCGTTTGCTGCGCAGCTCGGGCATGGTGAACAGATAGCCGCTCTGCACGATCGCCCGGTCGAAGCTGCCGCGGGCGCGCGGCGAGGCGAGCAGATATTCGACGCTGAGCGCGCCGGCCGATTCTCCGAAGATGGTCACGTTGCCCGGATCGCCGCCGAACGCGGCGATGTTCCTGCGTACCCACTTCAGCGCCTCGATCTGGTCGAGCAGCCCGTAATTGCCCGAGACATGGTCCGGCGACTCCTTGCTCAGGCCGGGGTGCGCCAGATAGCCGAGCACGCCCAGCCGATAGTTGATCGAGACGAGCACGACCCCGCGTTTGGCGAACTCCTTGCCGTCGTACATCTTCGAGTGGCCTGATCCCCAGATCAGCGTGCCGCCGTGGATCCACACCATCACCGGCGCCTTGCGCGCGTTCGCCGGCGCAGTGACGTCGAGCGTCAGGCAGTCCTCGGACATCGCCACCTTGCCGCGATCATAGGGTCCGGGCGCCATCGGCGGCTGCATGCAGGCGACGCCCATCGTCTGCGCGGCGCGCACGCCTCTCCATCGCGGCATCGGGGCAGGCGCGCGCCAGCGGCGCTCGCCCAAGGGCGGCAGCGCATAGGGAATCGTGCGAAACACCTCGGCGTCGCCCTCGCGCAATCCCTTCAGCGATCCGGCCGGCGCGTTCACGACCGGCGCCCTCGCTGGCGTTTGCGCGAGTGCGCCGCCCGCTCCGACGAGCGCGACGGACACGGCGACGGTCATCGAGCGCGACAGGGTCTTCATGATGGGCTTCCTTCGGAAAGACGTTCGGTGCGGCGGATCAGGCGGGCGAGGAGCAGGAACAATGCGGCCCCGATCAAATACATCGGCGCGAGTGCGAAATAGGCCATTTGCAGAGCGTGGGCGCCGTATTCCGGCCGGAAGAAATCGCTCGCCAGGCCGACATAGGTGGGGCCCAGGCCCAGCCCGATCAGGTTCATCACCAGCAGTAGCAGCGCGCCCGAGATCACCCGCCGTTCGGGCTGGACCTCGCCCTGCACGAAGGTGACCGTCGCCGAGAGAAAGAACGAGTTGAGAAACATGGGCATGCACAGAAAGAGCAAGGCAAGGCGCCAGCCCGGCGCCCAGGCGAAACCCAGGAAGAAGGGCAAGGCGAGCAGCAACGAGAGCGCAGGGATCGTCGCATAGGCAGCCTTGCGGCGCGCCGCGAGCCGGTCGACCAGCCGGCCCGAGGTATAGATGCCGGCGCCCATTCCGATCCCGACCACCAGCGCGTACCAGATCGCCACGTCGCCCAATTCCATGCCCTTTTCGCGCATGAGGAAGAGGACGGTGAAATTGAGCAGGCCATAGGTGATGAAGTTGCCCGCGCCGCTCGCCAGCGACGCGGTAAGCAGCAGCGGGTTGGCGAAGAACTGCACGATCGTGGTGAGGAAGCCCGTCGCGGTGGCTCCGCGATCTCCGGCCGCCACGAGTCCACCTTGCCGTTCGCGTCGCGGATCGCGGACGATCAGATATACGGCAAGCGCCGCCACCACGCCGATCGCGCCGATGACGTAAAAGGGTATCCGCCAATCGAAAGCCGCCGCGAGCGAGGCGCCGAAGGCGACGCCCAGCGCGGACCCGAGCGGCGGCCCGAGGTTGAAGATCGCCATCGCCGTGGTGCGGCGCTCGCGCGGAAAAGTGTCCGAGATGATCGCATAAGACGGCGGCACGCCGCCTGCCTCGCCCACGCCCACCATCATCCGCGCGACGGCCAACTGTGCATAGCTACCCGCAAGGCCGCAGGCTGCGGTCGCGGCGCTCCACAATGCGCAGCCGATCGAGAGGACTTTCACGCGGCTGGTGCGATCGGCCAGCCAGCCGATCGGGATTGCGATCAGGCAGTAGAAGAGGGCAAAATAGAAGCCCGTCAGCAGTCCCAATTGGCCGTCGGTGATCCGAAGACTGTCCTGGATCGGCTTGGCGAGGATCGAAATGAGCTGGCGATCGAGGAAATTGAGGACATAGACGAAGCACAGCATCGCCAGCGTGACCCGCGCGCTCGCAGCGGACCCCGACATCGCTTCCTGGCCGGAGGGCGGCGCGGGAGCTTTGCGCGGTTCACGCGATCCGTCGATTGCAGACACCATTTGCCGGTTCACCTCTTCAGCCGTTCGCCATCCAGCCGGGCTTGCCCCGCCCGCCGGAATAGCCCGCGGCAACACGCTGTTTCAGCAGGGCGGGCGGGCGAAAGCGCTCGCCATAGGCATCCTGCAAAATCTCTTGCACCTGAAGGCAAAGCCCCGAGGTGACATTGTCCATCAAGGCGAAGGGGCCGATCGGATGGCCGAGGCCCAGCCGACATGCGGTGTCGAGATGGTCGGGGCTCGCGACACCCTCTTCGACCAGTCGCACTGCCTCGATCAGCATTGCGTGCAGCATCCGGTTCACCGCGAATCCGGCGACATCCTTCACCGCGATCGGCTGCTTGCCTGCGGCTTCGAGAATGGCGACGGTCCATGCCACCGTCTCCGGATCGGTATCGAAGCCGGGCACGACTTCGACCAGCCGCATCCGGAAGACAGGCGAGAAATAATGAGTGCCCACGAATCTGGGCCGGCGCGCCGGCGAAAGCGCCGCGCCGAGGGTCGAGATCGGCAGTGTCGACGTGTTCGATGCGATCACGCACGCCTCGGGGCATGCCGCGTCGAGCGCCGCCAGAACGTTTCGCTTGACGTCGAGGGACTCGTACACGGCCTCGGTCACCAGATCGCGGTCCGCGAAGCAGGCGAGATCCGGCGCGGGGCGCAGGCGGTCGAGGGCAGTCGAGCGTTGTGCCTCGGTATAGAGGCCTCGCGCGACGCCGCGATCGAGGATGGTGCCCAGTCGGGCCAGCGCCGCGTCGAGCGCGCCCGGATCGCGATCGTTGAGCCGCACGTCCATTCCGGCCAGCGCGAAGACGAGCGCGATCTCCGCGCCCATCAGGCCAGCGCCGACCACGCCGATCCGCATCTCAACGAACGGCTGCGACATAGCGGTCGAACTCCCCTTGCGCATAGTCGGCGCGCAACTGCACCTTGTCGATCTTGCCGGTCGCGGCCAGCGGCATGCGCGGCACTTGCACGACCTCGTCCGGCAACCACCAATCGGCCACCTTGCCGCGCAGTATCTCGACGAATGCCCGCGCGTCGCCGGCGTCGTTCTGGCGAAGCTCGACGATCAGCACCGGGCGCTCACCCCATTTGGGATGCGGCTTGCCGATCACGGCAACCTGCCCGACGCGCGGATCCCGGCCGACGATCGCCTCCATCTCGGCAGGGTTGATCCATTCGCCGCCCGATTTGATCAGATCCTTCGAGCGTCCGCAGATCGTGAGCGACCCCTCCGCGTCGATCGTCGCGAGGTCGCCCGTATCAAAATAGCCTTCGTCGTCGAGCGCATCTTCCTTCGCGTTCAGATAGCGGTCGATCACGGCCGGGCCCTTGACCTTGAGATGGCCGACTACTCCGCGCTGCTCGGGGAGGGGCACTCCCGATGCGTCGGTGAGCTTCAGGTCGACGCCGATCGGAGGACGCCCGGACGATCGTTCGGCCGTCGCCGCGAACTGGATCGAATCGGCGGTGCCGAGCGGCGACATCTCGGTCATGCCCCAGGTCGTCTGTACCCGCACTCCCAAGCGCTCCTCCATCCGACGGATAAGCGCATCGGGGCATTTCGAGCCGCCGATGATGACTCGCTCCAGGCTGGGAAGCTCCTCGCCGGTGGCGTCGAGATACTCGAGAAGCCCGATCCACACCGTCTGCACGCCGCCGGCGATGGTCACCTTCTCGTCGCGGATCAGCGTAGCAAGGCTGGCACCGTCAAGGTCTCGTCCGGGGAGGACCAGGCTGGCGCCCACCGCGGGTGCGGAGAAGGGGAGGCCCCAGGCGTTGGCGTGGAACATCGGGATCGCCACGAGGATCGTATCCTTTGCCGAGAGGCAATAGGCGTCGGGCTGGATCGACATCAGCGTGTGGTGATAATTGGAGCGGTGGGTGAACAGGACGCCCTTCGGTTTGCCCGTGGTTCCGGAGGTGAAGCAGAGGCCGGCCGCACTGTCCTCGTCGAACCGGCCCCATTCGATCGGCTTTCCGCGCGCATCGACCAGCGCATCGATCCCCTCGACCGGAACGGCGAAGCTGCTGGCCGTCCGGGCGTCCACCGCCGCATCCAGCACGAGGATCCGTTCGACCGTCGGACATAGAGGCAGCAATTCCACCAGCGCGGGAAGCAGATTCGCCGCGATCGCCAATATCCGGTCCTCGGCCTCGTTGATCATCGCGGCGAGATGCGCTGCGGTGAGCCGCGGATTCAGCGTGTGACACACCAGCCCGGAATTCATCGTCGCATAATAGAGTTCGAGATGATGCTGGGTGTTCCACGCCAGCGTGCCGACGCGGTCGCCGATCCGCAGTCCGAGCGCCAGCAGCGCACCGGACAGCAGATTGCTTCGGGCACGCAGTTCCGCATAGCCGGTGCGCCGCAGAATCTTGCCGCGCGACGCGGTCGCTACGGTGCTGGTCGCGTGCCATTTAGCGGCATGGTCGACGAACTTGTCGAGGGTCAGCGCATAATGTTGCATGTGCTTCAGAAGCTCTTGCGCAGGTTGAGCGCGACGTAGCGCCCGACAGGATTGTAGGCGCCGCCAATCCCGTCGGTCGCCGGGAAGAAGGGTGGGGTCTGGTCCAGCAGGTCGTTGATCTGCATCGCCAGTTCGGTCCCTTTGGCGAGTCCGCTATCCGGCAGCTTGACCGATACGCGCAGGTCGATCGTCGTATAGGCGCCCGCGCTGTACCCGGCGGTCCCCGTCGGGGTGGCGTAGAGGCCCGTCACGCCGTGCCGATAGTTGACGAAGCCGACCGCGCTCAGCGGCCCTGCCTGCGCGCCGAGCGTGCCGCGCAACGTCATCTTCGGCACGCCGAGCGACAGCTGATCCGAAACCGGCGCCGTCGACGAAAGCTGCGTCTCGAACTTGAGGATATAGTTGCCCGCGAGGCCGGCGAAGACCGTTCCGAAGCCCGTCGCGCGACGATAATTGACGTCGAAATCCAGACCGTTGGTGTCGCGAACCCCGAAATTGCCTTGGCGGAAATCGAGCAGGTTCCCGATCACGGGCAGCGCGCCGGGGACGAAGTTCACCGGCACCGCGATCGAAAGCAGGCTGCTCAATTGCGCCGCGTCAGGATTGCGGAAGACCACCGAAGCGAAGGTCGGATCGGTGAACGCGATGCTGCCTCCCGGCGTGCCGATCACGTCGGTGTAGTGAATGTCGTAGAAGGTGACGCTCGCGCGCAGCCCCGGCACGCCGGCCGGTTGCAGGTCGGCACCGAACGACCAGGTTCGGGCCTTTTCCGGCTGCAGCCCGCGATTGCCGCCCAGCAGGAATATCGTGTCGACCTGCGCCGCGCCGCGGGTCGGATCGCGATAGGTGCTGCCGGCGATCGCAGCGGCGTTGAAATAATAGGCGCCGACGGTGGCGCCGACGTCGCGCAGTCCCGGCGCCCGGAACGAGGTGCCGTAAGTGCCGCGCAAGGTCAGGCCGCCCAGCGGGTCCCAGTTGAGCCCGACCTTGGGATTAAACGTCGACCCGAAATCGCTATAGTCGTCGTAGCGCCCGGAGAGCGACAGCACGAGCCGGCGCATCAGCGGTACCTGATTGCCCGTGCCGAAGATCGGCACGAACAATTCGCCATAAGCCGACTTGATGTTGCGATCGAGCGACTCGGGTACCGGATTGCCGCCATAGATGCCGCGCTGGCGGAACGCCTCGTGCCGGTACTCGGCACCGACTGCGATCTTCAGCGGTCCGCCGGGCAGGTCGGCGAGCGGCCCGTCGATCCGCCCCGCGCCAAGCCAGGTGCGCTGGTGGATGGTCAGGTCGCCGGCATAGTCGGTGATCGCAGCGGCGACGGCCGGCGCGGTGCCGTTGCCGAAGGGATCGAGCGCGGTCGCCGGCGTCGTGCCGAGCGCCGCCGCGTCGAGCGCCGCGGGGTTGATCGCGGGCAAATACGCGTCGTTTCGCGCCCAATCGACGGTGCCGTAGACGGTCAGCCTCAGGTCGCCGGTCAGCCGCGCGTCGATCCCGGCCGACGAATTGCCCGCCCGCACGCGGAAGCGGTTGTCGATATGGTCCGCCCCGTAGAGATTGTCGGTGCGGAACTGGACGAATTCGTTCGTCGCGCCCGTGCCCGGCGGCGTGCGGAAGAACGGGTTGGCGAAGCCCGGCAGGTTGTAGAGGATCACGCCGCCCGAGGCGCCGGCCCCGGCGGGCGGCGGCACCTGCACGATGTCCTTGCGGTCCGAATAAAGGATCTCGCCCCACAGCGTGACCCGGTCGCTCAGATCCTGATGCGCGGTGAGATAGGCGCTGTGCAGCCGTGACTCAGGCACCAGATCGGTTACCGCGCCGTTGTCGCAAGAGTTGCGCGTGTTCGGCGCGAGCGCGGGCGTTGCGTAGCTGACGGCGTAAGCGGTCGTGTTGACCAGCACGTTTGCCGCCGGGCAGACGGTGGTGCGCGAGTCGACGCCGCCATAGGGGCGGAAGTCCACCACGCGATAGCGGCGATCGGCGCCGAGGATATTGTCGTTTCCGGCATATTGATACGCCGCGACGATGGCCCCGCTTTCCCAGTCGTGACCGACCAGCGCGCTTGCGCTGACGCTCGTATAATCGTCGGCCATGCCGTAGCGGACCGACGCCTCGACGCCGTCGGCACGCTTGCGGGTGATGAAGTTCACTACCCCCGCGACTGCGTCCGAGCCATAGATCGCCGAGGCGCCGTCGGCGACGATCTCGACGCGCTCGATCGCGAGGTCGGGCAGGAACGGGAAGTCTGGATTGGTCTGGTTGGTACCGCCCGCGACCAGCCGGTGCCCGTTCATCAACGGCAGCGTGGCGCTAGCCGGCAGGCTGCGCAGGCCCGGCGCGAAGGCACCTGCGCCGCCGTTCGCTGCCCGCGGTGCGCTGTTGAAGCTATTGAGTTGCGGCACGCTGGCGAGCAGATCCGCGGTCGTGTTCGCGCCTACGGTCCGGATGTCCTCGCGCGTGACGCTGATCAGGTTGGACCCGGTGGGCGGCACGCCGCGGATGCTCGATCCCGTCACGACGATCTCGTCTTCGTCGCGTGCTTCCGCAGGCGCGGCTTCGGTCTGCGAGAGCGGCGTCTCGGCTGGCGTGGCCGCTGCATCGTCCTGCGTGCGCGCCGCCGCGCTCTGGGCCCGGGCCGGTGCCGCGGCGTGCAGCATCGCCATGAGGGCCGTGCCCACGAGCAGCATTTGCCTGCCCGGATTCCGAGTGCCTGTCATATGATCCTCCCCCATGTTTTTTTGTTGGGAGCATCGTCGCTCGACAGCGCGTGCCTGGCGATGACGGGTTTGACGGCCAGATTTAACTCAAGTGACCAGATTTGCCCGATCAAGCGCTCGTGCGTTCGCTCAGCAGCATCGTCGCCGCAATCACGCGCGCGCCGTCGGGCTTGTGGCGCATGCGGTATTGGGATGGGGTCAGTCCGGCCCATTCGGTGAAGTTGCGCGTGAAGCTGCCGGGCTCGCTGAAACCGACCCGATAGCCCACCTCGGTAATCGACAGGTCGGTCACCAGCAGATAGGCTGCTGCGAGTTCCCCGCGTAGCCGCGTCCGGATCTGCTGGAAGCTTTCCCCCTCGCGTGCCAGATCGCGGCGCAGCCGGCGGGGGCGGCTGCGCAGCCGCTCGGCGACTGCCTCGATCGGCGCGGACCAATTCTGCGAACGCTGGAAATCCGCCAACGCGTGTTCGGTGCGGGCACGCCATGTCGTGCGGCCAGTCGGCGTCGCGAACCAGTCGGGATTGCTCGCATTATATTCCTGATATTCGGCGAGCGTCCCGTGGATCAGCCGCGCGCTCAGATCGCTGCGTTCATAGAAGAGCGCGTCGAACGGTGCTTCGTATCGGATCGGGCAGCCGAACAGCGCGAAGCGGTCGAACCCGTTCGGCTGCACCGGCCGCGCGGCGCGCACCTGCACGCCGCGCAGACGCAAAGGCCGCCCGATCAGCCAGCTGAACAACTGGAAGATCCACACGAAGCGGAACCACACGAAGATGTCGCGGTCCACGCCTTCGACCGTGTGATAGACGCAGACATGTTTCACGCCCCAGCGGTCCTCGATCAGTTGCGGGCCTATGTCCCTGGACAAGGCCTGGGTGAAGCGGATGCTCACCCGGATCGACTCGCCGAACGTCTCGCAGTGCAGGTAGGAGAGCGTGCGCTCCAGATCGAGCGCGACCCGGCAACGCTCTGCCATGAAGCCGATAAAGGCATCGTCCAGTGCCAGCTGGATCTGCTGGATCAGCCGGAACAGCGCGCGGCCGTCGATTGCGGCGTCCACATCGCCATATGCCGACGGGTCGATGCCGGCGTTTCGCAATAGCTGCTTCGGGTCCCGCCCTTGCAGTACGGCCCCGCCCAGGAGGCGCTCGACCGCAATGCCGTCGAGCCCGAATACGCGCGCCGGGGCCGAGGGTCGCGACGCAAAACCCGACATGTTCGTGACGTCAGCCATGAGAACCCTAGAATTCCACGATCGCTCGCAACGCGCTAGGGCAATCGAGGATCACCCCGACATTGTTGGTGCCCGGACCAAAAGGGCTGAGCGCCTCGCGGCAGCCTCTGCCTCCGCGAGCGGAATTTTCGGGAGAAGGCCTCACGCGTAACCCGCTGAGGGACCTCAACAGGGCGTGAGGTGCATGAGCAGGGGGCGGGCTCGGCCGGCCGAAAGACGCCAGACCGAGACGCTATGCGACTGGCGCAGCGAGGAGGCGCCGCTCCACGCCGTGCGGCTGGACAAGCGGCTCACCCCAAACGCGTGCACGCCGTCCAGGATTCATCGTCGAACGCGCCCGCACATCGAACGATGGCTTTGCGGCAGGCGCGTCCGTCAGGCGTGCGACCCGCTATAACGCCGCGTGATTCAGGTTTCAGTTCGGCGTTCCACGGCTCCGGGATCGGACCGTGCGATTCTGCTAGGCAATGCAAATCATGTATCATACGATACCTTTATAATAAGCTTGCCGTCCTGTCCTTGAGGCAGCCGTCGAATTGACAAGACGAGCGCAGCAACTGGTCATCATTTCGGGGTTGCGGGCTTCGTGCCGGCCAGATGAGCAAGGCAATAATGCCGCATCGTCCTGGTAGACGACCTCGTGTGACAGGGAGGATATATGATCGGAATTCGCAAGATGCCGCGGCCGTATTTGGTCGCCAGCGGCGCAGTCGCCGCGTTGCTTTCGGTGCCGGCCGCGCACGCCCAGGACGAGCGCGACGCGCGCGACAATGAGGAGATCGTGGTCACGGCGACCAAGCGCGCCACGACGATCCAGGACGTCCCGTTCTCGATCAACGCGCAGACCGAACTCGACATCGAGCGTGCCAATGCCGGCACGGTCGAGGATCTGTCACGCAACGTCGCGGGGCTCGCGATCCAGAATCTCGGGCCGGGGCAGAGCCAGGTTTCGGTCCGCGGCGTCTCCGCCGGCCAGGTCGCCCGCGACCAGCCGGGCGTGAAGGAGCAGGTCGGCGTCTATCTCGACGAATCGGTCATCTCGCTCTCGCTGTTCACCCCCGACCTCGACCTCTACGATCTCAACCGGGTCGAGACGCTCCGCGGCCCGCAGGGCACGTTGTTCGGATCGGGATCGGTCGGCGGCACGCTGCGCTACATCACCAACCAGCCGAATACCCGCGAGGTCGAGGGCAGGGTCGAGGCCAATATCAACCTCGTCGACGGCGATGATCTGGGCGGCCATCTGAAAGGCGCGGTCAACGTTCCGATCTCGGAGAAGGCGGCGGTTCGCGCCGTCGGCTATTACACGCGCTATGCCGGTTTCATCAACGCGCGGCGCGAGGGCGGCGGTATCGACGAGGACGTGAACGACGGCGAACGTTATGGTGGCCGTCTGTCGCTGCTGCTCCAGCCGACCGAGGAACTGTCGATCACTCCGCGGGTGGTCTATCAGAAGATCACGACCAACGGCTTCAATCGCCAGGAAGTCTACAACCTCTACGCCAATCCCTATACCACGACGCGGCCGCAGATCTCGCTGGGCGAGCGCGAGCAATATCTGCTGCTGCGCGAAGGCTTCGAGGACGAGATCCTGCTTGCCGACATGACCGTGCAATTGTCGCGCGGGCCGGTCGATGTGACAGCGGTCACCAGCTATACCGATCGCAGGATCCGGGTGAGCCGCGATGCCAGTGCGCTGACCGGCAGCGTTTCGGTCGATCTCGGTTTTCCGGCGGTTGGGGGCGTGCTGTTGCCGTCGAATCTCGTCGACCGTACCAAGCTGAGCCAGTTCACCCAGGAATTGCGCTTCGCGTCGAACGACACCGCCAGCCCGTTCCAATGGCTGGTCGGTCTATTCTATTCGAACACCGACCGTGCCTATACCCAGCGGCTGCCGACTCCGGGCTATGACGCGGCGACCGACGCCACCCTGGGTGCCGGCACCTCGGCAGCGGTGGCGAACGGCTTCGGGCCGGACTCGCCATATAACGCCGATATTCCCTACAGCCTTCAGCAGATGGCGGCGTTCGGGGAGATGAGCTACGACATCACCGATCGCTTCACCGCCACGGTCGGCGGCCGTTACTATGCATTCAACGAAAAGCGGACGTTCACGTCGGGTGGCCTGTTCACCAATCTCGACGACAATACCGACAAGACCAAATCGGAAGGCTTTTCGCCGCGCGCGCTGCTGAGCTTCGAGGCGAGCGATGCCGTCACCTTCAACGCGCAGGTCTCGAAGGGATTCCGGCTCGGCGGCGTCAACGACCCGCTCAATTTGCCGTTATGCGGACCGACCGACGCATCGGTGTTCGGCAATCGCCCCCGCTATGACGATGAATCGCTGTGGAACTACGAAGGCGGGGTAAAGGCGATCAGCGGGCCGTTCCGCCTCGGCGCCGCCTTGTTCTACACCGATATCAAGAATTTGCAGGTCACCGCCGACGCCGGCTCGTGCTCGTCCCGCGTCGTGTTCAACGTGCCCAAGGCGCATACCAAGGGCGTCGAACTCGAGGTCGAAGCGACGCCGGTCAAGGGCCTCGAGCTGTCGGTCTCGGGGAGCTATGTCGAGGCGGAGTTCGACGCCACGATCGCATTGCCCAGCGGCGCGGTCATCGAAGGCATCCGCGACGGCAATCGCCTGCCGTCGGTGCCGAAGTTCCAGATGTCGGCGAGCGCCAGCTACACCTTCCCCGTCGGCGCGGGCAGCGAAGCCTATCTCGCGGCGTCGTTCCAGCATGTCGGCAGCCGTTTCACCCAGCCCGGTGATCAGGAGAATAACCCGCGCACCTTCGTCCACGGCCTGCCGTTCGGCGGCGCGCCTGCCAGCGCCGCGACGACCGTCGACCTCGAATTGCCGGCCTATCAGCTCGTAGGCCTGAGCGCGGGGATCGATTTCACCAGCGATCTGGGGGTCTCGCTCTACGTCAACAATCTGCTCGACGAGAACGCATTGCTCTCGTTCGATCGCGAACGCGGCGGCCGTGCGCGTCTGGGTTTCGCCACCAATCAGCCCCGCACGATCGGCATGACCGTTCGCAAAAGGTTCTGAAGACCATCCGGTTTGGCGCGGGTCACGATTTTCGATTACAGATTTCCGCCGCCAGATTGTCGTGGGGTGCGAAACGGCTGCGACGGGCGGCCGGAACCGGATGCGGTCATTTGGATAAGGATGCGGCAGTTCGCGAGTGGTTCTGCCGGGAGGTGCTCCCGCTGGAGCCATCGCTGCTGCGCTTCATCCGGCGAAACTGGCCGGTGGCGGACGACGCGACCGATTTGATGCACGACGTCTATGAACTCGCGATCACCGGCGCCCGGAGCGCGATCCCGCACCATACGCCGGGTTATCTGTTCACGGTGGCGCGCAACCATCTGATCAACCGCGCCAAGCGGGCGCGGATCGTGTCGTTCGATCTCGTCGCCGATCTGGAGACCATGGTCGCGGACGTCGATATGTTCGAAGCCGAGCGCCAGCTCCATGCGCGCGACGCACTGCGGCGGGTCCAGGCCGGGCTAGAAAGGCTGTCGCCGCGAGTCCGGGAGATCGTCCTGCTGCGCAAGCTGGAAGGGCTCGACGTCGCCGAGACCTCGGCGCGACTGGGCATCGGCAAGGATGCGGTCAATCATCAACTCGCGATGGGCATGAAGGCGCTCGCCGATTATATGCTCGGCGGCACCGGCAAGATCGTGCGGCGCCGATACAGCGCCGGTGGACGGAAAGGGGCGAAACGTGACTGACGCCCGCTCCGCGCGCGATCGTGCCGCCGACTGGATCCTTGCTCGTGAGGAGGAGGGTTGGTCCGCGCAGGACCAGGCGGCGCTGGATGCCTGGCTCGACGAATCGGATCTGCACAAGGCCGCATTCTGGCGGCTCGAGCATAGTTGGCGCGAAGCCGACCGCGCTGCCGCGCTCGGCAGCGGCGCAGCGGCAGTACCGCGACGGCGCGCGGCGGCATGGCGATCGCGGCCGAGGATATGGTCCGCGCTGACTGCGGTTGCGGCCTCCGCGGCGGTCGTTATCGGCGTGAGCTTGCATCAAGGGCGCCCGCCCGCCGGTGAAGCGGCGGGCGCCACTGCCGCCTTCGCCACCGAAGTGGGCGGGCATCGTGCACTCGGGCTTTCCGACGGCAGCCGCGTCGAGCTCAACACCGACACCCGCGTGCGCACCGCGGTCGGCGGCGACCGCCGTGCGGTGTGGCTCGACAAGGGAGAGGCCTTTTTCGAAGTGGCGCACCGCGACGGGCAGCCGTTCGTCGTGCATGCCGGCACGCGCGAAATCACGGTGCTCGGCACCAAATTCTCGGTGCGGCGCTCGGGCGACAAGGTCACCGTATGGGTGCGCGAGGGGCGGGTGCGTGTCGAGAATGTCGAGCATGCCAGCGCGGCCCGCTCGACCGTGGTATCGGCCGGCGGCGTCGCGCTGAGCGACGGAGCGGCGACGCTGGTCACGTCCGCTTCGCCCGAGCGCGTCGAGCAGGCGTTGTCGTGGCGCGAGGGAACGCTCAGCTTCGATCACGAGCGGCTCGCCGACATCGCGCTGGAATTCAACCGCTACAATCGCAAGAAAATCCTGGTCGAGGATTCCGAGGCTGCACGGATCCGGATCGGCGGCACCTTCCCGGCTTCAGAGCCGGGCGCTTTCGCGCGGCTGCTCCGCGACGCCTATGCGCTCGAGATCGAGGAAACGCCGGACGCGATCAAAATTCGGAAGTGAGGTTACAGCGATCGGGACATGGATTGTCTCTATCCCCATGACGGGTGGCTGATGGAGCGCCCGCACGACAGGGGGAAGAGGATGAGGTCCACCAGCCTCGCTGCGGCGCTCGCCGCCAGCGCCGCTATGCTAGCAATCGCCGTGCCGGCGCAGGCGCAGCAGCGAAGCTTCGACATACCCCCGGGCAGCCTCAAGGCGGCGCTGGATGCGTTCGGAAAGCAGTCCGGACGCCCGCTCATCTATCGCGCCGCGGACGTCAGCGGCATCAACTCCCCGGGCTTCCGCGGCTCCAATTCGCCCGAGCGCGTGCTGGCGGCATTGCTCCGCGGCACCGGCTTGAGCAGCAGGAGCGGGGAGGCGGGCGCGATAGCGATCGTACGGTCGGGAAACGGGCAATCGACCGGCGCCGGCGCCTCGCCGCCGGATCTGTCGCAGGCTGAGCTGCCGGCCGAGAGCGTCGAGGACGAGATCGTGGTCAGCGGCATCCGCCGATCGCTGCAGGAATCGATCAACGTCAAGCGCGCCGCCGGCAGCATCGTCGACGTGATCACCGCGCAGGACATCGGCAAGCTACCCGATCAGAATGTCGCCGAATCGCTGAGCCGCGTAACCGGCGTCCAGATCAGCCGTCGCGAGGGCGACGGCTCCAATTTCACCATCCGCGGCATCTCGCAGAACCGGCTCGAGATCAACGGCCGCAACTTCATCGGCCCGGGCAACGGTGGCAACGCGGCGCTGGAGACGATCAGCCCCGAGATCCTCTCGTCGATCGTGGTCATCAAATCGCCTACCGCCGACATGCCGGAGGGCGCGCTCGGCGCCACGGTCAATCTGCGCACCAAACGCCCGCTCGAACTCGACGACCTCGTCGTCGCGGGGCGCATCCAGGGCGCCTATGCCGATCAGGCCGACCATGTCGGCTATCGTGGATCGGCGTTGGTCTCGACCAAGCTCGGCGACCGCTTCGGCGTGCTCGCCAGCGTCGCATATTCCGACACCCAAACGCTCGGCTATTCGTTCGACGCGGGCGGCTGGACGCAGACCAACACGATCGACGGGGACGGGGATGGAGTCGACGATCCCGGCCTGTTCCGCCCCAATCGCTTCATGGCGCGCATCTTCGATCGCGCCGAGCAGCGGCTGACGCTCAACGGCACCGCGCAGTGGCGCCCGACCGACCAGCTCGAGATCATCCTCGACGCGACCTACAATCACCTCAAGCGCCAGCGGAACAGCGTCAATTACCAAGTGCTGTTCAACAACAATGATGTGGACGCGACGGTGAACGACGAAGGCACCGTCGTCGCGGGAACCTTTCAGGGCGTCACGGTCCGCCCGCTCATCTATGACGAGCCGACCGACCTCAAATCGACGCTGTTCGGCGGATCGGTGAAATGGGAGGACGACCGCGCCCGCGTGCGCCTCGACATGTCGTATAGTCGCGGCAAGGGCAGCGACGGCGGGCCGGGCGCCTCCTTCGCCTATGTAGTGGTGCCCCGCACGGGCAGTGTCGCCAATGCAAGCTATGATTTCCGTCCGGGCAATGCCGTGCCCGACCTGTCGATCGACGCCAATTTCGATCCGAACGATCCGACGCGGTACCAATTGCTGTCGATCTTCGATTACGACGCGGTGACCGACAACAAGGGATATGACGCGCGGCTCGATTGGGAATACCAGACCGATTGGGGCATTCTCTCCTCGGTCGAGGCCGGGATGCGATACGAGCGCGCCGAGCTGCTCGCCGCCGATCCGCAGAATCTGCCCGTCGCCGCCAGCCTGCTCGCCGCCGGTGACCGCAACGGCGACGGCATTCTCACCGTCGATGAGCTTCCCGGGCTCAGCTACGGCCGTGATTATGGCGCCTTCTTCCCCGGCGTGGGCGGCACGTTCCCGCGCAATCTGCTCGGGGGTACGCTC
This sequence comes from Sphingomonas sp. DG1-23, assembly GCF_030730875.1. Taxonomy (GTDB): domain Bacteria; phylum Pseudomonadota; class Alphaproteobacteria; order Sphingomonadales; family Sphingomonadaceae; genus Sphingomonas. The sequence continues at coordinate 89,535 of NZ_JAVAMA010000006.1, forward strand.
GACAAGAATGCCGCGCGCGACGGGCTCGGCCTCGCGACGCCCGATCCGTACGACACCCGCATCACCGTCGGCCCGACCTCGATCAAGGACGTCACGCAGGAGACGCTCGGCGCTTATCTGAAGGCGAATTTCGAGGGCATGGCGGGCGGCGTGAACTATAGCGGCAATGCCGGCCTGCGCTATATCGACACCGCCCGTGCGACGCTCGGCTATCTCTCGCCGACCCTGACCAACGTCATCAAGTCCGATTTCGGCTATTGGCTGCCGAGCGCCAATCTCTCGGTCGATTTCAGCAACGATCTGACGCTGCGCCTCGCCGCGGCGAAAGTGGTGTCTCGGCCGAGCCTCAACCAGGTCAGCGCCAGCTTCGTGCCCAACACCGTTTCGATGACGGGCTCGCGCGGCAATCCCAATCTGCGGCCGTTCGAGGCGATGCAGGCCGACGCCACGCTCGAATGGTATTTCGCGCAGGCGAGCTCGCTGACCGGCGCAGTCTTCTACAAGAAGGTCGACTCGTTCACGGTCAACACGGTGACCCACGAGTTCGTCCCGGGATTCTCGGAGCGCTTCGGATTGTTCGACATCTCGCAGCCGCAGAACGGCGAGGACGGCACGATCCAGGGGTTTGAAATCGCGTGGCAGCACGCCTTCCGCTTCCTGCCGGCGCCCTTCGACAATCTCGGCATCCAGGCCAACTACACCTATGTCGACAGCCGCACCCCGCTCAAGGACGCGATCACCGGCGACCGGCTGCCGCTGCCCGGCCTGTCGCGCGACAGCTACACGCTGATCGGCTATTATGAGGACAAGATCTTCTCGATCCGTGCGGCCTATACCCATCGCAGCAAATATCTGAACAGCGTCGGCGGCGCGGCCAGCGGCGGCAACACTTATGTCGCCGGCCGCGGCCAGCTCGATGCTTCGGCGCAGATCAACCTGACGCCGAACCTGCGGCTGACGGTGGAGGGGATCAACCTCACCAAGGCGATCGACCGCCAGTATCTCGGCGAGCCCGACCGTTTGACCTTCACTGCGCGTGAGGATCGCCGGATCTTCTTCGGCGTCGCCGCGAGCTTCTGAACCGGTACCGGGAAAGGGACATTTCATGACCTGTCGCAACCTCCGCCGGGCGCTGGCCACGGCCATCTGTTCGATGCCGCTGACGATCGCCGCGCCGCAGGTCGCCGCCGCGCCCGCGCCGATGCGCGCCGACATCGTCATCTACGGATGTGCATCGGGCGGCGTCGCGGCAGCGATCGAGGCCCGGCGGCTCGGCCGGTCGGTGCTGCTGGTATGCCGCGAGGACTATCTAGGGGGCATGTCCACCAACGGTCTCGGCTGGTCCGACACCGGAAATCATCGCGCGATCGGCGGGCTCTCGCTCGATTTCTACCGCAAGGTGAAGCGTTACTATGATGATCCCGCAGTGTGGATCCACGCACCGCGTCCGGCGCGCGCCGAGAATTTCGTCGATGGCGACGCGATGTGGCAGTTCGAGCCGAAGGTAGGCGAACGCATCTTCGAGGACTGGGCGCGCGAGGCTGGGGTCGCGATCGTGCGCAACCAGCCGCTCGACCGATCGAAAGGCGGAGTCGAGATGGCCGGGAGCCGCGTCGTCGCCTTCCGCTCGAAAGCGGGACGGCGCTTCGAGGGCAAGGTCTTCATCGACGCTACCTATGAGGGCGATCTGATGGCGGGCGCGGGGGTCGGCTTCACGGTGGGCCGCGAGGCGAATGCGACCTATGGCGAGACGCTCAACGGCGTGCAGCTGGCGAACACCACCAACCACCAATTCACGCTCGACATCGACCCGTGGCGCGTGCCCGGCGATCCCGCGACCGGACTGCTGCCGCGGATCAGCGCCGAACGGCCGGCTCCCGACGGCACCGCCGACGACAAGATCCAGGCCTATACCTATCGCATGTGCCTGACCGACGTACCGGCCAACCGCGCGCCGTTTCCCAAGCCCAAGGGCTATGATGCGGGCCAATATGCCCTGCTCAAGCGCTACATGGACGCCGGCTTTCGCGACTTCTTCCGGAAGTTCGATCGTATTCCCAACGGCAAGACCGACACCAACAATTTCGGCGCCTTCTCGTTCGACAATATCGGCGCCAATTATCGCTATCCCGAGGGCAGCGACGCCGAACGTGCGGCAATCGCGCGCGAGCACATCGTTTACCAGCAGGGGCTGCTCTGGTTCATGGCCAACGATCCCGGCGTACCCGCCGAGACGCGCGCCGAAATGGCGAAATGGGGACTATGCCGGGACGAGTTCACCGCCAGTGGCCATTGGCCGCGCGAAATGTATGTGCGCGAGGCGCGTCGGATGGTCTCTGACTTCGTGATGGCCGAGCCGCATCTGCGCGGCACCAGGCCCACGCCGCGCCCGATCGGCATGGGCTCGTACAACATGGATTCGCACAATGTGCAGCGCATCGTCGATGCGCGCGGCTTCGTGCGTAACGAGGGCAATATCGAAGTGAGCCCCGGGCGCGCCTATCCGATCAGCTACGACGCGATCGTTCCGCGCCGGGGCGAGGCCACCAATTTGCTGGTTCCGGTCGCGCTGTCGGCGTCGCACATCGCCTATGGCTCGATCCGCATGGAACCGGTGTTCATGATTCTCGGCCAGTCTGCCGCCGCAGCCGCCTCGATCGCGATCGGGGACGGGGTCCCGGTTCAGGATGTCGATTACGCCAAGCTCCGGGCAAGATTGCTGGCCGCGGGGCAGATTCTGGAGCTTGTTCCCTGATCGCCGCCTGGCGCGGGCGAGGCCCGGCGGGCATTGAGAAAGCAGCCCAAGGCCATCCCAAATTCGCGTGCAGGGGGCGGGAATCGGCGCATCCTTTGATTCCAGTACCCCGCTGCGGTTAGGGCACATGGCGGCCAGCCGGGCACCATGGATCCAGGTTCAACGCCTCAAGGCTGGTTCACCGTGATCGTGCCAGGCATTCCCATGTTGGATAAATCGGGCCTGTTCTGCTGCGTCACCGCTTGCCTGAACGCAATCTCCTGCATCACGCCCTGGTGGTTCACGCTGCGGGCGAGGTGACTGGCGAACGACAATTGGTTGAAGGCGTCGATTTCGGCCGGTGCGCCTGCCGGCGTCCCGAAGGTCGGATGATCGCGGCGCAATCCGGCAAGCTGCGCCTCGCTCAACTCTATCGAAACGGTATCGCCGACCTTCAGATTGGGATTGTTCGTCAGCTGCGCGGTGGCCGCCTGATTCTGCTGCGTAACCTGCTCGCTGTAACGATAGGTCGCCGCCGAGAAAGTCGTCCCGTCCACCGATTGCCTGGTCATCGTCAGGTCGACCTTGCCGTCGGCATTCGCGTCATAGCTGGTTTCGATGTCCACCCGCCCATCGGCGTAAGTGGTTCGGGTGGTGCGGCCGACTTCGTTATTGCCGGGCTTCGTCGACCCGAACGGGGAGGCGGTGGACAATCCGGCGACCACGCCCATCTGCGAGACTTCGACGGTCTTCAGGCCCGACACCCCATTGACCTCGGCAACCGGTGCCTGGCGCGCCGTCAATGTATCGTTGAAGGTCTGCATTCCGCCGGGTGCCGAGAGGTCGATATTGAAAGAGCGACTGACTGAGGTGTCGAGAGAAGTCTTGTTGCCGATGCCGGCACTGACGCCGGCGAAGCCGACGCTGATCTGGGTGTCGGCCGTAACGCCCTGCGTGGGTCCCACCGAGACGCCGATCCTGCCATCGGCCATCTTCTCCATCGAGATGCTTTGTCCCTGCCGGGTCTCCACCGAATTCTTGAAGCCGAATGCGGAGATCGATGCTGCCATGGCAGTGCCGGCATAGTCTTCGGAATTCATGGAAACTTTCGTGCCGGCGGGCCAATCCGCCGGCTTGGTGACGTCGATCGTCGCGACGTCGACTCCGGTCGGCACCGAAACCGTGTGCACGGTGCGCTGTCCGACGGTCACGCCGACGCTCGCCTGGACGTTGCGCACATCGGCGGCGACGGTACCCGCGACGCTCATTTCACCCGTGACGCTATAGGTCGTGCTGGTCGGCGTGCGGGACAACTGCTCGACGCTCGTCTGCTTATACTCGACCTTGGCGCTGACGGGCTGGCCGGCCGGGGTGGCGAGCGATACGCTGGTGGTCGTCGTGGTCTTGACGCCCTTGTCGTTCACTTGCTGCGACACGCTGTGCTGCGCGCCGAGGCCGCCGATGGAACCTCCGACGCTGCCATTGACGCTGACCCCGTCCTTGCCGACCTGGAGGCCGATCCCGGCATTGGCATTGGCGGGCCCGGCGCCGGCGCCCATCTTGCCCTGTCCGCCGACGCCGTTGGCGTCGAGGGTCGCGGCGCCGGACGCGCTGCCATTGAGCGCCCCCGTCTGACCCGACACGGTCTGGCTATGGCTCACGCCCGTCGGGCCGACTTTCGTCTCGGTCCTGGTCTGGACCTGGGAATTGACCGTTTCGGTCTGCACGCCCGTGGCGCGATCGACAGCCGGCCGGCCGAGCGAGTCGAAGTTCTTCGCCGCCTGGGTCTGGGTCTCGGTGGTCGTGCGGCTCCAGCCGGTGACGCCTGTCTTCGTCTCCGTAGTCTTGGTCGCGCGATCCTGCTCTACGCCATCGACCGACGATCGGGTGGTGGTCTGACTCTCTTTGGTGGTCTGGACGCCCGCGGCATGATTGGTGGTGAGGGACTGGCTGACGTTCATATTCGTCGCGACGTTGGTGGTCGCGGCGGCGCGCGCGGCGTCGACCTGCCGATCGGTCACCGACCGATCGCCATTCTGGCGGTCCAGCGTCGCGAGCGCCTGGCCCGCCGCAACCGGGGCGCCGTTCACGGCAGTGTCCACCAGATCCCGCTCTTTGGGCGTGGATTTGGCGGCTTCGGTGGTCGTCGACCGGGCGGCATCGGCAGCACGGTTCGCAGCCTCGCGGGAAGACGCCTGTGCCGCGTCATTGCCGTTGCTGCCACTCGCTCCGCCAACCGATGACATCGCGCATCTCCCGAATCGCAAATCGTACCAGCGAGGTTCGGTGGTTTCCCGCCGCAAGTGGATACTCGGATCGACTACGGGGCAGCCAAGATGGGTGACGCGTAGCTGCAGCGCGGGCGCAAGCTTCTGAAATCGATCCGCAACGACAGAGCGAGAACGGCACTCGCCCGACTGCCGGGGCATCCGCTTGCGATCGATCGGGGGCGGTCCCTCAAATTCTCTTCGATCACGGCGGCGCCCCAGGACGACAGCGAAAGCGTATCGCTTCTGCCCAGTCTGCGCGCGGTGATGAGCTCGCTCACCGGTGCCTCGCCCGGTGTGAGCGTGGCTGGACGGGCCGAATAGTTGAGGACATAGCGCTCGCGGTGGCCGTTCTTCGGTATGCCGCTGCGCACGATCAGCGGGAAGCGTGTCGTGCCGACCGGAATTCAGGACCGGCGTGCGGTGTCGGCGAGCAGCGCCTCGATCAAGGTATCGCTCGGCATGAACCCGGCATAGGTGAGCTCGCCCTTGCCGTAGCGATTGCGCGTGATCGCGGCGTCGGCGGGCCAGGAAGGATGGCGTCATCGCGCCAGCACCGTCGCCGTGGTCAGTTTGAGCATCTCCATCCACCAGCGCACCTTCAGCGCGCAGGTCAGCGGAGCGTTTCGGAATGACCATGGCGAGCCTTGCCATCGGGCGGGCATAGGTGCGAACACGAATTGGGCGGCGGAGAGTGACAGGTGGCGAGAAAAACTGGGGACGGGCCGGCTCATACGAGTATCGCGCGCAGCATCGGCGTGGCGATCGCAACCGGCGTCGACCAGCCGAACGACATCCTGCCAAGCGAAATGGATCTCGCCGAGAGCCATGGCGTGTCGCGCAGCGTGATCCGCGAGGCTTTGCGGATGCTCGCCGCGAAGGGCCTGGTCGAAAGTCGCCAGAAGGCGGGCACGCGCGTGCGGGAGCGAAAGGACTGGAATCTGCTCGACCCCGCGTTGCTCTCGTGGATGTTCGAAGGCGTCCCATCCTCCGACTTCGTCCGGAACTTGTTCCAGCTGCGGATGATCGTCGAGCCGGCGGCCGCGGAACTGGCGGCCATGTCCCGCACCGCGCGACACCTGTCCCGCATGGGGCACTCGCTGGAACGGATGGAGGAATTCGGACTCACCACCACCGAGGGGCAGAATGCCGACGAGCTGTTTCACGCTACGATTCTCGAGGCGACGGGCAACGAACTCATCGTAAATCTGTCGGCGAGCATCGCAGCAGCGGTCCGATGGACCACTTACTTCAAATATCGCACGTCGAAGCGGCCCAAGGATCCCATGCCACAGCACCGTGCGCTCTATGAGGCGATCGCAGAGGCCAATCCGTCCGCGGCACGCGAGGCGACGGTCGCGCTGGTAAGGCAGGCGCAAATCGACACCGAGAGCGCGCTCACGCCCTGACCTTGTCGGTGGCAGCGGGCCTGCGGGCGAACCCGTGCCGATCGTTCGTCGAAGGAGCGGCGGCCGCCGCTCCTTCGACGAAGCGAGCAATCAGAAGCGGAATCGAGCGCCTAGACCAAAATAGCGGCCCTCATCGCGAATATCGCGTGGATAGTAACGATCTTCCGCATATTGCGCATAGTTGTTGAAAGGCTTTGCGAGAATATTTGCGACATCCAAAGTAAAGGTAACTTCCGGGATCGGCGTATAGTTAAACGAAAAATCCAGGCGGTTGATATTCTCGGTTCCCTCGCCGAGGTAGACACCCTGCGCGTCGACGAAATTTCCATTCAAGAAGGCTGCGCGGTTGTTAAGGGATAGGCGCGAAGATATCTTGCCCTTCTCGAAGAACAGAGCCGCATTGTACGTCCACTTCGACAGGCCCGGGATCTTCACGAACGGCGGTTCGGCGTTGCTGCCCGTTACGTTGGCAAACAGGTTCGCGGGGTATTGCTGCTCGCCATCGAGGTAGGTCAGGTTCGCCTGCACGCCAAAGCCGCTGAGGATGCCGGGCAGGAAGTCGAGGAAGGTCTGGCCACCCACCTCGACGCCCTTGATCCTTCCCGCCCCGGCATTCTCGGGGCGGTTGATCTCGATGAGGCCGTACACGGGATCGAGCGTGCGATTGGTATAGTTCGCGATGAAGCCGTTCAGATCGCGGTAGAATACCGCCGCGCTCAACGAGGCGGTCGGCGAGAAGTAATATTCGACCGAGGCGTCGTAGTTCGTCGAGGTCAGCGGCTTCAGATCCGGGTTGCCGCCGCTGCCATAGGCATTGGGGCGCCCCTGGAGCCCGGGGGCGAAGCGCGTATCCGGAACCACGCCGCCGGGGGGAATAGCGGAGGTGTTCTGGGAGATGGATAGTGCCGGATTGAGCTGCCCGAACTCGGGCTTGGTCCGGGTCTTCGTCACCCCGAAGCGGATCTGCAGCTTGTCGTCCGGGCGGATGCGGAGGCTGAAGTTCGGAAGCACGTCGACATAGTTCGCCTTCGTCACGCGCGGTTCGCTGGTCGTGACGCCGTTGAAGGTGACGTTCGAATTGCCGCTGTATTGGCCGACCGTGTTGACCACCCGGGCGCCAATCAGGCCATCCACGCGGAAACTGCCCAGATCGAATTCGTACTTGGTCTGGCCGTAAAATGCATAGGTCTGCTCTTCCGCGAAGAACGCCTGGCGCGGATCCAGCTGAACCGTAGGGGTCGAAAAGCGGGCGAGCGCATCGCGATAGCCCGCGTCGTTCGGATTTGCTGCGACGATTTGCTGCAGCGCCTCGTACGCAAACTGCCTGAGCGCGGGCGCATTGCCGGCAATGCCCTCGCGCGAAGGCATGAGCCAGCTGGTGAAGCCCTGGTTGCCGCGGAATGCGTCCTTCGTCAGCTCGAGCGCGCCGGCTGGCGTGTTCGCAAGGGGTATGTTGAGCGTGTCGGTATAGGCGTAGCGGTTGCCGCGCCGGAGCGAAGCGTCGCGATCGGTCCAGCGTACGCCGAACTGGAATTTCGGGAGGAACGAGATGTCCGTCTCGAGATCGAGATCGCCCCGCCATTGCCATCCCTTGCCCTGCACGCGGTAGATGCTCTCATAGTAACCGCGCCAGCGATAATTGGCCGGATTTTCGGCGTCGAAATTCTCGAAATCCCATGACACGCCGTTGTCGACGAAGAAGTCGACTTTGGCCGTCGGCGAGCTGAACAGCGAGGAGTCGAAGCTCCATTCGTCCGAGCCGTATTCGCTTCGCGTGTAAGCGAGATCGGTCGACAATTTGGCGCGACCGACATTCCACTTGATGCCGCCCGCAGCCTGATAGGTGTTGGTGTAGCCAGCATTGGTGCTGCGATACGCTTCGGGACGGAAGCCGCCGACCTTGGTCAGGCTCGCTACCTGATCGGGCTTGTCCTCGCGCAGGACGACGTCGGTCAGCGTCGGATTGCCGTCGATCAACGGCGTGCGCCACCAGTCGTTGGCACCGCGACCGCGATAGCCCTGGTAGAGGAAATCATAATAGATTTCGAGATTGGGCGAGGGCCTCCACTGGACGCTCGCATTGAGCGCCGGGCGCCAGCGCTTGCCGCTGTCATTGTACACGCCGACCGCCGCGGGGATGCGGAAATCGCGGCCGACGGATGCAGGCTGGACCGTCGTTCCGGCGCTGGGGCCGGTGATGAAGCCGTCTCCCCAACGCACCGCATTCCGATACTGGGCCTGACTGTAGGAGGCATTCACGAGCACGCCGATCTCGCCGATGCCGCTATCGGCGCGGGCGCTGATCAGAATGTTTCCAAGGGGGTCGTACTTGCCGCTCTGGTCATTGTACGTGCCGCGAATGCCGCCGGCGACGACGAAATTCTCGGTGAAGTCGAAAGGACGGCGTGAGCGAACGTTGATGAGGCCCGCAAGACCGGGCTCGAGCAAGTCCGCCGTGCCCGATTTGTAGACCTCCAGACCGGCCAACGCGCCCGCAGGGAAATCCTGCAACTGGGAACGCCGAAGCTCGGCCGTGAAGATGTCGCGGCCGTTGAACGTGGTTGCGACATCGGGGAGACCCCGCACCAGAACCTGGCTCACCTCGTCGCTGAAGCGATTCACCTGCACCCCGGTGACGCGGGCAAGCGATTCTGCCGCCGTGTTGTCGGGAAGCTTGCCGATGTCCTGGGCGACGATCGCGTCCAGAATTGCATCGGAGTTACGCTTGATTGCCTGCGCGGTACCGAGGCTGGCGCGATACCCCGTCACCACGATGTCGCGAGGATCGGTCTCGCCACCGGCTTCGCCGGCCGGAGCCTTTTCCTTTTGCTCCTGTGCGGCAGGGTCATCCTGCGGCGTCGGCGTGACTGCGGTCTGAGAATAGGCAGGAAGCGCCATCAGCGCGAATGGCGCAACCGAAACGTAAAGCCCGAACCGCTTCATATGAATTCCCCTCTCCTGGCCGTGCCCATTCGGCATCTGGTCAATTTATTTGTCTGACAAACATCGCGCGCGTCAAGGGCGTTTCTATAAGCGCCCGCGTCGTGGAGAGCAGTTCCCCGATTTGGCTGTAAAATTGTCAGGCAAATGCCTACGGTACTCACATCCCGCCTCATGCGGATTACGCTACGGGCGAGGCGGCACTCGGGGGCTTTTGTTCTCCATGGAGTTCGGTCGCTGGAGTCGGCTGATAACGGCGATCGGCCGCCGTTCGATCTGGAACGACAGCTACGCGCCCTCTGTTTGGTTCAGGCCATCTCACTTTGCCGGTGTAAGGCGGCGGCTGCGAGTTTGAGGCTGCAGGAGCTTTGCCGCTCGAGCTTGCAAAGCTCCATGTCAAACCGACACCATCCCAGCAGCACGCACTTTCCGCTCTTGCGAAGGGGCATGTTCGCGCTACCAACGTCGGAATAATAGTGGGGGAGACCAGGATGACCGCCAGCTTTGATCGCCGCACCCTCCTCGTAGGCGGCCTCGCCGTCTCGTCCGCTGCCCTTGCGCCGCTTGGTCAGGCCTTCGCGCAGGACCGGCGCCGCGTATCCGCCAACGACAAGATCCAGGTGGGCCTGATCGGCTGCAAGGGCATGGGCTGGGCGAATCTCAATGCGATGACGAAGGGGGCCGATGTCGCTCCCGTCGCCCTTTGCGACGTGGACGCGAAGGTTCTCGCCGCGCGTGGCGCCGAGCTGCAGAAATCCTCCGGACGCACGCCGCGGCTTTACGACGACTATCGCCGCATGCTCGACGACAAGTCGGTGGACGCGGTCATCATCGCCACGCCCGACCACTGGCACGCGCTCCAGCTCATCGACGCCATGTCGGCGGGCAAGGACGCCTATTGCGAAAAGCCACTGGGCAATTCCATCGCCGAATGCCGCGCCATGGTCGCCGCCAAGGCGCGCCACAACCGCGTCGTACAGGTCGGTCAATGGCAGCGCAGCAACCAGCACTGGGCGGACGCCATCGCGCATGTGCATTCCGGCGGCATTGGCCGGGTACGGAAGGTCAAGGCCTGGGCCTATCAGGGCTGGATGAAGAACGTCGCTCCGCAGCCCGACCAGGCGCCGCCGCCCGGTGTCGACTACGACCGCTGGCTCGGCCCCGCGCCTCTGCGCCCCTTCAACCCCAACCGCTTCCACTTCAGCTGGCGCTGGTATTGGGACTATGCGGGCGGCCTGATGACCGACTGGGGCGTTCATCTGATCGACATCGCCCTGCTGGGCATGAAGGCGCAGGCGCCGAACTCCGTCAGTTCGCTCGGCGGCGCCTATGGCTATCCGGGCTCGGCGATGGAGACTCCGGACACCCAGACCGCAATCTTCGACTTCGGCAATTATTCGGTGGAATGGGAGCATGCGGTCGGCATCAGCCGCGGCCCTTTCGGCGGCGGCGACCACGGCGTGGCGTTCGTGGGCGAAACCGGCACCTTGGTGGTCGACCGCGGCAAATGGTGGGTCTCGCCGGAAGTGAGCGGTGGCGAGGCCATGACCCGGGAAATTCCCGCCACGCCGGCCAAGGACAACGGACTTGATCGGCACACGGCGGACTTCATCGCCTGTGTTAAGGATCGCTCACGCACGCCCGCTTGCCCGATTGAATCGGCGGCAAACACCGCCATCGTCTGTCAGATGGGCAATGTTGCCTGGCGCACGGGCCGCAAGGTGCACTGGGACGCCGCGGCCGGCCAGTTCAAGGACGACGCCGAAGCCAACGCCCTGATCACGCCCCGCTACCGTTCACCTTACCGCCTGCCGGCGTAAGCGGCGCCACGGTCGGGCACGGGTATGACGCGGTCGGAGCCGTCGGCTCCTGGGTGCGGCCAAACGAGTTGTAATCGACGGCTCGGATCAACTGCTCACAGCCGCGCACCGTTGGACTACCCTCTGTTCACGTCGATCGCGCGCCGATGGAGCTGGAAGCCGGAGCTTGATCACCCGGACCGTCCGCTATGTCGCTGTCGCTGACCGGGCAAATTGTAGGAGATAGGCGATTCAGCGAAGGCTATCTGCATTACGAACATTCTGGATTTGCAAGTATCACGTCCGGCCGAATAGCCCCGCGCTGGAGCGCACGAAGCCGATGCGGTTGGATAGCGGATCCTCAATCAATCGAGCTCGAGCGCGTCCCGAATAATGTAATGAAGATCGGTCTGGTCCAGCAGACCGGAGACATTGACCGCGCGCGGACCATAAGCGGCGATGCGCAGCTGGGTGCCGGTGTGGCCCTGCGAGCCTTCCTCGGCGGTGCCGTAATTGACCGTCATCACGCCGCCCTCGCGCGTGTTGAGCGCCGCCGTGAGGCCCGGTGCGCGCGTGCCGTTGCCGACGATCTGGCTGGTATGCGCATGATCAGCGGTGACGATGACCAGCGTATGCCGGTCCGCCCTCGCAAATTCGAGCGCAACCTGGACGGCCTCGTCGAGGTCGACAGTCTCGCCGATCTGACCGCACGGATTGGCGGCATGATCCTCCTTGTCGATCGATGCGCCCTCGACCTGGAGGAAGAAGCCCTTGGGCTTGCTCCTGAGCAGGGCGATCGCCTTGCGGGTCATCGCCGCGAGCGACGGCGTGGCGGCATTGCGCTCGACATTGGGCTGGCAGGTGATCGCGGGCTGGTCGATATTGCCGTGGAAGCTCGCCCGCGGGCCGACCCAGCGGACGGGCATGTTGCCCTCGGCGAACAGGCCGATCAGCGGCTGGCGATCGTCGGCGCGCATCACGGCAGCGAGGTCGGCGGCGTTGCGGACGATGCGATAGCCGCGTGCCTGCGCCTGGTCGAAGAGCGTGCGCCCCTTCCACTTGCCCGCTTTGGCTGACTCCGCGAAGCTCGCGGCGCCGCCGCCAAGGACGAGATCGGCGCGCGTATCGAGCAACTGCTCGGTGATCGAGCCGGCGCCGCCATTCTCCAGCGCGTTCTGCGGACAGCTCTGGCTGGTCACCGTCGGTCCGAAGCATTTGCGCTGAACGACATGGGCTAGCTGCGCCCCGGGGGTCGCGTCCTGGATCTCCGAGGTTGAGACGTCGCCGGTGGCCAGCCCTGCCGCCTTGGCGCGTTCGATCAGCGTCCGATGCGGTTTGCCCTCGATATCGACGCCGATCGCACCGTTATAGCTCTTCACACCCGACGACCATGCGGTGGCCGATGCCGCGCTGTCGGTCACATAGTTCGGTTTGCCGGTCTCACGGTCGAGCGAATAATGGGTGTATTGGCCGGTGAAGGGCAGGGCGTCTATGCCCTTGAAATAGCCTCCGGCACCCTCGGCATAGTTGCGCGCGAGGGTGATTTCCGAATCCCCCATGCCGTCGCCGATCAACAGGATGACGTTGCGGACCTTACCCTTGGCGCTCAGCTTCCGATACGTCTCGCGCATGTCGCCCGGGAGCCGCCGCGCGCCGCCGGGCTGACGCACATCGCCGCGCGCCCCGCGCGACAGATCGGGTGCGGCGTGCTGCGCCAGGACAGGCTGGCTGGCGAGGGCGAGCAGAGCGACGATTGCAATGCGAGAGATCAAGGGGCGATGCTTTCGTAAGAGGTTTTACTCGTGCCGGGCCGCGTCGCCGGACTGCGACGCGGGCCTGCGACGGTTCAGAACTGCGCACGGACTCCGAAGCTGATCCGGCTTCCGGAGAATTCGTAAGGTCGTCGGAAAGGACGGATCCATGGTGTAGCCCGTGGTCCTCTCGTTCCCGATATTGATGCCCTGCAGCTCGATCCGGAAGTTCGGCGTCAGCTGATAGCTCGCCGCGATGTCGAACTGGCCATAGGCGTCGCGATATACCGGATACATGTTGCGCTCGATTCTCTCCACATAGGCGCCCTTGCGATTGTACGACACGCGCAGCGAGAGCGGGCCCTTGTCGTAGAAAATGGTGGCGTTGTAGGTGTTGTCGGCCAGCCCGATCGGCGAGGTCGCGACGTCGAGGTCGGATTCGCCCGTCAGCGAGCTGTCGAGGAAGGTGACGTTGGCGTTGACGCCGAAGCCATCGGCCCAGTCGGCGAACATCCCGAACGGCACCACCGCGTTGAGCTCGATGCCGCTCACATCGTACGAACCCTCGGCGTTGACCGGTTGGTAGACGTCGAAGTCATAGACGCCGTCGATCGTGCCGTTGGCGTTGTACTTGGTGACGTCGGGGACGACGCCCGTCAGTTCGTTCTGCACCACGCCCTTGATCTTCTTCCAGAAATACGACGCCGCCAGGATGCCGCCGCGGCCGAGATATTTCTCGACGCCGACTTCCCACTGGTCGGCATAAGTGGGCTCGAGATTGGGGTTGCCGTCGGTGAAGCGGAAGTCGTTCCAGCTCGCCGTGCGCTTGTAGGCGAGATCGGTCAGCGCCGGACGGATCAGCGTCTGCGACGCGGCGGCGCGCAGATACAGGCTCTCGGTCAATTCGGCATGTGCGTTGAACGACGGCAGGAACTTCTCGTACCGGCCCTCGCTCGATACCGGCGCATCGGTGAGGCCGGTCGAACCATCCGGATTCTGCACCTGATGGAAGCCCTCCGAACGGACCGTCGTGCGAACATAGCGGCCACCCAGGTTGACGAAGAGCGGCACGGAAACGTCGAACTCGAAATCGATCATGCCGTAGCCGGCGAGCGTCTCTTCCTCGACCTTGTAATATTGGCCGTCGTTGAAGGGCGTCTCGAAGCCGTCGGGACGAAAGAAGGCGCGGGCATATTCGTTGGAGATCTGCGCCCAGTTGAGGTCCCGCGCCTGATAGGCCTTGCCGCCGACGATGTCGGTCACGTTCTCGAGCGGGCTGTCGGCGAGCGTACGCCGGTTGACATAGGCGGTGCTGCCGCGCGTCGGGCCCTGGATCTTCTCCTCGCCATATTCGCGCGCGTTGGTCTTGCTGGTGTAGCGCCCGCCGAAGTTGAGCCGTTTCAGCACGGACGAATCGAACTGGTAGCTGACATCGAGTTGCGCGGCGTATTTGTCGTCTTTGATCCGCTCGCGCGTCGTCTCATAGGCCTCGAACAGATAGGATGCCGGCGCGTTGTACATGTCGATCGTGCGCGGATTGGCGCTGGGGATCGTCTCGCCGCCATTCTCGGTATAGCGGGTGCGCGACGGCGCATAGGCCACGTGCTTCAGGTTGGAGAAGTCCAGCGTCTTCCTCGCGCCCGAATAGCCGCCGAGCGCGTTGATCTTCCAGTTGCCGGTCTCCCAGTTCACCTCGCTGCCGAATTGGCGATAGTCCGTCTCGTTTAGATATTCCTTGCTCAGGAATTCATGCTGGGTGTTGGTGTAGGAGACGTCGCGCAGCACGATGATGCCGTTGTCCGCCAGCGTCGTTGCGTCATATTCGTGGATCGTTTCGAGCGTCGAATTGCTCGACGCCGCATAGCCGGCTGCGTCATATTCGTCCTCGACCGTGTCGTAGGAGCCGACGAATGCGTCGAACGCGAGGCTGAAGCTGTCGCTGGGCTTGTATTGAATCGAGCCCGAGAGGCCGAGCCGATCCTGATCGTTCTGATAGACGCGGTCGCCGACCTTATCGAGGAAGACGATCCTGTTCTTGTCGGCGTCGGTGAAGGTGACGCCCGCGTCGCGTTGCAGCACTGCGATGGCCTGATTCCGGTTGGCGCCGGCCCGGTCGGTCCAGCGCGCGATCGGGCGGAAGTTGATCCCCGAGTTCGAATCGGTGCGGTTCGTGCGTTGCTGCCTGGCGATCGAGACCAGCACGCCGAAATTGCCGAAGGTGTTGCTGGCGAGGAAGGAGAAGTTCGGATCGATCTTCTCCGAGATCGAATTGTACGCGCCTTCCGCGCTGCCGACGAGGCGAAAGCCGGAATTGTCGAAAGGGCGCGCGGTGCGGATCGAGACCGAGCCGGCGATGCCGCCTTCCTCGTCCGCCGCGGTCGGCGACTTCTGCACGGTGACCGACTGGATCAACTCGGAGGCGAAGATGTCGAACTCGACGTCGCGGCCGCCCGAGCCGGACGCGGTCGCCAGCTTGTTGATCGAGACAAAGGTAAACTCGCTCGGCAGGCCACGGACATTGACCCGCGTGCCCAGACCCTTTTCGCGCTCGATCGTCACGCCGGGGACGCGCTGGAGCGCTTCGGAGAGGTTCTGTTCGGGGAAGTCCGCGATGTCGGTGGCGACGATCGAGTCCGAGAAGCCGATCGTGTCGCGTTTGATGTCGATCGCTTCCTGGAGGCTGCGGCTGTAGCCGGTGACGACGATGTCCGCCCCTGCGTCCGCATCCGCGTCTGCCCCATCTGTCGATGATGTCGGCGCGGTCTGGGCGGCGACCGGGCCGGCGACGAGTGCGATGAGGGCGGCTCCGAGGAAAAGCGGTGTCGTGCGATCGAAATACTGGAACTTCCGGTTCATTTCGAATTCTCCCTGTGTTCTGTCTGCGTGGCGGCGCGCCGGCCCGAGCCCCCCCGGGACGAGCAAATTTGTCCCCGTGGCGCGGGGCCGCCAAAGGGTGGCGTCTGTCATGGAATTCCGTTGTCGCGAGCGGGGCGCTCGCCCATCGACCTTAATGTGCCTCGGCTACCGGCGAACGCGTCCCTGCCGTACCTGGCGGCATCGCCGCGTCAGGATGACGCTAGCGAAATCTCGTTCGCGCCAACCGGTGCGTTGTATCGGCAAATATCGGCGACTAGCCGTGATCCAAACCATTGCGCCCCCCATCGGCGTTATTCGCCTCGGGGAGTCCGGTGGGGAAGAGTTGTGACGCGCCTGTTACGAGGCCCGGGATTATCTTGGTTTTTCCGCCGTGCGCCGAAACCAGGGGACGAAGCAGCGCTGGTCGCGAGCCGGCATTTACGCATTCCGCCCTTGGCGCCGTTCGCGGATTTGCTTATGAAAACGGAGGCTCCGCCGCAGATTGGCTGTCGCGAGCAATCCAACCGTGAGAAAACAGGTCATTTGCAGCCAGTCTCTGGGCTGCTCTCGGAGAAAACTGCTTTCAGCTTCGTTGCGGTGGGTCGATCGCGGCAGATGGAGATGGCAAAGCTGTAAGCGGCAGCCGCAGCTACCTCATCGCCGCCGAATGCCGACATAGGGCTGGTGCAGGCGAACTGTCCCAGGTCCGCCCGGCCACCTTCAGGCAGTCGATCCGGCTCGTCTCGTCCACGTGCTGCCAGAGGCGGTGCTCAGCGGCGGCGCTTCGGCGTTGGCGACCAGATGCGACATTTCGGCGCGCAGGCGCGGCAGGAGCGTGGTGTCGCTGGCCGCGGTATCGAGGACGAAACGCCCCGGGGGCGGATCGCCGATGCTGACCTACACGACCGGATGGCCGCTCGGCAGCACTTCTTAGAGGCTTCGCGCCGGGCGGCGTAGCGAGAAGGATCAGGGGCAGGGAGGTGAGAAGGAGATGATGAAGGCCTCATTTAGCGGAGGAAAAGGGGGGAAGCGCCGGCTGGGCGCGGCCACCAGATCGCGTTGACGATCAGCCAGCGTGTGCCAAAGCGCCCGAGGTGAAAGAAGTCGACGAACCACGGCGCCTCGACCCGAGCCACGGCAACGTTGCCGGCGATGTCGAGCACCCGGACCGAGCGGACCCATTGCGCGCGCGGCGTCTTGAGCGCACCGTCGGAGGTGAGCGCGATCAACTCGTCGGCGGACATTCGGCGCAGCGGGAAGGTCTCCCGCGCGCTCGGTCCGTCCCCGGCGACCGCGCGTTTGGCGAGATCGGGATGAAGCGAGCTGGCGACCCGCTTCGCATCCCCTTCGAGCTGACCATCGACATAATCCAGCGCGACCTGCTCGATCGCCGCCACCATCGCGCGATCGGGTTCGGCGGGAGCGGAGACGACTGCCAGGGCGCAGCACAGCAGAAGGCCGACATTGCCCCTAGCCCAGCCGGAAGACGGCTTCATGCTCGCCTTCCGTCACCATGATGCGCGCCGGCGAAGCATCCTCGCGCTTGTCGAACACGAACTTGACCGGCAGCGTGTCGCCCGGCCGCGTGGTTGGCGGAGGCGATCCGAACAGCTCGGGCGGGCCGGGGCCGGGCACGGACCGCCTGGCCGCTCTCGACGCCGATGCCTTCATTGTCTTCGAGGCGAACGTCTACGCCCTGCGCCTGGACGAGCGCGCCTGACGAAGCATGGCAAGGTTGATCCGGGCAAGATCGCCGTGGTGCTACCGACTACCTTCCCGAAACTCTATGAAGGGCTGAAGGGATCGCCGTCGGCAATCGGCAGGGATTTGCGCCGGTTCTCCGCTGCAGACGGACGGGCAAATATCATCGCGCACGAGGGACAGCACGGGATCGATATGCGGGCTGCAGGAGGATATATTCTGGACCCGGAGCCGTCGGCCTATGCGACTGGCCGGCTCGTCAACAAGGGCCTCGGCAGCGTTTCGATTCACGATATTCCGGTCAAGAACAAATGAGCGGCTTGCGCTCCGTTGATCGACCGCACCGGGCCGGCATGTTCGTCGTCGGACTGTCGATATTGCTCGCTGGCTGCGAATCTCCTCCGAAGCAGTGTCAGGCGGTGCCGGACGGCTGGCTGGACGGAAAGTCGAAAATTCCGGAACTCGCGCCGATCAATCGCCTGCATCTTGCGAGAGACGGGAGTATGCGCTGGAACGGTATGGCCGTTACCAGCGCTGCTGTGCGCGGCATTCTTCTGACAACGGCCCGCGATCAACCGCGGCCCTTCCTTCTGCTCGATTATGATTCCGGCCTGAGCTGCGATCAGATCTACCGGTTCAGGGAGTTTGTCGATCAGGCCTATCAATGCCGTGCCGGGAACTGCGGCGAAGGCGAGTTGAAGCACTAGGCGGCTCGACCAGATGGCAACTTTCTTTCTCGACGTGCCAGGGTGGTCGCATCGATGGCATTCTTCCGAGAAATTCCGTCCTCTCGCCGGTGGGAATCAATGCAGGATTGTTCTTGCTCCGAGCTGCCTTCCCATGTCGGAAATCCGCTGACCGGGCGCTCAAGGCGTACGCCGAAGGAAGACCGGCCTGCTGCTTAAGCTTTACCGCCGGCCAAGAATGGGATTTTGTACTCGGATTCGTGGTTGGTTGAGAAGGCGCCCGCCTCTAGACAAACGAGACACGCTTGCGGGGGGCGATTCGTGTATCATCAAATCTCAAATTTCGGGGGCCTTGCGCGCGCTTGCGTAGCATCGCTGGTGGCGATGACGCTGCCCGCGGCGGCATTGGCACAGCGCGCTCCGCCGCCACTGAGGCCGAAGTTCAACTCCGCCGCACAACCGCGACCGGCGCGGCCGCCCGCTACCTCCGCCCGGACGCCGGTAACGCAGCGGTCGCCGGCCTCGCCCCGGCCGGCCTTCAATCGGGTAGCGAGCGCGGGCGCTGCGATGCACGCGCTGAGCGGCAGGTTCCGGCCCGCGGCGGCGCGTAATCCCAATTACCAGCTGCTCCAGCGTTCCCAGCAGCAAAGCGCCATGTCCTTCGTGGCGCGGCAGTCGCGCCAAGGGCGCGGTTCGATCATGATCGGCGCCGGTGGCGTCTACCGCCAAGTGGCAGGAAGGGCGGGCGCAGGTTATTATTTTTCCGCGCGTGGGGACTTCGCTCGCGCGGGGCGAAATGTCCGTCGCGATGGCTTCGGCAGACCCACCGCCGCGCGATCGCTGCCCGCGGGATGGCGATCCAACCAGAAGTATATCGTCCGCGCCCTCCTGCGCGGCAGTGCAGTCGGTATCGGCACGCCGGTGCAACACCGGGCGCCGCGCGGTGGGTTCAACGCCGAGATGAAGCTCCTCCGAAGGCTCCACGCCCGCGGCCTGGTCAACTTCCACACGCAACGCGTGCCGATCTCGGGCGGAAAGAGCCGGCTGATGCTGGTGGGATTCACGCCGACCGGGAAGATGCTGAGCCTGCGACCGAAGGGCAACACCACCGGGGCTCCCGCACCGGCACCCGCACCGGGGAAGGTGCGATGAGATATGGTGGGAGGATTGCCGTGGCGGTGCTGCTGGCCGTGGCGGCGCCGGCATCACTCGGCGCGCAGCAATCGGCCGTCGAAACCGAGGAAGCGTATGAGCCGACGGAGGCCGAGCTCGACTCGCTGATCGACGAAACGATCGCCGAAGAGTCGGCGACGAGCCAGGCGAACGAAGACCCCACAGAGCCCCAAGTCGAAGACGGATCTGTCGCCACGGAATCGGGGGAGCCGTCCGCCGTGCTGGACGAAGTGCTGGAGGAGCCGGAAACCGCGCTCTCGCGACCCGGGGGAGGCGCGCGAGTGCAGGTCGCCGTCTTCGCGCCGATACCGGTGTCCGCAACGCTCGTCGCCCAGGCGCAGGACGGCGATACGCTCGTCGATCTTGCCGCTGCGGACACGCGCTGCGACGGCTTTGGCGCGGATCCTCTCGATCCCGATCGACTCATGACGGAAAATGGGCGGATCGATGGCGTCGCGGACGAGCAACTCGAGCTGCGCGACATCATGAAGGAATGCGGGCCGGCGGTCACTGTCGCGACGGTGCGCGACGAGCGGGCGAGGCGCCACGGCTATATCCGGGCCCGCGCGCTGGCGGTGATGCGCCGCTACGACGAAGCGGCGGTGCAATTCGAGATATTGTGCGGTGCCGGCTACGGGATGGCTTGCTACCAGCTTGCGCTGATCAGGTCGGTCCCGCGCAACGGCGCACCCGCCGATCTGGGCAAGGCCCGACATTATGCCAGGCTCGCGTCCGAGCTGTGGGTGCCGGTCGCCGGGGCCCTGCTCGAGCGGCTCGAAGGCGAAGACTGGATCAGCCGGACCGATCTGCCCGAATTTCACCGGGCAATCCTGCGCGAAGACCTCGCCTCGATTCCGCATACGGTTTCTACACAGCGCATCGTGCTGACCCTGTTCACCCGGATCGAGCAGAAAGGAATGATGTGGCGCGATCCGCCGTTCACGATCACAGACCAGCAGAATGCGCTGAAGCTCAAGGTACCGATCCTGTCCGAACGCGCACGGGCGGCCTGGAGCAGCCTGCCGCCCGTGTTCCAGAATGCGCCGCGCGGCAGCGGGCTGGAGGCTTTTGTCGAGAATATGCTGCGCATGGGCGCGGACGTCTTCACGTTCGGCCGGCGCGTCGGAGCGATCGAAGTCGCGGTAGCGGCGGGCGACGCCAAGACGATGACTGCGGACTTCGACGCGCGTCCGAACTCCGGCGACCGCCAGCGTTACACGCGTAGCCTGGGACGATTGATGGCATTGTGGGCGCAACGCGATCCGGAGCCCGATACCCTCGGCATCTGCACGTTGTTCCGCGCCGGCCTGCAGCAGGGATGTCTGCCGCTCGAAGACTATAGCGCCGACGCGCCTTCCATCGGCTGAATCAGGGGTGCACGCGACAAGCTCGGGCTGGGCCCGATTGCTCCTGGCTAGTGAAAGGGACGTGCCGCGCACGCGGCGAAGTCGGATCGTCACCTTGGCGATGATCGTCATAACGGCCAGCTACCTGTTCGTAGAGCTGGCATTCAACTTCACCCTGATCCGGACACTCGGGTCGATCGATTTCGAGAAGGATCGCATCACTCTCGCCTCGATAAGCGGCATGACGGAAATGGGCCGGCGGCTCACTGCGACGATGGTCGCACTGTTTGTGCTTGGGTTCTTCGCCAACAATTACGTGAAGGATCAGCCGCCTTGGCCGCTGCTGCTGCTCCGCAAGCTGTTTTCCCCCGGGCGTGCGTCGCCGCGTTGGGAATGGCGGGCTGGAAGCTTTCTGTTCGCGGCGACCGCGCTGGCTGGAATCTGGTTCGCGACCCATAGGCTTGAAGACGAGATATTCGAGTTCCAGGCATGGATGGCGCCGCCGCAAGAGCGCCAGAACGTCCACATCGCGCTCAACGCCACCAAGGTCGCCCTGGCGGCAGCGAAGATCGCGGCATCCAGCCCCAACGGTGTGGTGGAACCTGTATCGCTGGACGTGCGCGACCCGTGCCTGGCGGTGCCGCGCGCTCGCGAGGGCAGCGTCAGGCTGGACGCCGCATTCCTCGCGCAACCGGGCGCGCGGCCGCTGATCGCCTCGCTTCCGCATTTGCTTTCGACGCGCTGGCAGGACGCGAACATCACGATCGCGGAGCAGCGTTGCGAGATCGCCGCCCGTTGGCGCACCATGCTGCCCAGCCCGCAGAAGAGCTATTCCGAGGCGCGTATCCCTCAGCTTATGCACAGTCTCGAGCGAGCATATGATCCCAATGGCAAGTTCGCCACGCCTCCCCCCGGGATCGTCGAAGAGCCGGACCTGCGCACCTGGCTGGCGATCTCCAACATTCCGGTAGGCCGCGCCGGCCTGTCACAGGCACTCGTGGATGGCTGCATGGCGGGCCGGGCCCGTCTCGATTATCCTGGGCTGATCTGCCTGTGGAAGGGACTGCATGCCGAAGCTCGACGTTTCGGCACGGAGGCCGGGTTCCGATATCGCTCGATGTATCTCGAGCGCCGTGCCGGAACCATTGCCGAGTATCAGAGCCAGATCGACGCGCTGGAGGCCGGCGGCGCGGAACTGGCCGACAATTTCGGCAAAATGGAAGAAGCCGACCGGGCGCGCATCCTGCCGACGGTCAGGGGGGAGGCCGAACGCAACAGCTGCCTCGTCGAACTCGATATCGTCGAGCAGAGCGTGCCGGAGTCGCTCGACGGCATCAACAGCTGCGAACAGCTGGGAAGCAAGATCAAATCGCTGGCCGACAAAGCCGT
Organism: Sphingomonas sp. DG1-23; assembly: GCF_030730875.1. Taxonomy (GTDB): domain Bacteria; phylum Pseudomonadota; class Alphaproteobacteria; order Sphingomonadales; family Sphingomonadaceae; genus Sphingomonas. Next base: position 111,586 of record NZ_JAVAMA010000006.1, read on the forward strand.
GCGGGACCGCTATTGCGCGCTCAACGATGGCTATTGCGGCGTGTCGGAGTGGTGGTACGGCGTCAAGACCAGCGGCGCTTCCGAGTTCGAGAGTCGCGCCAAGCGTGCCTGTTCTGCACAGCCCCCTAACGAGATCGTCGAGAAATGTCGTTCGGCGGTCCGCGATGGTGTGGCCGAGCGGGCCCGGGAAGCGCGCGGGCAACTCGAGGCAATCCCGCTCGATCCGCGAGAGGGAATTTATGCGGCACTGAAAGCGCGTCTGGATGAACTCGCGCTCGGCGAGCCCGCGCAATGGCCGTTCGACATCCAGGAGCGGCTGCGCGCCGCGTCCAATCGGATGATGGCAGGGGCGCTCGCGCCTGATCGCAGGGCGGCGGAACGCGTCGCGCTCACCGCGCTCGATGCGCTTCCGGCATGCGAATCCGCCCGGTATTGGATCGACGGCCACGTCGCCGAACGGCTCACCGATTTCAACGAGCAGCGGCAAGTCAGCCGGAAGCTCGCGGAGCTGCCATGGTGCGATACTTTCAGATCGGTAATCGCGGCTGCCGGACGACGGGCTTTCGAGCATGCAGAAGCGCTTCCGAAGCTCCGCGCGGAGGTGCGCCAGGCCCTCGCCATGGCCCTGTGGGAGAATGGAGCGGCGGACCGAAGCCGGGCCAATATGCTCGCGGAGTTATGGATCGGCCAGGACTGGATGCCGCAAACCGAGCAGGCATTCGCCCGGACGATCGAGCACGGCATCATCGCCAATCTGATAAGGCCGTTGGCGATCGACAGGATTTCGGCTGCGGGCAAGATCGATTTGAACGAGGCGGAGCGTTTCCTCGATCGGCCTCCCGAGAGCTTTGCGGCGCTGCTCGGGCACCCGGTATTCGACCGGCGCGCTCGTGAGGAGCTGAATGTGATGCTGGGCGGCTTTTTCGCGTATGCCGGCCTGTCGGAGGATCAGATCGGGCGGGTGCGACTGACCCGACCGTTACGGACGGACCTTCGGGAGAACTGGGAGCAGGAAATCTACCGCCCGCTGATCGACCGCATCGAGAAGACCGTTCTCCAGAGCCGCCTGATCGGCGATACGGCCGATTACGACCGGGTGCACAGCGAGGGCGCGGGTTTCCTGCAGCATCTATCGGCACGAAAAGAGATCGAGGGCGGCCGCTGCTTCGAGGCGGGGGAAAAGGCATATTACGCAGCCTTGCTTCCAACCCTCGGTCTGGGGCTCAGCATCCTCGGACTGTTGCTGCATTCCTGCAAGCTCACATTGTTCACCCTCAAGTTGGTGCCGCTGCGCAAGCGGATCCGCTTTCCGTTGTCCCTTTGTGTGCCGACTGCGCTGGTCCTCCTGCCGGTGCTTGCGCCCCCGCCGATCATGGAGGCGCCGCTGGCGCGGGATCTCTTCCGTCCGGCCAGCCTGTCCCGTCCCTCAAGCCTTTTCCTGCCGTGGATGATCGCGGCCCAAGCGAGATTCGAGGGCCTTTCGAGCGTTCCCTACGGGATCATCGCGGGCGACGACCATCTCTGGGATCTGGGCAGTCTCGCCGACGCAACGGAGAGCCGGGACCATCGGGCGCAGGTGGAGCAAGCGCTGGGGCAGGACCGTCGGATCGTAGAATTGCGCAATCGCTGGCCGGTGCTCGCGACCGAGCAATCGAACAATAAGCAGCTGGCCGAGCTACGCCACATGCTAGACAATCAGTTCCTCTGCACCGCGCCGCGGGTAAAGGCGCAGGGCTAGGTCCGGGTCACAAGCGATGGTGTCGCTCGCCGCAGCCTTGTACCTACAGATCACTGATTGCTTTTCTACGTCATTCAAGCGCACTAGACTGCGCGTGAAAGCAGCCGTCCGTTCATGTGTCGCTTAGCCCGACCTGACGGCCAAAAACACCTGCTGCGGTGGTACTATCGAATTGTTCGTTTCGAGACCGAAAGCTTACCGCGAGCTACCGCAAGCCCTTTGATATACTGCTGAAAAGCCCGCCGCTAAATGCTCTCACGGGCGAAGCCGCGGAGGGCAAAAAAGCCAAAAGTGCGAAATGGCAGGGGCGCTCGGATTCGAACCGAGGGCCTTCGGTTTTGGAGACCGACGCTCTAACCAGCTGAGCTACGCCCCTGTGCGGTTCGCGCCTTTAACCCCGGCGCGCGGGTACGGCAAGAGGTCTCACGCGGCGGCGCTGTTGCCCGTCGCGCGCGTCGCCAACATGCGGGCTTCCTGCACTGGAAGCGGCCGGCCGAAATAATAGCCCTGGACCTTGGTACAGCCCAATTGCTGCACCATTTGATGCTCTTCCTCGGTCTCTACGCCTTCGGCGGTCGTCGCCATGCCGAGGCTCTCCGCGAGCGCGACCACGGCGCGGATGATCGCGATGGCTTCCTTGGTGCCCTTCGATGCGCCCTGCACGAAACTGCGGTCGATCTTGATCGAGCTGAAACGGGTATGGGCGAGATAGCCGAGCGAGGAATAGCCGGTACCGAAATCATCGAGGCTCAGGCGAACACCCAGATCGAGGATCTTTTCGAGTACTTCGATCGCCACGGTGCCTTCGCGCATGAACACGCTTTCGGTCACTTCGAGCTCCAGCCGCTCCGGGGGGAGCCCGGATTGGGCCAGCGCCTGCGCGACGACGCTGACAAAGGCGGGATTGTGCAATTGTTCGGGGCTGACGTTCACGGCGATGCGCACGGGGATGTCCCAGCGCGCGGCTTCGTCGCACGCGGTGCGGAGCACCCATTCGCCGATCGGCGCGATCAGCCGGGCTTCCTCGGCCAGGGGCACGAACTTGACCGGCGAGACGTTGCCGAATTGCGGGTGGGTCCAGCGCAGCAGCGCCTCGAAGCCGGTGAGCTGGCCGTTGGCCGCATTGACCACCGGCTGGTAGGTCAGATGCATCTCGCTATTCTCGACCGCGCTACGCAAAGCGATCTCGAGCACGCGCCGCTCTTCGGCCGCCATATGGAGCTGAGGCTCATAGGCGTGGAAAACCCCGCCGCCGGCGTCTTTCGAGCGGTAGAGCGCCAGATCGGCGGAGCGAATCAGCATTTCGGCGGTACGCCCGTCGCGGGGGCCGACCGCCAGGCCCACCGACGCGCCGATATAGAGGGTGTGCTGATCCACCTCATAGGGCTGGGAGAGCGCATCGATGATCTTCTGGGCGAGCTGCTCGGTGCGCTGGGTATCGGTGGCGTCGCGGACGACCACTGCGAATTCGTCGCCGCCGAGACGGCCGATCATCTCGTTCTCGGTCATGAGCAGGTTCAGGCGTTCGGAGACGCGGCCGAGCAGGCGATCTCCGACGGGATGGCCAAGCGTGTCGTTGACTGCCTTGAAGCGATCGAGATCGATCATCATGAAGGCGCAGCGCGATCCCCATTTGTCGGCGTCGGTCATCGCACGCGCGAGCGTCTCGTTGATCAGCAGGCGGTTCGGCAATCCGGTCAGCGTGTCGAAGCGCGCCATCTGATTGATCTTGTCCGCCGACTTGCGGGCCTCGGTGACGTCGGAGCCGACGCCGCGGAAGCCGATGAACGCGCCGCGCTCGTCATGGCGCGGGCTGGCGGACATCTCCCACCAGCGCTCGTCCTGATTGACATAGACCGGCAGCAGCAGGTCGCGGAACGGCTCGCGCCCTTTCAGCCGTTCGGCGAGGGCGCGCAGACCGGGGGCGAAATTGCCATCTTCCCAAGTCGGCCCCGCAAGTAGCTGGAGAAAGGGCGTTCCGTTGATGGTCTTGGGATCGGCGCCGAGCGAGACCGCGAAACGTGGATTGGCGCGCGCGACGCGACGCTGGGCGTCGATTTCCCACAGCCAGTCGGATCCCGATTCCTCGAATTCGCGCAGCAACAGGCTCACCGTCTCGTCGCGTTCGGCGAGCGCCATCTCATTGGCGCGGATGACGACGAGGGCACGGCCGCGCCCGAAGGTGGCGATCGCCAGCAGCGTGGTGAACAAGGCGGCCGCGGCGGCGAGCACCGGCGGCCCGGAAAGCGCCAGCATCGTGCAGACCGCTGTGCCGACGATCGCCACGAACGCGATCGTCGCCAGCGGCAGCGCCGCCATGGCGACTGCGGAAGCGGTCATCAGCAGCGAGAGCACGATCCACAGGCCGAGCACCGCGTCGGCATCGACGGCATGGCCGAAGGCCAGCGGGGGAATCGACCAGACCGCACCGAGCGATATTCCGTCGAGAACGGTCTCGCGGACATCCTTGAGCGACCCGGTGACTGCATTGCGATGCTGCTTCGCCAGGCGCCGAAAGGCGACGGCGCACGCCACTGCGGCAACCAGCGCGCTCCAGCTGGCCAGCTGCCATAGCGGCACGCGCGGCGCGAGGAGCATGGTGACGAGCGAGGCGCCGACGACATTCGCCGCCAGCATGAACAATGCGAGCTGGCTGCCGGCATGGAGCTGCGCAGCGCGAATCGGGCCCCAGTCGATGCTATCGGCCGGATCGTAGAGGCCAAGCAGCGCCCGCGCATCGATGCGCGGCCTGACAAATTGGGAAGTCGTCTGGCTGGTCACCCGAAGGAGATAGCCGAACGGAGGTTAGCGAGAGGTTAGGCTCGTAACGAAAACGGAGGAAATTTCCCTGGGCGGACCGGTTTCGGCCGATCCGCCGCCGGCCGTCTCAGGCGGCAAGGTCGTAGGGCTTGATCTCGCCGTTGAGATAGAGGTTGCGCGCCTTGGCACGGCTGAGCTTGCCCGAACTGGTGCGCGGCAGCGTGCGGGGCGGCACGAGCTCGATCACGCAGTTCATGCCGGTCACCGAACGGACCCGTTCGCGGATCTCGTCGCGCAGACGAATGCGCTCCTTTTCGTCCGAAGTCCGGCACTGGACGAGCACCGCGGGGGTTTCCTCGCCGCCGGGGGTGGTGATCGCGAACGCCGCGATATCGCCCTGCTTGAAGCCGGGCAGCTGCTCCACCGCCCATTCGATGTCTTGCGGCCAATGATTGCGGCCGTTGACGATGATCATGTCCTTCGCCCGGCCGACGATGTAGACGTAACCCTCGGAGATATATCCCATATCGCCGGTATCGAGCCAGCCATCGGTCATGCAGGCGGCCGTCGATTCGGGGTCGCGGAAATAGCCGACCATCACCGACGGGCCGCGGCACCAGACCTTGCCGATCGCCTTTTCGGGGAGCGGCGTGCCGTCCTCCTCGCGGATCTGGACTTCCATGTCCTTGACCGGCTTGCCGCAATTGACGATCGCCCGGAAGCGCTGCGGGCGATCCGCACGCGCGACGTCGCCGCCCGAGAGCTGGGTCTCTTCGACCAACTCGACGACGATCCCTTCGCCCGGAGGCATGATCGAAACCGCGAGCGTCGCCTCGGCGAGGCCATAGCTCGGCAGGAAGGCCGAGGCCTTGAATCCGGCATCGGCGAAGGCGTCGACGAACGATTGCATCACGTCGGGGCGGATCATGTCGGCACCGTTGCCCGCAACCCGCCAGCGCGACAGATCGAACCGCTCGCTAGCCTTGGTCTGGCTCGACATGCGGCGCGCGCAGATGTCGTAGCCGAAGGTCGGCGAGTAAGAGAGCGTGCTGCCCTGGTTGCGGCTGATCAGATCGAGCCAGGCGAGCGGCCGCCGCGCGAAATCCTCGGTCTTCAGATAGTCGGTCGAAACCTGATTGGCGACCACCGACAGGAAGCAGCCGACCAGACCCATGTCGTGATACCAGGGCAGCCACGAGATGCAGCGGTCGCTTTCCTGGAGCTGCATGCCATGGCTATGCGCCGACAGATTGTTGAGCAGGGCATGGTGCGTGATCGCAACGCCGTGCGGGAAGCGCGTCGAACCGCTCGAATATTGGAGATAGGCGATGTCGTCGGTCTTCGCCTCGGGCAGCGCCATTTCGGGCGCGGGGCGGGCGGCGAACTCGGACCAGTCCACGCCCTGCACCTCGGTGATGCGTGCGGCTTCGGCGCACATCGCGCCGATCTCGGGCGGATAGATCAACATCGACGGATCGCAGCTTTCGAGCTGGACGCGGAGCTGGTCGATATAGGATTGCGCGCCGCCGAAGCTGGTCGGCAGCGGCAGCGGCACCGGCCACGCGCCGGCATAGACCACCCCGAAGAACAAAGAGGCGAATTCAACGCCGGTCTCCGCGATCAGCGCGATCCGGTCCTCGGGCTTCACGCCGGCCGCGATCAGGCGCCGGGCCTGCGCCAGCGCGTCCCGACGCAGTTCCGAGAAGGGGTAGGGCCGCGTCAGATTGCCGCGGGCATCGTGGAAATTCAGTCCGCGAACGCCTTCGGCCGCATAATCCAGCGCCTCGCCGAGCGTGGCGAAGTCCGCAAGACGGCGGGGGAGACTGTCGTCGGTCGGGGTAGGGACGATTTCCGTCTCCATGATACCCTGGTGCGATCCCGTTTCGTCCAATACCATTCTTATCTCGTGCCCCTGTGAGCTGACAGGCCGTTTTGCCCCGCACCGCATACCAAATGCGAACGGCTCTGCTACGCACTGGCGTTCAAAATCGGTTGCCACTGTGGCACAATCATGGCGCATGACCCGACCGAAGCGTCCGCTCACTCCCTTGAACCCTGCCGATCTGGAGCGGTTCGCGCTTCGCTATGTCGAGCGATACGCGACTACGCGGGGGCGGTTGGCGGACTATCTGAAGCGGAAGATACGCGAGCGGGGGTGGAGCGGGGAGGCGGCGCCGGACCCCGCGGCGTTGGCTCAACGGATGGCCGATCTGGGCTACATCAACGACCTTCTGTTCGCCGAGTCCAAAGCCGGAGCGATGGGTCGCAGGGGATTGGGGGCACGGCGCATCGGTCAGGCGTTGCGGCACGCGGGGATCGAAGATTCGGATCTGGACGCCGTCGCACCTGCGATGGAGGCGGATACGATATCGAGCGCGCTCGCATTCGCGCGACGCAGGCGTATCGGTCCGTTCGCCCGTGAAGTCGCCGAACGGCCGGTTCAGGAGAAACAGCTGGCGGCGATGTTGCGCGCCGGGCATGCGCTTGATCTTGCACGAAAGATCGTCCGCATGGCGCCCGGCGAGGATGTCGAGGCGTCCATCGTCCCTGAGCGGGACCGGTTTTAATTAAATCCTGAAGACCGAATCTAACAAAGCAATTCCACATTTGGAAAATGCTGTGTTAAATACAGTCGCTTGGGGGACTAGCATAATGCGTGCTGAACAACAGCTTGCGCCCAGCGATCACGGAATCGCACCGCCGGAGGACGAGGGGCTGAGGGTGGAAACGGCGTCGGAAGGTCAGGTTTATTGCGGTGTCGTCAAGTGGTTCGACGTGACCCGGGGGTTTGGGTTTCTCGTCGCCGACGATAGCGATGCCGGAGATATATTGATCCATTTCACCGTGCTGCAGGAGCATGGCAGGCGGAGCCTGCCCGAAGGCGCGCGGGTCGAATGCGTTGCGGTTCCGCGGCAGCGCGGGCTGCAGGCGAAGGAAATCCGATCGATCGATCTGAGCGAGGCCGTCGAGCCGCCGAAGCGACAGGGCGACCGCGTCGACAGGGTGCGGCTGATCGACGATGCCGGCCCATTCGAGCCGGTCACGGTCAAATGGTTCAATCGCCTCAAGGGCTATGGATTCCTCGTGCGCGAGGCGGATTCGGCGGATATATTCGTCCATATGGAGACGTTGCGCCGCGCCGAGATCGAGGAAGTCGAACCCGGCCAGCCGCTCAAGGCACGCATCGTCGAAGGCGACAAGGGACCGCTGGCTGTGGCGGTCGAAAGGACCGACTAAAGCGATGGTTTTCCGGCGAGAGAGTCGCGCGGCATTCGCCGCGGCAATGTTGCTCGTCTCTGCGGTTTGGCAGGGCAATGCAGTTGCGGGCATTGCCGCCGAACAAAGTGCGGCAACCACGATCACGGTGACGATCCAGACGAAAGCCGGCCCGCGGCAGTTCAACGTCGAGGTCGCCCGGACGTCGGCCGAGCAGGAACGGGGCCTGATGTTCCGCACCAATTTGCCCGCGGATGGCGGCATGATCTTCACGCCTTATCCGGCCGATGGCAGCGGCCCGCGCGAAGCGAGCTTCTGGATGAAGAACACGCCCAGTTCGCTCGACATCATCTTCATCCGGGCCAACGGGACGATCGCCTCGATCGCCGCGAACGCGGTCCCCTATTCGGAGACGCCGGCGAAATCGGGCGAGCCGGTGCGCGCGGTGCTCGAGATCAACGGCGGAAAGGCAGCGGAGCTTGGCATCGCCCCGGGCGACAAGGTGAGTTGGGCGGGTAAGTGATCCGCGCGGCATGACGATCGCGGATTTTATTGCCTCGATCCGCACCCGGGGCTAATCGGCGCGGATGAGCCTGAATCGCAATCCCTTCACCTGGTGGAACGGCGCTACCTTCGGAACGTGGTTCGGCCTGCGCGGCAAGACCAGGGTCGGCGAGGACTCGCTCGGCAACGTCTATTGGCAGGGCGGCACCGATCCCAACGGCCTCACCCGCCGCTGGGTGATCTATAACGGCTCGAACGACGCCAGCCGCGTTCCGCCCGAATGGTTCAGCTGGCTGCACCATCAGATCGACGCCGCTCCCGATCAGGCGCTGCCGGCGCCGCGGATCTGGGAGAAGGCGGCCGAGCCCAACCAGACCGGCACCCGCGCGGCATATCGTCCGTCCGGAGCGCTCGAGGCCGGCGGGCAGCGCGCCCGCTCCACCGGCGACTACGAGGCCTGGACCCCCGACGCATGAGGCGCGGCGCCGCAACGGCGGCAGCGATGCTGCTGCTCGGACTCGGCGCATGCAATGGCGGCGAGGGAGCGGGCAACAACAGCAGCGACGATCTGGTGATCACCACCGGCCAGGGCAATGCCGCGGGCGGTGCGGAAGTCGTCGCGGTCGGCCCCGATACCAGCGTGCTCAACGCCGCGGCGACGCCGATGAACGAGCGCGAGGCGGTGCTCGGCCTGCTCAACAAGCGCAACGGCGTGGCGCGCGAATTCAAGCTCAAGCCGGGCCAGGCGGCGCGGATCGGCGATGTCATCGTCCGCCTGCGTGCCTGCGACAAGACCGCGCCATGGGAAGCGGATCAGCTCACCGGCGCGTTCGTGCAGGTCGATGTCGAGCAGCTCGACAAGAGCTGGCGGCGGGTGTTCTCGGGCTGGCTCTACAAAGAGCGGCCGGCACTCAACGTCGTCCAGCATCCGATCTACGACGTATGGCCCAAGAGCTGCGCGATGACCTTCCGCGACAGCGGTCCGGATACGGTTCCGGCCCCGACCGCGGGCGGTTCCGGAGAGCGGTCGAGCGCGAAGAAGTCGCCATCGACCGAAGGCGCGCCGAGCGAGAGCCCTGCGGCCGAATCCCCCAGCGCGGCGCCCAGCAACGCGACATAATCGTCGCGCGGCACTTCGACCACGCCGAGGGTCGCGAGGTGCTCGGTCTGGAACTGGCAATCGAGCAAGGTGAAGCCGCCGGCCTTCAGTCGCGCGACGAGATGCGCGAAGGCCACCTTCGAAGCGTCGCGGACCCGGGTGACCATCGATTCGCCGAAGAACGCGCGGCCCAGCGCCAGCCCGTAGAGCCCGCCGACGAGCTGCTCGCCGTTCCAGCATTCGATCGAATGGGCGAAGCCGCGGCGGTGGAGCTCGACGAACACGCGCTCGATCGGACCGTTGATCCACGTATCGGGCCGATCTGCCGCCGATTCGGCGCAGAGCCGGATGATCGCGTCGAACGCGGCGTCGACGGTGACCCGAAAGCGTCCGGCGAGGATTGTCTTGCGGAGCGAGCGCGAAAGATGGAAATCGTCGAGCGGCAGGATGCCGCGCAGCTTGGGCTCGACCCAATAGACGCTCGCGGCCAGCCGATGATCGGCCATCGGGAACACGCCCATCGCATAGGCGCGGAGCACGAGATCGGGATCGAGGTCCAGCTGGGGCGGAAGCGGATGGCTCATCGCTGCCTCAACGCTTGAGCGCCAGTCTGCGTTCGATCGTCTGCCACAAGGTCGCGAACGCCTGTGCGCCAGGGCTGCGCGGGGCGAACACGCCGACCGGCCGACGGCGCTCGGTCATCGCCTCGATGATGCTCGCCGCCGGGATGACCGGCCAATCGTGCGCGGCCAGCGCCTCGGCATGCAGCTTGCGCCGCCGGTCGACCATCGAGAAGACCGGAAGCAGCGGCACCTTGCCGCCGCGCCGCGCGAGATGGCTCTCGACCTCGGCGAAGGCGCGCATAGCAAGCGCCGAAGGGATGACCGGAACCACGATCAGATCGGCGGCGCGCATCACCTGCTCGCTCGTCTCGGTCAGGCCGGGCGGGCAATCGAGCAGCACCCGGTCATACGCCGCGGCCAGTTCGCCGAGCAATTTGGCAAGGCGCTTCTTCTTGTCGAGCTCGTGAAAGACGCGATCGAGCGCGCGCAGCGACGTGTCGGCGGCGATCAGGTCGAGACGATCCAGGTCGCTGTGGCGGGCGAGCTTTGTCGGGCTCACATCGCGCGTGAAGATCGCCTGCGCCTCGTTGCCGCTGCGTTCCTTCCCGCCGAGAAGGAAGGTCGCCGCCGCCTGCGGATCGAGATCCCAGAGCAAGGTGCGGCGCGACGACAGGGTGGCTGCGGCCCAGGCCAGATTCACTGCCAGCGTCGTCTTACCGACCCCGCCCTTGAGACTGTATATCGCGATCGTAGCCAAGCGAGTCTCTCCCGTCGCAGCCGCAAGCTGGCATGAAAAAGGGCCGGCGGGGAAGCCCCGCCGGCCCTTGGAAACTGGAGATGCGCAGCGCCTCAGGCGTGGCAGTTCTTGGCCGGCTTGCCGGGAAGCGTCACGTTGACGTTCTTGGAAGTGCCGGTGAGCTTGTAGCCGCCAGCGGCCTCGAACGGCTGGCCGGCTTCGGGCGCCTTGAGCATCGTGGCGGGACCGGTCTTCTCGGTCTTGAGCTGGACCTGCTTGTTGCCCTGGAAGAAATCGAGATAGATGAGGCTGTTGTCGCCGCAACGCAGCGTAACGGTTTCGGCGATCGCGGGCGGGAGCTCGACCGGCGCGGCGTTGGCCAGCTGCGACGCCATGGGATCGGGCGCGGTGCTGCTCACTTCTTCGGGAGCTTGCTTGTTGCATGCGGCGAGCGACAGGAGCGCAACGGCTGCGGCGGCGATAAGGGAGGGGTTCTTCATAGCGGGTCGTGCTTTCGGACAGGTGGCAAGAATCGTCAAGCGATTCGTGATACAAGGTCACATTATTGTGCTGCAACGCAACGTAACACGCTGATTGTTTCCCCCATGTGAACCCTATTCGTGGAACTCGTCCAGATCCGGGATTCTCCCGAAGGCGATCTTGGTGCCCACTGCGTCGATACGCCCGCCGTTCAGCGGCCCCACGCTGACCGCATGCCGCCCGAACTTCTCGTTGATCCGGTCCATCGCGCGGCTGAGCGACAAGGTCCGCGTCTCGCGCGCCAGCGGATCGTCGGGATCGAGCGCGCCGAACAGCGAGCCCTGCTCGCCCGCGATCGTTTCGATCTCGCAGAGCGTGACGCCGACCATCCGCAGCCGAAACCCGCCGGTGCGCCGCCTTCCGGCCTCGGCAAGCCGCGGGAAGAGCGCGTCGAGGGCGGACAGGATGACGAAACTGTCCTGCGTATTCGGCAGCTTGATCGACGCGCGCCAGTTCGACTTGTCGTCCTCGAACTTGCCGTGAAGGACGAGCAACCGGCTGCGATAGCCCTTGCGCCGCAGCCGGCTCGCGGCCTTGAGCGCCAAGCGGCGCGCCGTGAGGCGGGTCGGCTCGAGCCCGCGCTTGCCCGGGCTGAGGACGTGGCTGTGACCGATCGTCCGGCTCTGTGTCGGCTTTTCGGGCAATTCGACGCCGTGGAGCAGATACCAGAGCCGGTCGCCATTGGTGCCGCCCCACGCGCTGCCGGCGTCGCGCGGGCGACGCTCGCAGAGCTGGCGGATGTCGAGGATGCCGTCGCGCGCGAGCCGGCGCTCCATCTTGGCGCCGATCCCGGCGATCTCGCGCAGCTTGAGGTCGTACAGGCGGTGCGGAAGCTGATCGGCGGTGAACACCACCAGCCCGTCGGGCTTTTGCAGGTCCGAAGCGAGCTTGGCGAGCAACCGGTTGGGGGCGATGCCGACCGAACTCGTCAGGCATTCCCCGACATTCGCGCGGATGCCGACCTTGATCCGCTTCGCCAGCGCCACCGCCGCCTCCGGCGAATTCTCATTGTCGAGCAGCCTGCACGCGACTTCGTCGATCGAGCAGACATGCGTGACGGGAATGTGTTTCCAGATCTCGGCGACGATCGCTTCGTGGAATTCGACATATTTCTCGTGCCGCGCGGGCGCGATCAATATGTCGCGGCACTTGCGCTTCGCCTCCCAGACCGGTGTGCCCGTCGAGATGCCGTAGCGCTTGGCCTCGACCGAGGCGGCGATCGCGACGGTAGTGTCGGCATCGACCGGCGCGACGATCACCGGACGCCCACGCAGCGCCGGGTCGAGCTGCTGCTCGACGCTGGCGAAATAGCTGTTGAGATCGAGGAACAGCCAGCGCAGCGGACGCGGCGGAAAAGCGAGAATATTGGAAAGTGCCGGCCCAATTTCACGGTTTTCACGGGAATCCCGGCATAAAGTTTCCGCGGAGCGCACGATTGTTACGCGCTCAGAAAAGGCGTTCTCCGCGTCCCTGCGCAAGCTGCGACTCATATCGAGAACAATAGCAGAACATTGCTTTGTAGGAAATCGGCTTGACCTGCACCGCTCCGGTTCCGCAGGACGCGCCAAAGGAGGATCGCATGCGAAGCTTGCTGATGTCGGGACTGATGCTGGCGCTGGCCGGCTGCGGCGGCGCGGAGGTGGCCGACAACAAGACCGTGCCGACCCCGACGCCCACGCCGGGGCCGAAGCTGGGCGGAGTGGAATTGAACAAGCCGGTCCGCGCATCGGGCGCCGCACCGTATTGGACGCTCTACATCGCGCCTGGAACGATCGCCTTCGCCGACGCCGCCGACGCTCCTGTGACGGATTTCTATCCGGTCTCGCCGACGCTGAAGGGGGACACTGCGCGTCTCGACACCCAGACCCCCACTGGCGAGCCGGTGACGATCACGCTCGCCGCGAAGGCGTGTGCGGCGGGCAAGGCGCAACTGCCGCTCACCGCCGAGATGCGGATCGGCGCGCGTACACTGCGGGGCTGCGCCGCGAACGGGACCTATGACTGGGCGGCCCGGAAGCCGAGCCCCGCGCCGGACGCGTCCGGCGACAATGCCTCCGCCGCCGCCGGCAATGCTCGCCGCTGATTCAGGTCAGATGTCGCGCGAGGTCTTGCCAGGCCGGTAGCTTGGCGTCGAGACCAACGGTGTGGAGCGGGCTGCTCGAAGGGAGCGCGACGATCGCGTAGTCACCGGCCGCGTCGCCGAGTTGCTTGAGGCCGTGGCGCAGCGCGGTGCCGCCGTTGAAGGCGATTGCGCGGAGTTCGGGCAGGGTTCGGGCGAGTGCGGCGATGTCGTGGCCTTCCACGTCGCGCATCGCCGCGTCGGTGCTGCCCGGGCGGGTGGCGCTGGCGACGACGTCCCACAGCCCGATATGCGCGTCGCGCAGCGCTGCGAGACGCTCGTCATAGGACAGGGGAGCGAGATCGCGCCCGGCGGCGGGCGAGATCAGCCGCCAGAACTGGTTCTGCGGATGGGCATAATAGCGCCGCTCGGCGAGCGAGCGTTCACCGGGGAGCGAGCCGAGCACGAGCAGGCGGACTTGCGAGTCGACCACCGGCGGGAAACTGTGCTTGCGCTCGCTCACGCGGCGGCGGTGATGTCGGTGTGGATGAAATCGTCGCCTATGAAGAGCAGTGGTTCCCCGGTCGTATGCGCCAGCGCATACGCGAAGCAGTCTCCGAAGTTCAGCCGGGCGCGATGGTTTCCCTTGCCGTACAGGCGATAGGCATGCCGCGCGACGCGGACGTGATGGTGGCTGACCGGGACCAGTTGGATGTCGAAATGCGTGATCACTGCATCGAGTCTATCGCTCAGCACGTCGTCCTTGTTGGCATCAATGACGATTGCCGCCTCAAGATAATTCGCCGTCGACATTTTGGATGCGCCGAAATTCTTGCTCAACAGCGGCACGATCCAACTCGACGGCGGTTCCTCGCGCATCAATGCAATGAGGGCAGAGCTATCGACGATCACCGCGGAAGGCCGTCTTCGTCATACAGGAGGTCGGCATGATCGATCGAGAGCATCGCGCCTTTCCACCGAGCCCGACTTCCGCAGATCAGGGCATAAAAGGCATCTTCGCGCGCGCGAACCATATCGGGCTGCAAAGCCTGTTCCCGTTCGACATCGCGTAATCGTCGCCGCAGGGCTTCCGTCACGGCTTCCGTAATGGTCGCACCCGTCGATTCCGCCAACCGTTCGGCCAGGTCGCGAGCCTCGACGCTCTTTATGTTGAGCTGTGCGCCCATTTCTACCTCCGTCGCAAAGCATTCTACCATGGCTTGCGCACGGACGAAAGAAGCGTAGCATCCGGGCATGGCGCGCACGATCACCCGCTATGGCGATTTCTGGCCCTATTATCTGCGCGAGCATGCCAGGCCCGAGACGCGGCGGCTGCATTATATCGGCACGGCGCTGACCTTCGTGTTTCTGGCGATCGCGCTGACGCAGGGCGGCTGGTGGTGGCTGCTGGTGCCGCTGGCGGGGTACGGCTTCGCGTGGGGCGCGCATTTCGGGGTGGAGAAGAACCGGCCGGCAACGTTCACCTATCCGCTCTGGTCGCTGTTCTCGGACTATCGGATGTTCTTCCTGTGGCTGGCCGGGCGGCTGGAACCGCATCTCAAGCGCGCGGGCGTGGCCGCATAGTTTCGCTTGCTTGCGGTGCGGGGCCTCGCACCCCTATCTAGCCGGCATGCATGTGACATCCGATACGCTGGGCCTGATCGGCAATACTCCGCTGGTGCGGCTCAAGGGGCCGAGCGAGGCGACCGGCTGCGACATTTTCGGCAAGTGCGAATTCGCCAATCCCGGGGCCTCGGTGAAGGACCGGGCGGCGCTGTTCATCGTGGCGGATGCCGAGGAGCGCGGGGCGATCCAGCCCGGCGGGACGATCGTCGAGGGCACCGCGGGCAATACCGGCATCGGACTGGCGCTGGTCGCCAATGCCAAGGGCTACAAGACGATCATCGTGATGCCCGAAACGCAGAGCCGCGAGAAGATGGACACGCTGCGCGCACTCGGCGCCGAACTCGTGCTGGTGCCGGCGGCGCCCTATTCGAACCCGGGGCATTTCGTGCACACCTCGCGCCGCATCGCCGAGGAGACGCCCAACGCGATCTGGGCCAATCAGTTCGACAATATCGCCAATCGCCGCGCGCACATCGTCGGCACCGCCGAAGAGATCTGGGCACAGATGGACGGCCGGGTCGACGGCTTCACCTGCGCGGTGGGGACGGGGGGCACGCTCGCCGGTGTCGGCTTGGGGCTCAAGGCCAAGGACGAGAAGGTCTGTATCGCACTGAGCGATCCCTATGGCGCTGCGCTCTACGATTATTATGCCTGCGGCGAATTGAAGTCCGAAGGCTCGTCGGTGGCCGAGGGGATCGGGCAGGGGCGGATCACCGGCAATCTCGAAGGCGCGCCGGTCGACACGCAATTCCGCATCTCCGACGCCGAGGGGCTCGAATGGGTGCGGCGGCTGCTCGACGAGGAAGGGCTGTGCCTCGGGCTCTCCTCGGGGATCAACGTCGCCGGCGCGGTGCGGCTGGCGAAGCAGCTCGGGCCCGGCAAGCGGATCGCGACGATCCTGTGCGACACCGGCTTTCGCTACCTCTCGACGCTCTACAATCCCGAATGGCTGCGCGACAAAGGATTGCCGGTTGCCGAGGGGCGCGACGCCGCCTGACGGTTCGCCTCGACAAGCGTAGGTCGAGGCGTTACATTTATGCCACAGCTATGAAGTCCGGATCGCAAGACTCACAGCAGGCAATGCAGCGTGTCCGGGTCGGCATGACCGGGCTGGCGATGGTGCTGGTGCTGATCGGACTGGCCAGCGCGATCTTCTCCTCGGCCAATCGCGACGAGCCGGTATCGGCGGTCGGCGCCCCCAATGCGATGGTGGTCGCGAACATGACCGGCGAGCCCGGCAACAGCACGACCGAGAAGGGCAAGGACGAGCCGCTCGCCGAGCTTGGCGTGGCGCCGAGCACGTCGTCGACCGATAGCCCCGACGAGCAGGGTACCGCTCCCCAAAACTGACGGGATGACGCGGGCGGCGCGGGGAAGCCGTGCCCGCGCGCGTTCGTGCGAGTCGTCGGCACCGGAGGCCTGCCGACCGTGTAGCGAGGCGGCTTCGCCCGCAAGCTTCGGGAATTATTGGACAAGACAGGAAATCGGGCGTCGCGGCCGTCGTGCCGCGCTGCTTTCCTGTGTTCCGACGTCCTGGAGAAACAAGAGGGGAACGTTTCATGATTCAAAGTAAAACACGGGTAATTTGAGGGGCTGAGTGGGGCAAAATCCCGCTTAATCCCCATATTTTCCGTTGTATCCCGGGACGCTTTGTGATCAAAGGTGACGCTTAGGGGGCACGCACCCTGTCACCGTGAGAACAAGCGCCGGGATGCCGGGAAACCGCGATTCCGGAGGCGGGGAAGGCGTGCCCAAAAGGGGTTTGGGCGTGGCGGACAGGGAGCTCTTCGAGGGATTTGCGCTCCAGGCGGTGGACCAGAAGGGCCGCGTCGCCATTCCCGCAGACCTGCGCGCTGCCGCCGAGCGCAATTCCGACATCCGCCAGATCGTCGTTGGCCTTCATCCCGAGGATCCGTGCCTGTCCGCGCACGATCTGAGCTGGTCGAAAGAGAAATACGACCGGCTCGACCGCAAGGAGGCGCTGGCCGAGGAGCGCGGCGCCGACGTCGACACGCGCGCCAAGCGCCGCGCCTTCGGACAGGTCGAGAAGGCGCCGTTCGACGACAGCGGCCGCTTCGTGATCCCGCCTTTCTTCCGGATGAAGGCGAAAATCGGCAAATGGGCGTTCTTCAACGGCAGCGGCGAGACGTTCGACGTCTGGGCACCCGAGGTCCTGCTCGCCGACGAGAATGCCGATCCGGGTCTTCGCGAAATCTGCGAATATCTGTGCCAGTCCAAGGGCGTGAAGCTGTGAGCGACGCCCCGCACATCCCCGTGCTGCTCGGCGAAGTCGTCGACGGCCTCGCCATCGTGCCCGGCGAGCGCCATGTCGACGCGACCTTCGGCGCGGGCGGCTATTCCAACGCCATCCTCGAGCGGGGTGCCGAGGTGGCCGCTTTCGATCGCGATCCACATGCGATCGAAGGCGGCCAAACTCTGGTGGCGGAGGCGGGCGGCTGATCCTGATCGAGGCGCCGTTCAGCCAGCTGGAAGCCGAATTGACGCGCCGTGGCCTCGTGCCGGTCGACGGCGTGACCATGGATATCGGCGTGTCGTCGATGCAGCTCGACCAGGCCGAGCGCGGGTTCAGCTTTCAGAGCGACGGACCGCTCGACATGCGGATGAGCCAGGAAGGGGTGACCGCCGAAGAGTGGCTCAACACCGCCGACGAAGAAGAGATCGCTAACGTTTTATTTAAGTTTGGTGAAGAGCCGAAGTCCCGGCGAGTCGCTCGGGCGATCGTCTCCGCACGACCCCTTAAGCGGACTTCCGAACTCGCCAACGTGGTAAGGAAATCCTTAAACCATAAACATTACGACAAGAAGGACCCGGCCACCCGGACCTTTCAGGCGATCCGTATCCACCTCAACCGCGAGCTCGACGAACTCGCGGAAGGGCTGGCTGCGGCCGAGCGCGTGCTCAAGCCTGGCGGGCGGTTGGCAGTGGTCACGTTCCACTCGCTTGAGGATCGCCTGGTCAAGAGGTTCCTGCGCGAGCGGAGCGGCAGCGAGCCCGCGGGTTCGCGGCATCGTCCGATGGCCGGCCCTCGGGCCGCGCCGAGTTTCGAGACTCCCGCCAAGGCCGTCCGGCCCGGCGAGGAAGAGATAGCGCGTAACCCGCGCGCCCGGTCTGCGACGTTGCGCGTGGCGCGTCGGACGGCTGCGGCGCCCTGGGGTAGTGAGGGAGTGAACTGATGGGAGTGCAGGGCTTCAAGGGACTGGGATGGTTCCTGTGCGGCGTTGTCGTGGCGCCCGCATGCTATCTCGTCAATTCGCACGGCGCCGCCGAACAGGCGAAGCTCAACGCGACCAAGCTCGCGATTCTGCAGGCCCAGCGCGACATTCGCGGGCTCGAGACCGAGTTCAACACCCGCGCCAACCTCGCCCAGCTCGAGCGCTGGAACGGCGAGGTGCTGGCGCTCGCCGCGCCGGCGCCGCAGCAATATCTCGCGGGCGAGATGGCGCTGGCCAGCCTCGACCAGCAGCCGGCCGAGGTTCAGCTCGCCGCACTGGTGGTGCCGGCTGGCGCGCCGGCGCTGCAGACGGCATCACAGGTTGTAGTGCCCGCAGCGGTTCCCGTTCAGGGCGAGCCGCAGACCGCGACGCCCGGCAAGAGCGTGGCGCAGCAGGATCAGGAGCTTCGCAAGCTGATGAAGAAAGCAGACCGCCAGGCGATCGCCTCGGTGGATCGTGGCGTGTTGAGCGCGGGCACGATCGACGATCTGCAAAAGCTGGCGAAGCGCGAGAAATTGGCGCTGCGTTGATCGTCGTCGTCGCCCCGCCGACCCGGCAGGGTCGTACGGGCGGTGCCCGTCAGGCGCTCGTCGCCGTCGCCCAGGTGCGGCTGATGATCCTGTCGTTGCTGTTCGGCGCCGGCATGCTGGTGGTGATCGGCAAGCTGGCATTGCTGGCGCTCTGGGCCGAGCCCGCCGTCGCGCGCGATATGGCGCTGGCATTGATCCCGCCGCGCGGCGACATCGTCGACCGCAACGGCGCGCCGCTCGCGCGCAGCATCGATGCGTGGTCGATCGCGGTCCATCCCAATCAATTGATCGGCGACAAGACCGCGCTCGCGCAGAAGCTCGCCGAACTGATCCCCGACAAGAGCGCGGGCGAATATTACGCCTTGCTCAATTCGGGCGGCAATTTCGCCTATCTGAAGCGCCGTGCGCTGCCCGAACTGGTCACCGCGGTGAATGCGCTGGGCGAGCCCGGCATGGAATTCCAGCGCGAGCCCGACCGGCTCTATCCCCAGTCCGCCATGGCGGCGCACGTCCTCGGCTTTCTCGATTCGCAGGGGCGCGGCGTCTCGGGGATGGAGAAGATACTCGAGCGGCAGCTGAGCGACCCCGCTCGCCGCGGCAAGCCGGTGGCGCTGTCGATCGACGCGCGCGTCCAGGCGGCGCTGGAGAACGAGCTCGGCCGGGCGATGACCGACCTGCAGGCGCGCGGCGCCGCAGGGGTGATTCTCGACGTGCGCACCGGCGAGATCCTGGCGATGAGCTCGCTGCCGAGCTTCAATCCCAATGCGCTGCCGGGCGCGGCGCCGCCCAACAACGTCACCCAGAGCGTCTATGAGCTGGGCTCGACCTTCAAGCCGCTGGCCGTGGCCGCGGCGATCGATGCGGGCGCGATCACGTCGATGGCGCGGCGCTTCGACGCGACCAAGCCGCTGCACATCGGCCGCTTCTCGATCAACGACGATCCGGGCGACGAGCAGTTCCGCTGGCTGAACATCCCCGAGACGCTGGTCTATTCGTCGAACATCGCCACCGCGCGCATCGCCGACGAACTCGGCGCGGAGCGGATGCAGGACCTGTTCCGCCGGCTGGGCTTCGACCGGCGCCCCGCGATCGAGCTGGGCGGCGCGAAGCCGCTCTGGCCGAATTACTGGGGTCGGGTGACGGTGATGACCACCGCCTATGGACATGGCATCGCCGTGACCCCGCTCCACTTGGCCAATGCCTATTCGGTGATGGTCAATGGCGGCATCCTGCGCCCGACCACGCTGCTCAAGGTCGATCCCGACAAGGTGCCCGCCGGCGAGCGCGCGCTCAAGGAATCGACCAGCGCGCGGATGCGTCAGCTGCTGCGGCTGATCGTCACCAAAGGCACCGGCCGCAAGGCCGACGCGCCGGGCTTCCGGATCGGCGGCAAGACCGGGACGGCCGAGGCGGCATCGGCAGGCGGCTACGACAAGCATCGCAACGTCTCGACCTTCGCAGCGGCTTTCCCAATCGACGCGCCACGTTATGTGGTGGTCGCCATGCTCGACTCACCCAAGGCCAATGCCAACACCCCGCGCACCACCGCGGGCTGGACCGCCGCCCCCGTCGTCGGACGGGTAGTGACCCGCACCGGCGCGCTGCTGGGGGTAACCCCCGACAATACGCGCGACATCGACGAGAGCGAATTGCTCCCATTGATCTGGCAGGGGCCGGAAGCGCCGAAGGCAGCCCGGTGAAGCTGGGCGCGCTGACCGGCGGCGACGAGGCCGCTGCGATCACCGGCTTCGCGATCGATCACCGCAAGGTTGCGCCGGGAACGATATTCGGCGCGTTCGCGGGCGCGCGGGTCAATGGCGAGGATTTCATTCCGGCAGCGGTGAAGGCCGGCGCGATCGCGATCGTGGCGCGGCCCGAGGCGGTGGTCGAAGGCGCGGTCCATATCGCCGACATCAATCCGCGTGAGCGCTTTGCCCGGCTGGCGGCCAAGTTCTTCGCGCCGTTTCCGACGACTGCAATCGCAGTGACCGGCACCAACGGCAAGACCTCCACTGTCGAGATGACGCGCCAGCTCTGGCGCATGTCGGGGCACCATGCGGCGTCGATCGGGACGCTGGGCGTGACCACCTCAGAAGACACCGTTTCCACGGGACTGACCACGCCCGACGTCGTGACGTTCCTCGCCAATGTCGCGGGGCTGGCGCGCGAGGGCGTGACGCATGTCGCGTTCGAGGCATCGAGTCACGGGCTGTCGCAATATCGCACCGAAGGCCTGCCGGTGCGTGCGGCGGCGTTCACCAATCTCAGCCGCGACCATCTCGACTATCATGGCGACATGGCGGCCTATTTCCACGCCAAGCTCCGCCTGTTCGCCGACGTGCTCGATATGGACGACGGAACGGCAGTGGTGTGGGCGGACGATCCGCACGCGATGCGCGTGGAAGAGCTTGCCCGCATGCGCGGGAACCGGCTGATCACGGTCGGCGAGCATGGCGACACGCTCAAGCTGGTCGGCCGGGATCCGACCCTGCTGGGGCAGGGGCTGACGATCGAGGCCGAGGGCAAGGCCCATAAGGTAATGCTGCCGCTGATCGGCGCCTATCAGGCGGCGAACGCGCTCACCGCGGCGGGGCTGGTGATCGCGACGGGCGGCGATGTGAGCACGACGCTCGCCAATCTGGCGCGGTTGCAGCCGGTGCGCGGACGGCTCGAACGCGCGGTGATCACGCGCAGCGGCGCGCCGGTCTATGTCGACTACGCGCATACTCCCGACGCGCTCGAGGCGGCGATCGCCGCGCTCAAGCCGCATACCACGGGCAAGCTGATCCTCGTGTTCGGCGCCGGCGGCGACCGGGATACCGGCAAGCGCGAGCCGATGGGGCAGGCGGCTGCCGCGGGCGCGGACGTGGTGATCGTCACCGACGACAATCCGCGCGGCGAGGATCCGGCGGCGATCCGCGCCGAGGTGCTGAAGGGCGCCCCCGGGGCGAGCGAGATCGGCGGGCGGCGCGAGGCGATCGCCGCGGCGATCGCGATGGCCGAGGCAGAGGACATCGTGCTGATCGCCGGCAAGGGGCACGAACAGGGCCAGATCGTCGGCGACCGGGTGCTTCCTTTCGACGATGTGAGCGTTGCCCGGGAATGCGCGGCGTGAAGCCTGGATCGCTGGCATTTCCTATTCCGTTCGTTTCGAGCGAAGTCGAGAAACGACTGGCAGGTCTCCGTTTCTCGACTTCGCTCGAAACGAACGGCTAGGGGGTGCCATGACCAAGCTCCTCTGGACCTCCGCCGAGATCGCTGCCGCTACGGATGGAACTGCTTCCGCGCACTTCGACATTTCCGGCGTCACCTTCGACTCGCGGGAAGTCGGCCCCGGCGACCTGTTTCTCGCGCTGAAGGGCGAAACCACCGACGGGCACCGCTTCCTCGACCAGGCTTTTACGCAGGGTGCGGCGGGTGCCGTGGTGTCAGAAGCGACCGAACATCCCAACGTTTTGGTCGGCGACACCACCGCCGCCCTCGACGCGCTCGGCATGGCATCGCGGGCGCGCATGAACGGCAAGGTGATCGGCGTCACCGGTTCGGTGGGCAAGACCGGGACCAAGGAGGCGCTGTTCGCCGCGCTCGACCGGGTCGATCCGGGCTGCGCGCACCGTTCGGTCAAGAGCTACAACAACCATACCGGCGTGCCGCTGAGCCTTGCCCGGATGCCGCGCGAGGCCCGTTTCGGGGTGTTCGAAATGGGGATGAACCATGCCGGCGAGCTCGCCCAATTGACCCGGCTGGTGCGCCCGCATGTCGCGATGGTGACCACGATCGCGCCGGCGCATATGGGCTTCTTCGCCAGCGAAGCAGCGATCGCCGACGCCAAGGGCGAGATATTTCAGGGCCTCGAGCCCGGGGGCACCGCGATCGTGCCGTTCGACAGTCCGCATCGCGACCGGCTGATCGCCGCCGCCACGCCACATGCCGGGCGGATCGTGACGTTCGGGCTGAACGACGGCGCCGATTTCCGCGCGGTCGAGCGGATGCGGACGCGGACCGGCGGGACCTTCGTCACGGCGCGCTTCGACACGCGCGAACTGAGTTTCACCATCTCGCAGCCCGGCGAGCATTGGGTTTCGAACGCGATGGCGATCCTCGCCGCGGTCGATGCGGCGGGGGGCGATCTCGAAATGGCGGGCCTCGCGCTTGCCGAGATGGGCGGGCTGCCGGGGCGCGGGGCGCGATTCATGGCGCAATTGCCGGGCGGCGAAGCGCTGGTGATCGACGAGAGCTACAATGCCAATCCCAGCTCGATGCGCGCGACGCTCGCGGTTCTCGCGCATGAACCGGGCCGCAAGATCGCCTTGCTCGGCGAGATGCGCGAACTGGGCGAACATTCGGACGCGTTTCATGCCGCACTCGCCGAACCTCTCGCGGCGGCAGGCGTCAATTACGCCATTCTTGTCGGCGAAGCGATGGGCGCGCTGGCGAATGCGCTTGAGGGCAAGCTTGATTTCGTCCATGTGCCCGACGCCGCAACCGCGCGCGAACGGCTCACTGCCGTGCTGGCGCCGGGCGATGCGGTCCTCGTGAAAGGCTCCAACGGCGTGCGTCTCTCCGGCGTCGTGGCGGCATTGGCGGAAAGGGCTATGGCCTGATGCTCTATTGGATCGCGGAACAGCTGGGCTTCCCGGGTGTCCTCAATCTCATCCGCTATCTCTCGTTCCGGACCGGTGCGGCGGTCGCCACTGCGTTGCTGCTCGGGCTGATCATCGGACCGAAATTCATCGGCTGGCTGCGCGTCCGCCAGGGCAAGGGCCAGCCGATCCGCAGCGACGGGCCGCAGAGCCACCTCGCCAAGCGCGGCACGCCGACAATGGGCGGGCTGATGATCCTGACCAGCCTGATGATCGCGCTGTTTCTGTGGATGGACCTCGCCAATCCCTTGGTCTGGGCGTGCATGTTCGTCACCTTCGGGTTCGGCGCGATCGGCTTTCTCGACGATTACGACAAAGTGCGGAAGGCGAGCACCGCCGGGGTCTCGGGCAAGGTGCGGCTGCTCGGCGAGTTCGTCATCGCGGGGGTCGCCAGCTGGGTGATCATCTCGCAGACGGGCACGCAACTCTACGTGCCCTTCTTCAGCTGGATCCACCCCGATCTCGGCTGGTTCTACATTCCCTTCGCCGCGTTCACGATCGTCGCGTTCGGCAATGCGGTCAACCTCACCGACGGGCTCGACGGGCTGGCGACGATGCCGGTGGTGATCGCCAGCATGGCGTTCATGCTGATCGCCTATGTCGCAGGCAACAAGGTGTTCGCGACCTATCTGGGCATCCCGCACGTGCCGGGCGCGGGCGATCTCGCGATCTTCTGCGGCGCGATCGTCGGGGCCGGGCTGGCCTTTCTGTGGTTCAATGCGCCTCCGGCGGCGGTGTTCATGGGCGATACCGGCAGCCTCGCGCTCGGCGGCGCGCTGGGCGCGATCGCGGTCTCGGCGCAGCACGAGCTGGTGCTCGGGATCATCGGCGGGCTGTTCGTGGTCGAGGCGCTGAGCGTCATCATCCAGGTGTTCTTCTTCAAACGCACCGGCAAGCGCGTCTTCAAGATGGCGCCGATCCACCACCATTTCGAACAGCTCGGCTGGTCCGAGCCGACGGTGGTGATCCGCTTCTGGATCATCGCGTTCGTGCTGGCGCTGGCGGGGCTGTCGACGCTGAAGCTCCGGTGATCACGAGCACGGCCTGGCGCGGTAAACGCTATGCGGTGCTCGGGCTTGCGCGGTCGGGCGCGGCGACGGTGCGCGCGCTGGTGGCGAGCGGGGCCAGCGTGCTCGGCTGGGACGACAACGAAGCGACGCAGCGCTCGGTGTGGGAGCAGCTTAAAGCGGATCGTCAGGAACTCGGTACGGAGCCGGGCTTCACGACCAAGGACTGGGTGTCGTTCCCTATCGACTTGAGTGGTTTCGACGCAGTCGTCGTTTCCCCGGGAGTGCCGCTCAATCGGCATCCTGTGGCCGAGAAGGCCGCGAAATATGGCGTTCCCGTCATCGGCGACATTGAACTTTTCGCCCAGGCGCGTGCCGATCTTCCTCCGCACAAGGTCGTCGGCATCACCGGGACCAACGGCAAGTCGACCACTACTGCGCTGATCGACCATATCGCCCGGACCGCGGGGCTGCCGAGCCTTGCCGGCGGCAATATCGGGCTGCCGATCCTCGGCCGCGATCCTTTGCCCGAAGGCGGAGTCTATGTGCTCGAGCTTTCGAGCTATCAGATCGATCTGACCTTCAGCCTCGATTGCGATGTCGCGGTGTTGCTCAACATCACGCCGGATCATCTCGACCGTTACGACGGGTTCGAGGGCTATGCCGCCTCCAAGGCGCGGCTGTTCGCGATGCAGTCGAAGGGGCATGCCGCGGTGATCGGAATCGGCGACGCGCCCTCGGCCGAGATCGCGCGGCAAGTGGCGGTGTCGGGGCGTTCCGAAGATATCACCAGGATCGCGCCGGGCGTGTGCATGGACCAGTCGCGTTGGCCGGCGCTGCAGGGGCCGCACAACGCCCAGAACGCGCTCGCCGCGATCGCGACGTGCGAGGCGCTGGGGATCGACAAGGCCGCGATCGACAAGGGGCTGGAGACCTTCCCCGGCCTGCCGCACCGGATGGAGCGGGTCGCGATGAAGAACGAAGTGCTGTTCGTCAACGACAGCAAGGCGACCAACGCCGATTCGACCACGCCGGCGCTGTCGGCGTACCCGCGGGTGCACTGGATCCTCGGCGGGCGCGCCAAGACCGACAGCCTCGAGGCGTGCCGGCCCGGCTTCGGGCATGTCGTGAAGGCCTATACGATCGGCGAGGCGGGGGAGCTGTTCGCGAGCCTTCTCGAAGGCGAGATGCCGGTCGAGCGTTCGGGCAGCCTCGCCGCCGCAGTGAAGAGCGCCGCCGCGAACGCGAAGGCGGGCGAGACGGTGTTGCTCTCGCCGGCCTGCGCCTCGTTCGACCAGTTCAAGGATTATGAGGCGCGCGGCCAGGCGTTCCGCGATGCCGTGGAGGCGCTCGGGTGAGCGAGACCTCCGACGTCGAGAAACCGCGTGGGGACGTCAAGCGGCGGGTGAGCAAGCAGCTCGGCCGCGCCAACACGACGCGCGCGGGGATGTGGTTCTGGGAAGTCGACCGGATGCTGCTGCTGCTCGCCATGCTGCTGATCGCGATCGGGCTGGTCGCGGTCGCCGCGGCGTCGCCCGCGACCGCGCGGCGCTATTCGGACGCGACGCACGTCATGCCGGCGATGCACTATTTCTGGCGGCAGGTGATCTGGGCCTGCCTGTCGGTGCCGGTGCTGATCGGCGTGTCGATGCTGCCGGTCACGCTGGCGCGGCGCTTCGCTCTGGTCGGCGCGGCGTTCTTTCTGCTGCTGCTCGCATTGGTGCCGATCATCGGATCGGAGACCAATGGCGCGCGGCGCTGGCTCGATCTCGGCATCTCCGATCTCCAGCCCTCCGAATTCCTGAAGCCTTTCTTCATCGTCGCGACCGCGTGGATGCTGTCGTTCCGCGCCAAGGATCCCGAGCTGCCGGTTTTGTTCATCACCGGCGGGATGACCGCGATGATCGCCGTGCTGCTGATGCTGCAGCCCGATTTCGGCCAGACCATGGTGTTCGCGATCGTCTGGCTGATCCTGCTGACCATCTCGGGGATTTCGACGCTGGCGATCGGCGGGCTGCTCGGCACGGCCGTCGCCGGCGTGGTCGCGGCCTATCTGTTCTATTCCACCGCGCGCACCCGCATCGACAATTTCCTGTTCCCGACCAAGGAAGCGGCGCTCGCCGATCGCTATCAGGTCGACATGGCCCACCAGACGCTGAGCGCGGGCGGGCTCACCGGGGCGGGTCCGGGCAGCGGGCAAGTCAAGTTCAAGCTGCCCGAGGCGCATACCGATTACATCTTCTCGGTGATCGGCGAGGAATTCGGCCTGATTTCGTGTGCGGTGATCGTCTTGCTCTATGCCGCGATCGTGATCCGGGTGTTCATGAAGATGCTCGACGAGGAGGATGCGTTCCGGCTGCTCGCCGCTTCGGGGCTCGCCGCGCAATTCGGGGTGCAGGCGCTGATCAACATGGCGGTGAACACCGGCATCGCCCCGTCCAAGGGCATGACCCTGCCGTTCATCAGCTATGGCGGATCGTCGATGATCGCACTGTCGATCGGTTACGGGTTGCTGCTCGCCTTCACGCGCCGAAACCCGTATCTGAAGCGCTCGCCATATACGGGTCGGTGGAGCAAGGGATGACGAAGACGCGCAGCTATGTTCTGGCAGCAGGCGGCACCGGGGGGCACATGGTGCCCGCCGCCGCGCTCGCGGCAGAGCTGGCGAACCGGGGGCACAAGGTCGCTTTGGTCAGCGACGATCGCGGGGTGCGCTTTCCGGGACTGTTCGACGGGATCGATACGCATGTGCTGCCGGCCGGGAGGCTGGGCGGCGGGCCGATCGGCTATATCCGTGCGGCGGGGCGTATCATGGCGGGACGATCGATGGCGCTGCAGCTCTACAAGGAGCTGCGCCCCTCGGCAGTGATCGGCTTCGGCGGCTATCCCGCGCTGCCGGCCCTGCTGGCGGCGTTCCGTGCCGGCGTGCCGACGGTAATCCACGAGCAGAATGCCGTGCTCGGGCGAGTCAATCGCTTCGTCGCGGGGCGCGTCAACGCGATCGCCACGTCGTACGACGCAGTCGAGCGGATGAAATCGCGCTGGGAGCGCAAGACTCATCTGATCGGCAATCCGGTGCGCGAGGCGGTGCTGGCATTGCGCGATCGGCCCTATCCGATCCTCGATGAGGAAGGCATCTTCCGCGTGCTCGTCACCGGCGGCAGCCAGGGCGCGACGGTATTGAGCAAGGTGGTGCCCGACGGGCTGGCTCTGCTCCCCGTGCATTTCCGCCGCCGATTGCAAGTGACGCATCAGGCGCGGATCGAGGACATCGACGCGGTGCGCGCCAAATATCAGGCGCACGGTATCCCCGCCGACGTCTCGACCTATATCACCGACATGCCCGAGGCGCTGGCCTGGGCGCATATCGTCATCGCCCGCGCCGGCGCCTCGACGATCGCCGAGTTGACCGCGGCAGGCCGCCCGGCGATCCTTGTGCCCTTGCCCAGCGCGACCGACGATCACCAGACCGCCAATGCCCGAGAGATCACCAATGCGGGCGGCGCGCGCACCATCTCGCAGCGCGCATTCAACGCCACCGAGCTGGCCAAGCAGATCCAGAAGCTCGGGCTCGACACGCAGGGCCTCGAAAATGCGGCGACCCGCGCGAAGAGCGTCGGGCGTCCGCACGCGGCGAGCGATCTCGCCGATCTCGTCGAATCGATTCATGCCCCGACCGCGCCGATCAAGGTGCGCCGCGCGGCAATTCAGGGAAGGCTCGCCCACGCATGAGGTTCATTGGCGCATGAAGGGTGTCGCGACCGACATCGGCACGATCCATTTCGTCGGGATCGGCGGCATCGGCATGTCGGGTATCGCCGAGGTGATGCACAATCTCGGCTACAAGGTGCAGGGCTCGGACGTCGCCGAGGGCTATGTCGTGCAAGGGCTGCGCGACCGCGGCATCCCGATCGAGATCGGCCACAAGGCCGACAATATCGGCGACGCGGCGGTGGTGGTCGTCTCGACTGCGATCGTGCGGACCAATCCCGAGGTCGAAGCCGCTTATGAGCGCCGCGTCCCGGTGGTCCGCCGCGCCGAGATGCTCGCCGAACTGATGCGGCTGAAGTCTACCGTCGCGGTAGCGGGAACGCACGGCAAGACCACGACGACGTCGATGGTCGCGGCGTTGCTCGATGCGGGCGGAGTCGATCCGACCGTGATCAACGGCGGGATCATCAACCAATACGGCTCGAACGCCCGGCTCGGCGACAGCGAGTGGATGGTGGTCGAGGCCGACGAGAGCGACGGCAGCTTCCTCCGCCTCGACGGCACGATCGCGGTGGTGACCAATATCGATCCCGAGCATCTCGATCATTACGGGTCGTTCGATCGGGTGAAGGATTGCTTCGTCGAGTTCGTCGAGAATGTGCCTTTCTATGGCGCGGCGTTGCTGTGCCTTGATCATCCCGAAGTGCAGGCGATCATCCCGCGCGTCCGCGACCGGCGGCTGATCACCTACGGCTTCGCCGCCAGCGCCGATGTGCGCGGAGTCAATGTCACCCCGCACTCGGGGGGGAACCGTTTCGAGGCGATCATCCGCAACCGCGACGGCACCACGCGCTCGATCGAGAATATCGAGCTGCCGATGCCCGGCCGCCACAATGTCCAGAATGCGCTCGCCGCGATCGGGGTGGCACTCGAGCTCGGCATTCCCGACGTGACGATCCAGAAGGGCTTTGCCCGTTTCGGGGGGGTCAAGCGGCGCTTTACCAAGGTCGGCGAGACTCAAGGTGTCACCGTGATCGACGATTACGGGCATCACCCGGTCGAGATCCGCGCGGTGCTGTCCGCGGCGCGCGAGAGCGCTGAGGGCAGGGTGATCGCCGTCGTCCAGCCGCACCGCTATTCGCGGCTCGGCAATCTGATGGACGATTTCGCCCAGGCGTTCAACGATGCCGACATGGTGCTGGTCGCGCCGGTCTATGCCGCTGGCGAGCAGCCGGTCGAGGGCGTCGACGCCGAGGCTCTGGTGGAGGGGATCAAGCGTCGCGGGCACCGCTCGGTTGCGGCAGTCGCCGATGCCGACGCGCTGGCGCGCGCGCTCGCCGAAATGGCGGTGCCGGGCGACATGGTCGTCTGCCTCGGCGCGGGCGACATCACCAAATGGGCCGCTGGCCTCGCGCCGGCGATCGAGGCGGTCCGGCAGGGCGCCGCGGCATGAGCGACTGGTTTTCCACCGCAGTCGAGATGCAGCGCGAAATCCTCCGCGCGCAAAAGGCGCAGATCGATGCCGCACAGAAGATGCTCGATGCGGGCAAGCAGCTGAATGCGCTGCAGGAAGCCGGGCAGAAAGCGGCCGAGGCGAACCTCGCGGTGTGGAAGCAATGGTCGAAACTGTGGGGCTGGAAGTGAGCGCAGTCTGCTACGCCTTGCCCCCCGTCCGCGGAAAGCTGACCCATGGTGCGCCGCTGGCACCGCTGGTGTGGTTCAAGAGCGGCGGCGCGGCCGAATGGCTGTTCGAGCCCGCCGATGTCGACGACCTCGCCAACTTCCTCTTCGCGCTCGATCCCGCGACCCCCGTGATGGGCCTGGGGCTCGGCTCGAACATGATCGTGCGCGATGGCGGCGTGCCGGGTGTCGTGGTGCGACTGGGCAAAGCATTCGCGACCGTCGAGCAACTGGATTCGATCACGCTGAAATGCGCCGGCGGGGCGTCGGGCATCCTGGTTTCGTCGAAAGCACGCGATGCGGGGATCGCCGGCGTCGAGTTTCTGCGCTCGATCCCGGGCACGGTCGGCGGCTTCGTGCGGATGAACGGCGGCGCTTATGGCCGCGAGACCAGCGATATTCTCGTCGAATGCGAGGTCGTCCTGCGCAGCGGCGAGCGCAGGACACTGCACCCCGCCGATCTCGGCTATAGCTATCGCCACAGCGAGCTCCCCCGCGGTGCGATCGTCGTCAGCGCGACCCTCCGCGGCCAGCCCGGCGATCCCACCGCGATCCAGGCCGAGATGGACCGCATCGCCGCCGCGCGCGAGGAATCGCAGCCGCTGCGCTCGAAGACTGGCGGGTCGACCTTCAAGAACCCCCGGGGGCACAAGGCATGGGCGCTGATCGACGCCGCCGGCTGCCGCGGATTGCGGCGGGGCGACGCGCAGGTCAGCGAAAAACACTGCAATTTCCTGCTCAATCTGGGCAATGCTGCTTCGGCCGACATCGAGGCGCTGGGCGAAGAGATCCGCGCCAGGGTGAAGGCGCAGTCCGGCGTCGCGCTGGAGTGGGAAATCCAGCGCGTCGGCATGCTTGCCGATAGCGCCGAGATAGAGCGTATCGGGGTTGAGAAGTGAGCAAGTTGCACGTCGCCGTACTCATGGGCGGGTGGTCCGCCGAGCGCGAGGTTTCCTTGATGTCGGGCAACGGCGTCGCGGATGCGCTCGAAGGGCTTGGCCACAAGGTCAGCCGCGTCGACATGGATCGCAACGTCGCGGTTACGCTCGCTGAGCTCCAGCCCGACATCGTGTTCAACGCGCTCCACGGCACGCCAGGCGAGGACGGCACGGTGCAGGGCACGCTCGACCTGTTGGGGCTGAAATACACGCATTCGGGTCTCGTCACCTCGGTGATCGCGATCGACAAGCAGCTCACCAAGCAGGCGCTGGTGCCACACGGCATCCCGATGCCCGGCGGGCGGATGGTGCGTAGCGAGGAGTTGTACGCGCGCGATCCGCTGCCGCGGCCTTATGTGCTCAAGCCGGTCAACGAAGGCTCGTCGGTCGGCGTGGCGATCGTCACTGCGGAGGGCAATTACGGCAGCCCGATCGGCCGCGACGTGCGCGGGCCGTGGCAGGAGTTCGACGCGCTCCTCGCCGAGCCCTTCATCCGCGGGCGCGAATTGACTACCGCGGTGCTCGGCGACCAGGCGCTCGGGGTGACCGAGCTGAAGGTCCGAAACGGCTTCTACGATTACGACGCCAAATATACCGACGGGCTGACCGAGCATGTCTTCCCCGCCGACGTCCCCGAAGACGTTGCCGATGCCTGCAAGCGCATCGCGCTCGACGCGCACCGGCTGCTCGGCTGCAAGGGGTGCTCGCGCTCGGACTTTCGCTGGGACGACAGCCAGGGCGTCGACGGGCTGTTCCTGCTCGAGGTCAACACCCAGCCGGGCATGACCCCGCTCAGCCTCGTTCCCGAACAGGCGCGGCATCTCGGCATTTCCTATGCCGAGCTGGTCCAGCGCATCGTCGACGAGGCGCTCGCTTGAGCCGCAGGCCGGTCCAGCGCACCGCGACAAGGCGCGGCGCGGCGCCGAAGAAGAAGGCTGCCGCGCGCCGCCCGAAGCGGCCGAGCCTGCTCGATCAGGCGGTCGCGGCGTTGCCGTTCAGCCAGGCGACGCTCACCCGGATCGCGACGTGGAGCATCGTCGGCACCGTCGGTGCGGTGGCGCTGGGTGTGGCGACGTGGTTCGGGGTGCCGGGGATGGCGGCGGTCGCGGTGTCCAGCGTGGTGGGCGATGCGGGGCTCAAGGTCGACGAGATCCAGATCGACGGTATCAAGCGCATGGACAAGATGACCGTGCTCACCCAGGCGCTCGACCAGGACTCGCGCGCGATGCCGCTGGTCGACCTCGCATTGGTGCGCGAGCGGCTGCTCAAATATCCGTGGGTCAAGGACGCGCGCGTCTCGCGCCGGCTGCCCAACACGCTGCGCATCTTCATCGTGGAACGCGAGGCGGCGGCGATCTGGCAGAGCCACGGCCAGCTGATGCTGGTCGATCCGACCGGGGTTCCGCTCGAGCCGGTGTCGACCGATGCGATGCCCGATCTGCCGCTGCTGATCGGCGAAGGAGCGAATGCGCGCGAGCCTGCGCGGCGCAAGCTGCTCGACGAGGCGCCTTCGCTCAGGCCTTTGGTCAAGGCGGCGACGTGGATCGGCAATCGTCGCTGGGACCTGACCTTCACCAGCGGCGAGAAGCTCCAGCTTCCCGAAGGCGAGGAGGAAGCGGCTAAGTCCTTACGCAAATTCGCAGAGTTGGATGCGGCGCAAGGTCTGCTACGGAAGGGTACGATCCGCTTCGACATGCGCGTGCCCGGGAATATGGTGATGCAGCGGCCGTTGGGGCAAACGGTGACGTCGAGCGTCGAGACAGGGGAATAGACGATGGCCAAGGCAGTACCCGAAGGGCTGATCACCGCACTCGACGTTGGTTCGTCCAAGGTCTCGGCGCTGATCGCGCAGCGCACCGATGACGGGCATCTCGTGGTGCTCGGCACCGGCCAGCGCGAGAGCCGCGGCGTCAAGCGCGGCTATGTTGCCGACATGCACGCCACCGAGCTCGCGATCCGCGAAGCGGTCGAGCAGGCCGAACGCATCGCCGGCACCAATATCGAGGACGTCTGGGTCAGCTTCTCGGCGGGCGGATTGCTGTCCGACGTGGTCAAGCTCGAAGCCGATCTCGGTGGGCACCGGGTCGAGCAGGCCGATATCGACGAATTGCTCAAGGCCGGGCGCGATGCGATCGATCCGCAGGGCAAGATGGTGCTCCACGCCCAGCCGACCTGCTACACGATCGACGGTCTCGCCGGGGTGAAGCGGCCGCTCGGGCTTCATGCCGACCGGCTCGGCATCGACATTCATGTCGTCTCGACCGAAGGCTCGCCGGTGCGCAATCTCGATCTGTGCGTCCGCTCGGCGCATCTCGAGGTTCGTTCGATCATCGCGGCGCCGGTCGCCACCGGACTCGCCTGCCTCACCGACGAGGAACGCGAGCTGGGCGTCGCTTTGGTCGAGATCGGCGCAGGGGTGACGAATGTCTCGGTATTCGCCGGCGGCGTGCTCGCCGGGCTGGCCTCGATCCCGATGGGGTCGGCCGACATCACCGACGACATCGCCTCGGCCTTCGGCACCGCGCGGACCTGGGCCGAGCGGACCAAATGCTTCCATGGCTCGGCGAACCTGTCTCCACGCGACAATCACGAGATGATCGACGTTCAGCCGGCGATTCCCGACGATGGCGCCGAGGGGCCGCGCATCACCAAGGCGCAGCTCAACGCGACGATCCGCCAGCGGCTCGAACGGCTGATGACCGAGATCCAGAAGGAACTGAGGAAGCTCGGCTTCCAGGATCCGATCGGCCGCCAGATCGTGCTCACCGGCGGCGGCGCCGAATTGAAAGGCATCGCCGATTATGCCCAGCAGTCGCTCGGCAACGCAGTGCGGGTGGGGCGTCCCAAGGGGCTGATCGCGCTTCCCGAAGCGCATGCGGGCCCGGCTTTCGCGACGCTCGCGGGGCTCGCCCGCTTCGCGGCGGCGGACCCGATCGATCTGCGCGCGCTCGAGCCTTCGAGCCACCAGATCGTCACGAAGGCGAGCCCGGGCGCGGTCCTTCAGCGTCTGATGGCGGCGTTCCGGTCGAATTATTAAAGAAATACGACCGGCGGGGCTGTTTACACTAGAGTCGTACAAGCCCTTGGTGCATCACAGGGCCAATAGGTGCCGCTCCAGCGCGACGCGGCGCCGCAGGAGATTTTGGAATGAGCATCGAATTTTTGCCGGCTGACGTCGACGAGCTGACGCCGAAGATCACGGTGATCGGCGTCGGCGGCGCGGGCGGCAACGCGATCGCGAACATGATCCGCGCCGATGTGCTGGGGGTCGAGTTCCTCGTCGCGAACACCGACGCGCAGGCGCTCAAGCAGTCGTCGGCCGGGCATCGCATCCAGCTGGGTGCGAAGATCACGCAAGGGTTGGGCGCCGGTTCGCGTCCCGAAATCGGACGTGCCGCCGCAGAAGAGACGATCGATCAGGTCCAGAAGGCACTCGAAGGCGCGCATATGTGCTTCATCGCCGCGGGCATGGGCGGGGGCACCGGCACCGGTGCCGCGCCGGTGATCGCCAAGGCCGCGCGCGACATGGGCATCCTGACCGTCGGCGTCGTCACCAAGCCGTTCGCCTTCGAAGGCCGCCGCCGCGCGCAATCGGCGGAATCGGGGATCGAGGAGCTGCAGAAATATGTCGACACGCTCATCGTCATCCCCAACCAGAATCTGTTTCTGATCGCCAACGCCAACACGACGTTCAAGCAGGCGTTCGAGATGGCCGACGAAGTGCTCCAGCAGGGCGTTCGCGGGATCACCGACCTGATGGTCATGCCGGGCCTGATCAACCTCGACTTCGCCGACGTCCGCTCGGTGATGCAGGAAATGGGCAAGGCGATGATGGGCACCGGCGAGGCCGACGGCGACGACCGCGCGCTGATCGCGGCGCAGAAGGCGATCGCCAATCCGCTGCTGGATGGCGTTTCGATGAACGGCGCCAAGGGCGTGATCGTCTCGATCACCGGCGGCGAGGACATGCGCCTGCTCGAAGTCGACGAAGCCGCGAACCATATCCGCGAGCTGGTCGATCCCGACGCGAACATCATCTGGGGTTCGGCGTTCAACCCCGACCTCGAAGGCAAGATCCGCGTGTCGGTGGTGGCGACCGGCATCGATGCCGATGCCCAGGCGCGCGCCGCGCCGGCAATCGAGCAGCCGCGCGTCTTCTCCTTCGCCACGCCGCGCCGCAGCGGTGCCGGTGCGGCGGCCGAACCGGCAGCGCCGGTCGCCGAGCCGGGCTTTTCGGATGCCGGCTACGCAGCCGAGGAAGCGCCGGAGTCGGAAGAAGCACTCGAACTGCAGGCGCCCGACGCCATCGAGCCCGAGCCGGCGACGAGCTATGACGATGCCGCGGAATCGGACGAGCTCCTGCTCGGCGAGGGCAATGCGGTGCCGCTCGAAGCCCCTGCACCCGAACTGGAACCCGAGCCCGCTCCGGCGCCCGAGCTGACCAGCCGGCGCCGCTGGCTGACCGGCGGTGGCGACGACGAGCCCGCGCCGGAAGCCAAGCCGGCCGGACGCCGCGCCGGCGGCACTTTGTTCGAACGCATGGCGTCGCGCGGGGCTTCCAAGACGCCGGACGAGGACGACAAGGACCCGCTCGACATTCCGCGCTTTCTGCGCAGCCAGAACAACCAGTAAGGCGTTCGTCGCCGCCGGATCTCGCTTCGGCGGACCGGCGGCGGCGCGTCATTGGCGGTTCAGCCAATGGCGTGTCTGGCTGATCGCTTGATGAAGCAGTTTCCACCCCTGCACCCGATCGCGCTGGCATTCGTCCTTGCCGCAAGTATGGGCGCGGTACCGGCGCATGCGCAAACCGGGCTGGTTCCGGTGCCCAATCCCACCGCCGACCGGCTGGCGCAGGAGATGCGGGTGCTCGCCGCCGATCCGCGCGACGTGCGCGCATTGCTCGAAGCCGGCAATCTGAGCGCCCAACTGGGCGATACCGCCGCCGCACTCGCCTTTTTCGCGCGCGCCGAGACCGTGGATCCGACCAATCCGCGCATCTTCGCCGGCCGGGGTTCGACGTTGGTGCGGATGGAACGGCCGGGCGAGGCGCTGCGGCTGTTCCAGGCCGCCGAAGCGCGCGGGTTGCCGGTGCGCGAATATGCCGGCGATCGCGCTTTCGCCTACGATCTGCTCGGCCAGCCCGGACTGGCACAGGCCGATTACAAGCTGGCGCTGCAGAGCCAGCGCGAGGACGAGATGGTGCGGCGTTATGCGCTGTCGCTCGGGATCTCGGGCAATGTCGAGGAATCGATGCGCCAGCTCGATCCGCTGCTGCGCAAGAGCGACCGTGCAGCGTGGCGTGCGCGCGCCTTCATCCTCGCGATGAACGGCGACATGCCCGGCGCAGAACGGATCGCGGCGAGCATGATGCCGGGCAATATGGGCCATTCGCTCGCCCCCTTCTTCCGGCGGCTCGCCAATCTGGCGCCTGCCGATCGCGCCTTCGCAGTGCATTTCGGCCAGCTTTCGCCGACCGCGGCGCGCATTGCCGATGCTCGCCAGGCGCCGTCATTGCCGCATTATGTCGCGCCGGCACGCCCCGCGCAGGTGGCGCAGGCGCAGCCCCAGCCGACGCGTCCGGCGACGGCCGCCCCGCAGCGCGATCGTCGCTCCCGACGCGAGCGCGAACGCGATGCCCGCAATGTCGCGCCGCTCGCGCGTGCGACTGTCCAGGCGCAGACGCCCCCGGTACAGACTGCAGCCGCCGCGCCGCTGCCCGGCCCGCCGGTCATCGCCCGCGAACAGACGCCGCTGGTCCAGCCGCTTCCGAAGCCGCGTGCGGAAGAGATCGACGCACCGATCCGTCCTGCCGCCCCGGTCGAGGCCGCCCGCCGCGAGACGCCGGCCTCCGCACCCGGCGCGATTGCCGCACCCGGCCAGGGCGGTCCGGCGGCAGTCTCTGTCGGCGACACCGCGCGTACCGAGCCCGCGATTGCCGCCCCGGCCCCCGCGACGACCAACGCCGCCGCAGCGCCCCCGCAGCAGTCGGTCGCGACATTGCCCCAGGCCGCTCGCCCGGCGCAGGAGACGGCGAGCGCGGCTGTCGCGGCGGCGAAGCCCGAACCGGCGCCGCCCGGACCTGCGCGCATTGGCCAGGAGGATAATGTTCTCGCCTCGATCGTCGCCGGGATCACCATTCCTGGCGAGGAGCTCCAGATCGTCAGTGCGACGCCGGTCGATCTGACTCCCGAGCCTGCGCCGGCCGCGGCGACGGTGTCCGAACCGGTGCCTCCGGAGCCGAAGCCCGTCGTCAAACCCGTGGCGAAGCCGGAGACCGTCAAGCCGGTCGCGAAGCCGAAGCCCGAGCCGGTAAAGCCGGATCCCAAGGCAAAGAAGCCCGATCCCAAGGCGAAAAAGCCCGAGCCCAAGCCCAAGGCCGATCCCGCGCGCATCTGGGTGCAGGTCGCCGGCGGCGCCAATGAAGCGAGCCTGTCCAAGGCGTGGAAGGCGGTGGTCGCCAAGGCCCCGGCGGCGTTCCGCGGCAAATCGGGCTGGTCGACGCCGCTTCGTGCCACCAACCGTGTACTCGCGGGTCCGTTCAAGACCGCGGCGGAGGCGCAGGCTTTCGTCAACGCGCTGCGCAAGGCGGACGTGTCGAGTTTCGTGTTCACCAGCGAAGCGGGGCAGAAGGTGACGAAGCTGGGCGCGAACTGATGAGGTTGGCAAATCGATAGCAGTTCAGTCCTTTGGAATGGGCCGCGAACCCTTCGACAAGCCCATCGCGACCGGCTAGTGCCCCTGACGTGAGAGCAATTTCCTCCTGGGCCTGCACGCCGGATCGGAGCCGCGGGCGCCTCCACAAGGAAAAAAGCGGGATTGTCCGCGGGCCGCGCGACGCGTTTCAGCGCGACCGCGACCGGATCATCCATTCGATCAGCTTCCGGCGGCTGCGGCACAAGACGCAGGTATTCATGGCGCCCGATGGGGATCATTTCCGCGTGCGGCTCACCCACAGCCTCGAGGTCGCGCAGATCGGCCGGACGATCGCGCGCGTGCTCGGGCTCAACGAGGATCTGACCGAGGCATTGTGCCTCGCGCATGATATCGGTCATCCGCCCTTCGGCCATGCCGGCGAGGATGCGCTAGAGGCGGCGCTGACCGGGCAGGGCGGGTTCGATCACAATGGGCACACGCTGCGCACGCTGATCGAACTCGATCGCCCCTATCCGATCTGGAACGGACTCAATCTCACCTGGGAGACGCTCGAAGGGCTCGCCAAGCATAATGGGCCGATCGCGCGCCCGGAATGGGCGCTCGCCGCCGCCGACGCGCAGTTCGATCTCGAACTCGATCGCTGGCCTTCGCTCGAGGCGCAGGTCGCCGCGCTCGCCGACGACATCGCCTATGACAATCACGACATCGACGACGGGTTGCGCGCCGGGCTGCTCAGCCTCGACCAACTGATGGAAGTGCCGATGATCGCCGACGGGTGGCGGCGGGTCGAGGGCAGGTTCCCGGGCGTGCCGGCGAAGCGGCTGGTCGGCGAGCTGGTCCGTTCGCAGATCGGCGAGATGGTCAACGATCTGATCGTGGCGACGCAGGCGCGGCTGGCCGGGAGCGGGATCGAGACCGTGGAGGATGTCCGCGCTGCGGGTCGCTGCCTCGCCAGCTTTTCGGAGGGGATGCGCGAGGCCGAGCGCGGGCTCAAGCGCTTCATGTACGCCAATCTCTATCACCATCCCAGCCAACTCGCGGCGGCCGAGGCGGCGCATGGCGTGGTGGCGGGATTGTTCGCGGCCTATGCCGGGGACCCGACGCGGATGCCGGCCGAATGGCGCGAGGCACTACCGGAGGAGGAGCCGTGGCGGAGCCGGCACATCGCCGACTTCATCGCCGGAATGACCGACCGCTATGCGATCGCGCGCTACCGCGAGGTCGTCGGGCCGATCGCGTTGCCCGAGGGCTTCTGACGCGAAAAGGGGGCCTTGCGATGGCGAGACCCCCTGGGAAGCTCAGCGCTGCGCGAGGAGGATCGCGTTGGCGTCCTCGCGCTTCGGCGCGCGGAACGAGACGCGGGCACCGCCGGCATAGCCGCTCACCCAATCGCCCTTGACGACGAAGCGGAACTTGCCGCCCTTCGAGGCCTTGCCCTCGAGGACGAGCGCGTCGGCGGTCGGCGTCGCGGTATAGGCATAGGTCACGCCCTCATGGGTGAACACGCGCTCTCCGGCGAAAGCGGGGGTGGCGAAAGCAACGGTGGCGGCAGCAGCCGCGATCAGAAAACGAGTCACGATCTTGTCTCCTTCAAAACTCGAAAGAGCCAGACCGGCATCCTGTGGCAGTTTGTTCTGTTCTCGAAACGGAGAATGCTGCGCCGCAACAAAATGGACAATCGCAAAGCGCGTCGGCAGTGATTGCAATCCGTGCATCAATCGCGACGAGCCGAGCGCGTGACAAACTTCTGCGACAAGTCGCGCCTATCATCAGAGCGGCAACGAGAAGGTGAGGCATGGCCAGAGCAAGCATCGCGCTCAACCGCTTTGGTCTCGGCGCACGACCGGGCGACGCACCCGGCAGCGATCCGGCGGGCTGGCTGCTCGCGCAATTCGATTCGTACGAAGCGCGGCCGCAGCCGATCGCCGCGCTGGCGCCCGGCAGCCGCATCGCGCGCGAACTGACCGAATATCTGCGCGAAGTGCGGGTGCTCCGCCGCGAGAAGCGTCGGGATGCCGTGCCGCAGCCCGAAATGGAGGCCGAACCGGCGATGCGCGGCTCGGCGATGCCGGTCGTGCCCGAGCCGCGGGACAAGGCCGATCCGGTTGCGGAGGCGCGCCGCCTCGCCCGGCAGCAGGGCCGCGATCATTATGCGCGCGCAGTCTCGGCACGGACACTGGTCGCGCTCGACGCGCCGGCGCCGTTCGTCGAGCGGCTGGTGCATTTCTGGGCCAATCACTTCGCGGTTTCGGCCGACAAATTGACAATGGTCGGGCTGGCCGGGAGCCTCGAGTTCGAAGCGGTGCGCCCGCACGTGCTCGGCAGGTTCGGCGACATGCTCCACGCGGTCGAGCGCCATCCGGCGATGCTGGTCTATCTCGATCAGGCCCAGTCGGTGGGGCCGAACAGCGCGCTCGGACAGGCGTCCAGCCGGCGCGGACGAAAGGCCGGGCTCAACGAGAATCTCGCGCGCGAGATATTGGAACTGCACACTCTGGGGGTGCGCACCGGCTATAGCCAGGCCGACGTCACCGAATTCGCCAGGGCGATGACCGGCTGGACGGTTGCCGGACTCGGGCGGGGCAGGGGGCTTGCCGGCGGCGAGGGGAAAGCAGGCAGTTTCGTCTTCGCGCCGCGGCTGCACGAGCCGGGGGCGCGGACGATCCTCGGCAAGAGCTGGGCGCAGCAAGGCGAGGCGCAGGCGGCGGCGGTGCTCGACTTGCTCGCCGCGCACCCGGCGACGGCACGCCATGTCGCCACCAAGCTCGCGCGGCACTTCGCCGGCGACGCGCCGCCGCCGGCGCTGGTCGGGCGGCTCGAAGCTGCGTTTCTGCGCTCGGGCGGCGATCTGCCCAGCGTCTACCGCGTGCTGATCGAGGCACCCGAATGCTGGGTGGCGCAGCCGGTCAAGTTCAAATCGCCATGGGAGTGGACGATCTCGGCACTTCGGGGGCTGGGCGCGCAGCAGCTGCCGCCGATGGCGATGAACGGGCTGATGACCCAGCTCGGCCAGCCGGTGTGGCGGCCGGGTTCGCCGGCCGGATGGGACGATGTCGCCGCGAACTGGACCGGGCCCGATGCCGTGATGCGCCGCGTCGAGGCGGCAGAGCGACTGGCGCAGCGGACGCGCGACACCGTGGATGCGCGGACGCGCGCCGCCGAACTGCTTCCCGATGCGCTAAGCCAGAGCAGCGCGCAGTCGATTGCGCGCGCGGAGAGCCCGGCACAGGGGGTGGCGCTGATGCTGGTCGCGCCCGAATTCATGCGGAGATAGAAGATGATCACGCGTCGCAACTTCGTCGCGCTGGGCGCTTCCGCGGTTTTCGCATCCGGGTTCGGCGCGCCGATGGTGCTCGCCAAGGCCGCCACCCAGCGCCGGTTCGTCTTCATCATCCAGCGCGGCGCCGCTGACGGGCTCGGGACGCTCGCCCCGCTGGGCGATCCGGCCTTTGCCGGGCAGCGCGGGGTGCTGGCGCAGGATTTCGCGGCGGCGCCGAAGCTGGATTCCACGTTCGCGCTGCATCCGGCGATGGCCAATCTGCACGGGCTGTATCAGGCGAAGCAGGCGCTGTTCGTTCACGCGGTGGCCTCGCCCTATCGCGAGCGCTCGCATTTCGACGGGCAGAACGTGCTCGAGACCGGCGGCAGCAGCGCCTATGCGCTCAAGGACGGTTGGCTCAACCGGTTGCTGTCGCTGCTCCCGACCGAAGACCGGGCGATCGCGCTCGCCGCGACGATCCCGATGGCGCTGCGCGGTCCGGCCGAGGTGGCGAGCTACGCGCCCTCGGCGCTGCCCGATGCATCGGACGATCTGCTTGCACGGGTCTCGGCGATGTATCGCGAGGATGCGCAGCTTCATGCAATCTGGGAACAGGCGATCGCGACGCGGACGCTGACCAGCGATCTCGCCGCCGACAATGGCCGCAACGCCGCCGCGACCGGCGCGCTCGCCGCCAAATTGCTCGCGGCCGAGGGTGGCGCGCGAATCGCGATGATCGAGACCGGCGGCTGGGACACCCACGCCCAGCAGCGCGGGCGGCTCGCCGGGCAGCTCAAGGGGCTCGACGCGATGGTCGGCGCGATCCGCACGGGGCTGGGTCCGCTCTGGGCGGATACGCTGGTGGTGGTCGCCACCGAGTTCGGCCGGACGGTGAAGGTCAACGGCACGCAGGGGACCGATCACGGCACCGGAGCGCTGGCGATGCTGATGGGCGGGGCGGTGAATGGCGGTCGGGTAATGGCGGACTGGCCGGGGCTCTCGGATGCCGCCTTGCATGACGGGCGCGATCTTCGCCCGACGACGGGACTGGATGGGCTGCTCAACAGCGCCGTCGCCGCGCACTTCGATCTCTTGCCCGTGCGGGCGGCGCAGAAGTTGTTCCCCGACATGAAAAGCGCCGGCATCATGAAGGATCTGGTGCGGGGATGACGGGAGAGAGGCATTCGGCTAAGGCGCCGGCTCTCGTTCACTGTTGGAACCGCAATGACTCTCTACGTCCGTTTTGCCGCGCACCTTGATTCCGCTCTCGACGCGCTCGTCGCCGCAGGCGGCCTGCCTGCCGGACTGGAGCGCCGCGCGGTCACGGTCGAGCCGCCGCGCGACGCCAGCCACGGCGATCTCGCGACCAACGCGGCGATGGTGCTCGCCAAGCCGGCGGGGACCAATCCGCGCGCGCTCGCGGAGAAGATCGCCGGTGAACTGGAGAAGCTGGACGGAGTCTCGGCAGTGTCGGTGGCGGGGCCGGGATTCATCAACCTGACGCTGACCGACGACACCTGGCGTGGCGAGCTCGACGCGATCCTCGCGGCCGAGGGGGATTATGGCCGTTCGACGATCGGTGCGGGCGCGACGGTCAATGTCGAATATGTCTCGGCCAATCCGACCGGCCCGATGCACATGGGGCATTGCCGCGGCGCGGTGGTCGGCGATGCGCTCGCCAGCCTGCTCGAATTCGCCGGGCACAAGGTGGTGCGCGAATATTATGTCAACGATGCGGGCGGGCAGGTCGACGTGCTCGCCCGCTCGGCGCACCTGCGGTACCGCGAGGCGCTGGGCGAGACGATCGAGATCCCCGAGGGTCTTTATCCGGGCGAGTATCTGAAGCCGGTCGGCGAGAAGCTCGCCGCCGAATATGGCGACAAGTTCGTCGGCCAGCCAGAGGACGCGTGGCTCGCATTGTTCCGCAAGGAAGCGGTGGCGTCGATGCTGGTGATGATCAAGGCCGATCTCGCCTTGCTCGGCATCCATCACGACCTGTTCTCGTCCGAGGCCGAATTGCAGGCGGCGGGCAAGCCCGAGGCCGCCGAGGCGTGGCTGCGCGAGCGCGACCTCGTCTATGATGGCGTGCTCGAGGCGCCCAAGGGCGAGACTCCCGAGGATTGGGAGCCGGTCGAGCTGCCTTTGTTCCGCTCGACGCAGTTCGGTGACGATCAGGACCGGCCGATCAAGAAATCGAACGGGCAATGGACCTATTTCGGCGCCGACCTCGCTTACCATTTCCAGAAGGCGCAGGCGGCCGACCAATTGATCGACATCTGGGGCGCCGATCATGCCGGCACGGTCAAGCGGATCGTCGCCGCGGTGCAGGCGCTGACCGGGGGCAAGACCCGGTTCGACGTCAAGCTGGTGCAGATGGTGCGGCTGCTCCGCGCCGGCGAGCCGGTGAAAATGTCCAAGCGTTCCGGCAACTTCGTCACGCTTGCTGACGTCGTGAACGAAGTCGGCAAGGATGTGGTGCGCTTCACCATGCTGACTCGCAAGGCCGATGCCCAGATGGACTTCGATTTCGCCAAGGTGGTCGAGGCTTCGAAGGACAATCCGGTCTTCTATGTGAATTACGCCCATGCCCGGATCGCCTCGCTCCACCGCAAGGCGGGGGAGGCGGGGATTTCGTGCGCCAGCGCCGATCTGTCCCTGCTTGATACGGAAGAGCTGGCGCTGGTGAAGCTCGCGGCGCAGTTTCCGCGGGTGGTCGAGGGTGCCGCGCTGGCGCGCGAGCCGCATAGAATTGCCTTTTATCTCTATGACTTGTCGGCCGCTCTCCATGCTTTGTGGAATGTCGGAAACGACCGGCCCGAACGTCGCTTCCTGCTCGCCGATCAGCCTGGGCTGACCTGCGCGCGGCTGTTCTTGGCGCGCGGCGTGGGACAGATTATCCGTAATGGTCTAGGTCTCATGGGTGTCGAGGCCGTGCAGGAGATGCACTAGAATGAACCTGCGTACGGGCGAATATGACGAGCAGGATCGACTTCCCTGGCTGGAAACCGCCGAGGAAGATTATCCGCGGGACCATTCGGCCGCGCGCTTCATGCTGCTGGCGGTGCTGGCGCTTGCCGTGGTCGGGTTCGTCGCGGTCGGCTATCTCTGGTATCAGCGCCAGCAGACGGTGGGCACCGGCAATGGCGAGCTGATCAAGGCCCCGGCCGGCGACTACAAGGTCAAGCCCGACGAGCCCGGCGGGATGAAGGCCGAAGGCGAGGGCGACACGGTGTTCGCGACCAGCCAGGGCGCGGCGAGCAATTCGAGCATCAATGTCGGCGCGATTGCCGAGACGCCGGTACAGGGCACCCGCGCTGCGGCGGCGGGGAGCACGGCGCCGGGCACCAAGAACGTCAAGCTTGCGATCCCAAGCGCCAGCACGACCGGCGAGAATGCG
The DNA here is from genome assembly GCF_030730875.1 of Sphingomonas sp. DG1-23. Lineage (GTDB taxonomy): Bacteria > Pseudomonadota > Alphaproteobacteria > Sphingomonadales > Sphingomonadaceae > Sphingomonas. The sequence goes on from NZ_JAVAMA010000006.1 coordinate 155,479, forward strand.
CCGGCGGCGGGCGCGCGGCCCGCGACGGCGCGGCCGGGCTCGGGTTCGCTGATCCAGCTCGGCGCGTTTCCGGACGAGGCCGGCGCCAATGTCGCCTGGGCGCGGCTGTCGAAGCGGTTCGGCTATCTCGCACCACTCGGCAAATCGGTCGAGCGCGGTGAGGCCAATGGCCGCATCGTCTGGCGGTTGCGGGTGAACGCCGGCAGCAACCCGCAGGCGCGCGAGCTGTGCGGACGGCTTAAGGTCGCGGGCGAGAATTGCTTCATCGCGAATTGACGGCGGGGCGGAAGATCCGTTCGGCCTGAGCTTGTCGAAGGCCGGTCTCCGCGTGGCTATCGCCCTTCGACAGGCTCAGGGCGAACGGGGATATCGTCTTTCCCCTTTCCCATGGGATTGGCTAAGGGGCGTGCATGAAACCGGTAATCTTCGGCGTCTCGGGCCATGAACTGACCTCCGACGAGCGCGCCTTTTTCAAAGCGGCCGATCCGCTCGGCTACATCCTGTTCAGGCGCAATTGCGGCACCGTCGCGCAGATGAAGGCGCTGACCGACAGCCTGCGCGCACTCTCGGGCCGCGCCGACCTGCCGATCCTGATCGATCAGGAAGGCGGGCGCGTGGCGCGGATGGTGCCGCCCGAATGGCCGGCCTTCCCGGCGGGCGCGGCATTCGATGCGCTGTACGACGTCGCGCCGATCTCGGCGATCGAGGCGGCGCGCGCGAACGGACAGGCGCTGGCGATGATGCTCGCCGAAGTCGGGGTGAACGTGAATTGCGCGCCGTTGCTCGACGTGCGTCAGGCCGATGTGACTCCGGCGATCGGCGATCGTGCGTTCGGCGGCGACCCGATGCGGGTCGCCGCGCTCGGGCAGGCGATGCTCGAGGGGATGCGCCGGGGCGGCGTGGTCGGCGTGGTCAAGCACGTGCCGGGGCATGGCCGGGCGCTGGTCGACAGTCATTACGATTTGCCGCACGTCAAGGTGGATGCGGCGGCGCTCGAGAGCGATCTCGAGCCGTTCACGCGGCTCGCCGATGCGCCGATGGGGATGACCTGTCATGTCGTGTTCGAGGCGTGGGACCCCGAGCTGCCCGCGACTCTTTCGTCCGAGGTGATTTCGGAGATCATTCGCGGGCGGATCGGCTTCGACGGGCTGTTGATGACCGATGACATCGACATGAAGGCGCTGTCGGGCACCGCGGGTGAGAAGGCGTCGCGAGCGCTCGCCGCCGGGTGCGACGTGGTGCTCGATTGCTGGGCGCGGATGGACGAGATGGTCGAGATTGCCGGTCTGATCGGCGACGCCACGCCGGAATGCGTCGCGCGGCTGGAACGGGCGATGGCGACGATTGCGGGCACGAGCGAGACGGGCGATTTCGATGCGCTGATCGCCAAAAGGGATGCGTTGCTGGCGCTGGTCTAGCCTTTCGTCACCCCGGCCTCGTGCCGGGGTCCACCGTGCGGCGCTGGCTGCCCTCGAGGCACTAGCTTTTCCGCCGCGGATGCGTGGACCCCGGCACGAGGACGGGGTGACGGTTTGGGTTCGTCATGGTTGGGGAATGACAGCCGCGGTCGCCTCTGCTTAACTCGCCGCGATGAGCGACGCCGCAGACGACACCCTCAAGATCGATATCGAGGGCTGGGAAGGCCCGCTCGACCTGTTGCTCGCGCTCGCGCGCAACCAGAAGGTCGATTTGCGGCAGATCTCGATCCTCGAGCTGGTCGAGCAGTATCTGGCCTTCGTCAATCAGGCGCGCGCGTTGCGGCTTGAGCTCGCGGCGGACTATCTCGTGATGGCGGCGTGGCTGGCCTATCTCAAATCCGCGCTGCTGCTGCCGCGCAACCCGGAGGAGACGCCGAGTCCCGAGGAACTGGCGCTGCGCCTGCAACTGCGGCTCGAACGATTGAATGCGATGCGCGAGGCCGGCGCGCGGCTGGTGGCGCGCGACCGGCTGGGCCGCGACGTATTCCTGCGCGGCAGCCCGGAGGGGCTGCGCGTGGTGCGCAAAGGGCGGTACGAGGCCGAGATCTACGATCTGATCGCGGCCTATGGCCGGATCAGCGCGCGGACCCGGCCGGTGATGCACGTCGTCGCGCAGCGCGACGTGATGACGCTCGAAGAGGCGATCGAGCGGGTCTCGGCGCTGATCGGCGCGCGAATCGAGTGGAGCACGATCGAGACCTTTCTCCCCGAAGGCGCCAGCGGCACCTATCGCAAATCGGCGCTGGCCTCTTCGTTCGTCGCCGCGCTCGAGCTGGCGCGGCAGGGGCGGCTCGAGCTGCGCCAGAAATCGGCATTCGCGCCGCTCTATCTCAAGGCGAGCGCATGATTCCGCAGGACGATCTCGGCCGTGCCGTCGAAGCGGTGCTGTTCGCGTCCGAGCAGCCGATGACGGTCGACGAGATCAAGGCGCATATCGGCGCGGAGGCGGACGTGCGCGGGGCGCTGGCGGGACTGGAGGCGCTGTACGCGGGGCGAGGGATCGAACTGGTCCGCCGCGGCGAGCGCTGGCACTTCCAGACTGCCGCCGACCTCGCGCATCTGCTGCGGCGTGATCGCGAGGAGGCACGCAAGCTCAGCCGCGCGGGGATCGAGACGCTGGCGATCATCGCCTATCACGAGCCGGTCACGCGCGCCGAGATCGAGGCGATTCGCGGGGTGCAGATCTCCAAGGGCACGATCGACGTGCTGATGGAGGCGGGCTGGGTGCGGCCCGCGGGGCGGCGCGAAGTGCCGGGGCGCCCGCTCACCTACGCGACGACCGCGGGGTTTCTCAGCCAGTTCGGGCTCGCCAGCCGGCGCGACCTGCCGGGGATCGAGGATCTCAAGGCGGCGGGGCTGCTCGACCCGGTCGACCTCGCCTTCGAGGCGGCATTCGAGGACGAAGCGAGCGAAACTGTCACCGAAGCCGAATAGGGCTCGCGGACCGATTCGCACGGCGGCTGTGCTAGCCGTTGCTCCCGGCGCGCGCCGCGCCTAGATAGACCCCCGATACGAGGAGAGTTCCCATGGGTAGCATGAGCCTGATGCACTGGCTGATCGTCGGTGTGCTGGTGATTCTTTTGTTCGGCGGCAGCCGTTTCTCCAACATGATGGGAGACGTCGCCAAGGGCATCAAGCAGTTCAAGAAGGGCATGGCCGAGGACGACGAGGAAAAGCCGGTTCCGCCGACGCGGATCGAAGGCAAACCCGCGCCGACGCCGGACGCGAGCTTCCAGACCGAAGCCGAGCGCACCCGCGAAGAGCGCTGAGCTTTTCGCATCCATCCATGTTTGATCCGCGCCTCGCGAGGCGCGCCCGAGGCAGTGCCGAATGTTAGACGTAGCGCCGACCGAGTTGCTGCTTGTGGCCGTGGTGGCGCTGCTGGTGATCGGACCCAAGGACTTGCCCAAGGCGATGCGCTTCGTCGGCAAATGGGTCGGCAAGGCGCGGGGCGTGGCGCGCCAGTTCCGCTCGGGCTTCGACGCGATGGTGCGCGAATCCGAGCTGGCCGAGATGGAGAAGCAATGGGCGGCGGAGAATGAGCGGATCATGCGCGAGCATCCGCCGACGCCCGCGCTTCCCGCGCCGCAGCCCGAGCATTTCGCCCCTGCCGACGCCGACCCGGTCGATGCCGATCCGGTGATGGTCGAGCAGCCGGCGCTTTTCTCCGAGCCGCCGGAAGACCCCGCGCCCAAGCCGAAGCGCACCCGCAAGCCCAAGGCCGCAGCCCCGGACGAGCCGCAATCGTGAACGAGATCGACGACACCCAGGCGCCCTTGCTCGACCATCTCATCGAGCTCAGGCGCCGCCTTCTCTGGTCGCTCGCCGCATTGGTGGTGGCGTTCGGCGGCTGCCTCTATTTTGCGCGTCCGATCCTCGGGGTCCTCGTGGCGCCGCTCAAGGCTGCGGGACAGGTGACGATCATCAACACCGCGGTGACCGGCGGATTCATCGTCGAGCTCAAGGTGGCTTTCTTCGCCGCGCTGATGATCGCCTTTCCGGTGATCGCCAACCAATTGTGGCAATTCGTCGCGCCCGGGCTGTACCGCAAGGAAAAGCGCGCCCTGTTGCCCTTCCTGCTCGCCACCCCGGTGCTGTTCCTCGCCGGCGCGAGCATGGCTTATTTCATCGCAATTCCGGTGGCGCTCAAATTCCTGCTCGGCTTCCAGGGCGAACTCGCCGGCGTGACCCAGCAGGCGCTGCCCGAAGTGAACGAGTATCTGAAGTTCGTGATGCAGTTCATCTTCGGCTTCGGACTGTCGTTCCTCATGCCGGTGCTGCTGATGCTGCTCGAGCATGCGGGAATCGTCACCTTCGAGCAGCTCAAGGGCGCGTGGCGCTATGCGGTGGTAGGCGCGTTTGCGATCTCGGCGGTGCTCACGCCGCCCGATGTCGGGTCGCAGCTGTTGCTCGCGATCCCGCTCGTCGCGCTCTATTTCCTCGCTCTGGTGGCGATCTGGTTCACCCGGCGGCGGCGCGAGCGAGCAGCCGAGAGCGAGCCGGTCGCCTGATACGAAAAGCCCCTCCGCGCGGGGAGGGGCTTCGTTGACGCCGAAGGGAACGGCTTATTTGGCGTCGTCCGCCGTCTTGGCGACGGTGTCGCCCGCGGACGAAACGTCGCGGCCGACGCCTTCGACCGTGTTGCAGGCCGAAACCAGAATCGCACCGGCGAGGGCGGCACAGGTCAAGATCTTGCGCATTGAAACTCTCCAGCTTGTGGCGGGGAAGAAATGCCCGGACGCGTCAAATCGTTCCGCATCAGGCACGAAGGGCCATGGGCGGATCGGAAATTTCGATGTCGGGGGAAAGTGTTAGGCCCGGAAGCGTCACCGGGGGGGGGGAGGGTTGACGCTTCCGGGCCCATGTCTTGGATAGCGAGAGCGGGGGGGGCAAAAGGTCACTATCCGAATAGCAGAACGTGCATTGCGGGGGCGGGTTCCCGGCCCCTCACATTTTTTTTTGAAAAAAGTTCGGGCCGGAAAATCAGGCCGGAAGTCAGGCCAGAAATCGGGTCAAAAAATCAGGGACGCCCGGTGATCGAGATCGAGGCCTCATAGGCGCCGACCAGCGGATCGTGATGCAGCCGGGTGCGCAGCTGGCGCGCGAGGCCGAGGATGACGCGGCCGTAGCGGCTGTCGAGCAATGCCTCGAGCTCGGCGCTTTCGACCAGCGCGGGCGAAATGACGCGGAGGATCGCGCGATCGGGTTCGTCGGCGCCCTTGATCGAAATGCGGACTTGCGCGGTCGAATGGTTGTTCACCGCGAGCTCGACGAGTTCGGTGATCAGGAAAGCGACGGCGATCGCGACGTCCTGATTGACCAGCAGCGGCTCGATCTCGAGCGTGATCCCGAGACCCGCGGCGCGCTCGGGAGCGGTGGCGCGGATATTGGCGGCGAGCTCGCCGATGATCGAGCGCAGATCGAGCCCGCGATTCTCCTCGAGCTCGGCATAATGATGCCGATGGACCACCGCGAGCGCGTCGACGCGCCGCTGGATCGAGGCATAGGCCTCGGTCGCCTCGGCACTCTTCGCGCCGCGGGCATGGAAGTTGATCAGGCTGGAGATGACCTGGAGGTTGTTCTTGACGCGGTGGTGCACCTCGCGGGTGAGCCTGGTCTGGCGCACCAGCCCGTCGGCGAGGTCGGCTTCGTGGAGCCGCACCGTCCGGGTGATCTGCTGGAAGGTCTGGCCCAGCTCGCGAATCTCCAGTGCGGGGATCGCGCCGAAGCGCTTCATGTCGAGCACTTCGCCGGGCTGATAGCGGCCGACGCTGGTGCGCAGCCGGCGCAGGGGGCGGATCAGCAGAATGTCGACGACGAACCAGCCGATCGCCGCCGCGGCGATCCACATCAACACGAGCAGGACGGTGGTGATGATCAGCGGCGAGGTGATCGGCGCGCCGGGCATGACCATCTCGAGCGCGAGGCCGTCGAGCGAGAGATCACTGCGCGCCGTCTCGCGGCGTCCGAGCGGCCCGCCTGCGCCGAGATCGCGCAGCGACAAGCGCTCGCCTTCGCGGATCAGGGCCGCGCCATAATCCGGGACGAAGCCGCTGGGGCGCGCGAGTGCCGACAATACCGACACCGGATACCAGGCCGCTGCCGTCATGCCCGCGTTGCCGGCGATGCGCACGGCGAGCCCGTCGGCGAGCAAGGACGCGCGCGTCTCGCCCGGGCGAAGTGCCGCCGCCGCCGGAATCGTGAAGCGCTGACCGCACAACACGCGGCCGTGCGCGTCGGCGATGGCGAAGCGCGTGCCGCCTTGCGCGGCGAAGCTGCCGGCGAGGCGGATGCAACTGGCTGCATCGCGCGGGTCGCGCTCGAGCGCGGCGAGCGCCTGGCGCATCTGGCTCGCCTCGTTGGTGAGTATGTTCTCGACCGCGCCCGAACTCTCGTCGGCGACCGCGTGCAGTCGCGCACGCGCTTCGGTGTCGGCGGTCCGGGTGGTCTGGATGGTGGTGAACAAGGCGATCAGCGCGAGCGGAAGCAGCGCGCCGACGAGGATCAGGAAAACCTTGGCGCCCGTCGGCATGCGCGCCAGCGCCGCCGCGATACCCGTGGCACGCGGCTCCAGATCCGTACTGCTCATAGTCTCTGGCTAGTCGAGCTTCTTCAGCAGGTCGAGCAGATCATCGGGCACGGTTTCACGAACGGCCTCGTCATAGGCCTGGCGCAAAGCATCACCCACGCTGCGGCTGGGTTTGTTGCTCTCCGTCCCGCCTTTTGGCTTTGGCGGCCTTTTTTTTTCATCCTTTGCGGAACGCACCAATTCCCCCCGTGAGGACCCGAGTTTTGTCCGGGACCCGGACTGTGAATACGCATCGGCACCTGAGGTCCGATTAACGTCATGACGCCAGAGCGCAAGCGTTCCCGTGAAGGGTGCGCCGGCGCGCCCGTGATGCCTTGCACATCACGTGGCTTGGGCGATGAAACCAAATAGCGCGTCGATTGTTCCACAGGCGATGCGAAATCCGGGGAGGGGCTCCTTTGGACAGCAGAAACGATTGCAATGCAGGCGTCGGGGAGCGAGAAAGCCACCCCGCGCACTCGAAGGAGTAGAATTCCCTTATGTCGCTTGGACAGCAACTCGCGCCGCACCTTCCTCTGCTTCGGCGCTATGCGCGCGCGCTCACCGGCAGCCAGGCCGAAGGTGACCGTTACGTACGTGCCGCGCTCGAGGCGATCGTCGCCGCGCCCGACCAGTTTCCCCGCGAAGTCGATCCGCGGCTCGGCCTCTACCGGACCTTCCAGGCAATCTGGCAGTCGACCCATCTCGAGGAAGAGGACTTCATCGAGGATAATTCCAACGAAGCAGAATCGATCGCGCGCAAGCGGCTCGCCCGCCTTACGCCGCTGTCGCGTCAGGCGCTGTTGCTCACCACGGTCGAAGGCTTCAGCATCGAGGATGCGGGCTATCTGATCGAGGAGGATCCCGCGCAGGTCTCGACCCTCGTCGCCGAGGCCGTCGCCGAGATCGAGCGTCAGACCCGCACCCGCGTGATGATCATCGAGGACGAGCCGCTTATCGCGATGGATCTCGAGCAGATCGTTCGCGACCTCGGTCATGAAGTGACCGGCGTGGCCGTCACGCGCGACGAAGCGGTCGCGCTGGCGATGGAGGATCGTCCGGGCCTCGTGCTCGCCGACATCCAGCTCGCCGACGACAGCTCGGGCATCGATGCGGTGAAGGACATCCTCGCCGAGTTCAGCGTGCCGGTGATCTTCATCACCGCCTTCCCCGAGCGGCTGCTGACCGGCGAGCGGCCCGAGCCGACCTTCCTGATCACCAAGCCGTTCCAGCGCGAGACGGTGAAGACGACGATCAGCCAGGCATTGTTCTTCGATCAGGCGACGGTGCCCGCCGCGGCCTGAAAAATTCCGTCCCGGGTTCCACACGATACGGACCCAAAACGGTTTTGGCGGGTTTAGGGGGCATGGCTGAGAATGAAGAACCCATCCATGTCTCCACCGACCGGGCCCGCGCCGGTACAACGCCGCATATGACTCGCTATGTACTGGGCTTCGGCCTGGTGCTGGTAGTCATTGCCTTCGCTGTCATCCTCTGGTCCTGAACCCTTCACGGGCAGTTCCAAAAATGCTGGCAATCGCGCCTGCGGCGCCTATCTCCAATCAGCGCCGCATCATGGCACGCGCAAGTGAACGGGATCGAATGACTGAGTCCGAACTGCACGACGATCGCGAGGACGCGGCAGCCGAGCCGCCGCGTGAGCACGTTGCGCTATCCGATCCCGAGTTCAAGAAGCAGCTCGCGACGGTGATCCCCCATCTCCGCGCGTTCGGCCGCTCGCTTTCGGGCAGCCGCGACCTCGCCGACGATCTGGTGCAGGAGACGCTGCTCAAGGCATGGGCGGCGCGCCAGCGCTTCCAGGCCGGCACCAACATGCGGGCATGGACCTTCATCATCCTGCGCAACCTCTATCTTTCCCAGATGCGTCGCGCGCGCTTCAAGGGCGAATGGGACGATCTGGTCGCCGACCGGCTGCTCGCCGCGCCGGCGAGCCAGGATCGTCACGTCGAACTGAACGACATGCAGCGCGCGCTGCTGCACTTGCCGCAACCCCAGCGCGAGGCGCTGATCCTCGTCGGCGCCGGCGGCTTCGCCTATGAGGAAGCCGCCGAGATCTGCAACGTCGCGGTCGGCACGATCAAGAGCCGCGTCGCCCGCGGCCGCGTCGCGCTCGAGAATTTGCTCACCGAGGGCCAATTGCCGTCGCGGCGCGAGAGCCTGCCCAATCCGGGCGGCAAGAGCGCGCTCGACACGATCATGGCCGAAGTCGACGATCTCAGTCGCGACCGCTGAGCTGCGGGCCGTCGATCCGCGGCCTCAGTGTGTGGCCGGCACCTCGAGCCGGTTCAGGCTGCGAAGCAGCATGACCATGTCTTCGGGAATTCCGGATTCGCGTTCGAACGCATCGCGCAGCGAAACTGCTATCGCGTCGCTGGCGCGAGGGCGCTCGACGCGATAAGCGCGCAATTGGGCCTCGGGGGCGGAGAAGGATGACGGGCGGGTCACGATACAAAAACGTCCTGACTTCACATTTGTTGCTTGACAATTGTAAATGTGTTGTTCCCGGCGCGTATCGACAAGGGGTTTCCGCATGATTTGCGGGGACTTGCAGAGCGCCGTTGATCTTGCACGCGCCCATGCGCCGTTCCTCGCGATGCTGCTCGGGCGCGAGTCGCAACTGCTCGACGATCTGGAGCAGGCGCTGGACGACCCGCTGAAAGCCGCGCGTCTGATCCATGGCGAAATGCCCGAGTCGCAGCGCTTGCGGATCGAGCGGCGGCGGCTGGCGCTGCTGGTCGCGCTCGGCGATTTGTCGGGTCGGTTCGATCTGACCCGGGTCACCAACCTGCTCAGCGACTTTGCCGACGATGCGCTCGATCGCGCGATCCGCACCGCCATCCGCGAGCGCACGCCCGACGCCGAACCGCTGGGATTTTCCGCGATCGCCTTGGGCAAGCTTGGCAGCCGCGAACTCAATTATTCGTCCGACATCGACCCGATCCTGATCTTCGATCCCGAAACCTTGCCGCGCAAACCGCGCGAGGAGCCGGTGGATGCCGCGGTGCGGATCGGCCGGCGGGTGGTCGAATTGCTCCAGGCGCGCGATGGCGATGGCTATGTGATGCGGGTGGATCTGCGGCTGCGGCCCTCGCCCGAGGCGACCCCGATCGCACTGCCGGTCGAGGCGGCGATCTCGTATTACGAATCGCAGGCGCTCCCCTGGGAGCGCGCGGCATTCATCCGGGCGCGCGCCAGTGCGGGGGATCTCGGGCTCGGCGGGCAGTTCCTCGAGGCGATCCGGCCGTTCGTGTGGCGGCGCGCGGTCGATTACGGAACGATCCGCGAGATCCGCGACATCTCGCGCCGGATCCGCGACCATTATGCGCAGGCGCAGGCTTTCGCCCCCGGCTATGATCTGAAGCGGGGTCGCGGCGGCATTCGCGAGATCGAATTCTTCGCGCAGATTCATCAGCTGATTCACGGTGGACGCGATTCCGCGTTGCGGGTGCCGGCGACGCGCGACGCATTGGCCGCGCTCGCCGCCGACGGAAGGATCGATGCCGACGACGCCGCGGCGCTGACTGCGGCCTATGTCGAGTTTCGTACCGTCGAACACCGGCTGCAGATGGTCGACGATCTCCAGACGCACACCTTGCCGCCGGGGCAGGAAGCGCTCGACAATGTCGCCGCGCTGCACGGCATGGAGAATGGGGCGGCGCTGATCGAGCGGCTGCGGCCCCATGTCGCCCGCGTGGGCACGGTGTACGACGCGCTCGCCGGCGAGGACGAAGCGCGGCTGCCTGCCGATCCGGAGACGCTCCAGTCGCGACTGGGCGCGGCAGGATTCGACAATCCGGCGGGCGCGCTGCGGATCGTCGAAGGGTGGCGGGGCGGGGGCTATCCGTCGCTGCGTTCGCCGCAAGCGCGCGAGGCGCTGGAGGCGCTGCTGCCGGGGCTGATCGAGGCCTTCGCGCAGGCGCCCGACAGCACGCACGCGATCACGCGCTTCGATGCGATGCTCTCCCGGCTGCCCAGCGCGATCAACTTCTTCCGGTTGCTCGAGGCCCAGCCGGGGCTGGCCCGGCTGCTGAGCGCGATCCTGTGCCATGCGCCGACACTGGCCGAGCAATTGGGGCGGCGCGCCGAACTGCTCGACGGCTTGATCGATGCGAGTGCGCTCGAGCCGGTCGCCGATATTCCGGAACTGGTTGCCGAGATGGCGGCGCGCGAGCGGGGCGCCGATTACCAGTGGCAGCTCGAGCATGTCCGCCGGCTGGTCGGCGAGAAACGCTTTGCCCTCGGCGCGCAGATCGTCGCGGGAGCGAGCGATCCGCTCGACGTGTCGCACGGCTATGCGCGGATCGCCGAGGCGGCGATCGAGGTGCTGGCGGCGGCGACGGTCGAGGAATTCGTGCGCGCGCATGGGCGGGTGCCGGAAAGCGAATTGGCGATCCTCGCGCTCGGGCGGATGGGCGGCCAGGCGCTCACCCATGCTTCCGATCTCGACCTCGTCTATCTGTTCACCGGCGACTATGCCGCCGAATCCGACGGCCCGAAACCCTTGGGCGCCGTGATCTATTATAACCGGCTGGCGCAGCGCGTTACGGCGGCCCTGTCGGTCGCCACCGCGGCGGGGCCGCTCTACGATGTCGATACGCGGCTGCGGCCTTCAGGGGCCCAGGGGCCGCTATCGGTCTCGCTCGACGCGTTCGCCCGCTATCAGCGCGAGGACGCGTGGACATGGGAGCATATGGCGCTCACGCGGGCGCGGCCGGTGTTCGGATCGGAGGCGGCGCGCGCGGCGGTTCAGGCGATCGTCGACGATGTGCTGCGCGGTGCACGGCCCGAGCGCGACGTGCTCGCCGACGCGGCGAAGATGCGCGACGAGATGGCGGCGCACAAGCCGCCGGCGGGGCCGCTCGACGCCAAATTGCTGCCGGGCGGGCTGGTCGATCTCGAATTCGCGGTGCACGTGCGCCAGCTGCGGCACCGCACCGCGTTCGCGCCGCAACTGCGCAAGGCGATCGGGCTGCTGGTCGGGGAGGGGCTGCTGCCCGAGACGATGCTGGGCGCCTATGACCTGCAATCGCGGTTGTTGGTGACGCTGCGGCTGGTCGCCCCCGATGCGCAGCCGCCGGGAGAGACGACGCAGGCATTGATCGCGCGTGCAGTCGGGCTGGGTGCCTGGGACGAGGTGGTTGCCTCGCTCGAACGGACCCGGCAGGAGGTGCGCGATTGCTGGGCGGAAATCCGCGCCGGCGGCTGACGGAGACGAGGGATGATCGAACCCGGGGATGCACTGCCCGCAGTGATGCTGGAGGGGAAGGACGGCCCGATCGCGCTCGCGGGGCGCAAGCGGCCGCTGGTGCTCTATTTCTATCCGAAGGACGATACCGCGGGCTGCACCCGCGAGGCGCAGGACTTTTCGGCGCGACTGACGGACTTTGCGGCGCTCGGCGTGGATGTTCTCGGCGTGTCGAAGGACAATGCTGCAAAGCATCGGAAATTCTCGGAAAAATACGAGCTTACCGTGCCGTTGGCGACCGATGACGGGACGGCGATGGAAGCGTTCGGGGTGTGGATCGAGAAGCAGCTCTACGGGCGGCGCTACATGGGCGTGGACCGCTCGACCTTCCTGTTCGGGCCGGACGGCAAATTGGTCCGCGCGTGGCGCAAGGTGCGCGTGCCGGGGCATGTCGAGGCGGTGCTCGCTGCGGCTAAGGAGATGCTCGACAGGTGACCCGCAGCGTCGCCGAGGCAGCGCGGGCGGTGCTCGACGCAGCCGACCCGCCCGCCAAGATCAAGGCGGCGCGGGCGGCGGCGCGCGACTGGCGGCTGGGCCGGCTCGACCATCGTTTCGACGTGACGATGCCCGATCGCCCGGCGCGTCCCGACCGGCCCGAATTGCTCCCGCCCAACCGGATGCCCAAGCGCGGCAAGGGCGGATCGGAGCGCGGCCGCGTCGCGCTGATCCACGCGCTGGCGCATATCGAGTTCGCGGCGATCGACCTCGCCTTCGATGCGTTGGGGCGGTTCGGCGGCCGATTTCCGCGCGGCTTCGCCGACGACTGGATGCGGGTCGGCGCCGACGAGGCGATGCATTTCGCCTTGCTCGACCGGCGGCTGAAGCAGCTCGGAAGCCATTACGGCGCTCTGCCGGCGCATGACGGGCTGTGGGACGCGGCAGCGGCGACGGCGCATGATCCGCTGGCCCGAATGGCAGTGGTCCCGATGGTGCTCGAAGCGCGCGGGCTCGACATAACCCCTTCGACGATCGAGAAATTCCTCGCGGTGGGAGACGCTGCGACGGCGAAGATCCTGACCCGGATCCTGACCGACGAAATAGCGCATGTCCGGGCCGGAACGCGCTGGTTCGAATCAGGCTGCGCGCAACAAAATATTAACCCTGAAGCCACGTGGCAGCAGCTTGTCCGCACCTATTTCCGGGGACTGATTAAACCTCCATTCAACGACTCGGCGCGCGACTCAGCCGGTCTGACGCGCGGCTACTATCAAGCCCTTGCGGTTCCCTGATTTCTCAGGCCAAACCCCGGCACGTCCAGAAGGCGGAGGGGCTGCTCCATGGACATTGATATTTTTGTAAGCCGATCACCGGGTCGCATCGGTGCGTGCTTGCCTTGAATTGTCGGGGACTCATGGCCAACGCTACGAAGCTCAATAATGCGAACCTTGGCACTCGGTTCCGCAATTTTTTCACCACCCGCGATTTTATTTTCCACGACGGCCGTGATCTGCGCCGTTTCAGCATTGCCGGCCGCACCCAGGCGTTGCTCGCCGGTGTCGCCGCGGTCACTGTCCTTTTTTCGGGCTACGGCGTTTCGCAGGCGATGGCCGGCGCGATCGCGGTGAGCGGCGTGAGCGCGGTTCCGGGTTCGCCCGAGGCGCAGGTCGCGAAGATGCGGTCGCAGGTCGCCAGGATGCAGGCCGAAGTCGCCGCGGCCAAGGAAGCCGCCAGGCTGCAGGCCGCCCGCGTCGAACAGCGCCAGGCACTGATCTCGGCAGTGCTTTCGGGCAAGGGCGATGCCGCAGCGCTCGAGAATGCCGCCTTGCAGACTGCCCCCGAGACCAGCGCAGTCGCCGATGAAATGCTTGCGCCGCTTCGCGAAGTCGAGCAGCGCCAGGCGGCGCTCGCCGGCAAGGCACGCGCCGCCGGCGAAGCCCGCTATCAGCAGACCGCCAGCCATTTCCGCCGTCTGGGCCTTGCCCCCGAGCGCTATGTCCGCGTGAGCGGCGGCGCGATGGGCGGCCCGTACGAGCCGATGGACGACAATAATGACGGCGCCGCGGGCTCGGACTCGGCCGAGAGCGCCGATGCGCAGTTCCGCGCATTGTTCCTGACGTGGAAGAAGCTCGACGCGCTCGAGCAGACGGTGATCTCGATCCCGTCGATGCAGCCGGTCGACAAATTGCTCTTCACCTCGAGCTTCGGGGTGCGTTCGGACCCGTTCCGCGGCACTGCCGCGATGCACGCCGGCGTCGACATTCCCGGCTCGATCGGCACGCCGATCTACGCCACCGCCGACGGCATCATCAGCCACGCCGGGCGCCAGGGCGGCTATGGCAACCTCGTCCAGATCAATCACGGCCGCGGCATCGAGACGCGCTATGGCCATCTTTCGAAGATCCTCGTCGCCGACAACACCCGCGTTCGCCGCGGGCAGATGATCGGCCTGATGGGCTCGACCGGCCGTTCGACCGGCAGCCACCTCCATTACGAAGTCCGCGTCGACGGGAAGGCGGTCAATCCGATCCCGTTCCTCCAGACCGGCGAATATTTGACCGCGGTCCAGAACCGCGCGCAGGGCGGCGTAGGCGGCCCCGCGAAGTAAGAGGCAGGAGAGGAGAGGGGTCGTCCGTGAGGCGGCCCCCACCCCTCCGATCCCATATACCTGCCAGGGGCCGGGTGTCGCGTCGCCAATATTGCGCGGGCAAGCCGGCGCGCCTATCTCCCCTCCCATGGCCACCGTCCTCAACCCCGACATCGCGCTGACCCCCGCTGCCGCCGCGCGAGTCGCGGCAATCGCGGCGAAGCAGGGCAGGCCGGCGATCCTCCGCCTTTCGGTGGAGGGTGGCGGCTGTTCGGGATTCCAGTACAAGTTCGGCATGGCCGAAGCCGTCGAAGCCGACGACGCCGTCGCCGAGACCGATGGCGTCCGGCTCGCGGTCGATCCGATCAGCCTCGATCTGGTGCGCGGCGCGCAAGTCGATTTCGTCGACAATCTCGGCGGCGCGCATTTTGCGGTGACCAACCCGAATGCCGCCTCGGGCTGCGGCTGCGGCACCAGCTTTTCGGTCTGATCCCGACGCGCCGTCACGGCTGGCGCTGCGCCGCGCACGCCGCTAACCATCGCGCATGAAAATCGTCACCTACAACGTCAACGGGATCAAGGCGCGCATGGAGCGCCTGCTGGAATATCTCGACGAGCAGAAGCCCGATCTCGTGTGCCTGCAGGAGCTCAAGGGCGCCGACGAGACGCTGCCGGTCGGCGCTATCGAGAAAGCGGGCTATGGCGCGGTCTGGCACGGCCAGAAGGGCTTCAACGGCGTCGCGGTCCTCGCGCGCGGCGCCCAGCCGGTCGAGCGCCAGCGCGGCCTCGACGGCGATCCGGAGGATGCCCATAGCCGCTATATCGAAGTCGAGGCCGGCGATCTGGTGATCGCCTCGATCTATCTGCCCAATGGCAATCCGCAGCCCGGACCCAAATTCGATTACAAGCTGAAATGGATGGACCGGCTGGCCGATCGCGCGCGCGCGCTGCTCGCCGAGGAACGCCCGGTGGTACTCGCCGGCGACTTCAACGTCATTCCCAATGACGACGACACCTTTTCGGTGCGCGCGATGGCGAGCGACGCGCTGATGCAGCCCGAATCGCGGCAGCGCTATCGGAGCCTGCTCGCGCAGGGCTGGACCGACGCGCTGCGCACGCGCTTCCCGGGCGGCGGGATCTGGACCTTCTGGGACTATCAGGCCGGCTGCTGGCAGCGCGACGCCGGGTTCCGGATCGACCATCTGCTGCTCAGCCCGCAAGCGGCCGACCGGCTCGTCGGCGCCGGCGTCGACAAGGAATATCGCGGCCGCGAAAGGGCCAGCGATCATGCCCCGACCTGGGCGACGCTGCGCTGAGAACCTGTTTCGCGTCGCCGCGATCGTTCAGATGTCCGCTATCGCACAATCGACACTGTCCCTTTCCGGACACTGCCGCGCCTGAATTCCCAACTCTTGGCGTGTACTGCTGTGTTATGGCGGTGACTTGAATGTGTCACATCCATAACTATTTGAAATTAAACAACTCTGCTGTTTGGCACGGTCGATGCAAAGTATCGGGGGCAGGCGGAACGAGGGAGCGCCTGGTGTCTGAAAGCAGAGGAGTAAAGGGAATGATCACTCGTAACACTGGCCGCGTCACCAGCGTCGCCGCCGCCATGATCGCCGCCGTGGTTCTGGTCGCAGGCGCCACCGCGCCGGCCTATGCCGCCGATCCGACCACCGAAGCGCCCAAGGCGGCCGCCAAGGTGGAGAAAGCCGATCGCTACTGCGTCGTCGAGACCCCGACCGGCAGCCATCGTCGCCAGAAGGTTTGCCGCACCCGCGCCGAATGGATCGCGCGGTCGGGCATCGATCCCGCCGCCGAAGCGCGCAAGTAACTGTCAAAAAGGGCCCGCGGCGCCGGCGTTCCCGCCGCGGGCTCGATCTCAGATCGGCTTCTGGTAGATCACATATTCGCGGTTGATCCGGCTCTCGATCGTATCGGCGATCGCGATCATCCCCTGATTGTCGTCGAGGATCCAGCCGATCTCGCCACGTGCCGCGCCATAATTGGGAACGGCGGAGCGCCGAATATATTCGATCATCATAAAGGCCAGCTGACTTGCCATGCGCGAGCTCTGCAGCCTTTTGACCACGCCCATCAGCGGCACCCGCATCGTCGTCGCCCTGGGCTTGCGCAGCCAGAGCAGCAGCTTCGCCCAGCCGAACGGAAACAGCTTGCCCCTGAGCGGCTTCAGCGGCTCGTTGAAGTCGGGCAGGGTGATCATGAACGCCACCGGCTCGCCCTCGACTTCGGCGATCATGATCAGATCCTCGAAGACCAGCGGCTTCAATTTCTTGCCGACATCGTCGATCTCGGGCTGGGTGAGCGGCACGAACCCCCAATTGTCCGACCATGCATCGTTGAGGATCGCCAGGATGGTCGCGGCTTCCTCGTCGAAGCGCGCCTTGTTGACCCTGCGGATGCGAATCTTGGCGTTTTTCTCGCCGGCCGCGATGATGCGCTGGACCAGCGGGGGAAAGCCTTGGGTGATGTCGAGATCATAGGTCAGCAGCTTCTTGGCGGGGGCGTAGCCCAGCCCCTCGATCCAGCCCTGATAATGCGCCGGATGATGCCCCATCAGCACCGTGGGGGAATGATCATGGCCCTTCACCAGCAGCCCGGGCTCTTCCCAGATCGACAGGCTGACCGGGCCGAGCGCGCGCGTCATGCCCTTGCCCTTCAGCCAAGCCTCGGCCTGTGCGATCAGAGCGGCGGCGGTCTCGGCATCCTCGGCCTCGAACAGTCCCCAGAAGCCGGTACCGGGCCCGAAGCCCTGCTCCGGCGGCATTTCGAGGGCGAGCCGGTCGATGTGCGCCGAGATGCGGCCGACGATTTTGCCGTCACGCTCGGCGAGGAAAAGCTGCGCCTCGGCGTGGCTGAACCAGCCATTCTTCCTGGGATCGATCGTCGCCTTCACTTCGTCGCGGAGCGGCGCCACCCAATGCGGATCACTGCCGTTCAGGCGATAGGCTAGCTCGACGAAAGCATTGGTATCCGCCTTGGTGACGACGGGGCGGATGGCAGGTGCGGGCATGTAGGCAGGCCTTTGACAGAGGTGCGCCGAAGTCCCGCCTGAGGGCGGTGCTTGTCAAGCGGAACCTGCCCGAGCCACGCCAGCCCCCTGTTGTTGCCCATATTGAGCCACTATCTAGAGGCAATGGAAATACCCATGAACAGCTCTATCGCACTGGATTTGCGCGATGTCGCGGCGCCCGACGCCACGGCCGCGCGCGCCGCGGCGGGGCGCATCGCCGACGACAAGGCGATGCTGCGCGCCGCTGCCGAGATCGCACGCGACCTGCACAAGGCGCGCCCGGCCATCTATTGGGCCGATCTGACCGCATCGGCGGTGGTCGGCTATGGCGCGCTCGCGTTGGCGATCACCCTCGCCACGCCGGGCCTCGCCTTGCTTGCCGCCTTCGTGTCGGTGCTCGGGCTCTATCGGGCCGCGAGCTTCATCCACGAACTCACGCACATGAAGCATTCGACCGTCCCCGGCTTCCGCTTCGGCTGGAATGCGCTGATCGGGGTGCCGCTGATGGTGCCGTCGTTCATGTATGAGGGCGTTCACAACCTCCATCACGCCCGCACCCGCTACGGCACGGTCGAGGATCCCGAATATCTGCCGCTGGCGCTGATGAAGCCGTGGTCGCTGCCGATGTTCGTGCTGATTTCGGCGCTGGCGCCGATCGGGCTGCTGATCCGCTACGGCGTATTGGCGCCGTTGTCGCTGGCGGTGCCGGGGCTGCGCAAGATGGTGGTCGAGCGCTATTCGGGCCTGGTGATCAACCCCGCCTTCCGCCGCCGTCCGGCCGAGGGCGCCGCGCGCACCCATTGGCTGTGGCAGGAAGCCGCCACCAGCGTCTGGGCGATCGCCCTGATGGGGCTGACCGCCGCCGGCGTGATCCCGCTGCGGGCCTTCCTGATCTTCCTCGGCGTGGTTTCCGCGACGACCGTGATCAACCAGGTTCGCACCCTCGTCGCGCATCTCTGGGAGAATGAAGGCGAGGCGATGACGGTGACCGCGCAGTATCTCGACAGCGTCAACGTGCCGCCGCCGGCCTTGCTGCCCGCATTGTGGGCGCCGGTGGGCTTGCGCTATCACGCGCTGCACCATCTGCTGCCTAGCGTTCCCTATCACAATCTCGGCGTGGCGCATCGCCGTCTGACCGCGATGGTCGAGCCGGACTCGCCCTATCACAAAGCGAGCTATGCCGGTCTGCCTGGGCTGGTGGGCCAGTTGGCACGCAGCACCATGGGGATCCGCCGCTAGGGCGAGCGATCAGGCTGGAACACTACCGGGCCGGCCCCTTGCGGGGCCGGCCTTTCGTTTGAGGTGCCGGGCAAGAATGAAAAGAGGCGGCCCCGATGACGGAGTCCGCGGCGCCTTAGACCGGGACCGTGAACGCCTGCCGCGCGCGTGCGGCCTCTTCACGGACGACGCAGCCCTCGGCGTGATCGTTGATCAGGCCCATGGCCTGCATGAAGGCATAGACCGTGGTCGGACCGACAAATCTCCAGCCGCGCTTCTTGAGGTCCTTCGACAATGCAATCGATGCGGGCGAAGTCGAAGCGGTCTGCGGGGGTGTCAGTTCTCCGGGGCCGGGCTCGAAACCCCAGATATAGGCGGCGAAGGAGCCGCACTCCGACACGAGTTCCTTCAGGCGCTTCGCGTTGTTGATGACGGCGGCGATCTTGCCGCGATGACGAACGATACCGGCGTCGCCGAGCAGGCGCTCGACATCGGCTTCGGTAAAGGCAGCGATCCGCTCGAAATCGAACGCGTGAAAAGCCGCGCGAAAATTCTCGCGCTTGGCGAGGATGGTGCGCCAGCTCAGGCCGGACTGGAAACCTTCGAGACAGAGCTTCTCGAACAGCCGGCGATCCTCGCCGACCGGAAATCCCCATTCGCGGTCGTGATAGGCAAGGAACTCCGGCGCGGCCGCGCACCAGCCGCAGCGCGGCTGTCCGTCCGGGCCCGGGACCGTGGCGCTCATGAGAGCCCTATTCCTCGGTTCTGAGCAAAACCGCCTCGCCGATCATCAGGAACAGGAGGAAGGGGGCCCAGGCGGCGAGGAAGGGCGGGTAGGCTCCGAGATTGCCCATCGCCAGCGCGAAATTGTCGGCGACGAAATAGAGGAAGCCGAGCGCCATGCCGATCACCGCGCGCACGAACAATTTGCCCGACCGCGCGATGCCGAACGCCGCGACGGCGCCGAGCAATGGCATCAGCACCGACGAGAGCGGCCCCGAAAGCTTGTGCCACAGCGAGCCTTCGAGCGCCTTGGTGGGGCGGCCGGCGAGCTTGAGATCGTCGATCACTTCGCGCAGCGCGCCGAACGACAGCCCGTCGGCGTTGATGTGGCTGAGCGTGAACTGGTCGGGGCGCACCCCGTCGGCGATGCGCATCGGCGCAAGCGGCGCGATCGTCCCCGCCGCGACGTCGAAGCGCTGCACGCCGTCGATCCGCCAGCCCTTGCCGTCGCGGGCGCCATGTTTCGCCGTCAGGATCGCGCGAAGCGACTGGCCGCTGCGCTCGTAGACGGTGATGTTGTACAGCTGCGCCGCCTCGCCCTTGCCGCGGATCTGATCGACCGCGATCAGATTGCTGCCGTCCTTGACCCAGACGTTCGAACGATCGCCGCGATCGATCGGGAGAGGGCCGTAATCGACCTTCTTCCATTGCTCGAGCGTCGCGGTGGAGCGTGCGACGATGCGCTCGTTGAAGGCGAAGGACAAAGCGGCGACGCCGAACGCAGTGAGCAGCAACGGCGCGAGCACCTGGTGCGCCGAGAGCCCCGAGGCCTTCATCGCGATGACTTCGCTGTTCTGGTTGAGCTGCGAAAGCGCGAGGATCGTGCCGAGCAACACCGAGAAGGGCAGGAATCGCGCGATGATCTCGGGGGTGCGCAGCCCGACATAGCGCCAGATCTCGGCCTCGCCATTGCCGGCATAGGCCATGATCTTCCCCGATTCGCTGAGCAGGTCGAGCGCCTGGAGCACCAGCACCAGAGCCGCCAGAATGGCGAAAGTGCGCACGAGGAACATCTTGCCCATGTAGAGCGACATCGTGCGCGACGGGAAGAAATTGACCCAGTTCACGCCGGGATCTCCATGGTCTTGCGGCGGCGGCCGGGAAGGCGCCGGCGGATCACGGTCCAGATCTGGGCGAACGCCTTCTCGAGCGCGCCGATCGGCTGGCCGCCGGGGACATAGGCGACGGTGCGGTACATCCACAGCACCATCCCCGCGAAGATGGCGAACGGCACCCAGAGCGCGATGATCGGATCGATCCGGCCGAGGCTGCCGATCGCCTGCGCATATTCGTTCACCTTGTGATACGTGACGATCATCACGATCGACAGGAATACGCCGAGCGCCGAGGTCGAGCGCTTGGGCGGAATCCCCAGCGCCGCGGCGAGCATCGGCAGCAGGAACATCGACACGACTTCGGCGAGGCGGAAGTGGAAGGCGGCGCGGCTGGTGGCGCGCTGGGTCTCGGTCGCCTGCGGGCTCTTCCCGATCACTGCCAGCTCGGGCAAAGTGAGCTCGAGATTCTTGTCGCCGCGCTTGCGGAACTGTTCATATTTGGGAAGCGGGATCGGCAGATTGTGCGTGTCGAAAGTGAGCACGCGCGGCACCGGCGAGCCTTGCGCGGTGTGGACGAGGGTGCCCTTGGTCAGCCGGAAGATGATCGTGTCGGGATCGTCCGAGCGGAGGAACTGGCCCTTCTCGGCAGTCACCGCGAGCGGCCCCTCCTTCGTGGTCATCCGCACGAAAATGCCCGAGAGATCGCGTCCCTCATTGGCGCTGCCTTCGATGCGCAGCGTCATCTGGCGGCCGAAATTGGTGAACTCGCCGACCTTGATCGACGCGCCCAGCGCCCCCGACCGCAACTCGAAGCGGAGCTGCTCGTAATTGTAGCGCGCGCGCGGCTGAACGTAGCCGACGATCATCAGGTTGAGGATCGCCAGCGCAACCGCATACAGGAAGGGCACGTACAGCAGCCGGGTATAGCTGATCCCGACCGCGCGCAGCACGTCGAGCTCGGACGAAGTGGCGAGGCGGCGGAATGCGAGCAGGCAGCCGAGCATCAACCCGATCGGGATGCCGAGCCCGAGATATTCGGGAAGCAGATTGGCGAGCATCCGCCAGACGACGCTGACCGGCCCGCCTTCGGTCGCGACGAAGTCGAACAGCCGCAGCATGCGATCGAGCACGAGCAGCATCGCCGAGATCAACAGCGTCGAGATCAACGGGACTGCGATCAGCCGCGCCATGTAGCGATCGATGGACTTCATGCGTGGGCCGCGTGCCTGCTCCGTCGTGCCGACGCGAGACGCGCCGCTCGGCTAAAGTAAGAGCCTATACTCGCGGTTCCACCCGGCGCCACCCCGAAACGACGGATGGCCCGTCATGGGGTGACGGATCGGCGGCAACGTCTATATGACGGCCCATGCATTTTCTGGATCAGGCGAAGATTTTCGTGCGCTCGGGCGCCGGCGGCCCCGGCGCGGTGAGCTTCCGGCGCGAGAAGTTCATCGAATATGGCGGCCCCGACGGCGGCAATGGCGGCAAGGGCGGCGACATTATTTTCGAAGCGGTGGCGGGCCTCAACACGCTGATCGACTTCCGCTACACCCAGCATTTCCGTGCCCCGCGCGGGCATGGCGGCTCGGGCTCGAACCGCACCGGCGCGGGCGGTGACGATCTGGTGATCAAGGTGCCGGTGGGCACTCAGGTTCTCGCCGACGACGACGAGCGCACCCTGCTCGCCGATCTGACCAAAGAGGGCGAGCGGATCGTCTTCCTGCGCGGCGGCGACGGCGGACGGGGCAATGCCAGCTACAAGACCTCGACCAACCGCGCGCCGCGTCAGCACGGCACCGGCTGGCCCTATGAGGAAGCGTGGGTGTGGCTTCGCCTCAAGCTGCTCGCCGACGCGGGTCTGGTCGGGCTGCCCAATGCAGGCAAGTCGACCTTCATCAACGCGGTGACCAACGCACAGGCCAAGGTCGGTGCCTATGCCTTCACCACCACGCGTCCCCAACTTGGCGTGGTCCGCCACAAGCAGAACGAGTTCGTGGTGGCGGACATCCCCGGGCTGATCGAAGGCGCGGCGGAAGGCGCGGGGATCGGCGACCGCTTCCTCGGCCATATCGAGCGGTGCCGCGTGCTGCTCCATCTCGTCGACGCCAATGACCCCGATGTCGCCGAAAGCTATCGCATCGTCCGCGACGAGCTCGAGAATTACGGCGCGGGGCTGACCGACAAACAGGTGATCGTCGCGCTCAACAAGATCGACACGCTCGACGACGAACTGATCGCAGCGCTCTCGGCGGAGCTCGAAGAGGCGAGCGGCGCCGAAGTGATCCCGATTTCCGGCGTGAGCGGGGTCGGGGTCGACTGGGTGCTGGATAAGTTGCTCGAGGCGATCGGTCCCGAAGCCAGCGCGGTGAGCGAGGACGACGAGGGCGAGGACGCGATCGAGTGGTCGCCGGTCTGAGATGACCGGGGGGCTGTTTCCGCCTGCGTCGTGTCCGCGGCTGATCGTCAAGATCGGATCGGCGCTGCTCGTCGACCCTGAAGGAGGCGTGCGCCGGGCGTGGCTGGAGGCGATCGCCGGCGATATCGCCGAACGGACGCGGGCCGGGCAGCAGGTCGCGGTCGTCTCTTCGGGCGCCATCGCATTGGGTGCGCGGCGACTGAGGCTCGCCAGGGGCGGCCGCGCCAGTCTCGAGGATGCGCAGGCGGCCGCCGCTACCGGGCAGATCGCGCTGTCGCAGGTCTGGGCGGAGACGCTCGGCGCCAACGGCCTTACCGCCGCCCAGATGCTGGTGACGCTCGACGATCTCGAGCACCGGCGGCGCTATCTGAACGCCGCTGCGACGCTCGACCGGCTGCTCGGGCTCGGCGTGGTGCCGGTGCTCAACGAGAATGACAGCGTCGCTACCGAAGAGATCCGCTTCGGCGACAATGACCGGCTGGCGGCAAGGGTGGCGCAGGCGGCGGCAGCGCAGGGCGTCATCCTGCTATCCGACGTGGATGGGCTGTACGACCGCAACCCGGCGCTGCCGGGCGCGCAGCACATCGCGCGGGTCGAACGGATCGATGCCGCGGTGGAGGCGATGGCCGACAAGGGATCGGCGTCGGGCATGGGATCGGGCGGAATGGTCTCGAAGATCGCGGCGGCGCGTATCGCCAACGCCGCGGGCGCACATCTCGCGATCGCTTCGGGACGAGTCGAACGGCCGCTGTCTGCTGACGCCCGGCATACCTTGTTCGTCGCCGAGAAGGCGGCACCGGCGCGCAAGGCGTGGCTGGCGGGCGGGCTGACTGCGCGCGGTACGATCCATGTCGATGCGGGTGCGGCGACGGCGCTGGCGAGCGGAAAGAGCCTGCTTGCCGCCGGGGCGACGCGGGTCGAGGGCGATTTCGCGCGCGGCGATCTGGTGGTGATCGCCGGTCCCCAAGGCAAGCTGCTTGCGCGCGGATTGGCCGAGTATCCGGTCGAGGACGCAGCGCGGCTGGTCGGGCGACGCAATGACGAGCATGCCGAGATTCTCGGCTATGCGCCGCGTTCGGCGCTGGTGCACCGCAGTCATATGGCGCTGCTGTGAGCATCCTCGCCATCACCGGCGGCACCGGTTTCGTCGGATCGCGATTGATCGCGCTCGCCGCCGCAGCGGGCCATGCGGTGCGCGCGCTCACCCGGCGCGAGCAGGCGGCGCGCGCGCAAATCCACTGGGTCGCGGGTGACCTCGGCAACACTGCTGCGCTGGCGCGGCTCTGCGAGGGCGCCGACGCGGTGATCCACGTCGCGGGGGTGGTCAACGCGCCCGATCGCGACGGCTTTGCGGCCGGCAACATCCATGGCACGCAGAACATGCTAGCGGCCGCCGAGGGGGCGGGGGTGCAGCGCTTCGTCCATGTCTCGTCGCTCGCCGCACGCGAGCCCGGCATGTCCGATTATGGCTGGTCCAAGGCCGAAGCCGAGCGAGCGGTCGAGAATTCCCTGCTCGACACGGTCGTCGTCCGGCCTCCGGCGATCTATGGCCCGGGCGACATGGAGATGCTCGAACTGTTCAAGCTGGCCAGGAAGGGCATCGCGTTGCTGCCGCCGGGTGGGCGGCTCTCGGTGGTCGAGGTCGGTGATCTCGGACGATTGCTGCTCGCTTTGGCCAGCGGCGGCAATGGCGGGCGCTCCTACGATTGCGACGACGGGCGCGAGCAGGGCTGGAGCCACAGGGAGTTCGCGCTGGCGATCGGCACTGCGACTGGCAAGCGCGTGGCGGCGATCGCTTTGCCCCGCCCGCTGATGATGGCGGGGGCGCATCTCGACCGATTGGTGCGCGGCGCCGGCGCCAAGCTGACGCCCGATCGGGTCGCCTATTTCTGTCACGAGGATTGGGTAATCGATGCCGCGCGACGCCCGCCCGCAGCGCTGTGGCGGCCGCAGGTCGAGACGCAAGCCGGGCTCGCCGCTACCGCCGCCTGGTATCGCGAGCAGGGGCTGCTCTAGCGCTTTCCATCCTACAATGGAGGGATGTGGAACGCTCCGATCAAGCTCATCATCTGGGATCTCGACGAAACCTTGTGGCGGGGGACGCTCGCCGATGGCGACGCAGTCGCGCTCCACGCGCGTCGCGCCGAGATGGTACGGGCATTCAATGCGAAGGGCGTGATCTCGTCGATCTGCTCGAAGAACGATTTCGAGACTGCGCGCGCGACGCTCGTCGGGTTCGGCCTGTGGGACGAATTCGTCTTCCCGCACATCGCCTTCACGCCCAAGCCTGCGGCGATTGCAGCGATCATCGAGGACATGCAGCTTCGCCCGGCCAATGTGCTGTTCGTCGACGACAATGCGTTGAATCTCGCCGAGGTCCGCCACAGCCTGCCCGAGGTCCAGACGCTCGATATCACCCGCGTCGATGCCGACGATCAGCTCGCCGGACTGCTCGCGCTCCAGACCGGCGCGCGCAGCCGGGTCGAAGAATATCGCATGCTCGAACGCAAGCAGCGCGACCGGGCGGCCGCGACCTCGCTTTCCAACGAGGATTTCCTGCGATCTTGCGGCATCCGCGCCTGCGCGCCGCAGATGATGGACAATCTCGACTTCGCCGACCGCATCGCGGAGCTGATCAATCGATCGAACCAGCTCAATTACACCGGCTCGCGGGTCGAGCCGGAGAGGCTCGAGCGCGACATCATCGATCTGGTCGGATTCGACAGCTGGTCGATCTTCGCCTGGGACAATTACGGCCGCTACGGGCTGGTCGGTTTCGTCATGGTCGATCGCGCTGTGGAACGCCTCGTGCATTTCACCTTCTCGTGCCGGGTGATGCACATGGGGATCGAGGAATATGCGCTCGCCAAGGTGCGTGCCTTATGGCCGGAGATCGACAGCAGCGCGTGGGATGGCCGGTTCAGCCGCACCGCGCCCGACTGGATCGAGGATGTCAGCTTCCACGACGCCGAGGTGCGCAGCCAGCTCCTTACCGAGCAGTTGCCGGCCGTGGCGGCCGATCCGGCGATCCGGATCATGTTCGATTGCCAATCGGGCGGGATCGCGCATTTCAGCCGCTTTCGCCCTCTCGTCGAGTTCGACAATGCGCCGCGGCTGTTCGCGCTGCGGATGATGACCGACGACAGCCATCTGGAACAGCATTTCCCGCCTCTGCTCGTCTACGGCGCGACGGTCGATTATCTCGACGTGCGCTGGCCGGCGAAATGGCATCTGATCGACATCGGTCTTTACGAGACCTGCGTCATCCGCACCTGCATCTTCCTGATCGAGCGCGGCTTGCGCATGCTGGTGGTGCTGCCGCCCGAGGAAGCGCCGGACGACAAATGGCGCGTCGGGCTCAATCATACGCCCGAGCGCACCCGCCGGTTCAACGCATTATGGCGCAAGGCGGCGCGCGAGAATCCGGCGAATGTCTGGGTGCTCGATCTCGCGCATCTGATCGAACGCGACGACGAGATGGCCGATGTCACGCATTATCACGCTGGCCTGCTCAACAAGATCGCCGGACAGATGGATTGCTGGGTGGAGCAGGTGGCGCTGGGTGTCGGAGCCGAGGCCGAGGCCGCTTAATAAGTGCCGTGGGCGTTCCGCGGATACCACCAGGCGAAGCGCGTCCCGAGATCGCTGGTGCTGAACACGATGTTGCCGCGGTTGCGCTCGAAGCCCATTGCCGGCTTGCCGTTGAGCTGGCCGGCCCACCAGCCGCTATTGGCGCGGCCGACGAAGGTCACGCGGATTCCGGGACCGGTGAAGGTCATGCGGTGGCCGCCGCCCCGACTCGCCTGATCGGTGAAGACGCAGGTCCGCTCGGGACCGTCGTTGAGCGAGCAGCGCACGGTCTCGCGCGATGCGGTGCCTTGCGCGGCGGCGACGGCGGGGAGCAGCGTTGCTGCGCCGAGCAGGATCAGGATTCGCATGCTGGCCGAACGTCGGACGCGACGCCGCGTTCCCGGATCAGCGCGCCATCGCGGCGGCGCGGTCGCCACGGCGGGCCGCTTCGCCGGCGGTATCCGCCGGCCGTTCGTAGAGCCGCGTGACGATCTCCGCGGCCGAGCGCGCGTCGGTGGCGCCGCGCAGCGCGCGGCCGGCGCCGGCTTCGCTGTGGGTCAACTCGTACTGGACGAAGCGGAGCTGCTCGGCGAACGACGAGCCGTGGATGTCATGGCCGGCCCATGCGGCGAAGTCGCGCTGGCGGGGCCCTTCCCATTGCGCGAGGCCATAGCCCGGGCCGCCGCCGTGCTGGCGGACGCCGGCTTCCATGTTGCTCTCGGCATCGAGATTGGCGACGATGCCGATTGCCTGCGCGCGGCTCCAGCCCTGGCTCTCGAAATAGCGGATCGCCTGATCGATCCGCGCCTGCTGGCCGCCCTGACCGGTGGGGACCACCGCGCCACTGCTCTGGGTGCCCGTCGTCCCGGCACCGCCATTGCCGCCCGGCGCCCGCAGGATCACGCCGCCATGGCTCAGTGCCCAGCTGAGATTATTGTGCGAGATGCGTTGGCTGCCGTCCGCATTGACGTTGTTCGAGCCGATCATCTGGCCGGGCCCGGAGACGATCTCGGTGTGCGAGACGCCACCGCCCTGGATGATCACCACGTCGCCGGGTCTGGCCTCGGCGGCAGAAACCGGAGTCCAGCCGCGGTTGCGCAATGTGGTGTTGAGCTGCGCGACTGAATCGGTGTGAAGGTTGCCCGGCAGCTTGCCGGCCTCGGTCAGCACCGCCGAGACGAAGTTCGCGCAGCAGACGTTCGACGGCACGCCGGCGTTCATCGGCAACGCATCGTTGCGATTGACCTTGAGCGCGGAGGCGTTCTGGCCGAGATATTTCTCGGCGATTCGCGCGACGTCGCTCGATCCGCTGCCGGTGCCGCCGACCGGCGGTCCGCCCTCGACCCCGCCGCTGCCATTCGTGCCGCCGGTCCCGCCGGGAATCGTCAGCATCCGGTTGGGGAAGATCAAATCGGGATTGGCGATGTTGTTGGCTTGCGCCAGCGCCTGCCATGTCGTGCCGAAGCGTTCGGCGATCGCGGAGAGCGTGTCGCCGGGTTGGATCCTGTACTCGCGGGACGCCTCGACCGCACCCGAGCCGGCGGGGATGTTCAGATGCTGGCCGGTCCGGATCAGATCGGGGTGCACGATCTGCGGATTGGCGCTGATGAGCGCGCTCAGCGAGACGCCCTTATCGCGCGCGATTGCGCTCAGCGTGTCGCCCGTTTTGACGAAATAGCTGCCATCGCCGCTGCCGCCGGAGGAATTCGTCTGACTCTGCTGAACCGAGGAGACGCCCGTCATGGCTCTTACTCCGCCAAAACCGATTGTGCCGCAGCCTGATAGCCAGGCGCGGCAGTCGGGTCGCTAATCGGAACGCTTAGAGCGGAGGATCGAGTGCGATCCGATAGCGCATCTCGGCCGAGAAGCTGCGCGCGACGGCCTTGAGATTGGCGTCGGTATCGGGATCGCGCTGGATCGATTCGAGCGCCGCGAAAGCGGCAGCGCGGTGACGCTGGCTGCGGAACAACGGGGTCGCCAGCTCGGGCACGCGGCGCTCGCCGATCGGCCAGCTCGCCATGCAAGCGAGATCGGTGACCGCCCGCCGCATCTCGCTCTGTCCGATCTCGACTTTCTTGAGCGTGCCGGTGCGACGATATGCCTTGGGCCACTCGCGCTCGAACGCGTCGAGCGCATTGGTCTGCGCGGCAGGATCGACGGCGCTCGCGGCGCGGCAGGCCGAGGTCGCGACGGCGGGCGCAGATGCGATCGTGCCCGCGCCCTGAGTGATCGTAGCGGTGCGCGGAAGCATGCGGCCATTGGCGTAATGGTATTGGACCAGCGGGCCGCCATTCACCGCCGGCATCGCGACGGTGAAGACACCGCGCCGCAACTGGGGCCGCGCGGCGGCGCTGCACGTGCCAAAGCTTTGGGTGACCTGCGGCTCCTGGCCGGCGCGTGTGACGATCACGGCATAGCGCGCCTGGCATTCGGATCCGCCGTTGCCGCGGATCAGATGCAGGCGTGCGCCGGGCACCGCATAGCTGCCGACCACCGCAAGCCGATCGACCAGTTCGGCGCCGAATGGGCGCGAGATCACGGTCTTGCCGAGCTTGATTGCCTGCTCGCTGCCCGCGGAGATCACCACCGCCTTCTGGTCGGCGGCGAAAGCCGCTCCACCCGCCGACAACAACAAGGAAGCGGCGAGCAGCATCAACGGCCTGGGCATCGAGAACCTCTCAATAGCGGGAGTATAGCGCTAGCACGCACGAAACCGCGCGGGGTTCCGCTTCAGCTGCGATTTTGGGCGGAGAGGTCGGCGGTCGCGGCTTCGAAACGCGCGATGACGCCGTCGAGACCGGCGGGTGCATCGGCGCGCGAGGCGCCGTCGAGCGCGGCGCGGACCCCGCCCACCTGCTGGTCGCCGCTCGCGCCCGACAGGCCGGCGATCTGGATCACGGCTTGCCGGGTGAAATCATCGAGCGCGCGGCGCAGTTCGCCCTCCTGGGCGGGGCTGCCGCCGAAGCGCGACGAGAGTTCGCTGGTCAATGCGCCGAGGCCATAGACGTCGCCACGCCGGGCGAGTTCGCCCATGTCAGGAGCGAAGCCGCTGCCATTGCCGGCGGTCTGGCTCCATGCCTGCGCGCCGCCGCCATTGCCGCCGCTGGCGGCGTCCACCCAGGCGAGGACGCGGTGACCGATCTCGCCCATCGTCTCGATCGCCGCGCCGCGCGCATCGTTCGACGCGCCGAGGCCGGTGGGAGAGAGGGGCGAGAGCCCCGAGATGCGGTCGATGCTGGTCATGATCCTGTTTCCGTGAGCTGCGAACTGACTGTTCAGCGCTTGATGTCAGAGAAGCGATCGAGCGGCGACGGCGTGTCGAGCAATTGCTCGAGGGGGCCGTCCTGCAACAGCTGCGCAGGCCTGCCCGCGTCGCGAATGATGTCCCCGGTCAGCTCCTGCGTGGCTCCGGCTTCATCATTCTTCTGCTGGCGCGGCGAGACAAGCGTCGCGCCGATGTTCAGGTTTCCAAGCTTTGCGCCGATCTCGATCGACATGACTACCTCCGTTCGCAGCCTATTTGGGGGAGCGGGCGGGCACATGCCATAATCGCTATGACTAGCCGTGGCGGTCAGCGCCGGACTTGCGGCCGCGAGCCAGCCAGATGCCGCCGATCAGCCCCGCAGCCGCTGCCGCTGCTGCGGCATAGACGACGGTAGTGTCGCTGCCTTCCTCGCGCGCTGCGGCGACTTGAGCATTGCCTTCCGGACCCGCGGCGGCCTGCTGGTCCGCCTCGTTCTCTGCGGCGCCGACGCTCCCGCCGACAAAGCCATCATCGGTGAGATCCATCCCGTCGAGATTCAGGCCGGAGGCGCGCGCGCCCTGGCGAACAGCGCTCGCGATCTTCCGCAACAGCGCCCGATCGTTCTTCGCATGTTCGAGATAGGCGCCGATCAGCGCGGTTTGAATGAGGTTGGCCTCGGCCATCTCCTGCTTCACTGCATCGCTGGCATTCGCCATTTCCGGTAGAGAGGCCATCGCGCGCGCCGCCTGAGCGCGAACCGCGGCGATCTGCCGCGCGGGCGGCGTATCGGTGCGCTGGCGCGAGGCGAGCCAGGCGTTGAGCCACCACGCGGCATAGGCATCGGCGACATTGTCGGTCCGCATGCCATAAGCGGAAAGCGCCCGTCCCATCTTCGCGATCACGTCGGAAGAGGCGAGTTCCTTCTCGAGCAGCGCGGCGCCTTCGGGATCCTTCTTGCGCGTCTTCGCGACGAACTGGGCGAAATTGGCGCGGCGGCGCTCGATCGAGGGCTTGTAGGTCAGCCGCGCGGTCGGGGCCGGGGCGACGCGGACGCGGCCGCTGCCACGGCGGTTGACCGACACCGATTCCTGTGCCGCCTCGTCCATCGCGGTCCCATGCGCGATGCCCGACATCAGGCCACCCCAATCGACTCCGTCTTGTGCGGCTGCCGGTGCCGCCAGAGCGAGCGCCGAGGCGAGGACGAAGGTGCGGGCGAGGGGACCGGGGCGATGCATGAGCGGCTCCTGAAGTTACGCGTGCGGGAAAAGGGTAACGCCCCGGGATCTTGCGATCCCGAGGCGCATTTTCGCCAGAGGCGGGGGGTTACTGCTTGCGGGCACCTTGTCCGAGCGCCTCGCCGAGGGTCTTGATGACGGTGTTCGAAGCCGAGAAGAACTGGTTGAACTCCTGCGACTTCGCGCTGAACTTGAGATTTTCCGACGCCTTGTTCTCGCCCTCGCCGAGATTTTTGGACATCTTGTCCATCTCGTTGGCGAGCTTGTCGGCGGTCTTGCCCAGTGCTTCGGCGATCGCCATCAGCCAGCTGCGGCCGCCACCGGCCTTGGCTTCCTTGGCTTCCTTGCTCTCCGAGGCGCGGGTCGCGATGTCGGCGATCTCGTCGTTGATGTTGCGCTCGGCATCGGCGCGCTCGAACGGCGACGCGCCGGTGCGGTCGGCGATCTCGGAGACGACCTCGCCGATATTGCGAGTCGCGCCGCGGGTGTCACCCATCGAGGCGCAGAAGGCGCCCTGAGCGAGATCGATAGTCGACTGCGGCAGGCCGAGCTTGTCGCCGATCTGCTGAATGATCTGCTGGCCGACCGCCGACATCAGCGTGCGCGCCGCCATCGCGGCCCAGCCGCCGGGGCCCATTGCCAACATCGCCAGGTTGGTCGGGTTCACTACGCTGCTCAAAATGCCACCAAACATCGCCTTACTCCTACACGAGGGCGGCGCCGCCGCCGGATGGTTCAGGTGCCGATGCGCCTGATCGACCATCACCTTTCAGCATTTTTCCTCGGGCCTTGCTCTCCGCGAAACGATTAGGGACGGCTAGTCGATCCGATTAGGATCAGTCTGAAGGGTAGAAGAGCAGGCCTGCCAGCGCCGCGAGTTCGCGCATGCCGTCGAGTTCGAGCTTGCGCGCGACGTTGGACAAATGGACGCGCACGGTGTTCTCCGCCATCAGCAGCAAGGTCGCGATGTCGCCGTTCGAACGACCCCAGCCGAGAAAGCGGATGCAGGTGATCTCGGTCGGAGTGAGGCGAAGCAGCGCCTCGCGGTGTCGCCTGGGCACGCGGGCGGCCTCGATCATATGCTCGCCCAGGGCGACGCGTTCCGGCGCGCCGGGCATCGCGTCCGCCTTGCGCAGCAACTCGGCGATCGCGGCGAGGCGTTCGTCCTCGGTCATCGGCGCGGAGGCAGGGGCGGCGGCGTTCAATGGATCAGCCCGCGCAGGATGTTGAGGATCAGGTCCGGGCGGCTGAGGATGTCGCGGGTGATCGCCTCGATGAACGAGCCGACCAGCAGCAGCACGATCGCCGTGGCGGCGAAGGCCTTGATCGACATCGACAGCGTGAAGACGTTGAGTTGCTGGGCGAAGCGGTTGATCAGGCCCAGACCGAGATCGATCAGGAACAATACGGTCAGCACCGGCGCGGCGAACAAGGTCGCGAGCACCATCATCCGGCCGAACTCGGCCTCGAACAGCCCGAGCCCGCGGGCGTCGAGCGTCGGCATCGGTGCCGCGACCGGCCAAAGCGCATAGCTTTCCATCAGGACATGGACCAGCAGCGACAGTCCGCCCGAGAAGATGAAGACGATTCCGGCCAGCCGGCCGAGGAACGCGCCGTTGAGCGAGGTCTGGTGCCCCGACAGCGGATCGACGATCTGCGCCATCGTCGCGCCGACCTTGGTGTCGACGATCTGCCCGGCAGCCTCGAGCGCCCAGAGCACCGATCCGAAGAAGAAGCCGATGACCAGTCCGACGAACACTTCCTTGGCGAACATCGTCGCCCATTGGCCCGGGCCGAGCATCGAGACGTCGAGCGTCGGCTGGAGCGTCAAGGAGACGATGCCCAGCGAGACGAGGATCGAATTGCGCACCATTGCCGGGATCAGATCGGGCGAGAAGATCGGCATCAGCATGAAGGCGACCGCGATCCGCGCGGTCGCCACGCCGAGCAGGAGCATCGGATCGCTCCAGCCGGTCACCGCCGGATCATCGCCGGGAACTCGCTGAAGATGCGATCGCTATAGCGATAGAGCGAGGCGCCGATCAGCGACGCAGTCACGAACAGGGTGAGCACGATCGCGAAGAATTTGGCGGTATATTGCAGCGTCTGTTCCTGGATCTGCGTCGCCGCCTGGACGATCGCGACGAGCAGGCCCGCCACCGACGCGACGATGATCGGCGGCGCCGACAGGATCAGCACAAGCCACAGCGCGTCGTTGGTGAGGCTGATGAAGTCGCCGTTCATGCGGACACCTCAGGCATAGGACAGCACCAGTCCGTGGCTGAGCTTCACCCAGCCATCGACCAGCACGAACAAGAGCAGCTTGAACGGCAAGGATATCGTGGTGGGCGACAGCATCATCATCCCCATCGCGAGCAAGATGTTCGAGATGACGAGATCGATGACGAGGAAGGGCAGGAATATCAGGAAGCCGATCTGGAAGGCGAGGCTCAGTTCCTTCACGACGAAGGCGGGGATGACGATGATCAGATCGCGATCGGTCATCTCCCTGGCGTGCTCGGGATTGCCGACGCGCTGCGCGGTGCGCAGGAAAAAGGCGCGTTCGTTGGCGTCGCTGTGCTTGATCAGGAATTCGCGCAGCGGCTCCTTGCCGACGTCGACCGCGGTGCTGATCGACGTGGTGGACTGCATCACGCTGCCTTCGATCTGCCGCGCCGCGATCGCGTCCTGCATCTGCTGCCCGACCGGATACATGACGTAGATCGTCAGGATCAGCGACAGGCCGTTGAGGACGATATTGGGCGGCACCTGCTGGAGCCCGAGCGCATTGCGCAACAGGCTCAAAGTAACGACGATCTTGGTGAACGAAGTGACCATCACCGCGACGAAGGGCGCCAGCGCCAGCGCGACGACGACGATCAGCGCGGAGCCGGGCGTGAAGCTCGAGAGTTCCATCAATCTTCCCCGTCGGCCGAAACTCCGGTGATCAGAACGCCGAAACCTTCGCCGACTGCGACCAGCTCGCCCTCGGCGATGCATTGCTCGCCGGCGATGACCCGCACCGGCAAGGTCCCGCCGGCGGCGGGCAAGGGAAGCACGCTGCCCTTGCCGAGCGTCGCCAGTTCGGCGGCCGTCATCCCCGATCCGATGATCTCGATCGTCGTCGGCAGACGAACCTCGCTCCATCCGACTTCGCCGCCCGAACCGGCGGGCGCGGAGGCCTCGGGCGGTCCCTCCATAGCGGCATCATCCTGCAAAACGAGCACCCCCTCCTTGAATGCGATTCGTGCGCGTGGCGCATCGTTGCGGCCCGGCAATGACAACTTCGCGACCGGCACGGCGGTTCCCAAAAGCAAGAGGTCGCCGCGCGCGATCGAAGCGATGCTCGCGGCGCGGACCTCGGGGCCTTCGAACCGCGCGGTCCAGCGCAGCCTGAGCCCGCCGATCGCAGTGGCGGCGAGCTCGATCTCGGCGAGTGGTTCGACCGCCGTCTCGGGTGGAACCGCGAGCAGGAGCCGGTGCTGGATGACGCCATTGGCCGTAGTCGCGTCGAGCCGCAGCAACACCGGGTCGCCGGCATAGCTTCGGTGCAGGCCCGCGGGCTGGAGCTCGCAGCCGAGCACCAGCTCGAGCGCGCCGACCAGGGGCTCGATCCGTCCGAGCGTCGCGGCGGCGGCGGCGGCGTCGACGCTGCCCTGCGCGCCGGAAACGCGGGCGAGCGCGCCATCGACCAGCAAGGGCGCAATTTGCACGAGATGCTCGCCGCTGCGGAACTGGATCCACGCGATCGCCGCGCGTCGGTCGCGCTCGGTGGCCAGCCGCACGCTGGTCTGCAGGTCGTCGATCAGCCGCCGGTTAAGCGCGCCGATCAACGTGGTCTGCAGCTGCGCCCGGTTCTGATCGATCGTGCGCAGATTGGCGCGGAGCTGTTCGGGGCGCGCATTCACTGGATCGTCTCCGTGGACGGTGTCTCGACTTCCACCGGCGCAGCGGCCGTGCCGCTCCCCCAGTTGCGCAACAGCGAGATCGATCCCGGCGTGACGCCGACGAGCATCAACTCGCCCTCGGTCTCGATCAGCACCAGCCGTTCGCGTTGGCCGACCGGGAGCGCGCGGACGAAGCGGATCTGGCGTTCGGCGGTGCCGTCGCGCCCCCCGAGTCCCCGGTCCTGCCAGCGTCGCAGCGCGCGCAGGCTGACCCAGGCGAGCCCGAGCACCACCGCGAGCGCGATGATCGTCCCGAGCAGCCCGGAAAGCGCAGCGCCGATCGTCGAATCCATCAATGGGGCCTCATTCGTTCGCGTTTATCAGTTCGGGTTCGGTAAGATCGGGCGCGGCCTGGCCGTCGCGGACGCGCTTCGCCCACAGGATGATCTGGGCGATGGCGTCGAACATGTCGCGCGGGATCAGTTCGTCGGGCGCGCCGTCCTCGTAGAGCTTCCGGGCGACCTGGACGTGGCGGATGATCGGAATGCCGGCCTCTTCGGCAGCGGCGCGCATCGCCGCGGCGAGTGGACCTTCGCCCTTGGCGGTCATCATCGGGACCGGGCAACTCTCCTGATCGTAAGCGAGCGCGATGGCGATATGGGTCGGGTTGACGACGAGCACATTGGCGTCGCGCGTCGCGGCGACGGAATTCTGGCTGGCCCATTCTTCATGGAGCTGACGCCGGCTCGACTTGACGAGGGGGTTGCCCTCATTCTCCTTCGACTCCTCGCGGATGTCGCGCATGCTCATCCGTAGCTTCTTGGTGTAGCTGTGCTTTTGCCACGCCATGTCGAGCACGGCGACGAGCAGGAAGACGCCGAAGGTCCACAGCAACGCCGTTCGGACCAGCGAACCGGTGTAGAGCAGCACCGAGGCGGCGGCAGAGCGGCCATCGCTCTCGGCAACGGGAAGCAGCACCGGGCCGGTACGCTCGATGATCTCGGCGAGAGAGCCGCGCAGCACCAGCCAGACGACGAACACGATCAGCGCCACCTTGCCGAGGGTCTTGGCGAGTTCGACGAGGTTGTCGACGCTGAACATCCGCTTGAGGCCCTCGACCGGATTGAGCTTGTCGAGCGTGGGTTTCATCTTCTCGGTGGTGAACACGCCGCCGGCCTGGAGGAATTCGCTGAGCACACCGGTGACTGCAGCGGGGATCAGCGCAACCGCAGTTATGCCGACCAACGCCCAGAGCGCGCTCCAGCCGAGTTGCGACAGCGCCGTATGGAACGGCGCATTGCTGCCGATCAGTACGAAGCCGTCGTCGAACAAGGCGACGATTTGATTACTTGCATAGCCGGCGCCGAACATCAGTACGATCAGCCAGACGAACAAAGTCGCAGTGGCGGTAATGTCGCGCGATTTGGCGACGTCGCCCTTCTTGCGCGCGTCGGCCAGCCGCTTGGGCGTCGGCTTTTCAGTCTTGTCGCCGCCGTTGTTCTTCTCGGCCAATCGCGCCTCCAGCCATACTCGAGCCTCGCCCGAACCACGGACGAGAGGAGAAGCGCCAGATGCGTTTGCGCACCCGCCTGCGAGAGGCGCGGCAGCAAGACTTCAAAGGTTGGAGCGCAGGACCCTGTTGCGTACCAAACGGGGGCCTTTTCTCAAAAGGCTTCACACGGGTCAACTCTCACGGCTTGTACAGATCTGTCACTAAAGCGAAGTAAACTGGTAATTAAACCGCCCCGAATCATTTGGCTCACCACGGTGCTGCGCGGGTCGTTTCGGCATCGATACGGTCGCGGATCGAGCGGTGAACTGCCATGTGGCCGGGATGGGTCGGTCAAAATCCACGACGACCTGACAAAACTAAGGGGTGTTACGTAAGCGTTGATCGAGCTAGTTTTTATTGGCCGGATCAAAGTCCGGATCGCAGGACCCACGTGCGAGCCAAACGATCGTCAGCAAAGTCCAAAGCGGGCTTGCAGGGAGATCGTGTATGCGCTTTTCAAACTCTGTCCCGCTCGGCGCCGCATTGAAGTTGATTGCGGCCGGCGGCGCGATCGTAGCGGCTATTCCCGCGCATGCGGGCAATTGCGACGCTGCGGCGATCGGCACGCGCTATGTCGAGGCGCTGCGTTTCTGTGGTCCGCAGGTCTCGGAAGTTCAGCCCCAGCCTCAGCCCGATTCCGTGGTCCTTCCCGAACGAAGCTCGGTGAGCGTGAGCATGCCCGGATTTCAGAAGCGGCTGGTCCAGGCCACGCGGGCAGTGCGTTCGCGGCGCGGCGGCGCCAACGACGCCCTGATCGCCTCGGTCGCGTATCGCTATCGCATCAACCCGCATCTGCTCGCCTCGATGGTCAATGCCGAATCGGCCGGCCGCCAGCGCGCGGTATCGCACAAGGGTGCGCTGGGGCTGATGCAGGTGATGCCGGCGACCGCGCGGGGCCTTGGCGTCCGCGATCCGCGCGCATTGCTCGACGATCCGGTGCTCGCGATGCACACCGGCGCCAAATATCTGAAGCAGCTGCAGGGCCAGCTCGGCAATAATGTGCCGCTGGTGGTTGCCGCCTATAATGCCGGCCCGGGTGCGGTGATGAAGGCCGGCCGGAAAGTGCCGCGCTATCGCGAGACCCAGGCCTATGTGAAGAAAGTCGTCGGCCGCTATCAGGCCGCGCAAAGCGGCAGGGCGCGCTGAGGCTCCAATGAGCGTCGAGCGGTATCTCGCCAGCAGCAACGCAGCAAAGCCGCTGCCGCTGGCCGCGCGCATCGCGGATCTGTTTCTGGTCGTCGGCGTGATCGCGATCGTCGGGCTGATGATTCTGCCGTTGCCGACGCTGATCATCGACATGCTGGTGGGGGTGAACATCACTTTCGGGGTGATGCTGTTGCTCACCACGCTCTATATCCGCGGCCCGCTCGACTTCTCGTCCTTCCCGTCGATCCTGCTGATCTCGACGCTGTTCCGGCTGGCATTGTCGATCGCGACGACGCGGATGATCCTGGTCGAGGGGCATGCCGGGCACATCATCCAGACCTTCGGCACGATGGTCGCCGGCGGCAACATCGTCGTCGGGCTGGTGGTGTTCCTGATCATCACGATCGTCCAGTTCATCGTCATCGCCAAGGGCGCCGAGCGCGTCGCCGAAGTCGCAGCACGGTTCAGCCTCGATTCGATGCCGGGCAAGCAATTGTCGATCGACAGCGACCTGCGCTCGGGCCTGATCGACAAGGACGAGGCACGCCGCCGCCGCCGCACGCTCGAGCTCGAGAGCAAGCTCCACGGCAGCCTCGATGGCGCGATGAAGTTCGTGAAGGGCGACGCGATCGCCTCGGTCGTCATCGTCATCGTCAACCTGATCGGCGGTCTCGCCATCGGGGTGATGCAGCAGGGCATGGAGATCGGCGCGGCGACCTCCAAATATTCGATCCTGACGATCGGCGAGGGCCTGGTCGCGCAGATCCCGGCGCTGCTCGGGGCGATGGCCGCGGGCCTGATGGTGACGCGCTCGACCGACGAGGAAACCGACACCAATCTCGGCCAGGCGATGCACCGCCAGCTCGTCGCCAATCCGCGCGTGCTGCTGGCAGTAGGCGGGATCTGCTTCCTGATGGCGCTGATCCCCGGCTTCCCCGCCGCGGTGTTCATCGTGCTGGGCTTCGTGTCGATGTTCTCGGGCGCGGCGATGCATCCGCGGCTGAAGCCGCATATGGTCCGCCACGCTGGACCGATGCGCAAGCTGCTCACCGGCGGACGCGAGACGCCGCGGCCGGTTACCTTGCTCGCCCAGCCCGAGGCGCCCAAGGCCGTGGTGCCGCTGCTCCTCCAGATTTCGGGGCCGCAGCCGCCGGTCGACGAGGAGGCGGCGCTGTCCGCGGGGCTCACCGCGATGCTGGAACGGCTGCAATATCGCAGCGGCGTGCCCCTGCCGCGGCTGGCGATCCATTTCCTCGCCCCCGAAGGGCCGCGTGCCTGGCGATTGCTCGCCTTCGAGCTTTCGGTCGGCGCAGGCGAAGGCAGCGATTCCGAGACAGTGATTGCGGCGGTGGAGGCTTTGATCCGGCGCAACCTGCCGCGCTTCCTGGGCGTGCAGGAGGCCGTAGGGCTGCTCAATCGCGTCGGCGACGATTATCCCGAAGTGGTCAAGGAAGCGGTGCGCGCGGTGCCTGCCGCACGCATCGCCGAGGTGCTGCGCCGGCTCGCCGAGGAAGAGGTGCCGCTGCGCAACATGCGCGATGTGCTCGAAGGGCTTACCGACGCGGCGAACCAGGAACGCGAGATCGCGCGCATCGCCGATCTGACCCGGATTGCGCTCAAGCGCTATCTGCTCGATTCGGTCGCGCAAGGCGCGGGCATCCGCGCATTGGTGGTGACCCCCGAGCTGGAGACCCTGGTACGCGAGGCGACGCGTCTGGTGGACGGCGTCGAGCGGCTCGCGGTCAAGCCCGAAGTGGCGCGCGAGCTGGTCGCGACGATCGGGCGTACCGCAGCCGAGACGGGCGCCAACGCTCTCGTCACTTCGTTCGAAGTGCGGCGCTCGGTGCGCAAGCTGATCGAGCCCGATCTGTTCGAACTGCCCGTGCTCGCCTTCAACGAACTCTCGCCGACCACGTCCGTCGAAATGGTCGGCCAGATCGGTCTTCCGCCAGGGGCTTTGGCCGAAGACACGCACGCCGCGCTCGCGGCCGAATAACAACGGAGGGCTGATTGAAGCTGAACAAGAATCCGTCGATGCTGTTGGCTATGGCTGCCATATTGCCGGTGCCGCTCGCCACCAGCGCGCAGACGCCGCCGGCGCAGAACAGCAATCAGGTGTCGATCGTCGCGCGCGACCAGCCGATCGCGGCATTCCTGCGCGATCTGTTCGGTCGCGTCAGCCGTCCGGTGGTGCCGAGCGCGAAGCTGACCGGCACGGTCAACGGCGTGTTCCAGGGCAGCGTCGAGAAGATCTACGCCGACATCGCCAAGGCGTTCAATCTGATCTCTTATTATGACGGCGCCGCGGTCTATGTGTACGCGCCGAACGAGCTCGGCGTGCAGACGCTGCAGCTCGACCGCGCCGGCGCCGAACGCGTCGCCCGGCAAGCGCGGGCGCAGCGGCTGCCCGACCGGCGCAACCTGTTGCGGGTCACCACCGACGGTCTCGTCGTCAGCGGCACCCCGCGTTTCATCGAGCAAGTCGCCGGCATGGCGCGCGGCGAGGGCCTCGCCGACGGCGCACCGGCTGCGCCTGGCGGCGCATTGGGCGGGGGCCGCGGCGGCTATTACGACGCGCCGCGGATCCCGGCGAGCCAGCCGGTCGAATTCCGCGTCTTCTATCTGCGCTATGCGCGCGCCGAGGATACCGTGGTGACCGCCGGCGGCCGCGAGACCCGGGTGCCGGGGCTCGCCTCGATCCTGCAGAACCTCGTGCTCGACCAGAAGCCGGGGGGCAGTGCCGTCACGCCCGCGCTCGGCGCGCGGCTGGTGCGGCAGAGCCAGCCGCGGCTCAAGGGGCAGGGGCTCGACTCGGTGGCGCCCGACAGTTCGCAGGCCGGCAATTACGCCGCGACCGAAGTGCTGGGCGGCGGCGACGGCATGGGGCTGGCGGCACCCCTGACCCAGGACGTGGTCCGGATCGAGCCCAGTGCCTATCTCAATGCGATCATCGTCCGCGACGTGCCCGAGCGCATGGCCGCTTACGACTCGCTGATCCGCGCGCTCGACGTCGAGCCGCAGATCGTCGAGATCGAAGCGACGATCATCGATATCAACGTCGATCGGCTCCAGAAGCTCGGCATCAACTGGCGCTTCGGCAGCGGCGGCTTCGGCGCGCTGTTCGGCGACGGCACCTCGAACGACACGCGGCTGCTGCCGATCCCGGGCAGCAGTCGCCGCGACAACGTCACCAACATCACGCCGTCGGGACAGGGCGGCACGATCTCGACGATCATCGGCAGCCAGCGCGAATTCCTCGGCCGGGTGACCGCACTCGAGAACAAGGGGGCGGCACGCATCGTCTCGCGCCCGCAGATCATGACCTTGTCCAACGTCGAGGCGGTGTTCGATCGGACGCGCACTTTCTACGTCCGCGTCGCCGGGCGCGAGGAAGTCGATCTGTTCAACGTGACCGCGGGCACGGTGATGCGAGTCAATCCGCACGTGTTCCGCGATCACGACCAGACCCGGATCCGCGTGCTGGTCAACATCGAGGACGGCAGCATCAGCCCGAACTCGGCGGTGGAGAACATCCCGATCGTCGATCGGGCCAGCGTCGCGACGCAAGGCATGGTCCTCGATGGCGAGAGCTTGCTGCTCGGCGGCATGACGATCGACGCCGATCTCAACGACGAGACCAAGGTGCCGCTGCTGGGCGACATCCCGCTGCTCGGCGAATTGTTCAAGTTCCGCACCAAGCAGCGCGGCCATACCGAACGGCTGTTCCTGATCACCCCCCGGCTCGTGCCGCTCGCCTCGCGGGCGACGGCGATGGCGCCGGGCGCGCCGCCGCCGGTGGCCAACCAGCCGCCGGCCAAGATCCCCGTACCGGCCAGCGGAAGCCAGACGCAATGACATCGCCGTCCGTTCTTCGCGTGCTCAACGGCCGGCTCGCCGGCACCGAAAAGCAATTGCCGACGA
Source organism: Sphingomonas sp. DG1-23 (assembly GCF_030730875.1). Classification (GTDB taxonomy): domain Bacteria; phylum Pseudomonadota; class Alphaproteobacteria; order Sphingomonadales; family Sphingomonadaceae; genus Sphingomonas. The sequence continues at coordinate 196,879 of NZ_JAVAMA010000006.1, forward strand.
GCGGAACCGTGTCGATCGGCCATCAGTTCTGGCAGGATGTCGTCATCCGCGATCCTGCGACCAAGGGCATCGCCGTCGATCTGCAGGTCGACGGTGAGGTCGGAGCCCGGATCACGGTGCTGACCGGGGAGGCGCTGTTGCTCGGCTCGCATGTGAGCGAAGGGCAGACGGCGATCCTTCCGGCCTATGTACCCTTTTCGGTCGGTGGCGTCGCGCTCGCCTGGGGCGACCCCGAGAGCGCGCGCTGGGCCGAGGCGAGCGACATCGCCGGCACCGCGCCGGCGCCTTCATTGCCGCCGCCTTCGCCGCAGGACGAGGCGATCGCCTTGTTGGGCAAGGCCGGCGAGCAGGTCAGCAGCTGGTTTACCCGGAAGCGGGCGATCGTGGTGGGCGCGGTGGCCACCGTGGCCGCCGGCGCGGCGCTGGCGGTGCCGACGATGGATGCGCTCGGGCTGCGCGGCGACGATGCGGCGCGGGCCGATCATGTTCTGGAGAGCGCGGGCCTTGCTCCGCTGACCACCGCCAACGACACCGCGACCGGCGGGGTGATCGTCAATGGCGTCGTCGCCAATGATGCCGAACGGCTCAAGGCGCAGGAGGCGTTGCGCGATCACGGCATCGAGGCGACGGTCAGTGTCCAGACCAGCGCCGAGCTGGCGCAAGCCGCGGCCGAAGTCGCGCGTATCCACGGGCTGCAGGCAATGGGGCGCCCGATCTCGCGCACCGGCGTCGAACTCCGCGTCACCCGGATGACCGACGATCAGCGCGGCAAGCTTGCCCAGGCGATCCGCACCGACGTCAAGCAGCTCGGCCGGCTGGTCTTCCGCGACGATCTGCCGCCGCGGGACGATACCCCCATCCGCACGGTCGCCGATGCCACCAAAAAGGTCTCGACCGTGGTCGCGGGTGACCCGGCCTACATCCAGACCGTCGATGGTGCGCGCTATTTTGCCGGCGCGATCATGCCGAGCGGGCATCGCCTGATCACCATCCAGGGAGACACGGTGTTCTTCGAGAAGAACGGCCGCGAGACGCAGTTGAAATTCTGACCATTTGTTGTGTGAAGGAGTAGAGTCATGTCGAACACGATCACCAGCGGACTTACCAACCTCTCGGTCTCGCCGCTCACCGGCAACCGGATGAGCAAGGGCAGCGCGCCCGGCACCTGGTTCGAGGCGCTCGCCGATTCCTGGGGCCAGACGCTCGACAAGCAGGCGACCCGCATCGAGGCGATGTCGAACGAGGTCGGCAACAACGGCAGCGACAATCCCTCGCAGATCACCAAGCTGACCGCAGAGTCGATGCGGATGTCCTTTATGGCGAACAGCTCGTCGAGCTCGATCGACAGCGTCGGCAAGGCGCTCGAGACGATGGCCCGCAAGAACTGACGGAGGCGATCATGTCGATCGAAGCCATTGCGGGGGCCATGGCGAGTTCCGCCTTCGTCCCCCCGCCGTCCGATATCGTCCAGGCCGGGCCGAACGCCTCGGTCGCCGACATCACCAGTTTCCAGGGCTCGCTGTCGGCGGTGGGAAGCGGGGGTATCGGCGGTGCCGACGCGCTCGGGCCGGCGATGCAGGCAATGTTCAGCCAGATCGAACGCGTCAACGGCGAAGCCAGGAGCGTGTCCGAATATGCCAAGGCGGCGCAGGCCAGCGGTTCGGAAATGACTCCGGGAGAAGTCGTGGATCTCACGATGAAGTGCCACGAATTCATGTTCCACTGCCAGCTGACCTCGAACATCGCCAACCGCACCTCGGACGGCATCCAGCAGCTGTTCCGGCAGCAATCGTAAGGTCCGTCCTGCCCGGACCGACGGAGAACTGACATGGGCAACCTTGCCCGAAACCTGCGTCCGGCACTGATCGGACTGTGCCTGCTGCTCGCCGCATGCGGTCAGGAGGAGCTATATTCGAAGCTCACCGAGACTCAGGCCAACGAGATGATCGCGGTGCTGCAGAGCGCCGGGATCGGCGCGACCAAGAAGGAGAATGGCGAGGCGGGATGGACGCTGCAGACCGACAAGGGCGATTTCAGCCGTGCGGTCGAGGTGCTTCATTCGCAAGGCTATCCGCGCGAGGAATTCGCCTCGCTCGGAACGGTGTTCAAGCGCGAAGGCCTCGTCTCTTCGCCCACCGAGGAGAAGGCGCGGCTGGTCTATGGGATGAGCCAGGAGCTGTCGCACACCATCTCCGAGATCGACGGCGTCGTGCAGGCGCGCGTCCATCTGGTGTTGCCCGACAATCAGCCGCTGGCGGAGACCGGGCAACCGGCATCGGCGTCGGTGTTCATCAAATATCGCCCGGGCACCAATATCGAGACCCAGATCGGCAAGGTGAAGGCGCTGATCGTCAATTCGGTGCAGGGGCTCAAATATGAGAATGTCTCGGTCGAGACCTTCGCCGCCCAGCCGCTGCCGACCGTTGCGCGCAAGGATGGCGGGGATGTGCTCAACGCCAATCTGGTCGGGGTCGCGATAGCGGGGCTGCTGCTGCTGATTGCGGCGCTGGGCTATCCGGGCCTGCGGCGGTGGCAGCAGCGTCGCGCTGCAATAGCCCGGCGCGAGGGTAGCGCGTGAGGGCGGCCGAACAACGCGCCACGCTCGCCGCGATCGGCAACGATCTGGTCGCGGTGGAGGGCGGGCCCGGCCATCGCCGCGCCGCCTTGCTCCTCAAGCATTTGAACGGCTGCGACGATCCGGTGGCGTGCTTCACCGATCTGCCCAGCGCCCCGGCATGGCTCCGGCTCCCGGCAGCGGCACAGCGCAAGCTCGCCTTGCGCGTCGCCTTGCTGTGGATGGGCGACGCGCTCGCCGGATCGATCGACGGCGCATGGCTGGGCGGTCTGGCCGAGGTCGCCGGCGAGGATCTGCTCGATTGGGCGATCGAGACGATTCCGGCGCTGCCGGCCGCGCCTGCACGTCGCCTCGAGGCGGGCGAACTCGAGATCTATGGTTTCTCGCTGCTGCGCGAGCAATTGCCGATGCCGCTCCGTGGCTATCTGCCATGGCGCGCGGATCATCTGGCGCTTTCCTGTCCGCGCGAGGCGCTCGACGCCTTCGTGACCGCGGCGGTCGCGGCGGCGGTACGCGCATGACCTTCCTCGTGCTCCATGCCGACCGCCTGGCGACGGCGCTTGCCGATGACCCATTGGTGCCTGCGGCCGATGTCGGCCGGGTACAGGACGCGCTCGCCTTGCTCGCCGAGGCCGGCGATTTGCGGCGGGGGGCGGAGGCGACGATCGACGCCGCCCGCGAAGCCGCGCGGATAGAGGGCTTCGCTGCGGGGCGGGCCGAAGGGCTGGCGGCGGCAGAGGCCGAGCGGCAGGCCGAACTCTTTCGCATCGCGCTGCGCGACAGCGAATTGCAACGCGAGCGGCAGAAGGACATTGCGCGGCTCGCGCTGGAAGTGGTCCGGCGGATCGCCGGCGAACTCGACGCGGGCGCAATGGTGGCGGGACTCGCAGAACGCGCGGCGGCGCAGCTGACTCCGGACAGCGTCGCAATGGTCCGCGTGGCGCCGGCCGCGGTCGCGGCGGTGCGGGCGCGGCTGGACGGGCGCGTCGGGCTGAGCGTCGAGGCGGACCCTTCGCTCGAAGGGCAGGATTGCGTGATCGAGACGGCGCTGGGACGCACCCATGCCGGGCTCGACACCCAGCTCGCGCAAATCGAGCGGATGTGGGGCGAGGCGCTCAATGGCTGAGGGGCCCGCCAGCACCGTCGATCAATTGCTCGCCGGGTTGCAGCGCAGCCCGACGGTCGAGCGGCGCGGCCGGCTGGTCGAGGTGCTCGGCACGACGCTCAAGGTGACCGGGATCGCGCCGCGGGTCGGGGATTTCTGCGAAGTGGTCGAGCCATCTACGGGGCGGGTGGTGCCGGTCGAGGTGGTCGGCATTGCCGGGCAGGCGACGATCCTGACTCCGCTCGGCGACGTACGCGGGCTCTCGGTCGACGCCGAAGTGATCGTACGCAGCGGCGAGGATTCGGTGCCTTGGGGTGACGGACTGCTCGGCCGCGTGCTCGACGGGCGCGGGCGGCCGATCGACGGCAAGGGCGATCTCCCGCCGGATTTGAAGCGCAGGCCGCTCCACGCGCCCGCGCCGCAGCCGATGGAACGCGCGCTGATCGACGCGGCGCTGCCGACCGGCGTGCGCGCGATCGATACGCTGCTGACCTTGGGTCAGGGCCAGCGGCTCGGCGTGTTCGCCGCGGCTGGCGGGGGCAAATCGACCTTGCTCGGCATGCTCGCGCGCTTCGCCCAAGCCGATGTGATCGTCATCGCGCTGATCGGCGAACGCGGTCGCGAAGTCCGCGAGTTCATCGAGGATTCGCTTGGCGACGCCGGGCTGGCGCGCTCGGTGATCGTCTGCGCGACTTCCGATCGCGCGGCGATGGAACGGGTGCGCGCCGCGCACCACGCCACTGCCGTCGCCGAGGGTTTTCGCAGCGAAGGCCGCAACGTGCTGCTGCTGATGGATTCGGTCACGCGCTTCGCCCGCGCGCTGCGCGAGATCGGGCTGGCGGCGGGGGAGCCGCCGGTGCGCCGCGGTTTCCCGCCCTCGGTGTTCGCCGAACTGCCGCGATTGTTCGAGCGCGCCGGGAACGACGCCGTCGGATCGATCACCGGAATCTACACCGTTCTGCTCGAGGACGAGGAAGGCGACGATCCGATCGGCGAGGAAGTCCGTTCGATCCTCGACGGCCATGTCATCCTTTCGCGCAAGCTGGGGGCCGCGGGCCATTATCCGGCGATCGACGTGCTCGGCAGTCTCAGCCGGTTGTTCCCCCGGCTCGCCGAGCCGGCGCATCGCGACGCAGCGACGCGGGTGCGCGCGTTGCTCGCCAAGCATGCCGAGATCGAGTTTCTCGTCCAGGTCGGCGAATATCGCGCAGGCGCCGATCCGCTCGCCGATCGCGCGATCGCCGCCAAGCCCGAGATCGATACGTTGCTGCGGCAGGATGCCAACCGGGCCGAGGATTTCCAGACGTCGCTGATGCTGCTGCGTGGAGTCGCCGGCTGATGCGCGCGCGCGATCAGCAGCGGCAGGCGAAGGCGCTGGTCCGGCTGCGCGCGGTGCGAATGCAGAGCGCGGCGGTTGCGCTCGCCGAGGCGCGCGCGGCAACCGCGGCAGCGGAGCGAGAGCGCGCCGCCGCCGATGCCGCTGCCGACTCGGCAGATGCTGCCATGGACGAGGCGCGGGGCGACCTCGCGACCGATCCGGCCGAGGCCGAGCGCTTGCTCGCGGTGGTCGATCGCAGCCATTTCCGGCGCTCGGTGGCGCGCAGCGCGCTCAACGACGCGCGCGAAGGCGAGCGGCTGTGCGCCGAGGCCGAGGCCGAAAGACGCAAGGCGATGATCCTCGCCCGCGCCCGGCACGACCGGCTGGTCGAGCATGCCGGACAGGCGGTACGCCGCTGGGCGCGCCGGCACGAAGAGCGGACCGCGCTCGATAATATGGAGGCAAGGAGGCGATCATGACCCGCGTCAACTCCAATCCGCAGCCGGTTCGCCAGCCCGCGCAGGGCCAGGTGCAGGGCCGCGCGCAACCCGCGCCGGCCGACGTCCGGGCGATGAACGAGGCGTTGGGGATGGCCAAGGCACGGCTCGAGGCGAAGGAGCAGCCGGGAGTGCCGATCCAGCCCAAGGGCGCGAAGGGGCTGGTTCAGGCCGAGCGCCGCGGTGAGGTGCCGGTCCAGCAGCGCGAGGCGTTCGACGATTCTCGCGAGACCGCGCTTCGGCAGGAACGCGAGGCGCGCGAACGGCAGGACGGGCTGTTCGGTTTCGCCGGCCATGCCCAGCCGCAACCGACCGCGATGCCGGCGATGCCTGCCGCGCATGTCGATCCGGGCGCGTTCGCCCAGATGCTCGCCGATCTGTGGACGCGCGAGAACGGCAAGGGGACCAGGGAAGTCACCGTCACCTTCGGCGATCGGGCATGGCCGGCAACCGGCGCCCGGCTGATACGCAACGCCGCGGGAACGCTCGACGTCGCGCTGTTGCTCGGCAATCGGGCACCACCCTATGACGCCACGCTGCGCGAACTCGAGGCGCAGTTGCAGGGGGCAGGAGTGGCATTGGGCAGCCTTTCGACCGAGGCCGCGTTCGGCTGAGCGCCTCGTTCAATTTCAGCTTTTGATCACCCCGAGATCCATCGGGATGACGGATGCAAGCTAGCGCGTCGTCTTCATATTGGCCTTGATCAGCGCGAGCACCGCAGGCGGCACCGGCGCCGCGCCCGCGGCGCGGGCCGCTGCTGGAGGCCAATTGCCGCTCGCCGCCGCGGCGCGCACGTCGCGGAACGAGGGTACCGGTTCCGGCCAGCCCAGCTTCTTGAGCCGCTCGGCCAGCCGGCGCTGCGCTTCGCCTTCCTCGGCCGAATCGGTCAGCATCTTCGTCGTCGCGGCGGTCCCCAGATTGGCCCCGCCGCCGTCGATCGCCCAAGCATCGGCGCCCCGATCGAGCAGCAGCTCGGCGATACGGAAATGCTCCATGTCGAGCGCGGTGTGGAGCGGGCGGTTGCCGGTCGCCTCCATCACGTTGGGATCGGCGCGAAAATCGAGCAGCATGCGCACCGCGCCGAGCGAGTTGAGCGTGATCGCGGTGCGCAAGGGGCCGCTGGGGCTTCCCGCCGGATTGGGGCTGGCGCCGGCGGTGAGCAGGCGATGCGCGAACTCCGGGTCCTTCGCCCGCAGCGCGAGCCGAAGCGGCAGGCCTTTGTCGTCGACGCCGTCGAGCGGGGCACCGCCGCGGACGACGAGATCGACCGAGTCGGCGCGGCACGTGGCGAGCGCGACCGACAGCATGTCGTAATGCGTACCCACCCGGCGGCGGGCGAGGCCGGGGTCGCCGCGCAGCAGCTGGCCGGCGCGCTCGATATTGCCGTCGAACAATGCTTCGGCGAAGTCGCGCGCGGCGGCACCCAGCCGCTGATCGGTCAGCGTGTCGCGGCGGGTGGGAAGTTCGGTGCCCTGCACGAAGCAATCGGCACGCGCGTCACTTTCGCAACCCATCGTCATGAGCGCGAGTGCGGGGCTGAGCAGGCGGAATCTGTGCACACGCCGCACCCTCTGCCTATTGCGGGCAGCGCGTCAACCGCTCAGCGGCCGGCCTGCGCCGCGGTGCCGGCGAGGACCCAATCCATGCTGTGGCGATCGACCGGATTGATCGAATCCCACCAATGCGCGCCCTCGGGACGGACATTGGGAAGCGTGTGCTGCGCGCCATAGGCTTCGGGCAGATCGGTCACCGCCGCGCCGACGATCGCGCCGCCGCCGCTGATCAGGCTGCCCAATCCGGCGCCGATCGCGCGGTCGCCGCCTTCCTGCAGCGTGGTGAGGATCTCGCCGGGGACGCGATAATTGTTGATCGAGGATGCGCCGCGATCGTTCGCCTGCGCCACGGCTTGCGCCTTTTCGATAGTGTTCTGGTGGAGGCCGGCGGCGTTGAAGGTGTCGGCGGGGCGGCCCGAGGCGATCGCCGCTTCGGCCGCGAGACCGCCGCCGAGCGAATGCCCGACGAGCGTGACGTCGGCATCGGTGCGGGCGAGCTTCTTCCCGATCTCGAGCGCATTGGCATAGTGAGTCGAGTTGAAGCCGAGCCCCTGCTGGGCGTTGCTCTTCCAATCGTCGCCGGACTGGCTGCCGCGGAAGACGACGGTGTAATGCTCCTGGCCGGCCTCGCCGCTGACATAGACGCGGGCGCGGAAACTGCTCTCGCCGGGTTGCTCGAGCATGTCGGGCGTGAGGCCGAGGCGTGCGAGATCGGCGTCGCTGGCGGCGCGATAGCCCGCGGGCGGGCTGGGCACGTCGTTATAGACGTCCTTGGCGAGCAGCGCGTTGGTGTGGACCTGCTGCAGGTCGGGCGCGTCGTTCGCGGCGAGACGCGCCTGCGCGGGCGCGACCGGGGCGGTGACCGGCGAAAGCGTGGCGAATTGCGCCGGCTGCACGCCCTGCGCTGCGGGGGAGAACGGTACGACGACCGCGTCGCGATCATTGGCGGCGCGCTGCTGGGATGAATCGGCGCCATCGGCTCGGGGGGGACTGAGTGCCGATGGCGCCGATTGCAGCGCCGGAGTTACGCGCGACGGCTGCCAGTCCGAACGATAGGCCTCGGCATCTCGGGACGATGCGGAAGGCGGGGTCGACGGGGGAGTCGACGCCGTGGAAGCCGGGGCTGCCCTGTTTACTTGCATCACGCCATCCTCACGATCGGACGGTCTCCAGATGGAGCGGATGGATGCCGTGCACCATAATCGATCCGATTATCGCGGCGCGCGCGTGAGGGGCGCATAGGCTTGCGTAAAGAATGGGAGAGTCCGCATGCTCGAGGCCGCCGCAGGCGTTGCAACCCACTTCAATCTGGATTCGCTGCTCGCGGGTAGCGCGGTATCGGTTCCTGGATTCCGCGTGCCTGTCGACGGTGGCGGTGCGGTGGGGAAGGCGGCCGAGGTCCGTTTCGACGCTGCCGATCTCTACGGCGCAAAGGGGCCGCAGGCGGCGGATATTCGGCAGGACGCGCTCGGCGACTGCTATTTCGTCGCGACGCTCGGCGCGCTCGCACAGCAGCAGCCGGATGCGGTTCGCAACATGATCAGCTTCGACGCGAATACCGGCAACTTCACCGTCCGGCTGCACGACGGCGACGGCAATCCTCAGTCGGTGCAGGTGACGCAGGCCGAAGTCGAAGACAATCTCGCGCGGCAGGGGGGCTCGACGGCGGACAATAGCGGCCTCGACGGTCCGATCTGGCCGGCAGTGGCCGAGACCGCTTATGCCAAGATGCACGACAGCAATCCGGCCGACGGGCTGACCGAGGGGTATAACGCGATCGCCAATGGCGGCTGGCCGCAAGATGCGATGCAGGCGATCACCGGCGATCGCGGCGACGAGATCCGCTATTCGGAAGGTTTTTTCGAGAGCGAAAATTCGGCGCTCGACCGGATGGCGGGGCAGGTCGACGCGGCACTTTCCAACGGCCGCCCGGTGACCTTGTGGACCGTTCCCGAGAATCGCAGTTTCTGGGACACCATCCGCGGCAACGAGGGCACGCAGGACGGCCTTGTCGACAATCATGTCTACACCGTCGAAGGCATTCACAAGAACGCCGATGGAGAATGGATGGTGAGCGTCCGCAACCCGTGGAGCACCAACATGAACGTGGGCGAAGGACACGACACCCAATCTCCGACGATGGAAGTGCCGCTGCGCACGCTCGCCGATACCGGCGGAGCCGAGGCCTTCACCGCCGGGCCGGCACCGCGCTGAGCTTCGTGCGTTCAGGGTTGAGCGGCCCGCGACAAGCGGGCAAGCTCGGCACGAAGGACATCCCTTGCTGAAAGCGGCGCTCTTGAGTCTGTTAGCCTTTCTCGGCCTCGTCCGCGGGTTCGACCTTGCGTCGCTGCCGGCGCCTGCCGGCGCGCAACCGGGTGCAAGTGCAGCCGAACGGCAGGCGCTGCACGCGCTGGCCAGCGATGTCTCCCGCGGCGGCGCGACGATCACCGGCGAACGGCTGTTCACGGTGAGCAAGGCGGTTCCATGGGTGGCGATCGCCAAGCGTATCGACAATCTCGCCCGCCAGCGCGGCGCTACGTCGGTAGCTCTCCCCGGCGCCGATCCCGGCAAGAAACTGGCCCAGGCGTGGCGCGGCCGCGACGGCAGCGGGGTAATGGCTGCGATGGTGCCTTCCCCGGCTGGCGGGACCGTCGCCTATTTTGCAGTCAAATTCGCGCAGTGATCGGCTTCGCTATCGCGCGTTCTTTCGCAGGATCGCGAAGAGGATGATCAGGAACGCGACCAGGCGGACCAGATAGACCCAGCTGCGCTGCTCGTCGGGTATCCCACCGAGCGCGAGGATCGCCTGACCCACTCCCAGCAGGAGAAAGGCGGCCGAGAAGGCGAGGAACAGCTCGTCGCGGGTGTCGCGCCAGAAACGCAGGAAGAACAAGGCTGCAGTGGCGAAGCCGAGCGTGACTGCGCCGGACAGGAAGGCGAGCAACGTCATGCGTCTTCCATGTCCCAGACGAAGCCGAACAGCAGGACTGCCACCGCGCCCAGCGACAGCAGCAAACGGAGCAGTCCGAAGTCGATATCGCGAATCAATAGCAGGTCAACGATCACGAACAGGTTGTTCGTTGCGAGCAGTCCGAAGCACAATGCGCTCCACAGCAACAATCGCATCCCGCTGCGCCGATAGGAACGCCCGAGCAGCAGCGCGCAGGCAGCGCTGGTGGCGAAGCACAGCAGATAGACGATCGCGGGGAACCAGGCGCTCATCTCAGTCCCTCCACAACTTGAAGGCGTCTGCGAAGCTGCTGAGGCCCGACGAGGCGGGTGCGACGATGATCCGTCGCACGGCGTCGGGGCGGCTGGCATAGAGCGATTCTGCGGCGCTCGCGAGGCTGTCGACTGCATCCGAGGTCGGCTGGTAGCGGACGAGCTGACCCTCCTCGACCACGACGAGCCCCGCGGCGAGCAACGATTCGACGCTTTGGGACACCACGAGCTCGCTGCCGCGCAGGGCGACGACCAGGTCGGACTGCGGCCATGCCCGGTCGCGATGCTTCTTGAGGAAGCACAGCAACTCGAGCGCCCAGACCGAACGAAAGGTCGAGCGAATGAAGCTGGAGAGCTCTTGTCTGGCCGGCATCCCGGGCGCCGTCTCCCATGCCTGTGTGTCCCCCGCGTTTCGCCGCCCTTCCTAACGGCTGAGAAAAATGCTGCAACCAGCCGCAAATACGTGCGCGCGTTCACTTTTCCTACAGTACAGCTGTTGCTATGCATGTTCCGGGCCGGGGGGTCCGTTCAGCGTTTCAGGGGCGGGGGAATTCATACCAGGAGTGCCAGGTGAACGCCGAACTTACGCTCGACCGCCGTCAACTCGTCGCCGCACTCCGCAGCTTTCGCCGCGGTGATTTCAGCGTCCGCCTGCCCGAGGACCTCCCGGGCACCGATGGCGAGATAGCTGCATTGTTCAACGAAGTCGTCGCCATGGAAGAGGCGATGACCGCCGAATATGAGCGGCTGTCGCGCGTCGTCGGCAAGGAAGGCAAGATTACCCAGCGCGGTCACGTTCGCGGTGCTACCGGCGGCTGGGAGGCCAAGCTCCGCTCGGTCAACGAGCTGATCGAGGACATGGTCCAGCCGACCGCCGAAGTCGCGCGCGTCATCGGCGCGGTGGCCAAGGGCGACCTCTCGCAATCGATGACCGTCGAGATCGACGGCCGTCCGCTGCGCGGCGAATTCCTGCGCATCGGCAAGGTGGTGAACACGATGGTCGAGCAGCTCGCCTCGTTCGCGTCGGAAGTGACGCGCGTGGCGCGCGAAGTGGGCACCGAAGGCAAATTGGGCGGGCAGGCGCGCGTGAAGGGCGTCGCCGGCACGTGGAAGGATCTCACCGACAACGTCAACGCGATGGCGACCAACCTCACCGGTCAGGTGCGCAACATCGCCGAAGTGACCACCGCGGTGGCGTCGGGCGATCTTTCCAAGAAGATCACCGTCGAGGTGAAGGGCGAGATCCTCGAGCTGAAGAACACCATCAACACGATGGTGGATCAGCTCAATTCGTTCGCTTCGGAAGTGACGCGCGTCGCCCGCGAGGTCGGTACCGAAGGCAAGCTTGGCGGGCAGGCGCGGGTGGAAGGCGTCGCCGGCACGTGGAAGGATCTTACCGACAACGTGAACCTGATGGCCGACAATCTCACCGGTCAGGTCCGCAACATCGCCGAAGTGACGACCGCAGTGGCATCGGGCGATCTTTCCAAGAAAATCACCGTCGACGTGAAGGGCGAGATCCTCGAGCTCAAGAACACCATCAACGTGATGGTCGATCAGCTCAACGGCTTCGCCTCGGAAGTGACGCGCGTGGCGCGCGAAGTGGGCACCGAGGGCAAATTGGGTGGACAGGCCCAGGTGCCCGGCGTCGCGGGTACCTGGAAGGATCTCACCGACAACGTGAACCTGATGGCCGACAACCTGACCGGCCAGGTGCGCAACATCGCCGAGGTTACCACCGCGGTGGCATCGGGCGATCTCTCGAAGAAGATCACCGTCGACGTGAAGGGCGAGATCCTCGAGCTGAAGAACACCATCAACGTGATGGTCGATCAGCTCAATTCATTCGCGTCGGAAGTGACGCGCGTGGCGCGCGAGGTGGGTACCGAGGGCAAGCTCGGCGGGCAGGCGCAGGTGCCGGGGGTTGGCGGCACGTGGAAGGATCTCACCGACAACGTGAACCTGATGGCGGCGAACCTCACCGGTCAGGTGCGCAACATCGCCGACGTGACGACCGCGGTGGCCAAGGGCGACCTTTCCAAGAAGATCACCGTGGAAGTGAAGGGCGAAATCCTCGCGCTCAAGGACACCATCAACGTGATGGTCGATCAGCTCAACGGCTTTGCCTCGGAAGTGACGCGCGTGGCGCGCGAAGTGGGTTCGGAAGGCAAGCTCGGCGGGCAGGCGCAGGTCGAGGGCGTCGCCGGCACGTGGAAGGACTTGACCGACAACGTCAACCTGATGGCGGGCAATCTGACCGGCCAGGTGCGCAACATCGCCGAAGTGACCACCGCAGTGGCGCGCGGCGATTTGTCCAAGAAGATCACCGTCGACGTGAAGGGCGAGATTCTCGAGCTCAAGAACACGATCAACACGATGGTGGACCAGCTCAACGGCTTCGCTTCGGAAGTGACGCGCGTGGCGCGCGAGGTGGGTTCGGAAGGCAAGCTCGGCGGACAGGCGCAGGTGCCCGGCGTCGGCGGGACGTGGAAGGATCTCACCGACAATGTGAACGCGATGGCCGCGAACCTCACCGGCCAGGTCCGCAACATCGCCGACGTGACCACTGCCGTGGCGCTGGGCGATCTTTCCAAGAAGATCACCGTCGACGTGAAGGGCGAGATTCTGGAGCTGAAGAACACCATCAACACGATGGTGGACCAGCTCAACGGCTTCGCATCGGAAGTGACGCGCGTGGCGCGCGAAGTGGGCACCGAGGGCAAATTGGGCGGGCAGGCGCAGGTGCGCGGCGTCGCCGGTACCTGGGCGGATCTCACCGACAATGTGAATCTGATGGCGGCGAACCTCACCGGTCAGGTGCGCAACATCGCCGACGTGACCACCGCGGTGGCGCGTGGCGACTTGTCCAAGAAGATCACCGTCGACGTGAAAGGCGAGATCCTCGAACTCAAGGACACCATCAACACGATGGTGGACCAGCTCAACGGCTTCGCCTCGGAGGTGACGCGCGTGGCCCGCGAGGTCGGCACCGAAGGCAAGCTCGGCGGGCAGGCGCAGGTGCCCGGCGTGGGCGGGACGTGGAAGGACCTCACCGACAACGTCAATCTGATGGCGACCAACCTGACCAACCAGGTCCGCGGCATCGCCGACGTCGTCACCGCGGTGGCGCAGGGCAACCTCAAGCGCAAGCTGACCGTGGATGCCAAGGGCGAGATCGCCGCGCTGGCCGAGACGATCAACTTCATGATCGAGACGCTCGCCACCTTCGCCGATCAGGTGACCAACATGGCCCGCGAGGTGGGCATCGAAGGCAAGCTCGGCGGGCAGGCGCGCGTTCCGGGCGCTGCCGGCCTGTGGCGCGATCTCACCGATAACGTGAACCAGCTGGCGGCGAATCTCACCAATCAGGTTCGTTCGATCGCCGACGTGGCGACGGCGGTGACCAAGGGCGATCTCACCCGCTCGATCGCGGTGGAAGCCTCGGGCGAGATGGCGGCGCTCAAGGACAACATCAACGAGATGATCCGCAACCTCAAGGACCAGACCTTGAAGAATGCGGAGCAGGACTGGCTCAAGACCAACCTCGCGCGGTTCAGCCGCATGTTGCAGGGCGAGCGCGATCTCACCACCGTCTCGAACCTGATCATGTCCGAACTCGCGCCGCTGGTGAACGCGCAATATGGCGTGTTCTACGTCACCACGCGCGAGGCCGACGATACCGTGCTCGAACTCGCGGCGAGCTATGGCGCGGAGAACAAGGAGGCACTCAAGGCCAAGTTCGCGTTGCGCGAGGGGCTGGTCGGGCAGGCCGCGGCGGACAAACGCGCGATCGTGCTGGAAAACGTCCCCGGCGACTTCCTGCGCATCGGCTCGGGCCTCGGCCATTCGGCGCCGGCCAATGTCGCGATCCTGCCGGCCTTGTTCGAAGACGACGTCAAGGCAGTGATCGAGCTCGCTTCGTTCGGCGAGTTCAATGAAACCCATCAGAGCTTCCTCGACCAGCTGATGGAATCGGTCGGCATCGTGCTCAACACGATCGCCGCGACGATGCGTACCGAAGGGCTGCTCAAGCAGTCGCAGCTGCTGACCCAGGAGCTGCAGGCGCGCCAGACCGAACTGACCACCAAGCAGGAAGAGCTCCACAACACCAACGAGGAGCTGCAGGAAAAGGCGCAGCTGCTCGAGAACGAGAAGAAGCAGGTCGAGGCCAAGAATCTCGAGATCGAGATGGCGCGCCGCGCGCTCGAGGAAAAGGCCGAGCAGCTCGCGCTCACCTCGAAATACAAGTCCGAGTTCCTCGCCAACATGTCGCACGAGCTGCGCACGCCGCTCAATTCGCTGCTGATCCTGTCGAAGCTGCTTTCGGACAATCCGCAGGGCAATCTCAACGACAAGCAGGTCGAATTCGCGCGGACGATCAACGGCGCGGGATCGGATCTGCTCAACCTGATCAACGACATCCTCGATCTCTCGAAGATCGAATCGGGCACCGTCTCGATCGAGATCGGCGAGATGCCGATGGCGGGGCTCAAACAGCATATGGAGCGGACCTTCCGACAGCTCGCGGCGGACAAGAGCCTGGATTTCAACGTCGAGTTCGATCGTGGTCTGCCCGCGGCGATCAAGACCGACGAGAAGAGGCTCCAGCAGGTCGTACTCAATCTGCTGTCGAACGCGTTCAAGTTCACCGCGCAGGGCAGCGTCACGCTGGCGGTGCGGCCGGCGACCAAGGGGTGGAGCACCAATCATCCGGTGCTGCGCGGAGTCGATACCGCGATCGAGATCGCCGTCACCGATACCGGCATCGGCATCCCGCAGGACAAGCAGAAGCTGATCTTCGAGGCGTTCCAACAGGCCGACGGCACCACCAGCCGCAAATATGGCGGCACCGGGCTAGGCCTGTCGATCAGCCGCGAGATCGCCCGCCTGCTGGGCGGCGAGCTGCAGGTCCGCTCGAAGCCGGGCGAGGGCTCGACTTTCACGCTGTTCGTGCCGCTCCAGGCGATCGCCCCTGCGCAAATCGGCCAGCCAGGAACGCCGGCGCGCTACGACAATAGCGGCGCTACGGTGCCGAGCGCCTTGCCGGGGCCGTTCGACCTGAGCGACGACCGCGACAATCTTGCCGGCGACCGGTTCGTGCTGATCGTCGAGGACGATCCCACCTTTGCTTCGATCCTGCTCGACATCGCGCGCGGGGCCGGGCTCAAGGGTGTGGTCTCGGGGGCAGGCGCCGGCACGCTGGCGATGGTGCGCAAGCTCCAGCCGCATGCAATCACGCTCGATCTCGGCCTTTCCGACATCGACGGCTTCGTGCTGCTCGATCTGCTCAAGCACGACCCGCAGACCCGGCACGTGCCGATCCACGTGATCTCGGGCGCCGACAAGGTCGCCAAGGCGATCGATCTGGGCGCGTTCGGAGTGACCGAGAAGCCAGCCGAACGCGAGGCACTGGTGAAGGTGTTCGAGGATCTCGCCGATCGGGTGACCGCCGGGCCCCAGATCGTCGAACTGGTTCCCGAAGCGGATCAGGTCGTCCAGACGGCGCGCGGCGTGCCCGAACTCGCCGATACGCGGATCCTGATCGTCGACGACGACATCCGCAACATCTACTCGTTGACCAGCGTGCTCGAGAGCTATGGCGTCGAAGTGCTCCATGCCGAGGGCGGCAGGGACGGCATCGTGATCCTCGAGCAGACGCCCGGGATAGACATCGCTCTGATCGACATCATGATGCCGGAGATGGACGGCTATGAGACGATGCAGCAGATCCGCCAGCGCCCCGAACTCGCCGATCTGCCGCTGATCGCAGTGACGGCGAAGGCGATGAAGGGCGATCGGCAGAAATGCCTCGACGCGGGCGCATCCGATTATATCGCCAAGCCCGTCGACATCGATTTGCTGCTGGCCTTGTTGCGGGTATGGATAGCCCGGTCGCGCGACGCGGCGGTGAGCAACGGCTTGATCGTGGCAGAGCGGAGCTGAGGTGCGGATGCGCGCAAAGATACCGCCGACCCGTACCGCAACGATCGCCGAGGCCGTTCTGGTGACTGACTCCGAAGCCATCGAAGATCGTGCCAAGGTGCTGGTCGTCGACGACGACGAACGCAATCTGCTCGCGATCACCCATGTGCTCGAGGACGTCGCCGACGTCGTGGTGGCGACTTCGGGCGAGGAGGCGCTGCGCCAGCTCCTCAAGACCGAGTTCGCGGTCATTCTGCTCGATGTCTACATGCCCGGTATCGACGGCTACGAGACCGCGCAGATCATCCGCTCGCGCGAGCAGACCAAGCGCGTGCCGATCGTCTTCCTGTCGGCGGTCAACAAGGAAAGCGAGCACCTGCGGCGCGGCTATTCGATGGGCGCGGTGGATTACGTGTTCAAGCCGGTCGAGCCGCTCGTCATCCGATCGAAGGTGGCGGTGTTCGTCGATCTGTTCCTGATGACTCGCGAGATCCAGCGCAAGGCGCGGCAGGAACAGGCGCTGCTCGATGCCAATCTGCGCGCCAATGCCGAGCGGCTGCGGGTCGAGCAGGAGCTGCGCCTCGCCGAGCAGCGTCAGGCGGCGATCATCGAATCGCTGCCGATCATCCTTTATCTCGAGGAGATCGACGCCGATCCGCGCATCCCCAAGTTCGTCAGCGGCAATTTTCAGGCGCTGACCGGCTATGCCTTCGAAGACATCCAGCGCACACCGACCTTGTGGGTCGAGCGGCTGCATCCGGCGGATCGCGAACGGGCGGTCGAAGCGCTGGGCGCGCGCCGCTCGGGCCAGTCGCTATCGGTCGAGTATCGCTGGCAATGCGCCGATGGGGAGTACAAGCATTTCCTCGATCAGGCGGTGCTGCTGCGCGATTCCTTCGGCAATCCGGTCGAGTTCGCCGGGACGTTGCTCGATGTCACCGATCGCAAGGACCTCGAGAGCCAGCTCACCCAGGCGCGCAAGATGGACGCGATCGGCCAGCTGACCGGCGGCATCGCGCACGATTTCAACAATCTGCTCGCCGCGGTGCTCGGCGGGCTGGGCATGATCGAGCGGCGCGTGCCGCTGAGCGAGGATCAGGCGAAGATCGTCGGCATGACCCGGCATGCGGCCGAACAGGGCGCCGAACTGGTCAAGCATCTGCTCGCCTTTGCGCGCCGCCAGAAGCTCGAGCCGGCCTCGATCCGGATCCCGCGCCTCGCCCAGACGGTGACCAGCCTGCTCGCGCATACGCTGGGCGGGATGGTCGAGCTCAAATGGGAACTCTCCGACCCGCTTTCGCCGGTCTATGCCGATGCCGCGCAACTCGAACTGGCGGTAATGAACCTGATCATCAACGCGCGCGATGCGATGCCCGAGGGCGGCGTGGTGACCGTCGCGGCCGAGGATCGCGAGATCGTCGAGCAGATCGGCCGCACCGGACTCAAGCCCGGCCATTATGTCGTGATCGGCGTCGGCGACACAGGCTGCGGGATCGCGCCCGAGATGATTCAGCAGGTGCTCGAGCCCTTCTTCACCACCAAGCCGGTAGGCAAGGGGACCGGACTCGGCCTCAGCATGGTCTATGGCTTCGCCCAGCAATCGGGCGGCGAGGTCCGCGTCGACAGCGAGCTCGGCAAGGGCACCTGCGTCGAGATCTGGCTCCCGCGTGCGCCCGAGACCGCGACCGAGATGGTTCTCGCGATCGCGGATGAGGCCATGGATGCGGCCGCCGTGGCCATGAAAATCCTGCTGGTCGACGATCATGACGGGGTCCGCGCAACCACGGCGGCGTTGCTCGAGGACCTCGGTCATCAGGTGATCCATGTCACCGAAGGCGCGCATGCGCTCGACGCTTTCCGGCAGGATCCCGCCGCCTTCGATCTGCTGATCACCGATTATGCCATGCCACGCATGTCCGGGGCGGAGCTGGTTCGGCAGATTCGCGGTGAAAGCGCCGATTTTCCGGCGCTGATCATCACGGGCTATGCGCAGGCCGACCTCGATGCTTCCGAAAATACCGACCTGCGGTTCCTCACCAAGCCCTTCACCGCCGAGCAGCTCAAGGCGGCGCTGCGCGAGCGGCGCTGATCGCGGACAGGCGTCGAGGCCTCAGCGTCCCGCGATAGCAAGCGGTGCGGGCTGGCCCGCCCGGCTGTCGACCCCGGCGATCCAGGTCTCGACGACGCTATATGCCGCGTCGACCGCAACGAGATCGGCGCGATAGCCCGGTGCGATCGCGCCGAGGCCGTCGGCAAGACCGAGAAAGGCGGCGGGTGCATGCGCCGCCATGCAGGCGGCTGCCTCGATCGAGGCTCCGAGCATCTTCACGGTGTTAGCGAGCGCGGAGACCATGTCGAGATGCGAGCCGGCGATCGTGCCGTCGACGTCCCTGCAGATCCCGTCGATCACGCGGATCGTGCGCCCCTGGAGCACGAATTCGGCCGAATCGCTGCCCACCGTGGGCATCGCATCGGTCACCAGCATCAATTGTTCCGGCGGCTTGCAGCGCAGCGCGATGCCGAGCGTCGTCGGGCTGACGTGATGCCCGTCCACGATGATCCCGCAGATGAGTTCCGAACGCTCGAGCGCGGCGCCGGTCAGCCCCGGCGCACGCGACGTGAGCGGCGACATCGCGTTGAACAAATGGGTGATGCCGGTGACTCCGGCTTCGACCGCGGCAACCGACTGTTCGTACGTGGCGTTGCTGTGCCCGGCCGCGACGATCACGCCGGCATCGGTCAGGCGACGGATCGTCGCAGGATCGGTCTTCTCGGGGGCAAGCGTCACCAAAGTGCGTCCGCGCTTGAGCGAGGTCAGTGCGGCGAAGCCCTCTTCGTCGAGCGCGCGGATCTTGTCGGGGCGATGGATGCCCCGGCGCTCGACGTTGAGGAACGGGCCCTCGATATGAATGCCCAGCACCCCTGGCACGCCCTGTTCGATCGCCACCTCGACTGCCGCCACGCCGCGGCGGATCACGTCTATATCGTCGCTGATCAAGGTCGGCAGGAAGCCGGTGGTGCCGAAGCGCCGGTGTGCCGCGCCGATCGCGGCGATACCTTCTACGGTCGGCGAATCGTTGAACAGCACGCCCCCGCCGCCATTGACCTGCGTGTCGATGAAGCCGGGAAGCAGCATCGCGCCGTCGAGATCGTGGCGCACCGCGTCGGCGGGAATTTCGTCCGCCGGAACCACGGCGGCGATTCGATCGCCATCGACCAGCACGGCTTCGCCGTCGCGGAGTGCGCCCGCGCGGAGCACGCGGCCATTGACCAGAGCAGTGACCATCAGACGGTTTCGGTGACCTTGGCGAGCAGGGGAGGGCGATCGGGGTCGAGCCCGCGACGCAGCGAAAGCGCGTTGACCGCGCGGTAGAATGCCTGGACCTGGAGCATCGGCTCGATCGCCGGGTGCGCGGCCGGATGCGGCAGCTGGATCGCACCGCGCACGTCGCCGCCGCTGACCATTACTTCACCGCCCCGTGCGAGCACCTCGGCGACGAGTTCGTCGACGCCGTCGGCGGTCTCGTCCCCCTGGCGGAAGACCAGCAACGGGAAATCGGGGCCGACCAGCGCCATCGGGCCATGGCGGACCTCGGCGGCGCTGAACGCCTCGGCATGGAGGCCGCAGGTCTCCTTGAACTTGAGCGCGGCTTCCTGCGCGATGCCGAAGCCGAGACCGCGGCCGATGACATAGAGGCCTTGTGCCCGTTCGAGCCGCTCGACCATCGGCGACCAGTCGACCGCCCATGCCCGTTCGAGCAGGGCAGGTGCCGCATGGAGTGCCTCGAGCAATTCGCCGTCACCGGCCCATTCGCCGACGAGATGCAGCAAGGCGGCGAGGCTGGCGATGTAGGACTTCGTCGCGGCGACGCTGATTTCGCTGCCCGCATGGAGCGGGAGGAAGGTGTCGGCATCGTCCGCCAGCGGCGAATCGGCGGTGTTGACCAGCGCCGCGGTGCGAGCGCCGCCCTGCTTCGCGGCGCGCATCGCCGAGAGGATGTCGGGGCTCTTGCCCGATTGCGAGATGCCGATCGCCAGCATGCCGGCAAGATTCGCCGAGGCGCCGTACACCGACGAGATCGAGGGTGCCGCGGAAGTGGTCAGCACGCCCAGCCGGGTCTCGATCAGATATTTGCCGAAGGTCGCGGCATGGTCCGAACTGCCGCGCGCGCAGGTGAGCACGCCGCGGGGCGGGCTTGCACGAAGCTGGGCAGCCAATGCAGTCACCGCAGTCTGGTTGGCCGCCAGCTGGCGGCGCACGACGGCGGCGGCTTCACCCGCCTCCTGGAACATCTTCGTCATTTCTGGGCTCGTCACTGCATCAACCCCGCGTGTCGAGTTCGGCGACGAAGTCATAGGCGTCGCCACGGTACCAACTGCGCGTCGCCTCGATCACCCGCCCATCGGCCAGAAACCCGCGACGTTCGATATAAAGCCCCGGCGCACCTGCTTCGATCCCGAGCAATTGGGCCTGCGCGGCATCGAACAGCACTGCGCGAAGCCGCTGGAGCGCGCGCACCGGACGGTTTCCAGTGAGTTCGAGCGCGGCGTAAAGCGATGCGCCGACGACGTCCTCGCTGTCGAGCCCGAAGCCGGGAATCGTCGAATATTCGATCGCCATCGGCGTATCGTCGGCGAAGCGGATGCGATTGAACCGATAGACCGGCGTGCCAGGGCTCAGGCCCAATGTCAGCGCCTCGTCCGGCGTCACCGCGCCAGAGGCGCGACCGACCCACTCGCTGCGCACCATGCGCCCGCGCGCGGCCATATCCTCGGAGAAGGACGAGAGCTTGGCGAACTGTTTCTCAACGCGACCGGCGACGAAAGTGCCCGCGCCCTGGCGGCGGATCAGCAGGCCTTCGTTGACCAAGGTGTCGAGCGCCTTTCGCAGCGTGATCCGCGATACCGACAGGTCGGCGGCGAGATCGCGCTCGGCCGGCAGCGCCTCGTTGGGCTTGAGCACCTGATCGCGCAGCGCATCCCGCAGGGCGTCTTCGAGCCGCCGGTAAAGCGGGCCGCCACCGGTTCCATCGAGAGGACGTATCTTTTCGGCCAGCAGCGGCATTGCGATTCCATCATTGGGCGTCAGCGGGTTCGAGAGCAATAGTAATACCAATGCAAGACCACATGCTACCCTGAAAATGCGATTGGACGTAACATTAGTGAAAGAATCCCTCTTGACGCCTGCATTGGTCTGACGGATGGTCTGCTTAATGGTATGCAACTGGTACAAAAAAGACATGCCACTTGAGAGACTGTCAAAGGGGATGAGACATGGAGATTCGGACTCTACTGGTCGGCACCGCCAGCGCGCTCGCACTGGTTTCGAGTGCCGCTTATGCGCAAACCGCTGACGGGCCGCCGGCTGCCGCCGAGACGCAGGATGGCGAGGAGATCGTCGTCACCGGTTATCGCGCTGCACTTGCCGCTGCGATCGAAACCAAACGCAATGCAGGTTCGATCATCGACTCGATTTCGGCCGAGGACGTCGGCAAATTTCCCAACACCAATGTCGCCGAAGCGCTGACGCTGGTTCCGGGCGTGACCGTCGACCGTCAGTTCGGCCAAGGTGAGAAGGTCTCGATCCTCGGCACCGATCCGGCGCTCAACCGCACCCTGCTCAACGGCCAGACGGTTGCGTCGGCCGACTGGTTCATCCTCGATTCGCCGGGTCGTACCTTCAATTACGCGCTGCTCGCGCCGCAGCTGGTCAGTCGGGTCGACGTGTTCAAGTCGCCCGAGGCGCGGATCGACGAAGGGTCGATCGGCGGGACCGTCAACGTCGTCACCCGCAAGCCGCTCGACCTCAAGCCGTTCACGGTCGCCGGCACGCTCGGCTATCTCTACAATGATCGCTCCGAAAAGGGCGATGTGCAGGGTTCGGCGCTGGTCAGCTGGCGCAACGAGGCCGGCACGATCGGCCTGCTCGCCTCGTTCCAGCGCGCCAAGGACCGGCTTCGCCGCGACGGCGTCGAAGCCTATGGCACGATCACCGCCGATTTCTGGTCGGGCCGCAATGATGCCGGCACCGATTCGCGTCTGCCGACCTTCAATCCGGACGGCAGCGTCGCCACGCCGGCCGATTGCACCGGCGCCTGCGCGACGACGCTGACGGCCAATCCCAAGGCGGTGTTCCCCAACGCCTTCGGCACTTCCTATTTCGAGCAGGGCCGCGAGCGCCTGACCTATTCGGCGGCGGCGCAGTGGAAGCCGGTGCCCGAGCTGACGATCGGCGTCGACTATCTCCGCATCGATGCGACGTACGACAATCTCAATCAGTCGATGTACGCCTTCCCGGGCAACGTCTGGAACAGCGCCGGCCAGCTCAACGCGCTGCAGGTGGAGGACGGGATCGTCACCCAGGCCTCGTTCACCAACGCATTGTCGGTGCTCGACGCGCAATATCGCACCGCCGAGATGCATTCCGAGACATGGCACGGCCAGATCGGCTGGGAGGGCGTCAACTGGAACCTGAACGTCGAAGGCGGCATGTCCGACGCCGATGGCGGCACCAAGAAGCAGGTGTTCCTCGAATTCCTCAACTGGGCGAACTATACCGTCGACATCAGCGGCGCGCCCGGCAGCCCGGGGTCGATCAGCTACAGCACCGACGTGCTCGGCAATCCTGCCGCATTCCGGACCGATCCGGGCTGGAGCGGCAACCTTGTCGAGAAGCCGACCTCCGACAAGGAGCGCTATGGCCAGGCGGATCTCAAGTTCAACTTCGACGGCAGCGTCAAGAGCTTGCAGATCGGCTATAAATATCGGCGCCACGAAACCGGCCAGCGCTATGCCGGCGTGACCGTCGCGGGGGTCAACGTGCCGGCTTCGCAATTCGATGCCAGCCAGGTCAGCGACAATTATCTGCGCGGCTTCAACGGCGTGAACGACCAGATGACCGGCCGCTTCAAGATCGACGGCAATTCGATGGTCGATTATGTCGAGGGCGGCAGCTGGGTGCCCGGGGGCGGTGCTGTCCCGACGCCGTCGCCGTTCGCCGCAATCGAGTTCGCCGCCGGCAATTGGGATGTGACCGAAGACATCCACGCCGCCTACGCGCAGATCGATTTCGCGCAAGGCGCGCTGCACGGCAATATCGGTGCCCGCTACGTCAACACCAGCAGCGAGAGCGCGGGCTATGTCTGCACCCCGGGCACGCTGTGCAACGCCGCGGCGAACTGGACATGGCAGACCACCAGCAAGAAATATGAGAAGGTCCTGCCGACGATCAATATCGCGATCGACCTGAAGCAGGATCTGATCTTCCGCTTCGCGGCGACGCAGGTGATCGCGCGGCCGAACTATGCCGACATGACCAATGCCTTTTGGCTGTCGGACCAGATCCTCACCGGTGCTGGCGGTAACCCCGATCTCGATCCGTACGAGTCCGACAATTTCAATGCCTCGCTCGAATGGTATTTCGCGCCCCGCGCGATCCTCGCCGCCGAGCTGTTTTACAAGAACATCACCAATTACATCCTTCAGCAGACCGCGCCGGAGGCCCATTTCAACACAGCCCAGGGCGTCGTCACGACCTATGATATCAGCCGTCCGTTCAACGCGGGCTCGGCGCAGGTGAAGGGCTTTGCGCTCGCCTATCAGCAGAATCTGCCCTGGGGCTTCGGCGTGCTCGCCAACTACACCTATTCGGATGGACAGGGTCGGGACGGTGCCGATCTGCCGTACAATTCACGGCATCAGGTGAGCTTCAGCCCGTTCTTCGAGAGCGGCCCGTTCTCGATCCGGGGTACCTATACCTGGCGGTCGAAATATTTCACCGGGATCGATCGTGGCGACCAGATGTACGTCCGCGACACGGCGAACGTCGATCTTTCGGCGACGTACAACGTCACCGAAAATATCGGCCTCACCATCTCGGGCATGAACCTGACCGACAGCGAATATTACGCCTATGCCAATACGCCGCGCTTGCCGCGCGGGGTCTATCGCACCGGCCGGAGGGCGCTCGCATCGGTCAACGTCAACTTCTAACCGGGCATCGGCGCATCGAAGGGCGGCGGGATTCTTCCCGCTGCCCTTCTTTGCCGCTCGCCCGGACCGCAGCGAGATTGAGCGGCGCGCGAAACCGCTTAAGCTCGCTTTGCATCATCGTCGGGAGCCTGGTTTGATCTATCTTTCTCGATTGCTGCTCGGGCTGGGTGCCGCGCTGGCCTCCACCCCGGTCGCAGCGCAGGCGCCGAAGCTGTTGCCGTTGCCGGCCGAGTTGCACGCCGGACAGGGCGCGCTCGCCGTGAGCGCGAAGACCGTTCTGCTGGTGCCGGCCGAAGACGCGGGTGCCCGCATTGCCGCCGAACGCCTCGCCGCCTTGATCGCTGGGTCGCGCGGGTTGAAGCTCGCCATCGGCACGCGCAGCGCCGGTGCACCGATCCGCTTCGTCCGCGCCG
This sequence comes from Sphingomonas sp. DG1-23, assembly GCF_030730875.1. Lineage (GTDB taxonomy): Bacteria > Pseudomonadota > Alphaproteobacteria > Sphingomonadales > Sphingomonadaceae > Sphingomonas. The sequence continues at coordinate 221,476 of NZ_JAVAMA010000006.1, forward strand.
CGACCGGCAAGGCCGAAAGCTACCGGCTCGAAGTGACGCCGCGCGGTGCTGTGATTACCGCGGGCGACGATGCCGGCCTGCTCTATGGCGCGGTCACCCTGTGGCAGGCGATGACCCAGGCGCCGGGCAAAGGCGCGGTGTCGATCCCGGCCTTCGGCGTGGCAGACGCACCGCGGTTCGGCTGGCGCGGGCTGATGCTCGACAGCGCCCGCCACTTCCAGTCGCCGGCCTATGTCCGGCAGCTGATCGACTGGATGGCGGTCAACAAGCTCAACACGCTGCACTGGCATCTGGTCGACGATCAGGGCTGGCGGATCGAGATCAAGAAATATCCCAAGCTCACCGAGATTTCGGGCTGGCGCCATCCTGCGACTGCGCCGGGCGCGCCGCAACTGCCGAAGATCGGCGGCTTCTACTCGCAGGACGAGATCAAGGCGATAATCGCCTATGCGGCGCAGCGCAACATCACGATCATTCCCGAAATCGAGATGCCGGGCCATGCTCTCGCGGCGATCCGGGCCTATCCCGAGCTGGGCACCGGGGTGCCGATCCCGCCGGGCACCGAGAGCGACTGGGGGGTCTTCCCATGGCTCTACAATCTCGACGACAAGACCTTCAATTTCCTAGAGAATGTGCTCGACGAGGTGATCGCTCTGTTCCCGTCGCGTTATGTCCATGTCGGCGGCGACGAGGCGACCAAGGAGCAGTGGAAGGGCTCGGCCGAAATCCAGGCGCGGATGAAGGCGCTGGGCATCAAGGACGAGACCGCGCTCCAGGCCGCGTTCATGCACCAGATCGGCGAGCATCTGACCAGGCGCGGGCGCAAGCTGATCGGCTGGGACGAGATTCTCGAAGGCGACGACGTGCCGCCCGATGCGACGATCACGTCATGGCGCGGCGTCGAGGGCGCGATCACCGCGGCCAAGGCGGGGCATGACGCCGTGCTCAGCCCGTCGCCGACGCTCTATTTCGACAACCGCCAGGGCTTTAGCGACAGCGAGCCGCCCGGGCGCGGAAACCTGATCGACCTGAAGACGGTCTACGGCTTCGAGCCCGTGTCCGCCGAGATACCGGCGGCGCAACAGCATCACGTCCTCGGCGTGCAGGCCAATCTGTGGGCCGAGCATGTCCGCACCGAAGCGCGTTCGATGTGGATGCTGTTTCCGCGCGCTTCCGCGGTGGCCGAGATCGGCTGGTCGGCCAAAGCGGCGCGCAACTATGACGGTTTCGTCGACCGCCTGATTCCGCAGATGGAGCGGATGCGCGCCTTGAAGCTGGAACCCGCGTCGAGCGCGTTCGCGGTGACGCCGGATTATGGCTATGCGGCGGGAAGCGACGGCGCGACCGTGGCACTCGCCAACCAGTCGGGGCTGGAGATGCGCTACACCCTCGACGGCAGCGCGGTGACGGCCACGTCGCCGGTCTATCGCAGTCCGGTGACGGTGCGTTTTCCGACCCAATTCAAGGCCGCGTCGTTCCACAACGGCCGCGCCTTGCCCGGCGCTCTCGCGGAGACCGTCACCGCGCAGCGGATGCGCTGGCGCAGCGACGAGATGCTCAAGACCTGCACCAGGAAGGTCGTTCTCGCGCTCGAGGACGATTATCCGGCCACGGGCAAGCGCGCGACCTTCGTCACCGACATCTTCAATCCGTGCTGGCTGTGGGAGAAGGCGCCGGTGGGCGACGCGAGGCAGATCGCGATCACCGTCGGGCAAGTGCCGTTCAACTTCCAGATCGGCAAGGACATCGACGGCATCAAATTCGCGGCGCCGGCGACGCCCGAAGGCGAGTTCGAAGTCCGTGCCGGTGGTTGCGAGGGGCCGCGCGTGGCGACCTTGCCGCTGGCGCCTGCGGCGGGCAATCCGGGGCTGACCCGGCTGACCGGCGCGCTCGTGCCGCGCGCCGGCAACGACACTCTGTGCGTTACCTATACCGCCAAAGGGGTCGAGCCAATGTGGGCGGTCGACGCGATCGAGCTGATTCCGTGAGTGGTATGATGGTTGAAATGGTTACGTTGACTGCCCCCTTTGCCGGCTGGCTCGCGCCGCTGGAGGCCGTCCCCGACGCGGTGTTCGCCGAACGGATGATGGGAGACGGCTTCGCGATCGATCCGATCGAAGGCTTGCTGCGCGCGCCCGCGGCGGGCGAGGTGCTGTCGGTTCCGGAGAGCGCGCACGCCGTGACGCTGCGGCTCGACAACGGGGCCGAGCTGCTGCTGCATATCGGGCTCGAGACCGTCGCGCTGGGCGGCACGGGCTTCTCGGCCAAGGTTATCGCGGGGCAGCGCGTCGCGGCGGGCGATGTGCTGATCGAATTCGACATGGACACCGTCGTGGAAGCGGCGAAGGCGCTGATCACCCCGGTGGTGCTCGCCAATGACGGCTATGTCCTGACGCTCGAGGCGACCGATCGTCTCGTCCAAGCAGGCGCGAGCGTCGCCCGGATCGCGCGCACCGCGTCGCGCGAAACGATCCGTAGCGCGGCGGCCGAAGAGCGTTTCGAGCGCGACGTGACCGTCGATGCCACGCATGGAATCCATGCGCGCCCGGCCGCGCGGATCGCGGCGGCGCTGCGGCCGTTCGTCGCCGAAGTCACGCTGGGCGCCGGAGACAAGAGCGCGAACGCGCGCAGCACCGTGGCCTTGCTCGGGCTCGGCGTGGGTTCGGGTGCGACGGTGCGGATCGCCGGCACGGGCGCAGATGCGCGTGCCGCGGTCGACGCGGTCGCCGAGCTGATCCTGTCAGGGCTGGGCGAGCACGGCGCCGCGACTCCCGCAACGCCGGCGATCCGTTCGCAAGGTCCGGTCTGTGCATCGCCGGGCCTCGCGATCGGACAAGCGCTGCAGCTCAGGGCCGCCGATCAGGCGGTGCCGCAGGACGGCGTGGATGCCGCGGCGGAACGCGCTGCGCTGGACGCTGCGCTCGCGCAGATCACCGGGGAGCTGGCCGGCGCCCGCGGCGCCGCGGCCGAGATCGCCGAGGCGCATCGCGCATTGCTCGACGATCCCGAGCTGATCCGCGCCGCCGACGAACAGGTCGCTGCCGGACGCAGCGCCGGCTTTGCGTGGCGCGCGGCAACCGGGCAGGCCGCCGACGCGATCCGCGCGACCGGCGACGCGCTGCTGATGGAGCGTGTCGCCGATCTCAAGGATCTCGAGCGGCAGGTCGTCGCGGCCCTGCTCGGCACACCGGGTACGAGCGTTCCGGCGCTGCGGCCCGATACGATCCTGATCGCCGAGGACCTGCTGCCTTCGCAATTCCTCGCGCTCGATACCGCGAACCTCGCTGGAATCTGCACCGCGGCGGGCGGCCCGACCTCGCATGTCGCGATCCTCGCCGCTTCGGCTGGCATTCCGATGCTGGTTGCGGCGGGCGAGGGGGTGCTGGCGATCGCCGAAGGCACACCGATCATCCTCGATGCGGATATCGCTACGATCGTGGTCGACCCGGCCCCCGAAGCGCTGGCGGAAGCGAGCGAGCGGCTTGCCACAGCGCGCGAACGCCGGGCACGCGACGCCGCCGAGGCGCACCAGCCTTGCCGCATGGCCGACGGCACGCGGATCGAGATCTTCGCCAATCTGGGGTCGGTGACCGACGCCGCGGCTGCGGTGGCCGCCGGCGCCGAAGGCTGCGGACTGCTGCGCACCGAATTCCTGTTCCTCGATCGCGAGACCGCGCCCGATGAAGAGGAGCAACGCGAGACCTTTTCGCGGATCGCCGCCACGCTCGGCGAGCGGCCGCTGATCGTCCGCACGCTCGACATCGGCGGCGACAAGCCGGTGCCCTATCTGCCTTCGGCGCACGAGGAGAATCCGGCGCTCGGCCTGCGCGGGGTGCGGCTGAGCCTCGCCCGGCCCGATCTGATGCGGCTCCAGCTCCGCGCGATCCTGCGCGGGGTGCCCGCGGCGCAATGCCGGATCATGCTGCCGATGGTCGCCGATCTGGGCGATTACCGGCCGGTCCGGGCACTGCTCGCCGAGGTCCAGACCGAACTGGGCGTGGTCGAGCCCGTGCAGCTCGGCGTGATGATCGAGACGCCCGCCGCCGCAATGCTCGCCGGCCAGATCGCGCGCGAGGCCGATTTCCTCTCGATCGGGACCAACGACCTGACTCAATATACTCTCGCCGCCGATCGCGGAAACGCCGCGGTTTCGCAGCGGATCGACGCGTTGCACCCCGCAGTGCTCCGGCTGATCCGCGAAGTGGGCAAGGGCGCGAAGGCGGCCGGGCGCTGGGCCGGGGTCTGCGGCGGGCTCGCTTCCGATCCACTCGCCGCACCGATCCTGATCGGGCTTGGCATTACGGAGCTTTCGGCGACCTCGGCAGCGATCCCCGGGCTCAAGGCAGTGGTCCGCAAGCTTGATTTGAACAATTGCGCCGCATTGGCGGAAAGGGCGTGCGATGCCACGTCCGCTGCCGAGGTGCGCGCGCTCGCCCGTGAGGCACTGGCATGAGTTTCCGACCCGCAACCCTGCTCGCCAAGGCGCAGCCGCTCGGCCGTGCGCTGATGCTGCCGATCGCCGTGCTGCCGATCGCCGCTTTGCTGCTCCGGCTGGGCCAGGCCGACATGCTCGGCATTCCCTTCGTGGCCGCGGCGGGCGAGGCGATCTTCTCCAATCTCGGCCTGTTGTTCGCAGCCGGCGTGTCGGTCGGGCTGGCGCGCGAGAATCACGGTGCCGCCTCGCTGGCGGGCGTGGTCGCCTATCTGGTCGCGGTCGAGGGCGCGAAGGTGCTGCTCCGTCTGCCGCCGGAAATCGCCTCCGCCGCCGCGCTGGAACAGGCTGCGTGGCGCGCCAAGGAAATCAGCAAATTGAGCGTCGCCGCCGGCATTCTCGCCGGGATCACCGCAGGCGTGCTCTATAATCGCTTCTCCGACATCAAGCTGCCCGACTATCTCGCATTCTTCGCCGGCCGTCGCTTCGTGCCGATCGTCGCGGGCCTCGCCGGACTGGTCGGCGCGGTGCTGTTCGGCGTGGGCTTTCCTTGGTTCGAGACCGGCATCAACACGCTCAGCCGCTGGGTACTCGGCGCAGGGCCGATCGGACTATTCCTGTTCGGGCTGCTCAACCGGCTGCTGTTGGTCACCGGGCTGCATCACATCCTCAACAACATCCCGTGGTTCATCCTCGGCGATTTCAACGGCGCGACCGGCGACATCAAGCGCTTCTTCGCCGGCGATCCGAGCGCGGGCGCCTTCATGGCGGGCTTCTTCCCCGTGATGATGTTCGGGCTGCCCGCCGCGTGCCTGGCGATGTACCGCAACGCGCTGCCGGGGCGCCGCAAGGCAGTGGGCGGACTGTTGCTCAGCCTCGCGCTCACCTCGTTCCTGACCGGCGTCACCGAGCCGATCGAGTTCAGCTTCATGTTCCTGGCACCCGTGCTCTACGTCATCCATGCGGTGCTGACCGGCATTTCGATGGTGCTGATGGACGCGCTCGGAGTAAAACTCGGCTTCGGCTTTTCGGCAGGGCTGATCGATTACGTGCTCAATTTCGGGCTCGCCACCCAGCCGCTGCTGCTGCTCCCGGTCGGCGCGGCCTATTTCGCGATCTATTATTTCGCGTTCAGCTGGAGCATCCGGCGCTGGGACCTCAAGACCCCTGGTCGCGATATGGAGGTGACGCTTGCGGCGCAGCAGGCGGCGGTGGGCGCGCGCGGACCCGCGGTGCTCGGTGCGCTGGGCGGCACCGCCAATGTTCGCAGCGTCGATGCCTGCACCACCAGGCTGCGGCTGGTGGTCGGCGATTTCGCGGCGATCGACGAAAATGCCCTGCGCGCCCTGGGCGCACGCGGCGTGCTCAAGCTCGACAATGGCGCGCTGCAGGTCGTGTTCGGACCGATTGCGGATCAGGTGGCGGGCGAAGTGCGCGCGGCGATGGCGGCAGGCCCGGTTGCGGCGCCCACGACGCCTGTCGCCATACCTGCGATGCCGGCCGCCGCGGCGGCTCCCGTGGCTCCGGCGGTGCCTGCTTTCGACGCTGAAGTCATTGCGCGTGCGCTGGGGGAAGGGAATATCCGCGCGGTTCGCGCCCGGGGTACGCGGTTGCTCGTCGAGTTGGCGGATCTTGCGAAGATCGACCGTTCGGCGCTGGCGCGCGGCGGGATTCTCGCGGCGTTGGTCCCCGACGATGCCGCACGGCCGGTGCATTTGATCGCCGGCGGCGCGACTGCCGCGCTGGCGCAGGCGCTTCAGCCGGTCAGGTAGCGCGCCGGATCAGTCCGGCGCGGTCCGCCTCGACGACGTCGGCGTAGGAGACCCGTCCGGTCTCGCTCTCGATCCAGCATTCGGCATCGCCGTACCCGCCCTGCCGCACCAATACGAAGGCGCAGTCGCCGAACGGGCCGAACAACGCCGTGACCGGGCCGCCGCGCGCGGAGGGCCGGTTGACATAGACTTCGGCAAAGGCGCTCATCGGCGGCAGATTGACGGCAGCAGCGCCGCACATCGTGTCCATAACCCCTCCAGGTCCCCGTCCCTTTCTTCCGATTTCCGCGGCTTCTGTGGCTGCGTGCTGAATCGGTTGGACAGGTTTGGAGTATGCCGTGCCATTTCGGCGCGTCAATCGGCAAATCTGCGGCCAGATCGTATAATCTGTCTAACCAATAGGTCTTACACGACTTGGCAGGCCGCTGCGTTTGGGACTATTTTCCGACGAGGGAAGGGGAGGGCCGATTGGCACAGGGAATTGCGCATCCGGGCGAGGGGAGGCTTGCCGATCGCGCCTATGCGCAGATCGTCGAGATCATCAACGGCGGCGATCTCCAGATCGGCGACCGGTTGCCCTCCGAACCGCGGCTCGCCGAGAGGTTCGGCATGTCGCGCACGGTGGTGCGCGAGGCGCTGGTGCGGCTCGCCGCCGACGGCATCACCGAGGCACGGCGCGGCGCGGGCTCGTACATCATGCGGCGCCCCTCCGAGCGGCTCGGCGCGCATATGCCGATGGCCGAATTGTCGGCGACGCTCGGCACCTATGAAGTGCGTTTCGTGCTCGAGGCCGAGGCCTGCCGGCTCGCGGCGATGCGCCGCTCGCCCGAGCAGATGGAGACGATCCAGCGGGCGATGGACGCGCTGCGCGACGCCCTGCATTCGAACGGGCCGGCGCACGAAGAGGATTGGGTGCTCCATCGGTCGATCTTCGAGGCGACCGCCAATCCGGCGTTCGTCGCGGCATTCGATCATCTCGAAGAGGGAATCTACCGGATCCTGCGCGCCGGGGTCGACATCTCGCGGGCAAGGCCCCCGGAAGCGATCGGGGCGATGATCACCGAGCACGAGATGGTGGTCGAGGCGATCCGTGCGCAGGACGCCGACGCCGCCGCACTGGCGATGCGCTGGCATTTGTCGCAGGGGCGGAAGCGGTTGATGCCCTGAGCGGCGGCTAGCGCCAGCCCCCGCCGAGCGCCTTGTAGAGCGCGATCGCCGCCTGACCCTTGGCCGCCTTTGCCTGATCGGCGCGCCGCTCCGCACCGAGCAGCGACTGGCGCGCGCGGGCGAGGGTCAACCGGTCGTCCTCGCCGCTGGTGGCGCGCTTGTCGGCCAGCGCAAAGGCTGCGCGTTCGCGTTCCGCTGCTGCGCCAGCCTCGGCTTCGGCGGTGCGGGCGTTGAGGAAGCGGTTGATCGCCGCCTCGCTGTCCGACAGCGCGCCGAGCACGGCCTTTTCGTAGCGCGCGGCGGCGCCTTGGGCGCGCGCGTCGGCGGCACGGATCTGCGCGCGGATCGTCCCGCCCGAGAAGATCGGCCAGGAGAAGCTCGGACCGATCTGAAGCCGGGTGCTGTCCCCCGAGAAGAGATCGCCTGGCGTCCGCGCCTGCTGGCCGAGGCTGCCGATCAGGCTGAAGCGCGGGAACAGGTCCGCGGTGGCGACGCCGATATCGGCGGTCGCGGCGGCGAGCTCGCGCTCGGCGCGGCGGATGTCGGGGCGGCGCTCGAGCAACTCGGAGCGCACGCCGATCAGGATGCGGTCGGGGCTGGCCGGCAGCGGCGCGGGCTTGCGCAGCGCGGGGGCGATTTCCTCGGGCGGCGCGCCGACCAGGGCCGCGATCCGGTACGCTGCTGCCGCCCCGCGGGCCTCGGCATCGGGCACCGCCGCGGCGCTGGTCCGTGCGGCGCCCTCGGCGCGTTCGAGGTCGAGCCGCGATGCCTCGCCGGCGTCGAGGCGCAGCCGGGTCAGCCGCGCGAGTTCGGCGTCCGAGCCCGCGAGCGCCTGTGCGCTGGCCGCGTCCGCCTGTGCGGCGCGCAGATCGAAATAGCTCCGCGCGACTTCGCCGATCAGGGTCAGCATCACGTCGCGCCGGCCGAACAAGGCCGCCTCGGCGCGCGCGTTCGCGGCTTCGGTCTGGCGGGTGCGGCGGCCCCAGAAATCGAGTTCCCAGCTGGCGTCGAAGCCGAGGTCGAACAGGCGGAACTCGCGGTCGACGCCGGGGATGTTGCCGATCGGCAGCTGGCCGTTCTCGCTCAGCCGGTTCTCGGTGACCGAGCCCTTGGCCTCGAGGCTTGGCAGCCGTCCGCCCGCCACGGCGTCGCGATTGGCGCGAGCTTCGGCGAGGCGTGCTTCGGCTTCGCGCAGGTCGGGGGCGCTGGCCAGCGCACGGTCGACCAGCGCCGCGAGCTGGGGGTCGCCGAACCCGTCCCACCAGGCGAGGTCGACCGCGCCGGGAGTGCCGGGCTCGAGCCACGGCGCCTGGCTCGCCGCGGTGGGCGCGGGGCGCTGATAGTCGGGGCCGACGGTGCAGCCGGCGAGGACGAGGGCGAGCAGGGGCAGGCGGGGCATTCGGGTCACTCCATGCGCGCGCGGAACAGCCAGGCCGATGCGGAGAGCGTCGCGCAGGCGATCAGCGCGAGCGGCCAGAGCTGGTGGAACACGGCGGCGGCGGGCATCGCCTTGAGGAACAACCCCTGGACGATGACGAGGAAATAGCGGGCAGGATCGAGATAGGTCACGACCTGGAGCCAGCCGGGCATGTTGTCGATCGGGCTGGCATAGCCCGAGAGCAAGATCAGCGGCGTGGTGATCAGGAACACCCCGAGAAACGCCTGTTGCTGGGTCCTGGCGATCGCCGAGACGAGCATGCCGAGCCCGATCAATGCGAGCATGTACATCGCGAGGCTGAGGAAGAAGAGCAGGAGCGATCCGGTGAACGGCACCCCGAACACCAAAGGCGCGATCACCAGATAGAGGCTGCCGTTGATCATCCCGATGACGAAGGGCGGGACCATCTTGCCGATCAATATTTCGTGGACCCGCAAGGGCGAGACCATCAGCTGGTCGAACGTCCCCAATTCGCGTTCGCGCGCCACCGATTGCGAAGTGATCGCGAGGCCCGCGACCGAGGTGATGATCGCCACCAGCGACGGCAAGGTGAACCAGATATAATCGAGCGCGGGATTGTACCAATTGGTGATCACGCTCCCCGGCGGCGCCGACGGACCCGGCCGGGCGACGAGATCCGCACCGACGCTGCCGACGATCTGGGTGAGATAGCCGTTGACGATCTGCGCGGCGTTCGACCGGCGGCCGTCGAGCACCACGCCGACCGTCGCCGGCTTGCCTGCGGCGACCCGCCGATCGAAATCCTCGTCGATCACCAGCGCGGCGATGACCTTCTGGTTGTCGATCGCCTCGCGCAATTCGTGCGGGCTGCGCAGCGGCACGATCTTGCGGAAATTGGGGCTGCCGGCGATGCGGCTGACGATCTCCGCCGAATGCGCCCCCGAGCTGCGGTCGAAGATCGCGACGTCGACATTCTTGACGTCGAGCGTGGTCGCGAAGGTGAAGATGAACAGCTGCATCAACGGCGGCACGAACAATACGATGCGCGACTTGGGATCGCGCAGCACCGCCCACATCTCCTTGACGATCATGGCCAAGAGCCGGCGCATCTAGTCGAGACTCCGGCGAGTGACGCGGAACGAGAGCAGGAAGAAGACCAGCCCGAAGCCGAGCATGATACCGATATTGGGTAGCAACAGCGCCCATTGGTCGCCGGCGAGGAACACCGATTCGAGACAGGGAATCAGGTAGCGCGCGGGGACCAGATAGGTCAGCGCCTGGATCGGCCATGGCATCGAACTGATCTCGTAGATGAAGCCCGAGAGCAGGAAGGTCGGCAGGAATGCGGAGAGCAAGGCGATCTGGCTCGCGACGAACTGGTTCTTGGTCGCCGAGGAAATGAACAGCCCGAGCCCCAATGCGGGCATCAGGAATGCCGATCCGACGATGAACAATGCGAACACCGATCCGCGGAACGGCACGCCGAACACGAACACACCAATGACGGTGCACAGCGCCATCGAGGCGAGCGCGAGCAGGTAATAGGGGATCACCTTGCTGGCGATGAACTCGGCCATCGAGATCGGGGTGGCCATCATCGCCTCCATCGTGCCGCGCTCCCATTCGCGCGCGACGACCAGCGCCGTGAGCAAGGTGCCAATCATCGTCATGACGTTGGCGATCGATCCGGGGACGAGGAAATAGCGGCTCTTGAGCTCGGGATTGTACCAGAAGCGCGCCGACAGGCTGACCGGCGGTCCGGCGGCGGCGGGGTTGCGCTCGAGCCCTTCGGCCGCCGCCCATTGCGCCCGCACCCCCTCGGCATAGGCCGCGGCGAAATTGGCGGTGTTGGGCTGCGATCCATCGGCGATGATCTGGATCGCGGGCGCGCGGCCGCGCTTGACGCCCTCGCCGAAATCCTGCGGGATGACGATGATCGCGCGCAGGTCGCCGGCGACCATCGCCTCGCGCACCGGCTGGATCGTCCGCGCCATGCGGACCTCGAAATAGCGCGAGGTCTGATAGGCCTGCGCCAATCGCAGCGCCGGCGCGCTCGAATCCTGCAGCACCACGCCGATCCGCGTCCGGCTGCTGTCGAGCGACACCGCATAGCCGAACAGGAACAACAGGATCATCGGCAGCACGAAGGCGATCAGGAAGGTCGAAGGATCGCGCAAGATCTGCGCGGCTTCCTTGCGGACGAGCGCGGCGAGGCGGCGGGCGGAGAAGGTGCTCATCCCGATCTCACAATAGTGCTCCTGCTTTCGCAGGAGCACGCGCGAGGAGACGTGATGGCTTCTCACGCCGCCTCCCTTTCGCCGCGGTTGCGATCGAATTCCTCGATCAGGGCGATGAAGGCGTCTTCCATCGTCGGATCGTCGAGGCCTGCCAGCTTGCCGGCCTGCGCCTTGAGCTCGTCGGGGGTGCCGGTGGCGATCTGTTCGGCGCGGTAGATCAAGGTGACGCGGTCGCAATATTCGGCCTCGTCCATGAAATGGGTGGTGACCAATACGGTCACCCCCTTCTCGACCAGCCCGTTGATATGGGTCCAGAACTCGCGGCGAGTCACCGGATCGACGCCCGAAGTCGGCTCGTCGAGGAACAGGACCGGCGGCTCGTGCATCACCGCACAGGCCAGCGCGAGGCGCTGCTTGAAGCCGAGCGGCAGGGTGCCGGCATTGACGTCGAGCTTGCCCTTCAGCTCGAAGATCTCGATCATCGCCTCGATCGCGCGCTTCGCCTTGTCTCGGTCGAGATCGTAGGCGCCGGCGAAGAAGTCGAGATTCTGGCGGACGCTGAGATCGCCGTAGAGCGAGAATTTCTGGGCCATGTACCCGAGTGAGGCGCGGGCATCGGCGCGCGAGCGGCGCAGATCGTGCCCGGCCACCGCGCCGCTGCCGCTGGTCGGGGTCAGCAATCCGCAGAGCATCTTGAAGGTGGTCGACTTGCCCGCGCCATTGGGCCCGAGCAGCCCGAAGATCTGCCCGCGCGGAATCTGGAAATGCATGTCGCTCGCCGCAACGAAATCGCCGAAGCGTCGCGTCAGCCCCTTCGCCTCGATCGCGCATTCGCTGCTGTCGGGGATCGTCCGATAGCGTTCGGCGAGCGCGCTGGTGCCCTTGGGTCCGCCGCCCAGCCGCTCGATAAAGCCGTCCTCGAAGCGGGGCGGGGCGGCCTCCACCGCGCCGTCCACGGCGTCGAGCGATTGCGGGGTGGGAGCGGGGGCGCCCTCCGCCATCAGCAGCCGCACCGATCGCCCCTGGATCGTCCCGTCGATCACTTCGCCGCGATCGAGCTTGCGCGTCAGAAAGTGGCGGCGCCGATCCTTGAAGCCGGTGACGCGGAACACCCGATCGGCGACCTTGCCGGTGAGATCGGCCGGCGGGCCATCGAACAGCAATTTGCCTTCGTTGAGCAGATAGACGTGATCGCACTTCTCGGCTTCATCGAGATAGGCGGTAGACCACAGGACTCCGATCCCCTGATCGGTCAGGTCGCCGACCATCGCCCAGAGTTCGCGCCGCGAGATCGGATCGACGCCGACCCCGGGCTCGTCGAGCAGCAGAACTTTCGGGGTCTTGACCAATGCGCAGGCGAGACCGAGCTTCTGCTTCATGCCGCCGGAGAGCTTGCCGGCGAGACGGTCCTGAAAGCGCGCGAGGTCGGTGAAATCGAGCAGCCGGTCGAAACTCTCCTTGTGCTCGGATGCGGGAAGGCCGCGGACTTCGGCATAGAGGGTGAGATTCTCGAGGACGGTGAGGTCTTCGTACAATCCGAAACGCTGCGGCATGTAACCGAGATCGTCGAGCCGCTGTCCCGGAATGGCGCCGAGCATTTCGACTTTGCCTTCGGTCGGCGCCATCAGCCCGGCGAGGATGCGGATCAGCGTGGTCTTGCCCGCGCCATCGGGGCCAACGAGGCCGGTGACCTTGCCCGGTGCGATCGCCATCGAGACGCCGTCGAGCGCAGCGAGGGCGTCGAAGCGTTTGACGAGGTCGGTGGTGCGGGCGATGGTCTCGGTCACGATTCCAGTGCTCCTGAGAAAGCAGGAGCCCAGAGGCGCAAGCGAGCCACTCCGGACCCTGGGCTCCTGCTTTTGCAGGAGCACTGCTTCAGGAGTCTCGTCGTCACTTTTCGACTCGCATCCGCGCGCCGATCACCTGCACCGTCACCGGCTGACCCTGGCGCAGCGCGTCGTCGGGATCGTCGACGATCACGCGGACCTGATAGACGAGGTCGGTGCGCAGATTCTCGGTCTCGACCGACTTGGGCGTGAATTCGGCGCGCGGCGCGATATAGCCGATCGTCCCGCGATAGGCCTTGGGGTTGCCGTCGGCGCGCACCTGCACCTTCATCCCCGGACTGATCCGGCTGAGATCGGTCTCGGCGACATAAGCGCGCACTCGCATCGGCCGATCGATCGACAAGGTCAGCACCGTCTCGCCCGGCTGGACGATCGCACCGGGCTCGCGAGCGCGGGTGACGATCGTACCCGCGCTCGCCGCCGCCAGCCGCGTATCCGAACGATCGGTCGCCACACTTGCCCGCGCCGCCTGTGCGGATCGGAACTCGGCGGCGGCGGCGGCTACATCTTCGCGTCGCGTTCCCGCCTGGAGCAGCGAAAGCCCCTGCCGCGCCTCGGCGAGCTGGGCGGCGGCACGATCGCGATCGGCGCGGGTCTGTTCCCACAGGTCGCGGCTGATCGCGCCGGGGCCGACCAGCGTCTCGCGTCGCGCGTAATCGCGCCGGGCATTGTCGTAGACCGCCTCCGCCGCCGCGACCCGCGCCCGCGCCTGTGCCACGTCCTGCGCCCGCGCGCCGTTTCGCGCCTTGTCGTAATTGGCCTGGGCCTGCGCCACGCGCGCATCGGATTCGGCGATGCGGCTGTCGATCGTGGCGGTGTCGAGCGCCGCCAGGAGCTGGCCCTGCGTTACCTTGGCGCCTTCGTCGACGCCGATCGCGGCAATCCGCCCGCCGACGCGAAAGCCCATATCGACTTCGCGGATGTCGACATTGCCATAGAGGCTGAGCTCGGTCTGGGGCCGAGCGGGCATCAGCCCGAAGCCGCGGGTGAAGATCGCCGCCACGACGAGCACCACGACGATTGCGAGCACGATCAGGCGACGGCGGTTCATTGCGGCTTCTCCGAAAGAATGCAGAGCACGTTGGCGCGAAGGCGCGCGCGCAGCAGTGCGGCGGTGCCGTCGTCGATCTGGTCGACCTGCAGCGCCCGGCACACTGCAGCACGGCCCGCGCGCAGCACCATCGCCTGGCCGAACAGCAGAATCGCCATCGCGACCGCGTCCCGCCGGGCGAGGTCGGGCCGCGCGCGGCCGATCAGCTCGATGAACGCGTCGAGAATCGGCTGCATCGCTTTGGCGAACAATATGTCGAACGCCTCGGTCGGGAATTGCTGCTCGCGGATGATGAAGCGCGACCAGGCTTCGGTCTCGGGCCGGAGCATCATCTGGGCGAGGCCGTCGAGGATCGCGGCGAGCGCTTCGGTGGCCGCGCCGCCCGATTCGCGCCCCGCCGCCACTGCGCGTGCGACCGACTCGCTCTGAAGGGCGCGAATCGCGGCGGCGATATGCTCGGCAGCGGCGAGGTAGAGGCCCTGCTTCCCGCCGAAATGATAGGTGATCGACGACATCGCGGTGCCCGAGGCGCGCGCGATGTCGCGGGTGCTGGCGCCTTCGAAGCCGAGTCTGCCGAACTGGTCGATCGCCGTATCGAGGAGCGTAGCAGAGACCATGGACCCCTTCGTTCGTTCGAACGAACAGTGCATATGCTTGCATCTTTGGCCGGGCAAGGCCCTTGTGCGCCAGTGGCTTGCACCCGATTGACCGGCTACGCGTTAATACTAGTGTATTTTCCACAGTTTGCGATTATGTACCGATCATTATGAAACTTGATATCTGTTCTGCCGCCAAAGGGCGCCCGCGCGAATTCTGCGTCGACGAGGCGCTCGCCCAAGCCCTGCGCGTGTTCTGGAGCAAGGGCTATGAGGGCGCCTCGCTCACCGACCTGACCGATGCGATGGGGATCACCCGGCCCAGCCTCTATGCCGCGTTCGGCAACAAGGAGGCGCTGTTCCGCAAGGCGCTCGACCTCTACGAGCGCGAGAAGCTCTGCTACATGTCGCAGGCGCTCGACGCGCCGACGGCACGCGACGTGGCCGAGCGGCTGCTGCGCGGGGCGCTGGAGATGCAGACCAGCGATTGCGAGCCGCGCGGCTGCCTGCGCGTGATCAGCTCGGTCGCCTGCGGAGTCGAGGCCGAATCGATCCGCGAAGAAGTCATCGCCCGGCGCAAATCTTCGTCGGACGCGCTGATCGCGCGATTCGAGAAGGCCGAAGCGGCGGGCGAGCTCCCCGAGCATATGAACGCCGAGGGGCTTTCCGGCTATCTGGTGGCGCTGCTGCAAGGGCTCGCCCTGCAGGCCGGGGCAGGGGCCAGCCGCGAAGAACTCGAGCGGCTGGTCGAGACCAGCCTCGCGGTATGGCCGACGAAATAGGCAGCGCCAGCGTTTGAGCAGTCGGATTTCGCCGCGTAGCGGCGCTGGGCGCCTCTCGCCCTCGAAATTTTGCGCTTTCCCCCTCTCGACAATAAAAATACCGGCCAGTATAGAAAGCCCTTGACGCAACGCAGCACGATTTCTATACCAGTCGGTATGGAAGTGAGAAGTCACCTTCGACAACGGGACCAGACGAAGGAACTGCCTATGCGTCAGCCTTGCAAACAGCGAGATCGGGCCACGGCCTGAACCATCGGCGCCCTGCGCGCCGATCCATTTTTTCCAGGCCATGCCTGCCCGGCGCGCGAGCGAGTTCGAGCGCGGGAGGCTTGCGCCTTCGCGACAATATTCGCCGGTGATCCCGTGGTCAGGTGCCGCGGGCGAGGAAGCGGTGCGTCCGCCGCCGGCCAGAAGGGAGAAGAATTATGGCCTATCTCAACTTTTCCGCGCTCGAAGGCAGCCCGGTCGCGGCGCCTGCCGACGTCGCCGCCGCGCCGCGTACCCAGACCGGCTTTTCCGCGCTCGAATGGCAAGTCGTGGCGATCGCGCAGCACGACCGGCTCTCGTCGCTCGAAAAACCGGGCAAGCTGGCGACGGCGCTCACCATGATCTTCGGCGGCCAGCGGCCCAATCCCGAACTCGCCGATACGCGGCTCGAGGCGCTTCGCCGCCTCGCGGTCCACGCCTGGCATCGCGGCTATACGGTGCCGCGCGCCGCGATCCGCGCCTTCCACGAGGCGGGCTTCTCTCTCGAACAATATGAAACGCTGCTCGCCAGCATCAGCCGGGGCCGGGCAGCCCTCAACCAGGGAAATCGTGCATGAACATGGTCACGCGTATCGAGTCCGTAGAACCCGGGCAGAGCGAGCCGGCGGCGCCGTCGAAGGGCCGACCGCTCTGGCAGAAGGGCGCGTTCGTCGCGCTGCCGGTCCTGCTGGTCGCCGGCGGCATGGGGCTCGCCAACCGCCAGGCCCCGGCGCTCGCCGCACCGCCGCCGCCGACCGTCACCGTCGCCCAGCCTTTGGTCCGTCAGGTCAACGAATGGGACGATTATGTCGGCCGCTTCGAGGCGAGCCGCAGCGTCGAGGTGCGTCCGCGCGTCTCGGGGCAGGTCGTCGGCATCCACTTCACCGACGGCGCGATCGTCCAGAAGGGCCAGTTGCTGTTCACGCTCGACGCGCGTCCGCTCGCCGCGGCGCTGGCCGAGGCCCGTGCGGGGCTCGCCACTGCCCAGAGCGACCTCGCGCTCGCCCGGTCCGATCTCGGCCGCGCCGAACGGCTGGTCGCGGCGGAGGCGGTGTCGAAGAGCGATGTCGAGCGCCTCCAGGCGCGCGTCCGTGCGGCCAACGCCTCGGTCGCGGCGGCGCAGGCGCGGGTTCGCGCCCGCGCGCTCGACGTCGAGTTCACGCAGGTCCGCGCCCCGATCGCCGGCCGCATCTCGGACCGCAAGGTCGATGCCGGCAATCTGGTCGCGGCCGGGGAAGGGGCGGGCGGTTCGCTGCTCACCACGATCAACGCGCTCGACCCGATCTATTTCAGCTTCGACGGATCGGAGGCCTTGTTCCTCAAGGCCAAGCGCGCCGCCGCCGCGGGCGGGGCCCAGTCGCCGGTCGAGATCCGCCTCCAGGACGAGACCGATTATCGCTGGAAGGGCGGGCTCGACTTCACCGACAACGGGCTCGATCCGCGGTCGGGGACGATCCGCGGCCGCGCCGTGCTGCGCAATCCGGAGATGTTCCTCACGCCCGGCATGTTCGGCAATATGCGGCTCTCGGCGGGCGGCACCACGCAGGCGCTGCTGATCCCCGATTCGGCGCTGTCGACCGATCAGGCGCGCAAGATCGTGATGACGGTGGGCAAGGACGGGACGCTTCAGCCCAGGCCGGTGACGGTCGGGCCGGTGGTCGACGGGCTGCGCATCGTCCGCGCGGGGCTCACCCCGCAGGACCGCGTCGTCCTCGCCGGTGCGCAGGTCGTGCCGCCGGGGACCAAGGTTCAGGTCAAGCCGGGCAAGATCGAGCCCCAGGCTGCGGCCGCAGCGCCGGTCGTATCGGCTCCGGTCACGGGCGAAGCCACTTTCGCTCGCTGACCGACCTGCCGCCGGGCGGTCCCCAAGAGCCCGGCGGCAGGACCCAATCTCACCACCGTTCGGCCTGAACTCGTCGAAGGGCGGCCCGCCACCTGCGCGCCGCCCGCGGCCAGCCGGCCTTCGGCAGGCTCAGGCCGAACGGATTGAATCGAACCCCTCCAACGAGGAGTAGGCCCATGCGCCTCTCACGTTTCTTCATCACGCGCCCGATCTTCGCGGCGGTCATCTCGGTCGTCATCACGATCATCGGCGCGATCGCCTATCTGGCGCTGCCGATCTCGCAATATCCCGACATCGTCCCGCCGACGGTGACGGTCACCGCCGCCTATCCCGGCGCTTCGGCCGAGACGGTTGCCGAAACCGTCGCCGCGCCGATCGAGCAGGAAATCAACGGCGTCGACGACATGCTCTACCAGTCGTCGCAATCGACCGGCGACGGCAACGTCACGATCACCGTGACCTTCAAGTCGGGCACCGATCTCGATGCCGCGCAGGTGCTGGTGCAGAACCGCGTCGCGGTCGCGATCCCGCGCCTCCCCGAAGAGGTGCAGCGGCTCGGCGTGGTCACGCGCAAGACCACCCCGGACTTCCTGATGGTGGTCAATCTGATCTCTCCCGACAATTCGGTCGACCGCAGCTACATCTCGAATTACGCGCTGACCCAGGTCAAGGACCGGCTGGCGCGTATCGAGGGCGTCGGCGACGTCCGCATGTTCGGCGCGCGCGACTATGCGATGCGCGTGTGGATCGATCCGGGCCGTGCCGCCGCGCTCGACCTGACCGCGGGCGACATCGTCCAGGCGCTGCGCGGCCAGAATATCCAGGTTGCCGCCGGCTCGCTCGGCCAGCCGGGCTCCACGCCGAGCGGCAATGCGTTCCAGCTCAACATCGAGACGCACGGCCGCCTCAAGGATCCGGCCGAATTCGGCCAGGTCGTGATCCGCACCGACGCCAGCGGGCGCCAGGTCCGGGTGAGCGACGTCGCGCGGGTCGAACTGGGCGCCGCGGACTATTCGTCGAACACCTATCTCTCCAACCAGCCCACCGTGATCCTCGGCGTCTTCCAGCGCCCGGGCTCGAACGCGCTCGCCTCGGCGCAGGCGATCGAGCACGAGCTCGAGACGATGTCCAAGAACTTCCCCAAGGGCCTCGAATATCGCGTCATCTACAACCCGACCGAGTTCATCGCCCAGTCGATCGACGCGGTCTATCACACGCTGGCCGAGGCGATCCTGCTCGTCGTGCTGGTGGTGATCGTCTTCCTTCAGAAATGGCGTGCGGCGATCATCCCGGTGGTGGCGATCCCGGTCTCGCTGATCGGCACCATGGCGGTGCTGCTGCCGCTCGGTTACTCGCTCAACAACCTCTCGCTGTTCGGCCTCGTGCTGGCGATCGGCATCGTCGTCGACGACGCGATCGTCGTGGTCGAGAATGTCGAGCGCAACCTCGCCCGGGGCATGTCCTCGCTCGAGGCGGCGAAGACCTCGATGGACGAAGTGTCGGGCGCGCTCGTCGCGATCGTCCTCGTGCTGCTCGCAGTGTTCCTGCCGACCCTGTTCCTCAACGGTCTGTCGGGCGCCTTCTACAAGCAGTTTGCCGTGACCATCTCGGCGGCGACCGCGATCTCGCTGCTCGTCTCGCTGACGCTGTCGCCCGCGCTCGCCGCCTTGCTGCTCAAGGGACATGAGGGCGAACCGAAAGGACCGATCTCGCGGCTCGTCAATCGCGGCGCCGACTTGTTCAACCGCGGTTTCGAGCGGCTGAGCGACGGCTATTCGCGGCTGACGCGTGCGCTGGTCACCCGGCCCAAGCGGATGATGGTTACCTATGCCGGTCTGATCGCAGCGACGATCGGCATGTTCTGGGTGACCCCGGTCGGCTTCATCCCGGCGCAGGACCAAGGCTATTTCCTGACCGTGATCCAGCTGCCGCCGGGCTCGTCGCTCGAACGCACCGACGAAGTGATGCGCAAGGTCGTCGCGCGCATCCTGCCGATCAAGGGCGTCAAGGGCTCGGTGATGCTCGCGGGCTTCGACGGCCCGTCGCAGACCCTCGCGCCAAACTCGGCCGCGGCCTATGTGCCCCTGCTTTCCTTCGAGGAGCGCAAGAAGCTCGGCGTCAATTACGCCGGCATCATGAACGAGGCGCGCACGCGCACCGCCGACATCAACGAGGCGATGCTGCTCGTCGTCCCGCCGCCGCTCATTCAGGGCATCGGCTCGGCCGGTGGTTTCCGGCTGATGGTCCAGGATCGTGGCGAGCACGGCTATGACCAACTCGGCAAGACCGCGTTCGGGCTGATCGGCCAGGCCAATCAGACTGCGGGCCTCCAGCAGATCTACACCTTCTTCAACACCGCCACGCCGCGCGTCTTCGCCGATATCGACCGGCGCAAGGCCAATCTGCTCGGCGTCCCGCCCGAGCGGGTATTCGAGGCGCTCAACGTCTATCTCGGTTCGACCTTCGTGAACGACTTCAACATGCTCGGGCGCACCTATCGGGTCACCGCGCAGGCAGATGCGCCGTTCCGTGCCACCGAAGCCGACATCGCCAACCTCAAGACTCGCTCGAATTCGGGCGCGATGGTGCCGATCGGCTCGGTGTCGACCTTCGAGAACAAGACCGGACCGTATCGGGTGACGCGCTACAATCTGTTCCCCGCGGTCGAGGTCGATGGCGACACCGCACCGGGCTACAGCTCGGGCGCCTCGCTCGACTCGATGGAGAAGCTCGCGAGCCAGCTGCCTCCCGGCTACGGCGCCGAATGGACCGGCATCGCCTATCAGCAGAAGATGGCGGGAAGCACCGCGGGTCTCGTGTTCGCACTGGCGGTGCTGTTCGTCTTCCTCGTGCTCGCGGCGCAATATGAGAGCCTGACGATGCCGCTGGCGATCATCCTGATCGTGCCGATGTGTCTGCTCGCGGCCATGGCCGGGGTAAACCTGCGGGGAATGGACAATAATGTCCTCACGCAGATCGGCCTCGTCGTGCTGATCGCGCTCGCCGCCAAGAACGCGATCCTCGTGGTCGAGTTCGCCAAGCAGGCCGAGGACGAGGACGGGCTTTCGCCGGTGGAAGCCGCGATCCGTGCCGCGCGCGATCGCCTGCGGCCGATCCTGATGACGTCGTTCGCGTTCATCCTCGGCGCGGTGCCGCTGCTGATCGCGAGCGGGGCAGGGGCGGAGCTCCGTCAGGCGCTGGGCACGGCGGTGTTCTTCGGAATGATGGGCGTGACCGCGTTCGGTCTGCTCTTCACGCCAACCTTCTACGTCGTCTGCCGCGGGCTTGGACAGCGTCTCGCGCGCAGACGGCGTGGATCGGGCGGGCATGCCGAACCCGTGCTCCAGCCGGCAGAGTAACCAATGACGTCACCCTCACCCTTCCGGCGCCTATGGCGCCTCCCTCCCTCTCCCGACGGGAGAGGGAAGGAGCCCGCCGCCGCAGGCGGTGGAAAGGGTGAGGGCGATTATCAAGGATAACGAAATATGCGCACCCTCTTCGCCACTGCCTCCGCACTCGCGCTCGCCGCGTGCGCCGCCGGCCCCGATTATGTCGCCCCGGTTCACCCGCAGACCGCTGCGGGAAACTTCGTCGCGGCCAGCCCCGCGGTCACCCCCGAGCCCGTCAAGGGCGACTGGTGGCGGCTCTACAACGATCCGGTGCTCGATCAGCTCGTCACCGACGCGCTCGCCGCGAACACCGATGTCCGTGTCGCGGTCGCCCGGATCGCCCGCGCCCGCGCGGTGCTGCGCGGCGCGCGTGCCGATCGGCTGCCGCAGGCGGGCGTGAGCGCCGGCGCCAATTACACCCGCTTGCCCGAGGGCCAGCGCCCGCCCGGCGCCGCGCGGGAAGATTGGCAGATCGATGCCGGGCTGGACGTCTCGTACGAAGTCGATCTGTTCGGCCGCGTCTCGCGCAACATCGAGGCCGGCCGTGGCGACCTTGCCGCCGCCGAGGCCGATGCCGACGCCGTCCGGGTGATCGTCGCCGCCGAGACGGCGCGGGCCTATGCTGATGCCGCCTCCGCCGCCGAGCGGCTCGCGGTGGCCGAGCGTATCGTCAAATTGCTCGATCAGTCGATCGACCTGACCGAGCGCCGCCGCAATGTCGGGCTCGCGACAAGGCTCGATACCGCCCGTATCGGCGCGCTGCGCAACCAGCGTCAGGCCGAAGTCCCTGCGCTCGCCGCCCAGCGCGACGCGGCCTTGTTCCGGCTCGCCACGCTCACCGGCCGCACGCCTGCCGATCTTCCGGACACTGCTCGTGTGCGTACCGAGACGCTCCGCCTCAACCAGCCTATCCCGGTCGGCGACGGGGCGGCGTTGCTCGCCCGCCGCCCCGACATCCGCGCCGCCGAGCGGCGCCTCGCGGCGAACACCGCGCGGATCGGCGTGGCGACCGCCGATCTCTATCCGAAGATCTCGCTGGGCGGCTCGGTCGGGTCGACCGGCAACAATGTCGGCGACATCTTCACCGGCGGGCCGCTGCGCTGGCTGCTCGGCGGGCTGATCAACTGGGCAGTCAATCCCGAACCCGCTCGCGCGCGCATCGCCGCGGCGGAAGCCGATACCCAGGCATCGCTCGCCACCTTCGACGGCGTCGTGCTCGGGGCGCTGCAGGAGACCGAGACCGCGCTTTCGGCCTATGCCCATGCGCTCGAACGGCGCAGCGCGCTGCAGGCGGCGCAGACCGAGGCGCTGGCCGCGGTCAATATCGCCCGCGCCCGCCAACGCGAGGGCGATATCGACTCGCTGGCACTGCTCGATGCCGAACGCACCTTCGCCGATGCCGAGGCGGCGCTGGCGACCGCGGACGCGCAGATCGCCGATACGCAGGTCGATCTGTTCAAGGCGCTCGGTGGAGGATGGCAGACGCCACAAGCATAACCGTGCTCCTGCGAAGGCAGGAGCCCAGGATTACGGACGGGTCGCTTCGTAACTCTGGGCTCCTGCTTTCGCAGGAGCACTGAATTGCTTACCGCCCCTTGCGCTCGTCCGCGATGCGCACCAGCCGGAGTACGTTTCCGCTCCACATCTTCTCGATGTCCGCGGCCGAATAGCCCGCCTGCCGCAGCCGCGCAGTGACCTTGGGCAGCGCATCGATATCCTCGAATCCGGGCACCCCGCCACCGCCGTCCCAATCGGCGCCGAAGCAGACATGGTCGACGCCGGCCACCTCGATCAAATGGAGTACCAGCCGCATATAGGTCTCGAAATCGGCCTGTTGCGACGGCGCGGTCTTCTCGATCTCCCGCAGCCGACGGGTGAGCGTCGCGACTTCCGCGGCGGACAGCCCGAGCTTCCCCGCATCCTCGAGCTTGTCCGAGATTTCCGAGCGTTCGGCATTGGGATTCGATTTGCCGAGATAGGCGGCGTTGGCGCAGATCGCGCCGCCCGAGGCGGCGAGCTTGCGGAGACGCGCATCGTCGAGGTTGCGCGCATGATCGAAGATCGCCTTCGAGCCCGAGTGCGACAGGATCACCGGCGTTTTGGATAGCGCTATCATCTGATCGAGCACCGCGTCCGAAGCGTGGCTCGCGTCGAGCACCATGCCGAGCCGGTTCATCTCGGCGACCCATCGCTTGCCCAGCGGGCTGAGGCCGTTCCATCTGGGCGTGTCGGTCGCCGAATCGGCGAACTGATTGTTGCGGAAATGCACCGGCGACGCCATCCGCACCCCGCGCTTGTAGAATTCGCCGAGCAGCGAGAGGTCCTCGCCCAGCGGGTAGCTGTTCTCGATGCTGATGAAGCCGAAGCGCTTGCCGGCCTTGTCGAGCCGCGCGGGGTCGCTGGCATTGGTCGCCAACCCGATCCGGTCGGGGAATTTGGCGAGAGTCGCATGGATTTCGTCCGAGCGACCGAGCGCGAACGCCTTGGCGGCAGCATAGCCTTCGGGCGTCAGCGGTCCCGATGCGGTATAGATCACGAAGAACCCGCCATCGAGATCGCCTGCGTCCATCCGCCCGAGATCGACCTGTACCGGATCGGTCTCGCGATCGTGGCGCGCGCCGAAATCCCAGCCGGGGCGGCTGAAATGGATCGGGGTGTCAAGGTGCGTGTCGAGCGTCAGCAGCCTCTTGTGCAGGTCTCCATCCTTGCCCGGCGCGGCGCGCGAACTGGCGCAGGCAGTGGTGGCGAGCAGGGCAAGCAGGACGAGCTTCTTCATCGGGCACCTCGGATCAGCGATTTCCCCCTAGGTATGGCGCCGGTGCCGGCACCCGTACAAGCCCACCCGAAAGCGCCCCACCATAGCCCTTCTGCATATTGCAATAGCTACTTGTATATGAAAAATGTTAGCGCTAATAAATATGACGGTCACCCCGCCCATCAGAGGCCGGGGGGCGCTACGGAGGGGTTTCGCGCGGTATCGGGCCGTGCGCTTCCTTTCCGTGAACGAGGAGGGGGAGAGTGATGGTTGAGGTTCGTTCCGGGCTTCGCGGGTCGCGCGCAAAGCGGATCCGCTGCGGTGTTTCCACGCTGGCGCTTGCCGCGACCGGCTGGGTCGCTCCCGCCTTCGCCGCCGACGACCCGCCGGCGATGCCGCCGCAGGAGCAGGCCGCGCCCGCGGCGGGGCAGGAAGAGATCATCGTCACCGGCATCCGCGCCTCGCTGACCAGCGCGCGCAACATCAAGCGCAATGCCGACCAGATCGTCGATTCGGTGACGGCGCAGGACATCGGCGCGCTTCCCGACCGCTCGGTTTCCGAGGCGCTCCAGCGCATTCCGGGGATCACGCTTCAGCGCACCAACGAGAATCGCGATCCGGCACGGCTCGCGGCCGAGGGCGGCGGGGTGTTCGTCCGCGGGCTCTCGTCGGTCCGCTCGGAGACCAATGGCCGCGACGTCTTCTCGGCGAACAATGGCCGCGGGCTGAGCTTCGAGGATGTCTCGCCCGATCTCTATGCCGGCATCGACGTCTACAAGAATCCGTCGGCCGAGATGATCGAAGGCGGCATCGGCGGGATCGTCGATCTGCGCACGCGCAAGCCGTTCGACAGCGAAGGCCAGGTCATCGCCTTGTCGGGCGACTATAACTACGCCGACATGCGCGACAAAGGCTATTGGTCGGGCAACGCGCTGTACAGCAATCGCTGGGATGTCGGGCTCGGCGAGGTGGGCATCCTGCTCTCGGCCAGCGTCAACAATATCGGCAACCGTACCGACAGCATCCAGCTCGGCACCTATACCGTACGCGCGAATGGCGGCGCGCCTTCGGGCTTCCAGAACATCCTCGTTCCCTCTTCGCTGGGCTGGCGCCGGATCGACTGGGAGCAGAAGCGCACCGCGTTCAACGGGTCGGTCCAGTTCCGCCCGGATCCCGACATGACCTTCACCTTCGAAGGCTTCATCGCCTCGGCGGATCCGAAGGACATAGAGCATGCCGAAGGCGTCTATCAGCTGCCCGATTACGACAGCACGTATCAGGTCAATGACACCGGTGTTCTCGAGGTCGGCACCTATCGCAACGCCAATATGGACCTCGACACCCGCTACGGCGAATCGCACAAGGTCACCCGCGATTTCTCGATCAACTGGAAGTGGACGCCGGGCGATCATTGGGCGTTCAGCGCCGACGTCCAGCGCATCTCCTCGACTTCGGACGTGCTCAGCTTCACGGCGTTCACCGAATTCGGCGTCGCCGGCGCCGATCTGACCAATCCCGGCTTCGATCCGCGCCGTCCCAACATCGCCTTCGATCTGCGCGGCAATTCGCCGAGCGTCACGGTCACCGAGAACGGCGCCTCGCTGGCCAGCGCCAATAATTATTGGTGGGCGGCGGCGATGGATCATCTCGAGGACAATAGCGCCGGCTCCTGGGCCGAGCGCGCCGACGTCGAGTACAAGTTCGACGACGACAGCTTCCTCCGCTCGTTCCGCGCCGGCATCCGCGCGACCGACCGGCAGGCCGTCACCCGGCAGACGGGCTACAATTGGGGCCTGTTGTCGATGCAATATTGGATGGCCGGGGGGAATCCGGTCTATATCAACCAGACCGGCTCGCCGGCCAATTCGGGGCTGCCCAACCAGACCGAGCAATTCAATTACGACGATTTCTTTCGCGGCAGTATCGGCGTCCCCGGGGTCGGCTGGTTCCCCACCGCCGATCTGCTGACCAACGGCACCGCCAATGCCTACAGCTATCTGCGCTCGACCCAGACCGCGGGCTGGGGCTGGGCACCGCTCACCGAGGATAGCTACGCAAATGCCAATCCGGGGGCGGACAATGTCCTCGGCGGGGTGGCGACCCAGCGCGAGAAGACGCTCGCCGGCTATGGCATGCTGCGCTTCGGCACGGGCGCGCTGGACGGCAATATCGGCGTCCGCGTCGTCCGCACCCGCAACGAGGCGGTCGGCTATCTGAGCATCGGCACGATCACCTCGCCGTGCATCGCCTTGCCGTCGACACCCGGCTGCTCGGGCCTCGCCGGGGTGCTCGCATTCGCGAACAACGGCGCCGGCGGACGGCTGTCGAACGCGACCTATCGCAACAGCTATACCGACGTGCTGCCGACGCTCAATCTGCGCTACAAGGTGACCGACCAGCTGCAACTGCGCTTCGCCGCCGGCAAGGCGATGGTGCGGCCCAATTTCTCGCAGCTGCGGCCCTATGCCTCGCTGGGCTTTACGCTCAATGCCGCGGGTACCGCCTTGCTGCCGCAGCCGCTGGGGCTGACCGGGCTGGCGGGAAATCCCTACCTCAAACCGACCAAGTCGACCCAGTTCGATTTCAGCGCCGAATATTATTTCGGCCGCTCGAACAGCCTGACCTTCGCGGCCTTTTACAAGGACATCAAGGACTACATCATCACCGGCAATGCCGATGAGACCTTCACCAGCAACGGCCAGACGCTGACCTTCAACGTCGCACGCGCGGTCAATGGCGAACATGGCAAGATCAAGGGCGTCGAGCTCGCCTACACCCAATTCTTCGACATGCTGCCGGGGGCGCTCGGCGGGCTCGGTTTTCAGGGCAACGTCACCTGGATCGACAGCAGCGGCGGCGCCAACCAGCCGGTCAACACGCTCGACCCCAACCAGACCAACAACGCCCGCGACACCACCCTGCCGCTCGAGGGACTGTCGAAATGGAGCTACAATCTTGCCGCGATCTACGAAAAATACGGCGTTTCGGCGCGGGTCGCCTATAATTGGCGCTCCGAATATCTGCTGACCACATCGGCGGCCAACCTCAACGCGCCGGTCTGGTCGGAGGATTACGGCCAGCTCGACGCCTCGCTCCTCTTCAGCATCACGGACAATATCAAGATCGGCGTGCAAGGCACCAATCTGCTCAACACGCGCACGTTCCTGGACGTCGGAGGTGCGGTCCTCCATCCGCGCTACAGCTGGACCGATACCGACAGGCGCATCGCCGGTATTATTCGGGCCAGCTTCTGATCCCAGAAACTCGGCGGCGCTCTCTCGGGGGCGCCGCCGCTCTTTTCTGGCCGCCGCGTCCCGCCTAGTCTCGAGAGCCATGTCCGATCAGGCCATCAGATCGATCCTCATCGTAGGCGGCGGAACCGCCGGCTGGATCAGTGCGGCGGTGCTGTCGCGCTTTCTCGATCCGACGCGCTGCAATATCACCCTGATCGAGTCCGAAGAGATCGGCACGATCGGCGTCGGCGAGGCGACCGTGCCGCTGATGCAGCACCTCAACGGCCTGCTCGGCGTGGACGAGCGCGAATTCGTCAAGGCGACGCAAGGCTCGTTCAAGCTCGGCATCGCATTTCGCGACTGGGGCCGGATCGGCGACACCTTTTTCCACGGTTTCGGCGATTATGGCGATGCGATCGAAGGCGTCGCCCCGCACCACCATTGGCTCAAGCTGCGCGGCGAAGGCGATCCGACGCCGATCGACGACTACAGCCTGCCCTACGCGATGGCACGTCGCGGACGCTTCGCGCCACCGTCGCCCGATCCGGCGAGCCAGCAGCATTTCTATCGCTACGCCTTCCACTTCGACGCCTTGCTCTACGCCCGGTTTCTGCGTCGCTATGCCGAAGCGCGGGGCGTCCGCCGGATCGAGGGCAGGGTGGTCGACACCGAGATCGACGCCGGGAGCGGCCGCATCGCCGCAGTCGTCGCTGCCGACGGCCAGCGTCACGCCGCCGATCTGTTCATCGATTGTTCGGGGTTTCGCGGACTGCTGATCGAGGAGGCGCTGAACACCGGCTATGACGACTGGCGCCACTGGCTGCCCTGCGACAGCGCCGTCGTCGCGCCGAGCGCGCTGACCGGTCCGCCGGCACCCTATACGCTTTCCACCGCGCGCGAGGCGGGCTGGCAATGGCGGATCCCGCTCCAGCACCGGATGGGCAATGGCTATGTCTATTCGACCCGGTTCACCGACGACGCACGCGCGCGCGAGCTTTTCACTGCGAATGTCGAAGGCGAGCTCCTCTCCGATCCGCGCGTGCTGCGCTTCACCACCGGACGGCGGCGGCAATTCTGGAGCCGCAATTGCGTCGCGATCGGGCTGGCCGGCGGCTTCATGGAGCCGCTCGAATCGACCAGCATCCAGCTGATCCAGACCGGGATCGCGCGACTGATCGAGTATTTCCCCGACCGCAACTGGGATCCGCGCATCGCCGAGGAATATAATCGCGTCACCGCCAGCGAGTTCGAGCGGATCCGCGACTTCCTGATCCTGCATTATTGCCTGACCCGCCGCGACGACGCACCGCTCTGGGAGCATTGCCGGACGATGGAGCTGCCCGACACGCTCCGCCACAAGATCGAGATATTCCGCGCGACAGGCCGGGTGCCGTTGCTCGCCGAGGAATCCTATCAGGAGCCGAGCTGGGTCGCGATCCTTGCGGGCAATGGCTTTCTGCCGGATCGCTATGACCCGCTGGTCGATCGGCTCGATCCCGAACGGCTTCGTGCCGGGCTCGCGCACCGCCGCCAGAGCCTCGCGCGCGCTGCCGAGGCGATGCCGCCGCACGAACTGTTCATCGAGCGCTGTTGCCGGGCCGCGGCGTGAGCGACCACCCCATCCGCTCGATCCTGATCGCCGGCGGCGGCACAGCGGGCTGGATGGCGGCGGCGGCCCTGTCGGTGGCGTTCAAGCCGCATCAGTGCCGGATCGTTCTGGTCGAATCCGACGAGATCGGCACGATCGGCGTCGGCGAGGCGACGATCCCGCCGATCCAGCTGTTCAACAAGCTGCTCGGCGTGGACGAACGCGAGTTCGTGCGCGAGACCCAAGGCACCTTCAAGCTCGGCATCGAGTTCGCCGGCTGGCTGCGCGAGGGGCACCGCTATTTCCATCCGTTCGGCCGCTATGGCGACGATTTCGGCCTCGCGCCCTTCCACCAGCATTGGCAGCGCGCCCGTACATTGGGCAGCACCACGCCGGTCGACGCGTGGTCGCTCAACCATCAGGCGGCGTATCGCGGCAGGTTCGAGATCCCGACGCCGGGGTCGGGCGGGGTCTTCTCCACTTTCTCCTGGGCCTATCATTTCGATGCCGCGCTTTATGCGCGCTATTTGCGCAGGCTGGCCGAGGGACGCGGCGTCGAGCGGCTCGAAGGCAAGATCGCCGATGTGGCGTTGCGCCCGGAAAACGGCTTCGTCGATCGCCTGGTGCTCGCCGACGGCCGCGCACTCGCCGCCGATCTGTTTATCGACTGTACCGGTTTTCGTGGGCTGATCACCGAAGCGCTCGATACCGGGTACGAGGATTGGACGCATTGGCTGCCCTGCGATCGCGCGCTCGCGGTGCCCTGCGCGCGGGTTGCGGACCCGATCCCCTATACGCGGGCGACTGCGCGGCCGGCGGGCTGGCAATGGCGCATCCCGCTCCAGCACCGCACCGGCAACGGTCAGGTCTATTGCAGCGGCGCGATCTCCGACGACGACGTCCATGCCAGTCTGCTCGCCAATCTCGACGGCGCGCCCGAGGCCGATCCGCGCCAGCTCCGCTTCACCACCGGGCGTCGTCGTCGCGCGTGGAATCGCAATTGCATCGCGCTCGGGCTGGCATCGGGCTTTCTCGAGCCGCTCGAATCGACCAGCATCCATTTGATTCAGACCGGCATCTCGAAGCTGCTGGCATGGTTCCCAGATCGCAATTTCGATCCGATGGTGGCGCAGGAATATAATCGTCTGGTCGATGCCGAGATGGAGTCGATCCGCGACTTCCTCGTGCTGCATTATCACGCGAACGAACGCGCGGAGCCGTTCTGGCGACAATGCCGCGACATGCCTATTCCCGATACGCTCGCCGCGAAAATGGCGATGTTCCGCGCCAATGGCCGGCTGATCGAGCGCCCGCATGATCTTTTCCATCCCCCGAGCTGGCTTGCGGTGTTGCTGGGGCAGGGCGTGCACCCCGCGACGCACGATCCGCTTGCCGACACCGTCGCGCCGCAGGAGCTTGCCGCGATTCTGGGCGGGATGCGGCAAGTGATCGACCAGACCGCCCAACGCATGCCCACGCACCAGCAATTCATCGATCGCCATTGCCGCGCCGCTGCGCGCACGCCGATCCCGCTCGCATCCTGAGGAGCCCCTGACATGAAGATGTGCTTCCTGATCCCACTGCTGGTGGCCGGCGCCGCAGCGCCGCGCGCGGCCGCAATGCCGCAGGAAATCGCCAAGGGGATCGAATCCGCCAAGGCGACCGGCGCGGTCAGCATCAGCGCCGATTCTGCGCTGTCGGACGGGCGGCTCGTGCTGCGCGTCGCCGCACAGAACCGGACCCGGGTGCCGGCCGCCTTCGGTCCGGCCTCGATCCGTATCGCAACGGCGTCGGGCGAGGTCGTGGCGGTGCAGTCGCTCGCGTCGCTGATCGCCGAGGCGCGCGCGGCTGCCGGAATGGAAATCGAGGCACTTCCCGCGGCGCCGGCGGGGCCGGCGATCCTGACCAACAATAGCGGCCAGAAGGACGTCAGCGGCTATACCGGGGGAATGGGCGCGCCGGTCGCGCAGCCGTCTCGAAAGCGTAAGCCCAAGGCAGCCGAGGTCGCGGCTGCCGAGGCGCGGATCGCAGCGTTGAAGGCCAGCATCCTCGCCGACACCGTCATCGCCCCGGGCCAGCTGGCGGCCGGGCAGTTGGTCACCGAGAAGATCAGGTTTCCCAACAAGCGCGAGCGCGGGCTGGTGGTGACGGTCACGCTCGCCGGCGAGGAGCACCGCTTCACGTTCGACGCACCCCGGTGAAATCCTCTCCCACTTGCGCGAGGGAGGATTGATCAGCGCCAAGACTACTCCGCCGCGAGCGCCGGGTCCTTGCGATACTGATATTTCGCGAGGCTGGACGCCTTCATCTCGATCGAGAAGCCGGGTGCGGCCGGCGCGCGATAGGCGCCCTGCTCGATGACGCATGGGTCGACGAAATGCTCGTGGAGATGATCGACATATTCGATCACCCGCCCGTCGGTCGTCCCCGCGAAAGCGAGATAGTCGATCATCGCGAGGTGCTGGACATATTCGCACAAGCCCACGCCGCCGGCGTGCGGGCACACCGGCAGATCGTATTTCGCCGCCATCAGCAGCACGGCGAGCACTTCGTTGACGCCGCCGAGCCGACACGCGTCGATCTGCACCACGTCGATCGCGCCGCGCATGATGAACTGTTTGAACACCACCCGATTCTGGCACATCTCGCCGGTCGCCACGCGCATCGGCGCCACCGCCTCGCGGATCTGGCGATGCCCCTCGACATCGTCGGGGCTGGTCGGCTCCTCGATGAACCACGGGTTCGCGAAAGCGAGCGCGCCGAGATGCGCGATCGCCTGACCGACTTCCCACACCTGATTGGCGTCGATCATCAGCTTGCGGTCGGGACCGAGCACGGCGCGCGCGATCCCCACGCGGCGGATGTCGTCCTCGACCGAGCGGCCGACCTTCAGTTTCACATGGTCGAAGCCTCCGGCCACCGCCTCGCGGCACAGCCGTTCGAGCTTTTCGTCCGAATAGCCGAGCCATCCGGCGGAGGTGGTGTAGGCCGGATAGCCCCTCGCGCGCAGCGTCGCGATCCGCTCGGCCTTGCCGGGGGCGCGGGCCTCGAGCAGCGCGAGGCCTTCCTCGGGTGTGATGCAATCGGTGATGTAGCGGAAGTCGATCAGTCCGATCAGCTCGGCGGGGGACATCTCCCCGATCAGCTGCCACAACGGCTTGCCTGCGGCCTTGGCGAGCAGGTCCCAGACGGCATTGACCACGGCGCCGGTGGCGAGGTGGATCACGCCCTTTTCGGGGCCGATCCAGCGCAACTGGCTGTCGCCGGTGATGTGCCCCCAGAAGCGCGCGCCGTCTGCGCGGATCCAGTCGAGGTCGAGTCCTTCGACCAATGGCGCCAGCGCCTCGATCGCCGCGCAGACCACGTCGTTGCCGCGGCCGATGGTGAAGGTGAGGCCATGCCCTTCGAGCCCGGCCTCGTCGGTCTCGAGGACGCAATAGGCGGCCGAATAATCGGGATCGGGATTCATCGCGTCCGAACCGTCGAGCATCTGCGAGGTCGGGAAGCGCACGTCCAATACGCGTAGTTTACGGATGATGGTCATCGTGCTGCGCCCCGGGCCTCCCGATCCGCATATCGGCTTCTCGCGCGCACGTCTTTCGCCATCGGTCGCTGCCCCTCCCTGCACGGCCAGATTGCACCGCGGTTATGTTTGCAGATGATTGTGATTTTCATAGGTGGGAATTGACGGGGGCGCAAGTTTCCTGTTGGGCACAACTGACGGAACGCGAGGGGAAATGCGGATGGCACGGCGGCTTTGCTCTGCGCTCGATCTGGTCGACGATGCGGCGCTCATCGCCGAGTATGAGGCGCGGCATGCGCCCGGCGCAGTTTGGCCGGCGGTGCTCGCACATCTCGGGGCGCAGGGCGTCGAGGCGATGGAGATCTGGCGCACCGGTGACCGGATGGTGATGATCGCCGAGGTCGCCGACGACTATCCCCGCGCGGTCGCGGCGCCCGCCGAGATCGATCAATGGGAGACCTTGATGTGGCGCTTCCAGCGCGCGCTGCCGCATGCCGCGCCGGGCGAGAAATGGGTCCCGATGCAGCGCATCTTCGCGTTCGGCGAAACCCGGTGATCCCGGTCCGCCGCTCGCCCGGTGGCCTCGCGCTGCCCGAACTGGGGTTCGGCACCGCGCCGCTCGGCAACCTCTATCGCACCGTTTCCGACGCGGATGCGGCCGCCACGGTCGCCGCGGCGCTCGCCGCCGGCATGGGCTACGCCGACACTGCGCCTTATTATGGCTTCGGCCTCGCCGAGAAGCGGCTGGGGGCCGGGCTGGTCGGCGAACAGGCGATCGTTTCGACCAAGGTCGGCCGGCTGCTCGAACCCGCCGACGGACCGTTCGCCGACGAGCGACACGGCTTCCGCTCCGCCGAACCGTTCGAGCCTGTCTATGATTATTCGTATGACGGCGTGCTGCGTTCGCACGAAACGAGCCTTGTCCGGCTCGGGGTCGAACGGGTCGACATCCTGCTCGTCCACGATATCGGCCGGACGACCCATGGCGTGCGCCACGCCGAGCGGATGGCCGAGCTGGCCGGCGGGCTCCGCGCGCTGGAACGGCTGAAGGACGAGGGCGCGATCACGGCATTCGGGATCGGCGTCAACGAATGCGACGTCGCGCTCGAACTGCTCGATCGCGGCCCGCTCGATCTGATCCTGCTCGCCGGCCGCTACACGTTGCTCGAGCAGGACGCGCTCGATACCCTGCTGCCGCGCTGCGCTGCGTCGGGCACCGGGATCGTCATCGGCGGGCCCTATAACAGCGGCATCCTCGCGAGCGCGCTGCGCACCGACGCGCGCTACAATTACGAAGCCGTGCCGACGCCGGTGCTCGAAAAGGCGCGGCGGATCGATGCGGTGTGCGCGCGGCATCAGGTCAACCTTGGTGCGGCGGCGTTGCAATTCGTCCTCGGTCATCCCGGTGTGGTCAGCGTGGTCCCCGGCCTTGCGAGCGCGAAGGAGGTCGCCGAGACCGTCGATCGCTACATCGCGCCGATCCCGGCCCAGCTCTGGGCCGAACTCAAGCACGAGGGGTTGTTGCGCGCCGACGCGCCGGTCCCGATCGAAACCCATAACGCGGAGATTCATACGGCATGACTGGCAGGCTCGCGGGCAAGACGGCGCTGATCACCGGCGCTGCGCACGGCATCGGCCGCGCCACCGCCGAACGTTTCGTCCGCGAGGGCGCGACGCTCTGGGCAATCGACCGCGACGCCGAAGCGCTCGCCACGCTCGATGGCTGCGTGACTCGCTGCGTCGATATTTGCGACGCGGGGGCGATCGCGGCACTGGTCGCCGAGGCGCCTGCGCTCGACGTGCTGTTCAACTGCGCCGGCATGGTCGCCGCCGGTACGATCCTCGACTGCAGCGAGGAGGACTGGCAGCGGTCGTTCGATCTCAATGCCACCGCGATGTACCGCCTCGTCCGCGCGGCGCTGCCGGCTATGATCGCAAATGGCGGCGGCTCGATCGTCAACATGGCGTCGGTGGCGAGCTCGATCACCGGCGTGCCCAATCGCTTCGCTTATGGCGCCTCGAAGGCGGCGGTGATCGGCCTCACCAAGGCGGTGGCGGCCGATTTCGTTGGCCAGGGCATTCGCTGCAACGCGATCTGCCCGGGCACCGTCGACACCCCCGCGCTCCACCAGCGGCTGCGCGAAACCGGCGATTACGCGAACGCGCTCGTCGCCTTCAACGCACGGCAGCCGATGGGGCGGCTCGGCCAGGCCGAGGAGATCGCCGCGTTGGCGCTCTATCTCGGCTCGGACGAATCGGCTTTCACCACCGGCCAGATTCACGTGATCGACGGCGGCTGGACGGTCTGAACTTCAGATCCGGCTGTCACCCTCGACGAGCTGATCGGAGATCTGCGCGGCGGCGAGACGGACCAGTTCGGCGGTTTCCTTGGCGGAGACCGAGGGCTGGAGCTTTTTGAGGTATGGCACGGTCAGCGCCGCCGCGGCCATGCCGCCGCGCATCACCGGCGCCGATACGTCGGTCACTCCGGCGACGAACTTGCTCGGCGTCAGCTCGACCTGCCGCTCGCGGATCTCGTCGGCATGCTCGCGGAATGCCGCCAGCTCGGCTTCGGGCAATTGCGGGTCGAGCAGGCGCTCCCAGCGCCGGCGGACATCCTCGGGCTGGAAGGCGTAGAGGATCACGCCAGACGCCGCCTGGTGCAGCGGCCGACGATAGCCGACGCGCACCGAGAAGCCGAGCTGCTCGCTCGATTCCATTCGCGCCACCACGACCATCTCGCCCTGGGTGTGCAAGGCGAGGTGGCACGATTGGCCGACGCTGAACGCGAGGTGGCGCATCACCGGCAGCGCGGCCTCGATCAGATTGCGGGTGCGCGGCTGCTGCATGCCGAGCGAAAACAGCCGGTCGGTCAGTCGATAGCCCTCATTCGAAGGATCCTGCTCGATATAGCCGCGGAACTCGAGCACCTGGACCATGCGGAACAGCTCGCCGTGCGAGCGCTCCAGCCGGTTGACGATTGCGGTCAAGGTCATCGGCCGCGCCTCGATCGCCAGCAGCTCGAGAATATCGAGTCCCTTTTCGAGCGCGGGCGCCCGATAGCGCGAGTCGATCTCGCTCCTGTCCTCAGCGACCTTCTTCACGGCACCCCCTCATGGCGTTCTTGTCGGCACCGTGTATCTGTTGCGAGCCCCGGATTGAAGATGGGAGCGTTGCGGATTGTTGCATTCGCATGTGAAGAATGTTTTTATATGCGGAAGTCCCCGAGAGGGCTGCGACCGGGGAGAATGAGCGTGGAAGCAAAAGCATCGTCGGCCATGCAAGGATCGCCCCCGGGCCGCATCGCTTCGGCGGCGCTGCCGGTGGTACTGATCGTCGCCCTATTCTTCCTGTGGGGGGTGGCGAACAACCTCAACGACGTGCTGATCGCGCACTTCAAGAAGCTGTTCACGCTGAGCGACCTGCAGGCCGGCCTCGTCCAGTCGGCTTTCTATCTCGGCTATTTCTGCCTGGCGATCCCCGCAGCCCTGTTCATGCGCGCATACGGCTATCGTGCGGCGGTGCTCGCCGGGCTGGGATTCTATGGGCTCGGCGCATTGCTGTTCTGGCCCGCGGCGGGCGCGCAGAGCTATCCCTTCTTCCTCGCGGCCCTGTTCGTGATCGCCGGCGGACTCGCCTTTCTCGAGACTTCCGCCAATCCGCTGATCGCGCGGCTCGGACCCGAGGCGACCGCCGCACGCCGGCTCAACCTCGCCCAGGCCTTCAATCCGCTCGGGTCGATGACCGGAGTGGTGCTCGGCAGCCAGTTCATCCTCTCGGGCGTCGCGGTCTCGCCCGCTCAGCTCGCGGCAATGGATCCGGCTGCGCGCGCGGCGTGGCGCGCGAGCGAGGCCGCGTCGGTGCAACTCCCCTATCTGCTGATCGCGCTCGTCGTCATCGGCTGGGCAGTGTTGATCCGGGTCGTTCGCTTCCCGCCGGTGGCAACCGAGCGCGACGTCGACGAGGGCGTCGGCGCGCTCGACGATTTCCGCGCCTTGCTGCGCGAGCGCAGACTGCTGTTCGGAGTGATCGCGCAATTCTTCTATGTCGGCGCGCAGGTCGGGGTGTGGAGCTATCTGATCCGCTACGCGCAGGTCGCGGTGCCGGGGACGGGCGAGCATCAGGCCGCGGGCTGGCTCACGCTTTCGCTGGCGCTGTTCATGGTCGGGCGCTTCGCCGGCGCCGCTCTGATGGGCCGGATCGCCGCACTGCCGCTGCTCGCGGGCTTCGCCGGAATCGCCGCTTCGCTCTGCGCGATCGCCGCTATGGTCGGCGGCGCGATCGGCATTGCCGCGCTCGTCGCGACGAGCTTCTTCATGTCGATCATGTTCCCGACGATCTTCGCCGAATCGGTGGCGGGGCTGGGCGCGCGCACCAAGTCGGCCGCGGCATTGCTGGTGATGGCGATCATCGGCGGCGCGATCCTGACCGCGCTGATGGGCTATGTCTCGGACAGGAGCGGTTCGATCCTGTGGGCGATGCTGGTCCCGGCGGGCTGTTTCATGGTGGTGCTGGCGTTCGCGTTGCGAGCGAGGGTCCGCCGGGCCTGAGCCACGTCGCCAGGCGATATCGGGCGGCGCTGCGTGACGAATCGGTCAACCAGCGCGATCTGGACGACCGGACGGCGGAAAAGGGAGTTAAACGCCGCCCGGCCGCACCCCTTAGGGGGGAACCCTGCGGAGCTTCACCTTCATACTCCTGAATACGTCTTTCGGCCAGTACGCAATATCCCCGTAGTGGCACAATTCATGGTAAAGGACGGATCCCTTCGGTGCGCACTTTCCAACCCCGGCGGGGAAACCCGGGCGCGGTTCCGCTTGACCCTTCCCAACCCTTCGCCATCATCCCGACCGCCAGCAGCAGCGAACCGTTGGACGGGAAATAGGTCTCTGCCGCCCGGGCATAGCCGGGTCCGTCAGGTCCCGGACCGGAATTGCCGGCGGCTGGGCCGACCAATTGCTTCTCCGCCTCCAGATGCACGCGCGGAGTCATCCCGCTAACGCCCCAACGATTGTTGGGCACGTCGCGGAACAGCCACGCGACGGCCTCTTCCGGATCGCCTAGCCGCGCCGCGGTCATCGCGACCACCGGGAAATCCCACCCCCAGGTCTGACGCAGGTCCCAATGCTTTTCGGTTTCGGCCAAGGTGCGGCGCATCGTCGCAAGATCGACCCGGCTGCCCGGAATCAGCCCGTACGCCATCAGGAAAGAAGGGTGGTCGCGATTGAGGCAGCGCGGCGGCTCGGCGTGGCGGCTGCATCCGGGCGCGGTGGCGGTGCGCCAGAAATCGGGCGCGCTCTCGACCGGCAGATACAGGCCGTCGCGTTCGGGCGGCGGCGCGAGCCCGGCGATCACCCGGTCCCATTCGGGATCGCGCGCTAGCCCGCGCCGCTCGCGCCAGCGCTGCGCGGTGCCCAGCGCCCAGCGGAAATATTCGAGCTCGAATGCGGGGTTGATCGTCGTCAGCGGCGGGTGATTTTCCTGCACCGGGATGATCGGCGGCCCGAGCACATAGCGGTCGCCGTCGCGCCGCGGCCAACTGGCGAGCAATTGCGCGGTTTGCTCGACCATCTCGCCATAACGCTTCAGCGTCGCCCGATCGCCACGTGCCCGATAGACGAGCTCGGCCAGATAGATCGGGTGCGGCTGCTGCCACATGATGAAGGGGTTGACCGCGCTCGGGCTGTTCCAGCCATTGGGCCCGGTCATCTTGCTCCACCAGGCGCCTTGCACGCCGTGGCGGTTTGCGACCTGGCGCGCGTATGGCAATATCTCGAGGTACCAACCGAGGCTGCGCTCGAGCAGCTCGGGCCGGCCCCAGCTCGCCCAATGGCCGGCGTGGAAGATCGGCATTTCGAGATGGAACTTGCCGTTCCAGCTGTTCGAGAACAGCCCTTCCTCCTGCGGCGGATATTCCCCTGCCTGGTTGATTGCGGCGAGGTATTGCGAGAGCACCACGCGGCGTTCGAGCTCCGCGGCGCGCGGGTCGCTACTGCCACTGAAGTCGATCGCGCCGCCGTGGGTCCAGTAATCGCGCCAATGCCGTGCGACGGCGCCGATGTCCCAGGCGCCGGGCTGGCGCCGCTCGCGATCGAAGCTGACGGTGACGTCCAGCCGCGCGACGCCGTGGCCAAGCGCGCGAAAACCGTGCGGTCCGGTGCGCGCGACGGCGCCGCCCAGCGCGTAGATCGCCGAATAATAATGCGTGTCGTCGAGCTTGCGCTCCGCCACCAGCCGGTCGGGACGCTGTTCGACGATGCGCGTGCTGTGCGTCTCGTCTCGCGTCCAGTCCGACGGATCGGGGTTGAGCTTCGCGCCGATCCCCGGATAGCGCACATCGACGCCGATGCGGCCGAGCGCGACCAGCGGCGAGCGGATCGATACCATCACCATGTCGCGGGTCGGATGCACCCGTGTCTCGACCGTCACCGGCTGGCCGTCGAACACGAAGCTGCTCGTCAGCGATCCCGACCACAGGTCCAGCCGTTGACGGGTCGCCGTGATGTCCGCGAAGCGTGCCTGCGTGCCGTCGGCCCGGAGCAGGGCCAGTCCGATGCGCCCGAGCGAGAAGCGATGCGGATTCTCGCGCAGCCATTGCAGCGCCGGCCTCTTCTCGATCTCGGACCAGTCGCGGATCCACGGATAAGGCTGTTCGCCGCGGCCGGGCACCGGCACCCTGACCAGACCGTCGCTTTCCTTATAGCCCTTGGGGTTGGGGAAGCTGTGCCATGCCCATTGCGCCATCGTCAGCAGCGGCGCGATCGGCGAATATTGCTCTGGAAAGGTCTGCAGCCCGGTGATGTCGGCGGTGAAGCCGAGATTGCCGTTGCCCAGCATCAGCGGCGCGTGGGGATCGACTCGGGTGAGCGTGACGTTGTGGCGCGTCACCAGCGCATGACGGTCGATCGGCTGGGCGGGAGCGGGGGAGGGGCTGAGCGTCGTCCCCAAACACATCGTCACCCCCGCGAAAACGGGCCACCATCTCCCGAGCGTGCCGCGAAACGCGCGGGCGCGTTTGTAGATATTCCGGGAAATGGGCCCCCGCTTTCGCGGGGGTGACGAAATAGAGAGCCTAGGCAAAAGCTGTCTTACGCCCGCTGCATCCGCGGCGGTTGCGCCACGCGATCCTTGTGTCCCGGCATCTTCGGATAATCGGGCCAGTCGAGCCCGGCGATCAACTCGCCGATCTTCACCGGCTGGCCGGTCTCGAAGCAGCGATTGGCGGCGACTCCGATCAGGATCGACGCGGCCCCGCTGCGTTCGTCGGCAGAGCGCAGCAAAGGGTCCTTGGGCGCGTTCGGATCGAAGATGTCGGCGAGCATCACTGCGTCGCCGCCGCCATGCCCGCCCGCGCCGGTGGCGGGGACGATGTCGCGCGGATTGCCGCGCATCGGCACGATCCGGGTCTTGATCCGATCGCCCTCGTCCTGGCCGCTCGCGCCGGCGACTCCGGCCTGTTCGACCACGCTATGCTCGAGCCGGCCCCGGGTCCCGTTGAAGGCGATGTGATAGCCTTCCCATGCATTGAACGCATTGAGGCTGTAGCTGAGCGTCGTGCCGCCCGAATAGCCGACGATCACGTTCATCGTGTCCTCGATGCTGATCTCGGGACGCCACACGCACTGGTCGCGGAAATAGCCGTCATATTTCTCGTTATCGAGATAGAGCGCCTTCAGCCCCGGATCGGCCGCCATGTCGAAGAAGAAGCTGCAATCAGCCTTTTCCGGGCAGGTATGGCAGCGCTGGTGGGGGCCATCCAGCCCGAAGCGGCGCGCCATTTCGGGGGTGTAGAATTCGCGCTTGCCGGTGGCGGCGACGCTGACCGGCAGGTCGGAGAGCCACCAATTGACCAGGTCGAAATGGTGCGTCGCCTTGTGCACCATCAGCCCGCCCGAGATCGCCCTGTTCGAATGCCAGCGACGGAAATAATCGGCGCCGTGGACGGTGTTGAGCAGCCACTGGAAATCGACCGACAGCACGTCGCCTATCTCGCCCGACATCAGCAGCTCCTTCACCTGGCTGCGGAACGGCGAATAGCGATAGTTGAACGTGACCCGGATGTGCCGGCCGCTGCGCTTGACCGCATCGAGGATGCGCTGCGCCTTGGCAGCGGTGGTGGTCATCGGCTTTTCGGTGATGACGTCGCAGCCCGCTTCGAGCGCGCGGACGACATAATCGTCGTGGAACGCGTCGGGTGTGGTGACGATTACCGCGTCGGGCTTGAGCTCGCGCAGCATCTTGTCGAAATCGGCCGCGAGATAGGGCTTGGGCGGTCGCGCGCCGGCCTTGGTCGCGCGGGCAGAGATGTGATCGAGCCGGCCGGGATTGGTGTCGCAGGCGGCGATCAGCTCGCCATGCGCCTTGTGCGGCCCCCACAAGGCTTCCTGATACATGCGGTTGCGGCTGCCGACTCCGACCGAGACATAGCGCTTGCGCTTGTCGGCCGCGACTCGCGCCGCATTGGCGTCGAGCGCGGTCGCCAGCGCAGTGCCTGCCGCGAGCCCGCCGAGAACGTCACGCCGCCGGACGGCGGTTCCTTCGGGTCGATCCATTCCCAATCCTCTCCTGCCGGACTTTGCGCCCGTCCATGGTGTCGAACTTCAGCGGTGGGTCGTCTCCACCAATGCGTCGCGGCTGATATGGTCCACGCTGGTGCAGCCGGTGAGCGCCATCGCGACGCGCATCTCGGCCTCGACCAGCTTGAGCATGTGGCTGACGCCCGCCTCGCCGCGCGCTGCCAGCGCAAATGCCCAGGCGCGGCCGAGCAGCACCCCTTTCGCACCGAGCGCCAGCATGCGGACGACATCGAGCCCGGAGCGCACGCCACCGTCGGCGAGCACAGTCAATTTGTCGCCCACCGCCTCGGCGATCTCGGGAAGCGCGTGCGCCGTCGAGGGAACCCCGTCGAGCTGGCGGCCGCCATGGTTCGAGACGACGATCCCGTCGGCGCCGAGCTCGGCGGCGGAACGCGCGTCTTCGGCGTCGAGGATGCCCTTGATGATCAACGGGCCGTTCCAGCGCTCGCGGATGAAATCCAGATCGCGCCAGCTCACCGTCGGATCGAAATTGCCTCGCATCCACGCGAAGAAGTCTTCGAGCCCGGTATTCTTGCCGAGTACCGGCGCGACATTGCCGAGCTGGTGCGGGCGGCCGTGCACCCCGACATCCCATGCCCAGCCCGGGCGCTGCACTGCCTGCCACATGCGGCGCAGGCCGCCGGACATGCCGGTGGCGCCGGCGAGGCCCGAGCGATAGTCGCGATAGCGCGATCCCGGCACCGGCATGTCGACGGTGAACACCAGAGCGTTGCATCCGGCCGCGGTCGCCTGATCGAGCAATTCGCGCATGAAGCCGCGGTCGCGGATCATGTAGAGCTGGAACCAGAAAGGGGCCGTGGTGCCCCGCGCCACTTCGCCGAGCGGGCAGGCCGAGACGGTGGACAGGCAGAAGGGTATGCCGGCTTTCTCGGCGGCGCGCGCCGCCTGGACCTCGCCGCGCCGCGCGCTCATTCCGGCCAGCCCGATCGGTGCCAGCGCGACCGGCATCTTGAGATTCTGGCCGAACAAGGTGGTCGACAGATCGAGCGTCGATACGTCGCGCAATATCCGCTGGCGCAGCGCAATCGCCGAGAGATCGTCGACAT
Source organism: Sphingomonas sp. DG1-23 (assembly GCF_030730875.1). Taxonomy (GTDB): domain Bacteria; phylum Pseudomonadota; class Alphaproteobacteria; order Sphingomonadales; family Sphingomonadaceae; genus Sphingomonas. Next base: position 262,979 of record NZ_JAVAMA010000006.1, read on the forward strand.
TCCGCCTGAGCGTCACTTCGGCATAGGAGCCCCCGTCGATATATTCGAACAGGAAATGCGGGAGGCGCCGGCGAGCAAGCTCGCGATAATCAAGGGTTGAAGCTGCTCGTCTCATTGCCTGATATGCTGTGCCACAAAATGGAACCCACTGTCGAGCCAGCTTCGGCCGTCGCCACGATGCGCGCAAGGCTTGGCGCTGGCCAGCGGTAAATGATAGCGCTCCCATAAATCGGGTTGGGAGACGGATATGTGGAAGTTGGCGACCATTGGTCTGGCGCTCGCAACGCCCGTCGCGGCGCATGCGCAGGCGACCTACACCAATCCGATCCTCTACGCCGATTATTCCGACCCCGACGTCATTCGCGTCGGGCGGGACTATTTCATGGTCGCCTCGAGCTTCCATTTCTCGCCCGGAATCCCGGTGCTCAAGTCGCGAGACCTCGTCCATTGGACGATCATCGGCCATGTCCTCCCGAAACTCCCCTTCGGCCCGCTCTACGACATGCCGGGCCCGCATACCCTTACCGACAAGATCTCGAAGCCGATCGGCGGCACCAAATATGCCAGCGGAGTCTGGGCGCCGAGCATCCGGCATCACGCGGGAAAATTCTGGGTCTATTGGGCGACTCCCGACGAAGGGGTGTTCATGTCGACCGCGACCGACCCGACCGGTCCATGGACCGCACCGGTCGCGGTGATCGCGAAGGCCGGGCTCGAGGACCCATGCCCGTTCTGGGACGCGGATGGCAGCGCGTGGCTGGTCCATGGCAAGGTGGGGGCCGGTCCGCTGATCCTCCACCGCATGCGCCCCGACGGCGCCGGCGTCCTCGACGAGGGCAAGGTGATCGCCGAGGACAAGGAGAAGCTTCCCGTCCTCGAAGGCCCCAAGCTCTACAAGAGGAACGGCTATTATTACATCTGGGCACCGATCGGCGGGGTCGGCACCGGCCCGCAGGCAGTCGGCCGCGCCCGCGACATCAGCGGGCCCTATGAATGGCGAGTCGTGCTTGAGCCGGGGACCACGCCGGTACAGGGGCCGCACCAGGGCGGCTATGTCGAGACGCCGTCGGGCGAAGGCTGGTTCGCGCATTTCAACTCGACCGGGGCGTTCGGCCGCATCGTCCATCTCCAGCCGGTCCACTGGATCGACGATTGGCCGCTGGTCGGTCAGCCTGTCCCTGACAAGCAGTCCGGCCAGCCGGTGCTCCGCTATCGGATGCCGGACACCGGCGCCGCGCCGATCACCGACCGGCTTCAGGATTCGGACGAATTCAGCGCCCGCGTGCTCGGGCTGCAATGGTCGTGGAACCATAATCCCGCCGATTCCGCGTGGAGCCTCGCCCAGCGTCCCGGTTGGCTGCGGCTCACCGCGCTGCCCGCCGAGCATCTCGTCACTGCGCGCAATACGCTCACCCAGATTCTGCAAGGCCCGCGCGTGCGGATCACCACGCGCTTCGATGTCGGCCGAATGACCGAAGGCCAGCGCGCCGGGCTCAGCCTGTTCGGCGTGCGGCCGAGCTGGATCGGCGTGGTGCGCAGCGCCGGCGTGAATCACATCACGGTTGCGTCCGAAGGAGAAGAGCATCTCGGGCCACGACTCGCGGGCGCGACGATCGTGTTCGCTGCCGAGGTGGGCGAGGGGCAGACGGTGCAATATTCGTACAGCCTCGATGGCGGCCAAAGCTTCGTGCAATTCGGCCCGCCGCTCTGGCTGGCCCGTTTCTCATGGTGGAAGGGCTCGCGGCCCAGCATCTTCACCTTCACCCGCGGGCCGGCGGCCGCGGGCGCGGTCGACATAGACTGGTTTCGGGTCGCGCACGGCAACCCTTGAACGGCTGATCGCCGCCGCAAGAGCCGATCGACATGTGGCATTTTTGCCGCAAGCCAAAGGTTTCGTTTGCGCGCCGCCGCAATGAAAGCGCGACCATTCAGTAAGTAATGGAGATCACTGAGAAAACTATCGTGCACAGTAGACGTGTTCGACGGTTGACAACGTAAGACAACTTGGTAGCGTTAACATCAGGGCGGCGACCATGCCGGCTCGCATAAAAAACCATGCGGCATGCTTCGGCATGCTGACGAGGAGGGGACAGATGAAAAGCATTAGGCTCACGCCTGCGCTTGCGCGCACGGCTTCCACGATCGCCATCACCGCTTGCCTGATGATGCCCGGCATCGCCGCGGCGCAGGACGCCCCTGCGGCACAGGCGGACCAGACCGCGTCGCAGGACGAGGGCACCGGCGACGACATCGTCGTTACCGGTATCCGCGCCTCGCTGGATCGCGCGATCGACATCAAGCGCAATTCGAGCGGCGTCGTCGACGCGATCTCGGCCGAGGATATCGGCAAGTTCCCAGACACCAACCTCGCCGAGTCGCTGCAGCGCATTCCCGGCGTGTCGATCAATCGCGTCAACGGCGAAGGCTCGGAAGTCACCGCGCGCGGCTTCGGCGGCGCGTTCAATCTCGTCACCTTGAACGGCCGCACGCTGCCCGCCGCCAACGTCGTCTCGGTCGGCGGCGACCAGAGCGTCGATTTCGGCCGCGCGACCAGCCGCTCGTTCGATTTCTCCAACCTCGCCTCCGAAGGCGTCAGCCGGCTCGAGGTCTACAAGACCGGCCGTGCGGCGATCCCCTCGGGCGGCATCGGCGCATCGATCAACGTCGTCACCCGCAAGCCGCTCGACGGCGGCGAGCGCGGTTTCCGCGGCAGCATCGGCGCCAAGGCAGTGATCGATTCGAGCGTCGATCGCGGCGACAAGGTCACGCCGGAGGTCTCCGGCCTCGTCAGCTGGTCGAACGAAGCCGACAGCATCGGCGTCTCGCTGTTCGGTTCGTATCAAAAGCGCGACAGCGCCGCCGCCAGCGCGACCTCGAACGCGTGGAACATCATGCGCGGCAGCACCTTCCTCGCGCCGGGCACCTATGTCCGCACCGACGGGACGACGCAGGTCACCAATCCGCCCGCTGCCGACGATCTGATCGCGGTGCCCAACGACAGCCGCTATCACTTCTCCGAATCCGAGCGTGAACGCATCAATTTCTCGGGCGTGCTGCAATTCCGGCCGGTCGAAGGCTTCACCATCAGCGGCGACGCGCTGTGGGTGCAGAACAAGAGCAACGAAGCCCGTTCGGATCAGGGCAACTGGTTCAACCGGCCGTTCAACCAGGTCCGCTTCAACGGCAACGATGTCGTCTCGACCACCGAATTCCTTCAGGAGACGATCGCCGGGGTGAAGGACGCCGGCTTCGAGCAGCAATATCGCGCGACCAAGGACAAGCTCGAATCCTATGGCCTCAACCTCGCCTGGGAAGCGACCGACACCTTCTCGGTCAAGCTCGACGGCCACATCTCGACTGCGCGAAGCGATCCCGATGCGCCCAACGGCACCAGCGCGACTCTGGTCAGCATCGGCGCGCCGGTCATCGCGTCGCACTCGGTCGATTTCAGCGGCGAGATTCCGGTGCAGTCGATCGTGATCAACGACGCGCTGCGCGGCAACAATAACGGCCAGCTCGATCTCGGCGATCTCGGTAGTCAGGTCGCGCGCACCAATGCGTCGTCGCAGCGCCAGAAGGTCAAGGAAGCGCGCCTCGAGATGGGCTGGGACGCCGGTGGCGGCAGCCGTTTCGATTTCGGCGGCAGCTATATCGATTCGGAGATGACCAGTGCGCGCATCCAGACCCAGCAGACGCTGGGCGACTGGGGCATCACCTATCCCGGCGACGTCAATCTGCTCGCGTCCGGGCTGGTCGAGCAATTCTGCCTGACCTGCAAGTTCGACAAGTTCAATCCGGGGACGAGCGGCGCCTCGCTGATCGGCTTCCGCGGCAATGCCGTCGATTTGTACAACGCCTTGTCGCCGGCTTATGCCGCCGACAGCAATCCGGTGCTCGCCGGGGTCCAGGCGGGCCGCCCGGTCGAAGTCAACGGCAACGATTATGACCGCGTCCGGGAAAAGACCTGGTCGGTGTTCGGTCAGGTCACCTGGGAAGGTGAGATCGGCGGCATGAAGTCGAACATGGTCGCCGGCGTCCGCTACGAGAAGACCGACGTCGACTCCTACGCGCTGGTGGTGCCACCCTCGGCGATCCGCTGGACGGCGGACAACGACTTCACGCGCGTCCTGAACTTCTCGACGCCGCCGGTCGAACGCAACGGCACGGGTTCCTATTCGAACTTCCTGCCCGCGCTCGATTTCTCGATCGAGCCGTTCGAGAATTTCAAGGCGCGCGCGTCGTTCAGCCGCACCCTGGCGCGTCCCGAATATGGCAATCTGTTCGTCTCGGAAGTCGCCAACGCGCCTGGTCGGCCGACCTCGCTCGGCGGCGAAGGCACCGGCACGCGCGGCAATCCCAATCTGCAGCCGCTGCTGTCGGACAATCTCGATCTGTCGCTGGAATGGTATTTCGCGCCGTCCAGCTATGTGTCGGCCGGCTTCTTCCACAAGAGCGTCCGCAATTTCGTCGGCAGCGGCCAGTCGCGCGGCGAATTGTTCGGCCTGCGCGACCCGACCGCGGCCACGCCGGGGAGCCGTTCGGGCGCCGCGGCGACCGCATTGGCCGGGATCGGAGCCAATCGCAGCGACGTCAATCTGTTCACGATGACCGCGTTGATCATCCAGAACGGCGGCAGCGTTGCCGCGGCGACGACGCAGTTCCAGGCCAATCGCGGGCCGAGCGGCGATCTCAACCAGGGCTTTGTCGACTCGGTGCTCGCGGCGATCGACATCTCGGCCGATGCCAACGATCCGCTGTTCAACTTCGTGATCACTTCGCCGATCAACAATCGCGAGGCGAAGATCCACGGCTTCGAGCTGGCCGGTGCCTATTTCTTCGGCCAGACGGGGTTCGGCATCGCGGGTTCGTACACGATCGTGCGCGGCGACGTGAACATCGATCCGGGCGCGGATCCGGCGATCGACCAGTTCGCTTTGCTCGGGTTGAGCGACAGCTTCAACGTCACGGCGATGTACGACAAGGGCGGGATCTCCGCGCGCCTGACCTATAATTGGCGCGACAAATATCTGTCCCAGACCAACCGCGACGGATCGAACCGCAATCCGACCTTCATCGCGCCGTTCGGCACGCTCGATGCCAATATCAGCCTCGACGTGACGCAGAACATCGCGCTGTCGTTCGAAGCGATCAACATCACGAGCGAGCCGGTGCGGACCTATGGCCGTACCGAGACCAACCTGTACTTCGCGCAGGAATTGAAGCCGCGTTACCTGCTCGGCGCGCGCTTCCGCTTCTGACGATCCGGCGCGAGCCGGAAAAGGGGGAGGGCCGCTGTTCGCAGCGGCCCTTTGCCTGCCGGTTGAGTGCGCAGGCGCTTTGTTTCATCATCGGGCAGCGTGGCCCGGAGCTTCCAGATGACGACCGTTCAGCTCAACAATGTCGATCACCACGATATGCGGGTGATCACGCGCCACGCCGCCGAGTTCGGCGACGCGATCAATCAGGTGTTGGTCTTCCCGACCGAATTCGAAGACATCCAGCGCGAATATCCGATCTTCTTCACACCCGATGCGAACGGAGATCTTCAAGCGGTGGCGCTGCTCGGGCTCGATCGCGACGAGAATCTGTTCCTCGACGATACCGGTTGGCAGGCGCGCTACGTACCCGCCGCGCAGCAGCGCGGCCCCTTCGTGATCGGGATGGCCGAGAGTGGCGGCGATCCGATGATCCATGTCGATCCCGAACATCCGCGCATCGGCCGCGGGATGGGCGAGGGCATGCCGCTGTTCCTGCCGCATGGCGGCAACGCGCCTTATCTCGAACATATCTCGGGCGTGCTGCGTACGATCTATACCGGGCTCGACCTGATCCGGCCGATGTTCGATGCGTTCGGCGATGCCGGGCTGATCGAGCCGGTGGCGGTGCAGGTCCAGCTCAGCGACACCGAGCAATATGATTTGCCCGATTACAGTACGATCTCGGGCGAGCGGCTGGGCGCGCTCGACGGTGCGGCTTTGGAGCGGCTCCACCGCGCCGGCTTTCTCTACGCGGCGTTCCTCGTCGTGGCGTCGACGGCGAACGTGAACCGCTTGATCGAACGCAAGCTCGCCCGGAGCGCGGCGGGGTGATCGACATCGCCCGCAGGACGAAGACCGTCGCTGGCGTGGCGCCCGACGCCATTCCCTATGCTGCATTGCTGGCGGCGCAGGAACCGGTGATCCTCACCGGCGTCGCGCGCGATTGGCCGCTGGTCCGGCGCGGTCGCGAAGGTCCCGAAGCGGCGATGGCCTATCTCGCCGGCTTCGACGGGGGCAAGCCGATCACCGGCTTCACCGGACCGCCCGAGATCGGCGGCCGGTTCGGCTATGACGAAGCAGGGACCGGGCTCAATTTCGCCAGCGAGCGGCTGGCTCTCGGCGATTTCCTCGATCGTGTCTGCGCGCATCTCGGTGAGGAGCGGGCGCCGTCTTGCTATGCCGGCTCGACCGATCTCGACCTCTATTTGCCGGGGCTGCGCGCGGAGAACGGGCTGATCCTGAACGATCCGATGTTCGCGGCCCATCCGCCGCTGGTCAGCATCTGGCTCGGCAATCGCACCACCGCCGCGGCGCATTACGACATGTCGAACAACCTCGCCTGTTGCATGGTCGGGCGACGGCGCTTCACTTTGTTCCCGCCCGATCAGGTCGCCAATCTCTATCCGGGCCCGCTCGAGCCCACGCCGGGCGGGCAGGTGGTGACGATGGTCGATTTTCGCGATCCGGATTTCGAGCGTTACCCGCGTTTCCGCGCGGCACTCGACGCCGCGCAGGTCGCCGAACTCGAGCCGGGCGACCTGCTGTTCTACCCTGCCTTGTGGTGGCATCAGGTCGACGCGCTGGACGGGTTCAACGCGATGATCAACTATTGGTGGAACATGTCCCCCGCCTTCATGGACACCCCGCAGAATGTGCTGCTCCATGCTTTGCTGAGCCTGCGCGACCGGCCCGAACCCGAGAAGAAGGGCTGGCGGGCGCTGTTCGATTATTATGTCTTCGGCGAGCCCGAACGCGCCGGTGCGCATTTGCCCGAAGCGGCGCGTGGCGCGCTGGGGCCGCTCGACGAGATGAAGGCGCGACGGCTCCGCGCGCAACTCCTGAACAGGCTGAACCGATGACCGAGCAAGTCGTGAAGCGGGTGGTCATCGCGGGTGGCGGCACGGCGGGCTGGGTCGCCGCGGCCGCCCTGGTCAAGCAACTCGGGCCGCTGCTCGACATCACGCTCGTCGAATCCGACGAGATCGGCACGGTGGGGGTGGGGGAATCGACGATCCCGACCTCGCGCAGCTTCCACGACCTGCTCGGGATCAGCGAGCCGGCGTTCATGCGCGCCACCCAGGCGACCTTCAAGCTGGGCATCGCCTTCGAGAATTGGGGGCGGATCGGCGACCGCTTCATCCACAGCTTCGGCGAGATCGGCAGGCGCTCGACGTGGATGGCCGATTTCCACCATTTCTGGATGGCGGCGCGCGAACAGGGCTTCGGCGGCAGCCTCGCGGACTATTGCTTCGAACTCCGGGCATCCGAGGCGGGCAAGTTCGGCAAGGTCGAGGGCGTGAACATCAACTATGCCTATCATCTCGACGCGACGCTCTATGCGCGCTTCCTGCGCGGGCTGGCCGAGCCGGCGGGGGTGCGGCGGGTCGAGGGCAAGATCGCGCGGGTCGAGCAGCATCCCGAAACCGGCTTCATCGCGGGACTGGTGCTCGAATCGGGCACGCGGATCGAAGGCGATCTGTTCATCGACTGCACCGGGTTCCGCGCGCTGCTGATCGAGCAGACGCTTCACACCGGATTCGAGGATTGGGCGCGATGGATCTCCACCGACAGCGCTTTCGCAGTCCAGACGCGCTCGACCGGCCCGGCGATCCCGCTGACCCGGGCGATCGCGCACGAAGCGGGGTGGCGCTGGCGCATCCCGTTGCAGCACCGCGTCGGCAACGGCCTCGTCTATTGCAGCGAGTTCATGACGGACGAGGATGCCAGGGCCAAGCTTCTCAATGATATAGAGGGAGAGCCTCTGATCGAACCTCGCTTGATCCGCTATCGGACGGGATGTCGCCGGCAGGTCTGGAACAAGAACTGCGTCGCGCTCGGCCTCGCCAGCGGCTTTATCGAACCCCTCGAATCGACGAGCATCCATCTGGTCAAGGTCGCGGTGACGCGGCTGATCCAGGAGTTTCCATTCGGCGGCTGCGACGCGGCGCTGGCGGAGCGCTTCAACGCGCAGTCACGCTACGAACTCGAAGGCATACGCGACTTCATCATCCTGCATTATCACCTCACCGAGCGCGAGGATTCGCCCTTCTGGCGGCGCTGCCGGACGATGGAGATTCCCGCGTCGCTGGCGCAGCGGATGGCGGTGTTCCGCGCGCATGCGCATGCGTGGCAAGACGGCGGCGATCTGTTTCGGGTGGATTCGTGGGTTCAGGTGCTGCTCGGGCAGCGGCTCGCGCCGCGCAGCTATCATCGACTGGCCAGAATGATGGGGGCGGCCGAATTGCGCGACGCCCTGCAGGGGCTCAAGACCAACATCGATGCCGCAGTGGCGCGGCTGCCTTCGCAGCAGGAGTTTCTGGCCAGCTATTGCGCCGCCGGAGAGAGCTGACCTCCCTCCGGCGGGTGTAGCTCATTCGGCGGGCTGGCCTTCGTTGCCGCCTTCGTCGCGCGAGACCCGTGCGGTCATGCCGGTCGCGTCGGCATCGTCCTGAGTCTGTTCGTCCGAAGTGAGCGCAGAGGGGGGCGTTTCCGTCTCGACCGGCGTGGTGACGTTGTCGATCCGCGTCGCAGGGGGCGCTTCGGTCGGCACCGCAGTAGCGGTGTTCTCGACTTCGATCGGCGTCATCGTGCCTGCATTGCTGGTGGGCGCTTCGGCCTCGTCCTTGCCTCCGCATGCGGCAAGGGCGAGCGTGCCGGCGGTCAGCAAGGCGATACGCTTGAGGTTCATTCGATATTCCCCTTTTCTCAACGTGCGGCGACGGCAGTGATCGCCGAGCGCCTCTCGATCTTGGCGGCCAGCGTCTTGTCCCAGCCATAAGGGTCGCCGCGGAAGTTCATCTGGCCGTTCGCGCTGGCATAAGCGGTCCAGTAGAGCAGATAGACCTGCACCTTGTCCTGCTCCTGGAGCTGGACGCGCAGCGTCTTGCCCTTGCCCAGCGCTTCCTCGATCTGCTCGGGCTGCCAGTTGGGATCGTTGCGCAGCAGCAATTGCGCGAGCGGGCCGGGCTTCTCCAGCCGCACACAGCCATGGCTGTCGAGCCGGTCGAAGCTAGCGAACTTCGCCTGCGCCGGCGTATCGTGGAGATACACCGCATAGGGGTTGTCGAAGTCGAACTTGTACAGGCCGAGTGCGCTCTTCGGCCCCGGCTGCTGCTGGATCCGGCGGCCGGCGCCGGTGCCGATAATCTTGTAATTGTTACGCGCCAGATACGCCGCGCCCTTGGGGAACAGTTCCTTGGCGGCGATCCCGGCGGGGACGTTCCATGGCGGGTTGAGCACGATGGAATGGATCCGCGATTGCAACATCGGCGTCTCGTTGCCCGGACGCCCGGTGACCGCCTTCATCGACGCGATCGGGGCATCGCCTTCGAACACCGTCAGCACCGCCGCGGCGATGTTGACCTGGATCCTTTTGGCGGGCAGCTCGGCGGGCAGCCAGCGCCAGCGCTCCATGTTCGCCATGATCTGGCGCACGCGATCGGCGGCGGGCACGTTGAGTGCGCGGAGCGTGCCGGTCGAGACCAGCCCGGTAGGGTTGAGCCCGTACCGCCGCTGCGCGCGGACCACCGCTTCCTTGAGCGACGCGTCGAACTTGTCGCCGCCGGCGGCGACTTCGCTATCCTCGACCGCGAGCCGTTTGCGCAGCGCCGCGACGCGCGGGCCGCTCGCGCCGACCCCCATGTCCGGACCGGCGGGCAAGGTCGCCCAGCCGCCATTCGCCTCGATCTTGCGATAGACGGCGAGCCCCTTTTGCAGCCCGTCATAGCCGGCATAGGGCGGCGGCAGCGAACGGAACCACGCGGCGATCCGGTCGCGCTTCACTGCGTCGGCAAAAGCGGGGACGGGATCGTAGGCGGCGGGACGAAGGCCCCAATCCTGCTGAAAGTCGCTGATGTCGAGCCGGCCCGAATGGACCGCGCGGGCATAATCGAGCGCGGCGCGGACGACCGCGTCATTTCCGTCGATCCGCGGCTTCGCGGTGCCGTCATGGCGAAGTCCGTGCGCGAACCCGGCATCGCCGAGCAATTGCGCGAGTTGCGTGGCTTGCGCCGCGGAAATCGTCGGCAGCGGTACGATCTGAACCGGCGCGACCGGCGGCACGGGCTGCACCATCGGCGCGGTGACGGGCGGGGTCTGCTGCGCAAGACCGGGCGCGCTCACCAGCCCGATGGCGCTCGCCATAACGGCACCCAGCTGCACGGATCGGCCCAAACTCGCTCGCAATATCACTATTATCTACTCCTGTCCGGCTGCTCACCCCCCGGCAAATCAGCTGAATCGCGCTGCTAATAGGCGAATTTAGGGTGAGAGTGCGAGCAACTATTGACCCGCGACCGAGATAACCCGGCCGCGGGCCAAAACAGGGGCGCGGATCGCTGTCCGAACCCGAGCCCGGAACCGCGCCCAACCGGGCTCCTTCTCAAGAACGACCGACATCGGCCGAGCTTGCCAGCTTTCTTCCGGCCGCTAAGCTCGTTCCGAAATACCGGGAGGGCAGCCCACCCGCTGAGACAGGAGAGATCATGATCGTCCGCCGCGGTTTCCTCGCCGGTGCGCTGTCGCTGCCGCTCGTCGCCAGCGCCCAGACCCAGGAAAGCTGGGAAGAGAAACGCCAGAGCCAGCTCAGGGACGACTGGCCGTGGCTCGGACGCTATGCCGAGGAGAACCGCCAGCTGCTCGCTTCGGGCAAGAAGACCAACATCGTCTTCATGGGCGATTCGATCACCGAGGGCTGGCGGCGTCAGCGGCAGGACTTCTTCAAGCCGGGCCGCGTCGGGCGCGGGATCAGCGGCCAGACCACCCCGCAAATGGTGTTGCGGATGATGGCCGACGTGGTCGCGCTGAAGCCGCGCTACGTCCACATCATGGCCGCGACCAACGATGTCGCGGGCAATACCGGAAAGATCACGCTCGCCCAGACCTGCGACAATTTCCGGATGATGACCGCGATCGCCCAGGCCCATCGCATTCAGGTGGTGCTCGCCTCGGTGCCGCCCGCCGATCATTTCCCGTGGCGGCAGGGGCTCGAGACGGTGAAGCCGATCCGGGCGATCAACGTCTGGCTCAAGAATTACGCCAAGACCGCGGGCGCGACCTGGATCGACTATTGGCCGGTGCTCGCGGACGACAAGGGAGCGATGAAACCCGGGCTCGCGACCGACGGGGTCCACCCGACCGATCAGGGCTATGACCTGATGGCCACGGTGATCGAACCGTTCCTGAGAGCGCGGAAAATATGAAGTTCCGCTTTTTCCCCTCCCGGCAAGGGAGGGGCGTGCTTTGGGCGGCGCTCCTCGCGCTACCGACAGCGGCACTCGCCCAGCCGCTCGACGTCATCTCACCCGACGGCACCAATCAGATCACGCTCCAGCTGAGCACCACGGGCACGCCGATCTACACCGTCGCCCGCCGCGGCACCCCCGTGCTTTCCCCATCGCCGATCCTGCTCGATCTCGACACCGACACCCTCGGCTATGGTCTCACCATCATCGGCTCCGAAGCGGCCAATGGCGATGCGCGTTATCCGATCGTCGCGGGCAAGGCCGCCGAGGGGCGCGACCGCTACAATCAGCGCACCGTCCATCTGCAGGAAAAGAGCGGCAGAAAGCGCAGGCTCGATCTTGTGCTGCGCGCTTATGACGACGGAGTCGCGTTCCGCAGCGTGATCCCGGTCCAGCCCGCCACCGCTGCGGCGATCGTCCGCTACGAGCGCACCGGTTTCTATTTTCCGCAGGCGTATAAATGCTGGGGGTTCAACGTCGGCAAGTTCGGATCGAGCCATGAAGGCGAGTTCGATCCGGTCGATACCATGCGGACCCGCGACCATAATCTCTTCGACCTGCCCTTCGCCTGCGAGACAGGCGGCGCCGCCTTCGCGCTCGCTGAGGCCGATCTGATCGACTTTGCCGGCATGTACCTCACCGGGCGCGGCGACGGCGGGCTCGGGCTCCAGCTCAAGCTCTCGCCCTCGCTCGACGATTCCCGGATCGCGGTACATACTCGCATCGGCAGCCCGATCGTCACGCCGTGGCGTGTGGTGATGCTCGCCGACCAGCTCGGCAAGCTCAACGAGTCGACTCTGCTCACCAATCTCTCAAGCCCGAGCCGAATCGACGACACCAGCTGGATCAAGCCCGGCATCGCCAGCTGGGACTGGTGGAACGGCCCGGTGATCGCCGGCCTGCCGGGACAGCGCACCAGCACCGCCGTCGCCAAGGCATTCATCGACTTTTCCGCCGCCAACGGTCTGCCCTACGCGATGATCGACGAGGGCTGGTATGCCGGCGCCGGCGGGGGCGGGGTGCGCCGGCCCGGCGTCGACGTCACGCGTTGGTCCGATGCGATCAATCTACAGGAAGTCGTCGATTACGCGAAGGCGAAGAAGGTCCGGCTGTGGCTATGGACCCATTGGCAGGCACTCGACGAGCAGATGGAAGACGCGCTTTCGCTGTACGAAAAGCTCGGCATCGCCGGCATCAAGGTCGATTTCATGGACCGCGACGATCAATGGATGGTCAATTGGTACGCCAAATTCCTCGGCGCGGCGGCGCGACACCATCTGATGGTCGATCTGCACGGCGCCTATCCGCCACGCGGGACGACCCGGACCTGGCCCAATTTCGTGACGCAGGAAGGGGTGATGGGCGCCGAATACAATAAATGGAGCCGACGGGTCACCGCGCGCCAGAACGTGATGCTCGGCTTCACGCGCGGATTGCTCGGGCCGATGGACTATACCCCCGGCGGTTTCCGCAACGTCACCCCTGCCGAGTTCCGGATCCGCAACGACCTGCCTTTCGTCCAGACGACGCGCGCGCATGGCCTGTCGATGTACGTCATTTTCCTCAGCCCGCTGGGCAGCGTTGCCGACAGCCCCGATACCTATGCCGAGAGCCCGGCAGGGTTCGACTTCATCAAGCAGGTTCCTGCGGCGTGGGACGAGACGCGCTATCTCGCGGGCGAGACCGGCGACTATATCGTCCTTGCCCGCCGCAAGGGCGGCCATTGGTATCTCGGCGCGATGAATGGCGAGACCGCGCGAACGGTGCGGGTGCCCCTCGGCTTCCTGTCGAGAAAGGCAGTCGCGCGGATCTGGGCCGATGGCGACAAGGCCGATGCCGTGGTGCTCACGACGCGGAAAGTCGCGAGCGCCGATACGATCGAGCTGCGGCTCGCGGCGAGCGGCGGGGCTGTGGCAATATTCTCAGACAAATAGGGTTCACGGCGCGATCGTTTTGGGTAAGCTGGGCAAGACCGGAATCGTGCTCCTGCGAGAAGCATGGCGAGGGGAGAGGTGCGATGCGAATTACAAAGCGAGATGCTGCGGTTGCGGGAATCGCCATGCTGGTTGGCTGGGCAGTCGCAGCCGGTGCTCAAGCGACATCGGCGAAGCTCGGCCCCACGGTGTTCGACTGGGCGAAGATGGAAGTGAAGGCCACCGATGTCGGTGCGCTTCGCAGCCTCGTCCGCCAGCCTACCGCGACGCTCGACGAACTCGAGATGCACGTTACCACGCTCAATCCCGGGCTCGCCTCGCATCCGCCGCACACCCATCCCAACGAAGAGCTGGTGATCGTCCGCGAAGGCACGGTCGAGGTGCTGAACGGTGGCATCTGGAAGCGGCTCGGCCCCGGTTCGGTGATCTTCAACGCGTCCAATTCGCCGCACGCGCTGCGCAATGTCGGCGAAACACCCGCGACCTATCACGTGATCAACTGGAAAACGCCGGCCACGGCGAACTGAGGAGAAGACATGCACCGCCGCACGATGCTCACCGGCGCCGGATTGGCCGGAATTACCGCCGCGCTGCCCGCCGAGCTGCTCGCCGCCCAGTCGCAGACGCAGGGCAACGCGGTCTCCGCCGATGCCGCGCCCGCCGCGCCCGAGCCGACGGCGAAGCATCGCATCAAGTTCGGGGTGATCGGCCTCGATCACGCACATATTTACGGCATGACCGACGCGATGATCCGCGGCGGCGGCACCCCGGTCGCCTTCTTCGCGACCGACCCGAAGCAGATCGAGATGTTCGCCAGGCGCTACGGCAACGGCGTCAAGCTGGCGAAGAGCGAGGACGAGATCCTCGGCGACAGGGCGATCCAGCTGATCATCGGCGCGCCGATCCCCGATCTGCGCGCGCCGCTCGGCATCCGCGCGATGCGCGCCGGCAAGGACTATCTCGGCGACAAGCCCGCGATCACCAGCCTCGAGCAACTCGCGGACGTCCGCCGCGCGGTGAGGGAGACGGGGCGCAAGTTCGCGATCATGTATTCCGAGCGGCTCGAGGTGCGCTCGGCAGTCCATGCCGGCGAGCTGGTTGCGCAGGGGGCGATCGGCAAGGTGATCCAGACCGTCAATCTCGCACCGCACCGGGTCAGCGCGCCGAGCCGGCCCGACTGGTTCTGGGACAAGGCGCGGTATGGCGGCATCCTCACCGATATCGGGAGTCACCAGGCCGATCAGTTCCTGTTCTATACCGGCTCTACCTCGGCGCAGGTCGTCGCCTCGCAGACCGGCAATTTCCATTGGCCCGACAAGCCGAAGTTCGAGGATTTCGGCGACATGATCGCCACCGGCAACGGGGGAACGGGCTATATCCGCGTCGACTGGTTCACGCCCGACGGACTGCCGACCTGGGGCGACGGCCGGCTGTTCCTCGTCGGCACCGAAGGCTCGATCGAACTTCGCAAATATGTCGACGTCGCCGGCCGGCCGGGCGGCAACCACCTCTTCCTCACCGACAAGAAAGGCGTGCGCTATATCGACTGCTCGAAGGTGCCTTTGCCCTTCGGCCCGCAATTCGTCACCGACGTGGTCGAGCGGAGTTCGATCGCCCAGGATCAGGATCAGGCGCTGCTCGCCGCCGAACTTGTGCTGACCGCGCAGAAGAACGCCACGCGGCCCAAGCTGGCCTGAAGGGAGACCGAGCATGCATTTGTCCAGACGCGGCATCCTCAAAACCAGCGCGGCGCTCGCCGCTCCGACGATCGTCCCCGCCAGCGTGTTCGGCCAGAACGCCCCGTCGAACCGCGTCGTGATCGGCGCGATCGGCGTGGGGCGCATCTCGCGCGGCCACGACATGAAGGAGATCCACAAGCACAAGGACGCCCAGATCGTCGCGGTGTGCGACGTCGACACCGTCCGTCTCGGCGCAGGCAAGGAATTGGTCGATGCCCGATACACCGCCAGCACCGGCAAGCCCTATTCGGGCACGCGGATGTACCATGAGTATCAGGAGCTGCTGGCCAACAAGGACATCGACGCCGTCCTGATCTCGACCCCCGATCATCAGCACGCGCCCCAGGCGGTCCACGCGGTGCGCGCGGGCAAGCACGTCTATCTCCAGAAGCCAGCCGCACTGACCATTTCCGAAGGCCGGAGGATGGCCGATGCCGTGAAAGCGAGCGGGCGCATCGTCCAGATCGGCTCGCAGCAGCGCGCGCAGGAGCCGTGGCCGCAATTCCATCGCGCCTGCGAGCTGGTGCGCAATGGCCGCATCGGCAAGCTCCGCCATGTCGAGGTCGGGCTGCCGGGCGATCCCTCCGGCCCCGAGGCGCCGCCGATGCCGGTGCCGAGCAACCTCAATTACGACGCATGGCTCGGCACCACGCCCGAAGTGCCCTACACCGAGATCGGGGTGCACCCGCAGAACTCGTTCGAGGACCGTCCCGGCTGGCTGCGCATCGAGCAATATGGCGCGGGGATGATCACCGGCTGGGGCTCGCACCATATCGACACCGCCCATTGGGGCATGGACATGGAGCATTCGGGCCCGGTCGAGATCTGGGGCAAGGCCGAATTCCCGAAGAGCGGCCTGTGGAACGTCCATGGCGCCTTCGAGACTCATGCGCTCTATGCCAATGGCGTGACGATGAAGGTGTCGGGGGCGCTTCCGAATGGCGTGAAGTTCATCGGCGACAAAGGCTGGATCTTCGTCACGCGCAGCGGCGCGGTCACTGCCAGTGATCCCGGCGGTCCGCAGATCGACCCGCTCCAGGCGAGCGACCCCAAGATCCTGACCAGCGTGATCGGTCCGAACGAAGTCCATCTGCTCAAGGTCCCCGAGCAGCATCGCAACTGGCTCGATGCGATCCTCACCGGAGTACCGGTCAGTGCGCCGGCGGAAGTCGGCCACCGCGCATGCTCGACTTGCCTGCTTCACTGGACCGCGATGAAGACCGGACGGCGGCTCAAATGGGATCCCAAGGCCGAACGCTTCCTCGGCGACGACGAGGCGAATGCGATGCTCAGCCGGCCGCAACGGGCGAAATACGCGATCTAGCGTTCCGTCCGGGGGCGGCTTCGGTTTGGAAAGTCCGCTTGCAGCGCATAGAGCGGCGCCCGGACCGACCAAGGAGTTTCGCATGATCCGCACTGGACTGATCGGCTACGGCCTCGGCGGTATGGCATTCCACGCCCCGTTGATCGACGCGGTCCCCGAGCTCGAGCTCGCGGCGATCGTCACGTCGCGCGTCGGGCCGGTGCAGGAGCGTTATCCGCAGGCACAGGTGGTGTCCGACGTCGCGACGTTGCTCGCCGACCCGGGCATCGGGCTGGTAGTGGTCTCGACGCCGAACGACACGCATTTCCCGCTGGCCAGGGCGGCGCTGGAGGCAGGCAAGCACGTCGTGATCGACAAGCCGTTCGCCAACGCCGTGGCCGAAGCCGAGTCGCTGATCGGCTTGGCCGAAGCGCGCGGTACGCTGCTCAGCGTGTTCCACAACCGCCGCTGGGATGGCGATTTTCTCACGCTGCGCAATCTGATTGATCAGGGAAAGCTCGGGGAGATAACGCTCTATGAGGCGCGCTGGGACCGCTTCCGGCCCGGATTGCGCGACAGCTGGCACGAGACCGCAGGCCCCGGTGGTGGCAATCTGATCGATCTCGGCCCGCATCTGATCGACCAGGCGCTCACTTTGTTCGGCGATCCCGAGAAGGTGGCCGGGGACATCATCGCCCAGCGCGAGGGCTCGCTGGTCGACGATTATTTCGAACTCACGCTGCATTATGGCGGGATGCGCGCGATCCTCTCCTCGGCGTCGATCGTCCCCGCGCCGCGGCCGCGCTTCGCCGTGCACGGCACGCAGGCGAGCTTCGTCAAGTACGGGATCGATCCGCAGGAAGCCCGGCTGCGCGCCGGCGGCCGTGCCGACGATCCCGGCCACGGCGTCGAGGACCCGGCGCACTATGGCGTGCTGGTCTCGAGCGACGGGTCGAAACAGCCAGTCCCGTCCGAACGCGGCGACTATCGCCGCTTCTATGCGGGCGTTGCACAGGCGATCGAGACGCAGGCGCCGCCACCGGTGCCGCCGGTCGATGCGCTTGCCGGGCTCCGCATCATCGAGCTTGCCCGGCAGAGCGCGGCGGAGGGCCGAACCTTACCGTTCCGATAGGATCGGGCTCGGGCATTTCCCTTAGGTGGGCGGGCGTTGCGATGGGTTTATACCAAGTCGTTTCCGCGTCGCGTTCGCAATAGGGATCTTGCATGCTGAGCCTATTGGCCGGGTTGTCCAACGGCACCTATACGCCGCATGGGGCTTCCATGGCCTGGCGCGATGACCTGCTATGGTCGCATGTCGCCGCCGACGCGATTCTCGCGCTGGCCTATCTTTCCATCTCGCTGGGTCTCGCGGTGCTGATCCGGCGCCGCCGCGATTTCGCTTTTGGCTGGATGTTCCGGTGCTTCGCGCTGTTTCTGATGGCAGGTGGGCTCGTCCATCTGATGAGCATCGTGACTTTGTGGCACCCTTTCTATGGCTTGGAAGCGATAATTAAGGCGTTGACCGCCGCCGCATCGATCGCCACGGCGATTGCGCTCTGGCCTCTCGTCTCAAAGGTGATTTCGATGCCCTCGCGTGCGCAGCTCACGTCCGCAAATGCGGAACTGGAAGCTATGGTAAAGGAGCGCGACGCCGCACTCGACGAGCTTCGCGAGCAGATGGCGCACCGGCGCGATCTCGAGGCGGCCTTGCTCCAGTCGCAAAAGCTCGAGGCGATCGGACAATTGACCGGGGGTATCGCGCACGATTTCAACAATCTGTTGCAGGCGGTCGCCGGCAATCTCGAACTGATCGCGCGCAAGCCCGACGACATAGACCGGGTGGTCGGCTGGAGCGCGAGCGCACTCAATGCCGTGGAGCGCGGACGGCTGCTTACCGGCCAGCTCCTTGCCTTTTCGAGCAAGCAGCACGTGGATCTGCATTCGGTGCGGCTCGTCGAACTGATCGGGGGAGTGAAGGATCTGATCGAGCGCGCCGTGGCGCCACTCGGCCAGGTGCGGGTCGAGCGGATCGATCCCGGCCTCAACGTGGAGGTGGACGCGCTCCAGCTCGAGCTGGCGCTGCTGAACCTCGCGTTCAACGCGCGGGATGCGATGCCCGAAGGCGGCATTTTGACGATCTCCGCCGAGCAGCGCAGCGGCGAAGTGTCGCCCGAGCTGGCAGCGGGCGATTATGTCGCGCTCACTTTGTCGGACACCGGCGGCGGCATGTCGCCGGAAGTGCGCGCGCGCGCGGCGGAGCCGTTCTTCACCACCAAGGCGCCGGGGAAGGGCACCGGCATGGGACTGTCGATGGCCCTTGGCGTGGCGCGTCGATCGGGCGGATCGCTGGCGATCGAAAGCGAAGAGGGGCGGGGAACCGCGATCACGCTGTTCTTGCGCATCGCCGCCGGTCAGCCGCGACGAATCGTCGGGGACGATGCCCGATCCGATGCGCGGATCGACCTTTCCGGCTGCACCATCGCGCTCGTCGACGACGATGCGCAGGTCCGCGGCTCGCTGGCGGACACGCTGACCTCGGCGGGCGCGACCGTGCGCGAGGCGGCCGACGGCACCGCCGGGGTCGAACTTGTAAATAGCACCCGGCCCGATCTGCTGGTGGTCGATTTCGCGATGCCGGGGATGACCGGCGCCGACGTCGTCGTGCAGGTGCGCGAGGCGCATCCCAACCTGCCGGTCGTGCTCGTCACCGGCTTTGCCGACACCGCGAAACTCAATGCCGTTTCCGACGCGAGCGTCGCGGTGCTGTGGAAGCCCTTCGAAGCGCAGGAATTGCTGCGCAAGGTGGCCGGGCTGCTCCGTCGCTAGGGCAAAGCGCGGCGCAGCTCCTCGATCCACGTCGTCGCGACGCTGTCCGAAGGCGCGCGCCAGTCGCCGCGCGGGCTGAGTGCGCCGCCGGCCGAGACCTTTGGGCCGTTGGGCAGCGCCGAACGCTTGAACTGGCTGGTCTGGAAAAAGCGGAACAGGAAGGTCTCGAGCCATTTGGCGATGGTTTCGAGATCATATTCGTTGCGCCCGGCCTCGAAGCCGATCGGCCAAAGCCCGGCTTCGCGGTCGCGCCAGGCGTGCCAGGCGAGGAAGGCGATCTTCGAGGGGCGGAGGCCGTGGCGGACGACGTAGTGGAGGAAGAAATCGTGGAGCTCATAGGGCCCGATGCGGTCCTGCGTGCTCTGCATCTTGCCTTCCGCGTCGGCAGGGACGAGCTCGGGCGAGATCTCGGTATTTAATATCTCGTCCAGCGTGGCGGCCGCCGCGCCTTCGAATTGGCCGGTCTGCAGGGTCCAGCGGATCAGATACTGGATCAGCGTCTTGGGCACCCCCGCATTGACTCCATAATGGCTCATCTGGTCGCCGACGCCGTAGGTGCACCAGCCAAGCGCGAGTTCGGAGAGGTCGCCGGTGCCGACGACGAAGCCCTGCCGCTGGTTGGCGAGCCGGAAGAGATAATCGGTGCGCAAGCCCGCCTGGACGTTCTCGAAGGTCACGTCATAGACCGGCTGTCCCTCCGCGAAAGGATGGCCGAGATCGGCGAGCATCTGCCTCGCGGTGGGGCGGATGTCGATCTCCTCGCCGGTCACGCCCAGCGCGCGCATCAGCGCCCAGGCGTTGGATTTGGTCGCCTCACCGGTCGCGAAGCCCGGCATGGTGAAACCGAGTATCTCCGAACGCGGCCGACCCAGCCGGTCCATCGCCTTGCACGCGACGATCAGCGCGTGAGTCGAATCGAGCCCGCCCGACACGCCGATGACGAGATGCTTGCTGCCGGTCGATTCGAGCCGCTTGCGGAGTCCTTCCACCTGGATGTTGAATGCTTCGTAGCAATCCTCTTCGAGCCGCGACGGCGTGTTGGGCACGAAGGGAAAGCGACGCAACGGGCGGATGAGGCCGCGATCGGCCATGTCCGTCTGATGCTCGAACGGGATGCGGCGGAAGCGCATCTCTGGATGGTCGGCGTAGCGCGTGCTGTCGTTGAAGGTGCCGTCGCGCATCCGCTCGAGCCGCAGCCGCTCGAGATCGAGATCGGCATGGACGATCCCGGTGCTGAGCTCGAACCGCTCGGAGCGCGCGAGCAACTCGCCGAACTCGTAGATCAGACCTTGGCCGTCCCAGGCGAGATCGGTGGTGCTCTCGCCGGGCCCCGAGGCGGAGTAAAGATAGGCCGCGATCGCGCGGGAGGATTGCGATGCGCAGAGCAACTCGCGCTCGCGCCCCTTGCCGATCACGATGTTCGAGGCCGACAGGTTGCACAGCACCAGCGCACCAGCGAGCGCGCCGTTGGTCGAGGGCGGTGTGGGCGCCCAATAATCCTCGCAGATCTCGATATGGAAGACGAAGTCCTCAAGATCGGACGCCGCAAAGATCAGATCGGCGCCGAAGGGCACGGTCTGCCCCGCGACGGTGATGTCGAGCTCCGCGAGACCGAGCCCCGAGGCGAACCAGCGTTTCTCGTAATATTCGCGGTAATTGGGCAGGAACTGCTTGGGCACCACGCCAAGAATGCGGCCGCGCGCGATCGCCACCGCGCAATTGTACAGTCGGCCGTTGCGGCGGAGCGCCGCGCCGATCAGCAGCACCGGCTTCAGCCTGGCGCTCGCCTCGACGATCGCCGCCACGCCGGCCCCGGTCGCGTCGAGGATCGCATCCTGCAGATGCAGGTCGTCGATCGCATAGGTAGTGACATTCAGTTCGGGGAAGACGAGCAGATCGGCGCCCTCGGCATCACCCTTCTGCGCCAGCTCGATCGTCGCGGCGGCATTGGCGGCGGGATCGCCGACCACCACCGAGGGCGTGCACACCCCGGCGCGGATCATCCCCTGGCGGTGGAGCGAGAAAAACGGGTGGGGCTTCGCCATCACAGCGCCTCCGATAACATTTCGAGCGCGACGCGCAGGCAGTGGATCCGGACCGGCCCACGGCCGATATCGCCGAAATGCTCCTCGCGGTGCACGGTAGGACGGCCGTCGCGCGCGCTGGCGAAATGGACCAGCCCGGCCTCGTCGCCGGGCGCGCCCGCTCCGGCGAACCCGGTCACCGCCAGCGCGACCTGGGCCTTGCTGAAGCGTAGCGCGCCCTCCGCCATCCGGCGCGCGACGGCTTCGCTGACCGCGCCTTCGGCTTCGATCAGTTCGAGAGGCACGCCGAGCATCTCGGCCTTGGCTTCCTTGGTATAGACGACGAAGCCGCGCTCAAAGGCGTGGCTGGCGCCTTCGACGTCGGTGAGCAGCGAAGCGAGCAGCCCGCCGGTGCAGCTTTCGGCAGTGGCGATCGCCAGGTTTCTGTCGCAGGCGCGTTCGAGCAACTTGCGCGCGGCGGCGTCGACCTCGTCGGGGAGGACCGGCGAAAGCGTTTCGGTCATGCAATGGTCCTAGTCCGGGGCATGGGGAAATGCCAACCCGGCGCGGCGCGGAAGGTTGCTTCCGGGGGACCTGCACCGCCGAACGCGGTGTTACACCTTGGCGGAATAGATCATCCGGCCGGGACCGAGGCGTTCGAAAACCTTGGCGAGTTCGTTCTCGCCGACGGCGAAACAGCCTTGGCTGCGGCCCAGCTTGCCGTGCTTCGCGACCATGTCGCTGTTCGAATACCAGGCCGAATGGACCACGATCGCGCGATCGAAAGCGTTGTTGTTGGTCGGATCGAGCCCGAGCAGACGCTGCGAATCGCCGTGCTTGCCGATATAATAATCGGCGGTGAGGAACGCGCCCTCGCTGGTCGCTTCCGAATTGATCGCGTTCGAGAAGCTGTGAAGCAGCCCGGTATGCTCGGGATCCGAGCCGATGCCGTGCGCGACGAGATAGCTCTGCACTTCGCCGCTGCCCAGATTCACGATGTGGAAGCGCGGGCGATACGACGGCGTCGCGAAGTCGGCGATGGCGATGCGATCGTGCGAAGGCACGCGGATCGAATGCCGGTCGAGCGCGGCGACCGCGCGCTTGAATAATTCGGGACGGATGTTGCCGGGAGCCGTACGCGTCGCCTTCGCCACGCGCGGCGCGGCCGGGATCGGCACGGGCGCGGGCACCGGAACGATCGGTGCGGGCGCGCTCGCCAGCTTCAAGGTCCGCGTCGCGCAGGCGGAAACCGCCGCGCCGCTGGCCATCACAAACGCCGATCTGATCAGCGTGCGGCGCGTCTGCACCGAATCGAGAGTGTCCGTCACTGGTTACCCGCTACCCGCTATTATGCTCGATCTTCATACCAAGCTTAGCTTTCATATGGGGTGAACGTCCGGGCGATTCCTCGCAACTCACCGCAATCGCGACCCATTTCACCGAGTTGCGCCGTCAATCGGGAACAAAATCTTTCCGGACGCGCGCTGCGACGGACCGATTCGCCGTCGTCACCAAAATGGGTTAACAAAGTTTAACAATAAGCGGGCTGGGCTCCCGCGGTATGAGGAAATTGCGATGATTCCTGGCGTGCGCGCGCTGGTGGCGATGGCGGCATGGGCGCTGGTTGCGGCTATGCCGGCCAGCGCCGATCCGCGCGCGGCGGCGAACCGGCCTGCGATCCCGCAGCTCAAGCCCGGCAAGTCGATCTGGTTCGAGACGCCCGAGATGGTGAAGGCGAGCACGAGTGCGAATGCGCCGGTGCGGGTGGTCGTCGCGATCCGGCAGCAACAGGCTTTGGTCTATCGCGGCGATCGGCTGGCCGGAGTCACGACGGTCTCGACCGGCTCGCCGGGCTTTGAGACGCCGCTGGGCGAATTCACCATTCTCGAGAAGAAGGTGTTTCATCGCTCCAATCTCTACAGCAACGCGCCGATGCCCTATATGCAGCGGCTCACCTGGGGCGGCGTTGCGCTCCATGCCGGCGTGCTGCCGGGCTATCCCGCCTCGCACGGCTGCATCCGCCTTCCCAAGGCATTTGCCCGCCAGCTCTTCGATCTGACCGCGATGGGCGGGACCGTCCTGGTGGTCGATGATATCGCCGACGCACCGCTCTATCTGCCGCTCGAGCCAGTGCTGATGGCGGATACGCGCAGCTTGCGCACCTCGGTCACCAGCTACACGCCGCCGGCGCCCCTGCTCGCGGCCGAGACGCACAATCTGGGCGGGGGCGCCTGGGAGGTGCTGACGATGGGCGGCGATTCGCCTGCCGGCCAGTCGCGCCCGCGACCGGTCTCGTGGACCACCGGGGCCGAAGCGGCCGCGCCGCGGGCGGCACGCGGCTCGCGCTGAAGCGGCAAAACCTTCTGCAATCCGTCATAGTCGTGCGCTAGACGGACGGCATGAGCGGAATCCCCTTTGCCGAGGCCGTGCCGGCGCTGATCGAAATCGGGCGGCGGCTCGATGCGCGCGGCTGGGCGCCGGCGACGTCGGGCAATTACTCGGCGCGACTCGACGAGGGCAGTTTCGCGATCACCGTCTCGGGAACCCATAAGGGGCGATTGAACCCCGGCGGCATTATGCGCATCGATGCGAAGGGGCAGGCGCTGACCCCGGGCAAGCCCTCCGCTGAGACCGCACTGCATCTGGCGCTCTACCGGATGTTTCCGGGCGCCGGGGCGGTGCTGCACGGCCATTCGCCGCAAGCGGTGGGGCTCAGCCGCGCCGCGCGCGAGGCGGGCGAATGGGTGTTTCGCGGGCACGAGATGCTCAAGGCGTTCCCCGGCGTGGCCTCGCACGAAGGCGAGATACGGCTGCCGATGGTCGACAACAGCCAGGACATGGCCGAGATCGAGGCGGCGGTGCGGCCCGCACTGACCGCGCCGGGCGCGGCACCGGCCTATCTGATCCGCAGCCACGGCCTTTATGCATGGGGCAAAGATCTCGACGAAGCCGAACGCGTGCTCGAGGCGACCGAGTGGCTGATCGCCGCCGAACTCGCCGAGCAGAATTTCAGAAGGGCATTGGCGCGATGACGCAGCTCAGCACTTACACGCTCGAGGGGGACCGCGTGCGCGCGACCGAGGATCCGGTGCGGATCGCGGAAGAGTTGGCGGCGATCGGCGTGCGTTTCGAACAATGGCCAACGCGGGCGCTGCCGGCAGATGCCGATCAGCAGGCGGTGCTCGATGCGTTCGCGCCCGAAATAGAGCGGCTCAAGGCCGAGAATGGCTATCGTTCGGTCGATGTGATCCGGATGACGCAGGACCATCCCGAGCGCGAGGCCCTCCGGACCAAATTTCTCGCCGAGCATCGCCATTCGGAGGACGAGGTGCGGTTCTTCGTCGAGGGTGAAGGACTGTTCACGCTGCGCAGCGACGACGGCGTCCACGCGGTGCTCTGCCAAACCGGCGACCTGATCTCGGTGCCTGCGGGAATGCGGCACTGGTTCGATATGGGGCCCAGCCCGCGTTTCACGGCGATCCGGCTGTTCGTCGACCCGGCGGGTTGGGTGGCGAACTTCACCGGCGACGCGATCGCCGATCGCTTTCCGCGGCACCAGCCGGCGTGAGAATGGTGGGCGAGCCTCAGGCCATTCTGCTCGACATCGAAGGGACGACGAGCAGCATCGCCTTCGTCGCGGAGGTGCTGTTTCCCTATGCCCGGGCGCATCTGCGCGATTTCGTCGCCACGCATGGCGAGGCGGTCGCGCCGATCCTCGCCGAAGTCCCCGGCGACGATCCGGTTGCGACTCTGCTCGAATGGAGCGACGAGGACCGCAAGACGACGCCGCTCAAGACGCTGCAGGGAATGATCTGGGCGCAGGGCTATGCCGATGGGACGCTCAAGGGTCATGTCTATCCCGATACGCCCAAAGCGCTCCGACGCTGGCGGGGGGCGGGGATCCCGGTGCACATCTATTCCTCGGGTTCGGTCGCGGCGCAGAAATTGCTGTTCCGAAATTCGGTGGCAGGCGACCTCACGCCTTTGCTTTCGGGCTATTTCGACACGACCAGCGGGCCGAAGCGCGAGGCCGATTCCTATGTGCGGATCGCCGGGGCGCTGGGGCTGCCAACTGCGGCGATGCTGTTCGTCTCCGACGTGCAGGCGGAAGTCGATGCCGCGCGCGCGGCCGGGATGCAGGCGCTGCTGATAGCGCGCGAGGGCGGCGGTGAGGTGCGCAGCTTCGCCGAAGTGCTCGCATGATCCTCGAAGGCACCCATCATCGTTCGATCTCGCCGACGCCCGACGGCAAGGGCGTGCGTATCCTCGACCAGCGCCTGCTGCCGTGGGAGGTGCGCTGGGTCGAGCTGCGGAGCGCCGAGGCCGCGGCAGTGGCGATCCGTGAGATGTGGACCCGGGGCGCGCCGATGATCGGGGCGACCGCGGCCTATGGCTTCGCGATGGCGCTGGCCATGGACCCGGACGATGCGAGCCTCGCGCGCAGTCATGACATGCTGCTCGCGACGCGGCCGACTGCGGTCAATCTGCGCTGGGCGCTCGACCAGGTGCGTGCGGCGGTGGCGGAATTGCCCCAGGGCGAGCGTGCCGAGGCGGCGTTCGCGCGCGCCGACGCCTTATGCGACGAGGATGCCGGACTGTGTCGCGCGATCGGCGAGCAGGGCCTGGCGCTGCTTTGGAAATTGCATGCGGCGAATCCCGATCGCCCGCTCAACATCCTCACCCATTGCAATGCCGGCTGGTTGGCGACGGTCGATTACGGCACCGCGACCGCGCCGATCTATCTCGCGCACGATGCCGGCATTCCGGTCCATGTCTGGGTCGACGAGACCCGGCCGCGCAACCAGGGCGCGCTGCTCACTGCGTTCGAGCTCGCCAATCACGGCGTGCCCCACACGGTGATCGCCGACAATGCCGGCGGATTGCTGATGATGCAGGGCAAGGTCGACGCTGTGATCGTCGGCACCGATCGCGTGACTGCGAACGGCGATGTCTGCAACAAGATCGGCACCTATCTGAAAGCGCTGGCCGCGGCCGACAATGGCGTGCCTTTCTATGTCGCGCTGCCGTATACGACCTTCGACCCCGCGACGCCGACCGGCGCCGATGTGCCGATCGAGGAGCGCGCACCCGAGGAACTGACGCGGCTGACCGGGCCGGCCGCAGGCGGTATCGCGACCGTCAAGGTCACCGATTCGCCTGCTGCCAACCCGGCCTTCGACGTCACGCCTGCCCGGCTGGTGACCGGGTACATCACCGAGCGCGGGGTGCTCGACCGGGTCTAGTTGTTCCTGGTCTCGACGGTCGTTGTCGTCGTGGTGCGTGGCGCCGTGCTGGTCGCCGGTTTGCGGGTGCGCTTCACGACGGTCTTCTTGCGCGAATAGGAGCGCGCGGCCGGGGCACTCGTCGTCGTGGTGATCGTCGTGCTCGATTCCTTGGCGGCGGCAGCTTCGGCCGCGGCCAGCGTGGCGGCCTGTTGCGCGGCCTGCGCCTGCTGGCTCGCAGCGGCAGCCTGGGTCTGGGCCTGCGCCGCCGCGGTCTCGGCAGCGGCGCGCTGCTCGCGCTCGGCAGCGGCTTCCTGCGCCGCGGCGCTCGCCGCAGCCTCGGCCGCGAGGCGCTGCTCGCGTTCGTTCGACGCCTGCGCGGTCTTGTTGCGCTCGGCTTCCTCGAGCGCCTGATCGGCGAGGCCCGAAGCGCGGCGCGCCTCATTGATCGTCGAATCGCGATGGTCGCGCGCCAGCTGATCGCGCGCCACGCGCAGCGATTCCTGCGCCCGCGCCATGGATTCGGAGGCATAGGTCGACGCACCGGCCTTCTCGGCCGCATCGACCTTGGCGGTGGCCTCAGCGACGGCGGTGCGGGCGCGGTCGATCCGACTCTGCGCCAATGTCGGGGTGGCTGCCAGCAGCGCCGCGATGCCGGCGCCCTGCATGATCATCTTGATGTTTCGCATTTTGCAACTCCTCGTTGCCCCGGCCGGCGAACGGGCGCGGGTGGCAAGGGTTGCTCCGACGACGACGAACCGGTGCTGGCTACCGACCAAGCGTGTCGCGGGCTGCGGCGATGCGTGCAATCGCTGCGTCGAGCGTCGCGTCTTCCTTGACGAAGCAGAAGCGGACGACGTGGGTCACCGCCGCCTCGGCATAGAAAGCCGATACCGGGATCGCGACCACGCCTGCGTCGATCAGCCGACCGCAAAAGCTGACGTCGTCGAGATCGATTCCCGACGCGGCGAGGTCGACCGAGAGGAAATAGGTCGCCGCGCTCGGCAGCACCGCCAGCCCGGCCGAAGCGAGGCCGGCGGCGAGCCGATCGCGGCCATGCTGGAAGCGATGACGCGCTTCCTGCACCCACCAGTCCTGCGTCGCGAGGCCCTCGGCCACCGCCCATTGCAGATTGGGCGGGGTGGTGAAGGTGAGGAACTGATGGGCGCGGGCGAGCACGCGGGCGAGCGGCGGCGCGGCGCACATCCAGCCGACCTTGAAACCGGTCAGCGCGAAGACCTTGCCTGCGCTGCCGATCTTGACCGTGCGTGCGCGCATGCCGGGGAAGCCGATCAGCGGCAGATGGCGCGCGCCGTCGAAGGTGACGTGCTCCCAGACCTCGTCGCACACCGCGACGAGATCGTGCGCGACGCAGAATGCCGCCACTGCGGCCAACTCCTCGGCGCTGCACATCGTCGCGGCGGGATTGAGCGGATTGTTGAGCACCAGCACGCGCGTCCGCGGCGTAACCGCCGCTTCGAGCGCTGCGGCGTCGATCCGCCAATGCGGCGGTTCGAGCCGGACGAAGCGCGGCACGCCGCCGGCCTGGCGGACCAAAGGCACATACGCGTCGTAGAGCGGCTGGAAGAGCAGGACCTCGTCGCCGGGCTCGATCAATGCGAACAGTGTCGCGGCGAGCGCTTCTGTGGCGCCCGAAGTGACGATCACTTCTTCTGACGCGAGGTCGAGCCCCTGATGGCGAGCATAATGGTCGGCGACAGCATGGCGCAGCTCGGGCAACCCCGCCATCGGCGGATATTGGTTCGATTTCTCGAGCATGGCGCGCGCCGCGGCTTCGAGGACCGCTTCGGGGCCGCGCCCGTCGGCAAAACCTTGGCCGAGGTTGATCGCGCCGGTCTCGCGCGCCCGCGCCGACATCGCCTCGAAGATCGTCGTGCCCATCTGCGCATAAAGCGGGTTCATGCCCGGCTTGTGACGGCTTGCAACCAACCACGCAACCGCCGCATTAGCAGGTCGTTGAAGCATGGCGCATCAGTAAGGAAGACCATGAGCAAGAAGCCGCCCGTACCCGCCGAGAACCAGTCTCCCTATCCGATCGAGGAGCCGCCGCACGATCATAGCCAGGACAATGAGACCTTGGCGGTGGTGCGCGAAATCGCTGCGGCGAAGCAGCGCCGCGCCGGCCCGAACGCGCGCCAGCTCGGCATCGGTGCCGCAGTCGGCATCGGTTCGGCGGCGATCGTCGCGGGGCTGCTGTTCTGGCGCGGCAACCGCAAGGACGGCAAATAATTCCAGCGTCGGCGGGAGTCACCCGCCGACATATTTTTTCGCGAAACGACCTCGCCACGCAGCTTTCGTTCTGTTAGGGCGCGCGACATGCTTCGAAAACCGCGAACTACCCCGCGAATTAACAAACGCGCCTGAACCACAGGCGCGCGCGAAGCATCGCTTTGCTTCGAAGCAACGGGAATGCGCTGGCATTCCGAACCATTCACCACCAATGAACCGTCGTCGCCTCAGTGCGGCGATCCTGATGGAAGGACGAATATGGGCTACCGGGTCGTGGTCGCTGGCGCCACCGGCAATGTCGGACGCGAAATGCTGAACATCCTCGCCGAGCGGGAATTCCCGATCGACGAGCTCGCCGTGCTCGCCTCCGCGCGCAGTCAGGGCGACGAGATCGATTTCGGCGAGACCGGCAAGAAGTATAAAGTCCAGAACATCGAGCATTTCGATCCCGCCGGCTGGGACATGGCGCTGTTCGCGATCGGCTCGGACGGTTCGAAGCTGCACGCGCCGCGCTTCGCCGCCGCGGGCTGCACGGTGATCGACAATGCGTCGCTCTACCGGATGGACCCGGACGTGCCGTTGATCGTCCCCGAAGTGAATCCCGAGGCGATCGACGGCTACAAGAAGCGCAACATCATCGCGAACCCGAACTGCTCGACCGCCCAGATGGTGGTGGCGCTGAAGCCGCTCCACGATGTCGCGAAGATCAAGCGCGTCGTCGTCGCGACCTATCAGTCGGTCTCGGGCGCGGGCAAAGCGGGGATGGACGAATTGTTCGAGCAGAGCCGCAACATCTTCGTCGGCGATCAGGCCGAGCCGAAGAAGTTCACCAAGCAGATCGCGTTCAACGTCATCCCGCACATCGACAGCTTCCTCGAGGACGGTTCGACCAAGGAAGAGTGGAAGATGGTGGTCGAGACCAAGAAGATCCTCGATCCGCGGATCAAGGTGACCGCGACCTGCGTGCGCGTGCCCGTGTTCGTCGGCCATTCGGAGGCGATCAACCTCGAATTCGAGGACGAGATCTCGGCGGCCAAGGCCAAGGCCATCCTGCGCGAGGCGCCGGGCGTCATGCTCGTCGACAAGCATGAGGATGGCGGATACGTCACGCCGATCGAATGCGTCGGCGAATATGCGACCTATGTCAGTCGGGTGCGCGAGGATTCGACCGTCGACAACGGGTTGAGCCTGTGGTGCGTCAGCGACAATCTCCGCAAGGGCGCGGCGCTCAATGCGGTCCAGATCGCCGAGCTGCTCGGCCGGCGGCATCTGAAGAAGGCGGCCTGAAGGCGAATTTCCCCTCCCTGCAAGAGAGGGGTTAGGGGTGAGTAGGAAAGGCCGGGGCTCGATGTCCCGGCCTTTTCCTTTTTGGGGCTAGCGTGAGAGGGCTCGCCTTCGGCTCGCACCCATCCCCGGCCCCTCCCTTACAAGGAGGGGAGAAGACTATTGCGCCGTCGTCGGTCCGGCGACTTCGAACACGTCCCGACGCGCGGGTCGCGTATCCTGCACGCGGAAGGCGCGGGCGTGCTCGGCGAGGCGATCGACCTGATCCGACAGGTTGCGCGCGGCGGCCGAGGTCTCCTCGACCATCGCGGCGTTCTGCTGGGTCGAGCGGTCCATCGCGCCGATCGCGGTGCTGATCTCGCCGATCGCCGTCGACTGCGCCGAATTGTCGCTCGCGATAGTGGCGAGCAGGCCGTGGACTTCGCCGACCGTGCCGACGATCTCGGACAGAGCCGAATCGACCTTGCCGACCGCGTCGACCGCCGAAACGATGTCGGTCTGGGTGGCGGTGAGCTGATCGCGGGCCCGGGCGGCCTCTTCCTCGGAGCGCATCGCGAGCGCCGACACCAGATCGGCGACGACTGCAAAGCCGCGGCCCGCTTCGCCTGCGCGCCCGGCCTCGACCGCGGCGTTCATCGCGAGAACCCGCGTCTGGAAAGCGATCTTGTCGAGACCCTCGATCACGCTGTCGATGCCCTTTGCGCCCTCGGCGACCCGGCTCATCGCCTGCACCGCTTCATCGGCGACGGCCCGCCCGCCCGAGACGATCGTGATCGCCCCGTCGGCACGCTCGACGGTACGGCTCGCGGCAGAGGCTGTCTCGCCGACGCGGCCGTTCATCTGGGTGACCGCGGCGGCGGTCTGTTCGAGGCTCGCGGCCGAGCTTTCGGTGCGACGGGCGAGGTCTTCGGAAGCGGTGGCGATCTCGGTCGAACCGCTGCGGATCGCGTCGGTGCTCTCGAGCACCGTGCCGACCAGCTGCGAGAGATTGCCGAGCGCTTCGTTGAAGTTGGTGCGCAGCTCGGCATAGCTGGCAGGGAAACGCGCATCGAGCGTCGCGCCGAGATCGCCCTGCGAGACGCGGCGAAGCGACTCGTTGAGCACCGTCATCGCGGTCTGGCGCTCGGCGTCGGCGGCGCGGCTGCTCGCCTCGATCTGCTGGCGCGCGACCGCGGCGTCACGGAAGCTGACCAGCGCCTCGGCCATGCGGCCGATCTCGTCGCGGCGCTCGCGACCGGGGATTTCGGTCTTTGTCGCGCCCTTGGCGAGGTCCTGCATCGCAGCGTTCATGGTGCCGAGCGGGCGGAACATCGCGCGGCTCATCGCGAAGATCGCCGCGGCGATGACTAGGGTGACGAGAAGCATGCCGATCGCCATCGACCAGCGCAGCGACGAGACCGCGGCGAGCGCCTCGTCCTTGGGAATGCCGACATAGAGGACGCCGACGACCTTGCCGTCCTTGTCCTTGATCGGATCATAGGCCGTGAAGAAGGCGCGGCCGAGGATGTCGGCGTCGCCGCGAAAGGGCTTGCCGTCACGCAGCACGGCGTCGTGCGCCGCGCCTGCGGCGAGATTGGTACCCACCGCGCGGCTGCCGTCGGGTTTGGTGACGTTGGTGGTGATGCGCTTGTCGCCGCGGAAGATCGTGGCGGTGCCGCCGACCAAAGTCTTCACCAGATCGACCGGCTGGGTCCAGTCGTTGAGCTTCTTGTCGCCGACATAGAGCGCGTCGCCATCGGCGCGGAATTCGGCGCCGTCGCGGCGCAACACGTCCCATGCGACGCGCATGTTGGTCTCCTGCCGCTCGGCCGCCTGGCGCTCGGCGTCCACCATGATCGAGCGATCGGCGATGACGAAGACGGTCAGCGCCAATACCAGCAGCGCGGCGATGGTGAGCGCGGTCGTCTTGGTGGCGAGCGGCAGCGCATTGAACCTGGCGAGCATTCAAATCCTCGAGGGAAGCAGGCGCCGGAAGCGACGCGGGGTTTGCTTCCTTTATAGAGGATTGCGCGGCGCGAGGGGCCGATCGGCGGGCGAGTTCAGTGCCCCGCCGCCGCTGGATCGGGCTTTTCGATCGGTCGGCCTTTGGGGCGGCGCAGGAACAGGACCAAGGGCACCGACAGTGCCGTCACGATCGCCATGCCCCAGAAATCGTTGAGATAGCCGATCATCATCGCTTGGCGATTGATCTCGGCATTGGCCATTGCATAAGCGGTCTCGCCGACTCCGCCCAAGGCCTGCAGGAAATTGGGATCGAGACCGTCGAGCGCCTGCGCCGAGACGTGCGGCGCCAGCGCGGCATGGCTGGTCTGGATGCTGCGCGCGAGCACCGTGGTCACCAACGAGATGCCCACCGACGCGCCGATGTTGCGTGTCAGGTTCATCAGGCTCGACCCTTCGGTGCGATATTGCGGGGGCAAAGTGGCGAAGGCCATGCCCTGGAGCGGCATGAAGATCATCCCCAGGCCCAGCCCCTGGACGAAGCCAGAGATGACGATCGGCGTGGAATCCATTTCGAGCGACCAGTGCGTCATCTGCCATAGCGAGCCCGCGGCAATGAGGAAGCCGGTGCCGACCAGCCAGCGCGGGTCGACCCCGCGCTGCACCAGTTGCGCCGAGATCGCCATGGTCAGCACCACGCCGACGCCGCGCGGCATCAGCAGCACCCCGGTGTCGAACACCGAATGGCCGTAGAGCGACTGGAGCATCGGCGGGAGCAGCGCCATCGTCGCCATCATCACCACGCCGATCACCAGCATGAACAGCACCGCGGTGACGAGGTTGCGGTTCTTCCACAGGTCGCGCTCGAACATCGGATTCTTGGCAGTGAACATGTGTACCGTGAACATCCAGAAGGCGATGATCGCGATCAGCATCTCGATCCACACTTCGGTCGACTGGAACCAGTCCTCGGTCTGGCCGCGATCGAGCATCAGCTGGAGCCCGGCGATGCCGAGCGAGAGCATCGAGAAACCGAAAATGTCGAACTGGCGCTTGCGGACGGGGCGCGACGGCAGCAGCCACCACAGGATCGCGATGCAGATCACGCCGAGCGGCAGATTGACGTAGAACACCCAGCGCCAGTTGAAATTGTCGGTCAGCCAGCCGCCGATCACCGGGCCCATGATCGGCCCGACCATGATCCCCATACCCCAGATCGACATCGCCTTGGCCTGCCGTTCGGGCGGGTTGATGTCGAGCATGACGGTCTGGCTCAACGGGTTCATGAAGGCGGCGGAGACGCCCTGGAGCAAGCGGAACAAGACCATCTGCTCGAGATTCTGTGCGAGGCCGCACAGTGCCGAGGCGATGATGAAGCCGACGGTCGAGATCAGGAACAGATTGCGCGAGCCGATCCGGTCGGAAAGCCAGCCGGTGATCGGGATCGCGATCGCCGAGGCGACGATATAGCTGGTCAGCACCCAGGTGACCGTATCGGCGGTCGCGCCGAGCGAGGTCTGCATATGGGGAAGGGCGACATTGGCGATCGTCGTGTCGAGAATCTGCATGATCGTCGCCAGCATCACGCCGAAGGTGAGCAGACCGCGATTGGTCACGGGAAGCGCAGCGACGCCCGGCTGCGGTGCGGACGGCGCCGCGGCGGGCTGGGCGGGGCGGGCAGTGGCCATGGGTTCGTCTCTTTTACACGTCGTGCCGGCTTTTGCCCGGACGACGACGGGGCGTTTTCTCTGGTTCCGCGGATCGAGCTCGACGTCCGACGACAGGCCGGCGGTCTGTGCGCGCGGGCCCTTTTTCTCGGTCGCGAGGCGCGCT
This sequence comes from Sphingomonas sp. DG1-23, assembly GCF_030730875.1. Taxonomy (GTDB): domain Bacteria; phylum Pseudomonadota; class Alphaproteobacteria; order Sphingomonadales; family Sphingomonadaceae; genus Sphingomonas. The sequence continues at coordinate 296,835 of NZ_JAVAMA010000006.1, forward strand.
GGCACGCGCT
>NZ_JAVAMA010000007.1 GCF_030730875.1 Sphingomonas sp. DG1-23
CGCGGATCTCGCTGATGGACGGCAGGAGCCTCATCGGCGGCGGCAACACCGTCTCGCAGACCTCCAACGTCTGGCACATCGAGGACGTCGGCGACTATAATGGCGACGGCAAGTCCGACATATTATGGCGCCACGACGATGGCGCGACCTTCATGTGGCTGATGGACGGCATCGAGGACATCGGCTCGGGCTACACCAATTCGCAGACCTCGCTGAGCTGGCACATCGCCTGAACCTCGGCCGCGCGCTCCCGTCGCCCGCGTGACGGGAGCGCATCGGCCGCGCTATGCGTTGCGCGGTCATGCGCGCCTTTGCCGATCTGCTCGATGCCCTGATCTACACCCGCTCGCGCAACGCCAAATTGCGGCTGATCGGCGATTATCTCGCGAGCACCCCCGATCCCGACCGCGGCTGGGCGATGGCCGCGCTGACCGGCGCGCTCGATCTGCCGGCGGTCAAGCCGGCGCTCGTCCGCGCCCTGGTCGAGGAGCGCGTCGATCCGGTGCTCTATGCGCTCAGCCGCGATTTCGTCGGCGATTCGGCCGAGACGATCGCCTTGCTCTGGCCCGCGCCCGAGATGCCGCCGCCGGCGAGCGCGCCGCTGACCTTGTCCGAAGTGGTGCGCGTTCTCGGCACGATCTCGAAATCCGATGCGCCCGCGGCGCTGGCGGGGATGCTCGACCGGCTCGAGGCCGACGAGCGTTTCGCGCTTCTCAAGCTGGCGATGGGGGCGCTCCGGGTCGGCGTCTCGGCGCGGCTGGCCAAGACCGCGCTGGCGCAGGCGTTCGGGCTCGACGTGGATGCGGTAGAGGAGGTCTGGCACGGGCTGGTGCCGCCTTATGCGCCGCTGTTCGACTGGGCCGAGGGGCGCGGAACCCAGCCGACTCCCGAGAATGTCCCCGTATTCCGCCCGTTCATGCTGGCCCACCCATTGGAGGAGACGCAGCTCAGCCTCGACGACTATGCCGCGGAATGGAAATGGGACGGGATCCGCGTCCAGCTCGTCCATGTCGCGGGCGAGACCCGGCTGTATAGCCGCGCCGGCGACGACATCACCCACAGCTTCCCCGAAGTCGCGCAGGCCTTCGTCACGCCCGGGGTGCTCGACGGCGAATTGCTGGTGAAGGGCAGCGCGCAAGGCGGCGAAGGCGGCGCGGCCAGTTTCAACGCGCTCCAGCAGCGGCTCGGGCGCAAGGTCGTGCCGGCCAAGACCTTGGCGGAATATCCGGCGTTCGTCCGGCTTTACGACATCTTGTTCGATGGCGGCGAGGATCTGCGCGCCTTGGCCTGGTCCGAACGGCGGGTGCGGCTCGAGGGCTTTGCCGCGGGGCTCGATCCCGAGCGGTTCGACGTTTCGGCGGTGATCGAAGCGGCGGACTTTGCAGGCCTCGAGGAGATTCGCGCCGGCGCGCGCGACGCGGCGATCGAAGGGGTGATGCTCAAGCGCCGCGATTCGCCTTATGTCGGCGGGCGCCGCGTCGGCCTGTGGTACAAATGGAAGCGCGATCCGCTGACCGCCGATTGCGTGCTGATGTACGCCCAGCGCGGCAGCGGCAAGCGCAGCTCCTTTTACTCGGACTTCACCTTCGGCGCATGGACGCCCGAGGGCGAATTGCTCCCGGTCGGCAAGGCCTATTTCGGCTTCACCGACGAGGAGCTCAAATGGCTCGATCATTATGTCCGCAACCATACGGTCAATCGCTTCGGCCCGGTGCGCGAGACCGACAAGAGCCTCGTCCTCGAAGTCGCGTTCGATTCGGTGCACGAATCGAAGCGCCACAAATCGGGGCTGGCGATGCGCTTTCCGCGGATCAGCCGGATCCGCAACGACAAGCCGGCCAGCGAGGCAGACACGATCGAAGCGCTGCGGCGGCTGGCAACCTAGGGCTCTCGACTTCGCCGGCCCTTGCAATAAGGTCGTGCGCAACAGGGGAGATGCTCATGATCCGCACGCTGGTTGCCGTCGCCGCTTTGCTCGCCGCGCCGTCCGCATTCGCCCAGACCTTCGCGATCCAGGCCGGGCGTCTGATCACCGATGCGGCCAAGCCGGCGCGTGGTCCGTCGACGGTGATCGTCGAGAAAGGCCGGATCGTGCGGATCGACGACGGCGCCACCGCGCCGGCGGGTGCGACGGTGGTCGACCTGCGCGGCAAGACCGTCTTGCCCGGGCTGATCGACGTGCATGTCCACCTGACGATGAATGCCGGCGAGCCCTGGTATCAGGGACTGACCACCAAATATTCGGAAGCCTATGCGACGACGGTGGGGCTCAGGAACGCATTGACTACCGCACGCGCCGGATTCACCACGGTGCGCGATCTCGGCGGCGGCACCGATGCCAGCATGGCGATGCGCGACGCGATCGCCGAGGGCGGTTTTCCGGGACCGCGCATCCAGGTCTCGGGGCCGGCGCTGTCGATCATCGGCGGGCATGGCGACATGACCGCGGGGCTCGCCCCCGAATTGCGCGATGCGATCGATCACAGCGGCGCGCAATTCTGGGTGTGCACGGGTGCCGAAGAATGCGCGCGGGCGGTGCGCAAGCTCGCCGCGGCTGGGGCGGACGCGATCAAGTTCCACGCCACCGGCGGCGTGCTCGATCCCGGCGCGATGGGGCTCGAACAGCATTTCACCGACGCCGAGATGAAGGCGATCTGCGACACCGCGCACGAGATGCACCGCAAATGCGCCGCGCATGCCCATGGCGCGCGCGGGATCGAGGCGGCGGTGCGCGCCGGTGTCGACTCGATCGAGCACGGCACCTTTGCCGACGACACCGATATCCAGCTGATGAAGGCGAAGGGCACCACTTTCTCGGCGACCTTGATGGCGTTCAGCGGGCTCAACATGTATCTCGGCAAGGGCATTTTCAGCCCGAACAGCGAAGTGAAGGCGCGCCAGACGCTCGATCAATGGGGCAAGGCGCTCGGCCGCGCCTACAAGGCCGGAGTCAAGATCGCGCTCGGCACCGACGCCGCGGTCTATCCGCATGGCCGCAACGGCGAAGAGATCGGGCTGATGGTCTCCAAGGCCGGGATGACCCCGCGCGACGCGCTGATCGCCGCGACCAAAGGCGGCGCCGACCTTCTCGGGCTCGCCGCCGAGACCGGCACGCTCGAGACCGGCAAGTCGGCCGATCTCATTGCCGTCGACGGCGATCCGCTGACCGATCCCGCCGCGGTGCTCCATGTCGGCTATGTGATGGTAGCGGGCAAGCCGATCCCGATGCCGTGAGTCCGGAGGCGCTCGCCCCGGCGATGATGATCGCCTCGGGATCGATCCATGCAATGGTCAATGCGATCCTCAAGGGCGGCAAGGACAAGATGGCCGGCCGTGCGGTGATCGACGGGTCGAGCGCCGTGCTGCTGTTGCCGGCGCTTCTGTTCGTGCCTTTGCCGCACGGCGCCTGGGGATGGCTCGCCGCGACCGCGGTGATTCATTGCGTCTATCTCTACGCTTTGGTGCGCGCGTTCGAGACCAGCGACTTTTCCGCCGCCTATCCGATCTTGCGCGGCACCGCGCCGCTGGTGACCGCGGCGCTGGCGATCGGCGTGTTCGGCGAAGCGGCGAGCGCGCGCGAGCTGGCGGGGATCGCAGCGATCGGCGGCGCGATGTTCGTGATGGTCGCCGGGCGGCACATCGGCCGCGCAGGACTGGGCTGGGCATTGCTCACCGGGATGATGGTCGCCGCTTATACCGTAGTGGACGCGCAAGGCGTGCGCGCGGCGCCGACCCCTTTGAGCTTCATCGTCTGGATGTTCGTGCTGATGGGCAGTGCGACCGTGACGATGTTCGCGCTGGTTTCGCGCGGACGGATCTTCGCCTCGGCGCGGACGCAATGGCGTGCCGGCGCGGTAGCGGGGGCGCTGTCGATCCTGACCTATGGGCTCGCGCTCAGCGCCTTCGCGCTGGGCCCGACCGCACCACTGGCCGCCTTGCGCGAAACCGGAATGGTGACGGCACTGCTGATCGCGACTTTCGTGCTCAAGGAGCGGGTGACGGCGGGGCGAGCCGTGGGCGTGCTGGGGATTCTGGGTGGGGCGCTGCTGATCTTGACGCGTTGAATCTGCGCATTGGACACGCTCCCCTGCTTTCGCAGGAGCATCAGGTGGGATCGTTGAGCAGCGCGCGGCAGGCAAGCATATGGGCTGCGAGATCAGCGACGGGGCAGGCGACCTCGCCGCGCAGCCACAAGCGGAGCATCGTCAGCTGCGCGGTCGCGGCGGCCATTGCCGGGAGCGTCGCCGAGGCGCCGCGCCGCGCCGTGATCAGCGCGGCGATCCGGCGAGCGAGCCTGGCGCCGGTCCTGCCGTCCAGCAGGACGCGTGCCACGCCGCGCTGCTCCCAGACATGGTCGAGCATCGCGCGCACTTGCGCCTTGCTCGCCCGTCCGAGCGCGGCGCTGGCCAAGGTATGGAGGATCGGCTCGACCGCAGCGACGAGGACTTCGTCCTTGCTGCGGAAATGCTCGTAGAAGGTCGAGCGGCCGATTCCGGCGGCGGCGATCAGCTCGGCGACGCGGATCGCATCGTAGCGCCGGCCGAGGGCGAGCGTGGTGAAAGCGGCGAGGATCGCGCCGCGGGTGCGCCTGGCGCGCGGGTCGAGTTCGTCTGCCATGCCGCCGCCATGTTAGCGCATCGCGCCGCCGCGGCGCCGGACATTCGCACCGCTCTGTCCGGAAGCGGCAATCTGCGTCGGTTTCGCACTCGCACGTCCAGGAATGCCAGTGCAGGATACCGCTACAATTCAGGGAGTGGACCGATGAGCGAAGCGCACCGCGTGGTGGCGATCCTGCCGAGCGACGATCTCGACGCCAGCGAGCATTTCTATCAACGGCTCGGGTTCGAAACGGTCAGCGATCATGGCGAGTACCGCATCCTCGCGGACGGACGCGGCTGGCACCTGCATCTCAATCGGATCAAGGGCTGGCCGGCGAAGGTGGAAGACAATCCGTTCGGGCTCTATCTCTATGTCGAGGAGGTCGATGCGGTCGCCGATCGGGTGCGCGAGCTGATCATCGAAAAGGGCGCGCCGCACCGCAAGCCATGGGGGACCTACGAGTTCGCCGTGAGCGATCCGAGCGGGACGCTGGTCCGGATAGGGCGGGTGTTGGAATAGGCCTGCGCGGGATTGAATGATCCTCCCCCGCCAAGGTCGTGCTGGATCGCCGGCAAGGGGTGCGAGCAGGGCCCGATCGTCGGCGACCGGGTGCTTCCTTTCGACGATGTGAGCGTTGCCCGGGAATGCGCGGCGCGAGGGCAATTCTTCGGTTCCCCTTCCGCTTGCGGGAGGGGCTAGGGGGGATGATCTCACCTCTCGTTTATTTCCAGTCCCTCCGCCGACCCCTCCCGCAAGCGGAAGGGGAGCGATGAACGCGCTCATGGACCTCTGACGAGATCGCAGCCGCGATGGGTGGCGCTGCTTCGGCCGATTTCACGGTCACCGGCGCGGCGCCGAAGGCGACGGGGTAAGCGACCAACCGGCCTCCATGCCTCCTCCCCTCCGTCAGCCGCGCTGACACTTTCCCCTGGCGGGGGAGGATATTCCAAAGTCGTACCGCTTAGGTCCGCTCCGCTATCCGTCATGAACGCCCGAAAACGAAAAAGGCCGGACGTTTCCGCCCGGCCCCTTCGTGATTCGGCTTGCTGAAGCTCAGCTACCCGGCGTGAGGTTCACTGCCGCGTACTTGCCGCGGCGGTCGACCTCGAGCTCGAACTCGAGTCGGTCGCCTTCGTTGAGCGTCGGCATGCCGGCGCGCTCGACGGCGCTGATATGGACGAACGCGTCGGGCTGGCCGTCGTCGCGCTGAATGAAGCCGAAGCCCTTCATCGCGTTGAAGAACTTGACCGTTCCGGTCGCCTTCTCGCCGGTCAGCTGGCGCTGCGGGCCACCCGCACCACCGGCGCCGCCGCGCGGGCCGTCGCGATCGCGCGGCGGACCCGAATCGGTCACCGGCATCGGCTCGCCGTCGATCTTGAGGTCGGTCGCCGAGATGCGGCCGCCACGATCGACGAGCGTGAAGCCCATCGGCTGGCCTTCGGCGAGACCGGTGAGACCGGCCTGCTCGACTGCCGAGATGTGCACGAAAACGTCCTCGCCGCCGTCATCGCGAACGACGAAGCCGAAGCCCTTTTGCGCGTTGAAGAACTTTACGACGCCGGTCGCTTCGCCGACGACCTGCGGAGGCATTCCGCCGCCACCGCCGCCGCGGAAACCACCGCCGCCACCGCCGCCGAAGCCGCCGCCACCGCCGCGATAGCCACCGCCACCGCCGCCGCCATAGCCGCCACCACCGCCGCCGAAGCCGCCGCGATCACCACCGAAACCGCCGCCGCCAAAGCCGCGATCACCGCCGAAGCTGCTGCCTCCGCCGAAACCGCCGCCTTCGTCGCCAAAACCGTCGCGCTTGTCTCTGCCGCGCCCGCCGCGATCCCCACGGCGCCCTCGATCAAAACTCATGCCCTGTTCGTCTTCCCGGTCCGCCCATACTCAATCAAAACCCAAGCGCCGGACGAAAAACGCAGGTGTTCGGGCACAAAAAACAGTGCCACGGAATCGGACATAGCCCAAAATCATACAGCGCGCGACCAGAAATCGACCTGATCATGGCAGATTCATGGAGTCTGCGGCGCTTGCGCCACGGTTCGGCGCACGGCAGAGGATGTCTTCATGGAGTCCATCCTCGAATTGCTCGCCAGTCCGGCCGCATGGGCCGCGCTTCTCACGCTGATCGTGATGGAGGTGGTGCTCGGCATCGACAACCTCATCTTCATCTCGATTCTGTCGAACAAGCTGCCCGAGGCGCAGCGCCAAAAGGCGCGGACGATCGGGATCAGCCTCGCATTGGTGATGCGACTCGCCTTGCTGACGATGATCGCATGGATCGTCGGCCTCGTCGCGCCGGTGTTCGATCTCGGCATCGTCGGGCCGCCGGGCGCGCATGGCGAGCCCGCCTTCGAGACGCAATTCTCGTGGCGCGATCTGATCCTGATCGCCGGCGGCGTCTTCCTGATGTGGAAAGCGACCACCGAAATCCATCACTCGGTCGATTCGGACAGCCACGACACCGACGATCTGCTCGACAAGAAGAAGGTCCTGTCGATCTCCTTCACTGCCGCGATCGTCCAGATCCTGTTGCTCGATATCGTCTTCTCGATCGATTCGATCCTGACTGCAGTGGGAATGACCGATCATGTCGAAATCATGTACGTCGCGGTGGTGTTCGCGGTGTCGGTGATGCTGTTCGCCGCCACGCCGCTCGCCAATTTCATCAACAACAACCCCACCGTGGTGATGCTCGCTCTGGGGTTCCTGCTGATGATCGGCATGGTGCTGATCGCCGAGGGTTTCGGCGCGCATATCCCCAAGGGCTATATCTACACCGCGATGGCGTTCTCCGCGGCGGTCGAATTGCTCAACATCTGGTCGCGGCGGAGCAAGGCGAAGAAGGCGGGTGTTGGCAAACGCCCGGAATAACTTTTTCAAACGTAAGCAGCTATTGTCACCCCGGAACAAGTCCGGGGTGACGCTCGGGAGGTGCGCGAAGCACGCCGCGGCGCCCGCGGGAGCAGGTGAAGACGCGTGAGGCGGCCGCAGAGCATTGAGATGCGCACGCAACCGGCCTATGCGCGCGGCATGACCGTGCATTTTCATGAAGAAGACCTGCCGGGGGACGTGTTCGCTCCCGGCGCGTCGATCGCCGTAGACACCGAGACGATGGGGCTGATCACCCCGCGCGACCGGCTGTGCGTCGTCCAGCTCTCCGACGGCAATGGCGACGAGCATCTCGTCCGGTTCGGGCCGCGCTCTGCGTACGATGCGCCCAATCTTCGGGCGGTGCTGGCCGATCCCGAGCGGCTCAAGCTCTATCACTTCGCCCGTTTCGATCTCGCGGCGATCCGTTTCTATCTCGGCGTGATCGCCGCCCCGGTCTATTGCACCAAGATCGCCTCGCGGCTGGTGCGCACCTATACCGAGCGGCACGGCCTGAAGGATCTCGTCCGCGAGCTGATCGGTCAGGAAATCTCGAAGCAGCAGCAATCGTCGGATTGGGGCGGCCCCGATCTTTCGGATGCGCAAAAGGACTATGCCGCGTCGGACGTGCGCTTTCTGCATGCGATGAAAGTGGAACTCGACAAGCGTCTCGAGCGTGAAGGACGCATGCCGCTCGCCGAGGCCGCTTTCGACTTTCTGCCATGGCGGGCGGAGCTGGATCTCGCCGGCTGGCCCGAGGTGGATATCTTTGCGCATATCTAGCGCCGCGCCGAACCTGTCTTATCTGGCGGACATGGCTTTCCATGTCTGAAGTGGCTGCGCGCCTGAGATCGCAGAAGCGCGGCTGGGCGCATCCCGGCAGCAGCCACGACCGCGTCGTGCGGCTCGGCCTGATCGTGCTGCCGGTGGGGATCGGCGTGCTCGGCGCGTTTCTCGTGGTGTCGCCGCTGCTGATGGGCGGCGATGTCAGCTTCGTGTTCGACAAGAACAAGGTCGACATCTCGCCCGAGCGGCTGCGCATCGATGCCGCCGAATATCGCGGGGCGGACGCCAAGGGGCGGCCGTTCCACCTCCATGCCGGATCGGCGCTCCAGCGCAGCTCGGCCGAGCCGATCGTGCGATTGAACGATCTCGCCGCCGAAATCCGGCTCGACGACGGCCCCGCCTCGATTCGCGCCGACAGCGGCCATTACAACATGACCACCGAGCGGGTCGCGGTCGACGGGCCGCTCAAGTTCCAGACCTCGGACGGCTATGTGCTCAACACCAACAACGCCACGGTCGATCTCAAGACCCGCAAGCTCGAGAGCGGCGGCGCGGTGACCGGCAACACGCCCTCGGGGGTGTTCAGCGCGAACAAGCTGACTGCCGATCTCGAAAGCCGTACCGTCTCACTCGAAGGCAGAGCACGCTTGCGCATCCTGCCGCGAGGCGCAAAGAGGCAATGATGAACGCTCGCTTCGTCCCGGCCGGCCTCGGGCTGATGCTGACGCTGGTATCCTTGCCGGCCCTCGCGCAGACGCGCCACAACACCGACGCGCCGATCGACGTCGCCTCGGAGCGGATCGAATTGCAGGACCGTGCGAATCGCGCGATCCTCAGCGGCAACGTCCAGATCAAGCAGGCCGAGATGACGCTCAACGCGGCGCGCGTCACGGTGACCTATACCGGCCAGGTCGCCGACGGCTCGCCGCAGGTGTCGCGGCTCGATGCCGCCGGCGGGGTGACGGTCAACCGTCCCGACCAGAGCGCGCGGTCGCAATATGCGGTGTACGATCTCAGGCGCCGGGTGATCACCATGGTCGGCGGCGTGACCCTGCGCCAGGGCACCAACAATATTTCGGGCGGTCGCCTGTCGATCGATCTCGACACGGGCCGCGCGACGATCGACGGCTCGGGCGTCCGCGGCGGCACCAGCGGTGCGCAGCCCGGCACGCCGGGCGTCCAGAGCAGCGGCGGGCGCGTAACCGGCCGCTTCTCGGTGCCCAAGCGCGACGGGCAGTAAACGGCGTTTTTCAACGCACTGCCGCAGTTTCGCTTTTCATCCCCCGCAATCTCCTGCAGGAATCCTGCCAACCGCCTATATGCGGTGCGGTATAGTCCGTGCAGGAAGCCCGAATGAACGACGTCGCAGCCATGATCGAGCAACCGGTCGCCGATCCGGCGCCGCTCCCCGACAAGGGGCTCGCGGTCGTCTCGATCGCCAAATCCTATGACAAGCGCGTGGTGCTCACCGACGTCTCGGTCTCGGTCGGCCGCGGCGAGGTGATCGGCCTGCTCGGCCCCAACGGTGCCGGCAAGACCACCTGCTTCTATTCGGTGATGGGGCTGGTGAAGCCCGATTCGGGCCGGATCATGCTCGACGGCGAGGACATCACCCGGCTGCCGATGTATCGCCGCGCGATCCTCGGGCTCGGCTATCTGCCGCAGGAGACCTCGATCTTCCGCGGGATGACCGTCGAGCAGAACATCTCGGCGGTGCTCGAGCTCGCCGAGCCCGACAAGGCGGCGCGCGCCGCGCGGCTCGAGCAATTGCTCGACGAATTCGGCCTGACCCGGCTGCGGAGCTCGCCGGCGATGGCGCTGTCGGGCGGCGAGCGCCGCCGCGCCGAGATCGCCCGCGCGCTGGCGGCCGATCCGACGATCATCCTGCTCGACGAGCCGTTCGCCGGCATCGACCCGATCTCGATCTCGGACATTCGCGACCTCGTCATCCAGCTCAAGGCGCGCGGGATCGGCGTGCTGATCACCGATCATAACGTCCGCGAGACGCTCGACATCGTCGATCGCGGCTACATCATCTATGACGGCCGCGTGCTGTTCGCCGGCTCGCCCGAGGATCTCGTCCGCGACGAGAATGTCCGCCGGCTGTATCTGGGCGAGAGCTTCGAGCTGTAGATATGGGCGCGCGCCGCTCCACAGCCGTCATCCCGGCGAACGCCGGGATCTCGCGCCGGCGGAGCCTGCGGCCTGAGGCCCCGGCCTTCGCCAGGGTGACGGATACGATCTGATGTCGCTCGCCCCCCGCCTCGATCTCCGCCAGTCGCAGTCGCTGGTGATGACGCCGCAGCTCCAGCAAGCGATCAAGCTGCTGGCGCTGTCCAATCTTGAGATCGAGACCTTCATCGCCGAGGAGATCGAGAAGAACCCGCTGCTCGATGCGCAGGGCGGGAGCGACGACGCACCCGATGCAGCGGCGCCCGAGCCCGAATTCGAAGCCCCGCGCGACGGCCCCGCCGATGCCAGCGAATTGCTGGCGAGCGGCGGCGAAGCTGCGGGCGAGGCGGCGCTCGACGTGGATTTCACTGCGGAGACCTTCCACCACGACAGCGCCGCCGATTCCATGGGCGGCCTCGACGGCAGCCTCGGCATGGGCGGGGCCGGCGCGGGCGGATCCGAGGATGGCCCCGATTTCGACAATTTCGGCACCTCGGAACTCAGCCTTGCCGACCATTTGATGGCGCAGGCCGGAGCGAGCGTCGGCGGGCCCGACCTGTTCATCGCTGCCCATCTGATCGATCAGATCGACGAGACCGGCTATCTCACGGCTTCCTTGCTCGACATCGCCAGCCGGTTGAACGTGCCGCTCGCCCGGGTGGAAGCGGTGCTTGCCACGATCCATACCTTCGATCCCACCGGGGTCGGCGCGCGCAATCTTGCCGAATGCCTCGCGCTGCAGGCGAAGGAGGCCGATCGCTACGATCCGTGCATGGCGCGGCTGATCGACAATCTCGAACTGGTCGCGCGCGGCGACCTCGCGCGGCTGAAGCGGCTGTGCAACGTCGACGACGAGGATCTGGCGGACATGATCCGCGAGCTGCGCAATTACGATCCCAAGCCCGGATGCCGCTATGGCGGCGAGCCGACTCTGGCGGTGGTGCCCGACATCTTCGTCGCGCGGCGCGGCGCGGGCTGGGCGGTCGAGATCAATGCCGCGACGCTGCCGCGGCTGCTGGTCAACCGGGCTTATTATGCCGAGATCTCGGCGGGCAAGCAGGACAAGGCCAGCAAGGCGTGGATGTCCGACATGCTCGCCAGCGCCAATTGGCTGGTCAAGGCGCTCGATCAGCGCCAGCGCACGATCATCAAGGTGGCGAGCGAGATCGTGAAGCAGCAGGAGGCGTTCTTCCTGAACGGTGTTGCGCACCTCAAGCCGATGACCCTGCGCCAGGTCGCCGACGTGATCGAGATGCACGAATCGACGGTGAGCCGGGTCACCAGCAACAAATATCTCAGCTGCGCGCGCGGGCTGTTCGAACTGAAATATTTCTTCACCAGCGCGATCCAGTCGGCCGATGGCGGCGACGCCGTTTCGGCGGAGGCAGTGAAGAGCGCGATCCGCGCGCTGATCCAGGGCGAGGATCCCAAGAAGATCCTGTCCGACGACACTCTGGTCGAATTGCTCAACGCCAAGGGGTTCGACATCGCCCGGCGGACCGTCGCCAAATATCGCGAGGCGATGGGAATCGGCAGCTCGGTCCAGCGGCGCCGGCAAAAGGCGCTCGAAGGCGCAGGATGAACTTTCGTCGGTCGTTGGCGTGACGAAATGACCGACTCAGAATTCCGCAACGGATCCGTCCTATAATGGATTCATGAGCGCAACCTTCTCCATTCATGCCGAGCCCGAGCGTGATCTGGTGCGGATCACCATGGCCGGGCTCTTCACTCCCGAGGACATCGCGGACTTCTACAAGGCCCGCGATGTCGCGCATGCGAAGCTGGCCTGCCGCCGCAACGAGCATCTGACGATCAACGATCTGCGCGGCATGAAAATTCAGCCGCAAGAGAGCGTCGTGGGGTTCCAGCAGATGCTCGGCGCCCCCGAATATCGTTCGCGCCGGCTGGCCTTCGTCATCGGCCGCACCCTCGCGCGCAGCCAGTTGCAGCGCGCGCTGAGCGGACGCGGCCCCGACGTGCGCTGCTTCGACACCGTCGCCGAAGCCGAGGCCTGGCTGTTCTCCGGCGCAGTAGCGGGCGAGCTGCGCGCTGCCGGCTAAGGGCTTAAATCCTCCCTCGCGCAGCGGGGGAGGGGGACCGCGAAGCGGTGGAGGGGGGCTCTCCCCAAGCTGTCGCTCGCGGAGGCGCCCCCTTCGTCATGCTTCGCATGCCACCTCCCCCGCTCGCGGGGGAGGATTATCAGGTCCTAATCGTCCTCGTCCTCGAAGCCGACCAGCTCGAGCGCCCGCGCCTTGATCTGGCGCATCCGGCACCAATGGACCAGCGCGTCCTCGCGGCCATGCGTCACCCATACCTCGCGGGGGGCGATCTCGCGGATCGTGCTGGTGAGTTCGTCCCAATCGGCATGATCGGACAGGATCAGCGGCAGCTCGACATTGCGCTGGCGGGCGCGCTGGCGGACGCGCATCCAGCCCGACGCCATCGCCGTGATCGGGTCGGGCAACCGCCGCGACCAGCGATCGTTGAGCGCGCCCGGCGGGCACAGGATGATCCGCCCCTGCAACTCGGCCTTGGCAATTCCCGTCGCGGGGCGCAGCTCGCCCAGATTGACCCCGTGCTCGGCATAGAGGTCGCACAGCCGCTGCAGGGCGCCATGGATGTAGATCGGATCGTCGAACCCCATCACGCGCAATTCGCTGATCACCCGCTGCGCCTTGCCGAGCGCATAGGCGCCGACCAGCACGCAGCGTGTGGGATTGGCGCGTAATGCCGCGAGCAATTTGTCGAGCTCGTCATGTGTCTCGGGATGGCGGAACACCGGCAGGCCGAAGGTCGCTTCGGTGACGAAGATGTCGCATGGCACCGGCTCGAACGGCGCGCAGGTCGGGTCCTCGCGGCGTTTGTAGTCGCCCGAGACGACGATGCGCTCGCCGTCATGGTCGAGCACGATCTGCGCCGAGCCGAGGACATGGCCGGCGGGGACGAAGCCGATATCGACGTCGCCCATCCGCAGCGATTCTCCATAAGCCACCGGATGGCCGTTCTGCGGGCCGTAGCGGCATTCCATGATCGCCAGAGTCTCGGGTGTCGCCCAGACTTCGCCATGCCCGCCGCGGGCATGATCGGCATGACCGTGCGTGATCAGCGCGCGCGCCACCGGCTGCGAGGGATCGACCCACGCATCGGCGGCGGGAACGTAGATGCCGGTGGGGTTGGGCTGGATCCAGCTGCCGATTGCCATGCCAGCCTATATGGTTGGGCGTCCCCGTGGTTCCCAGTGGATCGAATTCGCACGCGGCTTCGTTGGTCGGATGAAGCGTCAAACGAGGTGAGTCATGGACCTTTCGAGCCCCCTGCAGGCGATCATCGTGATCGCCGGCCCGATTCTGCTCGCGCTGGCGATCGCCTATGCGATGTTTCGCAACCGTGGGTCGCGCCGCGAAGTGCAGGCGACCGAGGATGCCACCCGTCGGCTGTACGACGCGCAGGATCGCGAGGACAAAGCCCGCGACAAGGGCGGCGTCGCCTGAAGCCCTTGCGCTGATCGGCTGAGCGCGCGAACGCTGGCGGGTGTCCGACCCTGCGCTTCCCTCTGTTCTGACCGATTGGTTCGCCCGCCGCGGCTGGCGTCCGCGCAGGCACCAGTTGGAAATGCTCGAAGCGGCACGCCGGGGCGAGCATGCGCTGCTCGTCGCGGCTACGGGCGCCGGCAAGACGCTCGCCGGCTTCCTGCCGACCTTGGCCGAGCTGATCGAACGGCCGGCCAAGGGGCTGCACACGCTCTATATCTCGCCCTTGAAGGCGCTTGCGGTCGACGTGCAGCGCAATCTGCTGACGCCGATCGAGGAAATGGACGTGGCGATCCGCGTCGAGACGCGCACCGGCGATACCCCGCACGAGCGGAAGGTGCGCCAGCGCGCGCGGCCGCCCGAGATCCTGCTCACCACCCCCGAGTCGCTGAGCCTGTTGCTGTCCTACGAGGACAGTCTGACGATGTTCGCAGGGCTCAAGACCGTCGTCATCGACGAGGTCCACGCCTTCGCCACCGGCAAGCGCGGCGATCTGCTCTCGCTCGCGATGGCGCGGCTGCAGCGGCTCGCGCCGGAGATGCGCCGTGTCGCGCTCTCGGCGACGGTCGCCGATCCCGACGGCTATCGGGCGTGGCTGGCGCCCGACGGCGATATCGACGCGGTGACGCTGGTGCGCGGCGAGAAGGGTGCCGATCCCGACATTGCGATCCTGCTGCCCGAAGGACGGGTGCCCTGGGCGGGGCATTCGGGGGTCTATGCGATCCCGCAGGTGATGGCCGAGATCGAGACGCACCGGACGACGATCATATTCTGCAACACCCGCGGGCTGGCGGAGCTCGTCTTCCAGAATTTGTGGAAGGTCAACGAACTCAAGCTGCCGATCGCGGTGCATCATGGCAGCCTCAGTCTCGAGGCGCGGCGCAAGGCCGAACAGGCGATGGCCGACGGCAAGCTGCGCGCCCTGGTCGCGACCGCGAGCCTCGATCTCGGGGTCGATTGGGGCGATGTCGATTGCGTGATCCAGATGGGTGCGCCCAAGGGGTCGTCGCGGCTGCTCCAGCGGATCGGCCGCGCCAATCACCGGCTCGACGAATCGAGCGAGGCCGTGCTCGTCCCCGGCAACCGCTTCGAATATCTCGAGGCGCGCGCCGCGCTCGACGCGGTCGAGCAAGGCGAGCTCGATCCCGACGTCTTCCGTCCGGGCGCGCTCGACGTGCTGGCGCAGCATGTCATGGCCTGCGCCTGCGCGGCGCCGTTCGATGCGGCGGCGATGCTGCAGGAGGTACGCGCGGCATTGCCTTATTCGGCGCTCGAGCAGGAGACGTTCGATCGCGTGCTGCGCTTCATCGCCGATGGCGGCTATTCGCTGCGCGCCTATGACAAGTTCAAGCGGCTGACCTTGGGCAAGGACGGGCTGTGGCGCGTCACCAGGCCGGCATTTGTTGCGCAGCATCGATTGAATGCCGGGATCATCGTCGAGGCGCCGATGCTCGACGTGCGCTTCAAGAACGGGCGGCGGCTCGGCAAGGTCGAGGAGGCGTTCGGCTCGCAGCTCTCGCCCGGCGACACCTTCTTCTTCGCCGGGCTGAGCCTCGAGGTCGAGCGGGTCGAGCTCACCGACCTGATCGTCCGGGCGAGCGCGAAGCAGGCGCGCTATGTTTCCTACATGGGCGCGCGGCTGGCGATCACCTCGACCCTCGCCGATCGCGTCCGCGTCTTCCTCCACGATCGCAGCCAGTGGCGGCGCTTCCCCGACGACGTCCGCGAATGGCTCGAGGTTCAGGAACGCCGCTCGGCGATTCCGACGCCGGCGCAATTGCTCGTCGAGACCTTTCCGCACGAAGGCAAGCACCACATGGTCGCCTACAGCTTCGAAGGCTGGAACGCGCACCAGTCGCTCGGCATGCTGATCACCCGGCGGATGGAGGCGATGGGATTGAAGCCCCTGGGATTCGTCGCCAATGATTATGCGCTGGCGGTCTATGGGCTCGAGAAGATCACCGATCCGGCCGCACTCTTTTCGCCCGACATTCTCGAGCATGAATTCGTCGACTGGGTCCAGCAATCGGCCCTGCTCAAGCGCGCGTTCCGCGAAGTCGCGATCATCGGCGGGCTGGTCGAGCGCCAGCATCCGGGCAAGAAGAAGAGCGGGCGTCAGGTCACTTTCTCGACCGATCTGATCTACGACGTGCTGCGCAAGTACGAGCCCGATCACCTGCTGCTCAAGGCGGCCTGGGCCGATGCGCGCGCGCGGATGACCGATGTCGGGCGCCTCGCGCATCTGCTCGATACCGCCGCCGATACGATGCTGCACGTGGATCTCGCCCGGGTGAGCCCGATGGCGGTGCCGGTGCTGATCATAATCGGCCGCGAGCGCACCCCGCAAGGCAGCGGCGAGGATGCCTTGCTGATCGAGGCCGAGGGCGTGGCGGCGGAGGCGATGCGGCTCGATTGAATTCGATTGCTGCGCAATATGTGCAGGTATATCGTCACGTCATGCCCGGAGTCGTCTATCCGCTCCTGCTTCTCACCCTGCCGATCGAGGCCCCCGGCGGCATGCCTGCGGCTGCGCAGGATCCCGAGCTGATCACGCCCGAATCGGTGATGGAAGCGACCCTGCTGACCTTGGGCATGGCCGATCAGCGGCTGACCGTGCCGGTCGCGGTCAATGCGAGGGGGCCGTATAATTTCATCATCGATACCGGGGCCGAGCGCACCGTCGTCTCGCGCGAGCTGGCCAACACGCTCAAGCTCGATGCCGGAAGCCCGGTGACCCTGTTGTCGATGACCGGGCGGAGCCAGGTCGATACGGTGCTGGTGCCCGATCTGATGATCAAGTCGATCGGCGTGCAGCACAGCGTGATCGCCCCCAAGCTCGAGGCGCGCGACCTCGGCGCGATCGGCCTGCTCGGCATCGATACCTTGCGCGACCATCAGGTCTCCATCGATTTCGAGCGCGGCACGATGGAGGTCCGCCCCAGCCAGAAGCGCGCCAAATGGACACGGCGCGCCAATGACGAGATCGTGGTGACCGCCAAGAGCCTGTTCGGCCAGCTCATCGTCACCGACGCTTATTACGGCTCGACCCGAATCCAGGTCGTGCTCGACACCGGCAGCCAGGTCAGCATGGGCAACAGCGCGCTGCGCAAGCGCGTCGGCCGCTATCGCAAGACCCAGCCGATCGAGCTCACCAGCGTCACCGGCGACAAGACGCTCGCGGATTACACCACGGTGCCCAACATCAAGGTCGGCGACGTGATGTTCGGATCGATGCCGGTGGCGTTCGCCGATGTCGCGCCGTTCGAGCGGTTCGGCCTCACCAGGCGCCCCGCTTTGCTGCTCGGCATGGATGCGCTGCGCAGCTTCCGTAGCGTCGACATCGATTTCCCCAATCGTCAGGTCCGTTTCCGGATGCCCAAGGCGCCTCCGAAATTCACCACGGGCTCGCGGATCCCCGGCGGCGCTGCCGGCACCTCGGTGCAATCCTATTAATTCGCGCTACGGCACGGATTGACTTGCGCGCGCCGGGGCTGCTTGGCTCGGCGCATGATCCTGTCCCGCGTAGCGCTCGCCCGTCTTCCCGGCATCGTCGCCCGTCCCGGTCACGCCGTAGAGGCGATCCGCACCGGCATCGTCCATTTCGGCCCCGGCGCGTTCCACCGCGCGCATCAGGCGGCCTATGTCGATCGCCTGCTCGACACGGATCCACGCTGGGGGATCGCGGCGGTCTCGCTGCGCAGCGGCGGCACCACCGACGCGCTCAAGGCGCAGGACGGGCTCTATACCCTCGCGGTGATCGATCGCGAGCCCTCGACGCAGATCGTCGCGGCGCATTCGGACGCGATCGGGCCGGGCGAGGGCGCGCGACTGCGCCAGCTGCTCGCCTCACCCGACGTGCGGATCGCGACGAGCACGGTGACCGAGAAAGGCTATTGCCTCGGCGGCGACGGCAGCCTCGATTTCGCGCACCCCGACATCGTCCATGATCTTGCGCGCCCGGCCGAGCCGGCGAGCGTGATCGGCTGGATCGTCGCGGGGCTGGGCGATCGTCGCGCCGCCGGGCTGCCGCCCTTCGCGATGCTGTGCTGCGACAATATGACCGGCAACGGCGCCAAGCTCCGTGCCGCCTGCGTGGCGCTGGCACGCGAACAGGATTCCGGGCTCGCCGACTGGATCGCCGGCGAAGTCGCCTTTCCCGATTCGATGGTCGATTCGATCACCCCGGCGAGCGATGCGGCATTCCTCGCCAAGGTGCGCGAGACGCTCGGCGTGGAGGATCGCGCCGCCGTCCAGCGCGAGCGCTTCACCCAATGGGTGCTCCAGCGCTTCGACATGCCCGACGGGCCCGATCTCGCTTCGGCAGGCGTGACCCTCACCGGCGACGTGCGCGGCTATGAGCAGGCCAAGTTGCGCATCCTCAACGGCGCGCATTCGACCCTGGCCTATGTCGGGCTCGTGCGCGGCCACGAAACGGTGTTCGAGGCGATGTCCGACGCCGCGCTGGAGGGCTTCGTGACGCGGCTGGTGCACCAGGACATCGCCGCGTCGCTCGCCCCGGTCGAAGGGCTCGACAAGGCCGCTTATGCCGATGCGGTGCTCGATCGCTTCCGCAACCCCGAGATCCGCCACTTGCTGTCGCAGATCGCGTGGGACGGCTCGCAGAAGCTGCCCTATCGCCTGCTCGATACCACGCGTGCCGCGCTCGATTCGGCACGCAGCGTCGAGCGGCTGGCTGTGCCGGTCGCGGCGTGGATCGCGTTCCTGCGCCGCAAGGCCGAGGCGGGCGAGACGATCACCGATCCGCTCGCCGACACCCTCGCCGCGGCTGCGACCAGCGCCAATCCGGTGACCGCGATGCTGGCGGTCGAGCCGGTGTTCGGGGCGCGGCTGGCCGAAGACGAAAGGTTCCGGGCCGCGGTGCGCGAGGCGTTCCAGCATTTCGCGCAGGGCGATATCGGGCCGCTGCTGGGGCGGTAGTGCCCAAGTGCTCCTGCGAAAGCAGGAGCCCAGGGTTACCCAGGGCGTCGCTCATGACTCTGGACTCCTGCTTTCGCAGGAGCGCTAGGTCAGTCGAGGCCCGTCCGCGCCCAGCACATGCGTGCACAATTGCGCCTCGGGGGTATCGTCGGCCTCGAGCGCCGCGACGGTGACCCATCCCTCGGCACGCAGTTTCGCACCCGCATCGGCCGCCGTGCCGAGCGGCAGGAACAGCCGGCGGCGCTCGCCGGCGCCCAGGCCGGAATCGAGGATCGGATCGGCGAACAGCGAGAAGCCGACCGCCGGCTCCTCGCGGCCGTCGCCGTGAAGGATGGTATAGGTGCCGCCGCGGCCGATCTCGCCGCGCACGCCGCGGGCGAAGATCGAGAAGCCCAGCCAGCTCTGATATTCGAAGCCGTGGCGCTCGGTCGGGTCGAGCGTCAGCGCGGCCTGGCCGTCGACGCTCGCGGCGATCCGGGCGAGTCCGTCGAGCCGGCTCGCCAGCGCATTGCCGGCATCGATCGCGCGCAGCCGTTCCATCGCCCCGTCGAACGGGCCGGCCGCCTCGATCAGCGGCAGCCAGCGCGAATCGATCGCGGCGACCCCGCCGGCGTCCTTGGCGTCGAGCCGGTCGCGCAGCGTACCGAGCGTCGCGGGATCCATGTCGGCGGCGAGCGTGTCGACCAGATCGGGCAAGGTGAAGTCGATCGCGATGCCGGTCACGCCGGCCGCCTGCAGCGCCTCGATCGCGACGCGGACGACTTCGATCGCCGCGGCGACGGTGTCGAGGCCGATCAGCTCGGCGCCGATCTGGCGCATCGCGCGCTGCGGGTTGAGCTCGGAGGCACTCAGCTTGACCACGGCCCCGGCGTAGGACAGCCGCACCGGGCGCGGATGGTGGCCCATCCGGGTCGCGGCGATGCGGCCGATCTGGGCAGTGAGATCGGGCCGGATTGCCAAGGTGCGCTGCGACACCGGATCGACGAACCGCACCGCGTCGCGCACGCCGCCGGCCTTCAATCGCGAGGCGAGCTCGTCGGCGAATTCGGCGAGCGGCGGATCGACCTGCTCATAGCCATAGAGCCGCGCAACCCCGAGCACGCAGGTCTCGAGCCCCGCCGCCGCATCGGCAGCGGGAGGCAGGCGATCGTGAAATCCCTCGGGAAGCAGGCCGGTCATTATGCGACCATCCGCACGTCGCCCTCACCCTTCCCACCCGGCTGCGCCGGGCGGGCCCCTTCCCTCTCCCGTCGGGAGAGGGAGGGAGGCGCGAAGCGCCGGAAGGGTGAGGGTGATCGCATGCGGCCGCTCTAACCGCCTTAGAACTTCAGCGCCATCGCGGTCTTCACGCCCGGGAGCGCGCGGACCTGTGCCACCAGCTCCGGGGTGACCTGATCGTCGACCGAGAGCAACAGCACCGCCTCGCCGCCGGCGTCGCGACGGCCGAGATGGAAGGTGCCGATATTGACGCCCGCCTCGCCCAGCGAGGTGCCGAGCCGGCCGATGAACCCCGGCGCGTCCTCATTGACGACATAGAGCATGTTGCCGACCATGTCGGCCTCGACCTTGATCCCGAACAGTTCGACGAGGCGCGGCTGCGCGTTCGAGAACAGGGTGCCGGCGACCGAGCGTTCGCCCGCCTCGGTCTTGACCGAGACGCGCAGCAAGGTGTGATAGTCGCCTTCCTTCTCGTTGCGGACCTCGCGCACTTCCATGCCGCGCTCCTTGGCGAGGAACGGCGCGTTGACCATGTTCACCGTGTCCGAATGGACGCGCAGGAAGCCGGCGAGCACTGCGCTGACGATCGGCTTCTGGTTGAGCTCGGCCGCGGCGCCTTCGCTGTGGATCGACACGCGGGCGATCTCGCCATGCGCGAGCTGGCCGATCAGGCTGCCGAGCTTTTCGGCGAGCGCCATGTACGGCTTGAGTCGCGGCGCTTCCTCGGCCGACAGCGACGGCACGTTGAGCGCATTGGTGATCCCGCCCGAGACGAGATAGTCGGCCATCTGCTCGGCGACCTGGATCGCGACGTTTACCTGCGCTTCGTTGGTCGACGCGCCGAGATGCGGGGTCGAGATGAAGTTGGGGGTGCCGAACAAAGGCGATTCCTTGGCCGGCTCCTGGACGAACACGTCGAGCGCCGCGCCGCCGATATGGCCCGATTCGAGGCCCTCCTTCAGCGCCGCCTCGTCGACCAGCCCGCCGCGCGCGCAATTGATGATCCGCACGCCCTTCTTGGTCTTGGCCAGATTCTCGCGGCTGAGGATGTTGCGGGTCTGGTCGGTCAGCGGGGTGTGCAGCGTGATGAAATCGGCGCGCAGCAGCAGATCGTCGAGGTTCATCTTCTCGACGCCCATTTCGAGTGCGCGCTCGGGGGTGAGGAAGGGATCGTACGCGATCACCTTCATCCGCAGGCCCAGCGCGCGGTCGGCGACGATCGAGCCGATATTGCCGGCGCCGATCAGCCCGAGCGTCTTGCCGGTGACTTCGACGCCCATGAAGCGGTTTTTCTCCCACTTGCCGGCCTGAGTCGATTTGTCGGCCTCGGGCAGGTCGCGGGCGAGCGCGAACATCAGCGCGATCGCATGCTCGGCGGTGGTGATCGAATTGCCGAACGGGGTGTTCATCACGACCACGCCCTTGGCGGAGGCCGCGGGGATGTCGACATTGTCGACGCCGATCCCGGCGCGGCCGACGACCTTGAGATTGGTCGCGGCTTCGAGGATTTCCGGGGTCACCCGGGTCGAGCTGCGGATCGCGAGGCCGTCATATTGGCCGATGATCGCCTTGAGCTCTTCTGGGGTCTTGCCGGTGATCTCGTCGACCTCGACGCCGCGCGCGCGGAAGATCTCGGCGGCCTTGGGATCCATTTTGTCGGAAATGAGGACTTTGGGCATTTGGGTGCTCCTTACGGATGCAGTGCTCCTGCGAAAGCAGGAGCCCAGAGTTTCATGGGAAATCGCTTGTGGTCCCGGGCTCCTGCTTTCGCAGGAGCACGGCGGAGTCAGCCGGCTTTGGCTTCGGCCCAGGCCCAGTCGAGCCACGGCCCGAGCGCCTCGATATCGGCGGTATCGACCGTCGCGCCGCACCAGATGCGCAAGCCGGCAGGGGCGTCGCGATAGCCGGCGACGTCGTACGCCGCGCCTTCCTTGTCGAGCAGGCCGGCGAACGTCTTGATGAACGCCTCGTCGGCGCCCTCGACCGTCAGGCAGACGCTGGTGGTCGAGCGGATCGCTGCGTCCTCGGCGAGATTGCCCAGCCAGTCGCGGTCGGCGACGATCTTCTGGAGCGCCGCGGCATTGGCGTCCGAGCGCGCGATCAGGCCCTCGAGCCCACCGAGCCCCTTGGCCCATTCGAGCGCGAAGATCGCGTCCTCGACCGCGAGCATCGACGGGGTGTTGATCGTCTCGCCCTTGAACACGCCCTCGGCGAGCTTGCCCTTGGAAACGAGGCGGAAGACCTTCGGGAGCGGCCAGGCCGGGGTGTAGGTCTCGAGCCGCTCGACTGCGCGAGGGCCGAGGATCAGCACGCCGTGGCCACCTTCGCCGCCGAGCACCTTCTGCCACGAGAAGGTCGCGACATCGATCTTGTCCCACGGCAGGTCATAGGCGAACACCGCGCTGGTGGCGTCGGCGAAGCTCAGCCCTTCGCGGTCGGCGGGGATCCAGTCGCCGTTCGGCACGCGCACGCCGCTGGTGGTGCCGTTCCAGGTGAACAATACGTCGTTAGACCAGTCGATCTGGCTGAGATCGGGAAGCTGGCCGTAATCGGCGCGGAGCACCGTCGGATCGAGCTTCAATTGCTTGACGGCATCGGTGACCCAACCTTCACCGAAGCTCTCCCAGGCGAGCGTGGTCACGCCGCGGGCGCCGAGCATCGTCCACATCGCCATCTCGAACGCGCCGGTGTCGGAGCCCGGAACGATGCCGATGCGGTGCGTGTCGGGAAGCTGGAGCATCTCGCGCATCAGATCGATCGCGAGCTGCAGGCGGGTCTTGCCGATCTTCGAGCGATGCGAGCGGCCGAGCGATTCGCTGGCGAGCTTCGACGCATCCCAGCCCGGAGGCTTGGCGCAGGGACCCGAAGAGAAAAAGGGGCGTGCCGGCCTGGTGGCGGGCTTGGCGGCGGACGCAATCGTGGCGTCGGGTACGGCAGAATCACTCATGTCAGTCTCTCCTTGCAGAGAGCACGCGCGGCGTTGGGACCGCGTGGCCCGTCGACGGCCCTAGCGGCGGCGGTTGCGAAGTCAACCCGCGTCTCGTCCTCCCGGCGAAGGCCGGGATCTCGAGCGAAGGCGCGATACGGGGTGCGATCCCGGCTTCGCCAGGACGATTATTTTTCGGGCGGCCATTTCGCCAGCAATCCGCGGTCGGTCATCCAGTCGGTGATTCGCGCGGGCCAGTTGCGCAGGCTGACCATCGGGGTGGTCTCGCCCATGTTGAAGGCGTGGCCGCCCGCCGCGTACATGTGCAGCTCGGACGAGGCCCCCGCCGCGCGATAGGCATTGAGCAGATCGATGATCGGCTGCGAGCAGCATTGATCGTCATTGGTCGCGGTCATCAGCAAGGGCGGCGAGTCTCGCGTGATCTTCTCCTCGCCGTGGAGCGGTCCGGGAAAGACCAGCACGCCGAAATCGGGGCGCGCCGAGAGCCGGTCGATCGCGTCGCCTTTGCCCGGCGCCGCGACGGGCGGGCTGAGCAGGGTATGTCGCGCGAGCTCGCCACCGGCAGAGAAGCCGACCACGCCGATCTTGTGCGGATCGAGCTTCCATTCGCCGGCACGGGCACGGATTGTCCGCACCGCGCGCTCGGCATCCTGCCGGGCGTGCTCGAACTTATACGGCGAATCCTTCCCCCGGAACAGCCGGTAGCGCAGCACGAACGCCGCGATTCCGCGCTCGTTGAACCAGCGCGCGGCGTCGTTGCCTTCGCTGGTGATGACGAGGAATTCGTGCGCCCCGCCGGGCATGAGCAAAACCGCCGCGCCGGTCTCGCGGCCCGGGCGGGCGGGGAAATAGGTGATGCTGGGGTCGTTGACCGGCTTGAGCCAATAGGCCTCGGCCTGTTCGGGGATCGACTTGCGGTTCTCGAATCCGGGCGCGCCATCGGCCCATAAGGCGATACGCTGCGGCGCTGCGGGCGGCTGCTGCGCCAGCGCGGGGGTCGCGAGGACGGCGAGCGCGCAGGCAAGGACGGCGAACAGCTTGGTCATGAGCCCCTCCGATTATCGGCGCAATGGTAGCGCTACCAGCGGGAGAGTCAAACCGGTGCTGCCCTGCGACCAGGCGACAGCGAAACTTCAGGAATCCCGTGCTATGCCCGCTGCATGCATCGCGGAATCCTGTTGCTAGCTCTGCTTCTCGCCAGCTGCGTAGGCGATGATCGTCACGATCGGCCGGTGATTCGCGAGCGCAAATCGGGGCCGATCACTCTCAATCGCCCGACTCCGCGCGAGACGCAGCAATGCTTCGCCGATCTGTCGCGCGAGCGGATCCGCTTTTCGCCGCTGCCCGATCGCGACTTCGGCAGCGGCTGCATCGTCACCGGCGCGGTCCAGTTGCTCGACATCGGCGTGCCGGTGACCAACCTCAAATCGATGCGCTGCCCGCTCGCGCGCAATTTCACCGCTTGGGTGCGTTTCGCGGTGGCGCCGGCGGCGAAGCAGATGCTCGGCAGCGAGCTGGTCCGCGTCGAGAGCTTCGGCACCTATTCGTGCCGCGCGATCATCGGCGGTTCCTCGGGGCGGATGTCCGAGCACGGGCTGGGCAACGCCGTCGACGTGGGAGGCTTCGTGCTCGCCGACGGGCGGAAAATCCGGGTCGAGACCGGGTGGAAATCGGACGATCCCGCGGTGCGCGCATTCTTCCGGACGATCCACAATTCGGCGTGCAGGCGCTTCAGGACGGTGCTCGGCCCCGACTATAACGCTGCACATTATAATCACCTTCATCTCGACATGGGCCGTGGCCCGTTCTGCGCCTGATCTGGGCATTTGCAGCGGACCCGCGAACGGCCTAAGCCGGCCCAAATGAGCAACGATACACGCGTCCCGAGCCGCGTCTTCCGCCCCGCGCAGCAGGAAGCCGAAAACGCCAACACCAATAGCGGCACGCCCCAGACCGAACATCCGGCGTACCGCCTCGCCTTTCAGGATATGGATTTCCTGTTGCGCGAGGATTTGCGGCCGGTGCGCTTCCAGCTCGAGCTGCTCAAGCCGCAGCTGATCCTCGACGCCGCGAATATCGCCTCGACCTTCGTCGTCTATGGATCGGCGCGAATACCCGAGCCCGAAAAGGCCAAAGCGCTGCTCGAACTCGCGGACACGCCCGAGCAGAAAGTGATCGCCGAGCGACTGATCGAGAAGTCGCGTTACTACGATGTCGCGCGCGAGCTGGCGCAGACGGTGAGCAACTTCCCGCTCGACGAAGCCGGCAAGCGCCATTTCGTGGTTTGTTCGGGCGGCGGCCCGTCGATCATGGAGGCGGCGAATCGCGGCGCGCGCGATGTCGGTGCCGATACCGTCGCGCTCAATATCGTGCTGCCGCACGAGCAGGCGCCCAACCCTTACGTCACCCCGTCGCTATCGATGCAGTTCCACTATTTCGCGCTCAGGAAGATGCACTTCCTGTTGCATGCCCGCGCCGTAGCGGTGTTTCCGGGCGGGTTCGGGACGTTCGACGAGAGCTTCGAGCTGCTGACCTTGATCCAGACCGGCAAGATCGATCCGATCCCGGTGCTGTTCTACGGCAAGGACTTCTGGAAGCGCGTCGTGAATTTCGAGGCTTTGTGCGAGGAAGGCGTGATCTCCCCACGCGACCTCAACCTGTTCCACTTCGTCGAGACGGCGGAAGAAGGCTGGCAGATCGTCCAGGACTTCTGGCGCGATCGCGACGTGAAGCGCTGATCCCGGAAACCCGACAAACAAAAAGGCCGCCCCGAAAGGCGGCCTTTTCTGTCTGGAGCGGTGTCTTAGTGGCCCTTCTTCTCGGCCTGGATCGCCGGCTGCGGATCCTTGGCCGGGGTGCCTTCCGCCGGAGTCGCTTCGTTCGAGAGGTTGGCAGTGTCGGCGCCCTCCGCGACATTGGCCTCGGCGGCGTTGTCGGCGGCCGGCTCCTCGCCCGCGGCTGGGGCGGCGGGGAAGGGAAGGTTCGAGCCCTGCGAATTCAGATAGGCGATCACGTTGGCGCGGTCCTGCGGGTTGGACAGGCCGGCGAAGGTCATCTTGGTGCCTGGCGCGTATTTGCGCGGGGAGGTCAGCCACGCGTCGAGCGCTTCGAAGGTCCAGTTGCCGGGGACGCCCTTGAGCGCGTCCGAATAAGCGAAGCCGGGGACATGGCCGTGCGGCTTGCCGACCGACGCATAAAGATTCGGGCCGATACCCGAAGCGCCGCCCTGGTTGATCGTGTGGCAAGCGGTGCACTGCTTGAACACGTCGGCACCCTTGGCGACGTCGGCGGCGGCGAGACGCGTGGCGATCGGGGCAACAGCGGCCGCGCCGCCTTCGCCCGTATCTTCCACGCCTTCGATCACATAGCCCATTTTTTCGGGGCGCTCGGAGTGGAAGACCATGCCGCTGACGATCGAAAGGCCGAGCGCAGCAATGCCGCCCGCCAAAGCCCAGCCCGCAATCGTATTGAACCGATCGTCCATCACACGCCCCTAAAGGAAAGTCGTTCGCCCTTTAGGCTGCGGTTTTTGCTATCGCAAGCCGGGGTTGCCGCGGGAAACGCGCACGGCTTCAAGGGCCGTACCCGATTCCCGCAACGGCCGGGATCCTCCGGAGACGAGCGCTGGCAAGGAAGCTCGCGCAGCGCGGACTGGTGGCCCGTGCAAGCGGGCTGACGCTGTCCAGCTCTAGTCTCCGGAGGACCGCGAAGCGGCGGGCGGAATTTTGGCGCACAGCAGCGTCATTCGTCGGTCACGATGATACCGCATCGCTCCCTCCTCATTCGTCCCTGTGCTTCAAAAACCGCTCCGTCACGGCCATTGCGGGAATCGGGTACGGTCCCTAACGCGCGATCCCATGGAGAATTTCGCCGCCCCCGCACGTCCGATCGTCGCCGAGATGATCGCCGAGGCCTCCGCCGAGCCGGGCCGTGCCGTCGCGTTTCAGGGCGCGCCGGGCGCCAATTCGCACATCGCGGTGCGCGAAGCCTTTGCCGACGGGCTGCCTTTGCCGTGCTTTTCGTTCGAGGACGCGATCGACGCGGTGAAGGAAGGCCGCGCCGATCGCGCGATGATCCCCATCGAGAATTCGCTCCATGGCCGCGTCGCCGACATCCATTTCCTGCTCCCCGAATCGGGACTGGCGATCACCGGCGAGCATTTTCTGCCGATCCGCTATGGGCTGATGGGCATCGGCGGTCTCGATCAGGTCCGCCAGGCGATGAGCCACCCGCAGGCGCTGGGCCAATGCCGGCATTGGCTCAAGGGCCGCGGTATCGCACCGGTCGCCTACCCCGACACCGCCGGCGCTGCCGCGGTGGTCGCCGAAATGGCCGACCCCGCGGTCGCCGCACTCGCCCCGCCCGGAGCCGCCGAGCTTTACGGGCTGAAGCTGCTCGAGACCGATCTCGCCGATGCCGAACATAATATGACGCGCTTCGTCGTGCTGGCGCGCGAGGCGCTGCCGTTGCCGGTCGAGGGGCCGGTGATGACCACCTTCATCTTCGAAGTGAAGAACGTCTCGGCGGCGCTCTACAAGGCGCTGGGCGGCTTCGCGACCAACGGCGTCAACATGACCAAGCTGGAGAGCTATCAGCGCGGCGGCAGTTTCGCGGCGACCGAATTCTATGCCGATATCGTCGGCGGGCCGGGCGATCCGGCGATCGACCGGGCGCTCGAGGAGCTCAAGTTTCACTCGAAATGGATGCGCGTGCTCGGCACGTATCGCCAGGCGCGCGAGCGGCCGTAGCCGCCCGACCGTCTACGCGCCACGCCGCGTAAGCGGCTCCCGATGATTTGTCCCCCCGCAAGGGCCGGGGCCCGATCGCGCGCGCTGTGAAAGGCGGTTCCACCCGTGACTTCGTAATCTCGGGCCGGCCCTTTGCCGGAGAAGAGACGACAGCTGAACAACAATTGACATCTGACGCGATTCGTTGTGTATAAACAATATATCGTATTTCTGAGACGCTAGTATGCCCGTCATCCATAATCGCATCGCCCTGTTTCGTGCCGAACGCGGCATGAGCCGGCGCGCGCTCGCAGAAGCCGTTGGGGTCAATCCGCAGACGATCGGCTATCTCGAGCGCGGCGATTACGCTCCCAGCCTCGAACTCGGCATGAAGATCGCAGGCGTGTTCGAGCTGCCGGTCGAGGCTTTGTTTTCCTTCGAACCTTTCGAGCCGGTGTGGCGCGCGATGCAACGCGCCGAGCGCGGCGAATGATCGGGAGTATCGCAATGTCTCGAACAAGCTCACGGCTGATCGGCAGCCTCGACGCCGCTGCCCGGCGCACCGGCATTCCCGCGCTCGCGACGCGTGGCCCGCGCCGCCGTCGCTTCCGTTGGCTGCCGGCGGTGCTGCTGCTCCTTGCCTTCGGGCTTGCCGTCTACGGGCTGCTCGATCCCGCGAAGGTCGCGCTCGCCGTGCCGCTGATCGTAGTGGTGCAGTCGATCAGCGTCTCGCTTCATTTTGCCGGCCCGCTCCGTGCCGGTACGGCCGGCGGCGAGATCATCGACGAGTTCGACCGGGAACTCGGCCTGCATGCCTAGTTGGCCGGCTTCGCCGGCGCGACTGCGACCGGGCTGATCGGGCTATTCGGATCGGCGGGCATGGCGCTGCTGATGCGGTGGCCGCCGACGCGGCTCGTCGAGACCATGATCTTGATCCCGCTGCTGATGCTGGTGATTCTCTCGACCGTGCCGACGCTGTACGCGAGCTGGGCGATGCCTGCGCCCGGCGAGGACGACTAGCCTTCGACCCAGGCAGTCAGCAGCGTGTGGGCGATCGCGTAAGGCGGGGCCGCGCCGAAGGTGGCAGCGGGGTCGCGGGCAAGCGCCAGCCTTACCTCTTCGCGGCTGAACCAGCGGGCGTCTTCGAGCTCGTTGGCGTCGATCGTGATCGCGTCGTCCTCGGCCTCGCCGATGCACGCGATCATCAGCGAAGAGGGGAAGGGCCAGGGCTGGCTGGCGACGTAGCGCACCGCGCCGATGCGGATGCCGGCTTCCTCAAGCGTCTCGCGGCGCACCGCTTCCTCGATCGATTCGCCGACCTCTAGAAATCCGGCGAGCGCCGAATAGCGCCCCGCCGGCCAGGGCGGCTGGCGACCGAGCAGCACCTTGTCGCCGAATTCGGCGAGCATGATCACCACCGGATCGACGCGCGGGAAATGCTCGGCGTGGCAATGGGGGCAGGACCGACCCCAGCCCGCGCGGAAGATCGCGGTCGGAGTCGCGCAAACCGCGCAAAAGCCGTGGCGGGCGTGCCAGTCGACGAGGCTGCGCGCGGCGGCATAGAGCGCGGCGTCCCCGGCGTGGAAGCGGTCGAGCATCGCGAACAATGCCGGCGAACGGCCGCCGGGCAAGGTTTGTCCGTGCGGCGGCGCCGCGGCGAACACCGGGACGCCGTCATCATAGCCGAGGAACAGCCGCTCGCCTTGCGCCGCGTCGAGCGCGGTCCAGACGAGACGATCCGCGTCGTCGAGCTCGGGATCGAGACCGTGAAGCACGAGCAATCGGGCGCGGGGATCGGACTCCGCAGCGCGCAGCAGTTCAGGTTCTTGGCGAACCCGGTCGGCACGGTCGATCGTGCCGCCGGTAAAGCCAGGCGCGCTCACCGCGTCAGATCGGCATAGATCGCCCGCGAGGCGTCGCGCTTGAGCATCTGCTCGCTGAACGAATTGATCATCATCGTCGCGCGCAGCTTGTGCACGGGATCGACCCAGCCGATCGATCCGGCCGCGCCGGCCCAGCCATAGGTGCCCTTGCCGGGGCCGCCCGGCTTGTCGGCGAGATAGACCGAGCCGCCCGCGCCGAAGCCCATCGGCGCGCCGCTGTCGGCGGTCATGTGCGCGAGCGTCGCGCGATCGACGCTCGGCGGCAGCAGATCGGACATCGCCAGCTTGACCGTCTCGGGCTTGAGGATCTTCGCGCCTTCGAGCGTCCCGCCGTTCAGCAGCATGTGGAGAAAGCGGTCATAGTCGCGCGCCGACATGACCAGCCCGGCGCCGCCATAAGGGAAGCTCGGCGGTCGAAGCCATACCGAAGTCGCGCCCAGATCCGCGGCGACGCCCGGCGCCATGTAATTGGTGGCGAGGATGCGGGCCTTGGCCTGCGGCACGGTCCAATAGCTGTCGCGCATCTTGAGCGGCGCGAAGATCCGGGTGTTGACGAACTGGTCGAACGGCATGCCCCCGGCGACTTCGATCACCCGGCCGAGCACGTCGAGGCTGATCGAATAGCTCCATTTGGCGCCCGGATCAGCGATCAGCGGGAGCGTCGCGACGCGATTGGCAAATTCCTCGAGGCTCGCGGGCCGCGCGGCGCGCATCCCCGGCTCCATCAGCGCGTTGACTTGCGCAGGGTTGATGCCGAGCCGGTTATATTCGTCGAGCAACGGCCCCTTGGTGACGATGCTGTAGCCCAGCCCGGCAGTGTGGGTGAGCAGGTGGCGCACCGTGATCGGGCGCGTTGCGGGGCGGCTGGTCAGGTCCTTCGCCGGATCGACAAGGACCTTCATGTCCTTGAACGCGGGAATGAAGTCGCTGATCGGCTGATCGAGCTCGAGCTTGCCTTCCTCGACGAGGATCATCGCGGCGATGCCGGTGATCGGCTTGGTCATCGAATAGACTCGCCACAGGCTGTCGGCGTCGGCGCGCGGCGCATCGGGCTCGATCGCGATCCGGCCCTCGGCGACGGTCTGGGGCAGCGCATCGCCGATTCCCGTCACGATCACGATTCCCGGGACCTTGGCTTCGGCGACGGTCTTCTTCGCCAGTTCGACCGCTACGGGCTGGCTGCGCGTATTGGCCGAGGGAAGCGGCACGCTGGCCTGCGGCCAGCCCGGGCTGGCGAGCGCCAGCGCCGCGATCGATCCGAATATCCGCCAGCTACGCATGCATCCTCCCGAACATCCTCGCCGCCTTGGCGAACACCGTGGGCAGCCCCGCCGATTCCATCTCGGCGATCGGCCACCATTCGCCCTGCGGCGTGCCAAAACACGCGCCTGTGTGCGCTGTGATCGTTACAGCCGCAAGCGTCACGTCGAGGTTGAAATGGGTAAAGCCGTGGCGAACCTGCCCGTCGATCACGCGCCAATCGGCCGCGATCGGCGCGCCGGCAAGGCCGGGCGGCGAATCGCTCCATGGCCCGGTCGGCAAGGCACGCATCCCGCCGAGCAGGCCCTTTGGCGGGCGGCGGACGAGCAGCACGCAGCCGTCGCGCTCGATCCAGAACATCGTGCCGTAGCGCTGCGGCTTGACCTGCTTCGCGGCCTTGACCGGGAAAGTCTCGGGCGCGCCGCCGGCGAAGCCGTCGCATCGCTCCCGTAACGGGCAGGCGAGGCAGCGCGGGGCGCGGGGCGTGCAGATCGTCGAACCGAGGTCCATCATCGCCTGCGCGAAATCGCCTGCGCGGGCATCGGGGGTGATCGAATCGGTGAGCGTGCGGATCCGGGGCCGGGCGCCGGGCAGCGGCTCGGCCACCGCGAACAGCCGGGTCACCACCCGCTCGACATTGGCATCGACCACCACCGCCCGCCGGCCGAAGGCGATCGCCGCGATCGCCGCGGCGGTGTAGCCGCCCACCCCGGGCAGGCCGAGCAGTTCGGCTTCGGTCTCGGGAAGGCTCCCGCGTGCCGCGACGGCGCGGGCGCAGGCGAGCAGATTGCGCGCCCGGGCATAATAGCCAAGCCCGGCCCAGGCCGCCATCAGCTCGGCATCCTCCGCTGCCGCCAGCGCCGCGAAGCTCGGCCAGCGCGCGGTGAATTGCTCGAAATAGGGGATGACGCTGGCAACCTGGGTCTGCTGGAGCATCACTTCGCTCAGCCACACCCGATAGGGATCGGGCGCATTGGCGCCCGGCTGCGCGCGCCACGGCAAATCGCGGGCATGGGCGTCGTACCATTTGAGCAAGGGCCGGGAGACACTTTGGTCGATTGCGCGAGGCTTGTTGTCGGGCACGCCCCGCCTATGGCATGGGTAAGCGACAATGACGAAGCCCCCCAATGCACCAAAGCGCGCGACTACCCGCCAGCCGAAGCTCGAGCCGCAGCGATCGAACCGCGCGCGCCCGGTTTCCGAGCTGCTGCCCGATGTCGGCCGCGCGGCATTCCGCAAGTTCGGCTTCGTCCAGCACGCGATCGTCAGCCGCTGGGGCGAGATCGTCGGCGAGCGCTATGCCCGTGTCTCGATGCCCGAATCGATCCGTTTTCCGCAGGGCAAGCGCGCCGACGGTGTGCTGAGCCTCGTCGTCGGCGGTGCTCACGCCCCGATGATGCAGCATATCGCCCCCGAGATCATCGAGCGGGTCAATCGCTTCTTCGGTTATGCCGCGGTTGCACGCCTCGCGATTCGGCAGGGTGAGGTCAAGCGCGCGGTCAAGAACGCGCCGTCGCCCAGTCTCGCGCCGCTTCCCGAGGCGATGGGCGACAGTCTGCGCGGCATCGCCGATCCCGAGCTCAAGGCGGTGCTCGAGTCGCTGGCCGCGGGCGTGGTCGCCTCCGAAGGTCTCAAGCTCGGCAGGATCGACTGATGCATTTGCGCTTTCTCGCCGCTGCCTTGCTGCTGCTCGCCGGGATCGGTCCCGTGAACGCGCAACAGGCGCGGCGCGCACCCGTCGCCAATTGGGTGAATACGGTCGCGAAGACCCCCGAGGGCGGGTTTCGGCAAGGCAATCCCAACGCGCCGATCAAGCTCGTCGAATATGGGTCGCGCACCTGCCCGACCTGCGGGCGCTTCGCCGCCGAGGGCATGGAGCCGCTGCGCCGCGAATGGATCGCCAGCGGGAAGCTGAGCTATGAGTTCCGCGACTATCTGATCCACGGCGTGCCCGATCTGTCGCTGGCGTTGCTCAACCAATGCGTGCCCGTCGGGCGCTTCTTCCCGCTGCTCGACCAGATGTTCGCCAGCCAGGCGACGTTCGACGGGCCGTTGCACAAATTGATGGAGACCCAACCCAAGCTGGTCGAGGGCTGGCAGCAGCTTCCGCCGCCGCAGGCAGCGACCAAATTCGCCGAAGCCCTGGGGATGCTCACCTTCATGAAGGCACGCGGCTTGCCCGAGGCGCAGGCCCGACGCTGCCTGTCCAATCCGGCACTGATCAAGGGCGTCGCCGATGCCTATGCGAGCGGTGCCAAAGCCGGGGTTCAGGGAACGCCGAGCTTCTTCGTCAACGGCCGCCGCGTGCGCGCCTTCACCTGGGATCAGCTCCAGCCCGAGCTTCGCGCCGCGGACAGCTGATCGATCCTTTTGCTTCGGAGACTCAAGACCATGCGTTCTGCAATCGCGCTTCTTCCTCTTCTCGCACTGGCGGCCTGCGGCGGCGGCGGCGGCAATGCCTCGGCGCCGGTGACGTCGAGCACGCCGGTGGCCAATGTCGCGCCGCCCGCGGGCAAGCAATGGGTCGACGTGGTAAGCAAGACCGCCGAGGGCGGCTATATCCAGGGTAATCCCAATGCCCCGATCAAGCTGCTCGAATATGGCTCGCGCAGCTGCCCGACCTGCGGACGCTTCGCCGAGGAAGGCGTCGAGCCGCTTCGCCAGAAATATATCTCGACCGGCAAAGTCAGCTACGAGTTCCGCGACTTCCTCGTCCACGGCGCGCCCGATCTGTCGCTGGCATTGCTCAACCAGTGCGCGCCGACCGAGGCGTTCTTCCCGATCCTCGACCAGATGTTCGCCAATCAGGAGGCGTTCTACAAGCGGACCGAGCAGCTGCAGACGAGCAACCCGCAATTGCTCCAGCAGCTCCAGCAGCTACCGCCGCCGCAGGCGGCTGCCGGGTTCGCCGAAGCGCTCGGGCATATCGAGTTCATGAAGCAGCGCGGCGTGCCCGATGCCAGCGCGCGTCAGTGCCTCGCCAACCAGAAGACGATCGAGGCGATCGCCAAGGTGAATGCCGACGCGACCAGCGAGCATGGCGTCACCGGCACGCCGAGCTTCTTCATCAACGGCGAGCGCGTCGAGGCGTCGGTGTGGTCGCAGGTCGAGAGCGCGTTGCAGGCGGCCGGGGCCCGGTAACGGGCCCGAGCCGCAGGGGGGCGGGCCATGCAGATCAAAAGGCTGCGGCTGACGGGCTTCAAGAGCTTCGTCGACCCGGCCGATCTGCGCATCGAGCCCGGCCTGACCGGGATCGTCGGCCCGAACGGCTGCGGCAAGTCCAATCTGCTCGAGGCGCTGCGCTGGGCGATGGGCGAGAACAGCGCCAAATCGATGCGCGGCGCCGGGATGGAAGACGTGATCTTCGCCGGCACCGCCACCCGGCCGGCGCGCGACTTCGCCGAAGTCTCGATCCTCGCCGAGCAAGTCGGCGATGACGACGAGCTCGAAGTCGTCCGGCGGATCGAGCGCGGCGCGGGATCGGCCTATCGGATCAACGGCCGCGACGTCCGCGCCAAGGACGTCGCTCTGGTGTTCGCGGACTCGGCGACCGGCGCGCACTCGCCGGCCTTGGTCAGCCAGGGGCGGATCGGCGCGATCATCTCGGCCAAGCCCGGCGAGCGCCGCGCGATGCTCGAGGAGGCGGCGGGGATCGCCGGCCTCCATGTTCGCCGCCGCGACGCCGAGCAGAAACTGCGCGCGACCGAGGCCAATCTCGCTCGGCTCGACGAAGTGATCGGCGACCAGGAGTCGCGTGCGGCGGCGCTCAAGCGCCAGGCGCGGCAGGCCGAGCGCTATCGCGAGCTTTCGGAGCGGATCCGCGTTGCCGAGGCGCGGATGATCTTCGCGCGGTGGCGCGACGCAGCCGGCGCCTCGGACGCGGCGAAGAAGGAAGCCGCCGCTGCCGAAGCATTGGTTGTCGAGCGCGCGCAGGCGCATGACGCCGCCGCGGCGCGCCAGCAGGCTGCCGCCGAGACGCTGGCAGGGGTACGCGCCGACGCGCTCACCGTCCGCGACCGCGCGACCGAGGCGATGCACCGGCTGGCGACCTTGCGCAGCGAGCGTGCCACGGTCGAGCGCCGGATCGGCGAGCTGCGCGATGCGCAGACGCGGCTTGCCGGCGATCGCAGCCGCGAGGGTGCGCTGGCGCATGACGCGGCCGAGGCGCTGGCGCGGCTCGCCGACGAGGCCGCGGCGCTCGAGCGCCGCATCGCCGGTGCGATGGCGCGGATGCCGACGCTCGATGCCGCACTCGCCGATGCCGAGCGTGCCGCGCGCGATGCCGAAGTCGCGCTGGCGCAGGCGCTGGCAGCGCAGGCGAGCGAGGCGGCCGAGGCGCGGGTCGCCGAGGCAGCGCTGGTCGCCGCGCGCACCCATGCCGAGCGCGCCGCGCGCGATCAGGCGCGGGTCGATGCCGAGATCGCCGCGCTGGGGAGCGCCGCACCGCTCGCCGTCGAGAAGGCGCGCGCCGCGGAAGCGCGCGCCCAGGCAGTGCAGCAGGCCGAGACTGCGCGCGCCGGGCTCGCGCGTGCCGATGCCGACGAACGCGGCGCGATCGAATCGCGCGACCGCGCCCAATCGGCGCGGTCGGTGGCGCATGCCGAGCTCGCACAGCTCGATAGCGAAGCCGCCGTGCTCGCCAAGGCGACGCGGCCATCGGGCAAGGACCGGCTGCTCGACCGGCTCAAGGTCGATGCGGGCTACGAGCGCGCGCTTGCCGCGGCGCTGGGCGACGATCTCGAGGCCGGGCTCGATACCAGCGCCGAGCGCTATTGGGCGGGGGCCGAACCGCTGCCCGGCGATCCCATGGCGCCGGCCGATACGACGCCGCTGGCGCAGCATGTCGCGGCGCCCGCCAGCCTCGCCCGCCGGCTTGCGCAGGTGCTGGTGGCGGAGCGCGATTCGGGCCAGCCTCTGGCGGTCGGGCAAAGGCTGGTGACGCTCGGCGGGGTGCTGCGGCGCTGGGACGGCTATGTCGCGAAGTCGGGCGGCGCGGCGGCGGCCGAACGGCTCGAGCGCGTCAATCGGCTGGGGGCGATCGAGAAAGCGCGGCCCGCGGCGGTGCGCGCAGTCGAGGCGGCCGAGGGCGAACTGGCGCGGATCGACGACGGCATCGCCACCGCGCGCCGCGCCGCCGCCGAATGCCGTCGCCTGCTCGACCATGCCGAAAATGCCGGGCGCGAGGCCGGGCGCGCCGAGGATCGCGCGACCGCGCAGCTCGAGCGGCTCGAAGCGCAGCGCGCCGATCTCGAATCGCGGCGCGCACGGGTCATGGGCGAGCAGGAGGAGGCGGCGGGCGAGCTGGCCCGGGCCGAGGCCGCCAAGGCCGCGCTGCCCGACGGTTCGGCGACGCGGGCGCGGGTTGCGGCGCTGTCGTCCGAGGCGGAGGTACGCCGCGCCGCCGCCGCCAATGCCCGCAGCGAGCGCGGAACGCTGGATCGCGAGATCGGGCAGGCGCGCGAACGACTCGCCGCCGCCACTGCCGAGAGCCGCAGCTGGAAATCGCGTGCCGGCGAAGCCGCACGCCGCGCGACCGAGATGGAGAAACGCGCCGCCGAACTGGCCGAGGAGAGCGAAGCGATCGCGGCGCGCCCCGCCCAACTTGACGCCGCGGTGACCGAAGCCGAAGCGACGACCGGGACGGCGCGCGCCGAATCGGCTGCGGCGCAGGCTGCCGAGCGCGAGGCCGAGACGGCGCTCCGCGCCACCGAAGGCGATGTCCGCGCCGCCAATGAGGGGTTGGCCGAGGCGCGCGAGGCGCGGGCGGGAGCGATCGCGCGCGCCGAGAATCAGGAAATGCGGCGGATCGAGATGGGGCGGCTGTCGGGCGAGCGCTTCGAATGTCCGCCGCCTTTGCTTCCCCAGAAAGCCGGGTTCGAGGCCGAGAGCGTGCGCAGCCCGCAGGACGAAAGCGCGAGCCACGAAAAGCTCAGCGTGGATCGCGAACGGATCGGGCCGGTCAATCTCGTCGCCGAGGCCGAACTCGCCGAACTCGAAGCCGCATTCACCAGCAATGCGCAGGAGCGCGACGAGCTGGCCCAGGCCGTCAATCGGCTGCGCGGCTCGATCGGCACGCTCAATCGCGAAGGGCGGCAGCGGCTGCTTGCGGCGTTCGAGGCCGTCGACGTGCATTTCCGGCGGCTGTTCAGCACCTTGTTCAACGGCGGGCAGGCGCATCTCGAATTGGTCGATTCGGACG
Source organism: Sphingomonas sp. DG1-23 (assembly GCF_030730875.1). Taxonomy (GTDB): domain Bacteria; phylum Pseudomonadota; class Alphaproteobacteria; order Sphingomonadales; family Sphingomonadaceae; genus Sphingomonas. The sequence continues at coordinate 37,134 of NZ_JAVAMA010000007.1, forward strand.
ATCCGCTCGAAGCCGGGCTCGAGATCATGGCGCAGCCGCCGGGGAAAAGGCTGCAGTCGCTGACCCTGCTCTCGGGCGGCGAGCAGGCGCTGACCGCAGTGGCGCTGATCTTCGCGCTCTTCCTGACCAATCCGGCGCCGATCTGCGTGCTCGACGAAGTCGACGCGCCGCTCGACGACGCCAATATCGAGCGCTTCTGCGACCTGCTCGAAGCGATGACCCGCGAGACCGCGACGCGCTATCTGATCGTCACCCACAATGCCGCGACGATGAGCCGGATGCACCGGCTGTTCGGGGTGACGATGGTCGAACGCGGGGTGAGCCGGCTGGTGTCGGTGGATCTGGGCGGCGCCGAGTCGCTGCTGGCGGCGGAATAGGATTTCGGGCCGCAACTTTCACGGTTTGCACGGCGAATAGGCAATTAAATTGCTGAGAAATGAAAGATTGTTGCGCTGGGGGCGTCAAGATTTTGACGGGTTCAAAGAGCGCGGGCGTTCTCGCCCGCCTCACTGCAGCAGGCGAAATCCTACATTGCAAGTATCCCTCTCCCATCGGGAGAGGGAGGGAGCCGACGCAGTCGGCGGAAGGGTGAGGGTGAGTGGCGGCAATACGTCGCCCTCACCCTTCCCACCGCCTTTGGCGGCGGGCCCCTTCCCTCTCCCGACGGGAGAGGGAATCAGGCCAGAATCCGCTCGTATAGCGCGATGTATTTGTCGGCCATTGCTTCGACCGAGAAATGTGCCTCGATGCGGGCTCGGCAGGCGGCGCGATCGATGCTCGCGATTTCTCCCAGCGCGGGGATCGCCTCGCCGGCGGACTTCACGAGGATGCCGGTTTCCGGCGTGATCAACTCCGGCATGCTGCCGCGATTTATCGCGATCACCGGCGTCCCGCAGGCCATCGCCTCGATCACCGAAAGGCCGAACGGCTCGTCGAAATTGATCAGATGGAGCAACGCCTTGGCCTTGCCGAGTGCGCGCAGCCGCGCCTCGCCGCCGACGGGCCCGAGATAGCGGATCCGCTCGCCATCGACATGCGGCATCACTTCGCGGTCGAAATAGCCCTGGTCCTGGACGATGCCGTAGAGATCGAGCCGGCGGCCGGTGGCCAGCGCGACATGAATCGCCTCGGCGGCGCCCTTGTCGGGATGCATCCGGCCGAAGAACAGCAGATCGTCGCTGCCCTGCGCATCGAAGGGGAATTCGTCGAGGCGGATGCCGTGATGGATCGTTGCGGCGTATTTGAGCGAGGGGTGGCGGTCGGCCTCGCTGATCGCGACGAAATGCACGCGATCCTCGAACGGCTTGTACATCGGCAAGATGCGATCCGACGAGAAGCCGTGGATCGTGGTGACCATCGGGGTGTCGATCAGCGGGGCATAGGCGTGGGCGGGGAAATCTGCCTGATTGTGGATCAGGTCGAACTCGCCGGCTCGCGCGAACAGATGCGATTGGTGGGCATATTCCCAGACCTTGGCGTCGATCGCGGGGTCTTCCTCATAACCGTGCGGCACCACCCCGGCGAGCGTGCCCGCGGTTTCCGAATCCTGCGTGGCGAACAGGGTCACATCGATCCCGCGCGCGACGAGCGCTTCGGTGAGCAGGCTGGTGACCAATTCCCACGGGCCGTAGTGCCGCGGCGGCGTGCGCCACGCGATCGGCGCCAGCATCGCGATCTTCATCCGAGAATATAGCCTTCATTGGGTCCGAGGATCGCAGGGTCGCAGCCGGTGCCGGTGGTGAGCAGGACGCGCAGTCCTTCGGCCCATTCGGGGATGGCGAAGCTTTCGGGAGCCTCGCCGAGATTGAGCACGACCAGCACGCGTTCGTCGCCGTGGCGCCGTTCGTAAGCGAGCAGATTGCCCGAGCAATCGATCGGCAGCCAGTCGCCGACCGACAGCGCCGGGCGCGATCGGCGGAGAGCGAGCAGGTCGTGATAGAGTCGCCACATCGAATGCGGGTCGTCGCGCTGTGCGGCGGCGTTGCGCTGTCGCCAGTCGTCGTGGAGCGGGAGCCACGGCGCGGCGGTCGAGAAGCCGGCATTGGGGCTTCCGTCCCAAGCCATCGGGCTGCGCACCGGATCGCGGCCAAGGCCGATGCCGGGTTCGCGCAGCTCGCGCGGATCCTGGACCTGATCGGCGGGGATCGTCACGTCCTCCATGCCGATCTCGTCGCCATAATAGATCGTCGGGGTGCCGCGCAGGGTGAGCAGCAGCATCGCCGCGACGCGCGCCTGCGCCGCGCCGAATCGGGTGGCGGCGCGCGGGCGATCGTGATTGCCGAGCACCCAATTGGGCCAGCCGCCCGGCGGCAGCGCGGCTTCATAGTCGGCGATCAGCGTGGCGAGGCTGCGCGCTTCCCACGGCGCATCGATCAGCTGGAAGTTGAAGGGCAGATGCACCCCCGGCTGGTCCTTGCCGTAATAGTCCATCAATTTGTCGACCGGCAGGTAAATCTCGCCGACCAGCACGCGCTCGGGCCAGGCATCCGCCACGCGCCGCATGTCGGCGGCGATGCCATGGACCTCGGGCTGGTCGGTCGAGTGGAGCTGGAGCACCCGGTGCATCTCGCCCATCGCCGGGGTGTAGGCCGGATTGGCGGGATTGTCGGGAAAGTCGGCGTGCTTGATCATGTGCCACAGCACGTCGATCCGGAAGCCGTCGACGCCGCGCTCGAACCAGAAGCGCAGCACGTCGAGCATCGCCGCGCGCAGCTCCGGGTTGCGCCAGTTGAGGTCGGGCTGCTCTTTCAGGAAGGCGTGATAATAATATTGACCGGTGGCTTCGTCCCACTCCCAGGCCGGGCCGCCGAAATCGCTGATCCAGTTGTTGGGCGGGCCGCCGTCCGGGCCGGGGTCGCGCCAGAGATACCAGTCGCGTTTCGGATTGTCGCGCGACGACCGGCTCTCGACGAACCACGGATGCTGGTCCGAGCTGTGATTGGGGACGAAATCGAGGAGCAATTTGAGCCCGCGACCGTGCGCGGCCTCGAGCAGCGAGTCGAAATCGTCGAGCGTGCCGAAGCGCGGGTCGATGCCGGTGTAGTCGGCGACGTCATAGCCGAAATCGGCCATCGGCGAGGGATAGATCGGCGAGATCCAGATCGCGTCGACGCCAAGGTCGACAAGGTCGTCAAGGCGGGATTCGATGCCCTTGAGATCGCCCACGCCGTCATGGTTCGAGTCCTGGAACGAACGGGGGTAGATCTGGTAGATCGTGCCGTGCTGCCACCACAGGGGTTCGGTCATCGATATATTCCTTCGTCACCCCGGCCTTGTGCCGGGGTCCACCGCGAGGTGGGCGACAGCCTCGACGCTCGAGCTTTTCCGGTGCGGCTTGGGGGACCCCGGAACAAGTCCGGGGTGACGTGGGGAGTGTTGGGCGCGCCCCGGCGGGTCACCGGAACCGCTCCTTCGCAATGTGCGTGATCCGGCAAGCCAGATCGGCCTCGCCGCCCGCGACGACATAATGATCGCCCGCATCCGCCACGCCGGTGGTGAAGGCGACCGGGGTGGGCAGATAGAGCTGGTGCGCGATCGGATCGGTCAGCGCCGGATTGGCCTCGATCAGCGGCACTTCGTCCTCGAGGCGGAGGATCTTCGAGGGCTCGTCCTTGTCGAGCAACGCCCAGAAGCTGCGATAGATGCCGACCGCGCCGCGCTTCTCGACGCCGTGATAGATCAGCATCCAGCCCTGAGGCGTCAGCACCGGCTGGCTGCCGCCGCCGATCCGCTGGGTGCTCGTCGTGCCCTTGCGCGCGCGGATGCCCGGCGTGTCGAGCGGCTTCCAGTGCAGCCCGTCGGGCGATTGCGCCATGTTGATCGACGGGCCGCCGAGCCACGGGCTGTCCTCGGGATAAGCGAAATAGCATTCGCCCAGCGGCCGGGTGAGCGCCATGAACTTGTCCGCGACCTTGCCTTCGAACAGGATCATGTCCTTGTTCTGATGATCGAGGACGATGCCGAGCAGTTCATAGTCGAGCCCGTTGGCCGAACGGTACATCGCGGTACAATGGCGCTCGGCCGAAACGCCGCAGGCGGTCATCCACCAGGTGTCGCCGACCCTGGTGATGCGGGCGTCCTCGACGCCGTAATCCATAAAGCCGGCACTGGGCTCGATCGCCTTGTCGTAATGGATCGCGACGATCGCGCGGCCCTGCGCGTCGAGCTCGACCGGGAGCAGCCACGACAGCGAGGTCAGCCCGAGCAATCGCGGGTTTCGGTCCTTGAGCGCGAACTGGCGCGGATCGTCCATGTCGATCTGGTGGACCGGATGGCGATCGAGGACATAGCCGGCGGGGGTCCAGCGGACGGCGCGGGCGTGATCGGTGTGCACCGGATCCTGCAGCGCCTCGGCGACGCGGACCATCAGCAGCAGATTGCCGTTCGGCAGCCGCGCGAAGCCGGGATTGAACGCGCCGAGCACATGGGTCGGTTCTTCCACTCCGCGTCGCAGCGGCGAGCGGGTCAGGTCGACATGATCGGGCGTGAAGATCAGATAGTCGTCATGATCGGGCATCTGCCCCCCTTGGTCAGCAGCCGGGAATTTGGCTCTCGCTTCCTTCGATCACGAAGCGGTCGCCACGACGAACGTATCGTTCGGCGAACGATCGGGTTCCCTCGTAGCGCACGATGAAGCTGCGATCGCGGACGATATCGGCGAAGCCGCCGGTCAGACTTTGCGGCGTGTCCTGCGCCACGCCGCTGTCATCGAAAGTCGTGACGATGCTCGCGAGGCTCGCCGGGCCGTTGGGGCGCAGCTCGATCAGGTCGGTCTGGCCGACGGTGCAGCCCTGCCACGTGCCACCGCCTTCGACGACCAGCACCGGCAGCGCCGCAAACTTGTCCGAGACCGACCATTTCGCGAGATCGCCGAAGCTGCCGCTGAGCGCGGCTTCGGGATATGCCCTGGCGAGCGCGAAGCCGCCGTCCTGCTCGCGCAGATAATAAGCGGCGATCACGCCACCCTCGGCATGCCCCGCATCGGGGACCTTGCCGTGGCGGAGCAGCACCGCGCCGAAGCCGGTATCGAGAAGCTTGTCGTCCCCGCCGAAGGCGTAGCGGCTATCGCCGGCGGGTACGACGTGCAGCGCGTCGGCGAGCCGCTGCGCAGGCGAGCGTGGCGCTGGAGTGGCGACTGCCTTCGCCCTGGGCTTGTGCGCGGGGGCTGGCGCCTTGACCGGCGTCGCGTCGCAGCCCGCGAGCAAAGCCGCCAGCGCCGCAACCAATGCCGATCCGCCGCGCGTCATCGCGCGTCGCGCAGCCGTTCATGGTGGCGAATCACTTCGTCGATGATGAAGCGCAGGAATTTCTCGGAAAATTCGGGATCGAGATCGGCCTGCTTCGCCAGACCGCGAAGCCGCGCGATCTGGGCTTCCTCGCGCGAGGGATCCGCCGGGGGCAGGCCATGCGTCGCCTTGTACGCGCCGACCGCCTGGGTGACCTTGAAGCGCTCGGCGAGCATGTGGATCAGCGCGGCATCGATATTGTCGATGCTCTGGCGGAAGCGGTTGAGCGTCTCGTCGGGCATGCGCCTCCTTTTGCGTGGCGCGCGACGCTACGCAAGCCTTGCCTTTGCCGCCGCCACGCGCCAGAGCCCCGCGGATGAGCGCCACCATCCATCGCCTGGGCCAAAAGCCCGAGCCGTCGCTGGAACCGATGCTGCAGCTGGTGGCGCATGACCTCAATCTGGTGAACGCGGTCATCCTCGACCGCATGCAATCGGACATTCCGCTGATTCCCGAGCTCGCCGGCCATCTGATCGCCGGCGGCGGCAAGCGCATGCGGCCGATGCTGACGCTCGCGAGCGCGCGGCTGCTCGGCTATTCGGGGACGCGGCACCACCGGCTCGCCGCGGCGGTCGAGTTCATCCACACCGCGACCCTGCTCCACGACGATGTCGTCGATTCGTCGGACCTCAGGCGCGGCAAGCGCACGGCCAACATCATCTGGGGCAATCCGGCGAGCGTGCTGGTCGGGGACTTCCTGTTCAGCCGCAGCTTCGAGCTGATGGTCGAGGACGGCAGCCTCAAGGTGCTCAAGATCCTGAGCAATGCCAGCGCGGTGATCGCCGAGGGCGAGGTCAACCAGCTCACCGCGGTGCGCCGGCTCGACATTTCCGAAGAGCGCTATCTCGACATCATCGGCGCCAAGACCGCGGCATTGTTCGCCGCCGCGTGCCGGATCGCCGCGGTGGTCGCCGAACGTTCGGAGTCCGAAGAGACCGCGCTCGACACCTATGGCCGCAATCTCGGCATCGCGTTCCAATTGGTCGACGATGCGATCGACTATATCTCCGACGCCTCGACGATGGGCAAGGATGCCGGCGACGATTTCCGCGAGGGTAAGATGACCCTGCCGGTGATCCTCGCTTACGCGCGCGGCGACGCGGCGGCGCGGGGGTTCTGGAAGGACGCGATTTCGGGCCGCCGGGTCTCGGACGAAGACTTTGCCGAGGCGATCGCCCTGGTGCGCGCCAGCCGCGCCGTCGACGACACACTCGCCCGCGCCCGGCATTACGGCCAGCGCGCGATCGACGCGCTCGCCGGGTTCGCGCCGGGGGCGGCGAAGGACGCGATGGTCGAGGCGGTCGAGTTCGCGGTGGCGCGGGCTTACTGAAGCCTACCGATACTCAACCTAAATTCCCTCTCCCCTTGATAGGGGAGAGGATAGCGCAGCTTGGCAGCTTGCTGCCTAGCGGAGGTTGGTGAGGGGTAGAGCGAGGCAAAGCCTCGCGCGGCTTCTGCGAAGCCGCTCACCCCTCACCCAGCGCCGACTAAAGGCCTTGCTTCGCAAGACCTAAGTCTGCGCAACCCTCTCCCCTCGAGGGGAGAGGGAAGCGTCGGTCAGAATGCCGCGCGGACGGTCAATTGGACCAGCGGGCCCGAATGCTCGCGCTCGATCTCATACTCGTCGAGATCGCCGGCCGCGCGGTTGTCGAGGATTTCCGCGAGCGTGTCGCCGTCATATTTGCGGAAATCCTCATATTTCACTCGATCGAGCAGATTCTGCGCCGAGAGGCGGACGACGAAATTCTCGCCGAAGCGCTTCTCGACAAAGGCTTCGAGATCGGGATCGTAGCGCAGGCGGATCGTCTCGTCGAAATTGCTCTCGGTAGCCGCGCTGCGGCCCGAGATCGTCGCGCCGAAGCTCACGCCCGCATTGCGCAGATTCTGGATGACGCCGAAATTATAGACATGGTGCGGCTGATTGTTGAACCGGCGCTTTTCGAGCGTGAACGGGTCGGTCGTCTCGCTGTCGAGCCAGGTGTAGTTAGCGAAGATGCCGGTGTCGGGCATGCCGAACAGAGTCAGCGGCGCCGACAGATCGAATTCGACTCCCCATGCCTTGCCGTCGCCGATATTCTGCGGCGTGAATGCGCGGCCTTCGTCATTGTCGGGGTTTTCGCCGAGCGAGACCAGCTCGATCAGGTTGCTGATGTCGCGATAGAAGAAGTTCACTCCGGCGATGCCGCTGCCGCCGATGCGATGCTCATAGCCGACATCCACGCCCCATGCGCGCTGGTTGCGCAGCGACGGGTTGCCGGTGATCACGTCATCGTCGCCGGGACCTTCGTCGGTGATCGGGCCGAGCAGATCATAGTCGGGACGGCGGATGGTGCGCGCCACCGATGCGCGGAACTGGCCGCCGCCGGTGGCATAGCGCAGGCTGAGCGAGGGATTGAGCAATTCGTCATTGTAGCGTGCCGAATCGGCGGTGCCGGTGATGTTGCGGCGGGTGATCTCGTAGCGCGCGCCGCCGTCCACGCTGAGCGGGCCGGCGTCGAAGCTCAGCCGGAGATAAGGCGAATAGCGATCCTCCTTGATCCGGAAGCTCTCGCTGAGAAAGGCGCCGTCGTTGAGGCCGTTGCGCTTCTTGAACAGGAAGTCCGAGCCGATCTTGACCTTGAGCCCGTCCTCCGCGCCGAACGCGCCGAACATGGTGGCGGTGAGTTCGGTGTCGGCGATGCGGATCGCTTCCTCGTCGTCGAGTTCGACATCGCCGAGATCGTCTTCGTTATCGCCGACGAACACCTTGGTGTCGGTATGGTCGCGGAACCTGTTCCACCCGCCGGCGAGGCCGAGTTCGAATCCGCCGAGCGGGATGCGCGCGTCGCCGGTGATCGCCCAGGTCTGCTGGCTGATCCGCTCTTGTTGGACCTCGACTTCGTCGAAATCGAGATCCGCATCCTCGAGCGTGACCGAGGTCTCGTCCTCGTCGCGATCGGTGTCGACGAAGAAGCCGTTGAGACGGATGCGGCCGCCCTCGCCGAACTGGTGGCTGATCTCGGCGCTGCCCGAGAAATCGGTGCCGTCGCGGGTGTCGCTCTGCGCCTCGAAATCGCTGAACTCGGGATCGCCGACATAGTTGCTGTCCTCGGGATTGCCGGGGAAGCTCTTGTCGTCGGTGCCGGGCTCGCCGCCGAAGCGGTACGACACCTTCTTCTTGGGATTGCGGCGCTTCTGGTAATTGAGCGCGACCCAGTAATCGGTCGCCGCGTCGATCTTGCCGGCATAAGCCAGCGCGCCCGACGGACGGATCACGCCGTCGCGGGTGTTGAGCAAGGCGCCGGCCTTGAGGAAGCCGCCCTCGAACGCCGCCGATTCCTTGGTGACGACGTTGAGCGTGCCGGCGATGCCGTCGCTCGGCTGATCGGGGCGCGGTGCGCGGACGATCTCGATCCGCTCGACCAGCTCGGCGGGAATGCGATCGACGAAGAAGCTGCCGTCGCTCTCGCCCCCCGGCGCGCGGCGGCCGTTGATCAGCACGTTGGTGAAGCCGCCCGGGAGCCCGCGGAACTGGACCTGGTCATATTCGAGCACGTCCGAGGTAAAGGTCGCGCCGGGGACGCGCTTGAGCATCTCGCCGACCGATACCGGCTCGAACTTCTGGAAATATTCGAGATCGTAGGACAGCACCGGATTGGTATCGGCGGTGCGGTTGCGGAAGAAAATCTCGCCGGTGACGATGATCTCATTGGCGCGCTGCTCCGCCTCGGGCTGGCTCTCGGCGACCGGCTGGCCGCTGTCCTGGGCATGCGCGGGTACGGCCGCGAGCAATGTCGCCAGCGCAGCCAGCGCCGACCCACGCAACAGGTGCGAAACAATCATGTCATTTTCCCCTTACAAAGGGGTCACCGACCCCCGCTCCCGGGGCGCTCAACAGGACGGATGTGAAGATGCGGGGAAAGCTCGGCTACAATTTCGTTACGGCGGCATTTCTTTTGGCCGGTTGCACACCGGCCACAGCCCCGCAGACGGTCGCCCCGGTATCTGAGTCATCGGCTTCTGCGCCTGCGACACCCGTTCCCGTGCCTGCGGCACCGACCGTCGAGGTGCCGGCGAGCGGCGAGACCGTAGCGGTCGCCACGCAGATGGCCGACGCCGCCGACGATCCGGCGATCTGGGCCCGCGCCGGGGGGGTGAATTTCGCGGGCAAGCATCACGACGGGATCATCCTCGGCACCGACAAAAAGGCCGGGCTCTATGTCTTCGGGCTCGACGGCCAGTCGCTGCAGTTCCTGCCCGAGGGGCTGCTCAACAATGTCGATTTGCGCAGCGAGGGCGACGGCTTCGTCGCCGGCGCGTCGGATCGCGGGCGGATGGGCGTCGCGCTCTATCGCTTCGCCGGCACCGGGGAGCTGGCGCCGGCGGGGTTCGTCAAGTCCGACGTGGTCGAGCCCTATGGCTTCTGCATGGGCCGGATCGACGGCGCGCTGATCGCGGTGCTGATCGCCAAGGACGGCGAGGTGCGCGAATATGCGCTCGCGCCGGGACCGGACGGCTTCACCGGCACCGAGCGGCGGCGCTACGCGGTGGGCTCGCAGTCGGAAGGCTGCACGGTCGATGATGCGAGCGGGGCGCTGTACATCGGCGAGGAGCTGAAGGGCGTGTGGCGCTATCCGTTGCGTGGCCCGGCGGGGACGCGGACCCTGGTCGCGGAGATCGGCGACGGTCGGCTGGTCGCCGATGTCGAGGGCACCACGCTGATCCGCGATCGCGGGCGCACCCTATTGCTGGTGTCGAGCCAGGGCGACAGCGCGTTCGCGGTGTGGGATGTCAGCGGCGCGGCGGGGGCGGAGCGCTATGTCGGGCGCTTCCGGGTCGCCGCGGCGGGGGCGGTCGATGCGGTGACCGGGACCGACGGCCTCGACGCGTGGACCGGCGCGATCGGGCCCTATGGCAGCGGACTGGTGGTGGTGCAGGACGACGTCAACGACGGCGGCGCGCAGAATTTCAAGCTCGTCGACTGGGCGCGTATTCGGGCCGCGCTCGGCTTGTGAGCGGGTGGCGGGCGTGTTGCATCGACACGCCCGCCGCGCCTCACTCTTCCTCTTCGGTCGCCGTGTCCTCGTCATCCACCCCGAGGACATCTTCCTCGTCATTGTCGAGCTGCTCCTCGATCGCCTCGACGATCAGGTCGAGTTGCTCGAAGCCGGCGGTGAATTCGATCGTCTCGCCATCTTCGTCCTCGAGGTGCAGCGTGTAGTCGCCGGCGCTGTCGGGGGTGATGGTGAACTGTGCCAGGGTCCGTGCCATGTCTCGTGCTCCTTAGGCTTCGATTGCGCCCAACCCCGGTTTGGGGAATTGGTTGCGCGCGATGACCGAGACTTTGCCGATCCACGCCGTTTTGCCCGAATTGCTCGCCGTCCTGCGCGATGCGAGCAACGCCGTGCTGGTCGCACCCCCCGGTGCCGGCAAGACCACCGCGGTGGCGCCGGCCTTGCTGCGCGAACCGTGGTGCAAGGGCGAAATCCTGTTGCTGTCGCCGCGCCGGCTGGCCGCGCGCGCCGCGGCCGAGCGGATGGCGGCGCTTGCCGGGGAGCCGGTGGGCAGGACCTTCGGCTATGCCACGCGGATGGACAGCAAGCGATCGGCGGCGACGCGCGTGACGGTGGTCACCGAGGGGATCTTCGTCAATCGGATCCAGAGCGACCCCGAACTCGCGGGCATCGCGGCGGTGTTGTTCGACGAGGTCCATGAGCGCAGCCTCGACGCGGATTTCGGGCTGGCGCTGGCGCTCGACGCGCAGGCGGCGCTGCGCCCCGATTTGCGCCTCGTCGCGATGTCGGCGACGCTCGACGGGGCGCGCTTCTCGGGGCTGATGGGCGACGCTCCGGTGGTGGAGAGCGAGGGGCGCAGCTGGCCGCTGACGTTGCGCCATCTCGGCCGCGCCGCCGAGGCGCGGATCGAGGATAGCATGGCCGCGGCGGTGCGCATTGCGTTGCGCGAGGAAGCGGGCGGGGTGCTCGCCTTTCTGCCGGGGGTGGCCGAGATCGAGCGAACCGCCGAGCGGCTGAGCGGGCTGGACGGCCTCGCGCTGCACCGGCTGCACGGCAGCATGGAGCCCGCCGCCCAGCGCGCGGCGATCGGACCCGATTCCGAGGGGCGCCGGAAAGTCGTGCTGGCAACCTCGATCGCCGAGACTTCGCTGACGCTCGACGGGATCCGCGTGGTGGTCGATTCGGGGCTGGCGCGGCGGCCGCGCTACGATCGCGCCGCGGGAATGACGCGCCTGGTCACCGAGCGGGCGAGCCAGGCGGCGGTGACCCAACGCGCCGGACGCGCGGCGCGGCAGGGGCCGGGCGTGGCCTATCGGCTGTGGGAGGAAGCGGCGACCGCGGGCCTGCCGCGCTTCGATCCGCCCGAGATCCTCGAAGCCGATCTGTCGGCGCTGATGCTCGATTGCACCTTGTGGGGCGTCACGGATCCGCGCGACCTGGCGTGGCTCGATCCGCCGCCCGAGGCTGCGGTGAACGAGGCGCGGCGGCGGCTGACATTGCTCGAGGCGCTCGACGGCGATGGCCGGCCGACGCCGCACGGCAAGGCGATCGCGCGGCTGCCGCTGCCGCCGCGGCTCGGGCACATGCTGGTGCGGGCCGGCGAGATGGGCCTCGCGAAGATTGCGGCCGAGGTCGCGGTATTGCTCGGCGAGCGCGGGCTGGGCGGGAACGACGCCGATCTCGAACTGCGGCTGCGGCGCTGGCGGAGCGAGCGCGGGCAACGCGCGGAGAATGGGCGAAGGCTGGCGGAGAGATGGGCCAAACTTCTCCCTCTCCCCGGAGGGGAGAGGGGCAAGAGCCGCGAACTCCCCGCACTGCCCCTCTCCCAACCCTCTCCCCGAGGGGGAGAGGGCTTTGCGTTGGCCATTTGCATCGCGCTGGCTTTTCCCGACCGCATCGCCAAGCGGCGCGACGGCAGCGGCGAGAGCTGGGCCTCGGTCGGCGGGCGCGGGTTCCGGCTCGATCCTGCGTCGCCGCTGGCGCGCGCCGAATGGCTCGCGGTCGCCGAGACGCAGGGCATGGCGGCGGGGGCGCGGATATTGTCGGCGGCCGAGATCGACTATGCGACGATCGAGGCGCTGTTCGGCGACCGCATCGAGACCCGGCGCAGCGCGCATTTCGACGCCGCCACCGGCCGGGTCGAGGCAGTGCGCGAGCGGCGGCTGGGGGCGCTGCGGCTGTCCTCGGGCCCCGACAGCGGACCGGTGGACAGTGCGGCCTTGCTGCTTGAGGCGGTACGCGCGCAGGGGCTCGGCTTGCTGCCCTGGTCCGAAGCCGCGCAGGCGCTGCGATCGCGGGCGCGGTTCGCGGGGATCGCGGCGCTGGAGAACGAAGCGCTGCTCGCCGGGCTCGACGACTGGCTGCCGCCCTTGCTCGACGGCAAGCGCCGGTTCGATGCGGTGGCGCCCGAGGGGCTGACCGAGGCGCTGCGCAACCTGCTCGGCTGGGACGGGCAAAAGACGCTCGACCGACTCGCGCCGGCGCGGCTCGAAACGCCGGCCGGATCGAGCCATGCGATCGATTACGGCGCCGAGGCCGGGCCGACCGTCGAGGTGCGGGTGCAGGCCCTGTTCGGGCTGGCCGAGCACCCCGTGCTGGGGGACGGCACGCCTTTGGTGCTCAGCCTCACCTCGCCCGCCGGCCGGCCGATCCAGACGACGCGCGACCTGCCGGGCTTCTGGAAGGGGAGCTGGGCGGCGGTGGCGAAGGAAATGCGCGGGCGCTATCCGCGGCATCCCTGGCCCGAAGACCCGGCGAGCGCTTCGGCGACGTTGCGCACCAAAAAGGCTGATGCAAGAAACGCCGCCGCGCGTTAGAGGCGGAGCAACCCGCTTGGAGGCACCCGTGAAGACCGCCCGTATCTATCAGCGCCCGAAGAACGCGATGCAATCGGGGCGCGCCCGCACCGATCTGTGGATGCTCGAATTCGAGCCGCGCATCGCGCAGCAGCCCGATCCGCTGACCGGCTGGAACGGCGGCGGCGACACCTCGAACCAGGTCCGCATCGGCTTTCCGACGCTCGAGGCCGCCAAGGCCCATGCCGAGCGCGAGGGCTATGCCTATCACGTGGTGCCGGCGCCGGAACGCAAGCTCAAGCTGCAGGCGTACGCCGACAATTTCCGGTGAACCCGGCGGAGCTGCTCGACGCGTGGATCGCGGCGTTCAACGCCGCCGATCCCGACGCGCTCGCCGCGCTCTACCATGACGACGCAATCAACCATCAGGTGGTGCGCGAGCCGGTGACCGGGCGCGCCGCGATCCGGGCGATGTTCGCCGCCGAGTTCGCGGCGCGGGAAATGACCTGCATCCCCGAGAACAAGTTCCGCGACGGCGACTGGGCGATCCTCGAATGGCGCGACCCGAGCGGGCTGCGCGGCTGCGGCTTCTTCCGCGTGGTCGACGGGCGGATCGCCTTCCAGCGCGGCTATTGGGATTCGGCTTCGTTCGGCTGAGCGGGCGGAGGCGTGCGATCGGCCCGACGCCGGCTTTGCTTGACACGGTTGACACGAAAACGGGTTGGCAGCGCGCCCGGTTGACACGGTCGTCGCGGCATCATGGCGGGGTTTCGCAGGGGGGGCATCCGGTGCGGCAGGGTGCGACGGGAAGGCGCGCGCTCGGGCCCTGCGGTTGCTGCGGTTGACACGTAGACGCCTCGCCTCGGTTGACACGATGCCGATGGTCGCCTCGGCCTGAAGGAACTTGACGCCGGGGATCCGTCGCGCCGCCTGACGCCATCCGCGCTTGGCGCCTGAGCGACGCTTGCGATCGAACGACAAAGTCAAAGAGCGGACCCGCTGCGAGTCGTTTGCGTCGGCGTATCAGGCGAAATCCTATTTTGGTAGCGAGGCGGCGGCGGGCCGGGGGGATGGGCCCGGATCGGTGCGGTTTCTTTGGCTGCGCTTCGTGCGGGTGCGGTGCCGAGGAAATGCGCCGGGGTTTCAGGAGAGTTCGAAGCCTGTTAGATTCGAGCAGAGATGACCCGCGAGAAATCCCTATTTGACGAGAGCGACCCGTCTGCCGAGGCTGCCGCCGATGCGCGCGCCGATGCCGATGTGGCGGCGGGGCGGGTAGTGCGCCATGATGCGGTGAAGCGCTGGATCGCTTCGCTGGGAACGGAAAGGCCGTTGCCGCGTCCCAAAGCCGGCGCCTAGCTTGCGCCGCATCGTCTGGACCGACGAGGCGATCGATCATCTCGAAGCGATTATGGCGTATGTGCGGGCGTTCAATCCGCCCGCGGCGGACCGGCTGGGTGAAAGGCTCATCGCCGTGGCGGATAGCTTGTCAGAGTATCCGGAGCGCGGCCGCGACTCGGGCCATGGCCGGCGGGAGATGACCACCGTCTGGGCGTATGTGCTGCGTTACCGTGTGGACGGCGACGCCGTGATCATCCTGCGGAGCCTGCATGGTGCGCGAGGTGAAGAAGCCTAGGTGGGTTGCCGCTGCGAGAAATGGCTCAAGCTCTGGCGGCGCGAGTGGAAGCGCAATCTGATCGAGCGGCAGAATCCGGCGTGGAGCGACCTTGCGGTGGGGCCGGGGCTCGAGCCGCAGCGCAGTGGACCCCGGCACGATGCCGGGGTGACGGATGTGGCAGGCCTAGCCGTTCGATGTACTAAAGAGAGGCCCGGCATCCCTGTGGGTCGCATGGCGGCGACGTTCCTCGTCGTGGAGCATGGCACTATGTAGAATGGCGTAAGATTCCGCTACATCAGCTGATAAATCATCATAGGAAATCAGGTCGGCTTCAGAGCAGGGGATCGGTTTTATTTCTCGCGAATGGGTGTCCTGATAGCGCCAGATCTCCCGACGCAAATCTCGGAAATCGGGATAGTTTACGCGAAAACGCTGATGCATCATGGACCCTACAAAGCGAGAGCCGCGCGTGGTTAGCGGACCAGTGCGCCGAAGGTCAGGAAAGGCTACGCAAGCTACGCCTTCGAAGCGCATTATTAGCGGCATTCCAAACTCGTAAGCATGGCCGAAGGCCAACGTGATCGGTCGAACGGAAAGACGTTCTGCACTCAGCTTCCGCGCGGTAGCGAAGCTATGCGTCGCGCGGGCGACGGCCAGATTCATTTTAAGCAGAGTTGGATCACCTTTGCAGGCCTTCGCAACCGCCTCTTCAAGCTTGCCGAGAGGCGTCGCGCCTTGATCCTCAAAGAAGAATGGGAACTGCTCATTGAGGGCGTCTCCCGCTGTCGATCGGAAAGGCTCGTAAGATCCGATGATGCGCTTAGGCTTAATAATTGCCTCAATTCGTGCCCGCTTCGCTTCCACGGGAAGAAAAGACATATTCGCCAAGTCGGTTTCAGTGAGGCGGCGACTCTTCATGAGGTTCTCCAACACTAGGGTTCTTGCCAACCGAGACCTTATGAAATCGGAATTTATCCTTTATATTCTGCTCTGTTATTCGCATTCCATAGGTCCGCGTGCCATCGAATTGTCGGGTCAGCGCATCCCAAGGAGAGCCTCTCGCGTGGGATAGGTCCACTAACCGCCCCGCCGACAACTTTAAGTATGGAAGCGTCACCTCATTTATAAAACTGCATAGTTGCGCATTATCAGGGATATCCACAGGAATCTGACGTCCGCTGAGGAGATCGCGCCGGGTGGCGGGTTCGATAAGAGGGCGAGATCCTTGGTCTTTAAAAGAGTCGTATATGAGAGGGTGTACTGGGCCATACTGCCAAGCTTCAAAATACCCATCAAGAAGCGGTTCGTCATTCTCAACCAAAAACCGGCCGTGAATAAAGTACAGTATTTTCTGTAAACTTAAATTTGTGACTGGCCGTTGATGATCAACGGCCAGTTTAATTATCAAATTTGCTACACTCCTAGGGTCGAGTGGCATCACTCCGCCGCAATCCCCGCCTTCGCGAACATATCCCCTTCGCCGCCCGCGGCATCCTCGTTCGCCACCGGCAGCACCTTGGCCTTCTGGCGCTTGTCGAACGAATCCCACACTTCGTTCCAGTTGCCCCGCGTCGCGCCCTTCGAATATTCGGTCGCGCGCTGTTCGAAGAAATTGGCGTGCTCGACGCCGTTGAGCAAAGGCGCGAGCCAGGGGAGGGGGTGCTCGTCGATCAGGTAGATCGGCTTCATGCCGAGCTGGCCGAGGCGCCAGTCGGCGATGTAGCGGATATACTTCTTGATCTCCTTGGGGGTCATGCCGTTGACCGGGCCCTGCTCGAAAGCGAGGTCGATGAACGCGTCCTCGAGGCGGACGGTGGTCTGGCACTGGTCCATGATCGCCTCGCGCACCGATTTGGTCAGGCAGTCGCGCTCCTTCACGAAGGTGTGGAACAGCTTGATGATGCCCTCGCAATGGAGGCTCTCGTCGCGGACCGACCAGCTGACGATCTGGCCCATGCCCTTCATCTTGTTGAAGCGCGGGAAGTTCATCAGCATCGCGAAGCTGGCGAACAGCTGGAGCCCCTCGGTGAAGCCGCCGAACATCGCCAGGGTCTTGGCGATGTCCTCGTCGGTGTCGACGCCGAACTGCTGCAGATAATCGTGCTTGTCCTTCATCTCGCTATATTCGAGGAACATGCCGTATTCGCTCTCGGGCATGCCGATCGTGTCGAGCAGATGGCTGTACGCGGCGATGTGCACCGTCTCCATGTTGGAGAAAGCGGCGAGCATCATCTTGATCTCGGTCGGCTTGAACACCCGGCCGTATTTCTCGTGATAGCAATCCTGCACCTCGACATCGGCCTGGGTGAAGAAGCGGAAGATCTGGGTGAGCAGGTTGCGCTCGTGATCCGACAGCTTCTGCGCCCAGTCGCGGCAATCCTCGCCGAGCGGAACCTCCTCGGGCAGCCAGTGGATCTGCTGCTGGCGCTTCCAGAATTCGAACGCCCAAGGATATTCGAACGGCTTGTAGGTCTTGCGGGCTTCGAGAAGAGGCATGGAACGGCTCCAACAACAATCTGGTAATAGAGAAAAAGGGTTCAGGAATCGACCGGATCGATCTGGTCGACAACGCAAGCAGAGCCGGCGGCCTGATCGACGTAGATCGTGAAATTCTTCCTGCCTGTCCCCCAATAGGTCAGAAACACGCTGATCATGGCTGAGCTGGATTGCGGGACCAGCATCCAGCCATAGGAGGAAGTGCCGCAGAGCGTCGGGATGCGACCATCGTCCATCCGCATCATGAGTCCGGCGTTGGTCGACGTGATGTCGACGACCCGGCCGGAGATATAGCCGGTATAGGGGTCGCTGGCCTGTGCGGCGGGCGCGGCGAGGACGGCGAGCAGTGCCGGTGCCAAGACGCGAAATGCCTTCATGATACAGCCCCTGTAGTGACGAAGACCGCGGCAAAGCCGCCGAGGAACAGGCCCAGGGCGAACAGCATCATCCCGGCGATGCGCAGCGCGTAGCCGGTTGCCGGCGCGTCGGGCAGGCGCAAGGCGGCGCGGGTCAGCGACGGGCGGACCAGCGTCGCCAGTCCGAGCGCTCCCGCGGCGCCGGCCAGCCCGGCCATCAAGGCGAGGCTGCGCGTCATTCGTGGTCGATCACCCGGCCGCGCGGCTCGCGGATCACCCGGTCGCGATAGACGACTTTCCGCCCGCGATTGGCGCCGACCCCGAACACCACGATGCCGAGGAAATAGCCGAAATCATACCAGCCGCCATTATTGGGCACGGCATAGACCGCGACGTCGGGCATCACGAGGCTGAGGAACCACGCCACCGGGAAGATGAAGCCGTGCCACAGCCCGAGCAGGAAGCCCGGCGCCTGCGGGCTCACGCCGCTGCTCACTTGCGTCGCGCAGGCGGCGAGCAGCATCAGCGCGGCGAGGGCGGCACTGTTACGCAAGCGGATCATTTCCAGTCTCCTGCATCGTTCGCGGCTCTGGTGCGTTGCCGAGCCGAACCAAACCAAGGAGCGACCCCATGACCGACACCAGTGCGATCAAGGAACATATGGAAGTGATCGGCGCCGACGGCGTCCATGTCGGCACCGTCGACCATGTCGAGGGCGAGCGGATCAAGCTGACCAAGAAGGATTCGGGCGCCGAGATCGAGGGCGCCGAGGGCGCGCATGCCGGGCACCACC
Organism: Sphingomonas sp. DG1-23; assembly: GCF_030730875.1. Lineage (GTDB taxonomy): Bacteria > Pseudomonadota > Alphaproteobacteria > Sphingomonadales > Sphingomonadaceae > Sphingomonas. The sequence goes on from NZ_JAVAMA010000007.1 coordinate 55,468, forward strand.
ACTATATCTCGCTCGGGCTGGTCGCCGGGGTCGAGGGCGATCAGGTCCGGCTGAGCGCCAATGCCGACGTGGCGGTGAGCTTCGAGGAAGAGGAAGCGGGCTGAATTCACTTCCCCTCTCCCTGCGGGAGAGGGGCAAGCCGCGTAGCGGCGCGGGGTGAGGGCGAGCGGGATGAATATGCCTTGCAATCACCCTCGCCCTTCCCACCCGGCTTCGCCGGGCGGGCCCCTTCCCTCTCCCGGAGGGAGAGGGAGACATGGGCGATCACGCCTTCGATATTTCCCCGCACATCATGGTTCGAGAACCGGAGCACGCGATAGCCTTCGCTTTCGAGGACGCGCGTGCGGGCGTCGTCATATCGTTCCGCCTCCGCATGCGTATCGCCATCGACTTCGATCACCAGAGCTTCCGAAAAACAGAGAATGTCGGCGTAGAACGGGCCGACCGGGGCTTGATGCCGCCATTTGAGCGTTGGAAAGGCTTCACGCAGCGCCCGTAGCAGGCGGCGTTCGGGCGGGGATGCGTCGCGGCGGAGCTGTTGCGCGCAAGAGACCGTTCCCGACGGCCGATTCCGATAGAGGCGCATCACCATCGCCCTCACCCTTCCGCCGCTGCGCGGCTCCCTCCCTCTCCCAGAGGGAGAGGGACCTTACCTCACTGGCACGCCAGACATTCGTCATAGTCCGTGCTCTCGCCGAGGTTGAACTGCGGCTTTTCGAGGGTGTTGTCGGCCTCGACGCCGCCCGCGAAGCCGGCGCGCTGGACCGACTTCGAGCGGAGATAGTAAAGCGACTTGATGCCGAGCTCCCATGCGCGGAAGTGGAGCATCAGCAGGTCCCATTTCTCGACATCGGCCGGGATGAACAGGTTCAGCGACTGGGCCTGATCGATGTACGGCGCGCGATCGCCGGCGAGCTCGAGCAGCCAGCGCTGGTCGATCTCGAAGCTGGTCTTGTAGCAGTCCTTCTCTTCCTGGCTGAGGAAGTCGAGATGCTGGACGCTGCCGCCATTCTCGAGGATCGAATTCCACACCGCGTCGGAATTCTTCGACTTCTCCCTGAGCAGTTTCTCGAGATAGGGATTCTTGACCGAGAAGCTGCCCGACAGGGTCTTGTGGGTGTAGATGTTGGCCGGAATCGGCTCGATGCACGCCGAGGTGCCGCCGCAGATGATGCTGATCGACGCGGTCGGCGCGATCGCCATCTTGCAGCTGAACCGCTCCATCACCCCCATGTCGGCGGCGTCGGGGCACGGGCCGCGCTCGACCGCGAGCTGCATCGAGGCCTCGTCGACCTGGCTCCTGATCTGCTTGAACATGCGCAGGTTCCACGATTTGGCCATCGCGCCTTCGAAGGCGATGCCGCGCGCCTGGAGGAAGGAGTGGAAGCCCATCACGCCGAGCCCGACGCTGCGCTCGCGGCTGGCCGAATACGCGGCCTTTTCCATGCCTGGCTCGGCGCGCTCGATATAATCGGTCAGGACATTGTCGAGGAAGCGCATCACGTCCTCGACGAGACCCTTCTCGTCCTTCCACTGGTCCCACGTCTCGAGGTTGAGCGACGACAGGCAGCAGACCGCGGTGCGATCGTTGCCGAGATGGTCCTTGCCGGTGGGCAGGGTGATCTCGCTGCACAGGTTCGAGGTCGACACCTTGAGCCCGAGATCGCGGTGATGCTTGGGCATGTTCGAGTTCACGTGATCGCTGAACACGATGTACGGCTCGCCGGTGGCGAGGCGGTTCTCGACCAGCTTCTGGAACAAGGCGCGGGCATCGACCTTGCCGCGCTCGGACTGGTCCTTGGGGCTGCGCAGGATCCATTCGGCACCGTCGCGGACGGCGTGCATGAACGCGTCGGGGATGAGCACGCCGTGATGGAGGTTCAATGCCTTGCGGTTGAAGTCGCCCGAGGGTTTGCGGATCTCGAGGAACTCCTCGATCTCGGGATGCGAGATGTCGAGATAGCAGGCGGCCGAGCCGCGGCGCAGCGAGCCCTGCGAGATGGCGAGGGTGAGCGAATCCATCACCCGGACGAAGGGGATGATGCCCGAAGTCTTGCCGTTGAGGCCGACCGGCTCGCCGATTCCGCGGACATTGCCCCAATAGGTGCCGATGCCGCCGCCGCGCGAGGCGAGCCAGACATTCTCGTTCCATGTGTCGACGATGCCGTTGAGGCTGTCGGGCACCGAATTGAGGAAGCAGGAGATCGGCAGGCCGCGGCCAGTTCCCCCGTTCGACAGGACCGGGGTGGCGGGCATGAACCACAGCTTCGAAATGTAATCGTAGATGCGCTGGGCGTGCGCGGCATCGTCCGAATAGGCCGAGGCGACGCGGACGAACAGGTCCTGATAAGTCTCGCCGGGGAGCAGATAACGGTCGCGCAGGGTCTCCTTGCCGAACTCGGTGAGCAGCGCGTCGCGCGAATGATCGACCTCGAGCGTGTAGAGCTGCGGCGCGACCGCGCGGGTGTCCTGGTCCTTGCGCGGCTTCGCCCTGGTCTCGGCGGGGATGGCTTCGGCGATATCGTTCACGCTGTTTTCCGTGTCCCTGAATTCCATGGCATCCGACCCTTTTCTCGACTCTGCACGCGCCTCCTTCCAGGAGGCGGGAGTGCGACTCGGGGCGGCTCGGCGATGGTAGTCATCGTCGTGGCGCAGCGCGAGAACAAAAAATGAACTCGGCGCCGGCCGCCGGGCACGACAGAGCCCGTTCCGTATATGGGTATACGGTTGGGTCTCTACCAGTGCTTGAGCATGCCCCTCAGCGTTACCACTACAGATTGTGCCAAAGCGAGTCCCGGCACAAGGGGTTAAATCACGCTTTAACCAAACGATTCGTCGCTAAAATGACTCGGCTCGCAGACGCTCGCGAAGTGCTGCGGTGCCGCGACGCATGGTCAATCCTCGCGTCCGCCAAAGGCAAGAGAACACAGCACGAACTGCAAAAATTTTCTCGGGGAGGAATCGGTGGACACTATGGGTGGTGTTCGGCGAGGGCGCGACGAGCGAGTGATCGAGGGCGATCGCAACCACGGCCGTCACCCCGGCCTTGTGCCGGGGGCCACCGCGCCGCCAGCCACTGTCGCAGCGGCTCGAGCCCCATCTCACTGCAAGGCTTGTCCAGATCCCGCCGCGCCAAGGCGGTCCACCGGCCGCGGCCGGCGCGTCGCGATGCGTGCACAACCTCGTTTTTCTGCACCACGGACCCCGGAACAAGTCCGGGGTGACGATGAGGGGGCGAGCGATGGCCGGGGTCCGGTGCAGCTAGCCTGAACCGCGCTCCGCCCCCGCCAGCTCGCGATACGCCGCCTGCAGCCGGTCGGCGACCGAGGGGCCGGGCGGGGGCGTGGCGCCGAGATGGGTGGCGCGGAGCTCGGCCATGAAGCGCTCCCACATTTCCGGGCCGCCCTCCTCGAGCAACCGGTTGCGGATCGCGAGCTCGGGGGTGACCGGCAGATGCTTGCGGCCCCAGGCGCCCATCGTCACCAGCAAGGGCAGCAGCTGGATCGCCTTTTCGGTGAGGCTGTAGAGCGTCTTCTGCTTGTGGCTGGGATCATCGGCGCGGCTGATCAGCCCCGCCGCCTCGAGCCGCTTCATCCGATCGGCGAGGATGTTCGAGGCGATCCCTTCCGTGGATTCGCGCAGCAGCACGCGGAAATGGCGGCGATTGCCGAACATCATGTCGCGGACGATCACGAGGCTCCAGCGATCGCCGAGCACCTCCAGCGCGAGATTGATCGGGCACCCCGAACGCGGCTCGTCCATGACGCTCTCCCAAAAACCGCTTGCAAGTTAGGATCAGTTTGCGTAGTTCGCAACTGGTTGCATAACGCAAGCAGTCAGGAGAAGGGAAATGACGACGGTTCGGGTGAGCGCATTCAGCATTTCGACCGATGGGTTCGGTGCCGGTGTGGAGCAGGGGCTCGACAACCCGCTCGGGCGGCGCGGCGAGGAACTGCATCATTGGGCGTTCGGGACGCGCACCTTCCGCGGAATGTTCGGCGAGGAAGGCGGATCGGACGGCGTCGACGAAAGCTATGCGGCGCGGAGCATGGCCGGACTGGGCGCGTGGATCATGGGGCGCAACATGTTCGGGCCGGTGCGCGGCGCATGGCCGGACGATAGCTGGAAGGGCTGGTGGGGCGACAACCCGCCGTATCACGTGCCGGTGTTCGTGCTGACCCACCACGCCCGGCCGCCGATCGAAATGGAAGGCGGCACGGTGTTCCACTTCGTCACCGACGGGATCGAGAGCGCGCTCGCACAGGCGCGCGCCGCGGCGGGCGAGCGCGACATCCGCATCGGCGGCGGGGTGGCGACGATCCGCGAATATCTGGCCGCGCAATTGCTCGACACGCTGCACCTGGCGGTGGCGCCGGTGCTGCTCGGGCAGGGCGAAGCGCTGTTCCACGGGCTCGACCTGAATGCGCTCGGCTATCATGTCGCCGAGCAGGTGGCCGGCGAGAATGCAGTGCATCTGACGATCGCGCGTCGCGCCTGAGGGGCGGGGGGATCGTTCCCCCCGCTGCCGCTTTATGTCGCTATGGCAACGGGCGGCACATCCGAAGACGCGTGGCAGCCCGCGCCGCACGAACGCTCGCCGATGCCCGGATCGCCGCCGACGCCGTGGCATCCGCCGGCGCGGCGCGTCGCCTATGCCGCGGTCGGCGCATTGGTGGTGATGGCGGGGGCGCTGGGCAACGGCATCGTCACGGCCAATCTGCTCAATCTGCAGGGCGCGCTGGGGCTATACCAGGCTGAGATCCAGTGGCTGCCGACGGTCTATGTGATGACCAATGTCTGCGCCAACATGCTGCTGATCAAATTCCGCCAGCAATTCGGCATCAGGCTGTTCGCGCAGATCTTCCTGATCGGGTTCGTGCTCACCACCGGGGCGCATCTGTTCGTCCACAGCTTCTGGTCGGCGGTCGCGGTGCGCGCGTTCAGCGGGATCGCGGCGGCTGCGCTGAGCACGGTGGGGCTGCTCTATTTCATCCAGGCGGTGCCCGCGAAGCACCGGCTCAAGGGGCTGGTCGCGGCGATCTCGCTGCCCCAGCTCGCGGTGCCGCTGGCGCGGCTGTTCCCCAGCGAGGCGTTCGAGCCCGACCGCTGGCAGACCCTGTATCTGTTCGAGCTGGGGCTCGCTTTGCTCTGCCTCGCCGGGGTGCGGCTGCTCGCGCTGCCGCCGGTCGAGCGGCTCAAGGTGTTCGAGCCGATGGATTTCGTGAGCTTCCCGTTGTTTGCGGGAGGCATGGCGTTGTTGTGCGCGGTGCTCGGCATGGGCCGGACCTTGTGGTGGTTCGAGGCATGGTGGATCGCGCCGGCGCTGATCGCGGCGCTGGTGCTGATCCCGATCGCAGTGGTCATCGAGCATTACCGCGCCAATCCCTTGCTCAACACACGCTGGCTGGGGAGCGGCGACATTCTTCGCTTCGCGCTGGTCGCGATCCTCGTGCGAGTCGTGCTTTCCGAACAGAGCATCGGCGCGAGCGGGCTGCTCACCGTCGTCGGCATGGGGCCGGACCAGCTGCGCGGGCTCTATCTGGTGGTGCTGCTCGCGACCGCGGCAGGCGGACTGGTCAGCGCGCTGACCATCGACCCGACCTTTCTCGGCCGGCCGATCCTGATCGCGCTGGCGCTGATCGCCTTGGGGGCGTGGCTCGATTCCGCCTCGACCAACCTCACCCGGCCGCACGACATGTATTGGAGCCAGGCGCTGCTCGGCTTCGCCGGCGCGCTGTTCATCGGCCCGGCGATGCTGGTCGGGCTGACCCGCGCGCTGCAGCAGGGGCCGACCCATTTCGTCAGCTTCTCGGCCTTGTTCGGGATCACCCAGAATCTCGGCGGGCTGTTCGGATCGGCGATGCTCGGCACCTTTCAGGTGGTGCGCGAGCGCGCGCACAGCGCCGAGATCACTGCGGGGCTCAGCCTCGCCGACCCTTTGGTCGCGCAGCGCGTGGAGCAGAATGCCGGCGCCTATGGCCGGGTGCTGAGCGATCCCGCGCTGCGCCACGCCGAGGGCGCGGCGATATTGGCGCAACAGGCGAGCCGCGAAGCCAATATCCTCGCTTATAACGACGTCTTCCTGCTGATCGCGGCGATCGCCCTCGGCACGATCGTCTGGGCGTCGTTCCACATTTTCCGCGTGCGCCGCGAGAATCTCGCGTGCATCGCGGCAGCGGCAGGAGCAGCGAATGGCCGATCGTAACCCGCCGCCGGCCGAGGCAGCGCCGGCAGCGCCAGCCTCTCCCGCCACGACCGAAGGCGCGGACCCGCCGTCCGCGCCCGAGGCACAGCGCTGGAATCCGCCGCGGCCGAAGCCGGCCGCGTTGGTGGTGCTGGCGCTGATCCTCGTCGCCGGACTGGTCGCGATCCTCGCGGCGTGGCGGATCTGGCCGTTCGCGGGGACGACCCAGTCGACCGAGAACGCCTATGTCCGCGGGCAGGTGACGATCGTCAGCCCGCAAGTGAGCGGCTATGTCACGCAGGTGCCGGTGCAGGACTTCGCCGCGGTGAAGGCGGGCGACGTGCTCGCACGGATCGACGACCGGATCTATCGCCAGCGCGTCGCGCAGGCGCGGGCGAATGTCGCCAATGCGCAGGCGTCGCTGGCGAACAATCCGCAACAGGCGGCTGCGCGTGCGGCGACCTTCGGGTCGCAACAGGCGGGGGTCGACGCCGCGCGGGCGCAACTGATCCGCGCGCAGGCGGACAATGCCCGGATCGAGGAACTGGCACGGCAGGGCTTCGTCGCCAATCGCGAGCGCGACGCCAGCCGCGCGGCGCTGCGTCAGGCGCAGGCCGATCTGCGTCAGGCCGAGGCGGCGCGGACGGTGGCGCAGGAGGATGTCCGCAGCGTCGCGGTCGGCCGGGGCGGGCTGCAGGCGAGCGTCGAGGGCGCCGCGGCGGCGCTGCGGCTGGCGGAGATCGACCTCGCCAACACCGTGATCCGCGCGCCGGTGGCCGGGGAACTGGGCGAGATCGGGGTACGGCAGGGGCAATATGTCACGGCCGGCACGCAATTGATGGCGCTGGTGCCGCATCAATTCTGGGTGATCGCCAATTTCAAGGAAGCGCAGACCGCGAAGATCCGCCCCGGCGCGGTCGCGCGGTTCAAGGTCGATGCGCTGGGCGGCGCGCGGCTGACCGGACGCGTCGAGCAATTGGCGCCGGCCGCGGGATCCGAGTTCGCAGTGATCCGGCCCGACAATGCCAGCGGCAATTTCGTCAAGGTGCCGCAACGGATCGCGGTGCGGATCCGGATCGATCCGGACCAGGAGATGGCGGCGCGGCTGCGCCCGGGGATGTCGGTCGAGGCCGAGGTCGAGCTGGCAGAGTAGGCAGGCCGCCTTCCGCACCCTATGTCACCCCGGGCTTGTGCCGGGGTCCACCGCGCCGCGCCGGCTGCCTTCCGTTGACGGTTCTTCGATTGCCGCCCGGTGGACCCCGGAACAAGTCCGGGGTGACGATGAAGGGGGCCTTGAGCCTGTCGCCTCAGCCACTTAGGCTGATGCCTCCAAGCTGGGGGATGCGAATGAAGACGGGGTTGTTGGCGGCGCTGGCGCTGGCGGCGGGCGTTCCGGCATCGGCGCAGGAGATCGTGATCCGCGAGCTGCCTTCGGCGGTGGCGGCGTTCGAGGAGAAGTCGATCGACGATCTGCAGGCGATGATGGCGCGCGGCGAGCGGTCCAGCGCGCAGATCACCGAGCTCTATATCGAGCGGATCAGGATGCTCGACCAGAGCGGTCCGACCCTGCGTTCGGTGATCGCCGTCAGTCCGAATGCGCTCGAACAGGCGCGGGCAAGCGACGCGCGGCGCAAGGCGGGCAAGCTCCGCGGACCGCTCGACGGCGTGCCGGTGCTGATCAAGGACAATATCGACACGAAGGAATTGCCCACCACCGCAGGCAGCCTCGCGCTCGCGGAGAACCGCACCGGCCGCGATGCCCCAATGGTCGCGCTGCTGCGCGCGCAGGGCGCGGTGATCCTCGGCAAGACCAATCTCAGCGAATGGGCGAACATCCGTTCGAACAATTCGATGAGCGGGTGGAGCGCGGTCGGCGGGCTGGTGAAGAACCCCTATGCGCTCGATCGCACCGCGTGCGGCTCGTCGAGCGGATCGGGCGCGGCAGTGGCGGCGAGCCTCGCGGCGGTTGCGGTGGGGACCGAGACCGACGGGTCGGTGGTGTGCCCCGCGGCGATGAACGGGCTGGTCGGATTGAAGCCGACGCTCGGGCTGGTCAGCCGCACTTATGTCGTGCCGATCAGCCATAGCCAGGACACGCCGGGGCCGATGGCGCGGACGGTCAAGGATGCGGCGATCCTGTTCTCGGCGATGGTCGGCAGCGATCCGCAGGATGCGGCGACCAAAAGCGCCGACAAATATCGCAAGGATTATGCCGCGGGATTGTCGGCGGACGCGCTGCGCGGGATGCGGCTCGGCTATTGGAAGCCCGAGATGGACCGCGAGCTCGCCGCGCGGTTCGACAAGGCGCTCGACCAGCTGCGCGCTGCCGGGGCGATCCTCGTCGAAGTGAAGATGCCCGAATTGAAGGGTCTCGGGGAGGCCGAGGGCGAAGTGCTGTACACCGAGCTCAAGGACGATCTCGCCGCCTATCTCGCGACCACGCCGGCAGCGGTGAAGGTGCGCACGCTGGCGGACGTGATCGCGTTCAACGAGGCGCACAAGGATGCGGAGATGCCGTTCTTCGGGCAGGAGAGCTTCGTCCGGGCCGAGAAGACGCGCGGCGTCAAGGACCCCGAATATCTCGGCGCGCGCGCGCGATCGGCGCGGCTCGCGGGGCCCGAGGGGATCGATGCGATGCTCAGGGCGGCGAATGCGCAGATCCTCGTCACTCCGACCTATGGCACGCCGTGGCTCAGCGATCCCGCGCACGGCGACCAGTATACCGGCCCGTCGGCGAGCCAATTGCCCGCAATCTCGGGCTATCCGCATCTGACCGTGCCGATGGGGCTGGTCGAGGGCGGGCTGCCGGCCGGCCTGTCGTTCATCGGCACGGCGTATGCCGACGAATTGCTGCTCAAGGCGGGCTATGGCTGGGAGCAGGCGACGCAGGCGCGGGTGCCGCCGCGCTATCTGCCGAGCGCGCCCGCCGAGCTGGGGCCGCGCAAGCCCTGATTACTTGCCGTCGAGCTCGAGCAATTCCTCGCGGACATGGATCGCGCCGAGCGACATGCGGACCTCGATCAGGAAATAGATCAGGCAGGTCATCAGCAGCAGCATCGAGATGACGAAGGCGACCGCGACGATCGCGCCGACATGCAGCCCGAACAGCCGCGAGACGAACATCAAGGCCACCACGAAGCAGGTGGCGAGCGCGCTGGAGACGCACAGGAAGATCGCATTGTTGATCACCGAGATGCGCTTGTCGATCAGCCGCAGCTCCCAGACATGGCGATCGTGCTCGGGCCCGGTCGAGCGCGGATGGATCTCCTCGAGGTTGCGCGCACGATCGACGATGCGGGCGAGACGGGCGACCATCACGTTGAGGATCGCGCCGATGCCGGCGAGCAGGAACACCGGCGCGATCGCGCTCTGGATCGTGTCGGCGACGGTGGAAAGATAGGGTCCTGCCATCATCGGCCCTGTATGCCGGGCTCGCGCGCCGACGGGAAGCCGCTTACGGACTTCTACCGGTTGGTAACCGATCGGGGCGTAGGAAAGCGGGATGACCAAGCCGATGCCGCTCGATGAATTCACGCGCCTGCCGCCGATGCTGTCGGTCGAATGCGTCGACGGGCTCGCGGCGGGGATCGATCAGGTCGCGGCGCACGCGGCGCCGTCGCACCGTTTCCTGCGCTACGGCTGGTTCGCCGCGGCGCTGCAGGCCTATGGCGGCGCGGCGCGGACCCTGACCGTCGCCCGCGAAGGCGAACCCGCGGCGGCATTGCCGGTCACGCGCACGGGGCCGGGCTGGCTGGGGCTGGCGAGCGTGCCGGGCTGCTATTGGCCGTTCCGCAGCTTTCCGGTGTGCGGCGATGCGGGGGTCGAGGTCGGCGAGGCGTTGCTGGCGCGACTGTCGCGCGAAGCCAATGCGCTGCGGATCGGCCCGGTCTATGACGGCGATCCGGGGCTCGAACTGCTCCGCCAGGCCGCGGCGGCGAGGGGCTGGGCGGTGCTCGACCGCTTCGTCGCCGACAGCTTCCTGCTCGACATCGCGGCGCTGCAGGGCGAGGGGACCTGGCCGCGCAATTCGACGCTGCGGAAGAACCGTTTTCATGAGAAGCATCTCGGCGGGCATGGCGAACTCGACTGGGGTTTCGTCTCGGGCTCGGACTGGGACGAGGCGAGCTTCGACGCCCTTGCCGAGATCGAGCGCAAGAGCTGGATCGCGGCGCGGACCGATGGCTCGGATGCCAAATTCACCCGCGAGGGCCATGGCGGCTTCTGGCGCGCGGCTGCCGCCGATCCGGTGGTCGCCGACATGATGTGGGCGGCGGTGCTGCGGGTCGACGGCGCGCCCGCGGCCTTTTCGTTCGATCTGAACGCCGGTGCGCTGAAATATGCGATCGCCAACAGCTACCACCCGGTTTTCGCCAAGCATTCGCCGGGGAAGCTGCTTTACTATCGCAACCTCGTCCGCGGGATCGAGGACGGCATCCGGACCGTGGATTGGGGCGCCGGCGACAGCGGCTACAAGCAAGTGATCGGCGCCGCGCGCGGCCCGGCGATCCGCGACTGGCTGTTCGTGCGGCCGGGACTGCCGGCGCTTGCCGGGAGGATGCTGCGCGGGGTTTGGCGGCGGAGTGGGCATCAGCAATCGTCCGTCACCCCGGCCGAAGGGCCGGGGTCCACTGGGCCGCACACTACAGACTAGAGGCGCTATGGTTTCGCCAGGCCGCGCGGTGGACCCCGGAACAACTCCGGGGTGACGACGTGTGGCGTCAGGCGGCGAAGGCTTCCGCATCCAGCGCGTACAGCATCTCGGCCTTCGCCATCGCCGCGGCCTTGAGCCCCATTGCTTCGGGGACGATCTGCTCGACATAGAAGCGCGCCGCGGCGGCCTTCATCTTGCGGAAGGCTGGATCGCCTTCGGAGCGCGCGGCGACCCGGCCGCTCTCCTCCATCAGCCAGCCGCACACCGCGACCGAGAGCATCGTCAGGAAGGGATAGCTCGCGGCGAGGCGGTCGTCGGCTTCCGACGAAAGCAGATGGCGGCCGACTTCGTCGCACGCGTCGATCAGCCGGATCAGCTCGCCGTGCTCGGCGTCGCCGCGCATCTCGGCCAGCAGGCCGAACAAGGTGCCGCCATTGTCCATGCCCAGCTTGCGGCCGACGAGATCCATGGCCTGGATGCCGTTGGTGCCTTCGTAGATCGGAGTGATGCGGGCGTCGCGGAAATGCTGGGCGGCGCCGGTCTCCTCGATATAGCCCATCCCGCCATGGACCTGCACGCCGAGGCTGGCGACTTCGTTGCCGAGATCGGTGCCGTGCGCCTTGGCGAGCGGGGTGAGCAATTCGACCCGGGCCTGTGCGGCCGTGTCCCCCGCGCGGGCGCGGTCGAGCTGGCCGAACGCGTAATAGACCAATGCGCGCGCCGCCTGGGTCTGCGCCTTCATGCGGAGCAGCATGCGGCGGACGTCGGGATGCTCGACGATCGCGGCGGGGGCGCCGGCGCGGACGCCCTGGACGCGTTCGCGGGCATAGGCCACGGCGCGCTGCGTGGCGCGCTCGGCGACCTGCACGCCCTGCAGGCCGACATTCAATCGGGCATTGTTCATCATCGTGAACATCGCGCGGATTCCGCCCATCTCGCCGCCGATCAGCTCGCCGATGCAATCGTCGTGATCGCCGAACGAGAGTACGCAGGTCGGCGAGGCATGGAGCCCCATTTTGTGCTCGATCGAGACCACGCGGACGTCGTTGAACGCTCCCGGATTGCCCTCGGCGTCGAGGCGGTATTTGGGGACGAGGAACAGCGACAGGCCCTTGGTGCCTGCCGGGGCATCGGGAGTGCGGGCGAGGACGAGATGGACGATATTGTCGGCCATGTCGTGATCGCCGAACGAGATGAAGATCTTGGTGCCCTTGATCCGGTACGTCCCGTCGCCGACCGGCTCGGCCTTCGACTTGAGCGCGCCGACATCGCTGCCCGCCTGCGGCTCGGTGAGGTTCATCGTCCCCGTCCATTCGCCGGTGGCCAGTTTCGGCAGGTACAGCGCCTGCTGCTCCGGGGTGCCGTGATGCGCCAGCGCCTCGATCGCGCCGACGGTGAGGATCGGGGCGAGCGCGAAGCCCATGTTCGCAGTGCCGAGCGTCTCGAGCACGGCGATCGACAGGCTGACCGGCAGGCCCTGGCCGCCGAATTCGGCCGGCGAGCCGATCGTGCCCCAGCCGCCCTCGACATAGGCCTTGTACGCTTCGGCGAAGCCGGCGGGCATCGTCACGCCCTGCTCGCTCCATTTGGGGCCGTCGGTGTCGCCGAGGCGATCGAGCGGCGCCCATTCGCCCGCGGCGAACTGGCCGGCGCCGTCGAGCACGGCGTCGGTCATTTCGGCGGCCTCGGGACTGATCTCGGCGAGGCGGACGATGGATTCGAGAACGAAGCGCTGCTCGGCAGTGGCGGGGGTGAACATGATGCCTCTCTTGTCGTCTTGTTTGCCGCGCTATAGCGCCCGTCCGGTGAGCCCGACAAATCCCCGAATCTTACCCTACGGCATGGCTGCGATCGCCGAGGCGGCGGCGCTGATTCGCGGCGGCGGATGCGTCGCGGTGCCGACCGAAACGGTCTATGGTCTCGCCGCCAACGCCTGCGATTCGCGCGCGGTGGCGGGGATTTACGAAGCCAAGGGGCGGCCGAGCTTCAATCCGCTGATCGTCCATGTGCCCGATCTCGGGGCGGCCGAGATCATCGCGCTGTTCGACGATGCGGCGCGGGCGCTGGCCCAGCGCTTCTGGCCCGGGCCGCTGACTCTGGTGCTGCCGGTGCGGCCTGAGGCGCGGATCGCGTCTCTGGTCACCGCGGGGCTCGATACGATTGCGATCCGCGTGCCCGATCACCGCGCGATGCAAGCCCTGCTCGACGCGAGCGGGGTGCCGCTGGCGGCGCCTTCGGCCAATGCCAGCGGGGGAATCTCGCCGACCCGGGCCGAGCATGTCGCGAAGAGCCTCGCGGGGCGGATCCCGCTGGTGATCGACGATGGGCCGACGAGTGCGGGGATCGAGTCGACGATCGTCATGGGGAACGTAATCTTGCGGCCGGGGCCTTTGAGTCGAGCGGACTTGTTCCCCTGCGAAGGCAGGGTCCCAGAGTTACCGAGCGTATCGTCCGGCGACTCTGGACCCCTGCCGGCGCAGGGGAACAAGGGGATCGCAGCGCCCGGCCAGCTCGACAGCCATTATGCGCCGGCCAAGCCGCTGCGGCTGGGCGCGACCGTGCGGCGCGAAGGCGAGTGGCTGATCGGCTTCGGCGCGGTGCCGGGGGACGATACGCTGTCGCTGCGCGGCGATCTGGTCGAGGCGGCGGCGAATCTGTTCGATGCGCTGCACCGGGGGGATGCGTCCGAGGCGGATGCGATCGCGGTGGCGCCGGTGCCCGAGAGCGGGATCGGGTTGGCGATCAACGACCGGCTGCGAAGGGCGGCGTTTCCGAAATAGTGAAATCCTCCCTCGCGAAGCGGGGGAGGGGGACCAGCGAAGCTGGTGGAGGGGGGCTCTCCACGAGCGACGCGCTTGCGGCCTGGCCCCTTCCGTCGCGCTGCGCGCGCCACCTCCCCCGCTTCGCGAGGGAGGATTTTTCTGGAGGCTACGCCGCCGCGCCTTCCCTGGTCCTTGCCGCGAAGCTCTTGCGCAACTTGCGCAGCTTGGGCGGGATCACCGCGAGGCAATAGGGGTTCCGCTGGCCTTCCCCCTGCCAATATTCCTGATGATAATCCTCGGCCGGATACCATTCGGTCAGCGGCTCGATCGTGGTGACGATCGGCGCGGGCCAGTCGGCGCTCGCCCGCTCGATCGCGGCCTTGGCTTCGGCTTCCTGCGCTTCCGAATGCGGGAAGATCGCCGAGCGATATTGGGTGCCGACGTCATTGCCCTGGCGGTTGAGCTGGGTGGGGTCGTGGGTGGCGAGGAAGATGTCGAGCAGATCGCCGTAGCGGATCTGATCGGCATCGAAGGTCACCCGGATCGCCTCGGCATGGCCGGTGTCGCCGCCGCACACCTGCTTGTAGGTCGGATTGGCGACGGTGCCGCCGATATAGCCGCTCTCGACCTTGGTCACGCCGATCACGTCGTTGAACACCGCCTCGGTGCACCAGAAGCATCCGCCGGCGAGCGTCGCGGTTTCGACTGTCATTTCATTCTCCTTGTCGCGCTCAAGATAGGTGGGGGTTGGCGCAGCGCAATCGCCCCTCTAGGCGAGGCGCGGCAAAGGGAGATCGTGATGCGCGACGGGTGTGTGCTGGTGACGGGCGGCGCGGGCTATATCGGCAGCCATGCGGTGCTGGCATTGCTCGACGCGGGCTGGAAGGTCGTGGTGGTCGACAACCTCGTCACCGGGTTCGACTGGGCAGTCGACAAGCGCGCGAAACTGGTCGTCGCCAATATCGACGACGAGGAGATCGTCCGTCGGACGATGCGCGACGAAGGCGTGATCGCGGTGATGCACTTCGCCGGATCGGTGGTGGTGCCGGAGTCGGTGTCCGACCCGCTCAAATATTATCGCAACAACACCGTCGCGAGCCGTTCGCTGCTCGAGAGCGCGGTCGTCTCCGGCGTGAAGCACTTCATCTTCTCGTCGACCGCGGCGACCTACGGCATTCCCGAGCAGGTGCCGGTCTCCGAAGACAGCCCCAAGGCGCCGATCAATCCTTATGGCATGTCCAAATTGATGACCGAGTTCATGCTCCGCGACGTCGCGGCGGCGCATCCGATCAATTATTGCGCATTGCGTTACTTCAACGTCGCCGGCGCCGACCCGCAGGGCCGCAGCGGGCAATCGACCGCCGGCGCGACGCATCTGATCAAGATCGCCGCCGAGGCCGCGACCGGCAAGCGCGACGCGGTCTCGGTGTTCGGCACCGATTTCGCCACCGAGGACGGCACCGGCGTGCGCGACTATATCCATGTCACCGATCTCGCCGCGGCGCATGTCGACGCGCTCGATCTGCTGATCGCGCGCCCCGGGGATAGCCACACGATGAACGCCGGCTATGGCCGCGGCTTCTCGGTGCTGCAGGTGCTCGATGCGGTCGACCGGGTGACCAACCGGAGGATCGAGCGCAAGCTGGAAGGGCGCCGCGCGGGCGACCCGGATGCGTTGGTCGCCGACAACAGCAAGATCCTCGGCACCTTGCCGTGGCGGCCGAAGCACGACGATCTCGAGGGGATCGTCAAGGACGCGCTGGCTTGGGAACGCAAGCTCGCCGAGCGCGAGGGCTGACGGAGCGGTTCGTCACCCCGGCCTTGTGCCGGGGTCTACTGTGCCTCAACGGAGAAACTAGAGGCTTCTTGATCTTCCCGCATCCTTCCGGTGGACCCCGGCACAAGGCCGGGGTGACGGGTGCGTAGCTAGCGCGTCCGAAACAGCTTCAGCTCCACGCCCCACCACAAAAGCGCCCAGCAGCTGCCAAAGGCCCAGCCGGCGAGGACGTCGCTGGGCCAGTGGACGCCAAGATAGATGCGGCTCGCCCCGATCGCGCCGACCAGCAGCATCGCCACCGCCAGCACGAAGCCGCGCATCCGCCAGCCGCGGACCAGAGGAAAGAGCAAGGTCGCGAGGGTGAGATAGACGATCGCGCTGTTGGCGGCATGGCCGCTCGGGAAGCTGTGCGAGGCTTCCTCCATCAGCCGCCCGACCAGATCGGGGCGCGACCGCGCGACCAGCGCCTTGACCAGCGTCACGGCAAGCGAGCCCAGGATCGTCGCGGCGAGCACGAGCACGGTCGAACGCCAGCGCCGCTGGAGCGCGAGAAAGCAGGCAGTGATCGCGACGACCATGGTCAACACCGTGGTGCTGCCGAGCGCAGTCACGTCGCGCACTGCCGCGGGCAGCCAATGCGGGCCGAGCGGCTGTTCGGGACGCCCGGGCACGCGCATCGCCAGCATGATCGCGCGGTCGATCTCGGCGGTATCGCCGTCCAGCACCTCGTGGCCGAACCAGACGAGGCCGAGAAGCAACACCGCCACCGCAGCGAGCGCGACGATCGGCCAGGGGATGCGACGCGAGACCGCGGCCTCGGGTTTCAGCGCGACGACGGGATCGGGGGGCGGAGTCTCCATCCGCCCCCTAATGCCGCATCGCGCCTAGAGTTGCACCCTGAGCGTCGCGCGGAGATCGCGCCCGGCGAGCGGGGCGTAATCCTTGAGCACGCTGGTGTGGCGCCGCGCCTCGACGTCGAAGATATTGTTCGCGGACAGCATCAGGCTGGTGTTCGAGCCCGCGCCGAACGGCTTCCACGCGATCGAGGCATTGACGAGGGTGAAGCCGCTGGTCGGCGTCTCGAAATCGGTGACGCGATCCTGTTCGAAGCTGTGCTCGACTTCGACCCGGCCGGTCAGCGCATCCGACTGCGCCTCGAGCCCGCCCATCACGCGCAGCGGCGGAATCCGCGGGACCGGGCCCTGATCGACCAGTTCGGCATGGACATAATCGGCGAGCGCATCGGCATTGACCGCGAAGCCGCCGAGCCGGGCGAGCCGCGCCGAGCCCTGGACCTCGAAGCCGTAATAGCGCGCATCGGCCTGGTTGTACTGGAACACCGGCAGATCGTCCTCGATCGCGCCGGTGGGGGAGTCGTAGATATAGTCGGTGAACCAGTTGTAATAGGCAGCCGCCGACAGGCTCCAGCCGTCGCCGCTGCCCTTGAGCGTGCCTTCGAGCCCCCACGCCTTTTCGGTGGTGAAATCGGGATTGCCGATCTCGAAGGCCTGGGTGCCGGCGTGCGGGCCGTTGGCGAACAATTCCTCCTGCGTCGGCGCGCGCTCGCTGCGCGAGGCGTTGACGCCGAGGCGGAGATGGTCGGCGAGCGCGTAGCTGGCGCCGAGCGAGGCCGAGACGCTGTCGAAGCCACGGTCGAGGCGCGGATTGCCGATGTCTTCGTCGGCCTGCGCGCGCAGGCTGTTATGTTCGTAGCGCAACGCCGCTTCGGCCTTGAGCTTGCCGAAATCGAGCGATTGCAGCGTGAACAGGCCGTATTGGTTGCTCTCGGTGCGCGGCAGGAACTTCTCCTCGCCGACGATGCGGGTGTTGCGAGTCGAGAATTGGCCGCCGGTCACGCCTTCCCATTCGCCATGCGTTTCCTGGACCAGTTCGACCCGGCCTTCGAAGCCCTGGCTGTAGAAGGTCGTGCCGATCTCGCCGGTATCCTCGATCTCGTCGTGCCGATAGTCGGCGGCGGCGAGGCGCATGCGGATCTGGTGGATACCCGCGGTCTCGGTGAGCACGTCGCCGCGCACGTCGAAGCGAGTCTGTTTGGCGTGGAGCCGGACACCCTCGGCATGGCCGTGATCATGCTCCTCCTCGTCGCCATGATCATGGTCGTGCTCTTCGACCGCATAGCGGATCGGCACGCCATAAAGGCTGTCGTAGCGCGCCACCGAGAAGCCGAGGCTGCCGCGCTCGTCGACGATGGCCGCGCCGCCCGCAATGTCCCAGGTGCGCGCAGCGGTGTTGGGGATCTTGCCCTTGAGGCCGGCGAGTTCCTGGATCTCGGCTTCGTCGCTCGCCGCGGCCTGCGCACGCAAGGCCGGAGTCAGCACATAGCCGCCGCTGCGCAGGTCGCCGGTTTTCGACCAGCTGCCATCGGCATGAACGACGAGCTTGCCCGCTACCGGCACGTCGACTGCGCCAGAGACCGAACGTTCGTCCGACGCGCTGCCATAAGTGGCGATGCCGTCGGCGTGGAGCGGGCTCTCGGGCAGGCGGCGCGGGATGCGGCTGTCGATGACGTTGACCACGCCGCCGATCGACGAGGGGCTGAACAGCAGGGCCGAAGGGCCGCGCAGCACTTCGATGCGGTCGGCGGTGAGCGGGTTGATGATCGCCGCATGATCGGCCGAGGTGTTCGACACGTCGATGCTGCCGATCCCGTCGATCAGCAGCCGCGCGCGATCTCCGGTGAAGCCGCGTAGCACCGGGCGCGAGGCATTGGGGCCGAACGACGTCGCCGAGACGCCGGGCTGCGAGGCGAGCGTCTCGCCGATCGTCGGGCGCATCTCGCGGGTCAGCTCCTCGGCGGCGAGCACCGCAGTGCCGCCGAGCACATCCGCGGTGGCGCGGGCGCGGGTGCCGGTGACGACGATTTCCTGATTGGGCTGGTCGTGCTCCTGCGGGTCGGCGGCGGGCGCATCGGGGCCGGAAAGGTCGGGCGACGCTCTCTCTTCGGCGTGCGCCGGCAGGGCGGTCAGCGAGACGGTGGCAAGCAACAGGGTACGCAGCATGAAAGAATCCCGAAACTATAGGACGTGCTGCGCTGCGGTAGCGGCGATGATATAAGGTATCAAGACTCTTTGGCGCGCGATACGGCCGGACGTTCGCGTTCCGATCCTCCCCCACTGCAGCGGGGGAGGATCGTTCGGTCAGAAGCGGAAGGTGGCCCAGCTGCCGAGATAGTGCGAATCGGCAAAACCGAGCTGGTCGAGGACGGCGCCGCCGTCGAAATATTCATAGCGCGCGATCAGCGAGAGCCGCGGGGTGATCTTCCAGCTCGCCTGGAGGTGGATCGTGTCGCCGACATGGCTGCCGGCGAGCAGCTGGCTGCCGGCATAGGCGGTGCCGCTGCCGCGATAGATCGCGTCGGTTTCGGTGGCGCGCCAGCTGCGCTGATATTCGGCGGTGAGGTCGAGCGTCTTGGCCGGCGAGATGGTGAGGTTCGGCGACACCTGGAACAGGTTGGTGGCGCCGAGCGCGCCCTGATAGCTATAGGCGGTCGTGCCCGCGGTGACGGTCTTGCTGGCATGCAGCGCGCCGGTGCCATAGGAACCGCCGCCGCTGCCATAATCGAAATGCACGCCGATCTTGGGTGCCAGGCCCTTGGCGCCGAGCTGCCAGGTCTGCGCGGCGAAGACGTTCCACGCGCTGATGTCGCGGCCGTTGAAGTCGCCGCCCTGATGCGCGATCGTCCAGTCGATCGTCAGATCGTCATAGCTGCCCCACAGGCGCGCGCCGTAATAGCGGCGGACCTCGCGGGCGGTGACGCTGCCCCAGCGCTGCCGCGCGTTGCGCTCGCGCCAGACGAACGGGTCGAGGAAGAGCTTGCGCGTCTTGCTGTTGGCCAGCACCACGCCGGCGGTCACGCCCGAAAAGCGGGTATCGTGATCGGTGACGTCGTCGCCCAGACCTTCCATGCCCAGTTTGACCTGCTCGAAATCGAACAGATCGACGCGCATGTTGCTGATCTGGCCCCAGGCCCGCAAACCGTCGAGCGGCGTGCGGATGGTATTGTTGTCCTTCTGCGAAACCAGCCCCGAGGGACCATCGGTGAATTCCTGACGGCCATAGCGCGCGCCGAGCGTCACCTCGCCGATCGTGCCGCCGATCTCGCCGAAGAATTGCTGGGCGAACAATGCATCGCGGAACTTGGGCGTCGGCGCGCCGTAATTATGACCCGAAAGCCCGCCATGCGCGAGCTCGCCATAGAAGCGCACCGGCCCGATATGGAGATCGGCGCCGCCGACGAGGCGAAGCTTGTCCTCGCGGCGATATTCGCCCTGGGCAAGGCCGGGATGCGAGTAATAATCGGCGCGCACGCGCACTTCGCCCGAAAGCGTGAGGTAGATGTCGCCCTCGTCGTCGATCGGGATGTACTTGAGCCGGTCGAGCGGATCGTTGCGCTTCTTCGGGTCGCGCATCAGCCGCCAGTCCTCGGCCCAGCGCGACAGATTATAGCCGCCGAGCTTGACGGCATGGCCGTCGGCCTGACGCGGATAGGCGCGGGTCGCGGGGTTGGCGGGCGCGCGCTCGGCAGTCGCCTCGCTCGGCGGAGTCGAGGGCTGGGCAGGCGGCACGTCCTGCTTCTTCGCGAGATCCGACGGGCCGTTATAGGCGGCGACGACGAGAAGCTCGTCGTTGCGCGCCGTTAGATCGGTCGAGATCGGCGTCAGGACCTGGGCGGCGGCGGGGGCGGCGGCAAGCGCCAGCAGCGAGGTGCCGAAAGCAAGGCGAGTGAGGGGACGGAGCATCGATATTTCCAGCTGTGACAAAGGGAGCCGTGCACGCCGCGTGCGGCGTATCCGGGCTTTCGCGTGAGATGAGAGCGCTCCGTCCCTGGCGGCGCGCGGCGGAAAGAGCCGGGCCGGCTAGAAGCTGGCCCATTCGGGTTCGACGCGGTTGCTCGCTGCGAAACCCGGGGTTGCCCGTTGCACCGGCGGATTCGCCTTCGCGGCGGCGGGGCGTTTGACGGCGGTGGTTCCAACGTTGAAGCGCGCCGACTGGCGGGTGAGCGCAGTGACTTCGCCGGCGAGATTGCGCGCCGCCGCGGAGGTCTGCTCGACCATCGCCGCATTCTGCTGGGTCGACTGGTCCATGACGTTTACCGCGGTGGCGATCTCGCCGATCGTCTGGGACTGGGCACGATTGTCGTTGGCCATGGTCTCGACGAACTCGTGGACCTGCTCGACGCTGCCGGTGATCTCGGCGAGCGCGGCATCGACCTTGAGCACGGCATCGACCGCCGAACGGATCTCGCTCTGGGTGGTCGAGAGCTGCTCGCGGGCGCGCTTGGCCTCTTCCTCGGCGCGCATCGCCAGCGCCGAGACGAGATCGGCGACGACCGCGAAGCCGCGACCCGCCTCGCCGGCGCGACCGGCTTCGACCGCGGCGTTCATCGCAAGGACGCGGGTCTGGAAAGCGATCTTGTCGAGACCCTCGATGACGTCGTCGATGCCCTGGGCGCTGCCCGAGACGCGATCCATCGCCGAAGTGGCTTCCTCGGCAGTGGCGCGGCCCGAGCCGACGATCCCGATCGCCTGCTGCGCGCGATCGACGGTGCGATCGGCGACTTCGGCGCTCGACTTCAGCCGGGCGTTCATCTGCGACAGCGCAGCCGAGGTCTGCTCGAGGCTGGCGGCATTGCTCTCGGTGCGGCGCGCGAGGTCATCGGACGCGGCGGCGATCTCGCTCGATCCGCTTTCGATGCTGTGCGACGCGTCGGCGAGCGCCGCGATCAGGTCGCGCAGATTGCTCAGCGCGGTGTTGAAATTGCCGCTCAGCGCCTGGTAGGTGGCGGGGACGTTGCCCGAGATGGTGCCGGTCAGATCGCCTTCCGAAAGCGCTTCGAGCTTCTCGGACAGCAGCGAAACGATCGCATGCTGATCGGCGTCGGCCTGTGCCTTGGCGGCTTCGGCCGCGGCCTTGGCGAGCGCGTTGTCGCGGAAGATCTGGAGCGCGCCGGCCATGTTGCCGATCTCGTCGCGGCGCGCGGCGCCGGGGATTTCGGCGTTGGTATCGCCGTCGGCGAGGCTGCGCATCCGTACGGTGATCTGGCCGAGCGGCACGGTGATCGAGCGGCTGATCACGAGGATCAGGGCGGCGAGGCCGAGCAGGACGAACACCACGACCACGCCGAGCCGCAGCGTCGCTTCGTTGACCGCGGCGCGGATCTCCGAATTGAACACGCCGGTCGCGACGACCCAGCCCCATGGCTTGAAGCCGTGGACATAGGAGATCTTGGGCTTCGAGCCGTTGCCGTCGGGCATCTTGTAATTGTACGCGACGAAGCCCTCGCCCTCGGCGTTCACCCGGGCGATCATCTCGCGATAATGCTGCTTGCCGTCGGCGTCGGTGTCGTTGGCGACGTTCTTGCCTTCCTTCTCCGGCTTGACCGGATGGAGGATCATGTTGTGATCGGTATCGAGGACGAAGAAATAGTCGTCCTTGCCGAAGCGCATCGAACGGATCGCGTCCTTGGCGGCGGTCTGGGCCTGCTCGCGGGTCATCCGGCCCGCCTGCTCCTCGGCCTGGAAGCGCACGAGCTGGCTATAGGCGACGTCGAGGGTCTGCCTGGTGCGATCGTTGAAGCTCTGGGTGAGCGCCGCGTCGAGGCGGCCGACCGACAAGGCCAGAACGAGCAACAGCCCCAGAAGCGAGGCGGCACCGATCGTCAAAATGCGCTTGCCGATATTCATGCGCGCAAGGAACGCCATCACTCTATCTCCAGACCTTCATCCAGAGATTATAGAGGGTTCCGCGGTGCGGCCCCGGCGCTTAGGGGATTTCCCTTACGGAGAGATGGCGATGCCGCGCGCGCCGCGCCGGGCAGGCTGACATTGACCGTCGCCGGCTTGCCGCCGGTGCGCGCGGGGCGCGGTATCGCTCTCGGGCAGCGAGCTCGAGACGATCGTGCCCCGGCGCCCGAGCGATTGCAGCCGGCCCTGCGCGACCAGTTCCTCATAGGCGGTGACGATGGTCTTGCGGTTGACTGCGAGCGCCTCGGCGAGATCGCGCGTTCCTGGCGGTAAGGTGCCGGGCGGTAGCCGTCCGCGCTGGATCTCGTGGATCATCGCATGGACGATCTGATGTAGAGCGGCGTATCGCTCTCCGGCTCGAGCCGCTGCGCCAGCACCACTTTCCACGGCCCCAGCATTGGCCCTTCCAATGACCTCTCCGGCGCCCGCCGACGGAGCCAGCGTGCACGTGGAGGGGTCGCGGCGCCAACCCACGCCGAACCCGACCTCAGCGTCAGGGTCGAACCCGGCAGCCGGCTGGAACGCGCACCGGGCTGCACCGTGCCATCGCGCCTTGGGGCAGAGTCACCACGAAGCCGGCGCGCAGCGGATCGGGGGCGCCCGGATAATAATCGGTGCTCACCGCCTGCGCGCCGCTGGCGAACGCCGCGCGCGCCTTGGCGAAATCGCGGGTGCGCGCCTCGACGGTATTGGCGTCGGTGCGGGTGCGCACGACGATCCCCTCGCCGACCCATTTGCGGATCTTGTCGCCGTCGACCAGCGGGTCCTGGACGATCTGGATCGCCGCTTCGGGCTGATCGTCGGGATACCAGCCGAACATCGCCCGCCCGGCGAGCGACGGATGTCCGGCGCGATACAGATCCGACACCGCGGCGCGCACGTCGAGCAGGATGTAGATGCGGCCGCGCGCCGCCGACAGTGCCGGCCAGCCGCGGCTGCGCACCGCGTCGCGCAGGATCGGGGCGGTCCCGCGCACCTCGTCTGGCGCGATGAGGCGCCTGCCCGGCAGCACCGAGCGGATCTCGCCGTCGAGCGCGTCGAGCAGCGCCGCGTCGTCGAGCGGCAAAGGTGCGGTGATCCCCGGGCGGCCCGAAGGCGTGTCGGCGGCGTTGATCGTGATCATGATCGGCAGATGATCGGGATGCGCGCGCGACCAGAGATCGACTTCGCGCAGACAGCCGACCAAGGTCGCACAGGTGCTCAGATAGTCGACATCGGGGATATGGAAGACCTTGAACCCCGGCTTCAGCATCGCCGCGCGATCGAAACCAGTATGCTCGCCTGCCGCCTTGGCCCAGGCCTCGCCCTTCGGGTCGGCGTAGCGGCCGCCTTGCGGATCGGCGAAGATGTCGAGCTCGAGCTGGCGGACGCCTGCGTCGAGCTGCTTCGCCAGCGACACATGATAGTAATCGAGCCCGTCGGCGAGCTTCGGCTCCATCGCGCGGAGCCTGGTCATCACCGCCGTGGGGATGCGCGCCTTGAAGCTGTTGTGCGACCCGACGGTCTGGACGTCGTTCATCGCCTGCGGGGTCGCCGCCGCGCCGGCAAGCGCCAGCGCAGCGACGGAAAGGAGCCCCTTGAGCATCAGAATTCGGTCCTTACGCCGAACAGGATGGTCCGGCCCCAATAATGGATCTCGCCGTAACGCAGCGTATCGTCGTTATAGCTGTATTGCTTCGCGCCGGCGATGTTGATCGCCTCGAGGCTCAGCGTGGTCTTGTCAGTCACGCGGAACGAGAGGTTGCCGTCGAGCGAGCCGAACGCGTCGACATAGCTCGGCGTCTGGGTGGTGCTGCCCGTGCCCGACAGATATTTGTCGCGCCACACATAGGATAGCCGCGCCGAGACCGGGCCGTAATCGTAGAAGCCGACGAGGTTGAAGCTGTTCTTCGACAGACCGATCAGCTGGTCCTCGATCGTCCGTGCGCCCGCGGTATACTCCGCTTGCACCGAAGTGTGGGTGTACGACGCCTGGATGCCGAGCCCGTCCAACGGCCTCGGCAGGAAGGTGAACACCTGGTTGTACGCTGCCTCGGCGCCATAGACCTTGGCGTCTCCGCCATTGACCTGGGTGCTCAGCAGGATCGTGCCGCGGCCGGGGATCTCGACATTGATGTTCTGCGCAGTGATGTATTTGTCCATCGCCTTGTAGAACAAAGCCGCGGTCAGCGAGCCCTTGCGGTTGAAATACCATTCGAGCGAACCGTCGAACTGGGTGGCGAGGAACGGTACCAGCTCGGGATTGCCGCCGCTCCCGGTTGGCGCGTCGGTCGACACGCTGATCTGCGGTGCGCTCTGGGTGACGTTGGGCCGGGTGAGCACGCGGCTGGCGGCGAGGCGGGCGACGAGGGTCGGGCTCAGCTCGGCGCGCAGATTGAAGCTCGGCAGCCAATTGTTGAAGGTCTTGGGAAAGCTCGCCGGAGTCGGCGCGGTGCCGATCGTCAGCGTACCGCTGGCTACCTGATCGGTGTGGACATACCGCACGCCCACATTGCCGGTGATGCTCGCCCCCAGCGCATAGTCGGCGCGGAGATAGGCGCTCGCGGTCTTCTCGGTCACTACATAGGAAGCCCGCAGATCGCCTGGGGCGAGCGGCGCGTTCTTCACTGCGTCGGTGAACAATTTGTCGTAGAATACGCTGGTGATCGGCACGATCCAGTTGCGCGGCGCATTGCCCGAGACGCCGTCGAGGAAGTCGTCGAACGGGATCGCCTCATAGCCGTTGGGCGCGAAGGCGTTCAGCGGCACCTGGCCCGGATTGACCGTGAAATCGCGACGCCAATAATCGCGCTTGCGCCAGTGATATTCGCCCCCGGCGGCGATCTTGCTCAGCAAGCCATCCATCGAATGGCCGACGTCGAGCCGGGCGTACCAGTCCCAGTCCTTGCTGTTCTTGGGCGCGATGTTGAACGGATAGAGGACGAAGTTTGCCGGGTTGGTCGGATCGACCGGGGTGGTGAAGGTCGGGATGACCTTGTAGCCGCCCGAGGCGTCATAGGTCAGCGGCGCGAAGAACTGGATGCGGCTGCGCACCGTGCCTTCGGCATAGCTCGGATGGAAGCTGTGCGCGTAGGACCAGTTGACGTTGGCCGTCACGTCCCAGCCTTCGGGCTTCCAGCTCTGCTTGAGCCCGACGCTGAGCAGATCGTGGCGGTTGAGGCTGTACTCGCGCGTGCCCATGAAGCGCACGTCGTTGATCGTCGCGGCGACGACGGTGTCGCCGTCGAGCTTGACCGAGCCGGGGACGATCACCGGGCGGTGGCCGGCGACGCTGGTATCGTCGGGATAGATGTCGAGGCCATATTCGTCATAGGCGACGTCGAGCCGGGTCCCCAGCACGTCGAGCGTGGTTTCAAGCTCGTCCGAGGGACGCCATTGCGCCGAGATGATGCCCGACATGCGCTCGCGGCTCTCGGTCTCGATCGTCGGGCGCGTGCGGGTCGGCGTGTATTTGCCGGCACCGAGCGTCGGGGCGAAGACGCTCGCGATGTTCCAGCCGGTATTGTACCAGCGATCGTTGCGGACTTCCTTGGCCCAATATTGCGCGCCGGCGAGCAGGCCGAAGGTGCCGTCCGCACTCGCATAGCTGGTCAGCGCCGTGGCGTTCGGCTTCACCTTGCCGGTCATCGTCGTCCAGGTGCCGCGCAGGTTGAGCGTGGTCCTGGTGCCGACGTCGAGCGGGCGGAAGGTCTTGACGTCGATATTGCCGCCCAGCGCGCCCTCGGTCATGTCCGCGGTCGGGGTCTTGACCACGTCGATCTGCGAGACGAACTCGGCGGGCAGCATCTCGAAGCGGAACTGGCGACCGGCGGCGCCGCCATTCTCGATCAGATCGTTGATCGCGACGCTGCGGCCGTTGAGCATCGTGCTCTGGAATTGCGGCCCGAGTCCGCGCACGCTGACATAGAGACCTTCGCCGCGCGGCCGGGTGATCGCCACGCCGGTGACGAGCTGGAGCGCCTCGGCGACGTTCTGGGTGGGGAATTTGCCGATATCGGTCGAGTTGATCGAGTCGACGCCGTACGCCGCCTGCCGCTTGGTCTCGGTCGCCGCGGCGAGGCTGCTTGCATACGAACCGGTGACGACGATGTCCTCATTGCCGTCGGCCTGTGCGTCCGCCGGGGCCTCGGCAGTCTGTGCAAAGGCGGGCTGGACCAGCGCCAAAGCGATCACGGTAAGCGGCAGCGCTGCCCGAAGCAGGCGCGAACGATGCGACATTTTGGTTTCTCCCCCTGGCCCTGATGGCCGGTTCGGGGCGCGAATAGGCCCGCGCTATTGCGGCTTCGCGGCGCGATCGTTGCGTCACCGTTTCATCTTTCGGGCGGTTCGATGACTGCACGGATGCGCATTCCTCAGACCACAGGAGGCGGCAAGGCCGTTGCCAATATGATTTTAATATTATAATACGAATAAAAATACCATCGTCCTGGGAGGGATCTGAATGACGCAGAAGAAGATTTTGCTCGTCGGAGTGGCAGCTGCCGCATTGTCGTGGACGGCTGGGGCATATGCTCAGGAGGCCGCGCCCGCCCCCGCCGCGGCAGCACCCGGCGAAGGTGCGCAGGGCGAGCAGGAGATCGTCGTCACCGGCATCCGCGCCAGCCTCCAGTCGGCGCAGGCGCGCAAGCAGAATGCCGCCCAGATCGTCGACTCGATCGTCGCCGAGGACATCGGCAAGCTGCCCGACGTCAACGTCACCGAGGCGCTCCAGCGTATCTCGGGCGTACAAGTGGCGCGCGATCGCGGCGAGGGCGGCTCGGTCGCGATTCGCGGGCTTTCGCAGGTGCTCGTCACGCTCAACGCGCGCGAGATCTTCACCGCCGGCGGCGGACGCAGCTTCAATCTGCAGGACTATCCGGCCGAATTGCTCGCCGGGCTCGACGTCTACAAGTCGCCCAGCGCCAATCTGATCGAAGGCGGGATCGGCGGCACGATCGACCTGCGCACACGCAAGCCGCTCGATTTCGACGGCTTCTTCGCCAGCGCGAGCGTGCTCGGCCGTTATTCGGACCTGATCGAGAAGGTCAAGCCGATGGTCTCGGGTCTCGTCAGCACGCGCTGGAATGCTGGCGACGGCGAGATGGGGCTGCTGCTCAGCGGCGCCTACCAGGAACGCGCCTATCGCAGCGACGTCGACGGCGTCGGCAATCCGCAGCCACGCAATTCGACCACTTTCCTGCCCTGCACGGCGACGGGGGCGACGGCGTGCACCCCCGCCGGGACCATTTCGCTGCCCAACGGCACCTATGAGCCACTGATCGCCGGCAACCGCACCCGGCTCGGTCTCGACGGGACTTTCCAGTGGCGGGTCAACCCCGAGCTCGAATTCTATGCCCAGGCGAGCTATCAGCGGTTCAAGGACCGGGCCGATCAATGGGGCCTCAACAAGAATATCGGCACCGCCGTGCCGACCCAGGTCACCCTGTTCGACGGGACCGGCGACGTCGCCACCGCGACCTTCCAGAATCTGCTAGTCCAGAGCTTCGCCGCGGCGCGCGACGTGATCGACAAGAACCAGCAATATGCGATCGGCGGTTCGTACAAGGGCGAAGGCGTCAAGCTATCGGCCGAAGTCACCTATCAGAAGTCGACCAACGACCTTTATTACACCGACCTCAGCCTGCGCACGACCGTCCCCACCGCGCAGTTCGACATCGGTGGCGACTATCCGGTGTTCGCGCTGTCGGGCAGCGACCTCACCAATGTCGCCAACTACCAGATCGGCGCCGCGACGCGGAACGAGAACCATTATGAGGGCGATCAATATGCCGCCCGCCTCGACGCCGAATTCGATATCGAGAGCGCATTCCTGTCGGGGTTCAACATCGGAGGCCGCTGGGCGCGCCGCTCGATCGACTTCCAGCCGATCCGCTTCTTCAACAGCACCCGGCAGGGGCAGGCGGCGTCGCAGACTGCGGGCCTGTTCAGCCCCGCGCGCTATTGGGGAGAGGGTTTCTACAAGCAGGATAGCCTCGCCACCGATTTCCTGACGGTGGACCTCGGCCAGCTGCGCGACCGCTTCGACGGGATGCTGACCGATCTCGGCATCACCGGGCGTCCCGCGGTCACGCCGCTCGGCATCTACGACATGAGCGAGGAAACCGGCGCCGGCTACATCATGGGCGAATTCCGCACCGAAGGCGCGATCACGCTCGACGGCAATGTCGGGCTGCGGCTCGTCCAGACCAATCTCAACGTCAACGGCAACCAGCCGGTCTATACCCAGAACCCCGGTGGCGCGTTCGTCCAGACGGGGATCGCGCCGATCAACCTCGACAACGAATATCTGAGCGTGCTGCCGAGCGCGAACGTGCGGATCGGCATCGCCGACGGGCTCCAGCTGCGGCTGGCGGCGGCGAAGACGCTGACCCGCCCCGATTTCAGCCAGCTGGCGCCGTCATTGACTCTGGTACCCGGCCAGCAGGCAGGCAGCAGCGGCAATCCCGGACTCCGCCCGCTGCGCGCGGACCAGCTCGACGCCTCGCTCGAATATTATGCCAGCCCGACCACCAACGTCTATGTCGCGGGCTTCTACCGCAAGGTGAAGGATTTCATCCTGACCCGGGCGACGCCCAATGTGGAGATCGGCGGGATCATCTACACGCTGACCCGTCCGACCAATCTCGAACAGGGCACGATCAAGGGGCTCGAGGCGGGCGGACAGACCTTCTTCGATTTCCTGCCCGCGCCGTTCGACGGCTTCGGGGTGCAGGCGAACTACACCTTCGTCGACAGCGACACGCCGAGCGCCATCGCCGGCTACCGCACCCCGCTGCCGCAGCTGTCGAAGCACAGCTTCAACGTGGTGGGGTTGTACGAGAAAGGCGGGTTCTCGGCGCGGATCGCCTATAACCACCGGTCGAAGTTCCTCACCGGCGTGTTCGCGGCGGGCACCTTCCCGGTGATGCCGACCTACCGCAAGGGCTATGGCTGGCTCGACGCGTCGATCAACTACGATCTGACCGACCAGATCACTCTGACGCTCGAAGGATCGAACCTCCAGCGCACGCCCGAGGAGATCTATTACGATGTCGAGACGCGGCCGGGGAACCAGTCGATCGACGACCGTCAATTGCTGTTCGGCATCCGCTTCAAGCTGTGAGCCTGCGGGAGCAGCCGATGCCGCGTGAGGTTTCGCGTCGTTCGCTGCTCGCCGGCGCGGGCGCGCTGGCGGGCTCCGGCCTGCTCGCCGGCTGCGCTCCGTCGCGACCGGGAGGGGCGGGCGCTCCAACGGATCTCGCGCCGTTTCGTACCCCTTACAAATTCGGCAAATTGGTGCTGGCGGCGAGCGGTGAGACGGGGGCGTTCGACGAGCGCGCGGTCGATCAGCCTTTCGTCTTCGCGCATGCCGGCAAGTTCTTCATGACCTTCGTAGGCTATGACGGCAAAGGCTATCAGACCGGCCTCGCCGAATCCGACGACCTGGTGACGTGGAAACGCGTGGCGCAGATCCTGTCGCGCGACCCCGCCGATCCGGTGACGCGCTGGAACATCGCGACTTCGTCGCTGCTGCGCGAGAACGACCTGCAATCACCGGGGCGGCTGCGCAAGGTCGACGGGCGCTATGTTTGCGCCTGGCATGCCTATCCCAACGCCGGATATGAGGAAGGTCCCGCGGTGATCGGGCTCGCGTGGAGCGACGATCTGATCCATTGGGAGCGCAGCGCGCCGATCCTGCGTCCCGATGCCGATGCCGCATGGGAAGCCGGCGGGCTCTACAAGCCGTGGCTGATGAAGCACGGGGACCTTTATTATCTATTCTACAACGCCAAGACCGGATCGGTGCCGTGGAAGGAGCAGACCGGGCTCGCGATTTCGCGCGACCTCAGGACCTGGACCCGCCATCCGGCCAATCCGCTGCTGCGCAACGGGCCGCCGGGCTCGCCCGATCACCGTTTCGCGAGCGATCCGGTGGTGCTCCGCCACGGCGAGCGCTGGGCGATGTATTATTTCGGTCTCGCGCAGGACGGCAAGGCGCGCGAGTTGCTCGCGCTCGGCGACAGCCCTGGCGATTTCACCAAGATCGGCGAGGTGATGGTCGATGTCGGGGCACCGGGCGCGGTGGACAGCGTCTATGCCCATAAGCCGGCGATCCTTCACCACGCCGGCGACCTCTATCATTATTATTGCGCGGTGAGTGGGGCGTGGCCGAACGAGACCCGGGGGATCGCAGTGGCGCGATCACGGGCCTGGGGTCAGGCGATACCCTAGCCGGAGAAGAGAGCATCCTCCAGTTCATCGCCTCGCGCACGATATCTTGCCGACCACCCCCGCCGCGGTATGCGCCATGCGGGCATAGCCCTGATCGTTGGGATGAAGATGATCGCCGATCTGGCTGTCGAGCCGCATCACCTTCGGCTTTCCCGGTTCCTGCATCGCAATGTCGAAATCGACGAGGCCGGCGAACTGCGAGCGGTTCGCCCGGATCCAGCGATTGACCGTCGCCCGTTTCACCTCGCCCTCGGCATCGGCATAGGCGGCGCCTTCATAGGGCAGCAGCGTGCCGACGATCAGCTTGACCTGCCGCGCATGCGCACGCGCGAGCAACTGGCGATAGGCGGCGATGATCTGATCGGCAGTTACCGCCTGATCGCGCTTCGCCGGATCGCTGATCTTGCCGATGTCGTTGATGCCTTCGAGCAGCAACACATGAGTGACGCCCGGCACTGCGAGCGCATCGCGATCGAACCGCGCGAGCGCGTTGGGGCCGCGGCCGTCATGGAGCAGCCGGTTGCCGCTGATCCCGGCATTGACCACCGACCAGCAATGGCTCGAAGGTCGCGCAGCGAGCAGCCGGGCGAGCTGATCGGGATAGCTCATCTGCTCGCCCGGCGACGCACCCGCGCCTTCGGTGATCGAATCGCCGAAGGCGACCAGCACGCGGCGCGGGCTGCCCGACACTTCGACTGCGGAGACCAGCCCGGGCGCGCGGGCGCGAAGGGGGGAGGCGAGTTGGGCGCGGGCGGTCTGGTCTCCCGTAACGACGTCGACCATCTGCGCATGCGCCGGCGGCGCGGCCTCGCCGGGATAATAGATGCTGACCGCCAGCCGCTCGCCGGCGCGGACGGGCAAGTCGAGCGGGTCGGTGTAGAAGGGCGCGTTCGCGGGAATGGTGGCGGACTTGCTTCCGGCGAAGGCGAGTGCGCGGACGCTGCCCGGTACCACGGCCCCGCCGGCGTCGAGCCGGGCGACGCTCGCCGCGCCGATGCGAAGCACCGTATCGGAGAGCTCGTTGGAAAGGCGCAGTCGGAGCCTGCCTCCCGAACTTGCAACGCCGACGATCTGGCGCACGGTCTCGTCCTTGAACGGCCGGCCGAGTGCGTCGCGGATCCTGGGTTCGTACGCGATCGGCGGCGCGCTCCACGCCCCGAACCATGTCGGCGCGACTTGTGCGGCGGCGGAGCTCGCCAGCAGGAACAGGGCCGCAGCCGATCGAAGTTTGCGCATCGTCTTCTCCAAGGTCAGCGCAATTTGATCAAAGCGACGCCGTGCGCCGACAGCGTTCCGCCCGCCAGATCGCCGGTGACCAGCGAAGCGCCCGCGGGCAAAGCGATCGGATGCGGTTCGGCGCCGTGGTTGATCAGGATGAGCAGCCGCTTGCCCGCGCCGCTGCGTTCGCCGACTTCGATGTCGGGGTGCAGGTCTGCGAGCACGGGGCGGATGCCTGCGCCGTCGAGCAATTGCGTAGCAATGGTGGCGAGCAGGCCGTCGTCGAGCCAGCCGCCGATATAGGTGATCCGGCCTTTGCCCACGCGGCGCGTGACGGCGGCGGGCTTGCCGTCGAGCCAGCCATGGGGGTCGGAATACGTCGCCAGCACCTCGACGTCCTTTGCGACCGGCCGGATCGCTTCGGCCCAGATGTTGGCCTTGCCCGCGCCATAGCTGCCCTGCACGCCGACCGGCGCGTCGAGGGCGTAATATTGCTCGACTTCGGCGCCCAGCAGATCGGCGAGCGGACCGGGCTGGCGCTTCGGCCAGAGGGCGTTGGCGTCGTCCTTCATCCCCGATCGCGGGCCGAGCACGAGATGCCCGCCGGCTCGGACATAAGCGACGAGGCGTTCGGCCTGCGGCGGGGTCAGGACGTGGAGGCTCGGCGCGACGACCAGCCGGTATTTGCCGAGTTCGGCATCGGGGGCGATGACGTGGATGCCCTGGGTGCGGGTGCGCAGCGGGCGGTAGAGGCTCAGGAATTGCCGGACCGGATCGAAATCCTTGTGATGGCGCTGGATGTCGATCGCCCAGCGACTGTCATAGGAAAACAGCATCGCGATCTGGGCGGCGGGTTCGGTATCGGCGAGCAAGGGCGCCGCCTGCGCGAATTCCTTGCCGGTGCGGGCCACTTCGCCGAACACCGGGACCGGGGTGCCGTCGGCACCGAGCAGCGCGCCGTGATAGGTCTCCTGCCCGTTCCGCGCAGGGCGCCATTGCCAATAGAGCAACGCATCGGCGCCGTGGCCGACTGCCTGCCACGCCATTTCGCGGACCTGTCCCGGATCGAGCGCGCGATTGACCGGAACCCAGTCGACCCGACCGGGCTGGGTCTCCATCAGCCAGAAATTGCGCTGCTTGTAGCCGCGGACGAGATCGTGATTGGCGCCGTTGGCCACCCAATCGGGGCGGCCGTCGGGGATGTAATTGTCCCACGACGCCATATCGACGACGCGGTGGAGCGCGAAATGGTCGAAACCGGCATTCCAGAACATCGTGTTGGTGGTGACGAACTGGCGTGGATCGGCGTGGGCGCGGATCGCCGCCGCCTGCGCCGCGACATAATCGGTCCAGGTCGCGGTGGTGAAATGCTTGAAGTCGAGCAACAGGCCGGGATTGTGCTGCCCGGTGGCGCGCAGCGGGACCTGATCGAAATTATTGTAATGCTGGCTCCAATATTGGGTCGCCCAGCGCCGGTTGAGTTCGTCGATCGTGCCGTAGCGCTGCTCGAGAAAATGGTGCCACGCGGCGACGGACTCGGGGTCCCATGACGGCGGGCCGATCTCGTTGTCGATCTGCCAACCGACGATCGCGGGGTTCTTTCCGTAGCGCGTCGCCATCTCGGCTGCGATGCGTGTGGCGAACTGGCGGTAGCGCGCGCTGGCGAAGGAGAAATGCCGTCGGCCGCCATGGCCGGCGCGCTTGCCGTCTTCGTCGACGCGCAGCGTGTCGGGATATTTCTGGGTGAGCCAGGCCGGCGGCGCTGCGCTGGGCGTGCCGAGCACGACCATCATGCCGTTGCGCACCGCGGCATCGATCGCACGATCGAGCCAGCCGAAGTCGAAGCGGCCCTCCTCGGGCTCCATCGTGCTCCAAGCGAATTCGGCCAGCCGCACCGTGTTGAACCCGGCGCTCCTCATCAGCTGAAGATCGGTTTGCCACCGCGCTTCGGGCCATTGCTCGGGATACCAGGCGACCCCGAAGGCGAGCGCGGGACGGTTTTCGAACTGGGTGGCCCGGGCGTGCCAGACGCGCGATTGGGCATGCGCCGGGGCGATCGCGGCGACAATCACGCCGAGCGCAGCCGCAAGCGTCGTCAAACTTCTCCGCAACCCGCCTCTCCTCTTGATTAGTATTATGATATGAGGGAAACGGTCGGCATAGCAAGCGCCGGCGACACTCCGCGATCGACCGGTTTATAGTGCGGACCGCGGGACGAGGGATGGGATGATGCAAGGTTTGGCCGACACGGTGCTCTCACGCCGCGCAGTGATTCATTGCGCCGCCTGCGCGACCGCGGGCGGCACGCTGGGCGCGGTGCCGATGGCGTGGGCGGCTGATCCCGCGGTGCTGCGCGGCAAGGAAGCGGTGCACGAATTTCCCTATGGCGCGGTGCGGCTCACCGGCGGGCGGATCAAGCAGCAATATGATCACATTCACGCCCATTATCTCGCGCTCGACAATGATCGCGTGCTCAAGGTCTTCCGCGAGAATGCCGGACTGCCGGCGCCGGGCCCGAACATGGGCGGCTGGTACGATCAGGACGGCTTCGTTCCCGGGCTGACGCTCGGTCAATATATTTCGGGCCTCGCGCGCCTCGGCGCCGCCACCGGCGACAAGGCCGCGCATGCCAAGGTCGCCGCGTTGGTCGACGGCTTCGGCAAGGCGTTCGTCAAGGCGGGCAATCCCTATGCCGGCCCCAAGGCGCAGGCGCAGTGGGCTGCCTATGTCATGGACAAATACGTCGTCGGGATGATCGACGCGTACCGGCTGAGCGGCGTCGAGCAGGCGAAGACCCTCCTCCCGATCATCATCGAGAAGTGCCGACCCTATATCTCGCCGGTCTCGCGCGACCGGATCGGCAAGGTCAATCCACCGTACGACGAGACGTACATCATGTCGGAGAACCTCTTCCACGTCGCCGACATCACCGGCGACGACAAATATCGCCGGATGGCGATCCATTATCTGCTCGACAAGGAATGGTTCGATCCGCTCGCGGCGGGGCAGGACGTGCTGCCCGAGAAGCATGCGTACAGCCACACGATCGCGTTGAGCTCGGGCGCGCAGGCCTATCTCCATCTCGGGGACGCCAAGTATCGCAAGGCACTCGAGAATGCGTGGAAGTTCATGGAGCCGCAGCGCTTCGCCAGCGGCGGCTGGGGCCCCGAGGAGCAGTTCGTCCATTTGCATCAGGGCAAGCTCGCGGCGAGCCTCAAGAGCTCGAAGGCGCATTTCGAAACGCCGTGCGGCGCCTTCGCCGACCTCAAGCTCGCGCGCTATCTGATCCGCTTCACCGGCGAGCCGCTTTATGGCGACGGTCTCGAGCGCACGCTGTACAACACCATGCTCGCGGTGCGTACCGCGGACAGCGACGGCGGCTATCCTTATTATTCGGACTACGGATCGCAGGGCGAGAAGCGCTATTATCACCAGAAATGGCCGTGTTGCTCGGGCACGCTGGTCCAGGGCGTCGCCGACTATGTGCTCAATCTCTATTTCCACGACGACGACGCACTGCTCGTCAATCTGTACGCGCCATCCGAAGTGACCTGGGATCGCCCCGGCGGCGCGGTCGAAGTGGTGCAGGAAACCAACTACCCCGAGACCGACAAGGTCCGCCTGATCGTGCGCAAGCCCGGCAATGGCCGCTTCGCGATGAAGCTGCGCATCCCCGCGTGGAGCAAGGGCGCGACGGTCTCGGTCAACGGCAAGTCGCAGCCTGCCACGGCCGGCCAGCTTGCCCTGATCGATCGCAACTGGAAGGCGGGCGACACGATCGAGCTCAACCTGCCCCAGCCGCTGCGCACGCTGGCGATCGACGATCAGAACCCTAACCTGCAGGCGCTGATGCGCGGTGCGGTGATGTATGTCGGGATCAATCCGTGGGACGGCATCGACGAGCAGGTCGTCGCTTTGCCCGGGGCGCTCGAGCCCATGCCCGGCCAGGCCGAGGCCTATCGTGCGCGGATCGATGGCCGCGACCTCGTCTTCGTGCCGTATCACAATGTCGATACCGAACGCACCGCCACCTATTTCAAGACGTCGTGATGGCCAGCACAGACCGCGTCTACGCGACCTATTGGATCGAGACTGCCTTTCCGCTGGAGCAAGCGGCGACGACGATGGCCGGCGAGCAATCGACCGGCACCTTCGTCCGCGTGCCCGGCGAGACCGATGAACTTCGCGAGGCGCATGCCGCGCGGGTCGAGGACCTGGTCGAGCTGGGCGAGGTGGCGGCGCCGTCGCTCCCCGGCTCGGGCCTGCCCAAGAGCGGCGATGCGCGCCGCCGCGCCGCGCGCGTGATCTTGTCATGGCCGATCGCCAATTTCGGTCCGTCATTGCCCAATCTGCTTGCCGCGGTGGCGGGCAATCTTTCCGAGCTCAAGGCCTTTTCGGGGTTGAAGCTGCTCGATCTCAAGCTGCCGCCGGTCTTCCTCGAACGCTATCAGGGGCCGCAATTCGGCGTTGCCGGCACGCGCCGGCTGGCCGGCGTGTACGACCGCCCGATCATCGGTACCATCATCAAGCCCAGCGTCGGTCTCTCCCCGGAAGCGACTGCCGAACAGGTGCGCGTGCTGGTCGAGGCCGGCGTCGATTTCATCAAGGACGACGAGCTGCAGTCCGACGGGCCGCATTGCCCGTTCGATGCGCGGGTCTCGGCGGTGATGCAGGTAATCCGCGACCATGCCGAGCGCACCGGCAAAAAGGTGATGTTCGCCGCCAATCTGACCGGCGACATGGACGAGATGCGCGCGCGCCACGATCATGTCCTCGCCGAAGGCGGCACGTGCATCATGGCGAGCATGAACTCGATCGGCTTGCCCGCGATGAAGATGCTGCGTGCGCATTCCCAATTGCCGATACACGGCCACCGCAACGGCTGGGGCATGCTCGGCCGCTCGCCGGCCACGGGCATGAGCTTCCTCGCCTATCAGAAGCTCTGGCGGCTGGCGGGGATCGACCACACTCATGTCAACGGCATCGACAACAAGTTCTGCGAGGAGAATGACAGCGTCATCGCCTCGGCGCGCGAATGCCTGACGCCGATGTTCGACGCGCCGCATCCCGGATGCGAGATCATGCCGGTCTTCTCCTCGGGCCAGTCGGCGCGGCAGGCGGCGCCCACTTTTGCGGCGCTGGGCAGCGCCGATCTGATGTTCGCCGCGGGCGGCGGGATCATGGCGCATCCAGGCGGCCCCGCAGCGGGCGTCCGGGCGCTGCGCCAGGCTTGGGATGCCGCGGTGGCCGGGGTGCCGATCGCCGAGGCGGCGCGAGACGCACCCGAGCTGGAGGCGGCGCTGGCGGCGTTCGGCGGGTGAGCCTGCTCTACGCCTTTTACGGCGACGACTTCACCGGCTCGACCGACGTGCTCGAGCAGCTCGCCGAAGGCGGGGTGCCGGCGGTTCTGTTTCTCCGCGCACCCGATGCGGTGCTGCGCGCGCGCTTTCCCGATGTCCGCGCGGTCGGCCTGGCCGGCGACAGTCGCAGCCGCTCGCCCGACTGGATGGATGCGCACCTGCCCGCCGCGTACGGTGCTTTGCGCGAGGCCGCGGTCGTTCATTACAAGACCTGCTCGACCTTCGACAGCAGCCCCACGATCGGCTCGATCGGTCGAGCGCTCGACATCGGCATGGCCGCGTTCGGCGGCCCCGCGGCGATCGTGGTCGCGGCACCGCATCTGGGACGCTATCTCGCCTTCGGCAATCTGTTCGCCGCGGCGGGGGCGGAGATCTTTCGTATCGACCGACACCCGACCATGGCGCGCCATCCGGTGACGCCGATGCACGAAGCGGATCTGATCCGCCACCTCGCCGCGCAGACCGGTGCCCGCATCACGCTGGTCCCGCTCGACCGGGTGCAGGCGAAGCAGGCGGGAACGGCGTTCGATGCAGCGCGGGACAGCGACGCGATATTGTTCGACGGCGTCGCCATGGACGATCTCGCCGAAACCGGCGCGGTGCTCCTGTCGCGCGGCGTGCGCCTTGCGGTCGGCAGTTCGGGCGTGACGCGGGCGCTGGTGCTGGCGTGGCGTGCGGCGGGTTTGATCGAGGGCGCAGCGGAAACCGCGCGTGCCGATGCAGTCGAGCGGCTGCTGGTGGTGAGCGGGAGCTGCTCGCCGGCCACTGCGCGCCAGATCGTGCGTGGCGTCGCGGAGGGTTATCGTCCGGTGCGTGCCGACGTCGCGGCGCTGCTGCGCGGCGAGAGCGGCGAGGAAGCGCGGTTGGCGGACGAGGCCATTGCGGCGCTGAGTGCCGGCGGGCGCTGCGTGATCCATACGGCCGAGGGCCCGATCGGCGAGGTGCCTGCCGCGGGCGACCGGCTCGGCGCGGCGCTCGGCCGGATCTCCGGCAAGGCGATCCGCGAAGCCGGCGTGCGCCGTGTATTGTTTGCCGGGGGGGACACTTCGAGCCACGGGGTCGCCGAACTCGGCATCGACGCATTGACCTGGGCCGCGCCGATCGAGCGCGGCGCACCTCTGGTCCGCGCCCACGCGGCGGACGCTGCGATCGACGGGCTCGAATTGGTGCTCAAGGGCGGCCAGATGGGCGGCGAGGGCTTTTTCGAGACGGTTCGCCGCGGTACCCCCGCCTAGATCAGGCCGCTGGCGCGAGGTCCGGCGTGGCCTTGTGGTCGAAGCCCTTGGTGCAGTCGATCACCGCGAAGATCCCCGCCGCGATCAGCACCATCGCCGCGACGCCCTGCAGCGGCAGGCTGTAATCGCCCGTCCCTGCGACGATATAGCCGATCGCCACGGTGCAGACGAAGCCGCCGAGATTGCCCGCGGTGTTCATCACGCCGCTCGCGGTGCCGCCGTAGCGCCCGCCGATCGCCATGCACATCGCCCATGCCGCGGGCAGCATCAGGTCCATCACGGCGAAGGCGGTGCTGGCGAGCAGGACGATCGCGAGCTTGCCGGTGGCGAGGCTCATCGCGACGAGCAGGCCGGCGGTGGCGGCGAGGCAAAGGCCGGTGATCAGACTATAGGCGCGGCGGATGCCGATGCGCTGCGCCAGCCGGTCGCACAGAATCCCGCCGACGAGGTTCGCGACGACGCCGAGCAGGAAGGGCAGCGAGCCGTACAGGCCCATCTCGGCGATGGTGAAGCCTGCGCCCTTGACCATCCAGGTCGGGAACCAGTTGAAGAAGAACCAGCTGCCGAACGCATAGAAGCAATAAGCCAGCGCGATCAGCCAGAGCTGGGGCAAAGCGAGCAATTTGCGCCACGGCGTGCCGAGATGGCCGCTTTCGTCGCTGCCGATCTCGGCGACTTCCTCGGGCGTGATGCCGGGTTGGTCGGCAGGCCGGTCGCGATACCAGCCTCGCCATGCCAATGCCCAGCCGAAGCCGATAAGGCCGAGCACGACGAATACTGCGCGCCAGCCCAATTGTGCCTGCAGCGGCACCAGCAGCAAGGGGGCTAGCGCGCCGCCGAACCGGCTCGCCGCCCAGATCACGCCCTGGCCGCGGGCGCGTTCGCGTGCCGGCAGCCAGCGATAGAGCACGCCGGACATGTTGGGATAGGCGCCCGCCGCGCCGAGCCCGAACAGGAAGCGCGCGCCGGTGAGCTGCCAGAAATTGCGGCACAAGGCCGTGACGGCGGTGAAGAACGACCACCAGATCGTGATCCGGGTGAGTTCCTTGCGATAGCCATGGCTGTCGCCCATCGCGCCCGAGGGGATCTCGAACACCGCATAGGCGATCACATAGGCGCCGAGCACCCAGCCCCATTGATCGGGGGTGATGGCGAGGTCCTTCTGGATCGACGGGCCGGTGACGGCGATCGCCATCCGATCGAGAAAGGTGATGACCGACAGTGCCGCGAGCAGCCCGACCACGGCATGGCGTTTCCTCACTTGGCCAGCCCGGCGAGCAGGTCGCGCGCGCGCTCGACGCCGAGCTCGGGACTCGAGAATACCGGCGCGGGGACGGCGCCCTCGGGCAGGGTCGCCAGCACCCGCGCCATCGATGCCTGGGCGAGGACGATCGCGTCCATGCCCTGCATCGCTTCGGTGAGGGCTTGTCCGACGATGCGGTCGTGCGTGGCGCCATCGCCGGCCATCACCGCTTCGAACGCGCCCGCGCAGAGATGCTCGACGATCTCGACGGGCTTGCCCTGCTCGGCTGCGACCCGGCGGACGAGATCGGCGGTGGGATCGAGCGTGGTCGAGAGCGTCGCCAGCACGCCGATCCGGACGCCGGTGGCCACGGCCTTTTCCGCCATGGGCCGGTCGACTCGCAGCACCGGCTGATCGTGAAGCTGCGCCGCGATGTCGACGGCGGGGCCGATCGACGAACAGGTCACCAGAGTCGCATCGGCGCCGGCGTCGAAGGTCGAGCCGACCAGGGCGACCAGCCGCCGCATCGTCGCCTTTTCGAGCATTCCGGCGGCGATGGTGTTCTTGATCAGGCTCTCATCGACGAAATGCAGCACGCGCACCCCCGGCAGGAGGCGCGCGGTCAGTTCGTTGAACATCGGGCTCAGCGTCGGCGAGGTGTGGAGCAAGGCGAGCGTCGGCATGGTGCTGTCCTGAATCAGAGCGTGAACCGGTATTCGCCCGCGCCGACCTCGAAATGGAGATCGCGGCCGTCGCGGCGGAGGTTGCGGATGTGCGGATGGGCTTCGAGCGAATGTGGGCCCTCGTGCCAGTCGGCGCGATCGGGCAGCGTCACTTCGGCGACGGCGTTCGCGGGCACGGCGAGCGCGAGACTGGTCATTCCGGTTTCGTCGCCGTGGACCGCGGTGGCGATCGTGCCGACGCACGATTCGTAGCGCGCCTCGACGCGGCCGATCGCCGGCAGCCAGTGCGGTCGCACCGCGATGCGGCTGAAGCCCGGCGCGGCGGGGGCAATACCGGCGAGGCGCCGGTAGAAGAAGCCGACCACCGCGCCGAAGGCATAATGGTTGTAGCTGTTCATCGCGAGATCGCCGACGTCGCCGTTCCAGCGCTCCCACATCGTCGTCGCGCCGGTCGCCGGCATATAGCCCCAGCTCGGATAGCCCGTCTGGAGCAGCAGCCCGGCGACTTCCCGCCAATGGCCGGCATCGGCGAGCACGTCGAGCAGATAGGGCGTGCCGAGAAAGCCGGTGGAGAGCTTCATCCCGCGGCGGCGGATGTCCGCGGCGAGCACCTGCGCAGCGGCGGCGCGGCGATCTTCGGGCACCAGTCCCATATGGAGCGCGAGCACCTGGCTGGTCTGGCTGCCATTGCCGGCGGTACCGTCGGTAGCGACGAATTCGGCGGCGAAGGCTTGACCGATCCGGGTGCGCAGCGCGCGGTATTGCGCGGCTGCCGCGCTGCGGCCGGTCGCTTCGGCCATGTCGGCCATCAGTTCGGCGCACCAGGCCCAATACGCTGTGGCGCACAATATCCGTGGAGTCGTCTCGTCATCGGGCTTGATCGCGTCGACCGACAGCCAGTCGCCGAGATCGAGTCCGCGATCGGCGCGCCAGACATGATCGGGATTGTGGCGCGCGACATAGGCCATCCACGCCTCCATCATCGCCCAATTCTCATCGATCACCGCAGTGTCGCCGTAGCGCTGCCAGAGCTGCCAGGGGAGGATGATGCCGGCCTCGCTCCATCCGGCGGTGACCACGTCGGGAAAGGAGAGCGGCTGGGGCACGACGATCGGCAAGGCGCCGTCGGTCTGCTGCGCCGCGCGGACCTCGC
Source organism: Sphingomonas sp. DG1-23 (assembly GCF_030730875.1). Taxonomy (GTDB): domain Bacteria; phylum Pseudomonadota; class Alphaproteobacteria; order Sphingomonadales; family Sphingomonadaceae; genus Sphingomonas. The sequence continues at coordinate 96,709 of NZ_JAVAMA010000007.1, forward strand.
CGAGGAAGCGGCGGATGAAGGGATCGACCTCCATGTTGAACGCCGCCGCGTCGAGAAACACCTGGATGTCGCCGGTCCAGCCCATCCGCTCGTCGCGCTGGGGGCAATCGGTGGGCACGGCGAAGAAGTTCGAGCGCTGGCTCCACAGGGCGTTCTGCCAGATCCGCTGGAGCAAGGGCGCATCGGGGAAGCGAATCGTGCCGGTCTCGCGGCAGGCGCTGTGGAGGATCACGCCTTCGACATCGTCCGGTGTCGGCACGCCGGGAAAGCCCTCGATCTCGATGTAGCGGAAGCCGTGATAGGTGAAATGCGGCTCGAAGCTTTCGACCGCGCCGGTGCCGGCAAGGATGAAGCGATCGGTGGCGCGCGCGAGGCGGAGATTGGCGAGGTCGGCGGTGCCGTCGGGCGCGAGCAGCTCGGCGAAGCGCATAGTGATCGTGGTGCCGCGGGGGCCGGTCGCGCGGATGCGCGCCCAGCCCGAGAAATTCTGGCCGAAGTCGAAGACATGGCGGCCCGGAACCGGTTCGGTGACCGTGATCGCGCGCAGCCTGCCGCGCGGCGCGATCGCCGGAGAGGTCTGCGCGATCAGCCGTGCCGGTGGGGCTTCGCCGGCCTTTGCCTCGGCCCAACCCGAAGCGTCGAAGCCGGGCAAGTCCCAGCCGGGCGTCTCGGCGCGCGCGTCGAAGGTCTCGCCGTCATAGATTTCCGACGTGAGGATCGGCGAGGGAGCGATGCGCCAGTCGGTGCCGGTCGTCACCCATTCGAAGGTCCCGTCGGCATAATCGAGGCGGAGCTGGGCGCGGAAGCGGCGCGGCGCGGGACCGAAGCCATAGCGCTCGATCCGCCAGCCGAACGGACTGGCATACCAGCCGTCGCCGACGATCGCGGCGAGCGCGTTCGCGCCGGGCGCGACCAGGTCGGTCACGTCGTAGGTCTGGTAGAGGATGTGCGCATGGGCGACGCTCATCTCGGGCGCGAGCACGGCATCGGAAACGCGCGTGCCGTTGATCCGGGCTTCGTAAGCACCGAGGGCGGTGGCGTAGAGCCGCGCCGCGATCACCGGTCCGCGGGTCTCGAAATCGGTGCGCAGCTGGATCGCCGGCTCGCTCGGACGCGGATCGTTGTGGACGTTGGCGCCGCTGGTGACCGCCTGTGCCCAGCCGCCGGCGCCGAAGCCCGGCTCGGCCCAGCCCGCGGGCGGCGAGGGCATGACGCGCCATGCCGGGCCGCTGACCAGGCGCGCGACGCTGCCGTCGGCGCGGTGCAGCCGGATCAACGCCGCGAAGGCGCCGCCGTCGACCGGGAAGAAGCCGCTGGTCTCCGCCTCGACCAAGGCGCAGACGCTGTTGCGGCCGGGACGGATCTCGCCCTCATAGGGGCTGAGCGTGCCCCAGAAGGGGAGATGGGTGTCCCAGTCGAACGGCCAAGGCAATTCCGCGGGCACGCCGTTGATCCAGACCCCGCGGAGATGGTCCTTGCCGGCGAGCAGTATCTCGGCGCGTTCGAAGTCCTCCGGGGCGTCGAAATCGAGGCGGAAGGCGTGCGGGCGGGCGTCGAGCGGAGTGTCGCTCCAGATCCATGCGAGGCCCGCCTTGCGGTCGGCCTCGGCTAGCGGCTCTTCGGCCTCGATCCATGCGCCGCGCCAGTCTGCGGGAGTCGGCAGGCCGGTCTCGAACCACGCCGGCGCCGAGCGCGCGACGGTGCCGTCGCCGTCGGTGATCTCTACCGTCCACCAGACGCGCTGCATCGATGCGAGCGGTGGACCGTTCCAGGCCACGTCGAAGCTCGCGGCCGAAGCGACGGTGCCGCTGTCCCAGAGCAGCGTGTCTGGCTGCTCGGGGTTCGCGAAAGCGCGGATCCGATAGCTGGCCTGGACCGCGCCGCGTTCTGCCGCTTCGATCCGCCATGACAGGCGCGGATGCATGGCTTCGGTGCCGAGCAGGTCGACGGTGTGTTCGGCGCGCAGATCTACGACACGCGGCATCGGGTCGCTCACGGCGCGATGGCCGGTTCGGGGAAGGTCGTCGCGGCGTCGTCGAGGACGAGCACCCAGTCATTGCCCGGCGCCGTGTCGCCGGGCGGATCGAAGCGCCGCTCGCCGCGATTGGCGAAAATCCCGATTTTGGCGACGCTGCCGTCGCGCGGCGAATACCAGGAGGCGGTGACCCGCGCGCCCGAGATCGCGCCGAGGCGCATCGTGAAGGGGCGGCCGGTATAGGCATAAGCGAAGGCGTAGCGCTTGCCGCGGCTCGCCAGCACGCGTTCGTAGCGCACGCCATTGTCGCGGATCAGCGCCTGATCGGGCACGCGCTCGAGCATCGGCCGCGATTCGATCAGCCGGCGCAAGTGCCGCATCTGGTTCGCGCCCGGCGCCGCGAGCGCAGTAGACCACAGCCGCCCGGCCTCGAAGCTCGGCTTGTCGCGATCCGGCACGAACATCTGCATGACGTTGTTCTCGCCATAGGTATGCCCGAACGCCCCCGCCATCACCGCCCACCATGCGTAGCGGCGCGCATCGGCGGCCGCCCATTTCGGCTGATTGGGTTCGTGCAGTCCGTAGGGGATGTTTTCGTAGGAAGGCTCGCCGTCGATCGCCGGCTTGGCAGGCAGCCGCGCCCAATCCTCGGCGATGAACCGCCAATTATCCTCGGCGCGCGCGCTGGGGCCCTCCTGGGCATAGGATCGGTGCCCCGACTGAACCATGTTGAAATCGAGCCACGGCGCGGTGTGGAACTGCCATGACGAGGCGGTCCGCCCGATCGGGTGGAAGGTCATCAGATGCCCGGGATCATGGCGCTTGATCGTCGCGCCGAGGCTTTCCCAGACGGTGCTGCGCATCTCCGCGCGCGTGTCGCCGCCGTTGAGCCAGACGATGTTGGAATGGTCGCGATAGCGCTCGGCAAGGAAGCGGCCATAAAGCGGGGCGTTGCGGTCGTTGAGCGCACCTTCGTCGGCCAGCGATCCCCAGGCCGGCACCAGTGCGAGATAGAGGCCGAGCGCCTCGGCGCGCGCGACCAACCAGTCGAGATGGTCCCAATAATCATATTCCCCCGGCCGCGCCGGATCCTTGCCCGGAGTCACCCGCGGCCGGCCCGGGTCGCCTTCGATCAGCGCCGGCGCGTCGTAGCGATTGGTCATCTGCGGCGTGTGCAGCACCATCACCTGGATCAGATTGAAGCCCTGCCGCTTGCGCGTCGTCAGATACTGTTCGGTTTCCTCGCGGGTGAGGCGGCCGAGCAGCAGCCAGCCGGTATCGCCCATCCAGAAGAACGGGCGGCCGCCGGCCTCGAGATAATGGCCGTTCGCCGCGACCTTCAGCGGGGCGGGGGCCTGCGCGCACGCCGGCGTTGCGCTCGCCGCCAGCAACGCGGCGATGATGGTCAAGCCGACTCGCATTTTCAGAACACCCTCTCGCCGCCCCGCATTTCAGGCAGATTTATTAGATATAATAATACTAATCGCGTCAACCGGACGTGAACAGCGCCTCGCGCGCGAGCTTGAGTGCCGCCACCGCGTCGTGTCGGTCCTGCGCCGCCTGCATCGCGTCGAAATCGAGCTTGTCGAGCCCGCGCTCGATCGTCTTGAGGAAGCCGATCGCCGAATTGGCCGCACCGACGCTGTCCTCGCGGAACGGGAATTGGTCGAGCTGCCACACGCCTTCCCACTTGTTCTTGCGCAGCGTGTAGAAGAATTCGAACAATTCGATCGGGTGAACCGAGCCGGCGATCATGTCGTCGTCCCAGCCGCGCAGATTGTCGTTGACGTCCATCCCGAACAGCCGGCCGTGATCGATCGCCAGCTGCGCCGCGTCGGCGGGGGATTCGCCGCCGAACAGCGAATGGCCGAAATCGAGCAGGATCCCGACATTGGGCAGCCCGATCTTCTCGATCCCGAGCAGGGTCCGTGCGACGCTGTCATAGCTCATGTGCACTCGCGGCTCGCGCGGCTTGTATTCGATGACGAATTTGAGGTCGGGATTCTGGCTCGCCAGCTCGCCTACGCCGTCCATGCTGCGCTGCCAGAGCTTCTTGTGATCGACCTGGAAGGGATAGTCCCAGCCGTCCTGGCCCGGCCATAGCTTGACGTAGTCGGCGCCGAAGCGCCGCACGACATTGGCGGCGTCGTTGACCAGTTCGTTGGCGAGCCGGCGGATGCCCGCGTCGGGATTGGTGAATGCCCCTTGCGCGAATTGCCTCGTGTAGATTTCAGGCGTGATCCCGATCACCGAGAGCTTGTTGCGCTCGAGCGCCGCCGCGACCGTGTCGAGCGAGAGGCTGGAATCGGCGAAGGGATAATTGATGTCGACCACCGACAGGTCGTCGACCTGCCCGGCGAGGTCGATCATCTCGATCAGCGTGCGCGGCGGGCCATAGCCGTCGGTGGCGTAGCGATCGACATAGGTCGCGAAGTGCCAGATGCCGGCGCCGTATTTCTGCTCGCTCACGGTCTGTTCCTCATCCTGTGTTCGTTGGGATTTTTGCCGCTCAGGCGACGATCACCTTGACGCCCGCAGCCTCGATCGCGGCGCGATCCTCGTCGCGAATGCCCGAATCGGTGACGAGCGTGTGGACGAGGTCGAGCCCGCCCAGAGCCGAGAAGGAGCGCGCGCCGATCTTGCTCGAATCGGCGGCGAGGATCACCGTCTCCGCCGCCGCGATCATCGCGCGCTTGACGGCGATGTCGGACAGTGCGGGGTAAGTGAGCCCCGCGTCGAGATCGATCGCCGCGGTCGCCAGAAACAGCTTCCGGACGAACAGCCCGCGAAAATAGTCGGCCGAGCGCTCGCCGCTGAGCGACAGGGTCGGCGCCTTGAAATGCCCGCCGCTCATATGGACGTCGAAGCCCGGCTCGGCCCCCAGCATCAATGCGATGTTGAGCGCGTTGGTGATCACCGTCATGTCGCGGTGACCGAGGATGTTGGCGGCGATCTCGGTGGTGGTCGAACCCGAATCGAGAATGATCGTCTCGCCGTCGCTCACCAAAGCCGCGGCGGCGCGGCCGATCTTTCGCTTGGCGTCCATATTGTCGAGATGCTGGAGCGCCATCGCGCGGACCTGCTGGCGCACCGATTTGAGGAAAGCACCGCCATGCTCTCGGATGACATGGCCGTCGGTCTCCAGCTTCTCCAGGTCCTGGCGCACAGTGACTTCCGAGACCGAAAAGGCCTGCGCAAGGTCGCGCACCCGGGCGCTGCCCTCCTCGCGCAGCCATTCGAGGATCTTGCCGCGCCGGGCTTCGCCCAGCTCGCGCGAGCGGGCGGTCATCGCGCGCCGCCTGCGCCGTTCCGCACGGCATCTTTGAGCAGAACGGGCGCCTTCGCCATCGAAACCTCTCCGGGCCACGCGTCGCGACGTGGCGTTGGCCCCTGCCTAACTTGATGTTTCGGTTTTGGTCAAGTTCTAAGGGTGTTTGGCTACAAACGAAGAAATTCGAAAGCAAACCTGTTGCGATCGATTGGTGCCGGCGCTATTCCCTCCTGCCAGGAGAGGAGTTGCATGGAGAATCTCGAAGGGCTTCGGTCCGGCGACCAAGGTGGGTCACGTACGCTGGAATCGCGTGCGGCGCGCGTTCGTGCGCGCGCCAACTGGATGCGTCGCCGGCTGCTCAAGATGATCGTCGACGCCGGCCAGGGGCATCCCGGCGGCGATCTTTCGGCGACCGATGTTGTCGCGTCGCTCTATTTCGATATTCTTCGAATCGATCCGGCTAACCCGCGTGCGCCTGATCGCGACCGCTTCGTGATGAGCAAGGGGCATTGCACCGGCGCGCTTTATTCCGCGCTGGCCGGTGCCGGCTTCTTCGCCGAAGCCGAGCTCGATACCTATCTCCAGCCCAGTTCGCGGCTCAACGGCCATCCCAACCGCAACTATCTGCCCGGCGTCGAGACCAATACCGGGCCTCTCGGGCACGGACTGCCGGTGGCGACGGGGATCGCGGTGGCGGGACAGATCGACGGCGCGGACTATCGCGTGTTCGCGCTCACCGGCGACGGCGAGTTGCAGGAAGGCAGCATGTGGGAGGCGGCGATGTTCGCCGGTCATCGCGGGCTTGGCAACCTCACCGTGATCGTCGACCGCAACCGGCTGCAGCAGGGCGCGCGGACCGAAGACACCAATGCGCTCGAGCCGCTGGCCGACAAATGGCGCGCGTTCGGCTGGGAGGTGGCGGGGGTTGACGGACACGATCCCGCGGCCTTGCTCGCGGCGCTCGACGATGCCTGCCTGCCGCGCAGCAAGCCGCGCTGCATCATCGCCAGCACGATCAAGGGCAAGGGCGTCAGCTTCATGGAGGATCAGGCGGGGTGGCATCACGGCGTGCCCAATGCCGGCCAATATGCCCAGGCGCTCGCCGAACTCGACGCGGAGATGAATCGATGAGCGCACCCGAAGCCACCGGTGCGCTCCGCGATTGCCGCGACGCCTATGTCCGCGCAGTCGAGGAACTCGCGGCCGAGGATTCGCGGATCGTGGCGGTGGTCAATGATTCGGTCGGCTCGTCCAAGCTCGGCAAGTTTCGCGAACGCTTTCCGAACCGGCTGATCAATGTCGGCATCGCCGAGCAGAACATGGTGAGCGTCGGCGCGGGGCTCGCCAATGGCGGCAAAATCCCCTTCGTCAGCGGCGCGGGCTGCTTCCTCACTGCGCGGGCGATGGAGCAGATCAAGGTCGATTGCGGCTACAGCCAGGCCAATGTGAAGCTGTGCGGCATCTCAAGCGGCGTCGCCTATGGCGAACTCGGCGCGACGCACCACAGCATCGAAGACGTGGCGTGGCTGCGCGCGATCGACAAATTGACTGTGATCGTCCCTTCGGATTCATGGGAGACCGCGGCGGCGATCAAGGCGGCGGCGGCGCATGACGGGCCGGTCTATGTCCGGATCAGCCGGATGCCGGTGCCCGACATCGAGCGCACCGACATGGAATTCCGGATCGGCCGCGCGGAAGTGCTGCGGCAGGGCGGTGATCTGGCGATCATCGCCAACGGCACGCTCGTCCACCGCGCGCTCGCGGCGGCGGAAGCGGTGGCCGCCGAAGGGATTTCGGCCCGCGTCGTCAATATGTCGACGGTATCGCCGATCGACGTGGAAGCGATCGTCGCGGCCGCGGCGACCGGCGCGATCGTCACGGCCGAGGAAGGGCTGGCGCATGGCGGGCTCGGCGGCGCGGTCGCCGAATATTGCGCCGAGCATGCGCCGGTGCGGATGCGGAAGCTCGGCTTTCCAGGCTTTCTGCCCACCGGGTCGGCCAGCTGGCTGATGGAACAGTTCGGGCTCACTGCCGACGGCATCGCCGCCGCCGCGCGCGAACTGATCGCAGTGCGGAACGCCTGATGTCGGGCCCGGTCATCCTCGCGATCGATCAAGGGACGACCAATACCAAGGCGCTGCTCGTCGCCGGCGACGGATCGGTGCTGCATGCGCGGTCGCGCGCGATGCGAGTCGATTATCCGCAGCCCGGCTGGGCCTCGCAATCGGCGTCGGACATCTGGGAAGCGGTCGCGGCTTTGATCGCCGAGCTGGTCGCCGCGGCGCCGGAGGTGACGATCGCCGCGCTGGCAATCTCGAACCAGCGCGAGACGATCGTATTGTGGGATGCCGAGACCGGCCGGCCGATCGCGCCCGCGGTGATCTGGCAATGCCAGCGCTCGGCCGAACGCTGCGCCGCATTGCGCGCCGCCGGGCACGGACCGGAGATCGCCGCACGCAGCGGGCTCGGGCTCGATCCGCTATTCCCCGCCGCAAAGATCGCGTGGCTGCTCGATGCGGTGCCCGATGCGCGCGAGCGCGCGGCGCGAGGCGAGCTGCGCTGCGGCACGATCGACAGCTGGCTGTTGTGGAATCTCACCGGCGGCGCTGTCCACGCCACCGATCACAGCAATGCCTCGCGCACCCAGCTGTTCAATCTCGATACTCTGGATTGGGATCCCGAACTCGCGCGGCTGTTCGACGTGCCGCTGGAACTCCTGCCGCGGATCCTGCCGTCGAACAGCCATTTCGGCACCGTCGCGCCGGGACTCACGGCTTTGCCCGAGGGCACGCCGGTCCACGCCATGCTCGGCGACAGCCATGCGGCATTGTTCGGACATGGCGTGGATCGCCCCGGCCGAGTCAAGGCGACGATCGGCACCGGCAGCTCGCTGATGACCGCGACCGACGCCCGGGTGCGATCGACGCATGGGCTGTCGAGCACGATTGCGTGGAGCCGGGGCGGACAGGTTCAGCATGCGCTGGAGGGCAATATCTCGGTCTCGGGGCATGCCGCGGCATTCGCGACGGCGTTGCTCGGCCTCGCCGATGAGGACGCGCTGACCCGGCTGGCCGCCAGCGTCGACCATAGCGACGGGATCGTGTTCGTCCCCGCGCTCGCCGGGCTCGGCGCACCGCATTGGTGCGCCGAGGCGCGCGGCACGATCTCGGGCATGTCGCTGTCTACGCGCCCCGCGCATGTCGCGCGCGCCGCGCTCGAGGCGATCGCGTTGCAGATCGGCGACGTCCTGAATGCGATCGAGGCCGATCTGGGCGTGCGCTTGCCCGAGCTGTCGATCGACGGAGGTGCCGCGCGCAACCCGCTGCTGGTGCAATTGCTCGCCGATCTTCTCGACCGCGACATCGCACGCCCGCGCATCACCGAGGCGAGCGCGCTCGGTGCGGCGCGGCTTGCCGCCGAAGCGCTCGGTAGCGGCGATTCCGCCCCGCTGGCGGTCGACCATTTTGTCCCGGCGCTCGACCCGGAACGGCGCGAAGCGATCCGCGCCCGCTGGCGCGCCGCCATCGCAGGCGTGACGGCAGGATCGTCCCAAACATCGCTGGAGTGAACAGAGCTCGCATGAGCGAACGCGGCGCCGAATACGCGAAGACGTGGGCAACGCGTTCGAAAACCTGAAAAAATATAAGGTGGGGAGTAGGATAAATGAAAGTGTCGCAAGGCAGGAATGCCAGCAAGTCGCTACGGCCGCTGTTCATGGCCGGAGCCAGCATATTGACGCTCTTCGCACCGGCGACGGTGCACGCGCAGGATGCTGCCGAGCCCGTGCAAGTGACCGCGGCGGGGCAGGACGCCGACGAAGTCCAGAATGAGGCGATCGTCGTCACCGGCAGCCGCATCAAGAGCCCGACGCTCACCTCGCCCTCACCGCTCCAGGCGGTGACTGCCGAGGATATCGAGCGGACGGGCCGCCTCGACATCCAGGAAATCCTCCAGACCAACCCGTCCTTCGGCGTGCCTGGCCAGTCGCGCAACACGTCGAACTACGGCGCGGTCAGCGCCGGCTTGTCGACGGTCAATCTGCGCAACCTCGGCGCCAATCGCACCTTGGTATTGATCGACGGCCGCCGCGTCGTCGCCGGCGTGCCCGGCTCGGCGCAGGTCGACCTGTCGATGATCCCGAGCTCGTTCATCGAGCGTGTCGACGTGCTGACCGGCGGCGCCTCGGCAGTCTACGGCTCGGATGCCGTCGCCGGTGTGGTCAACTTCATCTACCGCAAGAATTTCGAAGGCGTGCAGCTCAATGCCCAGACGGGCATCTCCGGGCAGGGCGACGACAATCAATATTCGGCGAACCTCACCGCCGGCGGCAATTTCGCCGACGGGCGCGGCAATGTCATCGCCTATGCCGGCTGGTCGAAGCAGGGCGCGGTCTCGTCCGCCAGCCGCGCGCGCAGCCGCTCCGACCAGACCAGCATCGGCGCGCTCCAGCGCAGCAACAATCGCACCGACGCGAACCTCACCGCCGCACAGAACCTGTTCAAGGCGCAGCGCAACTTCTCCACCGTGGTCCCGGCCAGCACCTTCAATGCGGGGACCGGCAATTATATCGTCGACTCGACCGGCACGGTCCGCCCGTTCAGCAGCGCCACCGACGGCTTCGACCGGACGCCTTTCGACAATATCTCGGTGCCGATCGAGCGCCGCAACTTCGCCGCGCGGGCGAACTATGAAGTGAGCGAAGGGATCAACTTCTTCGCCGAGGGCAGCTATGCCAACACCACCTCGAAGGGCCTGCTCGAGCCTTCGCCGCTGGTGCCGACCGGTGCGCTGGGTCTCTTCCGTCAGGGCAATGGCCGCTACAATATCGAGCAGCTTGTCACCAATCCGGCCAATGCCGCGCAGTCGCAGATCGTGCGCAATCCTTTGGTGCCGCTCGGCCTCTACAATGTCGCGACCGACACCAATGGCGACGGCTTCCGCGACGTCGCGGTGTCGCGCCGCCTCGCCGAGTTCGGCCAGCGCTTCGCGATCTTCGATCGCACCACCTTGCGCATGGTCGTCGGCGCCGAGGGCAAGCTCGGCGACAAATGGAATTGGGACGTCTCGTACAATTGGGGCAAGACCACTGCCGACAGCCGGCTGACCGGACTGATCAACCAGGATCGCGCGGTCCAGGCGCTCAACGTCATCCAGGACGTCTACGACGCCAACGGCAACGGCAACACCGTCGAAGCGATCTGCGCCAGCGCCGAGGCGCGCGCGCAGGGCTGCGTGCCGTGGAACGTCTATGGTGCAGGCAATGCTTCGGCGGCGTCGATCGCCTGGCTGGGGGTCGATTCGACTCGCAACGCGGTGCAGACGCTCGACGTCGCCGCCGCCAACCTTTCCGGGTCGCTGTTCGATCTGCCGGCCGGCGCGGTGCAGGTCGCGCTGGGCGCCGAATATCGCAAGGAATCGAGCAGCGAGATCTTCGATCCGCTCTCGATCGCCGCGCGCAACGCCTATGTCCAGCAGACCAACACGTCGGGGCATTTCGACGTCAAGGAGCTGTTCGGCGAAGTCGTCGTGCCGTTGATCCACGACACGCCGTTCATCCACAGCCTGACGGTCCGGGGCGCCGGGCGCATGTCGGACTATTCCACCGTCGGCACCTTCTATGCGTACAATGCCGGCGTCGAATGGGCGCCGATCCCCGACATCCGCTTCCGTGGAGTCTATGCCCACGCGGTCCGCGCGCCCAATATCGGCGAGCTGTTCGCGGCGCCGGCGATCAGCATCTCGTCGGTCAACGATCCGTGCGCCGGCGTGACCGCGACGAGCACCGGCACGACCAGCACGACATGCCGCGCCGATGCCGGCGTCGCGGCGAACATCGCCGCCAACGGCGTGTTCACGCTCAACCAGTCCGATCTTCAGGGCGTCGGCGGGCTCAATGTCAGCAATCCGGACATTCAGGAGGAATCGGCGCGGACCTGGACGCTCGGCGCGGTGATCAATCCGATCTCGATCCACGCCCTGCGCAATCTCACGCTCACCGTCGACTATTACAATATCAAGCTGAACGACGCGATCGCGCGCACCAGCCGCGATTTCATCCTCCAGCAATGCTATCTCAACAACGATCCGGACTTCTGCGCATTGGTCTCGCGGCGCGCCATCGCGTCGGGGCCGTACAGCGCGGGTTCGATCCAGTTGGTCAATTCGCAGCTGATCAACAGCGGCGGCGCCTCGACCGAGGGCGTCGACACCACCCTTTCGTACCGCTTGCCGGTGGCGGGCGGGACCGCGAACTTCGCTGCGAGCTGGAGCCATCTGATCCGCCAGGGCAGCGTGCCCCTCGCGGGCGCGGCGTTCGATCGTTCGGACGGCGAGATCAACACCCCGAAGGACCGCGCGAGCTTCTCGGTCGGGTTCGACACCGAGACGTTCGGGATCAACTTCAACGGTCAGTATATCGGCGCGTCCTATCTCGACGACCAATATCGTGCCCGCTTCCTGCTTGCCGACGGTTCGCTGCCCGACAAGAAGTATTTCCGCGTCGACTCAGCTTTCTATGCGGACATGCAATTGCGGTTCAACGTCGACAAGGGGTTCGAATTCTTCGCCGGCGTCAACAACCTGCTGAACACCCAGCCGCCCCCCGTGATCACCGGCCTGACCGGCAGCGTCACCGGCACCGAGACCGCGGCGGGCACCTATGATCCGATCGGCCGGCGTTTCTATACCGGTTTCCGTCTGAAGCTCTGACCCGTTACCTGCGTCGGGGCGTCGCGTCCCGACGCAATAATATTATCAAGTCGAACAAGGAGAGAGCCAGGTGGCGACGATCGCGGACCCAGCCGAGCGCAACGACTGGAAGAACACGATTCTGGCCGGGCTCGCCAATTACATCGACGCCGGGTCGATCGTCGCGGGCGCGGGCGCGCTGGCACTATGGATGGAAGCGTATCGGATGAGCCCCGGGCTCGTCGGACTGATCGCTGCGCTCGGCCCCAATGCGATTTCCGCCGGATTGGGCGCGCTGATCGGCGGACGCCTGTGCGATCTGTTCGGCCGCAAGCGCATCTACCAATACGACATGCTGTTCTACGCGTTCGGGATGCTGTGGCTCGTCTTCGCCGTGAACGTGTGGATGATCGTGGTCGGCTTCTTCCTCGTCGGCCTCGCGGTCGGCGCGGACATCCCCGCCTCCTGGTCGCTGATCGCCGAGAACGCCCCCAAGGGCGGGCGCGGCAAGCATAGCGGCGTCGCGCAATTGCTCTGGTATCTCGGCCCCGTCGTCGTGCTGCTGATGCTGCTCGTGCTCACCCCGCTCGGACTGCTCGGCGCGCGGATCGTGTTCGGGCATCTCGCGGTGCTGGCGATCCTCCTCACCTTCCTGCGTTCGAACATGCACGAATCGGAGCGCTGGCTGGAGGCGCAGGACAGAGCCGAGGCGCCAGCAGCGCCCAAGGGCCGCTGGCGCGATCTGTTCACCCGCCAGCATTTCGGCGCGATGGCGTTCCTCACCGGCATGTATCTGTTCTGGAACCTGTGGGCGGGAACCAACGGCTTCTTCTTCCCCTATATCCTGCGCACCGTCGGCGACCAGAGCCAGACCACGGCGGTGGCGGTCCAGACGCTGAGCTTCGCGATCGGCATGTTCTCGATCGCCTTCGTGTTCATGCGCATCTCGGATCGGGTGAACCAGCGGCTGTTGTTCCTCGTCTCGGCGATCATCCAGGTCGTCGGCATGGCGCTGCTCGCATTGTTCCCGCTTACGTTGCCGCTGGCGATCGTCCACGTCTTCCTGATGGCGTTCGGCCAGGGATTCGGCGCGCAATGCTTCTTCCAGCTGTGGAGCGCGGAGATGTTTCCGACCCTGCTGCGCAGCACTGCGCAGGGGGTGATGTTCGCGGTGGTCCGCATCACGCTCGGCTTCTGGAGCTTCTTCGTGCCGATCCTCACCGCCACCGGTTTCAGCACCCTGGCGTGGATCCTCACCGGCTTCCTGTTCCTCAGCGGGCTGATCGGGTTCGTCTGGGCGCCGCGCAACGAAGGCAAGTCGCTCGACGAGCTCGAAGACGCGCTGCACGCCCGCGCCTGAAGGAGAAAGCGCTTTGACCGTCTCACGCCGCACGATCCTGCAAGGCGCGATCGCCGCGGGCGCCGCCGCCACCGCCCGACCGGCCTTCGCCGCGCCGCCCGCCCACGTCGAGCGCTGGGACGTCTACGAGATCGTTCTGGAGGGCCCGTCGCAGGGCAATCCGTTCGACGACGTCCGCATCGCCGCGCGTTTCGAATGCGATGGCCGGCAGGTCCGCATCCCCGGCTTCTACGACGGCGAGGGCGTCTATCGCATTCGCTTCAGTCCGCCCGAACTCGGCCGGTGGCGCTGGCGCAGCGAAAGCAATGTCGCGGCGCTCGACGGGCGCGCCGGCGGCTTCCTGGCGACCCCGCCGACGCGCGGCAATCGCGGCCCGGTGCGCGTCAGCCGCGATGGCTATCATTTCGTCTACGCCGACGGCACGCCGTTCCGCCAGATCGGCACGACCTGCTATTCCTGGGCGCTCCAGTCCGACGCAAAATGTGCCGAGACCCTCGCGACCTTGCGCGCGGCACCGTTCAACAAGATGCGGATGTGCGTGTTCCCTAACGTGCCTTCGGTGGCGACCGATCCGTTCGTCCGCACCGGCACCGCCTTGCGCGACTGGGATCCGACCCGGTTTAACCCGGCATTCTTCCGGCGCTACGAAGACCGCATCCGCCGGCTTGGCGAACTCGGCATCGAGGCCGACATCATCCTCTATCAGCCTTATGACGAGAAGCGCGGCTATTCGGACATGCAGCGCGCCGATGACGAGCGCTATTTGCGCTACGTCGCCGCGCGCTTCGGCGCGTTCCGCAACGTCTGGTGGGCGATGGCCAACGAATATGATGCGGTGAAATCGAAGACCGTCGCCGATTGGGATCATCTGTTCGAAGTGTTGCAGGCCGCCGATCCGCACGACCGGCTCCGCTCGATCCACCAGATCAACAGCTATTACGACCATCGCAAGCCGTGGATCACCCATGCCAGCATCCAGAACGGCGCCGCGGTGCTCGACGATCTCCGCGCCGAGCTGCATCGCGCCTTCGCGCAGAAGCCGGTGATCTTCGACGAGGTCTGCTACGAGGGAAATTCGGACAAGCGCTGGGGCAATCTCAAGGGCGAGGAGATGGTCGAGCGCTTCTGGTGGGGCACGATCGGCGGCACCTATGTCGGGCATAGCGAGACCACCGAGCCGAGTGGCAACCCCGATTTCTCGTGGCTGGGGCAGGGCGGCAAGCTCGCCGGCAGCAGCGCGCCGCGGCTCGCTTTCCTGCGCAAGATCCTCGAGGACGGGCCGGTGCCGGGCATCGAGCCGATCCAGCCATGGTGGAACTATCATCTCGGCGGCAAGCAGAACGAATATTATCTGCACTATTTCGGTGCGGCGCTGCCCACCGAATGGCCGGTGATCCTGCCGGGTCGCGGCGAGGAGGCGCTGCGCAGCTATCGTGCCGACATCATCGATACGTGGAACATGACCGTCACCCCGGTCGAAGGCGTGTTCCGCATGGCGCGCCGCAACGAATATGACGTGCAGGATCCGCAGCGCCCGACGATCGCATTGCCGGGCAAACCGTGGATCGCGGTGCGGCTGCTCAAGGTCTGATCGCCGCACCCGCCAGGGTCAGCCGAGCGTGATCCGCAGCGCATAGGGCATGCTGCCGCCCGGATCCCGCGGCAGCGTGATCCGCAGCCCCTTGGCGCCCTGCTCCCATTGCACCGCGCCGGAATGGCCGAGCAGCTCGACGTTGCGGATCGCGCGGTCGAGATAGGGGGTGCCGGTATAGAGCGTCTTGATCAGCACCGCGCCGTCGGCTGGCCGTTCGAGGCCCATCGCATAGAGCTTGCCGGCCTTGGTGGTGAAGCGGATGTCCGCCGCGGTCCATTTCTTGTTGGGCGCTTCCTTCTTCTCGCCGGCGACGGTCGTGGTCGGGCCCTCGCCGAAATATTTCCACGGCCGGGTGTCGTAGATCGCCTCGCCATTGATCTTTAGCCATGCGCCGATCCCGATCAGCGTGCGTTGCGCGCCTTCGGGGATGGTACCGTCGGCGCGCGGACCCACGTTGAGCAGCAGGTTGCCGTTCTTCGACACCACGTCGATCAAATCGCCGATCAGCGATTTCGGCGTGCGGAATTCGTCGTCCTGAATATAGCCCCAGCTCCTGACCGAGACCGAGGTGTCGGTCTGCCACGGCACCAGCCGCAGCGCGTCGAGCTTGCCGCGCTCGACATCGTAGACGGCCGATCCGGCGGCGAAATGCTCGCCTTTGTAGGTGATCGCCGGGCCATAGCCGCCGCGCTTGCCTTCATTGTAATAATAGGACGCCATCGTGCGCAGATAGGGCTCGAAGCCGGGCGCCATCGTCCACCAGTCGAGATAGACCATCTCGGGCTGATATTTGTCGATGATCTCGGTCGTCCGTGCCAGCCAGTCGTCGAGGAATTCCTTGCTCGGCGGGTTCCAGTTTTCGAGATGGCTCGGGTCGGGCTCGGCCTCGGGCGAGTCCGCGGGCAGATTGCGCGGCGCGGCGGGGCCGTAGAGCCCGGCATAGCGCGGATCGCCCACGTCGCCGCCATTGGCGCGTCCGACATTGTACCACCAATAATGCTCGGCGCGGTGCGACGAGAGGCCGAAATGCATGCCGCGCGCGCGCGCCGCTTTCATGATCTCGCCGGCCACGTCGCGCTTCGGGCCCATCCTCGCCGCCGACCAGTCGGTCATCGCGCTGTCGTACATCGCGAAGCCGTCGCAATGCTCGGCGACAGGAACGACGTAGCGCGCGCCGGCTTGTTCGAACAAGGCGATCCACTGCGCGGGATCGAACTTCTCGGCCTTGAACAGCGGGATGAAGTCCTTGTAGCCGAACTTCGCCTGATCGCCCCAGACGTTGCGATGATAGGTGTAGAGCGGGCTCGACGGCAGATACATGTTCCGCGAATACCATTCGGTCTGGAAGCCCGGCACCGCATAGGGGCCCCAGTGGATGAAGATCCCGAACTTGGCGTTCCGAAACCATTCCGGGACCTTGTAATCGGTCAGCGATTCCCAATCGGGCTTGAACGGTCCGCGCGCGGCGTCGCGCCTGACCTTGGCGAGCTGGCGCTCGACCGGGGCCTGCTTGAAGTCCATCGGATAGTCCTGCGCCGCCGCGGCGGTCGCGCCGCCGAGCGTGCCCGCCAGCAGCAATATCTTCAGGCCCCTCATTTTTCCGCTCCCTGTGTCTTTTTCTGGAAGACCGCGACACCCTCGGGCGCCAGCGTCACTTCGGTTTTGGATCCGCCGGCGAGCACGTCCTGCATCGCGCCGGACAGGCGGACATTGCGGGTCTCGCGGCCATGGTTGATCACGATCAGCACTTCGCGGCCCTCGCCGGTGCGGCGCATCAGCTCGACATCCGGCGGCGCCGCGAACTCGGCGGCCACGCCCGCACCGGCGAGCGCGGTTTCGAGGAAACGCTGCATCGACGCGTCGTCGATCAGCGCGCCGAGATAGGTGATCCGGCCCTTGCCGACCTTGCGGCTGATCGCAGCGGGCTTGCCGTCGAGCCAGCCATTGGCCTTGCCGTAGCGCAATACGATCTCGGCGTCGGGCGCGACGGTGGAGAGCTGCTCGGCCCAGATCCGCGCAGTGCCGCCATCCACCGCGACGGCCTCGTCGAGCGCATAATATTGCTCGACCCGCCCGCCGAGCAGTTCGGCGAGGGGCCCGGGCTGGCGCTGGGTGTGGAGCCGGTTGGCTTCGTCCTTCATTCCCGAGCGCGGGCCGAGGATCAGATGCCCGCCGCCGCGGACATAGTCGTCGAGTTGCTTCGCCAGCGCCTCGGGAATGACGTTCAGGCTAGGCGCGACGACCAATTTGTAGCGATCGAGCGGAGCCGATGCCGCGACGATGTCGACCTGGCCGAGCCGATCCTTGAGCGGCCGGTAATAATCGAGCAGCACTGCGATCTGGTCGTAATCCTTGTGGTGCAGCTGGAAGTCGATCGCCCAGCGGCTGTCATAATCCTGCAGGATCGCCACCGGGCTTTCGGGGGTGGTGCCGGCGATCACCGGCGACGCCTTGGCCATTTCGCGACCGAGCTGGCCGATCTCGTCATAAACCGGCAGCGGCTTGCCGTCGGGGCCGACGATCGATCCGTGCAGCGTCTCCTGCCCGTTGAGCGCGTTGCGCCATTGCCAATAGAGCACCGCGTCCGAACCGTGGCCGATCGCCTGCCACGCCATTGCGCGGGTCTCGCCGGGATAGAGCATGTTGCTGACCGGCGCCCAGTTCACGAAGCCGGGCTGGGTCTCCATCACCCAGAAATTCTGGCGCTTCCAGCCGCGCACCAGATCATGGGTCGCGCCCATGCGATACGGCTGGAGATGCCCGGTGCCGACATAGGCGTCCCACGAGGCGAAATCCAGGTCGCGGTTGATCGCATAGCGATCGAAACGATTGGCCCAGCCGAGCCCGCCGAGATTGGTGGTGATGAACTGCCGCGGCTCAGCCGTGGCGCGGATGACGTCGAGCTGGTTTTTCTGGAAATCGACCCAGGTCTGCGTGATGAAATGCTTGAGGTCGAGCATCCAGCCGGGATTGGCCTTGTCATTGTTGAACGGCACCTGCTCCCAGTCGGAATAGGTTTGCGACCAATATCGCGTGGTCCACGCATCGTTGAGCCGATCGAGCGTGCCGTACTTCGCCTTCAGCCATGCGTGCCATGCCGCGCGCGCGGCGGGATCGTAGCTCTCGTCGGTATATTCGTTGCCGATCTGCCACCCGATGACGTTGGGCTCGCGCCCCAGCGCCCCGGCCATCTTGCCGACGATAAGCCGACTGAACTCGCGATAGCGCGGACTTGAGATCGAGAATTGCCGACGGCCGCCATGCACCGCGCGAACGCCGTTGCCGTCGACGCGCAGGGTGTCGGGATATTTCTTGGTCAGCCATGCGGGCGGGGTGTCGGTCGGGGTGCCGATCACCACCTTGAGCCCGTGCTTCGCGGCGAGGCGGGTCGCGCGGACCAGCCAGCCCATGTCGTATTCGCCTTCGCGCGGCTCCATCCGGCTCCACGCGAATTCGCCGATCCGCACGACATTGGCGCCGTGCCGCGCCATCAGCGCGAGATCTGCGTCCCAGCTGGCCTCGGGCCATTGCTCGGGATACCAGGCCGAACCCAGCCACAGCCGCTCGAACTGGGCCTGCCCGGTAGCCGCAGGGTCAGGCCGTGCCGCCGCAGACGGAATCGCGCAGAGCGGGAGCAATGCCGCCAGCGCCAGCATCCGGCTCATACCATTCATGCTCCTCAATCCCGCGGCACCGGAGTGCCCCTGCTATGGTTGGAAAGGTAACAGGCCTCGACCAGCGCCATGGTCCGCCACGCATCCTCGACCGAGGTGCGGAGGTTGCCGTCCTCGCCCGCGACGTAGCGGTGCAGATTGGCCATCGGCCCGACAAAGGCGTCGGGGAACCAGCCGCCTTCGAGTGCGAGCTGCTCCCACGGCCCGCCTTTGGCCGCGAGCCACAATTCGTCCGGCTCGCCGCGCGGATAATCGAGCAGCAGCCCGAGCTTGGCCATCGCCGCGCCCTTCGTCCCCTCGACCCGGAACGAGGCGTCCTGAAAGCGGCGGCCGAAATTATGATGGTGGTTGATCGACAAGGTCACCCGCAGCGGCTCGCCATAATCGAGGATCGCGCTGGTGCGGGTCTGGGCCAATCGGCTCGACGGATGGCCATAACTGCGCGCGAATACCGAATCGGGGTCGCCCGCGAGCGCGCGGATCGCATCGAGATAATGGATCGAATGCGAGACGATCTCGACCCGAGGATTGGGGATCAGATGCGGAAACAGCTCCCATGGCGTGACGAGGTTGATGTGCACCTCGATCTCGACGAGCGTCCCCAGCGTGCCGCGCGCGATCGCATCGGCGATGGCGAGCATCATCGCCGAATAGCGCAGCTGGAAGTTGACGCTGGCGATCAGTCCGCGCGCGCGGCAAGTGTCGCGGATCGCGGTGGCCTCGGCAAGGTCGAGCCCCATCGGCTTCTGGAGCAGCACCGCCGAGCCGGGCGGCAATGCCTCGAGGATCGCGCGATGCGCTACCGGCGGCGCGGCGACATCGAACACCGCATCCTGCGCCGCGGCCTCTTCGAGCGACGCGTAGACGGCACCGATGCCCCATTCCGCGGCGACTCGCTCTGCCCGCGCGCGATCCACGTCGTACAGTCCCTGCACGTCGAACCCTGCTTTGCGATAGGCCGGCAGATGCGCGTCCTGCACGATGCCGCCCGTGCCGATGATCACGATCGGGCGCGGCTGGGCGGGTAGTGGCCAGCTCTGGCGCAGCGGGGTGTTCATGCTGCGCGCGCCTGCGCTTGCGCGAGCAGTTCTGCGGTCGATCGATCGGTGGTCGTGGCGGCGGTCAGCAGATCGTCGACGACATGCGAGATCGCCGCCAGCCGCGGCGTCCACGCCATTTCGCGGGCGTGGGCGTGGAGCCAGTCGAGGCGATGGTAATAAGGGATGCGGGCATTGACCGCGGGATCGGCCCAGGTCGATTTGCGCACGCCGATCGCGCCGCAGTCGGTGGTCAGCCGGTCCATGCGCGCGCCGGCGCAGTGGCGCAGAAAGTCCCATGCGAGGCCCTTGTTGCGCGATCCCGCGGCGATCGTCAGCACCCAGAACACGTTGAGCGATACGCTCGTGCCGCCCCGCCCGGCGGGCAGCGGCGCGACGTCGATCAGACCGCGCACCGGGCTATCGGGCGCGGTGTCGCCATACGCGGCGAAGCCGAACCAATTGGCCATCAGCGCAACCTTGCCTTCAGCAAACAGCATCCCCGCCTTGACGCTGTCGAGTTCGTGTGCACCCGGCGCGATCGCCGCCCGGTCGGCCGCGAGCATGCGCAGGAAATCGAGCGCGGCGTGCGCGGCGGGGCTCGTCAGATCGAGCATACCCGCGGCATCGAACACCTCGCCGCCGCGCGACCAGATCTGGATGCAGAAATCGTAGAAGCTGTTGTGCCCATCCGGGTACAGCGCGAGCACGGTGCCGTAGCGCCCCGCCTCGGGCGCATGTAGCGCGCGCGCCGCGGCGTGGAATTCCTCCCATGTCGTCGGCACTGCAATCCCTGCCGCTTCCAGCAGGTCGCGGCGATAGATCAGGCATTCGGGCCCGTCATGATAAGGCATGCCCCAAAAGCCGCCGGCGAAGCGCTGGAGACCGGTCAGCGACGGACTCCAGCCCTGCGGGAAATCCGCGATCGGCGCGCGCTCCAGATGTGGCGCGAGATCCTCGATCTGGCCCGCGGCGTGCGCTTCGGCCAGCCAGTCGGTCGCCATGAAGCCGATGTCCCACGCGCCCGCGGCCATGCCGCCGGTGCCGATCAGCGTCTCATGCAGTGGATTGAGGTCCATTGGCACTGCCTCGAGCCGCGCGGAAATGCCTGTGGTCCGCACGAAATCGTCGAACTGCGCCGCGATGGCCTGCTCGAACGGCTCGAATTTGCGTACGGCGACACGCAAGGTGGGAACGGTCATGCCGTCACCGCCGCGGTGCGGCGCCGCGCGCCGCGGGTGCGGCCGCCCACAGTGTAGATCGCCGCGGCGGCGACCACCACCGCGCCTTCGATCAGCCCCTGATAATTGGCGCCGAGGTTGAGCACGTTGAACCCGTTGGTCAGGGTGAACAGGACCAGCGCGCCGATCACCGTCTTCACGACGCTGCCTGCACCGCCGAACAGCGAGGTGCCGCCGAGGATCGCGGCGGCGATCACGGTCAGCTCGGTGCCCTGGAGTGCGGTCGGGTTGATCGCGCCGAGCCGGCTGCCGAACAGCACCCCGGCAAAGCCCGCAGCGCCGCCCGACAGCACGAACGCGCCAATCCGGTAGCCATGGACATTGATGCCCGAGAGCCGCGCTGCCTCGGGGTTGCCGCCCACCGCATAGATGCGTCGGCCGAAGACGGTGAAGCGCAATACGAACCATACTACCGCAGTGAACAGCGCGAGATAGCCGACCGGCGCCGCGAGCGTGAAACTCCGGCCCGCCAGCAGCGCCGTCAGCGCCAGCAAGGCGGCCGCGGCACCCGACAGCATGCTTCGCCGCGCGATCGAAAGCGCAATCAGCCCTGCGGCGATCAGCAATAGAGGCCAGAACGGCGTGAAGCGGCTGCTCTCGAACGCCAGCATCTGCGCGAGCGCTTCGGGCTGCTCGACCATCAGCGAGCGTCCGTCGGTGAGCACCAGCACCAGCCCGCGCACCGCGGTGAGCGTGCCGAGCGTGACGATGAAGGCGTTGATGCCGACCAGTTCGACCACGACGCCATTGAGCAGGCCGATCGCAATTGCGGTCGTCACCGCCGCCAGCGCAGCGGGCACGAAACCGATCTCGCCGGCCAGCCCGACCAATACCGCAGCGGCGAGCGCCGCCACCGATCCGACGCTCAAGTCGAATGCGCCGGTGATCAGTACCACGGTCATCGCGACGCCGATGATCCCGACCAGGGACGCTTGATAGAGGATGTTGCCCAAATTCTGCGGCGCCAGATACGGCGGCAGCCCGCGCGATCCGGCGAGCGCGGCGAGCACTGTGAGCAGGATCAGCAGCGCGTAATAGACGCCGGCCTCGCGCAGCCCGAAGATGCGGCGCCAGTCGGGATCGGTCATGCCTGGGCTCCGGCAGCGAGAGAGAGGTGAGTGCCGCCGGCGAGAAGGATCAATTCCTCTTCCGTGCAGCCGTCCGCGTCGCGTTCGGCAACCACCGCACCATCGCGCATGATGAGGATGCGGTCGCACACCGCGAGCAGTTCCTCGAATTCCGACGAGACGAGAATCGCGGACAGACCCTGATCGGCGAGGCTGCGGATCAGCCGCAAAATGTCGGTGCGCGCGCCGACGTCGATCCCCGCAGTGGGTTCGTCGAGCAGCAGCAGCCGGGTGTGCGGCGTCAGCCATTTGCCGATCACCACTTTCTGGGCGTTGCCCCCCGAAAGCTCGGTGACGCGTGCATCCGCGCCCGGCGCTCGCACCGAAAGAAGCGCGATCCGGTCCTCCGCGAAGGCGCGTTCGCAGGCGCGAGACGGGAACAGGCCAGCGCGCGCGAACTGCCGCAAATGGGGCAGGCTGATATTCTCGGCGATGGTGAATTGCGGGACATAGCCTTGCCGCGCGCGATCCTCGGGAACCAGCGCGATCCCTGCTTCGACGCTGGCCTCGGGCAGACGCTCGACCTGCCGTCCGTCGATGCTGACGCTGCCGGTCGCATGCGGGTCGGCGCCGAAGATCGCGTGGAGGAATTCGGTCCGCCCGGATCCGAGCATTCCGGCGACGCCCACCAGTTCGCCGGCCGTCAGATCGAGCGTTACCGGGGCCAGCACGCCTGGCGAGCCGACATCGCGCAGCGCCACGGTGATGCCGCCGGCCGTGTTTCGTGGCCCGGACTTCTCCAGCGCCTGCACCTCGCGTCCGACGATCGCCTGCGCGATGCTGGCCTCGTTCAGGTCGCGCGTCGGCGCGGAGAGCGCGACCATGCCGTCGCGAAGCACGGTCACTTCGTCGGTCAGCGCGACGATCTCGTCGATGAAATGCGAGACGAACAGCACCGCCTTGCCCTCGCGCGTCAGCCGGCGGATCGTGGCGTAGACGGCCTCACGTTCATGCCCGGCGAGCGAGGCGGTGGGCTCGTCCATGACGACAAGGTCCGCGCCGCCTGCGAGAGCTTGCGCGATCGCGACCATCTGCCGGGCACCGATCGGCAGCGCGCTCACCGGCGTGTCCAGGCCGAAAGGGTCGCCCAAACTCGCCACGAGCGCCGCAATATTTCGCCGCTCGACGGGCAGATGACGGCGCCATCCGCCTCTATCGAGCAGGATGTTCTCGAACGCCGAGAGCGTCGGCACCAACGGGATATGCTGGTAGATCGTCGCGACGCCGGCGGCCTTGGCGGCCTGCGGCGTCTTCCACCGGGCGGCATCGTCCTTCCAGCGGATCGTCCCGCCCGAGGGGGCAAGGGCGCCAGCGAGGATCTTGATCAAGGTCGATTTGCCCGCGCCATTGGCGCCGAGCAGGCCGTGGACGCGACCCGGCACGATCCGCAGGTCGACGCCGCGCAACGCCGCGGTGCCGTTGGGGAAGGTCTTGGCGATGCCTTCGAGCGCGAGGAGCGGCGCAGTCACCATTGCCCGACGCATTGGTCGACATTTGCGCGGGTCACTGCGGGGATCGGATAGGTGGCGAAGCGATTGGCCGGTCGCTTGCCCGACGCGGCGGCGTGAAGCGCCTCGAACGCCAGCGCGCCGAGCGCTTCGGGCTTGAAGCACACCGTGCCGTCGACGGCGCCCGCCTTGATCGACGCGATCGCCAGCTTCGACCCGCCGACCCCGATCAGCCGCGTGCGCGAACCCGCGGCGCGGACGGCACGGGCACAGCCGATCACCATATCGTCGGCTTGGTTGAAGAACAGGTCGATGCCGGCATGCGCCGCGAGGATGTTCTGGCACGCCGCCTCGCCGCCTTCGGAAGTCCAGTTGCCTGGCTGCGAGGCGAGCACGCGATAGCGCACGCCAGCGCGCGCAAGCCCCTGGCGAAAGCCGCGAGCGCGCTGTTCGACTTCGGGAAAGCCGGGTGCGCCCTCGACGATCGCGATCCGTGCCTCGCTGCCCGTGGGCAGCAGCGCTGCGGCGAGCGCCCCCGCCGCTTCGCCCGCCGCGACTTCGTCCTGGCTCGCCAGCGCTACTAGGCCGGGGAACACGTCCTTCGCCTCGCGCTCGCGCGGGTCGCCGACGATGGCGGCGACCGCGGCCACGGGGACGCCGGCGCGTCCGGCGCGGGCGACCCAGCCTTGCGCGACCACCGAATCGAGCGGCATGATCGCCATGCCCGCCACACGCTGCGCGATCAGATCGTCGACGTCGTTGGCCTGTTTCTGCACATCGGCCTGCGCGTCCAGGATCACTGCGCTCGCCCCGGCGCGGTCCGCCGCATCGGCAAAGCCTTTCGCGATCGCCGCGGCGAAGGGGAAGCTGAGTCCCACGCTGGAGAGCCCGTAGCGCGGTGCGCCCGCCGGTGCCGCTGCAGCCGGCCGTGATTCGGTGCGGCGCACCGATTGCCGCACGCCCGCCAGCGAAGCGGTCGCGACGACGGTCACCAGCGCGGCGAGCAGCAAAGGAAGGGGACGCCGGCGCATGTCGCGGGATCAGCCCGCGATCGGCGCGCGGCGCGCGACCAGATAGAGATGCTCGCAGGCGAGTACCGTCTCGTCGTGCTGGTTGCGGATATCGACTGCCTCGACCACCACGCCGTGACCGGTCCGCTTGGGATGGTCGCGCTTGTCGACGATGCGGGTGATCGTCAGGATCGTGTCGCCGATATGGACCGGGCGGATGAATCGCAGCCGATCATAGCCATAGGACATTGCGTGCGGGTTGATCGCGGTCGCGGTCAGGCCGATGCCGAGGCTGAACACGAGGGTGCCGTGGGCGATGCGCTGGCCGAATTCCTGGGTGCTGCACCACGCAGCATCCATATGGTGCGGGAAGAAGTCGCCGGTGTGCCCGGCATGGACGACGAAGTCGGTTTCGGTGATCGTACGCCCGAAGCTGCGGCGCTCCGAGTCCAGCACATAGTCCTCGAAATATTGTTCGACGATCATCGCGGCGCCTCTTCGAATTCAGCCATGATCGCATCGGTATCGGCGCCCAGCCGGGGCGCGGCGCGATCGGAGGTGAGGATCCGGCCGTCGACGCGGATCGGGCAGCGGGTGAGCGCGAGGGCGCTGCCGTCGGGCGCGCGCACCGTCTGCGTCGCCGCCAGTGCCTCGAACGCCGGCTCGACCATCAGCTCGTGCCAGCGCAGCACCGGCGCTGCCCAGATGCCTGCGGGTTCGAGGATGTCGAGCCAGTGCTTTGTGGTCGCGCCCGCCAGATGTGCGCGCAGCACCGCCTTGATGCTGTCGCGGTCGCTGAACCAGTTCTGCCGCGCGAAGGTCAGCAACGGCGGCGAATTGAGCAGCAGTCCGAGCTCGTCGATCGGCGCCATCGCAAGCGCGATGAAGCCGTCAGCGGTGGCATAAATGCCGTAAGGCGCGGCGAGATAGATATTGCCGTTCGCGACGCCCGAGCGATGCGGCATCTTGCCGCCGCTGTTGAGGAACACTGCGAGATGCTCGAACTGGAGATCGATCGCGGTCTCGATCAGGCTGACGTCGACGCGCCCGCCCTGACCGGTGACGCCGCGGCGGACCAGCAGCGCCAATATGCCTTGCGCGAGTTGGGCGCCCGCCATCATGTCGGTGATCGAGAGCCCGGCGGGGACCGGGGGCGAATCGGCATCGCCCGACAGGCAGGCGATTCCCGAAAGCGCCTGCACGAGCAGATCCTGTCCCGGCCGGTCGCGCCATGGGCCGTCGGGGCCATAGCCGCTCACCCCGGCATAAACGAGGCGCGGATTGCGCGCGCGAAGGTCCTCATGGCCGAGGCCGAGCCGCTCCATGATTCCCGGGCGAAAATTGTGGATCAGCACATCGGCGCGCGCGATCAAGGCATGGATGCGGTCGAGATCCGCAGGATCCTTCAAATTCGCGGCGTAGCTCTCCTTGCCGCGGTTGATTGCGTGGAACAGCGCGCTGTCGGCGTCGAAGCGGAGGTCGCCGAGGCAAAGCTGCCGGCTCGCGTCGCCGCCGTCCGGCCGCTCGACCTTGATCACCCGCGCGCCGAGATCGGCGAGGCGCAGCGCGCAGGAGGGGCCGGCGAGGAACTGGCTGAAATCGAGCACCAGCAATCCGGACAGCGGCAGCGCATCGGTCGAAGATGGGCGCGTCCCGCCCTGCACCGCCTCCATATCTGCCTCTCAATTAGTATGCTTATATGATTTATCCTTGCGCACGCTATGGGCACGGCTAAACCAAGTCAACCGGGCAGCGGCGGATCCGGCGGGAAAAGGAGATTGGGGTGCGCGGCATGACGTGGGACCATCCGCGGGGCTATGATCCGCTCGTCGCGGCGTCGGCCGAATGGCGCGCGCGGGGCGGCCCCGAGATCGCGTGGGACCGCCGCTCGCTGCAGGATTTCGAGAGCTATCCGGTCGAGGAGCTCGCACGCCGCTACGATCTGATCGTCATCGATCACCCGCATGTCGGCCAGCTCGCGCAACACGGGTGCATCGCCCCGATCGACACGCTCGTCGTCCCGGCCGAGCTTGCCGACATAGCGGCGCGATCGATCGGCGGTTCGTACGAAAGCTATGCCTGGCAGGGTCGACAATGGGCGCTGCCGATCGATGCTGCGGCGCAGGTCCAGGCGTGGGTGCCCGGCCGCCTGGCCGCGCCGCTGACGCGTTGGTCCGAACTCGCGCCGCTCGTGGCGCAGCGCCGCGTGCTGCTGCCGCTGCGCCCGCCGCACTCGCTGATGGCCCTGTTCACACTGAGCGGGATGTTCGGCGTCGCGCTCGACATTGCCGGCCCCGACCTGTTTCCCGCCGCAGCCGCAGCGCCGCTGGCGGCGCTCGCCGAACTTGCCGACGCGCTCGACCCGGCCTGTTTCGATATGGACCCGATCGCGGTGCTCGAGGCGATGGCCGCACCGGATGCTGCGATCGCGGTTGCCCCGCTGATCTACGGCTATGTCAGCTACGCGGTCCAGGGCTTCCGCCCGACCCGGATCGGCTTCGCGGACTTGCCCGCAGCCGGTCCGGCCGGACCGCGCGGTTCGGTGCTGGGCGGCACCGGTATCGCGGTCTCGGCGCTCGCCGCCGACCCGGAAGCCGCCGCGTGCTTTGCTGTGTGGGTCGCCGGCGCCGAAGTCCAGCAGGGTCTCTACGCCGCGAAGGGCGGCCAGCCCGCGCATGCCTGCGCGTGGGAGGCGGAAGCAGTGAACACCCCCATCGCGGACTTCTGCCGCGCCACCCGCGCCACGCTCGATCGCGCGTGGCTGCGCCCACGCCATCATGGCTATATGGCGTTCCAGGCCATCGCCTCCGAACGACTCAACCACGGCCTGTGCGCGCGCGAGGCCCCTGCCGCGATCCTCGCCGCGCTCAACGCGCTCTATCGGGACAGCCTGTGACCGGGCCTGCGAATCCCGGCCTGCTCTCGGGCTTGCTCGTCGTCGAGATCGCGCAATTCCTCGCCGGCCCGTCGGCGGCCCTACGGCTCGGCGATCTCGGCGCACGGGTGATCAAGGTCGAGCGCAAGGGCGCCGGCGACATCTGCCGCAGTCTCTATCTCAGCGACACTGCGGTCGCCGGCGATTCGACTCTGTTCCACGCGATCAACCGCAACAAGGAAAGCATCGCCGCCGACCTCAAGGATCCGGCAGACCTTGCCTTTGTCGATCGGCTGCTCGCGCGTGCCGACGTGGTGATCCACAATTTCCGTCCCGGGGTTGCGGAGCGGCTCGGGATCGGCGTCGAGGCCCTGCGCGCGCGCCATCCGCGGCTGATCGTCGGTACGATCTCGGGCTATGGCGAGGCCGGACCATGGGCGAGCCTGCCGGGCCAGGATCTCCTCGCCCAGGCGCTGTCGGGCGTGATGTGGCTCAACGGCAGCGCCGGCGACGGCCCGGTCCCGGTCGGCCTTTCGGTCGGCGACATGCTCGCCGGCCACGTCCTTGTCGAAGGCGTGCTGGCCGCCTTGGTCCGCCGCGGGAT
The DNA here is from genome assembly GCF_030730875.1 of Sphingomonas sp. DG1-23. Taxonomy (GTDB): domain Bacteria; phylum Pseudomonadota; class Alphaproteobacteria; order Sphingomonadales; family Sphingomonadaceae; genus Sphingomonas. The sequence continues at coordinate 124,612 of NZ_JAVAMA010000007.1, forward strand.
CACCGGCGAGGGCGCGCATATCGCCACCTCGCTGCTCGAGGCATTGGTCGACTTCCAGTTCGAAGTGCTCACCACCTATCTCAACGACGGCCGGCGCCCGCCGCAGCGTGCCGCAGTCGACAATGCGCACGCCTATCTCGCGGCGCCCTACGGCGTGTACCGCACCGCCGACGGCCATCTCGCGCTCGCGATGACTCCGCTCCCGCGGCTGGCCGCGTTACTCGATTTCGAACTTCCCGGCGGGGACGCCGGTTTCGCCAGTCGCGACGCGGTCAAAGAGTCGATCGCCGCGCGGCTGGCGGAGGGCACCAATGCCCGGTGGATGGAATATCTCCGTGCCGACGACATCTGGTGCGCGCCGGTGCTCGACTGGGAGAGCCTGCTGGTGACCGAAGCGTTCGACCGGCTCGACCTGCTGCAGACGATCGGCCGCCCCGGCGCGCAGCTCGAGACCACCCGATCGCCGTTACGGATCGACGGTACGCGGCCCGCCGCCGCGCGTGGCGCGCCTGCGGTCGGCGAACACGATGCGGCGATCCGCAAGGAATTTGGCGCGGCATGACCGCGATCGAGGAGACGGGAATGCTGCTCTCGACCATGAGGGGCGCGCGGCTGCGCGAAGGCGTGGCACTCGCGGCGCTCGCCCTCGCATCGCCCGCAGGCGCGCAGGAGGCGCCATTGTCGGAAGAAGGCTTTCGCAATCCGCCTGCCGAGGCGCGGCCCAACACGCTTTATTTCTGGATGAACGGCAATGTCTCGCACGAGGGGATCGAGGCCGATCTCCAGTCGATCCGCGACGCGGGGTTGGGCGGGGTGATGGCGTTCGACGGCAGCAACGACATTCCGCAGGGCCCGATCCATTATCTTGGCCGCAAGTGGCTCGATCGGATGGAGCACATGATCCGGCGCGGTGCCGAGCTTGGGCTCAGCATCGGCATGCACAACGCGCCCGGCTGGTCATCGAGCGGCGGCCCGTGGATCGCGCCGGAACAGGCGATGCAGCAGATCGTCTGGACCGAGACGACGACGGACGGCGGCCGCCGCGTCCGGCTCCAGCTCCCGATGCCCTATATCAAGCTGGGCTATTATCGTGACGCCGCGGTCGTCGCGTTCCCCGCCTCCGAGGGCGACGAGAGCTATTTCCGCGATCGCGTCGCGGCGGTGCGCGTTGGCGAGACTCCGGTCGAAGGCATGTTCGACCGCGATCTGCACAGCGCGGTCGAGATCGGCCCCGGCGCGCCGCTGGTGATTGCGATGAAGGCGCCGTTCGCGGCGCAGGCGGTGACGCTTTATGCCGACAAGCATGTTCCCGCCTTCGACGCGATGGTCGAGGCATCGATCGACGGCACGCTTTGGTATCCGATCGGCAAGGTGACCGTCGCGGTCGAGCGCGGGATCGAGGCGCCCGGCTCGCTCAATTTTCCCGCGGTGACCGCGAACTATTTCCGCGTGCGCCCGGCCAAGACGGTCAAGCTGGCCGAAGCCCTGTTCTACGCGACGCCGCGGATCGAGGATTGGGACATCAAGGCCGAGCACACCTATCGCCGCGGCACCCCGGTGAGGATTCCCGTCACCGGTACGCCCGTCGACCATGCGATCGATCCTGCAAAGGTGATCGATCTCACCGCGAAGGTCGACGCCGCGGGCAATCTCGACTGGAACGCGCCCAAGGGGCGCTGGACGATCCTGCGGCTGGGACATACCCCCACCGGCAAGATCAATGTCGCCGCCTCGCAATCTGGAAGCGGGCTCGAGGTCGACAAGTTGAGCGCTGCGGCGCTCGACCATCAATTCGCCAGCAGCACCGCCAAGGTCGTCGCCGCGGCGGGCAAGCATGCCGGCAAGGCCTTCGGCGCGATCGAAGTCGACAGCTACGAAGCCGGAATGCAGAACTGGAGCGCCGGGCTCCCCGAGGCGTTCCGCACGCGCAAGGGCTATGCGCTGCTGCCGTATCTGCCGGCGCTCGCCGGCCGGGTGGTGGGCAGCGCCGATATCTCCGACCGCTTCCTCTTCGATTTCCGGCGGACGCTCGCCGAATTGATGTCGGACAATTATTACGGCCGTCTTCGCCGCCACGTGAACGCTGCCGGCATGCGACTGCTCGTCGAAGGCTATGGCCCGGGTCCGCTCGACGAGCTCGAAGTCAGCGGCAAGGCCGATGTGCCGATGACCGAATTCTGGACGCGCACGCCGTGGACCGACAATCGCGTCGTCAAGATGGTCGCCTCCGCCGCGCACATCTACGGCAAGAAGGTGGTCGCCGCGGAGGCGTTCACCGGCGAGGCCGAGACCAGCCGCTGGATGGACTATCCCTATGCGATGAAGGCGCTGGGCGATCAGATGTTCGTCCAAGGGTTCAACCAGATCTATTTCCACCGCTACGCGCACCAGCCGAACATTCATGCGGTGCCCGGAATGACGATGGGGCCATGGGGCATCAATCTCGATCGCACCAACACCTGGTTCGCGCAGAGCCGCCCGTGGATGGAGTATCTCGCGCGCAGCCAGCATCTGCTGCGGCAGGGCAATTACGCGGCCGACATCCTGTTTTTCGTGACCGAGGAGAGTCCCAACGAGGCCGAATATGTCCGGCCCGACGCCTCGCCCGATTCGAGCCCCTTGCTCGCCAAATATATGAATCCGGCGATCCCGGCGGGATATAATTTCGACCATGTGAATGCCGAGGTGCTGCTTACCCGCGCCAAGGTGGAGGATGGCCGGATCGTTCTCCCCAACGGTGCAGCGTATCGCCTGCTCGTCCTTCCCGACACGCTCGACAGCATGACCCCCGCATTGGCCATGCGACTGCGCGAGATGGTCGAGCAGGGACTCGTGCTGCTCGGCCCCAAGCCACGGCATTCGATGACCCTGGTTGGCGGCGTGAAGGCGGAGGTCGGGTTTCGCGATGCCGTCGATGCGATCTGGGGCGACGCCGCCGCACCGCGCAAGGTCGGCCGCGGCCGCGTTTATGCGAGCGGGACGATCCAGCGAGTGCTCGACGATATCGGCCTGGCCCCCGATGCACGCTGCACCACCGCGAGCCCGGACGGGCAAGTCCGCTGGCTGCACCGCAAGCTCGACGAAGGCGACCTCTATTTCGTCGCCAATCGCCAGCGGCGGCCGGAGCAGGCGACCTGCAGCTTCCGCGTCTCGGGCAAGGCCCCGGAATTATGGGATCCCGAGACCGGCACGGTTCGCAAAGTCGCGGTCTATGCCGATACCGACGGCCGGACGACGCTGCCGATCGATCTCAGTCATGTCGGGTCGACCTTCGTGCTGTTTCGCAACGCCGCCGCGCGGCCGCCGCTCGCCTGGGCGGCGAGAGACGGCGCGCGCTTTGCCGACACCGCCGCTGCCGCGCCGGCGCGCATGGTCGCCCCTTCGGACAGTTTCACCATCTCGGCCTGGGCCAAGCCCGACACCAATTTGCGGGTGATGCCCAGGGAGGCAGTGAAGGGGCGGATAGACGAGACCGGCAAATCGTGGCTTATCCCCGCACGCTCGGGCCGCGACATGCATGGCCCGGATACCGCGGTGGCGGGGCTCGCGGTCGGCCGTAACGGCGCGTTCGTGATCGAGCGAGTCTCGCCCGAGCAAGTGGCTGCGGTGCTGGTCGCGAATATGCCCGTGTCGGGCTGGACCCATTTCGCTCTGGTCTATGACAAGGGCGTACCGAGCCTGTTCATCGACGGCAAATTGGTGCGCACCGGGCAACGCTCGGGTCGGAGAGTCTTTGCCGGGGGTGGCGATCCGCCTTCGGACCTCGGCGTCACTTATTTCTTCGAAGGCAATGAGACCGCACGCGAGACGGTGGCGCGCGCGCTCTCCGCCAGCGAGATCGCTGCGCTCGCCGCGAAAGGCCCGCCCGCACCCGCGCTGGCGGTTCCTCCCGCTGAGCTTTCGGTGACCGGGTCAGGTCTGGCCGCGCGGATATGGCAATCGGGCCGCTACGCTCTCAGCGACGGCACTGCCTTCACTGCCGAGATTGCGGCGCCGCGTACCGTCACCGGGCCTTGGCAAATCGACTTCCAGAAGGATCGCGGTGCGCCCGCCTCGATCACTTTGCCGAAGCTCGAATCGCTCAGTCGCAACGCCGATCCGCGCGTCCGCTATTTCTCGGGCACCGCAATCTATCGCCGCACGATCGAGGTGCCCGCGGCGGCATTGCGGGACGGGCGCCGCGTCTATCTCGATCTCGGTCGGGTCGAGGTGTTGTCGAGCGTCAAGGTCAACGGCACGCCGCTCGGGGTGGCGTGGAAGGAGCCGTACCGTGTCGACATCACCGATGTCGCACGTCCCGGCGCCAACCATGTCGAACTGGCGGTCACGAGTCTCTGGCCCAATCGCCTGATCGGCGACGCCAGGCTCCCCGACCCTGACAAATATGTCCCTGGCGAATGGCCGGTCGGCGATACGGTGGCAGCCGATGGAAGCCGCAAGCCCAGATTCGCCGGCAAGCTCGCCGCGCTTCCCGCTTGGTATCGTGAAGGCAAGCCGATGCCGAAAGGCGAGCGCGTCACCTTCGCGACGTGGAAATTCTTCGATGCGGACGAGCCCTTGCTCGATTCTGGACTGCTCGGGCCGGTGCGGCTGGTGTTCGCCGAAGATCGGGCGTTCGGAAAATGAGCCGGCTCGCGGGTACCGGCATTGCAATAAGTCTCGCGGCGCTCTGCGGCACGGCCAATGCCCAACCGACCACGCCGGCCGCCGGACCGGACTGGGCACCCTTCGTCGTCGATCATTTCGCGCGGACCGATTCGTCCGCCGATGTCCGCTTTCTGCTCGACGGCCCGGCGGGCAAATACGGCCATGTCCGCCCGCGCGACGGGCATCTCTATCTGCCCGACGGCCGGCGCTTTCGCTGCTGGGGCGTCAATCTGACCGGCTGGACGCCGGGCGGCGCGGAAATCCCGCCCAATCGCGAGGCGAAGATCTTTGCGGCACAACTCGCGCGGCTCGGCGTGAACTGCGTCCGCTTCCATTTCCTCGACATGCCCGACCAGTCCCGACTGCGCGAAGAGAAGGGGCCTACCGGCGATCCGGAGCCGGTGACCCACGCTCCGGTCGGCCTGATCGACAGCCGCCGCGACGACACCGCACACTTCAATCCTGAGCAGCTCGATCGGCTCGACTATTTCTTTGCCCAGCTCAAGGCCAACGGCATCTATGCCAATATCAACCTCAATGTCGGCCACACATGGAAGCCGGGAGATGGCGTGCCCGATGCCGAACTGATCGGCGTCGCCAAGGCCTATACCTATTTCGGCCCCGAGTTGATCGCGCGGCAGAAGGACTATGCCCGCCAGCTGCTGGGCCACGTCAATCGCTATACCGGGCTGCGCTATGCCGACGATCCCGCGGTGGTCATCGTCGAGATCCTCAACGAGAATTCGCTGCTCGAATTCTGGATGCGCAACTGGTTTCGTGGCGAATTGGGCGGGAGCGAACCGCGGCGCCAGCTCGATCTCACGCCGCATTATCTCGCGCTGCTGACGCGCGAATATAATGATTGGCTCGGCACGCACCGCTCGGTTTCCGAACTGGCGGCGCTGCGCAAAGAGGCAGGCGTGGCGGCCGACGGCGCGATTCCGCTCACCCGGCCGCAGCAGTTCGATGCCGCCTCGAAACTGCGCTTTTACGGCGAAGCGCAGTTCCTGATGGACCGCGAAGCCGCTTTTTTCCGCGATATGGAGGCTTTCCTGCGCGACGACCTCGGGGTGAAGGCCAATGTCGTCGCCACCGCCGACCACAGCTATTTCATTCCCGGCCAGCCCCTGCTGACGAGCACCGCGCAGCACGACATCATCGACGCGCACGTCTATTGGCAGCATCCCGCGATCTACGGCGCGCGCAACACCCCGATGGTCAATGCGCCGCTCGATTCGATCCTCCAGAAGCTGTCGCGCACCGCGATGGCGGGAAAGCCGTTCACCGTCAGCGAGGTCAACGAGCCGTTCCCGAACGAATATGATGCCGAGCTCATCCCGGTGCTCGCCGCCTATGCGTCGCTGCAGGATTGGGACGGCATCTTCTTCTACACCTTCGAGGCGCAGCTCGAGGGCGAGCGCAAGGGGCTGATCGGCGACCATTTCGACATCGCCCAGCATCCCGCCAAGCTCGCGCAATTGCCGGCGGGAGCGATGATGTTCCTGCGCGGCGACGTCGCGGCGGCGCGCCAGGTCGCGCTGCGCAGCTACTCTGCGGAGCAGATCTACGAACAGATGCGCATGCCGATATCGGCGATGCCGTCGTTCACGCCGGGCTATCCCGACGCGCTGCCGCTCGTGCACAATACGCGGATCAAGTGCCTGAAATGCGTGCCGTCATTGCCGAAACCGGTCGAGGGCCGTTCGGAGATCTTCGCGGACACCGGCGAACTCGCGTGGCGCACCCGCGACGGGCGCGACGGGCTGGTCCGCATCGATACCCCGCGGAGCCAGGCGCTGGTCGGTTTCGTCAAGGCCAATGCGGTCGGCACGCGCAACCTCGCGGCGGACATCGCCAACGACTTCGCCGCACTGACGCTGTCGTCACTCGACGGCAAGCCGGTCGACCGGTCGGATCTGATGCTGCTCACCACCAGCGCCCGCGCCGCCAATACCGGCTCTGAGTGGAATGCGCGGCGTTCGGTCTATTCCAGATGGGGCGAGGCGCCGTCGCTGATCGAGCCGGTGCGTGGCTGGATCCAGCTTCGCGATCTCAAGGGGCCGGTCGAAGTCACGGCGACGGCGCTAGACGGCGCCGCCAGGCCGCTCGCCACGATCAAGGGGCGGCTGATCGAGACCGGCTGGGAACTGCCGATCGGCAACCCCGCCACGACATCCTACCTGATCCGCGTTCACCGCTGACTATCGCCACCAGGCGCGCTTCGAAGTCTGGCCGATGCCGGGATTGAAGCCGTTGGCGGGATCGAGCGCGCGATAGAATTCCGCCAGCGCCGGCTTGGCCTTGTAGAGATGGCCGACATTGTGCTCGGCCGGATATTCGGCGCCGCGCGTATCGAGCAACTGCCACATCGCGCGTTCGATCGCGGCGGGATCCGCGCCCTTCCGGACGACATAGTCGTGGTGGAAGACGTGGCAGAAGAAATGGCCGTAATAGAGCGCGTGCACCACGTCCTCGGCGATCTCCGGGGACAGCGCCTCGACCCAGTTTCGTTCGTTGCGGGGAAGCGCGATGTCGAGCGCGATGATCCCGCCGGTCGCATCGGCGTGGATCGTCCGGTAGCGCACCGCTGCGCCTGCCGCGGCGAAGCGATGCAGGAACGCCTTCTCGCCTTCTTCCGTGGTGCAGGTGAAGAAGTCGCCGTCGGCGGTGGGGAAGATGGTGCCGAAATAGCCCGCAGCCTCTTTGATCCCCGCGCCGGCCATCCGCACGATCAGATGATGCTCGAAGCGGTCGCGGAAGTGCTTCATCCGCCGCGGCAGATGGTCGGGGAAGACGCGGCTCAGCGCCTGCAGGATCCGGTCGCTCGCGTCCCCTGCGATCCCGAGCCGCGCGGCCAACGCGTCCACCTTCGCCTTGACCGCGTAGAGCATGGGGAGGCGGTCGGTACCGAGGATCTGGACGGCGAGGAAGCTGTCCTTGCCGTAGCGTTCGGCGATGTCGAAACAGTCGCGATGCATATATTCGCCGGCGACGGGAAGGTTCTCGAAGCTTCCGAGAATATGCCGACGGATGCGGGTCAGTTCGTCGGGGTCGTTGGTGCCGATATAGAAGACGCGCGTGTCGTCGTCCTTGGGAAAAGTGTCGAGCCGCACCGCGAACAGCGCCAGTTTGCCGGCGCTGCCCGAGCCCTCGAACAGGCATTGCGGATCGGCGTTGAACCGTGCCGGCACTTCGGAATCGATCTCGCGGACGCGGCGCGCATAGTCGCGGTCCGACGCGCGTCGCGTAGGATCCATGTCGATGTCGGCTTCGTCGAAGCTGCCGCGCTCTAGTTGCTCAAGCATCTGCTCGGGAGAACCCTCGAGGTGAATCCCGAGATGATTGACCAGCCGTAGTGCGCCATCCTCGCCGCGCTGCGCGTACAGTGCCAGCTCGGTGAAGGCGGGGCCGCGGCGGATCAGCGCCCCGCCGCTATTGTTGCAGATTCCGCCGATCACCGAAGCGCCGATACAGGAGGAGCCGATCACCGAATGGGGCTCACGGCCGAGCGGCGTCAATGCCGCCTCGAGTTCGAAGAGCGTGGTTCCCGGCAGGCAGACGACCTGACGCCCCGCGTCGATCAAATGCACCCCGGAAACCGCGACCGGGCTGATGATCACGATGTCGCGATCATAATCGTCGCCCGCCGGAGTCGAGCCGCCGGTGAGGCCGGTATTCGCCGCCTGCAGGATGACGATCTTGTCCGCCGCGACGCAGGCCTCGAGCACCCGCCACATCTCCACCAGCGTGCGCGGGCGAACCACGGCGAGCGCGGCGCCCTCGCCGAAGCGATAGCCGGTGCGAAAAGGTCGGGTCTTCGCAGGATCGGTCAGGACCCGGGCTCTGCCGACGATACGGCGGAGGCCAGCGAGGAACTCGGGCCGCGAAAGCAGACTGACAGGGCTTGAAACGCTGGACGGGCTCATGACGAACGATGCCGTTGGAAAGGAATTAGGGGAGCGACCGCCAGGGTCGAAGCGAAACGGCGTCTGGATCCCGGTGTCACGCCGGAACTTGCAGACACTTCCCTTGCCAGCCCAGCCCGGCGCTGATCTCGTGCACCGTCCGGATAACTTCGGGTGCGATCTCCCGCATCCTTTGATCGTCGAGATATTGCACCGGGCTCGCGACGCTGATCGCCGCGACGATCGCGCCGGTGGCGTCGCGAACCGGTGCCGCGACCGACCGGATGCAATCGTCGCTGGTGCTGCGATGCAGCACCACGCCGGCCGTCGCATGGACGTACATCTCTTCGAATGCGACGGGCGCGTCGATTGCCTGATCCGCCTGCGCCAGCGCGAACAGCCGCCGCCAGCTCATCGGCGTGTCGTCGAGCATCAAGGCCTTGCCGAGTCCGGTGTCGGCGAGCGGACGGCGCGCGCCTGGCCGGGTGGCGACTTCGATGCGCTGCCTGCCCATCGCCCTGTGCACATGGAGCGCCATGTCGCCGTGCCGCGCACCGACGAAGACGCAAAGCCCGATGGCGTCGCACAGTGCCTCCGCGCCCGTACGCGCCACGCCGAGTACGTCGGTCTGTTCCTGCGCGAGAAAGCCGAGCTGGACGACCTTGGGGCCGAGCGCCAGCCGTCCATGCGGCAGCTTTTTCAGGAATCCGCGATCGACGAGCGCATAGGTCAATCGCTGCGTGGTGGGAAAGGTGAGGTCCAGCCGATCGGAGACTTCGGCGATGCGCAGCGGCTGGCCGCTAAGCTGGTCGAGAATGTCGAGACCTCGGGTCAGGGTCTGGCTGCCGGGACGCTCGCGGGCGGCACCCGTCGCGGGCTCAGTCATCATGGGTTTCCACGGGCACCTTCATCGGCATGATACCGCCACCTCAATCGGAGAGCGCACGCCAGTGCGCCAAATTCTTGATCACCGCCCGCATGGCGTCGGCGGCCGCCACTTCGTCCCCGGACTCGATCGCGTCGACGATCTTCTCGTGGCTGCGGACGTTGTGGGTGTGCAATTCGGGGTCGTCGATCGGCGAGCTCATCGTGAAGGACGCTACCAGCGCAGTCTCGATCACGGCGGAAATCGAGCGCATCAGCACGTTGCCCGACGCCGCGCCGATCGCCTGGTGAAACGCCAGATCGGCCTCTGCGAATTCGCGGCGCGTCTGGGTCGCGCGATCCATCGCCGCGATTGCGTCGCGAAGCTCGGCGATCGCCGCCGGATCGCGTCGCTTCGCTGCCAGCGCCGCGGCGCGCGGCTCGATCGCGAGCCGGATCTCGGTCAGATCGCCGTGAAAGGCCTCGTCCATTCCCTGCGACATTTTCCACGACAGCACGTCGGCGTCGAACAGGTTCCAGCTGGTCGGCTCGAGCACCTTGGTGCCTACCCGCGTCTTGGAGACGATCAGCCCTTTCGCGGTCAGGGTCTTGAGCACTTCGCGCAAGACCGTCCGCGAGATGCCGAAGCGCTGCAATATCTCGGCTTCGCCCGGGATCTTCGAGCCTGGCGGGTAAACGCCACTGATGATCTCGGCGCCCAGCGCACGCGCAACCTGATCATGGCTGGACAGCGTGCCTTCGCCGAATTTCTGGAAGCTACCCGACGCGCTCATTTGTTTCCCCCTGCCGAACGCGAACGCACTTACGGCGATACGCAGGCAAGGAGTGCTGCGCGCGCGTCAGTCTGTTCGTCCAAGACGCGGCATGTCATTGGCCGGGTCATGCTGGCAGAGGTGAACCCGTCGAACAATTGCCATTTTCCATTTAGAAATGCGGGCATGCCCTTGCCGGGTGCCCGATATAATCCGCAATAGTAATATTTTATACGCTCGTGTCAATCGTAGCGAGCGGGTTCGCGTTCCGGTGGAGCACGCATTCGCTGCTGCGCGCCGGACCGCACCCAGCCTTTGCACCGGCCATTCACAGGAGCTGAAGCCGGAACGCGCGCAACAGACGCGCGAGCTCCGCGCGCTGCGCCGGATCGAGGCCGGCGACCGCTTGATCGGCTTGCGCGAAATGGTGCGCGATCGCGGCGTCGACCAGTTCCACTCCTTGCGCGGTCAGATTTGCCATGAGCGATCGACGATCGGCTTCGTCCGGGCTGCGGCAAATCAGTCCCCGTTGCTCGAGGCGATTGAGGCATGCCGTCATCGCGCCCGACGTGAGCAGCACCGATTTCCTGAGCGCGGTGGGGCTCAGTCGATATGGTTCGCCCGATCGCCGCAACGTGGCCAGCACGTCGAGCTCGGTGTAGCTCAGTCCATGGACGCGCAAATGTTCGCCCGCCCGCGCCTGCATCAGCGCACCCAGATGCAGCAGGCGTCCGATCACTTCCATCGCAGACGTATCCAGGTCCGGCCGTTCGCGCGCCCAGTCCTCGATTAGCTGGTCGACGATATCCCGATTGAATGGCGGACTGGGCATTTATAATCTTCGTATGAAGTATCTTGACATGAAGTCATATCTCCACGAGGCAAGTGGCCGCAAGACTTTTCTCAGGAGTCGCCATGCGATCGTCGATCCGAAAACTGGTGTGTGTGCTGCTGCCGCTGGTCGCGCCGGTCGACGCTTCGGCAGGGCCGGGCCACGATCGGATCGCGATCGAGCAAGGCGCCGTCAAACTCCCGACCGGCGAAACGGTCGCTTATGAGATCGGCACGCTCTATGTGCCGGAAAACCGGAGCAACCCGCAGAGTCGCACGATCGCTGTCGGCTTTGCCCGGATCAAGGCGCCTCACCCCACCGGCGCGCCGCCGATATTCTGGCTGCCGGGCGGCCCCGGCTTGAGCGTACTTGGCGCCTTCACCGACACCGACGCGGTCGCGCGGGGCCGCCTGCGCTCGTGGCTGACTTTCGGCGCGGCCGGCGATCTGGTGGTGATCGAGCAGCGCGGCTACACGAAGCGTGGCGAAATGCTCGAGGAACCGGCGGATGCGTCGCCGCTCGACAAGCCGGCCTCGGTCCGCGCCGATGCCGCCGCAATGCGGGATCTGGCCCGGCGCGCGATCGCGCACAATCCGGGCAAGGATCTGTCCGGCTACACGATCGAGGCATTCGCGGCCGATGTGGACGATCTCCGGCGTGCGCTCGGATATGAGCGGATCAGCTTGTTCGGCGGCAGCTTCGGCTCGCAATGGGCTTTGGCGGTGATGCGTTTCCATCCCGAGAGCGTGGCGCGTGCCGTCCTCTCTTCGGTCGAGCCGCTGAACGAGGGGTTCGATATGCCCTCGCACATATTCGCGGCGCTCCGGCGGATCGCCTATGACGCCGATCGCGATCCCGGCCTCGCTCGCTATCTGCCCGAGGGCGGCATGATGGCGGCGATACATGCCCTGCACCGGCGCTTCGACGCCGTGCCGGTGCGCGTTCGCGTGCGCGACGATGCCGGCCGGCTCCAATCGGTGGTGCTCGGTCGGGAAGATCTGCAGCTCGCGCTACTGTCGCATACGAGTGAGGCCGAGCATTGGCCGGCCTTCATCCTGTCGCTCTATCATGGCCATTACGACCAATGGGCGCGCGAGACCCTGGCAGATCGGCGCGGGGGACCGGTCAAGCTGATCGGTCCGCTCGCCGACAGCAGCCTCGGCGTGACGGCGGAGCGCGAGCATCTGCTGCGGAGCGACCCTGCCCTGGACCTGCTGGGAAGCTGGAATTTCGAGGCCAACCTCGCCTCGGCTTCCGACTGGCCGACCCCCGATATGGGCGACGCGGTCCGGCGCCCGCGCACGACGTCCATCCCGGTCGTCTTCGTCCATGGCGATTGGGACACGTCGACGCCGATCGAGAACACGCTCGGCCTCCTGCCCTATTTTCCCAACGGCCACGCGCTGCTGGTGCATCGTGCCGGACATGACGGCGCTTTCTATCAGTTGCGCGAGAGCCCCGCCGCGAAGCAGGCGCTCTATGACTTTCTCAGAACGGGGGATGCGCGCGGGTTGCCGTCGGAAGCGTCGCTGGAGGCGCCGAGGTTCGAAATGCCCGACTTTGCGCCGCCGGCCAGGGAACATCCCTGAGGAGTCCGGCTTCGGGGAGCGTCTCCCGAAGCCGGCTCATCCTGCGCCTCTCACCATTTGAATCGCAGCGATCCGGTCACCGTGCGCGATGCGCCGAAATAGCAGGAGTTGGAGAAAGGGCAGGCGCTGATGTAGCGCGCGTCGAGCAGGTTCGCGGCGTTCACCGCAACGCTCCAGCCGCGCAGCGCGCCGCCGAGATATGCGAGGTCGTAGCCGACCACGCCGTCGACCAGCGTGAAATCCTCGGTCATGAACCCCTGGAAGGTCGTGACGTTGCTGATCACCGCATAATTGGTCGATCCCGCCGAACCGCTGACATAGCGGACGCCGGCGCCCAAGGTGAGTCCGCCGACCGCGCCTTCGTGCCCGGCTTTGGCGAAATCATAAGCGAGGAAGGTCGACGCCTGCCATTCGGGGGTGCCGAGCTGGCGTGTCCCGGTGGTGCTCGGCGTGCCGCTGTTGGTCGCGGTCGGCGGCACCGAGGGCGCGCCCTGGGTGATGATCGCGTCGGTATAGGCTGCGGCCAGTATGACATCGAGGCCGGGCATCACCTGGCCGCGCCCCTCCAGTTCGACGCCGCGAACGCGTACCTCGCCGATCTGCACCTGCGAATTGGTCGGGATGCCGTTGGTGCCGCCGAGCGGATCGGCGACCGGGACCTTCTGCCGGCGCAAATCGTAGACCGACAGCGTGAACAGCGCATTGATGCCGGCCGGCTGATATTTGAGTCCGGTCTCGATCATCTTGCCGGTGACCGGGTCGAAAGGCGCGCCGAGATAGGTCGTGCCCGTCTGCGGCTCGAACGATTCCGAGTAGCTGACATAAGGCGAGAGCCCGAAGCCCAATTCGTACAGCGCGCCGAGCCGCATCGTGAACGCGGCCTGCGAAAGCCGCGTGACGTTGTTGCTCGCCAGCTTCTTGTTGATCGCGGTCTGATTGTACCAGTCCCAGCGTCCGCTCGCGATCAGTTGGAGCCGGCCGATCGATGCCTGGTCCTGAAGGTAGAGGCCGACCTGATCGCGCTTGGTATAGGTATTGACGAAGTTCGGCGACAGCGCGGTCAGGTCGAGACTCGGCAAGGTGCCGCCATAGACCGGCGCATAGAGATTGAGGTTGGGGATGCTGGTCAGCGGATTACCGGTCTGGCCGGTGTTGAATTGCTGGAAATTCTCGCCGGCGATATACTGATAATCGATCCCCGCCAGCAAATGGTGGTGCAGCGGCCCGGTGGCGAATTTGGCGCTCAGATGGTTGTCGAGCGTGAGCGTGTCGAAATCCTCGTCGGCGCCGCCGCCGCCGCGGATGATCGTGCCATAGTCGCTGTTCCGGTTGATGCCGGTACCGGTCGTCGCATAACCTGCGACATAGAGCTGGCGGTAGCTGAGCGTGTTGTTCTGATAGCGGAAGTTCGAGCGGAAGCTGAGATGCTCGTCGAAATCGTGGCGGAACAGCGCAGTGATCGCCTTTTGCTTGTGATCGTAGCGCTCATAGCCCGGGTCGCCGGTATTGACGTGGAGCGTGAGCCGGCCCGCGGGGCTGGGAAGCACCGTTCCATATGCCGGGACACCCGAATAGCCGCCGCCGCTCGGCGCGTGCTGATAGGCTGCGATGAGCGTGAGGCTGGTATCCGGGCCCGGCGCGAAGGTGACCATCGGGCTGACATGATAGCGTTCGCTCTCCGTGCCCGGGGTGAAGCCGTCATTCTTCTGCCAGCCGCCGACGATGCGGAACAGCAGCGTCCCGTCGGCGGTGAGCGGCTGGTTGACGTCGGCCATTGCGCGCAAGGCGTCGTAATTGCCCGCCTGAAGTTCGACCCGGCCGAACGCCGTCTCCTGCGGCTTCTTGCTCGACAGATTGATCAGGCCTCCGGGCGTCGAATTGCCATAGAGTACCGAAGCGGGGCCCTTGACGATGTCGATCTGGTCGATGCGGTTGAAATCGGTCTGTGGCGTCGAATAGGGCCCGGCGATCAGCCGCATGCCGTCGAGATAGAGGCCGGGCGCGAAGCCGCGGAGCAAGAGTTGATCGTATCGCGTGACGGTGCCGCCGCGCTGGTTCGCCGCGACGCCCGCGACATAGCCCACCGCCTGATTGATCGAGGTGGCATTGCGCAGTGCGAGTTCGCGTTCGTCGATGACGGTGATCGTCTGGGGTATCTCGATCAGCGGGGCGTCGGTCTTGGTTCCCGAGCCCGTTGCGGTCTCTCTCAGCCCGGTGACCACGATCGCGTCCTGGCCGGCACCTGCCTGGACTTCGGGCTCTTCGCGGGGCTCGTCGCGCGAGTGCGCCTGCACGGTCGGCGGGGATGCGACGCTGGCGGCCAGCAACGCAAATTGCGCCGCCGCGATGGCGCGATTGATCCGACCCATGACACTCTTTCCCCTTTATTGCTAACGCTTCGCAATTGCCGTTATATCCCGATCTGGCATTTGGCAATCCGCGGCGCACCGCAGGAGCGATCGGGGGAGGGGGCTGGCGGAACGGCCGCGCGTCGGATCGAAGCGCGATCGCCGCATCCCTTAAGACGACGCATCCCTTAAGACGACGATTCGAATGCATGCGGGCGAAAGCGGGAGGCGGTGCGGATCCCGCCCGACCTGTCAGACTCGGTCGCGATCCCGATGCGTCGTCCCGGGGCTATGCGTTATGATGAGATCGAGTCTTGCTTCGGAAGATTCCAATAAGATACCCGATAGTTACATAGTAATGATTGGTATATGTGAAGAGAATCGATTCACCCCTCTTGCATCGTAATGCCGACTGTGAGACGTTGAATTGATAGGGCCGACTCAAAACATAAAAACTGAAATTCAGTTTAAGATAGAGTTGTCTGGCCGCCGATCACAGGCGCTAGCTAGATAATTAAACTTCGTCGGCGTTGCGCCTTGGCGGAGCGGGCAAGTGTGCCCGCCACTTCCGGGGGGAAGGTCAGCGAACTTATTCAGCATGCTCGAAATGCTAGGATACTGGCTTTTCGGCGCGATCATGCATGGGAGGGATGGATGCCGTCTGCATTGACCTATCCGGGCGTCTATATCGAGGAAGTCCCGAGTAACGTTCGAACGATCGTCGGCGCATCGACGTCGATCGCGGCCTTTGTCGGGCGTGCCCAGCGCGGCCCGGTGAATGTGCCGGTGGTCATCAACAGCTTCGCCGATTTCGAACGCCAGTTCGGCGGGCTTTGGCTCAAGAGCCCACTCAGCTTCGCGGTGCGCGATTTCTATCTCAACGGCGGCAGCCAGGCTGTGATCGTGCGGTTGAACGTGTCCAGCATCGATTCCGCGACGAACGAGGCCAAGACCGCGGGCGATGCCGTGGCGAAAGCTGCGGCTGATGCCGAGGCGGGCGCCGCCGATGCGACAGCAGTCGCCACCGCCGCCAAGACCAAGGCGACCGATGCGGGCAAAGCCGGCAAATACGCCAAATCGGCCGCCGATGCGGTCGCCAAGGCAATCGACGATCAGGCGATCGCGGATACCGCCGACAAGGCGGCCGCGGTCCAGGCCGGTGCCGACGCGGTCGACCCCGCCGTCACCGCGGCGATCGCTCCGGTCGACAAGACCGGCGCTGCCAGGATCGAATTGCCCTCGTCGATCACTTTCGAGGCGGTTTCGCCCGGCAAGTGGGGGAACGAATTGCGCCTGCGCATCCTCAATGCTGCAGGCACCGCGTTCGATCTCGACGTGCGCGACAATGCGACCAAGGTGACCGAAAGCTATCTCGGGCTGACCGTCACCCAGGGGCCGCGCAACGTGACCGATGTGCTCGCGGCGGAATCGCAGCTGGTGCGCACGGTGGGATCGCTGCCGGCGGCGGCGCCGGCGAACAGCGGCGCAGCAGGACCCGGCGTCGATCCGTGGGAGAATGCGGCGTCGCACAGCAAGGTCACCGACGAGGGCGATGACGGTCCGGTACTGACCGACAACGACTTCACCGCAACCGGCGCCGCAGCGGCCAAGACCGGGCTCTATGCGCTGGACAAGACCGAGGCGTTCAACCTGTTGTGCATCCCGCCGCACGAGCTTGGCGGCAGCATCGGCACAGGACTGATCGGCGCGGCGCTCACTTATTGCGAGCAGCGCCGGGCGATGATGCTGATCGATCCCCCTGCCACCTGGAACACCAAGGAGAAGGCGCTGGCGGGCATCGATACCGATGTCGGCGACGCCAAGGCCAATGGCGCGATCTATTTCCCGCGACTCATCCAGCAAAACCCGATGAACCAGAATCGCGAGGAAGCCTTCGTGCCCTGCGGCGCGATCGCCGGCCTCTATGCCCGTATCGATGCGCAACGGGGTGTCTGGAAAGCGCCGGCGGGGCTCGAGGCGACGCTGGTGAATGCCCCCAAGCTTTCCGTGCCGCTGACCGATCCCGAGAATGGCGAGCTCAATCCCAAGGGCATCAATTGCCTGCGGGCGCTGCCGGGGGCCGGACGCGTCGTCTGGGGCGCGCGGACGCGGCAGGGCAATGACCGGCTGGCAAGTCAGTGGAAATATGTGCCGGTGCGGCGCACCGCTCTGTTCATCGAGGAGAGCCTGTATCGCGGCACCCAATGGGTGGTGTTCGAGCCCAATGACGAGCCGTTATGGGCATCGATACGCCTCAATGTCGGCGCGTTCATGCACGGGCTGTTTCGCCAGGGCGCCTTCCAGGGCGCGACGCCGGCCGAGGCCTATTTCGTCAAGTGCGACAAGGACACCACGCCGCAAGCGGACATCGACAAGGGGATCGTCAACATCCTCGTCGGATTCGCGCCGCTCAAGCCCGCTGAGTTCGTCGTGATCAAGCTTTCGCAGATCACGCATCTCGAGATCGCCTGAGGGAGGGGAATATGCCGCAGTTTGCAGTGAATACCACGCGTCACGACCCCTATAAGAACTTCAAGTTCCGGGTCTCATGGGATGGACGCGACGTCGCCGGGATCGCCAAGGTCGGCGCGCTCAAGCGCACTACCGAAGTGGTCGAGCATCGCGAGGGCGGGGATCCGAGCAGTGGACGCAAATCGCCCGGCCGCAACAAGTTCGAGGCGATCACCCTCGAACGCGGAGTCACCCATGACGACGAATTCGAACGCTGGGCCAACCGGATCTGGGACTTCAGTTCGGGGGCGGGGATGGAGGCATCGCTGTCGAATTTCCGCAAGGACATCCTGATCACCCTCTACAACGAGGCCGGGCAGAAAGTGATCGCCTATAAGGTGTTCCGCTGCTGGGTGTCCGAATATCAGGCTCAGGCCGATCTCGACGCCAATGCGAATGCGGTGCTGATCCAGAGCATCAAGCTCGAGAATGAGGGCTGGGAGCGCGACCCTGACGTGGTCGAGCCGTCCGAGCCGACCTATTGAAGCCCGGGGGTTTCGATAGGCCATGGCGCGCGCGCAAACCCGAGCCAGGGCCGAGGAACTCGACGCCCTGATCGATATCTGGGAGCGCGGCGACGATCTGTCGCCGCCGCGGCGCGGGTTGCTGCTGCTCGGTGCGGCACTGCCCGACGCTGCTCCCGCCGAACTGGCCGAATTGTCGATCGGGCGGCGGGACACCGTGCTGCTCGATCTTGGTGACCGGCTGTTCGGCGCACAGATCCTGTGCATCGCGGCGTGCCCGGCATGCGGCGAACGGATTGATGTCGAGTTTCCCAGCGACGGCATCCGCGCAGAAGCCGCGGAGCCGGGCATGCTCGTAGCCGCCGAGGCGGAAGGCACCCGCTTCCGCGCCCGCCTTCCCAACAGCGCCGACCTGATCGCGATCGAGGCGGAGCCGGATCTGGATCGCGCCGAGCGCCGGCTGCTCGCGCGTTGCCTCGTCGATGCGGCTCTTGCCGACCGTCTGTCCGATGCCGCACGCGCGGCGATTGGCGATGCGATGAGCGCGGCGGATTCGCAGGCCGAGATCGTGCTCGATCTGGCGTGTCCGGTCTGCGCGGCGCAGGCGCATGTGCCGTTCGACGTGGTATCCTATCTCTGGGGCCGGCTCGATCATTGGGCGAAGGCGATGCTCGCGGCGGTCGACGCGATCGCGGGCCGCTATGGCTGGAGCGAAGAGGTCGTGCTCGGCCTCTCGTCGCGTCGCCGCCAATCCTATCTCGACCGTATCGCAGGCGTGGCGCGATGAGCCTGCTCGGCCATCTCGTCCGCGCGACGCTGGCACCCGAGCAGGCGGCCAGGCCGGCGCTGCCGCAGCAATTCGCCAATTGGGGCGAGGCGGGGAGCACCGACGACGAGGAATGGGGCGAGGAAGCCGGCACCCCCGAAGCATCTCGGCCGGCACCGCGCCGCGCGCCGGCCCAGGACGATTCTCCTGCCGCGCGCTCGCACTCTTCCCCGGCTGAGCCCCAACCCGAGCCGAACCGCGAAATGCCGCGCCGGGCCGCGCGGCGGGCGCCGGCCGAATCTCCCGAAATCGTGGCGTCGTCCCCACTGCCTGTCCAGCAGAGTCGTGGGACGGAGCCAATGATCGAGACGCAGGCCAAGCGGATGCCCGATCCGATGGCCGAGAAGCTGCCGGCGAGGATGGCGCCTATCCGATCCGCGCTGCCGCAACCCGAGGCACCTGTTGGCGAAGCGCCCTCGCCGCGGCGGCGCGGGCGGCAAACCGGGCCGGTCGAGCTCCCGGCATTCGAACTCGCTCGCGCCGCGCCGCCCGCGCGTGCCGTCGAACCGGCTGCAGCGATGTCCGAGGCCGCCGAGCCGTCCCGAGCGATTGTTCCTGCCATCGTCAGCCCCCCGGTCGATATGCCGTCGCGGCCGGCACGGCACGATGGTCCTGCGCCGGTCGATGCCCGGGCCTCGCCATCGGCGCCCGATCCGCGCCGCGACCCGGTCCGGCTCGAGGAGCCGCGTATCGTCGCGCCGATCGCCCGCGAGACGGCGCCCACCCTGGCGCTGCAATCTGCCGCGCCGCTGGTGGTGCCGGCCGCCGCGCCGTCGCCCGCCGCGACACCGATGCTGGCGACGCCGCAAGTGACTCTGCCGGAGCCCGCTCCCGCACAGCCGCAGCTGCCCGATGTGCATATCAGCATCGGCCGGGTCGAGGTTCGCGCCGCTGCCGCGCCGCCGCGGCCCGCGCAGCGCGAAGCGCCCGCCAGGAGCGAGACGCTCAGCCTCGATGCCTATCTCAGCCGCCGCAATGGCTCGGCGCGATGAGCAACCATCTCGCCATCGCCACCGTCACAGCCGCGCTGGGCCAGATCGCCCAGTCCGCGGCCGCCAGCGCAGTGCCCGGCGTCCAGCTCCGTTTCGGCCGGCCTCCGACGGATGCGCCGGCGCGGCAGGTCAATGTCTTCCTCTATCAGGTCATGCCGCATGCCGGGTTGCGCAACGCCGATCTGGCGATGCGCGGTGCCGATGGCAGTCTGGTCAATCGGCCGCGCGCCGCGCTCAGCCTCCATTACCTGGTCACCTTCTACGGCACCGACAGCGATCTCGAACCCGATCGCATGGCGGCCGCTGTGGCGCGCGATCTGCATGCGCGTCCGCTGCTCACCGATCAGGTGATCGAGGACGCGATCGCGAGCAATGCCGCGATCCTCGGCGATTCCGACCTCGCCGATTCGTTCGAGCGCGTGACCTTCACGCCCAGCGCGGATTCGCTCGAAGAGATGTCGCGATTATGGTCGGTGATGACCCAGACCCCCTATGCGTTGTCGTTGCGCTACGAGGCGTCGGTGGTGCTGATCGACGCGGTCGAGAGTGCCGGACCGGCGCTGCCGGTGCTCAATCGTGGTCCCGAGGATCGTGGCCCCGAGGCGCTGGCGGGCACGGGGCCAGCGATCGAAGGGCTGTGGGTCGGGCTCGCTGCCACCGATGACGGCCCGGTGACTTTCCCGACGTTGCGCGCGGCGCATCTCGGGGCGAAGCTGCGTTTCTCGGGATCCGGGTTCAGCGGCGACGCGGTGCGGCTGGAGTTCCGCAACCTCAAGCGTGCGGTCGGTGCCGATCTGGTGCCGGTAGCGAGCGGGCAAAGCGAGTTGCGCGTGACTCTGCCCGATGGCGCGCCCGATCAGGCCTTGTGGGCGCCCGGCATCTACGGGGTCACTGCCGTGGTGACGCGCGGCGGCCGCGAGATCCGCTCGCCGGTCTGGCCGATGCCGCTCGGCGCGCGCGTGACCGCCATCGCGCCCGATCCGGTAGTTTCGGGCAGCGGCATCGTGACGCTCACCGTCACTTGCCGGCCACGCGTGCTGCCCGAGCAGGTCGCGATATTGCTGCTCTCGGGGCAGGAGATCCCGGCACAGGATCGCGTGGCGCCCGGCGCGACGCTCGATTTCCTCGTCGACAGCGACGCGATCGCCAATGGCGATCTGGTGGTTCTGCGCATCGACGGCGCCGACAGTCAGCCCTTCGTGATCGACCCGGTCAGCGGCCGGCTCGCCTTCGACGACAGCCAGCGGGTCACCGTCATATGAGCGACGAGACCGACGCCTGGCTGGAACGCAACAATGCCTATCTGGCGGCGGCGTTGGCGCATTTGCGCGAATTGCTGCGCGCGGCGATCGGGCCGGCGCCTGCGTCTCCGCAAAGCGCGAGCGGTACCGGACCGACCGAGCCGGCGGGAGTCGGTTCCCCCGGAATGGCCGACTGGCCCGGCCTCAATCTCTTCCGCCGGCGCACACCCGCCAATGCGGTGCCGCAGGTCCTGCTGCTTCCCGCCGCCGAGGGAGTGGATCCGCCGGCAGTGACCCTCGCCGCGGAGCGACTCGCCGAGGCGAGCGCGGGCGATCCTCCGCCCGCGCTGCTGATGCTCGCCAGCCGGCTCGATCTGTCGGATTTCGAGCGTGACATCTTGTTGCTGTGCCTCGCCGCGGAGCTCGACCCCGGCATGCAGGAATCCTTCGCCGCCGCGCAGGGCGGACAGGGTCGTTCGAATCCGAGCTTCGCGCTGGCGATGTCGTTGTTCGACCATGCCGCGTGGGACGCGCTCTCGCCTGAGCGTCCGCTGCGCTATTGGCATCTGATCGAGACCGCCCGGTCGGGCGCGACGCCGCTCACCACCGCGGCGTTGCGCATCGACGAGCGGGTCGCCAATTTCGCCAAGGGGCTCAATCATCTCGACAGCCGCGTGGCGGCCTTGCTTGAGCCGGCGCCCGCCAGCAGTGCCCCCCTCGCGCCGTCGCACCAGCAGCGAGTGGCGGAGATCGAGCGCGTGGCGCGGAGGCCGGTGCCTGCGCGTATCGCGCTGGTCGGTCCCGATCGCGACAGCAAGCAGCGTCTCGCCGCGGCAGCCGCGGCGGCGCTCGGCCTCCCTTGCTACCGGCTGACTGCGGACGCGATCCCCATCGGCGCCGAACTCGACAATTTCCTGCGGCTATGGATGCGCGAATCGCTGCTGCTGCCCTTCGCGCTGCACCTCGACGCGCACGATTTGCCGAGCGCCGCCGAGCAGTCGCTGCGGCGGCTGGTGCGGCGTGCGGGCGGACTGGTGTTCGTGGACCTGCGCGACGGCCTGTCGGGGCTCGATATCGACGCCCGGGTCGATATCGCCAAGCCCGGCGCGGCCGAGCAGCGCGCCGAATGGCTGGCCCAGCTCGACGAGGTGCCCGACAATTCCGAAATCGCGGCGCGGCTTTCGAGCCATTTCGATCTCAACTTCGCCGATATCCGCGCGATCGTGAGCGAGGCGCAGTTGGGCGAGGAGAGCGAGCCGCTCGGCGAGCGGCTCTGGCGGGGTAGCGTTACGCGCGCTCGTCCGTCACTGGCGCAACTCGCGCATCGCATCGAAGTGAAGCCCAGCTGCCGCGATATCGTGCTGCCCGATTCCGAGATGGCATTGCTCGATCAGATCGCGGCGCAGGTACGCGGGCGTTCGACCGTCTATGACGATTGGGGTTTCCGTGACCGGATGAACCGTGGCCTCGGCGTCAGCGCATTGTTCGCGGGCGACAGCGGCACGGGCAAGACGATGGCGGCGGAAACCCTCGCCGACCGGCTCGATCTCGATCTCTACCGCATCGATCTCTCGGCGGTGGTCAGCAAATATATCGGCGAGACCGAGAAGAATCTTCGCGACGTCTTCGACGCGGCGGAAGCGGGCGGGGCGATCCTGTTCTTCGATGAGGCCGACGCATTGTTCGGCAAGCGCAGCGACGTGAAGGACAGCCACGATCGCTACGCCAATATCGAGATCGATTATCTGCTTCAGCGGATGGAAGCATTTGCCGGGCTGGCGATCCTCGCGACGAACATGAAGAGCGCACTCGATCCGGCATTCGTCCGGCGACTGCGCTTCATCGTCAATTTCCCCTATCCCGGCCCGGCCGAGCGGCGTCGCATCTGGGAGCGCGCTTTTCCCCCGGGTGTCCCGATGCGCGCAGTCGATTTCGATCGGCTGGCCCAGCTCGACCTGACCGGGGGAAATATCCACGGCATCGCGATCAATGCCGCCTTCATGGCCGCAGCGGCGGATACCCCGGTGACGATGGATGTGCTGCTCGACGCCTGCCGGATCGAGCTTCGCAAGCTCGATCGCCCGGTCAACGAGGCTGATTTTCGCCGTATCCGCGCAGTGGCGGGGGAAGTGCGATGAGCGTGCGGCTGCACATCGAGCGGCTGGTGGTCGATGCGGGACTGGGCGCCGCGGGAACCGATGGCCAGATATTGCGCGAGTCGATCCAGGCCGAACTGACGCGGCTGCTGACCGAGCAGGGGCCGACCTGGACGAGCGCCGACGCCTGGCGGGTGGAGGCGCCCGGCGTCGCCGCGCAGCGCAGCGCAGAAGCCTTGGGCGCCGAAGTCGCGCGTGCGCTTCACGGGAGTGTGCAGCCATGAGGAGTCGCTTCGCCGATCACCGGGCCGAGGCGCCGGTGCCGCCGATGGTGCATGAGCCGGCGCTGGATGCGCCCGGCCGCGCGCTCGACGGTACGATGCGCAGCTTCATGGAAGGGCGGTTCGCGCGCGACTTCAGCCAGGTGCGCGTGCACACCGGCAGCGCCGCGGGCGCGTCGGCGCGTGCGAAGGACGCGGTTGCCTACACCCATGGCAGCGACATCGTCTTCGCGCCGGGAAGCTATGCCCCGCACACCGCCCGGGGCCGCGATCTGATCGCGCACGAGCTCGCCCATGTCGCGCAGCAGACCCGCCGCGGCGGCGGTTCGGGGGGGGCGGCGCACGAAGCCGAGGCGGACCTTGCGGCGAGCGCGGTGCTGGCAGGGCGGGCGGCCCCTTCGCTCGGCGCAGTCGCGCCGGGCGTGCAGCGCCGCATCCAGTTTCGCGACGTCGGCAAGGGCGAGCAATCGGGTTTCGGTCGGCTGAACGAGATCATCGACAAGCTCAACAACATCTCCACTGCGCTGATCTTCTCGGTCGATGCCGCGGGCATCCTCTCTTATGTCGAGAACCCCTACGGGACCGAAACCGAGTTCGACCGCAAGATGAAGGGGTTCGTCGACAGCGCCACCCTGATCCCACTGCGGCTGACCAATCGCCACGGACTGCTGCGCTCGCAACCGGCCGGGCCGTTCAACTCCCGGGTCGACGCCGACGCCTATGAGTCCGGTTATGTCGATGTCGACGACATGCTGGGCAGCGACGATCTCGGCTTCCAGATCGTGCTCGTCCACTTCCTCACCGAGCGCGCGACGACCAAGGATTATGCCAAGCGGATCGGCAGCACGCTCGACGACACGTCGCAGGAATTCAGGAATGCGCATGCCCGCGGCGTGCAGGGCGAAGTGGACGTGTTGCGCGATTTCTTCGGGGATCCCGGAATCCGTCTGCTCCAGGACGGCGGGGTGGGCACCGTCTTCCGCAGTTATCGCTCGACACGCGGCGACACGATTCGCGCCCGCACCCCTCCGTCGCCAAAGGGAGTGTTCGGCCTCGACATCAATCTGGTCGACGTGCGGCTGCGCGACGGCACGACCATGAGTGCCAACGACTATAAGGCGCTGCTCGAGCGCGAACGCGCCGAGGCGGCGGCGGCGAACGAGGCGGCCGGGAGGCGCCGGCTGCTCGAGCTCAAGGGGTCGCCCCAGGTGGGGCCCGCGCCATGAGCCTGTTTGCGGTGGAACGGCGCGCGACGCCGATGCCCTTCATGGTGCAGCGCCGCTGCCCGGCCTGCGGCGGCAGCGGGAGCGTGACCGGCACGTGCAGCAAATGTGCTGGTGCCGCTTCGCATGACGAGGATGCGGCGGAGCAGCAATGGGCCCCGTCGGATGTGCTGCGCGTTGTCCGATCGGCGGGGCAGCCGCTCGCTCCCGCGACGCGTATTGCGATGGAAGGCGCCTTTCATCGCGATTTCAGCGGCGTGCGTGTTCATAATGGCGGCGACGCGGCGGCCTCGGCCCGGGCGGTGGCGGCACAGGCCTATACCGTCGGCCAGAATATCGTCTTCGGCGAGGGCCGCTACGATCCGGGCTCGGAAGCCGGGCGCCGGCTGATCGCGCACGAACTCGGCCATACGCTGCAGCAGCCGCAAGGCGGCGCGATCCCGGGCCAATTGCCGATCGGTCCCGCGCATTCCGCGTCCGAGCAAGAGGCCGATGCAATGGCGGATGCGGCGATGGCCGGGACCGCGGCGCCGCTCGCCGCTCCGGCCGGCGCGCCGCGGCTTCAGCTGCAGCGCTTTGGCGGTTTCGGCGACGTCCGCATCGCGGAGGGATTGCAGAACGACAAGGACGCCGAAGAAGCGAAACGCAAGGAGAAGTTCGCGCCAGGCAATCTCGCGGGGCGCATCCTCACCGACAGCGATATCGCCGCAGCAGGTAAGGCATCGGGCGCCGCCTCGCCCGGCAGGGTAACCCCCACCTTGTGGAACGCGACCTTCGTTCTCCACGACACCGCGTCGCCCGTCGGCGCGAAGAAGATCGCCGAACATGCCTCGCGCGGCCGTCGTTCGAGCGGGGAGGGTGCGGCGGCTTGGGTGCCGCAGACCGGTGCGGCGACGGTCGCGCACAGCCCGTTATTCGGCACGCGGCGCCCTGCCGCCACGCAGCACGAGCGCGGCGAAGACGTGATGAAGAAGGCGACGCGCGAGTCCGAATATCGCGGCGTCTGGAAAGCCACTGCGAAGGACGTCCGCGAATCGACGCTCGATGACGTGCTCAGTGCGCAGGGCTCGCCGGCGGCGGAGGCGAAGAGCGAGCGCGCGCAGGCGATTTCCGATCTCGATGCAGGCAGCGGGCTCGTCCATTCGGCGGCCGCCTGGGCAGTGGAAGACATCTGCCAGAAGGTCACCGACGCGACTGCGCCCAACCTTGCGATGTCGGCACCGGACGTCCCCAAGCTCGTGGGCGGCTGCCAGCGCTTGTTGCCGCTGTTCAACATGCGCGCGCTGCGCATCGGCACCTCGGTCAATGTCGAGATCGTTCAGGAGCGCGGCTCCGATTGCCGGACCACCGGCACGCTGACTCCGCTCACGCCCTATTCGGCCAGCCAGATGGACAATGTGAAGAATCTCTATCTCAACGCGGCGCTGCAGGCGCGCGCCTTTCCCAGCATCACCACCCATTTCCAGATCGACAAGGCGGCGGGCGATCATTGCGACCCGCGCTGCTTCAATGTCACCGAGCTCTACAAGAACATCCAGACGGCGCTCGGACATCCCGCAGGATGCACCTACGGCATCACCCCGGTCTACGGCACCGGCGGCAGCGACAATGTCTGGTGGAACGATACCGTCTGCGGAGGCGCGCATCCATGACCGGGCTCACTTCCTCGCCACGGCTCATCAAGGGCGCGTTGATCGGCGTCGATCTGTTCAACCCGCTCGCGAGCATCGTCGTGTTCCAGTACAATCCGGACACGATGACCCGCCGGCTCGAGCCGCGCGGCGGCGGCGGAACCGGCGGCGGCGACAAAGGCGAGGCGTTCCGGCTGGCCGGCCCGCCCAAGGAGACGATCACCGTCTCGGTCGAGATCGATGCGTCCGACCAGCTCGAGCAGAATAATCCGCTCGCGATCGCCACCGGCATCACGCCGACGCTCGCCGCGCTGGAGATGCTGGTCTATCCCAAGACCGCTTTGGTCATTGCCAATTCGGTGCTCGGCGCCGCGGGGATCATCGAGATCCTGCCGACCGACGCGCCGATGACCTTGTTCGTCTGGGGTCCCACGCGCGTGCTGCCGGTGAAGGTGGGGGGAATCACCATCACCGAGGAAGCCTATGACACGCTGCTCAACCCGATCCGCGCCAAGGTCGAGCTGACGCTCAATGTGCTCAGCTACAACGATCTGTCGCTCGGCACCGCGGGCAACGCGCTCTTCATGGTCCACCAGGTCACCAAGGAAGTGCTGGCGATGACCAACATCTTCGCGAGCATCCAGAACGTCGGAGCGGGGCTGAAGCTATGAGCGTCACCATCACCAGCTTTCCGGCCAACAGCCGCTATCAGGGTGCCGAGGTGCTCAGATACGTCGCCGAGGACGGATCGGAGGTGGCCTGGCTGGTGCCGCGCGTCGTGCCCGATCCGTCGCGTTTCACTGCGATCGGCACGCATCTCGTCAATGAAGGCGACCG
This sequence comes from Sphingomonas sp. DG1-23, assembly GCF_030730875.1. Lineage (GTDB taxonomy): Bacteria > Pseudomonadota > Alphaproteobacteria > Sphingomonadales > Sphingomonadaceae > Sphingomonas. The sequence continues at coordinate 151,672 of NZ_JAVAMA010000007.1, forward strand.
GCTCGACAATATCGCCGCGCAGCGGCTGGGCGATGCCGAGCTGGCGTGGCGCATCGCCGACGCGAACCGCGCGATGCGGCCGGGTGCGCTCACCGAAAAGGTCGGCACGCGGCTGGTGATCACGCTTCCCGAAGCGCTGGGAGGGCCGTCGGTTGCTTGACGCGGGCTATCTCCTGCTGATGATCGGCCCGCTGGCGGCACCCCTGCCGGCGCCGCTGCCGCTGACCGAGGCGGTCAAGTCGATCTCGGTCAATACCGGCGGCACGCGCGGCGGCTTTCAGATCACCTTCCATACGGGCAAGACCTCCCCGCTCAATCTCGCGATGCTGCCGCTCGGCTTCTTCGATCCGATGATCACGCGCGTGGTGATCACCGTGGTCTATCGCGGCATCCCGCAAGTGCTGATGGATGGCGTGGTCACGCGCCACGAGATCGCTCCGAGCAATTCGCCGGGCGAGTCCACGTTGACCCTCACCGGCGAAGATCTGAGCGTGCTGATGGACGTGGTGCAGATGCGTGTGCCCTGGCCGGCGGTGCCCGAAGCGGGGCGCGTCGCGGCGATCCTTGCCAAATATGCCGCCTTCGGAGTCATCCCGATGGTGATCCCGCCGATGGTACCGAGCATCGACAGCCCCACCAGCCGCTTCGATACGCAGGACGCCACCGACCGCGCCTATCTCGATCAGCTGGCGAAGGCGAACTCCTATGTGTTCTTCGTCGAGCCCGGGCCGGCGCCGCTCACCAGCATCGCCTATTTCGGTCCCGATATCCGTATTCCCGTTCCGCAGCCTGCGCTCAACGTCAACATGGATGCCTTTACCAATGTGGAGAGCCTGACCTTCAGCCTCGACGGGCTCGCCAAGAAGCAGACCATCCTGCTCACCTACGACCCCGCTACCGGCAAGATTCCGATCCCGGTGCCGGTGCCCAATCTCAGCATAACCCATCCGCCGCTCGGTCTGCGCCCGACGCCGCCGTCGCAGATCCTGTTCGAAGGGAGCGCGACGCGGCTGACCCCGGACAAGGCGGCCAAGCGCGCGCTCGAGATCATGATGAGCGCGAAGGATGCGATCACCGGCCAGGGTTCGCTCGACGTCGCAGCCTATGGCGGCATCCTGCGTGCGCGGATGCTGGTCGGCGTGCGTGGCGCGGGGATCACCTATGACGGCATGTACTACGTCAACACGGTCTCGCACACGATCTCGCCGGGAAGCTACAAGCAGAGCTTCACCCTCTCGCGCGACGGGCTGATCGCGGCCGGACCGGCGGTGCTGCCATGACCGAGGGGCGCTATTTCGGCAAATATCGCGCGACGGTGGTGATGAACATCGACCCCGAGCGGCGCGGCCGGATCACGATGATGGTCCCCGACGTGCTGGGACCGACGCCGTCGAGCTGGGCGGAGAGCTGCGCGCCGCTCTCTGGTCCCACCGGCCCGCCGATGGGCATGCACATCGTGCCGCCGATCGGCGCCGCCGTATGGGCCGAGTTCGAGCAGGGCGATCTCAACTATCCGATCTGGAGCGGCTGTCGCTGGAGCAGCGCGTCGGATCTGCCCCCCGATGCCAGCCTCGGCCTGCCGGTGTCGCCCAACATCGTGATGCAGACGCTCGGCCAGCATTGCCTGATCATCGGCGATGCGCCGCCGACGCCGGCGACGGGCGGCATCGTGCTGCGCAGCGCCACCAAGGCGATGATCGTGGTCAACGATACCGGCATCTACATCAACAACGGCAAGGGTGCGTCGATCCAGCTCGTGGGGCCGAGCGTGACGATCAACAACGGCGCACTGATGGTGACATGAGGGAGGCTCGACATGCCCGGCATGCTGGTTGAAGCGACCGCAAGCATCATGTGCAGTCATGGCGGCAAGGCGATGCCGACCGCGGTGAACGCGCGCGTCACTTTGGGAGGCGTGCCGAGCATGACGATCGCGACGACGATGACCGTCACGGGCTGCGCCTTCCCGCCGCCGCCTGCCGCCAACGGGCCGTGCGTCACCGGCCAATGGCTCACCGGCACCACGCGGGTGCTGTCGAACGGCCAGCCGCTGATCGTCCAGTCGAGCACGTCGCTTTGCGCACCCACCGGCACGCCGCTGGTGATCACCGTTCCCCAGGCAAGGGTCATGGCCCAATGAACGCGCGCATCGAGATAGACTTTCCCTTCGCGATCGACCCTCGCGGGCGCACCGCGACGACGGATGAGGCGGATCACGTCCGCGACATGATCGAGCAATTGCTGTTCACGCGCCCCGGCGAGCGCGTGAACCGGCCCGATTTCGGCGCGGGCGTAATGCATCAGGTCTTCGCTTTCGCCAGCCCCGAGGCGGCGACCGCGCTCGAGTTCACCACCCGCGCCGCGCTCCAACGCTATCTCGGCGACGTGATCGAGGTGCAGAAGCTCGACGTGACGGCGATCGACGCATCGCTGCAGGTCGAGATCCACTACGTGATCCGCGCCACTGGCGAGCGCCCGGTCCAGACCTTCGTCGTGGGAGGCCCCGCATGAGCAGCGCTCCTTTATACTGCGTGCAGGACGACAAGCGCCGCACGGCGATCCGCAAGGCCGATCTCAACGGCATCGATTCCATCGAGGTCGACTGCGCGCAGACCACGCTGATCTTGACCTTTCTCGGCCGTGCGCCCGACTGGATCCAGCCGGAGAATATCCGGATCGAGGGCGGCAGGCGCGAGCGCGACATCAAGGTGCTCGCGGTCGAAATCGAGCGCGCCGACGACGAGGGGCTCGACGACCGCATGTTCGTGACGGTCGACCGGCCGGGCGATTTCTCGATCTATCGTCTCGTCATCGTCGCGCGCGACGAGAGCGGGCGCCCGATCCCGGGGCCGCCGAGCGATTTCGACATGCGCTATGCCGCGGCCGAGTTCAGCTTCAAGGCGGGATGCCCGCAGGATCAGGATCCTGCCGATTGTCCGCCTTGCCTGCCCGAACCGGTTTCGCCGGTCTCGATCGACTATCTCGCGAAGGACTATCAGAGCTTCCGCCGGCTGATGCTCGACCGGCTCGCGCTCACCATGCCCGAATGGAAAGAGCGGCACGCGCCCGACATCGGCATCACCCTAGTCGAGCTGCTCGCTTATGCCGCCGACGATCTTAGCTATTATCAGGACGCGGTCGCGACTGAGTCCTTCCTCGATAGCGCGCGGCTGCGCGAGTCGGTCCGTCGCCATTGCCGACTGGTCGATTACCGCCTGCATCAGGGGGCTTCCGCGCGCACCTGGGCAGTATTCGAACTGGGCGGTGCCGACGAAATCAAGATCGCGCCGACCGATCTGATGCTCACCACCGCGCTGCCCGGCGAGCACGACGCGATGGTCCGCGAGGCGGACGTCGCGGACATCGCATGGAGCGACTATCTGGTGTTCGAGGCTCCCGCCGAGGTGCCGTCGCTCAAATTCCGCCGCGCGCGCAACCGCATCGAATTCTATGACTGGGGCGGCAGCGAATGCTGCCTGATCAAGGGTGCGACTTCGGCGACCCTGGCCGAGGCCGTCGAACCCGATCAGCCGCCGCAGCCATCCTCCGATGAAGGCGAGGGCGGTAGCGATGGGGAGGGCGGAGGTGGTGCGTTCGACACCAGTCAGCCGGGCGCCCTGCTCCGCGCCGATAATCGGCCGGAGAAGCAACCCGCCGCCGCGTCTCAGGAGGAAACCGTCACTCCCGGCGAACGCCCCGGCGCGCTCGGACTCGCGCCCGGCGACGTGCTCGTCCTTGCGGAGGTGATCGGCCCGCGAACCGGCCAGCCCGGCGACGCCGATCCCACGCGCCGCCACGCGGTCCGGCTCACTGCAGTCGAGGAAAACGTGGATCCGCTCAACGGGCGGCGCATCGTCAATGTCCAATGGTGTGCCGAGGACGCACTGCCTTTCCCCTTCTGTCTCTCCGCGCGCAGCGAGGCGCCGAACTGCGAATGGCTGCCAGGAATCAGCGTGGCATTCGGCAATGTCGTGCCGGTCGACCATGGCCGCAGCATCGAGCAATCGCTGCTGCCGGTGGGGGTCGGCCGGATCGAGGCAGATTGCGACGATCGCTGCACGCCTTCCGAAACGCGCTACATCGCCAAGCGCTACCGCCCGCGGCTCGAATGGCCCGACGTGACCTACATCGCGCCGCCCGCGAGCGCCGAGCAGCTTTGCGGCAGCTGCGGCGGCACCGCGGCATCGGTCACCGGCAAGCCCGACCCGGTTGTCGCGCTTCCCGCGATCCATCTCACCAGCGTGGCTCCTGCAGACGGGGAGCAGCAGGGCTTGAGCGCCGCGCTCGCACAGGTTCGCTACGATGGTGAGCGGGTGACGCTCGAAAAGCATGCGATCGATGAAAAAGCAGTAGCCACGGAAGTGGCCGCGACCTTGTGGCGGCCCCGGCTCGATCTGCTCGATTCGGACCCGCAGGACGCACATTTCGTCGTGGAGATGGCCGAGGACGGCAGCGCGGGACTGCGCTTCGGTGACGGCGTCTGCGGCCGCGCGCCGGTGGCGGGCGAGCGCTTCTTCGCATATTACCGCGTCGGCAACGGCCCCGCCGGCAATGTCGGCGCGGGCGCGCTCAGGCACCTCGTGTTCCGCAATGCCTTTCCTGATGGCGTGACGCTCACCGTCACCAATCCGCTTCCCGCGCAAGGCGGCACTGCGCCCGAACCGATGGCGGACGGCAAGCTTCGCGCGCCGCAGCTCTTCCGCAGCCGGCTCGAGCGCGCCGTCGCCGCCGAGGATTATGCTGCGATCGCGATGCGCGATTTCCCGGCCTTGGTGCAACGCGCCGCCGCGGCGCTGCGCGCAACCGGGGTGCGGAGCGAAGTGCAGGTCGCGATCGATTCCTTCGGCGCTTCGGATCCGCCGCAATCCCTGCTCGATTGCATCGCCGCGCATCTCGAACGCTATCGCCGCATCGGCCATGACGTGCGCGTCGTTCCCGCCCGAAAGGTTCCGATCGATCTCGCGCTGCGCGTCTGCGTCACGCCGGGCCATGTCGCCGAGCAGGTGCTGACCGAACTTCGCGAAGCGCTCGGTCCCCGGCTCGACCGTTCGAACCGTCCCGGCTTCTTCAATCCCGATGCGCTCACCTTCGGCGAGGGGGTGATGACCAGCCGCATCCTTGCCGCCGCGCACCGCGTGCCGGGCGTGGCGCACGCCGAGGTGACCCGGCTCGAACGGCTGTTCGAAGGGCCGGACGGCGAGCTCGAGGCCGGCATTCTGAAGCTCGGTCCGCTCGAGCTGGCGCGGCTCGATCAGGACCGCGACGCGCCCGAGAATGGGCGGCTGTCGCTGACGATGGAGACGGGGAAATGAGCGATTCCGGCTGCTCCTGCCAGAGCTGCACCTCCGGTGCGGGCGCCTGTGGCTGCTGCGAAGGGGTCGAATCGATCACGCCGCGCGCGATCGCCAACCGGCCCGGCCTCGCGCGGCTTTCCGGGCGGATCGGCACCCACGCCGATTTCCTCGAAACCATGCAGGCCCGGCTGGCGACGCATGCGCTTCAGGAAGGGGGGCGCCCGCTCGCCGCGCTGCGTACCCGCGATCCCGCCGACGCCTCGATCGCTCTGCTCGATGCCTTCGCCGTTACCGGTGACGTGCTGACCTTCTATCAGGAGCGCATCGCCAACGAAGGCTATCTGCCTACCGCCACCCAGGATCGTTCGGTGCGCGAGCTGGCGCGGCTGATCGGCTACGAGCCAGGACCGGGCGTGTCGGCGAGCACCTATCTCGCGTTCACGCTCGACAGCGACGCCGAGACGCCGGTCACGATTCCGGCGGGCACCGGCGCCAAGTCGCTCCCCCGCCAGAACGAGCTGCCCCAGATATTCGAGACATCGCGCGATCTTGTTGCGCGTGCGCGCTGGAATCTGCTCGGCGTGCGTACGAGCGAGCCCGAGCGCGGGCAGAATCGCGATGCCGATAATTATACAACGGACATCTATCTTGCCGGCACCGACACCGGACTGAAGCCGGGCGACGCGTTGCTCTTCCAATATGGCCAAGGCACGCCGGAGCCGATGCGGGTGGTCGCTGTTGACGCGGACACCACGGCCAAGCACACTTTTGTTGCCGTCGAGCCTTGGCAACGCATCGCAGCCGCCACCGATCAGGATGCCGTCGAGGTCCTGGTCACCGACGACATGCTGAAGGCGCTGATCGAGCTGCGGGACCAGGCTCCGGGCGGGGCGAACGCCCTGATCGTCGTGAACGGCATCAACCATCTCGAAAGCGTCGCAGCCGGCGACCGGAATGCTGCACGGCTCGAACTCGTCGACGAAATTGCCGTCGCACGAAAAAATCTCGGCACGCTTCCGCATACCAAGGTGCGTGAATGGCTCGACAAGGTGGAGGCGTGTCTGCAGCCGGCGAACCTCGCCGCTGCCAGCTATGACGGGCCGCCGCCGACGGTCCCATTCGCCGGTGCCGCCCAGGCTGCAGACGCGCAGGCATCCGATGACGATGACGTGCCGACGCGTCCCTCGTGGATCGAGAAACTGGCGCTTCCCGCTTCGGTGCCGCCGCGCAGTGCCGAGAAGCTCGCGCTCAGCACCTCCACAAGCTTCGCCAAAGGGTCGGACGCCGCCTACAAGACGTTGAGCGTGGCAGTGCCTGCGGTCGGCGAACAGCTCGGCGCGGCGCTGTCGGGCACGCGCGTGCTCGAAGGCGATCTCAAGGTCTTCGCCTTCCGGGTTCGTTCGGGGCTGTTCGGCCGAACCTTTCCCAAGCGCACCGGCGTCTCGCGCTCGGAGAGCACCACCGAAACCTACGAGATCGGCGAATGGCCGATCGCGTCGCTGATCAACGACGGGCAGGAACTTTTCCTACGGGAAAATGCCGAAATTCTCACGCTCGAATCGCCGCAAGAAGGGATTCTCCCCAATTCCTGGGTGATGGTGGACATGCGCGCAATCGATGCGCCGAAGGACGATGGCGGTGGCAGCGGTCCGATCACCAGCGGCCCCGGCGCCAATGGCGGTTATGAGGAAAGATGGCTGCTCGCCCCCACGCAGCCGCTTCTGCTCGCGCGCGCAGTTTCGGTCGATCCCAAGGTCGCCCGCGCCGATTATGGCGGCATCGGCGACAGCACAGGGATCCGCCTCAGCGAAGCCGACAGATGGTTCAAGGTCCGCCCGGAATATTATTACTATGTCGGCAACCAGGATGTCATCGATCGCGACTTCCAGCTGATACGCCGCACCACCGTCTATGCCCGCCCCGAGCAATTGGCGCTCGCCGCGCGTCCGCTGGTGCAGAATTTCTGCGTCGAACCCGAACCGGGCAAGCCGCTGCCGTGGATCGAGCTCGACGGCACCTATTCGGGGCTCGAGCCGGGCCGCTATGTCGCAGTCAGCGGCGAGCGTGCCGACATCGACGGCGTCGCCGGCGTGGTCGCCAGCGAGATCGCGATGATCGCCGAGGTCGTCCACGGCGTGCGCGGTCCCGATAGCGAGCCGATCACGCCCGGCGACAAGGATGCGGCGCTCGGCGACGCGGTCCACACCTTCCTGCGCTTCGCCAATCCGCTGTCTTATTGCTATGGTCGCGGCGGCGTCACCCTGCAGGCCAATGTGGCGAAGGCGACGCATGGCGAGACGGTGCGCGAGACGCTCGGCAATGGCGACGCCGCCGCGCCCCGCCAACGCTTTCCGCTCAAGCGCTTTCCGCTCACCTACACGCCAGCGCCGAACGCCACCGGGCTCGCCACCAGTCTCGAGGTGTTCGTCGACGACATACGCTGGCGGCCCGAGTCCAACTTCATCGCCACCGGCCGCCACGAGCGCGTCTATACCGTGCGCAACGATGCCGGCGGCAAGGCGACGGTGATCTTCCCCGATGGCCGCGACGGCGCGCGACCGCCCACGGGATCGCAGAATATTCGGGCAGTCTATCGCTCGGGCATCGGCCGGCCGGGCAATCTCGGTGCGGGCCGGATCGACCAACTCGTGGTTCGGCCGCTCGGGGTGAAGGGCGTGGTCAATCCGGTGGCCGCGACCGGCGGCGCCGACGCCGAGCCGCGCGAGCGCACCCGCAAGAATGCGCCGGTCTCGACCATGGCGCTAGATCGCCTCGTCTCGATCCGCGACCATGAGGATTTCGCGCGCAGCTTCGCGGGCATCGCTCTTGCCAGCGCGCAGGTGATGGCCTCGGGCAGCCGCCGTATCGTGCACCTCACGGTCGCGGCGGAGGATGATGCACCGCTCGACCCGAACGGCGCGCTGCTCGAGAATCTGCGCGGCGCGTTCCGCCGGCTCGGCGATCCCGATCTGCCGGTGGCGGTGACGCCGCGCGAACTCAAGCTGCTGATCACTTCGGCCAAGGTCCGGATCGATCCCGACCGCCTATGGGAGCCGGTGGCCCAGGCGATCCGGGCCAGGCTGCTCGATCTCTTCGGCTTCGAGGCGCGCGAGCTGGCGCAGGGCGCTGCGCCGAGCGTGCTGGTCGCCGCGATCCAGTCGGTCCCGGGTGTCGCGTGGGTCGATCTCGACGTGTTCGGCGGCGTGAGCACGATGGGCGGGCCCGCCGGCGCGCGGTTGCCGCGCACACCCGACCAGATCGCGCAGGGCGTGGAAAAGGCCGTCGCGCAGGGCGTGTCGCGTTGGGTGCCCGCCTTGCCGGCGCGCCCAGATCGCCTTGCATCGCAGGCATTGCTCCCCGCCGAGCTGCTGCTGCTCAGCGCCGACGTTCCCGCAAGCCTCGTCCTCAACCAGATCAAATAGGAGCACGCGATGCCGAGCCTCACCGCCGAACGCGATCCCCGCCTCGATCGGCTGTGGGAGCTGCTGCCGACGATCCATCGCCGCCGCGACATGGAGACCAATGGCGGCCTGCGCGCATTGCTCGAAATCATCGCCGAGCAGGCGCTGCTGATCGAGGACGATATCGGCCAGCGCTACGAGGACTGGTTCATCGAGACCTGCGCCGAATGGGCGATCCCCTATATCGGTGCGCTGGTCGGGGTGACCGTTCCCCCGGGCGGCGATCCGCCCTCGCGCCGCACGGTCGCCAACGCCATCGCCAATCGCCGTCGCAAGGGCACGCTGCCTTTGCTCGAACGGCTGGCGAGCGAGATCGGCGGCTGGCCGGCGCGCGCGATCGAATTCGGCGCGGTGAATGCGCAGAGCCAGTCGCTGCGTCTGCCGCAGCATCTGCGCGGCCGCTCGGTCGATCTGCGCGATCCGCCTTCCTTGCTGGCGGACAGCGGCACGTTCGACATGCGCGCGCATTCCGTCGCGCTGGGCGGAGTCGCCGGCGACCGGCGCTCGGCCGATGTCGAGCTGTCGGTCTGGCGATTGCGCGCGTGGCCGGTCACCCGTGCCCCCGCCGCCAGCCTCGAGGATATCGGCCCGAACATCTTCAGCTTCAGCCTGCTCGGCAACGACGCGCCGCTCTTCGTCAACCCTGACGGGGGCGGGGCGGGTGCCGCGGGCCTTCCCGTCAGGATCGATCGCGAGATATTCGCTGCGCCCGAGCGCGATCCCGCGGGCTTCGCCACCGCCGCGCCCGAACTATGGGGCACGCGGACGGTAGACGGGCGCGAGGTCGTTCGTTCGGTCGCGGTGTGGGCACCCGGCTGGCCCACCGCGAAGAGCCCCGGCACCGAGCCGATCCCGCCCGACAAGGTGATCGTCGCCGATCTCGACGACTGGAACTATCTGCCGCCGCGCGATCATGTCGCGATAGATCCGCTGCGCGGCCGTATCGTCTTTCCGCCGCGCCAGTTTCCGCGCAAGCGCGTGACCGTCAGCTATCATTACGGCTTCAGTGCCGCGATCGGCGGCGGCGAATATTATCGCCCGCTCTCCGAACAGGTCGGCGCCACGCGATTTCACAGCTATAGCTGGGTAGGCGCAGATGCCCCTGAGGACGAGACGGGCCTCGTCGAGCGCCTGCGCAATGCGATAGACCAGGCGCTCCAGAGGCGCTTCCACCTCGGCGATCCCGGCGAGTTCGCCGTCGATCTGGCATTGGTCGACGATGTGCTCGAAGTCAGCTTCATCGACGCGGTCACCCGCAAGGAGTTGTGGCGAGGCAGAGCGGCGGACCGCCTTCATGCCGCCACCAGCGATCAGGCGCGGATAGAAGCGATCGCCGACCAGGCAGTTTCAGGCTTCCCGCCACCACCGGTCATCACCCGGGTCACCGGCGCCGCCGAGCTGCGCGCCGCACTGGAGCGCTGGGGACCGATGCTCGACGACGAAGGCGAGTTCGCCGCCCCCGCCGATCAGCCCGAAAGCGAAGTGATCGAGATCACCGACAGCGACATCTATCAGATCCCGATCCGCATCATGCTCGGCAAGGGCCGGACGCTGCAACTACGTGCCGCGCAGGGTGCGCGACCGGTGATCCGGCTGGCCGACTGGCAGGCGGAATCGACCGACTCGATGCAGATCGGCGGCGAGCAAGATTCGCGGCTGATCCTCGACGGATTGTTGATCGCCGGCCGCGGGGTGCAGATCGAGGGTGCGATCACTTCAGTGACGATCCGCCACTCGACCTTGGTGCCGGGCTGGTCGCTGGGACCGGACTGCGACCCCAAGCGCCCGTCGGAGCCGAGCATCATGGTGGTCGACAGCCAGGTGTGTCTCACGATCGCGCACAGCATCGTCGGATCGATCCAGGTCAATAACGACGAAGTCACCACCGATCCGATGAAAATCCGCGTGACCGACAGCGTGGTAGACGCCACCGGCGCCGATTGCGACGCGCCGGAATGCGAAGCGCTGGGCGCGGCGGGGTCGCGGCTCGCCTTCGCCGATGCCTGCTTCGCCCGTTCGACGGTGATCGGCCGGGTGATGACTCACAGTCTGACCGCCGACGACAGCATCTTTCTCGGCCGCATCACCGTGGCGCGGCGCCAGCTCGGCTGGATGCGCTTCTGCCATGTCGCGCCTGCCTCGCGCACCCCGCGCCGCTTCCACTGCCAGCCCGACAAGGCCGAGGCCGAGGCCAAAGCGGAAGCCGTGGCGGCGCGGCTCAGCCCGGCCGAAACCGAGGCGAAGCTCAATTGGACCCGGGCGGCGGTCCGGCCGCGTTTCGACAGCCTGCGCTACGGCAAGCCCGAATATTGCCGGCTCGCCGCGGATTGCCCGGTCGAGATTGGCACGGGCGCGGAGGACGGCTCCGAAATGGGCGTCTTCCATCACCTTCGTACCGCGCGGCGCCTGGCGAGCCTGCGCACCGCCGTCGACGATCACATGCCGGCCGGCCTCACCGCCGCCATCCTCCTTGCCGACTGAAAGGGACTGACATGAAGGGCGATTTCTCGCGCGTCAGCTTCAATCCGCTCCACGGATTCACGCGCGTCAACTGGCAACAGGGCCGGATGCAGCTCGATGCCGATGCCAACGAGCAACAAGCGATCAACCTGCATCTGATCCGCACGCTCGCGGCGGACCTGATCGGTCCGCATGGCGGGCTGCCGGGCAGCTTCAAGATCGAGGAAGACGCGAATCTCTATCGTGGCTTCCGGATCCAGCCGGGCCGCTATTATGTCGACGGCTGGCCCGCGCAGAACATATCCGCAGTCGGCTATCGCGCGTCCAAGGAGCTGCAGCCGCAGCCTTGGTTCCCCGAGCCGCCCGAACTCGAGCTGGGAAAGGAATATCTCGTTTATCTCGAATTGTGGGAACGCCACCTTTCCGCTGGGGAATTCGATCGCGCACGTGATCCGCACGAGGCCGATTCAGTACGCGAAGTCGCGCTCGACGGCCCGGATACGGGGTCGCGCGCCCAGCTCGTCTGGCAGGTCAAGACGCGCGCTACCGACACCTTCGCACCGCCGCCGGAGGGCGTCGAAGACCGCTGGCTCAACTGGCGCGAGCAGATCGAGCCCGCGATGCGCGGCACGCTCAAGGCCAAGGCAGCCGAGGCGCCGGCCGCGGGCGGTCCGCCCTGCGAAGTGTCGCCGCGCGCGCGTTTCCGGGGCGACAGCGATCAGCTCTATCGCGTCGAGATCCGCCGCGGCGGCTATGCCTCCACCAAGGAAGGCGGCGCCACGTTCGTCTGGTCGCGCGAAAATGGCGCGGTGACTTTTCCGGTCGAAACGATCGCAGGGCCCAAGGTTCAGCTCGCCGCAGGTTGGCGTGATGCGCGCTTCGCCATAGCGCCGGGCAACATCGTCGAAGTGGCCGGACCGGTCGAGGCGTTGCAGGAGTCGAGTGCAAAGTTGCTGCGCGTAGTCGATTATGATCCCGACACCGCCACGGTGACGCTCGATGCGACCCCCGAAGTCGATACCGATGATCCGCGCCGGCCGGTGCTGCTGCGCCGTTGGGACCATGGCGAGCTTCGCGGGCCCGGCCAGGACCGCGTCAAGCTGGCCGACGACAATGCGCTGCAGCTGATCGAAGGTCGCTGGCTCACGCTGGAAGAAGGCATCCAGGTGATGTTCGGCGAGGATATGCGCGGCCCCCGCGAAGATGTGCCCCCGCGCATCATCACCAGGGACGAGACCCCGCGGAAGCTCACCGCGAAGGAGGCCGCTGCCGGCGCCGCAGCTGCGGAGGTAGTCACCAGACGCGAGCTCGCCGAGGGCGATGCTTTCGGAAAGGGCAGTGGTCATCTCTACCGTCAGGGCGATTATTGGCAGATTCCGTCCCGCATCGTGCTGTCCGACGTGCTCGGCCCGCGCGATGCCTCGGGCAATCCGCTCCCGCGCCCGCCGCACGGCGTCGAACGCCATTATGCCCCGCTCGCCTTGATCCAGGTCGCGGGCGACGGCTCGGTGTCGGTCGAGGATCTGCGCCGGGAGTTCAAGCCGCTGACCGGCTGATCCGGGCAGCTGGTCCGACGGCGCATCGCCGCAATGGGCCGGGCGTCGCTGCCGTCGAAGGACGGATGGGATATGCTTGCCTCCGACGGAACCATGGAAGGTCACGCCTCTCTTCGTGACTGTCGAAGAGAGGGGCCTTCCAAAAGGCGATCGAGGGGCGACCTATCGGCGCACATTCGGTTGCCGACAGGATGGTCGCCATGGGGCCAGCGCTTCCTCACCATCCAACGCGGGCAATCCGGATACTTTGTCGATGGCTATACGCAGTACCGGCTGAGGATTTCCGAGGATGTGCTACATCGGTGGCGACTGTCGAACTGACAATTGATGAATATCGATCACGTTCCTGTCGATGAGACGAATTTGCGATATTTAGAAGATTGACACGGACGTCACTGGTTACGATGCTCGGGCAATATTGAAGACGGGAGTATCATCAGACACTATTTGTGAAATATGTCTCGACGGTGTCCGGGTGGCCGTGTCGGCAACCGGAGGCATCAGACCACAACAGCTGCCAGATCAGGACAAGTGACGCCGAATCAACGGCGAGCGCAGAGGAATTGCAATCGTTGGAGCGACGAAGCAAGCCGGCCGGCAACGTAGACGATTTGACCTTCGCCGCGCGGCGTAGCCACGCGGTCATGCGGGCGCGAAGAGCGGTCGAGCGATTGTTGAACGGAATCGGCATCCAGGCGCAGCGCACCAGCGCCTGGAGCGTCTGGCAGCTTCGCCTCGTGGATCTCCTTGCGCAGCATCAGGTTCGCACCGTGATCGATGTCGGTGCCAATGACGGCTCCTACGCCGCAGATCTGATCCGATGGGGGTATCGCGGCCGGATATTGTCGTTCGAGCCGTTGCCGGAAGCTTGGCGCAGGCTGCATGACCGTGCGCGGCCGCATGCCGGGAACTGGCTGGTTGCGCCGCCCGTGGCGTTAAGCGATCGATCCGGGGAGGCGGCGTTTCACGAGGCGGGCAACAGCGTTTCCAGCTCTTTGCTGGCCATGACGCCGCACCATGTTGCTGCCGCCCCGGACAGCGCACCGCTCCGGACGATCAAGGTCAAGACCGAGACGCTCGATGCGGCGCTCGAATCCGTTGACGGAGCGCCCTATTTCCTGAAGCTCGACGTGCAGGGCGCAGAGGGCAAGGTTCTGGCGGGGGCGGCCGACACGCTCGATCGCGCGGTTCTGGGTGTTCAGCTGGAGATGAGCCTCGCACCCCTCTACGAATGCCAATCGGACGCCGGCGCGCTCGACGCTTTTCTGCGATCGCGCGGCTTCGAATGCTGGGACCTGATTCCGGTCTTCAGGCATCCGGGCACGCTGAGGCTCCTTCAATATGACGCGATCTACTTCAAGACGCCACGCGGGGCGCGCGCATGTTGAGAGTCCATTCGGGCCAGCATTATACCTATCAATATGCGACGCCCCGGGTCGAAACGGATTTCCGTATGAGCAGGGGGGCGATGCGCGAACTCGGCCGCAGGTCGCCCTTCCTCGCCGGCGCGATCGGTTGCCGGGTGCCCGCTGCCGCTCAATTGGTGCATACCTATAACGGCGTGCCGACCACGTTGAAGCCATTCGTGGTTTCCTGCGAATCCTTTCTTCCGCGCATATGGAACGAAGGTCTTCCCGCGAAGCTGAAGCCGCTGTTTCAACGGATATTGGCGAGCGACCATTGTCGCGCGATCGTCCCCATGAGCGAGCATGCCGCCACGCTGGTTCGGCTGCGCAACGCAGAATCGCCTCATGTCGCGCGCATCGCGGGCAAGGTTGCCGTAATTTATCCCAGCGTTGAAAAGGTGGACGACGGGCGCACCGGACCGGCGCTCGGTTCGGGACCGGTCACCCTCACCTTCGTCGGTCGCCATTTCGGCCGCAAGGGTGGGATAGCGTGCCTTTATCTTTCGGACCGGCTCGAACGCCTCGGGATCCGGCACGAGATGCACATCGTCAGCATCTACGAATCGGGACCGCACATCTGGACCGATACCGGCGAGGAATATTACCGCGCCCAGCTCCGCGAGCCGCGGTCCTCGGTATCTTTTCACAGCCGGTTGTCCTCTACGGACCTCGCCGCGCTGTTGCGGCGCTCGCATTTCGCGCTTCTCCCGACGATCGACGAAACGTTCGGCCTGTCGGTGCTGGATGCGATGGCCCTGGGCTGCGTGCCGCTGGCGACCGGGATTCGGGCGTTGCCGGAACTGGTGCCCAGCCCCGCGCTGCTGTTACGGGTCGAGACCGACGCTCTCGGGCGCTGGCGCCATCTCCCCGCATCGCGCGAGCGGCGCTGCACGGCGGACTATCGGCTGCTGATGGACGACGTCCAGCACAGCCTCGCGGAGCAGGCGGCTGCGACGATTGGCGCGCTTCTCGATACGCCGAACCTCCACGCCGAACTTGCGGAGGCCGGGCTCGCGCGGATCCGCGCCAGGCATCACCCCGTCGGTCAGGCGCAAGTATGGAGCGGCCTCTATCATCGTTGCATCGACATGCTCGCGAACTGAGCCCTTGCCGGCGATGCTCGCAATTCGCGAACTGCCTGGCGGTGCGGATGTCGTTCCGGCTGCGGCACAGCCAGGCGTCGCGGCGCGGGGCGGTCCGCATCTGCCGCGGCCGGGCTGCGTAGGGCCGTCGCATTCTGTGGGAATCGAATGCGATGACGGGCAGCCGGTGTCCCGGATGGCTTCATGGTCCGGCCCAGCAAGATGATCGCGTCCAACCAGCGCGCCGCCGCGCCGCCATCCCCCTTCAAAGGCTGGGTGACTGCATGCATCCCCCATTTTGATTGTCAGGAATATATCGGCCGCGCAGTCGAGAGCTTGCTGAATCAGACCTATCCCTGGGTCAGGATCATCGTGATCAACGATGGCAAGGAGCGTCCGCCATGGGACGCATTGCGCGGGTTCACCGACCGGCGCGTGTTGCGCTTCAATTTGTCGCAGCGCGCGGGCCCTTATTTCGCGCTCGAAGTTGCCCGCCGCGCGTCCCCCGACCCGTTTTTCCTGATTCAGGACGCCGATGATTGGAGCGACGCCGCACGCGTCGAGATCCTCCTGAATGCACTCGATACGCACAAGGCGGACTTCGCCGTGTCCGCTCAGCCGCAATTCATGCAGGACGCTTGCGGCAAGCTGACGCAAACGGGCGTGCGATGGTCGACTTCGAACGATGGGGAATGGGGCGAGATATATGCGATAAACAGAAATATTTCCGAGAATTTTCTCTACAGGGCGCCGCATCACGGACTATTCCGTTCCGATATCCTGCGCCGCATAGGAGGATATTACGGGGGGCATATGATAACTTGGGACACTATTGTGACCAATCTGATCATCATGCTGGGGTCGGTCGCCTGGACGCCGTTGCCCCTGTATAATCGTCTTATTCGCCCTGCTTCCCTGTCCCATGCCGAAAATACCGGTATCGATTCGGAATATCAGAAGAAGGTCCATGGCGGCCTGACACGGCTATACGACCGGATATACGCGGATTTCAGACGTTTCAAACGAGGCAGGATGCCGCTTTCCCGCCTGGAGGAGCGCATAAGATCGCTCAGCGGCGGTTGCGTCCCGGCGGCGCACCGGGCCGCTCTGAGCGAGGAAGCGGCGCGATTGCGAAACCATGTGAAGGAAATGCATCTTTGAGGTGAGGCGCCGGATATCGTTTCTCCAAGGCCAATCGCAACAGTTCGGGGTGGTAATGGGTATGCCAAAGTCGCGATCGGTGATGGCAGCGGCGTTGGGAAGCTATGTCGGCAGAGGCATTTTCATGAAGATGCTGCCGTTCATTTCCGAATACCGGCAGATGGCGTTCTTCGATCGCTACAATGCTTTGGTGCGTCCTGCGGGGGTTGTGCGTGTGGGTCGGACTTTTTTCGGCGCGCGCATCCTGTGCGATCTCGACGACAGTATTGGATGCCGGATATTCTTCTTCGGAGTGTGGGAGCCGAGTGTCTCGCTTGGCATCTCGCGCATGTTGCGGAGAGGGGACACGTTCATCGATGTAGGGGCAAATATCGGCTACGACAGTTTGCTGGCGGCCCATATCGTCGGTTCGACCGGAAAGGTCGTGGCGATCGAGGCCTCTCCCCGGATCGTCCCGTTGCTCGAAGACAATCTGAAGCTGAACCGATTCCGCAATATCCGGGTCGTTGCCGAGGCGGTGTCCGATGCGACACGGCGCATCCAGCTCTACGGAGGGGATGAAGGTAACCTCGGCCGTACCTCGCCATTGCCCCGCAACGGTCTATCCCCGCAGGAAGTGGTCGGGGCGCGTCCGCTCGACCAGATCCTGACGCCGGGGGAGCGGCGCTCCGCTCGCCTGATCAAGATCGACATAGAGGGTGGAGAATTGGCGGTTCTGCAGAGATTTGTCGACACCGTGGACCTGTATCCTCCCGATGTGAGAATCATCGTCGAGATGAGCCCGCAAGATGGAGGCGAGGAACTTGCGAAGGTCTTCTCCCGATTTATCGATCTCGGGTTCATCGCCTATGTCGTCGAGAATTCGTACAGCCTGTACGATTATATGCCGCCGAAGAGCGTATGGCCGCCGGTCAGGACCGAGGTTCTGCCGTCACAGCAATCCGATCTGATATTCACGCGGGAGCCATTGTACTGAATTGCAGAAGGATGCGCTGATCGCCCCCGCGATAGCGCGCTCTGGAACTCAGCCGCGAGATGGCGAGGGTGCTGCATCCCGCGCTTCCGGTCCGCGACGATCGCTTTGCAGAAAGGCGGCGTAGCTGCGGGCGATGCCTTCGCGCAGGCCGGTCTTCGCTTTCCACCCGAGGGTTGCGAGCTTGCTGACGTCCATGCGTTTGTTTTGAGTACCGTCCGGCCGCGTCAGATCGTGCAGGATTTCGCCGCTATGGCCGAGCACGTCCATGATCAGCATGGTCAGCTCGAGGATCGTTTTATCCTCGCCGGTGCCGACATTGACGGGGGCCGCGTCCGAATAGGTCCGACACAGATGGACGCAGGCGTCGGCGCAATCGTCCACGAACAGAAGCTCGCGCCGAGGCGTGCCGGTGCCCCAGACGACCACCGGGGTCCCCGCCAGCTTGGCCTCGTGCACCTTGCGGATCAGCGCGGGGACCGCATGGCTGGAGGCAAGGTCGAAATTGTCCCCCGGGCCGTAGAGATTGGCCGGCATGACCGAAATGAAATCACGGCCATGCTGCTTGCGAAAGGCCTGGACGAGCTTGACGCCGGCGATCTTGGCGACGGCATACCATTCGTTGGTCGGCTCCAGCGGGCCGGTCAGCAGCGCGCTCTCGACGATCGGCTGCGGCGCGAGCTTCGGATAGATGCAACTCGAGCCCAGAAAGACGAGCTTGCGCACATCGGCCGCATGCGCGCCTCCGATGACCGCGGTCTCGATCAGCAGATTGTCGAGCAGGAAGTCGACCGGATAGCGGTCATTGGCCAGAATGCCGCCCACTTTGCCCGCGGCGAGGAATACGACATCGATGCGCGTGTCCCGCATCCAGTCGAGCACCGCGGCCTGATCGCGCAGGTCGAGCGCTTCGCGCGCGACAGTCACCGTGTCGCAATTCTCCTGATCGAGGCGGCGTACCAGCGCGGAGCCCACCATTCCGCGATGGCCCGCAACCCACACCCGCTTGCCCGTCAGATCGAACATTGTTCAGACGCCCTTGCCGATCGGCGCGGTGCGCATGGTTTGCAGATCCGCTTCGACCATCTCGCGCGCCAGCTCGCGCGCGCTGGTCTCGTGCCTCCAGCCCAGTTTCGTATTCGCCTTTGTCGGATCGCCAATCAGCAGGCCGACTTCGGTAGGGCGAAAATAATGCGGGTCGACCTCGACGCGCAGCGTTCCGTCGCGCCGGCAATAACCCTTTTCCTCAATGCCTTGCCCTTCCCAGCGCAGCGGCATTCCGACATCCTCGAACGCCCATTCGGCGAAGGTGCGCACCGATGTCGTCTGGCCGGTCGCCAGCACATAGTCGCCGGGCTCGTCGGCCTGGAGCATCATCCACATGCCGCGCGCATATTCGCGGGCATGGCCCCAGTCGCGCTGCGCGTCGAGATTGCCCAGATAAAGGATTTGCTGCCGCCCCAATGCGATCGCTGCGGCGGCGCGCGTGATCTTGCGGGTCACGAACGTCTCGCCGCGCAGCGGGCTTTCATGATTGAAGAGAATGCCGTTGGACGCATGCATCCCATAGGCCTCGCGGTAATTCACGACGATCCAATGGGCATAGAGCTTGGCGGCCGCATACGGACTGCGCGGATAGAATGGCGTGGTCTCGCGCTGCGGAACCTCCTTGACCAGGCCGTACAGCTCGGACGTCGATGCCTGGTAGAAGCGCGTTTTCCCCGTCAGGCCGAGGATGCGGATCGCTTCGAGCAAGCGCAAGGTACCGACGGCATCGGCATTGGCGGTATATTCGGGCGTCTCGAAACTGACATGAACATGGCTTTGCGCGCCGAGATTATATATCTCGTCCGGCTGCGTTTCCTGGACCAGGCGAATGATGTTCGTCGTGTCCGCCATGTCGCCATAGTGGAGCGACAGTCGCGGATTCTCGATGTGCGGGTCTTCGTATATGTCCTCGATGCGGCTGGTATTGAACGAAGAGGATCGGCGTTTCATGCCATGAACCCGATACCCCTTCTCCAGCAGTAAGCGTGCGAGATATGCGCCGTCCTGGCCGGTAATGCCGGTGATGAGTGCGGTCTTGGCAGGCATCATCGCTCCACTGCTCGGTGCCAGGTCTTTGCGTGCTCCGATCCCGTACAGTTCCGCCACGCCGGCGATATCGGGGAAAGAGTGTGACGATGTTCGGATGGGGTGCGGCGTCGCGGGCTTCGTCTTGCGACAGTCGTCATCTACGCGCTCCCCGTTCTGCGACGATCACTATCGTCGTAGCGATAGTCATGTATACAAGACATATGTGGAGTTGTGCCGACGGATCATGTCTTCGGCAAGTTGTTGTGACGATAGGCGTCCCGTTGGCAGGGCCGGGTAAATCGCTGGCGGTTGAGACATCGCTCGGCAGGCGGCGTCTTCGGAAGAGAGGGCGGGCGATGGTCGCGGAGGTCATTTTCGAACGAGATCGGCCGAGTTCGCCGGTTGCCGTGTTGATGACGCATTACAATTGTGAGGCGTATCTCGCGGCCGCGGTTCGCTCGATACTGGAGCAATCCTGGCGAGATCTCGATCTGCTCGTTCTGGACGACGGTTCGCCGGGCGAGCAATGGCGCGAGGTGCTGGCGGAATTTCGGGCCGATCCGCGGCTGCGATTGTTCGCCAGCGATCGCAATGTCGGCACCTATCGCCTGAAGAGCGCGGTTATCCCCCATCTGAATGCGCGCTACCTCGCGTTTCAGGACAGCGACGACCTCAGCAGCCGCGCGCGCATCGAGCGCCAGCTCGCCGCGCTCGAGCGTCGTCGCCTCGACATTCTCGGCTGTTCCTTTTCGAGAATCGACGAAGCCGGGCATCCGATCGGGGATCGTCACATGCCGTCATCCTGCAATTGGCTCGAAAGGCTGGGCAAGACGCATTTCGTCCATCCACCGAGCTGTATCGTGCGCGGTCGGGTTTTCCGGACGATCGGCGCTTTCGACGGCACGACGCGCATCGGCGCCGACACCGATTTCGTATTGCGGGCGGCGCGGCGATTCCGGATCGGCAACCTGCGCGAACCCTTATATCTCTATCGCGAGCGTCGGAACTCGCTGACCGGGGATAGCGAGACCGGCTATGGTTCTCCCGTGCGGGAGGCTTATGCGGCGGCGATGCGGCAGCGTTGGCGCCGGCAGCGCCGGCAAGGAAGCGCTGCGGATCTTCATCCGGCTGCGATCGATCAGTCATTCACCTTGCGCGAAATCGCGTGAGCATCGGTCCATCGAGCGGCGAAAGCCGGCGTCTCTCCGACGGGGCGAACCCGTACCGATGCTGGCTCGATACGCGAGGCGCGGCAATTGCCGCGGGGGATGGCGCGCATTGGTTCGCCTGCCTTACGCGCGAGACCGAATCGCTGGTCGGCTCCGCTATCGCCAGGCAGGCAGGGCGCGAGGACGAGAACAGGCTGGCGGTGCTGGTCGCGCCCCGCCCCGCGCCGGAGGTGACTGCGCGCAACGACGGGCCCGTCCAGGCCTTTCTGGCGTCGGGTCCCTGGGTGGAGCGATTCCTTTCGGGGAGTGGATTGCCGCCGGAGCGAGGCTGCTATCATGCGCTGGAACTCGCATTGTCCGGCAAGGCCGGAAACGTGCACGTCGATATCGTGCATGATGACGCGCTCCCGGTGTCGTGCGATCCCGCGCTGCGCGACGTTTCGGTGGAAGTCCTCATTCCGCATCGCGGCGAGGATGCCCTTTTGCGGATCTGTGCGGAGGCGATCGCGCGGCAGAGCCATCGCTGCGATGTCCGGCTCTGCTTCGATCAATTGGCGGATCCCGCGATCGTGCGGGAGCTTCGCGCTGGAGCCGGTGCCGCTTGCTTTGCCGTCTCGCCCGCTCCTGCCGGACCCTATGTCATACGCGAACATTTCGGACGTACCAGCAACGCCGATTTTATCGCGTTCCAGGACTCCGACGACATGTCGCTGCCGCAGCGCGTGTCGCGCTTGCTCGACCATGCCGTTGGCGGCGACGCGGATATGGTCGGCTGCCACGAGCTTCGCCTCGACGAGATCGCCGGCAGGGTCGAGGCCATCCGATTCCCGCTCGACGTGAACCGGGCGCTCGACCAGGCGACGGGGCACGCGCAATTCTTTCCGACGACCTTGTTGCGAACGGGGTTCTTCCGCGCGACCGGCGGCTTCTCGACCTCGCGTCGATACGGGGCGGATTACCAGTTCCTCCTGCGCGCGAGCCGCTGCGGGCGGATCGCGAATCTCGATGCGTTTCTGTATGTGCGCCGGCGACGAAACGGATCGCTGACCACGGCGCGCGGAACATCGCTTCGTTCGCCGCGCCGCAGACTGCTCAACTGGCGCTGGAAGGCTGCTTTCGCAGCGGTTCAGGCGGGCCGTCTCGAGCTCGGGCAGTCCTCGCTGCGTGCGACGCGCGCTTCGCGGGAATATGTATTCACCGATCTTAGAACCGGAATCCGGGAATCGGCTTGTTTATAGTGGGAACCTGCGGCGCGGAAAGTCTCGGACACGAGATGCGGCGGACGATTCAATCCGGTCAAGAATCAGAAACAATCGATTTGATGCGGATTCTGTAGAATAGGTGCCGTCCGCAGGACACGCTAGGAATAGTCGTTTCGACGCTTCCAAAATATCGCTTTTAGTGGCTTGACCAATTGCCAGAACCCAGAATAGGTTCGAGTACCGTTGCGCATATGGCGCATTACCAAGTCCCCCACGGCGAAGGGATTAGTGTCATGCTGAACGAGTGCCTCACTGGCGCGACGGTGTCTGCTGACTATAGCGCACCGGACGCGACTCAGCCTCAGCCTCGAACTTCGGTATTCTTCGCAGTCGCACCCGTTTGGGATCTGAGCTTTCAGAGCATAGGTATTCCCGCGTTGATCGCATGGTGCCGCGAGGCCGGATACGTGACCGAATCGTGCGATCTGAATATTGCCTTCAATCGTCAGTTCGGCGGTAACGAGCTGGATGCCGACCGGATTCAGGCGGCTTACGAGGCGATCACCTCGGATCCCGTTTTTCGGGACAGCTATCTTTTGAGGTCCGCGACCGAGAAGGTGCGCCTGCCGCTGCCGTTCGGTTTCGCGGAAATCGTCTGCAACAATTATTCGCGGCTTCCGGATTTCCTCGAGGACGAACGGTTCAATCCGTTCATCGCCTTCGCGCGCGCGAATTCCTTTATCGACCGCATCGCCGCAGCGCCGGCGGATCGCCCGCTCCTGGTCGGCATGGGCTGGGACGGCGAGAACCAGGTCATCGCCACGTTGACGATCGCACGCGAGATCAAGCGGCGCCGTCCCGACGCGCTGGTCATGATCGGCGGGCCTTGGGCGACTGCCATGTCGGACGTCCTGCGTCTCGAAGCCGTGCTGCTGCGCGACATCGACTTCATTCTTCCCAAAAAGGCCGAAGCGCCTCTCACGGAGTTGCTGCAGGTCCTCGATCGGGAGGGCGGCGGTCGGCCGAAGGGGTTGATCCCCGGAGTGATGATCAACGAAGGCGGTGCGTTCAGCCCGTATTTCCCGAACTCGACCCCCGTCAAAGCGGAGAATCTGCCGCGGCCCGCGCTGTTCCCGCTGACGGACTACCGGCGCGAGAATGTGCTTCCCTATGAAAGCGAGAGGGGCTGTTATTGGGGCAAGTGCAAGTTCTGTCATCACATCCTGACCTATACGCACGGCCATAACTCCAAGCCGATCGCCAAGGTGATCGACGACTTGAAGGCTTATGCGGAGGAATTCGATTACGAAGTCGCGGCGTTCGTCGATGCGGCCATGCCGCCCAAGCGCGTGCGCGAGATCGCAGAGACGTTCCTCGCCGAGGACATGAACCTGCGATGGGCGGGATTCTGTCGCGCCGAGCGGTCCTTCACGCCGGAAATCTTCGAGGTGGCGCGCCGTTCGGGCCTCGACGTGCTGAGCTTCGGGGTCGAGCATGCCAGCAAGAAGGTGCTGGACTTCATCGGCAAACCGCAAAATCCGGCAGAGATGCGACGGGTGCTTCAGGACTGCGCGGAGGCGGGTATATACACGACCGCCGGCGTGATGAATGGTTTGCCGTCCGAGACGTATGAGGATCTGGACGAGCTTCTCGACTTCCTCGATACCATCAAAGACTTCGTGTATTTGCATCCCCACATGTTCAAGTTCGAACGGGGATCGGAATTCTTCCGAAACGCCGAACGTTATGGCTTGAAAGTGCTCGAGAACCATCCGGAAAGCCGGCTGGCGATCTATCACGATTTTGAAGACGCCAATGGCGGCGAGACCCGGCAGTTCATCAAAGAGACCAATCTGAATCAGAATTGGTGGCGCGAGAACATGCGCCGGACGCTGGACTGGAAGAGCAAGAAGACCAAGGGCTTCTGCAAAGCGGTGGAATTCATTGTCGACCATTGAGCCTTGCGGCGGCGGGGCGCCGGTGCGGGTGGATGTGTCGCTTTGCGATCTCTGCGATGGCTGCAACGCGATCTGCCCGACCAGCGCCATTCGGGTGCGTGCCGACAGCTGGTCGCTGATCGAGGATGCCTGCATCAGCTGTGGCTTCTGCGTCACCTTCTGTCCCGTCGAGGCACTGGCCATGGGCGTGAAAAAAGCGGGGTTCGCGGGCTGATGCCGTCCGTGGCGTGGGATGTCGTCGTGGTCGGCGCCGGACCGGCGGGCGCTTCGGCTGCACGCGAAATTGCCGCGGCGGGATGGCGCACCCTGCTCATCGAGCGGCATCCGACGCTCGATCGGCCGGTTCGGTGCGGCGAATTGCTGCGAACCTCCTCGCTCGCGGCGGCAGTCGATCCTGACGGAGCCTGGACGGTGAAGCGGTTTTCCGCCTACGCTATCTGCGGACCGATGGGTGCCGCCGCGGTGTTCGAAGGGGAAGATTTCGGCCGGATGATCGATCGCCGGCTGTTCGACGTGCATCTCGTGCGCCTCGCCGAGGCTGCCGGCGCTGAAATCCTTCTGGGTGCCGAACTGGTTGGCCTGAAACGGCATGCGTCCTTCTTCGAGCTCGAGATCGATGGCGGTCGCGCGCTGAAACTGTCGGCGCGCTACGTGATTGCTGCCGACGGCGTTGCGTCGCGCACGGCGCGTTGGCTGGGACTGCGCTCCGCCGGCAGTCTGAGGGGCATCGCCGCGGCGGCGTTCGGGACGCTCACCGCTTCGGGGCTGGACGATATGCTGCCGGCGTTGCGTTTCGGGGCCGATATCGCCCCGGGCGGCTATGCCTGGATGTTCCCGCTTGGCGAAGGTCGCGCCAATATCGGCGTGGGGATGGAAGCCAGGGCCGGCGGGCCGGGTGCCATGGCCGCGCTTCGCGCTTATGCGGGGCAATGGCGCGGCGCGGCGCTCGACGACATGCGCGCCGGCGCGTTGCCCATCACGCGGCCATTGCCGGCAGCGCATGTGGAAGGCGCGCTCGTCGTCGGGGACGCGGCGCGGCATGTGAACCCGCTCACCGGCGCAGGTATCGGCAATGCGGTGCGCTCGGGAACGCTCGCCGGCAAGGTCCTTGCCGATGCGGCCGGACGCGGGGACAGGTCCGCGCAGTCGCTCGGCAAATTCGATCAATTATGGCGCAGCGAGAACCGCGACTTCCACATGCGGTCCCTCGCGATACGCCGGTATCTGAACGGTATTTCGGACGATGACCTCGATGCTGCGATCCGCCGATTGCCCGCCCGGAACGCGCATCTCTCGGTCGCTCAGGATCTGGGTATGATGACGAGGGGCGCAGCATGACCTATGTTTCGGACCTGCTTCTGCAAATTGTCGACGCCGCCGACACCCGGCGGCGGGTGCGGGACGAATGCCTGCGCCTGCTCGAGCCGCTGGAGCCGATCGAACAAGCGCAGTTGCGCCCGCTGCTCGGTTACTATGGCGGCAAATGCATGGGATATCCTGCCATCTGGGCGGTCTCGCGGGCATTGGGTCTCGATACGGAACGTGAGGCGTGGCTGATCGCGCAGGTCCGCGCGACCTTGTTCATCAACATCACCACTTCGATCGTCGACGACCTGTTCGATCAGGACGAGAGTGCCCAGGTCGAGCATCTCGGGGTGCTCTATCTCCTGATTTTCGAGGCCATGCTGACCGCGCAATGGTCGCCGGATTTCGCAGCGCCAGCACGCACTGCGTTCGTGCGGGCATGGCGCAACGTCACGCAGCGGGTTGAGGTTCACGACGCGAAGGCCATTCGCGTGCGCGGCCAGCGCATTGGCGCATTCTTCGCGCTGACCGCGGAAGCGTGCGCAGCCGCGCTCGACCTGCCGGCGGAGCGTACGCGCATTCTCGTCGATCTGATCGAGAGTTTCGGCAATCTCTGCGGCCATATCGACGATGTGCTCGACGTCGCCACCGACCTTGCCCGTGGCGAGACCGCCAACGCGGTGCTGCTGGCGCTCGGCGGTGATCAAGGCGGGGATCCCGCGCTGATGGAAGCTCGGCTGGCTTCGCCCGGCGGCCGTCAGACCACCGAACGTTTCCTCGCGGACGAGTTCGAAGCGGTCGCGCGGGCGGCGGAGGCGGCCGGTTGCGCGGAACTCGCGAAGAGCCTGCGCGGTGCCGGAACGAAGGTGTTCGAATTCCTCCCGCTCGACTGGAACGCCATGGCGCCGGGACAGATGTCGCAGCCGGTGGCGATCTGATGCTGGATACCGCCCGTCCAATGCGCCTCGCGCCAGCGGCGAGCGAGGGTTCGGTGCTCGCGGTCGCGCGGCAGATGAGATTCGCGCTGGACGATATGTATTGCGGGCCGGCGACCGCGGAAGGGCGCGTTCGAGGCGCACTCGCGGACATTGGCGTCGCGGCGGACGTCATCGTGTTCGGGCAATATGCGGCAAGGGCCGCCTTCGTGTCGTTCGACGGCACGAACATGCTGGTCTCCTCCGGCGACGCTTCGGTCGCGGATCAGATCGAGGCGATCGTCGGCGCGGGAGAAGTCCACTGGATCGCGGATGGCGTATGGAATCTTTCCGATCGGGCGAGGGCGGCTGCCATCGCCGCACCGCGACTGCTCCTGGTAAATCCGAGTTTCAGCGGGTTCGACCATATTGCCTCCCCGGTGCTGGGACTGGGGTTGCTGGTCAGCTTTCTGCGCAAGCATCTGCTCGCGCGCGTCGAGCTGCTCGACTTCAAACTGGGCGCCTCGCGCGAGGACCTCATTGCGTCGCTGGATCGCTTCGATCCCCAGATCGTCGGAATCTCGATCGACTTCGACGAAGTCGAGAATGCGATCGAATTGCTCGAGCTGTGCCAGGCCCCTGGCCGCCTGTTGCTTGCCGGCAATTATCTCGCGCGACTCAACGCCGAGAGGTTGATCGGCCGTTTTCCCGAACTGATCGTCGCTGCCGGCGAGGGCGAAAACACGATGATCGACGCCGTTCGTCTGCAGCGCGGCGAGATCGCCCGGGCGCAGATCTCGGGCGCGATATGGCGCGATCCCACGCAGCCGGGCTTGCGCCGCAATCCGGTCGCGCTGGCCTCGCTGGACGATTCGGTCCTGCCCGCGCCCGACAGCGTCGAGCGGCTGCGCACCGGGCGGGTGGCGTTCGGACTCGAGCTGAGCCGGGGCTGTTCCTACAACGCCTGCACTTTCTGCCCGCGCGATCACAAGACCCGCAAGTGGCGGGCGGCTTCGGTTCCCGCCTCGATCGAAGCGATCGCCCATTGGGTGTCCGCCCTCGACGTCACCGAAGCCCAGGCGCGAAGCATCTACTTCGTCGACGAAGAGTTCATCGGCTATTCGTCCGAGATCGACGTCACCGAACGGCTCGCCGATTTCGCCCATGCCTTTGCCGCGCGCGCGCTGGACGTGCGTTGGGAAATCAACACGCGTGTCGATCAGATCGTCGATCCCGATCGGGATTTCGACTGGCATGCGCGCCGCTGGGAAGCATTGGCGGCGGCGCGCGACGCGGGGCTCGGCCGGATTCTCATCGGAGTGGAATCGGGTTCCGACAGCGTTCTGACCCGTTTCGTGAAAGGGCAGACGGCGGAGCAGGCGATCGAATCGATGCGCGTTCTTTCGCTTCTCCGCATCGATAGCCGGGTGACGTTCATCACCTATGATCAGATGATGAGCCCGGACGAACTCGGCGAGAATTTTCTGTTCCTCGGGCGGCGGGACGCATTGCTGTCAAAGCCCGGCGCACCCGTCTCGGCAGTCGATCTGCAGGCCGCTGTCGAGAATGGCGCGGGTTTTCCGAGCATCGGGCGCGTGTTCGAAAAGGTCACCTATCTCCACAATGAGATGAAGCCGCTGCCGGACAGTCATTTCATCCGTCAGATCGCGCGCGCGCGCGCCGCGGAGAACTGGACGAGCACATACCGGTTTCCAGCGATCGCGATCGCCGCCGGTCACGGTGCTCGCTGGATGAACGTCGCGAACCATCTCACGATGTTGTTGTTGCGTCTGGCGCAGGACAGGATCGACGGGCGCCAGCGCTTGCGCCTCATGGGGCGTATCCATCACGGGTCCTATGCCGTGCTCGGCGGCGCCGCCGTCGCCGTGGGCGCGCAGAACCCGGCGGTGCGTGCGGCCGCCGGCGCCGAGCTGGCGGAGTTCGGCATCGCGCTTCCGTCCACGATCGCCGACATGCCGGACCGCATGCGTAGCCTGCTCGAAATTTTGCTGGCCGATGTCGCGAACACTTTGGGCGAGGTGATCGATGCCGATGCGCGCGACACGCTTCGGCAAGAGCTGGACTGACGATGTGCGGTATCGCAGGCTATGCTGATCCAGCGATCGGCCCCGGCGAGGCGCTCGCCAGGCTGACGCCCGCGCTCGAACGCCTGCGTGCACGGGGGCCCGAGGGCCGGGCCAGCGTCTGGAACGCGGGCGTGGCGCTCGGCCACACGATGCTCAGCTTTCTGGATGCCGAACATGGCGCCCAACCGATGGAGACGCCCGACCGTTCGGCAGCGCTGACCTTCAACGGAGAGATTTATAACGCGCGCGAACTGGCAGCGGATCTTGCGCGGCGTGGCGTTACGCTGACGGGGCATTGTGACGCCGAGGTCGTGCTGCATTTGCTGCGGCTCGACGGTTTCGCGGCGCTGGCGCGGCTCGACGGGATGTTCGCGCTCGCTTTCCACGATCGCAGTGCGGGAACGCTCCTCCTGGCGCGCGATCGTTTTGGGGAGAAGCCGCTTTTCTGGGCGTGCCTGCCGGGAGGTGGACTGGCATTCTCCTCCCAGCTCGACGCGCTGGCGGTGCTGGCCCCGGCCGGCGTGGATCCGCACGCGCTGGTCGGATTCCTTCGATACAATGCGGTAGGCTGGCCCCACGCGATGCTCAAAGGCGCGCGCAAGGTTGCGCCCGGCACTGCCATTGCGTTTTCGGGAGGCGTGGCGCGCGAGTGCCGATATTGGGCGCCCGCCATCCATGGTGACGATGAACCGGAAGACGCGGGCGATCTGACCGCCTTGTTCGTCGAGCGCGTAAGGCGATGCCTGACCACCAGCGACGTTCCGCTCGGCCTTTTCCTGAGCGGCGGGCTCGACTCCGCGCTGGTCGCGGCAGCCGCATGTCGCGCGGATCTCCAGCCGCCCGCCTGGACGCTCGGTTTCGAGGAAGCCAGCTATGACGAGAGCGACGCTGCCGCCGAAACCGCACGCTCGCTGGGACTGCAGCACCACATCGTACGCGTTGGATTGGCCGATCTCGCCGCTGCCGCCACCCGATTGCTGGATGCAGTAGACGAGCCGATCGGCGACCCGTCGCTCTTGCCGACGAGTCTGCTCGTCGAAGCGGCCTGCCAACAGGTCAAGGGCGCTTTGGGCGGCGACGGCGCCGACGATCTTTTCTTCGGCTATCCATTCTACAGCACTCTGGCGCTGTATCGCCTGGCCGATCGCCTCGACGAGCGGATGCTGCGAGGGTTGCTCGCACTGATCCCGGCGGGCACGCGCAACATGCATCCCGCCCTCATTCTGCGGCAATTGACCCGTGGTGTCGGCGTGGCGCCGCATATGCGGTTTGCCGAGGTCTATGGTGCCTTCGATGCCGAGGAACTCCCCGCGGTCCTCGCTCCGGAACTTCATGAACAGCTTGGCGATGCCGAAGAGCCGATGGTGTGGCCGGGCGCGCGATACGACCCTGCCGATCAGATCGCGCAGACCCATTTGGGCATGCTTCGCCATTTCCTGACCGACGTGATCCTGACGAAGATCGACCGGGCAGGGATGGGGCTGGGCTTCGAAATCCGCTCGCCCTTCCTCGGCGCCGACATTGCCGCTGCGGCCTTCGGAATGCCCCGCCGCGCGAAGTACAGCCGTGGAAAGGGAAAACTGGCGCTGCGGCGGCTCGCATCCGATCTGCTCCCGCCCGCGGTGCGCGAGCGGCGCAAGCGCGGATTCCGCATGCCCCTCGCCGCGATGCTGCGCGGTCCGTTTCGCGAGGAAGCCCGCGCCAGCCTGCTTGACGCGCCCGCGTCTTGTCGGCTGTTCCGGTCGTCCGCTTGCGAGCGTCTGCTCGACGAACATCACCGGGGCCGCGTCGACCATCAGAAAAAGCTCTGGGCGATGATCAGCGCCCAGCGCTGGGCAAATCGGATACCTGCCTGATGGCCGGGCATCGCATCCATATCCTTTCCGCCGGCACCTGGGGCGAGATGGGCAATCAGCTGGCCGCCCGGGCGCTGGCATCGGTCGTCGAGCAAGCCGGCCATGACATCGTCGGTTGCGGACCGATCGAAGAAATCGCTCCGCTCTTCGCCACGATCGGCGCCCGCATCCGGGCGCTCACCTTCGAAGCCGCCGGTCCGCAGGATCGCGCGAGGCGCTATCTTTCCCTCATGAACGAGCTCGCCGCGGAGGTCTTCACGCCCGGATTCGAGCTGACCGGCGGAAATCCGGTTCTGGCGCCCACGATCGAGGCGGTGGCCGAAGCGATCGGGGCTTCCGGGGCAGACGTCGTGATCGGAACCAAGGGTGCGATAACGCGGATCGCGGTCGCTGCGGCGAGAAAGCTGGATCGACCGATCGCCGTGGTGAACCATCTTACCAATCACGGACTGCTTCGGCTGCCGATCCATCGTGCGACCACCGCGCACGCGCATATGGTGCAAATCGAGGAAGCGCGGCAGGAAGTCATGGCCCATTGCGACTGCGGGCCCGAACGCGTCTTCGTGCTGGGTGCGATCACCGCCGCCGAGAATCTGGCCGCGATGTTGACGGGCGGGCGCGGCGAAGCCGGTGGTCCTGCTGGCCGCGGCGCGACCATGAAGCCGGTGCAGCTGGTGATCCTGAGCAATCGCGGCGGCCCCCCGTTTCTCGAGATCGCGTCCCTGCTGGCCGCGTCGCCGTTGGCGGCCCGGGCCGATGTGGTTTTCATCGACGCGGCGGATCCGGCCGCGGTGGATGCCTTCAATGCTCTCGCGGCACGCCACCGGCTGGGCTGGCGGGGGTTCGGGCGGCTGTCGCAGGCGGAATATCTGGCGGAACTGGCCCGGCTCGACTTTGCCCA
Source organism: Sphingomonas sp. DG1-23 (assembly GCF_030730875.1). Classification (GTDB taxonomy): domain Bacteria; phylum Pseudomonadota; class Alphaproteobacteria; order Sphingomonadales; family Sphingomonadaceae; genus Sphingomonas. Next base: position 182,533 of record NZ_JAVAMA010000007.1, read on the forward strand.
GGTCCCTTTGCTGGTTTCGAAGCCCGGCCCGAATACGGTGATGGAGGCGCTGCGCATCGGCGTTCCCTGCCTCTTGCTGGACAGTGGATTGCCGATGGAAGCCTGGGTGCTCGATTATGTTCGAGACAAGGGTTTCGGCAGCGGCGCCGATCATCCCGCGGCGCTGGTCTCCGAGCTGTCGGCAATCGTCGCCGGGGAGCGGATTCCCGATTGGCGGGACCGCATCGATGCGTTGCGCCGAACGCTCTTCCGACCGGAATTGAGCGTGGCTGCAGCGGCGGCGGCGATCTCATCGGCGCACCGGATCGTGCATTCCGCGGAGGTCGCCCTTGCATCGCAATGACCGTCCATCGGCTGTTGTCGCCGCAATGGCGGCAAATTCGGGCCCGCGTCCCGCATGTCTTCTGTTCAGGGGGAACCGCTCGTGCGTATCGCGCTGATCCGTAATCACGATGTCTGCGCCAATACGCGCCAGCATCCGTTGCTGCAGTCGCGTGCGGGCACCCTGCCGCATCTCGGACTGGCCTATATTCACGGCGCGCTCGCCGAAGCCGGCTTCGACGTGCTCACGATCGACGCACAGGTCGAGCAGCTCGCCGACGAGGACCTTCGCGTCCGCCTCGAGGCGTTCCGTCCCGATCTGGTCGGAGTTACCACCACGACACCCGGCTTCCCCGGCGCGAAACAGGCTTGTGACATCGCGCACGCACTGGGCGCCAAGGTAATCCTCGGCGGGCCGCATACCGAAGCGATCGTGGCCGAGAATCTGTTGCACGACAGCATCGATTATGTCGGCGTGGGCGAGGGGGTCACCACCATGGTCGAGCTGTGCCGGCGCATGGCCAGCGGCACGCCGGTAGAGGGAACGCCGGGCCTGGTCGGGCGCGGCTTCGCGTCGCCGGCCGCGGTCATGCTGCCCTTGCAGGAGCTCGGCTGGCCGCAACGCGATTCCCCTCCCATCGGCAGTTTCCGTTCGCTGGTGGCCAAGCACCCCTTCACGACGATGATCTCGAGCCGCGGGTGCCCGTTTCAGTGCAGCTTCTGCTTCAAGCAGGCGGTCGACAAGAAATCCTATTTCCGCGAGGCGGAGGATATCGTCGACGAGATGGAGCACCTCGTCCGCCGGTGGGGCGTGCGCGAGATCATGTTCTACGACGATGTGTTCACGATGAAGCGCAAGCGCGTCTACCAGATCTGCGAGGAAATCGGCCGAAGAGGGCTACGCGTCCGCTGGGAGGCCCCGACCCGCGTGGATATCGTCGATCCCGAGATGTTGCGCGTGATGGCGCGCGCGGGCTGCGTGCGGCTTCGCTACGGTATCGAATCCGGTAGCGAGCGCATCCTTTCGCATATGGGCAAGCTCACCGATCTCCCGCGGATCCGCAATACCGTCCGCGCCACGCGCCGGGCCGGAATCCAGACCTTCGGATATTTCATCGTCGGCTATCTCGACGAAACGGAGGAAGAATTCGAGGACACGGTGCAGCTCGCGATCGAAAGTGGTCTCGACTACGCATCCTTTTACGCCGCTACGCCGCTTCCCGGCACGCGCTTGTTCCGGGAGGCGGCCGCGCGCGGGCTGGTCTCGCCCGATTATTGGCGGGATTATGTCGCGGGACGCGTGACCGAGCGCGTACCCTATCTCGTGCCCGACGCGGAGCTACGCGCGCGCACGGCATATCGGCGCTTCTATCTGCGGCCGCGGCGCATGGGCGTGGTGCTCAAATCCATGTCGGGGCGCGGAATGTTCATGAAGGTCTCCTCGGGGCTGCTGTCGCTCGGGCGAAGCCAGTCCAATGTCGAGAGGGACATGTGACGACTCCCGCGGTTCGCACCGCATTGCAACGTCTCGTCGCTTCCGGCTGGCCGCAGCCGGGTGCGCCGGCTGCCGCGCCATTATGGGTGGGTGCACGCCCGCCGGCATCGCGGGGCGCCATCCTCGCGATATTGCCGACGATGCTCTCTCGCTTCGACGATCCCGGCGCCCGCCTGTTGCGGCGCGAAGTCGTGGCGCAACTGGCAGCGGTCGCCGCCGAGCGGCCGGCATGGCTCGTGATAGGCCTTCAGCACGACAGCGACGACGAGCAGGGGATCCGCTTGCGGCTCGAGGCCGAGCTGGAGGCCCTTCGCTGTCCGCAAGTCGGGATATCCGCCTTCTCGCTGCGTTGCTGGGGCAAGCTCTATTCGACCAATGTCGCGATCGCGGAGGCGGAGCGCATCGGCGCCGATGGCCTGCTGCTCCTCGATGACGACATCACCCTGGCGCCGGACTGCCTCGCGCGGCTCGTCCGGCAATTCGGCCAGATGCCCTATCCCTGCGCCGTCGGTGCAGTGAAGCGCGGCCGCCCTTATGACAGCCGGGCCGCGCGCCTGTTGTTCCGGATGAAGTCGCTGACCCGCCCGGCGATGAACTATCCGCATGCATGCTGCGCGCTCGTGTCGCTGGAGGTGGTGCGCGGCGGACTGTCGCCGCATCACCATTCGGACGACGGCCAGATCTGCTTTCGGCTCCTGCGGCCCGGTACGCCCGAACCGCTCGCGGCGCTTCGGTTGATCGAAGGCGCGGAATGCCAGCATGTCGTCGGATCGGGGTGGCGGGGAACCCTGCGGCGGTTGAACCGCATGCTGCACCATCACGCGATCTGCATGGCCGACGCGCCGTACGACAGCGCGCGTTTCTACTTCCGGCACATGCTCTTCCACGGGCTCTGGCCCCTGGCGCCCTTCGACTCGAGCCATGGCATTCCGCGCGGCATGGGGAAGCTGGCGATCAAGGGGATCTACTTCCTGTGGTTCTCGGTGGTCGTCGGCCGGCTCGCACTCTTCGGCGCGGTCCGCCAGTCGATAGGCGAGGTCGCATGGGGCAGCGCCGGCAGCACGGCGGTTAGCGACAAATGAGAATTCTGGCGCTCCACACGCTCGGTCACGATGCCGGCCTCGCCTGGTTCGAGCACGGCAGGCTGGTCTATTCGATGGAGGCGGAGCGCGAGACGCGTCGGCGCTTCGAACCGTATTGCGACGCTGCGCTCGACGCGCTCGAACGCGATACCGGTCTCACGCCGGCCGATGCCGATCTGATCGCCGTCTCCACCAACATACGCAATTCGCTGGTCGGTATCCCCGACCTGGCCGAAGTGTATCGACGCATTCAGCAAGGCGCGCTGGCGGTGGAAACCACCTGCGAGGTGCGTGGCAGTGCCAGGCCCTGCCTCGTGGTGGCGCACGAGGCCAGTCACGCGGCCCTCGCCGCGCATTGGTTGCCGGGCGGCGACCCGGCACTGATATTGGTGAACGAAGGCCGCGGTACCTTCTCGCGCAACGCGCTGTTCTATGCCGCGGGCGGCAGGATGGAGCTTCGCCGGCACGATCTGCTTCCCTGGTATGCGACCGGTTTCGGCTGGTCGGCTCTGGGCGAGCTGATGGGCTTCGGTTCGGCACCAGGCGCCGCGGGCACGTTGATGGCGATGGGCGGCTATGGCGCGCCCGACGAAACGGTGATGGACGCGCTTCGCGCGGTTCCCGATTCGGTGCTTTCCGCGCCGCTGGGCGAGCAGCGGGAGATCGGCGCGGCGCTGGCGCAGCGTCTCGGTGGTCTCGATGCATTTGCGGCAAAGGCGCGCGTGGTGGCGTCGCTGCAGAAGCTCTTCACCGATACGATCGTATCCGTCGTCACCGACGCCCTGGCTGGGGAAACGGGCGCGCGGCTCGCTTTGGGCGGTGGATGTGCGCTCAACATTCCGACCAATACCGAATTACGGCAACGATTGGCCGCCGACGTCGCGGTCCCCCCGGCGTGCAACGATGCCGGACAGGCGTTGGGCGCCGGCATCTACGCCTCGCGATTCCATTTCGGCGAGGGCGCCGCGCCGATCGACGTCTATTCCAACGGCATCGCCGAACCGGAAGCGGCCATCGTGGCGACCGCGGAGCGCCGCGGCTGGCAGGTCCGGCCCTATGATCGCGACCGCGCGGCCGACGACCTTGCCGCGGGCGGGATAATCGCCTGGATCGATGGCGCTGCCGAGATCGGACCGCGCGCGCTCGGAGCGCGCTCGCTGCTGGGCAGCGCAAATCACCAGGGCATGCGGAAACGGATGAGCGAAGGCGTCAAGGCGCGGCACTGGTTTCGTCCGCTCGCGCCGGTGGTCCGGGAGGAGACCTTCGAACGATTGTTTCCGGGACAGGCCAGCTCGCCGCATATGCTGCACAGCTACCGGGCCGCCGCGCTCGACGCGCCCGAAGCGCTGCACGTCGACGGGTCGGCACGCATCCAGACCTTGTCGCGACATGCCCGGCCCGAGCTGTGGCACCTGCTCGAACGATACGAGGGCATCGGGGGCGGCAATTGCCTGATCAATACGTCGCTGAACGGTCCCGGACGTCCGATCGCGCAGCGACTGGATCACGCGCTGGACGATCTGGAAGCCAGCGAAGTCGCGCTGGTCGTCTGCAACGGCCTCGCGCTGAGCCGATAGCGGGCGGAGCGCTATGCCGCCGGTCGGCATCGCGGTCCTAGGTTTTTGGCAGGAAGCGGACCATGACCCGTTGCCCTATCAGCAAGGGCCCTTCCGGCGCCGAGACGACGACTTCGAGCACGCGCTCGTCATTGCGTTCATAGGGATCGTCGGACTGAAGCGTTCGCGCGCCGAACACCGCGCCGAGCCGGAGGACGCGGCCGGGATAGACCTTGGACGAATCGGATTCCGGAACGATCTCCACGGGTTGCCCGACGCGTATCGCCGCGACGGTGGCCGCGCTGATCTGGGCGCGAACGATATGCGGCGCATCGGGCTGGAGCTCGAACATCGTGGAGACGTTGAGGGTCGAGGCGCCGCTGCCCGGATTGGCGTAGCGGCGAACGATCAGCCCCGACGAAGGGGCCCGGATATTGGTGAGTTCGAGGCTGTTCATCGCTTCCTGCTGCCGACTTCGCGCGGCTGCCGCGGCGGCCTCTTGTGCGAGCAGGTCCGCATGCGTCACCGCCAGCAGGTCTCGCGCCTGGTCCAGCCGCTGTTTCGGCACGAAGCCGCGATCGGCCAATGGACGGAGCCGCGCCAGTTCGCGCTCCGCCGAAGCGCGCTTCACCCGGAGCGAAGCGGCTGCCGCCGCTTCTTCGTCCGCGGCGGCCTGCGCGCTGCGGACGCGCAGTTGCGCTTCGGTATCGTCCTGGCGCGCCAACACCTGCCCTTTGGTGACGCGGTCCCCTTCCTGGACGAGGACGGTCTGCACGATCCCGGGCACGCGTGCCGCGATCGATATGATCCCCCCTTCCACATCGACCTTGCCGTTGCTGATCGCGGCGAACCGTTTGGGCGATGTCGCAGGGGCCGGCTGGGCATCGCTCGCGCTATGCAGCGAACGGTAGAGCAGCAATGCCAGAACAATCGCGGCAATTCCGAGCCAGACCCTGATCGGACGGAGCAACTGCAGCATGCTAGTCTTCTCGCTTCTGGAGATGCGGTGTCAAAGGCGCGTCGGGAGCTTGAATCCGCCCGTCCTCCATGCGCACGAGGCGATGGGCGTAGCTTTCCAGTCGCTGGTCGTGCGTGACGCAGATAATCGCGGCGCCACGCTGCCCGGCCGCTTGTTCTAGCAGGCGAATGACCGCTTCGCCATTTTCGCGATCGAGGGCCGAGGTAGGCTCGTCGGCGAACAGCAGCATCGGATCCTTGGCGATCGCGCGGGCGATCGCCACGCGTTGCTGCTCGCCGCCGGACAGTTCGGACGGTTTCTGATTGACCCTCGCGCCCAGCCCGACGCTGTCGAGGGCGGCCTCGGCACGGGTACGCGCCGCCGATGCGCTCATCCCGGTGCAGCGCAATACGATTGCGACCTGTTGCCACGCGGCGAGCGCCGGCGACAGGTTGAACCCCTGGAAGACGAAGCCGCAATTGCGCAGGCGAAATCGGTCGCATTGCGCCGTCGAGAGCGAGCCGAGTTCGATGCCGAGAGCCTGCACGCTGCCTGAATCCGGCAGGAGCAAACCGGAAAGGATCGCCAGCAAGGTCGATTTCCCCGAACCGGACGGACCCGTCAGCATGGTTATCTCGCCGCGTCTCGCGGTGAAGTCGACCGATGTCAGCACCTGCGATCGGGCCCGGCCCTTTCCCAGGCTCTTGCTGATCGCGTGTCCCGCCAACGCGATGTCGGATCGGGCCGGTGGCACCGCCGGCGGGGAGCGGGTGGCGAGCGAGCGGCGGAGCCGGTCCGGGAGCAGGTTGCGCAACGCCGGGTTCCAGCCGTTACCGCAACAGATCCATCGGCTGCGCCTGCTTCAGCACGCGAAGCGCCGAAAGCCCCGCGAGCATGGCGACGCCCAGCAGCATCGCCATCACGATTATCGCGGCCTGCCACGAGAAGTCGAAGGGTACGGCGTAGCTGTCGGCCGCCCATGCCAGCAAGTGAACGCAGACGATCATGGCGACGCAGGAAATACCGAGCATCCAGAGGGCAAGTTCGAATACGATCTGGCGAAGCGCGGACATCGGAACGCCCAGTGCGCGCAATGCCGCGAACGGGCGGATTTCGGAAAGCAATGCGCTGCGCATCGATTGCGAGGTGACCCCGAGCCCGATTCCGAGACCGAGCAAGGCCGAGAAGCCGAGGGTCAGACCGATCACCTGCTTGGTCATGAAGCTGCGGCGGTTGATATGCGCGAGTTGCTCGCGGGGGTAAGCGTGGAAGCTGCCCTGGGCGATTTCGTTGAGTTCCGCGCTGGTCCGTTCGGCGCTGGCGGGATCATGAAGACCGATCAGCAACGTGCCCACATAATGTGCGGGGGCATTCAGATCGAGCAGTCGCAAGGTGTCGCGCGACACGAATGCGACCGGCCGAAGCACCGAAGGATAGGTCGAGACCGTGCCGGCGAGTTCGACCAGGCGGCCGTTCAAGGTGAGGCGATCCCCCGTCTGGATGCCCATCCGCGACAGTAAAGATCGGTCGATCACGACCGTTCTGGGCTGCAGGAGCGCCGAGCGGGCGCTCTCCGGGAAATCGCCGGGAAGGGTGAGCGAGTTCGATTCCAGATCGATCCCGACGACATAGACCTGCTCCTGCGCGCGGCTCGCGCTGCCCGCGACCGTTGCCATCAATGTCGACTTGCCGTCGAGATCCTGCACCTGCCGGACGTTCGGGTGCATGAAGAGCAACGGCAGGTTTCGATCGGGCTGGACGCCGCCGGCGAAGCTTCGGTCTCCTGCCGGAAGCGCAATCAGATCCGCTCTCGAGCGATCGACGATCGCCGTTGTCGCGCCGCCAATCCCGGACATCAGCGAAATCTGGCCGAGAATCAGAATGCCCGACAAGGATAGCGCAAATATCGCGCCTAAATACCGCCGGGATTCATGTAGCAGGATCGAGAGCGCAATAGTCATTTCCGCGGTTCGATCAATTATCCTGCTCCGGGGTAATTGTAGTCAGATCGGTCGTGCCGCGTCTTCTCACGATTAGTGCATGACATAACCGGCGTCGGGTAGGGGGTCAAGCAAACCCGGGCCAAGTTGCGCGAAGAGCGCGAGCCGCCGATATAGGGCCGCACTCGCCCGGTCGCTCGTTTCTGCGTGCGATCACGGTCAGTTCTCGGCCATGGCGACGCCGTTGACCAGCGTGTGGATCTTCCCTTGTGCAAGCCTGTACACGCGATCCGCGGCAGCGATCGTGTCGGGTCGATGCGCGATCATGATGCGGGTTATGCCGAGATTCGAGATCGCACGGTTCACGTCGCGTTCGGTTTGCAGGTCGAGATGGCTCGTCCCCTCGTCGAGCAACAGGATACGCGGCCGGCGGTACAGGGCGCGCGCGAGCAACAGGCGCTGGCGCTGGCCGCCCGATAGCGCCGTCCCCCAGTCGGAGACCGGGGTGTCGTAGGCCTCGGGCTTCGCCATGATTTCCGCGTCCAGGCCTGCGGTCCGGGCGCAGTGGCGTATCCAGTCGAGTTCGGAGTCTGCGTCGAAGAAGGTGATATTCTCCGCGAAGCTGCCCGCGACGAGCGTGTCTTCCTGCATCACCACGCCAAGCTGCGATCGCACTGCCGCGAGATCCCAGTCCGCTACGGGAACACCGTCCAGCAAAAGGGTGCCGGAGGATGGCTGAAGCAGAGTCACCATGAGCTTGAGCAACGTCGTCTTTCCTGCTCCGGAGGCGCCCGTGATCGCCACGAAGTCGCCCGCGGCGATGGTCAGGCTGGCGCGATCGAGAAGGAGGTGACGATTGCCGGGATAAGCGAAGCTCACATCGCGCAACTCGATTTCGCCGCGAAGCTCGCGGTTCAGGGCGACATCCTTGGCCAGGCATTCGCGATCGTGCAGGGCGATGTCGCTGATCCGCTCGAGCTGCACGTCGAGCATCTTGTAGCGCGTGCTTGCCTGAAGCAGCCGCATCGAGGCCGCGACGAAGTTCATCTTGTATATGATGAATGCGAACAGCATTCCGATCGTCATCTGGCCGCCGATCACCAGCAGCGCGCCGACATAGATGGTCAGCGTGGTCTCCAGCCCGCTGATCCCGTTCTCGACCATAGAGAGCGAGGCCTTCAGTCGGGCGAATGCCAGGCGCTTGCCGAGCGTCTCCTGAAAGCGGTCGCGCCACAGCGCTTCCCGCTTCGCCTCATGGGCCATCAGCTTGATGGCCTGGATCGAGCGCGCCGTCTCGACGAAGTGCGATCTCTCATTCGCGGTCGCGCGCCACATTTCGTCTTCGTACGCGGTGAGGGAAGGCGCCGAGCGCACCCGGACCCACGCCATGAGGCCGAAGGCCGCCAGCGTCAGGAGGGTCATCAACGGACTGTAGAAGAACATCACCGCAAGCGTGAGGACTCCCATGACCCCGTCCACGAAGGCGGCAATCAGTTCGTGCGTGAAAAGGTCTTTGAGCTCGGAAGAGGAATCGAAGCGTGCGGTCATCTCGCCGATGGGACGCTCTTCGAACCAGCGCATCGGCAGGCGGATGAAATGCCGGAAGAGCTTGCCGACGATGCGCTCGTGAATCGCTTGAGTCAGCTGGATCAACACGATGGCGCGCAGCCAGTCGATGCCGGTGCGGAGCAATGCGACGATCCCGAATCCCACGGCGAGAAGCGCGAGCAGTTCGGCGTCGTTGCGAGGCACGGCACGATCGAGCGACAGGCGCATATAATAGGGACTGGCAAGCACGAAGACCTGCAACAGGCAGGACAGGAATATGCCTTGTGCGATCTGCGCGACGAGCTTGTCGCCGGAGAGGATGGCGGCGCCCAGCTTCCTTCGGGCGGCCGAGCGCAGCTTGGCTTTGGCGTGGGCGTGCGAGCGCTGCGTCGACACGAGTTTCAGAAAATACCCGCCATATAGCGCTTTCGCGTCGTCGAGGCGCAGCGAGAGCTGTCCGTGCTCCGGGTCTCGTATCGCGCATCGGCCCCGCGCCACGCTGTCGAGCACTACGAACCGGCCTCGCCCCCATTGCAGGATCACCGGGAGCCCGGATCCGGCAAGGCTTTCGAGATCCTCGGCGTGCCAATTGCCCTGAAGACCCCAGTCATGTGCCCGGGTGACGAGTCCCTCGCGCTGGTCGTCGTCCCTGGTCTGATGCTCCGTGGCCGGGGGCGCCTCGGGCAGGCCATAGTGCCGGGCAATCATTGCGATGCAGGCGGCCTCGTCGGTAACGGTGGTGCTTCGGCGCACGACCGGCGGCGGCCGGCGACCCAAACGCCAGTTCGGTACCCTTGGCCGGGGCCGGATCCCCGCCTTGTTCATCCCGTCCCGCGGCTGGCGGAACCGGAGCTGCCCGCATCGTCCCTCCGGCATCGACGCGACAAGTCGTGGGCGGAGTTTGCGGCGGCATTGCTTCGCATGCGGACTCCCGTTTAATGGCTGCGCATTGTGCCGAGTGGACCTCATCTTGTGGAGAGTGACAATAGTATATTCGATGATGTAGCATCGTGCCGATGAGAGCTCGAAATCGCGTAGGCAGTTGGTCGAGCATCCGCGGCACGCCGCCTATCCGAAAGATCGGGCGGGCATTGAAGCAGAAACTCCGCAAGCGAAAACCGACCGTTTTGTTCTGCACCACCAATGGAGCGGGCATGGGGCATCTCACCCGCGCTCTGTCGGTCGCAAAATCCCTCGAAATCATCGACGACAGTCGGGACATCGTGTTCCTGATAAGCACCCCCGATCTATCCATCACCCGCGCTGCCGGTTTCACGACCTATTACGTGCCCTATTTCGCCGATATACAGGGCGATATCGGGTGGGAGAACTGGAACGACTTCGTCAGATTGACCGCGCAGAGCATCTTTCGGAACCACGCGGTGGAGCTCGTCGTCTTCGACGGTTACGTGCCCTTTTTCGGGCTGATAGATGCGCTCGACAGAGTGCGCGACATCGCGCGTATCTGGATCCGGCGGGGAATGGAGAAACCGGAATCGACCCAGCTGCCCGACGAAATCGAGGCGGCATTCGATTATCTGCTGCGCCCGCAGGAGGCCGGCGCCGCGCCGGTTGCTTTCGACGGCAAGTCGATATCGGTGGATCCGATCATTTCCTTCGATCCGCAATCCTTGTGCGATCGGGCGGCCGCGCGCGAGAAGCTGGGAATTCCGGCCGAGGCCGTCGCGGTTTACGTCCAGCTCGGCAGCGGCGCGAAGGTGAGCATCGAAAATGTTCTGAGGGACGTCATTTCGGCGCTCGCGGAACTTTCGCAAATTTATGTCGTCCTCGGAATGTCGCCTTTGGGCCGCGACGCGGCGCCGGCCTTGCCGCGCGGCAAGGTTCTGCGCAGCTATCCGAATTTCCCGCATCTGAACGCGTTCGATTTCGCCATTTCCGCGGCCGGGTACAACGCGGTCCACGAGTTTCTGGCATGCGGTCTGCCGGCGATCCTCATTCCCAGGGAGTCGCCGCAGGATACCGAAGACCAGCTCGCGCGCGCCTTGTCGGTGGAGCAGGCGTCGGCCGGGCTGGTCATGCGCTACGACGGCGGCGGCGCCGCTTTCCAGACCGGCTTGCGGGATGCGATCCGAACCATGTTGCTGGATGAGGTTCGCGCGCGAATGTCCGAAGCCGCGCATCGGCTGCTGCCCTCGACCGGAGCGCACGCGGCCGCTGCCTTTGTCGCCAAGGTGCGATCGCCGGACCCCGAAAGAAATGCGCGGGCTTTGGCATCCCCTCCTTCGACGGCGCATATCCCGTCACTGGACGAGTTGCGCAGGATCGCCCGGACCGACGAACCCGAGCTGACGCTCGTCGGCAAGCTGGTGGGGCGCGGCTCGACCGCGATCGACGTGGGCGGCGATATCGGCCTTTACGCCTTGAGCCTCAGCGACGCCGGAGCGCGGGTGCTCGTGTTCGAATGTCGCCCGGACGCGGTGCGGCAGCTTCGCTTTCTTTTCGAGGGTCGCGACGTCGAAATCATCCCGACAGCGGCGAGCGACCGAAATGGCGCCGCGAGCCTCTTCGTTCCAGCGGGCGAGGGACGAATGCTCGGCTCGCGAGCCTCACTGGTGGAGACGGCGAACAACGGGGCCGCGCAAATACGCCACCCTGTGATGCTCCAGCGTATCGACGCGCTCACGCTGGAACATGTCGACCTGATCAAGATCGATGTGGAAGGGCATGAGCTGGAAGTGCTCCGCGGAGCCTCGGCGCTGATCGCGCGATGTCGCCCGGTCCTGCTCGTCGAGATCGAGGATCGGCATCATCCGGGCCGATCCGGAGAGATTTTCCAGACGCTCGAGCGATGCGGCTACCGAGGCTGGTATCTGCATCGCGGAACGCTCAGAAGCGCCGAGAATTTCGACTTCGCACATCTTCAGCAACCCGGACTTGCCAAGACGGCCGGCGGGCAACGCCACCCCGACTACATCAACAATTTCTTCTTTCTGCCCGCCGAACGGGAAGCTGAATTGCTTTCGAGATTGGGCGTATCGCGTGGCGTGGATTGAGCCGATGGAGGTCGGATGTGTTGATCCCGTCAAGCTCCTCTATTGGCCGCGCTACACCAATCCGTATCAGCAGCTCTTCTATTCTGCGGCGCCAGAGGAGCTGGGGGCGGAGCACGGGCCGATCGAGGCCGCCTTGGCGGCGATCTCGGCAGATCCTTCGAAAGCGGTCTGCTTTCACCTGCATTGGTTGAACCAGATCATCAGGGGCAACAGCAGCGAACTTCAGGCGCGCCGTGGAGTTTCCGATTTCCTGCGCCGGCTGGGCGCGTTCAAACGCGGCGGCGGGGTGTTCGCCTGGACGGTGCACAACCTCGCCTCTCACGACAGTCCGCATCCGGCGCTCGATCAAATGCTCGGCGCGCTGGTCGGCAAGGCGGCCGATATCGTGCTGTTGCACAGCGAATCCGCCGCTGCGGAGGTGCGACGCGTGTTCCCCGCCGTCGTCGGCAAGGAACTGATGATCCGGCACGGCAATTATATCGGAACCTATCCCAACGAGATCACGCGTGCCGAGGCCCGACAGCGGCTCTCGATCGCGCAGGATGCACGGGTGCTTCTGTGCCTTGGGGCAATCCGTCCCTACAAGGGCATAGAGCAAATGATCGCGGTGCTGCCGAACGCGGCGCGCGGCGGACCACCGGTTCACCTGGTCGTTGCCGGGCGCCCGAGCGGCATGGAGGTATCCGGGATCGAGGCGGCCGCGTTGCGCTCTCATGTCCGGCTGACGCTCGAGCCGCAGGAGATTGCGCCGGAGGAGATGCAAGTCTTCCTCAATGCAGCCGACTGGATGGCGCTCCCGTATCGTCAGATCCTGACCTCGGGATCGGCGCTTCTCGGGCTTTCGTTCGGGGTGCCGGTGATTGCGCCGCGCAGGGGCACGCTGGTGGACCTGATCGAGGAAGGGCGGGATGGCTTGCTGTTCGATCCCTGCGAACCGGCGGGACTGGAACAGGCGCTGCGGACGGCTCTGTGCATGCCAGCCGCCATGCGCGAGGCGATGGCCCGCCGCGCGCTGAAGACGGCGCGGGCCCAGAGCTGGGCGAACGGGCAAGGCGAGTTCGTCGACCGGATCCGGCGGGTGCATGCCTTCCGCAATGCCGGCCTCGCCCAAGCTCGAGATAGTTGAGGACAAGCGGATGTTCAGCCGTCAATTTCTGCTTGCGCCTCGCGCGATGGACGTGCCCCCGGGTTGGAAGCGCACCGGGATCGGCGGCTTCATCCTGCACAGCGCGCCGGATCTGCCGTTGATCGCTTTGGCACATGCCGAGGGCGAGGGTCTGATACTCGGCTGGCCGATTCACCAAGGTCGTCTGTTGTGCGATGGCGAGACGGCGGCGGTAAGCGAAAGCGCATGCGCGCCGCTGTTCACCGGCATTTCCGGCCGCTTCCTGATTCTCGAGGTTCGAGGTGGCGTTCTCCGCGCCTATCCCGATCCCTGCGGCCTTCTTCCGGCGGTCTATTGTCCGTCGCAAAGAGTGTTCGCGTCGAGCTCCGGACTCATCCCGTCGATCGAAGATTGCGGCGACGACGTCGAATTGCAGGCCGCTTTCGACATTCCCGCCAAGAGCAACTGGTATCCCTTCGGGCTCACCGGCCGGAGAAACGTCCGCCGGTTGCTCCCCAACCATGTTCTGGACCTCGAGACGTTCGTGGCCGGACGCTATTGGCCGGACACGGATTTGCATGCGCTACGCGACGGGAGCGAAACCGGCCCGATGGTGGCGGAGATTGCCCGCTTGCTGCGCGAGAATGTCGGAGCGGTGGCAGCGCAGGACCAGGTGATGTGCAACCTCACGGCGGGCCGCGATTCGCGGATGATGCTGGCGGCCGCGCGGGATCATGTGGACGATATTACGTTTTCGACTTTCAGGTTTCCCGATCGGACCGGGGCCGGGGATACCGAGATGGCGAGCCGCATCGCCGCGCGCTTCGGTTTACGTCACAGCATACTCGATTGTCTCGATCCGATCGAGGCCGACCTCGCCGACTGGCTGCGCGATACCGGCACCTGCGTCGCCGGACGCACGCTCCAGCTCGCGACCACTTCGAAGCACGTCGCCCGGATGGCGCGGTTCAGTCTCACCGGCCTCGCGGGAGAACTCGGGCGATCGGTCGACTGGCGCAAGGCGGATGCCGGCGAAACAAGCTTGTCGACCGACATGTTGCTCAAACGACTTGGCGTGGACGTGCAGCGCCTTCCGCCCTCCGTGGAAGCGGCGGGGGACGTGTGGCGCGCTGCGCTCGGCCCCGTCCCCTTGTCGCTCCAGCTGGACATCGCACTGGTCGATCTGTGGCTCGGCTCCTGCTCGGGACCTTCCTTCTATGGCCATTGTCACGGCGGCATCAGCATCAGTCCGTTCAACGATCGGCGGATCATCGATCTGATGCTGAGACTGCCCCATCGCTACCGAATCGAGCAAAGACTGACGATCGACCTGCTCGATCTCATGTGGCCGGAGCTGAACCTGTTCCCGTTCAACCCCGCGACATCGGGCCGCAGGGCACGGTGGCGCGATCGTTTCAGGGCGGCATATAAGCGTCTGAAAAACGCGATCCCACGCAAATTCGACAAGACGATTCTTGCAGGAAGAAAGTTGTAGGCGTCTGATGGCGAGATCTTTGCAGATGTGGTCCCTTCGCTCGTCTGGTAGCGATTGTCTGGTGTCGATCCGTTGCAGCTTTGTTTTGAGCGGCTCCGGCGCGCGTCGCGGCCTGGGTCCCGTCCGGCGGATGGCGGCATGATGGTCGCCCTCGAGGCCCGCCAACTCACGAAACGCTATCCGGGCGGGGTGAGCGCCCTCCAGCAATTCGATCTCGAGGTGCCCCGGGGCGGCGTTTTCGGGCTGCTCGGGCCGAATGGGGCCGGCAAGAGCACGTTTCTGCGCATCGTCATGGATCTGGTGCGGCCGACTTCCGGCAGCATCGGCCTTTTCGGGCGTGAACGCACCTCGGCTGCGTTGCGGCGCGTCGGGGCGTTTATCGAAGGCGCGCGCTTCCCGCCTTTCTTCACCGCGCGCGAGGTCCTCGCATGGGTTGCTCTCAATACAGGCCATCCTGCTGGCGGCGAGGCGGAGCTGTTGCAGCGGGTCGGCCTTTCCAACGCCATGGATCGCCGCGTCGACGGCTTCTCGCTGGGCATGAAGCAACGACTGGGCATCGCGACCACCATGATCGGAAATCCGGATCTGATCATCCTCGACGAGCCGACCAACGGCCTCGACCCAGCCGGCATCCTCGACATCCGACGGCTGGTTCGGGAGTTGGCGGAAGTCGATGGCACGACGGTGCTGCTTTCGAGCCATCTGCTGGATGAAGTGGAGCGGACTTGCGACCGCGTCGCGATTGTCGATGGAGGCAGGCTGATCGTTCAGGGGGCGATAAGCGACGTCGTCGGCGGCGAGACACGGCTTCGGGTCCGCGCGGAGCCGGCCCATATTGCGCTGTCGATCATCGGGGCGTCCGGACGCGTCGAGGGGGACGTCATCGTCGTCGCCATTGCCGAAGCGGATGCGCCCCACCTGATCGCGGCGCTGTGCGCGGCGAACGTCGCGGTGTTCGAAGCGACATGGCAGCGTCAAACGCTCGAAAGCGTGTTCCTGAACCGGGTTGGCGGCTAGATGCTGGGCGCCGCGATTCGAAGCGAATGGTATCGGACGACCCGCAATCGGAATCTGCTGTTCTGGGCCTATGGCGTCATTCCTCTCGTATATTTCGCCCTTGCAGCGACCTTCGACATCTCGATGGTGCTTCAGAACGGATCGCCGAAGGATTCGGATAACCTGAGAATGATTGCGCGCGTCCTCAATGTCGCGGGCAATCCTGTGGCGCATTTGTTTTTCGCCATTGGCGCAGCGAGCATCGTTGCCGACGATTACCGTTGGGAGACGTGGCGTTTGATCGTGCCGCGTAATGGGCGCCGGTCGCTGATCGCCGGGAAATTCCTGACCTATCTGATGCTGGTCGGCCTCGCTCTGGTGCTCACGGTAATCGGCGATCGATTCGTCGCGGTCGCGGCCGGCATCGTGCGGGGGCAGGTCGATTGGCCGTCCGCGCAGGCGGTCGGGCAGGCGAGCGCGGTCTTCTTCGCCGCCTGGTTCGAACTGGGAGTGTTGGGCGCGGCGGTCATGTTTCTTGCGATATTGACGCGATCGCTGCTGGGCGCCGTCATCCCCGCTTTCCTGTTGTCCCTGACGGCGGCGATGGGGCTCGATTATCTGGTACCCAGGCGTGACGCGCCCTGGGCGTTGCTGGCCCCGGGGCGCGCCGGCGAGGTGGTCCGGGAGTGGATTTTGCCGCCCTCCGGGGTGCCGATGATCCGGACGGAAACCGCGGCGCTGGCTGCTATCTCGTTGTTTCTCTGGGCGGTATCTGCATTGACGCTCGCCATCCTCGCATTCGGCAGACAGGATTTGTCGAATGAATAGAAACGTCTGGTGGGGCTTTGGATCCGGATATTGGTGTCAGGGCGTTTCGTTAGGGCAGGCGTCTGGCCGATGAGGCGAGCTGGTCATAATGATTGTCGACATAGTGCCGTAGCCAGGGCGCCATTTGTTCGGGATGTCCTTCCCTGAAATCCCGCAGCTCCTGCAGATTGAGGAAGCTGATCTCGTCGATCTCCGCCGGGTTCGGCGACGGCCGCTGATCGAGCCGCCCGAAATAGATATAGGCGAGCTCATTCTCTTCCATCGTGGGGCTCACCCTGGTTCGGTAGCGTACGCGAAACTGATATTTCAGCCGCGCCGTGATGCCCAATTCCTCTTGCAGGCGGCGATTGGCCGCGACGCCCGTGGCTTCTCCGGGCCGCGGGTGGCCGCAGCATGCGTTCGCCCATAGGCCACCAGAGTGGTATTTTCCTGCCTGCCGTCGCTGCAACAGCAATCTGCCGTCCTGATCGAGGAGAAAGATCGAAAAGGCGCGATGAAGAAGTCCTTCGATGTGCACGCTGCGCTTATCTGTCGACCCTATAGCCCGGTTGCATTCTCGGATGAGTATCAACTGTTCGGAAAGACTGGTGTCGTCGTGAATCATAATCATCCAATCCCGTCGACATTCTCGATAGCGATAGACCGTTGTCTCGAATGATGGTGAGACAGGCCACACGGAAGGGACTTCGCTTGATGTAGCATAGTTGCATATTGCCTTGTTGCACAAGGTGGATAGCGACCAGGCGAAACCAAAGCGGGATCGCGGCGACGTCAGCGAGGCGGATACTGTATGAGGCAGCGAAATTTGCTGATTGACATGTCAATATCATGAGCTGGCATGTTGCGACGACTTATATATAGTCAGATCGCGGATCCGCATTCGATATAAGGGCCAGGCAGGATGTATGAGAAAACACCGTGCATTGTGAATGTCAGCGAATCGCGCGTCGATCGAGTGGAGCGCCTGATAGGGCTGCTGCGGAGGTATAGCTTTGTCGGTCTGGTGGCGATGATAACTACCAGATTTGAAATTGGATCCGATGAAGACGGCAATGTAACCATAGGTCTGTTCGCGGTCGTTCCGGATCGAAAAACCCGGGAGATGCAGGAATTCTCCAGCCATTGGTCTTTATCGGCGCAATGGTTCGATCAAGCGAGCGACTTTGAAATCAGGACGTCGCTCGAGAAGGAATTTCAGCGACTCTGGTATCATGAATATGAAGAGAGCGTGTGCTTCGATGGCCAGCTCGTGCGCGATCCGCATTCCTGGGCCGATATAGAAAAATACCATGCCGAGCTGCTGCAGCTGGAGGAGCAGCGCAAGGTAGGGCTAGACCAGGTGCGTTGACCGCGCGTTCAGGAAGAGGTCCCGCGTAGGCCGGTTTCGGTGCGGCAACGAATGTGCGGGCGTTTTGCCAGCGGGCGCCGCCGCAGGACATCGGCCTCTCGGTCCATTGTCGACGCCGTCGCACTTGGCTGATGACGGCGGTCGTCGGATCGCTGTCGGGCGAGGTCGCCGACATCGAGCGCGCCGCCACTCTCCGAGGGCGTTCCAGCGGTCTTTTCGACCTGATCGGCCGAAGGCCGTAGATAATGTGTCCGGTGAGACACACATGTCGCAATAATGCGTCCGATGATGTTTGGGCGTTATTCGGGCCTTGATGGCGTGCTTTCTGTCCTGCAGCATATGGTTCTCCAATGCGCCCTTCCGTTTTTTTGTAAGAGGGAACATGATGAACCGATCGTTCGTGACCGCGCGCGCGAGTGTTCTTGCCCTTGCCGTTTCGGCCTTGGTGCTGCCGCTCAGTGTCCACGCCCAGGCCGCTCCCGAAGACACCCCGCAAGAGGCCACTGCCGACAGCAGCGGAGATATCGTGGTGACGGGATCGCGCATCCGGCGAGATCCGCTCGACAATCCTTCGCCGGTGGTCACCGTCGACGAAGCGTCGATCGCGAAGACCGGCCTTTCGTCGATCGTCGACGTGCTGCAGCGCATCCCGGCATCGTCGGGCGGCCTCAACTCGAAGTTCAACAATTCGGGCAATTTCGGCAATCCGCCCGATGGCGGCGGCGTCGGGGCAGGGTCGGCGGCGATCGACCTGCGCTATCTTGGCGCGAAACGCACGCTCGTGTTGGTGGACGGCCTGCGTTACGTCAACGGCGCCAGCGCCAGCGGAATCCCCGGCACGGTCGACCTCAATTCAATCCCCGATGTGATGATCCAGCGCGTCGAGGTGCTGCAATCGGCGGCGTCGGCGCTCTACGGATCGGACGCCATTGGCGGCGTGGTCAACATCATCACGCGCTCGAACCAGCAGGGTTTCCGCGCCAGCGCCCAATATGGCCAATATCTGGGCGACAATGACGGCGACACCCAGAACTACCAGTTGAGCTGGGGCGGCGGCAACGATCAGGTCCATCTCGATATCGGCGGCTTCTATACGAAGCAGGACCCGGTGCGCGCGCGCGATCGGGCGATCTCGCAATTCCCCAATCCCGGCCAGACCAGCTGCACCGATCCGGTGGGCGGCTGTTCGGGCGCGGCAGTCAATGGGCGCATCCTGTTCAACCCCGGCAATCCTTCGCTGCCCGCGGGCGGCGCGATTACCGTGCGCAATCCGCCGCTGAACGGGCGCGGGGTCTATGATCCGACTCTGGTCGGCGGGGACTTCCGCGCCTTCACCACGGCGGATCGCTTCAACTTCGCGCCGTTCAATTATTTCCTGACGCCGAACGAACGCTATGGCGGCTTCATGAACGCCCGGGCGGAGTTTTCCGAGGCGTTCAACGTGCGGCTCAAGGCGAGCTGGGCGCATCGCAATTCGCAGAATCAGGCGGCGTTCCTGCCGCTGAACGTCGGCCCGGATTCGGGCAACGGCAATCTGCTCGACACGATCTCGATCGACGTCACCAATCCGTACAATCCTTTCGGCATCACGCTGAATTCGGGCACCAACGGACAGCCGGCGACCTATTCGCTGGTCGGGCGCCGGCTGGTCGAGGCCGGGCAGCGCACCTACAACCAGGAAGTCGACACGCTCAGCGTCACCGGGACGATCGACGGCAAGTTCCATCTGTTCGGCCGCCCCTGGTATTATGACGCGAACGCGGTCTTCGGCTTCAACGATGCGCATCAGCTGTTCACCGGAAATCTGAACGCCGCGCGGCTGGCGCAGGCGCTCGGGCCGGTCAGCCAGTGCACCGGGGCGTGCGTGCCGTTCAACATCTTCGGCGGGCTGGGCTCGATCACTCCGCAGATGCTGGCCTTCGTCGCGTTCGACGAGAAGTCGCGCAGCAGTCAGGAATTGCAGGACTATACGTTCAACGTATCGGGCGAGTTGTTCGACCTGCCCGGCGGGCCGGTCGGCATCGCGTTCGGCTACGAACATCGCTATCAGGAGGGCAGCTTCACCCCCGATCCGGTGATTCAGGCCGGGCTGGGCGCGGACATTCCGGCTCAGGCCGCGCGCGGATCGTTCGACGTGGACGAAGTCTATGGCGAATTGCGCTTGCCGCTGATCCGCGACGTGCCGTTCCTGCGATTGGTCGAGCTCAACGGCGCGGTGCGCTATTCGGACAATTCGACCTATGGCGGCAACACCACCTTGTCGGGCGGCGCGCTGTGGAAGCCGGTCGAGGACCTGCTGCTGCGCGGTCAATATGCCGAAAGCTTCCGCGCCGCATCGATCGGCGAGTTGTTCGGTGCCCAGTCGCGGTTCGATCAGACGCTCAACGATCCTTGCACCAGCGCGGCGGGCGGGTTGTTCCAGACCAACGCCACGGTCCGCGCCAATTGCATCGCGAACGGCGTCCCCGCCAATGGCAGCTATGTCGAGCCGCAGGGCGGACAGATCAGCGTGCTCACCGGCGGCAACGCCGCGCTGGCGCCCGAGACGGCGGAGACCTGGGTGTTCGGCGCGGTCTACAGCCCGGCATGGGCGCGGGCCGGCATGTTCAGCGCGCTGAGCCTCGAGGTGAATTATTACGACATCAGGGTCGACGGCGCGATCGCATCGATCCCGGCGGAGGTGCTGCTCGATCGCTGCGCCCAGACCGGCGACGCCTTGTCCTGCGCGGCGGTGGAGCGCACGCCCGCCGGCTTCATCTCCGCAGTCAACGGCGTCTTGCTCAACACCGGCGGCGTCCGGACCCGCGGCGTCGACGCGACGCTCAACCTGCGCACCCGCGACACCGGGGCCGGCACCTTCGGGCTATCGGTGAGCGGCAATTATCTGCTCAAATATGAGGAGACGGTGCCGGCAACGAGCGGATCGACCACTACCGACTATACCGGCACCGAGCGGGGCAGCCCCGACCAGGCCTATCCGCACTTCAAGGGGCAGGCGACTCTCGACTGGGACATCGGGCCGGTCGCACTGGCCATCACCGGGCGCTATATCGATAACGTCGTGGAAAATCAGGGCGGCAACCGGCTGGACAGCCGCCTGTACGGCGACGTCCAGTTCAGCTTCCGGCCGAGCTGGATGGGCGAGCGGTTCGGGCTCACCCTGGGCGTCAACAACGTCTTCGACAGCGACCCGCCGCCGTGCATCTCGTGCAGCCTGAACAATTACGATCCGACCACCTACGACATTCCGGGGCGGTTCGGTTATGTGCGACTGAGCTACGGCTTCTGACGGACGCGTGAGCGCGGGCGGAAGGGGCACGACATTTGCGTCCGCACGTGCAATGCCATGTCCGGCGGCCGGGGGATTCATTCCCCGGCCGCCGCGACACAGGCTTCCACAGGCAATTGGCGGGACCGTAGATGCAATCAGCTAGGTTTTGCGTGCGCGTGTCTCGCCGCGTCATGGCTTCGTTTACATGCCTCGCCTCCACGCTCCTGATCGCCTCCGCGAGCGCGCAAGAGCCGCCGCGGCTGGTATCGAAGGACGGTCGGCACGCGCTGATCGTCGATGGCGCCCCGTTCCTCATGCTCGGCGCGCAGGCCAATAATTCGAGCAACTATCCCGATATGCTGCCGCAGGTCTGGCCGGCGATCGAGCGCATGCATGCCAATACGCTCGAGATGCCGATCGCCTGGGAGCAGATCGAACCCGTCGAAGGCAGGTTCGACTTTGCCTTCGTCGATGCTCTGGTCGAACAGGCGCGCGCGCGACAGGTCCGCCTCGTCCTCCTGTGGTTCGCCAGCTGGAAGAACACCGGCAACAGCTATGCGCCCGAATGGGTGAAACGCGACACCGTGCGTTTCCCGCGGATGCGGAAGCCCGACGGGACCACGCACTACGCGTTGAGCCCGCATGGCCGGAACACCCTCGAGGCGGACAAAAATGCCTTCGTCGCGTTGATGCGGCATCTTCGCACGATCGACCGCGACCATAGGGTGATCATGGTCCAGCCGGAGAATGAGGCGGGCAGCTATAGCCTCGCGCGTGACCATGCGCCGGATGCCGACCGGCTGTTCAAGGGCCCGGTGCCCACTGAGCTGGTCCGCGCCCTCAAGCGTGAGCCGGGCAGCTGGACGCAATTATTCGGCAAGCGCGCCGAGCAGTATTTCCAGACCTGGCATCTGGCGCGCTATATCGATGAGATCGCCGCGGCCGGAAAGGCGATCAAGCCGCTGCCGATGTATGTGAACGCCGCGCTTGGCGATGCTTTCAGCGACGAGAGCGGCAATGTCGGGCCATCGGGCGGGCCGAACTGGAACGTCATCCCGATCTGGAAGGCGGCCGCCCCGCATATCGACCTCGTCGCTCCCGATATCTACACGCGCGACCCGCTCGCGGTGACGAGCTACCTCGATAAATATGCGCGTCCTGACAATGCCTTGATGGTGCCGGAGATCGGCAATGCCCGGGACTATGCGCGGTTCCTGTGGCCGGCGCTGGGTCGCGGTGCGATCGGTTTCGCGCCGTTCGGCATGGATGATACCGGCTTCTTCAACTATCCGCTGGGCGCGAAGGCCTTCGACGCGGAAACTTTCGAGGCATTCGCGGCGCCCTATCGCTTTCTTGCGCCCATCGCGCGCGACTGGGCGAGGATCGCATTCGAGAAGCCGGTCTGGGGCACCGCAAAGGGGGCGAAGGAGCAGGCGACGGTGATGGGCCGCTGGCGCATCGGCGCGGAATATGGCCTCTGGCAGATGGGCGAGCCGGGTTGGTCGAGCTGGACCAAGGTCGATCCGCATCCTTTGGCGGAGGCGCCCGTCGGCGGCATGGTCGTCGCGCAGCTCGAACCCGACACCTTCCTGATCACCGGGACCGACGTTCGGGTGCGTCTGTCGCTGGCGAACGGCAAGGCGGGCGAACAGGCACAGCTCATCAGCGCCGAGGAAGGCAGTTTCCGAAACGGGAAATGGCAGATGGCCCGCCGCTGGAATGGCGACCAGATCGATTACGGATTCAACTTCACCGGCAAACCCGTGCTGCTCAAGGTCGAGATGGGGACCTATCCGTAGCGGCAGTGCCTCGCGCGGTGATATTCCGGGAAGGCCCGGCAGGGTTAGGAAGTTGAGGATCTTCATCAATTCCTGGCCAGCAGGATCGCGCCTGCGTACCGGGATCGAACAGGCACTTCCGAATGCCGAGCCTGTGGCGAACCGAAAAACACCTGTGATCTCGCGCCGATGGCCTTGCGGCTGGACTGTTTTCGTGCGCGACGGCCAGGGGCGCATCGGAAAGCGATTGCGGGGCCACCTCATATGGCAGCCCCGCCGGCCGGACTTCCGCGTGAGCGCGATCACACCCTGGTCGCTGCCTCCCCCGACGCGAGTTCGGATGCGAAGGTGCGATAGGAGTGCAACGGGCGATCCAGGATGCTGGTCAGGCGGTCGACATCGCCAGCCTCAGGAACCATGCCGTCGCTGACATAGCGCTCCGCCATCAAGCGCATCTCATAAGCCGTCCATTTCGGCATGAAGTTGGCCATATTCTGCTCGAACGCGCTCGGATCGTCGTCGCCATAGGCGACCGGGCGGCCGAGGACGTCGGACCAGATCGCGGCCACATCCGAACCGGTCAGCGTGTCGGGGCCGACAAGGTTGATGGTCTCGATCGGCAATTTCCCCGGGGCGTCCGCACGCCGCACGAGCTCGATCGCCGCGACCTCCGCGATGTCGCGCGCGTCGACCATGGCGATGCCCTTGCTCCCGATCGGCATGGGATAGACGCCGTGGTCGAAAATCACGTCCTTGATCATGTGCTCATTGTCCATGAAGTAGGACGGACGCAGGATCGTGGCGCTGAAGCCCATCTGCTCGATCATCCGCTCCGCGCCGGATTTCACTGCGAAATGCGGAACGTTCACGAAGCGATCGGCGTGGATCACCGATAGATAGACGACGCGATCGACGCCCGCCTCGCGCGCGATATTGAGGGTGATGAGCGCTTGGGTGAATTCGTCGCCGGTGACGGCATTGAGCAGGAAGAACGCGTCCACGCCGATGAACGCGGCGCGAAGCGCATCGATGTCCAGCAGGTCGCCCTGCGCGAGCTCGACGCCGGCCGGGAACCTGGCTTTCGACGGATCGCGGGTGAGGATGCGCACCGAAGCTCCGCGCTTGACGAGTTGTTCGACGACATTGCGGCCAACGCGGCCGGTCGCGCCGATGACGAGAATGGTCATGATGAATCTCCGAGCTGTCATGATTGACGCTCCCGAAATTACTGATCCACAAATGAGCTAATAGACGTTATATTTGAACACATCGTCTCACTGGTGGAACGTATGGACCTTCTCGCGCTCGCTGATTTCAACCTCGTCGCCAGGCATGGCGGGTTCGGGCGCGCCGCGCGTGCCGCCGGTCGGCCCAAAGCGACTCTCTCCCGGCGAGTATCGGAATTGGAGGCCGCCTTGGGGATCCGCCTGTTCGAGCGCGGGGCACGCGATCTCAAGCTCACCGAGGAGGGGCGGGCGCTCCATCAGCGGACCGGCGCGCTGCTCGTCGAACTCAACGAGACGGCGGCGGCGATAGCGGCGGGCGGCGACGCGCCGCGCGGCCGGCTACGGATCAGCGCCCCCTTGCTGTTCTCGCAAGCCGCGATGGGGAAGCTGGCCGCGGGATTCGCGCTGGAATATCCCCAGGTTCGACTGGAGGTCACCGCGGACGATCGTGAGGTCGACATGGTCGAGGAAGGCTATGATCTGGTCATACGGGTGAATCCGCGCGTGGACGAAAGCCTTGTCGGCCGGGCGTTCCTCCGCGATCGGCTGGTTGTCGTGGCGCATCCCGGCCGGTGCCGGCTGGCAGACGGCTCCGCCGTGCCGGTCGTGGTGCGGGGCGGCGGCGATCCGCCGGTCGCCTGGCGCATGACGACGCGCGATGGCCCGATAACGCTCGCGATCGATCCGGTCCTTTCGGTTTCCTCGATGATGATGGTCCGCGACGCGGTCAGGCTGGATGTCGGAGCGGGTCGGCTGCCACTGTCCCTCGTGGGCGATGACCTGTCTGCCGGTCGCTTGTCGCGTTGGGGTGATGCGGAGGGGCCGGACATCGCGCTATGGGCGCTCTATCCGTCGCGTCGTCTGCTGAGCGCCCGGGTTTCCGCATTCCTGACCTATCTTCAGAAGCGTTTCCCCGGTGGCTCGCCTGACGAATTGGCCGCCTTCATCGATTAGCGACGTCGTCTACCGAGAGCATGAGCCAATGGCCCGTGATCCGCGACGACGGGCACGTGAGGAAGCCGGAGCGCCGGTCACCCCATCGCGGCGGTGACCAGCGGCCGTCGGGCGGCGCGCCATGCCGGTACCGCGCCGCCCAGCACCCCGACGATCAACGCCAGGGTCACGGCCTGGACGATGTCGTTCGCAGTAAGATCGAACTTGAACATCACCTGGGTGAGGTTGCCGCCGATCGTGCTCGCGCTGCGACCTTGCAGGAACAGGCCAGCCATAGCCACTCCGAGCCCCGCGCCGAGCAGCACGAGCAACACCGCTTCCGTCATTGTGCTCACGAAGATCGACGGCCCGCGAAAGCCGAGGATGCGCAGAGTCGCGATCTCGGTCGAGCGTGTCGATATCGAAGTGAACATCGTGTTGAGCGCGCCGGCGAGCGCGCCGACCGCCATCGCGATGCCGAGCGGCCAGCCGACGAACAGGATGAGCTTGCCCATGTTTCTCGCCTGCGCCGCGAAATAGTCGCGCTCGGAACGGGCCACGAGTTTCAGGCTGGGATCGGCGGCGAGGTAGCGCTGGAGCTTGGCGAGCGCGGAAGCGTCGTTCAGCCTTGCGCGCACCGATTGCGCCGCGGCGCTCGATCCGAAGAATTGGCCGACCAGTTTCCGGTCGGCCCAGACCTCCGATTCCATCGCCGACCCACCGGCGTCGAACACGCCGACGACACGCCACGCCATGCCGGCGAGACGCACATTGGCGCCGGGCTTGAGGTCGCGGTAGCGCCCCGCGAGTGCACTGCCGACAACGAGTTCGTTGCGGCCCGGGGTGAACATGCGGCCGCTCGCAAGGTGTGCCAGCGGACGGACCGCCAGTCCCTGCGGTCCCATGCCGCGCAAGGTAACGCTCGATTCGGCGCCGCCGTTCTCGACTGCACTGATCGTCGCGAAACTCTCGGCCGAGAGCAACGGTCCGTTCTTGCCGAGGGCGATCCCCGGCGCGTTGTCGAGCCGGGCGAGCCGCGCAGTATCGATCGCGCTGTTGAATTCGGACACCGATCCCTCGGCGAGGATGATCGCGCTCCGCTCCGATCCCGTGCCGGCGAGGGTGGCGCGGAAGCCCGAAGCCATGGCGAGAAAGCCGAGCAGCACCAGCGTGGCAAGCGCGATGCTCAGCACCGTCGCGGACGACATGCGCGCACGCGACGGCAATCCGAGCAAGGCGATGCGCGCCACTGCGGCGATCTGTTTGACGCTGCCCGTCATCACTTCCTCCCCAATGCTTCGACGATGTTGACGCGGCTTGCCTTGAGCACCGGCAGGATGCCGGTCAGCAGGATCAGCAGCGCCGCGAGCCCGGCAGACATGGCGAGCGTGGACGTACCCATAGCCATGCCGGGGAGCACGTCCTTCAGCGCGGTGCCGATCGCCGAGACGATCAGCGCTGCCACGCTCATGCCCGCGATCGCGCCCGCTGCCGTGATCAGTGCGACTTCACCCGCGAAGATCCGCGCAACACGCAGCCGCGAGAAACCGAGCGTCTTGAGCACTCCGATCTCGCTTGTGCGCTCGCCGACCATGAAGATCAGCGTGTTGCCGACCACGCAGAGGATGACGACAAACGCCGCGCCGACGATCAGCCGGACGATCAGCATCACATCGCCGATCTGCGACAGGAAGGCACGGCCAAGCGCAGCCTCGCTCTGCGTGCGTGTCGCAGCCGCCGAATTGGTGTATCCGGCGTCGATCGCGCGAGCCATCGCGTCGTTGGCGGCGAGATTACGGCCCTGCACCAGAACCCAGTTGATGCGGTCGCGCCCGGTGAGGAGCGCTTCGTTGTAATAGGCGAAGTGCCCGGCCAAGCCGAGTTCGCTGCCGCCCGGCTGGGCAGCGGTGTAGATGCCGGCAACGGTGAAGCGCCAGGCGCGTGTCCCGTCTTCGCGCAGATCGTTGAAACTCTGCAGCGTGACCTGATCGCCGCGCTTCCAGCCATAGCGTTCGGCCAATGCGCGGCCGACCAGAAGGCCGTCGCGCGTGACGAGGAAGCGGGCGCGGTCCGCATCGGCGACATTCACCATGTCCCTGGACAGACCGAGATAGGCCTCGGGCTCCACCATCACTGCCGACACGATGTCCTTGGGTTGACGCCAATAGATCAGCGCCATGCGCACCGGACTCGAACTGGCGACATTGGCATGGCGGGCGACGTCGCGAGCATAGGCGATCGGCAGCGTCTGTTGGAAACCGTTGCGGTTGACCACCATCATCCGCTCGTGCGCGCCCGGCTGATCTTCGAGCCTGAATGCGGTCGCGACGGCGCTCAGCACCCCGAAGATCAGGAAGGCGACGGCGATGCATCCCACCATCAGCAGCATGCGGACCGGATTGCGCAGCGCGTTGCGCCGGACGAGCGTCGCCTCCCTCATGCCGCGATCGCTTCGTTGACGAAGCGTCCTTTCTCGAGATGAAGGGTGAGATCGGCCGCCCGCGCGGCGACGGGGTCGTGGGTGACCATCACGATGGTCTTGCCGAGTTCGTCGGCGAGCAACCGGAGGATTCCGAGCACCGTGTCGGCGCTCGGCCGATCGAGATCGCCGGTAGGTTCGTCGGCGAGGATCAGCGTGGGATCGGCGACCAGCGCCCGGGCGATCGCGACGCGCTGCTGCTGTCCGCCCGAAAGCTCGCGCGGGCGATGCCGGGCGCGGTCGGCGAGCCCGACCACGTCGAGCGCCGTATCGACGCGGCGGCGGCGCTCCTTTGCGCCCATCCGGTGGAGCAGCAGCGGCAGTTCTACATTCTGCGCCGCCGTCAGCATCGGCATCAGATTGTAGAATTGGAAGATGAAGCCGAGCGTCTGCGCGCGCCATCGGGTCAGGCCCGAGTCGCTGTAACTGTCGATCCGCTCGCCATCCACGGCGAGCATGCCGCTGTCCGGACGATCGATGCCGGCGAGCATGTTGAGCAAGGTGGTCTTGCCCGATCCCGACGGCCCCATCAGGGCGACGAAACGCCCCCGCTCGATCGACAGCGACATCTTGTCGAAGATCGGCACTTCGGTGTTGCCGCGGCGATAGCGCTTCGACAGATCGACGATGTCGATGAGCGTGTCGGCGGCGGGAACGCGCTGCATGAAGTTCATGACGGGTCTCCTTTGGGAAGGAACGCCGCTTTGGCGGCCATTTGCGGAAGGATGCGCGGATCGCGGCGCACGAAAGCGATGTTGACGCGCACGGTGGCACGGTTGCGGTCCGCCGAGGGGACGATCGCGGCGACCGCTGCCTCGAACCGCTCGCCGGGAAGCGCGTCGAAGGTCAGCGCCACGCGCTGGCCCGAGCGGATGCCGCTGATATAGGCTTCGTTGACATCGGCCTCGACTTGCAGGCTGGCCATGTCGACCAGGGTCACCACCCCGGTGCGCGTAAAGCCGCCGCCCGCCGAGATCGGCGAAACGAGTTCGCCGACTTCGGCATTCTTCTCGATTACCACTCCGGCAAAGGGTGCGCGGATCGCGTAGCGATCGAGCATGACATGGGCCGCGCGCACCGCCGCAGTCGCGCCGCTCGATGCGGCTTCGGCGGCGGCAATGCGCGCGCCGAGCATGCCGCTCTCGGCCTGGCTTTCCTCGAGCGCCGCCATGGTGGTGAAGCCACGCTGGCTGAGCGCCTGGCGACGTGCCAGCGTAGCGACGGCCTGGCGATGCTGGTGACGCAGGGCAGCGACCGTCTCGCGTGCTTCGGCTTGCGCGGCGATTGCCCGGTCGAGCGCCGCGCGCGCATCCGAATCGTCGACGCGGGCGATGATCTGGCCGGCCTGGACATGGTCGCCCTCGGCGACGAGCACCTGACGTAGTTGCCCGGTAACTTGCGAGCCGACGGTACCACCGCGCTGTGGCACGACGAAACCGGCGGCGACCAGGCTCGCCGCGGGCGCCTCCGCGATCGGACTCGCCGGCGGGACGGGCGCTGCGGCGACGGGCTCAGGCTTGCCGCCGGCGCTCCCGAGCAGCGACGCCGTCGCGACGCTGCCGACCGCGAGGCTCGCCATCCCGGTAAGCAGCAGCGGCAGCAAGGAGCGGCGGCCGCCATCGCGGTCGGTGCGGACCGCGGGCGCCGCCCTGGGGATGGCCCTGGTCGGCTCGCGATCGAGCCTGAGCTCGCGCAGTCGGTCGGCGACGGTCGCGGTCATCGGTCGTTCTCCGTCTTGCGCTCGCAACGCGCGCATGCGGCCGCCCAGACCAGCCCGGCACCGAGCGCGACCAGCAGATGCGGTGCCGTCGCAGCCAATCCGGCATTCCCGAGTGCACTGCCGCCGGTGCCGGCGAAATAGTCGAACGGCGCGGCACAGAGCAGGATTGTCGCGGCGACCAGGCTCGCCGCCATGCCGGCCGATGCGCACCCACCTGGCAGCGGCAGCCTGCGCAGCACGTAAAGCAGGAGCAGGAACAGTGCGCCGAACCCGATCTTGGCATGGGGAGGCACTTTGTCGGCGACCGCGAACACCGCCATGGCAGCGCCGCGCAGGTCGGTCTCGCTGCCGACCTGCAGCCATCGCACCACGGCGGAGCCATAAGTGAACGATGCCCAGCCGATCATCCATCCGATCAGCGTGCATTTGTGCGCCGCCAGCCCCGAAATTGTCGAGGCCGGAGCTTGGGGTGTGAAGGGCGCGGTCATGCGAACTTCTCCTGGAGGAACTGGCGGTGGACGAGGCGGCGGTAGAAGCCGGCGCCGGACAGCAGGGCCTCGGGCGCGCCGCACTCGGCCAATTCGCCTCGATCGAGCGCGACGATCTGGTCCATCGACTCGAGCCCGGTCATGCGGTGCGTGACGAGGATACAGGTGCGCCCGCGCATCAATGCGTCGAGACCCTGCAGGACGAGGTGCGCGTTTTCCTCGTCGAGGCTCGACGTGGCCTCGTCGAGGAGCAGGATCTCGGGATCGCGCAGGAACATCCGGGCGATGGCGAGACGTTGGCGCTCGCCACCCGACAATCGGGCGCCGCGCTCGCCAATTTGCGTGTCGAGCCCCTCGGGCAGCGCCGCCACGAACCCGTCCGACCGCGACAATGCGAGCGCGCTCGCGATCGCTTCGTCGCCGACCGGCCGGTCGATCCCGTAGAGGAGATTGTCGCGAACATTGCCCGAGAGCATCGCCGAGGTCTGCGCGACATAGCCGATCCGCGCGCGCCACTCGCGCAGCGGGATCGCAGTGATGTTCTCATCGCCGTGGCGGATGCTGCCCTGATCGGGCGTATAAAAGCGTTCGACCAGCGCCAGCAACGTCGACTTGCCCGAGCCGCTGGGGCCGATAATGGCAGTGCGGCTGCCGGGCGCGAAGACCAGGCCATCGAGCGACAACGCCAGGCGATCGCCATAGCTGAAGCGGACCTGGTCGAAGGCCAGCGCCTTCGGCATGCGGCCGACGGGAGCGCGGGGGGTTGCCGGTGCCGACCATTCGGGCGCGAGGCGCAGCACTTCGGCGAGCCGAGTCGAGGCGCCGCGCGCGACCGAAAGCTGCGAGAAGAAGCTGGTGAGCTGCGCCAGCGGCCCGACCACGGTGAAGATGTAGAGCAGGAAGGCGGTGAGCGTGCCCGACGACAGGCTCCCTGCCGCGACGCGCATTCCGCCATAAGCGAGTATGGTCACCAGCGAGATCGTCACCGCCAGCGTCATCACCGGGCTCAGCCCAGCCTCGATCCGGGCGGAGCGGCAACCGAGCGCGAACAGCGCGAAAATGCCGGCATCGGCGCGGCGGCGCTCACGCTCCTCGGCGTCGAACGTCTTGACCATCCGCATTTCGGCGAAGACCTGAGTCAGGCGCCCGCTCAGCCGGGCAGTCTCGTCCTGGGTGCGATAGGCCACCGCGGCCATCGTCAGCATCACGGGCAGCATCGCGAGGAAGGCCGCGCCGATCACGCCGAACAATATGCCGGCGAGCGCGGCGTCCATCGAGAACAGCACCAGTGCCGCGCCGGTGAGCAGCAATATTGCCGATGCGGCGTTGAGGCTCTCGCGCGAGATGAGCTGGGCGACGGCCTTGGTGTCGTTGATCACGCGGCTGGTCACTTCGCCGCTGGCCAGCCCATCCAGATAGGTGACCGGCGCCGCCACGAGCCGCTCGACCGCCGCGCTGCGCAGCCGGGCGCCGAACGAAAGCCCCGCCCGGCTGGTGAGATAGCGCGCGACGGCCGCGGCGACCGCGGCGGCGAGCAAGACGAGGACCAGCTGGACGACCGCCGGCTGGCCGAACAGCCCGCCGGATGTCGAGAGCGCGGCCGAGCCGTCGACGATCGTCCGGGTGAGCAGGGGAAAGCCGAGCGTGCCGCCCACCTCCACCAAGGTCAGCAGCGCCGCGACGGCGAGCGCCGCGCGATCGATGCGGACATGGCCCAATACCGAGAACAGGCCGGCATAGGATGCAGGCCCCGCCCCGGGGCCTGCGGCGTCGGTGGGCGCCGCGCGGGTCACGCGCGCAGGCTCTCGAGGCGGGCGAGCTTGTGCCGGGACCAGCCCGCGACCAGCGCACTGTCGCTGCGCGTGCCCTGCTCGAACACTTCCTTCGTGCCTTCCAGATCCGGTCTGGTCGCGGCCATTGCCTTGAGCGCCGCGAAGCGCACGCGCTCCGAGAGATGCGACCGCGCCGTCTCGGCGAGATAGTCCTGGGCGTTCCCGCCGCCGACCTGGGCGATCATCGGCATCAGCGAGCACATCGACATGCGGTTGATCATGCTGCCGACGAAGTTGCGCTCGACGTCGAAGCCGTATTGGTCGACCACGCTGCCGCGCACCGTCAGCTCCATGATGTTGAGGCTGATCGACATGCTCTCGGGCGGCAGCTGGTCGTGAATGTCGTAGCAGGCGCGGTAGAGCATGACCTTGCCCTCGCTCAACGAGCTCTGCTCGACGAACTTCAGGTCGA
The DNA here is from genome assembly GCF_030730875.1 of Sphingomonas sp. DG1-23. Lineage (GTDB taxonomy): Bacteria > Pseudomonadota > Alphaproteobacteria > Sphingomonadales > Sphingomonadaceae > Sphingomonas. The sequence goes on from NZ_JAVAMA010000007.1 coordinate 214,358, forward strand.
CCGGCTCGCCGGGGTAACCAGCGGTGCTCTCGTAATCATAGGTATAATAGTTGCTGCTGTAGCCCGGGCCGAAATGGCCGACGGTCAGAAAGTTGAACGAGTGATCGTGCGGGTGGTGGTAGAAGAACTGCTCGGGTCCGCTGGCGCGCAGGATGTGATCGTTGTTAGACGGCCAGAAATTTGCGCGCAGGAAGAAGGTCTGCTGGCGCTTTGTGGGCGCGTACAGCATGATGACCTGCGGCCCGTAATTGTTTGAGCCGTTGCCGATCCCGGTACGCTTCTTGAGCTCCTCGAGCGCCATGTCGCCGAGGAAGGTGCGATTGTTGCTCAATCGCTTGAGCATCGGTGCCGCCGCGATCATCTGATCGTGATCCGACGTGTCGATATTCTCGTCGTGCAAATATTCGATGATTGCGCCGAGCTCGATCGCGTCGGTCTGCGGAGAGTCGATAACGAGGGGCATGGTGGCGTCTCCTATCGGTGCGTAAGGGTCATTCGGCCGCGATGGCCGGCATTTCGTCGCTGAGCATTTCGATCGTGCGCTGCGCGGCGCGGCGCACCGCTGCTTGCGGATCCCGGTCGCGCATCCGTTCGAGATGCGGCCAGGCGCGCTCGAGGTTGAGGCCCAGAAATTCGCGCATCGTATGCCAGCGGACATAATGCGACGGATGCTCGAGCAGCCGCTCCAGCTGCTCGCAGCTGTCCTGGCGGCCGAACAGGCGCATCGCGGTGGCGAGCATCTGCAGGCGCGTCGGCTCCTGCGCCGGCGAGCTGGCGCCGACCATCCGGCGCGTATCGAAGTCGAACTCGAGTGCCATGGGCATCCCGCCGCGGTACATCTGGATCTGCAACACCAGCGCGTGCGACCCCGCCTTGGCGGAATATTCGAAGGATTCATTGGCTTTGAAGTGGAGCGCGTCGCCCGCTTTGCAGTCGAACCGATCGCCCTCCTCGAAACGCAGGTCGAGCGTGTGGAGGTCGTCATCGTCGCCGAAGGTCGGGATCTTCCACGACTGCAGCGGAAATTCATGCGAGCGGAAGAATTTGAGATAGGTCTCCTGCCCGCCGAAGGTCAGCGTGCGCCGCTCGCCGTAGCGCTGCTTGGCGAGATCGATCTCGAAGCCGTCGAGCGCCAGCAGCATCGCCGTGAACTGGTCGGTGGAAGCCAGCACCATGCCGCCGAAGAACTCGCCGCCGATCGGCTGAAACGACGAGCCATAGAAGGGGTTGCGGTCGGCGCAGCGTTGCTCCTCGGTGACGATTGCCTGGATGCGATCTTCGGTGAAGAAGACGTCGCACAGGCGGAACACTTCCGCCGGCGTCATTTCCTCGTTCGCCGAGAGAATACGCTTGAGGTCGCCAAAGCCGAGATCGTCATTATAGTAGCTGACGCTGCGTTTGTTGTCTTCCAGCAGGCCGGGACGGAACTCGGGGGCCGTCACTACCGCCATGATATCCTTGAGATTCTTCATGTCGTTTCCCTCATGCCGATCGGAACGGTTCACCCGATCCCGTCAGGTGTTTGCGGGCGCGGCGAAGCTGCCGCGCCCGCAAGCGGTTAGTCTGCGACTGCGTCGTTGGTGACTGCGATCACGACGCCGATCACGATGCCGGCAATGACCTGGCCGGCGACGACCGGCGTGTGACGGGCCGAGCCGGGAGCCCCGACTTCGAGGTCGAGGGCGGGCAGGTTGTTGGTGTCGGACATGGAATTTCCCCTTTTTGAGCGTGTCAGAGCTGATCGGTGTCGGCGAAGAAGATCGCGCCGATAATCGAGGCAATACCGGCAGTGAGGCTGCAAATGACGGCCTCGCCACGCTGCTCGACGAGCATGCCTACTTCGAAATCGAGAGATGGCAAATTATGAACTTGATGATTGCTCATGTTTAGTCTCCAGATATTGAGCTCTTGGCTCATTCTACTGTTGAGTTGTCAACTGTTGCTGACAAAGTGAATTTGTCACCACAGAATTAAGCGGTCAATCCATTGAGGATGTTGTTAGGCTCAACTTGAGACCAGTTCCGCAAGGTGCCGGCGCGCCGCGCGGACGTGCGTGCCACTTCGAGGAAGTAGCGCTCCAGCGCCGCGCGCGATTCGGGGCTCAGCTCCACCCAGGTGCGGCGGCCGTCGCACGTGTCGGGCGCGCTGCTGAGCGCACCTGTCTCGATCAGATTGCCGACCCAACGCACCCCGGTGCTGCGCGGTACGCCTGCGGCCAGCGCGAGGTCCGAGATCGAGACCCGCACGCCCTTTCGCTCGGAAAGGTACAGGTCGAGCAGCATGTCCCACACCGGATCGGCCATGTGGAAGCCGGCGAGCAGCCGGCGTTGCAAGCCACGCGAGCGCGCGATATCCGCCGCGACGCGGCCGCACCATTCGTCTTCGGATGCTTCGTTCTCGGCGACGCCCCAGGTAACCGTCGTCTGGAACGGTGCATTGGTGGGCAGAGTGATATGCACGAGCATGGCAATACCTCCTCAGTGAAAGGACCGCTGGATCCACGGGCGTCCGCGCTCGACCGCGGCGCATTGTCGCGCGGCCATCCGGGCGATGAACGGGTTGGCGTCGCGTGCTCCGCGCTCGAACACCGCAAGCCGGTCCTCGAGGCTGGCCTGAGCCGAGGCGAGCGCCGTGATCGCGCTGAACTGGATCCGGTCGCTCGGATGATGCGCGGCAAAGGATTCGACGAGATTGCGGCCGTCGCCCCCGCCCAATTGCGCGCACAGCGCCAGCAGCGGCTCGACGGCGCTGCGAGTCAGATGCGCCGCGACGGTCTTGCCTTCGACGTCGAAGCGATACTGGTCGCGGAAACTCAGATGCGGCGCGCGCTCCATGATGTTGAGCGAGACCGAGAGTTCGTCTGCGGGCAGCTGGGCATGAACGTCGCGATGCGCGCGGTAGAGCATGATCTTGCCCTGCTCGAGCCGTGATCGCTCGACAAAGCGCAGGTCGACTTCGTCGCCGATGGCGCCGGCGAAATTGTCATAGTCATATTCGTAATAATCGCTCCAATAGCCGGGGCCCATGTAGCCGGCGGTCAGGAACGAGAAATTATGGTCGTGGGGCACATGGTAGAAAAATGCTTCGTGGCCGTTTTCCTGGAGTAACCGATCATCCTCAGATGGCCAGAAATTGGCGCGGATGAAGAAGTCTCGCGCCTGATGCAGGATCACCACCTGTGGCCCATAGACGTTCCGCGCGCTCTGATCGCGGCAGCGCTGCTTGAGTTCGTCGACGAGCATGTCGGCGAGGAAGTCGCGATTGTTGGCGAGCGCCTTGAGACCATCGCCGAACGACGCGAAGCAATCCTCGTCGCGTGCGTCGAAACGGCCGCTTTCCAGTGTTTCGACCAGATCGCCGAGCTCGGCGCGATGCGGTGTCGCGGTTTCGATCACGCGTGGCATGCGCCGGCCTCCGCCTCGATCATGCCGAGCGCGTTTCGCGCCGCTGCGCGCAGATCGGGATGCGGGTCCCGCTCGGCCATCGTGCGGAGGCGCGCACGCGCACGGCCCTCGTTCAGGCGGAACAGTTCGGTGGTCGCGTGCCAACGCAGGAAAAAGCTGTCGTCATGGGTGAAGGGCTCGACCACGGCGTCGTCCTCGCTGCGTCCCAGCGAGGCGAGGAAGCTGAGCAACATCTGGCTGCGCGAGGCAGTGTCGCTGGTGCTGCAGGCCGCAACGGCGGTGAGATCCTCCGAATCATATTCCACGAGCAGCGGCGCACGATCGAGCAGGATCTCCGCCTGCAGCACGACGATGTCACCGATCGCATGCTCTATGACATAGCTCTGGGTCCGGCCGTCGAGCGTCAGGATCTCGCCATCTTCCAGTGCGCGATACCCGGCCGGGCGACATTTCGGGCTGTCGTCCAGGCTGAAATTGCCCGATACCTGCGGTGCGTCCCACATGCGCAGCACTGCACCGCCGGCGCGCAGGAACTTCTGCACCGATACGGTGCCGGTGAAGGTGATCGCCGCAGGCCCGCGGCGCTGCATCTTCTTCGCGGCGAGTGCATCCACCGGCAGGCTGTTCAGCGCGATGTTGACATGACGATGCGCGAATATCGCGACGCCGTGTTGGAAGCCGTTGCCGGTCGGTGCGAGCGGGGGCTCGAAATAGGCGTCGCGAAGCGCGTCTTGCGCCATCGCGGCGATCCAGCCATCGATCCAGCCGGTGTCGGCAAAAGCGGCCTCCACCAATGCGCGAACGCTGTCGGCGGTCGGATCGGCGAGCGTATCGAGTGCCTGATGCAGCGCCGCCAGCGCCGGCTGCAGGCGCCAGTGATGCGTCGGCAGGCTGGTCGGCAGCGCGTCGCCACGGGCCTGCTCCGCCTTGATGAAATATCGCCGAAGTTCTTGTCTGGAAATCATACATCCTCCAGCGCCAGGCACGATTCCGCGCTCGCCGCACCTCACGGATGCAGCGGGATCGATGCTGGCTTGTCCGCAGACGTCTAGTTCGAGCGCGGATGGACGGGCCGTGGCGGGTTCGCCACGGCGCCTGGCCGATCGCCGCTATCCCCCGATGATATAGGTCCCGACGATCACGCCGATGCAGACCGGCCCCCCGACCTCCTGACGCGTGACGTGCCCGCAAACTCCAACCGGGGTGCGCAGGGTGAAGGCGGACGCGTGTACGCTGCTGATCTTCTTCATCGATATTCCCCCCAAAGACGGCCGGCGGAACCGGCCAGTGCCTTCCAAATCGCGGCCCTGGCGCACAGCTCTCCGCTTCGCCGATCGCGTGATGTCGCGATCGGCGGATCGGTGTCCGTCTGGGCTTTTCGACGAGAACGGCTGTTCGATGCCGTCAATCAATTAGTCTCGCGGCAACGGAAAACCTGTCGCACTTTTTTGAAATTATTTTTCGAAGAGGGAACTTCCCGGCGCCCGCCTTCAGATTCGGAGCATCAACCGGTCCATTTCGCTCTCGCGCCGATGGTCGGCCAGCACTTCCGAAAGCTGCCGGATTACCGCGCGCTGGCGGCGGAGCCGCACGAACAGGAACGCGATGGTCGCGGCGATCACCGCCATCCCGAGCAATGCCGACCAGCTGAGCAAGGCTTGCGACAGATGCGGACCGAGCGGACGCCCCTCGCGCTGGCTCAGCACTGCGAACATCATTCCCAGCAAGGTCGCCGGCCCGAACAGCGTCAGGTCGAACAGAGTGCGGCGGACGCGCGCGCGGTATCTCCGTATCTGGCCCTCGAGGAAGGTCTCCCGGTCGCGCTGGTCGGCACCCCATTCCACGCGGCGCAGCCGATAACGGGTCCGTGCGGACCACAGAAGCAGCAGCAGGATCATCACGCCGGCGGCGAGCGAGCCGAGCGTGAATTTGCGCCAGATCCCGAACACGACGAAGACGGTCAAGCAAGCCGCGATCAGCAACTCCGCCCGCTCGATCCAGCGGGCACGCCGCAGCACGCGCTCCGACAGCGCCGACACCTCTTCCGCTGCATGCCGTACGCTGCCACGCCACAATTCGGAGAGGTCGTCGAACTCACCGGCCATGCGGTGCCCCCATTTGCTCGACCAGCGCCGATTTTGCCCGCTGGCAGCGGAGCATCGCGGCATTGGCGGTGATCCCCAATGTCTCGCCGATCTCTATGAATGAGAAACCTTCCAGCATCAGCGTCGCCGTCTCCCGCTGGGCCACGCTCAACTGCCGCATCGCCGCCAGCAATCGCGACCGCCGATCCGCGACGATCGCCGCTTCGTCGGGCTGCAGGTCGGCGGTGGGAAGCTCTTCGCCCAATTCTTCCGTAACAGGATTCCGCGCGCGGCGCGAGACGTGCGTCACTGCGCGCTTCTGCGCGATGCTGGCGATATAGGTCTTGAGCGAGGATTGGCCGCGAAAGGACGGTAGTGCGCGCCACACGGCAAGGACGATCTCCTGCTTGAGATCCTCGCGTTGGCTCGGATCGGCTTCATAGGCGAGTGCTATGCGCGAAAGCAGCCCGGAATGGGTGCGTATGACGTCATCGAAGCCCACATCGCTCAAGACGTTTACTCGCCCCCGGACAACCAGCCACTATCAGCGACTTAAACCGATCCGATGCGACAGGAAAGCATTGTCGTGGCGACTTGCCAGCGCATCCCGCGCACTTTGGCGGATCATGCCGGATCGCCAGCCCGCATGGCCCGCATCCGAGCGGCAGCCATCGCCTTCGTAGCGTCTGAAAGCTGACATTCCTCAGAGTGCGTCGTTTGACCGGGCCATGGGGAGGGTGCGGCCAGTCAGGGACACGCCCCCTATAGCCGCGAAGAAGGAGTTGGCGGTCACGACATGGTAGCTGCTTGCGATGACGGCGCGGGCTAGTTGACTGCCAACCTCGCCCGCACCGATGGATACCGGTGGTCGTCACGGCAGCCTCAGGCGCCGAACGCGCCGTCGATCGTGGGCATCGCACCGGTGACGAAGCCCGCTTCCGATCCCGCCAACCACGCGACCATCGCCGCGACCTCCTCGCCCCGTCGCCGAAGTGCTAACTGCCGTGCTGGAGGAAGCGGCCCGCCGGTATGCAGCCGATCCCGACGCCGCCGGCTGCCTCGTGCTGGAAGGAACCCGCTGCAATGATCCGGAAGCGCGGGAGGCAGCGCGCGCCTTCAATGTCGCGGCAGAGGGCGTGATCCGCGACTATGTCGCCGCGCGCCATCCCGAGGCGGCGGAGCGGATGGCCGACTTCGTCAGCACGACTATGTCCGGCCTCTCGGCCAAAACCCGTAACGGCCACGGCCTGGATCGACTACTTGCTTCCAGCCGTCTCGCCGGCCTGGCCCTTGCGCAGGCCCTTTCCGTCTGAACGGCCATTGCTTGCGGGTCGGCTTGCCGCACGAGATTGCCGGCTGCGGCGAGTTGCGACGGCGCTCGAGGATGTTCTTCTGCCGCCCCGGTGCGTTTGTGATGCGGCTCATGGAAGAGGCCGGGCCGGGCGGACGGATCGCCGCCGCGTCGATGACAGCCGCGGCACCCAAAATGGCAAGGCCGGCCTGTGGGACGAAGGAGGAAATCACATTCGAGTGGTGGGTCCGATGTCCGTCATGGACAGAGGCCGAAGTGGCTGATTTCCGCCATTCCAAGCCGATTGCGCGGGGCCGATGCCCCCTAAGATATCCCCACTTATATTTTTTCATGCATCGCACGGCGCATCCGGCCAAGCGAAGTCGCTCGTTCAAATATTCTCGAAGCGTCGGATAGTGGGTTATGGCAGATATTGGGTAAGACTCGACATTAGTTTGAGACTGTACGACGATGATGGCCGTCAAAGGGGAGGGGTTCCATGAAAATCCTCGCGCTGGCGGCGCTTCTTGTCTTGGGACCGGCAAGTGCCAATCCCTGCATGGCTTTCGGCGGACAGGGTGGATGCTGCAAAATATGCACAAAAGGGAAAGCATGCGGCAACAGCTGCATCGCGCGACACCTTAATTGTCATCAGCCGCCGGGGTGCGCGTGCAACGGGTGACGCCAGGCGGGGCGAATCTCCGCACCGTACCATCGGATGGCAAGACCTGCTGGTTCGGCCAGTTCGTCGAACGCGAGTTTGCGGACGAGCTTGAGCAGGAGTTGCTTCAGGCCGCTGCGCTCCATCGTTCATGGAAGTCATATCGCACATCGCGGGACCTGAACCCGGACGACATCGAGCAGCTTCGGCGCCACTGGTACGGCTATCCGCCGGTCAGAATCGGCGATCGAGCAGGCCGGGCGATGCTTGACGGCACGGCGTGCGTGTGGGCTGGTTGGACGATCTACTCTCTGCTCATGAATGTGTTCCTCGGGGGCGCAGCGGCATGGCACGCAATGGCTGGTGGCTAGGGCGGCCTCTCGACGCTCTGTCCCCAATGGTCCGGAATACTGAAGAGGCGCTGCAGTATTTGCGGCCACTGTTCGCCGGTAAAGACCGCGAGCTTCTCGTAGCCTTGTGCCTCGGTGGCAATCTGCGGGTCCGGCGCTGCATTCGCGTGCCCGGCAACGAAGTCTCGTGCCCCGCGCCGGTCCGGCGCATTCTCAATGGGGCGATGCAGGTCCGTGCCCCGTCGTTGTTGCTCGCCCACAACCATCCCTCTGAAGATCACCGTCCTAGCGAGGCGGACCAAGTGATGACGCGACAGATCTCTCGGGCATGTCGCGATATTGGAATCCGTCTCGTAGATCACATCATCATCGGTGGGGAGCGCTACTCAAGCTTTCGTCAGCTCGGCATAATGTAGAATCGTTGCAGCCGGTGGGGTTCGCCCCAATCCGCTTCGCCGATTTGACGGTTCACGCACCAAAATTGGAGAACCGGATGCGAGTCGAGCGGATTGACAGCGATGGTCCTTCGCGTGCTAGCAAAAATAATCTGCGTGGGGGAAAATGCTTGCGAAATATGAGGGGCTTTGTCGCGACGGTCGTGCTGACGATGATCTGCGGTGCAGATGCGATGGCGCAGGAGGTCACGACCTATACCTACGACTCGCTGGGCAGGCTCTCGCAGACTGCCATATCGGGCGGGCCGAAGAGTGGCACTTCTACGAGCACATGCTTCGATGCGGCCGGAAACCGTCGGGCATATGCTGTTGGCGCCGCCGGTATCTCGGCGTGCGCAATGCAGGGTTCAAGCGTGCGGACGACGGATGCCGACAGATCAATCCCGGAAACCATGGTGGATGTAACCGAGCGACCTGTGGTCGAGTGAGCCAGCGGACGGCTGAAGCCGGTCTCGCGATCTATTATCAACTTTCATCATCGAGAGAAAATATGCGTCTTCCGTGTCCCGGGAGTTCAGCCGCGCCGAACGCATTGGCGGGCAAAACCGCGTTCCTGTTGGGTCTTGTCGTTCCTGGCTTCCTAGCCGGCTCGGCTATGGCTCAGATCACCCCGCCACCCCCGCTGAGTACGTCAAGTCCCGGTGGCGTGAATTACCGGACCGGCGCCTATTCCTATAGCGACGTGGATCTTTCCATCGGGGGAAGTGGCGAGCAGGGGCTGAGCCTTACGCGGACTTACAACAGTGCGATCGAGGTGCCGTCGGACATCTATATGGGCGCACGCGGCTGGACCCATAGCCTGCAGGGCTATGTCAGCGCGGCTCGTATCCCTATCGGTCCCGGCGAGGAGCCGCCGCTGCCCGGGCGGGAATCCTATGTGTATACCGTTACCATCGGTGGTCGATCTGCTACGTTCCAAGGCGGCAGCCGCTATGTTCCGAACAAGACCACAACGGGCGGGCCCGTAGGCGACTATTACGCCACCAGCAATTCGAACACCACGCTGGTGTTCAACGGCACTACCGGAGCCGGCTACTACACCTTCACCGACTCGGACGGAACCATCGTCAATTTCAGGGCGGGCGCCGGCGGATACATCTCCAACCTGACGATGCCGAACGGCACGCGCTGGGATTGGACCTATGGCGGCGATGCACGCATCAAAAGCGTCATAAGCAATCGTGGCTGGGCCATCCTGTTTGATGGATACACCAGTGCTTGCGCCGTAAACATGGCCAGCGTCTACATCACCGCGACTTCGACGTGTCCGGCAAATGCGCAGACGGTGAGCTATACGTACACGGCCGGGAGCTACAATAGCAGCGCGAAGCTGTTGGTATCGGCGACCAAGGCCGGAGAGGCAACGACCTATACCTATACTGGTGCCGATCATCTGGGATGCATGAAGTTACCGGGTCAATCGGTATGCGCAATCCAGAACATCTATTTCGCCTGCCCGAATGATCCAGCGAACTCCTATCCGGTCCAGCCTTCAGTGCGTGCCAAGGACCCGGTCGTGTCGCAAACCGACGCTGGTGGAAGAACAACAAGCTATGCCTACGCAACCAACATGCAGGCAGTATCCAATAACAACCTCTATGTTTGCGGTAGCCACAATGGCGATCCGGACTATTGGACGGGGTTGAGTTCTAATACGCATTTGTCGACCAATTACGGTACCTCGAGGGATGTGCTCGTAAGTCCTGGGAGTAACGACGCAACAATATTCGACGAGATCGGCCGAACTTTCCGGATCGGGCAGAGCAGCTTTGGCCTCGATTCCGTAACCTACCCGGAGGGAAACGAAGTCCTGACCCTCCGCGACCTGCAAGGAAAGGCGCTCACGCAGAAATTGATCCCCAAGCCCGGCTCGGGGCTCGGCGTGCAGGAAGGGGTGATCAGCTATCCCACTAGCTGCCCCAACCCCAAGGTCTGTGGCAAGCCAGACTATGTGGTCGATCCCAATGGAAATCGGACAGACTTTACATATGATCCCAACCATGGTGGCGTGCTGACCGCGACCGGGCCTGCAGTGAACGGAATACGGCCCCAGACTCGCTATAGCTATGCCCAGCGCCACGCCTGGATCAGAAACAACGCCGGAGGGTTCGCACAGGCTACGACGCCGGTCTGGCTTCTGGTCGAGGAGCGTCGTTGCCGCACTACGGCTGCGGCCGGCAATGGATGTACCGGCGGCGCTGCGGACGAGGTGGTGACCAGCTACGACTATGGGCCGAGCACGGGCGCCGCCGGCAACAACCTCCTGCTCAGGGGCACTGTCGTGACCACGCAGGACGCCGGCAGTCAGCGCAGGTGTTTCGGATATGACGACCAAGGCAACCAAATCTGGGAAGCCAGTCCTCGTGCTGGTCTCGCGGGGTGCTATTGATGCGCAGTCAACCGAGAAAGTGGGCGCGGCGTCTTCTCGGCGCGGCATTGACTGTCTGGAGCGTGACTTTCGTGGCCACCGCGAGCTTTGCTCAGGGACAGGCCTCACCCTTTACGACGGCGACACGCTACGATGGCGCACGACGTGTGGTGGCGACGATCGCGCCCGATCCCGATGGCGCGGGCCCGCTCAAGCATGCGGCGGTGCGCAATCACTATGACGTAGCCGGCCGGTTGGTCAGGGTGGAAAAAGGCGAACTGGCGAACTGGCAATCCGAGGCCATCGATCCGCTGAACTGGACCGAGCTCGATTTCAAGGTCTTCAGCCAAGTCGACACGACCTACGATGTGATGAATCACAAGGTCGTCGAACGAACCTCGGCTCTGGGCGTGACCTATGCGGTGACGCAATATAGCTATGATGCTGCGGGCCGACTGGAGTGCATCGCGGTGCGAATGAATCCGGCTGCGTTCACCGCGCTGCCGGCGAGCGCCTGTACGCTCGGCACGAGCGGGAGCGAGGGCCCCGACCGGGTCACGAAGAACGTTTACGATGCGGCCGGGCAGCTGTTGCAGGTGCGCAGGGGCGTCGGAACCTCGCTCGAGCAGGCATATGCGACCTACACCTATACGCCGAACGGAAAGCAGGAATCCGTCATCGACGCCAATGGCAACCGGGCAGGCTACCTCTACGATGGGCATGATCGTCAGAACCAGTGGCGCTTCCCCTCGAAGACCTCCCCATCGGCTTACAACTCAGCGACGCCGACAACCGCGGTTGCAACGGCAGGTGTGGTCGCCACCAATGATCGTGAGGAATATGGCTATGACGCCAACGGCAACCGCATCAGCCTGAGGAGGCGCGACGGGCGCCTCTTCACCTACGGGTACGATGCGCTCAACCGCATGACCTCGAAGATCGTCCCGGATGCCTGCGTGACCGGCTATGTCTGCACGAGCGTTCCTGCCTCGGCGACACGCGATGTTTATTATACCTACGATCTTCGCGGTCTACAGACTGCGGCGCGCTTCGACTCCCTGGCCGGCGCAGATGCCGTCGAAAGCGTCTACGACGGCTTTGGCAGGCTGCGGACCAGCATCACCCGCATGGGCGGCGTCAGCCGGTCCCTAACCTATCAATTCGACGCCAACGGTAACCGCACCCGGATCACGCATCCGGATGGCAATGCCTTCGACTATGATTTTGACGGGCTCGACCGGCTGGTGGCAGTTCGCCAGAATGGGGCTTACCCTGCGGTGGTGCAGATGAGTTGGGACGCACAGGGACGGGCAGCCAGTCAATCGCGGGGGGCGGTAGCTACCAGCTATGGCTATGATGCGATATCGCGCCCAAACACTTTCAGCCACGATCTTGCCGGATCGGCTTTCGACGTCACGACGACGCTCGCCTACAATCCGGCCAGCCAGATCGTGAGCCGATCGCGGTCCCCTCTATATGCCTATGGCGGCCATATACCGGTCAATCGAGCCTATGCGGCGAACGGGCTGAACCAGTATACGAGCGCCGGCCCGGCCAGCTTCGCCTATGACGCAAACGGCAACCTCACGTCGGACGGCAGCTACACATTCGCGTACGACGCTGAAAATCGGCTTGTCGCGTCCTCCAGCGGTGCCACCCTGGTCTACGATCCGCTGGGGCGTCTGTATCAGACCTCTGGCGGGAGTGCGGGCGTCACGCAATTCGTATACGATGGCGATCAGTTAACCATTGAATACAACGCATCTGGCGCAATCTGGCGACGATATGTGCACGGTTTGGGCGAGGATGATCCGCTGCTTTGGTACCATGATTCGCACCTTAACGATCGGCGTAGTTTCCAAGTGGACCATCAGGGGTCGGTTATCTCTGTGGCCGACAAGTCAGGGAACTCTCTCGCCGTTTATAAATACGATGAATATGGCATTCCAGAACAAAGTGGATACTATAGTCGCTTCCAGTATACTGGGCAGGCTTGGATTCCTGAGCTAGGAATGTATTATTATAAAGCTCGCATCTATTCGCCGACGTTGGGGCGCTTCCTACAGACCGATCCCATTGGGTATCAGGATCAAATCAACCTCTACGCCTATGTCTCAAACGATCCGGTGAATAAGCGCGACCCCACGGGCAACATGGGCGATCCCGGCGATCCGTTCGATAGCGAGTCAGAGGCGGCCGCTGATGCTATTCGGTATATCAATCCGCGTTCGATTTCAGAGAATAAAGAGTATGGCGGATATGTGTATATGAAAGGTGGAAAGTATTACGCCTCCAACCCTGTATCGAATGGAAAAGGTGATTCTGTTAAATTTACCGCACCTAAAAGCCTGAAATCCGATTATCATACTCACGGGGACTATTCTAAGCCTGACGCATCGGGGGCGCCTGTTAGGACAAGCAAGGCTAATGATGGATATAATAGCGACCATTTCTCGAAAGGATCGGGGGCCGATACAGGGATTGCCAGTTCACTCGTGAAGGCAACTGGAGACCCCAATTATGCGAGGTACCTAGGCACGCCAAGCGGAAAAATATTAGTATATATTCGCGGGAAGGAAAGTGAAGTTATCCCTCCAGCTCCAAAGATTACCCCGGTCATAGATTTCGATAAATTGGACAAATAAAAATGCTTTTAATCGCTCTACTGGCCCTGTCGCCGCAGGATGATGCCGTGCAGGTGGCGCGCGCTGACATCAGTATATCGGAATTGAAAATCCTCGATGACGCGTGGTTCCGATTTAAAAAAATTAAACCAAATATTGATTACAGATGCATGAGAATAAATCTGCGATATGGAAGTGATTTTGAGGTGGAAATATATCCGCAGGATGCATTGGTGGAGGGCGAAAATACTATTGAGTTTAATGCTTCCAAATGCCCTCCGGGCGGGGTTTTTAAATATAATAAATCTGGCATTTATCAGGGCTTGGTTTTGGCTAGATAGCGGTGCGATGGCTAGGTGTGTGCGGCAATCTGCTCAATGAATATCTAGGGTATCGATCGCCCCCACCTGCGCCCCATCGCGCAGGCCAAGCGCGTCGGTGAGGCCGACGCGGGTGTCGGTGTAGATGATCGCGCTCTCGTCTTGGCGCCGCTGGCGGCGACCGACACTACCCTCTTGGGGTTCGAGGATGTGGCTTCAACGCGACGTATTCCGCCGGCGCGCGGCCTTCGATCGTGTCCTCGATAGTCCTTTGTGCCGCCTGCTCGGTAGCCACCGTGTTCCGCGCTCGCCCGAGCATCTGCTGAGCCAGCGCTTCGGCCTCGCTGTCGACGCGCTGCAGGAAGCGATCGGTGAGCAACTTCACCAGCCGATCCGCGCCCACGGCGCAGAAGGCGGATAGCAGCGCTCGCGCCTCGGCGTCCCAGCCGATGCGCGTGGCTAGCCAATAGGCGATCAGGGCCACCAGCGGCAGTAGCAGCAAGTCCGCGAAGACGAGCCATGCGCGAACCTTCACGCCCTTCTTGATCAACAGCGCGTACTTGGCCGCAAAGCCGACAGTCACGCCGATCCATACCCAACCATATTTGGCGAGCATCGTCTCCAGAACGGGGCTCACCGGCGCGCTCGAGCAGCGTGACCTTCAACCATCTGCGGTCCCCGAGTTCGCATCCTGATGGGCCAGCCATTCGTCGTCCGAGATCCGGACAGCCTCGCTGGGAATGGTGCAATCGGGGTTGGGCTCGAACACGACCTCGGCGCTCGGGAAGGTGGCCAAATCTCCGCTGTCGCGCGCTACGATGACGGGCCGCAGCTTCGGCCCATGCACCGCTTCGTGATAGAAGCCGATCGCCGCGCCGTCCTCGTCGAAGACCGCGTAGTAGGACAGGTCCTGGTGTAGATCCTCGACAAGGCCGGGCTTGGGCGCTTCGATGCCCAGATCGGCGAGGACGGCGCGCGCCTCGGCCAGGAAGGCGTCATTGTCCACTGGCTTCCCACCTCACAAATGCGCCAGCCGCACCGATTGCGATGGCCGAATAGTTCAGGTTGATCGACTTGATCGTGTACTGCGTGTTCGGGTTGGTGCCGGGATACATGTGCGCCAGACCGATCTGGTTCGCGCCAGCGTCGGCCGCGCGCTGCGGCTTGTACTGGATGGCAGTCGACGTGAAGGCGACGGGCAGCGTCTGATCGGCGATCACGCCGCCAGACGTCGTCGCCGTCCCCCACTGTTCGATCTTGCCGCTCCCCCATTTTCGCCAGCCCGTGGTCGCGTTCCCACCCGACGACACGATCATCCCGTCCCATGACGTGCAGAAGCCCGCTCCGGAGCCGTTCGTCACCGCCCCCGAAACACGCGGACCGGTCCACTGGCTCGTCTGCGAGTTTGCATCGACGGTGATGCTGTCGGTCTGGGGGGACACGAACTGACAGCGCCGCAGCCACGTCAGGTTACAGACCCCGGCGAGGATGCCGAAATATTGCCAGTCGTCGTTGTAGGTGTCGGAGGTGCCCGCGCTTTGGAGCACGACATTGGCCGTGCTGGTGCCTGAGGTCGACGAGAAGGTGCCGGCGCATAGCCAGTGGTTGACCCCGACCATGGCCCATGTCGCGACAGCCGCTCCGAAATACTCTCCACCGTGCACGAAGACGCCGCGGTAGGAAGGGCCGGTTGGATCGGTGTTGGTCAGCCCGTTAATATAGACCGCGTAGTTGCAGCTCGTGCCCATCGAGACGTAGACGTCGATCAGGTAGGTCCGACCGTCGGCCGGCGCCGCTCGCGTCAGTATCGCCGAGATTGCCGAGCCGCCTCCTCCGACGCCGGAGATTCCCCGAAACGTGAGCTTGCTGAGAGTGAAGCCGTTGTCGTTGAACGCGAAGACACCACGAGCCGCATTCGCCTCCGCGTAGCGCTTGACGAAGATCGTCCCTTGCGCCCCACGCGACCCGAGGAGGGTGACCTGAAAATTCCATTCCGGGATCTGCGCGCCGAGCGTGTAGATCTTGGAACCAAAGATGATCGTGTGCGGCTTGTCGATGTTGGCGACATTGATCATCGCGGTCAGCTGGGTATGCGCCAGCACCTCCGTACCGCCGCCATTGCCGTTGCCGGCAGCGGGATCGTTCGGGATGTTGAACCAGTCGGCGAACCACTGCCCCGGAATGGGCGTCTGGCGCACCCAGCACCCGACGGTCGGGCCGAAGCCCGGCAGCGTGGACTGGACGTAGATCCCCTGTTGCGTATCGGCAGTGACCCGCGAGGCGTAGTTACCGGTCCTCCATACGAAGGATCCGGTGAGGCCGCCCTCCGTGAGCGTGGCAGGTTGTCCGTCTGTCGGCCCCGAGACGAGACTGAGGAGCGCCCGGGTCTTCACCACGATCGGATTTGCCCCGGAGAGACCGACATCGAGGGGGCCGGCGGTCAAGTCGCCTGACACGGCGTCCCACAGCGCAAGCCCCCTGCGGTCGGCGCGTTTCGGGAGCGTAAAGCCGACTTCGTCGAACGGAGTCTGCACCGCTCGGCCCACGCGAGAGAGAAGATGGAGATCGCGAACCGCGGCCCGATCGAGCTGCGTATTCATCGCCTTGGGCGTGAAGGGCACCTCGCCGCCCGGGAAGCTCGCCTGCTGCTGGAACGAAGGGGCCGAGACAATGTAGATTTCCCCTGACCCCGTCGCAGGTGGGATGGTGAAGGTGACCGTGCCGCCTTCATTCGCGTCGAGAGCTACGTCGTAGAGCGCCGGGCTCACCAGCTGCTCAGGCGCGACACCTCCTCGATAAACGCTGATCTCGGTCACGGTCATCGCCTTGAAGGCGAACCCGAACGTCGTCGTAGCCCCGTTCGGCGAATAAGGCCCGGCAATGGTGGTTTCTACGGTGACGGTCATGTCGGCTCCGATCCCGGAGCGATTTAGCGGCTTTGTCGGTACGCCCGCGGGCGGATGCACAGGGCTTGCGCAGGACGAAACACACATGCGACGATGCGCAGATGTCCTCCGTGATAAATGGCATCGCCGCGCTTGCTGCCACTCTCGTTTCTGGTCTTCTCACCCTTGGCGTGTTCGGCATCGCTATCTGGCTCGGGATGAGAATCAGGGGGCGGACGAACAGACAGTGGGCAGGTTGGGCGGCTGGCTTGCCTGTTGGCGCGCTTTTACTGGCGGGTGCCGTGCCAGTCTATGATGCCCTCGAAACCGTGAAGTGCCGTCCCTACAAGGACTATCAGGCTTGCCTCAACGGCGAGGGCGAGGTCGAAGATGAGGAGTGGCGAGCGCGTTAAGATGTCGGGCGAATGACCGTTAGCGCCCGACTCGCCGACATTGTAGATCGCGTTGCGAATGGGATAGGCGATACCGGTTGGGTGCGCCGTTTCAGGCCGTATATCCAGAAGAAGCGCTAGCGCCGGTCTCTCTTGTCAACACTTGTCGGCTACCGTGACTGAAGCCGGCGCAGTAGAGTGCGCTTCAGCGCCGATCGCGAGCGGGCATGTTGGGATTCGCTGCGGATCAAACCGCTGCCCAGACTTCCAAATTGCTAACAGGACCACCGCAAGCCTTCGCGCGAGTGCTACTCTTGCCTTTGACGGACCAGCGCGCTCTTTCAATGCTAACGCCCACCGCCTCAGCGTATTGTCTTGCTTGGAGAGCTGCATCAGAACTTTTGCCGCAGATACCAAGTGACTGCGGGTCATCTGATTGCCACGCTTGCTGATATGCCCCATGCGCGACGACTGACCGGATTGATTCAGCTTAGGCGCCAAGCCAAGATATGGACCGACATCTTCATTTCGAATGAAGCGACTGGGTTCGTCGATCGCCGTATAGAATGATAGAGCACTGATGCACCCGACACCAGGCACAGTCATTAGCCGACTGCACACTTCGTCATCCCGAGCAACGCGCGCGAGTCGCCGCGTAATTGTTTCCAGAGTTCGCCGTACCATTACGACAACTTCAAGCGTGGGAAGCAAAACCTCGCCCAGATCAACCCCCGTTGCACGGAGCCGCTCAATCTCCGCGATAACAGTCTTTTCCAGATGCGCGCCCGACCACGCGCGAGTGATATTGCCGCCATTGGAGCGCAGAATCCCTCGCATCGCGCTCTCGGTGGCTATCCTCTGCTGCATCAAGCGCTGGCGAAGTACGAGCTCTGAGCGAAGCCTCTGCGATCGCTCGCTTTTGACGAACACTTCGGGCACCGCTTGCCAGCCGAGCCTTAGTACGTCGGCGATGCCGCGCGCATCATTTCGATCCGACTTGTTTTGGCGCAACTCCAGAAATGCGTGGACATGGCGCGTCTCGAGAACGCGCACGTCATATCCGGCTTGTCGAAGGCCGCGGGTCAAGTGGATCGCAGTCCCCCCGGCCTCAATGCCGACGAGTAATCCCTTCTTGGTTTTCGGAAGGGCTTCCTCGATGGCGGAAGCCGACGCATGCGCGCTCCCCTCCCGCAGGATGCTACCAGCAGCGTCGAGGATGCAAATAGCGACAACATCTGCACCGGCGTCGATGCCAACCCAGCTTGCCCGTCTTGTCACCTCGGTCCTCCGCAATAAGCGGGAGGTCGTCCCATGACACTGTTCAGGGTCCTTGCCCTTCGTGGCACTTCCGGGCTCAGGCCTCCCGGCGGTCAAACTCACCCGTTACCAACGGGAAAGTTCCCGGTTGCGATGCACGACCATTCCAGGGTCAGAGCCCTTCACCGCCTTCGCGCATTTAACCTCCGGACCGCCCTATGGAGTGTAGCGGAGCTACGATAGGGCCGCAATGTCCGCTTTCCACCCGCTTGTGGTCATTGAATTTATGAGCCGGCGCTACCGTGAGGGCTCTACGTAGGGCGAGTCACCATTCATCAGCTGAATGGCCTCGCGAAAGCCGAGGAAGCTGTTGAACGGAATCAGGCTCGTAGCAGCGCGCCGACGGTTGGCGGCGACCGTCTCGCCCCGAAGCTTCTGGACGCCGCCTTGCCCCGCAGCGAACGCGTCCTCGAATACGAGGCCGAAGCTCGGACCCAGCACGGCGCCGGCAGGACCGCGCGTCGAGAAGCGCTGGCTCTCGCCGCGCATGGGTGCATCGGGGACGAAGGCGCGGCCACCCAACTCGAGCAGGTTCTTCGTCAGGTTGAACGGCGAGCCTGTTGCCGACTGCGCCAGCTTCTCGCCCGTATTGTTCAGGTCGAACCAGAACGAGAAGATCCCCGAGCGGTCGAGTCCCTCGCCGACGACATAGCCGGGGTTGCGTGCCTTCTCCTGAAACCGGTCGAACGACTCTCGCCCGCCGCGCCACGCCGCCAGCCAGGCGCTGAGCATGCCAATGGTCGTCATGGCGATCGTGCCCATGACGAACCGCGCCTTGCTCTCCTGCAGGCCCGCCAGCAGCACGCGGGAATGTGCCGCGACCATGAAGCTTCGGAACTGGAATATCGCACGTCCGAGCGGCGTACGAGCAAAGAGCGGGACGTCGCCGACGCCGGGGCTGACGATGATGCGGTCGACTTCCTTGCCGACTGCAGCGCGGAAGGCTCGCACCGCGTCCGGATCGTCCCACGCTTCCGTATTGGCGACGTGGACGCCATCGATCTGCTCGCCATGCGCCGCGTATTGCGCCTTGATCGCCGCAGCCGTGTCGGGATCGATGCCGAGGAAGGCGAGCTGGCGGGTACCGAAGCGGCCGCCGAGGATGCTATTCTGCGTCATGATCGACGTGACGCTCTGCATCGTGTCGTTCCAGAGGTTCATGCCCGACCATTTGCTGCCGACGCGCGTCATGTTGGCCATGAACCGCTCGATCGGCGTGCCGCGCTCCATGGGGTCGGCGATGCCGGTGAGCGTCGTGATCCGGTGCGCCAGCGCGCGCTCTACGACCGTGCCGGCGAGCTTCGCCTCGTGGACCGACATTCCCGCCGCCTTCGCATTGCGGATCAGCGGCGCGACGCCGTCCCCCATGAAGCTGCGCAGGCCCATGACCATTGCTGGCCGATACAGGTCCGAGAAGCTGGAGATGACGACGCCGCCCATGTGACGGACGAAATTGTAGTGGCCGATCGCACGCAGGGTGCGTGCCCAGCCGCTCGCGTTCTCGTTCGCCTTGTAGGTGCCGCGGATCAGGTCGCGCAGCGCTTTGAGGTCGCGCTGGTCCGCTTTCTGGCGCCTGTTCAGCGCAACGAGCTGGTTCTCGTCGGTGACGCCGTCGCGAAGCTTGCGATAGTCCTGCGCGATCCGCTGCAGCGGGCCGTCCAGGCGGGGATCGCCGAAGCGCCGGGTCAATTCGATGTCTGCGGCCAGCGTGCGCGAATAGCGGTGCATGACATCGATGACGTCATCCTCGAGCACGCCCTGCTTCTGGAGCATCCAGTCGGGAATCGGCAGCGTGCGCTCTCGCACCGGCCCGCGCTTGATCGGGGTCATGTATTCCGGCGCGACGCTGGTGCTGGCGCCGAAGTCTCGCCCCGTCAGCTTGTCATAGACATCGTCGATGATCTCCTTCGCCATCTCCTTGAAGCGCGGCATCACGCCGGGGTCGAAGGGATCGATGTTCTCGCCAAGCTTGCGGATTTCCCACTGCTCGCGGAAGGCATAGGCAGCCTCGGCGCTCTTCTCCTTCAGTTTCGCAATACGGGTGCGGCGTGCGGCTGCGGTGTCCGGCGTGTCGCTCAGCCGCTTGTGTCGGCTACGGAGCGAACGGCTCTTCCGGACATAGGCCTTATACTCGTCGCCGCCCTCGCGTGCCGCCTGCCGCGCTTCGGCGCGCAGCGTCTCCGCCTCGCTCGTCCTGCCGGCCTTCTCGGCCGCGCATGCCCTTGAGCGCAGGTCGTCGATCTGCGCGACGCGCGCGATCTGATCCGGATTGGCGGCGTCCAGCGCATCGGCTTGCGCCTTGAGCGATGCGACGCGATTGCCGCGCTTCCTGGGCGGCAGCGCCAAGTCGTCCAGGATCTCATCGACCGACGCCTGCTTCGCCCGGAATTTCTCGGCCGCCTCGGCATAGGAGGCGCCAATCCGCCGCTCCATGAAATCCGACCACTCGGCCTTGATCTCGGGCTCCTTCGCGATCAGCACCTTCGTGCGGTACTGGCGCGGGAAATAGCTCTGCGCGAACGAAACGTCGTCGCCGTCCTCGTAGAGCTTCACCGCCTTGCCCTCGGCGAAGAAGGGTTCGACCACCGCCGAGCGCCATGCCTTTGCCGCCTGACTGACGAAGTCGTTCTCGCCCTCGTCGCCGTTGCGCATCGCGCGCCCGACTGCCGCAGCGAACTCGTCCTGAGACATGTTGATGCCGGCCTTGCGCATCTCCGAGAAGATCGCGCGGGATTGGTTCACGCCGGTCGCCATGCGCGAATCCGCGGTCATCTTCGCCAGCCGCTCGACGGCGGGGCCAAGCGTCACCCCTTCGGCATGGCCAACCTGATAGAGCGTGTTCTCGGCAAGGCCCTGCGCCACCTCACGGACGACGGCGCTCGGACTCTGGTTCAGGCGCAGGTTCGGGTTGAGGAAGCTCGTTGCCTTGGCGATCCCGCCGGCCGCAGTGCCATCGACACTCAGCTCGCCAAGAGCGAAGGAGCGGACCGGCGCAGCGCTGAGCCCGCCGCCACCCTCTGTCGGCAACAAGGCGTCATAGCCGCGAAGCGCCGTGGCACGATCGCCGCGTGACAGGGCAGCCGATACGGCACCGCCCAGCAGCCCGCCGAGAATGATTGCGCCGCCAATGTTGACCGCACTCTCGCCTGCGGTGCGAAGCTCCTGCGTCGCCTGCAGCCCGGCCTCCTGAATGGAAGTGCTGAGCCCCGCGGCGATCGATGAGCGCAGCGCCACGTCGAGAACACGATAGGCCCCTTGCGCACCCTTGATGATGCCACCGCCTACGGGAATGAGCACCGTCGGATCGAGGACCGCAGCGCCGAAGTTTGCGAGGGTGGCGGTCCAGCCGCCCGCTTCCAGTGTCCGGCGATCATCCGTCTCTCGGTCCAGCTGCGCCTTGACCGCTGCGGTGTAGCGCGGATTGTTCGAGGTGGTGAAATACTCCCAGCGATCCTCGTACTCGGTCCCCTTGATGTCGTCCCACGCACTGTAGCTGGAACCGAGCACATTGGGCTTGTCCCAGAAGTTGCCGACGAGCGTGGCGAACGATCCGATGAGATTGTTCTGGCGGAAGGCTGCACCGAAGATCGCGCCGGTATCGGGCACGGGCAGCGATTGCGCCGTCGGCAATTCGCCGGTGCCCAGTGCCAGTATCGAGGTGGGATCGCGCTCAACGATCGGCACGCGTCACCATGCGCCGGGGTTGGATGGCAGGGCGAGCGGCGGTGCGCGGCGTGCCTCTGCCCGGCCTCGCGCAATCTGCGCGCGGTCGCGCATGAAGGCTCTCATCCGCTTTTCTGATTCCGCCTTTGTCGCCGCGGCCATGTCGGCCGCCCAGAGACCGGGCACCACGTTGACGACGCTCTGCCCGTCCTGCTGGTGCGAGTAGAGGATGCGATAGCGCGCGGTGCGACCGTTGCGGATGTCCTCGTCCGTGATGCCGGGAATGGGCACCAGGCGAACATCCTTCGTCTCGACGCCCGTCTCGGTTTTCACCGCGTCGCGCGCATCGGTGTAGAGATACTCGTGACTGCCACCGATCGCGGGATAGGCAAGCTCGGCTGCATATTTCCGCAGCTTGCCGAAGCGGGACGGCGCGTAGATCTTGCGCATCTGCGCCGTCGCCATGGCCTGCGAGGTGGACAGGTCGTGGCCGGATCGCAGGTTCTCGATGGTCAGCTCGGCATAGGTGGTGTTGGCCTCCATCGCCTCTTCGCGGCTGTTGAACACCCCGCCGAGCGCACGGGCGGCATCGTCGGCGCCGTTCTTGCGCAGGTTCTTGCGATAGGTATCTAGTTCGGCCTGACCGAACTTCACCTTCGTCCGGAACTCGGGCGTGTTCTCCTGCGCCACCCGTGCCGCCGCCTGCTGAGGCGGCATGCCGAGATCGTAAACATAGTGATTGAAGGCCAATGCAGCCTTCTCGATGTCGGAGGATCCCTCCACGCCCGCAAAGGCATTCGGGTTCCGGCGCAGCATATTGCCGGCGATGTTCGCCGCGGCACGAACTTCCTGCGCATTGGTGGAGACCAGACCCCCGCGCAGCGCCACCGCGCCGGACTTTGCGAGGATACCAGTCTGCTCCCAGACACCGAACGCCGCGAGCGCGCTCCCGCCCTTCGCCTTTACCGCCGCTTCCACCGCGTCGCGCTGGCGTGGATCGAACTGGTTCCAGCCGCCGCCTTGCCCGATCATCGCGTTGTAGGCGCTCAGGTCCGCAGTCGCGCGCTCGCGCTCCTTCCGGTTCGCATCCGCCGTCGACATGAACGATACCCGGTCCTGCGGTGACAAGGCGCTGCGAACATCGGTCGGCAGCTGGTCCATGCTGGTGAAGTTGTCGGGGCCGAGCTTCGCGATCTGGTCGAGGGCCCCACGGCGCGCCTGTTCTTCGACACGCGCCTGCAGTTGCTCGTCGCGCGATACGCGGCGCTCGACTTCCGCCTTGAAGCGGTCGCGCTGCTCCGGGGTCAGGCTCGCATCCCTGTCGATCGCGCCAAGCAGCGCGTTGAGGTCGTGCCGACGCGGGGAGTTCTCGGCTTCCTGCGTGCCTCCGACGGCCTGCTTGCCAACCAGCGTCTGCGGATCGACCGCCTTGCCGTCCTTCCAGACTTCCCAGTGGACATGGGGCCCGGTCGAGCGGCCCGTCATGCCCACTGCGCCGATCACGGTATCGGGACCGACCTTGTCGCCATCCTTCACGCGCACGGCGCCGAGGTGCATATACTTCGACACCGACCCGTCGCCATGCGTCACCGTGACGATATTGCCGCCCTTTGCCGACTTGCTGACCTTCGCGGTGCCGGGGGCAGTCGAATAGACCGCCGTGCCCATCGGGGCAGGAATATCGACGCCGTGGTGTCCGCCGTAGTCACGCGCGGCGTTAAACTGCCCACCCTTGACCGGTGGCCTCCCGGCGCCGTGGACCGGATCGGCGTAGGAGAATGGCGCGCGGGTGTCTCCGGCCGTGCCACGCCCCATCAGGTCGTTGACGTAGCTGTCGGTCTCGCGTCGCTCGAGCGGGTCCTTCAGCGCCGAGCGCAGGCGGCCCTCGTCGTCCGCAGACAACTCATCCGCATGCGCGTCGACATAGGCCAGAGCGTCATCGACCTTGTCCGCCGTCAACATCGCCGCGGCGATGCGCGAGTGGATCGCGCTGGTGTAGCGGAATACCTGCGCCTCGGTCTCGGCGGGGTCTACGCCGTCGGTCCGGTTCTGCCGGACGATCTCGGCGATTCCGGTCTCGATGTTGCGCTGGCGCAGATCGGGGTCGGTAGTGGCCAACGCTTCCTCGGCCGACATCTGCGAGCGCGCCGCCGATGCGGTGCGCTTCGCTTCGTCTGTCTCGCGGCGCACGTGAGCATCGATCTCGCCGAGCAGGCCGGTCGCACGCGCATCCAGCGTTTCGCCGAGCATCCGGCGCATGATCGGAGTGGTGGCACGTTCGCGGTACGCTTCACCCAGCTTCTGCAGGTCGCCTTCCAGCTGGGGCCGGATCGCGGCGGCATTGAGCCCCTTGCGCGACAGCATCTCGTTGCGCAGCGCCTGCGCTTCCTTGACCCATTCGATTTCGAGGGTTTTGGCGCCGGCATCGGCAATTTGCTCTTCCAGTTGCTGCTGCGTCGTGGCGTAGTCGGAGAGCGCGCCGCCGAGCTGCTGCATCCCGCGCGCCGCGCCGCCGAACGCGCCGCCGTCGTTGTCGAATGCGCGCAGGCGCTGGTTCGGCAGCGGATTGCGCTGGACCATGCCGGGTCGGGTGACGGGAACCTGCGCCATCAGCTGCGCCTCGCGAACTTGATCTTCTGATATTGCTGCGCGCCGCCGAGTAGGGTCGATGCAACCCCGAACACGCCCTGCGTGATCGCGCTCGATGCGGCCTGCCTGCTGGCGGTGGCATTGCTGCGGTAGTTGGCGGCGTTGATCTCGTAGCCACGCGCCTCGCGGATCGCATTCTCGCGAAGGTTCTGGACGTCCTCGGCCTGAAACGTGACGGTGTCGCCGCGGACGAGCCCCGCGGTGCCATAGTCCACGTCGATGCCGCTGGCTGCCATGGCGGCTCGCTGCGCGCCTTGTACCTGTGCCGCCTGGCGCTGGTAGTTCTGCGCCTCTACCTTGCCGCGGTCGATCGCGTCCCGCGCCGCCAGATCCTCCATCTGCGCATTGCGCGTGGCGACACGCGCCGCATAGCGGGACTGCGCAGCGGAAGATGCCGCCTGCATTCCGGTGCTGACGGGCGAGACGGCTGTCGATGCCAAGGCCAGCCCTACGGCTGCTGGGACGCACATCAGGCTTCCCTCCAGAAGTCCACGAACGGAAGCCCGCCGATCATCGCCACCTCGTCCCCAATCTCGAAGCCCCATTGCCCGAGCAGCCGGATCGCGCGGGTGTTTCCGGTCCAGACCTGATTTTCCAGACGGCGGAACCGCGCGTGCATCGCTGCAATAATCGGAGGACCAAGCGTCAGGAGCGGCCTTGCACAGGCAAACACCGCATCGGTGCCGAGCAGCCAGGGACGGGCCACGCTCTCGATCGCGTTGACCGGCGTGAGCCCAAGCATAGCCACCGGCCGCTCGTCGAAAGCGGTGAAGGCCAGTACCGACGCCTGCAATCCGAAGCGCAGCGCCTGCCTGGGCGTTCGACCGAAGGCGCCGCATTCCAGCGTGTCCGCCTCCCGCATATTCCTTGCGATGCGGCCGACATGGGCAGGCGATGCGGGCCGCAGATCGATCACGTCTCGGAGACTACGGGATCAAGATAGACCGCGGTGACCGTGAGCGGCAGCGGCTCCGCGGAGCGGATGAACAGCGTTGCCTCTCCCGCGGTTACGGGCTCGGTGCTGGCAGAGGCGGTGCCGGTGAACAGCGCAGTCGGCGAGCCCAGCGGCTCGTTGGTCCGCGCCTTCATCGCGTACATCTTCGACAGGCGCCTGCCGGTCTCGACGCCGCCCAGCCGGGTATCGGTCACCTGCACGACGATATCGCCGAGCATCTGTCGCTTGTCGCGAGACCAGCCTTGCTGCGTCTGGAACACGAGCGGCAGCGTCTCAATCAGCGCCTCATAGGGCAGGCCGATCGTGACGACGCGCTCGACGTCCTGCCCGACATCGACCCAGCCATTCGCATCAACCGTGAGCCCGCGGATCACGAAACCGTCCGCCAGCGCATCGACGGTAGCACCGGCAAGGTGCGGCACCTGAAACCGCGAGGTCGGGGTCTCGGGTTGATAGGTCAGCGCGCAATCGAGGAAGCAGCTATTCTCGGCCTGATCCCATTCGGCACTCGCCATGCGCTCGACGAAGCGACGCTCTACGCCGCCGATCGTCCGCAGCACCAGAAGGTAGAGACGTGTCTCGCCGCCCTCCTTGATCGCGCAGACATCTTCGACGGTGCCGTCGGTCTCGCACAGCGTCCAGCCCCAGACCTGTTGCTCGCGCTGCCATGTGAAGGTCGGCATCTTGCCGTCGCTGCGCGCGACCCAGAGCACGGACAACGGGTTGCGGGCGTAGGCCCAACCGTCGATCTGGTAGCTGCGGAACAGCCCCGGGGAGAAGATCGTTACGTCATTGGCCTGATAGCCGTCGATCTCGAAGGCGAAGCCGGCGGTATGAATCTCGCCACCACCCTCGGGCGCGTAGAAGGCGACGTTGTTGACGACGATCGGCTTCAGACGGCTGACATTGTCCTCGTTCTCGGGCAGCGCACGCGGAGGCGGGTTCGCGGCGAGATAGTCGGTGTTCGAGCCCTTGATCGTGAAGATGCCGTTGCTGGTAAGCGCGAGCAGGTCCTTCAGGGGGACGAACGAGTTCACCGCGTTCACCTTCTGCGACAGGATGCGGAAGACGATCGAGTCGTCCTCGCGCACAGGTCGCGCCGCATCCATGTTCTCGAAGTCCGCGGAGCGCGATGAATAGACGCCGTTCGGCACTGCGCGCGTCCGGGCCCAGATCAGGCGCTGCTCGAAGAAGGTCACGGAGGAAGGGTTGTTGCCATCCTCGAACGGATTGAAGGCCTGTGGCGGCGCATCGGTCAGGTCCGGGCCGATGTTGTCGTCGGTGAAGGTCGTGCTCTCGGTCTCGCCGATGAACCCGTACATCTGTTCGTTATAGGCCTTGTAGACCCGATAGCGCGAGGCACCCGTCGGCGCTGCCCATGTCAGGACGTTCTTGTTGCGCTTCAGCGTGAGATCGTTGGTAGCGCTGTCCGCCGTCGACGCGCGGCTCTCCTGCCCGGTATCGTCGTTGATGGCGGTGACCACATAGCTCGCCGGCTGCGGAAAATAGGCATTGCCGCTGTTGGCCGTGTCGGTGTTGGCAACCGTGGCGGTGACGTTCAGGCCCGTCGGCTCGGCGATCGTCGGGCCGATGGGCACCGTCACGAACTCCCATGACGTGTGGCTGCTGCGAACCAGCTTGGTCGGGTCATGGTCGATATGCGCCAGATAGACGATGTCGAACGCCTGCGCGTAGTCGAGATCCGCCAGCTCGACGGCGTTGTAGGGCGATCCCACCTTGTAGATGCGTGCCACGCTCATAGGTAGCTGATCGGCTCCCGTGCCTTGATGTTATGGGAGAGGATGCCGTTCGAGATGTACGAGCGCGCCGTGCCCACGCTGATCGCGACGACTTCGGCTACGCCGTCACGCTCGCCGACGGTCTCGATCTTCACCCATTCCTCGCCGTTCCAGAACCGGTGCCCCTTCGATGCGCGCAGGACCTGGTCGCCGATCTCGGCGCGCCAGACCGCGCGCACCACGCGCTGCACCGCCGTGACCGGGAAATCGCCCCATTCGAGCGTCGTCGCATGCCGGGTGCGGACCATGTCGCCGACGACGAGCCGTCGTGCCGACTTCTCGACGCCGTCTGCCATCAAGATCATCGTGTCGGAGGTGACGCAGTAGCCCCCGCCACCGACGGGCGGGTCTTCGGGTGGATCAACCGGCGGCGGAACGACGGGCGGAGTGGGCTCGGGATCGGGCTCTTCGACGCGGATGATGCCGCCGTCGTCGCCCGCGAAGGCGCTGAACCCGGTGCCATCCACGTTCACCGAAAACTGGTCCTCGTCGATGACGGTGACGGTGAGCACACGCCCGTTGAGCTCGGTCATTCCTTCGACGTCGCGAAAGAAAACCTCGTCGCCATCGGCATAGCCGTGGAAACTGGCAGTGATCAGGACCGGGTTGGTCTGCGTCGCGCCTTCGACGGTGAGCGCCTCCTCGAGCACCATGCCGCCCAGTGCGGCGAGCCGCATGTTTCCCTGTCCCATCACGAGCGCATAGGACGCCTCATAGGCGCCTTCGAAGGGCAGCAGTCGCTTGGCGCCGTCCTTCACCTCGTAGACCATGCGCGTGCCCGGACGCTTCGTCAGGCCGCCATATTTGAGGATGAGGACGTTCTTCCCCTCGCGAACGCCTGCGCTGTACGGCGCGATGTCGTGACGGCCCCAAAGCTCCTTCGACAGGACGCCCTTGGAGAAGTTGAACTGGCCGGCGCGCGGGCCCGTCATCAGATCAGGCCTAGGCGGGCGAGTTGCACCTCGGGGACGAAGTCGCGCGGCGATTCGCGGTCGCGGTTCATGTCGTCGGCCTTGGCGCGCTCGCGGGCAATTTCGGCCATGCGGATCAACTCGAGCTGGCGCGCGCGGTCCTTCTTGACCGGCATGACGATGCGGCATGCGAGTTCCAGCGCCAGCGCACGCGCGAATTTCGGGGTGAAGGTGGCTTCGGAGGGCTCGGTCGTGGTGTGATCGAGGATCGCGCCTTCCTGATTGGTGTAGAGCCTGCCGCCCTCGATGCGGAACGGGACGATCGCCTCGAAGCCGCGCATCGCGCCGTACCAGCTGAAAGTCCGCGAGGTCGACACGTCGGCGGCGGAGAACGGCAGAACGTGGCTGGGGCGGGCGACATTGGCGGGAAGGGAATAGGCGTAGTCCCATTCCTGCTCCCGGTCGTTGGTTACGACCGCCAGCGTGGTCCGGACATTCGCGAAGTCGTAGGCGTGGTCGTCCAGCAGCAGTTCGAGCGAGGGTTGATACTGGTCTCGGCACGCTTCAGCCGCGATGCTCACTTCCTCGATCGTGTCGATGCGGGCGTCGGGAAGCTCGCCGACAGCCATGTTCCAGATCTGGAGGCGGGAAAGGGCCATGCACGTCGGTTAGCGCTGCGGCATCCCGCGATGCGCGGGGATGCACAGGTTCCGCCCATATACCCGGTCGAGGTGCAGGGTCAGTTGAGCGCGGCTACACAGAAAAGGGCGGACCCGAAGGCCCGCCCTCTCTTGCCCGCCGCGACGAACTCAGACGTCGTTGCGCTTGGCCTCGATCGCTTCGCGGATCTCGTCATTGGTGGCACCTTCCGGCACCTCCACGCTTTCCGCGTCGGCGATGGCGAGCAGTTGCTCCTTGTTCTTGCCGGTCAGTGCCGCCGGACGCTGCGGCCTTGAGCCGCCGGGCTGGCCGTCGCCGTCATGGTCGAACGCCGAGCCCACGACTTCCTCCACCGCTGCCGGCGCATCGACCGGGGCAGGGCGGATGAAGGTGTTGTTGTGCTCGACGGTACCCGGGGGCAGCGTCTGGGGACGCAGGCCGTTGCCCGGGGCAACCGGCGCCATCGCTGCCGGTTGCGTGCCGGTGTTGGTGTCGGTCGGATCGGCGACGTTGTCCCCGTACCTCGGCTCACCCGCGTCGGCCTCTTCGGCTTCCCGGTGGGCGAGCGCGGCGCGCAGCTGCTCGAGCGTCATCTGCCCGATCGGGGTGGACGCGGCGGCCAGAACCTCGCCCTTCGCATCCACGTCCACGATCTCGCCGGGATAAACCAGACGCCCGCCGATGAACGACTTCTTTTCGACAACCTTTTCCATTGCGTGTCTCCCTTAGAAGCCGTGGCTCTCGGACACCGGGCGCGAAGCCTGCGGGGTCTCGCTGCCGATGACGAAGCCCGCCGTGATCGCGCCGGCACCATAGGCGCCGGTCGCCGAGGTGTAGCGGAAGCCGGCATAGGGCTGGGTGAACTCGGGCAAAGGAATGTCGAGCAGGCGCTTGCCCGCCGAGACATTCACGTTGGACGAGCCGTTGGCGATGGCGCCGGAGGTGCCCAGCGACGTCACGTTGGTCGAGAGCGCGGCATTGTCCGCCTGGATCAGCTCGACCGTGAGCGCCGTGCCGGTGCCGCCGGTGAACGAAGTCTCCACCTGCGCGACCGCACGCAGGTTGCGCGACCGGCTCTGACCGCCAAGCCCGCTGACGAGAATGCTGTCGGTGGACACCAGCGGCGTCGAGGTGACGGTCTGCTTTTCCGAGGCAAGCAGTTCCTTGTCGGTGTTCATGTTCCTGTCTCCTTAGACGACGCGGGCTTCGTCGACGTTCAGGGCGTCGAGCGAGCGGATGGGGGTGCCGTCGAACACGGTCACCTTGCGGCCTCCGATGGTGTCGAAGCCGAGCATGGAGCGACCCGTGCGGCTGTCGCTCAGCGCCTGCATGCGAAGCATCGCGCCGATCGGGCGCGGCGTGTAGACCGCCGCATTGCCGCCGAGCGCCTGAATGCGCTCGATCGCCTGCACCAGCAGCATCTCCAGATCGGCACCCGTCGACCGGTTGGCCTTGAGGTCCGAGAAGTCGATGTTCGCGATGCGGACAGCGTGCCGGTGGTCCTTGACGGCGAGGCCGCAGTCCCACTGGAAGAAGTCCGAATAGGCGAGGTACTGGTTGCCGCTCTCGTCGGGCACGAGGTCGCCGATCGGATAGCCGTCGGGACCTTCGCGCAGGTTGGTCGTCGCATCCATGTGGAGTAGGCCGGCCTTGGTGCCCTTGGGATAGATGCCCGTGATGGTCTCGGGGCCCCAGTTGACGACCCAGATCGAACGGTTGTCCGAGCCCGAGCCGCCGGCATCGATGATGTAGTCCTGCGTCGGCCCGCTCAGGCTGTTGTAGCGCGGCGACAGACCGGTGAACTCCTTCGATTCGTAGAAGGAGTTGCCGTAGAACAGGGTCTCCACGAACTCGTCGTTCATCGAATCGAAGAACGGCTTGGCGAAGCTCATGCGCGCCTTGGCCGGATTGCCGCCGAGGATCGCGAGGCTGCGGTCCATCTGCGACGTCGCGGCCAGCTGCGCTGCTGCCTCGTCGAACGAACCGACGGTGCCCTTCGATCGCGGCACGCCCTGATTGTAGCGCCGCCATGCGACGCCGGGCTTGCCGGTGCGTACCCACGTGCGGTCGCCGGTGAGAAGGTTGCCCTCGTTCCAGCTGACATCATCGAGGACGGGATTGTCCTTGGTGAGGATTTCAGCGACCTGGCCCTGCGCTTCGCCCGCCTCGCCGTACGTGGTGGTGACGTCGATAAGCGTGGCCAATGCTCCGTTACGTGCTGCCATGTCTTACCCTTTCGGTTGAAATGCATCCCCGTAGAGCTTCTGCTCCGGGGTCTTCGGGATCACGGCAGCATCGCCGCGTTCGAAGCTTCCTTCCGCCAGATCGCGGCCGACACCGGCCACGAAGCGGATCAGGTCGGGGTGGTTGCCGAGCCCGCTCTCATCGAGCAGCTGGCGCAGTCCCTCGCCCTTCTTGAGGCCGTAGTGATCGAAGGCGCGAGCCGCGGCGGTCAGCGTCGCGTCCTTGTTCGCGCCGCCGATTTCGGGATCCGCCTCGAACTGCGACACCCATTCGCGGCGCTGGTTGGCGGCGTTCTGCTGGATGCCGTCATTGGCCTTGGCGATGATACGCTCTGCGAACTTCGCCGCGGCAGGCATCAGCTTCTGCGCCTGCTCGTTCGACAGTTTCAGGTCGCGGAAGACCGGATCGGCCTCGGCAAGGCTCTCCGCATCGAGCGTGAAGCCCTCGGGCGCGGTCAGATCATATTTCTCAGGCGGTCCCGGATCAGCGCCTTGTTCATCGCCCGCTCCGCCTTCGCCCTTGTCCGTCGCGCCTTTCTGCCCTTCACCGCCTTCGCCAGCGCCTCCGAGAAGGGAAGCATCGTCATCCCCTGCGCCCACCGCGTCGCCATCGCCCTGATCTCCGGCCGCGTTGCCATTGTCGGCGTCGCCAGCGGCAGTGCCGGCGCCGGCATCGTGCCCGTCGGGCGAGCGCATGAAGCGGCCATGGGCACGCTCCAGCGGCGTCATCCGCAAGCGGTCAGCGAACAGGGGATTCGTCCTAGGGATCTGCATCGGTGGTCTCCTTGGGGGTGGCTTCGCTGAGGATGGCGACGAGCACATGCTCGATGGTGCCGTGCGGCAGTCCGACTGCCGCTTCGCGAAGGATGTCCAACCCCAGAGACCTGCGCCCTTCACGAGAGAGAAGGGATTGTTCGGCTCCGGCAGTTGGTATCCAGATACCTGCGTGATTGGCGATGCGCAACAGAAATCTGCGGAATGGCGCAGATGCCATCAGCATCCTCATGTCGAGTTCGTGCTGGGTCGCGCGGCTCATCCGACGAGCCTTTCGAGTAGCGAGCCCGAGCCCGTGTCAGCCTCGGACATCAGCCGGGCGGCGTCGGCACCGTCCTTCGCCGCCGGCATCATCGCGGCCATCTGCTCGGCCTGCTGCTGCTGTGCGCGTTGCTGGCGGATCGCATCGCGCATCTTGGGGTCGCGCAGGCCCGTCGCGGGAGCACCGCTGCGCTCCCAATAGTCCTTCACGATCGCGTCGGTATCGAGGTTGTCGGCGGCTTCCGGGAAGGAGGCCGCGAGATTGCCGACGAACGATACGGCGCGTTCGGTCTGGCCGATGCCGAGCATGCGCTGCGCCTGTGTCAGCACCGACACGAAGTCGGTCTTCAACTCCTGGCCCTGCAACTCCTCGGGCGGCTCGGGCAGGAGGTGGAGCAGGTCGCCGCGGGCTGCGAGGATGCCGCCGACGCGATCATTCGCGGGCTCGAGCAATTCGCCGTTGGCGCGATCGGTCACGGGCCCGAGCTGGGTCAGCTGTTCCTCGTGCCGACGCGCGAGTTCCTCGATATTGCGCGGCTGCACACCTTCCATGGTCGAGATCGCCATGAACAGGTCGACATAGGCCATGCGGTCCACGGCCTGCTGACGGCGGACCAGCTTGGCCTCCACTGCCTGCACGGCCTGATAGCCGATCTCGTAGACCGGCTTGATGCCGACGCTCATGTCCGCGGCGGCTACGGTAGTGTGGTTGCCGGGGAGCATGCCGACGCGATCGATCGTGGGCGGGCCCCATGTCGGCGGCTTGACCAGCATGTCCTCGGCCTCGCCGCTGCGCTTGCCGGAAAGCTGGAGCGCGCGAAGATCGGGGAGGGCGACCTTGCCGCGTCCGGTGCCCCAGATGTCGCCGCTGACGGTCTCCCAGCGCGGCGCCATGAACGGCTGGTCGCGATAGCCCTCGATGCTCAGGAACTTCTTCTTGCTCTCCTCGGTCTCCAGCCATTTGACCGAGCGGAAAGGCATGCCGATGCGGCCGATCTTGCCCGGCACATAAGCGGGGTTCGGCTCGATGACCTGCCGGATGACGAAGTTGTCGTCGTAGCTGCCCTTGTCCCACGCATCCTTGATCCGCGACGGCACGCGATCCCAATGCAGTGTGCGGCTGTCGAAGCGATCGGCGACGAAGTTCTCGACGATCTGGCGGGTATCGAACCCGAAGCTGCGTGCGAGCGAGTCCGGGCGGAGATCCTGCCCGACCGCGATGCCGTATTCTCCGACGGTCAGCGGATGACAGACGAACTTTGGCGAGGTCGCATCGTGCTGCTGGATGACGACGGCGCCGGTCCCGAATCCGCTCATCTCGCGATAGCAGGACAGCATCGCCTCGTAGAAGTTCGAGGCACCGAGAGCGGAGTTCACGAGCTGGTCGTAGGCGTCGAGCCAGACCTGCACCGGATGGTAGTCCATCAGGTCCTCGTCTTCGAGCTGCGACTTGCGCCATGGGCGAGAGCGCGAGGACAGGCCCGAGAGCATCCCGTTGGCGAGGATGTCGAACGACCGGATCGCGTGCCCGTCGTGGAGGCGCGTGTTGGCGGTGGCGTTACGCTGCTTGCGCTTGTGGCATTCGACCAGCTGCCGCGAACGCTGCGGCATGCACAGGCCGGCGATCTCGTACCATTCCGCCGCGAGATCGCTCGGCGGCATCATGGTCTTGTACCGCCGCTCGACGTGCTCGCGCAACTTGTCGTCTTCGGTTTGCCGGACGGTCAGGGTGCCGCCTGTCGCCACTCAGACGCCCGTGATGTTGGTGGTGGGGGCAGCGCCGGCCTGAGGCGCGAACATCGCAGCAGCGTATCCGCGGCGCCTGCGGTCGCGGTCTGCCATTCGCAGCGTGGGGTCAGTCGCCGGCTGTTTCGCCGGCTGTCGCTCCGGGATCGGGGCGGGGTCGGGCATCTTCGGAGCGCCAAGGCACATGCGGGTCACCTGCTGGTTGCAGGTGCGTGCCTAGGACGGCTGGGAAGCCCCGTGCGGCGCGATGCACAGGGTCAGCGGAACTCGGCGTAGCGATCCTGCTCCGGTGCCCTGTAGCGATGGCCGGAGGCCTGCCTTGCGCAGGCCTCCGCAAGCTGCTGCAACACGACCTCGCCATGCTCGCGATACTCGGCAACGGGCACGCAGACGCATCCGTCCCGTCCGTCGACAATGCGGAAGTCGGCGCAGACCACGGGCACGCCCGCATCGACGGTCTCGCGGATATTGGTGACGCGCGGCATCAGTGAAGCTCCGAGAAGCGATCATAGTGGTTGTGGGTGTCGACATAGCTCGCAGGATCGCGCGACGCTGGCACGCGCGGTGCGACGGGTTCGGCGAAGGTGCAGCCCAGCGCGTCAAGATTGTCCGGCGAGGGTAGGCCGCGGGCCTTCATGTGCGCCTTCTTCTCCAGCAGGATCGATGTCTCGCCATCGCTGTAGCTGTATTCGGGCCCGGTCAGGTCGTCCTCGATCTCCTGCTCGTCGGGAATGACGCCGCCACGCTTCAGCCAGGCGCGCACGCTCACCGCCATCTCGGAACGCTTGTTGGCAGTCTTGACGTGGACGCCGTTCTCCCACTCCACCGAGCGTCCGGGCCCGCCGAAATTGACCTCGAACACCGGGATCTTGCCCTTGAGTAGCTGGCGGAGACGATCGACCACCGCGCCGCCGATGTTGCCGACGTCCACGAAGATCGCATCCGGCTTCCAGCGCTCAGCCTCGAGTGCGATGTCGCCGGCCACTGTCATGCTGTCCATGTGGTGCCAGCGCTTCCACGGAATGGACCGGGCATCGCGGCCCTTGCGGATCGCGAGCACCGAACTGTCGTCCCCGAAGCGCGCGCAGTCGACGCCGAAGATGATCGGATCGCTGGGTAGCCCGGGCGGAACGGCGCGGGTGCGGGCCTCCTGCGCCAGATCAGTGCCGATGAACTGCATGGACGAAGCCGACGGGAACATGCCGCGGACGCGCACCTTCACGATGTCGCTGTTCTCGCCGTAGGTCGCGACCAGCTCGTTGAGATAGACCTTGTTGGTGCCCTCGACCGTGCGGGAATCGATCTGCTTCGTCTTCCAGAGGTGGCGATGCTTGCCGAACGCCTCGCGGAAGCGGCCGGTGTTCTTCGTCGGGTTGCCGAACGCGAGCCACAGGATTTCGGTATCCTCGTCGGTCAGCGCGCCCTGTGCGACTTCCCAGACCTTGTCGGAGATGCCCGAGGCCTCGTCGAAGATCAGGATGATGCGCTTGCCCATGTTGTGCAGGCCGGCGAATGCCTCGGTGTTGTTCTCGGACCATGTCACCGCATCGGCGCGCCACGACTTGTCGTGTCCCGCCTGCGTGGAGATCAGTGCCGTGGCGGTGGGGCGGAACCAGTCCCGCGTGATGGCGAGGTTGTTCCACTTCGTCACCTCGGGCCACGTCTTATTGAGTATCTGCGTTTCGGTGTTCGCGGTGAGCACGATGCGCGTGTCGTCGCAGGTATCGAGCCCCCACTTCGTCACCATCGACACCAGCGCCGATTTGCCGATGCCGTGACCCGACGCGCGGCCGAGACGGCAGGGCTGGTGCCGGGTCAGCGGATTGGACAGGTGCTCGCCGATCTGGATCAGCGCCTCCCGCTGCCATTCACGCGGCCCGTTCGCTTTCGCCAGCGTGCCCGGTTCACCCCACGGGAAGGCGTACAGCGCGTAGTGGAGCGGGTCGTGCGTGAAGCCGGCGATGTCCTCCGCCAGCATGACGCGGGGATCAGGTTTCGTCGCCACCCGCCACCTTCGCGCGGCGCGCTGCGATGATGTCCGCCAGGTCGAGCCTGTTGCCGTCAGCGTCGGCATGCTTGAGCTGCATCGCGTCGCCGTACCGCTTGGGGTCCCACTTCGCGAGAAGCTTCAGGCGCGTCTCGACCCGCAGCTTGGAGCGCTGGACGTGCTCATGGTTGAGCGCCTCGTACTCGCTGCCGTCCTCACGCTCGCGGGTCTCCCAGTCGTTGGTGCCGTCGTCCGCGATCTCCAGTGCTTCCTCGGCGATGGCATCAAAGCCTTTCGCGCGCGCACCTGCGATGCGTCCGGCAAAGGCTGCGTCTTGCTCCATCCAGTCATAGACCGTCGACTTGCCTACACCGTGGATGCGACAAAGCTGTCGGAGGGGCACGCCATCGGCGATGCCCTCGACAAGCGCGTTTTCCAGATCTGCGGTTCGCAGCGTCACGCCACCCCCGCCTTCACCAGCAGCCGATTGGCCCGCAGCCGGAAATCGCGATCCTCCCGCCACTGCGTATCGGCGTTGCGGAACGTGCGGATCACGGCGGAGTGATCGCGGTTCATCGCCCGGCCGATGCGCGGGAACGGAACGGCGAGATGCCGCCTCGCCACCACGATCACCAGCCTGCGCATGTCCATCGTCTCCTCGTCCATTCTCGGCCCGCGGATCATCGAGATTACCTCGGCATCGTGCTCGGCCACCGTGAAGATCAGCCGGCACACTGCCAGAGGCGCGTCGGCATCGCGGGCGAGATGCACAGGGCTGAGGTAGCGCTCGGCCGGGATGATGGGCTCGATCAGCATCGCGAGTCCGCCGTCTTCGACACCGCCGGCATGGCCGCCACGATCGCCGGTTCAACCCGAGCACCCTCGGCCCGGCCTGCCTGAAACTCGGTGCTTTCCACTCGTTTCTCCAAGGATTTCCCGCACCTCCCGCACCTCCCGCACCTTCCCGCAGTGGCGGGTTCGGCGGTCGCTCGCGCGCGCGGAATGGAAATAACTAACCTAGGTTCTTCTATACCACGGGAGGAATAACCCCTCCCCTTCAGGGAGGGGATTATTCCCGCGTACGTGTGGGCGTGTGCCCCCGCGCGAGGAGGCCCGCCCGGGACACCTTTTCCCGTACTCCCCGCACTTCCCCGCACCTTGTGGTGCGGGAGTGCGGGAGAGGTGCGGGATCTCAGTCGAGAGTGGCCCATCGACCCACCTCCACATGCTCGCGATCCTCGTGATTCCTGTCCTTGATCATCACGGACCGCAGCGCTCCGGAAGCGAGCCACGTATCGAGCCGCTTCTTGATCACCGACCTGTCCATGGGGTCGTCGACATTCATGTCGAGGACGTACGCGACGATCTTGCCTGCCCAGCCCTTCGAAGAAGAGTGCTTCCGGGTTTCAGCGAGATCCGCGCTCTCGATTGCCTTCTGGATATTGTACAGCTGGCGTGCGGTGGCCCCGCCGAATGCGTTGGGTGCTTGCCACCTTTGAAGCGCGCCTATGCTGTCCTCGGGACCGGTATCGTCACCGTTTCCGAGGCCGACGCTCACGAACTCGTACCAGTCCTGCGCCGCGGCCGGCGGCGCCTTGTTGTTCTTGTCGTCGTAGACGGAGACGTAGCGCTTCCGGTCGCATTCCCGGACGCACAGCTCCTGGGCCACCTCTTTGGACATCTTCTGGAGCACGAGGACCGATCGGACGGCGTTGATCATCGACACTGCTCCGCGAGCGTCGAACGCCGTTGCTTCCGATCCATTCGGTTTGCGGACGTGGTGCGCGAGGCTCACCGCGCAGTCGGCGCGGTGGGCGACCTGCACCCATTCCTTGCTGACGGCGTCGATCGCGCCGTTGTTGTTCTCGTCGACCGAGTGACACGATACGAATGGGTCGACGTCGAGATAGTCGATACGGCGCGCGACGAGCGCCTCGATGGTCGCCTCCACGATCGGGCGCTGGATGATGAAGCCGCCGCGCTCGCCTTCGACGGCCACCTTGAGCTTGGCCATCGCGCCGGTGTCGATGCCGTCCATGAACAGGCGGTCACCGAGATCCGCGGGCGACAGGTTCCAGAGCTTCATGAAGGCGTGGACCGTCTTCTCGATCTCCTCGCGCTCGTCCTCGAGGTTCACCAGCCAGACGCGGTGCGGGCCGTTCCAGACGCGGTGGCCGAAGAAATCCTTGCCGGTGACCATGCAAAGCGCGCGGCCGACCTTGAGCGTCGTCTTTCCGCCGGCTCCGACGCCGATGACCGCAGAGGCCTGCTTGCGCCGGAGCTCGAACCCGTAGAGGAACTGGCGCCGCGGGATGGTCGCAGGGTCGCGCCACGTGAACGGCAACGGATCGAACTGGATCGGGGCGCCGGCCGTGCGCTCGTCCTCGAACGGGGCGCTCTCGGGCCACATGTGGCGCGCGCCGGCTATGGCCGCGCGCACCGCCGCGCCTCCATCCTCGCGCTCGACGTCCTCGAAGTCCCGCGCCACGATCATGCTGCCTTCCGGGGCGGGAGGGCGAGGCGCGCGCCTATCTCGATCGCGGCTGCGGTCGCCGCCTCTATACCGACATTCTTGCGAACGTGGGGGTTGTCGACCAACTCGGGGTCGTCGTCCGCGCAGACGATATATTCTAAGTCGGGACGCAGGTAGTTCCACATCCGCGCCACGGTGAGAAGGTTGCCCGACGAGAAGGTGACCAGCGAGGGATGACCGCCGTTCCGGGTCACCGCCGACATCGTCGAATAGCCCTCGCCGATGCAGAGCGTCCGGGTCAGCTGGTCAGCAGCGATGAGGCAGAACAGGCCATCGGTGCGGCCCCCGCGAAGGAATCGCTTCCTGCCATCAGGCCAGATCCGCTGGACGTTCCAGAGGCGTCCCTCGACGTCGTACATCGGGATCAGCAGTTGCTCGCCAAGTTGGCGGAGCGGGGCGGGATCGAGACGCTTGCGCTCGATGTAGCCGTGATCGGCCTGCGCGGGTCCGGCTGTCTTCCACATCTCGGCTGCGTCGTGCGCGGCTTCGGCCTGCGACCGGTCGCGTTCCTCCAGCCGCCTGGCCTTGGCTGCCGTCCATTCGCGCTGCAGGGCCTCGCGCTCTTCGGCGGTCAGCGTGCGATCGGAATCGACGCGCCACTTCCGCGAGATACCGAGGCGGTAGTTGCCGAATGCACCTGCGGGCCGGTCATCGAGATAGAGGATCGCCCAGCCGTTCTGGCGGCCCTTGCCGTCGCCGTCGCAGCGGAAGCGGATAAGTTCGCCTGACGCGAGGCGCTGCGCGATGGGTTCGACGGGCTTCACGCCCTCGAGCTCCATGGCGTGGATGAAGTCGGAGATCGGCTCCACCGAGATCATGGCTGCCCTCGTTCGCTGGCGATCATCTCGAGCCAGACGGCGGTGAGCGCGTGCACACGCCGGATCAGCGACTCATGTGGGACAAGCTCATGCGCCTCGGTCAGCGCATCGGCCTCGATCTCGATGACCGCGGGCAGAAGAGAGGCGAGGGTGAGGGCGGCTCTCTCGTCGCTCGAGCAGAAGGCGCCGGCATCGGCCCATTTGCCGCCGGCTAGGGCGAGCAGGGGATCTGCGAACCGGCCGCCCCATTCGTGGCACCCGGCGAGGAAGGTCGGCAGATCGATCGCCGCGGCGGTGTTCGCATAGGCCGCCGCGCGGTCCTCGGACTTGCCGAGGACCCGGCCGATATCGCCCCATGTCGCGCCGTCCTCGATGCGGATCGCGGTGAGGATCGCATTCTGCGCCTCGACCGCGCCTGACGCGGTCAATGTGCGCCTGCGTCCGTGGAAGTGCGGCGCGTTCACAGCGTAACTCCGGCACGACAAAGAGTAGGGCAAGGGAGGTGGGGCGGGCGATTGATAACTAGGTGGGCGGCGCCGCGTCGGTGCACGCGCCGGGACCGCTCACCTTGAATGCGAGCTCCAACGGACGGTTGCCCAGAGCGCGTATCTGACCTTGCGAGGGCGCTAATAGGGGCTGCCATTATGCAGCTTTCGCTGCGTCGGGAGATGTAATGACGAGTTCACTGGGTGCGGTGGCGCCCCCGGTTGCCCGCGAAATCTTAATGGCGAGGGGAAGCGACGGTTGACGTTGCCGGTACACAATCTTGCGGATCGTGTTCTCTGCCTCCCCGATTCGCGTCGCGAATTCGAGGACAGACTCAGGTTGGGCCCGGAGATAATCTATAAGCCTCATTCGCTCGATATGCCCTATCAGGGCATGTTGAGCAACGGGGAAATATGCCCAACTGGTCCTCTACCGCGTCATGCCCTCTGCGGGCACAAGCGGGGGATGGTCGGCAACTCCATCGCCTTTCACCGCAAGCGACGCGGGATGTCTCAAACACAATTGGCTGAACGTATCGGCACTACGCTGAACATGCTGGGCAAACTCGAACGCGGTGACCGTACTCTCGACACCAACTGGCTGGAGAAAATTGGGAGGGCCTTGGCCATTGAGCCGCGCGACTTGATCGGGCTACCACCGAGTGAAGGTCGCGCGGTGCTCAAGAACGCGGCGTATGAGGTCGCTGCCGAACAGGCGGAGACGCGTTCCATCGGCAGTGGTGAGGTCGTTGAGATCG
The DNA here is from genome assembly GCF_030730875.1 of Sphingomonas sp. DG1-23. Lineage (GTDB taxonomy): Bacteria > Pseudomonadota > Alphaproteobacteria > Sphingomonadales > Sphingomonadaceae > Sphingomonas. Next base: position 254,751 of record NZ_JAVAMA010000007.1, read on the forward strand.
CGCGCCTAGATCTGTCGCTGCCGATGGGCCCAGGCGCCACAGTCGACGACTTCATCGAAAGCGAACCGCTCAAGTTCGATCTGGGCTATGTCCGCAGCTTTACCCGTACGCCGCCACATCGCCTCCGCCTGGCCGGCGGGGCAGGGGACAGCATGTTCCCAACCCTTGTCCCTAACGATCTGGTCTGGATCGACACGACGCAGAACCAGTTGCTCCACGCCGATCGGATATATGCGGCGTCAATCAACGGCGGGGCTGCGATCAAGCGGCTGCGGCCCATCGCCGGCGGCCGGCGCATGCTCGTGATCTCCGACAACAAGATGGTTGAGCCGTACGAGGTTGATGCGGACGAAGTCGTGATCTGGGGCCGGGTTATTCGGTTTGCGAGGGATATTTGAGCTCGCGGCGCGACACGGCGTCTTGCGGAGTGTGCTAAAGCGACGCGGCGTAGTATAGGATGGTAGCGGTGATGCAGGGTTTTCTCGGGCCCACCCCACAGACGGATGAGGATTGGCAAGCTAAGATTTACGAGGCCTTGGACCTCTTTAGTCCGGGTGCGCCGATCGACGAGGCGGGGCTCCTTGCCGGTCGCAAGAGCCAGATCGATAAGCTATTGGACGCCGTGCTTCAGCGAGGCCAGCACGCGATCCTTTACGGGGAGCGCGGAGTAGGAAAGTCCTCTCTAGCCAACGTTTTCGCTACGAAGCTCTTCGGCCCGACGCGCTATATACAAATCATCCACGTTAACTGCCATCCTCAGGACGACTTCGACGCTATCTGGCGCAAAGTGTTCCGCAGACTAGAGGCCGAAGATGCATCGATCACCGATCGCTACGAACGCCAGATAATGCCGGATGACGTAGTTATAGAGATGTCAAAATTCGCTTTGGTCTCTACTCCGATCATTATTTTGGACGAGTTCGACAAGATTGACGACAACAATGCACGTGTTGCCGTCGCCAATACAATCAAGAATTTATCTGACAGATCGGTCAAGGCGACAATTATATTAGTAGGCGTGGCTGATTCGGCTGAGCGCTTGGTGGCGGATCATGAGTCGGTCACACGCTGCCTTCGGCATGTCCCTATGCACCGCATGTTCTCGTCTGAACTCCGTGAGATTATCGAGACCCGTCTCGCGCAATTAGGGATGGCCATTCAGCCCGACGCCCTAGCACTGATTGTCGCGATGTCTCGCGGGCTCCCCCATTACGCTCACCTTGTTGGCCAGCAATCCGCTAGAGTCGCTTTGGAGAAGAAAAAACTTGTTGTTGATCTCAGCCACATCGATGAAGCAATGCCCGGTAGCGTAGGGCAGATAGATCAGATTATCCGTCGCCAATACCACCAAGCTACAATAAGTCCGCGCAAAGGGAACATCTATAAAGAAGTGCTACTCGCAGCAGCTCTTTCTCCGATTGATGATCTTGGTTATTTTGCTCCGGCGGACTTACAATCGCCATTAGCAGAGATCCTAGGTGTGCCGGAAACGAAGGTGTCGTTATTCGGCCAACATCTAAAAAACCTGTGCGAGGGAGACCACGGCAGAATTTTAGAGCAAGTTGGGGTGGCTCGAAAATATCGATACCGATTTAGTGAACCCATGATGCAGCCATTTATAGTCATGAACGCCTTGGCCGGCGGCACCATAAGCCGTGAGCGCATCACGGCGTTGTCAGTAAGTCACTACGAGCCGCGGTTCTCTAGCGAGTATTGATGCCTCTGCCGGACCAGAGTCTCGCGGTCGTCGGGGCCGACTATCCCAACAAGCAGGGACCGGGCCGCCGCTTCGAGCTGAACATCTGCCGTCCCGGCGAGCCAATAGAGTTGCGGCCTGAGCCCAAGAACCCAAAGGACGAAAATGCCGTCGCTGTGTACAGCGCGCGCGGTGTCCAACTCGGCTATCTGACAGCCGAACGCGCGCCTTGGATTGGTGGGATGCTTAAGCAGGGCAGGGAGGTACGCGCCATCTTCCAGCGGCAAACCGGCTTCGGCGCGTGGATCCGCATCGCATTCGACGGCGAGGCTCCGGTGCTACCGCAGCCTAAGACGGAGAACTGGGAGTCCGATTTCTGCGTAGATCCGGACCCTGGGATCTGGGGTGCATAGATAATGCCCTAAGTGGGCACTGTCATTTATTGACATATGCCCCTATAGGGCATAATGCTTCATGTCCGCATTCCGCGGCAGGAGGTAAGCCCATGGCTACCAATATCGCATTCGTTGACGAAGGCTGCACCGACGCTCCGGCCAGCAAAACGCCGGCTTCCCCTACGAAAATCTGGATCTGCGTAGCGGGCAAGGAGGCGCCTGACTGGATTGTAGAACGCATGACGACCGGCGAGGTCGCTCCAAACGGCAGTTTCGAGATCGAAGCGTCGGACGGGTGGCTAATTGTGGAGCCGGGCTTTGCTGTCTTCGAGGCGGCCGAGCGCGTGTTCGCGTGCCCGCCGCGCCAAGTGCAGGAGAAGCTCGCCGCGGCCGCCGGAGAAACCAATCCCGTAGTTTCCGAGCTCATCGAGAAGACCAGGGCGATGCGCGAGCAGCGGAACGGTCGCCGCGGCGACAGAAACGCTCCCCTGGCCAAGGCGGCGGGCGAAAAGGCCCTCAAGCTCAAGCCGATGATCGGCTCGCCTCCGTCTCCACAGTTTGCCTTGGTGGAGCATCTGCAGGTCGACGACACCTATCAACGCTCGATCGAGGGCGGCGCATCACAAAAGCTCATCGTCAAGATCGCAGAGAACTGGGACTGGAGGCTTTGCTTGCCTCTGATCGTGTCGCGCCGACAAGGTCGACTCTATGTAATCGATGGCCAGCATCGACTCGAGGCAGCGAGGCTACGAGGCGACATTCGCGACATTCCGGTGGTGGTCTTCGACTTCGACGATCCCCGCGGCGAAGCGGAACTATTCGTTGCCGCTAACCGAAGCCGGCGGGCAATGAGTAAGCTGGACGATTTCCACGCCGCGATCGTCGCCGGTGACGCGAAGGCCAGTGCGATCAATGAGGTCGTGGTGGAAGCCGGCCTGGTCGTCGGCCGGATTGCGGCTTGGCAGTACTGGAAGCCGGGGGAGGTGGTCTTCGTCACCGCCATCCAACGCACCCTGCACACGATGGGCAAGGCGACCGTTGCGCGTTCGCTCAAGATGATCGCCCGAGCTTTCGACGGTCTGGTGCTCGTCGGCGTGGGCTCTGTCTTCGAAGCGCTCTGCACTCTGATCCGCGAACGGGATCAGTCGGACAGTCCTATCGACGATGTCCTGATGGAGGCCGTTCTCGCTGAGGTCGGCATCCCCGGTTGGAAGGAAGCGATCGATGGCTCCGAAAGCGGTCAGGAGCGCATGGAGCGCATGCTGCGCGCGATGGCGGAAGCCTATGCGGAAGCGGAGGCACAGTGATGCTTCACCAGCACACCTCGTTCTTCGGTCAAACGGAGAAAATGCTGGCCTGGGCGTTGCACGCGGCTGGCCAGACCGATCGGCAAATCGCCGACGCGAACCGCACCTCGGTCAATAACATCATGGCGTGGCGGAATGAGGAGGGCCTGCCCGAGAACCTGTCTCCCGAGGCGAGGGCGCGCGCCGAGGAAGACCAATACTCCCCACCGGTTCGGCGCGATACCCCCTCGCGCGCCCAACTAGTCGCGGCACGTGCTGCTTCCAACCCCCGGGCAGCAGCGCCGCGGCTGACAACCCCGGCCGAAGCTCAAGCGGCGTTTGTCGCTCCGGTCCAGCCGGAAGGCGATAATGCGCTGGAGATCGGCCTGCACATGGATGCCAAGGTCTTCGTCGACCTCGAGGAGTTGCTTACCACGCGTCTGCTCATTCAGGGCAATAGCGGCAGCGGCAAGACGCACCTGCTCCGACGGCTCCTCGAGGAATGCGCGGGTATAGTTCAGCAGGTCATCATCGATCCCGAGGGCGACTTTGCCAGCTTCGGTGATGCGTTCGGACACACGATCCTAGACGCCAACACTCTGACGACTGCGCGACTAGCGACGATCGCTGGCAAGGTCCGCCAGCATCGCGGCTCCGTAGTGTTGACGCTCGAAGGAATGGAGATCGAACCGCAGATGCAGGCGCTGACCGCCTTCCTCAACGCGCTGTTCGAGGAAGGTCCCCAGCATTGGCATCCAGCAATTGTCGCTGTCGACGAGGCGCATCTGTTCGCTCCCGCCGGAGACAACGGCGAGGATCGGGAAACGCGCAAGCAGAGCCAGCAGGCGATGGCGAACCTGATGTGCCGTGGTCGCAAGCGCGGCCTCGCCGGTATCATCGCGACTCAACGTCTATCGAAGCTGCATAAGAACGTGGCGGCGGAGGCCAGCAATTACCTGCTAGGTCGCACCTTCCTTGACATCGACATTCAACGGGCAGCGGAACTGCTCGGTCTTCGTGGGTCGGATGCCGAGCAAGTGCGCAGCCTCGTCCGGGGCGAGTTCCTTGGCCTTGGCCCCGCGATCGCGCGACGGATGCTCAAAGTGAAGGTCGGTAGCGTCATGACGCAGGGCAAGGCGGGGCCGCCCAAGGGCATCACCCCGCTCCCATCGATCGGGGCTGCTGAAATGCAGAGTCTGATGCTCGCCGATGATGATGCCGAGCTCGAGACCATCACAGGTCCGGTGCTGAGGGTCGTGAAATGACACGTCAGGCTGCAGCAGCAAGCAATAAGCGATGCACGCCGGAGCTGCTCGCAATGATTGTCGAGCTTCTTCCAACCGTGGGAAGTCTGCGCGACTTGTGCGCTCTGACCGGGCTCAGACTCGACACCGTTCGGCGTGAGACCGCTCCATTCTTGGCGATCATGAAGCTCAACGGGACGCATCCAAAATGCGGATGCGGGAAGGATCGGTTCCACCCGTACGGCTGCGCCGATAGCTACGCGAAGAGTTGGCCTAGCGACTGCCTGCCGGGTCACACGCGGGAGGAAACTGTCGTCCTCCTCGAGCGCCGCAGGATCGCAATCGAAATGCTGGTCGCTGGCGATCGGCTGGTCGATGTCGATTGCGCTCTCGGCATGTCGAAAGGGGGCGCCAAGAATTACCTGCGCTTTCTCACTCCCGAACAACACCTCGAACGAGAGCGCCGGATCTGCGCGACTGCCAGCACTACCAACATCGAACTCAGGAAAGCAGCATGATCAGAACAGAATCCGCCCAAGGGCCATTTCGGATCAGTAAGGCCGGCCCCGCCCGGCCCCGGCGTGAACACTCTACTTTCGAGGCAGCGGAAGCCGAAGCCCGTCGGCTCTCTCAGGTGAACCCAAGCGACACTTTCATCATCGCGCGAGAAGTGGCGCGCGTTTACCCATGCAATGCTCGCAGTCGGCGCACCTGATGACCTGCTCGACCTGCATTCACTTCCTCAGCCGGGGCGTCACCGACGCCTCGGCTGACCCGAGGCACCCGCGTCGGGAACCGGGCGAGGGCACATGCCGCCGCTACCCGCCACGCCTGCAAAGCGTGACGTGGAGCGAGCACGGCGTCGATGCCTTCTCCGCCTTCCCAACTGTCCACCAGAACCAAGCCTGCGGCGAGTTCAGCGCCGCGCTGTCGCTGTAGGAGATCGACCCATGATGGGTGTCTACGACTTCTCGCGCGGATGGGTGCCATTCAGCGCAATCGCCCGCGCCACCATTCGCCCGGGAAAGCACGGTGGCGAGGCAATGGACCTAAGGCTCCACGACGGCACCAGGCTCGAAGAATTTGGACCGGCGCGGGAGGGCTTCGAGCGCCTGCCAGTTCAGCTCGTGCCTGCCGAACCCGGCTGGCAGCTATGCCGGATCTGGTTCGGAGAAGGGGATGAGGGCCCGGGCGTCGGCTTCTCGCCAATTATCGCGTGGGCGCAGTGCGTCGACGGCGAGATGCGGCCGGTCACACCTTGCGGTGTCAACGACGGGGGCGACGACCCAGAGCGCGGCATCTACGTTCGAACGCCGGACGGTCGAATTGAGCCGGCTTCATCCTGGGGAGACGGCCGCCTCTTCGAACATGCCGGCGAGTTCCTCGAACATTATGTCGCGGAGCGGGAAGCCCAGCTTCGGGAGGCGTCGGCCAATGCCTGACCCAGCTCACACCTGCGCCACCTGCGTCTGGTGGAAGCGTGCCGCGCCGAAGTTGGCGAACGCGCTCCGAGATCCATCGGCATCGCAGCGGGTCGGCACCTGCCACCTCAACCCGCCCGTCGTCGTGCAGGGCAATTCCGCCTTTCCGGTGACGTTGTTTCCTGAGACGCATGAGTCGCGCTTCTGCGGGTATTGGTGCGATCTTGAGGCTGGAGGGCCTGACGGCGGCGAGCGGACCGTGGTTCCGTTCACGCCGCGAGAGGCGGCATGATCCGGCGATACGACCTGAGGCCCGATGCAGTGCCTCGGTCAGGACGGCGGAGCGATGTCGTGCGTCTGCGCGTACTCGGCCGCGGCCTGACGAACGAAGCGGTTGAGATACCCGGTGTCGCTCACCGCCTTCCAGTGGATGCTGTCAGGGGTGCCCCGGACCGGCTGGATGAGGAAGAAGCCGACATCGCTGGTCTCGCCGGAGCGAATGGCGAGATTTTTTGCCCTGTTCCGAATGAGGCTTTCCAGCCGCATGTAGGATACGATGCGTCGCTTCGGATTGAGCCAATCATCCGCCGCGGCGTCAATCTCCTTGGTATCGGGGATGTCGTCGGGGGTGTTCTCCTCGAGCATTTTCTGGTTCATTCGCATCAGCGCGGGGAGGATCTGACCTGTAGAGAATGGGTCGAGTTCGGCGACATCCTCGTTGAAGCCGGGAACCTCGGTCCGCATCATCAGCGCGCGCCCTGCAGCGATGGCTACCGAGTACGCTGTGAGAAGGCGGCCCATCGCGGGGGCAACGCTCTGGGCCGACGGGATATGGAGGTTCGACGCGTCCTTCAGGATATTGATGGTCGCCACCATCTCGGTGACGAACGCCCGGAGGCGAAGCCCGCCATCCGCCGGGAGCAGCGCTTCGGGCGACTGGATGATTTCGGTCAGGTACGCGATCAGGCTGCCGATCTGGAGGTTCTCGATACCCAGGCGGACATCGGTGATGCCCTTGGCACTGAGGCTTTCAGCGTAAGCTTCCGCGACGAGCTGAAGCATCGATCCAACTTCCCCGACATCGGGGCTGTCGGTGAAACCGATGGTCACCTTCAGAACGTCCTGCGATCCGCCGGCTACGGCCAACTATGCCTCCCCCGCCAAATACCTCCTGATATCATGATGTGGTCGCCTTTGATGGTAAAGGTGAGATCGGATAATTTCGAACTTGATTGGCGAGCGGACGTCGACCATTTGACATCACGGTGTGTCAGTCTTCTCGAAGTCGCCCAGCACCTTGCCATCCGTGGTCGGCCAAAGGTTGCGGTACTTGAGTGGCGTTTCCGTAAGGGAGAAGATTTTCTCGAGCGTCGGTCGAAGTTTTTTCGCTTCCTCGGGAGCCTGACCGGCATCGGCTTGTACGGCATGCAGCGATGCGTCGAGTTTCTCGGTGAGGTTCGGAAGCCAATAGGTCATGAGACTAAGCAAGCGTTGTGCTTGCGCGTCACGAACGGGGGTGGTGCCTCGGATCGTGTCGAATGTGTGTATCGCCTGCTTCAACGTCAGGATTCCGGCATCGAGATGCTCGACTGGCGCGTTGGCCGCGAAGCGGGCGGTCGAGCCCACGGAATAGATCGCGTCGGCAAGCAAAAGCCGATCATTTCTCCTCGATCGCCGGTCGAGAAATATGGTTCCTCCCACCGCGAGGCCAGTGCCGAGCGCGCCCCCGAAGAATCCAAGCAGGTCGCCCGGATCCTGGATGCCGCGGGTGACCAGCCATATGCACGTGCCGCATACCGCAAGCGTCGATCCCAAGATCGAGGCAGCTATCGTGTCCTCTCTGGACAGCATGATTTCCCCCGTCGCGCCCTCCTGGCCCGTGAGGCGATACCTGACGAACAAATAGGATGTCTGCAATGCTCGCTCTGATGGCGGCGCTTTCGCTTGCCCCAAGCCAACCCTTCACCTGCACTGTCACCCGGGTCCACGACGGCGACGGTCCGATCTGGTGCGCCGAGGGTCCGAAGGTCCGCATCGCAGGCGTCCAGGCGCCGGACTTTGAGAGCGCCGAGCCGTGCCGCCAGAAAAGCGCCGGCTACGTTTGCAACGATGTCCGCGCCCGTGCCAGTCAGCGTGTCGTGTCCGGTCTCGCCCTGCACCGCCGCCTCCGCTGCACGCCGCTTGAGCCGAGCTATCAGCGCGTCGTTGCTCGATGCTCGTTGCCTGACGGACGCGATCTCTCCTGCGCGACGATCGCTGCCGGCGCAGCGACTCGCTGGGATCGATACTGGCGCCGCTATCGGATGGGAGAATGCCGGTGACCGAGACCGAAAGCTTCGTTCGGCTTCCGCTGGTGGTGAAGCGCACCGGCCTGTCGCGCGCGACGATCTATCGAAAGATGGCGCGAGGGGAGTTCCCGAAAAGCCAGCGGATTAGCGCAAACGCGATAGCTTGGTACGAGAGCGACCTGCAGCGGTGGCTAAGGTCGCCGATGTGTTGGGAGGGGGCGGCGTGAGAGGACTCCCGTTGTCCCGATCAATTGATTAGACTGTTTCGGGAGCAGTTTGCGAGGAGCAAACGATGGCTTGGTACGCAGTGAGCTATGATCTTCGGAAGGAAGATCGCTCTGAAGCACGGAGTCGAGTTGGTGGCGCTTTATGCACCGCCATGGACCGGTGTATTCCACTGCATTCATTCTGGATTGCCCAGGCCCCGCTAACTTCCCTAGCGGTGATCACCGTCGCACAAAGCAATGCTACATAACGAACGAGGCGGCTCTCGCCGCCTCCTTCCCACTCAAACCTGAGTGCCGCCATCACCTTTGATCATGTTGATCACTCCTCGCTACTCGCCTTGGCTATCACCAGGGGTAAGGTTGTCAATTCCGTATTTTCCGCCCCATTCTCCGTATGGGGCTTCTTTTTCCACCATATAAGAACTCCTTGGTGTGGCAAAAGATACCCAGGAATCTTAAAGATTTTCGCCGTTGGGTGCCTCAAATCCGACGGAATATGCTCAAGCATCTGACGATGGACTGAACGGGCAAATGTGACACGGCGCGCGTCTCCAGCGCGATCGAACACGGTGATGCGGACCCCGTCTGCCGGATAGAGGGTCTGAAGCAGTTCGGAATCCTCGACCTCCTTCGCCATCACGTAAGTGGCCGAAAAGGTGCAAGATTCGCCGCGGTTTAGTGACACCTCACCTGCAGCGTAACGCACCGCCGTGTTTTCGTTGGCGCGCATGGCGACGCGGAAGTTCGCCTCCGCGTTAACTAGATCCAGAACGACGGATTCGCCGCCCTTGCGAACATCGATGCTTGTGACTTTGACACGGTCCTTGAGCTTCGGATGCACCGGATTGGGAAGGGCCAGCGCAACCGGCCAGCATATTGTATCGGTGCTGACATTCCGCATCGTGAATTCCATAATGGCTTCCACAAGAACGCAATCCAGCTCATCACCCCCGGCGGGACAGAATTTGTCGTCCATAAGCGTATAGGTAACGGTAAAACCTTGCCGCATCAGGGAGCTATTCAGAACTAAGTTATTAGCTTCGTCCAACAATTCCTTAGGGAGGTCACGTCGAAGGACTGCCTGGAACACGTTTTTTGTGACTCGCTCGATACGTGCGTCCCAAGTGGCTTCCGCCTCCTGACTGAGTTGCGCTTCAAAAAGCGACCACACGACGAGCGAGACGATCAGGGCGAAGCCAACCTCGTGCGTGCCTACATGCATTAACCCGGTAGGGAACACGTACTTCGATAAAAGCAGAAGAAGCGAAGCCGCGAGCACAAGCAGAATGATGCGAGTCAGATAGCCCTTTTTCATATATTCCCATCCCCTTGGTGATGCATGGCATCGTGCCTTTGATTCTGCAAGATAAGGGTTTGGGGAGGGTGTGAGGCGTTTGAACGCCAAATCGAACGCAGGCCAAACTGCGGAGAAACGGACGTAATGTCCGCGACGCAGCATTCGCCCTAAAGCCGCAAATTGCAGAGTTATTTTAAAAGCGATGCTTGCTCTTTTTTCGAACGCTTGACTCAAATTAAAATTGAGCGCGAAATTATTTGGCTCGCGGGGGAAATGCGAGTCGCTCTGGGGGAGCATGACATGCTGAGGGCTACTTTGGTCGCCGCTTTGCTTTGCGCGGTGCCTACTACTGCTTTTGCTGGTGACAAGCTCGTCGTGCAGCCGGTTCAGGTCGGGCCGGAGCAGGTTCGCTACAACCGCGGTGACGCGATGGTCACCTTGGACACGCCAACCGGCTCTGTGCAGATTCAGCCCTTGCCATTCGACCATGGTGGCATGGCCTTCGGTATCGCAGTTTTCAACGCAGGAGCTGGGGCGACGAACTTCGACATCTCCAACGTGACCATCACCGTCGATGGCGCGCCGGTGCAGATCTACTCGCGGCATGACCTCGAGAAGAAGGCGAAGAACAGGGCGATGTGGAAAGGCATCCTCGTAGGCCTTGCCGGGGGTCTCTCGGCCGTTGCGGCAGCAAACCAGCGCGACACCTATACCGCGACGACCTACGGTCGCTACGGGACCTATCGCACCGTGATCGACACGCCGAGCTCGGCAGGCCAGGTGCAGGCCGCCGCCATTACTGCAGGCACGGCCTACGGTCTCGTGACGATACGGAATCAACTCGATCAGACCTTGGCGATGCTGGGCGAGCAGACCGTCCAGCTCACCACCATCGATCCTGGCGACAGCTATGCTGGCCGCCTGGTGCTCGCGAAAGTGAAATTCAACAAGAAGGCGGTGCCGGTGGTTCGGATGAATGTGAACCTTGGTGGAGTAGACTACCCATTTGGCTTTCGTGTCGTGAGAAACGGAACGCCGGCGCCTGTATTCGTGCCTGTCGCAGCTCCGGCAGTTCCTGCTGCAGAGCCCACCGCTTCGGTGGCAACACCGGGTCCGGTACTCGTTGCAGATCGGCCCTGAGAAAAGGGCAATGACCGGGGCTGGTAATCAGGGTGTAGGGCCTGCCCGTGCATCCTTTAGCTTTCGCTTGGACATCCGATGCCGGACCCCGGTCGACGCCGATAGGCGGGGAAGCCGAGCTTCCCCGCCTAAATGGCTGATCCATAATGGTTGCTGAATGACTCCGTTTTAACGCACGGACCGCGACGACACCTCCACCACGGTATCCTCGTCGGACACGTTCTGGATATAGAGCGTGAACGTGCCCGAGGAGTCGGCGTCGATGAAGGCTTCCGTCCACGCGGTGGAGTCGGTGTCCTCGTGGAGCGTCCGACCGACGGGGCTGATCAGGCGATAGTCCACATCGGCGTCGCTCTTGAAGCCTTCCGCGTGGACGAAGAAATCCCCCGCTGCGGAGATGCGATAGGCAAGCGTGCTGTGCGCGGGGACCTTGACGAGATCCCCCGCGATTGCGGGAGTGGCCACGGCGGCGAAGGCAACGGTGGCGAGAGCGAGTGCGATCTTCTTCATGGCATAGTTCCTACACTAGGGGTTGCTAGGCAAATTAGCTTCCGTGGACTTGGCCGTTACCAGCGGCCCTGTTCACTCACTTGGTTTGCCATGCATTAACTGTCAAAAAGCTGAACGGTTCACCGCTCCAAAAAAACATTTCGTCGCAATTTGTCGCAAAAGGCGGCCTCAACCCAAGTCCCGATGAAGGGCGGTCCCTGTATTCAACAAGTTAGGAGGGAACGTTTAGTACGATGACCTCGAAAATTATTTTTTTGATCGCCAAAAAACATCAATCCACGAAGTGCCACGCAGCTGCGAAGGTAAATAACCAATCGATCGAGCGTGCTGCGCCAAGACGTGGGGCGCGCCGACTAACAGGCTCGATCGTCCCAAGCGACCAACTCATTCGCCGGCACCAACCCTTTCATCGTCTCGTCCGCCCACCAGCGCGCCAGCTCCCAGCGTCGCGGCATATGCCGGGCGCGGTTGTACGCCATCTCTGCGGCCGAGATGCCGCGTGGCTTGTGGGAAAGCATCGCGTCGATGACTGCGCGGTCGCCCTCGCGATCGAGCAGTGTCGCGCGCTCGTTCATGATCGTCGAGAAGCTGGTCCGCCATCCGTGCGGCACGTGGCGGTCGCGATAGCCGCATTCGTTGTAGCGATAGCCGAGGGTGTTCGCGCTCATTGGCTTGTGGGTCGAGCGGACGCTGTGGAACAGGTAGGGGAAGCGGCCTGATAGCCGGCGCACGGCGCGGAGAACGTCGACTGCCTGCGGCACTAGCGGCACGATGTGCTCGAATGCGTCGTCCGCCTTGTTGTCCTGCTCAAGCTTCATGCGCTCGGCACGGATGCGCCAGGCGGGCTCCTCTGCGTCGCCGGCACCGCTCGGATCGTTCCAGTCTATCCCCTCGAACTCTTCCCAGCGCGCAGTAGGGATCAGGCCGGGCCTGACGAAGGTGAGCCCGAGCAGCCGCGAAGCAAGCTTGGTGAGGTCGCATCCAGTCGAGGCATCGACTGTCGCGTGCAACTCGCGGATCTCCTCGATGCTGCCGAGCCCGGGCTGGCTGCCGCCAACGGGTGTCGGCAGCATCGCCTTGAGCAGATGCTGGCCTGCAGGGTCGGCGAAGCACAGGCCTTCCGCCATGCCGTAGCCGAAGACGGCCGAGATATGCTGTCGGATGCGCTTGGCGCTGTCGATCGCGCCACGCTTCTCGATCTTGCGGAGCAATGCCAGGACGGTCGGGCCATCGATGTCGACAAGCGGAAGAGCCCCGATCTCAGGGTAGACGTCGCGCTTCAGGGCCTGCGCGATCTTGGTGGCGTTCACTCTTGCCCAGCGGCCGAGCTGGGCGGCGTACCATCGCTCAGCCACGACCTTGAACGTCGCGCCGGCAGCTGAATGTGCAGCCGCTTTCCGCTTCCGCTCCTCGATCAGCGGATCCTTGTGCTCTCGGAGCAACTTCTTCGCGTCGTCGCGCCTGTCGCGGGCGTCCTTGAGCGTGACGTCGGGATAGAGCCCCATCACCAGCCGCTTTTCCCTGCCGGCAAAGCGGTACTTGAGCCGCCACGACTTGGCGCCCTTGGTGGTCACGAAAAGGTAGAGGCCGCCCGAGTCGGAGAGCTTGTAATCCTTCTCTCCCGGCGCGGCTTTTTTGCACTGAATGTCCGTCAGCGGCATCGATGCCCCCATCTGAATTTTCGGTGCCCCCGGCAGCGTCCCCACGCGATTTGAGATGGCGGGTGGCCGGCTGAGACGCCTTGATTCGAGGGCTTGGAGGAGCTTCCGCGGCTCTGGCAACCCGTTGAGACGGGGCGATATGCGGAGAGATGAGAGGTTGGTGGGTCCGATGGGATTCGAACCCATGACCTCTCGATTAAAAGTCGCTTGCTCTACCGACTGAGCTACGGACCCACGCTGCCGCCCCCTAGGCGCGGCTGCCCGGCGGGTCAACCGGAGGATGGGAACCCTTTGCGCTCCGAATGCCTTGTCGGGCGAGGAGGAAGCGCATGTGCGGATAGCGACCTATAATGTGAATGGCGTCAATGGCCGACTGCCGGTGCTGCTGCGCTGGCTCGCCGAGAGCGCCCCCGACGTGGTATGCCTGCAGGAACTCAAGGCGCCGGACGAGAAATTTCCCGGAAAGGCGATTCGCGACGCCGGCTATGGCGCGATCTGGCATGGCCAGAAGAGCTGGAACGGCGTGGCGATCCTCGCCAAGGGTTGCGATCCGGTCGAGACCCGGCGCGGGCTCCCCGGCGATCCCGACGACAGCCACAGCCGCTATATCGAGGCGGCGGTGAACGGCGTACTGGTTGGCGGGCTCTATTTGCCCAACGGCAATCCGCGGCCGGGACCGAAATTCGACTATAAGTTGCGCTGGTTCGATCGGCTGATCGCGCACGCCGCGACACTGATCGGCATGGATGTGCCGGTGGTGATCGCGGGCGACTATAACGTGATGCCCACCGATCGCGACGTCTACAAGCCCGAGCGCTGGCGCGACGACGCCCTGTTCGCGCCCGAGGTGAAGGCGGCGTATTTCAGGATGCTCGATCAGGGCTGGACCGATGCGCTGCGCACCATGCATCCCGACGAGACGATCTACACCTTCTGGGACTATTTCCGGAACGCGTATGGCCGCAATGCCGGACTGCGGATCGATCACCTGCTGCTCAACGCGCCTGCCGCGAAGAAGCTCGAGGCGGCAGAGGTCGACGCGCATGTCCGCGGCTGGGAGAAGACCAGCGACCACGCGCCGGTGTGGGTCGAGCTGGGGTGAGCCGTCCGGTGGCGCTAGACGGCCGCTATTTCGTCGTGCGTGGTCGGCTGTGGCGGAGGTAGATCATGATTTATCGCAGCCGCATCGCCGGATGGCATGGCATCGAGCGTGGTCGCGCATGCTGCCGTCAAACGGGCGCCTGCCTCGACGTCTGCGACCATGTTGTCGGCGAAGCAATCATCAAAACGATTTGAGAATCTTGAAGTTTACCTTCGGGCTCTCGTCGTTGGTGTCGTAGCGCGGGCCGCTCAGCGGCACCGCGAGTTCGAGATTTGCACCGAACGTTCGAGTCAGATCGGCACGAACGCCGCCGCCTGCGGACGCCAGTGCGCCGCCGCCGAAGCCACCGTCGTGATTGGTGACCTTGCCGCCGTCCACGAAGACGTAGAGCTGCGCGCGCCGCGCGGCGCCGAACGGATTTTGCCAGAGATAGCGGAACTCGGCCATTCCCATCACGCCTTGATCGCCGCTGCGCTCGAACCAGTCATAGCCGCGCAGGAAGCCGGTGCCGCCGAGCCCGACCTCCTCGGCGACCAGCAGGGGTTGCGACGACAATTGGCTCAGCATCGCGAGCCGGATGCTCAGATCGCCGCCGAGATCGGTCGACCAGTCGGTCCATGCGCTGAGGCTGGTGAAGCTGCCATCGGCGTCGCGGCGGGAGGCGAGGGGATCGCCCGCCTGCGTCGCGCCGAGGACGTCGAGCCCTTGCGACAATGTCGTGCTGACCCGCAGCCGCCCGCCCGCGAGATCGGTGTAGCCGTAGAGCGTGCCGCGCGCAGCCACCACGCGATCGTCGCGCACCTGCCGGCCGTTGCGCCACTGAAGCAGGTTGCGGATGCCGAGTTCGCCCTCGAACCACAGGCTCGCGTTGCGGCGGCGCCAGAGCGGCTGCAGCAAGGTGGCGCCGACATACCAGCTGCGGCTGCGGATCCCGAGCGGATTGAGATAGGCGCCCGGATCGGCGACCGAACCGCTGGCGCTCACTGCCAGCTCGGTGCCGTCCCGGCTGATCCGCTTCTCGTAGCGCACCCGGGCGAATCGCAGTTCGCCCGGTTCGAACGCAGTGCCCGACCAGGTGAGCGACATGGAGTCGTCCGACGCGAACAGGGCGTTGAAGTCGACCTGCAGCGACAACTGCTCCGGCCCGAGCGGCCTTGTGCCTTCATTGGTGAGCGTCGCCCGGCCGGCGACGCGGTTGCGCGTCACCTTGACGAGGAGAATGCCCTTGCCCTGCTCGCGCAGGAAACGGCTGCTGTGGATGCGCACGCCGTCGATGTCGCCGGCGATGAGCAGACGGCGTTCGAGCTCGCCGATCCGCACCGGCGCGCCGTTCGTCAGCGGCGCGAGCGCGGCGCGTACCGCGGGCTGCTCGTCGCCGTCGAAGCGGATCTCATCGACGCGTCCTTCCTCGACGTCGATGGTCAGCACGCCGTTCTGAAGCTGCTGTGCGCCGATCCAGGCCGAGGCGAAAACCAGCCCGCGCGATCGCGCGCGCTCGGCGATCGCGTTGGCGAGCGCGGCGAGTTCGACGGGGGACAGGCTCCGGCCGACGCGCGTGGCGAGAATATCGGCGAAATCGCCGGGCGCGAGGTTCTGCAAGCCGCGCAGCACGATCGCGCCGACAAGAATGGCGCGAGTCGACTCCGTGACGGTCGCGGGGGCCTCGACATCGACCCGCACGCCGGGGCGGGGGCGCGCATTTTCCTCGGGCGCGCGGTCTTCCCTCGCCACCGGCGGCTGCACGCGATCGAGCGCATCCTGCCCGTAAGCCGCGGCTCCGAACGGTAGCGTAACGAATAGGGGAAGTGCGGGCAGAGCCGCGCGTGCCATATACAATCGAGGGTCCTTCACGACCCGCATAGCGGAGGACCCGTTACGAATTTCTCAAGAGATCAAGGTGTTAACCAGCAGCGGCAACCCGGGCTTAAACGTCTTCCGAATATAGGCGAGCCTGTAGAAAAGGGCCCCGACCATGAACCGCTTTGCCAAATTTGCCGTGTGCGCGTTGCTGATCTCCGTCAGTCCCGCCGCGATGGCGCAGAGCGCTGGCTGGACCGTCAGCGAGGCTGCCGGAAACGTCACTGTCCAGGACAGCAGCGGCAATCGCCAGGCGCGCCGCGGCACGGTAATCGCTGAGGGAGCGACCTTGTCCACCGGGCCGGGCGGGCGCGCCGTCGTGGTACGCGGCAAGGATTTCATGACGGTCAATGCGAATAGCCGTGTTCGCATTCCGGCCGCGGTCGCGGAGAAGCGCGGCATGTTCGACGTGTTGCAGGAATGGGGCAACGCGCTCTTCCAGATCGAGAAGAAGCCGAACCCACATTTCGGTGTCCGCACGCCCTATCTTGCCGCGGTGGTGAAGGGCACGACCTTCTCGATCACAGTGACCGAGCAGGGCACCTCGCTGCAGGTGGTCGAAGGCGCGGTCGAAACCTCGACCAGCGACGGCGGCGCTCGCGAATTGATCCGGCCGGGGGTGGTCGCGATAGTCTCCGCGGGCGATCGGTATCGTCTCACCGTCCAGGGGCAGGACACCCGGACAATCGATTCCCCGCAACGCGGCGCCCCCGACGCGCCTGCCCCGACGCCGGAAACGCCGGCGGCGCCCGCGCCGGGCCAGACCGGAGCTGCGGACGATGGCACGACCGCGCCGGCACCTGTGGACCTTGTCCGACCGTCCGAGGTGGCTGAGGTGCAGATGATCGACACTCCGATCTCGGCCAGCGCGGCCGATCTCGGCAAGGTCACCGATGGTCTGGTGGGCGGCTCGACCGGCGTGCAGCTGGCGGCCGTCGAGGCCGCTGCGGTCCGTATGCCCGCTGCCGAGGTTCGCGGCGGCGAAGCCGGCGATAAGGGCAATGGTTCGGGCGCCGGCAACGCGGCCGGGAACGGCAACGACAATTCCGGCAGTGGCAACAGCAATGCCGGCGGGACCGGCAACGACAATTCGGGCAGCGGCAAGGGCAATGCCGGCGGCGGCAACAGCAACGCCGGTGGCAACGGCAATGCCGGCGGCGGCAACAACAATGCCGGCGGCAACGGGAACGGCAATGCCGGCGGGACCGGCAACGACAATTCGGGCAGCGGCAACAGCAACGCTGGCGGCAACGGGAACGGCAATGCCGGCGGGACCGGCAATGACAATTCAGGCGGCGGCAACAGCAACGCCGGTGGCAACGGGAACGGCAATGCCGGCGGGACCGGCAACGACAATTCGGGCAGCGGCAACAGCAACGCCGGTGGCAACGGCAATGGCAATGCCGGCGGGACCGGCAACGACAATTCGGGCAGCGGCAACAGCAACGCCGGCGGCAACGGGAACGGCAACGCGGGCGGGAACGGGAACGGCAATTCGGGCGGCGGCAACAGTAATGCCGGCGGCAACGGAAACGGCAATGCCAGCGGGACCGGCAACGACAATTCGGGCAGCGGCAACAGCAACGCCGGCGGCAACGGGAACGGCAACGCGGGCGGGACCGGCAACGACAATTCGGGCAGCGGCAACAGTAATGCCGGCGGCAACGGAAACGGCAATGCCGGCGGGACCGGCAACGACAATTCGGGCAGCGGCAACAGCAACGCCGGCGGCAACGGGAATGGCAACGC
>NZ_JAVAMA010000008.1 GCF_030730875.1 Sphingomonas sp. DG1-23
CGCCGGCGAGCATCGCCGTCGCGCCGGTCTCGCCCCATGTGAGCACGCCGATCACTGCGAGGGCGAGGCCGGCGAGAGTCGTGCCGAGAAACAAGGGCATGAACCAGGATTGCACGATCTGGACGTTGATCGCATTCATCGCCTGCGCCGCCGGACCCGGGCCCAACCGGTCGAATGCCTGCAGGATGAAGGTCGAGAAAGCGAAATAGAGCCCCGCAATCAGCCCGCAGCCGATCGCGCCGAACCACAGCAAGCCGGTCACCACGCTTCCCATGTCATTCCCCCGCTGCAGACATGATCCGATAGCGAATGCGATAGAGATCCATCCCGCCCTCTTTCCCGCGTCGCCCGGAAAAGGTCAGCCGGTCGCGGTCCGACCAATCGAGCATCGCGCCATAATTGTCCTCGCCGTTGTTGACCGATGCCGGCAGCCGGACCCCGATGTCATAGCCGTGGACGCCCGGCGCGGCATGGAACAGTTCGACCCGATCTTTGCGGAAGTCCATCGCGCGGGCAAACAGGATCGTCGCGCCATCGCGCAGGAACGTGGCGTCGAACTCGTTCGCTGCGGTGTTGACGGCGCCGGGCAACCGCCTGGCCGCGGCGAAACCGCCCTGGTTGCGGCGGGCGGTGTACAGGTCATGCCCGCCCGCGCGGCCGCTCCGGTCGCTCGAGAAGAGCAATGTCCGTCCGTCGGGCGACAGCATCGGCGCGAACTCGCTGCCGGCGCTGTTGATTGCGGGCCCGAGATTGGCGGCCGGGCCGAAGCCGCCTGCGGTGACCTTTACGCGATACAGGTCGTCGCCGCCCGATCCGCCCGCGCGATCCGAGCAGAAATAGACGAACCGCCCGTCGGCCGAAAAGGCGGGATCGAAGTCGCGGCCGGGGCTGTTGAACGAAACCGGCCTGGCGAGGCCCCATCCGGCGGCCGAGCGACGTGAGATCCAGATATCATAGCCGCCGGGGCCGCCCGGCCGATCGCGGCTGAACCACAAGGCGGTGTCGCCGTCGGGGCTGAGCGTCAGCCGGATTTCGGCGTGGCGGGTCGACGCGATCCCCGGCGCGAACGGCTCGGCTGCACCGACGATTTCGAGTCGCGGCGACGCGCCGCTCAGGCCCAGCGCCATCAGCCATCCGAACGCGCGAGGACCGATCATGACCGGCGGACGAAGTCGCTGATCCAGTTGGTCTCCCAACTGGCGCCGCCATCGCCCGACATCGCCTGCTCCCAGCGCGCGCTGCGCGGGGTGATCGCCGACCAGCGCGTACGCGTCCTGACCGGCCGGGTGCCGAGCAGATCGTCGCCTTCGAACGTGCCGATGCCACCGGTGAAGCGGCCGCGCACCGGGGCCGCGAAACCGGTCGGGTCGCGGCCGTCGAGCCACCAGCTCAGCCATTCGCCGCGCGCCGGATCGAAGGTGCGCAGCCCGATCCCTTTATGCGGCCCGCCGCTGCGCTCGAAGCGATTGTCGCCGATATTGCCATGGCCGCCGAGCACCGGACGGTTGACGAAGGTTCCGGTGAAACGCTCCCACTCGCTGCTGCCGGCGAGCCGCTGCCGAAGCCGGCGATGCCGGACCGACCAGCTGCCATGGAGGAAATCGAAGTCGCGCGGGTGGTCCGCGACGAACGGAAGCGGTGTCGCCACCGGGGCGGTGCGGGTGAAGAAATTCTCCCAGTTGATCTCCCAGGTCTTGCCGCCGTCGATCGACATCGCCTGTTCCCAATGGGGCCGCGCGCTGCGAACGTCGAGCCAGCGGAAGCGCACGGTGACCGGCGTGCCCTTGAAGATATCGGGCCCGGCAAAGACCCCGGCATCGCCGGCAAAGCCGCCGCGCACCGGCGGATCGATCCGGGTCGGGTTGCGGCCGTCGACCCACCAGATCGCCCAGCGGTCGCTTTTCGGGTCCCACGCGCGGACGGTGAGCCCGCGATAGGTGCCGCTCGGGATGTCGACCCCATTGTCGTCGATCGTGGCGAGCCCATCGAGCGCAAGCCACAACGCGCTCTTGCCGCCGAATTCCTGCCAGTCGTGATTGTTCGCCAGCCGCTCCTTGAGGCGGCGGTGCCAGACGTCCCAATTGCCGACCAGCCAGTCCCAGTCGCGCGCGCGGGCGGCGGGATCGCTTGCCGGCGACCGCGCGAGAGCGGGCGCCGGCAGGAGCGCGCCCGTCGTCATCCCGGCGATCAGCCGCCGCCGCGTAACCAGCATTTTCATCCGCCACCTCGCCACGTTGGTAGCTGCAGAAAATCGCGTGCGGATGGTTTTGGCTATGCGAAGCTTGGGGCAGGAGGCTAAGTCATATTTATGCTCGACCGGCCGCTTCCGTCGCTCGCCGCCATTCGCGCCTTCGAGGCCGCGGCGCGGCACGGCAGCTTCACCCGGGCGGGCACCGAGCTCGGCACCTCCTCGGCGTCGGTCAGCTACCATGTCCGCCAGCTCGAGGCGCAATTGGGCGTCACCTTGTTCCGGCGCCACCCGCACCGCGTCGAATTGAGCGAGGCGGGCGCGCTGATCGCCGCCGAGGCGGAAAAGGCATTCGCGGGACTTCGCGCCAGCTTTGCGCGCGCGGTCGAGATCGACGCGAACCGGCTGTCGCTGACGGCCTTGCCGACCTTCGGGACGAGCTGGCTGGCGCCGCGGCTCGGTCGCTTTCGGGCGCTGCATCCCGACATCCAGGTTCAGCTCGATGTCTCGGATGCCGCCGAGGATCTCACCGAGGGGCGCTTCGACCTCGCGATCCGCAACGGCGATGGCGGCTGGCCGGGGCTGCGCACGATCGAATTGTTCCCCAGCGTCTTCATGCCTCTGTGCGTGCCCGAGTTGAAGTCGGCGACTGCGGGGATCGAGGATCCGCGGACGCCGCTCGCAGTGCCTCTGCTCGGCCGGCCGGACTGGTGGGCGCTCTGGTACCGCGCGCTCGGCCAGCAAGAGGGCCCGCCGCCCACGCGCTTCGGCACCAGCCTCGCCACCGAATATCTCGACGTCGCGGCGGCACTCGCCGGGCATGGCGTCGTCATCGCCTCGCCGATCCTGTTCGGCGGCGAGATCGATGCCGGCCGGCTGGTGCCGGCGCACGATCGGGTAGTGCCTGCGGGCCGCTCCTTCTGGCTCGCTTACCCCGTCGCGCGCCGACAGAGCCGCAAGATCGGGCTGTTCCGCGACTGGCTCTGCGCCGAAGCTGCCGCGGCGCGCGCGGCGGCTGCGCGCTTTATCGAGGGAGGTGGGTGATGGCGCTGGTGGAACTCGGGCGCTTCGATCGGCAGGAGGCCTATATCGTCCAGACCCGCCTCGAGACCGAAGGGATCATGAGCTTCGTCTTCGATGCGGGGACGAGCATCGCCGACGGCAGCTGGCTGCTCATCCCCGTCCGCGTGATGGTCGACGACGAGGATGTCGAGACGGCGCGCGCCGCGCTCGAAGCCTCGGGCTAACGCGCCGGGCCGTGGAAATCGGCCTCGACGATGCCGAGCCGCCAGCCCGGCGGGACCGCGTCTGCGCCGGTATCGCCCGCTTTCCGCGAGGTATCGAGCTCGACAACCTTGCCGAAGGCGTCGCGGTCCTCGACCGGGCCGATCTGGGTGATCCGTAGCACGGCGCCCGTCACAGGGGCGAAGCGGAGGTTGGCGTACCCCAGCTGCCGTTCGGTTTCACCCTCCCAGATCGGCTTGCCGTCGAGCGTGATCCGCAGCCGAGAGCTGCGCGAGCGCCAGCCGACGAGCTTGAGGTCGATCTCGCTGAGCGTAGCGGGCGCGGCGAAGCGATATTCGATCCACGCGGTTTCGGGGCGGCCGTCGCTGGTCCAGCGCGACAGCTCGTTGTCGTCGGTGCTGTTCGCCGCTTCGCGCTGGTTCGAGCCCGCGGCGATCGACGCCGGAACCGCGGTCGAACGGCTCGGCCTGAACGAAGCACCCGCCGGCGTGGGTCCGCGGGCGAGCAATCCGGGCTGGTGATCTTCGGGGAAATCGGGCGAGAGCCCGCCGGCCGGCGGCTTCACGCGAACCGTGGGAATGGTCAGCGTCGCGCCTTTGAGACCCGCCGCGCGCGCGGTGACCCGCACGGTCCCGCTTTGCGTCCCGGCGCGGAGCAGCACGCGGTTCACGCCGGCTTCGACCGGCAAGGTTTGCGAGAGGATATAATTGTCCTCTTCGCGCGCGGTGCCGGCATAATGCGTGGTCTGATCGGCGCCGGCGGGTTTGACCGGCTCGGCGGGCCCGGTGGCGACGTCCGACCGCTGGCGGCCCGACGAGTCGCCTTGCGCGATGCCGCCGCGCCATTCGGCCGGCCCGTCGAGCGTGAACTGCACCTCGTCATTGGCGGTCGGCACCCGCCGCCCCTTCGCGTCGACCACCTCGACATCGACCAGCGCGATATCGGCGCCGTCCGTCACGAAGCCGCGCGGCGAGACATGGGGCGTCAATCGCAGCGCGACCGGGGCGCCGACGGTCTCGAGGCGATGTTCGGAGGTCCGCCCGTCTGCATGCGTCGTCACCGCCCGAAGCGTCCCCGGCGCCCAGGCCACTTGCTTCCAGGCGAACAGGAAGCCGCTGCTCCGCGCGCCCTTGCCGAGCGAGCGGCCATTGACGAACAGTTCGACGCTCGCGCCGTTCGAGACCACGGTCACGTCCTTGCGCGTGCCCGGCGCATAGTTCCAATGCCCGATGATGTGCGTTGCCGGGGTGACGCTGTCGACCCAGTCGCTCCACATCACCTTGTGCGCGAAATACCCCTCTTTCGGCAGCCGCACCGCGTCGACTTCGCCCGAGCGGCGATAATTATTGTCGCCGCGATAATGGGTGTTCGAATCCGAGAAGACGATGTTGACCCCGCCTGCGCTCACCCGCTTTCCGGTGCCCGGCCGCACCCGATAATAGTCCCACCAGCGCCGGACGTCCTCGATCGCGTGGCTGTCCTGGTTGCGGTTGTAATCGGGCGAATCCGCGTGGAAGGGCGGAGTCAGCGCATCCTGATAGAGCCGCGCGCCCTCGTCGCGCGAATATTCCATTGCCCAGACCGGCTTGCCGGCACTCTTGTTGATGTAGAGCATCTCGCCGCCATATTCGGCGGTCTTGCTGTCGAGCATCTCGCGCGATCCGATCGCGCGGCCGCCATGCGGATCGAAGCGGTCGCGGATCGCCTTCAACTCGGCCATGTGCGCTTCGCTGATATTCTCGTTGCCGCCCTCGTAGAACAGGATCGACGGGTTGTTGCGGTTGTAGACGATCGCCGCCTGCATCGCCTCCTTGCGCTGCTCCCAGCGGCGACCGGTCACGTCGCTCTCGGCGTCGCCGGCGGGCATCGCCTGGAGCAGGCCGACCCGGTCGGCCGATGCGACGTCCTGCTTCGAAGGGGCGATGTGCATCCAGCGCACGAGGTTGCCCCCGCTTTCGACCATCAGCGCGTTCGAGAAGTCGCTGAGCCAGGGCGGGATCGACACCCCGACCGCCGGCCATTCGTTCGAGGTGCGCTGGGCATAGCCGTGCATCTGGATCACGCGGCCGTTGAGCGTCACCATGCCGTCGGCGAATCCGGTCTGGCGAAAGCCGGTGCGGGTATCGACGCTGTCGATCACCTTGCCCTTCTCGGTCAGGATCGTGGTGACGGTATAGAGATAGCCATAGCCCCAGCTCCAGAAATGGAGCCCCTGCGTGGTGCCCGCGGCGGTGAGCAGCCGCGTTTCGCCCGGCGCCAGCGTCGTGCTGCCGCCGTCGAGCCGGCGTACGACGCGGCCGTCGCGGTCGCGGATCTCGACGCGATAGCCGATCTCGCGCGGTGCGGCGCCGTCGTTGCGGATCTCGGTCTGGGCATGGATGGTCGCGGCGCGGCGTGCGAGATCGAATCGGTCGGCCCAGACATATTGGCCGCTGGTCCCCAACCCGGGCTGGAGCGGCAGGGTCTGATGGACAGGCCCGGTCAGGTGCAGCCGCACGTTGCGCGTGATGCCGCCGTAATTGACGTTGAAATTGTCATTGTTCCACTGGAAGCCGCTGCCGCTCGCGCGCTCCTTATACTTCCAGTCATTGTCGACGCGCACCGCGATCAGGTTCTCGCCGGGCTCCAGCACCGCGCTGATGTCCGCGCCGAACGCGCTCACGCCGTTCTCGGACAAGGCCACCGATCGCCCGTTGACCCATATTTCAGCCGCCTGCCGCACGCCTTCGAACTCGAGAAATGCGCGTCCGCCCTCGGGCCGGGCCGGCAAGACGATGCGCTTGCGGTACCAGATGATGCCCGTCGACAGCTTCTTGATGTCGCGCGCGAACGCTTCCTTCTCGTTGAAGGCGTGCGGCAGCGTCACGTCGCGCCATCCGCGATCGTCAAAGTCTTGCTGTGCCGCGCCCGCCTGCTCGCCGGTCGCCATGCGCCAGCCCGGGTTGAGGTTCCAGGTAGTGCGCGGGGAAGCGACCGCAGTGGATGCGTCCTGCGCGATGGCGGGGCTGGCCATTCCTGCGACCAGCGCGGCAGCGAGCCGGATCAGACCTTCTCTCAACCAAACCTCCCAATATCGGGGCGAGTTCTCACATCGGGTCTTTCACGACATGTTCCACATTTTGATATATGCCTATGACATATGGACTATAATGGTCAAGCCATTCCCAAGCATTCTTTATATTGGCCTTACCACCGCGCGCCGTAACAGTCCTGATTCCGAGTTTGGCATCGATACTGCGCGCAGTGACTGGCTCCCGCACTGCCATTTTTTGCTGCGGTGCAGCGGGGGGTACCGCTGATTCTTCTCGATTACCCTTGGTCTGACAAATGGGTTGCGCCGCTCAAAAAAGCTGATAATTCTAAAAGCTGAATATACGTCTCATATTGTGAGAGAATTGGGGAAACGCCCCACTCTCACGTCAGAGTGTCCGTGGCGGGAGAAGACAGGAAAACCTGGACCCGCCCCGGACGAGTGCGTGCACGAACACGGTTGGGAGAGGGGAAAATCATGCATAATCGCTCGACGTCGCGCGTCCGGATCGGGGCCACCGCCTCGTGGATGGTATTGGGGCTGCTGCTCGCCTGTGGCGGCGAGGCAATGGCGCAGACGGCACCCGAAAATGCGCAGGCTGCATCCGACGGTCAGCAGGCTGCGGGCGTCGGCGACGACGACCAGTCAGACGCGATCATCGTCGTCGGTTCGCGCGCCAGCCAGCAATCGGCGATCGGGCGCAAGAAGAATGCGCGGACCGCGACCGACTCGATCGTCGCCGACGATATCGGCTCCTTCCCCGATCGAAACGTCAACGAAGCGATCTCGCGCATTCCGGGCGTCGCGCTGAGCCGCAACGAGTTTGGCGAGGGCGACAGCGTCGCGGTGCGCGGCAACGGTCCCGATCTGACTCGCGTCGAGCTGGACGGGATCGGCGTCCAGGCGACCAATTCGCTGGCGATCGACGGCGGCAGCAGCCGCGGCGCCGATCTGCGCGAGCTGCCCGCCGAGATGATCAAGAGCGTCGACGTGGTCAAGGGCTCGACCGCCGACATGACCGAGGGCTCGCTGGGCGGCAGCGTCCAGATCAAGACGCGCACCGGGCTCGATTTCGCCAAGCCTTATTTCTCGCTGCGGGCGGGCGCGCAGCAGAATTCGCTGGGCCGCGACTGGACTCCCGATTTCAACGGCGTCGCCGCCAGCAAGTTCTTCGGCGACCGGCTCGGGGTGATCGTCAGCGGCAATTATTCCAAGATCCAGAATAACGGCCATGGCTTCGAGACGACCACCAGCAACAATCGCGGCTATGCGCGCCTGTTCGACTTCGACCAGTCGGCCGAGAAGACCTTCGCCTTCAACCCCGCGACGGTCGGCACCGACGCTGCCGACGTCGAGTTCGCCAACAGCACCGCGCCCGACGGCTCGAGGCTCACGCCGCGCGAGCTGATCACGCTCTCGGCCGGCGCCACCAGCAAGGCGCAGTGTCTCCAGCTCTTTCCGCATCTGCCGGTCGGCGCCGCGGCCAACGCGAAGTCGCAGCGCATCCTCGAGCAGCAGACCTGCCTCAACCAGTGGAACGACTATACGCCGTCGCTGATCCGCAACTTCATGAACACCCAGACCGACGAGCGCTATTCGTTCGACGGGCGGCTCGATTATCGCTTCAGCGACCAGTTCACGGTCTTCGCCAAGGGCACGATCGCCAACCGCAAGGTGCACGACCAGAATCGCAGCCGCAATCCGGTGACCCTGTTCAACCAGAACGTCAACGGCACCTTCGACATCCCCACCGCGAACACCAATCCGCGGTCGCGCACCGTCTCGCCGAACGCCCCGGCGGGCTATTATCTGTTCGACCCCAGCTACGGCATCAACAATGTCGGCAACAATGCCGTGCTGGGCAACGTCCTAAACGTGATCCCGGGCAGCGTCGTGGTCGACGATGCGCACAACGTCACCGGGATGACGTTGACCAACAATTCGGTGAGCATCGACCAGATCGAGAACCGCATCGACACCAAGACCAAATATGCGCAGGTCGGTGCCGAATATCGCGGCGAGCGCCTGCTGGTCGAGGCGATGGCCGGGCTGACCACGGCGGAGACGACGCGCGGCGACATGCGGACCTCGCGTTCCTACGCCTATGGCGATGCGACGCTGACGCTCCAGCCCAACGGGCTGTGGGACATCGACTTGCCGAGCGACTATGACGAGACCAACCCGGCGAACTTCGTCCAGCTGCGGCCGGCAACCTGCGTCTCGGGCGGGAGCAATCCCGCGACCTGCACCGGCCAGAACGCGGTGGCCGCGGGCCCCAACGGGCCGGCGACGCCGGCCTATCTCGTGTCGCAGATGCCGCTGACCACGCCCAGCTACGCCATCCAATATTCGCCGCGCATCGGCGAATCGACCGAGAAGATCGCCAAGCTCGACCTGACCTATGACACCAGGGACGCGCTGCCGTTCATCACCCGCTTCAAGGTCGGCGCGATGTATCGCGACAACGACATCAAGCGCTGGGGCGCCGGCGGCTATGTCGCCAGGCCGCAGGTCGGGGTCTTCGGCCAGCCGGGCTATGTTCCCGCGGTCGTCGTGCCGATCGCGCAGGTTCGCGGCACGCTGCGCGCGTGCGAACCCACCGCGGGATCGGCGGCGGCGGGCGGGCTCTCGTGCAACTATGGTTTCGTCCCCAGCACCAATCCTTCGAATATCCGTTCGGGCGTCGACACGCTGACCCGGCAGGAACTGCTCGACCTGTTCACGCGAACGCTCGAGAAGAGCGATTCGGCCTATTTCGGCGACGTGCCGAACCGGGGCAATTTGCCGCCGGCATGGCAAGGCATCCGCACCGACGAACTGTTCGCTGCGCTCGGCGCGTCGGACTTCATGAACTTCGATTGCATGAAGCAGTGCATGGGCAGCGACGGGGAGATGCACGACCAGCCCGTCACCCGTGCGAACGAGACGATCAAGAACATCTACGGTATGTTCGAGTTCGAGCAGCGTCTGCCGCTCGGCCTGCTGTTCAACGGCAATGTCGGCCTGCGCGGCGTTTTCAGAAGCGTCAAATCGACCGGCCTGCAGACGATCTCGACGATCCGGACGACCGGCACCTTCAATCCCGCCGATCCCAACAATGCCGGCGGCATCGCCACCTATACCTACAGCCAGAACATCGACTTCAAGAGCAGCACGACCGACTGGCTGCCCAGCGTCAACCTCAACCTGTGGGCATTCGACGAGAAGCTCGTCCTGCGCCTCTACGGCGGCAAGACGGTGGCCGCGCCGAACATCAACAATCTGATCCCCGGCGGCACCTGCATCATCGACCAGCGTGTCGATCTCACCGCGGACGACGACGATTATGGCTGCAGCGGGCGCGTCGGCAATCCGGCGCTCTCGCCGTTCAAGGCGTGGAGCTACAATGCCAGCCTCGAATGGTATCCGAATGCCGACACGATGTTCTCGGCGACCTATGGCAAGCTCGACGTCAAGGTCGGCAATCCGATCCAGGTGACTGTGCTCGAGCGGCCCTTCGCCGACAGCGATCAGCTCGATCCGATCACCGGCACGCCGCTCTCCGATATCGAGTTCCAGGTGCCGACCTGGGCGAACGGCCCCGGCTACAAGCGCGATATCTGGGAGTTCTCGGCCAAGACCGCATTCACCTTCCTGCCCTGGTTCCTGAAATATACCGGCGCCGACGCCAATTTCTCGATCCTCACTTCTGCGGTGACATCCGGCCAGCAGGATCCGCTGACCGGGGATGTGATGCTGCCGCCGGACGAGTCCAAATATTACACCAACGCCTCGCTCTGGTATGACGACGGCAAGCTCAACATGCGCGTCGCCTATCAGAAGCGCAGCGCCCGCTTCTCGTGCATCACGCCGTGCGGCGGCAACACCAACGACATCAATTATCCGGGCGAGCAATGGACCAACGTCCGTCTCGTCGCGCCGGGCTATAATCCCGGCGTGCCGCGGTTCAACGACGGGACGACCTTCATCGACGCCAAGATCTCGTACAACATCAACCGCAACTTCCAGGTCTATGTCGAAGGCCGCAACATGACGCGTCAGGTGCAGACCGTGTCGACCGGCGATTATGTGCCCTTCGGCGACGGCACGCCGCGGGTGATGCGGATGAACTATGGCGGCCGCCGCATCCTCGGCGGCATGCGCATCCAGTTCGGCAATTGATCCCGGCCGGAGCCGCGCCAGGCGCGGCTCCGGGCTCGCTTTGTGCTAGACCCTCGTGATGGCGACGACAGCGGGAGATGGCCCGGCGCGCGGACTTGAACGCGTCGCGTTCGATGCGGGGCCGGAAGCGGCGCGGCATCTGCTCGATCGTTCGGCAATCGGGGCGATCGAGATACCGCGACCGCCGCTGGACGAACTCCCTTATCGCGCGCTGGTACGTGCGCTGCTGGCCCGGCCGGGGTTCAAGCTCGACTTCAATCGGCTCGATCCCGAGGCTGCGCTGGCATTGGTCTGCGATCCGTTGCTCGGGCCCGGTAGCTTTGCCGGCGAGCGGGTGCGCCTCGCCGAGGATATCGCTGCGCTTGCCGCGTTTGCGGGAGCCCTGGTCGGCGCGCGCGCCTCGGTATCGATGCGCAGCTATTTCGCGCCCGGCGACACGGTGTGGCATGTCGATCGCGTGAACGAGGCGCGCGCGTTCCGCCTGTTATGGCCGCTCGGACGACCGGCGGGGATGCGCGTCACATCGGCCGATACTATCGATCCAGATGTCTATCGCGGGTTCATGCAGCGCGAATTTCCGCTGCTGTGCCGCCTCGACACCCGGGTCCTGCGCACCGGCGCCGCGGTGGAAACGCTCTGGGCACACCGCCCGGCACAGCTCGCCGCGATGGTCTCGGGCCAGTTCCCCTTCCTTCTCGAGCCCGGGCGCGCGTGCGAAGTCGCGCCCGGCGCGGCGAGTATCCACCGCGTCCAGACACCGATGCAGCCGGGCGCCTGGCACCGCTCCTCCTGGGACAACCGCCGATCCCCGGGGCTCCAGATCGTGATCACCGCGGCGTCGGATACGGCTTGATGCGGTTTCGCCCCCTCGGACGCACGGGGCTGAGCGTCTCGGAATTGAGCATCCATGTCTCGGCAGGAAAGGACCCGCACGAGACCGCCGATATTATCGCGCTGGCGCTCGATCGGGGCGTGAACACGGTGACGATCGAAGCCGGCGACGCCGCCGCGGAGCTTGGCGGCGCTCTGGCACGGGGAGGCGGGCGCCGGGAAATGCTCGTCGTCGCCCGTGCGTCGTCGCTGGTGCCGTTCGACCTGCCCTCGCCGCATGTGCCCGCGTGGCAGGCCTATCCCGGCTACCATCTTCGCGCCGAGGTCGAGAATCTGTTGGGCAAGCTCGGCGTCGAGCGTCTGGCGCTGCTGCAACTGCATGCCTGGTGTCCCGAATGGCTGGGCGAAGGCGATTGGCTCGAGACGCTCGACCGGCTGCGGTGCGAGGGAAAGATCGCCGGTTTCGGCGTTTCGCTGTTCGATCATGATGTGGACGCGGCGCTGGAGGTGGTTGCCGGCGGCGCGATCGATGCGGTGCAGCTGATGTACAATGTCTTCGATCCGGCCGCAGCGGCGAGGCTGCTTCCTTTGTGCGATGCGCATCGGGTCGGTGTCGTCGTGCGTTCCCCGCTTTATTACGGGGCGCTCGCTCCCGCGTTCGATCCTGCCGCCTTTGCCGACGATGACTGGCGTCGCGGTTACTTCTTCGACGCACATCGGCGCGAGACCATGGAGCGGGTCGGCGCGCTGCAGGCTCTGGTCGCGCCGCCCGATCGTTCGGTGACCGATATGGCGCTGCGCTTCAGCCTGTCGCATCCGGCGGTGTCGACCGTGGCAGTGGGCATGCACCGGCGTGCGCATCTGGAGGCCAATCTGCAGGCTCTCACGCCCGGACCGCTCGACGACGCGCTCCACGCGGCATTGGGGCGGCACAGATGGCTGTGTTGATCGGAGGCTGATCTGCCCAATTATTGAGCAGCGCTTGTCATCTGCACGAAAATTTATCCTCCGAAGATCTCCAGCTGTGCTGCGACGCCGCAAAAACGCGCGAATTGGCGGCTGGCACGGCGCTTGCTGAGGCGTTCCCCGGGTTAACCGCCAAGAGGGGGCGACATGAAGCTCATCATCGCCATCATAAAACCGTTCAAGCTCGACGAGGTGCGTGAAGCGCTCACCCAGGTGGGCATCGCCGGCATGACCGTCACCGAGGTCAAGGGGTTCGGCCGGCAAAAGGGCCAGACCGAGATCTACCGCGGCGCCGAGTACAGCACCAACATGGTGCCCAAGATCAAGCTCGAGATCGCCTGCGGCGCCGACATCGTCGACCGCGCCGTCGAGGCGATTCAGGCCGCGGCCAGCACCGGCGCGATCGGCGACGGCAAGATTTTCGTCCTCGATCTCGGCCAGGCGGTGCGCATCCGCACCGGCGAGACCGACGAGACGGCGCTGTGATGAAGGGGGTCCAGATGAACACAGGAATGAAACTGGCCGCAGGGGCGGGGCTCGCCCTGTTCGCGGCATTGCCCGCCTGGGCGCAGGACGCCGCGCCTGCCGTGGCGACGGTCGTCCCCGACGATACGATGGTCAACAAGGGCGACGTCGCCTGGATGCTCGTCTCGGCGGCGTTCGTGCTGATGATGTCGGTTCCCGGGCTCGCGCTCTTCTATGGCGGCCTCGTCCGCACCAAGAACATGCTGTCGGTGCTGATGCAGGTGCTGACGATCGTCTGCGTCGCGGGCCTGGTGTGGTGCGCCTGGGGCTATTCGATGGCCTTCACCAATGGCGGCAGCCTCAACAGTTTCGTCGGCGGCTTCTCCAAGGTGCTGCTCAAGGGCGTCGACGCGAACACCTTTGCGGCGACCTTCTCGAACGGCGTCTATTTGCCCGAGACCGTGTTCGTCGTCTTCCAGATGACCTTCGCGATGATCACCCCGGCGCTGATCGTCGGTGCGTTCGCCGAGCGCATCAAGTTCACCCCGCTGATCCTGTTCGTGGTGGCGTGGCTGACGCTGGTCTATTTCCCGATGGCCCACATGGTCTGGTATTGGCCGGGTCCGGACTTCCAGCCGGGCCTGCCCGACGATCATGGCTATCTCTGGGGCCTCGGCGCGCTCGATTTCGCCGGTGGCACCGTCGTCCACATCAATGCGGGCATTGCCGGCCTCGTCGGCTGCCTCGTGATCGGCAAGCGTACCGGCTACAAGAGCGATCCGATGCCGCCGCACTCGCTGACCATGACGATGATCGGCGCGGCCTTGCTGTGGGTGGGCTGGTTCGGCTTCAACGCGGGCTCGAACCTCGAAGCCAACAAGTTCGCCGCATTGGCCTTCGTCAACACCATGGTGGCTACTGCCGCCGCGGGCGCCGCCTGGGCGATCATCGAGCAGATCATCCACAAGAAGCCGTCGCTCCTCGGCGCGGCATCGGGCGTCGTCGCCGGCCTGGTGGCGATCACCCCGGCCGCGGGCTTCGCGCATCCGATGACTGCGATCGTGCTCGGCGCGGTGGCCTCGGGCGTGTGCTTCTTCTTCGTCACCACGGTGAAGAACAAGTTCAAGTACGACGACACGCTCGACGTGTTCGGCGTCCACTGCGTCGGCGGCATCGTCGGCGCGATCGGCACCGCGATCGTTGTGGCGCCTTCGCTGGGCGGGCAGGGCTTCATGGACTTCAACGTGATCCCGGCGGTCGCCGGCACGTACGACATGGGCGCGCAATTGCTCACCCAGGCCAAGGCGGTCGGCGTGACCCTGCTGCTCTCGGGCGGCGTGTCGGCGGTCCTGTTCCTCGCGCTCAAGCACACGGTCGGGCTTCGCCCGAGCGTCGAGGTCGAGCTCGAAGGGCTCGACATCAACGAGCATGGCGAGCGCGCCTACAATTATTGACGAGATCGGGCGCCGCCCGCGCGGCGCCCAACCGAGGTTCCTCCTGCGGACGACTGGGCCGGTGGTTTTCGAACCGCCGGCCCTCTTTTTGCGTGCGCGCCGCCGCGGGCTATAGTCGCGCCGGACGAACCCGGGGGCAGCCATGCCGAAGCCGAGCGAATTCCATATCGGGGTGATCGAATTCTTCTCGATCCTTCTGCCGGGTGCCCTGCTCACGGCGGCGCTGTGGCTGCACTTCGGTCCCGATATCGGGGGCCCCGCACGGAGCCTGCTGGCGCCGGCCGGCGCGGCGTGGGTGGCGTTCGCGCTTGCATCCTATGTCGCCGGCCATTTCCTCTTCCTCGCCGGCTCGCTGCTCGACTTGCTCTACGACCGTGGCGCGCTGTGGGCATGGCTCGGCAGCCGGGGCTTCAGCCTCCGGTCTCGGCGCAAATGGTGGATCGGCAGGCTGCGCAAGGACTGGGGTCTCGACCGCGGGAAACCGGCGGCGGACGTGTATCGGGACCTGTGCTTCTCGCTGGTCACCGACGAGAAGCGGAAGTTGTTCGGGGAAACCGCGAAGAACGAGCCGATGAACAATTTTGCCTTCGCCAAATCCGTGCTGCGATTGAAGGCGCCCGCGATGCTCGCAGATGTCGAGCGATATGAAGCCGATTCGAAATTCTTTCGTTCGCTCGTCGTGACGCTGCCGCTTGCCGTGCCGCCGCTGTTACCCGAAGCATCCTATGCGGTATGGCTATCGCTCGGACTGTCGCTGGCTGCATTCCTCCGATATATCGAGCAGCGCCATAAAAGCACCGAATGGGCCTTCCGGTACCTGCTCGTCCTGAATCGGATGCATTAGCCCAGGTCTTCGCGCAAGAACGCCGCGCAACGTTCGCCGATCATGATGCTCGGCGCGTTGGTGTTGCCGCCGATCAGCCGCGGCATCACCGAGGCATCGGCGATATGGAGCCCGTCGACGCCGCGCACCCTGAGCCGCGGATCGACCACGGCGGCTGCGTCGGAGCCCATCCGCGCGGTGCCGACCGGGTGATAGACGGTGTCGGCGCGTGCGCGGATCAGTGCTTCGAGCGCCGCATCGTCGGCAAGGTCGACCGGATAGCGATCGCGTCCCTTGTAGCCGGCGAGCGGCGGGGTATCGAGGATGCGATACATTGCGCGTACCCCCGCCTTGAGCACCGCCATATCGCGTGGGTCCGACAGGAAGTTGGGATCGATCAGCGGCGCGGTGGCGGCGTCGGCAGACTGGAGCCGCACGGTGCCCCGGCTTTCGGGACGGAGCACGCAGGCGTGGCAGCTATAGCCATGCCCTTTCACCTTGGTGCGACCATGATCCTCGACGATCGCGATCAGGAAATGGAGCTGGACGTCGGGGCGTTCGCCGGCAAGCTCGGTGCGGAGGAAGCCGCCCGCCTCGGCAAAGGGCGAGGTCATCCCGCCGCGGCGCGTGAACAGCCACTGGACCATCGCGCCGAGCGACTTGAGCGTGCCCCAGCCCGAGCGGCCGAGGAAGAAGCTGCCGTCGGTCTCGAACGCGGCGGTATAGTCGATATGATCCTGCAGGTCGGCGCCGACCGCGGCCCGATCGACCTGCACGTCGAGCCCCATTTCGGCGAGGTGCGCTCCCGGCCCGATCCCCGACAGCATCAGCAATTGCGGCGTCTGGAAGGCGCCGGCGGCGAGCACGACCGCGCGCCGCGCCCGGATCTCGCGCTGCTGCCCGGCCTGCCGATAGGCGACGCCCGATGCCTTGCCCTCGGTGAACAGGATGCGCTCGACCAGCGCATCGCAAATGATCTCGAGATTGTCGCGGCCAGCGGGGGGCAGATAGGCGCGCGCCGCGGTCCAGCGCTCGCCTTTCCGCTGGGTCACTTGATAAAGGCCGACGCCGTCCTGCCGCGCGCCGTTGAAGTCGGGGTTGACCGGGATCTGCAGCCGCGACGCAGCCTCGACGAACGCGCGGCTGCCGGGATGCGCGAAATCCTGGTCGCTTACCCAGAGCGGTCCGTCATCACCGTGAAGGGAGTCGGCGCCGCGCACATTGTGCTCGCTCTTGCGGAACCAGGGCAGCACGTCGTCCCAGCCCCAGCCGGTGCAGCCGAGATCGCGCCACTCGTCGTAATCGCTTCGGTGGCCGCGGATGTAGAGCATCGCATTGATCGCGCTCGATCCGCCGAGACCCTTGCCGCGCGGCTGATAGCCGCGGCGGCCGTCGAGTCCGGGCTGCGGCACGGTTTCGAAGCGCCAGTTGGTCTTGTCGGTCTGGAACGGCATCATGCCGGGCATGATCGTCTTGAGGCTGGTGTTGCGCCCGCCCGCCTCGAGCACCGCGACCTTGTATTTGCCGCCTTCGCTCAGGCGGCCTGCGACGGCGCTCCCGCCCGATCCGCATCCGATGACGACGATATCGGCTTCTTCCACGCCTGTCCCCCCTCGTGGCGGGCTGCTTCCCAGCGCGCCTTTATCGTTTCCGACGTATCCCGGCTGCCGTCATGGCTCCATCCCGGCGGCCGGATCATATAATTGAGCCGCGCTTTCCAGCCGGGCGCCTGCCAGACGTCCTTCGCGATCCCGACCCATTCGTGGGTGGCCGCCCAGACGATATTGAAGCTGCCGAGATTCTTGACGATGCCGTAGCGCGGCTTGTCGTCGTCGCGCTCGGGCTCGAAGGTGCCGAGCCAACGGTCCCAGACGATGAACACCCCGGCATAATTGCGGTCGAGATAACGCGGATTGGTCGCGTGATGGACGCGGTGGTGCGAGGGCGTGTTCATCACTGCCTCGAACCAGCGCGGCATCCGCCCGATCGCTTCGGTGTGGATCCAGAACTGGTAGATCAGGTTGAGCCCCGCGACGAAGAAGACCATCGCCGGCGGGAAGCCGATCAGGAACAAAGGCAGGCGGAACAGGAAGGCGAGGCTGAAAAAACCGGTCCAGGTCTGCCGCAGCGCGGTCGACAGATTATAATGCTGGCTCGAATGATGGATGACGTGGCTCGCCCAGAACCAGCGGACGCGGTGCGCCGAGCGGTGGAACAGGTAATAGGCAAAGTCGTCGAGCACGAAGGCGAGGACGAACCAATACCAGGCGTAGCTCAGGTCGAAGAGCCGGAATTGCGATACCCAGGTCGCCAGCGCGAACACCGCTCCGCCCGACAGCACGCCGGCGACGGTGCTGCCCGTACCGAGCGCCAGCGAAGTCAGCGTGTCGCGCGGCTCGTAGCGCGTCCGATCCTTGATCCGCGCGACGATCATCTCCGCCAGTACCAGCAGCACGAAGGCGGGAATTGCCAGCGTCACGGGATCGGCGAGCTTCATGCCGACGTACTTACATGATTGTCAGTTGCGCTTCCAGCCTGTCGACATCTTCGGGGAGCACCCCGTACAACAGCACCGGGCCGAACATGCGCTCGCCGGTCTCGATCGTCACGCCTTCGGGCGAGGGGCGACGCCATAGCGGCCGGCCGAGCCGGCGCGCGGCGACCTTGGCGCCGTGGCGTTTGAGGAGCGCGATACCGTCATTGCCGAGCACCAGCGCCGCCGCGCCGTTGGTGCCGACCAATGCGGCGCGCGCGACGAATCCGCTGAGTGCCTCTTCGGCCATGCGGCGGGCGGTATCGCCGTCGGCGATGCGGCTCTCGCCCAGCTTGAGCAGGCGGGCCACCCAGGCCAGCACGAGGACGGCGGCGAGCGAGCCGGCGAGCTGGGCCCAGTTCATGCGCGTCCGGCGAGCGCGTCGAGCAGCGGCCGGATTCCCGAAATGTCATAGCCGGCGCCCGCCGCCTTGACGGTGAGCGCGGCGGGATCGCCGCCGCGGCTGGCCTCGGCGAGCGCCCAGAGGTTGCACGAACGGGTGCCCGAGCGGCAATAGGCCAGCACGGGGCCCTCCGAGGCTTCGAGCGCCTTGGCCATCGCCTCGACCTGCGTCGCCGAGAAGCCGGCATGCGTCACCGGGATCTCGGCATAGGACAGCCCCGCGGCCTCGGCGGCGGCGCGGACTTCCGCGCCCGACGGCTGGCCGATCTCCTCGCCTTCGGGTCGATTGTTGACGATCGCAGTGAAACCCGCCGCGGCAATATTGGCAACTTCCGCGGGCAGGATCTGGGGGGCGACCGAGATGCTGTCGTCGATCCGGCGCAAATTCATGAATGTCCCTCTCTATCCTCGAGCCTGAACTGCCTTTGCATCATGCCGCTTCGCGGATCACTTGCAGGAAGGCATCACCATAAGCTTCGAGCTTGCGCGCGCCAACGCCCGAGATTTCGCCGAGTCGGGACAGCGTGTCGGGACGGGTCAGCGCCATGTCGCGCAGCACCGAATCGTGGAAGATGACATAAGGCGGCAGCCCGGCTTCCATTGCGATCTCGCGGCGCTTGGCGCGGAGCGCCTCGAACAGCGGGTTTCCGACCGGGTTGGCGCCGCTGGCCGCGCGTCCGCGCTTCGAGCGCCGCTCGCGCTTCGGCGGCAGGCCGAGTTTGAGATCGGCTCCGCCCTTGAGGATCGGCTTGGCGCCGGGCCCGAATTCGAGCCCGCCATGGGCATTGGTGCGCAGCGCGTCGCGTAGCAGCAGCGCGCGTGCCACCGGCCGGAGCAGCGCCGCTTCCTCGCCGTCGACGATGCCGAACACCGAGAGCTGCTCGTGCCCGTTCATCAGGCTGCGCTCGCTCGACTGGCCGAGCAGCACGCTCTCGATATAGCCGGCGCCGAACATCATCCCGGTGCGGAACACTGCCGACAGGAACTTCTGCGCGGTGACGGTGGCGTCGATCGCCGCGGGCGGGCTCAGGCAATTGTCGCAATTGCCGCAGGTCTCGGGCGCATCCTCGCCGAAATGCCTGAGCAGGATGCGGCGGCGGCATCCCCCGGTCTCGACCAGGGCGCCCAGCGCGGAAAGGCGCGTACGTTCGCCCGCCTGCCGCCCGGCCTCGACTTCGCCGATGCGCTGGCGCGCCTTGGCGAAATCCTCGGCACCCCAGAACAGATGCGCGACCGCGGGATCGCCGTCGCGCCCGGCGCGGCCGGTCTCCTGATAATAGGCCTCGATCGATTTGGGCAGCCCGGCATGCGCGACGAAGCGGACGTCGGGCTTGTCGATCCCCATGCCGAACGCGACGGTGGCGACCACGACCATATCCTCGGACGCCACGAACGCCGCCTGGTTGCGGCGGCGGATCGCGGGATCGAGGCCGGCATGATAAGGCAGCACGCTGCGACCCGTCTCGGCGAGCTTGTCGGCGAGCTTCTCGACCGCGGCGCGGGTCTGGGCATAGACGATTCCCGGCCCGGGCTGCTCGGCGATCAGATCGACGATCTGCCGCGTCGTGTTTTCCTTGGGCGTGATCGTGTAGCGGATGTTCGGCCGGTCGAACCCCGCGACGATCAGGCCGTCCTGCGGGATGCCCAGCTGCTCGAGAATGTCGGCACGGGTATGCGCGTCGGCGGTGGCGGTGAGCGCGAGACGCGGGACATGGCCGAAGCGATCGAGCAAAGGCCGGAGCAGCCGGTAATCGGGGCGGAAATCATGGCCCCATTCGGAAACGCAATGGGCCTCGTCGATCGCGAACAGGCTAAGCTTCGCCTGACCGAGCAGGTTGCGGAAGCCCTCGCCCGACGCGCGTTCGGGCGCGATGTAGAGCAAGTCGAGATCGCCGGCGCGGAAGCGCGCGATCGTCTCCTCGCGATTGTCGTCGACCGAAGTCAGCGTCGCGGCGCGGATGCCGACCGCCTCGGCGGCGCGGAGCTGATCGTGCATCAGCGCGATCAAGGGCGAAACGACGACGCAGGTGCCGTCGAGCGCGAGGCTCGGCACCTGATAGCAAAGCGACTTGCCGGCGCCGGTGGGCATCACCGCGAGCGTGTTCTGCCCGGCGAGCACGCGATCGACCACTTGCCGCTGGACGCCGCGAAAATCGGGAAAGCCGAAGGTGGTGCGGAGAATGTCGAGCGGATCGGTCACGAGCGCGGGTTAGAAGCCGGGAGGGCCGGGTGTCGAGCCCCTTCCCGTCACCCCGGACTTGTTCCGGGGTCCACCCCGCCTCGCGCGAATGCCTCGACTCTCTTGTGCGGAGCGAGCCTCCCGGTGGACCCCGGAACAAGTCCGGGGTGACGGTTGGGGTATATCAACCTGTGGACAACCGATCGTTACGCCTGTTCCCTCGCGGCCGAATCCGCCAAAGCATGCAGCGAATGACGGTTCGCGTGGAAATGGGGAAGGATACGGGCGGGGCGCCCGTGTCGATGGATCTCGAGGAGCTCCTCGCCACGCGTCTGCTCGTCCAGGGCAATTCGGGGTCGGGCAAGTCGCATCTGCTGCGCCGGCTGCTCGAGCAATCGGCCGGGCAGGTCCAGCAGGTGGTGATCGATCCCGAGGGCGATTTCGTCACCTTGGGCGATCGCTATGGCCATATCGCGATCGAAGCCTCGGAACATAGCGAACGCGACGTGGCGCGCTTCGCCGCGCGGATCCGCGAGCATCGCGCCTCGGTGGTGCTCAGCCTCGAGGGGCTCGAGGCCGAGGGGCAGATGAAATGCGCCGCGGCGTTCCTCAACGGGATGTTCGATGCGCCGCGCGACCATTGGTATCCGGCCCTGGTGGTGGTCGACGAGGCGCAGCTCTTCGCGCCGGCGGGCGGCGGCGAGGTCGCCGAGGAAGTGCGCCGCGCGTCGCTGAGCGCGATGACCAATCTGATGTGCCGCGGGCGCAAGCGCGGCCTCGCCGGCGTCATCGCCACCCAACGGCTCGCCAAGCTGGCCAAGAACGTCGCCGCCGAGGCGTCGAATTTCCTGATGGGACGCACCTTCCTCGACATCGACATGGCGCGCGCCGCCGACCTGCTCGGCATGGAGCGCCGTCAGGCCGAAGCGATTCGCGATCTGGCGCGCGGCCATTTCCTCGCATTGGGGCCGGCGGTGGCGCGGCGGCCGGTGGCGATCCAGATCGGTGCGGTCGAGACCAGCGCGCGCAGCTCGAGCCCCAAGCTGACTCCCCTGCCACAGGCGCAGGCCGAGGACATGAAGGAACTGCTGCTCGCGCCGGTCGAGCCCGAATGGACGCCGCCGGCGCCGTCGCCGGTGCCGACCCAGATGCCGTCGGAACGGCTGATCGAGGCGCTCGCGCGCTCTACGCCGGCGCCGGCGGAGGATGTACCCGAGATCGACGCGGGAGAGGCGGCGGGGCGCATCGCCGAGGTGTTGCGCGACATCGTCGAGGATCCCGAATCGACCTATCGTTCGCCTTCGGTGCTCTATCAGGACTTTCTCGTCCGCTGCCGCATGGTCGGGCTGGCGCGCCCGCCGCTCGACCTGTCGGGCTTCGTTCGCCGGCTCTCCGCCGCGCGGGCTGGCATCCATGGCGATCCGGACGAGGATTGGGCGCAGGCGCTCGACGCGGCGCGCGCGCTTCCCGACGACATGCTCGGGCCGTTCCTGCTCGTCGCCCGTGCCGCGCGCGAAGGGCTGCCCTGCCCGAGCGATACCGAACTCGCCGCGACCTATGGCACCAGCTCGCTCGGCCGGGTGCGGCGCCTGCTCACCTATATCGAGAGCAAGGAGCTGTTCGTCACGCGGGTCGATCTCGCGGGCAAGCGCTCGATCACCATCCCCCGGCTCGGCTGGACCACCCAGCCTGCCGAGGTGAGCTGACCCGCTTCTAAAGCCGCGTCGCTCCATGTTAGCCTCCCGACAAACGGGGAGAAGAAACATGGACAACTTTGACGATTCGGACGAGCCG
This sequence comes from Sphingomonas sp. DG1-23, assembly GCF_030730875.1. Lineage (GTDB taxonomy): Bacteria > Pseudomonadota > Alphaproteobacteria > Sphingomonadales > Sphingomonadaceae > Sphingomonas. The sequence goes on from NZ_JAVAMA010000008.1 coordinate 22,073, forward strand.
CGCGGATTCAATTTGGGACGCAGTTCGCTGGCCTTGGCGGGGATCGGATTGATCTACGGCGCCGTCGCGCTGTTCGGGTTCGTCTGCTATCTGCTGGTGCAGGACGACAGCAAGGCGAGCGAGCGCGCGACCACGCTCGCCGATTTCACGCCCGAGCTCATCCTCAGCACGATCGGCTTCGTCGGCGCGATTCTCGGCATCCAGCTGCTGCGATCGGTCGGGCTCTCGCGCGGCCAGCAGCCGGGCCGGGTGATCAACAGCGAGGAATGGGCGGCGATCTGCGATCAGGTGAAGTCGGGGCAGGAGGATGCGGTCACCCAATATATCCGTTTGACCAGCTTGAGCGGGTTCACCGGGGCCTTCACCAAACTGGGCCTGACCGGGCTGCCCCTCGCGACGATCGGGCTGACCTTGTTCTTCTCGTTCCTCGCGATCCGCTTTCCCGCATTCATGGATCTCGCCAAGCTGACGCTCGGCGCGTTCATCGGGTCGTTCGTGCAGAAGCAGGCAGGGGCCGGCGGTTCGGTGAAATTGCCCGGCGGCCAGACGGTGGCGGTCAGCGCGCCGCCGGTGGCGTGAGCAGGCGGCGCAGCCATGCTTCGGTCGCTTCCGGATGGGTGACGGGTAGCATGTGGCCGCCGTCGATCAGCTCCAGCGTCGCGCCAGGAATCTCGGCGGCGGTCTTCTCGCCGTTGAGTTGCGGGTCGAGCACGGCGTCCTCCCGGCCGTAGAGGATCGCCACCGGCACCTTGATCTCGCCATAGCGCGCAACCAGCCCCGCCATCTCGGCCGGCGCGGCGCGGATCTCGAACGATCCGGCCATGTAGCTTTTCGGGCGCACCGCGAGCGCGCCGCCGCCGGCCAGCGCGAAATCGGCGGGGACCGGATCGGGCGCGAAGATCGCGGCGGCGGTCGCGGGCCCCGTGCGCACTCCCACCGGCACCGCGACGGTCCAGGCGAGCAGCGGGCGTAGCGCCAGCGGCGCGAGCAGCCCTTTGAAGGGCGCGGGGACGGTCTCGACGATTTGGGTCAAGGGCGCGATCAGCGCGAGTCCGCGGACCAGTTGGGGCCGGTCGAGCGCCAGCGCGAGGCTCACCGCGCCGCCCATCGAATGGCCGACGAGCAGCGGTTTCTCGAGCCCGAGCTGCTCGATCAGGACAGCGATCATCCCGGCCTGCGCGGCAATCCCGGGACGCGGCCCGACGAGCTGCGAATGCCCCCAACCGGGGCGGTCGATCAGGATCACGCGGTGATCCGCGGCGAGCAGACCGGCAAGCGAATGCGAGAAGTTGCGCAGCTGGCCCATCAGCCCGTGGACCATCACGATCGCGGGGCCCTCGGCCTCGGGGTTCAGCTCGACATAATGGAGGTGGGCGCCCGGCACCTCGGCAAACTTGCCCTCGGCGGGGACCATTTCCTCGGCCTTGCGCCCGACATAGGCCGACCAGCCTGCGAGCCCGAGCCCCAATACGCCCAGCAGCCCCAATGGTATCAGCATCGCTTCCCTCCCCTGTTCCGCGCGGCTAGAAGCCTAGGCATGTCCGATGTGCACAACAATCACGAACGCAGCCGGTTCGAACTGGTCGAACAGGGGCACACCGCCTTCGCGGAATATACCGTCGAGGGCGACGTGATCACCTTTACCCATACGGTCGTGCCCTCGGCGCTGCAGGGGATGGGTGTGGGCAGCCGGTTGATCCATGGCGCGCTGACCGAGGTCCGCAGCCGCGGGCTCAAGGTGCGGGCGCAATGCACCTTCGTCGCGGCCTATCTCGCCAAGCATCCCGAATGGCAGGATCTGAAGGTCTGATCACCCGGCGGCGAGTTCATCGCCCGCCTCGCGCTCCTGCGCCTGACGCGCCCACATCTCGGCATAGATGCCGTCCTGGCGAAGCAGATCGGCGTGCGTGCCCTGCTCGGCGACGCGGCCCGCCTCGAGCACGATGATCCGGTCGGCATGGACCACCGTCGACAGACGGTGCGCGATGACGATCGTGGTGCGGCCGCGCTCGATCGCCTCCAGGGTCGCCTGGATATCGGCCTCGGTGCGGCTGTCGAGCGCGCTGGTCGCTTCGTCGAGGATCAGGATCGGCGGGTTCTTGACCAAGGTGCGCGCGATCGCGACGCGCTGCTTCTCGCCGCCCGAAAGCTTGAGCCCGCGTTCGCCGACACGGGTGTCGAAGCCTTCGGGAAGCGACTGGATGAAGCCGGCGATCGCGGCGCCGCGCGCTGCCGACGCGACTTCGTCGGGCGTCGCGCCTTCGCGACCATAAGCGATATTGTAGCCGATCGTGTCGTTGAACAGCACCGTATCCTGCGGGACGATTCCGATCGCGCCGCGCAGCGAACTCTGGGTCACCTCGCGAATGTCCTGGCCGTCGATCGTGATCCGCCCGCCGGTGACGTCGTAAAAGCGATAGATCAGCCGGGCGAGCGTCGACTTGCCCGCGCCCGAGGGCCCGACCACCGCCACCGTCGCGCCGGCCGGGATGTCGAGATCGATGCCCTTGAGGATCTGGCGGTCGGCATCGTAGCCGAACTCGACCTTCTCGAAGCGGACATGGCCCTGGCCGATGGCCAGCGGCTGCGCGCCCGACGCGTCGACGATCTCGGCGTTGGTGTCGATCAGGTCGAACATGCTGCCCATGTCGATCACGCCCTGGCGGATCGTGCGATAGACCCAGCCGAGCATGTCGAGCGGCCGGAACAATTGGCTGAGCAGTGTCGAGACGAGAACCACGTCGCCCGCGGTGAACCGGCCCGAGCTCCAGCCGAACACGATCAGCGTCATTCCGGCGGCAAGCATCAGATTGGTGATCAGGGCCTGGCCGATATTGAGCCAGGCGAGCGAGTTCTCGCTGGTGACGGCGGCCTTCATGTACGAGGCCATCGCCTTGTCGTAGCGCGCCGACTCGCGCGCCTCGGCGTTGAAATATTTGACCGTTTCGAAGTTGAGCAGCGAGTCGACGGCGTGCGCCACCGCGCCGGTATCGAGATCGTTCATCTGCTCGCGCAGCTTCGAGCGCCAGTCGGTCACCCAGCGGGTGAAGGCGATGTACGCCACCACCATCACGAGAGTGCCCGCCACCAGCCACGCCCCGAAGCGCGTCCAGAAGATGCCGAGGACGAGCGCGAGTTCGAGGATCGTCGGGGCGATGTTGAACAGCAGGAAATAGAGCATCGTGTCGATGCTCTTGGTGCCGCGCTCGACCACCTTGGTGATCGCGCCGGTGCGGCGCTCCAGATGGAAGCGCAGCGACAGGCCATGGAGATGGCGGAACACGTCCGAGGCGAGGCGGCGGGTCGCGTCCTGCCCGACCTTCTCGAACACGGCGTTGCGCAGATTGTCGAACAGCACGCTGCCCAGCCGCGCCGCGGCATAGCCGAGGACCAGCGCCGTCACGAGCCATACCGCATCGCGCGATCCGCTCGCCATCCGGTCGATCGCGCCCTGCAGCGCGAATGGCGCGCCATAGACCTGCACGAGCTTCGAAAACACCACGAGGATCAGCGCGATGACGATGCGCGCGCGCAGCCCGGGCGCGTGCTTCGGCCAGAGATAGGGCAGGAAGCGCTTCATCGTGCCGAGCAACGGGCGCTCGGGGGCGGATTCAGAATTTTGCGGAGGCATCAAGTCGCGATTTGGGGCGCCGGGCGCATGCTTGCAACACTTTGGCGGAACGTCGCCCGCCGCGCTTCGTTTTGAAGCGCGGAAGGACGAGCGATGGATCAGGTGCTCTACGTGCTGGCGATCATGGGCTGCGGCGACGATTCCACGCAGTGTCAGCAGGCACGCGTCGAGCCGGCGCGCTACACGTCGATCGAGGCCTGCCAGCAGGCGATGCCCGCCGCGCTCCAGCGCAATACCGATGTGGATTTCCCGGTGATCAGCGTCGCCTGCCAGCGCCGCTCGGCGCGCACCGCCGATGCGCGCCAGCCGGGGCGTCGCGGCGGCTGAGCTAGCGCTCGATCGGCAACGCCCAGCGAATCTGGTCGCGCAGCAGCGCCTCCAGATCGTGCGCGCCGGCATTGTAGGCGGCGGCGCGTTTGCGCAGCAAGGTCACCAGCAGCGCGGCGCGGTTTTCGGGGTGATCGGGAACGGCACGCCCCTGCGCCACCGCGCGCGACAATCTGAGCGAAAGCATCGTCATTTCCACGGCTTGGACGTCAGCCGCTTGACGCGGTCTTGCCCGACGCGGTTACCGCGGTCTTTCCCAAATATGGTCTTCCAACTTCCTGTTCGCGTAGCGCCGTTTCCTGCCAAAGGCCTGCGCCGCGGCGCGCGCGATCCAGCCGATCTTCGCGAGGGCGCCGATCTTCACCCGATGGTCCCAGGCATGGTCGCCGATCGCCGCGACTTTCCGCGCGATGTCGCCATAGATCCCTGCCGCAGCCAGCACCGCCCACGCCGAGCGGAACGAGAGCGCCGGCGTGCCGGCACGGGCGCGCGCCTCATATCCGGCGGCGCATTTTGCCAGCCGGCGCGCGAGCACGGTGAGCCGCGGGCGGAACGGCGGTTTCATGTGCTGGCCGGGGGGGATATCCATTTCGACCAGCCATTGCTCGGGCAGATAGCACCGCCCGATCCGGTCGTCGGCCTCGACGTCGCGGGCGATGTTGGCGAGCTGGAACGCCATGCCGAGGTCGCAGGCGCGATCGAGCACCGCGTCGTCGTCCGGGCGCACGCCCATCACCACCGCCATCATGCAGCCCACCGCGCCGGCGACGTGATAGCAATAGCGCAGCATGTCGGCCTCGCTGCGCGGCCGCCAGCCCGCCGCATCGAGCGCGAACCCTTCGACCACGTCCCAGACGAAGCGATGCGGCATCGCGGTTTCCGCGACGACGATGCGCAACGCATCGAAGGCGGCATCGCCGACCCAATGCCCTTCCAGCGCGGTCGCGGTGCGCCGGCGGATCACCGCCAGCTGCGCCTCGGCCTCGGCATCAGAGAGCGGATGCCGCGTCTCGCCATGATCCTGCCCGTCGGCGAGATCGTCGCAGGCGCGGCACCACGCATAGAGGAGCCATGCCCGCTCGCGGGTTTTGCGATCGAACAGCCGGCTCGCCAGCGCGAAGCTCTTCGAGCCGCGGCCGATCGACTCGCCCGCGGTCGCGACGATCGCGTCGCGACCCGGAGTCACAATTCGTCGCGGGTCATGCGGATGATCGGTACGGTCGGCTCGAAGCGCCGCATCTTGTCGAGCAGCCGATCGAGATCGTCGTCGGCGAGCAGGATGTTCTGGTGCTGCGGCCGCAGGAAGCCGACCTCGCTCATCTTGCCGACGAATTCGAGCAGCCCGTCATAGAAGCCGGCGACGTTGAGCAGGCCGACCGGCTTGGCATGATAACCGAGCTGCGCCCAGCTCATCGCCTCCCAAAGCTCGTCCATCGTGCCGGTGCCGCCGGGGATGGTGAGGAAGCCGTCCGAAAGCTCGGTGAAGCGCGCCTTGCGCTCGTGCATGGTCTCGACGACGTGGAGTTCGGTGAGCCCGCGATGCGCGACTTCGGCATTGACCAAAGCCTGCGGGATCACGCCGATGACCTCGCCGCCCGCTTCGAGCGCCGAATCGGCGACTGCGCCCATCAGCCCCAATTTGCCGCCGCCATAGACCAGGCCGATACCTTGCCCGGCGAGGCTGCGCCCGATCGCGCGGGCGGATTCGATATAGACCGGATCGGCCGGCGTCGCTGAACCGCAATAGACCGCGACGCGCTTCATCGGGCGTCCCCCAGCATCAATGCGGCGGTCGCCTTGGCGCTGCCGACCACGCCGGGGATGCCGGCGCCGGGATGCGTGCCCGCGCCGACGAAATAGAGATTCGAGATCGCTTCGTCGCGATTATGAACGCGGAACCACGCACTCTGGGTGAGGATCGGCTCGAGGCTGAAGGCGGAGCCGAGATGCGCGCGCAGGTCGGTGGCGAAATCGGGCGGCGCATAAGAGAATTTGGTCACGATACGGTCCTTGAGGTCGGGAATCAGCCGGCGGGCGACTTCGGCGAGGATGCGCGCTTCGAGCACCGGGCCGACTTCGCTCCAGTCGGCGGGGAACTTGCCCAGATGCGGCACCGGCGCAAGCGCATAGAAGGTCGAATGACCGTCCGGCGCCATTGCCGGGTCGGTCGCGGTCGGGTGGTGGAGATAGAGCGAGAAATCCTCGCTCAGCACGCCGTGATCATAGATGTCGGCGAGCAGCCCCTGGTAACGCGGCCCGAACAGGATCGAATGGTGCGGGATCTCGGGGAAGGTACCGCGCACGCCGAAATGGACGAGGAAGAGCGAGGGCGAGAAGCGCTTTTGCTCGAGCTTCGAAGCCGCGCGCTGGGCGCTGCGCGAACCCTTCAGCAAATCGCGATAGCTGTGGACCACGTCGGCGTTGCTGGCGACCGCATCGACCTGCAGCTCGAACCCGCTTTCGGTGCGAACCCCCGTCGCTCGATCGCCGAGCGTGTCGATCGCTGCGACCGGATCGCCGAGCCGAACGACGCCGCCCAACCGCTCGAAATGGCGGACCATGCCGGCGACCAATTTGTTGGTGCCGCCCTCGGCGAACCAAACACCGCCATCGCGTTCGAGCTTGTGGATCAGCGCGTAGATTGCGCTCGTCGTGGTCGGATTGCCGCCGACCAAAAGGGTGTGGAAGCTCAGCGCCTGGCGCAATTTCTCGTTCTTCACGAAGCGCGACACCATCGAATAGACCGAACGCCACGCCTGATATTTCATCAGCGCCGGCGCCGCGCGGACCATCGAACCGAAGTCGAGGAACGCGACATGGCCGAGCTTCAGATAGCCCTCGCGATAGACGCCTTCGGAATATTTGAGGAAGCGGCGATATCCGGCGACGTCCTCGGGATTGAGCCGGGCGATCTCGGCGCCGAGCTGGGCATCGTCATTGCCGTAATCGAACGCCGTGCCGTCGGGCCAGGACAGCCGATAGAAGGGCGCGACCGGCACCAGTTTGACGTCTTCGGCGATGTCGTGACCCGAAATCCGCCACAGCTCCTGCAGCGCTTCGGGCGCTGTGATCACGGTGGGGCCGGCATCGAAGACAAAGCCGTCGCGCTCCCAGAAATAAGCGCGTCCGCCCGGCTTGTCGCGCGCTTCCACGATGGTGGTGTCCACCCCCGCCGATTGCAGCCGGATCGCGAGCGCCAGCCCGCCAATCCCCGCACCGATCACTGCCGCTCTCTTCATTGGACCCCCGTTATCGCGCGTACCGCCCGGCCGATCGGCACCGGCGGCTTGCCCGTCATCACCCGGATCTTGTCGCCCAGGTTCGAATTGGCCGCATAGAAGCGGCGGATGAGCCCCTCGTCCAGCCGATAGAAGCGCGCGAGGACGCGATAGCGTTCCTCGGGTTCGGCGGCTTTGAACAGCATTGCCGCGAGCAGCCGGTAAAAGCGTCGGCTGCGCCACATGTGCGCGGCGTATCGATGGAGCAGATCGTGCAGGGCCTCGCCCTCGAAAATATCCGCTTGGGCGACGTGCGATGCGGTGCGCACCGCATCGGGAAGCGAATAGCTGGTGAGCGGATGGAAGAGGCCCGCACGCATCCCGGCTTTGGCGACGCCAGGTCCACCCGAGTGCCAATAGGCCTGGAAATCGCCGCCGATCGCCACCGGCAGCACGCCGCTCTCTTCGCGCGCGATCGACGCCACCGGCCAGCCGCGCGCGGCGGCATATGCGTCGATCCGGTTGCCTAGCGTACCCGCATCCACTGCGGGATCGTCGCTGTAATAGGTGTCCTCGATGAAGATCCGGTCGGGCGCGAAGGGGAGGCAATAGACGAAGCGATAGCCGTCTTTTTGCGCGACCGTCGCATCCATCACCATCGGGCGTTCGAGATCGTGCGGCGCGGAGAGAGCCAGCTCGCGGCCGAGGAACTTCTGCCAGCCGAGCTCCAGCGTCGCGAGATCGCCCGTTCCGCGGCAGTCGATCACGCCCTTCGCCTCGACGCGGTCGCCATCGGCGAGCAGCACCTGCGTGGCGCTCACTTCGATCGCCTTGCGTTCGAGCATCACTGCCCGCGCGGGCAAAGCGTCGCGCGTCGCGCGCTCGAACTGGCGCGATTCGACCGAATAATAAGGCGACTTCAACGTGCGGGCGTGATCCGGAAACGCCACGTCGTAGCGTGTCCAGCCATGGCTGATCAGTGGGGAGATCAGCCAGCGATCGACGGGCGCCACGTCGCTCGCGAAGAACGACCAGAGATGGTTGCCGCCGAGATGCGTGCCACCTTCGATCAGGCGGATCTCCGCCGCGGGGTGCCGCTGATGCACTGCGCGCGCGATCAATCCCCCGGCAAGACCGCCGCCGACGATGGCGAGATCGCAGCTGATCGTGGCCGACATCGCTTCGGCCTAGCCCAGCGCGGGCGAGCGTTCCAACAAAAACCCTCCCCGGCGCGCGGCCGGGGAGGGCAGGCGTGGCGGGAGCGGAGCGATGCGGCTCGCCCCCGAGAGCTGGTGTCAGGCGGCTTTGAGCAACGGCCATTCCTCGGCCATCGCCCGTGCGACCGACGGCCGCTTGCGCAACCGGGTGCGATAGTCGAGCAGCACCGGCCAGTCGGCGATCGCCACGCCCGAATGCTCGCACCAGTTGAGCACGCTCACCAGATAGGCGTCGGCGACGGTGAACCGGTCTTCGAGAAATTCGCCGCCCGCGAGCTGGCGGGAAAGAACGTCGAAAGGCCTGGCGACGCGCGCCAGTGCCGCGGCGCGCTCCTCCGGGCCGGCGGACTTGCCGAGCAACGGCGTGAACACCGCCTTGTGCAGCTCGGTGCTGATGAAGTTGAGCCAGGCGAGCATCCGGTAATGCGCGTCGGAAAAGCCGGTGAAGCTCAACGCGCCTTCGGGGGCGAGCTCGGCGATATAGGTGAGCACCGCCGGGCCTTCGGTGAGCACGAAGCCGCCACGGGTCTCGATCGTGGGGACCGTGCCCATCGGGTTCAGCTGGCTGAAATGCCGGCCGTCGGGCAACCGACCGTCCGCCGGAACGGCGACGAATTCGGCATCGAGCTCGGCTTCCTCGAGTGCGATTCGCGCTGCGAGCGAGCAGGCGAAGGGGCGAAAATAGAGCTTCATGACGGACCTCCCTTGATTTCTGTACGATCTCGCATAGAAATGTCCGGGTCAAGAGATTATTTGCGAGTTCGCATAAAATGTCAGGAAAAGTGCGGGGACGCCCGCGCAGCTTCGATCCGGGCGAGGCGCTCCAGCGCGCCGCCGAGCGGTTTCGGACATATGGATTTGCAGGGACGTCGCTCGACGAGCTTTCCGAAGCGACGGGGCTGAAGCGGCCCAGCCTCGCCGCCGCGTTCGGCGACAAGCGCGCCTTGTACATCGCGGCGATCGAGAAGCTGATGGCGCGGGTCGAACGCCAGCTGATCCGGCTCGGCGAAGCGAAGCTGCCGCTGGGCGAACTGGTCGAGCGCATCCTGATCGGCGGGATCAACCTGTACCTGACCGGCAGCGAAGGCCCCGAGGGATGTCTGATCATCAATACCGCGGCGACGCAGGCCGCGTCGGACCCCGAGGTTCGCGAGAAGGTCGGCGCGTTCCTCGCGGTCGAGGATAAGCGAATCGCCGAATTGCTCGCCGCAGCGGGCAGCCCTGCGCCCGAAGCCCAGGGACGGCTGGTCGCCTCGGTGCTCCATTCGCTCAGCGTTCGCGCCCGCGCAGGCGCGCCGCGCGAGGAGCTCGAGCAGGTGGCACGCGACTGCATCGATCTGATCGCGGGAGACGGGAACTGAGCGCGCTGCGGGTGCCGCGGAGCGCGGCGATCGCAGCGTTGCTGATCGGGCTCGCAGTGGTGGGCGTGCTGTTCGCGATGGAACGGCCGCCGATCTGCACGTGCGGGACGATCAAGCTGTGGCATGGCGTGGTCAATTCGAGCGAGAACAGCCAGCATCTCGCCGACTGGTACAGCTTCAGCCACGTGATCCACGGCTTCCTGTTCTACGCCGCCGCGCATTTCGCGCTGCGTGGGCGCGCGCGGAACTGGGCGCTGCCGCTTGCGGTTGCGGTCGAGGGGTTCTGGGAATTGCTCGAGAATTCGCCGACCATCATCAACCGCTATCGCGAGGCGACGATCGCGCTCGGCTATTCGGGCGACAGCATCGTCAATTCCATGGCCGATATGGGCTGGATGGCGTTCGGCTTCCTGCTCGCGTCGCGGCTGCCGGCATGGGCGACGATCGCGCTGGCGGTCGGGTTCGAGCTGATGACGCTCGCGTTGATCCGCGACAATCTGACGCTCAACATACTGATGCTGGTCTGGCCGGTCGACGCGATCAAGGTCTGGCAAGGCGGGTGATGCCGGGTGTAGGCGGGAGCCATGGCTCTCGCCGTCTTTCTCTCCGCATGCGCGATGACGCTGATCGTCGGGCTGCGCTATCTCGCCGCGTCGGGCGGGTTCGCGCTCGCCACAAGGCTGCGGCATCCCGGCCTCTATGCCGGCCGCGACCGGCAGATGCGCCGCGAGATCGGCTGGAGCCTCGCCTCGGCGGCGATCTACGGCTTTCCCGCCGGCGTGGTCGCGTGGGGCTGGCAGAATCGCGGATGGACCCGGATCTACACCGACGCCGCCGCGTGGCCGCTCTGGTATCTGCCGGTGTCGGTTTTGCTCTATCTGCTCGCGCACGACGCGTGGTTCTATTGGACGCATCGCTGGATGCACCGGCCGCGCTGGTTCCGCATCGCGCATGCGGTGCACCATGCCAGCCGCCCGCCCACCGCCTGGGCGGCGATGAGCTTCCATCCGGTCGAGGCGCTCACCGGGGCCATCGTCATCCCCCTGCTCGTCTTCCTGATCCCGATCCATGTCGCCGCTCTGGGGCTGGTGCTGACCATCATGACCGTGATGGGAGTGACCAATCACATGGGCTGGGAAATCTTCCCGCGCTTCGTGCATAGCGGCCCGCTCGGGCGCTGGCTGATCACCGCGCGCCATCATCAGCGCCACCACCAACTCTACGGATGCAATTATGGCCTCTATTTTCGCTTCTGGGACCGGCTGTGCGGCACCGACAAAGGGCTCGGCGATTTCGCGCATGACCGCGGCGGCGCTGTGCCTCGCGCTGCTGCCCGGAGCGACGCCGCTCGCCAGCCTTGACGTCGAGATCACCGGGCTGCGTTCGGCCAGAGGATTGATCCAGCTCTGCCTGACTGCCGATGCCGCTGCCTTTCCCGATTGCAAGCGCGCCGGCGGCATCAGGCGCACGCTGTCCGCCGCCGCGCCGCGGATTCGCTTCGAAGGCCTTCCGCCGGGCGATTATGCCGTGGCGGTGATCCACGACGCCAATGCCAATGCGAAGCTCGACACCATGCTGGGCATCCCGCGCGAGGGCTTCGGCTTCTCGCGCGATCCGGCGATCCGCTTCGGCCCGCCACGCTTCGCCGCGGCGCAGTTCACCGTGGCGGCGGGCGGCGGCAGCCAGCAGGTGCGGATGCGCTATCTGCTCTGATCGCCGGCTGGACCGGTGCGGTCGGGCCCGTGCGGCCGCCGGGTGGGCACAGCGATCAGCCGCTCTTTGCAGTGAACTCGACCAGATCCCAGCGATTGCCGTAGAGATCCTCGAACACCGCGACCTTGCCATAGGGCATGACCGCGGGTGGGCGGATGAAGGCGATTCCGGCCGCGGTCCAGGCGGCGAAGTCGCGGTCGAAATCCTCGGTGGCGAGGAACAGGAAGACGCGCCCGCCGGCCTGATCGCCGATAAAGCGCGCCTGTTCGGGCGTGGCGGCGCGGGCGAGCAGGATCGTGGTGGCGCGGTCGGGCGCGCCGGGCGGACGGATGGTGACCCAGCGCTTGCCCTGTTCGGGAACGGCAATGTCCTCGACCAGGGTGAAGCCGAGCTTGCCGATGTAGAATGCGAGCGCCTCGTCATAATCGCGGACGATCAGGGCGATATGGGCGAGATGCGGCATGCGCGGCCTGGTCCTAGTCGATGATGTGATTGCGGCCCTCGGCGGTCAGCCGCGCAAGGCCGTCCTTCATCGCCTGAAGCTGCTCGGGCGAATGCGCCTGCCATGTCTCGACTTCGCCGATCACGCGAAGCGGCGCGCGCGAGCGATAGGATTGGGTGGGATTGCCGGGAAACTTCTGATCGGTGAGATTGGGATCGTCTTCGAAGGCGCCGGTCGGCTCGACGACATAAATCCGCTCGCGGCCTTCGCCCCGCGCGAGCTCGCAACCCCAGATCGCCGATTCGAGGCTCGCGGAGAAATAGATCCACGACAATTTCTCTGCGCGAAAATTGGAAGCGAAGCCGGGCGCGAGCATATCGCCTAGCTGCAGGTCGGCGCGCGTTCCGTGATAGAAAGGCGGGGTGGCGTCGGCGGCGTAGGTCATCGGTTTGGGCCTCTGGCAAGCGTTTCAGGGAAGTTTGGCGCGAATGGCGTGCGGCAGCAAATGTCGTTCGAAGTTGTCGCAATTGACAGCCCAACGCTGTTTGACCCAGCCGCGCGGAGAGGCAGGCGGGGAATGGCGGCGGCGAAGCGACGGGGACGCACCGCCAAAGCGACACCAGCGCGGCGCGACCGCGACAGGCAGGCGACGCCGACGCGACGCGATCGCGACGGACAGGCGGCGCCGATGCGTCACTGGCGCGGCGCGGATGCGGCGGGCTGGCGCGGGGCGTCGGCCATGAACGGATCGGCCATGCGGCGCGCGTAATGGGCGCGCGCCTGATCCCAGATGCGGTCGAAGGCAGTGCCGGCGAGGCGCTGGCGCAGCCGGTGCGCGCTCGATCGCGACATCCCCGCGGCGCGCGCGGCATGCGCGACGCTGCCGGTCTCGAGCAACGCGGCGAGGAAGATGCGCTGGCGTGCAGGGTTCCACTGCGCGCGGGGTTGGACGGACGCCGGCGGCGCGGCGTGGCGCGCGGGCGGCGGATTGCGAGTCGGCCGGTTTTCCATCGAACAGGATGGAGCAGATCAAATCCTATTTTGAAAGGAGCGCGGCATCAGGGGCCGAACACGGCGCGCGTGGCTTGCTCGCGACCGCGCTTCTGTTCGCAGAGACGGGCAAATACCGGACTCAGGGACCGAAGCTTGACGCGGGAATAATCTATGTCGGCCAGATCGGCGCCCCGATAGCTGGCGCTGAATGCAATCGTTTCGTCGTTGAAGGTACCGCTGACCTGCCGCTTGACCTCGACCTGGTATCCATCGCCTGCCCGGCGGCAACTCTGATAGAGATTGAGCGGGTTTTTGATGTAGCTCACGCACGATCGGATGTTGCTGTCGATCAACTCGGTCATCTGCAACCAGACGGTCGCTTGATGCTCCGTACATGGCTCGACCGCGATGGCCGAGATTTCCGTCGGCGACGGCGTTGGGCTCGGCGTCGGGGGCGATATCGAGGTGGGGCTGGGAGTTGCCGGTATCGCGGATGGAGCGGAGCGTTCCGGGGACGTGTTGCCGCTCAAGTAAATGCCGAGCGGCAGGAGGAGGATCGTCACTGCGATGCCGATAACCGCCCACCAGTTCGCGTGCATTCCCTCCACTTGCGCACGCACGCGCGCGATCGCCTTGCGAAGCCACCCCCCGACTTTCATGCCTTCATGATCCGGGGAGCGGGGCGTGCTTGTCAAGCGCAGCACGGCGCGCCGGCGGGAGAGGCGGGATCGACTGCGCCGCTATCCGACGAGATGGGCGTGAATCACATCCCGTCCTGTGAAGGCTGCCCGATACCCGGTCTGCGATCGGCGTGGAGCAGCCAGCCGAGCACGAGCGCGACGAGCAGCAAGGCGGGGACGTCGCCGGCGAGATGGCCGAGATGCATGGGCGCGTGCAGCGACTGGACCGCCATGATCGCGGCATGGACGAGGCTCGACCAGATCGCGAACAGGATCAGCGACCGGTGCGCCTGCGGATCGGCGGCAGCGCGGATCAGGAAGATGCCGAGCGTGGCATAGATGCCGACGATCATCATGAAATAGTTCGAGGCGGCGGGCGGGCCGTGATGCCACGCCCAGCCCGAGGGCCAGAGTATCGCGAGGGGATAGACGAGGAGGCAGACGGTGCCAAACAGGAGGAGGGCGGCCTGCAGGAGCTTGTGCGGGTTCATGGCAGTTCCCCTCGGTGGGCAACGGGAAGTATAGCCTGGCGGTTGTGCGGGTAAATCGGGAGGCGGGTTAGCGCGCTCGGCCGATCAGCTCACTCCCGCTCGAAATCCATCACCCAGTTGGTCTCCCACGTCTGCCCGCCATCGGTGGACAGCGCCTGTTCCCAGCGCGGCGTTTCGGTGTCGGTTCCCAGCCACAGGAAGCGCAAGCGGACGAGGCGGCCTTCGTGAAGATCTTCGGCATAGAAGGTGCCGACGCCGTTCTCGAAGCGGCCGATGACGGGCACCTCGAGGCTGTGCGGGGCGCGGTTGTCGAGCCACCAGATCGCCCAGGTGGCGCTCGCCGGATCGTACGAGCGCAGCGCCACCGCACGATAGTCGCTGGCGGGGAGATGGAGGAGATTGTCCTCAAGATTGCCGTTGCCGCCGAGGATCGGGCGCTGTTCGCAGGTGCCGTCGAACTCCTCCCAGTCGTGGCAATCGGCGAGGCGGGCCTTGAGGCGGCGGTGCTTCACGCGCCAGCGGCCCTGCTGGAAGTCGAAATCGGAGCAATGTTGCGGCTGGTGCATGCGTCTTCTCCCCACAGGGAGGCTAGCATAGCAGTACCGGTACAAATAGAACATATGCGGAACTGGCGCGCTGCTGTTTGCATCCGCCGGCGCGGTCAGGCGGTAATCGCTCCCGGTGCGTCGGGATCGGGCAGCGGCTCGAGCGGTGCGCAGAAGCCGCAATCCCACACCTCGATTACGCGCTCGTAGCGTTTGCCGCCCTGGCTGTGCGACGCCTTCACCAGCAGGCGGGTGGGGATGATGCTATCGCCCTTGTAATCGGCGGTGATCTCGAGCTGATCGAGCAGGTCGCGTTCGCGATAGGCGGCCAGCATCCGGGTGAGCAGCGCGTGCGACATGGCGGCCTCGGGCGTGACATAGCCGGTGTTGATCCGGATTTTCTGGCCGCCCAGCTCGACCGGGAAGAAGTGGATCTTCACCAGAAGGCGCTTGCGGACCAGCTTCGCGGCCTCCTTGCGCGAGGTGACCGCGGAAAAATCGGGCGCGAGCGGCGGGGCGGGAACCACCATTGTCTGCGCAGGCGCGGCGGTCGCGCCCGGAAACGGGCAGATCAGCGCCAATGCGAAGGGCAGCGTAACCCCGCATTCGAGCCGGCGCGCAGTCGTGCTTCTGTTCTCCACGGATGCCCCCACCTCCTGATGCGAACGCGGCCAAAATAGCGGCGCCGGCATCCGGGATGGGGGGAATTCTATCCGTTTCGGAGAAGACTCACCGAAGGGCGTCAGTCGTGCTCGCGGCCGCCGGCGCCCATATAGAGCTCGCTGCCGGTTTCGCGGAACATCTTGCTCATTTCGGCCATGCCGGCTTCGGCGTCTTCCGCGATGAGATCGACCCCTCCCCCGACCCCTCCCGCAAGCGGAAGGGGAGCGTTTGTGGCGGCCGCGAGGAATTGGTCGCTCGGCTGATTCTGCTTCGCGGCGAAGTCGCGGACTTCTTGCGTGATTTTCATCGAGCAGAATTTGGGGCCGCACATCGAGCAGAAATGCGCGGTCTTGGCGCCTTCGGCGGGCAGGGTCTGATCGTGATATTGCTCGGCGGTGTCGGGGTCGAGCGACAGGTTGAACTGGTCGCGCCAACGGAATTCGAAACGAGCGCGGCTGAGCGCGTCGTCGCGGACCTTGGCGGCGGGATGGCCCTTGGCGAGATCGGCGGCGTGGGCGGCGAGCTTGTAGGTCACCACGCCGACCTTGACGTCGTCGCGGTCGGGGAGGCCGAGATGCTCCTTGGGGGTGACGTAACAGAGCATCGCGGTGCCGTACCAGCCGATCATCGCGGCGCCGATGCCGCTGGTGATATGGTCATAGCCCGGCGCGATGTCGGTGGTGAGCGGCCCGAGCGTGTAGAAGGGCGCCTCGCCGCACGCCTCGAGCTGCTTGTCCATGTTCTGCTTGATCTTGTGCATCGGGACATGGCCCGGGCCCTCGATCATCACCTGGACGTCCTGCGCCCAGGCGCGTTTGGTCAGCTCACCCAAGGTGTAGAGCTCGGCGAACTGGGCTTCGTCATTGGCGTCGGCGATCGAGCCGGGGCGGAGGCCGTCGCCGAGGCTGTAGGCGATGTCGTACGCCTTCATGATCTCGGTGATCTCGTCGAAACGCTCGTAGAGGAAGCTCTCCTTGTGGTGGCTGAGGCACCATTTCGCCATGATCGATCCGCCGCGGCTGACGATGCCGGTGACGCGCTTCGCGGTCATCGGGATATAGGGCAGGCGGACGCCGGCATGGATGGTGAAATAGTCGACGCCCTGCTCGGCCTGCTCGATCAGCGTGTCGCGGAAGATCTCCCACGTCAGTTCCTCAGCGATCCCGCCGACCTTTTCGAGCGCCTGATAGATCGGCACGGTGCCGATCGGCACGGGCGAATTGCGGATGATCCACTCGCGGGTGTCGTGGATGTTGCGCCCGGTCGACAGGTCCATCACCGTGTCGGCGCCCCAGCGGATCGACCAGACCATCTTGTCGACTTCGGAGGCGACGTTCGAGGCGACGGCCGAATTGCCGATATTGGCGTTGATCTTGACGAGGAAATTGCGGCCGATCGCCATCGGTTCGGATTCGGGATGGTTGATGTTGTTGGGGATGATCGCGCGGCCGCGGGCGACTTCGTCGCGGACGAATTCGGGAGTGACGTAATCGGGGATCGAGGCGCCGAAATCCTCGCCGTCGCGGATATATTCGGCGAGGCGGGCGCGGCCGAGATTCTCGCGCTCGGCGACATATTCCATCTCGCGGGTGATGATGCCCTGCCGCGCATAATGCATCTGGCTGACGTTCGCGCCCGGCTTCGCGCGCAACACCTGTTTCCGCACATTGGGGAAGGGCTGGACGCCGCCGCTGCGATCGGGGCCGAGCTGGCCGTTATCCTCGGGGCGGACCTCGCGCTGGGCGACCGCCTCGACGTCGCCGCGGGCGCGGATCCAGTCCCCGCGAAGCTCGGGCAGGCCGGCCATGATGTCGATGCGGGCATTGGCGTCGGTGTAGGGGCCCGACGTGTCGTAGACGCGGATCGACGGTTCGCCCGAGGAAGGCTCGAGATCGATCTCGCGCATCGCGACCTTCAAGGGGCCGACATGGACTTTGCGCGAGCCGCGGATCGGGCCGGTGGTGACGGCGAGTTCGGTGCGGGCGGGAATGTCGGCCATATGTCTTCTCCATCTTGGGAGAAAACGGACCTCGGGTGAGCGCCGCTCCCTCCCTACGCCGGTGTCAGCCGGATCAGGTTCAGCGGGTCGGAGGCTGCGGCCTCCCTCTCAACCGCAGCGATAGCGGTCCCCCGGGGATGCAGGGATCTTAGGCCGAAGCGGGCGAGAGGGGAAACGAAAAAGGGCGCCGGCCGCGCGGCCGGCGCCCTTTGGTGCCTTGCCGGCGGATCACATATGGTTGGCGGCCTGCTGCTCGACGCGGGCGTCGTCATCGTCGTCGGCCTTGTCGGCCATCGCTTCGCCCCTGTCCTCGACATTGTCGGCCTGGGCCTCGAGCGAATCGTGGAGCTGATCGTTGCCTGCCGCGGCGGCGGCATCGGCCTGGTTCTCGAGCGCGTCCGACTGATTCTCGGCCGCAGCTTCGA
Source organism: Sphingomonas sp. DG1-23 (assembly GCF_030730875.1). Classification (GTDB taxonomy): domain Bacteria; phylum Pseudomonadota; class Alphaproteobacteria; order Sphingomonadales; family Sphingomonadaceae; genus Sphingomonas. The sequence continues at coordinate 39,778 of NZ_JAVAMA010000008.1, forward strand.
TATTCTCGGCAGCACGATCATCGGCATTGCCGCCGCACGCACCGAGCGCGAGCAGGCCCGCCGCAGCGGCAGCCTTGAGCATGAACTTCATGGGATCTCCCCTTTATGGTTTCGCGGGCCGGCAGAATCCGGCCTCGCGCACCAATCGCCGAAACCGCGCAGGGTTCCGACAGGCACGGACGGGGGAGGCCGCCCGGGCGCGGATTACTTGATCTTGGCTTCCTTGAACTCGACATGCTTGCGCACGACGGGATCGTACTTGCGGAAGGAGAACTTCTCGGTCTGGGTGCGCGGATTCTTCTTCGTGACGTAGAAGAAACCCGTGTCCGCCGTGCTGACGAGCTTGATCTTGACAGTGGTCGGCTTGGCCATGACCCGAAACCCTTGAATCGTGCGAAAAGAAATAGCGGCGCGCACGGGCGCACCGCTGTCAGGCCGCGGCGGATGCGCGAGTCCCGCGCAAAAGTCAAGACGGCGCAGGCAGGGCTGGTCGTCCGAGCGAGGCGATGTCGTCTCCGCGGCAGGCGGGCGAAAGTGTCAAATAACCTTATTGGTACAAAACACTTGACATCGTTACGCTGATCAGGTACTAATACCGAACGCTGAAGAATTGCGAGTCGGGCCTTTGAGCGCTCGCCGGGCCGGAAACGACGCTGCTGCGCCGGGCCTTTTCGCGTTCGAGGAGAACTACATGGCATCCGGAACTTTGGTCGTCCGCAAGGGCGGTGGTGCGCCGCTGCGCGCGCCCAGGGCAGGCTGGACGCCGGCGAAGCGGAATCGCTTTCTGGCGCGGCTGGCGGAGACATTGAACGTCCGCGCGTCGGTCCGCTCGGTGAATCTCTCCGAAGCGGGGCTCTACAAGCTCCGGCGGCGCGACCCGGCCTTTGCCGCCGCATGGGATCAGACCATCGCCGAAGCCTATGGCAGGCTGGAGATGCTGCTGCTCGAACGGGCGCTGCTGGGTGGGGGCAGGGTGCGTGCGACGGAAGGTGCGCGCCATCTCGACACGCTCAGCGAGCGCGCTTTGCTCGCATTGGTCCACCAGCATCGGCCGAATGCGCGCGGTCTGCGTGCGGCCACCGAAAAGGTCGAGGGGAGCAGCGCACTGGAAGAGGAGCTCGGCGCGCGCGACCGGCTGGTGGCGAAGCTCGCCGAGATCGAGATGCGGCTGGCGGCCGAAGATGACGCGTGATGCCGCGAGATCCGTGCCATGGCGCTCGCGGGCGGAGCACGCCGCGCAGTCCCCCGCGCGCACGGCATGGGTGGCGCAGCTCGAAGATGCCGACGCAGTGCGGCTGGAGAAATTGTGGTGCTGGTGGCGGCGGCAGGGTCAGACGCCGCCCGACGGCGATTGGCGCATATGGCTGGTCATGGCCGGGCGCGGTTTCGGCAAGACCCGGATGGGCGCCGAATGGGTGCGCGCGGCGGCCGAGCGCAATCACCGTCTGCGCATCGCTCTGGTGGGCGCCACCGTGGAGGATGTGCGGCGGGTAATGATCGAGGGCGAGAGCGGATTGCTGGCGATCGCGGGCTGCCGGATGCGGCCGCGCTGGGAGCCGTCGATCGGCCGGTTGACCTGGCCCGGCGGGGCGCGCGCGGAAGTCTTCTCGGCGAGCGAGCCGGACAAGCTGCGCGGCCCGCAGCACCACATCGCCTGGGGCGACGAGATCGGCAAATGGTCCAATGGCGAGGAGACGTGGGACAATCTGATGATGACGTTGCGCGCGGGCAAGCCGCGGGTGGTGGCGACGACGACGCCGCGGGGCGTGCCGCTGGTACGCCGGCTGTTCGCCGACCCCATGGTGGCGAAGACGCGCGGCGCGACGCGGGACAATCGGCACAATCTGGCGGAGAGCTTCCTCGATTCGATGCGAATCTATGCGGGGACGCGGCTGGGACGGCAGGAACTCGAGGGCGAGCTGATCGAGGATGTCGCGGGAGCGCTGTGGACGCGCGAAGCGATCGAGCGCAGCCGGGTCCGCGCGGCGCCCGAGCTGGTACGCGCGGTGGTGGGGGTCGATCCGCCGGCGAGCGCCGAGGGCGACGCCTGCGGAATCGTCGCGGTCGGGCTGGGGCGCGATGGTCGCGGCTATGTGATCGAGGATGCGACGATCGCCGGCGCCTCGCCCGAGGGCTGGGCGCGCGCGGTGGCGGGGTGCGCGGCGCGGCATCATGCCGAGCGCGTCGTCGCCGAGAAGAATCAGGGCGGCGACATGGTGGCGAGCGTCTTGCGCGGCGCCGACACCGGACTGCCGGTGCGGCTGGTCCATGCGTCGCGCGGCAAGAGCGCGCGGGCCGAGCCGATCGCCTTGCTCTACGAGGCCGGGAAAGCGCGGCACGCCGGCACGTTCCCCGAGCTCGAGGATCAATTGTGCGGGCTGCAGGCAGGCGGCGGCTATGAAGGACCGGGCCGCTCGCCCGACCGCGCCGATGCGTTGGTATGGGCGATGACCGAATTGATGCTGGGCAAGCGCGGGGCGGCGCGGGTCACGGTGATGTAGCGCCCCCGCGTGCGCGACCGGCGTCAATGGCCGAGCGGTGCAGCCGGCGAAGCATTGCATTACGCCGGCGCATCAGGGGCGCTAGTATCCAACGAACCGAATATAAGTTGGGGCAGGCGAGTTATCGAAATTCGCGATGGACGCGCAATTGCTGGCGTCGGCGTAATAGAAGCCGACCGTTTTGCCTTGCGACGCGGCGGTAACCAATTGGGCGGCCCATGTCATGCATAGAGTGGGAGATACGCCCTCTCGTGTCCTGTCGATATTGCAGATGGAGATCCAGTCGTTGCGCCAGGTCGCAAACAGCATCACCCGCCCGTCGCTATGGGTATTGATCTCGGCGGGGACGCCGGTGCAATAGGCGGCTGCCCGAGCCGCACCCGGCAAGGCGAGTGCGATACCAAGCGCTCCGGCAGCGACCAGTTTTGCTACAGACTTCATTGCCGGCGCTCTCCAAGGATTTCCGGATTCATCCATTGGGCGCCGCTTCCGGACACAAGGCCATAGTATTTCTAGCGATATCCGTTTCGGCGCGGTGCCGTTTTATGATTAGGCTCGATCGCAACGAACTGACGAACAGACGGATGAGCGGACCGGGGAAGCGCCGAGGTGACGTTCGGTGTGGGTCGGCGGACTTAGGCTGACAGGCGGCGTCTGCCTCCCGGTCGCTGCGGCCGCGTCAGGGATTCTGCATGCGTTTCGCCCAGGAAGGCTTGAGCGAAGCATCCTCGCCCATCTGCTGTTCGAGGCGAGCGAGGCGCTGCTCCTCGATATGCTTGCGCTGAGGTGCGGAGAGCCGCGAATGTCTGCGCGCTCTGCCGGCGCGGTAGAGACAGGCGAACATCGTGATCAATGCCGCCCCGATGGTGATGCCGACATCGGACAAGTCTGCGTAGAGGCTCATCACGAATGCAACGAGCGCGAGACCTGCCAGAAGGGCGGCGAGCAAGATATATTCGAGAGCCTCGCGCCGATCAGCGTCGAAAAGAGACTGGACGGGATCGGCGGACTTGCGGGGCATTGGACGAGATGCCTTTTGTTTGAACGACGGGCGGGCAATGGCTTCGAAACGGCAATCTGGGCAGTCCGTGAGACCGATTGACCACGGCACGTCGCACGGTGCAGCAGAATGGTTGCGCAGTCGTTACGTTTGCGAAGGCACGGAGTCGATCGCTCCCAAGGGCCGATCGAGCTTGTGCCGGCGCGCGGCAAAGCGGATAGGCGGCCGATGGTACCGCGCGAACTGATCGATACGGCTGAAGTGCCCGGCGGCGAGCCGCTGCGGCTGTTCCGGCGGGGTGCCGACTTCATGATCGTGCTCGATCGCAACGAATTGATGAACAGCCGGATGAGCGGATCGGAAGAAGCGCTCGCCGAAATGACGATCGATCGACTGCGCGTGCCGGCGCCGCATCTGCTGATCGGCGGATACGGCATGGGGTTCACCTTGCGCGCGGCGTTGAAGCGGCTCGATGCGGATGCGCGGGTGACGGTGAGCGAATTGGTGCCGAAGATCATCGACTGGGCGCGCGGACCGATGTCCGAGCTGGCGGCGGGGTGCCTCGACGACCGGCGCGTGGAGGTGGTGCTCGACGATGTCGGAGCGATGATCCGGCACGGGCGCGGCGGCTATGATGCGATCCTGCTCGATGTCGACAATGGTCCGGACGGGCTGACTCGGCCGGGCAATGACGGGCTCTATTCGGATCGCGGGCTGGCCGCGGCGCGCGCGGCGTTGCGCACCGGCGGGATATTGGCGGTGTGGTCGGCGGCGCCCGATGCGGCGTTCGCGCGGCGGCTGCGCGAGGCCGATTTCAGTGTCGAGGAAGTCGGCGTCAAGGCGCGCAGCAACGGCAAGGGGCCGCGCCACGTGATCTGGTTCGCGACGCGGCGGTAGATTGAGTCCCTCTCCCTTTGGGAGAGGAGGGAGCCGACCCAGTCGGCGGAAGGGTGAGGGTGGTCCTCTCGCCCTCACCCTTCCCTCCGCCTTCGGCGGTGGGCCCCTTCCCTCTCCCGATGGGAGAGGGAGATGTTTCAGGAGACAGGCATGAAATGGTTCGGACGTAAGTCGGCCGGGCGCGAGGGCGCGCGGCCGGCGCTGGCGGGCGGCGGCGGCATCGCCGGCTTCGGCGACTGGCCGCGCAGCTACGAGGCGCAGGTGCGCGAAGGCTATTGCCACAATCCGGTGGCGCAGCGCGCCGTCAAACTGATCAGCGAGAGTGTCGGATCGGCGCCGCTCAAGGCGAGCGACCCCGCATTGGCGGCGCTGGCGATCGCGCGATCGAGCGGACAGGTGCTGATCGAGACGCTGGCGGCGCAATTGCTGCTCCACGGCAATGCCTGGGTGCAGATCCTGACCGACAGCCATGGCGCGGTGCGCGAATTGTTCGCGCTCCGGCCCGAGCGGATGACGGTCGAGGCCGATGCCGGCGGCTGGCCGGTGGCGTATCGCTATCGGGTCGGCGCGAATGTCAGCCGGCTGGCGGCCGAAGACGCGGCGGGGCGGCCGGCGGTTGCGCATATCCGGACGTTCAACCCGGTCGACGATCATTATGGGCTCGGCTGCCTCGGCGCCGCGGCGGGGGCGGTGGCGATCCACAATGCCGCGACGCGCTGGAACAAGGCGCTGCTCGACAATGCGGCGCGGCCCTCGGGAGCTTTGGTCTATGACGTCGGCGACGGCGGGGTGCTGAGCCCCGACCAGTTCGCGCGGGTCAAAGGCGAGCTCGAGGCGGGGTTTGCCGGCGCCGCCAATGCGGGGCGGCCGATGCTGCTCGAAGGCGGGCTCAAATGGCAGGCGATGAGCATGACGCCGGCCGATATGGATTTCGTCGGGCTGAAGGCGGCGGCGGCGCGCGAGATCGCGCTCGCCTTCGGGGTGCCGCCGATGCTGATGGGACTGCCGGGCGACACCGCCTACGCCAATTACCGCGAGGCCAATCGGGCGCTGTGGCGGCTGGCGATCCTGCCGATTGCGGACACCATCCTTGCGGGGCTTTCGCAAGCGCTGCGGGGCTGGTTTCCCGAGGCGGCGCTGTCGATCGATCTCGATCGGGTGCCGGCGCTGGCGGAAGATCGCGAGCGGCTATGGCTGCAGGCGAGCGCGGCGAGCTTTCTGAGCGACGACGAGAAACGAGCTATGGTCGGGCTGGCGTGACGGCGAGCATGCAGCTGCGTTCCCCGGCATTCCAGGTGCCGCGGGCATTGCTGCATTTGGCCTTGAGCACGGCGTCGGTCGACCATGCCCAGACGAGCAATGCGCCGAGCATGACGACGAGCAGAACGAGCAGCGGAAAGAGCCGGGGGCGCATGTACGCTGACTAGGCGCTGCCGCGCGGGCGGGCAAATCGAAGTTCGGACGGGGGTTCGGGCGGGGTTTTCAGGAGAGTGTGATGCGTAACGAAACGGTGCTCGCGCAACTGATCGAGCAGGCGAAGGAGGATGGTGCCGACGTGGCGACGCTGCGCGCGATCGCCGAGGAATCGGGCGAGCTGAGCGCGCAGCGGGCGCTGGCGCGGCTGGGGCTCGAGGATGTCGGCGCGGCGAAGGACATGGCCGAGTTGCGCGAGCTGCTGGGGGCATGGCGCGATGCCAAGCGCTCGGCGTTCAAGGCGGCCTTCTCATGGGCGGGGCGGATGCTCGCCGCGCTCGTGCTGGTCGGGCTGGCCGTGAAACTCGGGTTCCCGGGGTGGCTCAAATGAGCGTGCGCTTCGCCGGCTATGCCGCAGTGTTCGACGTGCCCGATCGCGGCGGCGACGTGGTGCGGCGCGGGGCTTTCCGGTCGGCGGGGCCGGTGCCCCTGCTGTGGCAGCATGGCGGGACGGCGGTCGGCATGATCGAGGCTTTGGCCGAGGATCGGCGCGGGCTGCGGGTGATCGGGCGGGTCGAGACGCCCGAACTCGCCGCGGCGGTGGCGAAGGGCGCAGTGACCGGATTGTCGTTCGGCTATCGGGTGACCGAGGCGCGCGGCGCGACACGGCGCGAGATCAAGGGGCTCGAATTGCTCGAGATCAGCCTCGTGGCGAGCCCGATGCAGCCGCTGGCGCGGGTACATGCAGTGACGCCGAACGCATGAGCAGCCAGACGCCTGCGGCGATCATCGGGACGCACAAGGTCTGGCCCATGGTCAGGCCCCAGGCGAGATGTTCGAGCCCGGCATCGGGCTGGCGCGTGAATTCGAGGAAGAAACGGGCCGTGCCGTAGAGGAGCAGCGCGGTGCCGGCGAGGCGGCCGGGGCGGTTGCGCGCATCGGTGCGCCAGAACATCCACACCAGGACGAGCATCATCAGTCCGCCTTCGAGTGCGGCCTCGTAGAGCTGGCTGGGGTGGCGCGGGACGCCGTCATGGCTGCCCGGGAAGATCATCGCCCAGGGGAGGCTCGACGGGCGGCCCCAGAGCTCGCCGTTCACGAAATTGGCGAGACGGACGAGGATCATGCCGAACGGTGCGGCGCAGGCGACATAATCATAGATGCGGACGAGATCGAGGCGGTTGCGGCGGGCGAACCACCACAAGGCGACGAGTACGCCGATCAGCCCGCCATGGAACGACATGCCGCCGTGCCAGAGCTCGAGCACCTTCCAGGGGCGGAGCCAGATGCCAGGCTGGTAGAACAGGCAATAGCCCAGCCGCCCGCCGAGGATCACGCCGAGCCCGACCCAGGTCAGCGCATCGTCGACCTGCGCGGGAGTCATCGGCGCGCCGGGCCGGGCGACGAGGCGGCGGAGATACCACCAGCCGAGCGCCAGCATCGCGAGATAGCTGAGCGCGTACCAGCGCAGCACGAACGGGCCGCCAAGGTCGAGCGCGACCGGCGAGAGGCCGAGATCGGCGAAGTGGATCGGATGGGCGGGCATCGCGCGTCGATAGCATCGCCTTTGTGAAAATGCCGAGGGGTTTTCGACCATTCCCGGAGCGGTGCTCGGGGAGATCCTTTCTGTGGGAGAACAAGCATGGACGAAGTGACGACGGACGCGCTCGAGGCGAGCTTCGAGGCAGTGGAAAGGGCGGGGCTGCCGCCGGTGCGGCCGATGCTGGCGGGCGGGCGGCCTCTGGGCAGCGCCGCGTTCGAGGGTTTCCTGCGCACCGGCGGCGGGTTCGAGATGAAGGCGCTGTCGGGCGCCAGCGACGCCGCGGGCGGCTATGCGGTGCCCGAGGAGATCGACGGCCGGATCGACGCGACGCTCAAGGCGGTCTCGCCGATCCGCGCGATCGCCAATGTCGTGAAGGTTGGATCGAGCGGGTATCGCAAATTGGTGACCAGCGGCGGATTCGAGAGCGGCTAGGCGGCCGAGACCGCGGCCCGGCCCGAAACCGACACGCCGGTGTTCAACGAAGTCGCGCCGCCGATGGGCGACCTCTATGCCAATCCGGCGGCGAGCCAGGCGATGCTCGACGACGCCGCGTTCGACGTCGAGGAATGGCTGGCCGCCGAAGTCGCGCGCGAGTTCGCCGCGGCCGAGGGGGCGGCGTTCGTCAGCGGCAACGGCACCAACAAGCCCAGGGGCTTCCTCGCCACGCCGACCGCCTCGACCGGGGATGCGACGCGCGCGTTCGGGACGCTGCAAACCGTGGCGACCGGCGCGGCGGGAGCGTTCGCGGCCAATCCCGAGGAGAAACTGATCGACCTGGTCCAGAGCCTGCGCGCGCCGTACCGGCAGGGCGCGAGCTGGGTGATGAACAGCGCGACGCTGGCGCGGATCCGCAAGTTCAAGACCAGCGACGGGGCGTTCCTGTGGGTGCCGAGCCTCGCCGCGGGGCAGCCGGCGACCCTGCTCGGCTATCCGGTGGTCGAGGCCGAGGACATGCCCGACATCGCCGCCAATGCGCTGGCGATCGCCTTCGGCAACTTCAAGGCGGGCTATCTGATCGCCGAGCGGGGCGAGACGCAGGTGCTGCGCGATCCGTACAGCAACAAGCCGTTCGTGCATTTCTATGCGACCAAGCGGGTGGGGGGCATGGTGAGCAATTCGGAGGCGATCAAGCTGCTCAAGTTCGCGGTTTCCTGAGCCTGGCCGATCCTCCCTCGCGAAGCGGGGGAGGTGGCACGCCAGGCGTGACGGAAGGGGCGTGGTCGCAAGCGTTCGCGCGTGGAAATGCCCCTCCACCCCTTCGTGATCCCTCTCCCCCGCTGCGCGAGGGAGGATCCCAGACGAGGAGATTTCGATGCTTGCTCCGCCCTTTCCGGCGGCGGCGATCGCGGCTGCGCGCGATGCTGCCAGGCTTTATTTGCGGATCGCGGGCGCGGCCGAGGATGCGTCGCTCGAAACCCATGCCGCGACGGCGCTCGCTCTGTGCGAGGCGTTCACCGGCCGGGCGCTGATCGTCCGCGCGTGGCAGACGGTGCTGCCCGCGCACGGCGCATGGCAACGGCTTCCCGCCGCGCCGGTGACGACGATCGACAGCGTCGAGGGACTCGGCATGTCGGGCAATGCCTTCGCGCTGCCGGTCGACGCCTATGCGATCGATATCGATGCGGTGGGCGACGGGTGGGTGCGCGGCAGCCCCGCGATCGCCGCCGGACGCATCCGCATCGGCTATTCGGCCGGGCTCGCCGCGGACTGGGCCGCGCTGCCGGCGCCGCTGGCGCAGGGCATGGTGTTGCTCGCGACGCATCTGTTCGAGGCGCGCGCGAGCGGCGGCGCGCCGCCGGCCGCGGTGGCGGCCTTGTGGCGGCCGTGGCGGCGGGTGCGGCTCGAGGCCGCAAGGCGATCGGCATGAAAGGCCTGCAGGCGCGCGCCGAAGAGGCCGGCGAACATGCCGCGACGCAGGCGGCGTTGCGATTGCGCGACGCCGCGCGCGCGGCATTGCCCGGACTTTCGGTGGAAGCCGAGGCCGGGCGGGTGGTGATTTCGGGGCGCGAATTGCGGCGGCGATGGCTGCGCGACGCCGTGCTCCGCTGGCCGGGAGGGTGGCTCCGATGAGCGCGCATGCTGTGCTGACCGAGGCAGTGGAAGCGGCGCTCGGCACGCATCCCGGGCTGGGGATCGCCCTCAACGGCGTGTTCGACAGCGTGCCGCGGCGCGCGGTGCGGCCCTATGCCGTGGTCGAGGATGCGTTGCTCGTGGACTGGAGCACCAAGGACATGATCGGTCGCGAGGGCCGGCTGACGGTCGGGCTGTTCGCCGGCGAGGACCGCAAGCGGCTGCGCGCGCTCGCCGACCAGATCGGCGCGGCGATCGCGGGATTGCCGCGCGAGCTGGGCGAGGGGTGGCGGATCGCCAGCCTCGCCTTTTTGCGCAGCCGGATATTCGAGGAAGGCCCCGGGCTGTGCGCGGCGGTGATCGAGTTCCGGGTGCGGATGCTGCAGGCGAATTAGGAGAGAGAAGATGGCGGCGGAGAAGGGTAGCGCGTTCCTGCTCAAGGTGGGCAATGGCGGATCGCCGGTGAGCTTCATCACGGTGGCGGGGCTCAGGACCACGCAGCTGAGCGTCAATGGCGAGGCGGTGGTGATCACTTCGAAAGACTCGGGCGGCTGGCGCGAATTGCTGTCGGGCGCCGGGGTGCGATCGGTGAGCGTGTCGGGCGCCGGCGTGTTCACCGGATCGGCGGCGGAGAACCGGGTGAAGGCCAACGCGCTGGCCGGGGTGATCGACGATTACCGGCTGAGCTTCGAGAGTGGCGAGAGCCTGATCGGGCGCTTCCTGGTGACGCGGCTCGATTATGCCGGGGATTTCAACGGCGAGCGCAGCTACACGCTGAGCCTCGAGAGCTCGGGCGCGGTGGTTTCGGCATGAGCGGGATGGATGGTCTCGGTGCGACACCGACCCACCCCCAACCCCTCCCTGGAAGGGAGGGGAGTTCTAACCCGGCGCGGGGCGAGGCGGCGTTGCGCGTCGGCGGGGAGATGCTGGTGCTGCGGCCGAGCTTTGCGGCGCTGGTGGCGGCCGAGAGCGAGCTGGGGCCGTTGTTCGCCCTGGTCGAGCGCGCCGCCGAAGGGCGGCTGGGGCTAAGCGAGATGGTCGGGCTGTTCTGGCATTGCCTGCGCGAACGGCCCGAGGCGCTGACCCGCGACGGTTTTGCCGAGGCGGTGACCGGGTGTGGGCTGGCGGCGAACACGCCGGTGCTGAAGGTCCTGCTCGGGCAGATATTGGCGGGGCGGTGATGGGCGGGCAATTCCTCCCCGGAGCGGGGAGGGGGACCGTCGCCGAAGGCGATGGTGGAGGGGACCCCGCTTTCCGCCCGGCTTCGCGCTCGCGGATGGCGGGCCCCCTCCACCAGCCTGCGGCTGCTCCCCCTCCCCGTTCCGGGGAGGAATTTATGGAGGCCGCGGTCCGGCTCGCCGGAATGGCGGGGGTCTTGTTCGGCTGGACGCCCGAAATTTTCTGGAACGCGACTCCGGCCGAACTGGCGGCGCTGGTGCGGGCGTTGGCGGGGGACGCGGTGCCGCCGCCCGGCGCGGGCGAGATCGCGCGGCTCAAGGAGCTATTTCCCGATGGATGAAGAGATCGAACGCTTGATCATCGGCGTGCGCGCCGACACCCGCGGCTTTGCGCGCGACGTCGCCGAGATGCGCGGGCAGATCGAGGGCCCGCTCGAGGCCGGCGCCGAGCGTGCCGGACGCGCGATCGAAAATGCGCTGTTGCGCGCGGTGCGCACCGGCAAATTCGGCTTCGAGGACCTGCGCAGGATCGCACTGGCCGCGATGGACGAGATCGCCGCGGCGGCGCTGCGCCAGGGACTGGCGGCATTGGGCGGCGGTGGCGGTTCGGGCGGCGGGGGATTGCTGGGCGCGCTCGTCGGGCTGCTCGGCGGGGCGCCGGGGCGTGCGACCGGCGGCCCGGTGAGCCCCGGCCGGCCTTATTGGGTCGGTGAGCGCGGACCCGAATTGTTCGTGCCGGCGAGCGCAGGCGCGGTGGCGGCACCCGTCGCGGGCGTGTCGCGCGAGGTGCGGGTGGCGATCACGATCAACGCCGGTGGGGGCGAGGCGCCGCGGGCGCTCGCGCAGTCGAGCCGGCAAGTGGCGCGCGCGGTGAAAGCGGCTCTGGCGGGGATGGAATAGCCGCAAAAGCCCCCCATCCCTTGCAGGGAGGGGAGTTCCGCCGAACAGGGAGAGGGAATCATGGCGCATTGGCTGGCTTCCGGACGGCGCGGGCAGGCGGTGGGCGTGATCTCGCGGTTCGATCCCGTGTTCTGGACGGTCAATTTTCCGCGGCCGATGATGGCGAGCGTCGTGACCATCGCGTCCGATGCGCTGCGTGTGGACGCGGTGTTCTATCGCCAGGACGATCTCGCGGGGCTGATCTGGGAGGCCGAGGACCGGCACGACCACCCGCTGTTGCGCTACGACACCGATCGCGACTTCCGCGGATGCCGACTGCGGTTTCGCTGGCGCTCGTCGGGGGTGCTCGCGCTCGATCAGGTCAGCGGGCCGGTGCTCACGATCGAGGGGCGCGACGCGGCGGGGATCCCGCGCGCCTGGTATGTGCGGCTGTGGAACTATGCCAGCGGCACGGCCGAGGACGCGATCGTCTCGATCGACTTCGCCACCGTGCAGGGCGGCTATCTGCTGCCCGGCGAGGCCGATCCGGTGTTCGCGGGCGATGTCGACCGGATGTTCGTGTCGCTGGTCGCCAAGGGTTATTCGGGCGAGGACGCAGCGCTGGCGGTGCCGGCCGAGGCATGGGTCGAGCTGAGCCAGATCGCCTGTGAGGGACCCGGATCGGTGCTGACGACCGGCGACGTGGTGGTGCCCGAACATTGCCTGCAGATCGCCAACGGCTATGACGATTGCTATCATCTGACTCCGGCGCGCGTGCTCCGCAACGCGCTCCATCTCGGCTATCGCGGGAACATCCTGCATTATGTCGGGATGAGCCATTATTTCCGGCTCGAGCCCAATTCGGGCGGCTATTATGCCAGCCTGACCGGGGGCACGCTCAACGTGGCGTGCGCGGCATGGCATGCGGATTTCGCGGCGCGTGCGAAAGCGCTCGACTATGACGTGATCTGGTCGCTCTCCTACGAGCTGCTCGATCAGCATTGCTGGAACGACTGGAAGCAACGCGCGGCCGACGGTTCGCCCGGCCTGACCGGGTGGAGCCCACCTTCGGCCTTGCTGTCGCCGGCGCATGCGGGGGCAATGTATTATCTGCGGGTGGTGGCGCTGGCGTTCGTCGGGATCGCGCAGACCGCAGGACTCGCGGTCAAGTTCCAGATCGGCGAGCCATGGTGGTGGGTGATGCCCGACGGGCGGCTGTGCATCCACGACGCCGCCGCGAAGGCCGAGCTCGACGATCCGGCGGAGCAGAATGTCCGGGGCGCGGTCGACGCTGCGGTACTCGATGCCGCCGGCGCGTTGCTCGCCGCCTCGACACTGGCGCTGCGCGACGTGGTGCGTTGGGCGCCGGGGGCCCAGGTGTTGCTGCTCGCCTATCTGCCGACGGTGCTCGATCGCGCAATGCCCGAGCTTCAGCGCGCCAACCTGCCGATCGGCTGGGCGGCGCCGGCGTTCGATATACTCCAGCTCGAAGATTATGACTGGGCAGCGGCGGGCAACGCGGCGGCGAGCGCCAAGGGCGTGGCGCTTGCCGAGGCGCGGCTCGGCTATGACCCCGCGGATCAGCATTATCTCGCGGGGTTCGTGCTCAAGCCCGAGGACAAAGCGCAATGGGCGCCGATCGCCGCGGCAGCGGCGCGGGGACGCGCGCGGGGCGTGGCGGCGACCTTCGTCTGGGCGCTGCCCCAAGTGTTGCGCGACGGCTTCGTGCATTTCGAGCAGGAGGACGAGATGGACGCGTTCGACGACGTGCTGTTCCCGCTCGCGCTGGGGCGCGAGGCCGAAGTGGCGCCCGAGGTCTCGACGGCGATCGTGACCAGCGCGGGCGGGCGCGAGAGCCGCAATGCCGAATGGGCCGAGGCGCGGTTGCGCTACGATGTCGGCCCCGGGGTGCGATCCGAGGCGGACATCGCCGCGCTGATCGGCTTTTTCCGGGCGCGGATGGGGCCGGCGCGGGGATTCCGGCTGCGCGATCCGTTCGACGCCTCGGGCGAGGACGAAGTGCTCGGGGTGGGCGACGGGACCGAGGCGCGCTTCCAGTTGGTCAAGCGCTATGGCGAGGTGGTGCGGCGGATCACCCGGCCGGTGAATGGCAGCGTGCGGGTGGCGGTGGACGGGCTGGAGACCACGGGATTTACGCTCGGGCCGGGCGGGGTGGTGACGCTCGACGCGCCGCCGGACGCGGGAGCGGCGGTGACCGCGCGCTTCGATTTCGACGTGCCGGTGCGGTTCGCCGAGGATCGGCTGAGCGTGAACCGGACGACCTGGCTGGCGGGGGCGGCGGCTTCGGTGCCGCTGGTCGAGGTGCGCGAATGAGCTGGCTCGACGGCGACCTCACTACATTGGCTTTGTGCTGGCGGATCGACCGGCGCGACGGCGTGACGATCGGCATCACCGCGCATGATCGCGATCTGGCGATCGACGGACTGGTCTATCGCGCCGCGCCGGGGATGACGCCGAGCGCGATCAACCGCAGCGCGCGCCTCGATGCCGACAGCATGGACGTGTCCGGCGCGCTGACCAGCAGCGCGATCGGGGAGGCCGATCTGCTCGCCGGACGCTGGGACGGAGCGCGGGTCATGCTGTTCGCGGTCGATTGGCGCGATCCCGGGGCGCGGGTGCCGCTGGGCGAAGGGACGATCGGTGCGATCGAGACGCGCGGAGGCATGCTGACCGCCGAACTGCGCGGGGTTTCGGCGGAGCTCGAGCGGCCGGTGGTCGAGGAGACGTCGCCCGAATGCCGTGCCGCGTTCGGCGACCGACGCTGCCGCGTCGCGATGGCGGGACGGCGGCGGTTCGCGCGGGTGACCGGCGCGGAGGAGGCAGTGCTGACCCTGGATGCGGAGGAGCCGGTTGCGAACGCCTATGGGGGTGGGCGGCTGCGCTGGTTCAGAGGCGCGAATTCGGGGCTGGAGGATGCGATTGCCCGCTCCGAGGGCGCGATGGTGACGCTGCGGCGGCCGCCGCGGTTCGCCGCCGTCGGCGCGCTGGTCGAGATCGAGCAGGGTTGCGACAAGCGTCTCGCGACCTGTTCGGCGCGGTTCGGCAATGCCGCCAATTTCCGCGGCGAGCCGTGGTTGCCGGGGATCGACCTGCTGACGCGCTATCCGGGCGCATGAATGCCGGCGCGCGCGTCGTCGAGGCGGCGCGGGGGGCGATCGGGGCACGGTTTCGCCTGCACGGGCGCGATCCTGCGACGGGACTCGATTGCGTCGGGCTGGTGGCGTTGGCGCTGAACGTAGCGGTGCCGCGCGGATATGCGTTGCGCTATGACGACGTGGCGCATGTCGTGCGGGTGATCGAGGCGGCGGGGCTGGTGCCGGCCGCCGATGTCCGTGCCGGCGACCTCGTGCTGCTGCGCGCCGGGCCGGGGCAGCTGCATTTCGCGATCCAGACCGGGACCGGGATGATCCACGCCGACGCGATGCTGCGGCGCGTGGTCGAGCGGCGCGAGCTGGTCTGGCCGGTGATCGGCCGCTGGCGCACAGCAGGAGACTGACATGGCGACGATGGTATTGACGGTCGCCGGCAGCCTGGTCGGCGGACCGGTGGGTGGCGCGATCGGCGCATTGGCCGGCAACGTCATCGACCGCGAAGTGCTGTTCAGGCCCAAGGGGCGCGAAGGCCCGAGGCTGACCGAGCTGCGGGTACAGACATCTTCCTACGGTACCCAGATCCCGAGAATCTTCGGGACGATGCGCGTGGCGGGATCGGTGATCTGGGCGACCGACCTGATCGAGCATCGCAGCAAGCAGGGCGGCGGCAAGGGGCGGCCGAGCACGACCAGTTTCAGCTATACGGCGTCGTTCGCGGTGGCGCTCTCGGCGCGACCGATCCACGGCGTCGGGCGGATCTGGGCCGACGGCAAGCTGCTGCGCGGGGCGGCCGGCGACTTCAAGGCCCGCACCGGGTTCCGGATCCACGCCGGCAGCGAGGATCAGGCGCCCGACCCGCTGATCGCGTCGGTCGAGGGGGCGGCGCTGACGCCGGCGCATCGCGGGATCGCTTATGTGGTGTTCGAGGATCTCGAGCTCGCCGATTTCGGCAATCGCATTCCGTCGCTGAGCTTCGAAGTGATCGCCGATCCCGCACCGATCGCGGCCGGCGCGATCCTCGCCGAGCTGGGCGAGGGCGCCGTGGCCAGTCCCGAAAATACGCTTGCGCTTGCCGGCTTCGCCGCTGCGGGTGCGAGCGTGCGTGCCGCCATGGAGACGCTGGCCGGTGCCACTGGCGGCTGGTTCCGCGCCGAAGCGGATGCGCTGACGCTGCTGGACGGCCCCGGCACGGCGATTGCGTTGACCGATGTCGGAGCGGGTGCGGAACGGGATATTCGAGGGCAGCGCGATATCGCGGCGGCCGAGACTGCCCCGCGGACGCTGACGCTCGCGCACTACGAGCCGGCGCGCGATTATCAGGCAGGAATTCAGCGGGCAGTGCGTCCGGGCGCGGGCATGCGCGAGGCGCGGATCGAACTTGCCGCGGCGATCGACGCGTCGGCCGCGAAGGCGATCGCCGAGGCTGCGCTGACCCGGCTCGACATGGAGCGCGAGCGGCGAACGCTGGCGCTACCCTTGGGGGCGCTGGCGATCCGACCCGGCGAGCGGGTGACGATCGCGGGTGCCCCGGGGCTCTGGCGAGTCGACCGGTGGCGGCTGGAAGACATGGTCGTGCTGCTCGAGTGCGTCGCAGTCGCCTCGGGGGCATTGCCGGGAGCCGCGAGCGGCGGGCGGGTGCTGTCCGCACCCGATCTCGCAATGGGCGAGACCGTGGTGCACGCATTCGAATTGCCCCCGCTGGGGAGCCTCGCCGCCACGCCACGGCTCGCGATCGCCGCGGGCGGGACGGGACCCGGCTGGCGAAGCGCGGCGCTCCTCCTGAGCACCGACGAAGGCGCGAGCTGGACGCCCGCCGGGACGACTGCAATGCCCGCGGTGCTGGGACGGCTGGTGACGCCGCCGGGCGTGGCGCCCGCGCATCTCGCCGACCGCATCCACGTGATCGTCGTCGAACTGGCAAACGGGGCCATGCTGCTGCACGACGCCGACGATTCGGGGCTGGCGGAGGGATCGAACCTCGCGATGGTCGGTGACGAATTGCTCCAGTTCGCGCACGCAGTCCCGCTCGGCGGGCGGTTATGGGCATTGAGCCGATTGTGGCGCGGCCGCCGCGGGACCGAAGCGGCGATCGGCAGCCAGACAGCCGGCGATCGCTTCGTACTGGTCGAAGCCGAGTCGCTGGTCGCGATCGATCTGCCGACCCAGCCGACGCGCGCGCAGGTGCTCGCCCAGGGCGTGAGCGATGCGGAAGCGGCGCAGGCGCAGGCGCAGGTGCGCGGCGTCTCGCTGGTGCCGCCGGCGCCGGTTCACCTCCGTGCTCGCGCCCTGCTCGACGGGACGACCGAGATCCGCTGGATACGCCGCAGCCGCAATGGCTGGGACTGGATCGACGGCGTAGACGCCCCTCTCGGCGAAGAAGGCGAACGCTATCAGCTGACCTTGACGCTCGCAGATGGCGGTGACCGCATGATCGCAGCCGACGTGCCGCACGTCGTGCTGAATGTCGAAGAGCGACTGGCGGTCGTCGCCATCGCTGTCCGCCAGATCGGAGCGCATGGGCTGTCGCTGCCTGCGGTGCTCGCGCTGCCACTCCCGGGAGAAGGTTGATGATCGATACCGTGACGCACCGTTTCGCATTGCCGCTGCTCCAGCCGGGCCAGGCCCAGAAAGAGATGACTCACAACGAGGCCCTGGCGCGACTCGACCTGGCTCTGCACGGTGCGATCGTCGCGGCGGGCGTCGACGCGCCCCCCGCGAGTCCCGAGCAAGGGGCATGCTGGCTCGTCGGCGGCGCCCCCGAGGGCGCCTGGGCAGGACATTCGCATGCGCTCGCGGGCTGGACCAGCTCGGGCTGGATTTTCGTCGAGCCGCGCGAAGGCATGGCGCTATGGCTCGGATCCGGGCAGGGGATGGCACGCTTCTCGGACGGCGTCTGGCGCCTGAGCGAGCTCCACGGGAAAGTTTTTGTCGAGGGAGAGCAAGTGGTTGGCGCAAGGCGCGGTGCAGTCGCGGAACCCATGGGAGGGTCGACGGTTGATGCCGAGGCGCGGGCCGCGATCGTTTCGGTGCTGGAAGCATTGCGCGCACATGGTTTGATCGAGGGAGGTTGAACCTGTGACGTTCATGCAACAGTGACCGGTTTTGTGTGCTTGCGCAGAAACTTTCGTTTCGGTAGTGAGTTTGTCGCTGTCCGTAGTGACAACTTTGAAAGGGGATTAAGATGCGGAAGCTTGCCGTAACTCTGGCACTTGCGACGACCGCGCTCAGCACGCCCGCACTTGCACGCGACGATGCGTGGTACGTGGGTGTCGAGGGCGGCGCCATGCTGGTCGAAGACATTGATTGGGACGTTGGTGCCGCGATTGACAGCGTCACTGTCGACCACCGCGCCGGCTATGACGTCGGTGGTACCGTCGGCTATGACCTTGGTGTCGTCCGCCTCGAGGCGGAAGTCGGCTATCGTGCCGCCAACGTGACGGGCCTGCGCTCGACCACGACTATTCCGAGCGTGACCGGGGGCGGCGCTACCGTTCTCGCTCCTGCCGGCAGCTATGACCTTGCCGGTGGCCGCACCTCGGCGCTGAGCTTCATGGTCAACGCGCTTTGGGACTTCGGTGACGACGACGGCGTCCAGGGCTTTGTCGGCCCGGGTCTCGGCGTCGCACGCGTGAAGAGCCGCCTCGGCCTCGACGCCAACGGCGATGCGCTCGACGATTCGGACACCGTCGTTGCCTGGCAGGCGGTTGCGGGTATCCGCGCGCCGATCACCGACAATATCGACGTGTCGCTGAAGTATCGCTTCTTCAACGCACCGGGCGTCGAGCTCGTCGATGTTGCCGGCCGCAACTGGTATGGCCGTTTCCGGTCGCACAGCATCCTCGGTGGCCTGACGTTCAACTTCGGTGCGCCTGAGCCCGAGGTGGTCGCTCCGACTCCGGAACCGACCCCCGCGCCGACCTACACGCCGCCGCCGGAGCCGGCTCCGGTTCAGCCGGCCGTGCAGTGCACCCCCGGACCGTACATCGTGTTCTTCGACTGGGATAAGTCGGACATCACGCCGGAGGCAGCGAGCATTCTCGACAACGCCATCAGCAACTACCAGAACTGCGGTAACTCGCAGGTCATGCTGGCGGGCCACGCCGACCGTTCGGGTTCGGCGAGCTACAACGTCGGTCTGTCGCAGCGTCGCGCTGACGAAGTTAAGAAGTATCTGTCGGGCCGCGGCATCTCCGACGGTGTCATCTCGACCGAAGCGTTCGGCGAAAGCCGCCCGCGCGTCGAGACCGCCGATGGCGTCCGCGAACTGCAGAACCGCCGCGTGGAAATCATGTACGGGCCCGGCTCGGGCATGTAAGCCACGCCGGTTCTTCGGAACGGCAAAGAATTGGGGAGGTCGGGAAACCGGCCTCCCTTTTTCTTTGTGGAGACGGCGCGGGAAATGCGTGAGCGTTCCCGGATGATCCGCAGGGCAGTTTTGCGCGTCCTCGTCGCGCTACCGGCGCTCTATTGCGTGATCCCGCTCGCAATCGCGCGGAGATCGTGCCGCCGATGCCATTGCTCCGCAGCGCAGCCGAGCAGTTGATCCCGGCGCGTCACGGCATTGCGCGCGCCGACGCCGCACGAATGCAAGGCTGGGCCTGGCCTGGCGCCGGGCATGATCTGGCGTATTCGCCGCGATCCCAGGCGATGTTCTGCACGGGCTGAAAGATATCGGGCGTGCATGCCCCGCGCGCGATCAGCTGTCCGGCGCGCCTTCGACAGCGACCGTGAGCCATTCGGGGACGATTGCGTCACCGAGGGCATCGGTTCGCCGCAGCTCGATCATCAGTCCCAGTTCCGGGTAGCTTGTCCGGGTCCGCTCACCCGGCGTGCCGGCCGGCGCGACGACGAGGCGGCGGTTGACCTTGGCGCGATAATGCATGCGCGCGGTGTTCTCTTGGCCGACATAGCAGCCCTTGGCGAAGCTGACGCCGTTCAGCTCGGCGGCATTGCATTCGAGCCAGAGCGTCTTGTCCTGGCCCAGCTCGGCTGTGCCTTCGGTGACTCCAAGGGAGAGGCGGTGGGCGCGCCAGGCGGCGTCCGCCTGACCGCCCCGATCTTCACTCAGCCAGCGCCGGCCGAGCGCGGGCAGGCGGGGGTCGAAGACGCCCTCCTCCCCATCCGCACGCCAATGGACATTGCCGTCGACCGGCTCGATCGCGATCGCGCGGCGCAGACGATATAGCGTCAGACGTCGGGCGAGCGCCTCGCGCTGCGCGGCTTCGCAGTCGATCAGAATCGCGTCGCCGTCGGCCCAGAGCAGGAAATCGAACAGTGCCTTGCCTTGCGGAGTCAGCAGCCCTGCCCCTTGCGGCGTGTCGGCCGTCACCAGCGTCAGGTCTTGCGTCACCAGCCCCTGCAGGAAGCCGCGTACGTCCTCGCCGCTGACACGCAGCAGCGCGCGGTCGGAAAGCCATGTTGCGGGACTGGTTTCGCTCATGGGGAACAGGTAGGAGCCGGGAAGGCGCGACGGAAGAGGGCGATATGACGAACGTCGATCTGAAGCTGAAAGGTGGCCGCGTGCATCTGCCCGGCGGACCCGTCGAGGTCGATGTCGGAGTCCGCGACGGGCGCATCGTCGCGATCGGCGATGTCGGCGATGCGGGCGAGACGGTGAATTGCACCGGGCTCGACGTGCTGCCCGGAGTGATCGACAGCCAGGTCCATTTCCGCGAGCCGGGGCTCGAGATGAAGGAAGACCTCGAGAGCGGCAGCCGCGCGGCGGTGCTCGGCGGAGTCACCGCGGTGTTCGAAATGCCGAACACCAAGCCGAATACCGACAGCGCCGAGGCCGTGAACGACAAGCTTGCGCGGGCGAAGGATCGCATGTGGTGCGACCACGCTTTCTATGTCGGTGCGACTGCCGCCAACGCGCCCGAGCTCAAGGAGCTCGAGCGGCTGCCGGGGACCGCGGGCGTCAAGATCTTCATGGGCGCATCGACCGGCGACTTGCTCGTCGCCGAGGATTCGGAGCTGGCGCGGGTGCTCGCCTCGGGCAAGCGCCGCGTCGCGATCCATGCCGAGGACGAAGCGCGGATGAACGCCCGGATGGATCAGCGGGTGGAGGGCGATCCTGCCTCGCATCCGGTGTGGCGCGACGACGAAAGCGCGCTGCTCGCGACGCAGCGGATCCTGCGACTGGCGCGCGAAGCGAAGCGCCGAATCCACGTGCTCCACATCACGACTCCCGCCGAGCTCGAACTGCTGGGCAGGAACAAGGATATTGCGAGCTGCGAAGTCACGCCGCAGCACCTGACGCTTGCGGGCGAAGACGCCTATCCGCGGCTCGGCACCTTCGCGCAGATGAACCCGCCGATTCGTTCGGGCGCGCATCGCGACGGGCTGTGGCGCTGGCTCAACCAGGGCGTTCCCGACGTGATCGGATCGGATCACGCGCCGCACACGCGCGAGGAGAAGGCCAAGCCCTATCCCGCGAGCCCGAGCGGCATGCCCGGCGTCCAGACATTGCTGCCGCTGATGCTCAACCATGTCGCCGAAGGGCGGCTGACGCTGCAGCGGCTGATCGACATGACGAGTGCCGGGCCGCAGCGCATCTTCGGCATCGTCGGCAAGGGTCGCATCGCTGTCGGCTATGACGCGGATTTCACTGTCGTCGACCTCAAGGCGCGCTGGACGATCGAAGAGCAGTGGCTCGCCTCGCGTTGCGGATGGTCGCCCTTCACCGGCATGACCCTCACCGGCAAGCCGACAGGGACTATCGTGCGCGGCAATCGGGTGATGTGGGAAGGCCAGCTCGCCAAGGCGGCGATCGGGGCGCCGGTGCGGTTCGAGGCGGTCGAGTTCGGCTGATCGACGATGCAGGGTGCGCGATGCATCCCTGCCGCCGCTGCGCACGTTTCTGCAAGCATGGGTTTCGTGCGATCGACGCGAGCGGAGCGAGGCCGGTCGGCGCTGGCTGCAGCGGCGCTGACCGTGGCCCTCGGCTATGCACTGGTTGCGGGGCTGGCGCTGGGCAGCGGCGCATCCCCCGAAGAAGCGCTGCAGATCTTCGAGATCGGGCCCGATCCGCCCCCGCCGCCGCGCGAGGAACGCAAGCCGCACCGGCTCCAGAGCAGCCGACGCGAAGGCGCGGCCTCGCCGCCCAATCTGCGATCCGAACCGACCGAGATCGTCGCGCCCGAACCGGTTCTGCCCCTGCCTGCGACGCCGGTCATCGCCGCGCCGGTCGCCGGCGTGGGTAGCGACCCTTCCGCCGGCAGCGCCGAAGTCGCCGGGCCGGGCACCGGCAGCGGCGGGCAGGGCGACGGGCGCGGCAGCGGCGGCGAGGGGGACGGCAGCGGCGATGGCGGCGCCGAGACGCCGCCGCGCTGGATGCGCGGGCAGCTGAGGGATTCGGATTATCCCGATGCCGCGGCCGAGGCCGGAATCAGCGGAACGGTGGGCGTGCGCTATCTCGTCTGGACGGACGGCCGGGTTCGCGACTGCGAGGTGACCCGGTCGAGCGGCAGCCCCGAGCTCGATGCGACGACCTGCCGGCTGATCGAGTCGCGCTTCCGGTTCCGCCCGTCGCGCGACGCCGGAGGCAAAGCGGTTCCGGCGGTGATCGTCGAAAACCATAGCTGGGCGATCCAGCGCGAACCCGCGGAAGACCCGCCGCCGCGGCGACGGCGGCGGTTCGGCTGGTAGGGGGCTAGCGGCGTTTGCGACCCGGGAACGGGACGATGGCGCCGCCCTGGTTGCGCGCGGTGGCCGCCTGCTCGACCGCGGGCAGCAATTGATCCTGACGAAATGGCTTGGCGAGGCGAGGGAGATCGTGCGCCGTCCCCTCGGGGAGCTCGGCATAGCCCGAAACCAGCAATATCGGCAGATCGGGCCAGCCGGCGCGCGCCGCTTCGGCAAGCTGCGCGCCGTTCATGTCGGGCATGGCGAAATCGGTGACGAGCACGTCGACGCGGCATT
Organism: Sphingomonas sp. DG1-23; assembly: GCF_030730875.1. GTDB lineage: Bacteria > Pseudomonadota > Alphaproteobacteria > Sphingomonadales > Sphingomonadaceae > Sphingomonas. Next base: position 62,292 of record NZ_JAVAMA010000008.1, read on the forward strand.
CGCTCAACAGCTGGAGCGCGATCCTGCCCGATACGGCCTGGAGGACGCGGTGCCCGGCATCCTCGAGCATCGCGGCGGTGTTGGTGAGCACCAGCGCGTCGTCGTCGACGGCGAGCACGACCAGCTGCCCGGCATGCGCGTTCCGGTCCTCGGCGGGTGTGTCCGATCGTTCGGTCAGCGCGCCGTCCGAGACGGGCAGCCAGATGTCCGCAGTGGTGCCTTCGCCGGGGCGGCTGTCGAGCACCAGCTTGCCGCCGCATTGCTCGGCAAAGCCATGCGCCATCGACAGGCCCAGTCCGGTGCCCTTGCCGACGCCCTTGGTCGTGTAAAACGGCTCGGTGGCGCGGGCCAGGGTGGCCGCATCCATGCCGGCGCCGGTATCGGACACCGACAGACAGACATAGGCGCCGGGCTTGAGGCCTTCGCCTGCCCCGACTTGCTCCTCGCGCGCGGCGATGACGATCCGTCCGCCGTCCTGCATCGCATCCCGGGCATTGACCGCGAGATTGAGCAGCGCCAGCTCGAGTTGCGCGGGATCGGCATGCACCCGCTTCACCACCAGCGGAAACTGGGTGTCGATACGGATGCCGCCGCCGATCGTGCGCTGCAGCAGCTCGGCCATGCCTCTGACCAGCGCGGCGGGGTCGACGGTCTCGAGTTGAAGCTCCTGCTTGCGCGCGAAGGCGAGCATGCGCTGGGTGAGCGTCGCGCCGCGCTCGGCCGCCTTCATCGCATTGTCGATGAAGCGCGAGACGTCTCCGCCTTCGGCCAGCTTGCGGCGCGCGAGATCGAGGCTGCCGACGATGGCGGCGAGCAGGTTGTTGAAGTCGTGCGCCACGCCGCCGGTGAGCTTGCCGATCGCCTCCATCTTCTGGGCGTGGAAGAATGCCTCCTGCGCCTGTTCGAGCGCGAGTTGCGAGCGGCGCCGCTCGGTCAGATCGCGCGTGATCTTGGCGAAGCCGATCAGCGTGCCGGAGGGATCGCGCACCGGATCGATGACGACATTGGCCCAGAAATGCGTGCCGTCCTTGCGCACGCGCCAGCCCTCTGCCTCGAAGCGACCCTTGCTCCGCGCCTGTTCGAGCGCCTTCGCAGGAATGCCCGCGGTGCGGTCCTCGGCGGTGTAGAAATTCGAGAAATGGCGGCCGATGATCTCGTCCGCGCGATAGCCCTTGAAGCGCTCTGCGCCCGCGTTCCAGCTCGCGACGTTGCCGTCCACGTCCAGCATGTAGATCGCGTAATCGGTCACGCTCTGGACGAGCAGGCGAAATCGCTCTTCGCTGCGGCGCAATGCTTCCTCGCCGGCGCGGCGTTCGGTGAGGTCGCGGGTCACCTTGGCGAAGCCGACCAGTTCGCCCGCCGGATTGCGGATCGGATCGATCACGACATTGGCCCAGAAGCGCGTGCCGTCCTTGCGCAGGCGCCAGCCCTCGGCTTCGAACCGTCCTTCCTGCTCGGCGGTCCGCAGCGCCCGTGCAGGGATGCCCGCGGCGCGATCTTCTTCGGTGTAGAAGCGCGAGAAATGCTGACCGAGGATCTCGCCGGTTTCATAGCCCTTGAAGCGCTGCGCGCCGGCGTTCCAGCTCGCAACGACACCCGTGGGATCGAGCATGTAGATCGCATAATCGGTGATGCTCTGAACCAGAAGTTCGAAGCGGTTGATCTCCGATCCTGCCGAAGCGGTGGTCGTGGTCATGGGCTCCCCGCGGGTCCCACACACGGCCCGGCTCAGGGCGCAAAACGCGTTTCGTCCGCCCGGGTTCCCAAGCGCTTGAAATCGGGTGGTTCAGCCGGTCAGAATGGCAGCCAGCGCTGCTTCTCGCTGAATTTCATATAGCCGGCGTTGACGCCCAGCCGCCAGCCGACGCCGAGCCGTACCGGGATCAGCACGACGTCGCCGCGGCGCATATAGCTCGCCGAGAAGCCGCCGACGAAATAGACTCGGCCCTCGCCGGCCGGGAAGCGCTTGTAGAGCTCCTGACTGTCGTAGAGATTATAGACCAGCACGAAGACCTTGTTGGCGTCGCCGCCGACATCGAAGCCGATCGACGGGCCGGTCCAATAGACCTTCCGCTGTCCCTCGATCTTGTGGAACAGCTCGCCCGAGCCATAGCGCAGGCCCACCCCGATCGCGCCGCCGGCCTCGCGCCCGGCGATATAGGCGTTGGGCTGGCCCTGGTCCTTGAGAATGTCCTCGATGATCCCGGCGAGCCCCGACGCGCCCTTGCCGAACACGCCTTCCGCCGCGCTGAGCAGATCGTCGCGCGCATAGGTATTGGCCGCCTCGGCGCGGGCACTGGTGGCGGCGTCGGGTTCCGTGGCGGGGGCGACGGGCTGGGGATCGACCACGGGCGCGTCGTTCCGCGGAACTTCCTGATACGCCCCCTGATCGACCGGCTGCGGATCGTTTTGCGGCGGCGGCGGCGTCTGCAGGTCCGAATCGATCGCGGTGTTGGGATCGATCGTCGTGATCTGGGCGGAGGCGGGAACAGCGCCGAGCCCGAGCGAGGCCGCAGCCGCCCACAGCATCAAGGTCCGCACGCGCATTCGATCGTCACCCCCACAAAACCAGGCAGCCACGCTAGGCCGGCGCGGCTGACCCTGCAATGAACGGACGACGACAGGAATCGATTTTGCGTCGAGGCGGTTCTGCCGTTGATTGGACAAAACTACGTCGCTATAGGCCTCGGCTTCGAGCCTCTTGCGGAGACGTGGGTGAGTGGCTGAAACCAGCGGTTTGCTAAACCGCCGTACCGGGATTACTGGTACCGAGGGTTCGAATCCCTCCGTCTCCGCCAGCCCTTCTCTAAGGGCCTGAAATCGCGGAAATCATTGGAAAGCCGCCGTTTGCGGCGATAGCGTTGTTCCAATGAGGGCTACAAAAACACCCTCTCGATCGAGAATGCAACAGGTTGCAAAACACCTGTACCGTCGGGGCGGCGGCTACACCTATCGGCGGGCTATTCCAGCGCGAGCGCGTGGCGCGTCGGCGGTGCGCTCGAATATGTGAAGAGTTTTGGCGACGTGAGCCTGCGCGAAGCTGAGCATCTGGCCGCTGAGCACCGCAAAATCTGCGACGCTGCGATCGCGAAAGCGACTGGCAAGCCAGACCCCACGATAAGGGCAGAGCTTGTCCGCATTGGGATGCGGGTTCCAGATCGCCAAGAGATTGATCGCGCCGTTCGCACATGGGTTTTGGAGCAGGAGAGCGCGAACAGTGCCGTCACGGGCGACGCGGCCTTGGCGAAGCAACGCGCAGCCGAATTCGGGCTTATCGAGAAGAATGCGAGTTCATCTCGGTCGATCCATTCCTTACGCATGAAGACATAGACGACAGCTCTATCTTGCCCATGTGCGAACGATCGATCCCGGCTGCATGCGCAAGCGCTTCCTGAGATAAGCCGCATTCTAGGCGCCGCGCTCCAATGGCGGCCCCGAGGCTTACGAGCACCTCCGCAGAACCATTCTTTCCAGAAACGCGCGCCACGTAGGAAGGGGTCGAGCATTGCCCTATTTACCGCCACGGCATTTACGACCCTTCACCTTTTATATCTCGGAACGGCTGGCGAAGGAGTCACCGTGCGACGCGCAGATCATCGGCGTGCCGCCTACAATTTTGGCGGAAACGCGTTGAAGTGGTTCGTCATCAGCTTTTTCGAACCATTTGTGCTGTTCGCCCTGATTCCGTTGGCGTTGTTGGTGCAGGAAGCTTGATGCCAGGAGCTGTGCAAGGCCGTGCGAGCTTACTGCGGTCTTACGTTCACGGGCTCGTTGCAGTAGCGGCGTGGCTGGGTTTTGCCCTGTACGGGCGCTGGTACCTACATCAGTAGCGCCGTTGCTGCTCGATGGGCCGCTATCGGGCCGCATGCCGCCCGTCCGCTTCCGATAGGCTATTCGCGATAGCTGGCATTCTCCCGAAAAGGTCGCCAGGACGGTCGCCTTGCGACCTGTTCCCCACCATGCGGCCGGCCTACGGGATAAGCAGCAGCTTGCCGATTGTGGCGCGGCTTTCCATTGCCGCGTGCGCCTCCGCGGCATCCGACAAGGAGAAGTCGCGGGCCGGCGCGATCCGCAACTTGCCCTCGCGCACCCAGTCGAACAGCCGCTCCGTGCGGGCGCGCAGCAGTTCGGGAGTGTGGACATGGTCGGAAAAGACCGCGTAGCCGAGCTTGATACTGCGCGGCAGGCTCATGATGTCGATCCGTCCGGGACCGCCGAGTACCGGACCGTACCAGCAGAAAGTCCCGGCGCGGCGCAGCGAGGCCAGCGATCCGTCGAAGGTCGCGGGACCGGAGCCGTCATAGACGACGTGCACGCCCTCGCCACCCGTGAGCCGGACGACCTCGGCCGCGAATTCGCCCTCTGCGTCGACGATGACATGGTCCGCGCCGGCGGCCTTCGCGGCCTCGACCTTGGCCGCGCTCGAGACCCGGCCGATCACGGTGCCGCCGCGTAGCTTGATGATCTGGGTGAGCAACTGCCCCAGCCCCCCGGCGGCGGCGTGCACCAGCGCGACATCGCCGGGCTGGACCGAATAGAAGTCGGTCGTGAAGTGGCTGGCGGTGAGCCCCTGCATCATCAGGGAGGCCGCTGTGCGATCGTCGATTTCGGCGGGCACCGGCACGAGTGCGGCGGCGGGGATAACGATCCGTTCGGCATAACTGCCGGGAGCATAGATCCAGGCGACGCGCTGCCCGACCGCGAGATCGGTCACCCCCTCGCCCAGCGCGATGATGCGGCCGGCACCCTCGACGCCCAGAGCGCGCGGCAGCGGCATTTCGTGCCACGCCATTCCCTGGCGCACTCCCACGTCCATGAAGTTCACCCCGCTCGCGGCAATCGCGACCAGCACCTCGCCCGGACCCGCGACGGGCTCCGGCAGGTCCAGCAGTTCGAGCACCTCGGTTCCGCCGATCGCGGTCATTGCGATGGTCCTCATCTTGAGACTCCTTATTGAATGATCGTTCTAGAATTGCGTAAAAAAATATCAGCGCAGCGCACGCAGTGCGAGGTCGGCCAGCGCGGCAATCTGCTCCTGCCCCGCGCCCGCACGCGCGGCGAGGCGGATGCTGGAGATCGTCGTGATGAGAAAGGTCGCGAGATGGTCGAGATCGAGATCGGCCGCGACATCGCCCTGCGCCCTCGCCTTGGCCAAGGCGTCTTTCACTGCGCGGGCCAACGTGGCGCTCGACGCTTCGCGGAGCGTGACCAGCTCGGGCCGGGTGCAACCGAACTCGACGATGGCGCCGAGGCCGAGACAGGCTTGGTCGGCTTCGCCCGCGACGCGATCGAGCATCGCGCGGATCCCGTCGATCGCCCGCTCGCGGCTCGCCAGCAGCTCAGCATGCGTCCGCACTTCATCCCGCGAATAGCGTTGCACCGCGGCGCGGTAGATGCCCCATTTGTCGTCGAACGTGTCGTACAGGCTTTGCCGGCCGATCCCCATCGCATCGACGAGCATCTGCGCCGAGCTGCCTTCGAAACCATGCTCGCGGAACACCGCTATCGCAGCCTCCACGGCGCTATCGACATCGAATTGCTTGGGGCGGGCCATGGCTTGTAGATAATGTACTGGAATGATCGTTCAAGATGTGTTTGAGAGTCGCGATGGATTCTTTGGCACGCGCACTCCGATGATCGCACCGCGCTGGTATCGCGACATCGACCCGAACGGCCGCCGCGCGTTCCGCAGCACCTATGCCGGGTTCAGCGTCGATGCGATGAACGTCCAGCTCTATTCGTTCATCCTGCCGCTGCTGCTGACGCTCTGGCAGCTCTCCCCCGCGGCGGGCGGGTTGCTGGCGACGGTGATGCTCGTCGCTTCCGCGGCCGGCGGGTGGCTGGCGGGACTGGCCTCCGACCGGTTCGGGCGCGTGCGCGTGCTGCAATTGACCATCGTCTGGATGGCGCTCGCCACCCTGTGCTGCGGGCTGGCGCAGAATTTCGAGCAGCTGCTCGTCGCCCGGATTCTCCAGGGATTGGGCTTCGGCGCCGAATGGGCAGTCGGGGCGGTGTTCATGGGCGAGATCGCCACTGCCGCGACGCGTGGCCGGCTGGTCGGAACCGCGCAGAGCGCCTGGGCGATCGGCTGGGGCCTCGCCGCCGCGACCTCCACGATCGCCATCGCGCTGCTGCCGCCCGAGCTGGGCTGGCGCGCGGCCTTTTTCGTGAGCTTGCCGCCGGCGCTGGCGATCTTCGTCGCGCGGCGACGCCTCTCGGAGTCCGCCACCTTCCTCGCCGCCCCCGATGCCGAAGCGTGGCACCGGATCTTCTCGCGCCGGATGCGCGGTAATACGGCCCGGGGCAGTTTGCTCGCGATCGGGACGCATGGCGGTTATTGGGCACTCGCCACCTGGTGGCCGACGATGCTGCGGCTCGAGCGCGGCATGACCTCGGCGAAGGCCGCGACGCACATGGCAGTGCTCGTCGGCGGATCGCTCGCGGGCTATGTGCTCGGCGCCACGCTCGCCGACCGGATCGGCCGCCGGGCGACGCTCGCCCTGTTCGCGCTCGGCGGGATCGTCACGGTGCTCCTCGCCACGGAAGCCGCGATTTCCGATGCCGCGCTGCTCGCGCTCGGCGTCCCGCTCGGGCTCTTCGCGATGGGTCTCTACAGCGCGATCGGGCCGGTGCTGAACGAGCTCTACCCGACGCGGCTGCGCGGCTCGGGTCTCGGCTTTTGCTACAATGTCGGGCGCGGCGTGGCTGGCCTCGCTCCGTTCGCGGTGGGCGGCAGCATCGCCGCGATCGGCATCTCCCGTTCGATCGGCCTCTATGTATGCCTGGCCTATCTGCTCGTGCTGCTCGCCGCGGGGCTGCTGCGCGAGACGCGGGGCATGGAACTCGCGCCGGTATCGAAGGGCGCCTAGAAGCCGAGCTCGGTGAGGCTCGGCTGGTCGGCGGGACGCGGTCCTTCGGGCCAGCGCAGCGCGCGCTCATGCCCCTGAATCGGATGCTCGTTGGCCGCGGTGAGACGGCGCCGGACCGATCCGGCAGCGTCGAACTCGATTTCCTCACTGCCATAGACCCGAAACCAGGTGCCGCTGTCGTTGCGGAACTCCGCGGCGTGGCGGGTGCTGAGCCGATGATCGCCCTCCGCCCAAAGCTCGATGACGATGCGAAGCTCGATCTCGCGGCGCAACTGGCGTTCGAGAAAAGTGCGAATCTGCTCGCGTCCCCACAGGAAGTTGACGCGGTTGCGCCACTGGCAATCGATCGCATTCGCGAGCAGGATCGCCTGCAGGTCACGGCGGTTCCAGGCGTCCTCGGCAGCGCGGGCATGCTGCTCCATCGCCGGACTGAATCGGGGCATCGGACTTGAACCTCATCAAGGCGTCTCCCGATTATGGCGCGGGGCGCGGCCAGGGCCAGTTAGGCGCTGTTAGTTTTCGAGAATGACGCAGCCGGCTCACAGCAGATCATAGCGATTAACGGGCGCTCCCTTTCCGACAAGGCTATCACCATGCCGTTCTCTGCTGCCGAAAGGACCCGAGCCATGTCAAATCTTTTGCCCGAAACCGTCACGGATCGTCGCGGCTTCGTCCACCGCGCGGCCGCGATCGCCGCGGCGCTGGCCGGAGGCGCCGTTCCGACGCAGACGGCACGGGCGTCGTCGCCCGCTTCCCCCCTTGGGCCGGTCAAGCAGATAGACGCCGGGCCGCTCAGCATCGGCTATGTCGAAATGGGCCCCGCTTCGGGGCCGGCGATCCTGCTCTTCCACGGCTGGCCCTATGCGATCGACGCCTTTGCCGACGTGGCGCCGCTGCTCGCCGTGCGGGGCCATCGCGTGATCGTGCCGCATCTGCGCGGCCATGGCAGCACGATGTTCCGCTCGGCAGAGACGCCGCGCAATGCCCAGCAGGCAGCGCTCGCGGCGGATGGGCTTGCGTTGATGGATGCGCTCCGCATCAAGCAGGCGACCGTCGCCGGTTTCGACTGGGGCGCGCGCACCGCAGACATCATGGCGGTGCTTTGGCCCGAGCGCTGCAAGGCCCTGGTCTCGGTCAGCGGCTATCTGATCGGCAGTCAGGCCGGCAACGCCAGGCCGCTGCCGCCACAAGCCGAGCTGCAATGGTGGTACCAATTCTACTTCGCGACGGAGCGCGGCAAGGCCGGCTATGCCGCGAACACCAAGGCATTCAACCAGCTGATCTGGCAACTCGCCTCGCCGAAATGGAAGTTCGACGCCGCGACCTTCGACCGTTCGGCCGCCGCGTTCGCCAATCCCGACCATGTCGCGATCGTGATCCACAATTATCGCTGGCGGCTCGGGCTCGCCGAGGGTGAGACCCGATACGACGCGATCGAGGCGAAGCTGGCCGTCGCACCGCCGGTGACGATCCCGTCGATCACGATGGAGGGCGACGCCAACGGCGCGCCGCATCCCGATCCCGCCCAATATCGCGGCAAGTTTACCGGGCCTTACGAGCATCGGCTGATCGCCGGCGGGATCGGCCACAATCTGCCGCAGGAGGCCCCGGCCGCGTTCGCCAAGGCCGTGCTCGACGTCACCCGGTTGGCCGGCTGAGGAAGCAGGTATGCAGCGTCTCGCAACCGGCGGGCTCACGCTCGCCGTCTTGATCTTCGGAGTGTCGGCGGTGGCCGCAGCGCGGCGTCCGGCACAAAATGTCTCGCCGGTCTACGGAGTCGCGCTCCCCAAGGGCTATCGCGACTGGCAGCTGGTCAGTGTCGCGCGCGAAGCGGGCAAGAACAACGATATCCGCGCCATCCTCGGCAACGGGATCGCCGTGAAGGCCTTCCGCCAGGGCAAGCGCCCTTTCCCCGACGGCTCGGTCCTCGTGCGACTGGCGTGGCGATTTCAATCCTCGCCACGCAACGACAGCGTCTTCCCCGCTCCCCAATCCTTTATCGCCGGCGACCTGATCAACGTGCAGGTCAGCGTCAAGGATTCGAAGCGCTACGCCGCGAGCGGCGGCTGGGGCTATGGACAGTTCGAGAACGGCGCGGCGAACCAGGATCCCGTCCTCACGCAGGCTTGCTTCATTTGCCACGCAAAGCTCAAGGCGCTCGACGGGAAGGCGGATCTCGTCTTCACCGACTATTCGCAATAAGGGTCGCCCGCGACCGGCGACGCAGAGGCGAAGCCGGCCGCGGGCGTGGCGCCGGCGGCGTTGGGGGGAACGCCGGCGCGCAGCTCAATGGGCGGTCGCCGCCTTTTCGATCAGCCCCGCCACCGCCGGCGCGTTCGAAACCATCACCACGTGCGAGGCGCCCTTCACCACCAGCGTTTCGCGCGACTTCGCCCGATCGGCCATGAACGCCAGCGCGGCGGGCGGGATGTTCCGGTCCTTGTCGCCATAGACGAACCACGAAGGAACGTGCTTCCACGCCGGCGCGGTGGAGGCCTCCCCCAGCGCCGCTTCGGCGACGGGGCGCTGACCGGCAGCCATCAGCCGCGCCTCGGCCGCGGGCACGTCCGCCGCGAACTGATCGTGGAAACGCGCCTGGAGGATGTAGAGGTCATTGCCGCCGCTCGCGAGCTTGACCGGCGGCGCCAGCGTCGGTGCGAGCGTGCTGCCCGGGAACTTGCCTGTCAGCCCGAGCGCGGTCTCGCCGGCCTCGGGCGCGAAGGCGGCGACATAGACCAGCGCCTTGACGTTCGATGCACCCTCGCCCGCCTCGCTGATCACTGAGCCGCCGTAGCTATGGCCGACGAGCACGACCGGGCCCGGTACGCTGTCGACCAACGCGCGCACCGCATCGGCATCGGCGCGGACGCCGCGCAGCGGATTGGCGGCGGCGATCACCCTATAGCCGTCGCGCTCCAGAATCCTTATCACGCCGTTCCAGCTCGACGAATCCGCAAAGGCGCCGTGGACGAGCACCACGGTGGGTTTGGCGGTCTGGGCCTGCGCGACGAGCGGCAGCGCCGCGGTGACGAGCAGCAGGCCCTCCACAATCAGCTTCTTCATGTCGGTCTCCTTCGCAATGGGGTCAGACGAGCCGCACCATGGCGTCGATGTTGCCCTTGATCGCCTTCGAATAGGGGCAGGTGCGGTGCGCCGCTTCGATCAGCTGACGCGCGATTTCGGGCTCGACGCCAGGAACGCTGACGTTCAGCCGGGCGGCGAGCGCATAGCCGTCCTGCCCGTGGCGCAGGTCGACCTCGGCGTCGATCCCGAGATCGGAAGGAAGGGTCACGCCTTTGGCCTTGGCGGCGATCTCCATGGCGCCTTCGAAACAGGCAGACCAGCCGGCCGCGAACAACTGCTCGGGATTGGTGCCCGCGCCCGGGCTGCCCGGAATGGCGAGCTTGAGATCGAGCCGGCCGTCCGAGCTGCGGGCGGCACCTTCGCGACCGCCGGTCACATGGACATGGGCGGTGTACAGGGTCTTGGTATCGGACATGGTCTTCTCCTTGGGGGATGAGCTCAGCGAAGCGGACGGAAGGCGGTACGCACTTCCTCGGCGAACAGCGCCGGCTGTTCCCAGGCGGCGAAATGGCCGCCGTTGCGCGCTTCGTTGAAGTAGAAGAGATTGGTGTAGCAGCGCTCGGCCCAGCTTTTGGGCGCGCGGAAGATCTCGCCGGGGAACACACTCACCGCGACCGGCAAGTCGATGATGCCGCGCGCATTGAAGTTGTTGGAGTGATCTTCCCAATAGATCCGCGCGGCGGACGCGCCCGTGCCCGTAAGCCAATAGAGCGAGATATCGTCGAGGATCGCGTCGCGGCCGAGGACGCGTTCGGGATCGCCGGCGGGATAGGTCCACTGGCCGATTTTCTCGTACATCCACGCGGCCATGCCGATCGGCGAGTCGACCAGCGAATAACCGATGGTCTGCGGCCGGGTGTTCATCATCGCCGCATAGGCCGAATTGTCGCGGTAAAAGGCCTCGAGCTGGTCGAATGCGCCGCGCTCCTTCGGCGTCAGGCTCGCCGGGGCGGGATCGCCGGCGGCGAGGATCTTGGCGATGTCCGCGGGGACCACCGCGGGCATGTTAAGATGGATGCCGATCAGGCCGGGCACGTGCTGCAGCGCCATGCGCTGCGAAATCACCGAGCCGCAATCGCCGCCTTGGCTGACATAGCGGTCATAGCCGAGCCGCTGCATCAGCACCGCCCAGACACGGGCGATATGATCGGAGCCCCAGCCCGGCACCGTCGGCTTCGCGGAGAAGCCGAAGCCCGGGATCGACGGGATCGCCAGATGGAAAGCGTCCTCGGCCTTGCCGCCATGCGCGGTGGGGTTCGTGAGCGGCCCGATGACCTTGAGGAACTCCAGGATCGATCCCGGCCAGCCATGAGTGAGAAGCATCGGCATCGCATTCGCGTGGCGTGAGCGGATATGGATGAAATGTATGTCGAGACCGTCGATTTCGGTCAGGAACATCGGCAAGGCGTTGAGCCTCGCCTCGATCTTGCGCCAGTCATAGCCCTGCGCCCAGTAGCGCATCAGCGGCTCGAGCGTCTGGCGGCGCACGCCCTGGCCGTCATCGGGGGCCGGCTGGGCGTCGGCCCAGCGCGTCTCGGCGATGCGGCGCTTCATCGCCCGGATTTCCGCCTCGGGAATGGCAATCCTGAAGGGTCGGATGGCACCGCCGTCGGGTTGAGCGCGAACGATGGACGGCATGGCGCTGAGCGCCCCCGCCACGCCCGCTCCGACGACGAACTGACGGCGCGAGGGTTGGTCTGCAAACATGGGGTTTTCTCCCGATCTGGTCGCGCTCAGATGTAGAGAAGCGACGCAGCGACGCCCGTTAAGTGCAGTGATGCGGCGTTAGCGCCGACGGGACCGGCTTTCAGAAACTAACGCGCGCCCGGCGACGGCTAACGGGCGGCGCCGCGCCGGCAGCCTATATCCGCAGTGACCGGCACAGGAGGCAGGCACCATGGATCAGAGACGTTCGCTCGGCTTCTCCGCCGCCGCAGTCGCGGCGGCTGCCGCCACCACCGCCCCGTGCTTCGGCGATGCGCTCGGCCTCGTCCAGTCTCCGGCCAAGGCCAGCGACGCCGTGGCCGGAGCGCCCTTCCATTCTGCCCCGCATCCGCTCGAAGTGCTGCAAGACGCCGCGCCATGGCTGCTACCCGCATCGGGCGGTCCCAAGTCGCTGCGCGGCAAGGTCGTGATCGTCAATTTCTGGACCTACTCCTGCATCAACTCCCTGCACGCGCGTGGAGCGAGCGCTACGCAAGCAAAGGGCTCGAGGTGGTGGGCGTTCACGCGCCTGAATTCGGCTTCGAACAAAACGCGGCGAACGTCCGCCGAGCCCTTGGCCAGCTCGATGTGCGCTATCCGAATATTCAGGACAATGATTATGCGGTGTGGCGCGCCTTCGCCAATCGGGGCTGGCCCGGCATCTATTTCATCGACGCGCAGGGCAAGGTGCGCGGCTATCGGCTGGGCGAAGGCGGCTATGACGACGGCGAGCAGCTGATCCGCACGCTGCTGGCCGAGGCCGGCCACGACGTTTCCGACGTGCCGCTGGCCCCGATCGAGGGCAAGGGTGTGGAGGCGCAGGCAGGCTGGGCCGATCTGGGTTCGCCCGAAGCCTATCTCGGCTATGCCAAGGCGGTCGGCTTCGCCTCTCCGGGCGGTCTCCGCAACGATGCGACACGCAGCTATGCGCCCGCCGCAAGCCTGTCGCGCAACCGCTGGGATCTGGCGGGCAGCTGGAAAGTCGGCGGCGAATATGCGGCACTGGAGAGCGGTCCCGGCACGATCCGCTTCCGCTTCCATGCCCGCGACGCGCATCTCGTGCTGGGCGGCGCGGCCGATGGCCGTCCGGTTCGCTTTCGCGTGACGATCGACGGCCGCGCGCCGGGCGCCAGCCACGGCGTCGACGTCGATGCGGCCGGCTGGGGCGAAGTGAAGGACGACCGGCTCTACCAGCTTGTCCGTCAGTCCGGCGAGATCGCCGATCGCACCGTCGCGATCACATTCTCGCGCCCCGGCGTGCGCGCCTATGTCTTCACCTTCGGTTGATGGGAGCGAAACCATGACACGGACCTGGCTGGTGACCGGCAGCTCGCGTGGCTTCGGGCGCGCGCTGTGCGAGGCGATCCTCGATGTCGGCGACAATCTGCTCGCGACGGCGCGCGATCCCGATCAGCTCGCCGGCCTCGGTGACGGCCGTCCCGGAAAGCTCGCCACCGCCCGGCTGGACGTGACCTCGGAAGAGGACGCGATCGCAGCCGTCGCCACGGCGATCACTACGTTCGGGGCGCTCGACATATTGGTCAACAATGCCGGCTATGGCGATATCGGCTCGGTCGAGGACACGCCGATCGACTCCTTCCGCCGCCAGATCGACACCAACTTGTTCGGCACGATCCTGATGACCAAGGCCGTGATCCCGCACATGCGCGAGCGGCGGCGCGGCCATATCGTCCAGTTCTCCTCGGTCGGCGGCCGGGTCGGCGCGCCCGGACGTGCGCCCTATTCCGCTGCCAAATGGGGCGTCGAGGGCTTCTCCGAAGTGCTCGCGCAGGAAATGAAGCTGATCGGCGTGCGCGTGACGATCGTCGAGCCCGGCGGCTTCCGCACCGATTTCGCCGGATCCTCGACTACGCTCGATACCGGCCGCGCCGAATATGACGCCGTGGTCGGCAATGCCGCGCGCATGCAGGCGGCGTATCACGGTCAGCAGCCCGGCGATCCGCGCCGCGGCGCGCAGGCGATCCTCGCGATCGTCGCCGACGACGACTCCCCCCTCCGCCTGCCGCTCGGCAGCGACGCCGTCGCCGCAATCGAGCGCGGCGACAAAGCCCGGCTCGCCGAGCTCGAGCGCTGGCGCGCGCTCAGCGTCTCGACCGATTTCCCGAAGGAATAATCGCCCGGCAGGATTGAGACGCGCCGCCGCGCGCGGCATGGTCGGCCGACCAGACAGGGGTAATGGCGGATCGTGGCGGACCTGGATCAGCAGCTTGGCGAACGCATGTGCTTCGGGCCCTTTTGCCTGTCCCCGGCCGCGCGCCTGCTGACCCGCCACGACGAGCCGGTCGAGATCGGCGGACGTTCCTTCGACTTGCTCGTGGTGCTCACCGAGCAGCCCGGCCGCGTCCTCTCCAAGCGCGAGCTGCTCAAACGCGTGTGGTCGGACGTGGTGGTCGAGGATGGAAGTCTGCGCTTCCACATGGCCGGGCTGCGCAAGCTGCTCGGCGACGGCGTCGACGGCGCGCGCTACATCGCCACCCAGGTCGGAGTCGGCTATGCCTTCGTCGCGCCGGTCGAGCGTCACGGCGGCGCGGCGGCGCGGCGCCCGGAGGAGAGCGTCAGGACCACCAACGCCACCAACCTGCCCGCGCGTCTGCCGCATCTGATCGGGCGCGAGCGCGACGTGGAACTCCTCGTCGAGCGTGTCGGCGATACGCCGCTCTTCTCGATCGTCGGTCCGGCGGGCGTCGGCAAGACTTCGCTCGCGGTCGAGATCGGCCACTCGCTGGCGCCCCTGTTCGAGGATCAAGTCGCGTTCGTCGACTTCAGCATGCTCGAGAACATGGCGGTGGTCCCTTCGATGATCGCGGGCGCGATGGGGATCGCGGTGCAGAGCGAGGATCCGCTCGCCGTGATCCTCGGCCATATCCGCGACCGGCCTTTCCTTCTCATCCTCGACAATTGCGAACATGTCATCGAGGCGGTTGCCGGCACCGTCGAGCGAATCGTCGAGGAGGCGCCCCGGGCACGGGTGCTGGCCACATCGCGCGAGCCGCTGCGCGTGCGCGCCGAACATGTCCTGCGCCTCGACGCGCTCAACTATCCCGAGGATCTGTCCGGACTGACTCGCGAAGAGTTGCTGGCCTATCCGGCGGTGCAGCTCTTCCGAGAGCGCGCCACTGCCGCCGATAGCACGCTCGTGCTCGACAACGAGGCCGCCCGGCTCGTTGCCGAGATGTGTCAGCGCCTCGGCGGCATGGCCTTGCCCATCGAGCTGGCCGCCGTCCGCGTCGCGACGCACGGCATCGAAGCCACCGCGCGCCAGCTCGGCGAGCGGTTCAGCCTCGGCTGGTCGGGCCGACGCACGGCCCAACCGCGCCAGCAGACGCTCCAGGCGACGCTCGACTGGAGCTACGATCTGCTCTCCGATGTCGAGCGTATCGTGCTCGAGCGGCTCTCGATCTTCGTCGGCCCCTTCTCGATCGACGCCGCGCTGGGCGTGGTGGCCGACACCGGCATCGGATCGGACGAAGTCGCCGTCGCACTAGACGAACTCACCTCCAAATCGCTGATCGCGCCCGATCGCTCGCGCCGCACCGGTACCTATCGGCTGCTCGAGATGACTCGCGCTTATGCCCGCGAAAAGCTGCGCGCGCGCGGCGATGACGCGCAGGCTGCCATCGCGCGCCGCCACGCCGCCTTCTTCCTCACCGAACTCGAAATGGCCGAGCAGGAGGAAGGCGTGCTGCAGGACGCCCGGCCGCTCCGACCCCAGCTCGGCAATATCCGCAGCGCGCTCGACTGGTGCTTTGGACCCGAGGGCGATCGCCGGATGGCAGTGCGCCTCGCCGCCGCCAGCGCGCCGGTGTTCCTCAACCTGTCGCACCTGATCGAGTGCCGCATTTGGTGCACGCGCGCGCTGGGCGAAATCGCGGACGACCAGCGCGACACCGCGCTGGAACTCGAGCTTCAGGCCGCCCTCGGCATCACCCTGATGTTCACGCGCGGCAACAGCGAGGCGGCGGGGAATGCGCTCGCCCGCGCGCTCGAGATCGCCACGGCGCTTGACGACAAATGGAATCAGCTGCGCCTGCTCGGCCGGCTCCACATCTTCCACGAGCGCGTCGGTGAATACGCCGTCGCGATGCGCCACGCCGATCGCGCGGTCGCGGTTGCCGAGGCGATCGGCGCACCCGAGGCGATCGGCGTCGCCTCCTCGCTTTCGGGAATTTCGCATCATCTGGGCGGCGACCAGAAGCATGCGCGGCGGGCGCTCGAACTTTCGCTGCAATTGAGCCCGCCCTCCGCCCGAGGCCGGACGATCCATTACGGCTTCGATCACCGGAACCGTTCGGGGATCGCGCTCGCACGAACCTCGTGGCTCTTGGGCGACGCCGAGCGGGCCGGCCGCCTGGCGCGACAGTTCGTCTGCGAGGCGGCGCGGCTCGATCATCCGCTCACCCACTGCATCGCGCTGATCTGGTCGCTGTCGGTCTTTCTATGGATGGAGGATTTCGCCGCAGCCGAGGCCGATCTCGCCGCCTTCACGGAATGCGCCGAGGTCAACGCGCTCGGCCCCTATATCGCCGCAGCGGCGGGGTTTCGCGGCGAGCTGGACATCCAGCGCGGCCGGACCGGCGACGCGCTCGGCGCGGTCGAGGAAAGCCTCTCGCGGCTCCGCGCAGCGCGCTACGAGCTGCTGACCACACCCTTCTCGATCGCGCTCGCCCGCGGCCTCGCCGCGGAGTCGCGTATCGGCGAGGCGCTGGCGTTGATCGACGCCACGCTCGCGCGCTGCGAAGCCAATGGCGAGCGGTTCGCGGTGCCCGAACTGCTCCGCCTAAAGGCGCGGATCATGGGTTCCGACGGGATGGAAGAGAATGCGCACGTCGCGATACTCGAGAAAGCGCAGGCCCTCAGCCGCGAACAAGGCGCGCGCGCATGGGAGCTGAGAGTGGCCGCCGACCTCGCCGCCAGCGATCAGGGACTCCAGCCGGGCTAGGCGGCAGCCATCTCGATCCGGCGCGAGATCCCGATCGCTTCGAGGAAGCGATCGTCATGACTGACGACCAGAAGCGCGCCGTCGAAAGCGCTCAGCCCGGCCTCGACGGCAGCGATCGAGTCCATGTCGAGGTGATTGGTAGGTTCGTCCAGCACGAGCAGCGGCGGCGGCTTCACGCCGCCGAGTACGCAAGCTAGCCCCGCACGCAACAACTGCCCGCCGCTGAGCGTCGCCACGTGCCGGTCCGCGGCCTCCGCCCTGAACTGGAACCGCGCCAGCGCCGCCCGGCAATCATTGTAGACCATGTCGGGATTGAGCGCGCGGAAATTCTCCGCGATCGTGGCCTCGGCGTGGAGGATGCTCACGTGCTGGTCAAACCAGGCGAACGGCACATGGACCGTCGCCCGCCCCTCCCATGGCGTCAGCTCACCCGCGATCACCCGGAGCAGCGTGGACTTGCCCGAGCCGTTCGGCCCGCAGATCGCCACCCGCTCGGGGCCCGCGAGATGCAGCGACACGTCGTCCAGCAACGGGCGGTCGGGGGCATGGCCGAACCGGACATGCTCCACGTCGAGCACGCGGGTTCCTGCCGGAAGGTTGCTGGAGGCCAGCTGCACGGTCATGGCCGCGGTCCGCTCAACGCGGCTTCGCGCCATAGCAAGCGACTGATCGGCCTCGGCACGCATCCGATCGGCGAGGCGCGCGCCTTCTCCGCCGGTCTTCTCCGCGCGATCCCTGCGCGCGCCCACCAGGATGCGCGGCAAGTCCCCGCGCGTACCCCGTCGGCTGCCGACAGCATCGCGGCGTTGCTGCCGCTCCACGGCTTGCTGCGCCTTGCGCGCGACCTCGGCGGTGCGGCGCTCGGCCGAGGCGAGATCGCGTTCCACGGCCTCCTGCTCGACGGCCTTGCGCGCCTGATACGCGCTCCAGTTCCCGCCATAGCGCGTCGCGCCGAGCGAGGTCAGCTCGACGATCGCGTCGAGGGATTCGAGCAGCTCGCGATCGTGGCTGACGACCAGCGCGCCCGCGCGCCAGCCTTCGAGCAGCTCGCGAACCGCTCGGCGGCCGTCGCGATCGAGATCGTTGGTGGGCTCGTCGAGCAACAGAAAATCGGGTTCTCGGAACAGCACGCCCGCGAGCGCCGCGCGGGTCCGCTGCCCGCCGGAGAGGCTGACGAGCCGCGCGTCCAGCGCCGCGTCCAATCCGACCTTGGCCAGCGCCTCGGCCGCGCGCGCCTCGAGCATCCAGTCAGCCTCGGCCAACTCGTCGATCGATGCCGTGCCCGCTTCCGCCTTGCGCAACAACGCGAGGTCGGCAGACGCGCCCATGAGATCGGCAACCGTATCGCCTGGAGACATCTGCACCATTTGCCGCAACGTACCGATCGAGCCCTCCACCGCGATGCGACCGCTGTTCGCGGTCACAGCGCCCGAGATGAGCTTGAGAAGCGTGCTCTTGCCGACGCCGTTACGACCGATGATGCCGGTGCGTTCGGCCTGGAAGCTGAGCGAAATGTCCGAAAGGACGGCCTGTCCGTCAGGCGCGGACCAGGAAAGGCTGGAGAGGGTGATGGAAGGCATGAATCGTGGCTTTCCTGACGGCGAGATTTGAAGACGCTGCTGTCAAAGCCAAATCCATGTCGCTGCACACTCCGCTTGGTAGCGCCCGAGATAGGAGGCGAGCCGTCGCCTCACAAGTCACGCGAGTTCCTGTTGCGGGGATGCAATCGGTCCAGGATTGAGCGCCCGCTTTCGCGAGCGGTCGTCGCGCCGCTGAAGGGCCGGAATTGGGGCGCAAAGCGGTCGTCCTCGTATATCCGCCGCAAGGCGTAGCCTGATCCCTCACCGGCTGCCCAGCGTCGCAAGGGCAAATGACGCCAAGAGATCAAACAGACATGGAACACTCCTCGAACACTCTTGCGAAGAGTGTTCGACGCGCCCGTTATGAAATCCGAAGCAGTGACAGAACGTGGTACCTGTGGTGGTATCTGGTTCCACAGAATGAATTAAACCTTCATGCATATAGGATTAAGTGGACAACGCTGGCAGACTCCGTCTCCGTCTCCGCCAGCGCTCAACGGCGCCGGGAATGCAAGATGCGGAACATTCGGTAGCAGCATCGCATCGCCGGTTGGCCCGCTTCATCGGCTTTGCGGTTCGGAGCACTGCGCGCATCGTCCTTCGACTTCGACGATCGGCCGCGTCACGCGGAATCCGCAGCGTTCGGCAGCTTCCGCGATTTTTTGAAAGGACGTCTCGCCCGTGACCCGCCCGACTGCCCCGCAGGCGGTGCAATGGAGATATATTTCCTCCGGCGCATGCGTCGGCACATAGCCCCGGCAGGTAAGCAGCCTGTGCAAGATGCCGCGTTCGACGAGCTTGTGCAGCGCCCGGAAAACCAGGCTGGCGGTGACGGTCTCGCCCTGGTCCCGCAGCATTTCGATGAGCATCAGGCCGGTCAGCGGGCGCGCTTCGCGTTCGAGAAGCACGACGAGAAGCTCGTCCAGCGCGCCCGCTTCCCGGCGCGCTCTAGCCATGGCGATGCGGCCAATGACGCCGGTGCAGGTTCAGGATGTGTGCGCTTGCGAGACACAGGCTTCCGCCGATGGTCATTGCGGTTTCGGCCGACGTCTCGGCGAAAGCCAGGGCTCCCGTCGTCATCAACGCCAGCCCGATACTGCCCAGCACCAGCGTCTCGCCCCGGCCGTGGCGGCGCAGCGCGGCCACCAGCGCGATCGCCGACATGGGTATCGCGAATGCCAGCATCCACAAATGGAAGCGCTCGGGGATGGCGATCCCCCGCGACAATGCCGGCAAGGCCGCGAGCAGAAGCGGGAGACCCGCGCAGTGGATCAGGCACAGAAACGAAGCGCCAATCGCGGTTCGGTCAAGCCAGTCGGTGATCGAAGCGCGCGCAACCTGTTCGCGGTGCATGCTCTTCTCCAGATATGAGAGGTGGGTGACGGCGCGCTCGCCGCGCCGCGTCGAATTACGGCGGCACCGACCGCGTCGCGCCCAGGCGCGAACGCGGACCGGCACCGCCGCCCCCTTTACCCTGCCTAGAAGCCGACCCGCACCGTCGCGCGGAGATCGCGCCCGCCGAGCGGAGCGAAGTCCTTGAGGAAGCTCGAATGCCGCCGGGCCTCCACATCGAAGATGTTGTTGGCGCTCAGCAGCAGCGAGATCCTGTCGTTGCCGGCAAAGGGCTTGAACCCGATCGAGGCGTTGACGAGCGTGTAGTCGGCCGTCGGGGTTTCGAACGGCGCGATGCGGTTCTGTTCGAAGACATGCTCGGCCTCGGCGCGGGCGGTCACCCGATCGGATTGCGCCTCGATACCCCCCAACACGCGGGCGGGGGGAATGCGTGGGACCGGGCCTGCATCGACGATCGAGGCGTGGACATAGTCGCCGAGGGCATCGACGTTGATCGCATAGCTGCCGAGCTGGGCCAGCCGGACCGAGGCATCGGCTTCGAAGCCGTAATAGCGTGCGTCGGCCTGCTGATATTGGAAGCAGGGCAGGTCGACCTCGCGGCCGCTGGGTGCCGCGGCGGTCTCGCAGACCGAAGGATCGACCTGGTTCTCGGAGATGTAGTTGGAGAACCAGTTGTAGTAGGCCGAGGCATCGAGGCTGAAGCGATCCTGGTGGACGTGGAGCGTACCCTCGATGCCCCAGGATTTTTCGAGCCTGAAATCCGGATTGCCGACTTCCCACGATTGGGTGCCGGCATGGCCGCCGCGCGCGAAGAGCTCTTCGGCGGATGGCGCGCGCTCGGTTCGCGAGGCATTGAATCCGATCCGCACGCCATCCGTCAGTTCATAGGACAGGCCCGCCGAACCGGAGATCGCATCGAAACGGCGCGTGCCGGAAAAGAATCGTGCGTCGCCGGCAAGCGGCGTGGCCGCGAGGCTGGTCGATTCGTAGCGCAGGCCGCCTTCTGCGCGGAGCGCGCCGAATTCGAACTGCTGCAGCGTGAACATGCCCAATTGGCTGGTGCGGTTCCTGGGGAGGAAGGCTTCCTCGCCGTCCACGTCAAAGTCGCGATGGAAATATTGCAAGCCCGAAGCGCCGCTCCAGCCGCTGCGCTTCGACTGGATCAGTTCGAGGCGGCTCTCGATGCCCTTGTTGTAGAAGGCAGTGCCGATCTCGCCGTCTTCCTCGAGCTCGAAATGGCGATAATTGGCATAGCCCGCGCGGACGCGGATCTTGTCGAGGAACCCGCCACCGGTTTCGACTTCACCGCGCAGGTCGACCCGGTTCTGGACGACGCTCAGTCGTGGCGCTTCCTGCTCCTGACCCGATTCGGTCGCATAGCGGATCGGCACGCCGTAAAGGCTGTCATAGTGGCTGTACGAAATGCCGAGATTGCCGGTGTCGGTGACCAGCGCCGCGCCGACGCCCGCAGTCCAGGTGCGCGCCGCGGTATTGGGAAGCGTATCCTTGAGCGCGGCGGACGCGGCGAAATCCGGGTCGTCGGGCGTGGTCGGCCCCGCCGCCGCTGCCAGCGCCGCGGCGCGTGCATTTGGCGACAGGACATAGCCGCCAATGTCGAGGTCGTCGCTCTTGAGATACGAGCCGTCGGCGTGGAGCACGATCTTGCCGAGCCCGACATCGCCGGCGGCGCCGACCGAGCGCTCGTTCGCGGCCGAGCCGTAGCTCGCGATCGCGTTGACGCGGTAGCCATCCTCGGGAGCGGCGCGCGGGATGCGGCTGTCGATGACATTGACCACGCCGCCGATCGCCGACGAGCCATAGAGCAGGGCCGAGGGGCCGCGAACGATCTCGACGCGATCGGCGAGCAACGGATCGATGACGACCGCGTGATCGACCGAGGTGTTCGACACGTCGATCGAGCCGATCCCGTCGGTCAGCACGCGGATGCGCTCGCCCTGGAAGCCGCGCAGGATCGGGCGCGACGCGCTGGGGCCGAACGACGTCGCCGAGACGCCGGGTTGCCGGGCGAGCGTCTCGCCGATGCTCGGGCGCAGATCGCGGGTGAGTTCCTCGCCCGAGACGACCGAAGTGCCCGCGAGCACGTCGCGCTCGCTGGTGGGGAGGATGCCGGTGACGACGATCTCGTCGCCCCTGGTCACGCCTTTGTCCTGTCCGTCGGGCGCGGCATCGGTGGGCACTGCCGGCGAAGGGGGGGATGTGTCGGAATCGGCGGACCGCGCGGCGGCGGGGAAAGCGAGCGCGAGCGAAGCTGCGCTCAGCAGAAACAAGTGACGCATGTGTTCAACTCCAGGAACCTTGTCAGTTTTCTTGGAGGCGCCGCACGCAGCCACGCGCAGCGATGCGCGTGGCCATCAGGGGCATCCTCAGGCCTGGTGTTGGTGGGGTGGCGCCCGGCTCTGCCAGAGATGCGACCGGCTCCGGCGCTGAAGCTGCCGGGGACGGAACGCGGTGACGAAGAAAGCAAGCGCGGCGGGCTTCGCGACGACGGCCGGCGTCGGCAGAATCGCGGGGCCGGCACTCGCCGCCTCGCAGATCGGGCAGTTTGCGGGGGAATCGGGCGCCGAATCGTCGCGCCTGTCGTTCGCGCTATTGCGTTCGGTCTGCGCGGCGCCGAATCCGATTTGCCGGTGCTGATGCGCCTGGGCGATGACACCCTGCCACAGCAAGGCGAGCAGCAACGCGCACAGCAGGACAAGCCGCTTCGCCCCGGCCGCGCCCCTCTCCCTCCGCGACCGACCGGCGGCGGCACGAGCCTTGTCGGCCCGATCAAGGGAGGGGGTGCGGGACAAACTGGAACAGTCTCAAATTCAGGAGCAGCGTAGCAATTCTGATATGTTGTATTATCTCATCAGGCAAGCCCCCTCTGCCCGTCAATCCTTGCAGACCGGTATGATTGCCATGGTCATGGGCGCGCCCCCGAAGCCGGGAACCGCGCGATTCTCCACGCCGACATTCTTGCAGGTTTGCCCCGTCCATGGAGAAGCGGCTTCTTGCCGGCAGGTTTTCCAGCCTGCGCGATCTGCCGGCCTTCACTCGCCAGCGGCGGACAAATGCCTTCCGAGACGAGCTGCCGGCGGAAGCGATTCCCCTCTTCGGTGGCCCAGGCATCCGCACTTGCCCTTCCGTCGACGCGCTGCCGGCGCCGATACTCGCTGATCATGCGACGCTTCTCCGCAGGGGGTAGCGCATCCATCGAACAGGGCCGCGAGGCCGTCTGAGGGCGATCATGGGCATGGGCTCGCATAGTCGCCGGTGGCGCGATCACAGGGGCGGGGGTGCTCGCCGACAGTAGCGCAAACAGCAGATTCGGCATCATGGGCGAATCCTCCCGGGGCGAAGCGGCCAGCCTCCGCAGGCTCGCGATCGGATGTGCCGGAATCAATCGCCGCGCCTGCGACGAGCGCGGGGACCTCACGGCTCGGCTCGAACATTGTCGAGCCGAGCCTGGCAGGGAAACGTTACATGCGGAAAGAGATGCTGCCGACGAGGGTGCGGCCATTCTTGTAGAAGGCCGAGGGCCGGTCCGGGGTGCCGCTATATTGCAGATAGGTCTCGTCGAGCAGGTTCTGCGCCTGCACCGCGAGCGTGACATTATCGGTCAGCTTGAACGACGCCGAGGCATCGAGCTGATTGTACGGCGCGACCATTTCCTGCGAGCCTAGCCGCCCGATCGTCCGGAAATAGGCCGAGCGGTAATTATAGCTCAGCCGCGCCTGGAACGGTCCGCTCTCGAAATAGGGAATGATGTTGACGGTGTGCTTCGAGAGATAGGGGAGGTTGAGCGTCTCGTTGGTGTCGAGCGTGGTCGAGGTGCTGCTCTCCTGATAGGCATAATTCGCCTGAATGCCGAACCCGCCCCAGATCTCCGCCTGACCATGGACGAGCACGCCGTTGACCTTCGCCTTGCCGCCATTGACCGGCTGCGAGACGCTGTACCGGCTTTCGAGCTGCCCGGTCAGCGAGTTGAACAGCGTGACGCCTTCCCGGCGGGTGTTGACGATGTAGTTGGAAATCTCGCGGCGATAGAGTTCGAGCGAGAGCAATGCGCCGGGGGCCGGATAGAATTCCGCGGTGACTTCGTAATTGGTCGATTCATACGGCCGCAGATTGGGATTGCCGCCGCCGGCGTCGTACGTGACGTCGTTCTGGGTAATCGACGCCGCCAGATCCTGATAGCGCGGCCGCGAGATCACCTTGGCCACTGCGCCGCGGAAGATCAACCTGGGGTTGACCTCATAGGCGATATTGAGTGCCGGCAGGAACTTCAGATAGTCGGACGACGTGCTCGTCGGCACCGGGCGCGGATTGGGATCGGCCGGGGTCGGCAAGGTCAGCGCATATTGCGACAGGTCTCGCGTATAGACCAGCCGTCCGCCGATATTGCCGCGCAGGCCGCCATGCTCGAAATCGAGCTGGGCGTAGCTCGCGACCACCGTCTCCTTGACGCGGGTCGAGGCGCCGACCTTGTCGACCAGCGGCGAATTGATCGCATTGGCGAGGATGTCGATGACCGCTTGATCGGCGAGGTTGAGATACTGGGTTGCGCTGCCGCTGCCGCCGGTGCCGTCGAAGATCCCGTCCGGGGTGACCGCGGTATCTACCCCCAACCCGGAGCCGAGCAGCGACTGCTGGAGATAGGAGTTCACGCCGCGCGCGTCGACGCGATTGATATGGTGGTTGAAGCGGCCGCCGAGCTGCAATTGGGTGAAGAAGCCGCCCACGGGAACGGTCGCGTCGAAGCCGGCATAGACGTCGCTGTCGGTGGTGACGCTGTAATCGAGCCCGCCGATCTGCGCGGCGACGAGCGGGGTGCCGTTGACCAGCACGGGACTGCCTTCGATCGTCGCGGGATTGTTGTTCGGATTGGTGAAATAATTCGCCGGGTTGGTCAGATCGCCGACGAAATTGACGTCCGCCGAAGTCGGGCTGATCGAATAGCTGAACGGCAGCCGGGTCTGGACGTTGAACAGATATTCGGGATTGCGCCCGCCGGTCGCCTTGCTCCAGCCGCCCGAGAAGGACAGTTTGGCGCCGTCATCGCCTTCCCAATCGGCGAAGAAATTGAGATTGTCGGTCTTGAGCCTGGTGCGACGGACTAAAGTATCGAGCTGCGCGCTCTGGCCGGTCGCGGCGCCGAAGCTGGCGTCGGTCACCACGCCGTTGGAGATGGTGGCCGATTGCAGCACGTCGCCGGTCCAAGCGCCGGGGATCGTGTACATCGACTGGCTGTAATTGTTGTAATTGCCCTCGATATGGGTGCCGTTGAGCGTGAGCGTCAGATCGCTCGACGGACGCACCTGCACGGTGCCGGCGACGCTGACGCGTTCGCGCTGCTGCTGGAAATAGGCATAGTTGATGCCGAAGGGCGACGCCGCCTTGTCGAGATCGGCGAGGGTGCCGCCGGTGATCACCGCGCCCGGATTCTTGAGCACGCGTTCACCGGCCGCATTGGTCGTCATGAACGGGCTGCCCGAGCCATTGGCATTGTCGTAGCCGAAGAACTCGACGCCCGAGCGCACGAGGTTCTGCTTGTCGTAGGTAGCGGCGATCTGGGCGCCGAACGTCTCCGCGTCGTTCTTCCAGCTGTATAGCCCGGAGGCGCGGATATTCCCCTTCTCGGCGCGGTCGTTGTACGAATAGCCGCCCGATGCGAAGATCGAGTTGGCCTTGAGTTCGAGCGGGCGGCGGGTGCGGACGATCACGGTGCCGCCGAGGCTGCCTTCCTCGATCCGCGCCTCGGGCGATTTGTAGACCTCGAGCCGGTCGACCAGCTCGGGGGCGAGCAGCGAGTAATTGAAGGTGCGGCTGCTGGGATCATTGTCGTTCCCGCCCCAATCGGCCGAGGCGAGGCCATGCCCGTCGAGCAGCATGCGGTTGAGCGCGGGATCGGTGCCGAGGATCGCGACCTTTTCGCCCTCACCGAAGCGGCGATCGATCGAGACGCCGGGAATGTGCGACAAGGATTCGGCGACGTTGCGATCGGGGAACTTGCCGATATCCTCGGACGAGATCGCGTCCACCACGGCGTTCGCATTGCGTTTAATCTCGAGCGCCTGGCGAAGGCTGTTGGCATAGCCGGTGACGACGATCTCTTCGCTGGCGGGGTCGGCAGGCTGGGCCGCGGTTTCGCTCTGCGGCGTCGTGTCGGGGGCCTGCTGCGCCTGAGCGCCGGCGGCGAAGCCGGTAAGGGCCGAGGACAGAAGGACGGCCTGGCGCAAACGCTTCATGATATTCCTCTTCATACGCGCGGCACTGAATGTGCCGCCTCATTATCGAACGCGCCCCCATTTGCCTTTGTCAGTCGACCCCGGGGGCGATGTGAGGCGTACCAATCACGAGCGCTAATGCATACCATTGCGTCACCGGTTGTCCCTCTGCGTAGCGCGCGAAAGGGGCCGCCTGTCGCAGAATAGCCGAAATTCAGCGCTTCGCCTGACCTTAAAGGTACGGTTTTGCGGAAATGGTATGGTACCAATATCTGCGATGCTGCCGAGCTTGCGCACGGGGCCGCTTTCCAAGCTCGCGATAGCGTTTATGGTCGCCGCGATGTTTGGAACCCTCGCCCTGCTCGCCCTGTCCGTCGCTCTGCCGTCGCAGGCAGGCGATGCCGATATCGACTCATCCCAGGTCCGCGAAGTCGATGCGATCGAATGTCGTCTCGACGTGCCCGGTTACACTCAATTCGCCATGGCGGTCGGCGAGGAGGGCGGCATCGCGAAAGCGCGTCACTGGAAGAAGATCGACTCTGGCAATCCGTTCATGAACGAATATGCGCTGCCGACGCCCATCGTCGTGGCGGGATCATACAGCACGAGACGCATTGCCTTCACCGCCGATGCGATTCTCGCGATCCTCGATCTGGCGGATCCGGGCGTGATCGCACGGGGCGCGCAGGTCGAGAATGCGCTGGACCCCGAACCGATGATCGACGAGATGGTCCGCTCGGGCAAGGCGACCCGGGCTCAAATGGAAGCCGAGAGCAAGTTCCGCAAATTCCTCGGCGAGCGCGTCTTGAAGGAGGTCACCGAGCCCGCGGCCAAAGGAGAGAGCTTCGGCAGCCGCTTTGTGGTGGCGCGCAGCATTTCCAACGTCACCACGCATCCGGGCAAGACCTTCTACGGCTGTGCCTATCGGATGGAAATCCTGGACGAGAAGGGAGTGCCGCTTTGACGGGGCGCATGCCCCGCCGGCGTCGTGCAATTTTCGGGGGATGGCCGGCGATCTCGATGGCACTCGCTGCGGCGGCACCTGCAACCGCGCAATCCCTGCCCGACATCTTCATCGGGACCTTGGCCACCGAGCGGGGGGAAGTGATCCTCACACGCTGTGATCTGGGCCGCACGCGCTATTTGCTGCGCGACGACGAGGATTCGCATCTTGTCGCCGGCTA
This sequence comes from Sphingomonas sp. DG1-23, assembly GCF_030730875.1. GTDB lineage: Bacteria > Pseudomonadota > Alphaproteobacteria > Sphingomonadales > Sphingomonadaceae > Sphingomonas. Next base: position 89,253 of record NZ_JAVAMA010000008.1, read on the forward strand.
TCGCGTCGACCCGGTCCCCGGCTATGCCGAAGTGATCGGACGCTATCGCGAGGAAGACGGGCATCCCGCGCTCATGGTCAGCGGGTTCGCCGCGCAATTTCCCGGGCGCAGCTGCCATTTGTCCGACCTTGCGGGCCTCGCCGATGCTCGCCAGAGCGCGCCGGACGCCCCCGCGAGGCGGACGACCGACCCGGCCGGCCTGGCGGGCCATTATTACCTTTCGGGCGTCATGGAGACGGGCTCGGAGCTGCTGTTGCGCCCCGACGGCTCGTTCGAATGGTATCTGAGTTACGGCGCGCTGGACCAGACGGCGCAGGGCAGCTGGCGGGTCGAAGGCGACGCCATTGTGCTTGCCACGACCCCTGTCCGCACCGACCGGCCGATGTTCGCCTATCTGCGAACCGAGCCGTGGAACGATGCGGCCGGACAGGAATATCGTCGGCGAAAGCGGACAGAGATGGAAGACCGCGTTCGCGCGCGTTGCCCTTTCCTCCCCGAATTGGAAGTCCCGGCGACGCTCGCGCCGATGATCGGCGTCGAGGGGCCGGCAGCTGCGCCGGCGGCGGTGCTTCGTGAACAGGCGGCCGCGGCCTTGCAGGCGGCCGGCGCCGCGCGGACCAAGGTCGAGGCGCTGGCGCGCAATGCGGCGTCCGAAGGCGGGGAGGCCGAGGTCGAACGCGTGATCGAGGCGCAGGCCGCGTGGTCGATCGCGCGCAACGCCGCGTTGGAAGCCGCGCACAGAGCGGGTCTGCCCGAACCCGCGCTGCGCGATCCCGTGCTACCCGAGATCTGCACCCTCCCGGAGGAAGTCGCAGGCGATTTGCCGCAAGAGGCGGCCGGCGGGCTCGCCGTGCGCGTCACCGATCTCGCCTCGGACAAGCCGCTGCGCAGGGTGCAGGTCGCGCTTCGTTTTGCCGACGGACGTGTCGAGAATCTGACCACGGCAGAGGGCGGTTTCGCGTTCATGGCCGGCAAGGCGACGGAGCCGGCGGTGAGCGCGATGCTGCATATCGACGGCGTGCCGGCGAGCGAAGCCATGACCTTCCTCCCCGCGCGCAGCGGGATCCTGCGCTTCTCAGTGGATCTGGAGCAAGCGACCAGGCCACCATTCACTACGCTGCGGCTGCGCATTGCCGGCAATGCGCTCATCCCCGAAGGCTTTGCCGGGGGGCGCTACGAGCGCCAGCCTTGAGGATCGGCTTTCAGATTAGGCGGTTAGACTAGTCGATCCGACGATGGGCCGCGCTGCGGCGAGGTTGTACGAACCGGCCATCCGTAATTGGAAGGCAGCCGGATCATGTTGCAAGCAAATGCCACCGCGCGCACGGGCACGAGCACCGATAGCAGCAGCGCGACGACGACCCAGTCTCAATCGAGCGCGACAACGCCGCTCGATCGGCTGATGGCGGGCGCTTCGCCGCTCGACCGGATCGCGCCGCCGCCGGGCTACAAGGTCGCGACAGGCGACACGCTCTCGAAGATCGCCGCGCGCTTCGGCACCGACGTCGCGACGCTCGCGCGGATCAACGGCATTACCAATCCCGACCGCATCATGCCCGATCAGGTGATTCGCCTGCCGCAGGGCGCGGCGGAGAATGGCACGCATACCGTCAGCCGTGGGGAGACGCTGTCGGGCATCGCCGCCCGCTACGGCACCGACGTCGCGACGCTCGCGCGGATCAACGGCATCGACAATCCCAATCTGATCCGGCCGAACCAGGAGTTGCGCGTCTCGGGCAGCGCCTCGGCGCAGGTCGAGCAGAATCAAGGCACGACTCGCGTCCAGGGCCAGGGCAACGCCCAGGTCGACAATGCGACGCAGACCCGGCTGGGCAGCGTCTCCGAACGCTATGAGAGCGGGGGCCGGGGCCCCGGCACCGTCTCGACCGGCGCGGGCGATCCGGGCGGGGTCTCCTATGGTGTCTATCAGCTCTCCTCCAATGCCGGCACGCTCGGGGCGTTCTTGCGCAACGAAGGACGCCAATGGGCCGGCGAGCTCGGCACCGGTATTGGCGGCGACGCCTTCAACGCGCAGTGGCGGGCGATCGCCGCGCGCGATCCGCAGGGCTTCCGTGACGCGCAACACGCCTTTATCGAGCGCACCCATTATAGCCCCGCGGTCACGACCGTCCGCGACGCGACCGGACTCGATTTGAGCACGCGCCATGCCGCTGTACGCGAGGCGACCTGGTCGAGCTCGGTCCAGCACGCCCGCGCGCCGCAGCTGCTCGAGGCGGCGATCCGGCGTACCGATCGCGAAGTCGGTCGCGATTCGGCGGACTATGACCGCGCGTTGGTCTCGAACATCTATGCCGAGCGCACGACCTACCTGCAGGGCCTCGCCGCCAGCGGACGGTATAGCCGCGCCGAGGCGAACCAGCTGATCTCGGTTACCCAGAACCGCTACCCCAATGAACGGCGCGATGTCCTCGCGCTGTTCGATCGTCCGGCGGCCAATGTCGCTGCGAGCACTCGCACCGAATCCGCCGCTGTATCCAATCCCCGCACCGGGGCCGACTTCGCGAACCTGATCAACACCTCCGGCGATGCACAGGCGCGCGCCGATCTCGCGGCTGGGCGGAAGGTGCTGGTCGCAGTACGGAGCGATTCGTCGACGGGCGCCGGCGGCGGCCGCGGCGAATATAACGACACCATGGCGCTGGTCTCGCGCCAGGCCGATGGCAGCTATCGTGCGCAGGTCTTCGAAGGCAATACGGAGCCCGCGGGCGTATATGCCGCACGCGGCTATGGCAACGACGTCAACGGCGACGGACGCAAGGAACTCGGCCGGCTCGTCGAGGGCAATTATCGCTACGAGCTGCAATCGGGCAATTTCGCCGGCAATCGCTTTTTCCGGGCGACCGAGACCCAGTCGGCCCTGCGCGACAGCAACCATGACGGCCGCTTCACCGCGGCCGACCAGGTCGACCGCACCGGTGCCGGCCGATCGCTGCTGATCCACCAGGGCGGTAACAATTCGACCGGATCGGCAGGGTGCCAGACGCTGCGCCCGAGCGACTTCAACGCGTTGCTCGATGGCCTTGGCCGGCAATCGACTTTTAGCTACGTGCTGGTGAACGCCAGCCGATAGGATCCCGCATGCGCCCAGCTTTTGCTTCCCTGCTGTTGCTTGCGGCATGCGGCCCCGCGGATAGCAACGGTGAGGAGCAACAGGCGCCGATCGCTGCCGCGGCCAATCGGGCAGAGGCCGTCGCTGCGACACCGGTCGCGTCACCCTCGCCGGCCGCGAGCAATCCGGCCTGCGATACTGGCGCGCCCGAGAGCCCTTGCCAGATCGTCGGCAAGTGGCGCGTGACCAAGGTCTACAACCCCGCGAACAAGGATCCGCTCGCGGACGAGATGGGGATGGTGGGGTCGACCTTCACCGTCACGGCCAATGGCGACGTATCGGGGACGATCCGCTGGGACGGGCCCGACAATGGCCAGTTCGATCACAGCGACGTCTGCACCGGACCCTATCTGAGCCCCGCGGTCACGCCGCGCCCGGATGCCTCACGCGCGACGCTGGCAGCGGCGATCAAGGCGTGGAAGGTGGATGGCGATGCGAGCACGGCGCGCCACCTCGGCTGCGATCAGGGGCATTGGGCGCTACCGAGCGGTCCGGGCGGCAAATGGTTCGGGCTCCTATTGCCGATGGGACGGCAAATGGCGTTCGAATGGTTCGACGAGCGGATCGTTCTCGCCGAGCGTGCGGACTGATCAATTGGTAACGCGCCGAGCGGCGACCGGATTGCACCCGGCGTGTAGGTTTGCGCGCTTGTAAATCGTTGTAACGCAGTAACGGTATTGATGCGCGATCGGCAGAGTCGCTGTATACGGGGCTGCCGGTTGACACCGGCGAGTCCCGCCGGTCGCCGCCGTTGCTGATTGCCGCCCGGATCATGCGTACCCAGGTTCGAACATCATGGGGGAGGCAGGATCATGCCCAGCTTGCGCGTACGATTTCTCGCCGAGACCTGCGGGACCTTCTGGCTGGTCTTTGGCGGCTGCGGTTCGGCGGTCTTGTCGGCCGGCTTCCCCGGGCTAGGCATAGGCTTTGTCGGCGTGAGCCTGGCATTCGGCCTGACCGTGCTCACCATGGCCTATTCGATCGGCCATATCTCCGGATGCCACCTCAATCCCGCGGTGACGTTCGGCTTGTGGATCGGCGGGCGCTTCCCGGCACGAGACATCCCGCCTTATTTCCTCGCCCAGCTGCTCGGGGCGATACTTGCCGCCGGGGCGCTCTATCTGATCGCCTCCGGAAAAGCCGGATTCGACCTGCAGGCATCGGGCCTCGCGGCCAATGGCTATGCCGCGCATTCGCCCGGAGGATATTCTCTCGCGGCCGGCCTCCTCATCGAGTTCATCCTGACCTTGGGCTTTCTGCTCGTGATCCTCGGCGCGACCGATGCGCGGGCGCCGCAAGGCTTTGCCCCGATCGCGATCGGCATGGCGCTCACGCTCATCCATCTGATCGCGATCCCGGTCACCAACACCTCGGTCAATCCCGCGCGCTCCACCGGGCCGGCGTTGCTGGTCGGCGGCTGGGCGCTCGCCCAGCTTTGGGCCTTCTGGATCGCGCCGCTTCTGGGTGCTGCCGCAGGCGGACTATTGTATCGTCAATTCGCCGCGCCTCCGGGCAAACCGGACATCAGTGGCGAGGCAATCTAAGCGAGCCGACTGAACCGGCCCGATTGCCTTTCCATACGATCAGGAAACGGCGCCACCGCAGCCGTCATCGCGCGCATCGGCGGCTCGCCAGCGGATCGCCGGCCGTGCTTTCCGGACTTCTGCCCGATCCGGACCGGTCTGGCCGGTTTCCTCCGCATGGATCGCACGCGCGCGGTCGAGCCGTTCCGCCTCCAGCCTGTCCAACATCCTGGCTACCCGTCGAAGCGAAGGCATCGGACCGGTCAACCGCCGCAATCGGAAACGTGCGGACGCGATTGTTCGATGCGGTACATTCGAGTTCCCCCTGACGGTCGGACACAGCATTTTGGTGCGCCGTCGTCCCGCCGCAAGCGCCTGTTACAAGTTGTTACGATTCCGCACCGGCGGCCGCGGAGCTACAATGTCCGAAGAGACGTTTCGCTCCCGACCATTTTGTAAAATGATGTAACATCAGATATTTGGTAAAGATCATTCAGGAAGTCACCCGGCCTTTCCGGCCGTCCCGATCGCATCACAGCCGAGTTGAGCCCCGGCCGCGGTTTCGTCTATGCCCCGCCCAAATGATGGGAGTGCGGCGTGAACAAGGGACCATTGGTCGCGGGAGCGATGCTGTCGCTCATCGGCGCGTGCACGTCTCCGCTCAGCCGCGAGGGCCGGCTGCCGCCCGCCGGCGAGAGGCTCACAGATGCCACTTATGCGCTCGCGCCGGTTCCGGGGGACAGCGACGCGGCGACGGCTGGTGCCGTTTCGCTGGTCCGCGATGCGCTTGCCGGCAAAGGCTATCGCGAAGCGGCGAACGGGCGCTACCGGCTCGAGATAGGCCTTGCCAGCGCCCCGCCCGAGGTCGAGGTGCAGCGCGAGAGCGGCGATGCGCGTGGGAAAGGCGGCTCGCCGAATCTGATCGTCCTGTGCCGTCCCAAGCGCTATGTGCTCACCGTCGGCATGATCGACCGTTCGAGTGGCGACATCCTCTTCCGGAATGCCGCGGCCGCCCGATATTGCGGGAAATCCCTCGGCAAGATCCTGCCCAAAATGGTCCGTGCTGCCGTCAGCGAGTGACGGCGGAGGCAAGTGCCGGCAGCGCGAGCGTGAACCGCGACCCGTGCGGCCCGACCGCCGCATATTGCAGACGACCGCCATGGCGCTCCGCTACGGTCCTGACATAAGCGAGACCGAGACCGACGCTCAGTCCCGGTGCGGATCCTGCGAGCGGACCGAAGCGCCCGGTCAGATCCTTCAGCCGCTCTTCCGAGATGCCCGGACCGGCATCCTCGACCCACGCTTCGAAAACGGTATCTCCGGATGTTCTGTCGATCCCGCAGCGGATTTCGGCGCCCGCGGGGCTGAACCGCACTGCATTGTCGAGCAAGTTGAGAAAGGCCCGGGTAAGCGCGTGGCGCTCGCCTGCGACGCAGCAGGGTTCGCCTGCGGACGTCACGATCCGCACCTGTTTTTTCGACGCCAGCGGCCACGAGGCGTCGCTCGCTTCGGCGATACAATCGTGGAGGTCGGTCTCCTCGGGATCGAAGCTGGTGTCGCGGAGTCTGGCAAGCTGAACGAAATTCTCGGCGAGCCCCAACGTCCGGCGCGCGTGATAGGCGATCTTGTCCGCGGTGTCGGCGTCGAACCCGCTATCCGCCGAAGCTTCGAGCAAGGTGATGATCGTCGCTTGCGGCGACCGCATATCATGGCTGAGGAATTCCAGCGCCTGGGCACGGTCACGTTCGATGGCACGGATTCCGGTGATCTCGGCGAGCAAGTGGATCCATCCGCGCTGCGCGCCATTCGCATCGGTGAGCGGCGTCCGGCGATGCGAGAAATGCCGGCCGTCCAGCGCCATCAGGTCGTTGACCGTGGGAATGCCGTAGAGTGCCGCGCGAACCGTGGCATCCTGCGCGAGAAGTGCCTCGGCACGGCTGTTGGCGACCAATATGTCGCCTTCCATCGTCGTGACGACCAGCGGATCGGCGACGCCTTCGATGGTGTCGCCGACCAGCTTTTTGAGATCGCGCAGCGCCGCGATCGAGCCACTGAGTGCAAGCGCGTTGCGTCCCGCGTGATCGAGCCGCGACTGCTCTTGCGCGACCGTGCCGCCAAGGTCCGCCGACAGCCGCGACAGCTCCCACGATATGGCCTTGTCGACCGTGTGGAGCCGGCGCCAGCCCCAGAGCGGATATACGAACATCACGCCGATCAGCGCGATCGTGGGCGGAATCCAGACGCCAGCCGTGACGACGAGCAACACCGGGAGTGCGGCGATCAGCGCGAACATCGCGAGCGAGGCGAGCAAAGCTGCGGAAGGCTTGAGGCGCCAGAACATCAGCAACAGGAGGATGCCCGGTAGCGCGCCCGCGACCAGACGGATCGGCAATGGCGCCTCGCGAATGAAGCGATCGGCAAGCATCGCGTTCAGCAGATTGGCCTGAACCTCGACTCCGGGGAGAGTGCCCGCGCCGGCGACCTCATGACGGTCGCCGAGCCCGCCCGCCGCCGCACCGACCAGCACGATGCGATCGCGAACAAAGGCTGGCGGGACGCGTCCGGCGGCAACGTCGCCGAACGCGACGGTGCGGTATGCCCCGGTTGCGCGATAGGGCACCAGCACCGACATCTCGCCACGGGCCGAGCCGCGCTGCCAGGCCGATGACGGCCGGCCGAACGCCAGCCTGTAGGTCTGCTCGACGAGGTGCGGCCACATGCGCGATCCGTCCCGCACGCCGAGCAACACGGCGCGCGCCGTGCCATCCGCTTCATGCGGCAGCGCCACCTGTCCGAGTGCCGCGGCGGCGTCCGCGACCGGCGCGATCGGGATCCTGGTTTCGAAAGCCCGGCCATTCATTCCGGGTGCATCGAAAAGCACGGGCAGCGCGACCCTGGTCCGTCGCAGGGCACCTGCGAGCGCTGCATCTTCGCCAGCCGCACGGCCAGGCTCGGTGAACAGCACGTCATAGGCGATCGCGGCCGGCTGCGACGCGGCGAGAGCTTCTATCGCCTGCGCATGCACCGTGCGCGGCCATGGCCATTGGCCAAGCGTGGCCAGGCTCGCATCGTCAATGGTGACCAGCAGGATCTGGTCGGAAGCGGGGGGCGCGCGCAATTCGACGACGAGATCGTAGAGCGCATCGTCGGCGCGCGCGGTGGCTCCGGCGAGCGTGAGCCCGCACGTCAGCGCCAGTACCAGGAGGGCGACTGCCCACCATTCGAACAGCAGTCGCCGGAACAATCCTATCGCCTTCGCGATCGGGAGGAATCGGTGATCGTCAGCTTCGCGGGATCGGTCCACGATTCGACAGCCTCGCCGTCCTCGAGCTGGACGAGGCCGACGCGCCAATAATAGACGCCGCCCGGAAGCCGCCGCAGCGTGAGCGCGTCGCGGGCGAGCGCCACTTCGTCGACCATGAGCCGGCCTTGCGGCGTATCGCGCGTAAGCTGGAAGCGATAGCGACGCACGCCGCCCCCGGCGCCGGACCAGCGGAACCGGTATCCGTCCTCTCCGGCTTCGACGGTGCCGTGGATCGAGGCCAGCCGACGCTTGAAGCTATAAGCCTGCGCCATCCCTTCGAGGCCGCTGCGCGCGATGGCGGACACCCGGACGAACAGCGTGCCATTGGGTATGTCGGGAAGCGCGAAAACTCCGTCATCGGAGAATTGCTCGGCGATATTGTCGATAAACCCGGCATCCGATGCGATCAGAACGCGGTAGCGGATCGTGTCCGCCAGCCTGCGCGCACGAAACTCCACCGCGTCGCGTGTCTGCAGCGGTGCGGGATCGTCGAGATCGGGCGCGGCGAGCAGCTTTTCGCGATGCGGTTCGCCGCCTTGATCGAGCGTTGCGCCGAAGCTGGGTTCGAGCGCGAGCGCTGTAGGACCTCCAGGCGCCGATAAAGCGACGGTTCCGGCCAGAACCTCGGTCGCGGCCGTGCGGCTCTGCGCGTCGAAGGAGACACGGAATTCGGTGCCGCGCACTGCGGTCATGCTGACCGGCGTGTGGATGCGGTATCTGCCCGAAGGCTGATCCAGCGGCGTCACCTTGGTCTCCAGGCGCCCCTGCTCGACGTCGATGCGATAGTCGATCGTGCCGGTGAGCAGGATTCGCCGCAACTCGCGGACCCGGACGCGGCTTTGCGACGGAATCACCACTTGCGATCGATCCGCCAGCAGCAGCGTGACGAAGCTGTTCGCGGCGGTCGCGACTTCAGTGCCCTCCCCGACAAGGGCTCCGGGTGCGGGCGAGACCGCTTTGCCGCCGATCGCGAGGCGGACCGTGCCGCGATAGCTCGCGAGGCGTGCGGGCTCGACCTTGAAGCGCAGCCATGCTCTCGGAATGCGCAATTGCCGACCGATCGGCAGGCGCCTCGGATTGCGGATGCGTGCGAGCCCGAGCAGGGACCGCCAACGGCGCTCCGGCACCAGAAAGCTGCGGCTCAGCCGGTCGAGCGTGTCGCCGCGGCGGACGGTGTAGGTGACGACATCGCTTTGGGAGGGCTGGGACAGGAGAGGCGCGGTCTGCATTGCGGCCGCAAGAAACATGCTCAACCCTCTGCCCCGAAACGCTCCATGCGATAGCCATAACCAGAAATCGCCACGATGCGGTAGCCGTTCTCCGGGGTCAGCTTGAGCTTGGTGCGAATGCGCGAGACATGCATGTCCAGCGTGCGGGTCGAGAGATCGGCGGCGCTCTGCCAGATCGTCTCCAGCAGATAGCTTCTCGACAGCGCCCGATGCATGTTCTCGAACAAGGTGAGCGCGAGCTGAAATTCCTTGGCACTCAACGCGATTTCCTCGTCGCCGACATCCACCCGTTCGGTAAGGCGGTCGAAGGCGTAGGGGCCGAACTGCAGAACCCGGTCCTGCGTGGCGGTGGGCATGGCGCGGCGCAATACTGCCTGCACGCGGGCCGCGATTACCGTAGCGGTCTCGGGCTTGACGACATAATCGTCGGCGCCGGCATGCAGCGCAGCGGCGACGTCATCCTTGTCCGATCGGCTCGTCAGCATGATGATGGCGGTCGCCCGCGAAACGGCGTCCCGGATCGAACGCAGCAGCTCCATTCCCGAACTGTCGGGCAGATTCCAGTCGAGCAGAATGAGGTCGAAGGTCTGCCGGCGCAGGGCGGCCAGCAGGGCGGCGCCGGTGCGAAAGCCGGTGCAGCTATGGTTCGCGGCGGCCAGTGCTGCCGAAGCGAACTCGATCACGCTTTCATCGTCGTCGACTACCGCGATACGCATGCAGGGCCCTTGTGTGATCTCAATAGGGCTCAGCCATCGGCGTTTCTGCCGGATGTCGCGAATCAGCGAGGATAGGATAGGGTTGCGTCGCCACGAGCGTGCGCGTTGCGAGCGTGTCCGACAGCAGCAAGTCGATCCCGTTTCCAAGGTTGCTGCTCTGCGACATGCGTCGCTGCTAGCAACGGCACGGGAGAGCGACAATCGCAGCCTTGTAAACAGTTGTAACGGCCGGGCGAGATTCCGCTACGGCACGGCCCTTTCCCGATGCGGGGTCAACTGCGCAGGGCCGCCTACGGATATCGTCGGTTGGCCCCGCCGGGCCGGGCCGGGCGGGGCCGCGTGCCCGATCATGCCGTGGGGGAACATGTCGGTGCCTCGCCCCTCCGGCAGCTGTTGTTGCTTCGATAAAATGCAAGACCATTTGACCGGAGGGACTGCGGAATAGCAGTAATCTTGCGATGCCGGGACCAGGAACATTGGCAATTTACGACAATTTACATCATGCGCTCGGGAAGCACCCTCGGAGATTTACAACTATTTACTGGTCATCTCTTCGCCGGCCTGTAGCTCCTGCCAGCCATGGATCTCGCGCCCTCCCAACCGCATCGCAGTATCGGCCCGGGCCTGAGGATTCTGGTCGTCGAAGATGATGTGCGCATTCGATCGCAGATTGCCGATCACCTGAGGCAAAAGGGGTATCTGATCATGGAAGCCGCCAGCGCGGATGAAGCCGTGCTGCTTCTCCAGCGTGACGGCAGCGCGATCGACTGCGTCTTCTCGGATGTTCAGATGCCCGGCAGCCAGGATGGCGTCGGACTGGCCCGCTGGATATTTCGTCATCGTCCGGGACTGGCGGTTCTGCTTACCTCGGGCAATTTCCGCTCCGAGGATCTGGAACCGGAGCTTCGGGCCGTTCTGCCTGTCCTTGCGAAGCCGTATCGCGGCGAGGCGGTCGAACGACAAATGGCCTCGGTGATGGCAACCAGACGACCAGGTCAGATCCATCATATAGCGAACTGACGGCGCTTCCGACGCGGCCGAGCGGCGCGCGATCGTCTCCTCCCGCCTTCTTCACCTGTTGTCGCAAAGTCGTTGCCAAGCCCCCGCGCGGCTGAGGGGATGCCCGCATAGTAAAGCGTAACAGGGAGGCGCGTGTGCGGCTAGACGGTCGACGCGGAGCGTGTTGGGGGCAAGAACGGGCTCGTGGCGGATATCGTGCCATGTTGCTTTGCGGAGCCGGCGCGGTGCTGGCATCGGGAGCGGCGCAGGCGCAGACCGCGGCACCGCCGGCAAGCCAGACAGTTTCTGTTGCGCCGCCAGCTGCCGAGACGCCGGTCGCCGCCGACCAGGCTGTGGCCGCGGCGCCTACGTTGCGCTTCTGGGACGGCGGTGATCCTGCGAGGCACGGCAACGGCGCCATCGACGGCGGTTCCGGCACGTGGAGCGCGATCGCGCCGAACTGGACCGATGCTGGCGGCGCGATCAATGGGCCGATGCAGCCGGTGCCGGCTTTCGCGGTATTCCAGGGCACAGCCGGCACCGTGACGATCGACGACAGTCAAGGCGTGCCCGCGATCAGCTCGATGCTGTTCGGCACTGGCGGCTATCGTCTGACCGGGGGGCAGTTTCGGTTGGACGGGGGCGCGTTCACGTCGATCCGCACCGGCGACGGGCTGACTGCGCGGATCGACAGCGAACTGACCGGCGAGAGCGGATTGCTCTATAACGCGCTCGGCACGCTGATCCTCGGCGGCAACAACAGCTATACCGGCGGCACGCGCGTCGATGGCGGCACGCTGATCGGGGACACCCGCTCGATCCGCGGCGATCTGGCGAATGGCGGCAGCGTCGTCTTCGATCAGGCGTTCGACGACACTTTCCGCGGCGAGGTCGGCGGCCTGTCGAGCCTCTGGGGTCTGATGACCAAGCGCGGCGCGGGAACCCTGACGCTCGGCGGCGGCAATCAGCTCGACTGGCGTGTCGAGCAAGGCGGGCTGATCGCGCGGGCCGAGGGATTCGGCGGCAATATCGACGTTTCCAGCGGCGCGCGCGTGACACTCAGTTCGGGTGAGGTCGCGGGCGTCACCTCGACCTATCGCTACGCATTGTCGGGCGCGGGGCGGTTCGACGTGGCGGGAAAGGCCCTGTTGACACTCACTGCCAATTCGGGCGGCTTCGCCGGCCATACCGAAGTGCGGGACGCGGCCCTGCGCGTAGAGGGATCGCTGGGCGGCACCTTGCAGGTCGGCGATGGCGGCCGCCTGGGCGGAACCGGCAGGGTCGGCGATGTCAGTGTCGGCACGGGCGGCCGGCTGATCGGGACTCCCGGCGAATTCCTGACCATGTCGTCGCTCGCGCTCGGTTCGGGCGCGATCATCGATGCCCGGCTGGGAACTCCGGCGACACCGCAATTCTTCCAGGTCGAGGGTGATCTGACGCTCGACGGCACGATCAACATCGCCGGCACCGGCCCGATCGGCGCAGGCGTCTATCGGCTGATCAATTTCGGCGGCAAGCTCACCAATAACGGCCTCAAGGTCGGTACCCTGCCGACCGGGCAGGAACGCTCGCTGGTCTCGATCAGCACGACGATTCCCTGGGCCGTCGACCTGATCTCCGAGATCGGCGGCATGCCGATGCAGTTCTGGGACGGCAGCGATCCGACGCGCTTCAACGATGGCAGGATCGAAGGTGGGCCCGGGGTCTGGCGAAGCAACATCGCCGGCTGGACCGACCGCACCGGCAAGAAGAACCAAGCCTATGTGGGAACCGGATTCTCGGTGTTCGACGGGCGCGGCGGGCAAGTCGTCATCGACGGCGCGGTCCAGACCGGAGGCATGCAGTTCGCAGTGACCGGCTATGCGCTTTCTGGGAGCGGGCTGCGGCTCGCGGGCAGCGAACGCACCGTGATCCGGGTCGGCGACGGCAGCGAATGGGCCTCGACGATCACCGCGGAGATTTCCGCGCCGATTTCAGGCACCGGCCGGTTGACCAAGAGCGACGCCGGAACGCTGATCCTCTCGGGCGTCAACAATTATGCCGGGGCGACCGAGGTCGAGGCCGGCACGCTGGTCGGCAACACCGGCTCAATCCGCAACACCTTGCTCAATGCCGGCACGATCGTGTTCGATCAGCGCGCCAACGGCACTTTCGCCGACAAGGTCCTCGGTCTGCGCGGGCAAGCGGGCAAGATGATCAAGCGCGGCAGCGGCGTCCTCACGCTCGCCAGGGAGAGCCGGCTCGACTGGACCGTCGAGGAAGGCCGGCTGGTGGCGCAGGCCGACCGCTATCTCAGCGACCTGACTACGCTGACGGGCGGCGAGCTTGCGCTCGGCGTGACGACGGGCGCGGTCGACTTCGACACCGAATTCCGCGGAAATGGTCGCCTGACCAAGACCGGTGCCGGCAAGCTTGTGCTGACCGAGCATTCGCGCCTCTTCGAAGGGACGACACGGATTGCCGGCGGCGAGCTGGTCGTCGACCGCACGCTGGGCGGGCAAGTGATCGTCGAGGCCAACAGCAGGCTGTCGGGCGAAGGCGAGTTGGGCTCGGTGTTCGTCGCCCGTGGGGGTACCATTGCGCCTCAGCCCAGTGCCGCACGGCCGGCCGTCGGACCTGTCACTTCGCTGCGGATCGACGGCGACATCACTTTCGAGCCCGGCGCGCGCTTCGAGGTGGATGTCGATCCGGCGAGCCCTTTCGGTTTCGCCGACAATCTGTACGTGCGCGGCGTGGCGCGGCTTGCCGGTTCGGTGTTCCATGTCGGCACCGGGGGCAATTATGCCCCATCCTCGACCTATACGATCCTCACGGCGTTCGGGGGGATCGAAGGACGGTTCGACGGCGTATCCTCGTCGTTCGCCTTCCTCACACCGCGGCTCGAATACACGCCGATGACGGTGCAGCTGATCCTCGACCGCAACGACGTCCAGTTCAGCGACGTGGCGGTGAGCGCGAACCAGCGCGCGGTGGGGACCGCGTTGCAGGCCGTGGTCGCGGGGCCGCTATACGATGCGGTGATCGCCGCCGACGCCGTGCAGGCGCGGGCGGCGTTCGACAGCATCTCTGGCGATTTCCACGCCTCTTTGCGTACGGCATTGGTCGAGGACAGCCGGCTGACGCGTGGTGCCGCGCTGTCGCGCTTGCGTGCGCCCGCCGGCGCGCCGGGAATCTCGGCATGGGGCGAGGCGATCGGCAGCTGGGGGCATTATGCCAGCGACGGCAACGCCGCCCGGCTCGAGCGATCGGCGGCGGGCGGACTTGCGGGCATCGAGGCGCGGGTGCCGGAAGGCAGCGTGCGCCTGGGGGTGTTCGGCGGCTATCACCATTCCGACCTGCGCGGCGCAGGCGACGCCGATGTGGATAGCTACCAGACGGGCCTCTACGCAGGCGCGCAATTCGGCGGCCTCGCCTTGCGCGGCGGAGTGGCGATCGGCTGGCAAGACGTTGCGACGCGGCGCGAGATCAGCGGCGGCGGACTCGAGGAGCAGGTCCGCGCCCGCTACGGCGCCACGACGGCGCAGGCATTCGGCGAACTCGCCTGGCGGGTCGCGTTGGGCGGCGCGGCGATCGAGCCCTTTGCCGGTCTCGCCCATGTCGCGCTCGACGTCGAGCGAGGCCGCGAGCGCGGCGAGGCGGGAGCGCTGGCGCTGGGGCACGATACCATGGCGACCACTTATGCCACGCTGGGCGTGCGTGGCGAGACCTTGCTCGGTGGCGCAGTGTCGTTGCGGGGTTCGGCTGCGTGGCAGCACGTCTTCGGCGATCGGGTGCCGACGGTGGCGATGACGGTGGACGGCGCGCGGTTCGAGAGCGTCGGGCTGGGAATCGCGCAGGACGGCTTCGTCGGCGATATCGGCATCGTCGCGCGGCTGGGCGAGCAAGTCGAGGTCGATCTGAGCTATCGCGGGGCGCTTTCGCAGCGCAACCGCGATCATGGCGCGAGTGCCGGTCTCACGTTCCGCTTTTGAGCGTTATTTCACCGGCCGCTTTTCGAGCTTTCGCGCCAGCGTGCGGCGGTGCATGCCCAGCCGCCGCGCGGTTTCGGAGATGTTGAAGCCGGTCGCGGCCAGCGTCTCGTTGATCATCTCCCATTCGTGGGTCTTGATCGAGGAAGCCCGGTTGGTGAGCGGCGTCGTTGGATCGCCTGCCGGCTTTTCGAACGCCGCCTCGATGTCGTCGGTATTCGACGGCTTCACCAGATAGTGGCACGCGCCGAGCTTGATCGCCTCGACCGCAGTCGAGATGCTGGCATAGCCGGTCAGCACGACGATCAGCATCGCGGGATCGCGGGCGTGCAGCATCTGGATGCACGGCAGGCCCGACGATGTCGCCAGCTTGAGATCGACCACGGCGCGCTCGGGGATTTCGGTATCGAGCAGCACCTCGAGCTGCGCGATGTCGGCGGCGACCCGGACACGATAGCCGCGCCGCTCGAACGAACGCTGCAAGGTACGGGCGAAGGTCTCGTCATCCTCGACGATGATCAGGCTCGGTCCGTCCATCTCAGCGCTCCGCCCGTGCGAGCGGCAGCAGCAGCCGAACTTCGGCGCCGCCGCCGACGCGATTGCTGGCCTCGAGCCGCCCACCGAGGCGCCGCACCACATTGGTGGCGAGAAACAGCCCGACGCCATGCCCCGCGCCCTTGGTCGATTGGTACAGCTTGCCAATCTGGCCGAGCGCCTCCGGGGTGAACCCGTCGCCCCAGTCGCACACAGCAATCGCCAGCATACGGTCCTGGATCGTGGCGCTCAGCCGCACCCCCGTGGGGGAGGCCTCCGCCGCATTGTCGAGCAGATTCCAGATCGCCTGGCGCAGCGCGGCGTCGACGGCGATCACTGCGCCTTCCGCGGCTCCGGCATAAGCGAGCGGCACCTGTGGGTAGGCGACCTGCCAGGCTTCGGCAACAGCGTCGAGAAACGGCCCTGCGGCCTGGCTTTCCATCGCTTCGCCGCGCGGTTGCCCGGCCGAATGGAGGATGTCGGAGACGATCGCCTTGCAGCGCTGGACCTCGGCCTGCATCTCCTCGACTTCGGTCGCGAGCTCCGGATCGCCGATGATCGCCGGCATGCGCCGCCAATCGGCGAGGATCACCGAAAGCGTGCCGAGCGGCGTGCCCAGCTCGTGTGCGGCACCCGAGGCGAACAGCCCCATACGGACGATGCCCTCCTCCTGCGCGGCATGCTGGCGCAGATCGGCGACGTGCGCGTCGCGGGCATGCAGGTTGCGGCTGATCCGGGTGATGAACAAAACCAGCAGGCTCGCCACCATGACGAAGCCGATCCACTGCCCGACCGCGAACAGATCGGCGCGGTCGGCGATCAGCCCGCCGGGAAGCGCCAGCGGCACATAGTTGAGGCTGAGCAGCGCGTAGCTGAGCGCTGTCGCCGCCACCAGCACCGCAACCGCCGCGTAAGGGAGCAGGATCGCTCCGAGCACGACCTGGAGCAAATAGAGCGAAATGAACGGATTGGTCGCGCCGCCGCTGAAATAAAGCTGGAGCGTGAGCGCCGCCATGTCGAGCAACAGCGCCACCATGATCTCGCCGTCATACACCCGGTGCCGTGGCAGCGCGATCATGCCCAGCAGGTTGGCGAAGGCGAGTACGAGGACGATGCCGAGCATTTCGATCACCGGCAGCGGGACGCGCAGCACGAAATGGACGAGCAGGATCGTCGCGGTCTGGCCGGCCACTGCGATCCAGCGCAGCTGGACGAGCTGGCGCATATTCTCCGCTGCGGCGGTCTCGGGAGAGGGGCCGGCCGGTGCCCCCGAGCGTCTGCGGGTCAAAGCGAGTAGCGGTGCGTCCATCAGCGCCCGCCACGGGTGCGTAGCGCGACCACCGCCGCGCCGCCGCTCAGCGCGGCGAGTGCGAACCAGGTGAGCGCATAGACGAGATGGCTGTTGCGGAAACTTACCACGGTCAGCCCGCCTAGCGGATAGCCGCCCGGGTTGGGAGAGGCATCGGCATCCACGAAGAAGGGTGCCACCGCGCCGAGGCGACGCGCCCGGGCGATCGCCGCCACATCGCGCGAGTGCCAGCGGCCGGCCGCGGGATCGTTCGCACGCAAAAAGCCGCCCTTGGGCTCGCTCGCCCGCATCAGCCCGATCACCGTCGTGCCGCCGCCGATCTGGCCTGCCGATCGCGTTGCGGACTGGCGGCGCTCGGGCGGAACGAAGCCGCGATTGACCAGAACGGTCCCTTGCGGCGTACGCAGCGGCGTCAGCACCCAGAAGCCTGCGCCCCGCTCTGTCAGCGCCTGAACCAGAGTTTCGCGGTCATGGTCGAACGTCCCGCTCAGACGCACGCGCCGATATTCCGCGTCCCGCATGGCGAGGCGGGGCCAGGAGCCGGGCGTCGGCAGCATAGCGGGCGGCGCATGAATCCGGGCCTCGACGCGCGCGATCAGATCGAGCTTCCACGCGCGGCGTTCGATCTGCCAGACACCCAGCGCAGCGAAGCCGATAGCGGCGAGCAGCGCGAGCGCGGCGAACGAAGTCCGGCGGAATCCGCTCAGGGCTGGGCGCTCATTTCCGCCGACGGCATCGGCATCATGTTGCTGTTGATATGGTACATGATCCATAGCGAGCCCGCGATCACGATCAGCACGATGACGCCGGTGAAGATATAGGCGAGCAGCGTCCACCCCCCCTCGGAGCGCGTATTGACGTGAAGAAAGGCGACCGTGTGGACGATGATCTGCGCCACCGCGAACGCGACGATTATGATCGCGGTAGTCTGCGCATCCTGCAGCACCCCGGTCATCACCAGCCAGAACGGAATGGCGGTGAGTACGACCGAGATCAGGAAGCCGATCACATAGCCGCGGCGAGAGAGAGGCGCATGGGCCGCGCCATGGCCTTGCGTATCGTGATGGCCATGATCGGCAGGCGCATGGACGGCGTCGTTCATCGCAGGACCCCCAGCAGATATACGAAGGTGAAGACGCCGATCCAGACGACGTCGAGGAAGTGCCAGAACATGCTGAGGCACATCAGCCGACGCTGATTCTCCGGATGGAGCCCGCGCTGGCCCAGCTGGACCAGCATCACGACGAGCCAGATGATGCCGAACGTGACGTGCAGGCCATGCGTCGCCACCAGCGTGAAAAAGGCGGACAGGAATGCGCTGGTCTGGGGCGTCGCGCCTTCGTGGATCAGGCTGGAGAATTCGTAGAGCTCGATTCCGACAAAGCCGACGCCCAACAGCCCGGTGAGCGCCAGCCAGAGCTGGGTGCCGCGAAGCTTGCCCTCCTGCATCGCGATCATCGCAAAGCCGTAGGTGATCGACGAGGTAAGCAGCAGCGCCGTATTCACTGCGACCAGCGGTAGTTCGAAGATTTCGCGCGGAGAGGGGCCGCCGGCATAGCTGGTGCTCAGCACGCCATAGGTGGCGAACAGCGTCGCGAAGATGAGCGCGTCGCTCATCAGATAGATCCAGAAACCGAGCAGCGTGTTGCCGCCGGGCTCGTGATGCTCCTCTTCGACGAGGTAGAAGGTCGGCTCGGCCATACGTTCCCCGTTCAATGCGTCCGCGGCCATGTCAGGCTCCCGCCGCGAGCAGCGTGGTGCGCGCGTCCTCGCTCTGCGCCACTTCGTGCGCCGGAATGAAATAGTCGCGGTTGTAGTTGAAGGTGTGGACGATGCTGACGACGAACAGTCCCACCGTCGCCACGATCGCCAGCCACCACATGTACCAGATCATGCCGAAGCCGAGCGCCGCGGCGAGTACCGACAGGATCACGCCGGTGCCGGTGTTGCGCGGCATGTGGATCGGATGGAAGCCGCGGGTCGGCCGCTCTGCATTGCGCGACTTCATGTCGTACCACGCATCGAGATCATGGATCTGCGGAGTGAAGGCGAAGTTGTACGCTGGCGGTGGCGACGAAGTCGCCCATTCGAGCGTGCGGCCGTCCCACGGATCGCCGGTGGTGTCGCGGAGCTTGTCGCGGTTGAAGATGCTGACGGCGATCTGGATCACGAAGGCGAGGATGCCGACGAGGATGATCACCGCGCCGATCGCGGCGATGATGAACCAGATTTGCAGGCTCGGATCGTCGAAATGGTTGACCCGGCGCGTCGTGCCCATCAGCCCGACGATGTAGATCGGCGTCCACGCGACCCAATAGCCGATCACCCAGCCCCAGAAGGTGATCTTGCCCCAGAACGGATCGAGCCGGAAGCCGAAGGCCTTGGGGAACCAGTAATCCATTGCCGCGAACAGCGCGAACACCACGCCGCCGATGATCACGTTGTGGAAATGCGCCACCAGGAACAGCGAATTGTGCAGCACGAAGTCGGCCGGGGGCACCGCGAGCAGCACCCCGGTCATTCCGCCCACCACGAAGGTGATCATGAAGGCGACCACCCACATCATCGGCAGCTCGAAGCGGATGCGGCCGCGATACATCGTGAACAGCCAGTTGAAGATCTTGGCCCCGGTGGGGATCGAGATCACCATGGTGGCGATGCCGAAGAAGCTGTTGACGCTGGCGCCCGAGCCCATCGTGAAGAAGTGGTGGAGCCACACCAGATAGCTCAGGATGGTGATCACCACCGTGGCATAGACCATCGACGAATAGCCGAAGAGGCGCTTGCCGGTGAAGGTCGAGGTGATCTCGGAATAAATGCCGAACGCCGGCAGGACGAGGACATACACCTCCGGATGACCCCAGATCCATACGAGGTTCCAGTACATCATCGGGTTGCCGCCGAGATCGTTGGTGAAGAAGTTTGTCCCGATATAGCGATCGAGCATCAGCAGCGCGAAGGCGCCGGTGAGCACCGGGAAGATGGCGATCGCCAGCACGTTGCTGCACAAGGCGGTCCAGCAGAAGATCGGCATCTTCATCATCGTCATGCCGGGCGCGCGCATCTTGATGATCGTGGTGACCATGTTGATCGCGGACAAAGTGGTGCCGACGCCGGCTATCTGCAGTGCCCAGAGATAGTAATCGGGCCCGGTATCGGGACTGTTCTGCAAGTTGGTGACCGGCACGTAATTGAGCCAGCCGCCGCGCGAGAACTCGCCGACGAACAGCGAGATCATGACGAGCAATGCGCCCGCGACGGTTAGCCAGAAGCTCAGATTGTTGAGAAACGGAAAGGCGACGTCGCGCGCGCCGATCTGGAGCGGCATGATGTAATTGACCAGCCCGACGATCAGCGGGATCGCCACGAAGAAGATCATGATCGTCCCGTGCGCGGTGAAGATCTGATCGTAATGGTGGGAGTTGAGATAGCCCTCGCTGCCGCCGAACGCGATCGATTGCTGGAGCCGCATCATCAGCGCGTCGGCGAAGCCGCGCAACAGCATGATGATGCCGAGGATCATGTACATGATCCCGATCTTCTTATGGTCGACGGTGGTGAACCACTCGCGCCATAGCCAGCCCCAGAGCCGATATTTGGTGACCGCGCCGACGATGCCGAGCCCGAGCAGGACGACAACGACGAAGGTCACGAGCAGGATCGGCTCATGGATCGGGAAGGATTCGAAGGTAAGGCGGCCGAAAATCATGCGCGCCAGCGATTCGGTGAACATTTAGCGCTCCTGGTGCGAATGCGATGCGGGCTTGCCTTGCACGCCCGGCGGCGGGGTGAGGCTTTCGCCGCCACCCTTCTCCTCGCCTTTCTTGAGCAACGCACCTTCGGGTTTGCCGGTCTGGGGAACCGAGCCATGGCCGCCATGCATGCCGCTCATGCAGGGCGTGCCGGGGCGAACGCAGCGTTTGTAAACTCGCTCGAACAAATCGGCTTCGGCGCCCGAGAAATACATTGCCGGGACCTTCTCGCTCGGCTTTTCGAGCGCGAGGAAGCCTTTGGTGTCGAGCGGAGGGCCGCTGGCCTTCACGCGCGTCACCCACCCGTCGAATCCGCCCTGGTCGACGCCGTAGAGCTTGAAACGCATGTCGGAGAAGCCGGCGCCGCTGTAATTGGCCGAGAAGCCCTCGAACTGGCCGGGTCGGTTGAGCACCGCGTGCAGCGTGCTGCGCATGCCCGGCATGGTGTAGATCATCCCTGCCATCGTCGGCGCGTAGAACGTGTTCATCATGTTGGTCGAGGTGAGGTCGAAGCGCACCTGGCGGTCGACCGGAAGCACCAGCTCGTTGACCGTCGCGACGCCCTGCTCCGGATAGATGAACAGCCATTTCCAGTCGAGCGAGACGACCTGCACGACGAGCGGTTTGGCCCTGGGGTCGATTGCCTTCTCCGCCGAGATGCGATTGATCGGCCGGAACGGATCGAGCAGATGCGTGCTCCACCAGGTGAGCGCGCCGAGGCAGATGATGATGAGCAAAGGCGCCGACCAGATGACCAGCTCGAGCGCAGTCGAATGGTCGAAATGCGGATCGTAGGTCGCGTCCTTGTTGTTCTCGCGATAGCGCCACGCGAACACGACGATCAGCGCCAGCACGGGCACGATGATCAGCAGCATCAGCGCCGTCGAGATATAGATGATGTCACGCTGCTGGAGAGCGATGTCGCCCGCGGGATCGAGCACCGCGCGATCGCACGCCGAAAGGGCGGCGAGCGGAAGCAGGATGAGGAGCCGGCGTGCAATGGACATTGGTGTGTCTTCGCGCATGGACCTCCGCCTATCCCGGCGCCCCCTTGCGCCGACATTGGACATTTTGTCCTATCCCCGCCGTGGCGCTTTTCTGGTGCAACGGGCGTTCAAACGCAATAACACAGCAAAAGGCTGCCGGAGCGAAGCGAATGAGTGCACCGATCGCCGCGTCGAATTCGACGCCCCTCGAACGCGATGCCCGGGTCGTGAATGCCAGCGACCACCGGATCGCGCCCGGCGAAATCGCCATTGGCGTGATCATCGGGCGGACGAGCGAGTTTTTCGATTTCTTCGTCTACGCCATCGCCTCGGTGCTGGTGTTCCCCTCGCTGGTCTTCCCGTTCGTCGATCCGCTTACGGGCACGCTATATTCGTTCGCCTTGTTTGCGCTCGCCTTCATCGCGCGCCCGCTCGGCTCGGCGATCTTCATGTGGGTCGATCGCAATCACGGCCGCGG
The DNA here is from genome assembly GCF_030730875.1 of Sphingomonas sp. DG1-23. Classification (GTDB taxonomy): domain Bacteria; phylum Pseudomonadota; class Alphaproteobacteria; order Sphingomonadales; family Sphingomonadaceae; genus Sphingomonas. The sequence continues at coordinate 111,181 of NZ_JAVAMA010000008.1, forward strand.
GGTCAAGCTCACCATTGCGCTCTTCCTGCTCGGCGGCTCGACCATGGCGATGGCGTTCCTGCCGAGCTATAATCAGGTCGGCATCGTCGCGGTCTGGTTGCTTGCTTTATGCCGGGTCGGGCAGGGCGTGGCGCTGGGCGGAGCGTGGGACGGGCTGCCGTCGCTTCTCGCGCTCAATGCGCCGGAGAAGCAACGCGGCTGGTATGCGATGATCCCCCAGCTCGGGGCACCGCTCGGCCTGATCGTCGCGGCAGCTTTATTCGCCTTCTTCCTGTCGACCTTGTCGAGCGCGGACTTCCTGTCGTGGGGCTGGCGCTATCCGTTCTTCGTCGCCTTCGCGATCAACGTGGTGGCCTTGTTCGCGCGGCTGCGGCTCGTCGCCACCCCCGAGTTCGAGCATCTCTTCGAAAGTCGCGAGCTTCAGCCCGCGCCGTTCTGGGAAACCGTGCGGCTGGAGGGCCGGACCATCGCGCTCGGTTCGTTCGCGCCGCTCGCCAGCTTCGCCTTGTTCCATCTGGTGACGGTGTTCCCGCTGTCGTGGGTGACCTTGTATTCGGGGGAAGCGGCGGAGCGCTTCCTCGTCATCGAAATCATCGGCGCGGCCGCCTGCGTGCTTTCTATGCTCGCCTCGGGAGTCATCGCCGACCGGGTCGGGCGTCGTGCGGTTCTGGGCGTCTCGGCAGTGCTGATCGCCGCCTATAGCGGGTTCGCGCCGCAATTGCTCGGCGCGGGAGGCTTTGGCGAAACGGTATATATGCTGGCCGGCTTCGTCCTGCTGGGGCTGGCGTTCGGCCAGTCCTCCGGCGCGGTCAACGGGAGCTTCTCGAGGGAGCGTCGCTATACGGGCGCCGCGACCACCGCCAATCTGTCATGGCTGATCGGCGCCGGCTTCGCGCCACTCGTCGCGCTCGCGCTGGCGAGCAATTTCGGACTGTGGTCCGTCGGGGTCTATCTGCTCTCCGGTGCAGTCTGCACGCTCGCCGCGCTCGGCATCAACAAGGAATGGGCGCGACGCATCGAATCGGAGCCGGACGCCGGTCTGACCGCACCGCGCTGAAGCGGGGCAGGTGACCCGATCCGAATGGCTATCGTTCGGAGCGGGCGCCCGTCCGCAAGGTAACCGGTGCGTCGCCCATGTGCAGCGCCGTGCCGATCAGGTCGAAGAAGGCGCGGCTTTCGGGGCGGGCATCGGCATTCCATTCGGGATGCCATTGCACTGCCAGAATCGTACCGCCGCACGGATTTGCCGAAAAGGCCTCGATCAGGCTGTCATCGGCGATCGCTTCGACCTGCAGCCCCGCGCCCAGCCTGTCGATTCCCTGCTCGTGCACCGAGTTGACGGTCAGGCGGCGTAATCCGGTCGATACCGCGAGCAGGCCGTCCGCCTCGAGCATCACGTCGTGCTCGTGTTCGAACAGCGCTTCGAACGGCCCTTCCGCTCGCTGATGCCCCGACGCGCAGGTCAGCGTCCCGCCGAACAGCACGTTGAGTTCCTGCAGGCCACGGCAAATGCCGAACACCGGCCGTCCATTTTCGATCATCGCGCCGCTGAGCGCCAGAGCCACTTCGTCGCGCTGAAGATCGGTGCGCGCGTCGTCGCCCGTGCAGCCATAGCGCGCGCCCGCGACGTTCGAGCGCGAACCGGTGAGCAGCAGACCGTCGAGCCGGCCGGCCAAAGCTCCGGCGTCGAGCGCATCGGCGAGCGCCGGGACGAGCAGCACCGTCGCGCCCGATATCCGGCTGAGCGGTTCGATGAAGCGGCTGGCCACCGCCTGAATCGGCCGCTCTGCCACTTCGTTGCAGCAGAGCACGCCGATCAGCGGTTTGATCGGTGTGGACGGCGCATGACGGATGAAGGGAAAGGTCATGCGCGGGCCGCCCGAAGCTCGGCGGTCACTTCGCGCGCGGTGGGCGTGTCGAGCGTTACCGCCTCGGGCTGCACCACCACGCTGCCCGGCGGCACGTCGCGGAGCAGCCAGACATTGCCGCCGATCGTGCTGCCATGGCCGATCGTCACGCGGCCGAGGATCGTTGCTCCGGCATAGACGATGACATCGTCCTCGACGATCGGGTGCCGGGCGAGGCGATCGCGCGGGCCGACGCTGGCGAGCCCGAGGGGGCTGCGCGCGCCCAGCGTGACGTGCTGATAGAGCCGGACGTTCGTGCCGATGATCGCGGTTTCACCGATCACCACGCCGGTGCCATGGTCGATGAAGAAGCGCGGCCCGATCGTCGCACCGGGATGGATGTCGATGCCGGTGCGGGCGTTGGCGAGCTCCGAAATGACCCGCGCAACGATCGCCGCCCCGAGCGAGAAAAGCTGGTGCGCGATCCGGTAGTGGAGGATCGCCAGCGCGCCGGGATAGCTGATCAGGATCTCGTCGGCGGTGCGCGCGGCGGGATCGCCGACGAATGCCGCCTCGATGTCGCTGTCGACCAGCGCGCGAATCTCCGGGATCGCGGCGGCGAACAGCCGGACGATCGTGTCGGGCTGCTCCTTCTCGAACGGCGCGTCGCACCAGCCCTGCCAATAATCGAGTTCGCTCGACACCTGATCGCGCAGGATGGCGAGGGCAAGGGCGAGTTGCCCTGCAACGAAATCGTCCTCGCGTAATGCGCCCCCGCGAAACCCGCCGAGCCGCACCGGATAGAGCGCGGCGGCGAGATGCTCGATCGCGCGTGCGAGTTCGACAGGTGAGGGGAAGCTGGACACGTCGTGGCGCCCCGCCTGGCGCCCCCGCCAGGCGAGGCGCGCCGCGTTGAGCGCGGAGACCGCTTGTGTGATCTCCGCCGTGAACGGCGATGCCGAGAGAGATCCGGTCATGGGCGCTCGGGCCAAAGCTTCGCTGGGCGCTGGGGCATCCTATCCTCACGACACGGCAGATGATTACGTTTGCCGATGCCTAACGCGGGTGACGTGTTCGCCCAACAAGTCAATTCCCATTCAACGAATAGGAAATCTATATCGTCGCTCCAGCGATCATCCGTCGAGCCTTGCGGACAGGTCACGGCGAGGCGACGGCGAACCCAGGCGTCGCTATCGGCGGCGCAGCGATCGCGGCCTTCTTCATCAACGCCGGGTCGTCGGCATGTACCCGATCCTCGTTCAGGCCTATCCGTGGCGCTCCGGGCGAGCGGCACCGGCTTCGTGATCAGGATCGGGATCGGGGATCCGCGGTCGGACCCTCGTCGCCAGCGCGCTCTTTGCGGGCGGCAGCGGGCTCATGACGGTATCGCTGGTGATGGGCCTGGGCGGGCTGATCGCCGCGACGATGCGGATCCCGCTCCCGCTACGCCGGCATGATCATCACCTTGCCGTTCCCTGACCGCCACGCGGCATGGAAGATCGAAAATCGTGACGCCTGTACGCTGCGCCGGCTTCGACCCGTCCGGCCACGGCAACCGTCCGGCGCTGGCGTGTCGAACCGGGGAACCCGCTCGAATAGCCTATCTGCGTTCCTGTGAGGAGTGGGAGAGTAGATGCGCGATCTTCGAGCAGCGACGTTTGTCGTTTTGGCCTTGGCTGCAGGCGTGGCGGCTGCACCCGCTTGTGCGCAGGCTGAGTTCAGCGGAGCCGGAGAAACTTCGGAGCTCGATTGCGGAGGCGGCGCCGTAAGCGTCGAGGGTGCGAGCAACGTGCTGACGATTACCGGAGCCTGTTCCAGCCTTACGATCGCCGGTGCGAGCAACCGTATCACGATCGATCTGGCCAGCACGTCGGCGATTCGGGTCGAAGGCGCGGACAACGAAATCTATTGGCGCGCGCCCGGCACGGCCAAGCCGCGTGTCAGCGTGACCGGCGCCGGCAACCGCATCGCCCGACCGCGCAACTGAGCCCCGGCCTCGCCCGCATCTCACGCAGTCCCCCGATCCGGGACCCGGCACTAGGCAATTTTTTCCTATCCCGGCCCTCCTGCGAAGCGTCGCCTCTATAATGAGAGTGTGGCGGTGCCTCCTGGAGCGTGTCGGGTCAGGAGGCGTCGCGTCGTACAAGCGCTTCTTCCGGCCGAACGGGAGAGGTGCGGCACTCGCACACCGAAGCTGGGATTCGCGTGAAGATAGTCTTTTACCTGCCGGTGATCACACCCTGGTGGTTCGACTCCGTCGTGGAACCGCTCATCCGCCTTCTCGCCGGCGATCATGAAGTGCATGTGCTGGCCCCAACCGCCTGGCGCGGGACCGGCATCGGCAATCGCGAGCTCGCGGCGTGCGCGCATCTGCCGCAGGTGAAATGGCACATCGTCAACGACGAAAACCACCCGTCGATGCGCACCGATGCCGTCGAGCGCGCGGGGATCGTCGAATTCGTCAGGGCACTGGCCCCGGATTACGTCCTGTGTCGCTCGGCAGATTGCGATACGGTGCGGGAATTCCCCGGTATCGTACGGCACATGATGGAGGGCGGCGCGTCGCCGCTGTCGATTCCGCCCAGCTGGATCGTCCTTCAGGAAGAGCCTTTCGATCATGGCTTGCTGCCCGATCTGGGCGCAGCCGAGCGGGCCGAACTGGATCGCCTCGTCGCACCGACATGGGCATCGCTGCTCCCGCTTGCCCAGCCGACCCGGCAGACGCGCAAGGCGTTCCACAAATGGGCCGACATCCCCGCCGACCGCCCGGTTCTCGTGCTTCCGCTCGAATATGAGCATGAGGAGAACTTCTTCCCGGTACACCGCGTCGGAGCGGCGCCGAACCACCGCCTCGTCGCGGAGCTGGCCGAGTGCATCGACGATTCGTTCTTCCTGGCGGTCACCAATCATCCGTTGAACGAGAAGCATGTCGACAACAGCGTTCTCGAGGCGGAAATCGCTTCGCACGGCGCGCGGATGCGGCTGCTTCCCGGAACCGGACCGGACGGCGAGAGCACCACGCTGCTCCTGGCGCGCGAGGCTGCCGGTGTGCTGGCCGGCGATTCCAAAATCTATTCGATGGCGGCATTCTTCGGAACCCCGATGCTGCGGCGGTCGCGGTTCAAGACCGGCGAATGGCTGAACGCCTATACGAATCTCGGCAGCTTCCTGCCCGCGGTGGCCGCGGGAACCGCAAGGGCGGCAGACCCGGACGATGCGCGCCTCTGGTTTGCGTTTCATGTTGCGAACAATCTGCTCGATCCGAACGATCCCGGTCTCACTGCGGCGGCGCTGCTGGACCGGATGGATCGCCCCGTCGATCCCGCGCGATGGGCGCAGGGCTTTGCGCGTCTCAGCGCAGTTCCACAGGTGAAGCAATGAATGCGCTGACTGCGATTTCTCCGCCGGCGTCCGATCTGGCGACCGCGTGGTTCTGCGATGTCGTCGCGGCCGAACGGAATGCCTTGTCGGGCTTTCTGCGCCAGCCTTTGGCCGCGGTGGCCGACACCGTCGCCTTGATTGCCCGGCAAGCGCGGCCGATCGTGCTGCTCGGCGTCGGCAAATCGGGTCATGTCGCCGCGAAGCTGGCAGCAACCTTCTCCAGCCTCGGCACGGCCGCCTTGTTCGTCAACGCGGCCGAGGCGGCGCATGGCGATCTCGGCGCAGTCGAATCGGGCAGCGTCGTGGTCATTCTGTCGAACAGCGGCGCGACGGACGAGATCGTCCGGATCATGCCGCTCCTGAAAGCCCGTGGCTGCAGCCTGGTGGGGATCATCGGGCGTATCGACTCGCCGCTTGCCCGGGCCGTCGACTATCTCATCCCTGCCGAGGTCGAGCGCGAAGCCGACCATATCGGCATGGCGCCCACCGCGAGCACGACGCTGCATCTCGCCATCGGCGATGCGCTGGCGGTTGCGGTGAGCCGGACGCGCGGCTTCACGCGCGAAGATTTCCTGCGGCATCATCCCGCCGGGCTGCTCGGCCGGCAGATGATTCCGGTCGCCAGCTTCATGCGTCAGGGCGACGATTTGCCCAAGGTGACGCCATCGACTTCGTTCGTCGACCTGCTGGCAGTGATGTCGAGCAAGCGGATGGGCGCCGCGTGCGTCGTCGACGCGGACGATCAACTGGTGGGCCTGATCGTGGACGGCGACGTGCGCCGCCACATCCAGGCGCATCCCGACGTGCATATCGCCACAGCCGGCGAGATCATGCAGCCGAGCCCGCAGGTGATCGGAACCGAAGCCAATGTCGGGGACGTTCTGCTGATGCGCAGCGCCGGCTCGGGCAGCTGGCTGGTCCTTCCCGTGGTCGACGGATCGGGCCGGCTCCGCGGCATGCTCCACGCCAATGATCTATTGCAAGGCTGACTCATGAATATCGTCGCGTTCATCCCCGCCAAGGGCACCAGCGAGCGGGTTCCCGACAAGAACCTCGCGGTCCTCGACGGCGATTATCTGTTCAAGCGCAAGCTGCGTCAGGCGCTCGATTGCCCGGCGATCACCGAAGTGTGCCTCGATACCGAATCCGATGCGCTGGCGGATCTGGCGACCGATCTGCCGATCACGCGGCTGACCCGTCCGGCCTCGCTCGCCAGCAACGCCACCGACGGTCACGAGATGTTCGCCTGGGAATGCAGCCAGCGTCCCGACGCGGATATCTGGATCCAGATCCTGTGCACTGCGCCCTTCGTGTCCGCCGCGACCATCTCGCGCGCGATCGAGGCGTTGCTCGCGGATCCCGAAGCCGACAGCCTCGTCGCAGTCAGCCGTGCCAAACAATATTGCTGGGACGGCGACACGCCGGCCTATGGGACCGGCCGCATCCCCAACAGCGTCGATCTGCCCGCGACGGTGATCGAGGCGATGAGCCTCTACATCGTCCGCCGGCCGGCATCGGGCGCGGTCCCAACGCGGCGCTACGGCATGCGCCCGATCCTGTTCGACCTCGATCCGATCGAGCAGATCGACATCAATCGCGGCTCCGACCTCGTCATCGCCGAAACCGTCGCCGCCGGTCAGCGTGCGGCCGAAGTGACGCGCTTCCGCGCGATGATCTCGCATCTTTCGTCGACCGTCCTCGCCGACATCTGCAAGGACAGGGGCATTCCGGCGATCCTGCCGCCCAGCCTGCGCCCGACCAGCGGTGGCAAATTGCTCGGCCGCGCCAAGACGCTGGAGCTGCGGCGGCTGACTCCGGACGAAGCGCCCGACGCATGGAAGGGCATCTACGGCGCGCTCGAATCCTATCGGTTCGTGCGCCCCGGCGACGTGATCATGGTGGCGACCGACGTGCCGGAGCGCGCCTATTTCGGCGATCTCAATGCCAATCTGGCGATCCGCGCAGGCGCGGTCGGTGCGGTGATCGACGGAACGACGCGCGACACTGCCGATGTGCGCGCGCTCGGCTTCCCGGTTTATGGGCGGGTCACCAACTGCAACGACATCAAACTGGAAGGCACCGTCCGCGCGATGAACCGCCCGATCGCGATGGGCGGGGTTCCGATACGCAACGACGATGTCGTCTTCGCCGATGAGGACGGCGTGATCGTCGTTCCGCGCGAGCGCTGGGACGAAGTCGAAGCCGCGGCGTGGGACGTGATGAGCAACGAAGCGCGGATCCGCATGTATGCGGCGCGCGGACGCGATGTCGGCGAGATCCTCGCCGAATGCGGCGCATTCTGAGGATGAAATCGATGAAGACCGTAACCGTCGGCGCGCTCGAGATCGCGAATGACAAGCCGTTCGTCCTGATCGCAGGCCCCTGCGCGATGGAGAGCCGCGAGCATGCTCTCGAAACGGCCGCCGCGCTGCACGAGATCTGCGGCGGGCTCGGCATGGGCCTCATCTACAAATCCTCGTTCGACAAGGGCAACCGCACCTCGATCGGATCGCCGCGCGGGATCGGGCTCGACAAGGCGCTGTCGGTCTTCGCCGAAGTCCGCGAGCGCTTCGGCTGTCCGGTGATCACCGACGTGCACGATGCCGGGCAGTGCGCCCCGGTCGCCGAAGTCGTCGACGTGCTGCAGATCCCCGCCTTTCTCTGCCGCCAGACCGACCTGCTGGTCGCCGCCGCCGAGACCGGCCGCGCGATCAACGTCAAGAAGGGTCAGTTCCTCGCGCCCTGGGACATGAAGAACGTCGCCGCCAAGATTGTCGCGAGCGGCAATGAGCGCCTGATGCTGTGCGAGCGCGGCGCGAGCTTCGGTTACAACACGCTGGTCAGCGACATGCGCTCGCTGCCGATCATGGCCGAGACCGGCTTCCCGATCGTATTCGACGCGACGCATTCGGTGCAGCAGCCGGGCGGTCAGGGCGAGAGTTCGGGCGGGCAGCGCGAATTCGTGCCGGTCCTGGCGCGCGCCGCGGTCGCGGTCGGCGTGGCAGCGGTCTTCATCGAGACCCACGAGAATCCGGAAGTCGCGCCCAGCGACGGCCCCAACATGGTGCCGCTCAAGGAAATGCCCGCATTGCTCGCCCGGCTTCAGGCGTTCGACCGGCTCGCCAAGGGCTGAGGCTCAGGCGGCCAGCACCGCCGCGACTTCGTCCCAGATCGCCGGAGTCCGCGCGAGGAGAATCGCGCTGCTCGGGTCGGCCGGGCGATAGGCGGCGCCGCCGAGCCGCGCCGCGACACCGCCGGCCTCCTGCAGGAACAGGACGCCGGGGGCATGGTCCCAGACCAGGGTGCGCCAGTAGAGCGCAAAGTCTCGCACCCCCGTCGCGACCAAAGGATATTCGTCACCGGCGCAACGGCGCGTCGCCACTGCCTCGGCCGCGCGCCCGGCCAGCGCAGCGATGCGCGGTGCCATGGTCGGCGGGCGCGAAAAGTCGCTTACGATCCCGGTCAGCGCGCCCAATCCCGGCGAGCCGGCGGCGGGCGTGATCCGCGCACCATGGATCCACGCCCCTGCGCCGCGCTCGGCCGCGGCGAGGCGATCGTCGACCGGGTCGAGGATGCACGACGCCACCGTCTCGCCCTCCACCACCAATGCGGCCATCAATGCGAAGGGGCGGCGCCCGGCGGCGTAGTTGCCAGTGCCGTCGATCGGGTCGACGATCCACACCGCGCCGCGTTCCAGCCCATCCAGCAATGCGGGATCTCGCGCACAGGCTTCCTCGCCGACGAACCGCGCGTCGGGGCGGATCGCGGCGAGGCCTCGCGCGATGATCCTCTCGGCCTCGCGATCGGCGATCGTCACGAGATCGCCCGGCGCCTTTTCCTCGATCTCGGCTTCGGCGAGGCGGCGGAACCGCGGCATCACCGCGACCGCCGCCGCTTCGCGGAGGACGGCGGCGATCTGGTCGGGAAGCGATGTCATGCGAGGCCGCGTGCCGGGTTCGAGTACATTTCCGGACCGTACCACGCGTCGGCGACGCGTGGCGCGTGAAAGTGGCGGAGCGGGAGGGATTCGAACTCAGGCGCTAAGTGACTGATATTCCGCGATCCTGTTTCGATCCGTTCCGCGTGACACCTCGGAATGTACCACGTCGACTTTTTCGCCTGAAAACCGGCACTTGGCGGCTCAATTCGACTGCCCGCACGGTATTCGAACTCTCGATACGACTCAAGTTTGAAGTGCGTTGCTTTTGGCCGTTTTTCGTCAGCGAAAGAACCCCCTCTTGGACTTTCCCGTCATTCACGCCGGCATCCGAGAATGGCCGGCGCGCGCTTCCTCAAGTGACCTTCGGAAGCCCCGCACCGGCCCTGGGAGCGCATCGATCCGCCTGATGGAGGGTCAGTCGTAGTAGTTCCAGCCCGTCGCCTGAACGGGGAACATTTGGTTGCTCGTCTGCAGATAGACGCCATCACCCGTCGTCGCGTGCCCAATCCTGCGCACCGTCGGCCCGAAAACCCCTCGGATTGCTTCTTCTGACCATGAGCCAGAAAGGGCGCCAACAAGTGAGAAATCCGCGCCAGCAGACAGCGCAAGATCGAGTGGCTCCTCCCCGCAGGCCCTCGCTATGCGGCAAACCAAGTCGGGCAAATCGATCGCTGCGGCGTCAAGGACGATCCGCACACCGCTTGCCGCCGCAAGCTCGTTCAAAGTCTGGGAAAGTCCATCAGTGTTGTCCATGCACGCTGAACAGCTTCCCGACGCTGCTAAGGCCTGACCCAGGTCGAGCAATGGGGAGAGCCGAAACTGATCATGTAGACTTGTCAACGCCTCCGGGCAGAGCGCTAGCTGGAGCCGCTCGGGGTCACGCAAATAGCGGAATGCCGCTGGCGTAAGCCCAATTGGGCGACTGACGAAGATCGTATCGCCGACCTTAGCGGTGGACCTAGAAAGGGCGCGTCGTGGATCCACGCTACCAAGCGCTGTCGCCGAAATACTGAGTTCGGTGGCGTCGCTCAGGTCGCCCCCGAGTACCGGGCACCCAAGTAAGGCCGCCTCCGCTCGAACGCCTTCCACAAGCGCTTCGAAGTCGGCCAGCGGCAAGCGCCTAGGTAGCCCGAAGTTGAGTAGCAGGCCAATCGGCCGTCCCCCGCAAGCAGCGATATCGCTGAGGTTTAGCCGCACAAGATAACTTCCGAGCCCGGCATGATCGAGCACGCCCGCCTTGAAGCTGATGAGATCCGCCGGAACCCGATCGGTCGACGCGAGAATGGCATGTCCAGCTGACAGTCGAGCGAGCGCACAGTCGTCGCCCACACCCCAAGGATCCCCGGCAGGGTTAAAGATGGGCCGCACGTAGCGGACGATTAGCGCTTTCTCGCCGACGTCTGCAATCGTCAGATCGGCATGTTCCCGATCAAATTTGCTCACTGATCGCCGCCGCTATCGATCCGTTTGAGGGCCTCTTCGAGCGCCTGGTCCACCCGATCCGGAAGCGCACCTGTGAGGTTCCCGCCAATCATCGGAACAGAGCCATCGTCATAGCCGAGGTGGCGCCATGGGAGGGCCTCAGCGACCGACCCGTCATAGTCTTCCAGCGTCACGGGTATGATCTTCAAGCCGTCGCGCACGCGATCTATCATCTCGAACACCTCTGCGGCGATATTCCCGCCGTTGAGCTTCGTGGCGAACTTAGAGGTATAACTGCGGGAGTAGACGAGGAGTACTGCGCCGGCCTCACGAACAGCCTGTTTGCTGTTCTCAAGGGTCGTTGCTCCCAAGCCATCGAAGGCACCCTGAATGCAGTAATAGCGACGGCGGCGATGCTTCAGCCGAGATGCGATCTCCCGAACCTCCACGAGATCCTCGAAGGCGAATGATATGAAGATGTCCGGGCCCTTGAAATCGGTCATCTTCCGCGTGTCTCCGCTGAAGGGGAGGACGTCGACGAGACCTTCGCGCCGAAGTCGATAATAAAGGCTTCCGGACTCGATGCCTGCGTCAATTCCCCGCCATCCCGCCCCCGACCGGATCGTCGGGCGGAACACCGCGATGCAATCCGGCATCGGCAGTCCAGAAGCGCAGTCACCCAAGAGATGATTAAACGGGCCACTACAGTGCTCGAGCCCTACGACTTGGCCCATGTACCGGTAGGGGGCCATGTCCACCCGAATGGAATTCGCGTCGTAGAGCCGATGTCCTTGGTACTCGAAATAAGTATCGACGAAGAGCTCGGGAGGTAGCTCTTGAGGCCCATCGTCCACCTTGCGCGACTCAGGGCCATTGGCCTTCGGTTCGGGCAACCAATGGAATTCATAGCGCGGGGTGGCGTTCTGCAGGACCGTCAGGGCATGCTCAGCCTTGGGGCCGACCTTGATCTCGCCGCCCGTGCGGGCGGCGTTTATCACAGCTTCGACGCTGCCGTCGTCAAGCTTGCTGAAGTCATCGTAGTCCAAGCCCTCTTCCCTAAGTGGCGCGAAAGGCGAATTTGAGGTGCCGACGCCAGCGAGGTCGCTCATGACTGCTCTCAGGAGGGTGACCCGGAAACGGTTGGGAGGGCTCAGATAGACCGTGGACCAGAGTGTCGCGCGCAGGGCGAGGAAGTCGGAGATCGGGCCCGCGTTGCTAAAGACCGGGCCGTTCTGATCGTAGTAGTCCAGCGATGCGATCAGATCACTGGTGTCCCGGCGGATCCCGAGCACATGGAACGCGTCGCGATAGACATAGTCGAGCCGGTCGGCATCGACCGCGCCATCCAGCATGTGGCGGACGGCCCGCACTCCCGGCAGAGCTTCCGGGTTGAGGCCAGCGAGGAGCGCCGTAAGAAATTCCAGATCATAGTGGGACAGGAAGCGTGCGTTTTCGGTCCGGTGAAGCCATGCCAGAGCGAAGACCGTCTTGGGCTCGAGCTGGTTTACCGGGGCCGTAGGAGCATGGGCGAGAACCGACGCCCGGAGGCGGGGGGACGCGGGCAAACGGGCGAGAGCGAGGTGGTACGGAAGTTCGCCGATGTCCTGAATGAGCGCCGCGAGCATGAGATGTTCAGCGAGTGTGTCCGCCAAGGGGCCGTCCTCAAGGTCGGCAAAGGCGTTGAACGTCGTTCTGACGTCTCCGAGAATGTCAAAGCCAGGTCCCTTTAGCCGCCTACCTTCACGCAGTCGGTTCAGCAGGTGCCACATCATGTACATCGAACCCAGCGAATGCGCATAGCGGTCGTGTGCAGCGCTGATATGGTTCGCTGAGACGAAGCCCAGTTGCTTGATCCGCTTTAGCCGCCGGAAATCCGCGGAGCTGACGATCATGTCCACCGCCTTCTGGAAGTCATCGCCGCCGAGCTTGGTGACGTCGATCGCGCCGTGGACAGCGTCGTGAATCGCGTGAAGACCGGAGTGGAGCATTTAACCGGATCCCAACGGATACGAGAGATGAATGAGAGACTCTACCGGGCTTTGCCGCTCCCGGTACTTCCCGTTGTAGAGCCGGATTTGACCCTCGGGGCGCCAGAAGGTGACTTGGCCAATCAACATGCCCGGATATATGCGAACCGGCATGACCGCGTGCATTTGCAAGGTCCACTCATTCACTGATCCGAGGTCGATGAGGTCTGCGGTGATGTCGATGAAGAGCCCCAGACGGCCCGTCGACGACCGACCGCGGATGATCGGAACGAAATGGTCGCTCCCCATGGTTTCGTGCGTGTTGCAGAGGACTAGCCGCTCGGGCGTCACCAGCATCCCCTCTTCAGGGATAAGCGCAAATTCTGTGGGATTTGGGCCTCGCGCGTCGAGCACCTGCCTGGTGTACCAGCGCGCACGCTCCCCAAGCCTAAAGTCATAGGAGTTCGGCCCAAGCTGGGCCTCGTCGAACGGTTCGATGATGATCTCGCCGCGCTCACGAGCAGCCAAGATCTCCGCTCCGGTCAGGATCATGGCATTATACCCTGAAGCCTGCGGTCCCGGCTACCCTGCGGCTCGATATCCTCGTGGTAGCGCCCGCAATAGGGCGTTAAACGCCCCTCTTGGCCCCAGAAGGCGACCTGGCCTACCACCATGCCTCCGTACACTCGGAGCGGCTGGACCACCGTTAGCTCCAGCGTCCACCGGCTGCGGCTTCCGGCATGGCCTAGATCGGCCGATACATTCAGGAAGAGGCCGAGACGTCCGACTGAGGAGCGCCCAAGGAGCGTTGTGACGTAGCGTCGGCTGCCAATGATCTCGGCTGTGGCGGCGAGATAAAGGCGGTGTGGATGAAGTACCAGCCCTGCGTCCGGGATCTTGATGGCGTCGCCCAGCCGATAGGGGTGGGTGCTCGCCACCTCAATCACCTCGGGGCCAAGACGATAGTTATAGCTGTTCGGATTGAGCTGATCGGGTTCGAACGATTCGATCTCGATGTCCCCGTTTTCGATAGCATTGGCGATCGCTTGTCCGGTCAGGATCACATTAGCCCCCCGCGGTCTCTGAGCCTCCGGCGCGTTCACCGTGTCGAGGCATCGAATATTTCGCGAGCCGCACGGGGTGTCAACTTGCGACGTCTGGAGAAGGCTTCGCGCGCATCGTGATCAGGCGGCACGCCATCTGTCCCGCTGAATTATCTCGATGAATTCTTTTACCCACCCACCACCTCGACGCGAGGGCCATGTTAAGGCATTTCTGAAGAGTGTCAGAAGAAAAAGCTCAAACATCCTAGGTTTACGAGCGGATTGGGATGGAGGCCATGGCAATCGAACTCTGCGGTCAGAGCTTTCGTTTCTTGCCTTCGAAGCCATCCTTCACATCGTTAATCCAGGCGGCGATCTCGCGATCACTCCAACGGGAGGCGAGGGGCGAGATCTTGTAGGGTGCGGGGAATTTGCTCTCGGAGATCAGTCTATAGATCATCGATTTACCAAGACCGACGCGGCGTTTCACCTCATCCAGCTTGATGAGACGATCCGACGATATGCCTGCGGTGTCCATCACATCGCTCGACGGCCCGGGTGTGGCCAACGCAGAGTTACGACCTTCTGCGACCTGATCTCGTTTTGCCGATGCCACTCGCAAAACGCTTTGAAATGTCGATAGTCGATGAGAACCAGTCGGCCGATCGTCACTGCCCTGAGTTCACCCGACCCGATCAGCTTTCTAATCCTGTGATCGGCGAACCGGGTAATGGCCACCGCGTCAGCAACCCTTATCGATAGTGGCTCGAGATCCATTTGGGTACTCCGTTCGTGGCCCCTCATGCGAAGTTTCGATACAAATGCGCCTCGGCGATAGGCACTGTATGGGGACGGCCAACACCCTTTCGGGGACACGGGGAAGTCACGGCCGCCTCCGAACGAAAGCCGTTTTGCCAAGACCAATTTGCCCAATCCCAATTCTCAATGAAGAGGTGAGTTCGAGTCCCGAGGCGAGGTAGTTCAAGTCCTCTCTTAGCACCGTTTTCCCGGTCCATTGACGTTCATCAGCGTCGCGTAAGTGGCTGAGCTAAAAGATTTTTCCAAGTATCTTTTCCGGCGGGATTTGGGCGGATCCGTACCGAAAGGGCTGGCCTTGGCGGTGACTGATCCGCAACGGGCATGATCGTCGCCTAGCGCCAAAGAGTTCGACATACCCGCGGGCATGATCTTCGACGGTGCGAACGGCGCTTCAGATATGGGCTGGGCGGGCTCCAAAGCCACAAAATTGGTGCCATGTGCCGCCAGCTTACTTTCGAAAGTGATGGAAGGTCAGAATGGCCCGTTATCCCCATGCGACGCGCGGGCGCCGGCAGGTCGCCGCCGCCTCAATTCCCTCCCGCTCGCCATTCCTGATTTAACAGTTGACGGGAGCGTCGCTGAAACCGCATCTACGAGTCTCTTTAAGGCAGGGGCCCGCATTGCACCTGTGGGGGGGTGATGGTTCGAAGGGCGATAGGCGCCACTGTTCGCTGCGCCATTCAGGCGATCTCCGATGAGGGTCCGGCTCGTCAACACACCGCGGCGACCCGCTGGCTTGGTGGTTCGCCGAGCCTGAAAGCGTCGAAGCAATCGTGTTGGTGGCCACTGCAGGCGGCGTGCGAACCGTTCTGAAAAATGGACCTGTGAGCGATTGCCGTCAGAGTCGACTGCCAAGCCATTCCAGGAGTGTTCGCGTGGCACCGCCGAGCGGATCAGCAGTTCGCCTCCTTGTCAGAGCAGCGGGGGATGACAAGGAATAATGATAACGCGCGTTGTGCTGACGCTCTCGCATGAACGGCGCTAATGTCGTCGGATATGATTTGCGACATCTTGAGACCTTCTGACCGCGCGCGCCGAAATCTGTAAAAGGAGTATCATTGATGTGGCAAAGAGAGACCTCAGCCGCAATTCCACTGCTTATCATGTTCGGCGCACATACGGCCTTCGCCCAGGAGGCCTCACAGCCACCCAAGGAATATGGCCTCGATAGCAATGGGATGGACCTGGCAAATGGGCGATTTTCCCTGCCGGGCCCAAGGCTCGAGATAGGGACGAATGACAGCGGTCTTTCTCATACGACGATTGGTTCGCCGGTACATAACGGCCAGGTCACAAATTACGTCGACAACTATTCGAACTCGATATGGACCGCTCCGGGGCCGTCTTGGGGCGATCCTGGAGGGCCGGTCTTTGCAAGCGTCAGCTTTGACGGGGTAACCCGCATGTTCATGGTCGGCAATTGGATCGACCACGCTTCAACCCAGACATTTTACTCAAGCCCCTACCCCGGTGACGGCCCTGAAAAACTGGTTTGCCCAGACGGGATCACCGCGAGCAGCGGGACATGTACACTGCTGACCGCTGACGGTGGGTCTGTGGTTTATGATCTGGCCTACAATTCTCCGATGTCGAGCTTCTCGGGCAAGGCTCTGCGCGGGATGGCTACCCGGATAAATCGTAGCGACGGTGAGGTGATAAGGATCAACTATACCGCGCTTCAGAAGAAGACAGTTTGGAGTAGCTTGGGCTGGATGCTAAAATACGTTTATGCGTCGACAGGCGACCTGAGCGCTATTTATTCTTATAATACCTCCGAAACCTACTGCAATCCCGATGCGGCATCCTGCGCACTGAATCCCGCATATCCTAATCTTATTAAGGAAACGCAGGGAAACACAAGAATATTTTACCGTAACAACGTGCCCGTATATAAATATGATTATACGTCTGACGGGGAAGCTGTGCGCTATGATCCTCTGTGGGACAAGGTATCGTTTTCGGCGGTAAGCTCGGTTTCAGATAGTAACGGACTGAGGAGAAAATTTTCGGTTAAACGTGGCGGTAGTGAATGGATCTATACTAAATATTATTGGACCGAATACCCGCCCTACTATAGGGAGATCGTCCTTGAGTGGGATATTTCCAATCCGAAGGGGCAGAGTCGTCATGTGAATGTCAATCGAGATTCGCAGGTTGCGTCGATCACGGATGAGTTGCAGCGGAAGACTATCTATCGGCGCGAGGAGCCGTATTCTTCGGCCTCTCCTCGGCCCAAATACATTTTGCCTTCACCGATCACGTTTATCATTCCTCCGCAAGGATCTGGGACGGCGGGTAAAACAGAGTTTCAGTATGAACTCGGCAAGGTGTCGGAAGTGAAGCGCATTTCGCGCGACAGCTCCGACCTCCCATTGGTCACGAAACTCACATATGGATGCAGCTCCGTTCTCTGTGCTTCGAAGCCAACGGAAATCAAGGATCCCGCGGGAAACGTAACGAAATACGATTATTCGGCAGAACACGGTCTGCTCGAGAAAGAAACGGGCCCAGCGGACGCCAGCGGCGTAAATCCGCAGAAACGATATTTCTACGAGCAGCGGTATCCGAAGGTGCGGAATGCCAGCGGGGTGCTGGTCAATGCGGAACCGGTATGGCGGTTGGTGCGCGTTTCGCAGTGCTTGACCGCCACAAAGGCCAATCCGGCATCCTGCGTGGGCACCGGCGACGAATTGGTAACGAGCTACGCCTATGACAACAACAATTTGCTGCGGACCGCGGAGACAGTCGCCAGCGGAGATGGAGTGGTCTCGGCGACGACCAGCTTCACCTACGATACGGTCGGCAATGTAATCGTCGTGGATGGCCCCCGGGCGGGTATCGATGATCGCAAATATACGACCTACGACTCGCTTCGCAGGCCGGTTTTGGAAATTGGCGGTGATCCAGATGGATCCGGAGGCAATCCCCGGTCGATCACCAAACACCATTACGACACTGTGGGGCGAGAGTTTCTCACCGAATTTGGCGTTGGCGTTGCCAGTGATGGTTCCGATTTCACGGTGCAGCGCTTCACCCGAATGAGTTTTGATCCATCAACGGGTGAAGTTATAAAGAGAGAAGTTGGACACAAATGATCATCCAACGCAGATGGCTCGCCGTATTGGCCGGCGCCGCTCTCGTGTCCTGCATTGTCGGGACGTCTGATTCACGCGCGCAGCCGGCTGAAACCATCGAGTCAGTCACCCAGATCAGCTATGACGAACTCGGTCGCGTCAAGTGTACCGCCGTTCGGATGGATCCGCTGCAGTGGAGCGGGCAGGCCGACGCATGCGTACCGCAGCTAAGCGGCCCGAACGGCCCTGACCGCATCTCGAGGAATGTCTACGACGACGCTGGTCAGCTGGTACAAGTTCGCGAAGCAGTCGGAGTGCCTGGCGTCGAGCGGGCCACAGTCACCTATGGCTACACTCCAAACGGCAAACGGGAATTTGTAGTTGACGCCAACGGGAATAAGGCCCGGCTGGTATATGATGGCTTCGACCGCCAGGTCCAATTGCAATTCCCCTCGGTTGTCACGGCGCCGTCGAGCTACAACGCCACGACCGCAGCGACGGCGCTGTCCAGCGCCGGGGCCTTCGACGTCAACAATCGGGAGGAGTATCAATACGACGCGAACGGCAATCGCATTACAGTCACCAAGCGCGATGGTGCCGTCATCAAGTACCAATATGATTCGCTGAACCGCCTAATCCACAAGAAGGTCCCCGACCCGGCCGGCGGCCCAACTGCAACGGCAACGGTCGATTGCCACATCGGGACGGCGCTCGCGATTGGGAGCGACAGCAACGATGTGTGCTACGATTACGATCTGCGCGGACTGCAGACCAGCGCGAAATTCGGCTGGGGAACTGGTCAAGGCATCAGCAATGCATATGATGCCCTTGGACGGGTCACGAGCAGCACGACTACCATGGGAGGAGTGAGCCGGGCGCTTGGCTATCAATATAACTCAAGCGGCGCTCGTGTGCGCATCACGCATCCGGATAGCGGCACCCATTTCATCTACAATTATGACGGTCTGGACCGGCTCCTGAGCATTCAGGAAAACGGTGGTTCGGCTTACGTGTCTGCGACGTGGAATGCTCAAGGGTTGCAGGAGAAGGAAACTCGAGCAGGTGTGGTGACACGCTATGGCTACGACGCGGCGCTAAGGCTCACCAGCATCGAGGACGATCTTGCGGACACTCAATACGATATCACAACCGCTATTGGCGATGCTACAACCAAGGGCTACAATCCCGCTGGTCAGATCGTCAAGATGTCGCGCTCTAAGGACCTGTACCGGGTCAATAGCCGGCAGAACGTGGATCGCAGCTATAAAGCAAACGGTCTGAACCAGTACAGCGAGGCTAGAACCCCCGGCTATGACGCAATGCTCTTTCAATATGATCGTAACGGTAACCTGACCACGGAGGGTGACAGGCATTACGGCTACGATGCTGAAAATCGCCTGATCTCGGCGCCGAACGGCGCAAAACTCGTCTATGATCCGCTTGGTCGCCTCTTCGAGACTAGCATCGGGTCGGGAGAAATTACGCGCTTCCTGTACGATGGCGACCAGTTGACGCTCGAATATGACGCTGCCGGTAATGTCCTGCGGCGATATGTCCATGGGACCGGCGATGATGATCCGCTGCTTTGGTATGAGGGCGCCGGATTGACCGATCGTCGGAGTCTCCAAACCGATCACCAGGGGTCCGTAGTTTCGGTTGCCGATGCCTCCGGCAACGCAATCCAGATTAACAGCTATGACGAATATGGTGTCGGCTCCAGGGCCAACATCGGCCGCTTCCAGTATACCGGTCAGGCTTGGATTCCTGAAATAGGCATGTTTTACTACAAGGCGCGGATCTATTCGCCGTCCCTTGGCCGCTTTCTCCAGACCGACCCGATCGGGTATGAGGACGATTTCAACCTGTATGCATATGTCGGGGGCGACCCGATCAATCGCACCGATCCCACCGGGACCGAGGCCGAATGCAGCAAGCGCGGGGTACCCTGCCCGACGGCTGCGGAGATACGGAATGCGAGAAGGGCGGCTGTCCGCCAGGCGTGGCGTGAAGAGCGTGAACTCGTGCGACAGGGTGGATCGACACGAGACTGGACCCCGGCGCAGAGGAAGGAGCTTCTTGAAAACGGCTACGTAAAGGGTTTCAAGGGGCATCACCGGAACACGGTGAACGGAAATTCGCTCGAGATGGCGAGGAACCCTAACAATATCGAATTTCTCACTGCGCGCGAACACTATGAGCTGCATCTGAGAGCCGGCGGCTATCGGAACCCGATCCGCGGTCTGAAGTTGCTGTCCAGAAGCGCTTCGGCTCTCGGGCCGATCACCGATTTCACCGGCACGCTCTCAGGCAGAATCAGGACCGACAGCTTTAGTAACTTTATGTACGACATGGTCGGCTTGCCCTCTCCGGAAGATAATCTGAGGTATATTGCACAGATGTGCGGACGAGCTGCGGCCATACAGGCGGCGAAGGACGGTTGGGGAGGATGTGCGTAATGTTTGCAATCGACTTCGTACTGGAAAACGCCGGGCGATGCTCCAATGGTGATGTTGCGCTTCCAAGCGGCGCAAAGTTCATTAGGCATCTGGTGCCGAGTCAGGCATTGAGGTATCTACATAAATTGTACCCTGGCCTTCGGACCAATTATCTAGAGCACGTTCAATCTCTGCTTGGTTTCGCGGCCCCAGATGCTTATTCTAGATTCCTCGGCCATTGCGGCGGGGCAACGTTATTTGATCAGTCAGTTCATATCTTCGGTTACGAGGATCGTATAAGCCGCTCCCTTTTTCTTGAAGACCAGGTGGCTATTTTCATTGGGCGAATGCAGGGTGAGTTCAGGATTGATCAGCCTGCCTTGTTTAAAGAGATGTGGCGTGCTGTCGGATCCGTAACGGTATACAATAAGATTTGGCTCACCTTGAATATGAATGGTCGATGTTCGCTTGTAGCGCCCGAAGGGCGCCGGGATTTTGATGATTTCGATATGGCCATCGGCACGATAGTGACCCAGCTTTCGGAGCGTTTCGGGTGCGGCCCGGCGCCTCAGGATGGTGATCAAGATCTGGAGTACGCATTGCTCGGGGGTTAATCGCGGTATTGCAGTTCTTTGATGAGCGGCAGCTTGGCCGGCCCGCGGAGAACGGCGGGCTGACCGCGGTGACAATACCGCCTTCGGCATGAAGACTAGGAAAAATTTGATGCGGTTGTGCAAGTCTACAATGGCACCGTCTTTCTGCTTCCTGTCGCGCTGGTCGTCGGTGCCGCCAGCGCAGCGGGGCAAACGATCCAGCCGTCCCTTGTGAATGTAGTCGACGAGAACGATGTCAATACGGCAAGCAGTCTCACATCGAGAAACCTCTATTCACGCGATCCGCCGGAGGCGATCGGCCGGCGGTGACGCTGAAGATTTTGCTGCCGCCTAGGACATAGACTCATAGGCCCGGAGCCACAGGCGCATTGGGGCGAACTGGATCATGGCGAGGAAGTTTGCGGCGAGTTTGTCGTAGCGGGTGGCGACGCGGCGGAAGTGCTTCAGCTTGGAGAAGAAGCGCTCGATCAGGTTGCGCTCGCGGTAGGGGCGTTTGCTGAAGCACGGCTTCCATCGTCGGTTGCTTTTGGGCGGGATGTTAGGCGTGACACCTTGGTCCTGGATCAGCTCGCGGATGCGGTCGGCGGCGTATACCTTGTTCGCCAGCACGATGGTGCGAGGGCCGAGATGGTCGAGCAGCGTGTCGGCGATCTGCCCGTCGTGCGTCTGGCCGGCGGTCAGGCCAAGTCGGATCGTAAGGCCCTGCGCGTCCACGACGACGTGGATCTTGGTCGTGAGCCCGCCGCGCGATCGACCGAGACAATGATCTGCACCCCCCATTTCCCGTCGCTGCCTCCTGGTGGGCGCGAACGGAGGTGCTGTCGATCGTCTGAATGTCGCCGTCATGTGCGACGGTGATGGCGTCCGTCAGCCGGTTCCACAAACTAGCTTGCCGCCATCGATTGAAGCGGTTGTAGCAAGTCGTGCGCGGGCCATAGCGCTCGGGCAGATCGCGCTACGGTGCCCCCGAATCGCAGCACCCAGAAGATGCCGTTCAGCACGCGACGATCATCGACGCGCGGCACGCCTCGCGGCGTGTTGGGCAGCAGCGACGCGATCACGGCCACTCGAAGTTTGTCAGATCATATCGGCTCATCGTTGCTGCTGAATTACGATTTGGCGCGGGATGAAAGGTCGGTAACATGGGCCGATAAGGGATGCGCAACTCAGAGCGGCCTGCTTCTGGATCGCGGCCTTTGCGGGCATCGGATCGCTGGCGAGCGTTCTGTTCGCGGTGGAAATCCGCACGCTGAAGGCTCCAGCGTCGCTTCACCCGGCTCCAAGGCGCGCCGGCTCATTTCGACCTCCCCTTGCTGAAGGCGCGATCGCTCTCGAGGAAGGCGGCGAGCATCGCCGGAATCAGATCCGCGACCGGCTCCTCCCGGCCATAGGCCTGGGCATAGAGCGCGGCGTAGGCGACGAGCGCCTGGTGCAGGTCCGGCATCACCGAGATGCCGAGCTTGACCGGCGTGCGGTCGGGAAGTTGCGCGAGCTTGAGGTCGGACATGTCAATGCTCCTGGCACGGCCATGGCGCGAGGATGATGTCCTTGTGCACCACGACACGGAGGGGCCAACCGGGCCGCACCTTGATGGTCGGCTGGACATTGAGGTTCCTGGTGACGATCTGGCCAGCGGCGCGCGACGCGCCCTGCTGGGTGGGCTCGCGGATCGCGCGAACGAGGTCGGTCTCGCTGTCGCCCAAGCTGAGCTCGGTGCCGACGCCGAGCAGCGTCGAAAGTGCCACCCCCTTGAGCAACTGCCAGGTGTGGACGTCGACCTTGTCCGAAAGACCGGCATAGCCCGCCACGTCCGTCGCCGGCACGTTGTCGATTCGGATCGAACTCCCGTTCGGGAGCAGGATACGCTGCCAGACGACCACTGCGCGGCGCTGTCCGAACGCAACGACCGTTGATGAGCGTCAGCGTCGCGTCCGAGCCCAGCCCGCGAAGGTTGAGCGTCGTCGAGTTGTTGATGTTGTTGTAGCCGCCCTGGTCACCGCCCCCCGCGACCCCGGGGTTTTGCCCTCCGGTGAAATTCTGCGGGATGATCCGCGAGACGCTTGCCATGTCGGGCAAGCCCTGATCCTCCAATGTCCGCCGCGTCATGACGATGACCGGCGAGGGTCCGGTCGCGCCGCGGATGCGCGTACCGGTCACCGTGATCGCCTGATCGTCGCCGCTTTCCTCGGCCAGTTGGGGACGCACCCGCACGACGAGCGCCCCGGCCTGCTCCTCGACCATGAGGCCGGTGCCGCCGATGGCGAGGCGCACCGCCTGCTCGACGGTGAAACTGCCCCGGACCGCCGGCGAACGCTTGCCGCGGATATCCTCGTCGGCGAACAGGATCTCGCGGCCGCCCTGGCGGGCAAGCGCGCGCAGCGTCACGCCCAGATCCTGAGGCGGCAGCTCGAAGGCGATCGGCGCCTCCTGTGCGCTCGCCGGCAGGATCACCATGCCCGCGGGGATTGCCGTCGCGCCGAGCAGCGCGGCGCAGAATGCTTTTCTCGAGACTTTCATTTCCACCCTCCCAAATCGCCAGCTTCGTGCGGCGTTGGGGCGATTGACGGATGGTGCGGCGGACTACGGGGTCGTCCGTAAAAATATTTTCGGTGGCAGATGGCACCGTAACGACCCGACGATTCGTGTCTGCGCGAACGGCTTGATGGGCAAGGTTCGGAAGGCCAGCGGGCGCCTCGGCGAAGCGCCCTGTGCTTGACGGCGCTCAGGTCTTCCGAACAAAAAGGGAACGAATCAACCGCCTTCCGAGTCTTGGATCCCTATGGGGCAGCCTGCTGTCATCGCCGATCTGCGTTCGCGCATCGCCGCCATCGAAGGCGTGGGACACCGGCATGCGGCGGTGCCGTTCGGGATTCCGCCCGTCGATCGCCAGCTCCCCGGGGGCGGCATCGCCACCGGTGCGCTGCACGAGGTCGCCGGCAGCACCGAGCTCTGCGACGATGCCGCCGCCACCGTCTTTCTTGCCGGTATACTCGCCAGGATCGAAGGCCCGGTGTTCTGGTGCCTGAGGTGGCGGGACCTGTTTGCGCCGGCGCTCGACCTGGCCGGCCTGCATCCCGACCGCGTCATCCATGTCGAGGCGGGCAGCGATACCAATGTGCTGCTCGCGATGGAGGAGTGCCTGCGCCAGCCGGGGCTGGCCGGCGTGGTCGGCGAAGTCGCCAAGCTCTCGACCACGGCGTCCAAGCGCCTCCAGCTCGCGGCGGAAAGCTCGGGCACGACCGCCTTTGTGTTCCGGCGCGCGTCTCCCGCCGATACGGTCGCCGAAGGCACTGCCGCGGTCACGCGCTGGCGCGTGCGCGCCGCGCCGAGCCTCGCGCTCGGCATCCCCAGCCTCGGCCGCCCGCGCTGGAACGTGCATCTCGAGCGCGTGCGCGGCGGCGAGCCCAAATCCTGGATCGTGGAGGCCTGCGATGCGCAGGGTCGTCTCGCTCTACCTGCCCAGCTGGTCGACCGACCGGCTCCGGCGGAAGAGCGGCGCATCGCGAGCTGAGGCGTTTCCGCCAGACCGGCCGCTTTGCACCGCGCTTCCCGACCATGGCCGCAAGGTCGTGGCTGCGGTCGACGGGGCTGCGCGCGCGCTCGGCATTGCGCCCGGCATGACGGTGACCAAGGCACGCAGTCTCGCCCCCGAGCTCGCGGCGGTCGATGCCGATCCGGAAGGCGATCTTGCCGCGCTGAGGCGGCTCGCCTTGTGGTGCGGCCGCTATTCGTCCTTCGTCGCGCCCGATCCCCCGAACGGCATCTGGATCGACATCAGCGGCTGCGCGGCGCTGTTCGGCGGCGAGCGGGCCTTGCTCAAGGACCTGCATCGCCGCATCGCCCAGGCGGGCTATGCGCTCCAGATCGCGGTCGCGGACACGCCGGGTTGCGCACATGCGGTAGCGCGGCACGTCCCGGCCGGCCGGCCGATCACCATCGACCCCGGCGACCAGCGCAAGGCAATGTCGCTGCTGCCGGTCGCCGCGCTCAGGCTCGAGGCCGGGCAAGTCGACGGCCTGCGCAAGCTGGGGTTCGACCGGATCGAGCAGTTGATTGGCACGCCACGCGGCCCGCTGGCGCGCCGGTTCGGCCGCACGCTTCACCAGCAGCTCGACCGGGCGCTCGGTCATGCGCCTGAGGCGATCGAGCCGATCTTCCCTCCGCAAGTTCCGCGCTGCCGTCGCGGGCTGCTCGAGCCGATCGCGACACCCGAGGCCTTTGGCCGGGTAATCGGCGATCTGGTATCCGATCTCGTCGGCCAGCTGGTCCGGCTCGGCAAGGGCGCCCGGCGCCTCGACTGCTGGTTCCACCGGGTCGACGGACACGCCCAGGCGATCCGTATCGGCACCGCCGCGCCGACGCGCGACGCGGCGCATCTCGTCAAGCTGCTCCAGGCCCAAGTCGACCAGGTCGAGCCGGGACTGGGGATCGAGGCGATGACCTTGGTCGCGCCGCTCGTCGAGCCACTTGGGTCGAGCCAGGCCGATCTCGCGCGCGCCGGGCACAAGGAAGCGGATATCGGCGCACTCGTCGATGCGCTGACCAACCGCTTCGGACCGGCCAGCCTTCACCGAGCTGCGCCGCGCCCCGGCGGCATGCCCGAGCGATCGGTCGCAAGCGTCGCGGCGCTCGACCGGGGCGGCGGGGCGCGCTGGGCCGACGACCTGCCGCGACCAGGCAGGTTGATCGACCCGCCCCAACCGATTCAGGTGACCGCGATGCTACCCGACCATCCGCCGGCGATGTTCGTCTGGAAGCGCAAGCGCTACCGCGTGCTCCAGGCCGACGGCCCCGAACGGCTGCACGGCGAATGGTGGCGCGAAGCCGGGCACGAGGCCCGCCAGCCTTATGCGGTGCGCGACTATTTCCAGGTCGAGGTCGAGGGCGGTGGCCGCTACTGGCTGTTCCGTCTGGGCGACGGCGAGCGCATGGCGACCGGCTCGATGACCTGGTTCATCCATGGGGCGTTCGCTTAGATTCACGGATAGAGCGTCTTATGCGTAACCGGCACCCAAGCTGAACCGATGTGCTCAACGACACCGCCACTGGCGAAGGCGTAAATGGGAAGATTCGGGAAAAGCGTCGCAATCTCCGCGAGCGATTTATAGTCAAAGCCGGCGGCGGTGCCGGCACCCCGTAAATAGTCGGGCATGTCTTCAGGATAGTCGATCTCTACTTCGATCGACACGCGGTATGGCTCCGCCACGAACAATCCGATCACCTGATAATTGGCAATTACCCACTCATTGTACTCGCCGTTCGCGCGACCCGTGATCGTCGCATCGAAATCCGACGCCGTCATGTCGCGTGCATGGGGGACCTGGCGAACGCCGTCCGCCATGTACGTCCCGCAGTCGTGTGGGTGAGCGTCCAGCACGGACTGAGGCGTTTGCAGCCCGAGCAACACACCGATGCAGCCCGTTGCGTTAGCCCTGTTGAGGTCGCAGAACTCATCGCCCGGCATGACCGTCGAGCAGGAAAGGCCCGTCAGGGATCGGCCCGCGATCACTTCCTCGAGATCGCGCGGAAACGGATATTCGAAGGTCGAGCCACCACCTTTCGGCGTCCCCGAAAAATGCACGATGACGGCGCTATGTGCTGCGAGCACGCCGTGGATGTCGGAAAGCGATGGGCGCATGACCATCAACACCGGCTAGCGCTTGCTCTATCTCAAGTCACGTCTGCATAGCTTTCGCACATGATCGCCTTCCAAGGGTAAACTCGCGCGCAGACGCATCCAGATTCGACTCGGCAACTACAAAAGTTCCCTTTATGTTCTCGTGCTTTCGACTCGGAGAACATGATGTCCATCACCCTGATTCCCTCCGCGGAGGCCGCGAGCCTGCGCATCACCGGGGACATCGAAACCAAGCTGACCATTCCGGCCGATCCGAGCTTCGAGTTCGGCGGCGAACCGTTCATGCACGCCTATTACATCGCATTGTCGGACGGCTCGCTGCTCAAGGCGGTGCGCCATGACGAGCCGCGCTGGGATGTGATCATCGAAGGCGCCGGCACGATCGAGATCGATCCCAGCGGCAAGACGCTGACGATGCATTGGGGGATCGAGTGGATCACGCTCGCCACCAACTGCAATGCGAGCGCGGTCGCACAGCAGTCGACCCGCAACCTTCCGCTCTTCCATCCCGAGCTCGGCAATCTCACCGCGATTGCCTGATCGCCGGGTCGCGCGCCAGCGGAGGGACGACCCGAGCCTCCTTGTGCCCGGCTCGCCAAACCGGTCGATCGCCTGAACCATGCCCGAACTCGATGTCCGCTATGCCGAGCTGCAGGTCACGACCCACTTCAGCTTCCTGCGGGGCGCGTCCTCGCCGGAAGAGCTGTTCGCGGCCGCGGCGCTGCTTGGCCTGCCGGCGATCGGCGTGGTGGACCGCAACTCCGTCGCGGGCATCGTCCGCGCCTGGGACGCGCAAAAGGCGACGGGCGTGCGCTCGGTCGCGGGCTGCCGGCTCGATCTCGCCGACGGCAGCGCGCTGCTCGTCTACCCGACAGACCGCACCGCCTGGAGCCGGCTCACCCGCCTGCTGTCGATCGGCAAGAGCCGTGCCGGCAAGGGCGCCTGCCATCTCGACTGGAGCGACGTCGAGGAGTGGAACGAGGGCCTGATCGGGATGTTGGTGCCGGACCGGGCCAATGCCGATACTCAGGCGGCATTGGCCCGGACCAGCCGGATCTTCGGGGACCGCTCCTACCTCGCACTTTCGCTGCGTCGGCGCCCACGCGATGCCGTGCGCTTGCGCGACCTTGCCGCGATGGCGGCGACGGCGCGCGTCGCGACCGTGGCCACCGGCGACGTGCTCTATCATGCGCCCGAGTGCCGGCTTCTGCAGGACGTGGTCACCTGCATCCGCGAGAAGTGCACGATCGACGATCTGGGCGACCGGCGCGAGGCCATAGCCGACCGTCATCTCAAGACGGCCGCCGAGATGGAGCGGCTGTTTCGCCGCAACCTGGGCGACACCCGCCCGGTCGCGCGCAGCCTCGAGATCGTCGAGCGCTGCAGTTTCGACCTCGAGCAGCTGCGCTACCAATATCCCGACGAGATCGGCGATGCCGGCGGCACCCCGCAACAGGAGCTCGAGCGGCTGACCTGGGAGAAGGCGCCGGAACGCTATCCCGAGGGGATCACGCCGAAGGTCCGGGCCCAACTGGAGCATGAGCTCAAGCTCATCGCCGAGCTGGAATATGCACCGTATTTCCTGACGGTCCATGCGATCGTCGCCGAGGCGCGCCGGCGCGAGATCCTCTGCCAGGGCCGCGGTTCGGCGGCCAACTCGGCGGTCTGCTTCTGCCTCGGCATCACCTCGATCGACCCGGTGCGCTCGGAGCTGCTGTTCGAGCGCTTCGTCAGCGCCGAACGAAGAGAGCCTCCCGATATCGACGTCGATTTCGAGCATGAGCGGCGCGAGGAGGTGATCCAGTGGATCTACGAGACCTATGGCCGCGACCGCAGCGCGCTGACCGCGGTAGTCAGTCGGTACCGCGCCCGCGGAGCGGTACGCGAGGTCGGCAAGGCGCTGGGGCTGAGCGAGGACATGACCGCCGGCCTTTCCAGCCAGGTCTGGGGCTGGAGCCGCGAGGGCGTCGAGGAACGCCATGCCGAGGAGCTCAACCTCGATATGGCCGACCCGCGCCTTGCGCTGACGCTCGAGCTGGCAAAGCAGCTGATCAATACCCCGCGCCACCTATCCCAGCATCCCGGCGGTTTCGTGCTGACCCGCGACCGGCTCGACGAACTCGTGCCGATCGAGCCGGCGGCGATGGAGGATCGCCAGGTCATCGAATGGGACAAGGACGATATCGACGCACTCGGCTTCATGAAGGTCGATGTGCTGGCGCTCGGCATGCTGAGCTGCATGCGCCGCGCCTTCGAGTTCCTCGAGCACGACAAGAACCTGAAGCTCGACCTGGCGACCATCCCCGCCGAGGACCCCGCCACCTATGCGATGATCCGCAAGGCCGACACCCTGGGCGTCTTCCAGATCGAGAGCCGCGCGCAGATGGCGATGTTGCCGCGGATCAAGCCCAGGACCTTCTACGACCTGGTGATCGAAGTCGCGATCGTGCGGCCCGGGCCGATCCAGGGCGACATGGTCCACCCCTATCTCAGGCGGCGCGAAGGCAAAGAGCCGGTCAGCTATCCCAAGGAGGAGCTGCGCCGCGTGCTCGAGAAGACCTTGGGTGTGCCGCTGTTCCAGGAGCAGGCGATGCGCGTCGCGATCGAATGCGCCGGGTTCACCGCCAGCGAGGCCGACCTGCTGCGCCGCGCGATGGCGACGTTCAAGCTCACCGGCGGCGTCAGCCATTTTCGCGACAAGCTGATCGGCGGCATGGTCGCGCGCGGCTATGCCCATGACTTCGCCGAGAAGACCTTCAAGCAAATCGAGGGCTTCGGCAGCTATGGCTTTCCCGAGAGCCATGCGGCGAGCTTCGCGCTGATCGCCTATGCCTCGTCCTGGATGAAATGCCATCATCCCGACGCGTTTTGCGCGGCTTTGCTCAACGCCCAGCCCATGGGCTTCTACGCGCCGGCGCAGATCGTCCGCGACGCGCGCGAGCACCGCGTCGAGGTTCGCCCCGTCGACGTCAATTGCAGCCGCTGGGACTGCACGCTCGAATATGCCCCCGGACCCTACAAGGCGGTGCGGCTCGGCCTGCGCATGGTGCGCGGCCTGGCCAATGACGATGCCGCCGCGATCGTGGCCGCGCGCGGCGAGGGCCGCTTCACCAGCGTCGAGGAGATCCAGCGCCGCGCCGGCGTGGGCGCCGGCGCGCTCAATCGCATCGGCGAGGCCGATGGGTTCGGCTCGCTCGAGCAGACCCGGCGCACCGGCCTGTGGCAGGTAAAGGGCCTGGCGGACGCGCCGCTGCCGCTGTTCGCCGCGGCCGACGCGCGCGACCAGGCCTGGCGTGACGAGGCGCTCGAGCCCGAGGTGGCGCTCGTGCCGATGGGCGAAGGCCAGGAAGTGGTCGAGGACTATCGCAGCACCGCGCTTTCATTGCGTGCCCACCCGCTCGCATTTCTCCGGGATGAGCTCGGCCAGCGGAAGATCCAGCCTTGCTCGGCGACGCGGACGATGCGCGACGGACGCTGGATCGAACTCGCCGGGCTGGTGCTGGTCCGCCAGAAGCCCGGCTCGGCCAAGGGCGTCATGTTCATCACGATCGAGGACGAGACCGACATCGCCAACCTGGTCGTGTGGACTAACGTTTTCGAGAAATACCGGCGCGTCGTGCTCGGCGCGTCGATGGTGGGTCTGCGCGGGAAGGTCCAGCGCGAAGGCGAGGTGATTCATGTCATCGTCGACCGGCTCGACGACCTGTCGCCGCTGCTTGCCAGCGTCGGCAGCCGCAGCGACGTCGCCGATATCTACCGGGTCGCGCGGGCCGATGTGGTCAAGCATGGTCAGGGACCCGATCCCCGCGATCCCGCGGAACGCCCGCTGGGCCGAAACCCCCGCGATATCTACATTCCGGACCTGCGCCTGGGCTCGGGCATCATCCCCGGCCAGCCGACCGAGGGCATCAAGATTAAACCTCGCGACTTTCGGTAGGGCGGCCGGCCTGCCGCTGGCCGAGCACTCGGCAACCGGCCCTAGCCGCCGGCTTCGCACGGTCCGGTACTAAGGATGCAGGCGCCGCAACCCCGAAGCGGCGGAGGGCCAGCGGGATACATCCACAATCTCATGAACTTGCGATTGAAACGGCGCGTCCGCGCACCCACATCCCAGCTATCGTCAACAACGGAAAGGAGGTGGTCAGATGTCTCATTGTCACATGCCGCACGCGGCAGGAATTCTGAGCATGGCCTCCACCGCGGGGGTCCGGCTCGGCTGAGCTGTCCGCGTTCGGATGACAATGGAAGGGCCGCTCCGAAAGGGGCGGCCCTTCGCGTTTCGGAGCGGCGCTCGCCGTCGCGCGTTCAGGAAATCGAGAGGAAGGAAAATGGCCAATGGCTGGGCGCAGGATGGCGCCGTTCAGGAACAGATCGAGGATACCATCGCGGATGCGGTCAGCCATGCTCGCACGCGTCTCGCGACCGGCGACGGCATTCGCTATTGCGAGGATTGCGGCGAGGAGATCCCGAAGGCGCGGCGCGAAGCGCAGCCTTCGAGCCGAACCTGCATTGCCTGCCAGTCCGAGCGTGACACGTCGATCCGGCCGACCGGCTTCAACCGCCGCGGCAGCAAGGACAGCCAGCTTCGCTGATGACCATGGGGCATCATGGCTGAGCCTGGGCTGGCGGGTGGACATCCGATCACGCCCGATGGACGCTATTTCGTCGTACGCGGGCGCCTGTGGCGCATGACGAACCCCGCTTTGGCACCGCGCGACCGCGAGACGCTGACCAAGACGCTGATGGCGGCGCGGCGCGCGGTCTGCACGGCGCTGCGGAACGAGGATCCGGCATCGGAAGCGGAAGCCCGAGCCGATGTCGATCGCGCCAAGCGCGCGCTCGGCGAACGCGGCCCGGTCTGGTGGGATGATGGCGCCCCGGACCTTAACCGGCGCCTCGCGCGCAACACGGTGTATGCCGCATGGTTTGCGGCGCTCGACTGACCGATGCCCGCCACGATCCGCCCGCGAACCGGGCGGTTTAGAAGCTCGCGGTCAGGTTGAACGAGCCGTACCGCGTCCAGCGCCCCGCCGGCGCGTTGGGCGCGTCGCGCAGGAAACGCCCCTTGGCGAGCAACAGGCCGTCGAACTCGAAGCGCAGGCGCGCCGGCACCAACCAGTAGCGCACCCGCGCCTCGAGCTGATGCCCGGCAAAATCGCCCGAGCGTCCCGATGCGTCCCGAACTCCGGTCGTCGAGAAGCTGTCCTCGTCGGCGGCCAGCCACATCGCCCGGTAGACGGCGAAGGCATCCAGTCGCTTGCTCGGCGCGACCTCCAGGCGAATGCCCGGCGTCATGATGTTGGCGCGCGCCACTGCGTTGTAGAGACCAGCGGGGGCAAGATCTGCGCGTCGCATTCCGTAAAGAGTATCGAACCGGCCGAATTTCCCGCCGGGCTTGTCCCCGCTCGCCCGGTCGAACTCGACCGACAGGCGCGGCTTCCAGGCGCCCGAGAAGCTGTAGCCGAGATCGGCATGGACGAAGCTGGCGGAAACGGCCTGCCGTGCGGCGGTCGGCGCGAGCGAGGCGCTGATGCTGCCGGTCTGATAGAACGTCTCCACCTCATAGTCGAAGGCGTCCGTGCGGGGTTCGGCGATGATCCGCCCGCCAAAGGTGTCGAGTGAGCGGTCCCGGGTAGGCCGGGCCGGTGCATCGCGCTCGCCCAAGCGGAAATAGGTGAGTTCGACCATTGCGCGCCCTAGCGTCCTGGCCCTGCTGAGCTGCCCACCCCATAGCACTAGGCCGAAATTCTCGCGGTCGAGCTTGACCTTGGCGTCACGCAGCCTTTCGGCATCGTCGGGCAGGCGCACTTGGGGAAGCGTGTAGATCAGCGTTGCCTTGACGCCGCCGGGTGCCGCGATATCCGCACGGAGCCCGGTGTAGCCGTTGGTGGTGTTGCGATAGTCGTCCGCCGCGACCAGCCGCCGCGACCCGAGGTTGAGCGTCATGCGCCCCGCGGTCAGCGTAAGCTTCGTGCCCTTGCCGAAGGCGCCATCGATGTCGCCGGCGACATAGACCTGCACCGGCTCGAGAGCATTCACTTCGTTGGTCGTGACCGGGGTGCCGGTGCGATCGGCCCAGACGCGGCTGTCGTAAAGCTCGACGCCGAGCCGCACGTCCCGCGTGCGATATTCGGCCAGGATCGCGGTGCGCAGGTTCACCAGCGCGTCGCTCTCGTTGAACCCGGCGCGCGCCTGCCCATCGATCGCCTCGTAGCGCAGGCGCATCGATCCCATGACGCTGAGGCCCTCGGCCACGTCCTGCGCCGACGCCGGTACTGCCGCCATCGGCGTCCCGACGAGCGCCAGCGATGCGAACACGGAAAAGCGAGCAGGCATCATTGATATATATGTTCCTTCGTTTCGATCGTGATGATACATATGCATCATGATGACTACAACCGACTCGGCGATCTGGCTTGCGCTGCTCCATCAGCTCCCTGCGAAGCCGCCCTATCTACGAGTGAAGATCTGGCGGCGGTTGCAGGCGATCGGTGCCGTTCCGCTCAAGAACGCCGTCCACGTCCTGCCCACGAGCGAAGCGGCCCAGGCCGCGTTTCACGAACTGCTCGAGGAGATCGTCGCGAGCGGCGGCGAAGCGACCCTGCTCGAAGGCCGGCTTCTCCTGGGGCAGAGCGACGGCGAGGTGCGGGCGCTGTTCGATGCCGCGCGCGATGCCGACTATGCCGAGATCGCCGATGCGGCGCGCCGCCTGCTCGACACAGGTCCGGCGAGCGGCCAGGACATCGCCAAGCTGCAGCGGCGGCTGGCGGACGTCGAGGCGCTCGACTTCTTCGGGGCGCATGGGCGCCAGGACGCCGATGCCGCGCTCGCCGAGCTTGATCGCCAGCGCTACCAGCACCCCGATATCGGCCGCAGCGAGCCCGCCGCGGCGATCGAGCCGGCCGACCTGACCGGCAGGACCTGGGTCACGCGGCGCGGGGTGCATGTCGACCGCATCGCCTGTGCGTGGCTGATCCGGCGGTTCGTCGACCCGCAAGCGGTCTTCCGCTTCGTCGACGCAAAGACGCACGTGCCCGAGCCCGGCGAACTGGGCTTCGATATGGCGGATGCCGAGTTCACCCATGAGGAGGACCGCTGCAGCTTCGAGACCATCGTGCTGCGCGCAAACCTCAGCGAGAACTCCGGCCTGTCGGCGCTCGGGGAAATTATCCACGAGCTCGACATCGCCGACGGCAAGTTCGCGCGTCCGGAGACCGCCGGTGTCGGCGCGATGCTTTCTGGCGTCTGCGCCTCCAGCGACGACGATCTCGAGCGCATCGCCCGGGCGAGCGACGCGCTCGACCAATTCTACGCCTTCTTCTCCAGTCGAAAGGCCGACCGATGAACGCTACCGTCGTCGCCCCCGACATGCCGGCCGCGCCGCACGATCACGGCATCTCGTTCGGCGAGGCGGTCAAGGTCTGGGCGCGGATCGCGGCGCTCAGCTTCGGCGGCCCGGCCGGCCAGATCGCGGTGATGCACCGCATCCTGGTCGACGAGAAGCGGTGGATCGGAGAGGATCGGTTCCTCCACGCACTCAACTATTGCATGCTGCTGCCAGGGCCCGAGGCGCAGCAGCTCGCCGCCTATATCGGCTGGCTGCTCCACAAGACCAAGGGCGGGCTGGTCGCCGGAGCGCTTTTCGTGCTGCCCGGTTTCCTCGCGATCCTCGCGCTCAGCTATATCTATGTGCTGCTCGGCCACGCGCCCGTGATCGAGGGGTTGTTCTTCGGCCTCAAGGCGGCGGTACTGGCGGTGGTCGTCCAGGCTGTGGTCCGCGTCGGCTCGCGCGCGCTCAAGAACCACGTCATGCGCGGCATCGCCGCGACCGCGTTCGTCGCGATTTTCTTCCTCAACGCGCCTTTCCCGTTGATCGTCTTCCTTGCCGGGCTCGCCGGCTATCTCGGCGGGCGGGCGGGCATTACCGCCTTCCGGGGCGGCGGCGGCCACGGATCTTCGGGCGGCGACATCGTCCACGACCGCGACACTGCGCTTGGCGAGGAACTGCCCGAGCATGCGCGGCCCAATCTCGGCTGGTCGCTCAAGATCTCGGGCCTGTTCCTGTTCCTCTGGCTGGCGCCGGTAGGACTCCTGTTCGCGCTGGCCGGGCCAGGCAACGTCTTCTCGCATATCGCCGGCTTCTTCAGCCAGATGGCCGTGGTGACCTTCGGCGGTGCCTATGCGGTGCTCGCTTATGTCGCGCAGGAAGCGGTCGGCACCTATCACTGGGTCACGCCGGGCGAGATGCTCGACGGCCTCGGGCTCGCCGAGACCACGCCGGGGCCGCTGATCATGGTGACCCAGTTCGTCGGCTTCCTCGCCGCCTTTCGCGATGCGAGCGGGCTCCCGCCGTTCGTCGCAGCGACCTTGGGCGCGATCCTGACGACCTGGGTGACGTTCATGCCCTGCTATCTGTGGATCTTCGCCGGCGCGCCGTTCGTCGAGCGGCTGCGCGGCAACCGCGCGCTGTCGGCAGCGCTCGGTGCGATCACTGCGGCGGTGGTCGGCGTGATCCTCAATCTCGCGGTCTGGTTCGCAATCCACACGCTGTTCAGTAACGTCCAACCGGTTCGCCTCGGTCTTGCCACCTTCGAAATCCCGGTGCTCGCCTCGCTCAGCCTGCCTGCGCTGGTCCTCGCCGCCGGAGCGGCGATCGCGGTCTTTCGCTTCAAGGCGGGCATGATTCCCGTCCTCTTCGCCAGCGCCACGCTCGGCGCCGCCTATGTCCTTCTCGCCTGAACGGGAGACTGCCATGCAAAGAGGGTTATGCGAGAACACGGGAACAGCCGGGTCGCCTGCAATAGCTGGTTCGCAGTCATGAACGATGCGCCCGTTTTCCCCTTCGATATCGTCCGGCTCCATTCGCAGCGGGAAACTCTGGCGAATCGAACGCGGTAGGGAAGCAGGACAGAGGAGGCCAGGATGGCAGACGACAAGACGCTGCGCTCGCCGCAGGACCGTAGCCGAGTCGCGATGGGCGAGGATTATGAAGTGCGCTACTGGACCGAGAGGTTCGGAGTCAGCCGCGAACGGCTTCAGGAAGCGGTCGACGCCGTGGGCAGCGGTGCCGACGCCATCGAAGCCTATTTCAAGCGTTGACCCTTCTACGCGCCCGCCGGCCGGCGGGGCGCGAGGCAGGTCACCAAGGCAGTTCCTCAACGAAGAGGACCATCTCCTGAAATGCCGCCCCCTCGAAGCCGATACCGGCTTCGGTCTCTACCAGAGGGTGGCGCGCTGCAGCCTCGAGCACGGCCTCGGGACCGGATTGCCGCAACGGATCATGCGCCGCGGTCCACTTGGCAAGCGCCGTCACGCGGGCGTGCAGCGCCGCGCCTGCAACCACGTCATCCGCAAAACGCGCATCGCGCGCATATGCCTGGAGAACCTCGGCCTGCGCATAGGGGTCAGCGCGTCGACCGGCAGGAAGCATCGCGAGCACTTCGAGCGCGGCAGCCAACTGCGGCCCGGCCAGGATGATCGCGTTCAGTCGATCGGTGGGACTTACGGCATCCCCGGTCGCCGGGACGGTAATAGGCACGTCGGCAAACATACATTGCTCCCTTGGCTACAGAGCCAGCATGCGCTGTCGATCGGCGATGCCGCGCGGGCCGGTTTCCTCGATGAGAAAGCTGTGCTTCGGCATAGGCTGCAGCAGCTCGGACTCGGGCTGGGTCAGGTCGAGCCAAGCCATGTTCTGCCGCCGCAGCAGCACCGCACCCTGACGCTCCTGATAGAAGAAGATATCGGGATTGGCCTCGATCGTGATGATCGCATAGCTGACGTCGCGCTCGCCCGACGAGGGCCGCCAGATGCCGGCAAGATAGAAGAAGTTTCCGTCGTCGAGCGTCACGCGGAATTTCCGCTCACCATTTGTGACCTGGAACTCGCTCGCCGGCACTAGGCAGCGCTGGTGGGGGAAGGTCCGACCCTCGGAACGAATGAACTTGAAGGGCTTGCCTTCCGGTTCCCACGGTTCGAGGCCCCAGCTCGCGTCGATGGCCTGCGGCTTGCCCGTGCGCGGGTTACGCCGCACGATGATCTTGCGGCTTCCAAAAGGGGCATCCGACTCGAAGGGACTCGCTTGCATAGTGAGAACATAATGCGAACGAGTGCCACGTGCAAATCAGGGACGGCTCATGTGCAATGACTATCGCCTCGAGGTCGATATCGCATCGATCATGGAAGACTTCGAGGAACTCGAGATCGCGATCGAGACGCCCGAAGGCACGCCCAACGTCGCTGCCCGCGAGGATATCAAGATAACCGATGTCGCGCCGATCGTAATGTCGGTCGAAGGAGCGCGTTCGCGTGGCGCGCTGGTCAATCGGCGGTGGAGCTGGCCCCGCCCGACGAACAAGCCGGTCTACAACTACCGCGCCGAAGGGCGAGATTTCGGCGCGAAGCGCTGTCTGATCCTGGCCGATGGCTTCTACGAATTCACCAAGTCCGATGACCCGAAGCAGAAGCGCCAGAACAAGTGGCTATTTACGCTGAATGACCATGAGTGGTTCGCGATCGCGGGGATCTGGCGCAACCATCCGGCAGTCGGCGAAGCATTCACGATGTTGACGCTCGACGCAGGGCCGGACGTCGCGCCCTACCATCATCGCCAGATCATTCCATTGGCGCGCGACCAATGGGCGGACTGGCTGGATCCCTCAGTCCCCGCAGCGGAGGTGCTTTCGATCCTGCCATCTGGCAGCCTGTCGGTCCGGCAGGTCCATGGAGCGCCAATGCCGAGTGCATCGCCGATGCTGCTCTAGCTACCTCAAAAATATCGCGCGTCGACCCCGGAGGAACGGCTTGGGCGTCGTCATGACACGGGAAACTATCAACATCCCGGAGCAACTCTTTGCGCAAAGTGCCGTCAATTACTCGAGCATCCAATTCCCCAATCGCTGCCGATGATGAAAGGAAGCTGAGAAGACGTGGACCGAAGCCCCGCCCCGTCGTCGAATTCCCTCAGCCGCTGACCGCTGATTGGACGGATCCTACCGCTTTCCCAGAAGCATTCGCACTCCAACTCGCACGGCACGGTGACAGCTGCTGGCATCTCCACCGGGCGCTGCTGCGTCCAGGCGAGACCTTCGGTCGCAAGACTTTCCAACAATGGGTGACTGGCACGAAGCAACCAGGGTCGACCATGTCATTTGAGATGCTCGCGCGTGCGGAACGCCGGTATCGCCTGCCGAGCGGTTATTTCCGCGCCAAGTTGGCGCCTTCCGGCCGCGCGCCTATGCGGCGAGTGAGAGTCACCGGCACTTCCGAGCATCGCCGACTGGCCTGGCATTTGCCCGACGATTTCGAGGACCGGCCGATACACGAGCGAGAGGAGATTCTCGAATGGGTACGCACCGTGATCGTCTCCGGCTCGACTGAGTATCGGCGTTATCAGGCGGAGGCCATGAAGGTGCGCTACTCGTTGCGGTTCCCCAGCCTGGCGTCATTCAGTGCGAAAGCATTGCCGCGACCAGATTGCGCGAGCGTGCCAGCACCAGCTGGTTCGCTACATGCCCCGCCAGCGCTTACGCGGGAGCTCGGCGAGTTGATCCGGTTCAAGACCGCAACGCTTACCCGGATCGGTCTCAAACGCAGCGGAGTCTGGAATGAGGAATCGGTGACGCAGAAGATCGAGCATTTCGGGCTGATGTTCGGTGCGCTCGCCGCGGAACCGGACTCGCCGGTGCAGGGCCAGGGCGTCCCGCACGACCGCCTCGGAATGGCCCTGCTTGCACTCCCCGTGGTCTGGGACTGGTATCTCCAATGGCGGGAAAGACGGCGCGGCTTCTACACTGCCTGGGAAGTGAACATGCTCGAGCTGGGCAGCGCGCTAACGCGGCGCGATACGGGCTGGCTGCGCCAGAGCCCCGAACTCGCGTTGCGCCTCCGGCCGATCGCGGGGTTGGTGGATCAAACGGATATTGAGCGAGCGCGTAGCGACTGGGACGGCTTTTGCGACGCCGTGCATGCGCACACGCTGACGCGCACTCGAGAGATCGCCCGCATCGCCAGGGTGCACCGAGATCCGTTTGAGCCGATCCTGCCGATCCTTGAACAAGAAAGCCCGGTCGGCGCGTATCGCAGAATTACCGCCGAGATCCTCGATCGGATGCCGGACATGCACCGCTATCCACGTGCCGCTGCCGAGGCGGTGCGCGGTTTCCTAATGCTGCGCTTGGGTCTCCATCTCGGCGTCCGCCAGAAGAATCTGCGCCAGTTGCTGCTCTGCCCGCGTGGCACCCCCCATCGCACCGAGCGACAACTGGAAAATCTGCGACGCGGCGAGCTGCACTGGAACGCGCGCGACGGAGGCTGGGAAGTGTTGATCCCATCGGTCGCGTTCAAGAACGCCAACTCCTCCTTCTTCGGCAAGCGACCCTTCCGGTTGCTCCTGCCGGATTTCGACGGCCTTTATAGCCATATCGAAGCCTATATCGCTCGGCACCGGCCGCTGCTGCTGGGCGACGCCGAGGATCCGGGCACCTTCTTCGTCAAGACGGTGAAACGCAGTAGCGCCGACGCGGCGTACAACCAATCCACCTTCTACGAAGCTTGGCGGCTGGTGATCCAGCGCTATGCGATCTTCAATCCCTATACCGGCCGCGGCGCGATCAAGGGGCTGCTTCCCCACGGGCCACACAATGTGCGCGACGTGCTCGCCACACATATCCTCAAGCGCACTGGCTCCTACGAGCAGGCCAGTTACGCCATCCAAGACACGCCTGAGATGGTGGCCAAGCACTACGGTCGCTTCCTTCCGCAGGACAAGGCGGCGCTCGCCGCCCGCATCCTCAACCAGGTGTGGCAGGACGAGTAGATCTGACGATGCAACTAGCGCGGGACTTCGCGGAACTCGTTCTTGATGACCCCGAGTCGGCAGCTTGTCCTGCACTTTAACAATGCGAGTCCGACCGGATACGCAGTTGAGCCCTGTGCATCCATGTAAGTACGCATGGACATGGTGCCTAAGTAGTAGTAGAGGAGGACTTGTCGGCGAGATCAGGTGAAGGCAGCTTGGCGAGAACTCGAACCGCAAATTCACTTGTTAGAAGGGGTGTATTTGCTGGTACAAGATTGACTTTAATTTTTGTTAGAGAAATCTTCTCAAATTGATGTCGGTATTTGTTGGGTTCTCTTCTGGGCATGGCTATCTCCTTCAGGGCGAGAGCTAGCGGGCGGTTCCTAGGATGATCAGACATTTGCGTTCGGAGAACGCGAACAATGATATACGAATCACCTCCATTCGCTTCGCCTGTTCCTGCGTGTCGTCGAACGCTGCAGCTTAACTGCCGCAGCGCACGACCTCGGTATTCCCCGATCCACGGCGACGGAGACGATCCGGCAACTCGAAAGGCGATTGGGCGCGCGGTTGCTCGACCGCACGACCCGGCATGTCGCGCCGACTCTGGACGGCCGCCTCTATTATGAACGCTGCCTTGGCATTCTCGCCGAGCTCGACGATGCCGAGGCGGTGCCGCGCGACAGCGAGCTCCATGGAGCGCTGCGGATCGACGCGCCGGGATTGCTCACCCGCACCTTCATCGTGCCCGAGTTAGAGGCCTTCCTGTCGCGTTATCCCCGGCTCCAGCTTCAGATCGGCCAGGCCGATCGGCTGGTCGACCTTGTGCGCGAAGGGATCGACTGCGCGATCCGGGTCGGCGAACCGTCCGACAGCGGATTGATCATGCGGCGCGTGGGAATGCTACGCGAGGTGACCGTGGCGAGCCCTGCCTATCTGGCGCGGCGCGGCGTATCGCAGACGATCGCCGACCTCGATGGCCATCTCATGGTCGGCTTCCTGTCCCCCGCGACCGGTGATGTCCTGCCACTCGAATTCACGGTCGATGGCGTAGCGATGGATATTCGGTTGCCGATGCAGGTCAGTGCCAATCATTCGGATACCACGGCTGATCTGGCGCGTAGAGGCTTTGGCTTGATCCAGGCGCCTCGCTATCGCCTCGCCGCTGGCGAACTGGTCGAGAGCGCGGCGTCCGTCGACGCAGCTCCGTCGCCGGCCTAAATCTCGCGCTCGAGCGCGTCGAATGCCGCCGCCAATATCTCGCCCAGAGGGCGCTTGCCGTCCTCCCGGTCCAACGTGTCGAGCGACAACCGCACCGCGCCGATTGAGAGCATCGCGATCATTCTGAGCGCCGTCTCGCGCTCCGGCTCCGGCCATTTTTTGCGTAGCTCTGCGAACAGGGTCTGCTCGTGCCGCACATAACTGGCGGCCTTGCGTGCCTGCACCGCCTCGCTTGACCGCATCAGCCGGTCGAGCTTCAGCAACTCGTCCGCCGGCACCGGCGCCGCGACCCGGATCGCCGCATCGCGTACCGCCTGCAGCGGCTTCTTGGTCGCGGGCTCAGCGGCGAGATGCGTCGACAGGATTTCGCCCATCGCATTCTGCATGGTCAGCAGAATGTCGTCCTTCGTCTTGTAATAATAGAAGAACGTCCGGCGGGAGATGTCGGCGGCCGCAGCGATGTCGTCGATCGTCGTGGCGTCATAGCCGCGCTCGATGAATAGTCGGATCCCGGCTTCCTTGATCCGCTTGGCTGTCTCGCGTCGCTTGCGCTCCCGCAGCCCCCCGCCCGGCGTGCTCTCATTGTTCGCGG
The DNA here is from genome assembly GCF_030730875.1 of Sphingomonas sp. DG1-23. Lineage (GTDB taxonomy): Bacteria > Pseudomonadota > Alphaproteobacteria > Sphingomonadales > Sphingomonadaceae > Sphingomonas. The sequence goes on from NZ_JAVAMA010000008.1 coordinate 151,973, forward strand.
CTGTCACAAATTTACCCTTGATGCAATTTCGCACTCAGTGTAGATATGGTTTTTACACTAAGTGCAAATCCGCAGAAAGGCAATGCCATGTCCCGATGGACTGAAGCAGATATTCGTTCGCAGAAGGGCCGTTCGGCGATTGTGACGGGCACCGGCGGCCTCGGCTACGAGACCGCCCTCGTGCTCGCCCGGCATGGCGCGGAGGTCATCATCGCAGGCCGCAATCCCCGCAAGGGCGCCGAGGCGATCGCGAAGATTCGCGCCGATTGCGGGTCGACCGGCACGCGGTTCGAGGAGGTCGACCTTGCCAGCCTCCGCTCCATCACCATTTTCTGCGATCGGCTGAAGGACCAGCGTGAGAGTCTCCACCTGCTGGTCAACAACGCCGCGGTCATGGCCCCGCCAGAGCGTCAGGAAACCAGCGACGGCTTCGAACTGCAGTTCGGCACCAACTATCTTGGCCATTTCGCGCTGACCGCCGGCCTGCTGCCGCTGCTGCGCGGTGGCGGCAATGCCCGCGTCGTGACCCTTTCCAGCGTCGCCGCACGCAGCGGGTCGATCGACTTCGACGATCTCGACGCGAAGAAAGCCTATCGTCCGTTCCCGGTCTACAGTCAGTCCAAGCTCGCCTGCCTGATGTTCGCCTTCGAACTGCACCGGCGCAGCGTCGACGGAGGCTGGGGCATCGACAGCATCGGTGCCCATCCCGGCGTCACCCGTACCGATCTGATCCCCAACGGCGCGGGCAGCAACAGCGTCAACGGGCGGGTGCGCCGCTATCTGCCTTTCCTGTTCCAGCCTGCCTGGCAGGGCGCCCTGCCGACTTTGTACGCTGCAACCTCGCCGCTGGCCGAGGGCGGCGGCTATTATGGGCCAAATTGGCTCAGCGAGACCCGCGGCTATCCTGTCGAAGCCCGAATCCCGCCCCAGGCGCTGGATGCGGGGGTCATGGCGCGCTTATGGGTAGTCTCGGAGGAACTGACCGGCGCCAGCTTTCCGTCAAGCGAAGTGGCGGCCGCTCGATGAGCACCGCTGCGGCAGCCCTCGCCCCATCGGCCGTCGATCCCGTTTCGCACCGCAGAACCTGGGTGCTGCTCGGAACCTTGCTCCTGATCGGCATCTTCTCCCAGATCGACCGCATCCTCCCCTTCATTCTGGCGGAGACGATCCGCCGCGATCTCGGCCTCAGCGACACCCAGCTCGGTCTCGTCACTGGCCTCGCCTTCGCCGTCTGCTATTCGCTGATGTCACTGCCGCTGGCGCGCGCGGCTGATCGCAACTCGCCCAAGATCGTCATGATCGTCTGCATTCTGATCTGGAGCACGATGACTTCGCTCGGCGGTCTGGCCGCCAGCTTCCTCTTCCTCGCCATTACCCGTTTCGGCGTGGCGCTGGGCGAGGCGGGCGCGATACCTTCGGCCCATGCCATCATCGCCCGCCAGATTGCGCCGGGGCGCCGCGGTCGCGCGATCGGCATCGTCACCATGGGTATCCCGCTCGGCACGATGATGGGCTTTGCCGGCGGAGGCGCCTTGGGCGATGCGATCGGCTGGCGTGCCACGCTGATCGGCGCCGGCGCGGCGGGCGGCCTCATCGCCTTCATCGCCATGATCACCATCCGCGCGACCCCGCGGCTTCAATGCACGCCGGACAACAGCGAGCCTTTCGTTCGCGCCAGCCTGCGCCTGCTCTCCAATCCCGCTTTCCGCTGGATTTTCATCGGATCGCTGGTCGTCGGCTTCGCCGGTCCACCCTTCTATGTCTTTGCCGCGTCTTACCTGATGCGCAGCTACGGCCTTAGCGCCAGCGAGGTCGGCTTGAGCTTCGGCCTGCTCCAGGGCCTCATGGGCATCGTTGGCACGATGGTCGGCGGCGCCGGCTTCGACCGCGCCGTCCGGTCCGGCACCGGCCGGGTACTGGGACCGCCGGCCATTCTGTTCCTGGTCGCCAGCATCACGACGGTTCCGGCCCTGCTTGCCCCCAGCGCGTGGCTTTCCATCGCTCTGCTGGTGCCGTTCATGCTCTCCTTCTCCTTCCTCCTGCCCTGGGCGTTCGGGGCCGCGCATCTGGTGGCGGGCAAGGGCAAGGAGGCAATGGCGTCCGGCCTGGTCCTGATCGGCTCCGGCCTGCTTGGTCCGGCCCTGGGGCCTGTCGTCATCGGCATGATCAGCGACGCCGTTACCGAGGCAGGGCTTTCCAACGGCCTCGGATTCGGTCTGATGATGGCCCCCGCCGCAGGCCTGGTGACCGGCCTTGTTATGTTGGTCGCGAACCGACGCATCGCAGCCTGGATCGGCCGGCAACCAGAACCGGTCTTCAGTTAGTCAGAGGGGATCGCCGCGTCCGCCGCCTGTCCCGCGGTCGCCGGACCAACGGAGCCACCCTGTGGCGCCTGAAAGCGTCATGCCGCGGCGGACGGCAGCTTCATGGTTGCGCAAACCGCATCTGCACGACTGGAGTGGGGGCGCATAGGGGACGCGCGGTTTCGTCCACCTCAATGTCAGCTGTGCGCCCTAATTGCCGCCGTTCAGCATGCTTTCTGGCCCACCCAGCTGCCAAGGGTGAGCGCGTTCGATCGCGGCGTACGAACTGCTGATTGATTGGCCCATCGGCCTATGACCGGTGTTTCGGTGGTTAGTGCCAACAAAAATGCTCTGGCTCCCACAGATGACCAACCCTAGCTGAAGCACTTGGCGTCTTCTGCAAGTCGATTGGCGGGAAGCGCCAATGCCTCCAAGCGGCATGCCGCTTAGCACGACTTCACCGGGCCATTCCCATCGGCCCGATGGATGGAGTCGGACACATGAACAATCTCATCAAGGATGCCCTGCGGATCCCCGTCAGCGAGCCGCGCCAGACCATCTCGGTCAGCCCCGTGACACTCAAGGTCGAAGGACGCCCGATCCCGCTCGAACTGCGTATCACGGCGCCGCTGGCCGGCGACAAGCTGCCGGTGGTCCTGCTTTCCCACGGCCACGGACCGTCGCTCTACCTCCCATCGAAGGACGGCTACGGACCCATCGTCAATTTCTTCGCCGAGCACGGCTTCGTGGTGATCCAGCCGACTCACCTCAATTCGAAGGTCGCCGGCTTGCCCGCCGACGCCCCGGGAGGCCCCCTCTTCTGGCGCTCGCGCGTCGAGGACATGGTCGCCATCCTCGACCAGCTCGACGCGATCGAGGCTGCGGTCCCGCCGATCGCGGGGCGCCTCGATCGCGACCGCATCGCGGTCATCGGCCACTCGATGGGTGGCCAGACCGCAGGCCTCCTGCTGGGCGCACGGCTGACCGATCCCAACGACCCGGTGGCACAGAATGTCGACATGCACGAACCTCGGATCAAGGCCGGGATCATGCTGACGGCGCCCGGCAACGGCGGGGCTTCGCTGAGCGAGATGGCGGCAAGCCGCTACAGCTTCTTCAACCCGGACTTTTCATATCTGGTCACGCCGGCTTTGATCGTCGTCGGCGATGAGGACGCCTCCGCGCACCTTACCGTCCGTGGTCCCGCCTGGCACGAGGACGCCTATCACGAGGGTCCGGGCGCCGAGGCGCTGCTGACCATGATCGGCGGCAAGCATGGGCTCGGCGGCATCGCGGGGTATGATGCACGGGAAACGGACGACGAGGACCCGGAGCGCCTGGAGATTGCCCTTCGGATAACCTGGGCGTGGCTGCGATCGGCCCTGTACGAGGGGGACGATGCCTGGGCGGCGGCCGAGCAAGCGCTCGTCGCTCACTGCGCCCCCCATGCGCGGGTCGAGGTCAAGTGACAGGAGCTTGCATCGCCTGGCGCCCAACTGGGGCTGCCCGGCGGCCTTGACCGCCGTCGCGACCTGGTCTCTCGTGAGGGCGCCGAAGATGAAGAACAGCATTCCCGACAAGTGCCGCCTGCAGCAGTCCTTCTGGTCGGCAATGGAGGCGAGCGGCCTGAGCCCCGTCGCGGTGCTGCCGCAGGCACGGCTTCCCGTGACACTGCACCTCGACACAAGCCGCTTCGTGAGCACCGCGCAGCTGTTCGCGCTCTGGACCGCGATGTCCGAGCTTGCCGGGGATCCGGACTATTGGCTCCGGTTCGTGGAGGCGACCGACTCGGTTGGGCACCAGCCAATGTTCGTGGCCGCCTGCTACGCGTCCGATTTTCGAGATGGCGTCCGGCGGATCGCGCGGTTGAAGCAATTCACGATGCCGGAGCGGATCACGGTCGAGGAGCGCGGCGCGGAGGTCCATATCAGCAAGCACTGGTTCCACGCGGCGGGGCAGGAACCGGATCTCTCGGTCGACGTCAGCTTTGCCTTTCTGCTGTCGCTCGGTCGGCGCGGGACCGGCCAGAGGCTGACTCCGATCCGAGTTGAGCTGATGCGGGACGGCGCGCCAACGGCCGGACAGGCGGCGTTCTTCGGCTGCCCGGTCGTCTATGCCAGCGCGCGCGACACGCTGGTGCTCAAGGCGTCCGATCTGGATCGGCGTTTTCCCGGACACAATGCCGAGTTGATTGAGATCGTCACGCCGGCGCTGGAGGAAAGCTTCGGCCGCCTCCGGCCCCGCATCTCCTTTTCGGAGCAAGTGAAGGCCGTGCTGAAGCGCGGCTTCGCGAGCGGACGTCCGGAGATCGCGGCTGTCGCGCGGGATCTCGGGACGAGCGAACGCACGTTGCAGCGGCGTATCACCAACGAGGGCGGCAGCTTCCGCGCGCTGGTACAAGAGGCGCGAAAGGAACTGGGCCGCAAGCTGCTCTCCGACCATTCCACCGACATAGCGGAGGTCGCCTGCATCCTCGGATTCCAGGACACAACTTCGTTCTACCGGGCGTTCCGCAGTTGGGAGGGCTGCACTCCCCAGGTTTGGCGGAGCCGCAACGCGACGCTACATCCAAGCTGAAGCGATGCCACACAGAATGCAGCAATTGATCTACCAATCTATAACGGTGCATCCTGCGTTCACAGAATCCGCTTCATTAGCGGTCGTTCGCGTCCGTGCGGTGGGCGAGCGGCGGCTATTGAGCTTCTCAGGCCAAAAGCAGCCTGTCCGCTAACGGCCGAACACGGGGCGGCGCGAGGGCCGGAGTGGTTCTCGATGTCGGGACCGACGGCAGGGAGATTTCGGAGGGCGCCTCACTCGAGCTCTGCGATCGCTGCGAATGAAGTAGCAGGGCCGCCCTCGCCAATGACGGAACCCAATCTTGCGGGGGATCCCTCGCGCCGGCAGTGCTGCCCCAAGCTCGGGCGCTAGACATGCGCGGCGTGTCGGGTTCAGCTGGCCGCGTGCCCGCCGCGGCTGCGCAGCGCGGCTGCCACGCGACCTGCGCCCGCCTCGCTGGCGCTTGCCACGTCGATCGGGCGTCCGCCAAGCGCGTCGTCGTCGCCGTTGAGGAACAGCAAGGCGGCCTCGCGGTCGGGGAAGGACTGAAAGGCCAGCAAGGCGATGCGCGATTGGCGCGCGTGGACGTCCGGCGCCAATTGGGTACGCGTGGCCGAACGGAAGCGCTTGCGCCCTCGCTCCTCGGAGGTCTCGCCCACCGCGATGCGGGTAATCGCCCCCATCAGACGGCGACCGCCGACAGCGGGACGCCGAGCGCCAGCTGCAGTTCACGGATCCGTCCGGCATAGCCGGCGGCGAAGGCACGGTGCGAAGCGCGCGATGCGACGCACGGCGCCGCGAGAGCGCGCATCAGCGAAATCTGGTGACGCGAGAGAAGATAATTGAGGTCCATTTTACGCCTCGTGCGGTGCAAGCGAGAACATGACGGACCCAGCCACTGGCGCTTAAGGATCGAAAGCCGGTGATAGGGTGTAGATGGGGATGAGAGAAACGTTTCGCAACCGTGCTGCGGCGCAGCTGGCGGGAGGTCACCGAAGGCGGCACGTTCGCACGAGCTTTGGCAGCTTTGCGCCCCAGAATCGGTCATTCGCGATGAAGATTGTGACGCCCGAAACCTGCCTTTCGTTCATGCCCGATAACGGAAGTTTGCCTAAGATCGGTTCAACAGCGGGGCTAACCATGAGGCTGGGGCGAGCGGGAATGGCGGCCTTATGCATGCGGTAACGCGCTCCAGACTGCTCGTACAGCGCTGATCGAAAGAAGCTCAAAATGGCTATCCGCTGGGCCAGCAGATGGGTGACACTGATACGCTATTGGCGTGCCGCCGGGTCACGGCCAGGTGAAGGCAAAACGGAGCGTCGAGGTGATCGAGCGGCTCGGCACGGTGATGTGCGTCTCGCCTGCGAACATCTCGAACTCGCTGCGCAAGCCATAGGCCGAGAGGGGCTCCAGGCGCTTCGCTAACGATACGGCATCGGTACGTTCGAGGGCTGTCTCATCAAGCTCGCCGGTCACCAGCCGAAGTCTGCTGACGGGACCCTGCAACTTTCCTTGGGTCAGTTTCGCGGTGAAGGCGCGTTCCTCGGCAAGGATGCCCTGATCGTTCCAGAATATCGACGGGCTGGCGGAGACGATCGCATGAAAGGCGCCTGGATGGTTGTAGAGCATGTACAAAGCGAACAGCCCGCCGAAGGAGTGGCCGAATAACGCCTGCCGATGCGGATTGACCGAATAGCGCCGGGCGAGCACGGGACGCAGCCGATCGAGCAGGAAGGCGGCGAACTGCGCGCGGCCCCCCGCCTTGTATTTGGTCAGATACGTCTGGGCGGGCGGGACCGGCTGGCGGAAATCCTCGACAAAGTCGTAGATCCGCCGAACGTCATAGGCGGCTTCGGTCTTGTAGCCGACGCCGACGATGATCGTCTTACCAAGGTCCGCCTTCATATAGCCGAGGATTCGCCGGGTTTCGGCGAAGCCGGCGAACATCGCATTGCCGTCCAGCACATAGAGGACCGGATAGCCCCCGGGCGGCGGCGGGTCCTTCGGCTGCGACACGAAGATCTGATAGGGATAGCCGTCTTCGGACTTGAGTTCCCATGTCTCGCTCTCGGGGAGCACATAGCCGGTGGTCGGCGTGGCGACCGGCGCCGTCTGCGCCGCTGCCAACGGCGGAGATAGCGGTGCGCCCAAGGTCAATACGGCCACACCCAGCAAGCGGCGTGATGCAACGTCAGTCATCGTGCTCCCCTTCGATCGTTATGGAATCATGCCGATAGCGCCACCAGCGACGGGTGGGGCGCGGGCCGGTAGCGTTGCAGCAGCCCGAACAGGTCGACCGGATCGTCTGGCTGGGCGATGAGGTCTATCTCGGCGATATTCACATCGTCGGCGGTGAGCGCGTCGAGATAGCGCAGTGCCGAGAAATCTTCGAGCGCGAAGCCGACCGAGTCGAACAAGGTGACTTGTGCCGCGCTGGTGCGTCCGGGCGCGATCCCCGCGAGTACGCGCCAAACCTCGGTGACCGGGAAGTCGGCGGGCATCTGCTGCAGCTCGCCTTCGATCCGGGTCTGCTCCTCCAGTTCGACGAAGACGCTGGCGCGCAGCAGGATGTCGCGTTGCAGCTCGGTCTTGCCCGGGCAGTCGCCGCCGATCGCATTGATGTGGATCCCGGCGCCGACCATATTGCCCGACAGGATCGTGGCATTGCGCTTGTCGGCGGTGGCGGTGGTGATGATGTCGGCGGACATCACGGCTTCCTGCGCGCTGTCAAACGTTTCGACGGCAAAGCCCTGAGCGGTCATATTCCGCATGAACTTCGCGGTCGAGGCGGGATCGATGTCATAGACCTGGAGCCGATCGATCCCGAGGAGGGCGCGGAACGCAAGGGCCTGGAAATCCGACTGGGCGCCGAGACCGATCATCGCCATCACGCGGCTGTCCGGGCGGGCGAGGCGGCTGGCGACCAGCGCCGAGGTGGCGGCGGTGCGCAAGGCGGTGAGCAGCGTCATCTCCGCCACCAGCCGCGGATAACCGGTGTCCATGTCGGCAAGCACTCCGAACGCCGCGACGGTGAGGAGGCCCGCGCGCGCATTGCCGGGATGGCCGTTGACGTACTTGAATCCGAACTGCGCAGCGTCACTGATCGGCATCAATTCGACCACGCCGAGATCGGAATGGCTGGCGTGGCGCGGCACCTTGTGAAACTCGCCCCAGCGGCGGAAATCCTGCTCGATACAGCCGGCAAGGCCGACAAGGAACGGCTCGATGCCAATCTCGTGGACGATAGTGGCGAGGCTCTCTACGCCGATGAACCTGGTCATGTTCTGCTCCCTGTCGCGGTGAATTGATGCGACACTAGGCGGAGCAGAGTTGCCGGCAGAATGCGCATGATGTGCAAACATTGCCGGTAAAAATTGACAATTTGCCAGGTTTGACTGAGCATATTGCTATGCAGCACCTCGATGAGCTCGATCGACGGATCATCGCCGTCCTCCGCGGCGACGGACGCGCGCCGGTCGCCAAGATCGCCAGCATGCTGGAGGTGTCGCGCGCCACGGTGCAGGCGCGGCTCGACCGGCTGCTCGATACCGGCATGATCCTGGGGTTCACAGTGCGCGTGCAGGAGCCCGGCGGTGCGGAATCGCTGCGCGCGGTGATGATGATCGAAGTCGCCGGCCGCTCCACGTCGGCGATCATCCGGCGCCTGCGCAGCTTTCCCGAGATCCGTGCGCTCCACACCACCAATGGCGGCTGGGATCTGGTCGCCGAGATCGCCGCCGAGGGGCTTCAGGGGTTCGACCGCGTTCTGCGTGAGATCCGCGCGATCGACGGAATCCTCAACAGCGAGACCAGCATCCTGCTGAGCAGCGCCTGACGCCGCCGTCACGCCGCCGCCAGCGAAAGCGGGCGTGCGGCGGCGCGCATGTTCAGCGCGCCAGCGGCTGGAGCTTGCCGAACACTTCGCGGCCCTGGAACAAGGTGAGCAGCACCTTGGTCGAATGTATCTGCCGCACCGGCGTCTCGAACAGATTGCGGTCGAGCACGATGATGTCGGCGCTCTTGCCCGGCGCAAGCGAGCCGGTCTGCTTGTCCAGGTGATTCACATAAGCGACGTTGAGCGTATAGGCCCGCAGCGCCTGCGCCAGCGTGACTCGCTCGCTGGGCCCTAGCGGCGGGCGATCCCCCTCCGGCGCGACGCGGGTCAGCGCCACTTCGATGCCTTCCATCGGATTGGCCGAGGCCACCGACCAGTCGGCGCCGTAAGCCAGCCGCCCGCCGAAGCGCAGCACGCTTCCCGAGGGGTAGATATAGGCGGCACGCTTCGGGCCGATCCGTTCGATCGCAAGGTCCATATAGGCTTCGTTGCAGGCCCAGAGCGGCTGGAAGATCGCGGTGACGTCGAGCCGGGCGAAGCGCGGCTGATCGGCCGGATCGATGACGTTCATGTGCGAGATCATCGGGCGGGTATCGTGCGCGCCGCCGCCCTTGCGGGCGCGTTCGACCGCGTCGAGCGCCTGGCGGACGCCGGCGTCGCCGATCGCGTGGAAATGCGACTGCATGTTACGGGCGTCGAGCTGCGCCACGGCCGCGGAGAGCGCGTCGAGGGTGATCTGGGTGGCGCCCTTCACGTCGGTGCCCTCATAGGGTGCGAGCATTGCCGCGGTCTGCTGGGGGATGACGCCGTCGATGAAGAACTTCACGCCGTTGGCGGTGAGCCCGATCTCGCGGGCGCGGGCCGAGAGCTTGACGATGTCGGGCATCTGATCGAGCCCGCGATCGTTATTCCAGTGCAGGTCCATCACGGTGTGGGCAGTGAGCGCCCCGCGATCCTTGACCGCCTGATAGGCGTCGAGCGCCTTGCTGGTGCCGCCCTTGTCCCATTCGAGCGAGGCGTCGTGCCACGAGGTGATGCCGAGGCTGTTGAACAGAGTCACCGTGTAGGTGATCGCGCCTTCGAGGTCCTTGGCGGTGGGTGGCGGGATCAGCGGTTCGACCAGTGCCATCGCCGATTCCTCGAGCGCTCCGACTGGTTCACCACTGGCGTCGCGGTCGATCGTGCCGTTCTTCGGATCGGGCGTGTCGCGGGTGATCTTGGCGAGTTCGAGCGCCTTCGAGTTGACCCACAAGGTGTGCCCGTCGGATTCGAAGATCAGCGCGCGGTCCTTCGAGACCGAATCCAGCAGGTCCTTGTCGGGAATGCCCTTTGGCGGGAACAGCGACTGGTTCCACCCCGAGCCGAAGATCGTGCCGGTGCCAGGCGTCTTCGCGACGCAATCGGCGATGATCCGGCGATAATCGTCGAGGGTCTTGCCGGCGTGGAGCGAGCAGCGCGCATGGCTCATTCCGCCGAAGATCGGATGGGCATGCGCATCGCCGAACGCCGGCATCACGAAACGGCCGCCGAGATCGACGACGCGGGTCGTCGCCCCCTTGCGCTTGCCGATTTCGGCGGCGGAGCCGACCGCGAGGATCTTGCCGTCCTTGACCGCCACCGCCTCGGCCCAGGGCTGGCCGGTCTCGACCGTATAGATTCGGGCGTTGGTCAGGATCAGATCGGCCGCCGGGCCCTTGGGCGCCGGGCCGGCACCGATCGCGAGCAGCGCTGCGCCGGCCAGCAGGAGGCGGGTTTTGAAGAGACGGGGCGTGGGGCGGTTCATGCGATCGATCCCGATATTAGGGTTGAAGGGCCGGAGCGGTGCGGCTCCGGCCCTGTGCGGCGCGCTTAGAAACGGCGGCGCAGCGAGGCGAGGACGGTGCGATCCTTGCCGAGATAGCAATAGCCTTCGTTGATCGTGCCGGCGGAATAGGTGCAGTTGGTGTAGGCGTTCTCGTCGAAGATGTTGGCGCCGTTCACCGACAGCGACCATTTGCCGTAGCTGAGTTCAAGCATGGCATCGGCCAAGGTCACCGGATCGACCCGATAGAGCTGGTCGAAGCTGACCTTGTCGCTCTGATAGCGCACCCCGGCGCCGACCTTGAGGCCGAGCTCGTCCCCCAGATCGAACCGCTTCGACGTCCACACCGACGCCTGATGCTCGGGCAGATTCTCTCGCCGGTCGCCGCGCAGGCGGCCATCGACGACCAGGTATTCGGCGCGGGTGTAGCTGTACGAGGCAGTGACGTCGAAATCGGCCGGCAGCTTGATATTGGCTTCCGCCTCGATGCCGCGCGACCGGGTAGAGCCGCCCTGGATGAAGTTCTGCAGCTCGTTCGGATCGGCGATCAGGACATTCTGTTCCTTGATGTCGTAGGCCGCGAGCGTGAACAGCATGCGCGACGAAGGCTGGAACTTGATGCCCGCTTCATACTGACGGCCCGACCGCGGGACATAGGCTACGCCGAAGAAGTTCGATCCGAACACGGGCAGGAACGATTCCGAATAATTGAAATAGGGCGACACGCCCTTCACCAGATCGGCGATGATGCCGGCGCGAAAGGTCCACGCCTTGTTGGCCTCCAGCTGGACGTTGTTGACGTTCGACTTCACATTGTCGTGCCGCGCGCCGAACACCAGCGAGACCCGGTCCCAGGCGCGGATCTGATCCTGGAAATAGAAGCCGGTCTGCGAATTCTTGGTGTCGGTGGTCCAGCCCACGCCGGTTGCGAAGGGCACGCCGTACACCGGCGCATAGAGATTGAGCCCGGGCGCGGCGCCGAAGCCTTCCTCCTTGTCCTCGCGGAACTCGGTATAGTCGAACCCGGCGAGGATCTGGTGCTCGAGCGGTCCGGTGCCGAAGCTCAGCACCAGATTGTTGTCGCTATTGAGGCCGGTATATTGGGCGCGGTTGAGATACCAGGCGCGGTTGGCGATGGTGCGGCCCGCATCGGCATAAGCGCCGCCGAAGCCGGTATAGCCGAACACTTCCTGATAGTCGGTGTCCTGCTCGAAGGTGCGGTTGCGGCTGCTGAACGTCAGATTGTCGTTGAAACGATGCGTCACCAATAGCGACAGCGCATAATGGCTCGAGCGGGTGTGGTTGAAGTCCGGCTCGCCCAGATAGAAATCGTCGGAGATGCGGGTGGCGCCGCTGCCGTCGACCGTTTTGCTGGTCGGCAGATAGGTCTGGCTGCCCAGCTTGTCGCGCTGATACAATCCGATGAAGGTCACTTCGGTGTCCGGACCGGGCCGGAGCGTGACTGCCGGCATGACCGTGATGCGATCATTCTTCTGCCCCGGCTGCTGCAGGTCCGCGTCGCGGTACAGACCGACCAGCCGCGCCGAGACGCCGTCGACGATCGGGCCGGTGATGTCGAGCTGCGCCTGCTTGTAATCGTCGGTGCCGTAGGTGACGCCGACCTCGCCGCCGAAATCCTCCCCCGGCCGCTTGCTGATCGAATTGAGGATGCCGCCCGCGCCACCGCCGCCGTACAAGGTCGACGAAGGGCCGCGCAGCAGCTCGGCGCGCTCGACGGTGAAGATTTCCAGCCGCCCGCCATAGATGAAGCCGGGCATACGATTGAGGCCGTCAAGATATTGCTCCGCGCCGGTGCCGCGCACCGCGAGGAAGTCACCGCGGGTGTCGACGCCGTTCAGCTCGCTGGTGGCGCCCGCGCTGTAGCGGATCACGTCCTGCAAATTGACCGCGGCGCGATCCTGGAAATCCTCGCTGGTGATGACGCTCACCGACTGCGGGACCTGGGTCAGCGGCGTATCGGTCTTGGTGCCCGAAAGCGCGCTGCCGGTCACCACGATGTCATCTTCGCCGTTCACATCCGGTGCGTCCTGGGCCAGCGCGGCATTGGCCCAGGCAAGTGTGGCGCAGGCCGACAGCAGCCCAAACCGCAGTCGTTTCGTTCTCAGGGAACCGCGTATTTCGAACTGCCGTACCATATGCCACCCCTTGTGAAGTCGTTGTGAATTCATTGCTGATCCCGGCGCGCAGTGCGTTGCATGCGCCAGTCCTCCCATCGGCATTCAACAACACGGGCGTGGCAACGCCACGCGCAAATCAGGGTAAGCAAGGGGCGAAGACGGGTAAGCTCGCAGAGGCAAGCGGGTGTCAGGCGGAGGGCGTTTCGGTGCCCGGCAGGAAACCCCGCTCGCGCGAGACGCGCACCGCATCGCGGCGCTTGTTGACCCCGATCTTGCGGAAAACCGATTTGAGCCGGTATTTTACCGTGTCCGGCGACATACCGATCAGCCGGGCGATCTCCTTGTTCGAATAACCGTAGCTCAGATGCGCGAGGATCGCCGTTTCGGCTTGGTTGAGCGCATCGTCGTCGACCGGCGCCGCGGCGCGGACGGCGACGGCGCGGGAGAGATTGCGCAGGAACTGGGCGCGGAAGCGATCGATCCGCGGGGCGCCGCCGAGCGCCGCCTCGACCAATTCGCGCGAAAAACGCCGCGCATCGACGAACGGGCGGACCACGCCCTGGAACATCGCGACGCCGACCGCCTCGTCGAAACAAGCCTGCGCCCGACCCCCGTCGCCCGCCTGGCGCAGGCCATGCGCGCGGAGCAGATTGACGTCGATCAGCAGCCGTCCCGCGCCGTGCTGGCTGGCCCAGCGGTGCATATGCGCGAGATCCCCAAGCGCGGTCGCGTGATCGCCGCCCAGCAGATGCAATTGCGCGCGGCACATCGCGGCGGCAACCGCCACTGCGCGATAGCGCGGCGATTCCTCGCGCATCGGCTCCGCAAGCGCGTCGAGCCCGATGCGCTCGGCCATTGCCCTCGCGGGGGCGAGGTCTGGCGCGTGGAGCAGCAGCAGCTCGAGCTCGCACAGATCGGTGAGCAAGCCGAGCTGATGGAAGCGCCGGCGTTCGGCGGTGCGCCGCGCGCGATCGAGCAATGCCTGCGCCGCGGCAAGCGCACCGTCGCCGGCCGCCGCGCGGGCGGCGGTGAAATAAGCGGCGGCATAGACGTCGACCCAGCCGTCGAACAATTCCATGTGCGGCAGCGCCCATTCGAGCAAGGCGAGCGCCTCGGGTGCGCGATCCTGCTCATAGAGCAGTTCCGCCTCGAACGCCGCGCAGTTGGCCGCGAGGTCCGATCGCGCGCCGAAGTCGCGCTCGATTTCTTCGCGCGCGTCGGCGAGGATCGTCGCGGCGTCCTGCATGCGGCCTTGGGCGCGCTTGATCCGCGCCTCGTGGAAGCGCGTGAACAGGTCCGAATATAGTGAGCCCAGCGCCTGATAATGCTCGCGCGCGGCGAGCGTCGGTTGGAGCGCGCGCTCCAGCCAGCCGCCTTCGTAATATTTTGCGCCCAGCGTCTCGTAGAAATTGGCGAGCACCAGATGATCGTCGGTCGGCAGCGTGCGGAGCAGCGCCTCGCGCTCAAGCAAGGTCTCGAACGTCATCGGTAAATTCTCATATTCGACCAGCACGTCGCCGACTACGCGGATCTCGGTCCATAGATCGGCGGAGAGATCGGGGGCCGCGTTCGCGACGAAGCGATCGTAATCGGCGCGGGCGACTTCCATCTGGCCACGCTTCACCTCGAGATAGATATTCGCCAGCAATAGCCGCGGGCGGGCGGCGATGGTGGCGGCGGGCAGTTCGGCGAGGCCACGCTCGACCAGGCCTTGAAAGCCCTGCGGGATCAGCCGCCACCCGCCAGCATCCTCGAGCACCGTCGCAAGCAGCGCGTCGTCGCCGGCCTGGACGGCATGATTTACCGCTTCGACCACTTCGCCCCGCTCGGCGAACCACAAGGCCGCCCGCCGCTGCAGCGTGCGGAACAACGCGGCGTCGCCGCGGGCGAGGCGTTCGCGCAGATATTCGGCGAACAGCTGGTGATAGCGATAGGCCTGGCGATCGGGCGAAACCGGCGTGAGCACCACGCCCTGCTGCTCGAGCCGCTCGAGCAGTAGCCAGCCGTCGTGGCGATCGCACAGCAAATTGATCGTGTCGCCGGTGAGATGGTCGAGCAGCGCAGTGCGCAGGACGACCTGCTGCGTCTCCTCGGTTAAGGTCATCAGCACCTGCTCGGAAAGGTAGCGCGCCAGTTCCGGGCTCGCGCCGCTGAAATGCGCGACGAGCTGGCGGGGATCGGCGCCGCGCTTCAACGAGAGCGCAGTGAGCTGGAGCGCGATCGCCCAGCCTTCGGTACGCTCGACGATGCGCGCCACGTCGTCGCCCGCGAGCGCGACGCCGTCGCCGCGCGCGAGCAATGCCCCGGCTTCCTCGGCGGAGAATTTGAGGTCCTCGGCATGGAGCTCGAGCAATTGCTCCTCGGCCGCGAGCAGCGACTGGCCGAGCCAGGGATAATCGCGCGAGGCGATGATGAAGTGGCAGTTGGGCGGTGCGAGCTGGATCAGCGCCTTGAGGAACTCGCCGACCGGCGCGCCTTCGGCGAGATGGAGATCGTCGAGGATCAGCACCACCCGGCGCGGTTCGCGCGCGAGGCGATTGATGATCGCGGACAAGGCGGCGCGCGGTGGCAGATCGGCCAGCTTGCGTTCGCCCTCGGCATCCATGCCGTCCACCGCGAGCGCAATATACTGGGCGAGGCGCCCGGGATCGGCATCGTCGCGTTCGAGGGTTAGCCACGCGACCAGCGTTTCGTCGCCATCGACCCGGGCGCGCCACTGCGAAAGCAGGCTAGTCTTGCCATAGCCGGCGGGGGCGTGGATGAGCGTGAGGCGCCGCGTCAGCGCGCCGTCGAGCCGCGCGAGCAGCGCATCGCGCCGCACCTGATTCCCCATCCAGGCGGGAGGCGCGATCTTCGTGGGGATCAGTTCATCCACTTTGCCGTCCTGTCGCCAAAGCTCCTCGTCGCTTTCCGGCATCCGCTCCGTCGGCAAGTCTAGGCTTTGAATTGCGGTGCGCTCAAGGCTACCATAACAAGAATTACCCGATTGGGCGGGTCAATTACCCGAACCAGCTGTCCCGGCACCCGTTTTACGAGTTGCGCGCCGAACGACGCGGCACCTACCCACAAGGGGTTACCGGGGCAGGAGTGAGGTCAGTGCGCATTGGTGTCGATGTGGGGGGCACGAATACCGACGCGGTGCTGATGGACGGGAGCGAGGTGCGCGCCTGGACCAAGCAGCCGACCACCGCCGATGTGAGTTCGGGAGTCGCTGCGGCGATCACCGCGGTGCTAGGACAGGCGGGGGTGACGCCGGGCACGATCGCATCGGTGATGATCGGCACCACCCATTTCGCCAACGCTTTGGTCGAGCGCAGCCAACTCGACCGGGTCGGGGTGCTCCGGCTGGCAAGCCCCTCGGGCGAGGCGCTGCCGCCGATGACCGGCTGGCCGACCGATCTGACCGCGCGGATCGGCGACCACGTGTTCCTGCTTCCCGGAGGCTATGAAATGGACGGGCGCGAGATCGCCCCGCTCGACGAGGCGAAGGTGCGCGACGCCGCGCTCACCTTGCGGTCGGCCGGCGTCGACGCGATAGCGATCAGCTGTGCTTTCGCGCCGATCAACGCGGCGATGGAAGACCGCGCGGCTACGATCGTGCGGCAGGTGCATCCGGATGCCGTGGTCACTGTCTCCAGTGCGATCGGCCGGATCGGCTTCATCGAGCGTGAGAATGCGGCGATCCTCAACGCCGCGCTGACCAGCCTCGCGGGCCGGGTGATCGCGTCCTTCGAGCGTGCGCTGGCGGAAATCGGGGTGTCCGCGCCGCTCTACATCTCGCAGAACGACGGTACCTTGATCTCGGCGGCGCAGGCGGCGACCTATCCGGTGCTGACGATCGGATCGGGGCCGACCAACTCGATGCGCGGCGCCGCCTTCCTGACCGGCGTCACCGACGCGATCGTGATGGATGTCGGCGGCACCACCACTGACGTCGGCGTGCTGGTGGGCGGCTTTCCGCGCGAATCCTCGATCGCAGTCGATATCGGCGGGGTGCGCACCAATTTCCGCATGCCCGACATCCTTGCGATCGGGTTGGGCGGCGGCACGCGGGTCCATCTCGATCCTGCGCTGTACGAAGCGGCGGCGCTGGACGCGGCGGCGCTGCGGGTCGGTCCGGACTCGGTGGGCTTCCGCATCGCCGAGGATGCGATGCTGTTCGGCGGAGACACGCTGACGACGAGCGACGTGGCGGTCGCCACCGGCCGTGCCGCGTTCGGCGATCCGTCGCGCCTGCCCGCGCTGAACGATGCAGTGCTGCAGACGGTGTGGCAGCGAATCCAGACGATGCTGGCCGACGCTGTCGACCGCATGAAGACCGCTCGCGGCGACGTGACGATCCTCGCAGTGGGCGGCGGCAGTTTCCTGATTCCGGATATGCTGAAGGGCGCCGCCAAAGTGATCCGTCCGCCGCATGCGGGGGTGGCGAATGCAGTGGGAGCGGCGATCGCGCAGATCGGCGCCCAGGTCGAGCAGCTCGTCAGCTATGACAGGGTGCCGCGCGCCACGGTGATCGCGCAGCTGTCCGACGAGGCGCGCGCGCGTGTCGCGGCGGCGGGAGGCGATATTGGGAAGGTACAGATCGTGGACGTCGATGAAGTGTTTCTGAGCTATATGCCCGGCCGGGCCGCGCAAGTGCGGGTCCGCGCGGTGAGCGATCTCGTCAAGAGCCGCCCTGCGGGCGTCACCCCCGATGCGATTTTTGCCGCCCATGCGCATTGATCGCGCGGCGCTCGCCGATCTCGCCACCGGCGCGGCGTTTCTGGGATCGGGCGGGGGCGGAGATCCCTATTATGCGATGCTCCTCGGCGAGGCGGAACTCGTCCGCCGCGGCAGCTTCGAACTGGTGACGCTAAATGCGCTGCCAGACGACGCGCTGGTCGTGCCGTGCGGCTGGGTCGGCGCACCGACGGTCTCGGTCGAGAAGTTGCCGAGCGGCAAGGAGGCGATGGCGGGCCTGCTGCGGCTGGAGGCGATGCTCGGCCGCCAGATCGACGCGGTGATGCCGATCGAGATCGGCGGCAGCAACGGGCTGGCGCCGCTGGTCGCCGCCGCCGAATTGGGGGTGCCGGTGGTCGATGCCGACGGCATGGGCCGCGCCTTTCCAGAATCGCAGATGGCGATCTTCAACATCCACGGGATTTCGGCCTGCCCCTCGGTGGTGACCGCGGCGTCGGGATCGCTGACGGTGATCGAGACCTCGGACAATGTCGAGCATGAGAGGCTGGCGCGCGCGTTGGCGATCGCGCTGGGCGGCATCGCGCACATGGTCGAATATCCGCTGAACGGCGCCCAGGCCAAGGCCTATGCAGTGCCCGGCAGCATTTCGGCTGCGATCGCGATCGGCGCGGCGATCCGGCAGGCGCGCGCGGCGAGTGAGGATCCGTTCGAGGCCTTGTTCGCGGCGTTGTGGGAGAGCGGGCTCTATTCACATGCCGGCGTGCTGTTCGACGGCAAGATCACCGATCTCGAGCGAGAGACGCGGGGCGGCTTTTCGGTCGGTCGAATCGTGATCGAGGCGTTCGACGGCCGGTCGCACGTCGAGGTCGATTTCCAGAACGAGAATCTGCTCGCGCGACGCGACGGCCGGATCGTCGCGATGGTGCCCGACATATTGACGGTGATGGACCGCGAAACCGCCGACAGCATCACCACCGAACGGCTCAAATACGGCCAGCGGGTCAAATTGGTCGGCGCCGCCGCGCCGGCGATGCTGCGCACGGCGCGCGCCCTGGAATTCGTCGGGCCCAGCGCCTTCGGTTACCCCGAGGCCTATGCCCCGATCGAGCAGCTGAACGGGTGGAGCACATGACCGAGCAAGCCGGCGAACTGCACGCGCATAGCCCGGTTCCCGAAGGGGTGACCGTTCCCGGTTGGCGCGTCGGATTGATCGTCGCGAGTTTCTCGATCGGGCTGCCGGACTTTCTCAACGGGGCGCACAACGCGCTCGCGCTGGGGTTGCGGGGTGCCGTCGGCGCGGCGTTCCTCGCGGCGCTGATCCTGTGCGTCGGCGGATGCTTCACCGCGGTGGTCAGCGTGCGAACGCGGCTGTCGACCTATCTGCTCGTCCGCCGCTCGTTCGGCATCGGCGGCGCCGCGCTAATCAACACCGTGATCGCGCTGATCCATTTCTGCTGGTTCGGCGTGAATGCCTCCTTCTTCGGCGAAGCGATCATGCAGGCGGCCGAGGCCAACGGGCTGGCCGGCAACTTTACGCTGTCCGTCATCCTCGGCAGCGCGCTGATGACCGCGTCGACGATCATCGGTTTCAAGGCACTCGACCGGCTCGCAGTGGTGGCGGTGCCGGTGCTTGCCGTAATCCTTGCATTGGTGGTCTGGGCCTCGCTCGACCGCTACGGTATGGTCACCACCCCGGCATCCGCTCCGGCCGAACCGATGGGGTTCGGCATCGCAATCTCGGCACTGATCGGCGCCTATATGCTCGCAGTGGCGACGATGCCCGATCTGTCGCGCTACACCCGCACCACGCGCGGTGCGATCGCCAGCATGGTGCTGTCCTTTCCCATCGCCACGCCGCTGATGATGACCGCCGCCGCGATCCCCGCGCTCGCCACCGGCGAGACGAGCATCATGAAGCTGGTGACGCAGTTCGGCTTCGGCACGCCGGTATTGTTCCTCCTCGTGCTGCCCACCTGGACGGTCAACGCGCTCAACCTTTATTCGTCGAGCCTGTCGCTCGGGACTACCTTCCCACGCGTGCGGCCGTGGCTGTTCACCGTGCTCGGCGGCACGATCGGCGCCGCTTTCGCGCTGATGGGGATTCTCGACGCGTTCATTCCCTTCCTGCTGTTCCTCGGGCTGATCATCCCCCCGATCGCCGCGATCTATGTGATCGACGCGCTCACCATTTGGCGCGGCGCGGACTCCGCCGCCTCGATCGCCGCGGTGCCGGCGGTGCGCTGGCCGGCGCTGGCGACGTGGCTGGGATCGATCATTGTCGCGGTGCTCGCCGCCTATCAGGGTTGGACGGCCACCACGGTGCCGGCGCTCGATGCCACGATCTTCGCCGCCCTGGTCTATGCGCTGGTACGCCGGCGATTTGGGGCAGGAGCGCGCGGGTGAGTCCTTCGCCCTTCGGACGCTATGCCGATGCCGACGTCCAGGCGCTGATCGCCGAATTTCCGCTCGCCTGGGTCACTGCCGCAGGGCGCCCTGCCGTGGCGAGTCTGTTGCCGCTGATCGGCGAATATGACGGCCACGGCCGGCTGGTTACACTGCTCGGCCATTGCGCGCGGTCCAATTCGCTCCATGCCGCTTTGGTTTCCGATCCGCGTGCGGTGCTGCTGTTTCGGGGGCCGCAGGGCTATGTCTCGCCAGAGCATGCCGGCCGGCGCGACTGGGGACCGACGTGGAACTATGCCCAGTTGATCGTCGAGGCGGAGATCCGCTTCGACCCCCACCTCACCGAGGAGGCGCTCGACATGCTGACCGACGCGATCGAGGCCGGGCGGCCCGCGCCGTGGCGGAAGGAGGAACTGGGCCCGCGCTACACCGGCTTGCTCGCCCAGATCATTGGCTTCCGCGCACACGTCACTGGTGCACAGGGTCTTTTCAAGCTCGGCCAGGACGAACGCCCCGAGACGCTACAGTCGATCCTCGCCACGCATCCGGACCCGGAGCTGCGCCGCTGGATGGAGCGGTTTAACCCGGGCCGGTCCTGACCACGCCCGCCGCGATCAACGCGTCGATCCGTGCTTCGTCATGCCCGCAGTCGCGCAGCACTGCGCGACTGTCGGCGCCAAGCCCGGCTGGCGGCGCATCCGGCGCCGACGCGACCGTATCGAAACGCACGGGCTGCGGCACCATTCGCGCGATGCTGGCCGGATACGTTTCAGGCACCTCGAAGAACCCGACCTCCGCGAGGTGCGGGTCGCTGAGCAGATCGTCGGGCGTAGCGATGCGCGAACAAGGCACGTCGCGCGCGGACAGCGCTGTGATCCAGGCGTCGGTTGTCCGTGCAGGCAGGCTCTCCGCGAGGATCTCATAGAGCTCGTCGATCTGCGCTTGCCGCGCCCGCGCGTCTCGAAACCATGGCGCATCGCACAGCGCTTCGCGCCCGATCTCGGCGAGGAAACGGCGCCATTGTTCGGCGGTGTAAGGGAGGACTGCGATCCAGCCATCGGCGGTCCGGAAGGGTCGGCGATTGGGGGAAAGCACTCGCGGATAGCCGGTCGCGCCCTCGACGGTGAAGCTCGCCTCGGCGAGATGCTCGTTCATCAGAAACGCGACCATCGCCTCGAACATCGGCACTTCGACGCTGAACGGTCCCGGCTGCCCCCGTTCGCGCGCGACCAGAGCCGCGAGGATGCCATAGACGGCGTGTAGCCCCGCGACCTTGTCGGCGACGATCGTCGGCACGAATTGCGGCTCGCCGCCATGGTGCATAGCCAGCCCCGCCATCCCGCTCGCCGCCTGGATGATGTCGTCGAACGCCGGACGATCGCGATATGGGCCCGCCTGGCCGAAGCCGATCGAAGCACAGTGGACGATGCGCGGATTGACCGCCGCCACCGCAGCGAAGCCGAGCCCCAGCCGCTCGGCCGCTTCGGCACGCATATTGTGAAGCAGCACATCCGCCGTGCCGATCAGCCGTGCCAGTGCGTCGCGCCCCTCGGCCTGCTTCAGGTCGATCGCGAGCATGCGCTTGTTGCGGTTGTTGTTGACGAACAGCGCGCCGCCGTCGGGACCCTGCGGATGCGCGTTGCGAGCGATGTCGCCCTCGAGCGGCTCGACCTTGATCACTTCGGCGCCCAGATCACCGAGGATCTGCGCCGCATAGGGGCCAAGCACCACCGCACCGACCTCGATCACGCGAATTCCCGTGAGCAGCCGAATCATCTCGAATCTCCCCTTCACCTCTTGACTAAAGTTTCCATGTGGGGACTAATATGTCCACATATAGAGATATGTTCGAGAGTGATCTGAATGACCGAGTTCCGCTTCGATCGCCTGTTCATCGGCGGCACATGGGTTGCGCCGATCGACGGCGGGGTGCGTGACAGCGTGGATCCGGCGACGGGCCTGCCTTGGGCGCTGGTCGCGTACGGCGGCGCGCAGGACGTGGACCGCGCGGTGGCGGCGGCGCGCGAGGCATTCGAAGGGCCGTGGCGCAAGATGGCGCCGTGGCAGCGGGCAGCGCTGTTGCGCAAATTCGCCGATCTTTATGCCACGCAGGCCGAGGCGCTGGCGCAGGTCGAATCGCGCGACAATGGCCGCGCGATTCGCGAGTCACGTGGCGATATCGGTCTCCACCCGCAATATTGGCACTGGTTCGCCAGCCTCGCTGACAAGCTCGACGGGCGGACGATCCCGATGGATGACACCGTCCACGCCTTCACCTCGCGGCTGCCGGTGGGGGTGGTCGGCACGATCACGCCATGGAACGTGCCGCTGATGGCAGCGACGTGGAAGCTCGGCCCGGCGCTGGCGGCAGGATGCACCGTGGTGCTCAAGCCGGCCGAGCAGACTCCCGCCTCGTCGCTGGCGCTCGCGCATCTGTTCGAGCAGGCCGGCTTCCCGCCCGGCGTGGTAAATGTCGTGCCGGGCGATGGTCCCGTCGCCGGGGCGCATCTCGTCGCGCATCCCGGCGTCGACAAGATTGCCTTTACCGGCGAGGGCGCTACCGCGAAGACGATCCTCAAGACCGGCGCCAACACGCTCAAGCGCTTCAGCTTCGAGCTCGGTGGCAAGGCGCCGCACATCCTGTTCGCCGATTGCGACGTCGAGAATGCGGTAAATGCCGCCACCGGCTCGGCCTGGGCGCTCTGCGGCCAGAGCTGCGCGCTGGGCAGCCGCGTGCTGGTCGAGCGGCCGATCTACGACCGGGTAGTCGAGGCGTTCCGCCGCAATGCCGGCCGCGTCCGCGTCGGCAGCCAGATGGACCCGGCCACCCATATGGGCCCGCAAGCGCATGCCGAGCAGCTCGCCAAGACGCTATCTTATGTCGACATCGGCCGCGAGGAGGGTGCCGAACTGGTCGCCGGCGGGGCGCGCATCGACCACGAGGGCTTTGCCGGCGGCTATTTCGTCGAGCCTACCGTGTTCGCCGGGGTCGGATCGCAGATGCGGATCGCGCAGGAGGAGATCTTCGGTCCGGTCGCCGCGATCCTGCCGTTCGACGGCGAAGAAGAAGCAGTCGCGATCGCCAATGGCACGCCCTACGGCCTCGCCGCGGGCCTGTGGACGGGCGATGTCGGCCGCGCGCACCGCGTCGCCAACCGGATCGAGGCGGGGATCGTGTGGGTCAACACCTATCGCTACATCCGCTGGTCGACGCCCTATGGCGGGGTCAAGAGCAGCGGCTGGGGCCGCGAGAACGGCGTCGAGGCGCTCGATTCCTATCTTGAGACGCGCACCACCGTGATCTCCACCACCGGCAAGTTTGCCGATCCCTTTGCGAATTGAGGAGAGAAGGATGCGCCTTCAGGGCAGGCTCGCGATCGTCACTGCGGCGGCTTCGGGGATGGGCCGGGCGGGGGTCGAGCGTTTCGTGCGCGAAGGTGCGCAGGTCGCGGCGATCGACATCGACCCGGCGGCACTCGACGCGCTGGTCGCCGACTTCGGTTCCGACCGGGTGACAGCCATTGCGGCAGACCTGTCGACGCCTGAGGGCGCGCGCGGCAGCATCGATCAGGCGGCGGCGGCGCTGGGCGGCGCCGACATCCTCTGGGCGCATGCCGGAGTGCCGGGCCCGGCATCGGTCGAGAATCTCGATCTCGACGCCTATCGAAAAGCAATCGACCTCAACATCACCTCGGCGGCGCTCGGCGCGGGGCAGGTAGCGCCGCACATGCGCGCGCGCGGCGGCGGATCGATCATCTTCACGTCGTCGATCTCGGGGCTGGTCGGATCGATGATGAGCCCGATCTATTCGGCGGCAAAATGGGGCGTGGTCGGCCTTGCCAAGTCGCTGGCGCTCGCGCTGGCGCCTGACGGGATCCGGGTGAATGTGGTCTGCCCCGGGCTTGCCGATACGCCGATGAAGTTGGGGTTCACCGGGCGCAGCGGCGATCCCGCCGAGGCTGCTGCCAACGAAGCGAAGATCGTTGCCGCGGTGCCGCTCGGCCGATTGGTCAAGCCGGGCGAGGTCGCCGATGCGGCGCTCTGGCTCGCCTCTGACGAGGCCAGCTTCATCACCGGCGTGGCGCTGCCGGTCGACGGCGGCTTCACGGCCCGCTGAGGATGCGCGGCAGCCCGGCCGGCGCGCGACACGCTGTTGCCGGAGCCGCGCTTTCGCCATACGGCTTTGCGCATGATCGTCCGTCAGGCGGCCAACGCGCTGCAGATTCTCGAATTCTTCGCCGAACGGCAGCGGCCGGCGAATGCCGCGGAGATCGCCGATGCGATGGGCTGGCCGCGCTCGAGCACGTTCAAGCTGGTCGGCACGTTGGCAGCGATGGGCTATCTCTACGAGCCCCTGCCGCGCGGCGGGCATTATCCCAGCCCGCGTTGGCTCGAGCTGGCAGAGAAGGTCTCGCAGGCCGATCCACTGCCCGCCGGCCTGGCGCGGCTGGTCCGCGCCGTGATGGAGGAAAGCGGCGAGACGGTGGCGATCTCGGCGCCGGCAGGCCTGCATGCGATGTTCGTCGACGTCGCGGAATCGCGCCAGCCGGTGCGCTATTTCGCGCGGGTTGGGGACCGTGTGCCGATCCATGCCAGCTCGGCCGGGCGTGCCTTGCTGGCGCAGATGAGCGCGGAGGAACGTCAGGCGCTGTATCGCCGGATCGATTTCACGAGTTATTCGGCGACCACTCCGACGACACCGGAACGCATCGAGGCCGAGCTGGCCGCGGGCGAAGCGCGCGGCTGGCATCAGAGCAATGCCGAATACACACCCGATCTCGCCGGCGTGGCGCTGGCCTTGCCCTTTGCCGGGCGGCGGCTGTCGATCGTCGTGGTGGGGCCGGTATCGCGCTGTCTCGTCCGGCAGCCGAAGACGGCGGCATTGCTCCAGCGGCATCTGAAGGCGCTGTCCGCGGCGCGCTGAACCCGAACGAGCGCCGTCCGAAGAGCCGCGGGCCGAACCCGAGAGGAATGCCATGACGCAGGATCCCCGTGCGGCGATCGCCGCCGAACCCATGCGCGCCGCGCAGATCGTGGTGGTGGCCCTGTGCATCGCCCTGAACGCGCTCGACGGCTTCGACGTGCTGGCGATCAGCTTCGCCGCACCGGGGATCGCGGCGGAATGGGGGATCGACAAGGCCAGACTCGGCCTGTTGCTGTCGATGGAGCTGTTCGGCATGGCGGCGGGATCGGTGCTGATCGGCAATGTCGCCGATCGCATAGGTCGGCGGCCGACGATCCTCGGCTGTCTTGTCGCGATGGCGATGGGGATGCTCGCGGCGTGGGCAGCGGGCAACCTCCAGATGCTCTCGGCGGCACGATTGTTCACCGGGCTGGGCATCGGCGGGATGCTTTCCGCGACCAGCGCAACGGTCGCCGAATTCTCGAACGATCGCCGCCGCGGGCTGAACGTGTCGCTCAACATCGCCGGATATTCGACGGGGGCGATTCTTGGTGGGCTGCTCGCCTCGGCGCTGCTCGCCGGGATCGGGGACTGGCGCTCTGTGTTCCTGTTGGGTGCGGTCGCGACCAGCGCCGCGATCCCGCTCGCTTTCTTCCTGCTGCCCGAATCGGTCGACTCGCTGATCGCGCGGCGGCGCCCCGACGCCATGATGGGAGTGAACGCGACACTCGCCCGGCTCGGCCGCGCGCCGATTGCGCGGCTGCCGCCGCCGCCGGCGCAGGTAGAGAAGCCTTCGGTAATGACCCTCTTCTCGTCGCGCTATGCCGGCGTCACACTGCTGCTCGCCATCGCCTATTTCGCGCAGATCATGTTCTTCTATTACGTCCAGAAGTGGATCCCGAAGATCGTCGTCGACATGGGCTTCGATCAGGCCTCGGCAGGGCGCGTGCTGGTCACGGCCAATATCGGCAACCTTGCCGGCGCGGTGGCGATCGGGCTGGCGGCACAGCGTTTCGCGCTTCGGCCGCTGGTGATCGCGGCGATGCTGGCTGGAGTAGTGGCGATCGCGGTTTTCGGCCTCGGCTTTCATGATCTCGCCAAACTTTCGGCAGCGGCAGCGGTGGCGGCGTTCTTCATCAACGCCGGAGTAGTCGGCATGTACCCGATCCTTGCCCAGGCCTATCCCGCGGCGCTGCGGGCGAGCGGCACCGGTTTAGTCATCGGGATCGGGCGCGGCGGGTCCGCGGTCGGACCGGTGGTGGCCGGGGCGCTGTTCGCAGGCGGCAGCGGGCTGATGGCGGTATCTTTGGTGATGGGGGCGGGCGGGTTGGTCGCGGCGGCGATGCTGGTCCTGCTGCCGCGCGCGCTGCGGCGAACTGCGGAGCGTCCGGCGTCGGACGAGCCGAACGGCAACCGCTTTTGAGCGAGTGAGGGTGCGGGATGCATTACAGGTCTCCAGCAGCTCGCACGCAACGGAGTGAGCTTACCATTGCAGCGGAGCGGGGCCGCTCGAGGTGGGGTCGCAAGTCAAATTCAGTGCGGGATCTACCTACGGCAGTTTATCAGGGCATCCCGCCTGATGTTGCCAGTCCGCTTACGGTCCAAGATCGGACCGGCAGCTTCTGCGAGAACGGTCGGACGGCTATGCGCCCTAATCTCCCTCGTTCAACGGCGTCATCGCCGCGCCCGAAAGCAGCCGTACCTCGCGATTCAGCAACGTTCACCACCTGCCCAATTCCCAAGGAGAGCCGAAGCCGGGTCAGGGTCCGCTGGCACTAATCACCGTGCCGTCCGATCTTGCCACGGCCGGTCATAACGCGTGTTCCGGTCGCGGTCTTAGTTTCTCCTGGCCGCTCCGGGCAACGCGACTGTCACGCCTGCGTCCGTCTGGAAGACGGGCTTCATCGTCCCGTCTGCATTATACTGGAGATGCTCGACGGTGACGGCACGACGACCGATCGCGCCGCTCAGATCACCGATCACCAGCGCCGCATTGTGTAGGAACAGATACCAATTCCCTTTGAACTGCGCGATCCCGGGATGGATCGTGAAGCTGTACTTGCCCGATCCCGTCAACTCGCCGCGATAGGTCCACGGCCCATTGATCGACGGCGCGGTGGCATAGGAGATCCGCTCGTCCCGGTGTGTCGACCGGTCGAGCGACGCATAAGTGAGGTAATAAAGGGATCCGCGCTTGTGCAGCCAAGGCCCTTCCTCGAAATGCGGCGGCGTGATCTCGGTGATCGGACCGTCGATCTCGATCATGTTGGGCTTGAGCTTTGCGATGTAGCACTGCCGATTGCCCCACGCGATCCACGTCGCCCCGTCATCGTCGGTGAGCACCGTGGGATCGATATCCTCCCAGCTGTGGGTACCCTTGGGCGTCATCTGGTTGGTGATGAGCGCCGAACCCTTCGCATCGACGAAGGGGCCAGTGGGCGTATCCGACACCGCGACCGCGATCGCCTTGCCGGGGTGTGTCTTGTCGTGCTCGACCGCGGCATAGAACCAGAACTTGCCGTTCTTCTGGATGACCTGTGAGGCCCAGGCGTCCTTCTCTGCCCATTTGAAGTCGGCGACCTTCATGATCGCGCCATGATCGGTCCAGTGCCGCATGTCTGTGGTCGAATAGACAAGCCACTCGCGCATGTTGAACATCTCGTCGCGCTGCGCTTCGTCATGCCCGACATACAAGTAGAGCTTGTTGCCTACCACCAGCGGCGCCGGATCGGCGGTGAATTTGTCCCGAACGATCGGGTTGGCTCCGGGCGCGGCAGCGGGCGCAGTCTGCCCCATCGCGGAGTTCGTTAAAGCCAGCGCGGTCAGTGCCGCCGCTGCCAGCATCGCTTGGCCAACGCCCATTCCACCCATCCCTTCAGCCCAGACTCCAGACGAAGATCGCGATCCTCATCATTTCGCGGGCTTCAGCATGCCGTGCATGCCGATCCAGCGGACAAAGGCGTCGAACCAACCGGTGCTGGTGGTTTCCTTCGGGTACATGCCGAAGCCGTGCCCGCCTTGCTCGTACAAGTGGAATTCGGCGGGTCGCTTGGCCGCGCGCCAATTGTCGATGAGCCCGATCCCGCCGCTTGCGAAGAAAGGATCGTCGGCGGCGAGCGCGGCGAACAAGGGGGGCGCGTCGGCCGGAACGGTCACGGCGCCGAGCGGACCATAAATGTCGCCGATAAAGGCGGGCTTGGCATCCTCTACCGCAAGCGCCGTGGCCAACGTCAGCATGCCGCCGGCGGAAAAGCCGACCATGCCGATGCGATCGGGATCCACATGCCATTCCGCGGCGCGTCGGCGGATGAGTGCGAACGCGGCACGCGCATCGGCGATCTGCGGGGCGAGTCCCTTCATCACCTCCTGCGGCTCCATCCGCGGCGGACGCGCCGCCGTGCCGGAGAACATCTCGCGCATCGAACGCTCGAACCCCGGCATGTCCGCAGGTGTCGGATTGAGCCGGTATTTGAGTACGAACGCCGCTACGCCCTTGGCTGCCAGCGCACGGGCGACATCCCAACCTTCGTTCTGCATCGACAGCGTGCGAAAGCCGCCACCCGGCGCGACCACCACCGCTGCGCCCGTCGCCTTGGCGGGATCCGGGAGGAACGGGGTGAGGGTAGCGACAGTGACATTGCGGGCGAAAACACTGCCATACTGGCTGTGCCACGCCTCGGGCGCCGTCGCGCCCGGCAAGGGGCCGGTACCCAGCTCGATCGCATTGGGCTGAGCCGGCATCGCGATCTGCGTCATCCTGTCGGTTTGCGCATGGGCGCCGGTCGGGACGATGCACGCCGCAGCCGCAATGGCCAGACAGCCGGTCACCCGAGCCTTGCGAGCCCGGCCTGCCAAGCCTTTTGTGATGCGCATCGTGCTCTCCTCGCTCGGTTCGATGTGCCCCTACTGCTGCTTCAGCACGACCAAGTTAGCGCTACCATAACTGAGTTAGTCAGACTTATCCAACGCAATTTTCAAGGCGGATTCCGAGTGACAGCGGTTCTAACGACCGGCAGATTTCTCGTGATGTCCGCCAAAAGCAGACGGACGGTTGTCGGCCCAAAAGCGTCGATAAGGTATCGAGCTTTCGGGAATGGAATCGCAAACGCCGTCCAAGGGCATGTCGTTACATGCCATTGAAGCCGCGAAAATATGTGGGACGAAAGTGGGGATGACTCTATTCAAATCGTCCGAAATGGCAGATTTCTGCCATTTTCCGCTTGACGATGGTGACCCCTACGGAAGTCGAACAGCGCTTTCTGGGGAGCTGACCTTTTGGCTCAGCGAGTTGCCAATCCGCGAACGATCAGAAGACGCGGCCGCATGCCGGTTCCGACTCCGCGGAAATTCGTACAACTTTCTGTCTTTCAGGGCACGGGCTTGCCTAGACCTGGTCCGGAGCTAGGTTGAGAGCATGTCGCCCGACCTCGCCATCTCTTCGCTCCACGCGACGCTCGTACAACGGGACACACCGGAGACGGTTGCGGAGCTGATTGGCCGGGCGCTACCGGCTGAACTCGCTCGCCGGCTGGAGCGTGCCATCCACAATCGCGTGGCCGCTTCCGTGCGGCGCATCTTTGGCTGGTCGTCCATGCGCACGGTGTTTCGGCCACCCGTGAAACATGAGGACCGGTTTGCGAAAGCTCGCGAGCTCGCACTGCTTTTCTTGCAGGCTGGATTGCCCGAAGGGAATGACCCGGACGAACTGGAACGCATGCTGGAGGAATTCAACCGACTGATCAGCAAACGCCCCGGAGCAGCAAGCTTCAGGGAGGACCGGCTTGATCGCCGACAGCGAGCTGGCCGTGGGCTGAAGCTTTCTCGTCGTCGTTACGACAAGATGTTCCGACTGGCCGGCCGACTGGAGGCGAAACTCGCCAGACTTCGAACCGAGAGGCAAAGTATCGGCTGCTGCTCGTCTCGAAGGCCGGGCTCGCGCCTGAGCTGACCGTCGAGCACTTCGCCGGCAGCGTGCCGACGGCAGCGTTCGTCGCCTATTACGCCGCACGCATGAAGCTGCGCAGTGAGTTCACGATCCAACGCCAGCAAAGTGCTTTCGATGACATGGCCGCCACACTGCTGGGCATTTGTGGGGAGGACGCAGGCACCAGCTGGTACGCGATCGCGCACGTGTTCCCCCGCGCCGACGTGCTGGCGCGCCTGAATGAAGAGCAGAAAGGCGAGTTGCTCGGCCGCTGGTTTGCGATCCTGTGCGAGCTAGCCGAGCGGCTGGAGGCCGCCTGGCGAGCCACGGACATTGACCTCGAAACCATGATCGTTCGCCGCGGCAACGACTCCTCGACCTGGAACCTGTTTGCGGGCGCTTGGAACCGGGCAAGCGACCACTGGATCGCGCCGGTTGAAGCGCTAGGGCTCGATGCAATCTTTGACGATATGCTCCCGGGCAAGGTGATGCGGCTAATGGCGGCTGATGTCGCCGCGTGGCACCGCTCGGCGGGCGGGGCCATCCACCCTGCACGGTCGTCTGGCGTGAACTGCCTAAGCCATGGGAGGTGCTGCGGCTGGAGACGCCGTGCAGCCGCTTCAACGTAGAGGCGGCGTGTGCCCGCGCCGGCGTCGATCCATTGAAGAGCGGCTGGTCTGCCGCGCGACCTCGAACGACCGTGGCAGCGTTCCGGCCCACCCCGGAACTGGTACACGGTGTAGATGTTGGCAGCCCTTACATGGCCACATTCCTGCGCCGCTTAGGCGCTTTCAGCGGGCGACCGCTCCGGCCGGATGTCCTGCGGGACGTGCAGGACCATTGACGAGCGGCGGGAGCTTGAACCAAACGGGCATTGCCGTCCGATAGCTCAGTGGCAGAGCACTCGGCTCTAGGTCCGACGGGATGCTGGTTCGAGCCCAGCTCGGACGGCACCGTAGCTTGCGCTAGGGAGCTTTGATCGTCAGATTACGATCGCCGCCCGGTAGCTCAGCGGCAGAGCGGCCGGCTCTGCACCCGGCTGGACGCTGGTTCGACCCCAGCCCGGGCGGTAATCAAGATGCCGGAAGTTAAACGCGATAGCGAACTGCGATACAGGGCGCATGCCCCCGTGACTTTTATGTTCGCATGTCCGTGATATCCCCATCAGTGGGACGACGATTTTTCGGAATCGCCGGCCTCGTCGGCGAATGGGACGCATAACGGTTGCGAGCCGTGCCGCATCGTGCCGTAAAATCTCATGCGAAGTGTGGGGAAAAGTGTGGGGTAGCCGGCGGTTACAGATACGATTCTGCGGGTGAATCAACCAGATACGGAATGTTTTGGGATTCCTCCCGCGCTTCCCGAACTTCAGCGTCGCGGTCAATCATCGCATGTCAATCAATATCGAGAGGTCCGCGTTGAGTCTGGCGAGACCAAGGTGTCGGGAACCGTGGATTGCGCACCGGCAGCCCTTGGGCCCGCAAGGCTGCTAACAGTCGTTCGCCCAGTACGGAACTAAACTATCCTGTGGAGTTTCATCTGTGGCAGGGCGTGCCCAGTCGCCAGCGGGAATGCAGGCTTGAGCGAGGACGCCCCAGCTTGCATGCTCAGTTCGGCTGACCCGCTATTGGCGATGCTGATTGCGGAGCCAACCGAAGACACGAGCTGCGGTCTCACGGCGTGGCCTGCGTCCATCCCGAACGCTGGCTACGAAATTGGGGTCTCCCACAGCCTCTCGGCCGAATCGGGAAACTGACATCTTCGTGTTTCGGAGATGCTCCTCGATTGCGCCAAGCAATAAATCGCGCGTGCGGCCCGGCGGCTCCCAAAAGCGAGGATCATCTTGAAATATAGTCAAGATCGTTCCTTCGAAAATTATGTTCCCGCCGTTCACAAGACATCTTCGCTCCCCAAGAACACGGCGACAGAGCATCTCGCGATTGCAGGGGCGAAGATCTGCCGCGCCAAGGCGCGACAGATCAGGGTTCTCAAATCTTATGCTGGCCGAATTCCCTCATGCGAACTCATAGACGATCACCAACCCCGCGGCTCCGGCGCCGCCCGATCTGGCCGGCATATTTGCGAGGTTGCACGCGCCACCGCCGCCGGATCCATAGGGTAGCGACGAATTCCCGCTGCCCGTATTCCCGTTCAAGCTCCCGGACGAACCTGCGCCGAATAATGTCGCGCCCCCACGTCCCCCAGCTGCGGAAGTCGGGTGGAGCGCCAGGCCGAGGCCACCGCCTTCCCCCGAGCCGCCAGCAATGTTGTTACCGGTCGGCGGCGTGCTTGCGTTGCTTCCCCAGGTAATGGCTGGCGTGCTGACGGCGTCGCCGACCGTCCCTGCCGCACCCCCGGGTGCTATCAGCAGGCTTCCGAAGCTCGAGGTGTTGCCCGCTGCGCCGGCTCCACCCGAAGCGGACGCCGCTACGCCAGCGGCAACGGTCACCGTGACGCCGGAGAAGTCGGACGTGAACCGGCCGCGCCCGTAAGAGCCGGCACCGCCGCCGCCTCCGGCTGACATCTGTCCCGAACTGGTGGCGGCACATCCGCCGCCGCCGCCGCCGCCGCCAAGGGCGTCCACGATAACACTCGTGGTGCCTGGGGTCGGCGTATAGGTCCCGCTAGCCGCGAAGCGGCGGACGTTGAGCAGCGACCCGACGCCGGTCCCGCTGACGCTGAAGTCGCGCTCGTCGACGATCATCTCATCGGTGATCGCGAGGGTCCCGGGAACGAGCAGGACCTGCGCGACGGGGATGAAGCTGGCGGGGATCGCCGGCGGCACTGGTGATGCTGCGGGGGTGCCGGGGAGCACGGAGACCACGCCGGTTGCAGCGTTGACGACGACACGGTCGATCCGGGGATTGCTCGCGGGCGCGGTGAACGGCCCCACGAGCTGTTTCGTCGTTTCGATCAAACTAGGGCCGGCGCGCACATGACCGGCGTCGAGCACGATCGCCATCGACGCCGGCTCGCCAGCGTGCGGCGCAAAAGCGGCGCCGATTCGCGCGAGGACCGCGAGGTCGCCATCAACGGCGTTCGACGGCAAAATGAAGCGGGAAACTGACATCAAGGATCTCCTTTGCACGATGGCCTCTGAACAAGCAGGCCAGCTCCACCTTGTGGAACAAAAGGAGAACTCTACGTCCTTTTCCTACAATTCTCCTACAAAATTACTCGCGGGCATTTTTTTGCCGAGGGCAGATGCGTGTCTGGCGAAGACGGTGGTCGCTTGTGGCGCCGACCGTCCCGGCAAACCCCACAGCACCCGGCCGATTAAGCCGCAGCCGCGTCCATCGACTTGACGTGGGAATACCAGATGTCGACCCAACGGGCGACGGTCTCCAGCGCCGCGGGGCGATGATGGTTTACGTCGACCATCGCTTCCGGACCGCAAATCTCCTGGATGTCGAGCGTCGTAACGCACGGATATTGCTGGACGGCATCTCGCCACAGCGCGTTATAGCGGATAGTCCGCTCGCGGGTCAGTCCTTCCGGTCCATATTGGTGGCCCGGCAGATTTTCTGGGGGCAACAGGACGAGCAGGTTGATGCCGCGCTTCTGGATGCGTTCGCACATCCGCTGCAGGCAGGTTTGATAGAGTTCGCCGTCGAGCAGGTGCGCGAGTT
Organism: Sphingomonas sp. DG1-23; assembly: GCF_030730875.1. Classification (GTDB taxonomy): domain Bacteria; phylum Pseudomonadota; class Alphaproteobacteria; order Sphingomonadales; family Sphingomonadaceae; genus Sphingomonas. Next base: position 185,145 of record NZ_JAVAMA010000008.1, read on the forward strand.
CAGGCCAAGCCTCATCCTTGTAATCGGTCCCGGCCCCATATGCGAGAAAAGGCGGCAGATCTGCGTCGTCGACGGTCTCGTCGGCGAAGCGCTTGAGATCGAACAGCCGCGGCCAGATATCGAAGTCGATCTCCGCCCGCGCCTTGCTGTAATGTGCCAGGCCGCCGGATTGACATGCACACATGATCCGGAGTTGCGGCTTGGCCGTGATTCCAAGCCCCTGGCCTGCAAACAGCGACTGACGGGTTTCCGGATCCTCATACGATCGTTCGGTAACCCATTGGGCCTCGGACCAGCCAAACCGCTGCCGCCACGCGGCCGGGACTACCTTCTCGGGGAAGAATTTTCCGACCACGCGGAGAGCGAAATTCTCGATCCCCATGTGCATGACACGGCAGGAAAACACGAAGTGGCGAAACTGGCAGGTATTGCGATCGATCATCACGAAACCGACCAAGCCGTGGTCCCCATATTTGTCTTCGACAAAAATCGACCAGCAATAATAGTTCAGATATCCCGACGTGATCTCGTTGCGCAGGACATCTGCATCGATCCGCGACTGCGTGTAATTCAGCTGGTTCGAACGGTTCACTAGCTCGACGATCCTGTCGATGAAGTCGAGGTTCGCCATCATCGCGACCGGACAGGCTCGTATCTCGCACGAGTGCAGAAACTCCTCGTCGGACAAGGGGCCGACGGCAAGTCGATCCTGCTTTCTCTGCTCGAGTTGGCGATATTCCGCGAGGCGGTTGCGGCTGGCAGGCTGGTCGGCAAGGATCGCTTCGAGCGCCTCGTCGCTTCCTGGTGCCGTGATATCGAGGACGTTGAGCTCGGGAAGGACGAACTTTGCCTCGTGCAGATTGATCGGATTGTCGTCGATGAACAGGGTGTCGGCAGCACGAAGCTGCATGTCGGCGAGCAATCCGGCGATCGCCTGTGGCTTCGGCTCGAAAGCAATCTTGGGGAAGACGAACTCGTCCCAAAGTCCAAGATCGGTGAGTTTCGCTCGGGCGCCTTCGAAGCTGTTCTTTGAGCAAATCGAAGACACGACTCCGTGGCGATTGAGCGCCCGAATCACCTGCGCCCGCCGCTCGAACAATTCCACGTCATCGCCTTCGGCCAGCGTCCCGCGCCACAGCGTGTCGTCAAGGTCCCAGATGACCAACTTGACCAAAGCCTCTACCTCTTCGCTCGAACGAACCGTTTTTCTCGCACTCATTATAGAGGAACGCCAACCATCGTGAGGGCGTTGCGCTCGGATAATGCCTTGGACTGGCTCCGCCCGGTGCGGCGCTGCAGGATCATCATCGCGGGCTGACCTGAGCGAAACAAGGTACCGACTTCGGGTGTTTAACCGAACGGCCTTCCGACCGGTGGCGAAAAGCTTATGGGGCAGGCCGGCCATTCGCTGGGGTGGCGCATCGTTCGCCATAAACTTCTACTATGGCAAGAGTTGTTGTCAGTTGCCGGGACGACGCTTCGCTCAAGCCGATTTCAATGAACAAAATCGATGCGGGCTGGAAGGAGTTGCGGAATTCTGAAGACCGCGTACTCCAGCGCCGTCTCCAATGAAGCGCTTGGGCGCTCGGTGCTCGCCCCAAAATCGATCATTAAAGTAGTCCCAAGGCGCTTTGTCAGATCTCCGAACTTAGATGGGATCGTAAGTGGGACCGAAATGTCGCTTGTCTAGAAATGTCCCGGGCTATCAAACAGGTAGAAGGAAGTGGCGGAGAGGGTGGGTGACGAGCGGCAGAAGTAGGGCGCTGCAGGCTGGCAGCGTCCAGAATCGATGCGCGCAATAGCTGCCGTTCCGCAGCGGGCCGCCGTCAGCGGCAGTTTCCGCCCCCGGTTGCAGACGTTGCCACCCATGTAGAAGCTGTGCAGTCTGCAGCTATGAAGACGAGCGTAATTGGGGCCTCTATCGTATTTCTTCTCTTTTCGACAGATGCCGCATCGCAGTCCGCCGCATTGAAGAGCGAAGCGTACGAGATCACAAAAAGCTACAAGGCGTCCGATGAGGCGAGCGATGGCTCGTCCGGAAGCTCGAACGGCAGGGACACGCTGCTGGAACGCGTGATTGCCCGACGGGACGGCGGCATTGAACTTGAATATGATCTGCCGGACGATGCAACTCCTCAAGACAGGGCTCGCAACTGGCAGTTCCCGGCTCGCGTATTCGAGCCGCTGGCCGGCCCGAAGCAATTGCTCAACGCGGATGCGCTCCAACGCCGTCTGGAGCATTGGCTCAAAGCGGCCAAATGGGATCGGACTGCCTGTGGTCGATGGATATTCACGTGGAATGCCTTCCGCATAGAATGCGATCCGCAGTCGGTCATCGGACTGCTGGCAGAGTATGATCTGACATCGCAGAATCTTCGCCCGGGCACCTTGTATCTCGACGTACGGGCCACCGAGCCCCAACCCCTTGCGAGGAAAGAGGATAGCTCTGCGGGGGTAACCTTCATCGTGGTTGCCAAGATCGATCCCGGCAAGGTCCGCCTTGAACGCGCCGAAGCCGACGTCGCCGTTGGAGAAATGACGCAAGAGCCGTTGAGCCGGGAGGCTGCGCTTCGTGAGCGGATGAAGGAACAGGTCTCAGGGTCTGTCGTCGTGACATGGGACGTCGACGATGCCGGAGCCCCGAGGAAACGAACGAAGACGATAGCAGTCGAGATCAAGCGGCCGGATGGCACGGTGGAGAAGCGGATGAGGACAGAAATTGTCGAGCGGCGACGCGTGCCGGCAGAGATGCACCGCAACGGCAGCTAGCCACCCGATTTCGCCGTTCGACGGCGGAGTCCCGCCCCGTTGGGTGCGAGTGTCTGGATTGGGGTGGTAACCTGCCCGTTTGCTTTCAAGGCCGTGAGGCGGGATAGCTGCTGTTCCGGGCTAGGCGCGCGCGAACGACCGCTAACGCCCCACTAGCGGACCTCGGGGAATACCGCATAGTTATGAGATGAAAATTGCCGAACTTCGAACCATGATGAACGACGCTTTCTCGCGTGCCGGTCTCAAAGAACAGAAGCTGTTTCCGAAAGGCACGAAGGCGTGGTGCTTGCCCGAGGGCGAGTTGATCCGCTTCTTCCAGCCTCAGCCATATCGCCGGGTATGGGGATTCGTTTTCACGGGGTACGTCGGAATTGAAATCCCGCGGCTGCGATCCTGGCTGGCAAGCCACCCCTCTGGCGATCCGGGCATTTTTCATCACAGCTTCGTAACACATCACACATTGAACGATGCTGATCGGGAAATGTTTATGACCGACCTCGAACAGCGAGTTCCCACCGACCAATGGGCAGCGCTCATCCGCGCCAAATTGGAGAAACTACCGTCATCGCTCGACGATCTAGTTTCAGCCTGTCGTGAAAACTCTGATACGTTGAATGGGCTACAAAGACCGATCTTCCCGCAGGCATGGCCCTTTTTGCTCCGGTGGGCGGAAGCGCCAGACGCCGTGGCAGAGATCCCTAAAATTGGTGCCGATGGCTCGGCAATCGGATGACTGCTTTCCACCCGAATCCGGACACTCGCACCCAACGGGCGGGACTCCGCCGTCGAACGGCGAAATCGGGTGGTTTCAGACCATCGGCTTTTGGGGCTGCATCTGTCTTTGCGGAGATGGATGGCCGTCGAGTCAGCGTATCGAGCTCGTCCTCGCGAGGATGGCGAGTTTGCGCTCGAACTCGCCGCCATCGTTGGCGAGACGCGAAATGCGTGCCGAATGCCACAAATGCCGCCGCCCGGTTTCGAGCTGTCCCGCCTCTAGCTCGTAAATGGCGAGCCGTTCGCAGGCCTGTGCCTTCATCGGTTCGTCGTCGAAACCATCCCGATCGCACGACAGCGCGTACAGCTTCATCGCGCCTTCCCCGTCTCCCAGTTTCTCCAGCACCTCGCCACTCCACAATGGCGTCACGGGACGGCGATCGGCGTCGAGATCGAAACGCGCAAGCAACCGGACCGCCGCGGACTTCAGCCGGGGCGAGGTGACGTCCGACAGCAGCCGCAGCATATAGACATCGGCCTGCGCGAACCGTTCGGGCGCCACCTGCAACAGGAGCTCGCTCAAAGCGACTGCGCGATCACCGCCCTGGCCGGTCATGCGTCCGCGAAACGCTTGGAGCAGCGCTTCATCGAGCAACTGCTCCACCGCCATCGGTGCCGGCCTCGCGCCGATCGTGCGCGCGACGTCTGCCATCGGCCGGTCGAAGTCGATCGCCTTGCCGCCCATCACCCAGCTATCGAAGAACGCGAGGCCGAAAGGTTGACGGAGCACGTCTGCGTAATCGAGCTGGGCCAGAGCGGAGGGCGTGTCCGCATTGGCAAGGAAGATGAAGGTCAGTTTCTTGTCCGGCACACGCAGGAACAAGGCGGACTCGGCTTGGCCATAGCCGAAGACCCAATGGAGGCGCGTCCCTGCGCTCACCTGCGTGAACCAGCCATAGCCGTAAGGATGTCCGTTCCGCGGCGACGTCAGGCGATCATAGGCAGTTTGGTCGATCAGCGTGTTACGATCGAGCGCGGCGGCATATTTGGCGAGGTCGTCGATCGTAGAGATCAGTCCCGAGGCAGGATAAGCCGCGTCCCAGTCGTAAGGCCGCTCGACATAGTTCCAGCCTGTCGGGGAGCTTTCGGCCTGGTAGCGCCTGACGGCACGGGGCGCGAGCGGGCTGGCCTTCTGATAACCCGTCATCGTGTCCGTCATGCCGAGCGGAGTCAGAATCCGCTGGCGATTCTGCACCACATAGCTCTGCGGTGAGCCCGTGGCGCTGATCTTGTCGAAAAGGCCCGACAGGAGATTGAAGCGGGCGCCATTATAGACATAGGTCTCGCCCGGCCGGTCCCCCGCGCTCATGCTGAGCACATCGCCGAGCGTGATGTTGGGGTCGCCAACACCTTCCGGCGGATGCCAGCCGGTGTTGAGCGGATAGGCAAGCAGCGGATCATCCAGCCGGATCTTTCCCTCCGCTTCGAGCTGGCTCAGGATGATCCCGGTCATGGACTTGGTGACCGAGGCGATGCCGAATAGCGAGTTGGACATGATCGGCGCGCCCGAGCCCCGGTCCGCAACGCCTTCCTGATGGCGATAGACGATCTTGCCGTCGCGCACGACAGCAGCGCTGAAGCCCGGCAGCTCGAGCTGGACTGCGATACGATGCAGGCGGGCGGTGAAGTCGGCGTCGCGGGGCTGCGCCTGAACGGGTGAAGCGAGGCAAGCGATCCCAAGCGCCAGGATCCAGAACCGCAAACGCATGCACGTCTCCCTGATCCGATTCGGTGCCGAAACATGCAGTACAATGAAACCGGTTACAATATCACTGCTCGACCCCGCATCGCATTCGATGACCGGCACAGGATAAGACAAGTCCCTTTGCGGCCGGACACTTGCCGGTCGGGAAGGCGACCGGCTTTGATTTTCGCCTGACCCGCATCCAATGTTTGCGATTGGGGCGGTAGCTGCCGTTTCCTCGGACGATGAACCAATGTCCGCTTATCGGCAGCGCCGCGGCGACCGTGAACGACCGACATCGGGGCGTTAGCCGACCGGCAGGTTCCCGCTCCAAAGCGGACCGGCAGGTTGTGGCAACCGCGTCGCCCGGAACGTCCGAGATCGGGTGGAAAGCGGAAATGACGGCTTTCGCCGATAGCTGCGGTTCGCGGCGCGCTGGTTCAACGATGGGTGCCCTTGCGCCGGCTACTGACGCACTGCGATTGGCTGTTCGCCGCCGCGCAGATTTGCTGGCTTTCAGAAAAACGGGGTTTGTGAAGTTCGGGGTCATATCCTGCAACTCGTCTAGAACCGTATCGAGAAGCGGCATGGTGATCGATGATTCATACGCGCGCGCGTCAATGCATCGTCAGCCTCAACGATCAGGCTGACCACCATTCCCCGGTCATACGCGTAAAGTGTAGCCGGTTGCGCCAGCAATCTACGCGCCCCCTCGGCGGATCCCCGAGCCCGTTCTACATGTCTATCGTAATCGTCCATAATCGCCGAAGCCGCTATTCTCCGCCGGACGCAACGACCGCTCTCCGCTCACTGGCGGGTGTCATGGCCCAGTCTCGGAACGTTTCCAGAAGGGATCGAAGGTGAAGGGGGCCGCCAGCTCCGTGAAAGACATTAGTTTCCGTCCAGCAAGTCCACCAATCGGTCTCATGCTCATAGTTGTGCGCGATCGGTTCGAAGGCCCGCCCGTCGCAATCCGTTCCGGCCAGATCTATTTTTACGAACCAACCAGGGTTGTCGATGGTGCCGATTTCCGGACCGAAGCCATGCTCCCAATCCCCATCGCATTGCGCCTCATACCAGTGAGCAAGCCAATCCAGCACTTCCATGCGATCAAGCTAGCGGCCTGGTCGTCACGTGTGAAGGAACGACAGCTGACAATCGCTTGTCGCAGTTCGGCGGCACCACGCCACGTGAGCGAACGGCGGCTTTCGAACATGACGGCCACCAATGTGTATGCCCGACTTCGGGGCGTTAGCCGATAGGCAGGTTTCGGGCCTGAAAGCGGAGCGGCGGGTTGCGGCAGCGGGGTAACCGGGAATGTCCCAGATCGGGTGGGTAGCTGCCGTTCGAAAGGAACTCGAGGTCCAACAGCAATCGGCCAATTCTTCGGAACCGGTAGGCACCGCAACCCGTTCGTAGCGCATCGCAGGCAGAACGAGTTTGGGCGCTTGCGGCTGAGAGCCACCATGCTCCCGCCTTCCGGCTGGAGCTTCGTATGCCTCGCTACTTCTTTCACGTACAAGACGGGCAGGACTATACGGACCCTCAAGTCGCCGTGCTTGAGGACCTAGAAGCCGCGCGGCGCGAGGCCGTTCGGGTCGCGGCTGCGCTCTTGGCAGAGCATCACGAGAAGTTCTGGGACGCCGGGGAGTGGTCGATGCAGGTAGTCAATGACCAGAACATGACACTCTTCCAGCTGACGTTTTTCGTGACCGAAAGCGCTGTCATCTCGAAGAGCTAGGCTCCTCCGGCGCGGCTTGTGCGTCGTCAGCTTTTTTGCCGCTCATTCGAGGCTGCTTTATCCTCGTTGTTTCGACCAGACGGGAGTGCTGTAAATTCTCAATTAGGATTGGGTGAGAGCTGCCCGTCAGCGGAACAGGACGGAGGCAGCCGGGCGCCCTTTGCTTCCGAGCTGCTCGGTTGCCTAGGATCATTACGGAACCGGACTTCGATGAGGAGGTTGCTGGTTGGGATAGCTGGAGGATCTTAGAAATGCCGCGCGACTACTTCGAGGCGTGGATTAGCAAGATGCATGCCCTTAACACGCTGCAGGAGAGCGATATCGCAGCGATCCGTAAGCTACCCACGCGCAGCGTGGAAATTACATCGGGGACAACCATCATCAGCGAAGGTCAACTTGTTTCGGAGTGTTGCATCCTCCTTGAGGGCTTCGCTTGCCGATCAAAGCTTAACAGGGAGGGTGGACGTCAAATCGTCTCCTTCCACATGGCGGGGGACATGCTCGACATCCAGCATTTGCTATTCGACAAGGCTGACCACAATGTGGAGGCCATCTCGGCCGCGACAGTCGTATTCTTCCCCATGGCCGATCTACGCAAGATCGTGGACGACAATTCAGGCATTGCCAAAGCTCTCTGGCGCGACTGCCTAGTCGACGCCTCCATCTTCCGAGAATGGGTGCTTAATGTCGGCCGACGCGACGCAAAGTCGCGTGTCGCCCACATGCTATGCGAGTTTGCCGCCAGGCGAGAGGCTGCCGGACTCGGCAGTCCGGAACGATTTGATTTACCTATGACGCAGGAGCAGATCGGCGACGCCACAGGCCTCACCGCCGTGCATGTAAACCGCATGCTTCGTCAGCTGGAGGAGGAAGGGGTGTTCGAGCGCAATGGCCGCAATGTCCGGATTAGCGATTGGGCACAGATGAAGCGCGTGGCGGAATTTGATGACGGCTACCTGCATCTGGCAGCCTGAGTCCGTTGCAGCCGATAGGCTTTGCACTGTGCCGCTTTCGAGGCTGCCGGATAAAGTCGGTGCGACAGTCGTTGTCGGGTGATGGTACGCTACTACCTGCACCTTGAAGAGTGCGGCACCCTCACCGAGGATAGGGAGGGTGTTGAGCTGGCAGACGCCGCCTTTGCTCGCGAACTGGCGGTGCGGGCGGCACGTGACGTCATGAGCCACGAAGTGAAGCATGGTCGGCTGTGTCTCTCCTGTACCATTGTGATCTCGGATGCTGCCGGCCGGGAGCTGGAACGGATGCCGTTCAAGGATGCGCTGACGCTGACCGGCATTTAGGTCGTGCCCAGCAAGCTGAACCAATCGATAATAGTGCATCACCTCGGGTACGCTGTCACCGCAAGCCCGGATGTTCCGACGAACTGCTATTCAGCGCGGGCGTTCGCGAGCGCGGCGAGAAGTATCGCGACGTACAGTCTATCGATAACGCGTTGCAGGCCAGCTATCGGCGTCCCGTCCCACACGACCTGCGCATAGCCGTTGAACGAGCGCTACGCTTAATGTCCGCAACGGGGCGGAAGCAGTCGCAGGGTGCTGCTGGTCCATCACCTCACTGCGTTCGCTGCACGGCTACTTCCGGCCGCGGAGATGAACAATGGGACATTCACACCATGATCCTGTGATGCAGGGCCGGCCTGCGTGGAACGCTAGCAAGATGGTCGGCACCAAACGACCGCTGACACAGAAGCAGATCTGGGCTGTCCGCTTTTTCCCGGATCGGGAGGCGCGCCTCCGTGACAGGGCACTGTTCGACCTCGCGATCGACAGCAAGTTGCGGGGCTGTGATCTGGTGAAGATCAAGATCGGCGATCTGCTGGCCGGAGCCGATATGAGGACCCGGGCGATCGTCATCCAGCAAAAGACCGGGAGACCGGTCCGATTCGAACTGACGGCTGATGTGAGAGTAAGTCTCGTTGCGTGGCTTCAATGTCGCGGCGGCGGCGCCGACGATTATGCTTTCCCGAGCCGCGTCGATCACACCGGCCATCTCAGCACGGGGCAATATGCTCGGCTTCTGGATGAATGGGTCGAGGCTGTCGGACTTCGCCGCGCCGAGTACGGCACGCACTCGCTCCGTCGTACAAAAGGATCGATGACCTACAGGGCCACCGGAAACATTCGCGCGCTTCAGATACTGTTGGGCCACACGAAGATCGAGAACACCGTTCGGTATCTGGGCGTCGATGTCGAAGATGCCCTGATCCTCGCGAAGCGGACGGAAATCTGATCCGGGAGCGACCCGCCCCGAAGTCGGACATCCAGGGCGTTCCAGAAGTTCCCCAAAAGCGGAAGCTGGTTCAGGTTTGACTTAGCGCCTGGCCTCCGGCCGACAGCGGCCAGTTCGCTTTGCCCTGCCACCGCGCCATTGCCGCCTGTGGCCGCAGGCTGGGCTTTCTGGGCTGCGCCTACACGAGCAGTCAGGACTTGCTCGCGTCCGCGATACGACTACACCTGTGGTCTTCGACGATCGGGACGCAAATGCGCTACTCTTCCGGCCTCGCACTCGCACTGGTGGCCGCCGTTCCAGCCTACGCGGCAACGCCCCTCGAGGGGCAGTGGATCCTGACGGTAGACCGGTTTGGTACTCCGGAATATTCCACCCTCAACCTTCTGCTCTCTCAGACCGTTGTGACAGGCGATTGGGACGGAGACGTTGCAAAGGGTAGCTATCGCGCCGGGGCCCTGACTTTCAGTGTCTCGGACAAGAACGGCGCAGTATATCGCTTTGAGGGGCGTCAGGTGGGCGACACATTGCGCGGCGTCGCCGACTACCCGGACAACAACTTCCCCGACAAGCGCTTGAGGTTCAACTTCACCGCGCGCCGCGTGCCCGACCGACCGACCGGCGGTCCCCGCCTCGTTGAGTTTGCACCGGAAGACTTTGCCAATAGCTTCTCGGCCGAACGCGCGCCGGTCCTGACCCTGTGGCCCGGCGACACCCTGCGTACCATGACAATCGATTCGGGCGGTGTCGACGCCTCGGGGAAGACCCGGGCGCTGTTCGGCAACCCGCAAACCGGCCCCTTCTTCGTAGCGGGAGCAGCGCAAGGCGACACCCTGGCGATACACATCGTTAAACTCACACTCAATCGAGACTGGGCGGACAGCCTTGATACGATCGTCGTGCGAGCGCTCGGGCCCGGGTTCTCGGCGAAAGCGGCCACGCTCGGCAAGCCGGTACGCTGGCGACTGGACCCCATCAAGGGATATGCAACGCCCGAACGCACGACCGGGAAGCTCGCGAACTACCGCGTGCCGCTGCGGCCCATGCTTGGCGGCCTGGGCCTCGCCAGCGGCTCCGGCTCGCCTCCGCTTTCAACCGGGGATACCGGTCGCGCCGGTGGTAACATGGACTTCCCAGAGGTGGTGGAAGGTAACACAGTCTATCTGCCCGTCCAGCAGCCCGGCGCACTGCTGTACCTGGGTGATGCCCACGCGCTGCAGGGCGATGGAGAAACAAGCCAATATGCCCTCGAGACGTCGATGGACGTCACCGTGCGGATCGAGCTGATCAAGGGCAAGGCGGTGCCGATGCCACGCATCGAATCTCCAAGCGAGCTCATGGTGCTTGGGCAGGCAGGCTCGCTGGACGAAGCGCTCAAGGCGGCCAGCAGCGGTCTCATACAGTGGCTGCAGCAGGATTACGGGCTGAGCCTGTCGGAAGTCGCGCAGGTGCTTGGCACTTCGGTGCGGTTCAGTGTGCCCAACCTCGCGGGGCGTAGCGTCGGCGTGGCGGCGAGGATCGACAAGGCTCGGCTACCGCAGAAAGATGCGAACTGACCAGTTGTGCCACCGGAAGGCAGGCACCACAGTCCACGGCAACGGGCGATGTGCTCGCGCTTCAACCTACATATCTTGCTTAGCTTACCCGCCTCCGGTGGCCATTTACGTGCAGAGGGGACTGTCTGCACTTGAGGGCGCTAGCTGCCGTTCTCGAACCGAACTTACCGGCCACTTTTTGGGAACGCTGCGACGAGGCTCAAAGACCGACATTTGGACGTATAGCTGCAGGCGCGAGCTCCATGAACAGGCGTCCGCTTACGCTACCCCGGCGCCCGAAGCGGCCGTTCTGCTTTCCACCCGATTTCGGACATTCCGGCCGCGGAGGCGGATGCCGAAATCGGACTGGCAATTAACGCCCCGCTAACGGGCATTAGAAGGTTGGTTCGATATGGCCTTACCGGACTATCGAAGGTTACCGATTGAGCGTCTGCGACCAGGCTCATCGCCGGGAGGACAACTTCCATCGCTGTTATTGCATCAGCCCTATCTTCGAAGATCCCGGAAGGTGAATGGTTGCCCAATGCTCCCAAGCCTCGACGCTTTCCGGCACTAATGTTTCGATGACATATTGATATCTGCCATCCGGAACGCTGCCAGGAAGGTACGAAGATGAAGGACCGCCGGTGCCGTGGATCACGTTGCCTTTTAGTCCATCAGGGCCAGCAATCGGCCTCGTACTGCCCCCGATGAAAGTCACCGCCCAAAGACAGGCGCTCGCGCAAAATCCTCTTTGCCGAACGAGCGATCGTTGAAGAGATAAGCGTAATAGAATTCGCGCAAGCGGCGGTGGAAGTCGCGGATGCGATCCTGATAGGCGAGCTGTGCGGTGAGATCCGTCTCGGCCAGCCGGGTGAGCAGCGCCTGGACGCCCACCGACGGCAGCACCCAGCCGAGCGCGCGCCCCGCCGCGTCGCGCCGCTCGAGCCCCTCGCGATAGGCGTGCACCTGGGCGGCCACGCTCTCGTCGCCATTCTGATGGAAAGCGAGATACCATTTGTAGTGGAACTCCGGACCCAGTGGGGCCGAGCCCGACCAGTGCGGGTGATTGGCGTAGAAGCGCTGCATCGTCTCCTCGCGCGGGATATCCCAGGCGCGGTTCACGCGCTCGCGCTGCGCGAGGGCGATCTCGGCCCCCTGATCGACCGGAACCGCGCGGTTGATCGCGACATGCGCCAGCGTCGGGGCGATCAGCACCAGAACCAGCCAGCAGGCGGCAAGCGTCGCGGCATTCGCAACCGAGCTCCAGCGCAAGCGGCCGATCAGTGCCGCCAGTCCGATCCAGAACAACAGATATGCCGCAATCACCGCGAGGATCAGCAGGATCGTGCCGCCGCCGACTCCGGACACGATAGCGGCGAAAGTGAAGGGCACCGCCAGCACCGCCCAGAGCAACGCCAGCCGCAGGAAGGTCCGACGGCGCATCAGCCCTGAGCCGCCGCGCGGAAGCGCCGTCAGCGTACGCAGCCGCCCTGCCTCGCGCTCGCCCGAGACCTGATCGTGGAACAGCGCGATCACGAACAAGGGCGCCAGGAACACCAGCACGAAAACGAAGTCGAACCGCCCGGGCAGCGCGAGTTCGGGATTGAAGGTGTCACCATCGTAGATCTGCGCTTCCAGCCCGAGCGCACGGACGCGCAGGATGTAGGGCGACACGTCGCGCATCCCGAGCGCCGCGAAGGACGGCGGGGAGGGAGCGTCCCAGGTCGGGTGGAAGCTGTAATAAGCCGCACTGCCGGCATCCTTGGTGCGGTCGACATAGTCGGCGACGGCGGCGATGTCCTCCGCCTGCGCCGCCGGGATCGCGGCGATTGCGGCGCGTTGGCGCGACACCTCCGCCATGCCTGCGGCCACGGCGGCTACCGAAAGAATCGCAAGCAGCGCCAGTGCGACGACGCTGAGGCGCGCGCGGAGCAGCAGCCGCAATTCGTGCTTCCAAAGGGTCATCGGCTCTCTCCCGGCCGGCGGGAGGCACGGGCGAGCAGCAGCCCGGCGACCACAAGCCAGCCAAGCTCGATTGCCAGCCCCGGCAGCGCGCCGGCGGCAAGTGCGGCGCCGCTCGGCGCCCGATAGGTGAAGTCCGGTATCTGTTCCCAGTTCTCCGCCGCCACGCGCTTGCGCCGGTCGGCATCGGCGTCGGTGGCGGTATCGTCGCTGTAGCTGACTGCCTCGGCCTGCATCCGGTTGAGTCGCTGGACGAGCGTGTAGCGATACGCTTCCGCCTGCTCGAGGAAGCGGCGGTGTCCCGCAAAGTCGGTGCCGGCGGCGGCCATCGACAGCGAGCGGAGCGCGATCGCCGGGCTCAGCACGCCTGCTGCCTTCACCAGCGCATTCTGCCGGTCCTGCGCTGCGTAGCTGTTGCCGGCATAGCGATCGAACAGTTCGGAGGTGAGCCGTTCGCCCTCGAGCGCCAGTAGGCCCTTGTAGTTGACCGGCAGATCCTCGACCCGCGTGACCCCGTAACGCTTCAGCACCGATTGTTTGAATGCGGCGAAGTGCGGATCGTCCGGATTGTGGCTGTCGCCCATCCGTCGCAGGTCACGCGCGATGGCGACATTGGTCTGGAGCCGGTTCTGCAGCGGCACCGCGGCACTCGCCATATCGGGCGCGAGGCGCGGCAGCAGCACGACGGCGACGGCCCACAATGCGACCAGCGCCAGCAGCGCATCGCGGCTGCGGCGGACAGACGCGGAAACCAGCAGGGTCAGCACAACCCAGAGCGCGAGATAGGCGGCATAGCCGATCGCGATAGTCGCCATGGGCAACGCCAGCGCGCCGGGCTGGCCGGCGATCGCCAGAAAGCCGATCATCGCCAGCAGCCCTGCGACCAGCGCAACCGTGCCCAGCGCCAGCAGCTTGCCGCGCACCACCTGGCCGCGCGACGCGCCTTGCAGCATAAGCAGCCGCATCGTGCCGCGTTCGGTCTCCCGCGCGAGCGCACCATAGCCCAGGAAAATCAGCAACAATGGCGCGACGACCTGAAGGACGAAGGCGGGGGTGAGCTGGCCGAAGCGGACCAGCAGCGAGCTTTGCCGCACGTCGCCGAAATTGGCGGTGTTCTGCCGGTGCCCCTCGAGGAACATGCTGCTGCCCGTGAACGCGTCGACGCCGGGATCGAAGGCGGCGAGCGGTCCCAGCGGCCGGAAGATGAAGTGACCATAGTGCACCACCCGGTGCGGATGGCGGTCGGGTTGCGCACCGAAGGCGTGCTCCGCGGCATCTTTGTGCCGGTCGCGGAGCTCCGCATTGCCGCGCTGGTGCACCCAGGAACTGAGCACCGCCACCAGCGTCAGCAGCACAAGAAGCGTGAAAGCGATCACCGCGACGCGGTTGCGCACCATCAGGCGCAGCTCGTCGCGGGCGATGAGGCGAGTGACGCTCATGCGGCAAGCCGCTCCGCCCCCACTGCGAAACGGGCATGGAGCGCGCGCACGTCGAACCGTTCCGGCCCGCTCGCTGCCACTTCTCCTCACGCTCCACTTCCTCAAGCGGGACGAGCGGCTGCACATCCTGCGGGAAATCCATGAACGCCTCAAGCCCGGCGCTGCGCTCGTCGTCGCCCATCACAGCATCCCAGAGACCGGCGATATGGCCCGCTGGCTCGCACGATCGGTGGCGTTTGCCGGAGGTTCGACGGCCGATATCGCCCGGGCATCCGTATCGGCCGCGACGATGGCGGAGCGTCTCCCCGTGCTGCCGGCAGGTGAGGAGGAGGCAATCCTGCTCGAGGCCGGCTTTCGCGAGGTCGCGCTCTTCTATGCCGCCTTCTCCTTCAGAGGCTGGGTCGCATGGGCTTGAGGAAGGCGCCCTGTTCAGGGATGTGCTCGGCGACCCTACCGGCAGGTCGCCAGAACAAAGCCGGCGGGATGCGGGGCTCCGAGCCTTCGGAAAACGGGAGAGTTCATGCCGCCGGAGCCGCGGCTCCCGGAACCGCCGGGACTCTCATCGATCCACCTCGTCGGAGAGAGAGAAATGATGAGCGACGACAAGAGCTTGCGTGCGCCGCAGGATGCGTCCCGTATCGCCATGGGCGAGGACTATGAGGTCCGATACTGGACGAACAAGTTCGGCGTGACTCGCGAGCAGCTGCAGAGCGCTGTGGACGCTGTCGGCAACAGTGCCGGGGCCGTGGAGCAGCATCTGAAGGCCTGAGCCCGTGCGTCGTCCTCCGCCGACATTGGGTGGCGGGTACCGCCCGATCGTTCGGGCGCAGGGCATGTGCCGCTTGCCATTGGCGGAGGGAGCGGAGTTGGCGGCATGCAGGTGGAGGATGCGATTGGAAGCGCCGACGTGCAGATGCACGCCGGCGCCGATACTCAAAACGAATGGCGCATGCCGATCGCGAAGCTGCGGCCGCGTATTGGTGACTGGTCCTTCACGAACGAGGTGTGCGCAAAAGCCAGCTCGTTGAGCAGGTTGGTGCCGCGCACATATAGTTCCACCCCCTTGGTCTGCCCAAGGTCGAGGCGGTAGCTGAGCGTGGCATTGAGCATGTCATAACCCGGCGTGCGCGTCTCGTAGGCAGCCACCTTATCTTGGGCGAAGGTGTGATAGTATTCCACATCGCCCGACATAGCGCCTGCCGAAAGGTCATAGCGCGCGCCGAGACGCCCGGGCGGGATGCGCGGCAGATTGTCGTCCTGGCGCTTGAGGTCGGCGTCGACATAGTCGCCGAACAGCGTGAGGCGCGAAGATGGGGTGAAGGCGTAGCTCACTTGGCCGTCGATCCCGGCGAAGCGCGCATCCGCCGCGGTGTAGATGAGGAAATTGTGCGGTACGCCAGTCTCGGTTTCCGTCTCTTGCAAGCGTGCGAACACATAGTCATCCACCCTCTGGTAGAAGAGACCGACCTCGAATTCGAGCGGACCGCCCGTCTTTCGGAACGTTAAATTGATCGCGTCGGTCTTCTCCAGGACATCTTCTGCGGAGAGGCTGGCCTCTCCGAGAATCGGATTGCCGACGGCGAGCCCCAGTTCATAGCTGTTGGTGGCCAGATTGTTGCCGCGCGCGTAGAGTTCGCGCACGCTCGGGGCACGTTCGGTATGCCCGAGAGAAAGCGCCAGCGCATAACCTTGCCCCACATTCCAGGTGGCGCCCAGCGACACAGAGAACGGATTGTGCCGCACAGTTGGATTCCGCGACCGGAACGCTTCGACGTCCTCGCTTTCGAGGATGTTCTTCCAGTCGGTTCCATACCATTCGACGAACAGGGCCTCGATCTCGGGGCTCAGCGTGGAGCGCCAGGCCGGCACCGTCACGTCGATCCTGCGCCAGTCCTTGCGCACGGCTGCCTCGATATCGAGCGCGCCGAACGTGCGGCGTTCGGCGAGGAAGATTCCCACATTCTCGGTCAGGAAATCGGGATTCCCGTCGAAGCCATAGGCGCCGTCCGGGAAGCGCTTGTGGAGGTCGTTGACGTTGATCCCTCCGAACCTGCCGTCGGCATATTGCACGCCAAGCGTGCCGGTGAAGCCAAGAACCGGCTTGTGGGTCAGCTCCAGGCGCCCGTCCCACACCTCATTCGTAAAGCGCGTGAACAGGAGATCGCCATCGACCTCGTCATGCGCATAATCCGTATAGGAAAGACGCAGCCGCGTGTCGAAAAACCCCGGCAGCAGGTCCGTATAGTCTGCACGGACATCCACCCGGTCGCTGCGCAGTCTGATCGCGGCGGCGTGATCGTCCGGTCCACCGAACGGGTCTTCAAAGCCGCCATGCGCTGCGCAATGGAGGTCGAGGCCATGGGTGTGGCAAACAGCGTTTCGATGGCTGTGGCCGGGAAGCCCATATTCGCTTTCCATTCGCGAATAGGCAGCGCCGATATAGCCCTTCGCTGTGATCCAGGACGCGCCGACGGCATAACTGGTGCTCTCGGCAAAGGAGTCACGCAATCGGTCCGACCCATAGGCGTGCGGCACGTCGTAATCCTCTGCCGCGCGGCGCGCGGCTTCGGCATGAAGCGCGAGCTGGCCGACACCCGCGGTTACGCGGCCGACTACCGTCTTTTCCTCGTCGCCGGTGCCATAGCGGACCTCGGTAGCCCCGGTGACGCCGCCGACCGGAACCGACTTCGGCACCTTGCTGTCGATCAGGTTGATCGCGCCGTTGGTGGCGTTGCCGCCATAGCGGATGGCGGAGGGACCGCGCTGGATTTCGATCGCGTCGAGCAGCAGCGGATCGGTGGTGATCGCGTGGTCGGGTGAGACCGAAGACACGTCGAACAGATTGGCACCGTCGCTCAGCACTTCGATGCGTGGCAATGTTTGGCCGCGGATCACCGGACGCGAGGCGCCGCCACCGAAATTATCGAGGTGAATGCCGGGAAGGCCGGCGAGCGTCTCGCCCAGACCACCTTGGCGCCGGTGGACGAGCGCATCGCCTTCAAGCACCTGAACGGGCAGGGCGCTCTCTTCAGTCTTGAGCGAGCGGCCGGTGACCACGATGTCGCTCGAACCGTCTCGCCCGCCCCGCTGCCGATCGTCCTCCACTTGCGCGTCGGATTCTGTCTGGCCCCAAGCCACTGACGGCGCAAACACCAACGCGGCTGTGGCCAGCAGCGCCGCTGCGCCGCGGTTATTGGGAAAACGCATAGTCTTGTACTCCGCCCTCGTTCGCAGCGGCGCGGTACGAAATGATATACCGTATCGTCAACGGACAAAGGCCGGAATGCAGCGGAACGATCATGTGTCCGCGGACCTTGCTGGTCGGCTCAGCCCGCGTGTCCAAGCGCATGCCTTGCAGCAGAGCCGCGCGTGGAACGCCCGGATGCTCAACTTCCAGGATCGGGTAGCCCAAGCCAGCGTGACAGCTTCGGCGGCTTTCAGACAGCAACTCGACCCTGCTGAATGACCGGGATTGGGGTGCATAGCGGCCGTACAGCTAACCGCATATCCGATCCGGTGCTGTGGTCGGGGGGATGCCACTGGCCCTTGACTCGTAACTCTACATACGTTGTGTAAGCATATGCCGCGTAATCGACGCCCATCGAAGCAAATGCTTATGCTCCTCGACGCCCTGTCGATGCGAGGCAGGCAATGGCGCCACGGCTATGACCTGATGAAGGAAACCGGCCTGTCCTCGGGCACGCTCTATCCGCTGCTGATGCGCATGACCGATCAGGGCCTTGTGGAAGCTGAATGGCGCGAGCCTGCCCAGCTTGGCAGGCCCGCGCGGCACGCTTATCGGCTCACCACTGCCGGTGTCGCGTTCGCGCAGGCCCCGACCAGTCCGAACGGCGCCCCGCTGCCTTCGCGGGCCTCACTCGCGTGAAGGCCGCTGCGGCGAGAATGGTAATGGCTTTGGCCACACGCTCTTTCGGCGGAAGCCGCCGCGCGTGGACGCAGGCGATGGAAGGAGAGTTCCAATCGGCGCTCGACGACGGAAGGCCGCTGGCTTTCGCAGCCGGCTGCCTGATAGCGGCTTGGCGGGAAATGCCGGCGCAGGAGGAGGGCCAATTAGCTCTTGCGAGCTACGCCTTTGTCCTTGGCATGCTCCTCCCGATGGCAACGCTCCACCTCGCATGCGCGCTTGGCCTTCCTCACCTGTTGCTAGGTCCGGGCGGGCTTTACGGGATGCTGGCGGCCAGCAGCGCGCAGAACCCCTATTTGGCCACCACCTGTTTCAGCGCCGCACCGGCGCTCGTTGCGCTCTGGCTGTTGCTTGGGCTCAGCCATCTGCGTATTGCCTGGGCGCTGCTGGAGCATGATTGGTCAGGCGTTGTCCGGTTCGCGGCCCTGGCCGTAGCTGCCTCCGCCACCCTGGCGATCTTCACGGGGGTGCTGTTCCTCAAAGATGACGGCGTTGCCTTGCAGGCGGCGGCGCTTATGGTCGAGCTCACCGCCACTTACGCGATCGCGCAGTGGCATTCCCGCCTTTTTCCCAGCGGCTCCTCCAGAAGCGTTATCGGATAAGCCGAGCATCGGCGTCGCACCCAAGCGACGCATCAAGGGTCCTGCTATTCAGCGACAATCCGTTTCGGCGTGGCTTGACTATTAAATCTACATATGTCGATATTAGTCATGACCGCCAGCCCAACCCTGAATGAAACAGCCGCCGAGCCGCGGGCGTGCTCATGATCGGAACCGCGGCAACCACACCGACTGTCCCGGAAGCGCACACGAGTGAACCTGCAAGAGAGGATCGCGTGCTCGTCGGCGTGGAGCTGGGAGGCACGAAGACAATTGTCGTTGTCGGCCGCGGTCGTGAGGTGATCGACCATCTCGTGGTGCCGACGACGACGCCCCGGAAGACACTCCGCGCCGTCGCATCCCGGTTGCACAGCTGGCGCGAGACCTATCGGCCGGTGGCGATGGGAGTTGCCAGCTTCGGCCCGATCGCGCTCACGGGCCGGTATCGCTCGCGTGGCGCGATGCTGCCCAATCCCAAGCCGGGCTGGTCCGACGCCGACGTGCTGGGGCCGCTGGTGGAGGCGATGCCGGTCCCCGTGGCGCTCCATACCGACGTCACGGCGGCTGCATTGGCGGAGGGGCGCTGGGGTGCCGCGAAGGGTCTTCGCGATTTCGTCTATATCACCGTCGGAACCGGTATCGGCATGGGCATCATCGCCAATGGCGAGCCCATTACCGGCAGGATGCACCCCGAAGCCGGGCACATGCGCGTCCGCCGGCTGGCGGGAGATGCATTCGCCGGCGTCTGCCCCTTCCACCGCGATTGCCTCGAGGGCCTTGCCTCCGGCCCCGCCATCGCCGCCCGGTCGGGCGCACCGGCAGCGACGCTATCGTCTGACGACCCGGCATGGGCGTCGGTCGCATACGCGCTGGCCGAGGCAATGAGCGTTCTGCTGCTTACCCTTTCCTGCGAACGGATCGTGATCGGCGGCGGCGTGGGCGTGGGCCAGCCGCACCTGCTCGACATGATCCGGACGCGGATCATCGACAAGCTCGCCGGGTATTTACCGGGCTTCGACGAGAGGACGGCCGCGGACACCATCGTGCCCGCAGCGCTTGGAGGGGATGCGGGTCCGCTCGGTGCGCTTCTCCTCGCGAGCCGCGCATCAGTCGCGCCTCCGCCGTAGCAACCTCGCGGCAGGAATGGTTTACTCGGATCCGACCGAAGGAGATCGCCAATGCTCTCGCTCGCCTTCACAATGTTGCTTGCTGCTGCAAGTCCCGGGTCATCCTCGGAATCTACCGTTTGCGGACAGGTTCCACCGGCGGAGGGATCGCAATTGCCATCGACTGTGACGGCGGTGCGTCTGGCCGGGGATTGGATCAGTGTGATCAACATGGCGGATGACGCCACCTATGTCCGCTTCGTAAAGGATCGTGGCCCCGTGCTGCTGGATGGTCCAGAGCGGTGGCTGGAATTGCGGGACAATCTGCGCGGCCTCCAGTTGTGCGGGGTCAAATCCGCCGATGCCGGCGGCGTGCAGCTGTGGAGCTACGATCCGAGCTGGGACTCGTATGGCATCATGTATCTCAAGCCGGGCGCGACGCCTGCCGACAAGATCGAGTTCGTCTTCCTGGGAGGGACCGAGGAAGTTCCACCCGGCGCCGCCAGGCCGGCGAAGCTCCCGCTGCCCGTGCTGATCAAGGCCGTCGAGGCGCGCGCGGCGAGCCGGACGGCGAAGGACCAGTTTTCGGGTGCGATCCTGTTGGCGCAGAAGGGGCACGTGCTGCTCCAGGAGGCCTATGGGCTGGCGGATCGCGAGAACCGCAAGCCGAACACGCTCGACACGCAGTTTCGGTTTGGATCGATGGGCAAGATGTTCACGGCCGTCGCAGTCATGCAGCTGGTCCAGAGCGGCAAGATCGACCTGGAGGCGCCGATCGGACGCTATCTGGCCGATTACCCGAACCAGGACGTCGCGACCAAGGTGAGCGTCGCCAATTTGCTCACCCATACCGGCGGAACGGGCGATATTTTCGGACCCCAGTTCGACGCGCACAAGGCGTCGTTGCGCAGTACGAAGGATTATGTGGATCTGTATGGCGCGCGCGCTCTGGATTTCGCGCCGGGAAGCCGCGTTTCCTACAGCAATTACGGCTTCATTCTGCTGGGAAGGATCGTGGAGGCGGTCTCTGGCCTCAATTACGATGCGTACATCCGGCGGAATATCTTTGAGCCGGCGGGTATGGGCTCGACGGGAAACCAACCGGAGAGCGCCGTCCTGTCACACCGGGCCGTCAGCTATATGGGGTCGGGGACTCGGCTCAAGCGCGCCGATGAGACGCTGCCGCTCAACGGCACGGCCGCAGGCGGCGGCTATTCGACGGTTGGCGACTTCAACAGGTTCGTCAATGGCCTGACGTCCCATCGGCTTTTGCGGAGCGACACGCTTCAGAAGCTGATCGACGGCGGAATACGAATGAAGGACGGGCAGTTCGCCCGCTTCGATTTCGGTGGATCGATGGCGGGAACTGGCCGGTACATCGGACACGGCGGCGGTGCGCCTGGAATGAGCGGTTCCTTGCACCACTTCCTGAAGCGCGGCGTCACGGTGATCGTACTGGCCAATCGCGATCCCGGCGCGGCCGAGAGTATTGCGCTATTTGCCGCGCATCGGCTGCCTGCCGATTGAGCGGGTCACGGCTTGAAAGCCGCCTTTGGCGCGACGTGATCGTCGGCTTACCCGCGGCTGCACCCAGAATCCGCAATCCAAATAGGCGGCCTCCCGACTAGCGCCTGCATGAGCGACGGCGGCTATCAGGATCGTTTGCGGGTAAATTGAACAGCCGGCTTTGGGCGCGCAGGCGCCGTTCGTTGCCGACGACGGCAATCGGGCCGCCAACAGACGGGCAGCTTTCGGGCGCTCATACGCCGCAAGCTGTCTTGGTCGCATGTTTGTGAAGCTGGTGCCTTCAGATCTTCGTACGACGTATGAACCATGACCGCGCGCGTGAGAGCGCGCAGCCATGGTTCAACAATTTACCAGCCGAAGGTCATGCCGACGCGACCGCCAGCCGAACCCTTCACGGTCGAACCTGCAAACCCGCCGCTCACCCAGACATGGTCGCTCACGCGGGCCACCGCGGCGCCCGAATAGCCCTGTTCGCCGCGATAGGTGGAGAGGTTGAACGAAACCGCCACGTTCATGTCGCCCGGGATGGTCGT
The DNA here is from genome assembly GCF_030730875.1 of Sphingomonas sp. DG1-23. Classification (GTDB taxonomy): domain Bacteria; phylum Pseudomonadota; class Alphaproteobacteria; order Sphingomonadales; family Sphingomonadaceae; genus Sphingomonas. The sequence continues at coordinate 206,986 of NZ_JAVAMA010000008.1, forward strand.
GCCGCCCAGCGCCATAGCCGCTGCGATGCCGCCATTGGCGCGCCGCATCCCGGTGTCGATCCGGCCCTCCGCCGCGGTCATCCGCGTGCCCAGCGTGGCGAGCTCGGTCAGATCGACGGCCGTCGTGGCGAGATTACCCGCGGCATCGCTTGTCACGAGGCTGAGCGCGCCCTGCTGTGCCGCCCGGCTCGCTGCGGAGTTGATCCCGGACATGGTGTAGGTCGAGGCGGCGGAGCCCACCGACACCTGGTTGGCGCGCGTCGCCACTGCACCTTGCCCGATCGCGACGCTGCCCGCTGCGCCCGCATTGGCACCGTCGCCGAGCGCGATTGCCGAGGCCCCGTTGGCTACGCTCTGGTTACCTAATGCGACGGCGCCCTGCCCGGTTGCGGTATTGTTGCGGCCCATTGCCACCGCGCCGGCGCCGGTCGCAACGTTGGGGTCTCCGATCGCCACCGCGCCGTTGCCGCTGGCGCTGTTGCCCGCCCCGATCGACACCGACTGGCCGGTTACCGCCCGCGCACCGTTGCCGATCGCCACCGAGGATTCGCCTCCTGCGACGGCATTGGCGCCGACTGCGATCGACTGGGCTCCGGTCGCCTGCGGCCCCGGTCCGGCCATGTTGCTACGGAAATAGGCGCCGTTGGCGAGCGCCGTGTTGGCCGCGCCCTGCGCGGCGGCAGCGTTCGCCACTGCCGTGTTCGCGGTGCCTTGCGCGGTCGCTGCGTTTGCGACTGCGGTATTCGCAGTGCCTTGCGCAGCATTGGCGGCGAGGAGCGCCTGATCGGCGGTGGTACCCCCGGCGGTGGCTGCGGCGAGAGCGTTGTTCGCGGTGGACTGCGCGGTTGCAGCGTTGGCGAGCGCGGTATTGGCGGTCGCCGCCACGGCGTTGAGCTGGGTCAGGTTGACTGCGTCGGTCCCCGCGGTGCCCGCGGCTACGTTGGTCACCTGCCGCTCGGCGCCCGCCGCGCCGACCGATACGCTGTTGGTGCGGTCTGCCACCGAATTGGCGCCCAGCGCCACCGCATTGGTTGCCGCCGCGCCGACCTGCGCGTTGGCGCCCAGCGCAACGCTATCATCGGCTTCCGCCGCCGCGGCCGACCCGCCGGCAAACGCGCGCGCGCCCGACGCGAGCGTATTGTTGCCGCCGCCGCTCCGCTGGCCGCCGATCGCCACCGACTCGGCTCCCGTCGCGCTGGCACTGAGGCCCAGGGCGACCGAGCGGCTGCCACTGGCCGCCGCGAGGAAGCCCATCGAGACATCATATTGGCCGCCGCTATTCGCCCCGAGGCCCACGGCGACGCTGCCGAACGCGCTGGCGACGCTGTTCTGGCCCACCGCGGTGCCCGACTGGTTGGCGTTGGCGCCGGCGCCAAGCGCAGTCGCGTTGAACGCGACAGCAGAGGCGTTGCGGCCCAAGGCCACCGAGTCGACATCGACAGCGCTGGCGCCTGCGCCGACCGCGACCGAGCCCAGTCCGGACGACGTGGCCGTCGAGCCGACCGCAACGCTGCCCTCGCCGCTCGCTGTGGTGAGGATCGGCACCCCGCTGAGCGCCCCGCCGAGCGCCACGGCGCCGGCACCGCTGCTCGTCGCGCCGTAGCCGAGAGCGGCCGATGCCTCGCCGCTGGCCCGCGTACCCTGGCCGATGGCCGTGCTGTAGTCTCCGGTGGCGGCTGCAATCAGGCCGAACGCCGAACCGTTGCGCCCGGTTGCATCCGCCCCGAAACCGAGCGCGATTGCCTGATCGCCGGCCGTGGCCAGATAGCCCATAGCAATCGAGCCATAGGCGGTGCCGCTGGCCTGACGGCCCATGATGATGCTGTCGGCTGCGACGGAGCTGGCCTCCGAACCGATCACGATCGACGCGCCGCCTTGCGAATCCGCACGATAGCCGATGGCGATCCCATCATCCCCGTCGGCGACGCTGTTGGTGCCAAGCGCTATCGACTCTTCGCCGAAAGCCTGCGCGACGACGCCGACCGAGATCGAGTCGTCGCCCGTCGCGCGGGCACCGAAGCCGAGTGCGGTCGAGCTGTCGCCGCTTGCCTCGGTAACCGCGCCGATCGCCACCGCGGTGCTGGCGAGCGCGTCTGCCGAATAGCCGATCGCCACCGAGGCGAAGGCGCTTGTGCCGCCCGGGCCCTGCACGCTTGCCGCTTCGCCGATCGCCACGTTGGAATCGCCATTCACCGTCGCGTCGCCGCACACGGCATTGTCGTCCGACCCGGGCGAAAGCGTGCCTTGCGGGTTGTTGGTGGCGTCCCGGCAAAAGACGTTCTGCGCCTGCGCTTCGCCGGTGGCGAGCATCAGCGCTACCGCGCCGGTCGAGGCAGTGGCGAAGATGCGCAGCGCGCGATGGGTCTTGCGTTCGGCAGTCATGATGAATCCCCTTTTCGATGCAGTCCTGTGCGACGAGGCGGGGAGTGGCACGACGCCGCTGCGCCCATGCGCGGTCGTCCAAGGCCGGCTGGCCTGCCCATCCCCGTTGTCATGAAGCGAAACGAGATTTGCCGCGGGATCCGGACAGGCGGATTCAATTATTATGCGGCGCCGTGCAGATCATCGCGAAAGCACCCATCCGCCCGGCTCCGCGACGTAGCGATTGTCAGCCACAGGTTCGAGCGCGAGCATCTCGTCTCCCGGTCCCCAAAACATGATCTTTATGTCCTCCATCGACCAGCGCGTCAGGCGCCGCGGCAGGGGCGCGCCGGCACAACCGGTGCCCAGACGGATGCCCCGCCTCGGTGCGCTCGACCAGGCGGGCGTAGCGGTAAGGACGAGATGGCATGGGGGACGGCGGCGGCGCTGCAGCGTCCATTTGCCGAGAAGCTCGGAAGCTTGTGGCAGCCGCGTATAGCCCGCCATCCGTGGCACCAGATAGAAGGCCGGCGCCTGAAGATCGGGGCTGCTAAGCAGTGTGGTCTCGTCCTCCACGAAGGTCATTACCGGTTTGCCCTTGTCGTCGAGCAGGACGATTCCGTCCATCGGTCGCCACGCGACGACGGCCGCACTCGCGCGGAATCGCGTGGCGCAGGCACGATCGGGCCGAGCGCGCCACGCTGCGCCGGCCCGCTCCGCCGTCAGCTGGATTTCGCAGGCGGCAGAGCCGTCGGTCGGGATGATTTGGTATGGTCCCGCCATTTCGCCGACGATCTCCTGCGACCGCGCGTGTGCCGGAATCGCCGCTCCGAGCGCGAGAGCCAGCACCGCCGCTGCCCGGCGCGTCACAGGAACGCCTTCGCCACGGCAAGCGAGCGCGCCTTCGCATCGTCGCCCGCAGGCAGCTTGAAGAAGTTGATGACGACATAGCGCCGGTCGTCGATGAACAATTGTGCCTGGCGGGCCGAAGTGCTCCAGAACGCCGCCTTGCCGAGTCCGGGCACAGGATCGGCGGGCGGCGCGAGCCCGCCTCCGGTGCGGGCATTCTCGATCGCTGCGGGCGTCGCGTCGCCGTCGGGCGCCTCGCGCGCGACGAGCATCAGCGTCGCGCCATTGGCATAGGTAAAGGTGCACATCGACGCCGCCGCTAGGCCGTTACCGCCCGCCGACATCACTTCGAGCTTTGTGTCGCTCACAGGCGCACCGCCGAGTGCGGACGCCTTTTCGCGGCCGAGAGATGCGCAAGCGTCCCGCGCATCCCAGCTGCCGGCGACCGCCACTGCGGAGGGATCCGATCCCGCGCCACCCGAACCGCCACATCCGGCGAGCAGCGTTGCGATCGCGATCATGCCCGGTCTGACACGTCGCAGCACCAGGATCGCGCTCATTGCGCCCGCTTCGCCGTATCAGCGGCCCAGTCGACGAAGACTGTCCGCGACTGGTTCATCGTCACGGTGCAGTCCGGCCCGGTGGTCCCGACGCAATCATAGGCCCATTGGCCAGGCATGGGCGCTGCACCTTGCCCGGGCAGGGTTCGCGGACTCGCCGGGCGGCGCAACGACACCCGGATGACCGACCCGGTTTTCACCCAAGCGTAGCAGGTGGTCTTCTGGACCTTGTCGTCGCACACCAGCGCGACATCCGGGTCGGTATCGATCGATACGCGCGCGCCGCCTGAATTAGCCGAGATGATGCGGATGCTTTGCCCCGACGCCGAATCGGCGCCGATCGTCGACTTGCCCCCGAGCAGGATTACCTGTGACGCCGCGGGGGCGGCGCTGAAACCGATCGTCGCAACCGCGACGGCTGCAGCCAGATGCAAAACCGACATGTCTTTCCCTCCCTGTCGACCGGCGAATGCGCGGCCTCTCGACAGACCAAACGTCATTGGCTCGCCAAACCGGACAAGGCACGATGGCTTCGTATTTGCGCAGGCACTGTCCATGGCGAATTGGGGGGAACAATGAAGCCGAGCGAAACGGCGGCGTGGGGTGCCGTGGCTGATGCCTTTGATGCCATCGAGCCGCTGGACGCCAAAGCGCGTGAGGTGGCGCTGGCACGGGTCGCGCCTGATGTCGCGCAGCGCGTGCGCGCCCTGCTCCGCAGCAGCGAGCAGGTCGGGATTCTCGATGCGCCTCCCCAGCTTCCACCTACGCTCGAGCCGGCCGGACTTGCCGAAGGGACGCGGATCGGAGCGTTTGCGGTGGAGCGCTTGCTCGGCCGCGGAGGAATGGGGGAAGTCCATCTCGCGCACCGCACCGGCGCCGGGTTCGAGCAGCGCGTCGCAATCAAGCTGCTGCGCCTCGACGCGATCCCCAACGCGGCGCTGTTCGATCGCGAGCGGCGCGTGCTCGCAAGGCTCGAGCATCCCGGCATTGCCCGGCTGATCGACGGCGGTCTCACTGAGGACGGCCGTCCGTGGATGGCGATGACCTATGTCGAGGGAATGCCGATCGATCAATGGTGCAAGGCCCATCGCGTCGGGCTCAACGAGCGGCTGCGCCTGTTCCGCGACATCTGCGCCGCGGTTTCGTTCGCCCACGCCAATCTGGTCGTGCATCGCGACCTCAAGCCTTCGAACATCCTCGTTGACGCGAGCGGACGGGTGCAGTTGCTCGACTTCGGCATCGCAAAGCTGATCGGCGAAGGCGGGGGCAATGACACGCTGCAGACCAGTGCGCTGATGACTCCCGATTACGCCGCACCCGAGCAACTGGCCGACGAGCCGGTCACCGTGGCGACTGACGTCCATGCGCTCGGGCTGGTGCTCTACCAGTTGCTCACCGGTGCCACGCCGTGGGCTGGTGCCGGCGGATCGCTGCCGACGCTTGTGCGACGCATGCTCAGCGAGGATCCCGCGCCGCCGAGCCGGTCGGCGGGTTCCGGTGCCCCGGTGCCGGCGAGCCGTCTGCGGGGCGATCTCGACGCGATTGTCCTCAAGGCGATACGCAAGCTGCCGATGGACCGTTACGTCTCGGTCGACGCAATGGCGGAGGATCTGCGCCGCTACGAGACCGCGCAGCCGGTGCGCGCGCGGGTCGGCTCGCGTCGCTATCGGCTGTCCCGTTATCTGCGGCGCCACCGCATCGCGCTCACCGCGGGTGCCGCGGTGATCGTCGCGCTGCTGCTCGGCGCAGGTGGAATCGCCGTGCAGGCGCACCGCGCCGCAGTCCAGCGCGACGGCGCGTTGGCCGAGGCGCGGCGATCGGATTCGATCGTCCAGACGCTGACCTTGATGTTCGCCCAGGGCGGATATTCGAACGACCTGACCCTCAAGCAGACCCTCGACGAATCGGCGCTGCGCATGCTCGCCACGCTCGATCGCAGCCCGCGTTCGGGCAGTGCGGTCAATGCGCTGGTCGATCTCTATGTCAATCTCGGCGACGGCAAGGGGGGGTACGCGCTCGCCAAGGACGCGCTGGCGCGCGGCATCGGTGCCGAAGACCCGGTCCTCACCGCGAGGCTCAAGATCCGGCTGGCCGACACCGCGGTCGCCATCGGCGCGGTCGAGGAAGCGCCGCCGTTGCTCGATCAGGCCGACAAGGTGTTTGCCGCCGACCCCGAGCGCAACGCCGCCGACATCCAGGACGCACTTGGCGCCCGCGCCGCGATTGCGCGGCGCGCTCGCGATTACGACACAGCGATCGGTTTGCTGACGGCGAACTTCGATGCCGCCGATCGCGCCTATGCCGGGAACGACAGTGCGCTGCTCGCGAGATACAACAATCTCCTCGTCTATCTGATCGAAGCCAATCGGCTGGCGGAGTTCGGACGGGTCTTCGCCCGGATCGATCGCGCGCTGGCGCAACCCGGCCGCCGCGACTTGATCCAGGCGCTCGGGATCGAGCAACTCCGCGGCGCCTGGGCGCTGCGCACCGGCGACGTTGCCCGCGCCGAGAAGATCGCCGCGGACGTCACGGCGCGCCGCCGCCGGTTGTTCGGCCAGACCCCTGGCCTCGCCACCGATCTTGCGCAGCTCGCCAAGGCCCAGATCGCCGGCAATCGCTTTGCCGAGGCTCGCGTATCGCTTGCCGAGGCGCGGCCGATGGCGGTGCGGTTCCTCGGAGAGCGTTCGATTCCCGTGATCGTCCTCGATCTCGCCGAGGCACAGACGCTCGCCGAACTTGATGAGGCGGCAGGTGCCAGAGCCGCTCTCGGTCGCGCGCGCGCGACGCTCGCTGCAATGCCGCCCGCCAATCCCCTGGCGCCGCAGCTTGCGCTTACCGAGGCGGTCGTTGCACTGAAGGGCGGCGACAAGCCCGCAGCGCAGGCGGCGGTCGCGCGCGGAGTCGCAGGGTTCACGGCGATGGGACCAGCCGGGGAGTACGGCCTTCAGGCGATTAGGCGCGTCGAGGCGCGCGTGCGAACGCTACGCTAGGCTTCGGCCATTTCCTCGTGGATCCAGGCGCGCGCCCGAATCCACCAGCGCCGCACCGTCCGGTCGGTGACGCCGAGCACCTCGGCGGTCTCCTGCTCGTCGAGACCGGCAAAGAAGCGGCAGTCGACCAGCTTCGCAAGCTGCGGATCGCGTCGTCCGAGTGCGGCGAGGGCATCACCGAGGCGCACCATCTCGGCATCCTCGGCAGGCTCTGCGGCGAGCGTCTTCAGCGCGCCGGTGAGGCTGGCGATCGGCGCATGGCGCTTCGCCCGCAACCGGGCCCGCGCCGCATCGAGCAGGACGTGCCGCATCGCCGTCGCGGCGCAGCCGAGAAAATGCGCGCGGTTCGCCCACTCGGCACGTCCCTGCATCCGGAAATAGGCCTCGCCGACCAAAGCGGTCGGCTGAAGGGTCATCGGGCTTCCGGCGCGGCGATGCTCACGTCCCGCGATCCGGCGCAACTCATCGTAGAGCACGCGTATCAGTTCTTCCGTACTGCCAAGTTCTGCCCCTAACGCCACCGATCCTCCTGGCGTGTTTATTCAAGGGATTAACGCTTCAATTGACGAAAACAAGACGCTCATGGATTTCGCCCGTGATATCAACACTTCGACGCTCGCTTGTGACCTACCCGGAGCGGAATTCGGACATGACGTAGGTTGGACCTGCAAACCATCGTCGCCCTTTCAAACTCGAGCCGGGCTTTGGTCGGCAAGGAGCGCTCCCAGAAACGGGTGCAATCAGCAGCGGATAATCGAAATCGGGGCAAAAGGGCGCCCTTTGTGGCGTCCAAGGTGTGGACGTCAGCGCCCGCCTTAAAGCGGGAGCGCCCGGCGATTACGAAGATTGGTTCACTACGGGAAATGAACTCGCACATCCTTTCGTGGAAGAAAACGATGCAGGCTTGGCGCTGAGGGAGGTGCTCGTTCGAAGCCGAGCAGCGCGGCCAAACGGCCTACCTCGTTTCAAAGCGGCTTGGTTTCATCGAATTCTAGCGGCGCTGGCGACTGGCCCCGGATCCGACCGACGGAGCTCGCTCGACCGCTGACGCGCAAATTTCTCGCGGGGCATGTGCCTGATCCACTTAGTCCTACATAAGCAGAGGCCGGAGCAAGGTTCGTGAAATTGGCGCCGCCCCAGGCTTCCCGCAACTGACCGCGAGCGTACCGAGACGTAACTCGCGAGGGGTGGCGACACACGCCCGAACGACGACGGCTTTCAGGTTCGATGCTGGTAATGCCAAACGACCGCAATTGGGGCGCAAAGCCGCCCTGCCGAGACGAATATACTCCTGAACGATCACCTTACCGTCATTACAGTAACATAAACGTTACCAATTGTCCAGGAACGACTATCGAGCGGCGCGGCGCTGAACCGGGAACCGGAAGTCCGGCTCGACCGGTGATGGCAACCTCCGCCGCGAGCGCAAGCCAAGATCTTTCACGGGGCGACCGACCAGAGCCACCGGATCAGGCAATCCCTTGCTGAGCATATCCGCCCAGACTTTCGCGAGCTCTCGCCGCCGCGGCATATAGGCCGCCCGGTTGTAGGCTCCCTCGACCTTGTCCTTGGGCACATGGGCGAGCATCAAGTCGATCACCCTGCGATCGTGGGGATTGCCATTTCGCTCCGCCCACTCGTTCATGATGGTGGAGAAGGCCGCGCGAAATCCATGCGGCACGTGATGCCCGTGATAACCGGCCCGGTTCAGCAGATAGCCGATCGCATTCTCGCTCATCGGGCGATGCGCATGCCGGTTGCTCGGGAAGACCAGCGGTCCGCCGCCGGTCAGCGGCCAGATCGCCCGCAACACAGCGACCGCCTGCGGCGTGAGGGGGACAAGATGATCCCCGTTGATTTCCTCCTTCCGGTCGAAATCTCCCTTCATTCGGGCTGACGGGATGCGCCAGAGCGGCAGCTTTCCATCAAGATCGTCGAATTCAGCCCAGTCGGCACCGCGCAATTCGCTTGGCCTGACAGCCGTTAGCGCCAGCATCCTCAGGCCCAGCCGGGTGATCGGCCGCGCATTGTCCTCCTCGGCCGCCAGGATCATCTTGCGCAGTGGCACGATGTCGGTGATCGCAGGCTGCCGGCCCTTGCGCAGCGGCTTGAGCACCGCGCCAAGTTTTTCGGCAGGATCGCTCGTGGCGATCCCTTGGGCGATGGCGTAGACGAACACCGCTGAGATGCGCTGCCTCACGCGCTTCGCGGTTTCGATGGCACCCCGGGTCTCGATCTCTCGCAGGACGCCGAGAACCAGCGGCGGCGTAAGCTGCGCGATCGGCAAGGAGCCGATCGTTGGAAAAACATCGCGCTCCAAGCTGCGGACGACGTCGCTCGCATGGATCGTCGCCCATTGGGCCTTGGCATTCCCATGCCACTCGCGCGCCACGCGCTCGAAGGTCTGGCGTCCGGCTTCGATGTTTGTCTCGATCTTCAGCCGCTTTGCGACAGCGGGATCGTGCCCTTCGCTCAGCAGCGAATAGGCCTCGTCGCGCTTCTCGCGCGCTTCGGCCAGCGATACGAGCGGATAGGCGCCGAAGGCCATCGTCTTGTTCTTGCCGTCATATTCATAGTTCCACCGCCAAAGCTTGCCGCCGCTCGGGGTGACCATCAGAGAAAGGCGATTGGCGTCCGCAATCTTGTAAGTTTTGGGGCGCGGCTTGGCCGTGCGCACCTTGACATCGGTAAGCATGGTTCGGTCTCCGGAAATACCTCGTTTTCCGACCGCGCGTACCTCGTTTTCGCCCTTCCGATTCGTTGGATGGGCATGGACGGGCACGGACGGCCGAGGCCGAACCGGTCTGCTAAGCATCGATAATCAAGAGGAAAAAGTCGAGACCAGTGGTCTTTTGCGGACCCCTGTGGAATGGTCCGTGGCGGAGCGGGAGGGATTCGAACCCTCGATACGCTTTTGGCGTATACTCACTTTCCAGGCGAGCGCCTTCGACCACTCGGCCACCGCTCCGCATTACCCGGAAGGCGGCGCCCTAGCCCGTGCAGGCGGGCTAGGCAAGCATCGCGGCGCGTGCCAGTCTCGCACCATGCTCAAGTCCCTGCTCGCGCTCTCCGCACTCGCCGCCGCCGTTCCAACCCTCGCCCAGACAGCGCCCGCCGCACCGCCCGCCAGCGACGCCGCCGCGGCCGACTGGCAGCCGATCCCCGACAACGAGTTGCTGGTGATGACGCTTCGCGGCGGACATCAGGTCTTCATCCGGCTCGCGCCGCGCTATGCGCCGGCGCATGTCGCCAATATCCGCAAGCTCGCCGAGGCGCATTGGTGGGACGGCACCAGCGTCTATCGCGTCCAAGACAATTATGTCGCGCAATGGGGCGGTGGCGATGACAAGACTGCGCTGCCCCCCATGGTGATCGAGAATCCGCCTGCCGAATATGAATGGAGCCGCTACGACGGCGTTACCGGTTTCACGCGCACCGATCCCTATGCGGCGAAGACCGGACACAGCGCCGATGGCTGGCCGCTCGCCACCGACGGCAAGATCAGCTGGCTTACCCATTGCTATGGCATGGTCGGCGTGGCCCGCGACCTGGCGCCGAGCACCGGAAGCGGCGCTGAGCTCTACACGGTGATCGGCCACGCCCCGCGGCATCTCGACCGCAACATCGCATTGGTCGGCCGAGTGGTGGAAGGGATGCAATGGCTCTCCAGCCTGCCGCGTGGCGGGGGCAATCTCGGCGTCTACGAGAGTCCCGCCGAGCGCTTGCCGATCCTGTCGGCGCGGCTCGCAAGCCAGCTGCCCGAGGACGAGCGCCCGCATTTCCAGTATCGCGCCACCGACAATGAACGCTTCGCCGCGTGGCTCAAGGAACGCGAGAACCGGCAGCCGCCCTTCTTCACCGTTCCCGCGGGCGGTGCCGACATCTGCAACGCACAGGCCCCGATCCGCCGCGCGCCCTAAGCTATTTCCCGACCCACTCCGCGACTTGCCCGGCCACCTCGTTCGCTGCCTGGTTGAGCGCGGCGCCGACAGGGGCCGCCTCGATTTCGGTTACCGGCACGCGCGCCTCGAAGCGGCGCTTTTCGACCACCGTCTCCGGCCCGCGGACGAGTGCGGCGTCATAGGTCACCACGACCTCTTTGGTCTCTTCCTCCACCCCGAAGCGGCGCAGTTCGCCCATCAGATAGGCGCCGGGATCGGTGAGGGATTGGCGTGAGCTTAGCACCAGCCGTCCGGTCTTCGCGGTGATCGTGTCGCCGAGCAGCCGCTGGAGCAGCTGCGAGGGGCGCTCGACCCATTGCGCGTCCTTGACGAAGGCGATCGCGGTCCCGCCCGAATGCACCGGCACCCGCGACGAGGCTAGTTCCTGCGGCAGCGAAGGCACTGCGACGGTGATCGTCGCCGCGACATTCGAACGCTGCGATTCGCCGATCGGCAGGGTGGCCGTCGGCGTCAGCGTCAACAGCGATTTTGGCGGCTTGCCGCCGAACGAGATGCAGCCGCTCAAGGAGGCCAGCAGCGGCAGGGCCAGAAGCAAAGCGCGCTTGGTCATCATGGTCCTCACTTCTTTTTGTAGTCGGGCAGCTTGGGCGAGCCGACGAGGCTCGACGCGCCGCCCTGATCGAGCTTCTCCGCGACCGAGGCGAGGCTGGTCGACATCACCCGCAGATCCTGAACGAGCTGGCCGATCTCGGGGATCGTCTTCTTCGACAGCGCCTGCAGCCCCGGCCGCGCGTCGCCGATCGTCGCGTCGAGCGTCTCCATGCTCTTGCGCGCCGATCCGATCGTGCGGTTGAGATTGGCGATCGTCGGGCGGACGTCCTCGGCGATCACGCCGTTGGTCGTCGCGGCGAGCTTGCCGAGTTCCTCGGTCGCGCCTCCGAACTTTTGGATCGCGAGCCGCGTCTCGGCGAGGGTCGCGGCAATCTCCGGCCCGCGATCGGCGAGCGCGTCGGTAAGCCGATTGGTGTTGGCGAGGATGCCCGCAATCGAATTCTGATTCTTGTCGCCGAGCAGTTCGGAAAGGCGCTCGGTCAGCGTCGAGATGCGCTCGAGCAATTGCGGGGCCGAGCTGAGCAGCGCCCCGAGCCCGCCTTGCTTGGTCGGGATCACCGGTACGCCGAGCGGGCAGGCCGCGCGCGGATTCTGTTCGGGGCAGACGATCGGCGGCGCGCCTTTGACCGCGCCGTCGAGCTGCACCGTGCTCGGCCCGGTGAAGCTGCCCTGGATCGATGCGGTGGTGCCTTCGAGGATCGGCACGTCGTCATTGACGCTGATCCGCACGCGAACGAGGCTGGGATCGGGCTTCCAGAACGAGATTTCCTTGACCTGTCCCGAAGGCACGCCCGAAAAGCTCACTGCCGAGCCGGGATTGAGCCCGTCGACTGCCTGCTTGAAGAAGATGTCGTACTGGCGCTCGTTGCCGCCACCCAATCGCGCCAGCCAGACGATGAACAGGGCCAGCACTGCGAGCAGGATCAGCACCACCGCGCCGACGAGTACATGGTTCGATCGCGTTTCCATCAGAGCCTCATGTCCTCGCTTGCGCCCGTTCGGCGCTGGCGACCGCGGCGCGGCCGCGCGGTCCCTTGAAATATTCCTCGATCCACGGGTGATCCAGTGCGAGCAGTTCGTCGATCGTGCCGACCGCGATCACATGCTTGTCGGCGAGCACCGCGACCCGGTCGCAGATCGCGTACAGCGTATCCAGATCGTGGGTGATCAGGAACACGGTCAGCCCCAAGGTCTTCTGGAGCGACGCGGTCAGTTCGTCGAACGCCGCAGCCCCGATCGGATCGAGCCCCGCGGTCGGCTCGTCGAGGAACAGCAATTCCGGGTCGAGCGCCAGCGCGCGCGCAAGCCCGGCGCGTTTCTTCATGCCGCCCGAAAGCTCGGCCGGATATTTGGGGCCGGCATCGGGGGGTAGCCCGGTCATCACCACCTTGTATGCCGCGATCTCCTCGAGCAGCGCCTGATCGAGGCCGGGATAGAATTCCTTGATCGGAACCTGGACGTTCTCGGAAACGGTCAGGGTCGAGAACAGGGCGCCGCCCTGGAACAGCACGCCCCAGCGCTTGCGGATGTTGGTCGCCTCGGTTTCCTCGCGGCCGATCGTGTTCTCGCCGAACACTTCGATGCTGCCCTCGAGCGGAGTCTGCAGCCCGACGATCGAGCGCATCAGCACCGATTTGCCCGTGCCCGATCCGCCGACCACGCCGAGGATCTCGCCGCGGCGCACTTCGAGGTCGAGCCCCTCATGGACGATCTGCTCGCCGAAGCCGTTCTTGAGGCCGGCCACGCGGATGATCACGTCCTCCTGTTCGCGGCGCGCCATCATATCCAGCCCACTTCACTGAAGAAGACGGCGAAGAAGGCGTCGAGCACGATGACGAGGAAGATCGCCTGCACCACGGCGATCGTCGTGCGATTGCCCACTTGTTCGGCGTCGCCTTCGACCTGCATCCCCTGGAAGCAGCCCGAGATGGCGATGATCGCGCCGAACACCGGCGCCTTGACCAGTCCGACCCACAGATCGGTGAGCGGCACGACTTCGCGGATGCGCTGGATGAAGGTTACCGGCGGAATGTCGAGGCTGATCCAGCACAGCAGTCCGCCGCCCATGATCGCGACGAGCGATGCATAGAAGCCGAGCAACGGCATCATCAGCACCACTGCCAGCGTGCGCGGCACCACGAGCGCCTCCATCGGCGACACGCCGATCGTACGCATCGCGTCGATCTCTTCGGTGAGCTTCATCGTGCCCAGTTGCGCGGCGAAGGCCGAGCCCGAGCGGCCGGCGACCATGATCGCGGTCATCAGCACCCCGAGCTCGCGCAAGGTGATCCGCCCGACGAGGTTGATCGTATAGACCTCGGCGCCGAACTGGCGGAGCTGGACCGCACCCTGCTGCGCAATGACGATCCCGATCAGAAAGCTCATCAGGCCGATGATGCCCAGCGCCGAGACACCGACCACTTCGAAGCGATGGACGGTGGCGTTGAAGCGGAAGCGCCTGGGGTGGGTGAAGACGTTCCAGAAGGCGATCGTCGTCGCGCCCATGAAGCCCAGCAGGCCGTACAGCGTGTGACCCGCGACGAAGATCGCATCGCCGACTTCGCCCAGCATCCGCGTGAACGGATCGGCGGGCTTGCGCGGCAGCTCGATCGGATGCTCGGCCGCGGCGACCTGATCGAGCAGGTGCTGCTCGTCTTCCTCGAGGCCGTCGATAGTCGAGCCATGATCGCGGGCGAAGCGGTGAACCAGCCACGCGCCCACCGTATCGATCCGCTCGACTTCGCTCAGGTCGAGCCTGGCGACCGGCCCTTCGATCGCGTTGAGCCGCTCGGGCAGATCGCGCAGGCAGGCCAGCGACAAATTGCCGGTGAAGCGCAGCGTCGCGCCGTCGCCCGCATCGATTCGTTCGAAATCCGCGCTTCCCCTCATCGCCGTCTCCTTTCGGCGATTCGCGTTGGAACGGCAAGGATTTGCTCTGGCAAGCTGTGGAAGCCTAGATGCGCCAATGCAGCACCTGGCAATCTACGATATGGACAAGACGATCACTGCGGCGCCGACCTGGACGCGGTTCCTCGTGCATGCCGCGCGCATGCGGGCGCCATGGCGCCTCTCGCTGATGCCGGCCGTCGGGGTGGCGGGGCTCGGCTATCTCCTCAAATTGGTCGATCGGTCCGGGCTCAAGCAGGTCTCGCAGCGCCTGCTGCTCGGCCGCGCACTCACTGCCGCCGAACTCGAAGCCGTCGCCGAGCGCTTTGCCGACGCGGAACTCGACAAGGGGGTGCTCCACGGCGCGCGCACGCGGATCGAGAGCGATCGGGCAGCCGGCTATCGGCTGGTGATGGCCACCGCCTCGCACGGTTACTATGCCGCGGCGATCGCGCAGCGGCTCGGATTCGACGATGTGGTCGCCACGACGGCGAGACGCGATGGGCAAGGCCGTATTCTCTCCCTGATCGAGGGGGATAACTGTTACGGGCCCGTAAAGCTCCGCATGATCGAAAGCTGGATGCAGGGCGCGGGAGTCTCGCGGCGGGACGTGCATGTTCGCGCCTATTCCGATCATGTCTCCGACGCGCCGTTGCTCGAATGGGCGGACGAGCCGTTCGCGGTCAACGCACATGGTCCGCTCCGGAAGCTCGCCGATGCGCGCGGCTGGCCCCAGCTCGACTGGAGATAATCCAGATCAATTGCGTTCTGTCTCCTGCAACGAGGAGATGACGCGTGACCAAGACACTCGCCGAGCTGGCAGAGATCATCAAGCAAATCGACTTCGCGACGCTCTCCACCCATTCGGACGGCGGCACGATCGCCGGCCGGCCGATGAGCAACAACCGCGACGTCGAATATGACGGCGACAGCTGGTATTTCGCCTGCGAGGACACCCGCACGGTGCAAGACCTGCGCGCCGATCCGAAATGCGCGCTGAGCTTTCACGGCAAAAGCGGGCTGCTCGGCATGAAGCCGCTGTTCGTCCATATCGAGGGCGAGGCCGAGCTGATCGAGGACAAGGCGCAGTTCGAGGCGCATTGGACCAAGGACCTCGACATGTGGTTCGCGCAGGGCGTCGACACCCCGGGCCTCACGCTGATCAAGGTGCATGGCGTTCGCGCGCATTATTGGAACGGCGCGGATCAGGGCGAGTTCCTGCTGGAGAGCGCCACCGCCGATACGCGTGCTACCGCAACGGATTAGGCGCTGGCGCGGGTCAGATTGAGGAACACGTCCTCGAGATCGGCCTCGCGAGTCGAGACGTCGACGATGCCATAGCCGCCACCCTGCACCGCGCCGAGCACCTCACCGGCATTCGCCTGATCCTTGCGATAGGTGATCACCAAGGTCCGTTCGGCCCTCAACTCGATCTTCTGGAAGCAGGCATTCTCGGGCAGCACCGGCACGTCGCGGTCGACGGTGACTTCGACTACCTTCTCCTGCGCCATCCCGACCAGCTCGCGGGTCGGCTTGTTGGCGATGAGCTTGCCGTGATTGATGATCGCGATCCGGTCGCAGAGCTGCTCGGCTTCCTCGAGATAGTGCGTGGTCAGCACTACGGTCACGCCGCGCGCGTTCAGTTGCTTGACATATGCCCAGAGCTGCTGGCGCAGCTCGACGTCGACGCCCGCAGTGGGCTCGTCGAGCACGATGATCGGCGGCGAATGGACCATTGCCTTGGCGACCATCAGCCGGCGCTTCATGCCACCCGAAAGCGTGCGCGAATAGGCCTCTGCCTTGTCCTCGAGATGGACGGCACGGAGCAGCGCCATCGCGTCGAACTGGCCCTTGCCGACGCCATAGAGCCCCGCCTGGATCTCCAACGTTTCGCGCGGGGTGAAGAAGGGGTCGAAGGTGATCTCCTGGTTGACGATACCGATGCTGGCCTTGGCGTTGCGCGGATGCGCGTCGACGTCGAAGCCCCAGATCGATGCGCGGCCCTCGGTCTTGTTGACGAGGCCGGCGAGAATGTTGATCAGCGTCGACTTGCCCGCCCCATTGGGTCCGAGCAGCCCGAAGATCTGGCCGCGGGGAACGTCGAAGCTCACCCCGTCGAGCGCGCGCTTGCCGCCCGCATAGGTCTTGCAGAGATTGTCGATCTCGATCGCGGCCTGGGTCATGAGATGGCTCTAGGGCGGCGCGCGGCGCTCGCCAAGCGCTTAGCCAATTCCGTCCCTCGGCCAGGACCGGAATCTCGGGCGGGCGCGACGGCTCGAGATTCCGGTCTTCGCCGGGGGTGACGAAAGAATTGAAGGCCTCCTTCGCCCTTGCTATCGGCGACTCATGACCGCGCCTTTGCCCGAGACGATCCGCACTTCCCACGCCCGCGTCGCCTGTGACGGCAGCGGCCCCGGCGTACCCGCCGCATTGGGCCATCCGCGCGTCTTCCTGCAGATCGACGAGCACGGCTATGTCGATTGCGGCTATTGTGATCGCCGCTTCGTGCTGATCGGGGGACCCGCCGACGGCGCCGATCAGAGCCGGCTGCCCGATCACCCGGCTGGCGCGAGCGTCTAACCGTCCTATATCGGAGGCATGTCGATTCCCTCCGATCCCCGCGCTTTCCTCTATCGCGAGCTCGATCCCGAAACCGCCACCAGGCTGACCGCCGATGCGCTGGCGAACGCCGAGGATGGCGAACTCTATCTCCAATATCGCAAGACCGAGGCGTTCGGCTTCGACGACGGCCGGCTCAAGACCGCATCGTTCGATACCCAATCGGGTTTCGGGCTCCGCGCGGTTTCGGGCGAGACCACTGCCTTCGCGCATGCCAATGAGATCAGCCGCGCCGCGATTCGCCGCGCCGCCGAGACGATGGCGCTGATCGAACCGGGCAAGGCGGGCAAGGCAGCCGCGCCGCAGGGCAACAACCGCCATCTCTACACCGATAACGATCCGCTCGATCTCGTCCCTTTCGCCGACAAGGTGAATCTCTGCCAGACGATCGATGCCGCCGCCCGCGCGCGCGATCCGCGGGTGGTGCAGGTCTCGGTCGGGCTCACCGGATCGTGGGGGGTGGTCGAGATCGTTCGTCCCGACGGCTTCATCGCCACCGATGTCCGACCGCTCGTCCGCCTTAACGTCTCGATCGTGGTCGAGGCGAACGGTCGCCGCGAGACCGGCAGCTTCGGAACCGGCGGGCGTACGCTCTACGATCGGCTGTTCGAGCACGGAACGTGGAATCGTGCGATCGACGAGGCGTTGGCGCAGGCATTGGTCAATCTCGACGCAGTCGACGCCCCGGCAGGCGACATGACCGTTTTGTGCGGCCCGGGCTGGCCCGGCGTGCTGCTTCATGAGGCGGTCGGCCATGGGCTCGAAGGCGATTTCAATCGCAAGGGCACCAGCGCCTTTTCCGGCCGCATCGGCGAACGCGTCGCCGCGGCTGGCGTCACCGTGGTCGATGACGGCTCGATCATGGACCGCCGCGGCTCGCTGTCGATCGACGACGAAGGCACGCCGACGCGTGAGACCATCCTGATCGAGGATGGAATCCTCAAAGGCTATATGCAGGATCGCCTCAATGCGCGGCTGATGGGAGTCGAGCCCACCGGCAACGGCCGCCGCGAATCGTTCCAGCACGCGCCGATGCCGCGCATGACCAACACTTTCATGAAGGGCGGCAAGGACGATCCCGCCGAGCTGATGAGCCGCGTGAAAAAGGGCATCTATGCAAAGAGCTTCGGCGGCGGTCAGGTCGACATTGTCTCGGGCAAGTTCGTCTTCTCGTGCACCGAGGCGTATCGCATCGAGAACGGCAAGCTCGGCGCGCCGATCAAGGGCGCGACCCTGATCGGCGACGGCCCGTCGGTACTTACCCGCGTCACCGGGATCGGTAATGATTTCGCGCTCGACGAAGGCGTCGGCATGTGCGGAAAGGGCGGGCAGAGCGTCCCGGCCGGGGTCGGCCAGCCGAGCCTGCTGGTCGAAGGCCTGACGGTGGGCGGCACGGCAACCTGATCCGGCGCTCCCACCTCCGGATTCGTTCCTCCGTATCCGCGACGTCCATCGCGATCCCTGCAAAGGCGGGATCCAGATGTCGGAGCGATGCTGCTTCTGGCGCTGGATATTCGCCTTCGATGGGATGACGAAAATGCGCCCCGCCCGAAACTGAGTCTTTTGCGCCACACCACCAGCGCTTGCGCCTGTGGATAACTTCTTGACTCAACATCTGGGCGAGTGCCCAAATGTTCTGCCCCGTTAACGCTTTAGGAGGCATTTTCGTTAACCAATGTTTGCTTGACGGCGGACTCCGCGACCCGCGAATACGGGGGTTCGGGCAAGGGAGTTGAGTGCATGGGGGTGTTGGAAAAGGTCAGTGTGCGGAGCCGCACGGCTGCGGAATCGGTGCCGGTCCTGCCGCTCGACACCATCCTGCGCGGCGATTGCATCGAGGCGATGCGTGCGCTGCCGGCCAAGTCGATCGACATGATCTTCGCCGATCCGCCCTATAATCTCCAGCTTGGCGGCGACCTCAACCGCCCCGATGGCAGCCATGTCGACGCCGTCACCGACGAATGGGACAAGTTCGACAGCCTCGCCGCCTATGACAAGTTCACGCGCGAATGGCTGGCCGAAGCGCGGCGCATTCTCAAGGACGATGGCTCGATCTGGGTGATCGGCAGCTATCACAACATTTTCAAGGTCGGCAGCGCGATCCAGGATCTCGGCTTCTGGATCCTCAACGACATCATCTGGCGCAAGGCCAATCCGATGCCCAATTTCAAGGGCACGCGCTTCACCAATGCGCACGAGACGCTGATCTGGGCGTCCAAGGGCGAGAAGGCGCGCTACACCTTCAACTATCGCAGTATGAAGACGCTCAACGACGAGCTGCAGATGCGCAGCGACTGGGAATTCCCGATCTGCGGCGGACAGGAGCGGCTCAAGAAGGACGGCTACAAGGTCCACCCGACCCAGAAGCCGGAAGCTCTGCTCTACCGGATCCTTCTCGCCGCGACGAGGAAGGGCGATGTCGTCCTCGATCCGTTCTTCGGCACGGGCACCACCGGCGCAGTCGCCAAGCGCCTCGGCCGCCGCTGGATCGGCATCGATCGCGAAGGCATTTATGTCGAGGCGGCGCAGGCACGCATCGACGCGGCGCTGCCGCTCGACGAATCGGCGTTGACCACGATGCAGGCGCCCAAGGCGGCGCCTCGCGTCGCTTTCGGCCAGCTGGTCGAGAATGGCTATATCGCCCCCGGCACGGTGCTCACCGATTCGAAGCGGCGCCACCGCGCGGTGGTCGGTGCCGATGGCTCGCTCAAGTGCGGTGACGTCACGGGCTCCATCCACAAGCTCGGGGCGACGCTGCAGAACGCCCCGTCGTGCAATGGCTGGACGTGGTGGCATTTCGAGGATGAGGGCGCGCTCAAGCCGATCGACGCGCTCCGTCAGACCTGGCTGCTGGCGACGCAACCCTGAGCTTCCCCGTTCGTGCTGAACGCTTCGACGGGCTCAGGCAAGCCTTGTCGAAGCATCGTCTTTCGCTATCGAAGTAAGAGCCGCCCTTCGACAGGCTCGGGGCGAACGGAGGTGCTGTGACCTTTTCGCTGCCAGCGGATGCGCGGGTTTATCTGCGGCCGACCCAATTCATCGACACCCCCGTCGGTCACGATGACGGCAGCGTCGCGCGGCTCGCCGGCGGGCTGTGCTGGTTTTCGGCGTATGAACTGATCGCAGTCGAGGGCGACAAGCGCACGCTTCAGCGCACCGTCGCGGTCGCCGATCTTCCGGACGATGAACGGGCGCAGGCGATCGCCGCGCGCATCGCGGCGCCACGCGCATCGCTCGCGCTGGGCGAGCGTGTGGTTCGGCTCGACCAGCCGCAGGCTATGGCTATCCTCAACCTCACGCCCGACAGCTTCTCCGACGGCGGCAGGCATGTCGGCGATCCGGTCGCTGCGGCGCAGGCCGGAGTCGATATGACCGTCGCCGGAGCGGCGATAGTCGATGTCGGCGGTGAATCGACCCGGCCGGGCGCGGCGACAGTCTGGGAAGGCGACGAGATCGAGCGCGTCGTTCCGGTGATCGAGCGGCTGGCGCGCAGCGGTGCGGCGGTCTCGATCGACACGCGCAAGGCCGCAGTGATGGAGGCTGCGCTCGGCGCCGGCGCGCATATTGTCAACGACGTCTCAGCCTTGCTTTACGACGATCGCGCACTCGACGTGACGGCGGCGGCGGGTTGCCCGATAGTGCTGATGCATTCGCCCGATCCCGCCAAAACGGGTCATGAGGGCGGCAATTATGGCGATGCGCTGATCGAGGTCTATGACTGGCTCGAGCGGCGGGTCGACGAAGTCGTGGCGAAAGGCATCGATCGCGCGCGCATCCTGATCGATCCGGGCATCGGTTTCGGCAAGTCGCTCGCCGACAATCTCGCGCTCCTCAATGGCCTTGCGTTGTTCCACGGCATCGGCTGCGGCATCGTGCTCGGCGCCAGCCGCAAGCGGATGATCGGCGCGCTCTCCAACGAGGCGCCGGCCGAGGCACGGCTCGGCGGATCGCTCGCGGTCGCGCTCAAGGGGGCCGAGCTGGGGGCGCAACTGATCCGCGTCCACGACGTGTTCGAGACTGCGCAGGCGCTGCGCGTGTGGCGCGGCATGCGCGACGCGGCGCTGGTGTCGCGCCTACCTGGCTAGAGCGTGTAGCCGCCGTCGCTGATCAAGGTCGCGCCGGTGACGAGCGCGCTCTGATCGGAGAGCAGGAAGCCGATCTGCCCGGCAATCTCCTCGGGTTTGGCATAGCGGCCGAGCGGGGTCGCCATTGCGGCCATCTCGGCAAAGGCGGCGTCGCGGCCGATCTCGGCGGCGCGTTCGGCGAACATCGGGATCGCGTCCCATACCGGCGTCTCGACGCCCGCAGGCGCGATGGCGTTGACTCGAATGCCGTGCGGCGCGCCTTCTTTGGCGGCGACCTTGGCGAGGTGGATCAGTGCCGCCTTGGACGCGCCATACGCCGCGACGCCGGCCTCGGCCTTCACGCCGGCTGCCGATGCGGTGAGCACGATGCTGCCGCCACGCCCTTTCATCGCGCGCATCGCAGCGCGCAGGGTAAGAAAGGCACCGTCGAGATTGACCGAGAGGATGTGGCGCCACGCATCGAACGACATGTCGGCGATCGCTCCCGCGCTGGCGACCCCGGCGTTGATCACGGCGTGGTCGAGCGCTCCAAGTTCAGGCTCGACTGCGTCCCATAGCGGTTCCTCGCGGACGTCGCCGCACACCAAAGTGGTGTCGCAGGGAAGCGTCAGGCGTTCGAGTGCCTCGCGGTCGCGATCCATGAGAATCAGCCGCTTCGCGCCCTCTGCGGAAAGCCGTTCGGCCACCGCGAGGCCGATGCCCGAGGCTGCCCCGGTGACGAGGATCGTTCGCCTGGCAAAATTGTTCTGCATGCCAATGCCCTAGCGCGGGCTCGACGATCGGGCCAGTGCAGTGCGAAGGGAGGTATGCCATGCGCGAATCCGAAAGCCGCTATTCCAACCTCTCGATCCTGCTCCACTGGACGATCGCCGCGTTGCTGATCGCCAATGTGCTGGTCGGCGGCTGGATGGAGGACGCCGAGGGCCCCGACAAACTCGGCTGGTTCGCGACGCACAAGTCGCTGGGGATTACCATCTTCGTGCTCACGCTGGTGCGGCTCGGTTGGCGGATCACGCATCCGTGGCCGGTGCTGCCCCCGCACATGGCCGGTTGGGAACGGCTGCTCGCCCGCGGCACGCATATCCTCTTTTATCTCGCGCTGCTCGCGATCCCGCTGCTCGGCTGGGCGGCGGCATCGGCGGGCGGGGCGCCGACGACCGACTGGTTCGGGCTGTTCCCGATCGGCAACTTGCCGTTGCCGCGCTCGGAGAATCTCGGTGACGCGCTGGGCGGTGCGCACAAGCTGTTGGTCAAGGCGGCCTATGTGCTGATCGGGCTGCATGTGCTGGGCGCGATCAAGCACCAGTTTCTCAACCGCGACGGCGTGCTCCATCGGATGCTGCCGATCATCCCTACGCCGCGCGACTGACTGTGCGCCGCGCTTGACGCTGGCCCAGCCTGCCGCGACACAGACCGGGCGAAGGGGGAGGGCAGTTTGAGCGAGCGCGCGACGAAGGCGGACTGGCTGGTCGTGCCGATCCTGCTATGCGCCGCGGCGCTGCGGCTCGCCACCTCGGGTTATTCCTTGTGGTTCGACGAGATCGCCGCGGTCCGGTTTGCGCAGCAGCCGCTGGCGTCGTTGTGGAGCGACTGGATGGCGCGCGAGGCCAATCCGCCGCTTTACTACACGTTGCTGAAGGGCTGGATGGCCGTGTTCGGCGAAAGCGACTTCGCGGTGCAGTCGCTTTCGGTGCTGATCGGCACTGCGGGGATCGGCGCAGCGTGGTGGCTGGCGCGGCGGATCGGCGGTAGCAGCGCGGGGTTGTTCGCGGCTCTGCTGCTGACGGTTTCGGCGGCGCATCTCGACTTCTCGCAAGAGGTGCGCGGCTATATCCTCGCCCATACGGCCGCGCTGTTCGGTTGTGCCGCGATGGCGGTGTATCTCGAACGTTCGCGGCTCGCGCCCTTGCTGGGTTATGCCATCGCTGCGTTGGTCGCGCTCTATGCGCATACGACGATGGTGGTGTTCGTCGCGCTTGCCAACCTCGCAATGCTCGCGCTTCTCCGCCGGGACCGTGCCGCGCTGCTGCGCTGGCTGGCCGCCAATTTCGGGATCGGTTTGCTGTGGAGTTGGTGGGCGTGGATCAGCCTTGGTCAGGCCGGCGCATCCGCCTCGACCTTCGGCTGGATCCCGCGGCCGGGCATGGCCGAGGCGTTGGAGATGACCGGCCTGGTCTATCTGCCGCTTTATATCGCCGGCGAGAGCGTCGCGCTGTTGCCGGTGCTGGCGCTGCTATGGCTCGGCGGATGTCTGTGGTTCGCCGCGCGCGATCGACGGGCGGTGGTGGTGCTGCTCGCGATACTCGCGATCGGTGCGCCGCTGCTGCTCTGGGCGCTGAGCCAGAGGCTGCCGATCTTCCTGCCGCGCACCCTGTTCTGGGCGGCGGGGCCGATGGTGGTTTTAGTCGCGATAGCGTTGATGCGCGTGGCTTCGATGCCGGTCCGCATCGCTTTGCTCGGGCTGTTGCTCGCGCTCGAGGCGGGGGCGTTGCTGCGCTGGCTGCCGATGCGCGAGACCGAAGCCTGGCCGCAGGCGATCGCCGCGGCGACGCGCGTCGACCCCCACGCGGTGCTGCTGGTGCAGGGCGACGCGATGGGCGTCGCGGCGCGCCACTATCTCGACCGGACCGGCAGCAGCTTGCGGCTGCTGGTCGTCGCGCCCGAAGCGGCGAGCGACCGTTGGGCCGATGGTCTCGCAGGTGCGCCGCATGTCGATGCCGGAGCGGCGCGCGCGGTGCTGGTGCGCGAGGGCCATGTCTTCACGCTCGCGCGCGGCGATTATGACCCGGGCCGGTTGCTGGGTCCTGTCGGAATCGAGCGGCCCCTGCCGGACGCACGCAAGCGCCAGCCTGAACTCAGCCTCTGGCGTTCGCGCTAGGCCGCGCTTTGATCGATGCCGAGTTCGCCGAGCTTGCGATAGAGAGTCGAGCGGCCGATCCCGAGGCGCCGTGCGACTTCGGTCATCCGGCCGCGATAATGGCCGATCGCGAGGCGAATGACGTCGGCCTCGATCTCGTCGAGCGCCCGCAGATTGCCGTCTGGACGGAACAATGTGACGCCGGCATTGCCCGAACCATGCTGCTGCGGCGCGCTGCCGGCTGGCCGGCCCGCGGCGAGCTGGGCGATTTGCGGGAAGTCGGCGCGCGTCAGTCCGTCGCCCTCGCAGAGCACCGCGGCGCGGAACAGGGCGTTCTGGAGCTGGCGGACATTGCCCGGCCAATCATAGCTGCCGAGCATTGCCAGCGCGTCGTCGGTGATGCCGAGCGGCCGGAGGCCGGGCTGCTCGGCGACCCGCGCGAGCAAGTGGCGGGCGAGCGCGGGGATATCGCCGGCGCGCTCGCGCAGCGGCGGGATCGTCACCTGCACCACGTTGAGACGATAATAAAGGTCTTCGCGGAAACGGCCGGCTTCCACTTCGGCGAGCAGGCTCTTGTTGGTCGCGGCGATCACGCGGACATCGACTTCGCGAGGGTGGCGCGCGCCGAGCGGCTGGATCTCGCCGGTCTGGAGCACGCGGAGCAGTTTGACCTGCGCGTCGAGCGGCATCTCGCCGACCTCGTCGAGGAACAGGGTGCCGCCATCGGCGTCCTGGAAGCGGCCGATCTTGCGCTCGAACGCGCCGGTGAAGGCGCCCTTCTCGTGCCCGAACAACTCCGATTCGACGAGATTGGCGGGGATCGCGCCGCAATTGACCGCGATCGCCGGCTTGCGGCTTCGCGGAGAGGCGGCGTGGATCGCCTCGGCGACGACTTCCTTGCCGACTCCGCTCTCGCCCTCGATCAGCACCGGAACGCGGGCGCGAGCGGCCTTGGCGGCGATCGCCAGCGCGGCGCGGAATTGCGGGGCGCTGCCGACGATCTCGTCGAAAGCGAGGCTGACCGACAGCTTCTCGGTGAGCGGGCGGAGCTCGCCCGCGGCCAAGCCCCCGGCCGCTACCTCAAGTGCGGCGAGCAGGCGTTCGGAGGCGATCGGCTTGACGAGGAAGTCGGTAGCGCCGGCGCGCATCGCGCTGACGGCAGCGGCGGCCGAGCTGTTGGCGGTGAGCACGAGGATCGGCAGCTGCGGCCGGCGCTCGCGCAATTCGCCGATCAAGGCGGCGGCGTCGGCATCCGACGCGGCGTGATCGAGGATGATCGCATCGAGCGCCATGCCGTCCGGCGTGCCGAGCATCGCAATCGACGTCTCGAAATCGCCTGCGAAGACCGTACGCCAGCCGCGGCGCGCGGCGATGGCCGCGACGAGGCGGCGCTGGGCCGGCTCGTCGTCGATCAACATCAGGAGGCGCTGCCCGTTGCGCGTCATCCGTAGTGTCCCCACTGTCCCAATTCAGGTCGTATCCCATAATCTACATCGGTAAAGGCCCGCTTAAGCCTCGGCACAGAGGATGTTTGCAGTGGCGGGGTTGAGGCGGGGCGGCACGGCGGTTAAGGTTCGGACAAAAGTGGCGTAGAGGGGATTCAGACGCATGGCCGATACGGGCGAAAACAGCACCGAAGTTCAGGTGCACGCCGAAACCTATAGCGGCTTCACCAAGCTCATGCTGTGGGGAACGATCGCGTCGGCCGCCGTGGGCGCCTTCGTCGTCTTCATGATCGCCAGTTGAGGTGAGGATCGCGGTGCTCAAGGAGGCAGCCGCGGGCGAGCGGCGCGTCTCCGCGACTCCCGAGACCGTCAAGAAGTTCATCGGTCTGGGCGCCACTGTCGCGGTCGAGGCCGGAGCAGGCGAGACGGCGTCGATTGCCGACCAAGGCTATGTCGATGCTGGCGCGACGCTCGGCGGCCGCGCCGAGACCCTCGCCGATGCAGATATCGTGCTTGGCGTCCAGGGACCCGATCCCGACCAGCTGCCTGGTCTGAAACAGGGTGCGTGGATCGTTGCGGGGCTAAACCCTTTCGCCGAGCGTGGACGAGTCGATCGTTACGCAGAACTAGGCGCCGAAGCATTGGCGATGGAGTTCATGCCGCGCATCACCCGCGCGCAATCGATGGACATCCTCTCCTCACAGTCGAACCTCGCCGGTTACAAGGCGGTGCTCGATGCGGCTGCCGAATATGGCCGTGCCTTTCCGATGATGATGACCGCGGCGGGTACCGTCTCGGCAGCCAAGGTGTTCGTGATGGGCGTCGGCGTGGCCGGCTTGCAGGCGATCGCCACCGCACGGCGACTGGGCGCGCAGGTCTCGGCGACCGACGTGCGCGCGGCGACGAAGGAGCAGATCCAGTCGCTAGGCGCCAAGCCGATCTTCGTCGAGAATGTGAAGGGCATCGAGGGCGAGGGCACCGGAGGCTACGCCACCGAGATGTCCGACGAATATAAGGCTGCGCAGGCCGAACTGGTCTCGAGCCACATCGCAAAGCAGGACATCGTCATCACCACCGCGCTGATCCCGGGGCGCCCGGCACCGCGACTGATCAGCGACGCGCAGATCGCCAGCATGAAGCCGGGCAGCGTCATCGTCGATCTCGCGGTCGAGGCGGGCGGCAATGTCGAAGGCGCGGTGGCGGGCGAAGTGGTGACGATCCATGGCGTCAAGATCGTCGGCCATCGCAATGTACCGTCGCGGCTGGCGGCGGACAGCTCGGCGCTGTTCGCGCGCAACCTGTTCAACTTCCTCTCGGCCTTCTGGGACAAGGAAGCCGGCAAGCCGGTGCTCGACGAGGAAATCGGCAATGCGATCCGCCTGACGCAGGACGGCAAGGTGGTGCACGAGAGGTTGCTCGGGTGAAGGTTGAGGCGTTCAAGTCTTGGATGACGCCACGATATTCGAAGAACAGTGTCAATCTTCGGTATTCTAACGCCAAGCGCGTCGAAGAAGCATATGGAGACTTGGACGCTCTCTATGATGCCGATCAATTGGCTGGCGTAATCGAAGCATTGCAATATTCTCTGGGCGATGAGAAAGCTGGCCGTCCCAATCCCACCAAGTTGCGCATCGACGGAAACCCTTACAACGTCCTCAATAATTTCAAAACGGGTGTCCGAACCTACAGAGAATTTCGTGATAGTGGCGGCGAGAGCGAGGTGGCCAACGACGCGGCAATAGAACTTGCCGGTGAAGCGTTACGAGAAAAGCGGGAAGGAAGGCAGTTCGAACTGGAGCGGCATCTTCAGGAAAGCCTGCGCGGTGCCATCGAACAGCTCGAGCCAGGCCTCGTCATCGTCGATGACGGCGTAGAGCGTGCAGTGGATTCCGGCTTCATCGACATTCTCGCTGTCGACCAGGCGGGCGCGCTGGTGGTGATCGAGCTCAAGGCGGGGATAGCCAAACGAGAGGCACTCGGACAAATTCTAGGTTATATGGGCGACCTCAAGATGGAGGAGCCGGAGTCTGCAGTTCGCGGGATCTTGGTCGCTGCGGCCTTCGATAAGAGTTGTAAAAGCGCGAGGGTTGTCACGCCCTCTATCCAATTGCGCGAGTATCGCTTTGTCTTTGATTTTGTCGCGCCGGAGTAATCCATGGACTTCATCTCGATCCTGTCGATTTTCGTGCTGGCCTGTTTCGTCGGCTATTATGTCGTCTGGTCGGTCACCCCGGCGCTGCACACGCCGCTGATGGCGGTGACCAATGCGATCTCGTCGGTGATCATCGTCGGCGCGCTGATCGCGTCGATGGCGGCGGGGGCGGAGATCGCCAAATGGCTTGGGCTGGTCGCGGTCGCATTCGCCAGCGTCAACATTTTCGGCGGGTTCGCGGTGACCGAGCGCATGCTCGCGATGTACAAGAAGAAGGAGCGCTGAGATGCACGAAGCCGCTCCGGTAAATCCCTGGGTCGCGCTCGCTTATCTGGTCGCGGGCGTCTGCTTCATCCTCGCGCTGCGCGGACTCTCGAGCCCCGCGACCAGCCGTCGCGGCAACCGGCTCGGCATGATCGGCATGGCGATCGCGGTGATCACCACCTTGGTGACGCACGAGATCGCCAGCCCGATCGAGCTGGGCGCGGCAATCGCGATCGGCGGTGCAATTGGTTTCGTCACTGCGCGGCGGATCGCGATGACGGCGATGCCCCAGCTGGTCGCGGCGTTCCACAGCCTTGTCGGCATGGCGGCAGTGCTCGTCGCCGCGGCGGCCTTCCTCAATCCGCAAGCGTTCGGGATCGGCGAGCTGATCGTCCCGATGATCGGGCAGCCCTGGGTGAGCATTCATCAGGTCAGTCGTGTCGAGATGGGCCTCGGCGTCGCGATCGGCGCGATCACTTTCTCGGGATCGGTGATCGCCTTCCTCAAGTTGAACGGCAATATGAGCGGCAAGCCGATCCTGCTGCCCGGCCGTCACGTCATCAATCTGGGGCTGCTCGCCGGGATCCTCGGCCTGATCGCCTATTTCGTCACCGATCAGTCGCCTTGGGTGTTCTGGACCGTCACCGGGCTCAGCTTCGTGATCGGCTTCCTGTTGATCGTGCCGATCGGCGGCGCCGACATGCCGGTCGTCGTCTCGATGCTCAACTCCTATTCGGGCTGGGCAGCTGCGGCGATGGGGTTCACGCTCCACAACACTGCGATGATCGTCACCGGCGCATTGGTCGGCAGCTCGGGCGCGATCCTCAGCTATATCATGTGCCGTGCGATGAACCGTAGCTTCATCAGCGTGATCGCGGGCGGGTTCGGCGGCGACAGTGGTGCCGGTGCGGCCGCGGCGGCGACCGACCGTCCGTGGAAGCGCGGCTCCGCCGAGGACGCCGCTTTCCTGATGAGCCAGGCCGAGCAGGTCATCATCGTCCCCGGCTACGGCATGGCGGTCGCGCAGGCGCAGCATGCGCTCAGGGAAATGGGCGACAAGCTCAAAGAGCATGGCGTTCGTGTGAAATATGCGATCCACCCGGTCGCGGGGCGTATGCCCGGGCACATGAATGTGCTGCTCGCCGAGGCGAACGTGCCCTATGACGAGGTGTTCGAGCTCGAGGACATCAATTCCGAGTTTGCCCAGACCGACGTTGCCTTCGTCATCGGCGCCAACGATGTGACCAACCCCGCCGCCAAGACCGACAAGTCGTCGCCGATCTACGGCATGCCGGTGCTCGACGTCGAAAAAGCCAAGACGGTGCTGTTCATCAAGCGCTCGATGGGCGGAGTCGGTTATGCCGGTGTAGACAATGAGCTGTTTTATCGCGACAATACCATGATGCTTCTGGCTGACGCCAAGAAGATGGTGGAAGAAATCGTTAAGTCGCTCGACTAACTCTCGATCGACGGGGGAATTTCTACAGATATAGCCTCGCGTTCGATCCGGAACGGACGCTTGATCGACCAACCTGCCGTGCGGATCGCCTCATAACCTCCAAAACGGAGGAAATCGGACTCAACCGTTCCAGGGCCATGCGGCATCTCCGGAACAGAAGACGAACCTGAGGCAGGATGGCGAGATTGACGATGTTCCACGAAAGCTCGGGCGAAGGCTATGCCACCACCGCGCCGGTCGCGCTGGTCGTCGCGGACAGCGTCGAGGCTGCGGCGGAGGCGCTCGAAGCCCTGGATCTCGCGGGGTGCAAAGGCCGCAAGCCGATATCCTTCGCCGAAGCCTCGGCCGATCCGGGCAACTTCGACGGCCTCGATCTGATCCTCGTCGAGACCGCGGCGGCGCCCGAGGCGCTGCTCGAAATCGTGCTGGCGCGGGTCGATACGGTAGCGCGCGAACGCGCGCTCGGCATCGTCGCGACGGTGCTCCCCGAGCAGATCGACGTGGCGGCCGCCCAATTGCTCGGCTCGCGCAGCCAGATCCTTTGCAACCCCGTTCGGGCCGAACGAATCAGTGCGATCGCCGGAGCCAAATGGCACCCGCGCGCGGTGATGGACGACGTCAACCGCGATGCCGAGTCGGTCCGCCTGCGTCGCCTGAGCGAGGAAGTGGCGCGGATCGCCGAGACGTTGGCAAGGCTGACCCGCAGCGAGGATGCCGAGCCGCGATCCGTGCGCGATCGGGGCAGCGGGTATCGCGGACCGGACACCGGTCCGCCGGTGGAGATCAGCGCAGCTGAGATTCGCGCGGTGATCCGCGCGAGGCGGATGCGAGCGCAATTCTTCGCCGACGAGCTGTTCGCCGATCCTGCATGGGACATGCTGCTCGATCTGTTCGCGGCGCAGCTCGAACGGCGTCAGGTGTCGGTATCGAGCCTGTGCATCGCCGCAGCGGTGCCGCCCACCACGGCGCTCCGCTGGATCGGGACCTTGCACGAGGCCGGGCTGTTCGAGCGGCAGGCCGATCCGACCGATCGACGACGGGCCTATATCGGGTTGAGCGCCAAGGGGCTCGAGGGCATGCGAAGCTATGCGAGCGCCGTAAAGCGCGCCGGACTGCAGCTGGTGTGAAACCGGGCCTTGCCCCCGCGCGCTGCTTTTGGCATCGCGGGAGGCAAGGGCGCTTAGCTCAGTTGGTAGAGCATCTCGTTTACACCGAGAGGGTCGGCGGTTCGAGCCCGTCAGCGCCCACCATCCCTTGCCTGAACCGCGTCAACTGGCCTTGAAGGTCGGCGTGCCGTTGGCGTAGTTGACCGTCACATAGGCGTTGTCGCAGACGTTGATCGCGCTCCATACCGCCGAAGTGCCGTCGTCGAACGTCGCCTTCAGATCGTATCGGCAGCCGCTGCCTTTGTCGAAATGAACGGTCATCTTGCCGTTGGGCTTGACCGATTTGGCCTCTTTGGTGAGTTCAGTGTCGATCTTGTTCGCCACCCAGGTGCCGGCGCCGCCCGGCGATATTTCGACCGTCTTGATCGTCTTGCCTGTGTTGTTGACGAGGATGAAATCCCAGTCCTCGGCCATCGCCGGCGCGGCGAGCGTCAGCACGGCGGCGATCGCCATTGCGCTTCTTATCATCGCAGTCCCCTCCTGCATTGCCCTTTTCTGCGCGCAGATTGCGCCTCTGCGCGGCGGTCGGCAAGGGGCTAGAGTGGCCGGACCAGCCGCATGGCGCAGGCGATCCAGGGCGGGTCGCTCACCACTTGCTGGCGGGCTCCGGCGCCGAGCGGCAGCAGATGCAGCTTGTCGCCGTCGCGCCCGATCAGGCGGCCGAACAGGAACCGCCCCGCAGGCCGAGGCACGAGCACATCGCGATTGAGCGCGCCGGCATAGGCCTCTGGAGCGAGTCGACTGCACCAGATTTCGTCGCCCGCGCGATAATCGCCGATCCCGCCACCCACGGTCACCGCGATCATCTCCGGCTCGGCACGCGGCGGGACCACCGAAGCCGGACGGCGTGGCGCCTGCGCGCCGCTGCCGTCGAGGATTGCCGCGACGGCGATTTCCGGCCGATCGGGCAAGCGGACCAGATCCGATGCGTCGACGCCGAGCGCGGCGGCGATACGGTTCAGCCAGCCGACCGATACCGTGCGGGTGCCCGTTTCGAGGCGCCCGATCGTCTGCGCCGTAGTAGGCGGCTCACAGCGCTGCGCGACTTCGTCGAGCGTGAGGCCCTTGGCGCGCCGAACCTCGCGGATGGCAGTGATCATCGACGACTCCTAACCCATCTGGTTTTTCTCTTTCCTACAGAAGGGACTCTATGGCAAGTGAGTCGAATCGGAACAAAAGGAGATCATCATGCGTGAACTTGTCGAGCGAAGGGTCGATAGCTTCGGCCCGTGCGGTAAAGCGGTACGGGGCCAGCGAAGCGTGACCGTCAATCTCGCCGAATCGCCGCTGGGCTGGTTGCGCGCGCGGGGACTTGTCGACGCGCGCCAATTCGAGGCGGGCGAGCGGCTGCGGGCCGATTACGAAAGAGCCTTGTTGGGGCCGAGCGTAACGATGCGCTGGGACGCCAGCCCGCGCGTGCCCGGCGGGGGGACGCAAGCCGATGACCCGACGGTGGCGCAGATCGCCGCCAAACGGCGCTTCGACGCCGCGGTGGCGGCAGTGGGGCAGGGGCTCTCGGACGTGCTTTGGCGGGTGGTCTGTGCAGGAGAGGGGCTGGCGACGGCCGAAAAGGCGCTGGGCTGGCCGAGCCGTGCCGGCAAGTTGGTGCTCGGCATCGCGCTCGATCGGCTGGCCGATCACTATCGCCTTGCCTGACCCGGGAAAAACAAGGCTAAGCCATCGCTAATCCTCATTGTTGCGGAACAGCCGACTCACCCGTGCGATTCCATCGTACAATGTTCCGGGGGCGATATGCGTACCAGCGACAAGGACGGCGCGCATATGCGCACGGCGCCGCGCATCAAGGTCTTTCAAGCCGGGGAGATGCGGTGCGGTTCGGGTGAGCCCAGGCGGGTCCATATGCTCAACATCTCGAGGGGCGGTGCGCTGCTTTACGCCGAAAGCGTGCCGATGGTCGGAGAGCAGGTGCGTCTGGCATGTGGTATTCGGCTGGGGACAGCCCGTGTTCAATGGAGCGCGGGCCAGCGTTTTGGCGTGGCGTTCACGCGCCCGATCAGTCCAGCGCAGATAGCGGCGGTCGTCGGCGAGCCGGAAGAGCCGGTCGAGGTGGCCAAGCGCTGAATTTCATCGCGCCGGCGGCGCAAATGACGGTTGCCCGCCACAGTGTAGTGCTCTCGTACGGCGCGCCCGCGGAACCCGCCATTGCCTGGATGCCATGCCGCAGATCAATATGCGAACGGCTCGCCCGGCAAGATCGACGCGCGTCGCCGGGTAAATTACGCGTCCCTGCGAGACGAGTTCAGCCGAGTGCCGCCACGGCCGCGTTCCAGGCGCCGGCCTCGTCCTCGCGTAGAGCATTAATCGCCGGGGCTTCGATCCTTCCTGTGGCGAGGTCGATCTCGATGTCGGCGTCGTAGAGGAACGTGGCGTTGCCGCTGATCGTTACGATCCGGTCGGCGCCCGCCCGCCCGCGGACCAGCCCGCCTTTATTGAACACGCGCACCACGGTGCCCAGCGGTACGCGTCCGGTGAGCCCGGCGGACAGCACCGATGCCGCCATCGCGCTGCCGCAGCTGTCGGTGAGCCCGACGCCGCGCTCGAAGGTGCGCACGAACAGGTCGCCCCCGCGCAACTCGACGAACGAGACGTTCGCCCGGCCGGGAATCAGCGCCGGTCCCGCCTCGCAATATTCGCCCAGCGCCACCAACTCGGCTTCGTCCACGGCATCGACGAACGCCACGAGATGCGGATTGGGCATTGCCACCGCAGTGAAGCCGCGGTCGCTCGGCAGTTCGGACAGCGCCCCCTTGAGGCCGATGTCGGCCAACTCGGTCGAGGCAGGCCCGACGATAGTGCGGATCGTCACGACTCCCGGCGCAAGCGTCGCCTCGCGCGCGACCTGGGCCGAACTGGTCTTGAGCTTGACCCGTGCCGCATCCATGCCGAGCGCCTCGAAACCGGCGCGTGCGACACAGCGCAATCCGTTGAGGCAAGTCTCGGCTTCGGATCCGTCCGAATTGAACATCCGCATCCCGAAGGCGTGTTCGTCGTCGCCGGCGACGAGCAGCAACAGTCCGTCGCCGCCGACGGGCCCGTTGCGATCGGCAAGCGCGCGCGCCACCCGCGCCCAATCCCGATCGTCCAGTTTGATCGCGCGCGCGTCGATCAGGGGAAAGTCGTTCCCCGAGCCATGACATTTGGTAAAGGCGAACCGCATGCCGCCCATCTAGGACGGGACATCCGGCTTGGCTACTCGCCTCAGGCTGCCTGCTGCGCAGTCACCGGTCCGCCCATCGCCGTCACCACCGCCTGATCCTTGGCGAGGATCGACGCGAAGCTCGGGCGCGCCAGCATCGCCTCGACATAAGCGGCGGTGCGCGGATGGCGCGCGGCGTTGGCCGCCACGCCGATGCAGCCCAGCGTCGCGAAGGGGCTAGCCACCGCTATATCCGCGAGCGTCAGCCGATCCTCGACGAGAAAGCCGCTCGCCGGTATGACGTTCTCAAGATAGTCGCAGAGCGGCGGCAGCAAGTCGCGCTCGGCGAGGTCCGCGGCCTCATGATCACATTCCTGCTTGAGCACGCGCGGCCGCACGAAGCGATTGCCGAAGATCGCAGCACCCGCGGCCATCATCATCGTGTCGGCCATCTCGTCATACCAGATCGTCCGCGCGCGCGCGCGGGGCTCGAGCGGGATCAGATTGGGCTCGGGATATTTGGCCTCGAGATAGGCGACGATCGCGGACGAATCCGAGATCAGGAAATCCTCATCCTTGAAGCCGGGCATCTTGCCGAAGGGGCTGGCGGCCTGAAAATCCGGGCCGCCGCGGCCCATGCCCGCAGGCTGCAGTTCCAGGTCCAGCCCTTTTTCCGCCCCGAACACCATGCATTTGCGCACATAAGGCGACAGCGTCGAACCAAACACGATCATCGGATATTCCCCTCCATCATGCCGCAAAACCTGGCACTCCGGACCCTTGGAACACCGTGTTTGCCACGACAGCGCGAATCCGCTGTGCCAAGGAGAAGCCAGTGAACGCATTCACGCTCTTGCTTGCCCTTGGTGTCGGCGCGGCCTTCTTCGTGGTCCTGCGTCGCCTCGCCGTTGTGGAACAGGAGTTGCGTCGCGTCGAGTCACTCGTCGCAGGGCTGGAGGAGCGCGCGTCCCGTTTTGTCGCAGCGCCCGCGCCTTCCGTCGCCGGCGTAACGTCCGAACCCGTGGCCCCGCCCGAGCGCGAGGTCGAGCGCGCGACCGAACAAGTCATTGCAGACGAGCAACCTCCGACGCCAAAGGCGGTCCGCGGGCCGACGCCCGCCACGCGGAGCGCTCCGCCGCCACTCAACCTCGAATCGCTGATCGGTGGCCGGCTGCCGATCTGGATCGGCGGTGCGGCGCTGGTCCTCGCCGGGTTCTTCCTCGTGCGCTATTCGATCGAGAGCGGCTTGCTCGGCCCGGCGGTACGCACGCTGCTCGCGGCCTTGTTCGGGGCCGCGCTGATCGCCGCGAGCGAGGCCGCGCGGCGCTTTCCCGCCACGGCCGAGGATCCGCGCGTCGCGCAGGTGCTCGCCGGCGCCGGCGTGGCCAGCCTTTACGGTACGCTCTATATGGCGGCGGCGCTCTATCATTTGATTTCGCCGCTCACGGCTTTTGTCGCGGTAGTGATCGTCACTGCGGCGGCGATGGGACTGGCGTTGCGCCACGGCCCGCCGACCGCGGTGATGGCGCTGATCGGCGGCTTCATCGCGCCGTTGGTGGCCGGGTTCGATGCGGCGGGCATCGGGCCGCTGCTCGTCTATCTCGCATTGTTCATTGCGGCCTTGTTCGGACTGGCGATTCATCGCGGCTGGGGCTGGCTCGCGCTCGCCGCCAGCATTGCCGGGTTCGGCTGGATCAACTTCCTGATCGCGGCGCTGCCGGGACGCAGCCAGGATCTGTCGGCGGTCGGTGCCTTCGCCATGCTGCTGGCGGTCTGTGCCAGCGCGGCGCTGCCGGCCACCGGCACGCATAATCGCTGGCTGCGGCTCGCCCCGCTCGTCGCTGGCTTCGTCCAGCTGCTCGCGCTCGCGCCGTCGCTCGACTTCGGCGCGCAGGCGTGGAGCTTCTATCTCGTCCTGGCTGCCGCTTCGCTGTTCCTGGCATGGCGCAACGCGATCTATCTCCCCGCTGCGCTGGCCGCGCTGGGCTTCCTGCTGGTGTTCGAAGCGCTTGCGCTGATCCAGCCGGAGCGCAACACGACGCCGCTCGCCGCCTTGGCCGCTGCCTTGTTGTTCGCCGTCCCTGGCCAATTGTTCGCAGGCCGAAGCCGCGGCTGGGCGGCGCTCGCGCTCGGTGGCTCCGCCGGGCCGCTGCTCGTCGCGCACGCGTGTGCACCCTCATTGCTCGCGCCGGCAGCCTGGGGCGCGATCGAACTACTCGCCGCAGGGTTTTGCGCGCAGCTGGCGTGGCGGCTCAAGAGCGACGCGAACGATCCCGCTCTGGTCGCTTCCAGCCTTGTCACCGGCCTCCTCGTTGCGCTCGGCCTCGCTCAGTTCCTCCCCGGCGTCTGGCTCGGCCTGCCGCTCGCATTGGTGGTGCTCGGCCTTGCCGGCTGGGCGCGCGTCGCCCGCGCGCCGGCCTTGTTCGTGCTGCCTGCCCTGCCTTATGTCGCTGCGCTGCTCGCCGCCGCCATCCCGCTGATCGGGCTAGCCCAAATGGTCGGCACCGCTTTATCGGGCGATCGGCTGCCTTATCTGCTGATCCCGCCCTTGCCCGATCTGTTCCGTGCCCTCGCGCTGCCCAGCTTTGCGTTGCTCGGCATTCTGCTCGATCCGCGCCAGCTGGGCCGCGCGCGGCGGTTGATCGGCAGCATCGCG
>NZ_JAVAMA010000009.1 GCF_030730875.1 Sphingomonas sp. DG1-23
ATCTGGGTGCCGCCGTCCATCAGCCAGATATTGGTCGTGCCGCTGTCGTGCCGCCACAGGATGTCGGCCTTGCCGTCGCCGTTGAAGTCGGCGACGTCCTGCACCTTCCACGCGGTCGGCGCCTGCGAATTGGTCGCCGCCTGCGACAGGACCGTCGTGCCGTCGAGCGTCCACACCCGGCTCTCGCCCGCGGCGCTGCGCCACAGCAGATCGGTCTTGCCGTCGCCGTCGAAGTCGCCGGTGCCCTGGATCGTCCAGTCCGAAGACAATTGCGCGCTGGTGTTGCCGCCGCCGACCTGCGTCGTCCCGTTCATCTCCCAGATGTGCGAGCGGCCGTCATCGTGCCGCCACAGGATGTCGGACTTGCCGTCGCCGTCGAAATCGTCGGGCGTGAACGGGCGGTTGTCCAGATTGCGCTGGAGCGCGACGAGCAGCCCGGTGGGCGAGCCTCCCGGGCTGGCGATGTCGAGCGCGCCGTCGCCGTTCAGATCGAGAACTGCGAGGCCGGATACGAAGCCAGTCAGGAGATCGACTCGCGGCTGAGAGGCGGCTTCGCCATCGTTGATGAAATAGGACACCTGGCCGCTGCCGCTCTTGGTCACTATGTCGACGATCCCGTCGCCATTCAGGTCCTGCACTGCAATCTCGCGCGGCGTACCGCGGGTAGCGAGAGACCCTGCCGGCGCGAAGCCGCCACTGCCGTTTCCCCTCAGGATGCTAAATTGAGCCGCCGCCGGCACGCCGATCGCCAGGTCATCGATGCCGTCGCCGTTGAAATCGGCGACAGCGGGACTGGTGGTGCCCCCCGCGACGGCGACGTTGGTTTCCGCGAACGTCCCGTCGCCGTTGCCGAGCAGCAACGAATATCCCGATGCCGTCGTCACCACGAGGTCCATGAAAGCGTCGTCGTTCAGGTGGCCGCTCGCGATTCCGTTCCCGCCAGCCGGCAGGACCTTGGTTCGCGCGTTACCGAATTCCCCATCCGCCTGCCCCAGCTCTACCGCAAACAAGGGCTGCGATGTGGCGGGATCGCTCCAGATGCGCCTCGTTGTGATCAGGTCGAGCCGGCCATCGCCATTCACGTCCTTTAGAATCGTTGCGGCGATCACACCCGGCGTATTGGTGTTACGACGGAATGCGAAGCCACCAGCGCCGTCGCCGTAATAGAGATAAAAATCGCTCAGGGACGCCGAGGGCTCTGGCCCGTTGAAAACGGGCTTCACCACGAAGCAGTCCAGGTTGCCATCCCCATTCAAGTCGGCAACCAGGATGTTCGGGCCAGCCTGCCAGTCGCCGCTCATCTTGGCCGGTGCTGTAAAGCTCCCGTTTCCGGTGTTCTCGAGCAAAGCGACGAAGCCGTTGTGAGAGCCGCTATCGTAAGTCGCCGCGAGAAGGTCGATATCGCCGTCATTGTCGAAGTCGCCGCCTGCCACGTTTTCCGTCGGACTCGTTCCGGAGCTGCCGGTCGGATAATAGACCGGCGAAAGGAACTCGGGCTGTGTGGCATCCGGCATACCGGCTCCCTTCTCGCTGGCGGCCCGCACGGCAACCGAACGATATTACCGACGTCTGAATATTTCAGTATCATATTATGAGATATTGTAACAAGTGAGGCGGTAGCGGCGATCTGATCATGCCGATGCGGCATCCGCTGATTTACTGATAGCGCAACGTCTTCTCGAATCCCGTATTGGCTTTGGTCATCTTGGCCAGTTTTCTGAGATGAGCGCGAACATGCCGTTCGAACCGCGCATCGTCATTGATGCCTGCGACCGAATATTCGTCCTGGCCGATCAGGTCCTTCAGGCGTCTGGCGAGCGCGGCCTGGTCGTTCGTGCAATCGGGTGCCTTCAGCGCGCGGCAAACCCATTCCTCGGCAGCGGCCTTGTCATACTCGTCCTGCGCTTCATAGCCGCGCCGGTCCGCTGCCGCCTGGTCCAGCCGCGAGGCCTCGAAGCGGCGCTCCAGCCATTTCCGGACCTGGTCGCCATCCCATGCTTTCGACGGATTCGTCATCATTTTCTCCAGTCCAGCCTCGCTATTGCCCCGGAAGTTGCCCGTCCGCAAAAAAGCGCACTGAACAAGTGGAAAGCGGATCTTCGCCAAGCTTCGCGTTGGCTGCCGCAGATAGCAAAAGGGCCCGGGCAGTGCCCGGGCCCTTTCCCGACGGCGCGCTCTGGTTTCAGGCCAGCGCGAGCTGGGTCGGCGGCAGGCGCTCCTCCAGATCTTTGCCGAGCAGGCCGACCACCCGACGTCGCATCGGCTGCCAGAAAGCGGAAAGCGTGAGCAAAGCCGATCCGATCACCAGCGCGGTCAGCGCTGCGGCCAGTTCGACCGCGCCGCTCTGTTCGAACAGCGCGTACATCGCCCACAGCACATAGACGAGGCTGGAGACGAGCAATGCCCGGCGGTCGACGGCCAGCGCCACTGCGGCGAAGACCACGTAGAGCGCGAGCACCACCCCGGCCATCGGCGCACCGATCTCGCCGTCGAATACGCCGAGCATGTGGAATACCGGATGCGCGATCAGCGGCGCCGCGGCGAGGTGGAGCCAGAAGGCAACGTCCGAGCGGCGGGTGCGGCGTTCGCGATCCGACATGTCCCAGCGCATCGCGAAGACAAAGACGAGCACCCCGGCGATCAGCAGCATCGGGTTGAGCGCGTCCTTCGAAGCGGGGACGAACGCCGTGATCGCGCCGACGGCGACCGCGACCAGCGCCAGCGCCCCCACGGCGACGGTGACCGGCACCATGAAGCGCCGCCAGTGGAGCCAGGTCGCCGCGGCGGTGACGATCCCGGTGATCACGCCGATTACCCCGGCGAGCTGGCGATGCTGGAGCTCGGTGGTCAGGCCGAACTGCTCGGACAGCCACGGCGCATTGGCGCCCCAGATCGCGCCGAATCCGGCGAAGATGCCGCCCGCGAAGCCGAGCAGCAGCAGGATGCTGGGGAGCGCCATGCGGCGCTGTCTGGTGAAATATTCGGCGAGCAGCCAACTGGTGATCGACACCGCGAAACCGCCGAACGCCACCGCGACGCCCACCTGGCGCGGCCCTTCATTGGCGTCGAGATTCATGATCTTGCCGCCGATATAGAAGCCGATCCAGCCGACTGCGACGAGGATCAGGATCGCGGCGATCCCGACGAAGATGTCGTTGAAACCGGTCAGCAGCCGGAAACTTTCTTCGTCGACGGCGGGGGTCGATCGTCCCGCCGCGACATGGTTTCTCAGGGCGGCCGCGGCTTCGGGCGAGATCACTCCCGCCTCCACCGCGCCCGCCAGGTCGCTTTCGCTGTACATGGGCCATCCTCCTGTTGTGAGGACGGTCTAGCACAAGTGTATTAGTGAAACAATACGGTGCTACGCTATTGCAGCCTGGCCATGATCGACATGGTCTGCTCGGCGCCCGAACTGGGGACGATCTCGCCTTTGCGGTCGATGATTTCGGCCCATTGCGCCGCTACGCTCTCAGGCGTCGGTTCGGCCAGCTTCGCACCGGGGGTGAGCGTCACATAGGCAGCCTGCACCACGCCCGCGCCGGCGCCGATGATCATGTTGGTCGGCGCATCCTCGGAGACGAGAAACAAGGCCGCGGGCGCGACATTCTCGGGCGCGAAGGCCTTGAACGCCGCTTCGGGGAAAATGTCCTCGGTCATCCGCGTCCCTGCAACCGGGGCGATCGTGTTGACCTTGATTCCGTATTTCGCGCCTTCGAGATGCAGGGTCTTGGCGAGTCCCGCCAGCCCGAGCTTGGCCGCGCCGTAATTCGCCTGGCCGAAATTGCCGAACAGTCCGGTCGACGACGCCGTCATCAGGATGCGCCCGTAATTCTGCGCGCGCATCGTCTCCCACACTGCCTTGGTGCAGTTCGCCGATCCGTTGAGATGGACGTCGACGACGAAGCGAAAATCCTCTGGCTCCATCTTGGCGAAGCTTCGATCGCGCAGCACGCCGGCATTGTTGATCAATATGTCGACCCGGCCCCAGCGCGCCTTCGCGGCCTCGACCATGGCGACCATCTGGTCATATTCGGTGACGCTGCCGCCATTCGAGAAGGCCTCCCCGCCCGCGGCCTCGATCTCCTCGACCACCGCGAGCGCGGCGTCCGAATGGCCGGTGCCGTCGCGGGCGCCGCCGAGATCGTTGACCACGACCTTCGCCCCGCGTCGCGCCAGCTCGAGCGCGTAGACGCGGCCGAGCCCGCCGCCCGCGCCGGTGACGATGGCGACGCGATTGTCGAAACTTATGGTCATCGAAGCGCTCCCTGAACTGCGAGCGCTTAGTGGCACGCGGATCGGCGCGTGTCAGCCGCACATGCTCGAAGGCGCCCCCCTTGTCGGGGAGCGCCTCTCAGCCATTATTCCAGCCTCAGCGGCCGCCGCGCTGGCGGCACTGATCCTTTACCGTCTTCGAGCAAGGCGGATACTCGCTTTGCGCGGCCGGGGCGGGCGCCGCGGTCATCGGCGCGGGTGCCGCGGTTGCGGCAGGCGGCGGCGCTGCAGGCTCTGGAGCAGGTGCTGCCGCAGGTGCCGCAGCATCGGCGGCAGGAGCCGCTGCATCGGGCGCAGCCGCGGCGTCGGGCATCGTCGTCGTGCCCGAACCGGTGGTGCCGGTGTTCGGATCGGCTGGCGGGGTGTTGGCGTCGGGCGTAGTGGTCGCCGGCGATTGCGTCGCCGGCGGCGTCTGAGGCGTTTCCTGGGCGACGGCCACGCCGCCGACTGCGGCGAGAGCGGCCGCCAATGCGATAAGCTTCATCCAAGCTTCTCCTGAATTTGTCCTCGGACGCAGCAAGCGCGTCCGGTGAACCAACGCAGGAAAAAGCCGGTTGGGTCCTCAGTTCCCCGTGTCCAGGGCATAGCCTGCCGAACGAACGGTGCGGATGATGTCGGGGCGATCGCCATTGTTGATCGCCTTGCGGAGCCGCCGGATGTGCACGTCCACCGTCCGCGATTCGATGTCGGAATCGTGCCCCCATACCGCGTCGAGCAGCCGCTCGCGCGAGAAAACCCAGCCCGGATGCTCGAGGAAATGCTTGAGCAGGCGGAATTCGGTCGGCCCCAGCGACACCACTTCGCCGCCGCGGCGCACCTTGTGGCCGACTGTGTCCATTTCGATGTCCGAATAGCTCAAAGCCTCGCCGGCCAGCGCCGGGCGCACCCGCCGGAGCACTGCGCCCACCCGCGCGACCAGCTCGCGGGGGCTGAACGGCTTGGTGACATAATCGTCTGCCCCGGTCTCGAGCCCGCGGACGCGATCCTCTTCCTCGCCGCGCGCAGTGAGCATGATGATCGGGATATTGGCGGTCTCGGGCATGCGGCGCAGCCGCCGGCACACCTCGATCCCCGACAGCCCTTCGACCATCCAGTCGAGCAAGACGATGTCGGGAGTCGCTTCCTTGGCGAGCAGCAAGGCTTCCTCGCCGTCCGGCGTGTGCTTGACCTCGTAATCCTCGCGCTTGAAATGCCACGTCACCAGTTCGGCGATCGCGGCGTCGTCCTCGACGAGAAGCATCTTCACCCGGGCCATGTACGCGTCCTCAAGCCGTTGCCGCTTCGTCGGCCAGATAGCGGCCGGTTGCGGCGAAATACACCATCTCGGCGACGTTGGTCGCATGATCGCCGATCCGCTCGATATTCTTGGCGACGAACAACAGATGCGCAACCTGGCTCACCGTGCGCGGATTCTCGACCATGAAGGTCACCAGCGTGCGGAAGATCGAATCGTAGAAATCGTCGAGCGCGGTGTCGCGCGCGCAGATCTCGGCGGCGACTGCGGCATCGCGCGAGGCGAAGGCGTCGAGCACGTCGTGGACCATGTCGCTCGCCATCCGCGCCATTGCCGGCAGCAGCGACAGCGCCTCGATCCGTTCCTCGCCCTCGGTGTGAATCAAGGGCACGCGCTTGGCGACGTTCTTGGCGTAGTCGCCGATCCGCTCGATCACCGCGGCAATCTTGAGCGCGGCGATCACTTCGCGCAGATCGTCGGCCATCGGCGCGCGCAGCGCGATCAGCCGGACGACGAGCTTCTCGACCTCGGACTCGATCGCGTCGATCGCCTTGTCCTTGCCGCGCACCTGATCGGCGAGCGCGGTGTCGCCGCGCTGGAGCGCCTTCATCGCGTCGTGGATCGCCTCTTCGGCGAGTCCGCCCATCTGGCTGATCAGCGCGCGGAGCTGCTTGATGTCCTGGTCGAACGCCTTGACGGTATGTTCCTGGCCCGTCCCCATTAGCCGTACCTTCCGGTGATATAGTCCTTGGTGCGCTCTTCGCGCGGCGTCGTGAAGATCTGGTCGGTCTCGCCATATTCCACCAGCGTGCCGAGGTGGAAGAAGG
Organism: Sphingomonas sp. DG1-23; assembly: GCF_030730875.1. Lineage (GTDB taxonomy): Bacteria > Pseudomonadota > Alphaproteobacteria > Sphingomonadales > Sphingomonadaceae > Sphingomonas. The sequence continues at coordinate 6,334 of NZ_JAVAMA010000009.1, forward strand.
CGGTGCGCTGGCTGACCCGCGCGGCCTGCTGCATGTTGTGGGTGACGATCGCGATCGCATAGCGGCCGCGCAATTCGTGGATCAATTCCTCGATCTTGGCGGTGGCGATCGGATCGAGCGCCGAAGCCGGCTCGTCCATCAGGATCACTTCGGGGTCGACGGCGATCGCGCGGGCGATGCACAGCCGCTGCTGCTGGCCGCCGGAAAGCGCGGTGCCGCTGTCGTTCAGCCGATCCTTCACTTCCTCCCACAGGCCCGCGCGCTTGAGCGAGCGCTCGACGATTGCGTCGAGATCGGGCCTGGACGGCGCGAGACCGTGGATGCGTGGGCCGTAGGCCACGTTCTCGTAGATCGATTTGGGGAAGGGGTTGGGCTTCTGGAACACCATGCCGACCCGGGCGCGGAGCTGCACCACGTCCATCGCCGAGGAATAGATATTCTCGCCGTCGAGCATGATGTCTCCGGTCACCCGCGCACTGGCGATCGTGTCGTTCATCCGGTTGAGCGTGCGCAGAAAGGTCGATTTGCCGCAGCCCGACGGGCCGATGAACGCCGTGACCTTGTCCATGTCGATGTCGATCGACACGTCCTTCACGGCCTGCTTGTCGCCATAGAAGACGCTGACGCCGCGGGCGGACATCTTTGAAGGAACGTCGGTCATCACCAGCGGGTCTCGAATTTGTTGCGAAGATAGATGGCCAGCCCGTTCATGGCGAGCAGGAACACCAGCAGCACGATGATCGCGGCGCTGGTCTTCTCGACGAAGCCGCGGCTGACTTCGTCGGACCACAGGAAGATCTGGACGGGCAGCACGGTCGCGGGATCGGTGAAGCCGCCCGGCGGGGTCACGATGAACGCGCGCATGCCGATCAGCAGCAGCGGGGCGGTCTCGCCCAGCGCGCGCGCCATGCCGATGATCGTGCCGGTCAGGATGCCCGGCATCGCCAGCGGCAATACGTGGTGAAACACCACCTGAATCGGGCTCGCGCCGATGCCGAGCGCCGCGTCGCGGATCGACGGGGGCACCGCCTTGATCGCGTTGCGGCTGGCGATGACGATCACCGGCATGATCATCAAGGCGAGCGTCAATCCGCCGACGATCGCCGCCGAGCGGGGAAGGAGAGGGCCGAATTGATAGCCGAACAGGCTCCAGCTGCCGAGGAACACCGCGAGGCCGAGCAGGCCGAAGATGATCGAGGGGACCGCCGCGAGATTGTTGATCGAAACCTCGATCAGGTCGGTCCAGCGGTTCCGCGGGGCATATTCCTCGAGATAGATCGCCGAGAGCACGCCGACCGGGAAGGCGATCAGGAAGGTCACCAGCATCGTCAGCAGCGAGCCCTTGAGCGCGCCCCAGATCCCGACCGCGACCGGATCGGTGGAATCGGATTCGTGCAGGAAGTCTGTATTGAAGTGGCGCGAGAGCACGCCTGCCTGCTGCAGCTTCGCCGTCGCCGCCTTGGCCTCGGCATTGCCGTCGCCGCGCACCGCCTGATCGATCTCGGTCGAGGCGGGAACGTCGATGACGACCTTGCGATCGAGGATCGTCGGGTCGGCCTTGATCGCCTCGCGCACGCGCAGCCAGGCGTTCTCGGAGACGAATTCCTCGCCACCCGTGCCGAACGCGGTCGCCGCGGCGCCTTTGACCGTGTTCTCCAGCCCGGCGCCTGCCAGCGCAAGATCGGCGCCCGGCGTGGCGAGCTGCGCGCGTTCGACCACCATTCCCGAAGCCGGGAAGTCGATCGGCAGCGCCACGTCGGTGCGGGTGAAGCCGCGCCAGCCATTGGCGACCATGGTGATCAGCAGGAACGCGAGGAACGCCGCCGACAGGGTCACCGCCGCGAGGCCGAAGAAGCGGAAGCGCCGCTCGCGGGCATAGCGCCGGCGGATGCGCTTCTGCATCGCCGGCGCGTTCCAGTCGGTCGGTGCGCGCGCGACGGGCGAGGCGCTATTCATAGGCTTCCCGATATTTCTTCACCACGCGGAGCGCGACGATGTTGAGCAGCAGGGTGATCACGAACAAGGTGAGCCCCAGCGCGAACGCCGCCAAGGTCTTGGGGCTGTCGAATTCCGATTCGCCGGTGAGCAGGTCGACGATCTGCTTGGTGACGGTAGTCGCGCTCTCGAACGGATTGAGCGTGATGTTGGCGGCGCCGCTCGCGGCCATCACCACGATCATCGTCTCGCCGATCGCGCGGCTGACCGCGAGCAGCACGCCGGCGACGACGCCGGGCAAGGCGGCGGGGATCAGCACCTTGGAGATGGTCTCGCTGGTCGTCGCGCCCATCGCCAGGCTGCCGTCGCGCATCGCGGTCGGCACCGCGGCGATCGAATCGTCCGCCATCGACGAGACGAACGGGATGATCATCACTCCCATCACGAGGCCCGCGGCGAGCGCGCTTTCCGACGACGCGTAGGTATAGCCGAACGAGACTGCGAGATCGCGCACTGCCGGCGCCACGGTCAGCGCGGCGAAATAGCCATAGACCACGGTCGGCACGCCGGCGAGCATCTCGAGGATCGGCTTCATCCAGCGGCGCACGCGCGGCGCGGCATATTGGGTGAGATAGATCGCGCTCATCAGCCCGAACGGGATCGCGACGACCATCGCGATCACCGCGCCGATGAAGAAGGTGCCCCAGAACAAGGGCACCGCGCCCAGCGACTTGCCCGGATCGGCAGCATCGATGACCTGCGGGCTCCAGTGGGTGCCGAACAGGAAGTCGGTGATCGGGACCTGCTGGAAGAACCGCAGCGATTCCCACAGCAGCGACAGGAAGATGCCCAGAGTGGTCAGGATCGCGATCAGCGAAGCGACCAGCAGCAGCACCATCATCCCGCGCTCGACCTGGCTGCGGGCCTTGAATTGGGCGCGCACGCGGGTGAGCGCGAATGCGGCGCCCGCAAAGGCGAGCAGGATCGCGACCCCGGTGCCCATCCAACCATAGCGCGACTGGGCGGCGCGGGTGGGCGCGGCAAGCTGTCCGGCGACCTGATCGAACGCGGTGGCATCGTCTTCACTGGCGACGCGCTTGGCCTCGGCGAGCAGTGCGTCGCGTTCGAACGCGAACTGGGGAAGCTGGGCCGCCGCGGGGTGGGCGAGCACCGCTTCCTTGACGAGGCCGGGGCTGACGGCACTCCACAATGCAACGAACAGCAAGGCGGGCAACACCGTCCACATCGCGACGTACATGCCGTGCTGACCGGGCAGCGAATGGAGCCGCTTGGCGCCGCCGCGGTCGAACCGGGTGGCGCGCGCGCGGGCACTCAGCCAGCCGATCAGGCCGAGCCCGGCGATCAGGAAAAGAAGCGCAAAAGCATTCATCAGTGCAGGCCTGCGGGATCGAGCGCGGTGCGCTGCGCGACGATCTGCGCCGAGCGCGCGCGGAGCGCATCGGGCGCGGCGATCAGCCCGCGCTGGGTGAGCTTGCCCTTCGGGTTCCACATCGACGCATAGAGCGCGAGAAAATCGGCGAGCCCCGGCACCGCGCGCAGATGGCGCTTCTTCACATAGAGGTACAGCGGCCGCGCGCCGGGATAGGTCCCGTCGGCGATACTGGCATAGGTCGGGGCGACACCGTCGATCGGCACGCCGTGGAGCCGGTCGATATTCTCCTCGAGATACGAATAGCCGAACACGCCGAGCGCATTGGGATTGGCGGCGAGCCCCTGGACGATCAGATTGTCGTTCTCGCCCTTGTCGATATAGGGCCCGTCGTCGCGGATGCGTTTGCAGCGGCTGTCATAGGGCGCGGTGTCCCTGGCGGCCTTGAGCGCCTTGGCCTCCGGATCCGCCTTCGCGCAGCCCGGCTCGAGCACGAGCTCGACCAGTGCGTCGCGGGTGCCGCTCGTCGCGGGCGGGCCCATCACCTGGATCGGCAAAGCGGGGAGCGAAGGGTTGACGTCGCGCCACGTCCGCGCGGTGTTGGGCTTGCCCAGCGGATTGGCGGCGAGGGCGCGATAGACGTCCTGCTTGCTGAGCATGAGCTTGGGCCCGTTGTTCGCCTCGGCCAACGCCACGCCGTCGACGCCGATCTGGACTTCGATGATCTCGCCGACGCCATTGGCCTGGCAGAGTTCGTATTCGGACTTCTTGATGCGGCGGCTGGCATTGGCAATGTCCGGGAATTCCCAGCCGATGCCTTCGCAGAAGCGCTTGAGCCCCGCGCCGGTGCCGATCGATTCGACCACCGGCGCCTTGCGCCCGCCGCCCTGGTTGACGAAGGTCTCGGCAACGGCGGTGGTGAACGGATAGACCGTCGACGAGCCCACGACGCGGATCTCTCGCGCCGTGTTGCTGTCGCAGCCGGCGAGGGTGAGCGCCGCCGCTGCAATCAGGCCGAACCTGCCGAAAATGTCGCGAACTCCCGCAATGCCCCGAGTCGTGCTCGTTGGCACGCACGCCGCGTGTCTTTCAGTCCGGTTACGTCTTTATGACACTCGCCGAACCGGCAGGACCATGGTCACATTGGTGCCCTTGCCGACGGTGCTGGCGATGTCGAGCCGGCCCCGATGGCGCTCGACGATATGCTTGACGATGGCGAGGCCGAGGCCGGTCCCGCCCAGAGAGCGGCTGCGTCCCGAATCGACGCGGTAGAAGCGTTCGGTCAGCCGCGGGATATGCTGCGCCGGGATGCCTTCGCCTTCGTCGGCGACGCTCAGCCGCACCATCGCCTCGCCTTCCGGCTGGAGCGCGATCGTCACCGGGGTGCCCTCGCGGCCATATTTCATCGCATTGCCGATGACGTTGTGGAGCAACTGGCTGAGCTGGGTCGGATCGCCCGCCACCGGCGCCACATCGGCGATCTGGGTGACCAGATCGGCGGCGCGCGGGCTGCCCGAGAGTTCGTTGGTGACCTGCCCGATCAGTTCGGCGAGATTCACGGCCTTGTCGGGTGCGCGATATTTCTCGGCCTCGATTCGACTCAGCGAAATCAGGTCCTCGATCAGCTGCTGCATCCGCTGCGCCTCGCCGAACACGATCTTGAGGAAGCGCGCGCGCGTGCCCGGATCGTCGCCGGCATCTTCGCGTAAAGTCTCGACATAGCCGAGCAACGACGCGAGCGGAGTGCGCAATTCGTGGCTGGCATTGGCGACGAAGTCGACGCGCATCCGTTCTGCGGCGTAATTGCCGGTACGATCGATCAGATGTACCACGCGGCGGCCGTCGTGAAGCGTGCGCACCCGCATCTCCCAGCGCTGCTCGCGCGTGCCGAGGCCTACCAGATGGATCGGCGCGCCGGGGGCATTGTCGTCGGGGCGCATCAGCCGCTCGGCGGCGGCGGGGTGGCGGATCGCGACGCGGACGTCCTCACCCAACACATGCCCGCCGAGCAATTCGCGCGCGCCCTGATTGGCCGCCTCGACCCGGTGGTCGGCGATCACCAGCAGCGGTTCGCCGATCGCCTCGATCACGTCGGCGATCGCCGGCTCGCTGTCCGACGGCGCGGCGAGGAGCGAGGAGGGCGGCGGCGGGGCGTCGCCCCCGCTTGCCGCGATCAGCACCGCCGCCGCGGCGCAGACCAGAACGACGAGGCTCGCCTGCGCATCCCCGTTGAGCAACAGGCTCGCCGCCGCGGCGATTGCCGCGACGACGAGTGCGAGCGCTGTCCGGACCCCGAGAAAGGCATGCATATGTCCCGTTCTAGGCACGGATTTACGATTGCGAAAGCCGCGCGGGCGCATGACAAGGCATCATGGCCGATCAACCTACCGGACCTGCCGCCCCCAGCCGTCGCGCATTGATGCTCGGCGCGGCCGGGGCGTCGGCGATCGTCTCGATCCGTCCTGCGCTCGCGCAGACCAGCGCGTCGGTGATGAATTGCGAGATTCCCGTCCCCGATCCGGCGCGTGCGGGCAATTACATCGCTGCCGACGGCACGCTGGTGCCCGCCGGCACGCCAGGGGCCTATCCGCCGCCGGGGACCGCGTTCAAGGCCGAAGACGTCAAGCGCGCACTGTCGGGCGGCACCTTGCCCGGCACCGATCAACAGAGCAGCCGCGCCTACACCAATTACATCCGCCGCCTGCAATCGGGCACCAGCGGCTTCACCTGCTTCGCATCGTTGCAGATGCCGCGCGGCTGAGGCCGCCCGCCGAGAGCTTGTCGAAGCATTGCTCTTTCTCCAAACCGCGGGCGTGATATTTTACGCCGCGTCCCGATCTGATTTGTTCACGCGGAGACGCGGAGACGCGGAGAAGGTGTTCGCGCAACGACGCAACGACGCTACGACCAGTTTATGCCGCGCGAGCGGCCTTCCATGGGGAGCGCTCGCCGCGCGGGATGGCGTGGGAGGGGCGGCTGACGCCGCCGAACAGTTCAGCCTCGTCGCGTTGTCGGGTCGTTGCGCGAACCCATTTCTCCTGCGCGTCTCCGCGTCTCCGCGTGAACAAGACAAAGCTCTTCCCCAATGACGCGCTACGAGGCGGCCCCCAAGGAGACGCTGCGCATCGTCCCGCTCGATGCGCTGACGCTGGTCTATCACCGCGCCTCGGGCATCACCCATATCGTCGACACCCCGGTGCCCGAAATCCTCGAGGCACTGACGCAGGGCCCGCTCGCCGCGCCCGAACTGCTCGCGCTGCTTGGCGAGCGCTTCGATCTCGCCGACGCCGACCCGGAAGCGCTCGCCGCGCGTCTCGACGAGCTTGCCGCCGTCGGCCTGGTGGAGCGGCTGTGAGGCACGTCGCCGCGCTCCGCATCGGCCCGATCGGTTTCCGCATCGGCAGCGACTGGCGCGCGCCGGTCGCCGCGATCGAGGACCTCTACCGCGACTATCCGCAGCCCGAGAGCGGCATTCCCGACTTCAACGTCCACCTCTTCGCCGCACGGCCATGGCGGCTTTTGTTGCGCCCCTCGGTCCATATCGGCGGCGATTTCGTCATCCCCGACGCCGCGCCGCTGCCGCTCGCGCAGGGGTTGCTCGCCGCTGAGATGGGGATGAACCTGCAGATGGCACTCGGCCAGCGCCGCTATCTGCTGCTCCACGCCTCCGCGGTCGAGCGCGACGGCAAGGCGCTGCTGATGACCGGCATGTCGGGCGCCGGCAAATCGACTCTCGCCGCATTGCTGATGGCCAAAGGCTGGCGGCTGATGGGGGACGAATTCGCGTTGCTCGATCCCGCGACGGGGCTGATCCATGGCTTCCCGCGGCTGATCAGCCTCAAGAACGAAGCGATCGGCGTGCTCGAGCGCGCGCTGCCCGACGCGCGGTTCGGCCCGCGGCTGGAAGGCACGCCAAAAGGCACGATCCGCCACCTCGTCCCTGATACCCGCGCCATCGTCGCGATGGCCGAGCCCGCCGTGCTGCGCCTGATCCTGTTTCCCAGCTATGGTTTCGCCGCCGCCGAGCGCGCGGTGCTGCCCAGCGAGACCTTCGTGCGCCTGACTCAGGCCTCGACCAATTATGTCGCGCTCGCCGAACGCGGCTTCGATGCGCTCACCAGGCTGGTCCGCGAAACCCCGGCGCATGCGCTCGATTATCCCGATACCGAGACTGCGCTCGATCAGGTTGAGCGGCTCTGGGCATGACCGCCGCCCGCCTTCTCACCGAAGCGTTGCGCGACCCGGCGACGGTCGTGCGCCTCGACGGCGCCGGATGGACCGCGTTGCTCGCCGTCGCGCGCGCCGAGCAATTGATCGGCACCCTGGCCCACCGGCTCGCCGGCCTGGCAATGCCGGCCGCCGCGGCCCGCATTCTCGACGATGCCCGCGCCTCGGCGGAGCAAGGCCGCATCGCCGCTCTGTGGGAAGCCGAGATGGCACGCCGCGCGCTCGCGCCGCTCGACATGCCGGTGATCTTGCTCAAGGGCACCGCCTACGCTGCGGCCGGGCTCGCCGCGAGCGCCGGCCGCGCGATCGGCGACCTCGACATCCTCGTCCCCCGCATGCGGCTGGATGAGGCCGAGGCCGCCTTGCTCGCCGCCGGCTGGGAATGGGTGAAGCCCGATCCGTATGACGATCTCTATTATCGTCGCTGGATGCACGAGCTTCCGCCGCTGATCCATCGCGAGCGGGATCGGATGATCGACGTCCACCATACGATCCTTCCGCTGACCGCGCGCATCACGCCCGACGTCGACGCGCTGATCGCCGACAGCGAGGTGCTGGAGAACGGGCTTCGCATCCTCGCGCCGGACGACCGGATCTGCCATGCCGCGGCCCATCTCTTCGCGGACGGCGATCTCGCCGGCGGTTTGCGCAACCTCTGGGACGTGCATTGCCTCGTCGGGGAATGCGACGCCGCCGCCCTCGCGGCACGGGCGGCGCGCCACGGCCTCGAATGCGCAGTCGAACGCGCGCTGCGCCTCGCCGATCGCCTCTACGGTACCGGCCTGTCAGCCGAAGGAGAAAGCGGGAGCGGCGACCGATGGTATCTGCGCCGTCTGCTCGCCCGTGACGGCTGGGGCCGGCCGATCCACAAGCTCACGCGCCTGGGCTTCTATGTGCGCGGCCATTGGCTCCGAATGCCGCCAATATTGCTCGCGCGACATTTATTCAGGAAGTGGCGATCCGGATTGTCTTGAATAAACTATTAATCATAATAGATGCGTAAACTATTCTGCGACGCTGCAATTGTGATTGCGGGATGTTCTGAAAGATTATGCCCTGCCTCGCGCTTTTGTGTTGAAGGCGTGCTGCTAGCATATTACATACATTAGAGGTTCAGCCGGGGCGTGTCAGTCACGTTTCCGTTGAGCAGCTTTCACCCGATCAAAAATAATAAATTTCGGGCGAAACAACCTTCCGGTGCGCAGGCACGGGGAGAACGGCGGTTCCGCGTTAGCGATTTGTTAACCTTTCCGAAGCGAAAGTTAACTTGCGACCGGGACAATCGGGGCAGACGGCAAGGGGCGCAGATTGATGTAGTCAGGGCAGTGAGGCTTTTGTGATCGACGAATCCGCGCAGGCTTACGAATCCGCCGACGCAAAGACGATTGTCGACGCCTTATGGTCGAACTGGCCCATCGTGGTGACGCTGCGTGCCGCCGACGTCGGCATGGGCAGCGCCGATCGCGTCACCGATTTCATCCAGAATTTCCAGGATCTCAGCGACGCCGGCCTGATCAGCTATGAAGCATTCGTCGTCGGTCCCGGCGGTCCGCAGGTCATCGATGCGGCGCTAACCGCGCGCGGTCGCGCATGGATGGCGCGGCGCGAGAATCTGCCGCTGATGCCGCATCAGCTGGCGAGTTGAGGCTGGCGGATCAGATCGGCGACGATGTCGGCGATCGTCCGCAGGATCCCGAGATCGTGACCGTCGAACACGCGCTGCCCGCGCTGGATCGCGACGATGCGTCCGAGCGGGGTGCCATCCGCGTCGTGGAGCGGGACGCAGGCATAGGATTGAAAGCCGCTCGCGCTCGCCTCGATCGGGTCGGCGAGCTGCCAGAGCAGTGCCTCCGAAGGCTCGGCCTCGCCGCCGGCAAGCAATATCCCGGCAGTGGTCAGGCGTTCGGCCGCGCCCAGCGCGCGCTGGCGCTCGGCATAATGGCGAAGATCGACGATCGCGCCGTCCGCCGCCAAGGTGAGCTGAACGAGCTCAGCCAGTTTGGCCGAAGCGATCCGCCCGCCCGGATGGCGGTCGTCCGCCTCCCATGAGGCTTGCCTTGACCCCTTCAACAACATCCCCCCGAAGCGACCCACGCTTGTTCCCCTCCTGCATGCTCGATCGGATGTACGGGAAAAGCAAGACCCCGGCGTAGTCAGGTGAATCACGGGTCGCGCCGGAGAATTATGGCCGCCGCGCGCGTTTCGGTCGTGATCAGCCGCCGAAGAAGAGGTGCTGGATCAGGATCTTCGCGCCGATCAGAATCAGCAAGATGCCGCCGACGATCTCGGCGAGCTTTCCCAGCCGCGCGCCCGAAGCCGCGCCGATGCGCACGCCGGCGACGCACAGCCCGGCGGTGACCAGGCCGATCACCCCGCAGGCGATCAAAACCGGCGCGCCGATCATCGGCAGGGTGATCCCCGCCGCCGCGGCGTCGACGCTGGTCGCGACGGCCGCGCCGAGCAATGCCCAGCCGATCAAGGCGGGGGCAGGGGTGGCCTCCTCGCCGGCTGTGCCTTCGCGCACCATCTTCGCGCCGAGCAGCCCGAGCAGGACGAAGGCGACCCAATGGTCGACGTCGCGGATCATGCCTTCGAACGCAATGCCGAGCGCCCAGCCGATCAGCGGCATCAGCCCCTGCGCCAGCCCGAAGGCGGCGCCGATCCGCAGCGCGCCCGAGGCGCCGCGTCGCGCCGCGCCCTGCGCCACCGAGACCGCGAACGCGTCCATCGCCAGTCCCAATGACAAAGCGAGCAACGAGAAGACCGGCAGCATCGAACCGTCGTTCATGCGCCGAGCCGCTCCAGCGTCGGAACGAGTTCGTCGAAATGGTCGATCACCGCATCGGCTTCCAGTTCCGCGATCGGCTGCATCAGGAACCCGAAGCTGACCGCGATCGACGGGATGCCGGCATTCTTCGCCGCCTGGGTGTCGAAGATCGAATCGCCGACGAATGCCGCGCGTCCGCCGCCGCAGCGCCGGATCATCTCGCGGATTCCCGCGGGCGAGGGCTTGCGGCCGTCCGGCCCCATCGTGTCGCCGCCGATCACGCAGGCGAAGCGGTGATCGAGCGCCAGTGCGGCGACGAGCTTCACCGCGAGGCTCTCGGACTTGTTGGTGACGATCGCCAGTTTCGCGCCGCGCGCGTCGAGAGTATCCATCGCTTCGATCAGACCGGGAAACGGCCGGGTGCGATCCGCGATATGGTCGCCGTAGAATGCGAGCAGTTCGGGATAGCTGCGCTCCAGCACCTCGGGATCGCACCCGCCCGAAGCCTCCAGCCCCTGATGGAGCATGAATTTCCCGCCGCGACCGATCATCGGCTTGACCGCATCGATGCTTAGCGCCGGCCGGCCGAGCAGTTCCAGCGTGTGGTTGAGCGCGGCGGTCAGGTCGGCGCTGGTATCGAACAGCGTTCCGTCGAGGTCGAACCCGATTATGTCGAAGGGGAAGTCGGTCATTGCAGCGCCTGCTGCCAGCAACGCTATGGAATTGGCAAGCTTGTCATGGCAGGGGCGTCTCCGGAGGGTTTGCATGACAGCACCGATAGCCGCGATCATCCTTGCTGCGGGCAAGGGCACGCGGATGAAGTCCGATACGCACAAAGTGCTCCACCCGCTCGCCGGGCGGCCGATGCTGCTGCATCTGATCGACAGCGTCGCCGCGCTCGATCCCGCGCGCACGATCGTCGTGGTCGGCGCGGGGCGCGAGCAGGTGGAGGCCGCGGTCCGGCCGCACGGTGCCGAGACGGTGCATCAAGCGGAGCAACTCGGCACCGGCCATGCAGTGCGGATGGCGGAAGCGGCGCTTGGCGGCTTCGAAGGCGACGTGCTGATCCTTTATGGCGACGTGCCCCTGGTGCCGACCGCGACGATGAAACGGATGCTGGATCGCCTCCATGGCGCGGGCGATCCGGCGGTGGTCGTTCTCGGCTTCCGGCCGCCCGAGCCCGGCGCTTATGGTCGGGTGATCGCCAATCCCGACGGCAGCCTCGTCAAGATCGTCGAGTTCAAGGATGCTTCGGAGGCGGAGCGTGCCGAGACCCTGTGCAATTCGGGGCTGATGGCCGCGCGGGCGCAGGATCTGTTCGCGCTGCTGGCGCAGCTGACCGACGACAATGCCGCCGGCGAATATTATCTTACCGACGTGGTCGGTTTCGCGGTCGATAGCGGCCGTCTCGCTGCGGTGATCGAGACGCCGGCACACGAAGTCGAGGGGGTCAACAGCCGCGGCGAACTCGCTGCGCTGGAGGCGTCGTGGCAGCGCGCGCGCCGCGCGCGGGCGATGGCCGAAGGCGCGACGCTGATCGCGCCCGAGACGGTGTGGTTCGCGCACGACACGCGGCTCGGCCGCGACGTGCTGATCGAGCCCAACGTGTTCTTCGGCCCCGGCGTCGAGGTCGCCGATCGCGCCACCATCCACGCCTTCAGCCATATCGAGGGCGCGAAGATCGCCAGCGGCGCGGTGGTCGGTCCCTATGCCCGGCTGCGACCCGGCACGGTGCTCGGCGAGGAGGCCAAGGTCGGCAATTTCGTCGAGATCAAGAAGGCGGTGCTCGGCAACGGCGCCAAGGCCAACCATCTGACCTATCTCGGCGACGCCGAAGTGGGAGCGGGGGCCAATATCGGCGCGGGCACGATCACCTGCAATTACGACGGCTTCTTCAAATATCGTACGAACATCGGCGAGGGGGCGTTCATCGGCTCGAACAGCGCATTGGTCGCCCCGGTGTCGATCGGCAAGGACGCGACCGTGGCCGCGGGGTCGGTGGTGACGCAGGACGTCGAGGCCGGCGCGCTCGCGATTGCGCGCGGTCGACAGGAAGCCCGGCCCGGCTGGGGCACTCGCTTCCGCGCGGCGATGGCGGCAAGGAAAGCCGCGAAGTGATATTGCTCCCCTCCCTGAAAGGGAGGGGTTTGGGGGTGGGTGCGAGCCAAAGGCGAGCTTCTTCCCTCTACGTCAAGAGGCCGACGCTTGGCGCGTCGGCACCCACCCCCGGCCCCTCCCTTTCAGGGAGGGGGGAGAGTCTGGAAATATGTGCGGAATTGTCGGCATCGTCGGAACGCAGGGCGTGGCGGATCGCCTGTTCGAAGGGCTGAAGCGGCTCGAATATCGCGGCTATGATTCGGCGGGCATCGCCACGTTGCACGATGGCGGGATCGACCGCCGCCGCGCCGAGGGCAAGCTGGTCAATCTCGGCAAACGGCTGGCGGAGAATCCGCTGCCGGGGACGATCGGCATCGCGCATACCCGCTGGGCCACGCACGGCGCACCCACCGAGGACAATGCCCATCCGCACATCGTCGGCGACGTCTCGATCGTGCACAACGGCATCATCGAGAACTTCAAACCCTTGCGCGACGAGCTGATCGCCGAGGGCCGCGAGTTCAAAAGCCAGACCGATACCGAAGTCGTCGCGCATCTCGTCAGCCGCGAGCTCGAACGCGGCAAGGCGCCGCGCGAAGCGGTGGCCGCGGTGCTGCCCATGCTCCACGGCGCCTTCGCGGTCGCCTTCCTGTTCCGCAACGAGCCGGATCTGCTGATCTGCGGGCGCCTCGGCGCGCCGCTCACCGTCGGCTATGGCGAGGGCGAGAATTATCTCGGCTCGGACGCCCATGCGCTCGCCGGTCTCACCCAGCGCATCGCCTATCTCGAGGAAGGCGACTGGGCCGTCGTCACACGCGCGAAGATCGAGATCTTCGACCGCGACAACAATGCGGTGGAACGTCCGATCGTCGCCTCGGGCGTCTCGCCCGCGCTGATCGACAAAGGCAATCATCGCCACTTCATGCTCAAGGAAATCTACGAGCAGCCGGTGGTCGTCGCCCAGACGCTGGCGTCGTACGTCCGCCCGGTCGAGCAGAAGGTGGCGCTGCCCGACACGACCTTCGATCTGAGCAGCATCGAGCGCGTCGCTATCGTCGCCTGCGGCACCGCTTCGTATGTCGGCATGATCGGCAAATATTGGATCGAGCGCTTCGCCCGGCTCCCGGTCGAAGTCGATGTCGCGTCGGAATTCCGCTATCGCGACCCGGTCCTGCTGCCGAACACGCTGGGCGTCGTCGTCAGCCAGTCGGGCGAGACCGCGGACACGCTCGCGGCGCTCCGCCACATGAAGGCCGAAGGCGTCACCACCGCCGGCGTCATCAACGTGCCGACCAGTTCGATGGCGCGCGAAGTCGATCTGCTGCTGTCGACGCATGCCGGCCCCGAGATCGGCGTCGCCTCGACCAAGGCGTTCACTTGCCAGCTCGCAGTGATGGCCGCGCTCGCGGTCAATCTCGCCCGCGCCAAGGGGCGCCTCTCCGAAGACGAGGAACGCGAGATCGTCCGCCATCTGATCGAGGCGCCCGCCGCAATCAACGCCGCGCTCGCCCATGATTCCGAGATCGAGGGCATGGCGCACACCATCGCGGCGGCGCGCGACGTGCTCTATCTCGGCCGCGGCCCCGATTATCCGCTCGCGCTCGAAGGTGCGCTCAAATTGAAGGAAATCAGCTACATTCACGCCGAAGGCTATGCTTCTGGCGAGATGAAGCACGGTCCGATCGCGCTGATCGACGAGCATGTCCCGCTGATCGTCCTCGCGCCCTCGGGTCCGCTGTTCGACAAGACCGTGTCGAACATGCAGGAGGCCAAAGCGCGCGGCGCCCGGGTGGTGCTGATCTCGGACGCCGAGGGGCTGGCGCAGGCCGGCGAGGATGCCCTCGCGACGATCGAGATGCCCAGCGTCCACCCGCTGATCGCGCCGCTCGTCTATGCCGTGCCGGTGCAGCTGCTCGCGTATCACGTCGCGGTGGCCAAGGGGACGGACGTCGATCAGCCGCGCAATCTCGCCAAATCGGTGACCGTCGAATAAGCGCCGATCCGCACCGGGCGACATGGCGATGAGCCGGGGCGCTCACGACGATCGGCTCCCGAGGCGCGCATAAAGGGTCGGCAGTACGAACAGGGTGAGCAGCGTCGCGCTGAGCAGACCGCCGATCACCACCGTCGCCAACGGCTTCTGCACTTCGGCTCCGGCCCCGTGCCCAAGCGCCATCGGCATGAAGCCGAGGCTTGCGACCAGCGCGGTCATCGCCACCGGCCGTAATCGGGCGATCGCGCCTTCGCGTGCGGCGGTCGCCCGGTCGAGGCCCTCCGCGACGAGCTGCTGGATCGAGGTCAGCATGACCAGCCCGTTGAGCACGGCGATCCCGGACAATGCGATGAAGCCGACCGCCGCGGAGATCGAGAAGGGCATGCCGCGCGCCAGAAGTGCCAGCACGCCTCCCACAAGCGCGAGAGGCACCCCGGTGAACACGATCGCCGCATCGCGGACATTGCCGAGCGCACCGAACAACAGCAGCAGAATCAGCGCGAGACATGCCGGCACGACAAGCGCAAGCCGGTCGCGCGCGGAGGCCAGATTCTCGAACTGGCCTCCCCATTCGAGCCAGATGCCGGCCGGGAGCGGCACGCCGCCGGAAATCGCCGTGCGCGCATCGGCCACCACGCTCGCCACGTCGCGCCCGCGGACATTCGCCTGGACGACGACGCGGCGCTTGCCGTTCTCCCGGCTGATCTGGTTCGGCCCCTCGACCAGCTGGATGTCGGCAACCGAGGCGAGCGGCACGAAGCTGCCCCCCGGCGTCGGCACCGGCGTCTGGCCGAGCGTCTCGATGTCGGCGCGGGCGGCGTCGGCGAGCCGTATGACGACCGGGAAGCTCCGGTCGCCCTCGAAGATCCGGCCCGCCTCGCGCCCGCCGACCGCGGTGGCGACCGTGTTGGCTACATCCTGCGCGCTCACCCCGAGCCGCGCGGCGCGGTCCTGCGCATAGGCGATGTCGAGCATCGGCAGGCCCTCGGTCTGCTCGACCTTGACGTCCTCGGCGCCGGCGGTGCGGCGGAGCACGCCCGCGATCTTCGTCGCGGTGGCTTTCATTTCGGCGAAGTCCTCGCCGAATATTTTGACCGCCACGTCCGATCGTACCCCGGCGATCAGCTCGTTGAAGCGCATCTGGATCGGCTGGGTGACTTCATAGGCGTGGCCGGGCACCTGTGCGAGACGCGCCTCGATCCGCTCGATCACCGCCGCTTTGTCTTCGGACGGGTCGGGCCAATCCTGGCGGTCCTTGAGCATGATGAAAGTGTCGGTCGCGTTGGGCGGCATCGGATCGGAAGCGACCTCGGCGGTGCCGGTCCGCGAAAACACCGTGCGGATCTCGGGCAAGCCTTGCAGCGCGTGCTCGATCTGCGCCTGCATCTTCTGGCTCTGCTCGACCGACGTGCCCGGCACGCGAAACGCCGAGACGAGGACATCCCCCTCGTCGAGCTGCGGCAGGAATTCTTGGCCAAGGGTCGAATAGGCGCCTGCAGCCAGCGCCAGCGCGCCGATCGCCACGCCGATCGTCAGGCTCGGCCGCTTCATCGCGCGGTCGAGGTTCGGCGCATAGTGACGGTGGAGCCACCTGACGACGCGGCCTTCTTTCTCCTCGACGGGACGCGACAGGGCCACCGCGATCGCCGCGGGCACGAAGGTCAGCGACAGCACGAACGCAAACAGAAGCGCGATGATGACTGTGAGCGCCATCGGCTCGAACGTCTTCCCCTCCACCCCGGTCAGCGTCAGCAGCGGCACATACACGAGGATGATGATCGCCTGGCCATAGACCGACGGCCGGATCATCTCGCGCGCCGCGCCGGAGACGACGGCGAGCCGTTCGGAGAGTATGAGGGGCCGGCCCTCCGCATGCTGGCGCTCGGCGATGCGGCGCAACGCGTTCTCGACGATGATCACGGCACCATCGACGATCAGGCCGAAGTCGAGCGCGCCGAGGCTCATCAGATTGGCGGAGACGCCGATCCGCAGCATGCCGAAGCCGGTGAGCAGCATGGTGATCGGGATCACCAGCGCCGCGATCAGTGCCGCGCGGAAATTGCCGAGCAGCAGGAACAGGACGACGGTGACGAGCAGCGCGCCTTCGGCGAGATTCCGGGTGACGGTGGTGATCGTCGCATCGACCAGTCGGGTGCGGTCCAGCACCGGTTCGATCACGACGTCGCGTGGGAGCGAAGGCGCGATCGCCTCGAGCTTGGCGTCGACGCCGGACGAGACGGTACGGCTGTTCTCGCCGATCCGCATGATCGCAGTGCCGGTGATCACTTCGCGGCCATTTTCGGAGCCTGCGCCCATGCGTGCGCCTTGGCCGAGCCGTACCTCGGCGACTTGGTCGAGCGTGATCGGCGTGTCTTCGCGGCTGGCGATGACCGTGCCGCGAAGCTGGGCGAGGCTGCGGATGCGGGCGTCGGCGCGCACCGCGAGCCCTTCGCCGTTGCGGTTCACCGTGCCGCCGCCGGTCGCGACGTTGTTGCGCTCCAGCGCGGTCGCGAGATCGGCGAGCGACAGCTTCAGTGCCGCGAGCCGCTGGACGTCGGGAACGACGAGATATTCCTTCTCGTAGCCGCCCAGCGAATCGATGCCCGCAACCCCGTCCACCGTCTTGATCTGCGGTGCGACGATCCAGTCCTGGACCGTGTGGAGATAGGTCGCCTTGTCGGCCTCGTTCGCCAGTCGATCGCCCTCGGGCGTGATGTAGCTGCCGTCCGGCTGCAACCCGGGTTCGCCGGGCCGATGCTGCTCGTGGGCGCGCTCGGCATAGTGCAGGGTCCAGATATAGACCTCGCCCAGCCCGGTCGCGATCGGGCCCATCTCCGGCTTCACGCCGGGGGGCAGATTCTCTTGCGCGGCGGACAGGCGTTCCTGGACCTGCGCCCTCGCGAAATAGATGTCGGTGGAGTCCGAGAATACCGCCGTGACCTGCGCGAATCCGTTGCGGCTCAGCGAGCGCGTATTCTCGAGCCCCTTGATGCCGGCGAGCGCGGTCTCGATCGGAAAGGCAACCTGCTTCTCGACCAGCTCGGGCGAGAGCGCGGGTGCGAGGACGTTCACCTGCACCTGGTTGTTGGTGATGTCGGGCACGGCGTCGATCGGCAGGCGGGCGAGCGCGCCGGCGCCGATGATCGCGGCAATGGCGGTGAGCAGCAGGACCAGCCAGCGCCGGTCCACTGCCCATGTGACGATGCGGTCGATCATGGCTCAGTCCTCATGCCCGGCTTCGGCCGCGCCGAGCGCGGACTTGAGCGTGAAGCTGTTGGCCGCAGCGATCCGTTCGCGTCCCGTAAGGCCGCCGGTGACCACGACCATGGCACCATCCTGCCGGCCGAGCGTGACGGGAACGGCACGGAAGCCGGCCTCGGTGCGCACGAACACCACGTTCCTGCCTTCCACCGTCTGCACGGCGGTCGACGGCACCCGGAGCGCGCCGTCGCCCGTTCCGGGGAGCTGGATCGATGCAGTGACAGGCTCGCCCGCGCGCCATTGACCGGCGCGATTGTCGAGCGTCGCGATTGCGGGCACCTGACGCGTCTCCGCATCGAGTGCGGGTGCGACGAAGCCGATCCGCGCCGACTGGGCTCGCCCGGGCGCCGTGACCTGAACCGTCATGCCCGGTCGAACCCTCCCGGCATCGGCCGGGGACAGCGAAAGCGCGACGCTCAGCCGGTCGAGTCGGGCAATGCGGAACAATTCGGTCTGGGCGGCGTCGGCGGCAAAAGTCTGGCCGAGCACCGCGGACCGCGCGATGATCCGGCCCGCAATTGGAGCCGCGATCACGATACGGTTGTAGCTGCCGCCGCGTCCACCGCTGGCGGCCACCTGCTCGCGCGCGAGCCGCAGCGCCACGTCCGCCTGTCTGGCAGCAGCGCGCGAGATCTGGACTTCGCGCAAGGGGCGGAAGCCCTTGGCGTAGAGCGCCTCGTCGCGCGCAAGCGTGGTACGCGCCAGCTCGGCGCCGGCGGCGGCCCGCTGCACTTCGGCCTGCAGACCCGCCGCCTCCCGGCTTTCGAGCACCGCCAGCGTTTCGCCCCGCCGGACCGCGTCGCCCAGATTGTGACGGAGCTCGACGATGCGGCCGGGCAGCGTGGCGGCGACGATCCGGGTCGCCTGCGGATCGCTTTCCAGCAGCGCGGGCAGCTCGATCGCGCCGCCATTGCCGCCGATCGTCGGGCTGACGATTTCGATTCCCGCGGTGGCGATCTGCTGCGGCGTTAGCGTGACGACGCCTTCGCCATGCGCGGTCTCGGCTTCGCTGTGGTTTTCGGTGGATTGGCTCCCGCTACCGCAAGCGGCAAGGGTGAGCATAAGCGGCAGGGCCGCGAATTTGATTTTCATGAACCGGCTCCCTGGACCGGCGGATGTTGCCGTGCCGGCCGAGCTTCGAATCTGGGCGAGCGCGCGGGCGCGCAGGATCAGCCGCGAGGCGGTTCGAGGACCGGGCCGATCGTTCGCCGGGCGAGCCGGGTCGCGCCCGATGCGTCCGGCGCCTCGGGCGCGGTCAGGATCGGAGTCGAAGCGGTGCCTGCCGGGGCGGACAGGCCGTGCCCGTGGCACGTACCGTGATGGTGGGGAGCGGATCGGTCCTGGTCGTCGGAACCTTGCCCGGCGTCACCCTCCGCATGTTCCACCTCGCCGCAAGCGATCTCCGCGGCGCTGTAGCGTTCCTGCGCATGCACCGTCGTCGCCGCCACCAGCGACGACGCCAACAGGCACAGGAGCAGGAGCCATGCGCTGCGAAGCATCGTCGTCCGGATAGTCGCTGGCGACGCCTCTGTGAAGCGGCAACCGGCCGCTCAGAACCGCTTGCTGAGGGACAGCTCCACGCTGCGCGGTGCGCCGATGAAGACGAGTCCCGAGGCATAGCCCGACCAGTCGGCGTAGAACGCATCGGTGAGGTTGCGCCCGCGCAGGGTGAGGGTGCCGAACCCTGCGTTCCAGGCGAGGGCGGCGTCGAAGGTGGTGAACGCGTTGACCTTAATGACGTTGGCGGTCTCGGTGTAGAAATCTCCATTGTGCCGCACGATGCCGGTTAGGGTGATCGGCAGTGCCCTGGGCGCATAGGTCACCACCAGATCGGCGAGCTGCTGGGGGACGTTCTGCGGACGGTTGCCGGCGCGATTGACGCCGCCGGCCTCGATCAGCTCGCCATATTCGGCATCGAGCAGCGTGCCGCTCACCGCCACGTTGAGCGTATCGGTAGCGGCCATATCGAGCGCCAGCTCGACGCCTCTCGATCTTTGGTTTCCGCCCTGGAAGACGAGCGCAGGGTTTGTCGGGTCCCGGGTCAGGATATCGTCCTGGCGGATATGGAAAGCCGAGGCGGTGAGCTGGACTCTGTTCCCGGCAAAGGAGGCCTTGATGCCTCCCTCATAGGATTCGCCGTGGGTCAGCTTGAACGCGGCGTTGGCGGCGCTCAGGAACAGCAGGCCGCTGATCGGCGTAACCGCGCGGTTGTACTGGGCGAAAAGCTGGGTGCGGGGCGCGACGCTGTAGACCGTGCCGATCCGCCACGAGATCGGATGATAGGTCTGGTCATAGGTCTGGACCGCACCGCTGGTCGCGTTGACCACGCGCCGATCGAGCCTGACATCGTCAAAACGGATGCCGCCGACGAACAGCCAGTCGTCGCTCAGATTGAGTGCATTCTCGGCGAAGAATGCGCGCTGTTCGACATCGGCGGTGACGTCCTGGCGCGTCGCGAAGTTGGCGGGCGTGTCGTCGGGAAAGGTGCCGCGCGAGAAGCCAAAAGGGTCGACCGCAGGCGAGGCGCCGAAGCGTCGCACCGTGAAGAAGTCGGTGTGGCCGATTTCGAATCCGGCGGTGAAGCGGTTTCGAAGGCCGCCGATCTTGCCGTCAAAGGCCAGATGGGCGCGCTGGCTCCAGAATTGATGATCGTGGGTGATCAAGGTCGCGCCGCGATTGATCAGGCCGGTCGCGGCGCTGAAGCCATATTCGTCGGCGTCGCGATACGCGCGATAGCTGTCATAATAGCTGGTATCGCTCACGATGCGGAGCGTGTCGCTCAGTGCATATTCGGCACGTGCGCGCAGCCAGGTGGAATTCGAATAATCGTCGCCGTCGGCGAGGTTGTAGTTGGCCCGCCGCATCGCCCTGTCGAGAACGAGCCCGGCGCTGCCGGAGACCGCGGACGAGGGATCGCGCGCCGCCGCGCGCGACACCACCGGCGTGCCGTAATAGGCGGTCAGGAACCGGTCCTCGAAACGATCTGCCGATAGCGTCAGCGCGAAACGGTCGCCTGGCTTGAACAGCAGCGATGCCGATGCAGCGAAGGTGCGGCTGTCGGTGTCGTCGATCCAGCCCGAAGAGCGTGCGAAGGATGCGTCGCCCCGAACCGCGACCGTCTTCCCCAGCGGCAGATTGAGGTCGCCGGCGAGGCGCGCGCTGTCGAAGCTGCCATAGCTCGCCAATAGCTCGCCGCTTGCCCCGTCGAGCTTCGGGCGGCGCGGCACGAAGTTGATCGCGCCGGCAAGCGCGCCTTCGCCCGAGAGTACCGAAGCCGGCCCCTTGATGACCTCAATGCGCTCGAATGCCCAGCTGTCCCAGTTGCGCTGCCCGACATCGGAATTGGCCATCCGCACGCCGTCGTAGAGATAGTTCACGGCGCGGTGAAAGCCGCGCATCGAGACCGAGCCGATCGATCCCGGCAGGTTGCCGGAGACTAGCCCGGGCGCGGCGTTCATCGCCTCGATCGCGGTCCGCGCGCCCTGTAGCTGAAGATCCTGCTGCGTGACCACATCGACGATCGCGGGGGTCTCGCGGATGGTGAGGCCGAGCCGGCCGGCGACCTCGGCTTCGCCCTCCAGCGCACGCTGTCCGGTGACGATGATCGTGTCGCGGTCCGGGCGCGCGGCCGATTCGTCGGCCGACTGGGCGATGGCCGGAGGGGCGAGGAGACAAGCGGCGACTGTGATGAGCGATGTTCTCACGTTAAACTCCCTGATGAATCGATGTGCCGCGCGCCGCACGTCGGCGCCGCCAGCGAAGGAACCCGGTCGCGAACAGGAACGCGGGGACGAAGCCGAGAAGGACGGCGAGAATCCGGGTCGCGACGCCGCCGACCGAGCCGTCGTGGAGCGCGCGAATCCATTTGGCTGTGCCGGTCGCGGCGTTGCCGCGCCGGATGTCGTGAACCGCGAGCAGGCGGCCGGAATATTGGTCGACGAAGAGAAAGCTGCCGGGAAAGCGTCGGTGCGGGTCTCCCGGCACCTGCACGCGCATCCGGAACGGCTCGGGGCCGGAGCCGGGCACGTCGATGAAGGCGAGGCGCGCGTCGGGCAAGGCGCGGCGCGCAACGGCGAGCGCCTGTGCGACGGGTATCTGCCGGCCGCTGCTTGCGCCCGATTGCGGATCCGGCACCTTGTCCGGCGCCGTGATCATGGTTGTGAGCAGCCGGGTTTTTATCGCGGGCAAGGCGAGCAGCGCGCCGGTGCCCGTCACGACGAAGAGCAGCGCCATGCTCCACAGGCCGGACAATTTGTGAAGATCCCGCAGGCGGCGGAGCGGCGCGGCGTCGCGCCTGAAGGCGAGCGCCTTGCGCCAGCTGCCCCGCGGCCACCAGACGATGACTCCGCTCAGCAGCAGGATCAGCATCGCGAAGCCCGACCAGCCGACGATCTGGCTGCCGGTTTCTCCGGCGAGCAGATGCATGTGGAGCTCGTAGAGCCAGCTCATCAGATAGCCGCCCCATGGCTCGGTGCGTACGATCCGGCGCCCGTCGGCCGAGAACCACACCATCTCGCGCTCGGCATGATGGCCGTGAGGATCGGAGGGATAATAGCGTGCCGGGATTGCGCCCGCATGGCCGGTCGCCTCGAAAGACCAGCTTCCGTGCGGATCGTGACGATGCCGCCGTGCCGTGGCGAGCGTGCGATCCCAGACCGGTGACGACCAGCCGGGGCCCGGCGCGGCGGCGCGTTCGATCACTGCCGGATGCAGCGTCCGGTCGATCTCGATGTAGAAAACCAGCGCCGATCCGGTGAGCCCGAGAAGGGCGAACAGCAGACCGAGGCCAAGCCCTAGCCAGAGATGGACACGCCGGAGAAGGATGCGGCCGGCGGAAGTCATCGGCGGTCGCGCTGCGACATCGGCAGAAGATGCCGGACGCGCAGCGCGCGGCCGGGGGCCGCCGTGCTGAGGATGTGGATTGTCACTGGAACGATCCCGAAGGCCCGGCGAGCGCGCGGTGGCGTCAGCCGAAGCGAGCCCGATGCAGATTCATGGCCGCAATGGACGCGGACGCGGTGCCGCGCCCGTATCCGTCGCCGCGCATGCGACGAATAGGATCAGATCGCGGCGGGAGGACCCCTCAGGGGCGGGCGCAGATAGGGCGGCGCGATTGCCGCCAATATCGTCGCCAATGGTCGCATGCCCAGCGCCATGAGGAACAGGATGGCGATTGCCAGCAGCACCGGATCGGCGGCCGCCAGCGACGGTGCGGACAGACCGGCGAACGCGCAGGGTTGCTCTGCTTGCCCCTTGTGACCTTGATCGTCGGGCTTGCCGTGTTCGAGCCCGGGGATGGCCATCGCCATCTTCATCGGCCCGGTGCCCGAGCAGAGGCTGACGACGATCGTCCCTTGGGACATCGTCGTCATGAGACCCGCCGGCAGCGCCAGTTTCATCAGCAAGGCGAGCCCGAGCATCGCGCTCGCAAGCACGCGGTTGCTCAGGATCAGGCGGCGCAGCCAATGCACGGCCACGCCCTTAGCGCGGGTCTTGCCGCCTGTCATGCGAGACGTCCGGGCCGATCCACAATTTCTCGCCTCGGAGGCTGGGGCGTCCAGCGCGACGACACCGTTACCCGATCGAAGATATGCCCGCCGAGCATGAGGAGCGCCGAGCCGATGCTCGGCAGCAGAAAGCCGGCGGCCGCCAGGCCCAATTCGAACGCCGTCGTGCCATGCGACGGCGCCGCGTGAACCTGACGGTACAATCTTTCGATCGCGAGCGCGCCGATCAGAAGCATCGCGAAGCCGACCGCGCGCGTGACGAGGTCGCGTGGCCGGAAGGTGAGGGGGAAGGCCGTGCCGCGCTCCGTGACTGCGGCTGCCCATCTATCTGCCCGGGCATATGGAAACGAGCCATCCGGGATCGCGCTTCCATAGCATTGTCATAGCGAAAACGGCGGTTCTCAGCCGCCTTCCGGATCGGTCGCGCGTTCCGCGTCGGGCATCAGCCGATAGCCGACGCCCAGTTCGTTGATGAGGATCTGCGGACGAATCGGATCGGGCTCGAGCTTCTGCCGAAGGTTGCGCACGACGATGCGCAGATAGTCGACGCGCCGGTCGTGATCATGGGGCCAGGCGGCTTCGAGGATCTTGCCGTGCGTCACGACGCGCCCGGGGTTGAGCGCGAGCTGGCGGAGCACTTCGAACTCCTTTCGGGTGAGGTGCACCGCCTCGCCGTCGCGGGTGATGGCGCGATTGGCGAGATCGATCGTCAGGCCGTGCGTGCGAAACACCGGCGCCGCGCCCTGGGCGGTCAGGCTGTGGCGCAGCGAGGCGCGCAGGCGGGCGAGCACTTCCTCGCTGTCGAAGGGTTTGGTAACATAGTCGTCGGCGCCGAGATCGAGCGCCGCCACTTTCTGATCGGTCGCATCGCGCGCGGAGACGACGAGAATCGGTGCCTTGCTCTGCAGCTTGAGCAGAGGGACGATCTCGAGTCCGTCCCGATCGGGCAGCCCGAGATCGAGCAGGATCGCGTCGGGATGGGTGGCTTTCGCTTGCGACAAAGCTTCCGCGGCGCTGGTGGCCTCGATCGGCTGGTAGCCGCCGCGCACCAGCGTGGCCTGCAACAGCCGCCGAATGTGCAGATCGTCATCGACTATCAGGACTCGCTGACCGGTCATGCTTCGAAATCCTCGTCGCCGCGCACCAGCAGGCGCTCGGGAAAGCGGATGCTGAACCGGGCGCCCGCCCGATCCTCGCGACTGGCGGCTTCGACGGTCATTCCCATTGCCTCTGCGAAGGCCTTTACGATCGCGAGACCGAGACCGGTGCCGCTGATCGAGCGGTCCGAGCCTTCGAGCCGCCGGAAGGTCTCGAACACTTCGGTTTCGCGCCCCGGCGGCAGTCCGGGGCCCTCGTCGATGACCGATAGCAGCAGCGCGTCCGGCCGCCTTTCCGCCCGGACGATGATGGGCGTGCCGGGCTCGCCGTACCGGCCGGCATTGTCGAGCAGATTGAGCAGGCAGTGGTGGAAGAGCTGCGGATCGAGCCTGACGAGCGGGAGGCTCGGCAGCACTTCGAGCGTGATCGGATGCCCTTCGAGCGACCGTCTCGTGTCGTGGACGGCGGCGGCGACCGCGTCGGTGAGATCCACCGGCTCGAGGCTGAGCCGAAGCGCCCCGGCCTCGACCCGCGCCATGTCGAGCAGGTTGGCGACGAAGCGGTTGAGCCGCATCGCCTCGCTTTCGATCGTCCCGATCAGCGGGTCGTCGCCGCGCTTGCGGAGCTCGCCGGCGGCGGCGAGCACCGAAGTCAAGGGCGTTCGCAGATCGTGGCTGACCGAGGACAGCAAGGCGGCGCGCAGCCGGTCGCGCTCGCGCACTGCATCCATATCGCGCATTTCCGCCTCGAGCCGCAGCCGCTCGAGCGCGAGCGAGGTCTGGTCGATCAGGCTGTTGAGCAGTCCGAGCTGATCGGAGCGGACGGGATCGCTGCCGTCGTCGCGGGCGACGCACAGCACCGCAAGCACGCGTTCGCCCGCGCGCAGCGGCTGGAATTGCCAGTCGGAGGCGGTGAGGGTGCCCGTGCCGCGACCCGCCGGTTGCGCGGTGTCCCACACCCATTGCGCCGCCGCCAATTCCATCGTCTCGAGCCGCGTATCGGGCTCGCTCGCCGCCTGAACGGAAATGCCGGTGTCGGTCTGCTGGAGCAGTGCGACGCGCACGCCCAGCACTTCCGCGATCTCGGTGCAGGCGGCGCGTGCGACTTCGGTCGGGTCGTTCAGCCGGGTGAGCTGGCGCAGATAGCCTGCCAGCGCCGCGTTGGCCCGCGCGCTGACCGAGGCCAGGTCGGCCTGGGCGCGCACCCGCGCAGTGAGCTGGCTGGTCGCCACCGCGACGCCGAGCAGCACGAAGATCGACACGACGTTCTCGGGATTGCTCACGGTCAGCGTGCCCGTCGGCGGCAGAAAGAAGAAATTGTAGCAGAGGCTCGACAGGATGCCGGCATAGAGCCCGGTGCGCAGCCCGAAGAGGCTCGCCGCGGTCATCACCGGCAGAAGGAACAGCAACGCGACGTTGCCGAGATCGAGCACGTGGAGCAGCGTCGATCCGATCGCCGTCACCGCCGCGATCATCAGCGTGGTCCAGAGATAGCCGCCGCGCGTTCCCCAGCCGCCGCGCGGCAGCGCGCGGCGCGCGCGGGGCGGCGCAGCCTGGCCGAGCGGCAGGACGTGTACCGCGATGCCGGGAGTTTCGCGCACGAGTCGGTCGACCACCGAGCCGTGCCGCAGCTCGAACCAGCGCGAGCGTGCCGACTTGCCCACGACGAGCTGGGTGGCGCGCGCGTCGGCGGCATAGCTCTTGAGACCCTCCACCACGGTCGCCGCAGGCACCGAGGCCACCGCCGCGCCGAGCCGCGAGGCGAGGTTGAGCGCGGCCGCGACCCGGCGGAGCGCCGCCTCGTCGAGCATGCGGCTGCGTGGCGTCTCGACATGGATCGCGGTCCAGCTGCCATGCGCGGCGTCGGCGATCCGCTTGGCCGCGCGCACCAGCTCCTCCGAGCCGGGCAGTTCGCTCACCGCGACAAGGATGCGTTCGCTGCCCGCCCAGGTGCCGCCGAGCGCATTGGCGCGCAGATGATCCAGCATCTGCGCATCGACTGCCTGCGCGGCGCGGCGCAGCGCCAGTTCGCGCAACGCCGAGAGATTGGACTTCGAGAAGAAATGGGCGAGCGCGCGCGATGCTTCCTGCGGGAGATAGACCTTGCCGTCCTTGAGCCGCTCAATCAGCTCGTCGGGCGGGATGTCGACCACCTCGATTTCGGCGCGTTCGAGAATATTGTCGGGCACGGTCTCGCGAACGCGGACGCGCGTGAACGAGGCGACGACGTCGTTGAGGCTCTCGACATGCTGGATGTTCAGGGTCGAGTAGACATGAATCCCCGCGTCGAGCAGCTCCTCGACGTCCTGATAGCGCTTGGGGTGGCGGCTGCCCGGCGCATTGGTGTGCGCCAGCTCGTCGACCAATGCGAGCGCGGGGCGGCGCTCGAGCAGCGCGTCGAGATCCATCTCGGTCAGCGTACGGCCCTCATACTCTATTGCGCGCCGCGGCAGGATCTCGAGATCGCGGGTGAGCGCTTCGGTCTCGGCGCGGCCATGCGTCTCGACCACACCCACCACCACGTCGAAGCCCGCGCGCCGGCGGGCCACGCCTTCGGACAACATCTCATAGGTCTTGCCGACCCCGGGGGCCGCGCCGAGGAATATCTTCAGACGGCCTTTGCCTTCCTCCGCGGCGGCGCGGAGAAAGACTTCGGGAGCAGGCCGGTCCCGATCGGTCAACGCGCTCCGCCGAGCCGGTCGAGCTGCCGGTTGAGCGCGAGCACGTTGACATGCGGCGCGCCGAGGATCCCCGGCAGCGGACGCTCGACGTTGCGCTCGACCAGCGCCGCGACTTGCCCCGGCTCGAGCCGGCGGACGCGTGCGACGCGGGCGATCTGGGCGCGGGCATTTTCGGGCGAGACGTCGGGATCGAGCCCGGATCCGCTCGCGGTGACCATGTCCGCGGGAACCGGCCCTGTCACGCCTTGGGCGCGGCGTTTCGCGACGTCGAGCCCGACCCGACCGGCCAGCGCCTGCGACGCCGGGCCGAGGTTCGAGCCCGAGGAGGCGAGCCCGTCATAGCCATGGCTTCCCGCCGCCGAGGGTCGCGTGTTGAAGTAGCGATCGGAGGTGAACGCCTGACCGACCACGGTCGAGCCGATCACCCGGCCCGCGGCATCGCGGACCAGACTGCCGTTCGCTTGCGACGGGAAGAGTGCCTGTCCGATACCGGTCATCGCCAGCGGATATAGCAGCCCCAGCAGGATTGCGAACAGGACCGTGAGCACGACCGCCGGCCGCAGCGAAGTAACGAAATCCTTGCCCATCAGAATGCTCCTCAGGCGAGACCGAGACCGGTCACGGCCAGGTCGATGACCTTGATGCCGATGAACGGCGCGACGAGGCCGCCGAGACCGTAGACGGCGAGATTGCGGGCGAGCAGCGGGCCGGCGGCCATCGGCCGATAGGCGACGCCCTTCAATGCCAGCGGCACGAGCAGCGGGATGATCAGCGCGTTGAAGATGATCGCCGAGAGGATCGCGCTCTCGGGCGACGCCAGCCCCATCACGTTGAGCACGCCGAGGTCCGGATAGAGCACGACGAACATCGCGGGAATGATCGCGAAATACTTCGCCACGTCGTTGGCGACCGAGAAGGTCGTCAGCGCGCCGCGAGTCATCAGCAGCTGTTTCCCGAGGCCGACCACTTCGATGAGCTTGGTCGGATCGCTGTCGAGATCGACCATGTTGCCCGCCTCGCGCGCCGCCTGCGTGCCGGTGTTCATCGCCACGCCGACATCGGCCTGGGCGAGGGCGGGAGCATCGTTGGTGCCGTCTCCGCACATCGCCACCAGCCGCCCGCCTTGCTGCTCCTTGCGGATCAGCGCGAGCTTGTCCTCGGGAGTCGCCTGGGCGAGAAAATCGTCGACTCCGGCTTCTGCCGCGATCGCTGCGGCGGTGAGGGGATTGTCGCCGGTGATCATCACCGTTCGGATGCCCATCGCGCGCAATTCGCCGAAGCGCTCGCGGATGCCGGCCTTGACCACGTCCTTGAGGAAGATTGCGCCGAGCAGGCGGCCGTCCCGCGCCACTGCGAGCGGAGTGCCGCCGGCGCGCGCGATCTCGTCGGTCACCCGGCGCAGCTCGGTGGCGGCCGCGGTTTCCCCCGC
This sequence comes from Sphingomonas sp. DG1-23, assembly GCF_030730875.1. Classification (GTDB taxonomy): domain Bacteria; phylum Pseudomonadota; class Alphaproteobacteria; order Sphingomonadales; family Sphingomonadaceae; genus Sphingomonas. Next base: position 34,718 of record NZ_JAVAMA010000009.1, read on the forward strand.
ACCCGGATTGGCACGCAGCACCGAATCGACCGCGCCCTTCTGGATCAGCGAACCGTCGAGCTTGACGCCGGAGATGCGGGTTTGTGCGGTGAACGGGATCACTTCGGCCTGCCGGGGCAGCGCGCCGGTGGCGACGCCCAGCGTTTCGCGGGCCAGCGCCACGATCGAGCGTCCCTCGGGAGTCTCGTCGGCGAGGCTGGCGAGCAGCGCGGCCTCGCCGAGCTCCTGGGACGTGGCGCCGCCGACCGGTCGGAACGCGCTCGCCTGACGGTCGCCGATCGTGATCGTGCCGGTCTTGTCGAGCAGCAGCACGTCGACATCGCCTGCCGCCTCGACCGCGCGTCCCGACTTGGCGAGCACGTTGAAGCGGACCAGCCGGTCCATCCCCGCGATCCCGATCGCGGAAAGCAATGCGGCGATCGTGGTCGGGATCAGGGTGATCAGCAACGCGGCGAGAATCGCCACCGGGATGCTGCCGCCGGCATAACTGGCGAAGCCGGGAATGGTCGCGACGGCGATCAGGAAGATGATCGTCAGGCCGACCAGCAGGATGGTGAGCGCGACCTCGTTCGGCGTCTTCTGCCGCTCGGCGCCTTCGACAAGCGCGATCATGCGGTCGAGAAAGCCCTGGCCCGGATCCACGGTGATGCGCACCTTGATCGCGTCCGAGATGATGCGCGTGCCGGCGGTGACCGCCGAGCGATCGCCGCCCGCCTCGCGGATCACCGGCGCGCTTTCGCCGGTGATCGCCGCTTCGTTGACCGAGGCGACACCTGCGATCACTTCGCCGTCTGCGGGGATCAGATCGCCGGTCTCGACGAGGACCACGTCCCCGGCGCGGAGCTGGCTGGCGGGCACCTGCTGCGTGCGGCCGTCCTTGAGCTTCTTCGCGGTCAGCTCGGCCTTGGTGGCGCGCAGGCTCGCGGCCTGCGCCTTGCCGCGGCCTTCGGCAAGCGCCTCGGCGAAGGTGCCGAAGAGAACCGTGAGCCACAGCCAGACGACGAGCTGGGCCTTGAAGCCGAGCGACAGGCCGTCTCCGCCGAAATGGATGAGGATGGTGAGCAGCAGCGCCACGCAGGCGGTGACGAACATCACCGGATTGCGGACGAGCTCCCTGGGGTCGAGTTTCCTGAAGGCGTCCCTGATCGCCGGAACGATCAGATCCGCCGTGAACAGCGATTTTGTCGCGGTGCGAGCCATTGGGCGCTCCCGTCAGAATGTTTGGCCGCCGATCATCGCGAGATGATCGGCGATGGGGCCGAGCGCGATGCCCGGCAGGAAAGTGAGGCCGCCCAGGATCAGGATGATCCCGACGAGCAGGCCGACCCATAGGCCGCCGGTGGTCGGGAACGAGCCGGCGCTTGCAGGGGTGTATTTCTTGGCGGCGAGGCTGCCGGCGATTGCCAGCATCGGCACGATGACGAAGAACCGGCCGAGCCACATCGCGACGCCGAGCAACCCGTTATACCAGGGCGTGTTGGCGGTCAGGCCCGCAAAGGCCGAACCATTGTTCGCGACGCCGCTGGTGAAGGCATAGAGTATCTCCGAGAAGCCGTGCGGTCCCTTGTTGAGGGGGCCGGCGAGACCCGCTTCGGTCGCCGAGGACAATGCGGTGAACCCGAGGATGACCAGCGGCAGGATGGCGATGGCGAGCACCGCGAGCTTGACCTCGCGCGCCTCGATCTTCTTGCCGACATATTCGGGAGTGCGCCCCACCATCAGTCCCGCGACGAACACCGCGAGGATGGCGAACAGCAGGAAGCCGTAGATGCCAGCGCCGACGCCGCCGATCACGACTTCGCCCAGCTGCATGTTGAGCAGCGGGATCATCCCGCCCAGTGCCGTGAAGCTGTCGTGCATCGCATTGACGGCGCCGCAGGAAGCGGCGGTGGTCACCACCGAGAAGAGCGCGCTCGCGGCGATGCCGAAGCGGACTTCCTTGCCCTCCATATTGCCCCCGGCGACGCCGAGATTGTGGAGCACGGGGTTGCCCGCGGCCTCCTGCCAATAGGCGATCGTCGTGCCGGTGAGGAACAGGATCACCATCGCCGAGAGGATCGCCCAGCCCTGGCGCGTGTTGCCGACGGCCCTGCCGAACGTCCAGGTGAGGCCGAAGCCGATCACGAAGATCGACAGCATCTGCACGAGATTGGTCAGCGCGTTCGGATTCTCGAAAGGATGCGCCGAATTGGCGTTGAAGAAGCCGCCGCCGTTGGTGCCGAGCATCTTGATCGCCTCCTGGCTGGCCACCGGCCCGAGCAGGATCGACTGTCTGGCGCCCTCGAGCGTGTTGACCTCGACAACTCCCGACAGCGTCTGCGGGACGCCGCTGGCGATGTAGAAGAGCGTGAGAGCGACGCAGAGCGGCAGCAGCAGATAGAGCGTGACGCGGGTGCAGTCGGCCCAGAAATTGCCGATTGTTGCCATTGAACGCCGCGCGAAGCCGCGAAACAGCGCGAAGGCGAGTGCGATTCCCGTCGCCGCCGACAAGAAGTTGTGAATGGTCAGGCCCAGCATCTGGCTGAGATTCGACATGGTCGATTCACCGCCATAGCTCTGCCAGTTGGTGTTCGCCGTGAAGCTGATCGCGGTATTGAACGCGAGAGGTTCGCCGACCCCGGCGAGCCCCTGCGGATTGCCGGGCAGCACTCCCTGCAAACGCAGCACCGCATAAGTGAACGACATCAGCACCGCGTTGAAGATCAGCATGTGCACCGCGTAACGCCGCCAGCTCTGCTCGGCGGCGGGATCGATTCCCGCCAGCCTGTAGAAGCCGCGCTCGACCGGACCGAGCACGCCGTGCAGGGCGGTGCGGCGCCCTTCATAGAGTGCGAAGAGCCAGGCGCCCGTTGGTTTGGTGAGCGCCAGCAGGATCGCCGTGAATCCCAGGATCAGGATCCAGCCCTGAATCGTCATGGTTCCGCTCCCTTCAGAAGCGTTCGGGGCGGACGAGCACCGCCACCAGGTAAAGGAGGAGGCCGAGCGCGGTCAGCGCGGCCAGCCAGAGATCGAGGGTCATCGCCGGCGCCTCAGGCTTTGTCGCACAGGCGGGCATAAGCGAGGGTCAGCGCCAGCAGCCCTCCCATGATGCCGATCCAGAGCAGGTTCTGCATGATTCTCTCCCGGTCAGAAGGATGCGGTGCGCGAGACGAGGCCGGTGCCGCCGGCATTCGAACCGCTGCCGTCCTGTCCCTTGCTGAAGCTCGGCTGTTGTCGGTCTGCGAGAGTCCGCGAAAACGATAGTCGGAAGCCATTGTCGCCGATCCGCTGACGGTCAGCGGGCGCCGCGTCGGCCTGTGCGGCCTCCTGTGCCGCGGCAGGGGCGGAAACCGCTGCGCTCGAGACGGTGATGGCGGCCCCAGGGGCCGTGACGAACTTCATCTACATTCCCCCATGATGATGCGGGCGCGTGGATTCGCGCGCATTCGTGAGGGGAGCCGATTAGGCCCTGCCGGCGTAGAGTATCGAGGCCGACACGCCGTCCTTTCCATAGTATTTGCATATAGGAGGCGCTCGAGGCGGCGAGGGCGTGCCGCGCCGGGACCGCCGGTCCGTCCCGTCAACCACCGAAGTCAGCGACCATTTTGGGACAGTGGCCGCTCTCTTCCGTCGGGCGGCAGGGTCGGTGCGGCAAGTCTATCCACAGATAATCGCGCAAATTGTCCGATCCCGGCACAAGCACATTGAGCGACGCAATGTTGCTGTCATGATCGCCACGTAGCGGGGCGGCAGTTCCAGCGTATTCCCCTCGCATTGTCTTCGTCATGGCGCCGGTCCGGCGCGTGACCGTTGCCCAAAGGATCGATCATGGCTGCCAACGTGTTCATCAACGAGATCCACTACGACAATGCCGGCGCCGATAGCGGCGAATTCGTCGAGATCGCCGGCGCCGCCGGGACCGACCTCACCGGCTGGAAGGTCGTCCTCTACAATGGCGCGAACGGCCAGAGCTACAGCACGGTTTCGCTCGCCGGCACGATCGCCGATCAGCAGAACGGCTTCGGCACCCGCAGCGTCACCTACGGCCCGGACGGCGTCCAGAATGGTGCGCCCGACGGCATCGCCCTGATCGATCCCGACGGCAACGTCGTCCAGTTCCTCAGCTATGAAGGCAGCTTCGTCGCCGCAAACGGTCCCGCAGCGGGCCTGACCAGCACCAATGTCGGCGTCTCCGAGAGCGGCTCGGCATCGGGCACCTCGATCGGCCTCGTCGGCAGCGGCACCACCGCCGCCGATTTCCACTGGGCGCTGATCGGCGACGACACTCCCGGCGGCGTCAATGCCGGCCAGAGTTTCGCCGGCGTGGTTCCGCCCCAGCCGGGCACGCTCAACATCGCCGACGCGACCACGGCCGAGGGCGATAGCGGCACCCACGACATCGTGTTTACCGTCACCCGCGCCGACGGCAGCGCCGGCGCCGTCTCGGCGACGTGGACCGTCACGCTCGGCGGCACCGATGCGAGCGACTTCGGCAGCGGCTTCACCGCGACCGGCACGGTGAGCTTCGCCGCCGGCGCGACCACCGCCGAGATCCGCCTGCCGGTGCAGGGCGACACCGGCTTCGAGGGCGACGAGAGCTTCACCGTCACGCTCAGCGCCCCGCAGGGTGGCGCCACGCTCGGCGACGCCGTCGCCACCGGCACGATCACCAACGACGATGCTGCACCGCCCGCGCCGGTCGCCAATGTGTTCATCAACGAGATCCATTACGACAATGCCGGCACCGATGTCGGCGAGGCGATCGAGATCGCCGGCGTCGCGGGCACCGATCTCAGCGGCTACAAGCTCGTTCTCTACAACGGCAGCAACGCCCCCGAATCCGCGCCGGTCTACACCACCACCAACCTAACCGGCGTGATCGACGACGAAGGCAATGGCTTCGGCGCGGTCGCGTTCAACTATCCGGTCAACGGCCTCCAGAACGGCGCTGCCGACGGCGTAGCGTTGATCGCCCCCGACGGCACGGTGATCCAGCTGTTGTCGTGGGAAGGCACCTTCACCGCCGCGGCGGGCACCCCGGCCGCGGGCGTGACCAGCACCGATATCGGGGTCAGCGAAGAGCCGGCACCGGGCGTCGGCCTGTCGCTCCAGCTCGAAGGCAATGGCTCGAGCGCGGGCGATTTCAGCTGGGCGGCCGCTTCGGACGACAGCTTCGGCAGCCTCAACAGCGGCCAGACCTTCCTGCCGGCCAACGGCCCGAGCCATATCCGCATCGGCGACGCGCAGGTGATCGAGGGCAATAGCGGCACGTCGAACCTCGTCTTCACCGTCAGCCGCGCCGGCGGCAGCGCGAACGCTGCGAGCGTGGAATATGCCATCAACCTCGACGGCACCGCCACTGCCGACGATCTCGCCCCCGGCGCGATCCTCGCCGGCACGGTCAGCTTCGCCCCCGGCGAATTCACCAAGCAGATCGTCGTGGCGGTCAAGGGCGACCTTGTCGGCGAGCCCAACGAGACGCTGTCGGTCAGCCTCGGCGCGACCACCGGCAATGTCGTGATCGACGATGCCGCCGCGATCGGCACGATCACCAACGACGACCCGATCGCGCTGACGATCAGCCAGATCCAGGGCGAAGGCCATGCCTCGGCCTATGTCGGCCAGACCGTGCTCACCACCGGCATCGTCACTGCGGTCGACACCAACGGCTTCTATCTCCAGTCGGCCACCGGCGACGGCAATGCCCGCACCTCGGACGCGGTGTTCGTCTTCACCAACACCGCCCCCGGCGTCGTGGTCGGCGACGGCGTGTCGGTCCGCGGTTCGGTCGCCGAGTTCGCCGGAAGCACCGCCAGCCTCAGCCTGACCGAGATCGTCGCGCCGACGGTCACCGTCGACAGCCATGGCAATGCGTTGCCCGGCGCGGTGCTGATCGGCGCGAACGGCGTGCTGCCCCCGGCCGAGGCGATCGATAATGACGGCCTGACCAGCTACGATCCCGCCACCGACGGAATCGACTTCTGGGAATCGCTCGAAGGCATGCGGGTCACGATCGACGCGCCGCAGGCCGTGTCGAACACCAACGAGTTCGGCGAGACCGACGTGGTCGCCTCGCACGGTACCGGTGCGAGCGGAGTCAATGATCGCGGCGGCATCACCATCTCGCCGGGCAGCGAAGGCGTCGCCGACTATAACCCCGAGAAGATCCAGATCGACGACGATAGCGGGATCTTCGCCGGCTTCACCCCGGGCTACAGCATCGGCGATCAACTGAGCAGCGTCACCGGCGTGGTCAATTACGCCTTCGAGAATTACGAAGTGGTCGTCACCGAAGCCGTCACGGTCACCAGGGACGAGACGTTGACTCGCGAGGAGACCAGTCTTCACGGCGACGCCAACAACCTGTCGATCGCCACCTACAATCTCGAGAATCTCGACGCTTCGGACAACAAGTTCGACATCCTCGCCCATGACATCGTCTATAATCTCGGCGCGCCGGACATCATCGCGGCGCAGGAGATCCAGGACGCCGACGGCGCCGGCTCGGGCTCGAACCTGTCGGGCACGGTCACTGCGCAAGGCCTGATCGACGCGATCTTCGCCGAATCGGGCAAGCGCTACGCCTATGTCGAGATCGCCCCCACCACCACCGGCTCGACCGGCGGCGAGGGTGGCGGCAACATCCGCAACGGCTATTTCTACAACATCGACCGCGTCGACTATGTCGAGGGCAGCGCCCAATTGATCGACGGCGCGGCGTATAACGGCACGCGCAAGCCGCTGGTCGCGCAATTCGCCTTTGCCGGCCAGACGATCACCACGATCAACGTCCACCTCACCTCGCGCCTCGGCAGCGATCCGCTCTGGGGGGACAACCAGCCCCCAGCCGATGCGGGCGACGCCGCACGCACTGCGCAGGCGGCAGGGGTCAAGGCGTGGGTGCAGGAGCATCTCGCCGACGATCCCTCGCTCAACATCGCCGTGCTCGGCGACTGGAACGGCTTCTATTTCGAGCAGGCGCAAACCCAGCACACCGATCCGGGGCAGGGCGGGGTGTTCACCAATCTCGCCACGCTCCTCCCCGAGGAGGAGCGCTACAGCTACATGTTCAACGGCAATGCGCAGCTGATCGACAACATCCTCGTCACCGGCGGGCTGGTGACCAATGCGCAATATGACGCGGTCCATCTGAACGCCGAGTTCGGCGGCAGCCGCCCGACCGATCACGACGCGCAGGTCGCGCTGCTCCGCCTCGGCGCGGCGCCGAAGGATGTCGCGCTCAGCAACACCAGCGTCGCCGAAAATCTGCCCGCGGGCACCGTGGTCGGCACTGTCTCGGCGGTCGACACCCCGGGCGACACGCTGATCTATTCGCTGGTCGACGATGCCGGGGGGCTGTTCGCGATCGATGCCGCAACCGGCGTGATCACCACCACCGCGCCGTTCGACCATGAGGCGGTCGCTTCCTACAATCTGATCGCCAAGGTCACCGACAGCGGCGGGCTCAGCGCGCAGCAGAGCTTCGCGATCTCCGTCACCGACGTCAACGAAGCGCCGGTGGCAACGGGTGATTCGGTCGCGGTCGACGAAGACGCCACCACGTCGAATCTGTGGTCGACCCTGCTCGGCAACGATAGCGATCCGGATGCCGGCCAGACCCCGACGATCCAGTCGGTGGACACCAGCGGCACGCTCGGCAGCGTGATCTTCGATGCGGCGACCCAGACGCTGAAGTACGTCGCCGACAATGACGCGTTCGACATGCTCGCGCCCGGCGCGACGCAGGTCGATCACTTCACCTACACGGTCACCGACGCGAATGGCCTGACCAGCACGGCCACCATGACCGTCACCATCACCGGCGTGGCCGACGGCGTCACCGTGAACGGCACCTGGGCCACCGAGACGATCAACGGCACCGCCGGCGAGGATCGCCTGTGGGGCGGCGGCCTCGGAAACGACACGATCAACGGCCTCGGCGGCCACGATCTGCTGTCGGGCGGTCTCGGCAACGACAAGATCGACGGCGGCGACGGCAACGACGTGCTGTTCGGCAACCTCGGCGACGATAGCCTGCTCGGCGGCAACGGCCGCGACGTGCTGGTGGGCAGCTACGGCTATGACAAATTGTGGGGCGGGGCGGGTGCCGACAGCTTCCACTTCGGCGCGACCTTCGGGGACGACACGGTGTACGACTTCAACACCGCCGAGGATCAGATCATCCTCGACGACGGAGTCAGCGTTACCCGCACCCGGGTGCAGGACGTCAACGGCGACGGCGTCAACGACCTCATCCTCTCGCTCACCATGGGCAGCGTAACGTTGCTCGGCGTCAGCGATGCCGGCCAGGTCAAATATGGCGCGCCGGATTATTATTCGACGCATCAGCCCAGCCTCGACGGCAATCCCGCTGGCGTGCAGGACGCTTTTGGCGGACTGGGCGGCAGCTCGGCGCTCGGCGGCAGCTTCTCGGGCGAGGTATACGCCGCGCGCATGATCGATCTCGCCCACGGCTTCTGACCATTTGCCTAAGCTGAAAATCGAGGCCAAAGCAGTGTCCTGCGACCTTTTCGGTCGTAGGGCACTGTTTGTTATGGACCATGTCGATGCGCGTTGAACGACCGATGGGCGCGCTGCGCGCGGCGCTTGCATTGTGCAGGCGACACTTCGTCTCGGCCGCTTTGTTCAGCGCGCTGATCAACCTGCTCTACATCGTGCCGACCTTGTACATGCTGCAGGTCTATGACCGCGTCGTGCCCACCCAGGGCGTGCAGACGCTCGCCTTCCTCACCATGGTGCTGCTGTTCGCGCTGGCGACATTGTCGCTGCTCGATCGTATCCGCACGCGCCTGCTGGTCCGCGCGGGGGTCCAGCTCGACGCGACGCTCGCGCCTTTGATCCTCGACGCGACCCTGGGCCGGCCCGATCTGCCGGTCGCGCGCCAGGCGCTACGCGAATTCGATACGATGCGCGGTACGCTGACCGGTCAGGGTATCCTCGCATTGTTTGATGCGCCATGGGTGCCGATCTACATCCTCGTCTGCTTCCTCGTGCATCCGTGGATCGGGCTGGTCGCGATCCTCGGCTGCGCGATCCTGCCGCTGATCGCCTGGGCGAACGAACGCGCCACCCGCAGCCGCCTCGATCGCGCGCAGCAGATCGCCGGCACTTCCTATGCGAACCAGGACGCATTGCTCGCCTCCAGCGACAGCATCCGCGCTCTCGGCATGCGCCGCGCGATGGTGGCGCGCCAGCTGCGCCAGCGCGAGGCGATGCTCGCAGCGCAGACCGAGGCGAGCTTTGCTTCGGGAAGCTATCTCACCGCCACCAAGTTCACCCGGCTCGCACTTCAGTCACTCGCGCTCGGGCTCGGTGCGCTGCTCGCGGTCGACAATCTGATCTCGGGCGGCGCGATCTTCGCCGCCTCCTTCCTGATCGCGCGCGCGCTCGCGCCGATCGAGCAGCTCATCGGCACGTGGAAGACGATCGTCCAGGCGCGGCAGAGCTATCTCAACCTCAACGACCTGCTCGAAGGGACCATCGCCCAGCCCGAGCCGACCCGCCTGCCGGCGCCGCAGGGCGCGGTGGTGCTCGAAGGCGTGACCGTTCTCAACGAGGCGCGCGACGGCGCGATCCTGAATGCGGTGTCGCTGCGCATCGAGCCCGGCGAGGTGGTCGCGATCGTCGGACCCAGCGGTGCGGGCAAGTCGACCCTGGCGCGTGCGATCGCCGGTGCGCTGCCGCCCGATCGCGGCACGATCCGGCTCGACGGCGCCGATACCCGCGATTGGGATCCGGAGCAGCTCGCGCGCCATATCGGCTATCTGCCGCAGGATTCGGCGTTGTTCGCGGGGTCGGTCGCCGAGAATATTGCGCGCTTTGCCGGCGAGCTCGGCGAGGATCGGACGACGATCGACGCGGCGGTGGTCGCGGCGGCGGGCAAGGTCGGCGCCGATCCGCTGATCCGGCGGCTCCCGAACGGCTATGATCACCAGCTCAAGCTTGGCGGGCGCGGGGTTTCGGCGGGGCAGGCGCAGCGCATCGCGCTGGCTCGCGCCATCTACGGCGATCCGCGCATCCTGATCCTCGACGAACCCAATGCGCACCTCGACAGCGAAGGCGATGCCGCGCTGGTCGCCGCGCTCGCCGCGCTCAAGGCCGAGGGGCGCACCATCCTGATCGTCTCGCACAAGCTCGGCATCCTGCCGGTGGTCGACAAGATGCTGGTGCTCCGCGAAGGCCGCGCCGAGCTCTATGGCCCGCGCGACGAAGTGCTGCCCAAGATCGCTCCACCCAATCTCCGGCGCGTCACGCCGCCCACGGCAAAGGCAAGCGGATGACCGCTCCCATTCTCCTGTCGCCCACCAGGGCGCCCGTGGCGGCCACGCCGCCGGTCGCGGATCCGCGCGGCGAAATCCGCACGGGCGCGATCATCGCGGCCTTGTTCTTCGTCGTCTTTCTCGGCTGGGCGGCGTTCGCGCGGCTCGATGCCGCCGCTTATGCGCAAGGGACCCTCGTCGTGTCGGGCCAGCGCCAGTCGGTCCAGCATCGCGATGGCGGGGTGGTCGGAAAGATCTACGTGCGCGAAGGCCAGCGGGTCGAGCGCGGCCAGTTGCTGGTGCAGCTCGCCGCTGCCGAAGTCCAGGCGCAGGAGCGTGCGCTCGCCTCGCAGGCGATCCGGCTTCTCGCCCAGCGCGCGCGGCTCGAGGCTGAGCAGCTCGGGCACAGCCAGATCGTCCAGCCGCGCGAATTCGCCTCGCTGTCGCCCGAGGACCGCGGCGAGGCGGCCACGGCGATGCGGCTCCAGCAGACCGAGCTTCGGGTGCGCAGCTCGGTGCTCGCGGCGCAGCGCGGCGCGCTCGGCCAGCGCGTCGCCCAGTCGGGCGAGCAGGGCAGGGGCTATGGCGAGCAGGCAGTCTCGGCCGCCGAGCAGCTCCGCCTGATCGAGGAGCAGATCGCCGCGCTCAAGCCGGTCGCCGACAAGGGCTTCGTCTCGGCGACCCGGATGCGCGAACTCGAGCGCGCCCGCGCCGAGCTGATCGGGCAGCGCGGGCAATACACCGCCAGCGTCGCCCAGACCCGCGGCGCCGCACGCGAGAGCGAGATCCAGGGGCTCGAGGCCGAACGCACCTTCCGCGAGCGCAGCGCCGCAGATCTGCGCGACGTCGAGACTCGCCTCGGCGACGTGCTGCCGCGCTGGACCGCGGCGCGCGACCAGCTCGAACGCACGGCGATCCGCGCACCCGCCACCGGCGCGGTGGTCGGCCTGTCGGTGTTCACGCCCGGCGGCGTCGTCGCGCCCGGCCAGAAGCTGATGGACGTGGTCCCCGAACGCACGCCGCTCCTGATCCAGGCGCGGATCGCTCCCGAAGATTCCGACGACCTCACGGTCGGGCAGCGCACCCTCGTCAAATTCTCGGGCCTGCACGAGCGCAATCTGCCCAATCTCGAAGGCAAGCTCACCCGCCTGTCCGCCGACAGCTTCGTCGACGAGAAGAGCGGTCTCAGCTATTTCACCGGCGAGATCACCGTGCCGCGCGACCAATTGGGCCTGATCAAGGGCGTGCGGGGCAGCGATTTCGCGCTGCGGGCCGGGATGCCGGTGCAGATCCTGATCCCGCTGCGCAAGCGCACTGCGCTCGATTACGCGCTAGAGCCGCTTCTCGGCAGCTTCTGGTCCTCGTTCCGCGAGCATTGATCCCGGTCAGACCGCGCGCATTCGCCCGACCAGCGCGCGCCCGGTCCGGACCTCGCGCGCCACGACGCCTGCCGTGAACCGGGCGATGATGCCGCGGGTGCGCCGCAGCGGCCCCGCCGCGTCGCTGCGCGATCCGGCGATCACGCCGCTGCCCCAGCCGTCGGCGAGCGCAGCGACCCGTGAGGCCAGCAGCGAGCGCCCGTCGTCGCGCCCGAGCACGATGGAAGGGAAGGGCAGGCGCGTGCGCGGCGAGGCGAAAGTATCGAGCAGCGACTCGACGCTCTCGCCTTGCTCCTCGATCGGATCGAAGAACAATGCCCCCGCGACTCGCGAGACATAAGAGGCAGGCGAGAGCCGCGCCCACCAAGCGGTGGCGAAGCAGCCGGCGCCCTCGGCCACCAGCAGAACCGCGCCCTGTGCCGTCGTCACTGCCGAATCGAGCCGCGCGCCCAACAGGTTGCGTTCGGAAAGCGTGCCCGCGCGATACGGCACATGCGCCTGTGTCGGCGCCGCGAACAGGTCGCGCCACGGTGCCGAGGCGGCCGCCGATATTTCGACGAGCGAGAGGTTGGCGGGAAGCGTCAGCGCAGCGGTCATGGCGCACTCCTTCAGCAAGCGAGCTACAATACACCGCTCGCGATCGGATTCCTATCGCTCTGGTAGAGATTCGGCGCGGACGTCGCTCAAGCCAGCGTATGAGTCAGGCTGATCTCGGCGTTGAGCAGTTTCGACACCGGGCAGTTCGCCTTGGCGCCCGCCGCGAGCGCGTCGAACTGCTCCTGCGAGATGCCGGGCACCTCGGCCTTGAGCGTCAGATCCGAATGGGTGATCGCAAAGCCGTCGCCCTGCTGCTCGAGCTTGACCGCGGCAGTGGTCTCGAGGCTGCCTTCGCTGAACCCGGCCTTGGCCAGCGCGAAGCTCAGCGCCATGGTGAAGCAGCCAGCATGCGCCGCAGCGATCAATTCCTCGGGGTTGGTGCCCTTCTCGTCGCCGAAGCGGGTGTTGAAGCTGTAGGGAGTCGCCTCGAGCACGCCCGAGGGGCTGTCGAGCCGTCCCTTGCCGTCCTTGCCGAAGCCTTGATAGCGCGCGGTTGCGGTACGCGTGGTCATGTCGATCCCCCATAGGTAATGGAACGCGGCGACAGCATGCCGCCGCGTTCCGGTGAGTCAACGGCAGCGCACGTCCTTGTTCGACCCGCGGTCGACCGCGGAGCCCGCGGCGGCGCCGGCCACGGCGCCGAGCACCGTTCCCAGCGTCTCCGAACCGCCCGGCGCGATGATGTTGCCGAGGATGCCGCCGGCGACGCCGCCGACGATCAGTCCGGTCGTCCCGTCCGAGCGGCGGCAATAATAGCGCCCGTCCTGTCCGCGATAGACGCGCTCGTCGCGCGACAGGCGACGTTCGCGATAGCGGCGGTCGTCGCGATAATAGCGGTCGGCATGATAGCCGCCATAGGACGGATCGGGCCGGTTCCAGTCATAGCTGCGATAGCCGCCGTCATAGGCCGACGTCCCATAGCCGGTGTCGGCGCAACCCGCGAGCGTGCCCGCAGCCAGCAATCCCAACAGGATGGCGCGCATATCTACTCTCCCGTGCATCTGTTTTCGATAACGGGAGAATGCTCCGCCGGCACGAAAGTTGCGCGTTCAGGAGGGCGCCGCGTCGAGCCGCGCATTCTCGCGCGCCTGGCCCTTGACCAGAGTCGGCGCCGCCGCGCCCGCCAGCGCCGGGCGGAACGCGTCGCGCTCGCTGGACGGGATCGGCGCGGTGGGATCGGGGCGAAAGTCGACCGGCGCGCGATCCTCCGGGCCGGGATGGGTGTCGCCCATCAGATCGGTGGGGACATGCCCGGCGCCGCCGCGTGCGGCGAGCTTGCGCAATCCGAACACGCCTGCCGCGATCGCGCCGAGTGCCGCGCCGATCGACAGCGTGCCGATCGCCAGCGCCTTGCCGGTCGATCGGGAGTCGTCGGCCTTGCGCTGTTGCTTGCGGGGCGCGGATTTCGTCTTGTTGCTTGCCATTGCGATTTCCTCCGGTTCGCCCGCTTCAACGGGCATCCGCGGGCCGTGTTCCTCAATCCTTCAGCGGATCGTGCCCCCAGTTCATCAGCGAATGGCGCCAGCGCGATCCCGGGATCTTGTGCTCCTGATGCGGCCCCTGCGCGCGATGCCGCCGCACGAAGCCGACCACTTTGCGCATATGCGCATAGTCGCCGCCGTCGAGTTCGGCCTTCTTGGTCCGCAAGATCTGCACGATCCGCCGCCCCGAGGCGTGGCCCACGCTCTCGCCGCCGTCGCGCTTGAAGCCCACCGCGCGGCTTTCGTCGGTCTCGAGCCATTGCTCGATCTCTGCCGGCGCCATGTTCACCGCTTCGTGGAAACGTGCCCAGACCTCGGCATGGTCATCTTGTTTCGGCATCGGGCCCAAGCGCCGCAGCGCGCGAAACGTTCCGCATCAGCTCGCGTACAAGGCGGCTTCGGCGGCCCGCCGCCTGGTCAGCCCGGGCAGCACCTTGCCCGCGGCCTTGTTCCACCGCCCGAATTGCTGTGCCGCGCCGGCGAAATCCCCGGCCTTGTGCAGCTTGAGCAAGGTGCTGCTCGACAGGTTGCCGACTCCGACATTGTAGGCGAAGCTCACCAGCGCATCGAACTGGTGCTGGCTCGTCTGCGCCGTGCCGAGCACCGCCGCGACCTTGGCGGCGAAGCTGGTCATGTCAGCGGTCAGTCGATCGTCGCATTGCTGCTGGGTCCAGACCACGCCCTGCTTGACGTCGGCGCCGGTCGTGCCCCAGCCGATCGTCCACGGATCGCCACCGGTCCCCGGATCGGGGTAGGCGGCAAAGCTGCCGTCCGCCTGTTTCTTCGCGCAACCTTCGAATTGCTGGATCAACGCGATGCAAGCTGGACCTGGCGTCATGAAAACCTCCCCCGAAGTTGAGTACTATTTGTGCATCACTTGATCGGCGCTGACCATCGTCTTTGTGCTGGGCGCAGTTGCGGCGCGGGCCGCGGCGCGACTAAAGGCGGCCTATGGCCAAGCAACGCGCCGATCAGATGCTCGTCGACCGCGGGCTCGTCGAAAGCCGCACCCGCGCGCAGGCGCTGATCATGGCCGGGCTCGTCTTCCATGGCGATCGCAAGGTCGACAAGCCTGGCCAGCAGCTCGCCGAAGACGCGGTGCTCGACGTCAAGGGCCGCGATCATCCCTGGGTGTCGCGCGGCGGGATCAAGCTGGCGCACGCGCTCGATCATTTCGGCTGGGACGTGACCCACGCCGTGGCGATCGACGTCGGCTCGTCGACCGGCGGCTTCACCGACGTGCTGCTCAGCCGCGGCGCGGCACGGGTCTATGCGGTCGACAGCGGCACCAATCAGCTCGCCTGGAAATTGCGCCAGGATCCGCGCGTCACGGTCCACGAACAGACCAGCGCGCGCATCCTCACCGAAGCGCACATCCCCGAGCCGGTCGACCTGATCGTCTGCGACGCCAGCTTTATCGGCCTCGCCAAGGTGCTCGAAGTCCCGTTCCGCTTCGCCAAAGCGGACGGGCGGCTGGCGGCTTTGATCAAGCCACAATTCGAGGCCGGGCGCGGCGAAGTCGGCAAGGGCGGGGTGGTCCGCGACCCCGCGATTCACGACCGCGTCTGCGGCGAAGTCGCCGATTGGGTGGCGGCGCAGGGCTGGCGGGTGCTCGGCATCACGCCGAGCCCGATCACCGGCCCCGAAGGCAATGTCGAATTCCTGATCGGGGCAGTGCGGGGATGAGGGATCAAGCTCCTCCCCGAGCGAGCTCGAGGAGGGGGACCGCCGCCGAAGGCGGTGGTGGAGGGGCGCCGCGCAGCGGCGTGGTCTTCGCGGTGAGAGTCCGCGCCTTGCGGCGCGCCCCTCCACCAGCCTGCGGCTGGTTCCCCTCCCCGAGCGGCTCGGGGAGGAGTTGCAAATCGCGGTCCTCACCCCTCGCTTCGCCCATCCCCCTCCCGATCCCGCGGATAATGCCGCGCCAGCGGGAAGGGCGGCAGCCACGCCTCGCGGCGGACGGTCCAATTCTCATAGTTCGGCACGAATCCGTCCGGCGCATCCAGCGTCCCCAGATGCACTTCCACCTCGTCGCCGAAGCGCGCGAATACCGACGATCCGCAACGCGGGCAGAAATGCCGCCCGGCATAATCGCGGGTTTCGCCTTCCACGGTCACCGCCTCCTCCGGAAAGATCGCCGCCGCGAAGAACAGGGCGCCGTGATGCTTGCGGCAATCGAGGCAATGGCAGAGCCCGACCCGATACGGCTTCCCGCGCGCCACGATCCGCACATCGCCGCACAGGCAGCCGCCCTTGACCTGATCCACGCCATTTCCTCCGATCCGATGTCCGATTTTCTAACAACGATCGGTATCGCGACCCGGCGCCAACGTCTTTGCGACTGCGCAGACTTTGGATTAGGGGATCGTTCCGGGGGCGGCGCGTGTTTCACGCGTCGACAAGGGAGAACCGGGTTGAGAGAGATCGCGTCCAAAGGTCAGTTGCGCCTCGCCTATTTTCGCTGGGCGGTGGTGACGGTCCCGCTCATGCTGCTGCTCGGCTTCGCCTCGGGCAAGCTCGCCCCCAGCGGCGACGAGAATCCGTGGTTCGTCCAGCTGGTCAAGCCCGAGATCATGCCGCCGGGCTGGGCCTTCGGAGTCGCGTGGACGATCCTCTATGCCATGATGGGCCTCGCGCTGGCGCTGGTGATCAACGCGCGCGGCTCGCGCGGCCGCGGACTGGCTTTGCTCGTGTTCGTCGTCCAGCTGGCACTCAATCTCGCCTGGACCCCGGTATTTTTCGGGCTCCACAAGGTCGATACCGCGCTGCTGATCATCGGCGCGCTGGTGGTGCTGGTGCTGGTCACGATCCTGTTGTTCTGGCGCGTGCGCCGGGTCGCCGGGCTGTTGCTGGTGCCGTATCTGGCATGGCTGGGCTTCGCCTTCGTGTTGCTCTACCAGATCGACGCGCTCAACCCGAATGCCGAAAGCCTTGTACCTTCGCGCACGGTTGACCAGATAGAGATCCGCTGAAGTTCGTTTTAGGAAGCCCGAGATGCAGACCGACAACCGCCTGTTCGACGATTTCGTCAAGTTCGTGAACGGCGCGGCAGGCACCGTCGCCGGCATGGCGCGCGAGGCCGAAGGCGTCACCCGCGAGCGTGCGCGCGAATGGATCGGCGGACTCGATTTCGTGGCGCGCGACGAGTTCGAGGCAGTCAAGGCGATGGCCGTGGCCGCACGCGACGAGAATGACGCGCTCAAGGCGCGCCTCGACGCGCTCGAGGCCAGGCTCGCCGCCCAGCCCGCCAAGGCCCCCAGGACCCCGAAGGCAGAGATTTGAACGCACCGGTTAACGACCGTTTGTCCACAGTTTTTCGACAGGGTTGCCAACCGCGCGCTTGTGCCTCCGGAACACGATTGGCAGGATTTTGTTCAGCCAATCACGGCGCGTGGAGTTAGGAATGTTGGACGAGGCCGAATTCGACCGCGACGACGCCGCGCCGATCGACATGCTCGAGAATTATTTCGCGGCGCATGGCTGGTCCTATGAGCGCGAGGACGACGAGATCGTCGCCAAGTTCAAGGGCAGCTGGACCGAATATGAGCTGCGCGCGATCTGGCGCGAGGACGATGGCGTGCTGCAGTTCCTCGGCTTCCCCGACATCCGCGTCGCCGACGATCGCCGCGCCGCCGTCTACGAGACGATCGGGCTGGTCAACGAGCAGCTGTGGATCGGCCATTTCGAACTCTGGTCGGCGAGCGGCATCCTGCTTTTCCGCCACGCCGCGATGGTCGACGGCGCCGAAAAGACGCTCACCCTCGATCAGGCCGAATTGCTGGTCGAAAGCGCGATCGACGAGTGCGAGCGCTTCTACCCGGTCTTCCAGTTCGTTCTGTGGGGCGGCAAGACTCCACAGGATGCGCTCGCCTCCGCGCTGATCGAGACGCAGGGCGAAGCGTGAGCGCCGCCGGGCCGCTGCGGCTCTGGCTGGTCGGTTGCGGCAATATGGCCGGGGCGATGCTGCAGCAGTGGATCGCCAGCGGCACGGTCGCGCCGGAGAACGTCTTCGTCGTCAATCGCCACGATCGCGAACTGCGCGAGGGAGTGCGGCAGGGCAGGGCCTTTCCAGACGAGCCCGCGCCGGATTTCGTCCAGCTCGGCGTCAAGCCCTACCAGCTCGACGATATTGCGGATTTGATGCGGTCTATGCCGTCGGGTGTGCCGCTGGTCTCGATCCTCGCGGGTGCGGACGTCGCGACGCTTTCCGAGCGCTTCCCCGGCCATCCAATCGTCCGCGCGATGCCTAATCTGCCGGTCGCGCTCGGCAAGGGCGTGGTCGCGCTTCACGGTGCGCGGGTCGACGGGATCGATGCACTGATGGCGCCGCTCGGGTTGGTCGAGTGGATCGAGGACGAGGCGCTGTTCGACAACGGGACCGTGCTGTCCGGTTGCGGTCCGGCTTTCGTTTATCGTTTCATCGACGCGCTCGCCCAAGCGGGCACCGCGCTCGGCTTCGCGGCGGAGCAGGCGCAGCGGCTCGCGATCGCCACGGTGGAAGGCTCCGGCCTGCTCGCGGCACAGGCTGATGCGCCGCCCTCGGTCCTTGCCGATCGCGTCGCCAGTCCCGGCGGGTCGACCCGGCAGGGTCTCAATGTGCTCGATCGTGACGATGCTCTGAAGGCGCTGCTGCACGAGACGCTTGCCGCTTCCGCGAGACGTACCGCCGAAATGGCCGCCGAAGCCCGCGGATAGACTTTGTTCTCCTTTTGTGCTATGTTGCGCGATGCTCTTTGACATCGTCGGATCGCCGTTGATCTCTACGTAACTTTGTTGCGGGATCGCGCAACAAAATGGCCGAATTGCCGTGCAAACCGTGAAATTGGACGCGGCAAATCCTATTCGGGCACTCCGCGCCGGAACGCCCGCCGCGCCGGTTTGTTTTGCTTCCGACTCACATTCATGGAGGCGGAAGATGACGACCACGACAGCGACGCGCGACAAGCAGGGACGCTTCACCGGTTCGAAAGCCTCGCGCGGCGGCGGCAATCTCGGCATGGTCGCGGGCGCGGTCGCGGGTGGCGCGGCGCTCGGCATCCTCGCGATGTTCGGCCGCAAGGCGGCGGTGCAGGCGCCGACCGCGCTGGCCGGCAATTGGGACGAGGCGCTCGTCGTCGAGCATCAGGCGACGCTCAAGGTGTTCGACGCGATCGAGGCCACCGACGAGCATAATACGATCAAGCGCTCGATGCTGCTTACCCACCTCAAGCATGCCTTGCTCAAGCATGCGGTCGAGGAAGAGAATGTGATCTATCCGGCGCTGCGCGAGATCGGCCAGCGCGAGGCCGCCGATGCGCTCACCAAGGAGCACGGCTATGTGAAGCAATATCTCTACGAGCTGGAGAATATCCCCAACGCTTCGCCCGACTGGATCGCCAAGGTCCGCGAGTTCCGCGCCGACATCGAGAAGCACATGCAGGAGGAGGAGATGCACCTCTTCCCGATGCTGCGCACCCAGCTGTCCGAAGAGCGCAACAAGGCGCTCACCGCGACGATGAACAAGGAAGGCTTCAAGGTCGCCTGATCGCTTGTGCTCCTGCGAAAGCAGGAGCCCAGAATTACAAGAACTGGATTCGCGGCTCTGGGCTCCTGCTTTCGCAGGAGCACGGGGCTACTATCTTCCCGAAACGCTCTTGCGCTCGCTCTCCGGCATCAGCCCCTCGAGCACCGCCCAGAATCCGCCGACCGCGCCCTGGCCGGCGCTCGAATAGGCCGCGGACATCTTCTCGCGCAGCGCCTCGAACAGTTCGGCCTCGAGCGCGGCCCCGGTGTGGGTCAGCCGCAACAGGCGCTGGCGCCGGTCGCGCTCGCCGGTCCGCGTCTCGACCATCCCGCGCTCGGCCAGTTCGCCCAGCACGCGGCCAAGCGATTGCTTGGTGATCCCGAGGATCGCCAGCAAAGCGCTCACCGTCAGATCGGGCTGGCGCGCGATGAAATAGAGCGCCCGGTGATGCGCGCGGCCCAATCCCTGCTTGGCCAGCCCGGCATCGATCGATCGGGTGAGGTTGGCATAGCCGAAATAGAGCAGCTCGATGCCGCGGCGGATCTCGGGCTCGCGCAGGAACAGCGGCGAGGCAGGAATTGGGGCAGCCATGTTGACCATTCTAGCCTCACGGCCTAGTCCTCCGCAACCCGGTCCGGTGCTCGGCCGGCAGAGTCTGGAAGGGTGCAATGCAAGACGCGACGATCCTGGATTTCGAGTTCGAGGCGCATGCCAGCCCGGTGGCCGAAGCCGACCGCGCCGCGCTCCTCGCCAATCCCGGCTTCGGCAAGATCTTCACCGATCACATGGCGGTGATCCGCTACACCGCCGGCCAAGGCTGGCACGATGCGCGGATCGAGCCGCGCCGCCCGATCCAGCTCGATCCCGCCTGCGCCGTGCTCCATTACGCGCAGGAGATATTCGAGGGGCTCAAGGCCTATCGCATGCCCGATGGCGGCGCGACCCTGTTCCGCGCCGACGCCAATGCCCGCCGCTTCGCCGAGTCCGCGCGGCGGATGGCGATGCCCGAGCTGCCCGAGGCGCTGTTCCTTTCGTCGATCCGCGAGCTGGTCCGCACCGATCGCAACTGGATCCCCGAGGGCGACGGCGCCTCGCTCTATCTGCGCCCGTTCATGTTCGCGAGCGAGACCTTCCTCGGCGTGCGCCCCGCGCAGGAATATCTCTACATGGTGATCGCTTCGCCGGCGGGCGCCTATTTCAAGGGCGGCGCGCCTTCGGTCACGCTCTGGGTCTCGGAGCATTACACCCGTGCCGCGCCGGGCGGCACCGGCGCCGCCAAATGCGGCGGCAATTACGCCGCGAGCCTCGTCGCGCAGGCCGAGGCGATCGGGCATGACTGCGACCAGGTCGTGTTCCTCGATGCGGCCGAGAATCGCTATGTCGAGGAACTGGGAGGGATGAACGTCTTCTTCGTTTTCGAAGACGGCTCGATCCAGACTCCGCCGCTCACCGGCACGATCCTCCCCGGCATCACCCGCGAATCGCTGCTGGCGCTCGCCCGCGACACCGGAGTGACCGTGCGCGAGGAACGCTACAGCCTCGACGAATGGAAGGCCGATGCCGCCAGCGGCCGGCTGCGCGAGGCGTTCGCCTGCGGCACCGCCGCGGTGGTCACGCCGATCGGCCGGGTGCAGGGCCGCGGCTTCGACTTCACGATCGGAAACGGCGGTCCGGGCCTGCTGACCGAGCAGTTGCGCGAGCGGCTCGTCTCGATCCAGCGCGGAACTTCGCCCGATCCGCACGGCTGGGTTGAAAGGCTCTTCTAAGGCCCTATAAGCCCGCTTCCCGTTGGGGCGTCGCCAAGTGGTAAGGCAGCGGCTTTTGATGCCGCCATTCGCAGGTTCGAATCCTGCCGCCCCAGCCAGGAACCAGATCCGGGCCTGTTCGCGGGTCTGGCCGGCGCGCTACCGCCGGCCCATTCCCGCTAGAACTGGAAATTCACCGCCAGCGCGAAGGTCCGTCCGAAGGTGGAAGTGTACAGCGGATCCTGCCGATTCGTGTCGGTATAGAGATTGTTCTGCTCGTTGGTGATGTTGGACACTTCGGCGATCAGCTTGAGGTTGTCGGTGAGGTTGTACGAGGCCGAGGCGTCGAGGAAGACGGTCTTGCTCGCGCCGTTGGCGTCGCTGTCCTGCGGGCCCGGAATGCCGGTGAGATAGGCTGCGCGGTAATTGACGGTCGAACGGATGCTGAAGCGCGAATCCTCATAATAGAGCGTCCCGCTCGCGGTTTCGGGTGACAGCCCCACCAGCGGCGCGGTGCGGGTTCCGCCGCCCGCGACGATGTAGTCGATGTTCGAGCGGACCCGGGTGAAGTTGGCGAGCGCGCCGAAGTTCTTGAGAATGCCCGGCAGGAAGCGGAAGGGCAGCTGCAGATTGACTTCGAAGCCCCGCAGCGGGCCGCCTGGCGTATTGTTGACGCGGGTGATGCTGAACTGCTCGTCCACCGTGACGCCGCTGCCGGCACCGATCAGCAGCGAGCTGGGCAGTCCGAGGTCGCGGAAGGGCACCAGCACCGGCGGAGTCGTCTGGATATAGGTCTCGATGTCCTTGTAGAAATAGGCGAACGATAGCAGCGAGCCCGGGGCGAAATACCATTCGAGCGCGGCGTCGAACGTGTTGGCGCGGATCGGGTCGAGCTGGGGATTGCTGAACGAGCCGGTGCGGATCGCGACGTTGACGTTGCCGCTTGGGGTCAGCTGGCCATATTGCGCGCGCGACATCACCCGCGCGAGCGACACGCGCCCGATCAGGCTCGGGGTCAGGTCGACCGCGACGTTCAGCGCCGGCAGCCAGTCGTCATAGGTCCGCTCGACGGTCGAGATCACGCCGACCGTGGGGAATTGCGATCCGGCCGGTGCGGCGGTGGGGATCGTACCCTCGGTGTGGAAATCGGTGTGGACGTAGCGGACGCCGGCGTCGCCGCGGATCGAGAACGGCATCATGTCCTTGGTGTCGAACTTCACCATCAGATAGCCCGACGTGTATTTCTCGCGCACCGTGGCATAATAGCTGGCGCATTCCACGCCGCAGAACTTGTACGTGCTGTCATAGTTCACTGCCTGGCGGAACTTGTCCGGGTCGATCGCGGCGAAATCCTGCATGTTGCCGCCCAGATTCTTGGCGACCCCGCTGGTCACGAAGGTGATGCTGCCGAGCGAGACGCCGCTGGGCAGCGTCATCGGCAGGCGCTGGGTCGGAATCAGGTCGAACTGGCGCTGCGTATAATTGCCGGTGCGATATTGCCCGCCCATCTGCACCGTGAAGCCCGGCGCCGCCTTCCATTCGGTGTTCAGCTCGAAGGTCTTGTTGAGGATCGTGTTGGTGCGGTCGAAGTTCGAGATCTGGCCGCGCTGGTCGCCGGTGGGCAGCGGCGGGCCGTATTGGAAGATCGACGGATCGGCGATGTCGACGCCGTAGCCGAGCTTGGGAATATTGCCGCCGTCGCGGAAGTCGATCGAGAAATTGTCGGTGTCGTTCGAATCCATCGCGACCTGCAGGCGATTGACGTGCAGCTTCGACTCCGAGACGCCGGCGAGCCCGTAGACGCGGAAGCTGTCGCTGAAGCGGTGGTCGAGATTGAAGTTCGCCTGGCGGAAGGTCGAGGTGAAATGCTCGTCCTGCATCTCCGAGCGCAGGTCGACGCCGTCCCACAGCCCATAGATCAGCGAGCCGTTGTCATCGACCTCGATGTCCTTGATCGACATCATCGGCTGGCCGTTGTTCGACGCGGCGCGGCCCATCGAGCGCGCATCCAGCATCGTGTCGAGGCGATCGACCTTGAAGCGTGCGTACAGTCCGTCGATCGAGATGTCGGTCCGGTCGCTCGGTTTCCATTGCAGAGTCAGCGATCCGGCCAGGCGCTCCTGGTCCTGGCTCGATTTCACCGGGCGCGGCAGGCGCGGCAGGAACACGCCACCGCCGGGCCGCCCGGACACGCCGGTGCGGCTCATGATATAGTCATAGGCTTCCTTGGTGCTGGTCCGGGGATTGCCGGCCGAGCAATTGTTCGCATCTGCGCCGACCGAATTGCCGCTGTTGGCGAAGCCCGTCCGCGGGCTGTCCACGGCGACGCCGTTCCAAGTGTAGCCGACCGGCGTGCAATAGGGGAACAATATGTTGGTGGTCGTCGCCGCGCCGGGCGCCGTCGGCACGGCCTGCGACAGGCCGGCGACATAGGAGGGCAGTATGTCGACCGCGGAATAGGCATATTCGACGATGTGGCGCCGCGAATAAGCGACGCTGCCGAGCACCCCGAAGGTGTCGCCGAACTTCTTCGAGACCAGAGCGGACAGCCGCGGATCGGCCTTTTTGGAGATGTCGTTGTAGATCCCCCGCGCGGTGGCGGAGAGGGTGAAGTCCTTGCTCGAATCGAACGGCTTGGGTGCACGCAGGTCCACGGTCGCGCCCAGCGAACCTTCCTCGACATCGGCCGACGTCGTCTTGCGTACCGACAGCGACGAGAAGATCTCGGTCGGGAAAGTCACGAAATCGAACGAGCGGCCGCCGGCGACGCCGCCCCGGATATCGGTGCCGCTGACCTGCGACACGCCTTCCATACCGTTGATGCGTACCCGGGTGAATTGCGCGCCGAGCCCACGGAC
This sequence comes from Sphingomonas sp. DG1-23, assembly GCF_030730875.1. Lineage (GTDB taxonomy): Bacteria > Pseudomonadota > Alphaproteobacteria > Sphingomonadales > Sphingomonadaceae > Sphingomonas. The sequence goes on from NZ_JAVAMA010000009.1 coordinate 58,537, forward strand.
CGAGATGTTGCGCCCCTCGCCGCCGTCGCCGCGCGAGAGCGCGACGCCGGGGATGCGCTGCATCGACTCGGCGAGGTTGGAATCAGGGAATTTGCCGATGTCCTCGGCGACGATCGAGTCGACTGCGGCAGTCTCCTCGCGCTTCAGGTTGAGCGCGCTATTGAGCGAAGCGCGGAAGCCCTGGACGACGATCTCCGATTCCGGCGTGCCGATATCGTCCTGCGGCGGGGCCGGGTCGACACGTGCCGCGTCTTCGGCCTGAGCCGGCGCCTGCCCGGCCACCTGGCTCGCCGCGGGCGACGCCAGAATGAGGCTCATCAAACTCGTCGAAATCAGCAGTCCACGCTTGTTGCGCCGGTCGCAGTTCACATCGCCTCTCCTGATAGGTCCAGACGCACCGGCGATCACCGCCAGACGTTTGGCGCCGGCAATCGACTTTGTCGTTCTGCCGGCGATCCGATCGGTATCATCGCCCTCGATTTATGACAATAGTGGCCTGACACAATCACATTATGTGGCATGACCATACAGCGGCGTGTGCCGACATGCCAAAACAGCGGACGTTACCGTCTCAAAATATGAACTATTATCTCATGTCTTGCCAAGCGCTGACCCGTCACCGCTAAAAATGTCTGACAACCTATTGCACGTGGTCTGACCACAAATTATTGATCGCGCAGAACGGGCCGCTTGCGGTGATAAATGGGCGGTTGCGCCACGAGGGAGGTCGGAGACACGCGCCGGCCGGGCTCTCGCAGAAAAGGATGAGGGAAGCGCCATGGCTAAGGGGATTGCATTTCTGGCCCGGGCTACGGTGCCGCTGTTGATCGCGGCTTCGGTTCCCGCGGCCGCGCAAAGCCAGGCGCAATGGCGCGACATCACCCCGCGCGCCGGCCTGGCCGGCTGGCACACGGCGGGTGGAAAGGCCGGCTTCGAGGTGGCCAATGGCGAACTCGTCGGGCGCGCCGCGCCGGGTTCCACCAACAGCTGGCTGGTGTCCGACGTGCAATATGGCGATTTCATTCTTGAGTTCGACGCCAGGACCGACAAGATGCTCAACTCGGGCGTGATGATCCGCGGGCAGAGTCGGCCCGATTATCGGGGCGGCGCGGTGCACGGCTATCAGGCCGAGATCGATCCGTCGGCGCGCGGCTGGAGCGGCGGCATCTATGATGAGCAGCGCCGCCAATGGCTCTACACGCTCGGTCGCAACGACGCGGCGCGCCGCGCCTTTCGCTCCGGCGACTGGAACCATTACCGGGTCGAGGCGGTCGGCAATCGCCTGCGCACCTTCCTCAACGGCGTTCCGGCGGCCGACATCGCCGACGACACCGACGCGCGCGGCTTCATCGCCTTTCAGGTCCACGCCATCTCCGACGTGGAAGCGCGGCGGCAGCCTGAAGTGCGTTTCCGCAACGTGCGGGTCATCACCGAGGCGCCGGCGCGCTTCGCGTCGCCGGCGACGGCGCTGGAGCAGCAGGGATGGCTGGCCAACCGGCTGACCGACGCCGAGCGGCGCGAAGGCTGGAAATTGCTCTGGGACGGCAGGACGACCCGCGGCTGGCGCAGCGCCAAAGCGGCCGACTTTCCGAAAAAGGGCTGGTCGATTCGCGACGGGATCTTGTCGGTTGATGGCGCGAACGGTGCCGAATCGACCAATGGCGGCGACATCATCACCACCGCCGATTACGAGAATTTCGAGCTGTCGGTCGATTTCCGGCTGACGCCCGGCGCCAATAGCGGGATCAAATATTTCGTCGATCCCGATCTGCTCAAGGGCGACGGCTCGGCGATCGGGCTCGAATTCCAGTTGCTCGACGATGCGCGCCATCCCGATGCCAGGATGGGCCGCGACGGCAATCGGACGCTCGGCTCGCTCTACGACCTCATCACCGCGCGAAACCTGTCCGATCCGGATAGCGCGAACAAGCGGTTCAACCCGCCCGGCGAGTGGAACCGCGCGGTGATCGTCGTGCGCGGCCGGCACGTCGAGCACTGGCTGAACGGGTTCAAGGTGGTCGAATACGAACGCGGATCGCCCGAATTCCGCGCGCTGGTCGCGCAGAGCAAATACGCCAAATGGGCGAAGTTCGGCGAATGGGAGCGAGGCCCGATCCTGCTGCAGGATCATGGCAACCGCGTCGACTTCCGGTCGATCAAGCTGCGCGAACTCGGAGGGCGATAGGATGGACCGTCGGACGATGATCAAAGGCGCGGGCGCGACGCTGGGCATGGCCGTCAGCGCGCGCAGCTATGCGCAGATCAAGGGCGCCAACGATCGGCTGCGGGTGGCGGTGATCGGCGTGAACGGGCGCGGGCAGGCGCATATGAGTGCCTTCACCAAGCTGCCGAACGTCGCAGTCACGCATCTGGTCGACGTCGATTCGCAGGTGCTGGCAAAGCGCGCCGGCGAGTTCGCCGCCAAGGGCAATCCTGCGCCGCAGACGGTGCACGATTATCGCCGGATGCTCGACAGCAAGGCGGTCGACATCGTCACCGTCGCCACGCCGGATCACTGGCATGCCAAGCTGGCGGTCGACGCGATGAATGCCGGCAAGCATGTCTATCTCGAAAAGCCGATCGGCATGGCGCCGGCGGAGGGCGAGGCGCTCATCGCGGTGCAGGCGCGCACGCGGCGCGCTCTGCAGGTGGGCAACCAGCAAAGGTCCAGCGCGGAGACGCGCCAGCTCGCCGACCGCATCCGCGCCGGCGAGCTGGGCGAGGTCTATGAGGCGCAGACCTGGTATGCGAACAACCGGGTTTCGATCGGCCGCGGGCATGAGATGGCGCCGCCGGCGCATCTCGACTGGGATCTGTGGCAAGGCCCGCGCCCGCGCGGCCCCTATCGCTCGAATCTCGTCCCGTACAATTGGCACTGGTTCTGGAAGTACGGCACCGGCGAGACCTGCAACAATGCCATGCACGAGCTCGACGTGGCGCGCTGGCTGATGGGCCTCGCGTTTCCCAGCACGGTTTCGGCGCGCGGATCGCGGCGCTTCTTCCGCGGCGACGATTGGGAGATGTACGACACGCTCGCGCTCGATCTGACCTATGGCGACGGCCGCATCATTCGCTGGGACGGCAACAGCTGCAACGGAATGCTGCGCTACGGTCGCGGCCGCGGCGTACTATTCCTCGGGACCAAGGGGTCGGCGATCGTCGATCGCAACGGGTTCGAGATGTTCGATCTGGCGGGCAAGCAGACCCGCAAGGTAACCGCAGCCGCCAGTTCGGAAACCACCGGCACGGTGGGGGAAGGCGCGCTCGACGTCTATCATGCCGGCAATCTGGTCGATGTGATCCGCGGCCGGGAAAATGCGCTCGCCTCGCCGATTCGCGAGGGGCATATCAGCACGTCGCTTTGCCACCTCGGCAACATCGCGTATCGCACCGGTGCGGTGCTGTCGCTCGACGAGTCGACCGGCAGGCCGTCGAGCCCCGAGGGCATGAAATTATGGTCGGTCGACTATGAGCCCGGCTGGGAGGTCAAGGCCTGAGGCAGATGGCGATCACGACCCATGTCGAGCGGTTCCTCGCAATGGGCACCCGGATTGAGTTGCACCTGTTCGGAGCGGTGGAGGAAGCCGCGACGTTCGAAGCACGTCGCGCGATCGAGGCGGTCGACGACGCCCTGACCATTCACCGTCCCTCGCCCGCGACGTCGCTCAACGAGTGCCTGATGGCGGGTCGCGAGGCGGCCGTGGACGACCCCGTGCTGTTCGATGCGCTGGTCGAGATCGAGGCAGCCCGGGAATCCACGCTGGGGCTGTTCGATCCGGCGGCCGATGCGCGTATCGCTGCGGGCTGGAATTCGGTTTCCTTCGATCGGGACAATGCCCGGATCAGGGCCTCCAGGCCGGTCGGATTCGACTTTGGCGGCTTCGGCAAGGGTTTCGCACTCGACCGGGCATGCGAAAAGCTGCGGAGCGCGGGCGTCGCGTCGGCCCTGCTGTCGGCAGGCGAGAGCTCGATCGCGGTCGTCGGCGCACATCCGCTGGGCGGCGGGTGGCCCTTTGCGATCCCGCATCCGCTGCAGCCCGGGCATGTCCTGGTCGAGCTCGAACTATGCGATGAGGCGCTGTCGATTTCGTCAACGGTCGGCCCGGGAACGGATGCGCCCGGGCGTGCCGCGATGATCCGTCCCGCCGACGGTACGGTCGTCACCGGCCGGCGCTCGGTGGTTGCGGTGGAGCAAAGCGGCGCCCGCGCCGAGATGATGAGCACGGCATTGCTCGTCGCTGACGACACGCAGGCACGCCGCCTGCTCGAAGGACGGCAGAGGCGGTGCTTCCTGTTTGATTTCAGTCGCGAGGCTGCGATGGCGGTTTCGCCAGTGGAGATGAGTGCAACATGATCGACAAGGATTTTGACCTGACACGACGGTCGTTCATCGATCATGTGCTCAAGGCGTCGGCGGGGGCGGGGATGGCCGCTGCCGCGCCCTGGGCCGCCTTTGCCGCCGGAACCGAGCCCTTGGCGACCGATCGCGTGCGGCTCGGCGTGATCGGCACTGGCGATCGCGGACGGACGCTGATCCGCAACATCGCGAAGACCCGCAACTGCGTCGTCGCCGCGCTCTGCGACGATTACGCGCCGCATCTGGCGCGGGCCCGCGCCCTGGTGGATCCCGCCACGCCCGTTTTCGCCGATCATCGCGCGATGCTCGATGCGGGCGGGCTCGATGCGGTCGTCGTCGCGACGCCGCTCCATGTCCATGCGCGCCACACGCTCGACGCGTTCGATGCCGGCCTGCACGTCTGGTGCGAAAAGGCGATGGCCCGGACGATCGCCGATTGCAGCCTCATGGTGAAGCGCGCGCAGGACAGCCGCAAGGTCCTGCAGATCGGCCATCAGCGCATGTTCAATCCCACCTATCTGAATGCGCTGCGCCGGGTGAAGGCCGGCGAGATCGGCCCGCTCATCCAGATCCGGGCGAGCTGGCACCGCAACAATAGCTGGCGCCGACCGGTCCCCGCCGACAGCAACGACCGCCGGATCAACTGGCGCCTGTATCGCGAGAGCTCCGCGGGGCTGATGACCGAGCTGGCCACGCATCAGCTCCAGATCGCGAGCTGGTTCCTCGACGCGGCGCCGACCCGGGTGATCGGATCGGGTAGCCTCTGTTTCTGGAAGGACGGCCGCGAGGTCTACGACCATGTCGCTCTGGTCTATGAATATAGCGGCGGCCGGAAGCTGGTCTGGACCTCGCTGCTCAACAACGCCCGCTATGGTTGCGAGGAGCAGATCCAGGGCAGCAAGGGCACGATCGAGCCCGAGCTCGGCCGGATCTTCAAGGAGAATCCGCCCGGCGTGCGGGCGCTTCGTCAGATGACGCAGGACATCAAGGACGGCCAGAAGCGCCCCGTGCCGATCGGCGGCGCGACCTGGTTCCCCGAGCTGCCGGTGACGACGCCCGGGGAATCGCTCGGATGGGGCGAGTTCGACGAGACGATGCTGCAGTTCGAAGCGTTCGGCGAGGCAGTGCGCAGCGGGAAGCCGCTGCCGGGGCTGCTGCACCAGGCCTATCTCGCCAGCGTGGCGTCGCTGATGGGCGAGCAGGCAATGGACAGCGGCAGGCCCGTCGACTGGCCATCCGCGCTCGTCAATGTCTAGCGCCAGTGCAACTACCCCCTAGCGTTGCAAGCTGAAGACCAGCGATCCGCTATAGATGCCTGCCGCTCTTGCGGGCTGGCTGGCGGGTCCGGTATCGGCCGGAACGACGAATTTCGAGCCGATCGCGGGGATCGCGTGCAGGAACGAAAGGTCGCCCGCCGGGAATTCTGCGGAGGTGTTGATATGCCCGAGCTGCGGCGTGCCGACCCGCAAATAGAGATCGGGTGCGGACGTTGAGACCGCCCAAGGTCCGGCCGTGCTGTTGAAGCGCGCCCAGCGCAGGCCCGAAAAATAGCCCTGGAACTCTGGATAGGTATCGGCGCCCGGACGATCGACGGCGTTGCCCGCTTCTCGAACTCCCAGCTCTGCCCCGCGCAACCGGTTCTGCCACACCCGATACGGCCCTTTGCCGAGGCTGCGCACCGAAAGGATGCGGTCCTCGGGGTGGTCGAAAGTGATTCCGTGATAAAGGTAATCCCCGGACAAGGCGTAGCTGTAGTCGAGCTTCAGCGAACCGTCTGCGCGCAGGGTCCAGCGCAGGGCGTCGAGACCGCCACCACCACGGCTTTCGAGCCACGCCTCCCTGGTGCCAGTTGCGGGATCGCGGCTCTCGCCGGTGGTGATCACGGGCTTCTCCGCGCGGGGCGCGGCGAACCGATCGGCTTCGAAACCGATCCGCAAGCTCTTGAGCGGGACTATCCGGCCGGTCTGGCTGGTCGGCGCCGAATAGCGCAGCGCTGCCACCATCTGCGGCGCGAAGATATAGCGGTTGCCGTCGCCGGCGCGGCGAGTGCTGTCGTAGATCGTCTTCCAGCTCCGGCCGTCGGGCGTGATCTCCAGCTTGAACCCGGCATAGCTGTCGGTCTTCTCGATCGCGAGGTCGATCTCGATGACATCGGCCATTTGCGGCGTCTTCAGACGGCGGAACGCGCTTCCGGCATCGCCTTCGAGCAGCTGCCACTGCGGCTCGCCGGTTCGGGGGCGTGCGAAGACGAGGCGCGGGCCGTCGGCGAGGTCCAGCGTCTTGCCGTTACGCCCGATGCGCCGAAGCAGGCCCGTCGCGGAATCGAATTCCGCCTTCACGCCGTTCACCGACAAAGCGATCTCGCTTTGCCCGGTCGCCACCACCGGGCTTCCCGACGAAGCCACCAGGGGGAGCATTGCCGGCGCAAGCGGCCAGCTCCATGTCCAGATGTCGCGATTGTCGGTACCGGTCGCCGTCAGCATCAGCGCGTCTGCACGGCGCCGATCCTTCGGCAGATCCAGCTTCAAAGCGCCTTGCCCGTGCGGGGCAATCGCGGGGCCAGCCGTTTCGCCTTTCGCCAGCACGATCGGTGCGGTCCCCTTGTCGTTCATGCCCGAGAAGCGAACGAGCTTCCACGCGAAGCGGACCTCGGTCAGCGAAGTGAAGTCGTATCCGTTGCGGATGTTCAAGGTCCCGTCGAAATCGGGGCCGGTCGCGGGGGCTTCGATCTGCACGGGCGACCATAGGTCGCGGACCGCGAAGTAACTGCCTTCCTTTTCGTGGTTGGGGCCGACGATACCGTCGGGGGCATAGGTGCTGAAACTATCGATGCTGCCGTTGCGATCGGTACGGGCGATGCCTTCATCGGCAAAGGCCCAGATGAACATGCCGGCGCCGACGGGGGAGGCGGACAGGGCTTTCCAATAATCGTCGAGCCCCGCGCCCGCGCCGCCATCGTACAAGGCATGCAATATCTCGGTCGGCATCAGCAGGTTTTTGCCCGCCAGCCGGCGGGTCAAATCGGCATAGTTCGAATAATGCTTGGTATCCAGATCGTCGTGCAGCTCCCACGGGTGTAAGACGCGGCGGTTCTGCGGATCGTGGAGCGCGAAATCGCCGTCGAGATCGCGATTGAAGCCGCCTTCATTGCCGTTGTCCCAGAACAATATGCTCGGGTGATTGACGTCGCGCTCGACCATCTCGCGGACCAATTGGCGGCCGATCGCGGTTCCATGCGCCTTTTGCCAGCCGCTCAATTCGTCGAGGACATAGAGGCCGAGCTCGTCGGCCGCCTCGAGCAACGCCGGGTCGGGCGGGTAATGCGACATGCGCACGGCGTTCATGTTCATCGACTTGATCAGCCGCACATCGGCCCAATTGTCCTCGTCGTTCAGCGCACGTGCGGTTTCCGGCCGAAAGCTGTGCCGATTGACGCCTTTCAGAAGGATGCGCTGGCCGTTCAGATAGAGGCCGTCGCCCGGACGAAGCTCGAACGTGCGGAAGCCGGAGCGCTCGGTCGAGGCGTGAACCGCTTCATCGCCTTTGAAGAGAGTCAGCCGCAGCGAATAGAGATTGGGTGTCTCCGCGGTCCACAGCCTCGGCGCTTCCACCCGGCTCGCGATCCGCAGCTTGCCCGCGCCGCCGGCGGGTACCGCCCTTGAAAAAGAGGAGCCGACCGGCTTTCCGCTCGAATCGACTATCTGCGCTTCGACCCGCGTAGCTACCTTGTCGCCCGCGATCCGCACATCGGCGGTGAAGCTGCCATCCGCACGGGCGTCGATGGCGACATGGTCGATCGCCTCGACCGGCGAGACTTCGAGCCAGACCGGGCGGAAGATGCCGCCGAACACCCAATAATCCGCAGCGCGCTCGGCGCGATCGGTCAGCAAGTCGGCGGAAGCCTTGGAGACCTCGACCTCGACCAGATTCTCTTCGCCGGGCTTGAGCATCGCCGTCACGTCATATTTGAAGCGATAGAAGCCGCCCTGATGGACGGGCCCCGCCGCGATGCCGTTCACCTTTACCGCCGCGTCGGTCATCACCCCTTCAAATACCAGGCGGACGCGCTTGCCTTTCAATCCGGCGGGCGGCGTGAAGCGAAGCGTATAGAAGCCACGTTCGTCGCTGCGGCCCGATCCCTGGTCGCCATAGCTATAGGTCCCGAAGCCGTGCTGCTCCCAATTGGACGGCACCGGGATGGTGGTCTTCTCTCCCGCGCGGCGGCCCCCGGTGACGGTGAAGCCCCACGGCCTGGCATCTTTGGGTCCCTTGCCGGAGAGGTAAATCCGCTCGGTTTCCGGAGCATCGCCGGTCTGGGCGGAAGCAGGACACGCCATCAGGAAAAGGGCCGTCACGGCCGCAGCGTTGCGGCCCGAAAGTCTGATGAACATGCCCGCTCCCTATCCGATACCGCATGGCGAGGACCAACGCGTCTCCGCACTATCCTTTCGAAGCAGGAAAGGGGCAATGCCGAAGACGCGAAGGGTCGCGCCTCTGCGCACGAGGGCTTGTCAGCAACGGCCGGGTGCCGCATCGATGCAATACAGCTCAAACCGGGGTAGCATCTTGCGCTTTCAACTCTTCGCCGCCGTATCGGCAGCAGCTCTCTCCGCCGCCACCGCCACTGCGGGCGGCCTCGACTCTCCGTCGGTGCAGCAGGCCGCGGCGCCCGCCGCGACGCAGGCGAAGGCGTCCGCGGCGCTCCATGCGCTGTTCGAGGAGAGCGACGAGGCCAGCCTTCGCCGCAATCCGGTCAATGCGCTGTTCCGCGGCGACATGCGCTACGCCGACCAGCTCGGCGACGGCATCAGCGACGCCTATTTCGATGCCGAGCGGGTGGCGGGCGAGAAGGACCTCGCCGCTCTCGGTCGGATCGATCGCGCCGCGCTCTCGACTACCGATCAGCTCGCCTACGACATCTTCAAATGGCAGACCCAGCTCACCCTTCGCGGGCTGAGCCCCGATATCCTGCCGCTGACTGCGGTGCGGCCGATCGATCATTTCACCGGCATCCACACCTTCTACCCCGACCTCGCCTCCGGCCAGAGCGCCGCGCCGTTCAAGACGGTGAAGGACTATGAGAACAGCATCAGCCGACATCATCGCTATGCGTGGATGATCGACGCGGCGATCGGGCGGTTTCGCGAGGGAATGGCATCGGGTGTCGTCCAGCCGAAGCTGGTCGTCCGCAACGTGATCGACCAGCTCGATCTCCAGCTCGCGCAAGGCGTCGAGGGATCCACCATGTATGCGCCGCTCAAGGCGTTTCCCGCCGATATATCGGCCGCCGATCAGGCGCGGCTGCGCGCCGCGACCGTAGCGGCCATCCGCGACGAGATCCGGCCGGCCTATCAGCGCCTGCGCGATTTCCTGTCGAAGGAATATCTGCCGGCCGCGCGCGAGGGCGTCGGCCTCGTCCACATGAAGGGCGGGCCCAAGCTCTATTCCTATTTGATCGAGGAGAATACGACCCTGCCGTTGTCCGCCGATGCGGTGCATCGTCTCGGCCTCAGCGAAGTCGCGCGGATCCATCGCGAGATGGAAGCGGTCAAGACCAAGGTCGGCTTCAAGGGCAGCTTGCCGGAATTCTTCGAGCATCTTCGCACCGGCGCCGAATTCCGGCCGGTGAGCAAGGAGGCGCTGCGCGACGAATATTATGCGATCGGCAAGCGCGTCGATGCCCGGGTCGGCGAGATCTTCTCGATCTTGCCCAAATCGCCGCTCGAGATCCGTCCGGTTCCCGAATATCGCGAGAAGAACGATGCCGGCGGCTCGTACATGCAAGGCGCGCCCGACGGATCGCGGCCGGGCGTCTTCTATTACAACACCTATGATCTCCCCTCGCGATCGACCTGGGGGCAAGAGACGCTCTATCTTCACGAGGGCGCGCCGGGGCATCATTTCCAGATCAGCCTCGCCCAGGAGAATGAAGCGCTTCCCAAATTCATGCGCTTCGACGGCAACACCGCCTATGTCGAGGGCTGGGCACTCTATGCCGAGACTTTGTGGGACGAGCTCGGCATGGAGACCGACCCGTATCAGCGCTTCGGCGGGCTCAACGACGAGATGCTGCGCGCGATGCGTCTGGTCGTCGACACCGGCATCCACGCCAAGGGCTGGACCCGCGACCAGTCGATCAAATACATGCTCGACAACAGCTCGATGGGGAAGACCGACGCGACCAGCGAGGTCGAGCGCTACATCGCGATGCCTGGGCAGGCGCTGGCCTACAAGATCGGCCAGCTCAAGATCCTCGAGCTGCGCGCCAGGGCCGAGAAGGCGCTGGGCGCCAGGTTCGATCTCAAGCAGTTCCACGCACAGGTGCTGATGACCGGCTCGCTGCCGATGAACATCCTCGAGCAGAAGATCGATCGCTGGATCGCGTCCCGGAAACCCTGAGGGTCAACACATCGACATTCAGCCTAGAACTACCTCTCCCGTTGCTAGGGGAGAGGATACCGCAGCTTGGCAGCTTGCTGCCTTAGCGGAGGTTGGGGAGGGGTAGAGCGGAGCGAAGCTCCGCGCGGCTTCTTCGAAGCCGCACCCCCTCACCCAGCTTCGACCAAGGCCTTGCTTCGCAAAACCTAAGTCTGCGCAACCCTCTCCCCCTTGCAGGGGGCGAGGGAAGATCAGGCTGAATGTCGATCTTGCCAAGATCGCACTGCCCGCGTGACCTTTCGGGTCCGGGTCCCTATCTTGGTGTCAATGGCAAGAACCAAGACCAAAGCAGGGCTGCCCACGCGGCAGCAGATCATCGACTTCATCTCGGATTCGGACGTTCCGGCAGGCAAGCGCGAGATCGCGCGCGCCTTCGGACTTTCGGCACAGGAGAAGATCGCGCTCAAGGCGCTGCTCAAGGACATGGCCGATGAGGGGCTGATCGACAGCGCCCCCGGCCGCGCCTTCCACAAGATGGGCGGACTGCCCAAGGTCACGGTGCTGCGGGTGACCGAAGCCGATGGCGACACCGTCTGGGCAGTGCCCGAACGCTGGGAGGCGGACGGCATTCCGGTACCGCGACTGCGCGTTCGCGAGCAGCGCGGCAAGCGCCCGGCGCTCGGCATCGGCGACCGCATCCTCGCGCGCACCGAGGAAGCCGGCAATGGCTGGATCGCGCATCCGATGAAGAAGCTTGCGGGCGGCGAGGAGCAGATGCTCGGCGTGGTCCATGAGGAAGGCGGGCGGCTCTATCTGCAGGGCGTCGAGAAGAAGGAGCGGCACAGCTATCCGATCTCCGAGCGCAACGGCGCCGAGCCGGGCGACCTCGTCCTCGCCAACAAGGCGGGCAAGCCGCCGCGGATCTTCGCGCATGTCGTCCAGCGGCTCGGCGATCCCTTCGCGCCGCGCAGCTTCTCGCTGATCGCGATCCATCGCCACGGCATTCCCAATCTCTTCTCCGACGAACTGCTCGCCGAGGCCGAGCGCGTCTCGAAGCAGGATCTCGGTGCGCGCGAGGATCTGCGGCACCTGCCGATCGTCGCGATCGACCCGGCCGATGCGCGCGACCATGACGATGCGGTGTGGGCGGCGCCCGACGACGATCCGAAGAACGAAGGCGGCTGGAAGGCCGTGGTTGCGATCGCCGACGTGTCTTTCTACGTCCGTCCCGGCTCGCAGCTCGACCGCGAAGCGCGCAAGCGCGGCAATTCGGTCTATTTCCCCGATCGCGTCGTGCCGATGCTGCCCGAAATCCTCTCGGCCGAAGTCTGCTCGCTCAAGGAAGGCGAGGACCGCGCCGCGCTCGCCTGCCATCTGCAGGTCGGCAAGAATGGCGAGCTCAAGAGCTGGCGCTTCACCCGCGCCGTCGTCAGCCTCGCCGCCAATATCGCCTATGACGACGCGCAGACGATCATCGACGGACCCGGCAGCGAACGGGCGCTGCTCGACGACCGCTTCGCGCCGGGCGGCGAGAAGCGCGGCGCGATCGAGCCGGCGCTCCGCCACCTCTGGGAGTGCTGGCGGGCGCTCAACAAGGCGCGCGAGAAGCGCGAGCCGCTCGACCTCGATCTGCCCGAGCGGCGGATCGTGCTCGACGAGATGGGGCGGATCCTGTCGGTCGCGCCGCGCGAGCGACTCGATGCGCACAAATTGATCGAGGATTACATGATCGCGGCCAACGTCGCCGCGGCCAAGGCGCTCGAAGGCAAGAAAGCGCCGGTGATGTACCGCGTCCACGAACCCCCGGCGCGCGAGAAACTGGTCGCGCTCAAGGAGTATCTCAAGACGTACGACATGGAGTTCGCGCTGGGGCAGGTGATCAAACCGGCCACCTTCAACCGCATCCTCGAGCAGGTGGGCGAGGCCGATTTCCGCGACGAAGTGATGCAGCAGGTGCTGCGCAGCCAGACCCAGGCCTATTACGGGCCGCAGAACGCCGGGCATTTCGGGCTGTCGCTGGGCAGCTATGGGCACTTCACCTCGCCGATCCGCCGCTATGCCGATCTGATCGTCCACCGCTCGCTGGTCGAGGCGTACAAGCTCGGGCCGGGCGGGCTCACCTCCGAGGAAGCCGGTTCGATGGAGCGGATCGGCGAAAGCATCTCGACGCTCGAGCGCCGGGCGATGGAGGCCGAGCGCGAGACGATCGACCGTTATGTCGCCGCCTATCTGTCGGCGCATGTCGGCGAGGTGATGGACGCGCGGATCACCGGCGTCCAGAATTTCGGCTTCTTCGCGACGATCGACGGCATCGGCGGCGACGGACTCGTGCCGGTGCGCGATCTCGGCACCGAATATTTCCGCTACGACGAAGCGAGCCAGCGGCTGATCGGCGAGGACACAGGCGAATTCTTCGCGATGGGCCAGCGGATCAGGCTGCGGCTGGCGGAAGCCAACCCGGTTTCGGGCGCCCTGCGTTTCGAGCTTCCCGACGGCAAAGGATCGGCGTCGAGCAGCGGCGAGCGCGAGGAGCGGCGGGCCCCGCGCGGACCGAAGCGCGAGATCAAGCGGCGCGGACGTCCGGCGAACATCCGTCATCAGGGGCGCAAGCGATAGGCCATTGAGCCCCGGCCGCTCCCGTGCCAGCCTGCGCGCCGGCAGGGGGGACATGCCTTGGTCACAGCATCACCGGTTCCGTCGATCATCGCCGCAATGATGTCGCGGGCGCGGCGGCGCATCGCCGATCATTTCCATGTCCACCACGCGATCAGCGCCGAAGACGCCGTCGCCTTCGTGCCGCAGAGCCGGGCCGAGCACAGCCAGTTCGCGCGGATGCGGGCGCGGGGCGTGGTCCGCGAAGCCGAGCCCGGCCGCTACTGGCTCGATACCGCTGCCTGGCGGGCCGAGGCGGAGGCACGTCGCCGCATGCTGGTGCCGATCGTGATCGCGCTCTGCGTGATCGTCGCAGGTCTGATCACGCTCGGCTATCGCGGCTGACCTGGCCTGACAGGGCCTAAATTGACAAAGTTCACGGAAACGCGATTCATCGCGCAACATTCTTTCGTGCGCTGGATCCCATCATCCACGATTTGAAAAGAGCGGCCGGCACGAGCCGGCTGCCCGATCCCAGCATTCGAAATCCTACATTGCAAGCGCGCTATTCGATCGTGAAGGTCAATCCGGCATGCGCCTCGAGCCGCTGCCTGAGCGGCTCGGCCATCAGCGCGCCCGGAGTCCAGATGCCGCCTTCGCCCTGCACGTCGCGGATCAGGCAGAGTGCGCTCTCGGCGATCATCTTGCTGGTCGAGCCATAGCCCGGGTCGCGGTCGCCCTTCACCGATGCGGTGAGGCGCTCGCCCGATTCCATCTCCGCGACGAAGGCCAGGTCGTAGAAGCCGGTCTCGCGCTCTTCCTTGCCGGGTCCTTCGCCGGGGGCCGGGCCCTTGTCCGAATTCATCGGGTTCATCTTGGCGATCGCCTCTGCCGCAGCCTTGCCGATATCGCCGATGCCCGGCGCGACCATCATCTCGTCATAACGGAAGTCCGTGCCATAAGGGTGACCGGCGAGGAAGTTGGTGCGGTGAACGTTCTTGGTGTTGATCACCGCCATCATGAACGGCGCGACCCAGCCGCCCACTGCCTCGTCATATTCGGGCAGCACGCCCTTGGGCTGGCTCGGCCCCTCGAAGCCGGGGGTGAGCGCGAACGGATCGATCAGGGCCTTGAACACCGCGGGATCCCTCGCGGCGGCCATCGCAGTCGCCTTGCCGCTGGCAAAGGTGCCGCCCGAGAAGGTGCCCTTCATCGCGCGGACACGGCCCTTCACGCGCGGCGCGGGCTTGCCGAATTTGGCGATGGCGGCCTGTTGCACGGTCCATACGCCGAGATCGAAGGGGATCGAATCGAAGCCGCACGAGAAGACGATCCGCGCGCCGCTGGCCTTGGCGGCGTCCTGATATTTGCCGATCATGTCGTGCATGAAATTGGGCTCGCCGCACAGATCGACATAGGCGGTGCCGGTCTCGACGCACGCCGCGAGCAGGGGTTCGCCGTAGAGGGTGTAAGGGCCGACGGTGGTGATGACGACCTGCGCGCGGGCGGTCATCGCCTCGAGCGCGGCGGGATCGTCGGCATTGGCGGTGAGCAGCGGGGTATCGGCGGGGGCGCCGATCTCGTCGCGCACTTCCTGCAGCTTGCTCAGCGAACGCCCGGCCATCGCCCATTTCACGTCGGCATAATGAGCCGCGAGATATTCGGCGACGAGGCGGCCGGTGAAGCCGGTGGCGCCATAGACGATGATCTCGAATTCGCGATTCGCCATTTCTCTCTCCCGCACGCCGGCTCCATACCGGCTTTTCTAAAGTCTAGAGCGGGAGAATGCGCAGCGCCAGTCCGGCGTTCAGCCCTGGTTGAATTGCAGCGCGGCGAGCCGGGCATAGAGGCCGTTGGCGCCGACCAGTTCGGCATGGCTGCCGGTCTCGACGATGCGGCCCTCGTCCATGACGATGATCCGGTCGGCGGCGCGGACGGTGGCGAGACGGTGCGCGATGACGAGCGTGGTGCGATTGGCCATCAGCCGCTCGAGCGCGTCCTGGACGAGGCGCTCGCTTTCGGCATCGAGCGCCGAGGTGGCTTCGTCAAGCAGCAGGATCGGCGCGTCGCGGAGCAAGGCGCGGGCGATCGCGATGCGCTGGCGCTGGCCGCCCGAGAGACGCGCGCCGGCTTCGCCGAGGAAGGTGTCGAGCCCTTGCGGCAGCTCGCGGAGGAAGTCGGCTGCATTGGCGGCTTCGGCCGCGGCCCAGATCGCGTCTTCGTGCGCGTCCCACGCGCCGTAGCGCAGATTGTCGCGCGCCGAGGCGCCGAAGATCACCGTGTCCTGCGGGACGATCGCCATGCGGGCGCGGATCTCGGCGGGATCGGCCGCGCGGACATCGACGCCGTCGACGCGGACGCTGCCGGCTTCGGGATCGTAGAAGCGCTGGAGCAGCTGGAACAAGGTCGACTTGCCCGCGCCGGACGGGCCGACCACCGCGACGGTCTCGCCGGGGCGGATCTCGAGCGAGAAATCGGCGAGCGCCGAAATCTCGGGCCGCGTCGGATAGCGGAAGGTGACCTGATCGAAGACGACCGCCCCCTGCGGCGGCTGGGGGAGCGGCACCGGATTGGCCGGCGCGGCGATGTCGGGCTGCTCGCGCAGCAATTCGGCGAGGCGGCTGGCGGCGCCCGAGCCGCGAAGCAATTCGCCATAGACTTCGGTCAGCGCGCCGAACGAGCCGGTGACGAGGCCGGCGGTGATCACGAACGCGGTGATCGATCCGCCCGAGATGCGGCCTTCGGCGACGCCGTACACCGCGTCCCACATGATCAGCGTGATCGCGGTGAACAGCAGCCCGATCACCGCCGCGGTCATCACCGCGCGGAGTGCGAAGCGGCGCTTGGCGGCGGTGAAGCTGCGGGTGACCGCGCCTTCGAAGCGCTCGGCCTCGCGCGTCTCCTGCCCAAAGGCCTGGACGATGCGCATCGCCCCCAGGGTTTCCGAAGCGATCGATCCGATATCGGCGACGCGATCCTGGCTCGACCGCGACAGGCTGCGGACGCGGCCGCCGAGCCAGACGATCGGCAGCACGATCACCGGAATGCCGACGAGCAGATAGGCGGCGATCGCCGGCGCGAGGGTGAACAAATAGATGATCCCGCCCACGCCGGTGAGCAGGTTCCGGAGCGCGGTCGAGACCGTGTTGCCGACGACCATTTCGACGATCGCGGTATCCGAGGTGAGCCGCGAGGCGATCTCCGACGGGCGGTTCTCCTCGAACCATTTGGGCGGCAGCCGGAGCAGGTTGCGATGGACCGCCATGCGGATGTCGGCGACGGTGCGCTCGCCGACCCAGGAGACGAAGAAGAAGCGCACCGCCGTCGCGACCGCGAGCGCGAGGACGACGAGCAGCAGCCCCTGGAAATAGATTCCGATCTTGCTGGTGTCGGCGCCGGCGGCGAAGCCGTTGTCGACGATCTGCTTGAAGGTGCGCGGCACCCAGAGGGTAGCGACCGAGGAGGCGATCAGCGCCAGCGTCGCCACCGCCAGCTGGAGCGGATAGCGGCGCGTGAAGCTCCAGACGACGAGCAAATTGCTGAGCTTGCGCCGAGGCTGGGGAGCGGGCGCAGGTGCGGGATCGGCCATGGCGCGCGGACTAGCGTGAATGCGGGGGGAGGGGAATTCCCATTCTCCTTCTCCCCTTGCGGGCGGGTCAGGCCGGTCATGCCCCGGCATGACCTGAACAGCGCGGGGCGCTGTTTACCTGATGCGGGAGGGAGCCGATGAAATCGGCGGAAGGGTGAGGGGACGTGCGTCTTGACCAACGTCCCCCTCATCCTTCCCACGCCTACGACGTGGCCCCTTTCCTTCTCCCGCAAGGGGAGGAGGAGTTGAAATCGGAACCGCTTCCATATTTGGAACATTTGGTATGACAACGTTGCACCGCAGCACGGGGCACTCTATTAGTAAGATAAGTCGCCGCCGTTCCAACGGGTGACGGTGGAAGGAATTGCATGCTCTACGACGCGTACGAGATTCAGCGCTCGCTTCTTGCGGGGGCCAGCGCCTGGGCCAATTTCTCCGCGGGGCTGCTCAACAATCCGGCCAATCCCTTCGCCTATTTCGGCGGGGGCCCGGTGCTCGCCTCGGCGCTCGAGGTGTTCGCCCATGCCTCGGCGCCACGCGGCAAGCCCGATTTCGGGCTCGACTTCACCACGATCGCGGGCAAGCGGGTCGAGGTGCGCGAGGAGATCGTGCTGCGGAAGCCGTTCGGGCAATTGAAGCGCTTCGTGCGCAGCGGCGTCGAAGGCGGCCCCAAATTGCTGATCGTTGCGCCGATGTCGGGCCATTATGCCACTTTGCTGCGCGGCACGGTCGAGCGGATGCTCCCGGTCGCCGACGTCTACATCACCGACTGGCGCGACGCGAAGCTGGTGCCGGTGAGCGAGGGCCGCTTCGATCTCGACGATTATATCGATTATCTGGTCGCGTTCCTCGCGCATATCGGCGCCGAGGGCGACCCGCGCGCGCACATGCTGGCGGTGTGCCAGCCCTCGGTTCCGGCCTATGCCGCCGCCGCGCTGATGAGCGCGGACAAGCACCCCAATCGGCCGAGGACGCTCACCATGATGGGCGGGCCGATCGACACCCGCGAGGCGCCGACCGCGGTCAACACGCTGGCGACCGAGCGGCCGCACAGCTGGTTCGCGCAGAACGTGATCGCGACGATCCCGGCGACCTACCCGGGCGCGGGGCGGCGGGTCTATCCCGGCTTCCTGCAGCTGGCGGGCTTCATGACGATGAATCTCGGCAGCCACATGGTCAGCCATTGGGAGATGTTCAAACATCTCGTCCAGGGCGACGGCGAAAGCGCCGATTCGACGATGCGATTCTACGAGGAATATCGCAGCGTCTGCGACATGACCGCCGAATTCTATCTCCAGACGATCGACGTGGTGTTCCAGAGCCATGCGCTGCCCAAAGGCGAGATGCTGCACCGCGGGCGCCGGGTCGATCCGTCGGCGATCACCGACATCGCGATCCTCGCGATCGAAGGCGAGCGCGACGACATCTCCGGGCTGGGCCAGACCAAGGCAGCGCTGACCATCGCCGACAAATTGCCGGCGAAGCTCAAGCAATATCACATGGCGCCCGAAGTCGGCCATTACGGCATCTTCAACGGATCGAAGTGGCGCAACCGGATCGCGCCGGTGCTCGAGCAGTGGATTGCCGCGCATAGCGGCTGAATCGGCTAATCTGTCACCCCGGCCTTGTGCCGGGGTCCATGAGGCGGCTTGGCGAAAGCGTGGAGCCTCCAGCCTTTCCGTCGCGGCACGGTGGATCCCGGCACAAGGCCGGGATGACCGGAATGTTGCTTTACCTAATCATACGCCGTCACCAGCATGCTCCACGCGAGCAGCGCCAGCAGCCCCCAGATCGTCGCCACGATCAGCACGCCGCCCCAGCTGACCGGGCGGCGCGTGGCGATCTCGGCTTTGGCGCGATGTTCGGCGAATTGCTCGGGGGCGATCATCTTCTCGAACAGCCAGATGCCGATCGGAATCAGGATCGCGTCGTCGAGCAGCCCGAGCACCGGAATGAAATCGGGGATCAGGTCGATCGGCGACAGCGCATAGGCCGCGACCAGCAGGCCGAACAGCTTCGCGTAGAGCGGTGTGCGCGGGTCGCGCACCGCGAGGTACACGGCGTGCGCTTCGGTGCGGATGCGGTGCGCGAGCGAGGGCCCCATGGCTCAGGACTTCGCGCGCCGCGCCCCTTCGGTCAATTCCGGATTAGCCCTCAGCCGTAGTGCCCACAACCGCGTGGCTGCCTTCCTCGCCGCCCTTGATCGTGCCGCCGAACAGCATCTTGAGCTTGCCCGACACCGACATGTCGGTCTCCCACAATTCGGCGCTGTCGATGTCGAAGCGCAGCAAGGCGAGGTTGGGATCGTCCTTGCCGCCGGGAAACCATGCCTCGACATGGCTGTTCCACAATTTGTCGATCATCGCGAAATCATTGTCGATCTTCGCAGTCCCGTCGAAGCAGGCGAAATAATCGTGCCCCTTCGAGACGAAATGCGCCATCGCGCGCCCGCCCGGGGCAAGACGATTGTCCTTGCCGATGAAGAAGAACAGGGTGTCGACCTGATCCTCGTCGAGCTGGGCGGTGAGCGGGATGTGGTGTTCGGGACTGTCGATCAGCCCGATCATCACGAACGGGCTGTCCGCCAGCTTCTTCCACAGGTCTTTCTTGAGTTCGGCGGTATCGGCCATGGCAGGTCTCCCGGATTGCGTTCGGGAGAGTAACGGCGCGGCGGTTCAGGCGTTCCCCAGCGCCGCGGCGGCGCCGAGCAGTTCGAGGTCGGTCCGGTTGACCAATGCGACCGGCACTTCGGAGAGCTGGCGGCGGAACGCGGCCTTGCCTTCCATCCGGCGGCGGAAGCCGGGATCGATCAGTTGCGGGTGGAGCGCGCGGGCGATCGCGCCGGTGAGAAACACCCCGTCCCACGCGCCATAGGCCAGCGCGAGATCGCCGGCGAACGCGCCGAGATGCTCGACGAACATGCGGACGACCGCGGTGCTCACCGGATCGCGGCCGACATTGCGGGTGACGTCCTCGGGCTTTTCGAGCTTCTTGCCGCCCGACAGCGCCTCATAGGCGAGCAGCAGCCCTGGCGCGCTGAGCAGGGTTTCGACGTCGAATTGATGGCCTTTGGACGTGCAATATTCTGCGAACTTGCGCTCGTCGGGCGTGCTGGCGGCGAGCGACATATGCCCCGCTTCGGTCTGCAGCGCGCCGAGCTTGCCGTTCGTGGTGACCAAAGCGGCGACGCCGAGCCCGGTGCCGGTACCGACCACGACGTAATTGCCGCCCGCCTCGACCAGCCGCGGCGGCGGCCCCTGCAACGGCGTGTAGGCGGAGATCGGCAGCATGGTGAGCGCGAGCGCGTTGGCGGCGCATTCGTTGAGCGCGCGGGGACGGACGCGCAGCACCGCCTCGACCCCCGAGAGCGAGATGTACCAGCGGCTGCCGGTCAGGTTGATCAGGTCGCCGCGCACCGCGCCGGCGACGGCGAGCACGCTCGGCAGCCGTGCCTCCTGCATGCCCACACCGCCCAGATAGGAGACGAGCGCGCTGGTGAAGGTGGGATGCTCGGCGGTCATGAACTTGCGCACGTCGCGCGGCATCAGCCCGGCGTCCCCGCCGGTCAGCCCAAATCGAACCGACTGGCGGCCGATATCGGCCACCAATGCCACGTCACCTGCCATTGCGGCCCCTCCTTCACGGCCTCCTTTCCCGGAGGCTCGGCGCTGGTATCGCTAACAGTTGTTACAGAAACAACAACGACTTCGATGGCAGCGTTGTCAAAGGCTAATCAGGGCAGCTTTGTTATGCAAGCGGCTCGGCCCGGGAAGGATTGTTGCGCGCAAAGCGCGCATACAGGCCTGTGTGAATTTTCGATTATGCTGGTCGATCGACGCCTGTCGGTCGCTAGCGATGCAGCGCGCCGTCGTCGCGGAGATAGCGGTCGAGAAATTCGTCGAAGCTTTCGGCGACATAATGATCGTTGCCTGTGATCAACGCGATCCTGCCCCGGTTTGCCGTATCCGAGCAGTCGATGGCCCAGGCATAACACCAGATCAGGAAGTCGGCGAAGACGAGGAGCTTGTCGCTGTCGAGCGCCGAAACCGTGTCCCAATCGGCGCACTCCTCCCGCAGCGATTTGATGTCCGCCAACGGAAACCAGCGAGTGCCTTCGGCGTCCCATTCATTGCCGTGCGGCATTGCCGCAAGCAGATAGCGGCGAAAGTCCTCGGGAAGCCGGACCGAATAGCGTTGTTCGAGCGCACGGATCTCGCGTTCCGGAGGGTCGGGTGTAGGGTCCCGATCCCACCAGAACAGCAAGCGTTCGAGCGGAGACAACCCCGCGGCCGCGAGCGCATCTGCCCGGCGCTCTTCCTGCGCCCGCACCCGGGCCCGAATCGCGCGGCGCTGCCGCCAGCCGGCCGCCCATCTCGACAGCCAGCCGGCGACAGAAGGGATCACAGGACCTCGAAAAGCCCCGCCGCGCCCATGCCGCCGCCGATGCACATCGTCACCACGACATATTTCGCGCCGCGGCGCTTGCCTTCGATCAGCGCATGGCCGGTCATCCGCGCACCCGACATGCCGTAGGGATGGCCGATCGAGATCGCGCCGCCATTGACGTTGAGCAATTCGCCCGGGATGCCGAGCTTGTCCTGGCAATAGAGCACCTGGACCGCAAAGGCCTCGTTGAGCTCCCACAGCCCGATATCGTCCATCTTGAGATTGTAGCGCTCGAGCAATTTGGGGATCGCATAGACCGGGCCGATGCCCATCTCGTCGGGCTTGGTGCCCGCCACCGCCATGCCGACATAGCGGCCGAGCGGCGTCAGGCCGCGCTTCGAGGCGAGCGATTCTTCCATCAACACCGAAGCCGAGCTGCCGTCCGAAAGCTGGCTGGCATTGCCGGCAGTGACGGTGCCGTTGGGGAGAACGGGATTGAGGCCTTTCAGCCCCTCGATCGTGGTGTCGGCGCGGTTGCCTTCGTCCTTCGCGAGCGTGACCTCCTTCTGGGTGACTTCTTTGGTCTCCTTGTTGACCACGTTCATCGTCGCGGTGACCGGGACGATCTCGTCGTCGAACTTGCCCGCGGCCTGCGCGGCCGCAGTGCGCTGCTGCGACTGGAGGGCATATTCGTCGCAACGATCGCGGCCGATGCCGTAGCGCGCGGCGACGACCTCGGCGGTCTGCAGCATCGGCATGTAGATGTCGTTGTGCATCGCGAGCAATTCGCGGTCGGGCTCGACCCGCATCGCCGGAGTCTGGACGAGGCTGATCGATTCGACGCCGCCACCGATCGCGATGTCCATATTGTCGGTGATGATCTCCTTGGCGGCGGTGGCGATCGCCATCAGCCCCGAGGCGCATTGCCGGTCGACCGACATGCCGGCGACCGAGACGGGCAGGCCCGCGCGGAGCAGCGCGGTGCGGGCGATGTTGCCGGCCTGGCTGCCCTGCTGGAGCGCGGCGCCGAACACCACGTCCTGGACCTCGGCGGGATCGATCCCGGCGCGCTCGACCGCGGCCTTGATCGAATGGCTGCCGAGGGTGGGGGCGGGGAGCGCGTTGAACGCGCCGCGATAGGCGCGGCCGATCGGGGTGCGGGCGGTGGAGACGATGACTGCGGAGCGAGACATGGGTTCTTCTCTCTTCTGCTCCCCTCCCTGCAAGGGAGGGGCTGGGGGTGGGTGCCGACGCGCAAGCGTCGGCCTGGTTACGGCGGAGTGGGCTCGCCTTCGGCTCGCACCCACCCCCGGCCCCTCCTTTGCAGGGAGGGGAGATTCTCAGGTCACACGTAAACCAGCGCGATCCATTCGGCGATCAGCGCGGGTTTGTCCTCGCCTTCGATCTCGAGGACATATTCCTGGACCTGCTCCCAGACGCCGGGCTTGCGCTCGGCGAATTTGAGCAGCTTGAAGCGGCCGCGGACGCGCTTGCCCGAGCGGACAGGCGTCAGGAAGCGGACTTTGTTGCCGCCATAATTGACGCCCATCTTCACGCCGTGAATCTTCGGCATATCGGTCTTCGCGGCGAGCATCGGCATCAAGGAGAGCGACAGGAAGCCGTGCGCGATGGTGCCGCCGAACGGCGTCTGCGCCGCGCGTTCGGGATCGACATGGATGAACTGATGGTCGCCGGTCGCCTCGGCGAAGCGGTCGATCATCGTCTGGGTCACCTCGACCCAATCGGACACGCGCTCGGTGCCGATGCTCCCGGCCATCTGCTCGACGGTGATCTCGTCCACCGCTGTCTCCCCGCGCCGGTTTCCATGGCGTTCGGCCGCCATCTAGAGAAACAACGGGGTGTGCCGCAAGCCTCACCCGACCGCGAATTTGAAAAAGCCGGGTGCCGTAACGTCGAGCGCTATACGGTTTCCGTCAGGAAGCGTCGTGGCTCCAAACCCGATCTTCGAAAATCGCGCCGCCAGCGCGAATCGCGGTCCCCGGGATCAGCCGCCGCCGTTGACGTGGAGGATGTTGTCGTCGGGATCGCGGAACCAGATTGCGCGGAAGTCGCCCTTCCGGTGGACGCCGTCGCGGACCTCGTCGAAGCCGTCGGGATATTCGTCGAGCGTGACGCCCTTGCCGCGCAGATCGGCGGCGATCGCTTCCACCTCGCCGCCGGCATCCCAGACCACGGCATTGGCCTTGTTGGTGCCGGCAAAAGCGCTCTTGTAGACGTTGAGCCGGGTGCTGCCGGTCCGGACCGCGAAGACGTCGCCATGATCCTCGGCGAGCGGCAAGCCGAGCGTTTCGGTGTAGAAGCGTTTCGCCGCCGCCATGTCGCGGCAGGGAAGGATCGCGGCGCTGTCGCTGTCCTTCAACACGGTTATTCCTCCTTTTCGATCGGCGGCACCGGGCGTTCGGGCGCCAGCAGGTTGAGTTGGGTCGGATAGGCGAAGGTGATCTTGTGCTCGCGGAAGCGCGCGAGGATCGCCGCGGCGACCTTGTCGCGCGCCTCGGGCGGGAAATCGCGGTCGTTCGACTCGAACTCGACATCGTAATCGAGCCCGCTGGCGCTGAACCCGGTCAGCCCGCCATGATTGAGCTTATAGCCCTCGCCTTCGACCGCTTCGCGCAGCAACCGGGGAAGCGTGTCGACCACTTCGGGCGGGGTATCATAGCCGAGGTTGAAGATGAACTTGAAGCGATTGCGGGTGCGATCGGTGGTGTTGAGGATCTCGTTGTCGAGCAATTTACGGTTGGAGACGATGCGCAATTCGCCCGCCGCGCCGCGCAGCCGGGTCGATTTGAGCCCGATCTGCTCGACCACGCCTTCGCTCGACCCGAATTTGATGTTGTCGCCGAGCCGGAAAGGCCGGTCGAAGATGATCGACAGCGCCGCGATCAGGTCGCCGAAAATGCCCTGCGCGGCGAGGCCGATGGCGATGCCGCCGATGCCGAGACCGGCGACGAGGCCGGTGACGTTGACGCCCAGATTGCTGAGCACCATCACCAGGGCGATCGCGAACAAAACGATCGAGACGAGCAGCCGGATGATGCCGAGCGCGCTCGCGAGGCCGGTCCCGGCATCGGCGCCGTGCGTGCGATGCTCGACCAGCCCGAAAATGACTTCGCGGACCCAGATCGCCGCCTGGAACACCGCCGCGATGGTGAACAGGAAGCGGACCGTGCTCTCGACCATCGGCGGCGCGCCAGCATAGCCCGACACCAGCCGCAGCGCGATCATCAGGATGAAGAAGTTGCTCGTCTTCGCGACGGCCCGGCCGAGGATCGAATACCAGTTCGCCACGCCTTCGCCGCGCTTGCACAGCCGCAAGCCCCATGCGCGCGCCGAATGCAATCCCAGCACGATGACCACGGCGATGCCGGTGGCGATCAGGATGTTGAGCCAGTGCGAATGCGCCCAGGCCCAGGAATCGTTGATCAGGGTCTCGGTCTGCGTGCGCAGATCGACATCGGGAAGAAGGGGGGCGGATTTGTTGGTCATGCGGAGATCAGGCTGCCTTGGCTTGCGGCGCGGCTTCGTCTTCGAGAAAGGCGATCAGACCGCGTTCGTAACGATTGAGGTAGCGGGTGGCGCGCGGCAGCCGCAAGTGCTCGCGGAACGCGGCCTGCGCCTCCTTGTCCCTGGCGAGTTCGATCAGCCGCGGATGGACATAGGATTTGCGCGCGATCGAGGGGGTATTGCCCAGCGCCTCGGTCACCGGCTCGAGCATTGATTTGATACCAAGATAAGATTTCGCGGCGGCGAGCGCCTCGAAGGCGATGACGCTGGCGCCCCAGGTGCGGAAATTCTTGGCGGTGAAATCGTCCTTCATCGCCTCGCGGATATAGCAATTGACGTCCGTCGAGGTGACCGGATGGCTCTCGCCCGCCTCGTCGACCCAGCGGAACAGGTGCTGGCCGGGCAGATCCTGGCAGCGCCTGACGAAGCTCGACAGCGTCCGGTCGGTGATCGTCATGACGCGCAGCTTGCCCGATTTGGCGCGGAACTGGAGCTTGAGCGTCTGGCCCTTCACCTTGACGTGGCGCTTGCGCAAGGTCGTCGCGCCGAAGCTCTTATTCTCCTGCGCATAGGCCTCGTTGCCGACCCGAATCGTGCCGAGATCGAGCAGGCGGACCACCGCGGCGACGGCCTTCTGCTTGCAGAGGCCGCGCAGCTTGAGGTCGGCCTCGACGCGTTCGCGAAGCTTGGGCAGGCGATGGCCGAAGCCGGCGCAACGATCGTACTTCGCCGCCTCCTGCGCCTCGCGGAAGCCGGTGTGATAGCGATATTGCTTGCGGCCCTTGTCGTCCCAGCCGACCGCCTGGATGTGGCCGGCGGGATCGGGGCAGAACCAGGCGTCGACATAGGCCGGGGGCAGGCCGACCTTGTTGAGCCGGTCGATTTCGTCGCGATCGGTGATCCGCTCGCCGTCCGGGCCCCAATAGCCCCAGCCGTGGCGAACCTTGCGCCGCGTGATGCCCGGTTCCTGATCATCGACATAGACGATGGCGTCGAGCGTCATCGGGCCTCCTCGCTTGTCGCACTGAATGCGCGGCCCATCGCTTCGTTCCGGAACCTGCACGGGGTTGCACAGGTTTGGCGTCCAACTCCCCAGGAAATAAGAGGAACCTCCCATATGGCCGATCTGTCCCGGGCGCGCGTGCTGATGCTCGCCACCGACGGTTTCGAACAATCCGAGCTGTTCGAGCCGCGCAAGGCGCTGCTCGACATGGGCGCCGCAGTGACGCTCGCGTCACTCGCGTCCGACCCGATCACCGGGGAGAAAGGCGGCGAGAAAGGCGAGAGCATCACCCCCGACGCCGTGATCGTGCAGGTCGAGCCCGCCGATTATGACGCGCTGGTGCTGCCCGGCGGAGTCGCCAATCCGGACAAGCTGCGCATGGACAGGCGCGCGGTGGAGATCGTCCGCGAATTCTTCGAGGCCGACAAGATCGTCGC
The DNA here is from genome assembly GCF_030730875.1 of Sphingomonas sp. DG1-23. GTDB lineage: Bacteria > Pseudomonadota > Alphaproteobacteria > Sphingomonadales > Sphingomonadaceae > Sphingomonas. Next base: position 84,804 of record NZ_JAVAMA010000009.1, read on the forward strand.
GGCGATCTGCCACGCGCCGTGGCTGCTGATCGAGGCCGATGTGGTCGACGGACGCCGCGCGACGAGCTGGCCGTCGGTGCGGACCGACCTCGCCAATGCCGGCGCCAGCGTGCTCGACGAGCCGGTGGTGGTCGATCGCAAGCTGATCACCAGCCGCAAGCCCGCCGATATTCCTGCCTTCAATCGCGCGATCATCGACTGCCTGCAGTCGGAGCTCGCCGAGGCCGCCTGAACGGCAGCCGATTGAGCCAGCGCTGCGCGGGGCGCTCTATCGCGTGGTAGAGCGCCGCCGAGCTGGCCAGCACCAAGACGAGATAGGCGGCGATCAGCGGCCAGCGCACGGCGTCCGGATCGTCGACGAAGGCGAGCTTGAACGCGAACCAGAGCAGGAAGTGGCTGAGATAGGTCGCGTAGCTGATCTCGCCGAGATAGTGCAGCGGCGCGACCTCGAGCGGGTTGCGCGGCCGCCCGGCGCTGAGCGCGAGGGCGAGCAGCAAGCCGGCGAAGGCGGCGGGGACCGCCAGCGTCTCGGGGAGCGGGCCCGCGATCCAGCCGCCGAGCAGCAGCGCCGCCAATGCGAAAGCGAGCAGCGCCGGGGTGCGCCACCGGTCGCGCCAGTGCAGCCACAGCGCGCCGACCGCGGTTCCGCAGGCGAATTCGAGGATGCAGCGGAGCAGCCCGAGCCGCGGGATCCGCTCGCCGAGGCCGATCGTGCCATAGGCTGCGAAGACGACCTGCAGCAGCATCAGCAATGCGGCGAGCGCGGCGAGGATCGCGGGGGTGGGCACCCGGCGCCAGTCGATCGTCAGGACTAGCAGCGGGAACAACAGATAGGCGGCGAGCTCGCACGAGATCGACCAGGCCGGGTCGTTCCACGCGAGTTCCGATGTGAAACCCCAATTCTGGAGCAGAGCCAAATGCAGCGGCAGTTCGGCGAGCGGGAATTGCGGGGTCTCGCGGCCGGTCGCCGCGAGTGCGAGCGCGAGGCACAGGCCGAAGCCGAGCATGACGAGGTGCAGCGGCCAGATCCGGGCGATGCGGCGCCGGAGGAATTCGGGGATCGCCGCCGGGCCGCCGCCGCGCAACCGCTCCGACCAGCTGATCCAGATGACGAAGCCCGAGAGCAGGAAGAAGAAGTCGACCGCGAGATAGCCCTTGTCGAGCACCGCGCCGATCGGGCCGGGCAGGGCAGGCAGCGACTGGCGGATGTGGAACAGCACCACCAGCCACGCCGCGATTCCGCGCGCCGCGGTGAGCGCCCGCAGCTCGGTCTTCACGCGAGCGCGGCCCTGGGCTTGCGCAGCGGCCGCCACGCACTCTCGGCGCGCTTGCGGGCGCAATAGGTGTCGAGCCCGATCTGCGCGCCGATCAGCATATAGACGAAGGGCTGGAAGGCGATCGCGATGAACACCGCGCCGAGCAGGTAGATGACGTGCGCGCTCTGCAGCGCCGAGGCCAGCGGCGCGATCCATTCCTGCCCGGGCTCGGGCTTGCGATAGCGGCGGCGCAGCACTTCCATGCGGAACAGTCCGGCCAAATTGATCAGCAGCCAGATCGCGAGGCCGGGATAGCCCTGCTCGCCGAGCATTTCGAAATAGGCGCTGTGATAGGCGCGCGCCTTGTCGACCTCGAGGCTGCGATCGACCTTGGCCTGGCCGCCATCCTCGGTCACCGCGACCTTCTCGTAGCGGATCTGGTTCTGGCGATAGGCCTCGAACCCGCCGCCCATCGGGTGGGTCTTCACATAGTCCATCGTCCATTGCCACACGGCGAGCCGCGTCGAGGCCGAGGCATCGGCCTGATAGGTCTTGATCGTCCCCATCCGCTCGGTGAACGAGGAGGGGAGGAAGGGCACCGCGGCGAGCCCGAGACAGCCCAGAGCGGCGAGATAGACGAACTTGCGCTTCGTATCGCGGATCATCAGCAAGGCGAGCAGCCCGATGCAGAGCAATCCGGTGCGGGTCGAGGTGCCGACCGGGATCAGCAGGCAGGCGAAGACCAGGGCGTAGCAGAAGGTCTTCACCCGCCAGTCGGGGGCGAAGATCGTGCCGTGGCGGGTGAACCAGACGATCAGCGGGATGATCGCGATCGCCACGGTGGAGATGGTAGAGCCTTCGTACAGGCCCGAATTGTTGGTCACCATCAAATTGAGCTCGCCATAGCCGCCGCCCGACCCGACGGTCTTGATCCCGCCGACGATGATGATCGACGCGGCCGACAGCACCATGAACAGCAGCAAGGATTCGAGCCGCAGCCGGGTGCGCAGGGTCAGCGGCAGGAAGGCGGCGAAGGCGAGCGCCTTCCACACCCATTCCCATTTGTCCTTCGCCTCGAGCGGGAAATCGGCGTGGAGCGTGGTGTAGAAGCAATAGCCGAGCAGCAGCACGATCAGGAACTGGCGCGGGGCGACGCGGACGTCCTTCTTGTCGTCGAAGACGAACCAGCCCGCGACCGCCAGCGCGACGGCGATCATCGAGATCGGCACCGAATTGAGCAGCAAATAGGTCAGCCGCTGGGGCGAGACGATGTCGATATAGGCGTAAGCGAGCACGAACAGGAACGGCCGGCGAAACCCGGTCGCCAGCAAGGCCGCCAGAAATGCGATGAAGGCGAGATCACGCACCGGGCTTGCCCCAGCGGCTTTTCTTCGGAGTGGCGGGCTGGTCGTTCGGCCCGGGCTCGCGATCGAGATCGGGGCGGCGCAGCAGCAGGAACGCCGCGAGCAGCATCAGCCCATGCGAGAGCCCGAGCGATAGATTGTCGATCATGTCAGCCCGCGGCGCTCCTTCCGGCACGCGGTGTAGCGGGGTTCGGTTGATGGGGCGTAAACTAGGGCGACGGCCGGCGCGGATCGCGCGATCGATCGGGAGTCTTCGCCGGAAGTTGTCAAAATGTCTGCCCGGCGCGGATCCTCTGCGTAGCAAGTTCGGGCAAGTTGCTGATCTCCCGAACGAATGTTCGAGCTGCATTGGGCGGCATCCGGTCGACGCGACGCCCCGGCGTCGACGACGCGACCATGAGGCGCCGGCTTGGCGACGCCGGGGCCACGCCTGCGCGCATTGCCTGACGGCGGATGCGGGGAATCGGTCCGACGATGTCAAAGGGCTCGGCCGGGCCGCGCCGAGGGCTACGGAAGCAGGCGAAATCCTATATTGCAAGGGCAGGGTATCCTCGCCGGCGAAGCGATCCGCGCCCGCGCTTCGAACGGTGGGAAGTGAGTGGTTTGCTGGCAGGCACCTATCAAGACACACGCCAGTCTAAGCGGACGCTTGTTCGACCGGTCGAGCCGAAACAATGCGCTGAGATCCGGTCGACCGCGCCGATTTGCTCTTTCGTGAGTCTGACGGTCTTAGGGAGATAGCTATTAAAATTTGCCACCCCCAGCGCAGCTGCCGTTGCACCCGCCGCCTCTGGGCTGAGGCCTAGGTACCGGCCGAGCGGCAGGCGGAGGTGCTGGCTGACTTGCCGCCCGGTCGCGTTGAACGTAGGAGCTGAGAGCTGGGCGCATGCCGCTAATCCGAGGGCGATCGAACATCTTTTCGTCCATATCTCCATCTCGGTAAGCCGCATGTGCCTCCAAAGCCGCGTCCGTAACGCGGCTATGAGCCTGCATAATAGCGTCGCGGTCTGCCGCAGCACGTTGAACGGTGGCCTGATCAAACTCGTCCGGGTTCGCTGCCACGTACGCCGCATCTCGGATCGCGTTGTCGAGATAGGCAAAGGTGATCTCTACCTCATCCACGAATTGATGCCGCTTCAACAGCTCCCTGTTATTTACGAAATTAAGTGGGCTCCCTCTGAGTGAGAGTCGATCAATCGGAGTATAGCCTATCGCAGTCGCATAAGACGCCCTCGAGTCGTCTCCGAGAAAGTCTGCTATGATCCGCTGCGCTTCTTCAGCCGTGTAGGCGCGAGGCACGCCCGAAGCGTCGAGCCCAGAGATGCTGATCTCCACCTGCTTGTGCGACTGCGCGGATTGCACGATTTCAGCGTAGGACGCTTTACCACTCACTAGCTTGCCGTAGGACGCGGAAAGGGAACCTTTTAGGTCACTCTTGTCTTGGCGCGATCGTGTGGAAAATTTCATATCAATTAACAATTCAGACGCCGGTATGAGATGCGAAATATAGGTATCTCCAAACTGATGAAGAAGGCGATCATGATCGCGATGATTTCGACGCAGAATTTTCTCTGCTTCCGGCGAAAGCGCCGCCGTCTCTGGTTTAATATAAATTGCCTTACGATACTTTTTAACTATAGCGCATATGTTAATAGAGTAACTATCCGTTGTCACATCGTTACTGCTAGCAAACTTGCCGCCGCTCTTGAAGAGGCCGTATCGCCCTTTTGCCTTGGCGGATCTGCTTATGACTGAGTTGAACTCCTCCTGGGTCTCAGTCATGTGATATCTAAGCGTATTCGGCCGGTAGTCCTCGTGAGCCACAACTGTGGTTTCGACCGCTTCGCCAGATACCATGTGGCGCATCTCCTCCCCGAACGCGCTGTCAAAACCTAGGCCAAGTTGGCGAACTGGCTCAGGCGCCACTCGTGAAGACTTCATCGGCGAGTGACTCGCAGGCACGACCAAGGCCTGATGATCGGCGTCGAAAGTTGGACTCCCAATTGCCCCATCCGTTGAACGGTTGGAAACGTCGGTGTCCATGTTTTCCTCAGTTCCGGATGAACATGCAGATAGCAACCCTCCGATCGTGGCTCCACCAACCACAGATATGAACACCGACCGCCGTGTGACCATTTGTCCCTTCCTATGCGATCTGGAGATAGTTACACGGATTCTCAGAAGTTGTAAGATGATTTGACGTGATAATTTATATGGAGCATTCGCCGGTGGAAGGATGTAGCTAGCAGCCATGCTTCGTGCTATTGCTGTTTAGGATATGATTAACTTCAGGCCCAGTTCGCATGACGGATCCTGAAGCCGAGACTGCTGTCCGTGAACGCGGATCGGCTCGTATGACAAACATTGGGGCGTCCACCCACTTGGCGCATGCTATTGTCCCGGCGAATGTCGGAGATCGGGTGGTTGGCCGAGCGGTGGCTTTGGCGGCGAAGGCACCGACGGCTGCTGCCCGGTCAGGCAGCCGCGCGGGCGCGGCCGATGATCTTGAACGATCCAGCTGTCCCCGAGCGCCCGCCGGTGAAGCGTCCGGCTACAATGGCCCTTGACGCTTAACTCTACATATGTTGCATTCGGGCATGGCTCGAAAGCGACAACCGTCGAAGCAGATGCGCTTCCTCCTCGATGCGCTGTCCGCGCAACGTCAGCAATGGCGGCATGGATATGATCTGATGAAGGAGACGGGCCTCTCGTCCGGCACGCTGTACCCGCTGCTGATGCGGATGACCGAGCAGGGGCTCGTCGAGGCCGAATGGCGAGAGCCTTCGCAGCCCGGCCGGCCTGCGCGCCACGCGTACCGGCTGACCGCTGCCGGTTTCGCGTTGGCGCTGGAGGTGTCCGGCGATCGTGGGACCTTCCCTTTCGGCGGAGCGCTCGCATGAAGATGGCGGTGGCGCGCGCGGTGATGGCGCTGGCCGTTTGTTGCCTCGGCGAAAGCCGCCGGCAATGGTCGCTTGCCATGCAGGTCGAGTTCGAGGCGGCGGCGGCGGACGGAAAACCGCTGCTGTTCGCGATCGGCTGCCTTGCGGCAGCCGGACGGGAGATGCTGACGCGGGAGGAAGGCCGCTTCGTCCTGACGAGCTACGCGCTGGCGCTCGGCCTGATGCTGCCGATGGCCACCCTTCAAATCGGATGCGCGGTGCTCGGCCTTCCCTATCTCTATGCAGGGCAGAGCGGGCTTCGCGGCGCGCTGCTGCAAGGGGGCGCGCAGGAAGCCCTGCTGCGCGGCGTCTATCAGGCGGCCGTGCCTTCGCTCTCGCTTCTCCTGCTCTTGCTCGCGCTCGGGCATCTTCGCATTGCCTGGGCGATGCTGGAGCGGGACTGGCCGCGCGTCAGGCGCGCGGGCATGCTCACGCTGGCGGCCGCTGCGACGCTCATCCTCTTCATGGGCACGCTCTTCCTCGACAGCACGCAGGCGGTGCTGCAGGCGGCAATTCTGGCGATCGAGCTGGCGACTTTGTCGGTCGTGATGCGGTGGCACGCGCAGCTCTTTCGCCCGGTCCCGGCGGAAGATCCGGGTTCCTGAATCGAATGCCGCTGCCGGCAATCGCTCTCGCCGGCACCGCCTTTGCAAGCGCACGATCGCAAACCTTGCCCTGAGAGAAACAGGAGAGACGCCGCATGCCCAGTCCTCGTCCCCGCTCGATCGCGCTTTGCCTCGGTGCGGCCGCCGCGCTGATCGCCTGCGGCAATGCCGTTGCGCAGCCCGGCGAACCGCGCTGCCCGGTTCCGGCCGCGGCAGCCGGCGGACCGAGCAATGCGCATAGCCGGTTCGTCGAGGCGAACCTCAATCCGCCGGTGGTCCAGCCGGGCGCCAGGCCCCATAGCCTGGCCGAGCGGATGCGCGCCTATAACGTGCCGGGGATCAGCGTGGCGGTCATTCACCGCGGCAAGCTGGCATGGGCGCGGGGCTGGGGCTTGCGCGATACCGCCAGTTGCGCGCCGGTCACGCCGGATACCGCGTTTCAGGCGGCATCGATCAGCAAGCTCGCCACCGCGGTCATCGCGCTGCGGCTGGTCGAGCAGGGGAAGCTCGGGCTCGACCGGGACATCAACCGGTTCCTGCGTTCGTGGCAGCTGCCCCGCGATCCGGAGCGCGCACCCGACGGCGTGACGCTTCGCCAGTTGCTGAGCCACACTGCCGGGCTCGGGATCCATGGCTTCGCCGGATACACGCCCGACGCGGACTTGCCGACGCCCGCACAGATTCTCGACGGCACGCCGCCGGCCAATAGCGGAGCCGTACGCAGCACCCAGCCTGCGGGCGGGCAATGGACCTATTCGGGCGGCGGTTACGTGCTGACCCAGCTCGCGCTGTCGGACGTGAGCGGGACCCCTTTCGAGATGCTCGCGCAGCGCGAACTGTTCGACCCGCTCGGGATGACGCGCAGCGCCTATGCGCAGCCGCCGTCCGCGACGATCCTCGCCGACATCGCCTCCGCGCATGCCGGGGGCGTTCCGATACCCGGCAGATTTCATGTCTATCCCGAGCTCGCCGCCGCGGGGCTGTGGACGAACGCGGCCGATCTCGCGCGACTGCTGATCGACGTGCAGGCGGCCGCGGCAGGCGGGGAAGGCCACCGTCTGTCGCCGGCGATGGCGCGTGCGATGCTGACGCCGGTCATGGGCAATTGGGGCATGGGCGCGGCGCTCTATTCGAACGGCGCCCGACGCTTCGGACATGACGGACTGAACGAAGGCTTCCAGTCTTCCATGATCGCCTATGTCGACGGAGGCGACGGCATCGTGGTTCTCGCCAATAGCGGCCAAAGCAGAAGGCTGATCGACGAAATCGTCCGCGCGATCGCGACCGATTATGGCTGGACCGACATCGCCGCGCCCGCCGTCGCGGCGAAAATGTTGACGCACGCCCAGCTCGAGCGGGTTGCGGGCACCTTCGCCGGGGGCGGGCTTTCGGTCGTCCTCGAGGCGCGAGCCGAGGGGCTCTTCGCCGACACGGGCGGACCGCATGCCGAACGACTGGTCGCGCTCTCGGCGACGCGCTTTTTCTCGGACGCAACCGGAATCGTCGCGGAGTTCGCGCCCGATTATTCGAGCTTCGACATCGTCGAGGGCGGCCCGCCGATCAAACTCGTCCGTTCGAAGCCATAGGCCTCGCGGCCTGGAAGGCGGCGCTGACGGCGTATCGCGAACGGCGACGCGTTCCGCGGTATTCGCTCGCCCTGTCTCGAGAGCCGGTCCGAGCAATCCCGAGAGAGAAACAGGGTGTCACTTTCGCTTGCGTCGCGGCGGACGCACCCGCTTGCGATTGCGTATCGCGTGCCGCACGCGGAGGACGAACACGACACCCCAGCCGATCGCGAGGAGCAGGCTGCTTATCGGGCCGTATTGACTGTTCATTTCGACGAAGCACGCGCTTGCGCCGCATCACCTTCGTCGGCCACCCGCCGCGCCTTGCCCTCACCAACATCCATGCCGGTGCAGTGCACGTTCGCGGCGACGATCACAACTCAGGTGTCGGCCGTCGGCATCCGGCGTCCGCGTACGATCCGGTTGACGCGGCGTTAAGTGGTCGCGTGGCAGGGGAGGGAGCATGCGGATCCTCCATGTCCTCGATCACGGCCTGCCGCTCCACAGCGGCTATACCTTCCGCACCCGGGCGATCCTCAAGGCGCAGATGGCGCGGGGGTGGGACGTCGCGGCGGTGACCGGGTGCCGGCACGGCAAGTTCGACGCCGACGAGGAGACGATCGACGGGATCCGCTTCCACCGCACGCCGCGGGTGAATTCGGGACCGCCGGTGCTCGGCGAGCTGCGCGAAGTCGCGGCATTCGCGCGGCGGATCGAAGATGTGGCGCGCAAGTGGCGGCCGGACGTCCTCCACGCCCATTCGCCGGTGCTCGATGCGATGGCGGCACAGCGCGTGGCGGACCGGCTCGGCCTGCCTTTGGTCTATGAGATCCGCGCTTTCTGGGAGGATGCCGCGGTCGGCAACGGCACCGGGCGCGAGGGCAGCCTGAAATATCGCGCGATCCGCGCGCTGGAGACGCGCGCGGTGCGCAAGGCCGATTCGGTGGCGGTGATCTGCGATGGCCTCAAGCGCGACCTCGTCGCGCGCGGGATCGACGCAGGCAAGATCTTCGTCTCGCCCAACGGCGTCGATCTCGCGCTGTTCGGCGAGCCGCCGGCCCGGGATCGGGCGCTCGCGCGCGAGCTCGGCATCGCGGGCGCCGAGACGATCGGATTCATCGGCAGCTTCTACGATTATGAAGGGCTCGACGGGCTGATCGATGCGATGCCCGCGCTGATCGCGGCGCGCCCCTCGATCCGGCTGATCCTCGTCGGCGGCGGGCCGATGGACGCGGCGCTGCGGGCGCGGGCCGCGGCGTCCCCGGTGGCGGATCGCGTGCATTTCGTCGGCCGCGTGCCGCATCAGGAAGTCGAGCGCTATTACAGCGTGATCGACGTGCTGGTCTATCCGCGCAAGCGGATGCGCCTCACCGATCTGGTCACTCCGCTCAAGCCGCTCGAGGCGATGGCGCAGCGGCGGCTGGTGGCGGCGTCGGATGTCGGCGGGCACCGCGAACTGATCCGCGACGGCGACACCGGCACCCTGTTCGCGCCCGACGATCCGTCGGCGCTCGCCGGCGCGGTGGCGCGGCTGTTCGCCGATCGCGACCAATGGGATGCCCGGCGGGCGCGGGCGCGCGGCTTTGTCGAGGAAGAGCGCAACTGGGCGGTCAACGTCGCGCGCTATCAATCTGTTTACCAGAATCTGACAGGGTCTCGCCTCATGAACGACTCGCGGTCGCACGCTTCTCTGGTGAACGCATGAATCTGCCCGGCACGCCCGTCATCGCCGGCGCGCTGGGCGGCGGCGTCGCGCTTGCCGCGCTGGCGGTGCCGATGCCGGTGCTCGAAGCGCTCGTGATGGGCAGCGGCCTTCCCGCGATCCTCGCCGCGGCCGAGCCGCCGCTCGGCTTCACTGCGCGCGCCGCGATCGCGTTGGGATCGGGGGGCTTTGTCGGGCTGTTCGGCTGGTTCGGCCTCGCGCTGACGCTCGGGCCGCGCTCCTCCATTCTTCAGGCGGACGACGACGCGTCCGACGCCATCGTGACGCCGGTGATCCGCCGTGCCGACGCGCATCCCGACGCGCCGCCGCGCCCGCCCTTGCTCGCCACCCGCGATCTGGGCGCGCCCTTCGATCCGCGGCCTGTCGTGGAACCTGCGCCGGTCGTGGTCGCGGTGCCTGCCGGCCCGGTCGAGCGCGCTTTGCCCAAGGACCTCGATCAGCCGCTGTCGGCCTTCGATCCCGAAGCGGTGCCCGACGTGCCGATGCCCGCGCCGGTGACGCCGCCGCCGCTGCGCCACGCATCGCGACCGCCGGTGTTCGACGCGAGCGAGCGCTTCGAGACTTTCGAACTCACTCCGGTCGGGCCCCGGCCTTCGCTCGTCGTCGACGATCCCGAGCCGGCGCCGCGCGAAGAGGCGATCACCCGGCCCGAGACCGAGGCGACCGTCCATGCGCTGCTCGAGCGTCTCGAGCGCGGCGTGGTGCGCAAGACGACCGCGGCGCCCTTGCCGCTGACCCCGCCGCGCGTCGAGCGCCGCGCGAAGCCGCGCGGCTTCGAGGACACGCTGGTGACGCTCCGTAATCTCGCCCAGCGGGCCTAGCGCTCCTCGACGGTGAGCGCCTCGAGCGCGACCGTTACCGTGTCGCCCTCGCGCGTCATCCGGACGACATCGATGTCGGCGACAAGATAGCCGCGTAGCGCGAATTCGGCCTCGTTCAGGCCGACCAGCCAGCAATCGAGCATCGGGCTCGGCGGCGCGACGAGCGTCAGCGCATGCCGCGCGCCGGTGAAGGTGGCGCTGGTCCAGCGAGTCCAGTCGGCGGTGGCGATCGCGACCGGGCAGCCCGCCGCCGCCGCCGCGGCGAGCAATGCGCGTTCGAGCTGGGTCGCCGCGTCGGGGCCCCGGCTCATCGCCCGGCCTCCTGTGCGGCGAGGAAGGCCTCCAGCCGTGCGACCGTGGGCGGGCGCAACTCGCGGCCGTTGCGCAGGTCGAAGACCAGCCGGGGGTCGCCCAGCGCCAGCTTGCCGAATTTGGTGGCGGGCATCTCCGTCCGCCGCAGGAACTTCTCGATCTTGCGATGCACCGACATGGGGCACTTCTCCTGTGCGAGTCGCTGATTATGATCCTGTTTTGTTCTTCATTTCCTACTTGTCTAGGAAAAATCCTATGGGTATAGCGGGACGATGGAACCGGCTGCGCAACGCGCCGCGCTGGAAGCGCTGATGGCGGAGCAGGGCGCCAGCTTCGCCGAACTGTCGCGCGTGATCGGGCGCAATCCCGCTTATCTTCAGCAATATGTCCGCCGCGGGAGTCCACGCGAGTTGGCCGAGCGCGACCGCGAATTGCTCGCGCGCTTCTTCGGCGTGCCCGAGGCGCAATTGGGCGGGCGAGAGGCCGAGGGGCTGACCGAGATCGCCCGGCTCGACGTGCGCGCCTCGGCCGGGCCGGGCCGGCTGGCCGAGGACGAAGCGCCACGGCGGCCTGGCGCGTTGTCGCAGGCGCTGTTGCGTGAACTTGGCGTGCGTCCTGCCGCGGCGTCGATGATCCGGGTCGAGGGCGAGTCGATGGAGCCGACGCTTTCGGACGGCGACGAGATCCTCGTCGACCGCGACCGCCGCGAGGTGCGCGGCAAAGGCGGCATCTTCGTGATCCGGCTCGACGGCGCGCTGATGGTCAAGAGGTTGCGGGTCGCGGTCGGCGGGGTGGAAGTGGTCAGCGACAATCCCGCCTGGCCGACGCGGCTGTGCCGGGGCGGGGAAGTGGAAGTGATCGGCCGGGTGGCGTGGCTGGGGCGGGCTTTGGTGTAAGGCTGCGCCCTTGCCGCACACCCGCGTTGTCGCCCCGGACCTGATCCGGGGTCCACCGTGCCGCAGGTGCCGGCGAAGAGCCTCCATCCTATCGCCGGGATGCACGGTGGGCCCCGGAACAGGTCCGGGGCGACAGAAGAGGAAGGTGCCCGTCTTCGCCGCCTGCTGCCATGCCCCCTAATCGAACCGCTTATGGCGGGTCGCTGCGGCATCTGGGAAAATTGCGCGCTACAGTCACAGGAGTAGGATATGCTCGCGATCGATGGCGGCGGCTCGGCCAGTGCCGCATTTGCGCGGCCCGTCACGCCGGTCGGCGGCCCCGACCCGAAACAGGTCGAGCGCGATTATCAGGTGCCCGACGACAAGGTGATCGAGTGGAGCCCGAGCCTGTTCGGGGCGATTCCGCTGGGCGGACTCGGCGGGACGCGGACGATCACCCAGACCGAGGGAAAATTGCTCGACAATCTGACCCGGGATCGCGGTTTCGTCGGGCTCAACACCTTCAAGAACATCGCCGACGAAGCGTTCTCGACCTCGGAGAAGCGGGTGCCGCCGCCGGGGACGATTCCCCCCGAGGCACAGCGCCAGATCGATGCGCTGCCGCCCGAGGAACGCGCTGCGGCCGAGCGCGCCTACCCCAAGAATGACGGCCATACCGACGCCTTCCGCCATGCCTATTGGAACGCCCGCCTCACCTCCGAGTTTGGCGAGAACTGGACGAAGCAGTTCACCACGGCGCATGAAGGGTTGCCCGGCAACGGCGCGGTGCGGGAGGCGATGGATTTGTACAATAACGAAGTCGGCCGTCGCATCGCGGTCGAGAATCCGGACGCCTCTCCCGAAGAGCTCGCCGATCTCGTCCAGAAGGCGCTCGACGATGGCGAATTGATGGTGGTCGACCGCAGCGGCCATCTCGCGCCCAGCGACGAAGTTGCGCGCGGCCAGCACGGCATGGCCGACCCGACGCCGGCGAACGGCGTGATCGGCACGCCCAAGGGCGATGCGAGCGCCAACGGTTCGTGACAAAGCGCGCCGTGCCGTTGATACTGACATTGGCACTGGCGCTGGCCGGCTGCGGAGGGGGGCAGATGGGTTTCGACAAAGCGGGCTGGGCGGCCGAGCGCGGCAATTACGACGGCGAGAGCCGGCGCGGCGGCATGGTGGCCCAGCTCGACGATGCCGGAATCGTCCCCGGCGCGCCGCGCGAGACGGTGCGCGCCTTGCTCGGCGAGCCCGATTCGACCGGGCCGGCGGCGGACATCTATTTCCTCGGCCGCAGCGCGACCGGGCCGACTTTCGAGAGCTATCGGATCGAATATGATTCCGCCGGCAAGGTCCGCGCAGCGCGCGTTCAGCGGGGTTAGGGCATGGGGCGGCGGGGCGCGAACCGCCGCTGATGGTGGAAAGCTGCCACTAGCGCAGGGGCGTCACCCCGGACTTGTTCCGGGGTCCACCGTGCCACAGAGGCGGTGCTCTCCACGTTGCTCCTCGTCCAGCCGCCTGGTGGACCCAGGCACAAGACCGAGGTGACGGAAGGCCTGCGCCCGTCAAGGGAGAATTCCCGGCAGGCGGCCTGGCATCCGCTTCGCAGATCGCGAACGGCCGGCGTGTTGTTGAGCCGACATCATTCCTCCTCCCTTGTGGGAGAAGGAAGAGGCCCGCTCGCTGAAATTGCCGCGGCCTAGCCCCGCCGGGTCCGCGCGCGATCGATCAGCCAGATTGCGAGCAGCAGGACCAGCCCCACGCCCAGCCCCGCGACGAAGCCGATCGAGGCCTGGCCGCGGCCGGCGCCGAGGATGGTGCCGGCGAGCAGGCTGATCGCGAGCAGGAAGCCGCCGGCCATCGGCGTGCGGGAAGGGGATTGTGCCATGCGCGGTCCTTATCCTGTCGCGCAGCCATGCGCCATGGTTACCGGCGCTTCACCTTGCTGAGCCGCGAAACCTTTAGATTCCTGTGAGAAAAGCGGCGCGTCGGTCCGCGGGGCCGCGCGTAGCCGGAGTCTCCATGGAACATCTGCCCTATCTTGCCGATACCCGCCAGGTCGCCGACGCCGCCGAACTGATCCGCGCGTTCGGCGAGGATGCGGGCTCCGAGGCGGCGGCGCGCGCCGATCGCAGCCGCGATCTGGGCAACCACGTGCATTTCTGCCGCTGGCGCCAGATCGAGCGGCTGGTGGTGCTGCTGTCGATCCCGCGCGCGGTGGGCACCATCCACTAGGCCGGCCGACCGGGATGGGGTCGTTGCGCCGGCAGCTTGTCCGTTCCGGCCTTGTATTTGATTGCAGGCGAGACCATCTTAAATGCGCTACAGTCGCATTTGAACGGTCTTTGGGCGCTTTGCGGCTCCTTTTTTCCTTCTCCTCGCCTCCGCAGCACGAGGTCCGCCCGAACGGGGCGCGCCGACCATAGAAGGAAATACCCATGAGCCAGCAGGGCACCGTCAAATTCTTCAACGCCGACAAGGGCTATGGCTTCATCGCCAGCGACAATGGCGGCCCGGACGCGTTCGTCCACATCACCGCCGTCGAGCGCGCAGGTCTGCGCACGCTCGATCAGAACCAGCGCGTGACCTATGATCTCGAGCCCGACAAGAAGGGCAAGATGGCCGCGGTGAACCTCCAGGCGCAGTAAGTTTGGGGCGGCGCCCGTGATTTGCGGGCGCCGCATCTCCTGACCTTGCTTTTGCGGAGAGACCCATGACCGATCTTGCTGTTACCTATCGCGGCTATGCCGACCGGGCGCAGGCCGATGCCGATGCCGCGACGCTCGAGAATGTGCGCGAGCGCAACCAGCGCGCCGCCCAGGCCTGGATGCAGATGGCCGAGCGCCAGGAGCGCACCGATCGCGGCCGTGCCGTGCGCGAAAGCGCCGCCGCCGCTGCCCGCGCCGAGCTCCATCCCGAGCAGCAGCCCAATTGAGGCCGGCCGGCCGCGCGCCGGCCCGGTTTTTGCCCAAGGAGCCTAAGCCGGATTCGTTGGTTGAGGCTGTCCCTCCAGGACGACCGGCGTAGCGATGACGTTTCCCCAGATTTTGTCGGTCGCAGTGCTCACCGGCATGATGCTGCTCTTCATCTGGGGCCGCTTCCGCTACGATCTCGTCGCCGTGATGGCACTGCTGGCGGCGCTGGCGGCGGGTATCGTCGACCCGAAACATGCCTTTAGCGGCTTTTCCGACGACATCGTCATCATCGTGGGCTCGGCGCTGGTGCTCTCGGGCGCAGTGCAGCGTTCGGGAGTGATCGAAGGCGTGATGCTGGTGCTGCAGCGCCGCGTGCGCCGGGTCCGCTCGCAATTGCTGCTGCTCAGCGCTTCGGTGGGTTTCGCCTCGGCGCTGGTCAAGAATATCGGCGCATTGGCGATGATGATGCCGGTCGCTTTCCAGATGGCGAAGCGTTCCAGCGTCACGCCCGCCGTGTTCCTGATGCCGATGTCGTTCGCATCGCTGCTCGGCGGGCTGATCACGCTGATCGGCACCTCGCCCAACATCATCGTCAGCCGGGTGCGCGAGGAGATGACCGGCGAACCGTTCGGGATGTTCGACTATGCCCCGGTCGGGCTGGGCCTGACCCTTGTCGGGCTGATCTTCCTGCGCTTCGCCTATCGGCTGCTGCCGCGCGGCCGCCGCGCCGTGCCGACGCTCGGCGAGGCGATGGACATCCAGGACTATGTCACGGAAGCGGAGATCCCTGCCGGATCGCCGGCGATCGACGAGACCGTGGCGGAGTTCCGCGAACGGCACGATCACGAAGTGACGGTCACCGCGATCCTGCGCGCCGGCATTCGCAGCACGCCCTTTCCCGACACCACGCTCAAGCCCGAGGATCTGCTGATCCTCGCCGGCGCGCCCGACGCGCTCGAGCGGGTGATCGCCGCCGACGGGCTCGAGCTCGAGGGGCAGCACCGCGACAAGCCCGAGGGGTCGGGGAGGGAAGTCGGCGTGCTCGAAGCTGTGATCGGCACCGACAGTCCGCTGATCGGGCGGACCGCCGGCCGGCTCGGGCTGCACGAGCGCTTCGGCGTCAATCTGATCGCCGTGTCGCGGCAGGGCGAGCGGCTGGCGACCCGGCTCGGCGACATCGAGCTCAGCGCCGGCGACGTCATCGTGCTGCAGGGACCGCTCCAGTTGCTGTTCGAGCGGCTCGGCGAGCTCGGCTGCCTGCCGCTCGCCGAGCGGGCCCTCCGGCTGGGCAGCGCGCGCAAGGGATTGCTGCCGCTGGCGATCCTCGCCGTGGCGATGCTGGCGACCGCGACCGGATATGTGCCGGTGGCGATCGCCTTTTTCGCGGCGGCGGCGCTGACGATACTCAGCGGCGCGCTGCCGGTGCGCGAGGCGTACGACCATATCGAATGGCCGATCCTGATCATGCTCGGCGCGCTGATCCCGGTGAGCGACACGCTGCGCACCACCGGCACGACCGAATTGATCGGCGATTGGCTCTCGCATTTCGCCGCGACCTTGCCGCCCTGGGGCGCGGTGGCATTGATCCTCGCCGCGGCGATGGCAGTCACGCCGTTCCTCAACAATGCCGCGACCGTGCTGGTGATGGCGCCGATCGCCGCGACCTTCGCGACCGGGCTCGGCTACCGGCCCGAGGCTTTCCTGATGGCCACCGCGGTCGGCGCGGGATGCGATTTCCTCACGCCGATCGGGCACCAGTGCAACACGCTGGTGATGGGCCCGGGCGGATACCGGTTCGGCGATTATGCCCGGCTGGGCGCGCCGCTTTCGCTGCTGGTGCTGGCGGTGGGCACCCCGCTCATCCTTTGGACCTGGCCGGTATAGGGAGCGGAGGCGATATGGCGCGCGTGGCGAGGATCGAGCGGACCGGCGGTCCGGAAGTGATCGGCTGGGCCGATGTGGAATTGCCGCCCCCCGGCCCGGGCGAAGTGCGCATGCGCAACCATGCGGTCGGGCTCAACTTCATCGACACCTATCACCGCTCGGGGCTCTATCCGGTGCCGCTGCCGGGCGGACTGGGGCAGGAGGCGTCGGGGGTGATCGAGACCATCGGCGAGGGCGTGGTCGATTTCGCACCGGGCGACCGCGTCGCGACCTTCGGGCCGCCGATCGGCGCCTATGCGACCGAGCGCAACTTGCCTGCCGCGAGCCTGTTCAAGCTTCCCGGCAGCGTCGATCACGAGACCGCGGCGGCGGTGCTGCTCAAGGGACTGACCGTCGAGTTCATGGTCGAGCGCGCGGCGAAGGTGCAGCCGGGGTGGACGGTGCTGGTCCACGCCGCCGCGGGCGGCGTCGGACAGATTCTCGTCCAGTGGCTCAAGGCGATCGGCGCCGAGGTGATCGGCACCGTCGGCAGCGAGGCCAAGATCGCTGCGGCGCGCGCGGCGGGCGCGGACCATGTGCTGCTGTCGCGTTCCGACAATGTGGCGGCGCGGGTTCGCGAGCTCACCGGCGGCGAAGGGGTCCCGGTGGTGTTCGACGGGGTAGGGGCGGCGAGCTGGGCTGCATCGCTCGCCGCGACGAAGCGGCGCGGGCTGATCCTCAGCTATGGCAATGCCAGCGGACCGGTCGAGGGCGTCGCATTGGGCGCGCTCAACGTGCACGGCTCGCTGTTCGTCACCCGGCCCAAGCTGTTCGATTATTATGTCACGCCCGAAGAGCGCGCGGCGGGCGCGGCCCGGCTGTTCGCGATGCTGGACAGCGGGGCGGTACGCCCCGAGATCGGCCGGCGCTTCCCGCTCGAAGCCGCGGCCGAGGCGCACAGGGTGCTCGAAGCGGGAGAGACGACCGGATCGACGCTGTTGCTTCCTTAACATGGAGCAAGGGCGGAGGTTTATTAGGGCGGCCGGCTGATCGCACAATAAAGGATGAAATCCCTACATAACTCGTCTTAAGGCGGACGTTGGCGAGCGCACCGGCTTCTTAAACTTCGCGGTATATCTACGTGGCTTCGCTTGTTGCGGATATTCCCCTGTGCTAGTCCACGGCCGAGGTGTCGCCCTTGGGTTCGACAATGTCCCGCGCAGACGGGCTTGAGAACGCGCACGCTTGATGGGGCGTCGGCTGTTTATCGCGGCCGGCGGACGGGGGATGAAATTAATGCGCAAGTCCAGCAAGGCACGGCTTTTTTCGACGTGCCTGACCGGAGCTATCCTCGCCGCGGCGTCGCCCGCCTGGGGACAGACTAGCGATGCCCCCACCTGGAAGCCGCGCGCCGAGGTCGACGCGCAGGTCGGCAAGGACATCGGTCTGTCGACCTCGCTGTTCGCGCCGATCGCGCAGAACGATTCGTCGCTGGTCTATGTCGACGGGCGCATCGGCTATGACCAGCGCTTCGACCGCAACGGCTCGGCGACCGTCGGCGCACGCTTCCGCACCGGCGAGGACACCGCGATCGGCGTCAATGTCGGTGCCGATTTCTACCGCTCGGACATCGGCTCGCGCGATCAGGCGGCGATGTCGATGGGGCTCGAGGGCTTCTCCTCGGTGTTCGACGTGCGGGTCAATTACCGCCTGCCGCTCAGCAAGACGCAGACGATCGGCTTCATCGATCCCAACGCGGCCGGGACCTCGGCGCTGGTGCTCGAGAACAACCGGCTGATCGAGCGTCGCAGCGGCTTCCGGCTCGAGGCGATTCCGCTCCAGGGATTCAATGGCGAGGCCGGCGTGCGCCTGCCGGTCGGCGACAATGCCAGCATCCGCGGTTCGGTCGGCGGGTTCGACTATTGGGACAAGGATGCCGACCAGAGCTATCGCGGTTACCGCGTCGGGCTCGAAATGGACGTGGAGGACAAGAATAGCGGCGCGCGCTTCACCTTCGGCGGCACCCTCGAGGACGACAATCGCTACGGCACCGACGCGCGCGCCACCGTGCGCCTGTCGATCCCGTTCGGCGGCCGCGCCGGCGATCGCGGCGCGGTGCCGACCGGGCTCGACCGCCAGATGGGCGACCGCGTCCGCCGCGACTATCTTGCGCGCTCGGGCAGCCGCTACACCGATCTGACGACCAACCGCTTCGCCGTCGATGCGCGGACCGGCAACCAGTTCGGCGGATTCTATTATACCAGCGGCACCGGCGTGACCGGCGCCGCGGGCACGCTGGCGGCGCCGACGACGATCGCCGACGCGGTGTCGCGCGCCGGCACCAACGGCGTCGTGGTGGCGCTGGGCAATGGTGGCGACATCGCCACGCCGGGCGTCACGCTGGCGACCGACCAATATCTGGTCGGCGGCGCGAGCGCGGTCGACGTGCGGCTGGCCAATGGCAGCATCGCTTCCTACGCGCTGGGCGGCACCAACGGCGTAGTCGTCGGCACCAATGCGGCGGGCGCGGCAGTGACGCTCGGCCAGGGGTCAGTGGTCCGCGACATCATCGTGCGCGGCATCGGCACCGGCATCGCCGCCAATGGCGTCGGCGGCTTCGCGCTCAATCGCGTGACGATCGAGAATACCGGCGGCGCCGGGCTCTCGCTCACCAACACTTTGGGCAATGTCGCGCTCACCGGGCTCACCATCCGCGGCGGCGCGGGTGCGGGCGTGCTGATCAATGGCGGCAGCAGCATCGGCCTCGCCAATTCGACGATCTCGGGCGGCGCGGGCGCAGTCGACATCAACGATGGCGGCGGCAACCTCGCGGTCGCGCTGTCGAACCTCACGCTCTCCGCGACCGGCGGCAATGTCCTCGACATTGACGGATCGGGCGCGGGCACGGTCACCGTCACCGGCATGTCGGGGATCACGCTCCGCGGCGGCACCGGCGAGACCGGAGGGCTCAGCGTCCGCTCGGCGACCTTCGACGCGAATACCGTCACCGCGGGCGTGCAACTGGTCAATGCCGGGCGGATGGAAGTCGGCACGACCGCCGCGCGCGTGAACGGGCAGGGCGTGTTCCTCACCGACGTCACCGGCAGCCTGAGCTTCACCGATCTCGACATCGCCAATAGCGGGGCGACCGGCCTCCAGGTCGTCAATTCGAAGGTCAACAGCTTCACGCTGGCGACGCTCGACGGCACGGTCGACACGGTGGGCGGCACGGCGATCGATCTCGATCCGCTGGTGATCAACCTCAATTTCACGAGCGCGAGCTCGATCGGCGCGGGCGGTCCCGGGGTGATCCTCGATACCGTGCAGGGCGGCGGCACCGGCGGCAACGCGCTCACCATCGGCACCCTGACGATCTCGAACAGCGGCGGCGACGGGCTGGTCGTGCTCAATTCGACCGGACTGGTGCGAGTCAATGGCGGCACCATCGCCAATAGCGGCGGCAGTTCGATCCGGATCGGCGCGCAGGGCGTCGCGGGGAGCGGCGGCAGCGCCAATCTGATCTTTGGCGGATCGATCACCGACACCAGCGGCGCATCGCCGATCGTCGCGATCTTCAACGCCGGCGGGACGATCAGCTTCACCGGGCCGATCAGCGGCAGCGGCGGGATCCTCGTGCAGGACACGCTGGCAGGCTCGGCGATCAGCTTCGGCGCGATCACGCTCACCGGCACCGTCGGCGATGCGATCACGCTGGACGGGCTGGCCGGCTCGATCCGGTTCGAAGGGCTGGTGACGATCGCCAATCCGGGCGCGAACGGCATCGTCATCGGCGACGTGCCGGGCGGCGTCACCTTCGCCGATGTCGACATTACCGGGCTCGGCGCCTTCACCGGGCTCGACGTGCGCGATGCGCAGGGCAATGTGCTGTTCAACACGCTCGACATCACCGGCACGGGCGTCGGCACCGGCATCGACCTGACCGGATCGACCAACGCCGGCAATGTGATCATTCTCGGCGGCAGCGTGATCCAGGGCGTCGACATCGGCGTCGATCTGACCCAGGCGAGCATGACCGGCCAGTTCCGCTTCGGCGACGGCGACGCGAGCGTGATGAACAGCCGCATCACCGCGAACGTGCCGATCGTCATCGAGCTGATGAATGCCGGCCATGGCAGCTATAATTTCGCCGACGTCGTATTGCAGGGCGACACCAGCAACCTGACCGGCGCGGGCTTCACCGCCTATTACGCCCAGGTCGGCGCGACCGGCGTCGGCACGCGCAACGATCCGGGCAGCCTCGCCGGCGCCGATGCCTCGAACGCGCAATTCATCGTGTTGCTCAACGATGCCGCCGGCGGGCAGGACGTGTTCGACGCGGCGAGCGCGGGCGGATCGTTCGATCTGGCGGCCGGCCAGTCTTTGGTCAGCTTCCTCAACGGCGACTTCATCGCGGTGAGCGGCGCCGGCATGCCGGCCAATCTGATCGTCAGCGGGCTCGGGCCGAGCGGGATCACCAACGTCTATGCCGGGTCGGGCGGCGCGGTGCTCACCACCACCACCGCCGGATCGGCGACGGTCAACCTCGCCAACAACAGCGCGATCGACGGGCTGGTGATCCGCAACGCCGGCGGCGATGTCGGCGTCGAGGGCAGCGGTGTCGGCAATGTCCGGATCGTCAATTCGAACATCAGCGGCGCGAACGGGGCGATCGCGATCAGCGACGGCGGCGCCACCAGCTCGGTCCAGCTGACCAATCTCGATCTCGCCTCGACCGCCGGCACCACGCTGGCGCTGAGCGGCGCCGGCGCGGGGACGCTGACCGTCTCCGCCGCGAATGTCGACATCGCAGCGACCGGCACGAGCGCGGCGCTGTCGCTGGCGGATGTTACCTCGGGCGGGATCAGCTTCGGCAGCGTCTCCACCGGCACCTCGGCGACGCGCGCGGTTTCGGTCGAGAACGTCACCGGCGGGGCCGTCGCCTTCGGCAGCATCGCAGTGGCCGGCACCGTGGCGGGCGAGGGCGTGGCGATCGGCGCGACCAGCAGTGCGGTCACTATCGGGTCGATCAGTGTCGGCGGCAGCGACGGCAATGCGGTCCAGCTCGCCGGCAACAGCGGCGCGATCAGCATCGGCAGCGTCAACGCGACGGTCAGCGGCACCAACGGCAACGGCCTGTTCATCGCGGGCGCCGGCGACGTCGCGATCGGGAGCTTGACGACCAGCGGCGGCGATGTCGGCTTCGCGATCGATCACAGCCTTGGCGCGATTTCGATCGGCAACGCATCGATCAGCGGTGCGGATTATGGCCTCGCCGTTGATGGCGTCGAAGCGGGTAGCAGCGTCTCGATCGGCGCGCTGACCGTGAGCGGCTCGGTGTTCGACGGCATCGGGCTGGAAGGCGTGGACGGCAGCGTCAGCTTCACCGGGACGACCAGCATCGCGGGCGTCGGCCGGATCGGCATCCTGCTGGGCGGGGGCAGCAGCGGCACGATCGCGTTCGGCGATGTCGACATCACCGGCCTCGGCGCCAATACCACCGGCGTCGATGCGACCTCGGCGTCGGGCACGGTCAGCTTCAACACGCTCGACATCACCGGCAGCTCGACCACCGGCACGCGCGGCATCGACCTGACCGGCGCGACCTTCGCTGGCAATCTGACGACCGCGGAGAGCGGCACGATCACCGGCGTCGGGGTGGGCATCGACCTGACCAACGCCGCGATCACCGGCAACTTCCGCTATGGCGACGGCTCGAACACCGATGCCGACGGCGCGGCCTCGACGATCAACGCAGTGACGCCGATCGTCATCACCGGAATCAACGCCGCGACCGGCAGCTACAACTTCCTCGACGTCGCGCTCACCGGCGACACCAGCGCGCTGACCTCGTCGGCGACGCTCTATTTCGTCAAGGCCGGGGCGACCGGGGCCGGCACGATGGCCGATCCGGGCAGCCTCGCCGGGGCCGAGGCCTCGGCGGCGAGCACGATCATCCTGCTCAACGATCCCACCGGCGGGCAGGATCTGCTCGACGCCGCGGGCGCGGGCGGATCGCTCGATCTCGCGGCGGGGCGGACGTTGCTCAGCTTCCTCGGCGGCGACACGCTGATGCTTCCCGGCGGGGCGCCGGCGAACATCCTGCTGTTCGGCGTGCCGCAGGGCCAGATCGGCAATCCTTATGCCGGATCGGGCGCGCCGATCCTCACGACGAGCGTCGCCGCGGCGAACACCGTCACCCTCGGCGGCGGCAACACCATCGATGGCGTGATCATCCAGACCGGCGCGGCCGGCGGCCTGGGCGTGGGCGTGGGCGTGTTCGGCAGTGGCGTGGCCAATGTCGCGATTCGCAACAGCCGCATTTCCGGTGATGGCGGTGCGATCCGCCTGATTGGTGGTGGCGCTGCCGCCAGCGTCGCCCTGAACAATCTGCAACTCGCCTCAAGGGGCGGCACCGTGCTCGATCTCGACGCCAGTGGCGCAGGCACGCTGGCGGTGACCGCGCTGGACGACATCACCATTGCCGGTGGCAATGGCGAAGCCGGCGGCTTCGACGCGACGGACGTGCTATTCGACGCCGATCTGGCGACCGCCGGGGCGCAGACCGTCACCGGCGCACTGACCATCGGCGCGCCCGGTGCGCGGCTGGTTGGTGGCGGCCTCAATATCACTTCGGGAGAAGGCCGACTCGATCTCACCAGCTTGCGGGTCGTCAATGTCGCCGATGACGCCGTCAATATCAGCGGAAACGGCAGCTTCGTCGCAACCGTGGGTTCGGGATCAATCGACGCGCTCAACGCCAAGGCGCTGGTTGCGTATAGAGCGGCGCTCGCGCTCAATTTTGACAGCATAATCGCCACTGGCGGTAGCGGCGCAAGTATCGTCACCGATTTTGTCGCCGCCAGTGGCGCGGAGCCGGTGCTGAGCGTCGGCACGCTGAACCTGAACAGCGCTGCCAGCGGGATGTCGCTGAAAGGCAGCGGCGACTTCGTGTTTACCAACGCCTCGATCACGCATGGCAGCGATACTGCGATTCTGCTGAGTGGCGCCATCAATCTCGATTATGCAGGCGACATTACCAGCAGCGGCGGCGCGTTCGGGACGATTCATGTCGCCGACCATAGCGGCAACGTCGCCTTCCACGACGGCACCATCGATGTCACCGCAGGCACTGGCCTCCAGTTTTCCAATGCTGACGGCACCTACTCGTTCACCGGCATAACGACCCTTCACGGCGGCGAAGCCCGGATCGACATCGTGAGCGGTTCTTCTGGAAGCTTTTCCTTTGGCGCAAACACCAGCGTAACCAATAGCGCGGCAACGAATTTCTCGCTCATCAACTCGGATGCCAATGTAACATATCTCGGGAGTCTCGCTCAGAACCTGAACGAATTCACCTTATATATCGGCGGCCAGACCGGGGGCGCGCTCGATTTTTCGCAGGCGACAATCAGCGCAACGGCCGGACCGGGCCTGGTGTTTACCAATGCCGATGGCAGCAGCACCTTTGGTGACATCCAGCTCTCCGGCGGTGCGCGCCTGAATGTGGTCGCGGATTCGGCCGGGGCGATCAGCTTCGGCAATGTCGACATCACCGGCCTCGGCGCCAACCAGACCGCGGTCGACCTGACCGGCGCGCTCGGCAACGTCACCTTCCAGACGCTCGACATCACCGGCGCCTCGACCACCGGCAGCAAGGGCATCGACCTCACCGGCTCGACCACCGCCGCCAACATCATCATCAACGAGAGCAGCAGCATCACCGGGCTGGGGATCGGCGTCGATCTGACCAACGCCGCGATCACCGGCAGCTTCCGCTTCGGCGACGGATCGAGCACGGACGCCGACGGCGCCGCATCGCTGATCAACGCAGCCGTGCCGATCGAGATCGCCGGGCTCAACACCGGTGTCGGTACCTATAATTTCGCCGATGTGAACCTGGTCGGCGACACCAGCCGGCTGGTGACTTCGGCGACGACCTATTTCGTCAGGGCCGGTGCGACCGGCGCGGGGACGATGGCCGATCCGGGCAGCCTCTCGGGTGCCGAAGCCTCGGGCGCGCAGATCATCATATTGCTCAACGATCCGACCGGCGGGCAGGACGTGCTCGACGCCGTCGATGCGGGCGGCAGCTTCGATCTGTTCGACGGGCAGTCGCTGCTCGGCTTCCTCAACGGCGACACGCTGACCCTGCCGGCGGGCGGGCCGACCAACCTGATCCTGTTCGGGCTCACGCCCGGACAGATCGTCAATCCGTTCACCGGCTCGGGCGCACCGCTGCTCACCAATTCGGGGGCGGGCAACACGCTCGAGCTCCGTTCGAACACGCTGGTCGACGGCGTCCTCATCGGCGCGTCGAACGGGATCGGAATCCTCGGCCTCGATGCCGCGAACGTCACGATCCGCAACAGCATCGTCAGTGGCAGCCTGGGGGCGATCCGGCTCACCGACGGCGCCGCCAATGCCAGCGCAGCGCTCCGCAACCTCCAATTGAGCGCGGGCAGCGGCGCGGTGCTCGATCTCGACGGCAACGGCGCTGGCACGCTGACGATCACCGCGCTCGACGACATCACGATCAGCGGCGGCAATGGCGAGACCTTCGGCATCCGCGGCAGCCGCGTGACCTTCGACGCCGACCTGGTCGCCGCCGGCATCCAGACGGTCGCGGGCAGCCTGCAGGTGGGCACCGTCGCGGCGCGGATCGGCGGAAGCGGCATTTCGCTGGAGAATAGCGACGGCGCGGTCGACTTCGCGGTCGACGTAGCTAGCGACGGCGGCTCGGGTCTCTATGTGATCGGCGGCGCGGGCGGACTGCGGTTCGGCACGTCGGGCGGCACGATCGATGCGATCAACGCCGCCGGGGGCTATGGCCTGTACCTGCGCGACGTCGCGTCCTTCGTCACGCTCGACGCGGTCAGCGTCACCGGCGGCACCGGCGTGGGCATCGAGAATGTGACCGGGGTCGGCGCGGGCGGAAACGCGCTCACGGTGGAGAATCTGACGGTCGCCGACGGCGCCGCCGGCGGCATCGTCATGACCGGCAGCGCGACCGGGAGCTTCACCTTCGGGCAGAGCTCGAGCATCGGCAATGTCACGGGTTCCCCGATCGTCCTGTCGAACACCGGCGCGAGCGCCTTCACCTATAATGGCGACGTCAATTTCTCGGGCGCCGGTGCGTTGCTCAGCGTCAGCGGCGGACACAGCGGCACGGTCACCTTCGCGCTCGGCACGCTCACCGCGACCAGCGGCACCGGGCTGGTCTTCGACGATGCCGACGGCACCTATACTTTCAGCAGCACCGCCAATCTCGCGGCCGGCATCGCCATCGCCAACGGTTCGGCGGGCGGCTTCACCTTCAGCAACATGGCGATCACGAGCGCCGCGGGTTCGGCGCTCGACATCCGCAATTCGACTGCCTCGCTCTCTTATTCGGGAACGATCAATCATTCGGCGGCGGTGACGCCGGCGATCTATATCGCCGACCATTCGGGCGGGACGATCGCCTTCGGCACCGGCTCGCTCACCAGCACCGGCGGCAACGGCCTGACCTTCGTCAATGCCGACGGCACCTACACCTTCGCCAACACGATCGATATCGATTCCAATCTGCTCGGCATCGGCATCAACGGCGATTCGTCGGGAAGTTTCGACTTCGGCCCGGCCACCTCGATCATCGCCACGGGCGGCTCCGCGCTCGACGTGTGGAACTCGAGCGCGAGCGTGAATTATCGCGGCCATATCGGGGCGACGGGCGGATTCGGAGTCAACATCACCGATCATGTCGGCGGGACGATCGACTTGTCCGGCGCGACGATGGACCTCGCCGGCGGTGCGCAGCTGCGCTTCGACAATGCCGATGCCACCTATGATTTCGGCTCCTTCGCCGGGGCCGGCGGCGCCCGGATCGCGTTCCTGAACGGCGCGGCGGGCACCTTCACCTTCGGCGATGTCGATCTCGCCGGGATCGGCACCAATCAGACCGCGGTCGACCTCACCGGGGCGACCGGCAACGTCACGTTCGCGACGCTCGACATCACCGGCACCTCGACCACCGGCAGCAAGGGTATCGACCTCACCGGTTCGACCACCGCCGCCAACATCATCGTCGACGAGAGCAGCAGCATCACCGGGGTGGGGATCGGCGTCGATCTCACCAACGCCGCGATCACCGGCACCTTCCGCTATGGCGACGGCTCGAGCACCGACGCCGACGGGGCGGCTTCGGCGATCAGCGCGGTCACGCCGATCGCGATCGGCGGGCTCAATCCGGGCGTCGGCACCTATGACTTCGCCGACGTCGTGCTGACCGGCGACACCAGCAGCCTGCAGACCAACAAGACGGTCTTCTGGGTGCAGGCGGGCGCGACCGGCATTGGCACGCGCAGCGATCCGGGCGCCCTCAATGTCGCCGAAGCGTCTGGCGCGGACGTCATCATCCTGCTCGATACCCAGATCGGTGCCGGGCAGGACGTGATCGATGCGATCATCGCCGGCGGCGGGCTGGACCTCGCTGCGAACCAGAGCCTGTTGAGCTTCCTCAACGGCGACACGCTGAGCGTCGGCGGCGGCGCGCCGGCGAACCTTTTGCTGTTCGGCCTCGCCGGCGGCACCGTCACCAATCCCTATGCCGGATCGGGTGCGCCGCTGCTCACCACGACGCAGGCGGGGGCGACCACGGTCAATCTGGCCTCGGGGTCGCTGATCGACGGTGTCCAGATCGGCAATCTCAACTGGAAGGGCGTCTATGGCGGCTATCTGACCGACGTCACCGTCCGCAACAGCGTGATCTTCGGCGGTCTCAACGCGATCGAGATCCTCGGCAATGGCGGCAGCGTCGCGCTGAGCAATCTCGATCTGTCGAGCGCGACCGGCGACGTGCTGCGGCTGCGCGGCGACGGCGGGGACCTCATCGTGACCGAGCTCGCCGATCTGACGATCCGCGGCGGTACCGCCGGTCGCGGCCTGTTCGGCCAGCAACTGGTCTTCGACGCCGATCTCGCCACCGCGGGAATCCAGTCGGTCGCCGGCGGCACCATCGCCATCGGCAGCGCGGCGAGCCGCGTCGGCGGCGCGGGCCTCGTGCTCGACGGCGTCACCGGCGCCCTCAGCCTCGCCACAGCGGTGTACAACATCGATGGCGACGGCATCTTTGCCGATGGCGGGGCCGCGGGCCTCGCGCTGACGATCAGCGGCGGCACCATCGACACCGGCCCGGTCGCTGCCTCGGGCTCGGCGCTGAACCTCGCCAACCTCGCCGCCGACATCCAGTTGACCAGCGTCGCTTATGCCGGAATTGGTTCGGGCGTGACCGCGCTCGACGTGACCGGCGTCGGCGCCGGCGGACGCGCGCTCGATATCGGTACGCTCACGGTTTCCGGCGGTGCCGCCAGCGGCATCTTCCTCGGCGGGACGACCAGCGGGACGTTCAACTTCGGCAGCGGTTCGTCGATCGTCGGCACGACCGTCGCGGGCATCGAACTCAGCAACACCGGCACCGGGGCGTTCACCTATGCCGGCGGGATCACCGGCATCACCAGCGGCGCGCTGGTGTTCGTCCACAATGGCGACGTGGGCAACGCGGTGTTCAGCGGCACGCTCGGCGCGACCGGCGGCACCGGCCTGCGGTTCGACAATGCCGACGGTTCCTACACCTTCTCGGGCACCACCACGCTCAACGGCGGCGATGCGGGGATCGACATCGTCAACGGCTCGGGCGGCAGCTTCCTGTTCGAACCGGGCACCTCGATCACCAGCCCGAGCGGCGCCGGCATCGATATCCAGGCATCGACGGCTTCGCTCCATTACCGCGGCGATCTCGTCTTCGCGACCGCCGGCCAGGCGGCACTGAATATCGCGGATCACGGCGGCGGCACGATCCTGATGGCCGGCACGATCAACGTCACCAACGGCACCGGGCTGCAGTTCAGCAATGCCGACGGCACGTATGACTTCAACAGCGGCACCACGCTGAATGGCGGCGATGCGGGAATCGACATCCTCAACGGCTCGAGCGGGGGCTTCACCTTCGGCGGCGCGACGGCGATCACCAGTCCCGCCGGCATCGGGATCAACATCGCCGATTCGACTGCAGCGTTCACCTATTTCGGCTCCCTGACCTACGCCACTGCCGGTCAGGCGGCGTTGAACCTGCTCAATCACAGCGGCGGCGCGATCAGCTTCGGCGGGCTGCTCAACGTCACCAACGGCACCGGTCTGCAGTTCGACAATGCCGACGGCACCTATAATTTCACCGGAACGACCACGCTGAACGGCGGCGACGCCGGCATCGATGTCCTCAACGGCTCCGGCGGCGCTTTCGACTTCGGCGCCGGCACGTCGATCACCAGCCCGAGCGGGATCGGGATCAACGTCGCCGGCTCGACCGCGGGCCTGATCTATCGCGGCAACCTCACCCAGACGACGGCCGCGCAGGCCGCGGTGAACGTCGCCGGGCATTCGGGCGGCACGATCGCGTTCCAGACCGGCACGATCAGCGCGACCAACGGCACCGGGCTGCAGTTCGACGATGCCGACGGCACCTACACCTTCACCGGCACGACGACGCTCAACGGCGGCGACGCCGGCATCGACATCCTCAACGGCTCCGGTGGCGTCTTCGTGTTCGGGACGGGCGCGTCGATCACCAGCCCGAGCGGGATCGCAATCAACGTCGCCGATTCCACCGCCGCCCTCACTTATGACGGTAGCCTGACCTATGCGACCGCCGGCCAGGCCGCGGTGCGCTTCGTCAACCATGGGCCGAGCATCGTCATTTTCCAGAACGGCACGTTGAACATCACCAATGGTACCGGGCTGCAATTCGACAATGCAGACGGCAGCTATGGCTTTGTCGGCCCGGTCACGCTCAACGGCGGCGATGCCGGCATCGATATCGTCAACGATTCGAACGGCAGCTTCGCGTTCGGCGCCGGCACGTCGATCACCAGCCCCAGCGGCATCGGGATCAACGTCGATTCTTCGAATGCGGCGCTCACCTATTCGGGCAATCTGACCTACGCGACCGCGGGCCAGGCGGCAGTGAACATCGCCGATCATGCGAGCGGCACGGTCAATTTCCAGACCGGCACGCTGAACATCACCAACGGCACCGGCCTGCAATTCAGCAATGCCGACAGCAGCTACAATTTCACCGGCACCGCAATCCTCAACGGCGGCGATGCGGGCATCGATTTGGTCAACGGCTCGGACGGCACCTTCCTCTTCGGCGCGGGCACGTCGATCACCAGCCCCAGCGGCACCGGGATCAACGTGGATTCCTCGAATGCGGCGCTCACTTATTCGGGCAATCTGACCTATGCGACGGCCGGACAGGCCGCGGTGAACATCGCCGATCACGCGTCCGGCGCGATCACCTTCCAGCTCGGCACGCTGAACGTCGCCAACGGCACCGGCCTGCAATTCAGCAATGCCGACGGCACCTATAATTTCATGGGCACCGCCACGCTCAACGGCGGCGATGCGGGCATCGACGTGGTCAACGGTTCGGCCGGCACCTTCACCTTCGTCAACGCCACCGCGATCACCAGCCCGAGCGGCACCGGCATCAGCGTCCAGAATTCGACGGCGAGCCTGACCTATTCGGGCAGCCTGACCTTCGCGACCGCGGGGCAGGCGGCGGTGGACATCGCCGGTCACTCGGGTGGCACGATCACTTTCCAGGTCGGCACGATCAGCGCGACCAACGGAACCGGCCTCCGGTTCGACAATGCCGACGGCACCTACAATTTCAACGGCACCACGACGCTGAACGGCGGCAACGCCCATCTCGATATCCAGAACGGTTCGGACGGGACGTTCAGCTTCGGCACCGGGGCGAGCATCACCAGCCCGAGCGCCGCCGCCGCGGTCCTGATCGACGGCTCGGATGGGGACCTGACCTATCTGGGCAGCCTGACCCAGGCCGGGCCGGGCGCGCTGATCGCGCTGACCAATCACAACGGTACGCTCACTTTCGGCACCGGAACGCTGACCGCCACCAACGGAGCCGGGCTGCAATTCGCCTCCGCCGGCGGCACCTATGCCTTCGGCACCGTGACGCTGAGCGGCGGCGCGCGCATCGCGCTGGGCGGATCGGGCGATTTCACCTTCGGCAATGTCGACATCACCGGACTCCTCGCCAACCAGACCGCCGTCGATCTCACCGGCGCGCTGGGCAACGTCACCTTCAACACGCTCGACATCACCGGCACCTCGGCCACCGGGACGCGCGGTATCGACCTGACGGGCAATACCGGCACCGGCGATATCGTCGTCACCAACAGCAGCAGCATCACCGGCGTCGGCGTGGGTGTCGACCTGACCAACGCGTCGCGTCCCGGCCTCTTCCAATATGGCGACGGCGAGAGCGCGATCGACGTGGCCTCGACGATCAGCGCGACCACGCCGATCGTCATCACCGGGCTCAACGCCGGCACCGGCACCTACAATTTCGCCGACGTGAATCTGGTCGGCGACACCAGCGCGCTGGCGACCTCGGCGAGCGTCTATTACGTCCTCGCCGGCGCCACCGGCGCGGGCACGCTCAGCGATCCGGGCAGCCTCGCCGGCGCCGAGGCGGCCGCCGCGGACTTCATCATCCTGCTCAACAACCCGACCGGCGGTCAGGATGTGCTCGACGCGCTCGGCAGCAACGGCGACGACACGCTGGTGCTCGACGCCAGCCAGGCGCTGCGCAGCTTCCGCGACGGCAACGTCATCCTGCTGCCGGGCGGCGCCCCCGCCAACGTCCTCCTGACCGGGGTGATGACCGGGCAAGTGACCAATCCTTATGGTGCGCCCGGCGACACCGCGACCGACCGTGCGCCGATCTTGACCACCACCGGCGCGGCCAATACCGTCACGCTCGCCAATAACAGCCTCGTCGATGGCCTGTTCGTGCAGAGTGCGAGCGGCTTCGCGTCGATCTTCGGTTCCGGAGTTTCCGGCGTCACGCTGTCCAATTCCACGCTGTTCGGCGCCGGCGCGGGCCTCAACCTCGTCGACGGCGGCGCGGCGGCTTCGGCGACGCTGACCAACCTCACCATTTCCGTCACCAGCGCCAGCGCCGCGCTCGACCTCTCGGGTGCCGGAGCGGGTTCGCTGACGGTGACCGGTTCGGGCGTCAATGTCTCGCAGGGCGGTTCGGGCGGCCTGCTCTCGATCGACGATGTCGCGATCGGCGCCGGCGGGCTGAGCTTCGGCGCGGCATCGGCGACCGCATCGGGCGGCGGCGTGGATCTCGTCGCGATCGGCGGCGCGGGCACGCTGAGCTTCACCAATATCACGATCGCCGGCGCGACCGGCGCAGGCGTGCTGGTCTCGAACGCGAGCGCCGCGGTAAATCTCGGCAACGTCACCGTTTCCGGCGCGACCGGCGCGGGGATCGAGCTGGTGAACAGCAGCGCGATCACCCTCGGCACGGTCAATATCGGCACCAGCGCCACGGGCGTCTCGGCCACCGGCCTCACCGGCACGCTGACCGTGGGCGACACCGTGATCGACGGCGCCACCGTCGCGGGCATCCTGTTCGGTGCCGGCAACACCGCGACGATCGGCTTCGGCAATGTCGACATCACCGGAGTGCCGAACGGCGCCCGCGGCGTGGACGCGCGCCTGATCGGCGCGGGCAATGTGACCTTCAACACGCTCGACATCACCGGCGCCTCGGCGACGGGGACGCGCGGCATCGACCTGACCGGCAATACCGGCACCGGCGACTTCGTCGTCACCAACAGCAGCACGATCACCGGCGTCGGCGTCGGCGTCGACCTGACCAACGCCTCGCGCCCCGGCCTCTTCCAATATGGCGACGGCGAGAGCGCAGTGGACGTGGCCTCGACGATCAGCGCGACCACGCCGATCGTCATCACCGGGCTCAACGCCGGCACCGGCACCTACAATTTCGCCGACGTGAATCTGGTCGGCGACACCAGCGCGCTCGCCACCTCGGCGAGCGTCTATTACGTCCTCGCCGGCGCGACCGGCGCGGGCACGCTCAGCGATCCGGGCAGCCTCGCCGGCGCCGAGGCTGCCGCCGCGGACTTCATCATCCTGCTCAACAACCCGACCGGCGGTCAGGATGTGCTCGACGCGCTCGGCAGCAACGGCGACGACACGCTGGTGCTCGACGTCAATCAGGCGCTGCGCAGCTTCCGCGACGGCAATGTCATCCTGCTTCCGGGCGGTGCCCCCGCCAACGTCATCCTGACCGGCGTGACGACCGGGCAGGTAGCAAACCCCTTCGGTGCGCCGGGCGATACTGCAATTGACCGCGCGCCGATCCTGACCACTACCGGCGCGGCGCACACCGTGACGCTCTCGGATGGCAGCAGCGTGGGCGGAGTGTTCGTGCAAAGCGTCGCCAACCAGGCGGCGATTTACGGCATCGGCCGCTCGGGCGTGACGGTCAGCAACGCCACTCTGTCGGGCGCCGGCCGCGGCCTGCTGCTCGAGGGCGGCGGCACCGCCTCGGCGACATTGACCAATCTCAATGTCACGGCGCTCGGCGGCGGCGTCTGGCTCAACCCGTTCTCCACCGGCTCGCTGACGGTCACCGGCTCGGGGATCGACGTCTCCTCGTCGGGTACCGGATCGTTGCTCGTGGTCCGTTCGACCACGATCGACGCCGCGGGGCTGGGCTTCGGCTCGCTCATCGGGACCGGCACCGACACCAATGTCGTGCTCAACGGCGCGCTCGGCGGCGGGCTGGTCAGCATCGGCGCGATCAATGTCGGTGGCACCGGGGCGGGGCCGGGCGTGCTGCTCCAGAGCAACGGCGCCGAGATCGACATCGGCACCGCGACGATTTCGGGCCAGACCGGCCCCGGCGTCACCTTCGCGAGCGGCGGCCTGGTGCATTTCGACAGCCTCGACGTCACCGGCGGCACGCGCGGCATCAGCGTCGTCAACGCGCTGAACGGCATCTATTCGATCGACGCTCTCACCGTCACCGGCGCCGATTACGGCATCTTCCAGGCTCTCAGCTTCACCGGTTCGCTCACCGTCGGCACCGCGACGATCACCGATGCGGACACCGGCATGTCGTTCAGCACCATGAACGGCACCACGACCTTCACCGGCGGCGTTTCGATCGTCAATCCGGTGGTGGCCGGCATCACTCTCCAGAGCGGCACCGGGGCGATCGTCTTCGACGATGTCGACATCACCGGCCTGCAGACCAATGGCCGTGGCGTCGACGCGCGCCTGATGGGCGCCGGCAACGTCTATTTCGAGACGCTCGACATCGGCGGGGCATCGGCGACCGGCACGCGCGGCGTGGACCTGACCGGAAACAATGGCGGAGGCGCGTTCATCGTCAACGAGAGCAGCGCGATCACCGGCGTCGGCATCGGCGTCGACCTGACCAATGCCTCGCGGACCACCACCTTCCGCTATGGCGACGGCTCGAACATCGATGCCGATCTGGCCGCCTCGACGATCAACGCCACCACGCCGATCGTCATCGCGGGGCTCAACGGCGCGACCGGAAGCTATGATTTCCGCGACGTCACGCTCGTCGGCGACACCAGCCCGCTCGAGGTCAGCGCCTTCTTCGTCCGCGCCGGTGCGACCGGCGTGGGCAGCAGGTCGGATCCGGGAAGCCTCGCCGCGGCCGATGCCTCCACCGCAAGCTATATCGTCCTGCTCGACAGCCAGGCCGGCGCGGGCAGCTTCGACACGCTCACCGGCGCGCTCACCCTCGCCGACGGCCAGTCGCTGCTCAGCTTCCGCGACACCGACACCTTCAATGTCGGCGGCGGCGCGCCGCCGAACGTGTTCGTGTTCAATGTCACCACCGGCACGATCACCAACCCCAATAGCGGCTCGGGCGCCCCGCTGCTGACCTCCACGGACGGTACC
Organism: Sphingomonas sp. DG1-23; assembly: GCF_030730875.1. GTDB lineage: Bacteria > Pseudomonadota > Alphaproteobacteria > Sphingomonadales > Sphingomonadaceae > Sphingomonas. The sequence continues at coordinate 118,862 of NZ_JAVAMA010000009.1, forward strand.
GGCACCGTGCAATTGGGCGGCACCAGCGTGATCGACGGCGTCGTCGTGTCCAACACGGGCACGGGCGCAGGCATCTATGCCAATGGCGCGGCCGGCACCGCGACGATCCGCAACAGCACGATCTCAGGCGGGGGCGCGGGGATCAACCTGCTGTCGGGCGCGGCGACGCTCAACGTCAATCTGCAGAATCTGACGCTCGCCAATGCCGGTAATCAGGCCGGCGCATTGCTCAACCTCAACGGCACCGGGGGGACGCTCACCGTCACCGGCATGGCGAATCTGAGCATCGGCACCGCCGGCGGCGAGACTGCGGGCCTCGTGTTCGACACCGTGACCTTCGACAGCGATCTCGGCACCGCCGGCATCCAGGCGGTCAATGCCGGCGCGTTCACCATCGGCACCAGCGGCGCGCGCGTGCAGGGCGACGGCCTCAGCCTGACCAACGTGTCGGGCGCGCTGACCTTCACCGATATCGACATCGCCAATAACGGCGGCACCGGGCTGCTCGTCGCCAATTCCAAGGTGAACAACTTCCTGCTCACCACGCTCGACGGCTCGGTCGACACCACCAACGGCACCGCGATCAATCTCGACCCGCTGGCTGTCGACATTGCGCTGGCCAGCGTCACCGCCGCCGGCGGGGCTTACGGCATTCTGCTCGATCAGGTCGAGGGCAGCTTCACCGTCAACGGCGCGGTCAGCGTCACCGGCGCGACCACCGCGGGCATCGCGATCCAGGACAACACCGCACAGGCCACGCCGCTGGCCGCAGCCTTCAACGGCGCGGTCAGCATCAACAACACCAGCGGCGCGGGGCTCTCTCTCACCAACAATGCAGGCGCGACGATCAATTTCGCGGGCGGCGGCACCGGCGTCGACCTGATCACTACCAGCGGTGCGGGGCTGATCGCCTCGGGCGGCGGCACGATCAGCTTCGCCGGTGCGGGCAATTCGATCCAGACCACGACCGGCCAGATCGCCAATCTCGACGGCGTCACGGCGGGCGCGGGCGGAATGGCCTTCGCGTCGCTCGCCAATTCGGGTGTGGTCGCGAATACCGCGATCCTGATCAACAATCTCGACGGCGGCGCGTTCAGCGGCGGCAACGTCACGGTCGCCGGCACCAGCGGCGCGACCAGCGACGGCATCTGGGTCGGCGGCGGCTCGAGCTCGGCGATCAGCTTCGGCACCGCGACGATCGGCGGCATCGGCGACGAGGGGCTCGAGATCAGCGGCGCCGGCAACGGTGCGATCAGCTTCCTCGCCACCAATATCGACAATACGGGCGGCGACGGCATCCGCATCGTCAATTCGACCGGAACGGTGACGATCAGCGGCGGCGACATCGGCAACCTCAACGATCCGACCGGCACCGGGGTGGTGATCGACGGCGGCAGCGGCGCGATCACGATCAATGCGGGTATCCTCAAGACCACCGCGGCGCGCGCGGTCGAGGTCAGCAACCGCACCGGCGGCAGCGTCGATTTCGGCGGCGCCATCTCCTCGGGCGGCGCGGCCAGCGGCTGGTTCCTCAACAGCAACAGCGGCGGCACGATCACCTTCTCGGGGACGACCAAGACCATCAACGCCGCGGGCGCGATCGGGCTCGAACTGTTCAACAATGCCGGCGCGACGATCAACTTCACCAATGGCGGGCTGGCGATCACCAGCGGCGTCAGCGGACTCGTCGCCACCGGCGGCGGCGTGCTCAACATCAGCGGCGCGGGCAACACGATCAGCGGGACCGGAACCTCGGTGATCGAACTGAACGGCGTCACCGTCGGCGCCGGCGGCATCAACCTCGCGAGCGTGAGCTCGGCCAACATCAGCAGCGGCATCACGCTGACCAATATCGCCGGTGGCGGCGGCGCGATTGCGCTCGGCACCGTCAATCTGCAGGGCGTGCTGGCGCGCGGTGTGGACGTCAACGGCACGCTCGGCGCGGCGCTGACGATCACCGATTTCGACATTGGCCTCGCCAATGCGGGGGCGGTCGCGGTGGATCTGAACGGCGCCACGCTGTCGGCGGCAATCACCGCCGGCGATTTCGACGTGACCTCGTCCTCGGCGACCAGCACGATCGCCGTCGATCTGCGCGGTACCACCGGCGGGCAGGTGGTCCGGCTCGGCGACGCTATCGTCGGCGGTGCCAGCGCCTCGATTGCCGGCGTCGGCACCGGCGTCTGGCTCAACGCGGCGACCGACGCGACCTTCACTTATGGCGACGGCGAATCGGCCACCGACGGCACTTCGACCATCTCCGCGGGCACCGGGATCAACGCATCGGCGGCGCCGGTCGCCGGCAATTACGACTTCAGGGACGTGACCTTCGGCGCGAGCCCCGGCCTCGGCTTCGGAGTCGGCCGCACCTGGTTCGTCGATTCGAACGGCGCCGCCGGCGGCGGCAACGGATCGGGCGCCGACGGCGGCAATCCGATGACGCTCGCGGCTGCCGAACTCGCGCTCGCCGCCACCGATGTGATCGTGCTCGTCAACAATGGCAGCGCGATCAGCACCGCGGGCTCGAACGGCAACGACACGCTAGCCTTGCTCGCCGACACCCAGGTCCGTGGCTTCGGCCAAGGCCCGCTCGCGCTTACCTTGAGCGTGCCCGCGACGATCCAGCTGTCGAGCAACACGATCAACATCGCCGATCCCACCGGCAATGGCGCGGCGACGCTCACCTCGGCGGCAGGCGCCAACGTGATTACCCTCGGCGCCAGCGGCAATCGGATCTCGGGCTTCGTCCTCGATGGCGCACCCGGCGGCGCGCTGCGTGGAATCATCGACAATGGCGGCGCCACCGGAACGGTCGTCAATTTCATGACGATCCGGAATTTCGGCGCGGTGGGCGGCTATGGCTTGGAGGTCACTCCCTCGACCAACACGCTGATCGACAATGTCGCCTTCACCGGCAACACCAACGATATCCTCCTCAACGCCGCCGGCAGCACGATCAGCAACGTCACCGCAACCGGGGCGACCGGAACTGCGATCACGCTCGACAATGCCACCGGCACCACCACGCTGACCAACGTCAACATCAGCGGCGCGGCGACCGGCCTGTCGTTCACCAATGGCGCGGGCACGATCAACGCCACCAATGTCGACATCGGCGGCGCGGCGACCTCGGCGCTCGTCGTGAGCGGCGGCACTGCCAGCTTCAACTTCGACGCGGCAAGCTCGATCGTCCAGGCGGCGGGCGGGCTGACCCTGAACTTCACCGGCAATCACACCACCGGAACCTTCGCCTTTGCCGGGCTGATCAACGCGACCAGCGGCAACGGCATGCAGTTCAGCAATGCCGACGGGACCTATAATTTCACCGGCACCACGACGCTCAACGGCGGCAATGCCGGGATCGACATCTATAACGGCGCGACCGGCACGTTCGCCTTCGGCTCGGGAACGACGCTGACGCACAACGGGGCGGGCAACGCCTTCGTGCTGCTCAGCAGCGCCAACCTGACCTTCGACGGCACGGTCACCGACAATGACGGCGTCGCGGTCGAGATCGATGGGCACGATGCCGGCACCGCGACCTTCAACGGCGCGATCAGCAGCAGCATCGCCAATGCCAGCAACGTGATCTCGGTGGTCAACAGCAATGGCGGCGCGATCAACTTCAACGGCCAGATGGCGATCGCCAGCACCGGCACGGCAATCAGCCTTTCGGGCAATCAGGGCGCGACGATCACCTTCAACGCAGGCGGCACCGGGCTCGACATCACCGGCACCACCAGCACCGCGATGATCGTCACCGGCGGCGGCACGGTGAACGTCCAGGGCGCCAACAACTCGATCACCACGACCAGCGGCACGCTGCTCAGCATCACCGATACCGGCGGCACCGCGACGGCGGTCGACCTGTCCTTCGCCTCGGCGAGCAACACCAGCGGCGCCAACGGCATCTTCGTCCAGCGCACCGGTGCCGGCACGATCACCGGCACGGTCAATATCGGCGGCGGCGCGATCACCGCCACCACCCGCGGCGTCTCCCTCAACGGCGATGCGCTGAACTTCAACTATGGCGGCACGCTGACCACCAGCGGCGCGGCGTCGCGTTCGTTCGAGGCGACCAGCCGCACCGGCGGCACCGCGACGCTCTCGGGCAATATCACCGATACCAGCCTCGGCATCAGCATCGCCAACAACACCGGCGGCACGGTCAATTTCACTGGCCAGACGATCAGCCTCACCACCGGCGCGAACACTGCGGTGACGCTGAGCAACAATGGCGGGGCCACGGTCAACTTCGCTTCGGCGGGCGGCGGCAACGGGCTCGACATCGTGACGGCGGCCGGCGCGGGAATCAGCGCGACCGGCGGCGGCACGCTCAGCATCGCCGGCACCGGCAACACCATCCAGACCGCCACCGGCCAGATCCTCAACTTCACCGGGATCAGCGCCGGCGCCAGCGGCGTCACCTTCGCGTCGCTGCAGAGCACCGGCACGGTCGCGGGCATCGCGATCAACCTCAACAATTTCGACAGCGTCGGCGGCGGCGCCTTCAGCGGCGGCACCACCAGCGTCGCGGCGACCAGCGGCGGCAATGACGGCATCTTCATCGGCAATGGCTCGGCCGCCAATGTCAGCTTCGGCGCGACCACGATCGGCACCGGAACGATCAGTGGCGACGGTATCGAGGTCAACGGTTCGGGCAACGGCGCGGTGACCTTCACCAGCGTCGACATCGACAATACTACCGCGCACGGCGTCTCGGTCGTCGGTGCTGCAGGGGCCACCGGCGCAGTCTCGATCAACGGCGGCACGATCGGCGCCGGCGGCGCGGGCAGCATCACCGGCGACGGCGTCAACGTCACCGGCGGCGGCGGCAGCGTCACCGTCGCGGCATCGATCGCCAAGACCAATGCCGGCAATGTCGTCGAAGTGAGCAATCACGCCGCCGGCACGGTCATTTTCTCGAATAATATCTCGGCGACCGGCGGCGCTGCCAACGGCATCCTGCTCAACAACAATAGCGGCGGGACGATCACTTTCTCGGGCGCGACCAAGACGCTCAACACCGGCACCAACAATGCGATCCAGTTCGACAACACTGCCGGGACCGGTGCCGCGGTGTCGTTTACCGGCGGCAATCTCGACATCGACACGACCAGCGGACGCGGCGTCACCGCCACCTCGACCACGGCGGGTGCGGGCTCGCTGACGATCACCGGCACCAACAACACGATCGCCTCGGTCGGCGGCATCGCGCTCAACCTCGTCAACACCAATATCGCCGGGGGCGGGCTCAACTTCCTGTCGATCTCGGCGAATGGCGGAACCCGCGGCATCGTGCTCAACACCACCGGCGGCGCGGGCGGCCTGGCGATCACCGGCACCGGCACCACCGACGGCTCGGGCGGCACGATCCAGAACATCACCCAGCGCGGGATCGAGCTGCTCGACACCGCTTTGGTCAACATCGCCAATCTCAATCTCAACAGCGCCAGCACCACCGGCCAGGCCGCGGGGCAAGACCTCGACCTCACCGCCGCCAACGGCGCTATCTACATGAGCGGCGTCGCCACCGCGGTGTTCAACAACATCAACATTACCGGCACGATCGCCGACAACGGCATCACCGGGATCAACGTCAGCAACTTCCAGCTCAACAACAGCCTGATCACCGGTGCGGGCGACGGCGCGAACGAGAGCGGCATCGAGTTCATCAACCTCTCGGGCACCTCGTCGCTGACCAACACCGAGATCGCGCTGTCGGAGACCAACAGCCTCGACATCGTCAACACCGACGTGAACCTCAATCTGACGCTCAACAACGTCATCTTCCGCGACACCCAGAGCAGCGGCATCGGCGAGGGCGGGCTCCAGTTCCGCAGCTTCAGCAATGCCGCGGGCACGCCGACGACCAATATCGACGTCGTGGACAGCGACTTCCTGCGGATCCGCACCCAGGGCATCCAGATCATCGGCGAAGACGATTCGGTGGTCAGCGTCGACGTCACCAACAGCGTCATCGACAGCCAGACCGGGATCGGTGCAGGCATCGACATCAACGGAAACGACACCTCGACCGTGCGGTTCAACATCATCGGCAACCCGACGATCCGCTCGAGCGGCGGTGCCGCGATCAACATCACCTCGTTCATCAGCGCGAACGTGATGGGCCGGATCGCCAACAACGCCGATGTGGAGGTCTATAGCCAGAACCCGGCGGGTACCGGGGCGTCGGGCAGCGGCGTGCGCCTGCTCGCGCAGGAGAATTCGCACCTCACCGTCGCGGTCACCGGCAACGCGCTGACGCAGGGCGCCGGCAACAACAGCGCCGCAGTCGAGGTGATCGCGCGCGAGGGCAGCGCCCGGCTCGACCTGACGTTGACCGGCAACGTCATCGACTCGACCGACGTGAACACGCTCGCCGACATCAACATCCAGAGCGGCTCGTCGTCGGGCAGCAATATCGAGACCAACCAGATCTACGCCAACATCGCCAACAACAACCTCACCGCGACCGCCGCCCCCAATCTGCTGCGGCTGCGCGTTTCCGAGCTCGACAACACCCATGATCCGCGCATCTTCCTGCAAGGCTTTGTCGAGGGCGGAGCGGGGATCGAGGACGATGCGGTGGCGACGTGGAACGCCAATGGCAACACGCCGGGCGCCACGACTGCCAACATCGCGGTCAGCCTGACCGGCACCGCGACCGGGCCGAGCGCGGGAACCGCGCAGACCCCGACCAACCCGCTGCCGTAAGGGCGCGCGGCGGTCGGGGGTGCGGATGTGCCCCGGCGAAGGCCGGGGCCCAGTTTCGACGAATCCGGTGAGGCGGGACTAGTTCTCGAGCCGCATTGCAGCTGGGCGCGGGCCTTCGCCGGGGAGCAGCCGGCCCCGGCTCATTTCGGTTTTGCCGGCGCCGGCGCGGCCGGTTTGGGCGCGACGGGCAGGGGGCTCTTGTCGAGTGCGACGAGGCCCGCGGGGAAGTCCCTGAGCGTCACCGGCACGATGATCCGCTGGCCGTTGCCGGCGGTGAAGCCGATCTTGAGCGTCTTGCCGCCGCGCAGCGCGGTCAGCAGCGCCGCATCGACCGCGGTGCCGGTATAGGCGCCGTTCTGGTCGCTGGTCTGCACCGCGAGCGGCTTCTCCGGCGCCTCGTCGACCTGGAGGCTGACGCCGGCGGGGAACAGCACGCCGTGCGGCAGCGCGACGGTCATGTTGTGCCCGGCCTGCGGGGTGCGCTGGACGATCACCGTCAGCAACCGCTGCTTCTGCTCGCCCGCCAGCAGGTTCTGCACGAGGCTGCACGGCTGGTTCGCGGCGGGCGCAGGCGCGGGCGAAGGCGTCGGGCTGGCGGCAGGGGCGGGCGCGCAGACCAATTGCCATGCCGGGCCGGCCGGCTGCGCAGGCGCCGGGGCGGCGGACACAGGCGCGGTCTGGGCCGGCGCGGCCTGTCCGGCCGGCATCCCTGTCCAGCTGGCGCTCGCTGCGAGCATGACGACGATCTGGTGCATTGCATTCTCCCCTTTGCGGGCAGCCTAGTCACCGCACATCGACGGTCAACGCCCAACTGCGATCAACATCGTTGACACGGCATCGCTTTCCCACAATCATCAGACAATTAATCAGGGAGAGAATGCTTGGCGGGTGTGCAGCTGGCCGAGGTCGGCAAGGCATATGGTGCCGTCACCGTGATCGAGCGGCTGTCGCTGGACATTCCGGCGGGCGAGTTCGTGGTGTTTCTCGGGCCGTCGGGCTGCGGCAAATCCACCTTGCTGCGGATGATCGCGGGGCTGGAGAGCGTCGACAGCGGCAGGATCCATATCGGCGATCGGCGCGTCGATACGCTGCCGCCGGGCGCGCGCGGCGTGGCGATGGTATTCCAGCATTACGCGCTTTATCCGCATCTCAGCGTGCGCGAGAACATGGCGTTCGGTCTGCGCAATCTGCGGGTGCCTGCCGACGAGATCGCCGCGCGGATCGCGGCCGCCGCGGCGAGCCTCGAGATCGAGGCTTTGCTCGAGCGAAAACCCGGCCAGCTTTCCGGCGGGCAGCGCCAGCGCGTCGCGATCGCCCGCGCCATCGTCAAGCAGCCCGAGTTGTTTCTGCTCGACGAGCCGCTCTCCAATCTCGACGCGGCGCTCCGCGTCCGCACCCGGCTCGAGCTGGCCCAGCTCCACCGGCGGCTCGGCACGACGATGATCTTCGTCACCCATGACCAGGTCGAGGCGATGACCTTGGCCGACCGGATCGTCGTGCTCAATGCCGGCGGGATCGAGCAGGTCGGAACGCCGATGGAGATCTATCTCCGCCCGCGCACCCAATTCGTCGCGACCTTTGTCGGGGCGCCGCGGATCAATCTGCTGCCGGTGAGCGTCGAAGCCGGCCCCTCGGGTACCGCGAGGGCGCGGCTGGGCGACGGTACCGTCATCGACACCGCGATCTCCATGGCCGGGCTTCCACAAGGGTCGATGACATTGGGCCTGCGCGCCGAGACGGTGTGCGTGACGTCGGGCGACGCCGCCACGACCCACGGCACCGCCGAGATCGTCGAGCGGCTCGGCGAGCGCACGCTGGTGCATGTGCTGCTCGGCGACGGCGAACGGCTGGTGGCGGAGGATGCCGGGGTTTCCTCGGTGCGTGCCGGGGACCGTATCGGGCTGACGATCGACGCCGCCGCCGCGCACCTCTTCGACGCCGCCGGGCTAGGCCATCATCGGGAGGCGCGTTGATGGCAGCCGCCATGCGCGCGCAGGGGGAGTGGCGCAACGCACTGTTCGTCGCGCCCTATCTGCTGGTCTTCGTCGTGATGCTGGTGATTCCGCTGGCGATGGGGATGTGGCTGTCGACCACCAAGAGCGACCTGTTCGGCACCGAGCGCTGGGTCGGCCTCGCCAATTTCGCCCGCTTGCTCGGCGATGCGATCTTCCTCCAGACGGTCGGCAACACTTTCACCTTCGCATTGCTGACGGTGCCGATCCTGACCTTCGCCGGGCTCGGGCTGGCGCTGGTGCTCAACCGGCAGGAGCGCTGGGCGGCGGTGCTGCGGACGGTCTTCTTCGCCTCGACCGTGTTTTCGGTCACCGTCGTCACGCTGGTGTGGCGGCTGGTGTTCCTGCCCGATGGCGGGCTGCTCGGCGTGACCGCCGAGGCGCTGGGCGGAACCCCGATCGCTTTCCTCAACGACGAGAAGCTCGCGATGCCGGCGCTCGCGATCACCACGATCTGGTGGTGCATCGGGCTGCCGATGGTGCTGTTCCTCGCCGCGCTCCAGCAAGTGCCGCGCGACCTCTACGAAGCCGCGGCGCTCGACAATGCCTCGCGCTGGACGACGCTCGTCCGCATCACCCTGCCGGCGATCCGGCGGACCTTCTTCCTCGTGATCATCATCGAAGTGATCCTGCAGTTTCAATTGTTCGGCCAGCCCCAGCTGATGACGCTCGGCGGCCCCAACAATGCCACCCGGCCGATCGTATTGTTCATCTACGAGACCGGCTGGCGGCAATGGGAATTAGGCTATGCCGCGGCCGCCGCGCAGGTGCTGTTCGCAATGATCCTGATCGCGGCGATGCTCCAGTACCGCATCTCGTCGCGGCGGGAGGCGGCATGACCCGCAGCCGCCTCGCCGTCGCGTTCGTCGTCCTCGCCGCAATGCTGATGCTCGTGCCCTTGCTGTGGGTGCTGGCGCTGTCGCTCAAGGCCAATGCCGAGCTGATGACCGATACCGCTTCGGTGTTCAACGGCCGCTACACGCTCGAGAATTATCGGAACCTGTTCGGCAATGGCGCGGTGTTCCGCTGGATCCTCAACAGCCTGATCGTCTCGCTGGGGATGACCGCGGGCGTGCTGGTGCTGGCTTCGCTGGCTGGTTACGGCTTCGCCCGGCTCGAATTTCCGGGGCGCAACCTTCTGTTCGTCGTTGTGCTGCTCGGGCTGGCGGTGCCGGAGCAGGCGGTGATCATCGCCCGGCACCAGATGTTCAGCTGGCTCGGCATGCACAATAGCTATCCGGCTTTGATCCTTCCCGGCCTCTCGGCGCCCTTCGGGGTGTTCCTGATGACGCAATATTTCCGCGCGATCCCCAGGGACATCGATGAGGCCGCCTTGCTCGACGGCGCGTCGCGCTTCACGATCTTCTGGAAGCTGCTGCTGCCGCTCACCGTGCCGGCGCAGGCAACCTTGGGCATCTTCACCTTCCTCCATGCGTGGAACGATTATTGGTGGCCGCTGATCTCGGCGACCAACAAGGAGATGTTCACGCTGACCGTCGGCATCGCCTCGACCCAGATGAACTTCGCCCAGACCGAAGGGCTCGGCTTCCTGATGGCGCAGGCGGTGTTCGCCGGGGCGCCGATGCTGATCGTCTATCTGTTCTTCCAGAAATACATCGTTCAGGCAGTGGCCGGGGCGGCGGGAAGGTGAGGGCGCTCTGGCTATTGCCGCTGGCGTTGCTCGCCGGCTGCTCGGATGCGAAGCCGGACAAGACCCGGCTGGTGATCCAGCGCTTCTTCGGCGCGTGCGAGGCGCAATATGGTCGCAGCATCGATATCGCCGCGGCCGAGGGCGAGTGCGGCATCATGACCGCAATGATCAATCGCTTCGAGGCCGAGAACCCCGATGTCGAGGTGGTCGAGAACGTCGTGTTCTGGCCCGGCTACGACCAGCTCACTGCCCAGCTCGCCGCCAATGACGCGCCCGATCTGGTGACGATGCATGGATCGGTGATCCCGGACTATCAGGCGCGCAATCTGCTCGAACCGCTCGACGCGGATCTTGCTGCGATCGGCGCCCCGCCGGCACGCTTCACCAGCGCCGCGCGCGCGGCGGTGACCGTCCAGGACCGGACATGGGGCCTGCCGATCGATACCTGGGCGCCGCTGTGGCACATCAACATGAACCTGTTCCGCAAGGCAGGGCTGGTGCGCGGCGGCAAGCCGATCCTGCCGCATTCGCCCGAGGAGCTGTTCGCGCAGGCCGCGCAGTTCCGCGCGCGCACCGGCAAGCCCTATCTCGTTCAGGGCGCCGCCAACGAATATGCCGGCTTCACCCGCAACTTCTACACCTTCGTGATGCAGCAGAACGGCGCGCTGTTCCGGGACGGCCGGGCCAATTTCCGGACGCCCGCGGCACGCAATGCCCTACAGCTGTTCAAGACGATCTACGACCGCGACTTCACCACCAAGAACCAGGATTACAGCGCCGCAGTCGCCGGCTTCCTCAATGGCGACGGCGGCGTGTTCCTCGTCGGCACCTGGATGGTCGGGACGTTCGACATGGAATCGCGCAAGTCCAGCGGCGCGCTCGCCAATGGCGGCTATACGGTGATGCCGTATCCGAAGCTGTTCCAGCGCGAGGCGACCTTCGCCGACGGGCACAATTGGGTGATGCCGCGCAACAGTCGCCGCAGCCCGGGGACGCGCGCGGCCGCGGTGCGTTTCCTCGAATTTTTCGCCGGCCATGCGAAGCATTGGGCGCGCACCGGCCATCTGCCGGCGTTTCAGGCGATCATCCAGAGCGCGGAATGGCGCGCGCTGCCGCATCGCGACAATCTCGCGATTCTCGCCAACACCGCGCAGCCGCTCCCCAAGGAGGTCCGCCGCCAGTTCCCGATCGAGACGATCGTCGGCACCGAGGCGGCCGCCGCGATCGCGGGCGCCAAGCCGATCGACCGGACTCTTTCCGATATGGAGCGCCGCGTGAACGCCGTGCTCGAAAACCTCTGAACCGGAGCCGATATGCTCACGTCCCGCATAATCGCCGATCCCGCCTTCGTCATCGCCCCGCTCGATCGGCGGGTGTTCGGCACTTTCGTCGAACATCTCGGGCGCTGCGTATATGGCGGGATCTACGAACCCGGCCATGCGACCGCCGACGAAAACGGCTTCCGCCGCGACGTGCTCGATCTCACCCGCGAGCTGGGCGTGACGATCGTGCGCTATCCCGGCGGCAATTTCGTCTCGGGCTATGATTGGGAGGACGGGGTCGGGCCCAGGGACAAGCGCCCGGTCCGTCTCGACCTCGCCTGGGGATCGACCGAGACCAACCAGTTCGGCACCAACGAGTTCATCGACTGGTGCCGCCTGGCCGAGCTCGAGCCGATGTTTGCGGTCAATCTCGGCACCCGCGGCCCGGCCGAGGCGCAGAACTTCCTCGAATATTGCAATCATCCCGGCGGCACGCAGTATTCTGACCTGCGCCGCAGCCACGGCTATGAAGCGCCGCACGACATCAAATTCTGGTGCCTCGGCAACGAGATGGACGGCCCGTGGCAGACCTGTGCCAAGACCGCGCACGAATATGGCCGCGTCGCCAAGGAGACCGCCAAAGTGATGCGCTGGACCTCGGACGGGCTCCAGCTCGCGGTGTGCGGCTCGTCCGCGCGCGACATGCCGACCTATGGGGCGTGGGAATATGAGGTGCTCGATCATTGCTTCGAGGAGGTCGACTTCATCTCGCTCCACCAATATTTCACCAATCACGAGAATGATGTCGCGCGCTTCCTCACGGCGATCGACGGGCTCGAGCGCTTCATCGTCGAAGTCGCCGCGATCGCCGATGCGGTCGCCGCGAAGCGCCGCAGCCCGAAGCGGATCATGCTCTCGGTCGACGAGTGGAACGTCTGGTACCGGGCCCGCGCCGGCGAGCAGCTTCGCGGCGTCGGCTGGCCGCAGGCGCCCGCTTTGCTCGAGGAAATCTACAATTTCGAGGATGCGCTGGTGGTGGGCGGCGTGCTGCTGACGATGATCAACCATGCCGATCGCGTGAAATCGGCCTGCATTGCGCAACTGGTCAACGTGATCGGCCCGATCATGACTCAGACCGGCGGGCCGGCGTGGCGCCAGACGATCTTCCATCCGTTCGCGCAAGCCGCGCGCCACGGCCGCGGCAATGTGTTGCGCGCTTCGGTCGAGACCGGCAGTTTCGCGGCGGGGGACGAGACCGCGGCGCCGTTGCTCGTCCAGTCGGTGCTCCACGATCCCGAGACCGGTGCGATCACCGTGTTCGCGCTCAACCGCAGCCTCGATCAGGAGATGACGCTGGACGTCGAACTTCGCGGCTTCGCCGCGCGACGGCTGAGCGAGGCGTTCGAGCTGCATCACGATGATTTGAAGGCAGTCAACAGCGCCGATGCGCCCGACGAAGTGGCCCCCGCACCGCATCCGCGCGCCGATTTCGCCGACGGAGTTCTCACGACTGTCCTGAAACCGCTCTCGTGGAACGTTTTCGTCACCCAGGCCGGGTGATCGACCAGTTGTACCCGGCCCCTTCGCAGCGCTAGGATCGAGCGATGGTTGCTAAGGTCAAGACTGCCAAGCCGCTGAACGTCCGGGCCCGGCGCAAGTCGCTGCGCCTGCACGGCACGATCGCCCGCGATCTCGGCATCCTGATCGTCTCGGGGCGCTACAAGCCCGGCGAGGTGCTCAACAATGAAGTCGCGGCGAGCGATCGGCTGCACGTCTCGCGCACCGCCTATCGCGAGGCGCTGCGCATCCTCGCCGCCAAGGGACTGGTCGAGAGCCGCCCGCGCACCGGCACCCGGGTCAGCGACCGCGAGAAATGGCATCTGCTCGATCCCGACGTGCTGTCATGGATCTTCGAATTCGAGCCCGACGACGATCTGCTGCACAGCCTGTTCGAGCTGCGAAAGATCTTCGAGCCCGAGGCTGCCGCGCTCGCGGCGGAGCGCCGTAGCGACGTGCAACTGAAGCGCATGGCCGAAGCGCTGCAGGGCATGGAGAAGCACACGCTGGCGGTGGAAGAGGGGCGGGTGGCCGATCAGGACTTCCATGCCGCCTTGCTCGAAGCCTCGGCCAATCCGTTCATCACCTCGCTGACCACCAGCGTCAGCGCGGCGGTGGCGTGGACGACGATCTTCAAGCAGCGCAACAGCCCGCTCCGGCGCGATCCCGTCCCCGATCACCAGCGCGTGTTCGATGCGATCGCGGCGGGCGATCCCGAGGCCGCGCACGCGGCGATGGCGCACCTCGTCGACATGGCGTTCCTCGACACGACGCGCAGCCGGGGGCCCAAGCTCCGCCAGCCCAAGGGCACGCGGCGGGAAGCGGCGGCGGGATAAATCCCCTCCCTTCAAGGGAGGGGTCACGGGTAGGTAAGAAAAGGCCGGGTTCGATGCCCGGCCTTTTCTTTTGTCCAGGCGGCTCGTTGCTCGCCTCCGGCTCGCACCGACCCCCGGCCCCTCCCTTTCAGGGAGAGGAGTCAGTCTATTCCACCGCGGTCGCCACCTCATCCTCCAGCGCGTTGGTGGCCTTCGAGCCCCACAGCGCATAGAACAGCACATAGAGCTCGCAGATCGCGCAGATGATGAACGATGCCTGCAGGCCATAGGCGTCGGCGAACTTGCCCTGGAAATAGACCAGCGCGCCGCCGGCGATCGCCATGATCAGCAGCCCCGAACCCTCTTCGGTCAGCGGGCCGAGGCCCTTGATGCCGAGCGTGAAGATCGTCGGGAACATGATCGAGTGGAACAGGCCGACCGAGATCAGCGCCCACATCGCTACGGGTCCGTGCGCGAAAGTGGTGATCGTCATCACGACGAATGCGAGCGCGCTGGCGACGGCGAGAACCGTCTCCGGCTTGACCGAGCGCATCAGGAACGCGCCGAGGAAGCGGCCGACCATCATCCCGCCCCAGAGCAGGAAGAGGTAGTGACCGGCCTGCTCGTGCGTCAGGTTGCCGATGTCGGGCTGCGAGACGAAGTTGACGAACAGATTGCCGACGCCGATCTCGGCGATCAGATAGATCGCGATCGCAGGAACGCCGAACACGAGGTTGCGGTGCTGCCACAGCGAGTGGTTCTTGCGGGCCTCGCGCGAGTGGCGCGAGACCGCGGCGCCCATCGCCGGAAGCTTGAAGCGGGCGATCACGATCGCGAGGACGAGCAGGACGCCCGCGACGATCAGATAGGGAAGCTGCACCGTCTGCGCGTCGGCAAGGCGTTGCTCGAGCGTCAGCGCCGCGGCGCCGCCTTCGGTGGTGCCCGAGACGCTGCGGCCAAGGATCAGATAGGCGCCGAACAGGGGGGCGAGGGTGGTGCCCATCGAGTTGAACGCCTGAACGAGGTTCAGCCGCGACGACGCGCTCTCGGACGGGCCGATCACCGCGACATAGGGGTTGGCGGCGACCTGAAGCAGAGCGATGCCCGACGCGATCACGAACATCGCGGTGAGCACGACGCCGTAGGAGAGCAGCATCGATGCCGGGATCATGATCAATGCGCCCACCGCCATCACGATCAGGCCGGTGACCATCGATTTCTTGTAGCCGATCCGCTCGATGATCTTCGCCGAGGGGACCGAAGCGACGAAATAGGCGATGAACCAGACGCTCTCGATCAGCGTGGTCTGGCTGTAGCTGAGCACCATGACGCTGCGCAGATGCGGCAGCAGCGTGCCGTTGATGACGGTGATGAACCCCCACATGAAGAAGAGCGTGGCCAGCATCGACAATGCGGCCCCATAGGGTGCGCCCGTGCCCGACGAGGCACCGGCACGGGGTTGAACGGGTACGGCTGGCATGGGTTTGTTCTTCTCCTGGGGGGACGTTTTCTAGAGTGCGACCGGCCAGCCGTCGTCCGTCCAGCCAAGCGGCTGGATGCGGAGCGTCGGCACGCCGCGCGCTTGCGTATCATAAGCATGGTATACGATGTAATCCCGCTTGGGCTCGCGCAGGATTGCGACGTGTCCCGGCCCTACGAAGCGCCTGGCGGCATCGAGATCGGCGTGGAGGACGCGCAGGCCGCCGCCCTGCAGCATGCGCTTGCCCTCGCGATCGAGATAGGGACCCTTCGGATCCTTCGCGCGGCCCACTACGGTGTAATAGGTGCTTTCCGACCGGCGGCAGCAAAAGTCGAACGACGCGAACAGATAATAATAACCGCCGCGGCGGATCACGAACGGCGCCTCGATCGCGCCCGGGCTGGGCCGGCGGGCGATCGCACGGACCTTGGCGTCCGCGGCCGAGCGCAGTCCGGTCTTCGGATCGAGCCGGACCATCTTGAGCCCCGACCAGAAGCTGCCGAACGCCAGCCATTGGCGCCCCTCGGCATCCGCGAAGGCATTCGGGTCGATCGCATTGAAATCGTCGCTCGCGTCCGATCGGAGCACGAGGCCCTTGTCGGTCCACACCGGCTTCTCGAGCGAAGGCGTGGTCACCAGCCCGATCGCCGAGCGGTTCTTGCCGAAGGTCGAGACCGAATAATAAACGCGATATTCTCCGCCGAGGAACTGGACGTCCGGCGCCCAGATCCCCGCAGCGCCGGGCACTGCGTCCTTCACCCAGGCCGGCATCTCGGCGAAGACCGGCGCGGCACGCGTCCAGCTGGCGAGATCCTTCGAGGTGCGGATATGGATCAGGCCCTTGCCGTCGCGCGCCTGACTGGTGGTGAACAGATACCAGGTGTTGCCCTGCCGGAGGATCGCGGGATCGTGGACCGGCGCGATATCACCGGAGAGAGGCGCGAGCGAAGGCGGCGTAGACCGACTGGTCTGCGCCGGCGCGCTCGATGCCCCGGCAAGAAGCGCCGGGAGCAGGAGGCCTATAATCCGCGATATCGGGCGTTTCCCTGCGACGATCGTTTGGTTCCTTCCTGCCTCTCGCGCTTCAGAAACGGAAGCGCACGCCCACACCAAAGGTGCGGTCATATTGGCGGGTGTCGCGTGGGGGTGGCCGCAAAGCCGCCGAACGAATCCTGGCAGGGCGGCAACCGGTGTCCCGAACGCAATGCAACGAACGACGCCGAACAGAGCATCCTGCGCTTCAGAGCCATTGCTTTTCCCCTCTCCTGTCATGCTTCCCGACGGGTCGGCCCGTTCTGAAGAAACACAGCTCGAATAGTCAGACAAAAATACGAACGTCGCAAATTCGTGCAAGCGCTTTGTGCGCGGATGCTTCGGCTTTCCGGCAAGTTGCGCACAAATCGTGGCTTTTCCGCCGCACTTGACGCTGCCTGCCGAGGGGCTAGCCCGGGCGAGGAACGGATTGATCCCGCCGCAGGGCGCATATAAGTCTGACTATTATTCGAATCGGAAGAGGATCCACAGATTATGGCGTTCAGGCTCGTGCAGTTTCGCGATTCGGCCGGCGAGCGGGGCGTTGCGGCGTTCCTCGAAGAAAGCCTGGTGCGGCTGAACGGCATCGCCAGCACCTATGAACTCGCGCTCGCTGCGATCCGCGAGAACGTCTCGCTCGAAGCGGCGGCGCGGGCGCGGGTCGGCGAGGGCGTCGATCTCGCCGCGGCGGAGGTCGAGGGCCGGCTTCTCGCCCCGATCGACCATCCCGATGCCGCGCATTGCTACGTCACCGGCACCGGGCTCACCCATCTCGGCTCGGCCGAGGGGCGCGACCAGATGCACAAGGCCGCGGCGGGCGGCACGCTCACCGATTCGATGCGGATGTTCAACATGGGGCTTGAGGGCGGCAAGCCGGCCGATGGCATTCCCGGCGTCCAGCCCGAATGGTTCTACAAGGGCGACGGCTCGTCGCTGGTCGGCCCCGGCGAACCCCTGCCTTCGCCCGATTTCGCGCTCGATGGCAGCGAGGAGCCCGAGATCGCCGGCATCTATATCATCGACGACGCAGGCCGTCCGCGCCGGCTCGGTTTCGCGCTCGGCAATGAATTCTCGGACCATATCACCGAGCGCGGCAATTATCTGTGGCTCGCGCACTCGAAGCTGCGCCATGCCTCGCTCGGTGCCGAATTGCTCGTCGGCGAATTGCCGGCCGATGTCCGCGGCACCAGCAAGATCGTCCGCAACGGCGAGACGATCTGGGAAAAGCCGTTCCTCTCGGGCGAGGCGAACATGTCGCACGCCATCAGCAATCTCGAGCATCATCATTTCAAATATGGACTTTTCCGTCGCCCCGGCGACCTCCACGTCCATTTCTTCGGCACCGCGACCCTGTCGTTCGCCGATGGCGTGCGGACCGAGGAGGGCGATGTCTTCGAAGTTTCGGCGGCGCCGTTCACGCTGCCGCTGCGCAATCCGCTGGCCACCGTCCCCGGCGGCGATGCGCGCGTGATTCCGCTTTGAGTCGGGTTCCGACTCACAGTTGATAAGACAAATGGATGCCCGGAAGTGGGCGCCGACCAAAAGGGAGAGTTGCATGAAGCATTGGAAACTGGGGCTGTTGCCCGTCGCGGCGACTTTGATGGCGGCGCCCGCCTTCGCGCAGGCGCCGGTCAACGTCACCGTGACGGTCGACACCGGCAAGGCCGGGCCGAAGATCGAGCCCGGCATCTACGGCCAGTTCGCCGAGCATCTCGGCCGCGGCATCTATGAGGGCGTCTGGGTCGGCCCGGATTCGAAGATCCCCAATACCAATGGCTATCGCAACGACGTGCTCGCCGCGCTCAAGCACATCAAGGTGCCGGTGGTGCGCTGGCCCGGCGGCTGCTTCGCCGACGAATATGACTGGCGCGACGGCATCGGCCCCAAGGCCAAACGCCCGGTGCGGATCAACCGTCACTGGGGCGGCGTGACCGAGGACAACCAGTTCGGCACGCACGAGTTCATGAACTATTCCGAGATGCTCGGCACCGACGCCTATGTCGCGGGAAATATGGGCTCGATGGGTCCGCGCGACATGAGCCAGTGGGTCGAGTACATGACCGCCGAAAAGGGTACGCTCGCCGAGCAGCGCAAGGCGAACGGCCGCGAGAGGCCGTGGACGGTCAAATATTTCGGCGTGGGCAACGAGACCTGGGGCTGCGGCGGCAGCATGCGCCCCGAATATTCGGCGGACCTCCACCGCCGCTATGCCGAGTTCGTCAACGCACCCGCCGGCACGCCGAAGATCGTCAAGGTCGCGAGCGGCGCCAATGCCAGTGACTATAATTTTACCGACGTGATGATGCGTCAGGCGCGCGACCGGATGAACGCGCTCAGCGTCCATTACTACACGCTGCCGACCGGCAAATGGGACAAGAAGGGCGCCGCGACTGGCTTCGGCGAGGACGAATGGGCCTCGACGCTCGGCCGCGCGATCTTCATGGACGAACTGATCACCAAGCATGTCGAGATGATGGACAA
The DNA here is from genome assembly GCF_030730875.1 of Sphingomonas sp. DG1-23. Taxonomy (GTDB): domain Bacteria; phylum Pseudomonadota; class Alphaproteobacteria; order Sphingomonadales; family Sphingomonadaceae; genus Sphingomonas. The sequence goes on from NZ_JAVAMA010000009.1 coordinate 137,869, forward strand.
GCACGATCCCGAGAAAAGGGTCGCGCTCTATGTCGACGAATGGGGCACGTGGTACGATCAGGAATCGGGCTCGGTACCGGGCTTCCTCTACCAGCAGAACAGCCTGCGCGACGCCGAAGTCGCGGCGCTGACGCTCAACATCTTCCACCGGCATACCGACCGGGTGAAGATGGCCAATATCGCGCAGATGGTGAACGTGCTGCAGGCGATGATCCTGACCGACAAGGGCCGGATGGTGCTGACCCCGACCTATCACGTCTTCGACATGTACGTGCCGTTCCAGGGCGCCACGCCCTATGCGGCGGACGTCAAGGGGCCGAGCTACGAGCGGGCCGGGTTCAAGGTGCCGATGGTCGATGTCTCCGCGGCGCGCGGGACCGACGGCAAGCTCTATCTGTCGCTGACCAATACCGATCCGAACAAGCCGGCGCGGGTGACGACCAATCTCGGCGGCACGGCGCGCGGGCGCATCCTGACCGGTCCGGCGATCGACACGCACAACACGTTCGACAAGCCGAACACGATCATGCCCGCCGCTTATTCGGCGCGCAGCGTGGGCGGTAAGCTCAGCTTCGATCTGCCGGCCAAGTCGGTCGTCGTGGTCGCGGTCGACTGAAGTGCTGCGGCGTCCCAATTCCTCCCTCGCGAAGCGGGGGAGGGGGACCACGCAGTGGGGGAGGAGGCCTCACCGCGAGCTATGGCTTTGCGGAGACGCCCCCTCCGCCGCCTTCGGCGCCACCTCCCCCGCTCCGCGAGGGAGGAATGAAGATCGGCGATATGAGCTCTGACCATCACTTCCTGACGACGACGCGGCGCGCCTTCCTGCTCTCCGCGAGCATATTGGCGCTCGCCGGCCCGGCCTTCGCGCGGGTTCGGATCGAGGAAAGGCCGATCAAGGCCCGGCCGCTGCCGCTCGATGCGGTGCGGCTGACGCCCTCGCTCTTTCTCGATGCGGTCGCGACCAACCGCCGCTACCTCCTGTCGCTCTCGGCCGAGCGGCTGCTCCACAATTTCTACGCGAGCGCCGGCCTGCCGACCAAAAGCGAGACCTATGGCGGTTGGGAAGCGCGCGGGATCGCCGGGCACTCGCTCGGCCATTACCTCTCTGCCCTGTCGCTGCTCCTGGCCCAGACCGGCGATGCGGCGGTCCGCGAGCGTCTGCGCGGCACCGTTGCCGAGCTGGCGCGCATCCAGGCCGCGCACGGTGACGGCTATGTCGGCGGCACCAGGGTCGAGCGCGACGACAGACAAGTCGACGGCAAGATCGTCTTCGAGGAGATCCGCAGGGGCGAGATCCGCACCGGCGGCTTCGACATCAATGGCGGCTGGGTGCCGCTTTATACGTGGCACAAGGTCCATGCCGGGCTGATCGACGCGGTGCGGTTCGGCAATGTCGACGCGGCGATGCCGGTGATGCTCGGCATGGCCGGCTATCTCGCGACGATCCTCGAAGGGCTCGACGATGCGCAGATGCAGAAGCTGCTCGCCGCCGAGCATGGCGGACTGAACGACAGCTATGCCGAGACCTATGCGCTGACCGGCAACCCGCGCTGGCGCCGGCTCGCCGAGCGCATCTATCACCAGAAGGTGCTCAGCCCGCTCGCGGCGGGCAAGGACGACCTTCCCGGGCTCCACGCCAATACCCAGATCCCCAAATTGATCGGCCTCGCCCGGCTCTACGAACTGACCGGCGAGCAACGCCACGCCGACGCGGCGCGCTTCTTCCACCAGACCGTCACTGCGCATCACAGCTATGTCATCGGCGGCAATAGCGAGCGCGAGCATTTCGGCCCGCCCGATCTGATCTCGACGCGGATCACCGAGCGCACCTGCGAGGCCTGCAACAGCTACAACATGCTCAAGCTGGCCCGGCATCTCTATGGCTGGCAGCCCGACGCGGCGCTGTTCGACACCTACGAGCGCATCCATCTCAACCATCTGCTCGCGCACCAGCATCCCGAAACAGGCATGTTCGTCTATTTCATGCCGCTCAGCGCCGGCGCGCGGCGGACCTATTCGACCCCCGAAGACAGTTTCTGGTGCTGCGTCGGATCTGGGATGGAGACCCATGCCAAGCATGGCGAGAGCATCTATTGGCACGACGACGCCGCGTTGTTCGTCAATCTGTTCATTCCCTCCACGGCCGAATGGAAGGCGCGGGGGCTGCAGGTCGCGCTCGAAACCGGCTATCCGTTCAGCGAGCAGGTGACGCTCCGGGTGACGAAGGCGCCGCGCACCGCGACGGCCATCGCTTTGCGCCTGCCCGGCTGGTGCGAGGCACCGGCGCTGACGCTCAACGGCAAGCCCGAGCCGATCGATCGCGCTGCCGGCTATGCCCGGCTCGAGCGACGCTGGCGGGCAGGGGACAGGATCGAGCTGACGCTGCCGATGCGCGTCCGCACCGAGCCGACGCCCGACGATCCGCGCATGGTCGCGTATCTGAGCGGCCCGCTCGTCCTCGCCGCCGATCTCGGACCCGCCGCCGCGCCGTTCGAAGGACCGGCGCCGGTTTTGGTCGGCGCGGATCCCGCCGCGGCCGTTGTGCCGATAGCCGCGGCCGAACACCGCTTCCGCCTCGCCGACGCACGGCCCGAGGCGCTGACTCTGGTGCCCTTCTTCCGCCAATATGACCGCCGCACCGCGGTCTATTTCCCGCGCTTCACCGAGGCGCAATGGAAGACCGAGGAGGCTGCCTACGGCGTCGCGCAGCGCGACAAGGCGGCGCTCGACGCGCGCACCGTCGATATCCTCCACCTCGGCGAGATGCAGCCCGAACGCGATCACGACTATCGTTCGAACCACGGCGATCTATTCTCCTGGGGCGGGCGGAGCGCGCGCCAGCTACCATGGGGCATGGGCAATTATATGGAATTCACGCTTGCCGTGCGCCCCGGCCCGATGCTGCTCGCCGCGCTGTATTGGGGCGAGGAAGTGAACAAGAATTTCGACATTTCGGTCGAAGGGACGCGCATCGCCAACGAGCGCCGCGCGGTGCCGCCCGAGAAGCGCTTCGTCAGCGTGGATTATCCGATCCCCGAAGCGCTCACCCGCGGCAAGGACAAGGTGGTCGTGCGCTTCGAGACGAAGGGCACCGACGCGTTCGTCTACGAAGCCCGTATCCTGGAGGCGCAATGATGCGTTTGAGCCGTCGTCACGCGCTGGGGATGCTCGCCGCGACGCCGATCGCCGCGCAGGCACGCGGCCGGCGCAATTTCCGCGACCTCACGCCGCGCCCGCCGATGGGCTGGAACAGCTGGGACAGCTTCGCCGCGACGATCGACGAGGCACAGGCGCGCGCCAATGCCGCGGTGATGGCGGCGAAGCTGCTGCCGCACGGCTATGACGTCTTCACCGTCGACATCCAATGGTACGAGCCGGGTGCGACCGGCTTCGAATATCGCGTCGGGGTCGAGCTGGCGCTGGACGCCAACGGGCGGCTGCTCCCCGCACCCAACCGCTTTCCCTCGGCCGCGGGGGGCAGGGGCTTCAGACCGCTTGCAGACCATGTCCATAGCCTCGGCCTCAAATTCGGCATTCATCTGATGCGCGGGGTTCCGCGGCTGGCGGCCGATCGCAATCTGCCGATCCTCGGCACCCGATTTGGCTGCGGCGACATCGCCGACCGGGTCAATGTCTGCCCGTGGAACTCGGACATGTACGGCGTCGACATGACCAGGCCCGGCGCGCAGGCTTATTATGACAGCGTCTTCGCGCTGATCGCGTCTTGGGGCGTCGATTTCGTCAAGGTCGACGACATCGCGCGACCTTATCATCGCAACCAGCCCGAGATCGAGGCGGTGCGCCGCGCGATCGACCGGTCAGGGCGGCCCATGGTGCTGAGCATCTCGCCCGGGGAGACCCCGCTCAGCGCCGCGGACCACGTCGCCAGCCACGCCAATCTCTGGCGGATCAGCGACGATTTCTGGGACGAATGGCCGCTGCTGCTGTCGCAGTTCAAGCGGCTCGCCGACTGGGCGCCGCATCTCAACAAGCGTCCGGGCGCGTGGCCCGATGCCGACATGCTGCCGCTCGGGCTGCTCGCTCTGGGCAAGCGCCGGACCCGCTTCACGCCCGACGAGCAGCGCACGATGATGTCGCTCTGGTCGATCGCGCGTTCGCCGCTGATCATGGGCGGCGATCTGCGTGCGCTCGACGCCCAGACGCTGGCGCTGCTGACCAACGACGAAGTCCTCGCCGTCAATCAGCACGGCACCGCGGCGTCGCAGCTCTTCCGCACCGGCGACCATGTCGGCTGGAGCTCGCGCGACACCCGCTCGCGGGCGCGCTACCTCGCCTTGTTCAATATCGGCGAGACTGCGGAGGAGGTCGCCGCCGATCTGTCGGCGCTGGGCATTTCGGGCAGCGCCAAGGTGCGTGACTTGTGGGCGGGCAGGGACCTTGATGAAGCGGCGACCCGCTTCGCCGTGACCCTGCCGCCGCACGGCTCGGGGCTCTATCGGATCGGCTGATACGCCGTCATCCCGGCGAAAGCCGGGACCTCAGGCAATCGCGGGGTGGAGCCGATCGAGATCCCGGCCTTCGCCGGGATGACGATCAGGGGTTCAGCTGGTTTCCTTGCCCGTGCATTCGCCGGTGCGGCGGGCGTCCATCTTGAGCGTCATGGTGTGCGCGGTCATCGGCTGGCCGGCCGCGCCTGCGCTCCTGGTGGTCATCGTCATCTGATAATTGTCGCTGGCGAATTTGCCGGTCATCGTCGCGTCGACGGTCATGCCGCCGCTCTTGCACTGCATCTTCGCGTCGAGCCGGCCATTGGCCATGCTGAAATGATCGTAGCGGCAATCCTTGTTGTCGCCCGAGAAGAAGTCCGCCGCGGGCTTCTTGGCCTGTTCGGGAGTCAGGCAATTGGAGAAGCTGTGGCCGGTGCCCATCGCGCCCTTCATCCTGGCCGCCGCCTCGGCGGGCATGCCGGGGATCTCCATATTGGTGATCGTCGCGGTGCCTTCCCAGCGTCCGGGCGACAGCGACGGCGCGGCGCCGCTTGCCGCCACTTTCTCCGCGACTTCCTTGGCGCTGGCGTTGGTCGCCTCGACCGAGGGGCCCGAATTGCACGCGGACAGCGCCAAAGGCGCGAGCAGCAGCAGCTTGTTCATCGATCTTCTCCCTGTTCCTCGCCGGCCAGCATATGGAGGGGGCAGGAGTGCGACAAGCGTCAGTGATTGTGCCGCGGCACCCCGAAGGTCTGGGCCAGCTTCTGATACTTTACTGCAGGCTCGAGCACCGCGCCGGTCTCGGCCTGGCCGTTGATTGCGCGCTGGATCTCCTGCCACGGCGTCTGGCTGGCGGGGAATTTGAAGCCGCCGCTCGCCTCCAGCGCCGCGCGGCGCTCGGCCAGGGCTTCATCCGAAACCAGCATGTTCGCGGTGCCCTTGCGCAGGTCGATCCGCACCCGGTCGCCGGTCTGGAGCAGAGCGAGCCCGCCGCCCGCCGCCGCCTCGGGCGAGGCGTTGAGGATCGACGGGCTGCCGCTGGTGCCCGACTGGCGGCCGTCGCCGATACAGGGAAGCGCGTGGACGCCCTTCTGGATCAGCTGGACCGGCGGGCGCATGTTGACCACTTCGGCGGCGCCCGGATAGCCGATCGGCCCCGCGCCGCGCATGATCAGCAAGGTGCGCTCGTCGACGCCCAATGCCGGATCGTCGATCCGCGCGTGATAATCCTCGGGCCCGTCGAACACCACTACCGGGCCCTCGAACGCGTCGGGATCGGCGGGGTCGGAGAGATAACGCTCGCGGAATTCGGGCGAGATCACGCTCAATTTCATGATCGCGCTGTCGAACAGATTGCCGCGCAGCACCGAGAAGCCCGCCGCTTCCTTGAGCGGCGCGTCGAAGCGGCGGATCACTTTCTCGTCCTCGATTACGGCGTCGCGGCAATTATCGCCGATGCTGCGGCCGTTGGCGGTGAGCGCGTTCTCGAAGATCAGTCCCTGGCGCATCAGCTCGGCGACCACCGCGGGGACGCCGCCGGCGCGGTAATAATCCTCGCCGAGATATTCGCCCGCCGGCTGGAGATTGACCAGCAACGGCACCTCGCGGCCATGCGTCTGCCAGTCGTCGAGATTGAGTTCGACCCCGACGTGCCGCGCGATCGCGTTCAGATGGATCGGCGCGTTGGTCGAGCCGCCGATCGCCGAATTGACCCGGACCGCGTTGAGGAACGCCTCGCGGGTCAGCACGTCGCTGGGCTTGCGATCGGCATGCACCATTTCGACGATCTGGAGGCCGGTGCGATACGCCGATTCCTGCCGGTCGCGATAGGGCGCGGGGATCGCCGCCGAGCCGGGCAGCGACATGCCGAGCGCTTCGGCAAGGCTGTTCATCGTCGATGCGGTGCCCATCGTGTTGCAGAAGCCGGTCGACGGCGCCGAGGTCGCGACCAGCTTGATGAAGCCCTGATAGTCGATCTCGCCGGCGGCGAGCAGCTCGCGCGCCTTCCACACGATCGTCCCGGACCCGGTGCGCTCGCCTTTGTGCCAGCCGTTGAGCATCGGCCCGACCGACAGCGAGATGGCGGGGATGTTCACCGTCGCAGCGGCCATCAGGCAGGCAGGCGTGGTCTTGTCGCAGCCGGTGGTCAGCACCACGCCGTCGATCGGATAGCCATAGAGCGTCTCGACCAGCCCGAGATAGGCGAGATTGCGATCGAGCCCCGCGGTCGGGCGCTTGCCGGTCTCCTGGATCGGATGGACGGGGAATTCGATCGCGATGCCGCCGGCTTCGCGAATGCCGTCACGGATGCGCTCGGCGAGGACGATGTGGTGGCGATTGCACGGGCTGAGATCGCTGCCGGTCTGCGCGATGCCGATGATCGGCCGGCCCGACTGGAGCTCGTCGAGACTGATCCCGAAGTTCATGTAGCGCTCGAGATACAGCGCGGTCATGTCGGCGTTCGAAGGATCGTCGAACCACGCACGCGAACGAAGCTTGCGCGGAGAAGTGCTGGAATCGTGAGTCATTTCGGTTTTTTGAGCCCTTGGGCGCCGTGCCCATATTAGTCAGACTATTGCCAAGGAATTGTCGAGGGGACAAGGGTGAAGGCGCGATTTTCGGCTAAACTACGACCATAAGCCGTCGCTGTAACCGTTTACGAGCCGCCCCGGCATCGCCTAACAGGCGGCGACCGCGGAAAGCGCGGCGGGGAGAGGCGATGACCGATACCATGCGTGCGAACGCGCCGCTCGAGACCATCACCATCATCGGCGGCGGCACTGCCGGCTGGATGACCGCGGCTTTGCTGTCGCATCTGTTTCGCGGCTACCGGATCCGGCTGGTCGAATCCGACGAGATCGGCATCATCGGCGTCGGCGAGGCGACGATCCCCGCGCTCCGCGACTATCTGGCGATGGCGGGGATCGATCAGGTCGAGATGATCCGCGCGAGCCAGGCGACGTTCAAGCTCGGCATCGATTTCGTGAACTGGCGGAACGGCAGTGATCGCTATTTCCACGGCTTCGGGCGGATCGGCCAGGATTTCATGTGGCTTCACCCGCACCAGCTCTGGCTCAAGCTCAGGAGCATGGGTGCGCCCGTGGGTCATTTCGACGATTACGCGCTCAATTGCCGCGCCGGCATGGCCAACAAATTCTGCTTTCCCGATCCGCGCAATCCGGGCTCGCCGATCTCGGGCCTGGACTATGCCTATCATTTCGACGCGTCGCTGCTCGCGAAGTTCCTCCGCGTCCGGGCCGAAGCCAAGGGCGTCACCCGGATCGAGGGGCGCATCGTCGACGTGAAGCTCGACGGGGAGAGCGGCCATGTCGACCATGTCGTGCTCGCCGACGGGCGGACGGTCGACGGCGACCTGTTCGTCGATTGCTCGGGGATGCGCGGGCTGCTGATCGGGCAGGCGCTCGGCGTGGGCTATGAGGACTGGAACCAGTGGCTGCTCAACGATCGCGCGCTCGCAGTGCCGTGCGAGAGCGTGTCGCCGCTGACGCCTTACACCCGGGTCACGGCGCGCGATCATGGCTGGCAATGGCGGATCCCGCTCCAGCACCGCATCGGCAACGGCCATGTCTATGCCAGCGGGCAGATTTCCGACGATGCAGCGGCGGCGACCTTGCTCGCCAATCTCGACGGCAGGCCGCTCGCCGATCCGCGGCCGGTGGCCTTCCGTCCGGGCAAGCGCCACAGGGCGTGGGAGAAGAACGTCGTCGCGATCGGGCTGTCCTCGGGGTTTCTCGAGCCGCTCGAATCGACCAGTATCCATTTGATCCAGACCGGGATCACCAAGCTGATCGGGCTGTTCCCGCATCGCGGCTTCGCCGCCGCCGATATGGCCGAGTATAACCGCCAGCACGATTTCGAATTCACCGACGTGCGCGATTTCATCATCGCGCATTATAAGGTCACCGAGCGCGAGGACACCGACTATTGGCGCTACCTCAGGCACATGGCGGTGCCCGACAGCCTCACCGAGCGGCTCGAGCTGTTCGCCTCCTCGGGCCGTTTCTTCCGCCGGGCGGCAGCGGAGCTGTTCCGCGAGGAAAGCTGGGTGCAGGTGCTGCTGGGGCAGGGGCTGCCCGTCGCCTACGATCCGATGGTCGAGATGATCCCGCAGGACACCGTCGCGCAATTCATCCGCGACACCGGCGAAGTGATCGCCGACGTCGCGGACGCGATGCCAGATCACGCTGCCTTCATCGATCGTCACTGCAAGGCGCCGCCGCTGGGTGTTGCGGGATAAGCACAGCCCGCCGGGCTTGAACGACGCCGGTGCAAGCCCGTTGTTGACAGATGGCGCGAAAGCGTTTTGACATCGTTGTCGGAAGTCAGAAGCTGCGCAATCAGCCATGTAACCGGTTACAAAGAGGGTTAGGGGAGAATGTCGTGAGGAAATCCAACAACATGCGGACGAATCTCGCGCGCGGCATTTCGGCTGCGGCGCTTGCTGCTGCGTTGACGATCGGGTCGCCCGCGTCCGCACAGAGCACGTCGACGCTGCAGGGGCATGTCGAAGGTGCCGCGCCCGGCGCGACCGTCACGGTCACCGATACGACGACCGGCCGCAGCGTCACCGCCACGGTCAATGCCGAAGGCAATTACGTCATCGTCGGCCTGCGTCCGAGCACCTATCAGGTCACGTTGTCGGGTGGCGAGGCGGAGACGGTGGTTCTCCCCGTCGGCCAGACCGTTACCTATGACCTCGGCACGCCCGCGGACTCGGCGGGCGCCGGCGGCGAGATCGTCGTCACCGGTACCCGTGACCGCACCGAGACGCGCACCGCCACGGTGTCGACCAATGTCAGCCAGGCGCAGATTGAGAATCTGCCGCAGAACGAGCGCAACTTCCTCAACTTCGCCGCGCTCGCCCCGGGCGTCGCGGTGTCGCCGACCGCGGGCAATCGCCGCGTTCAGGCGGGCGCGGTCAGCTCGGACAACACCAACGTCTTCATCGACGGGCTCAGCCTGAAGAACCCGGTCAATCATGGCGGCGTCGCCGGCCAGAATTTCTCGAAGGGCAATCCCTTCCCGCAATCGGCGGTGCAGGAGTTCAAGGTCGACACGCAGAACTTCAAGGCCGAATACGAGCAGGCCGGTTCGGCGATCATCACCGCGGTCACCAAGACCGGCGGCACCGAATTCCACGGCGGCGCGTTCGGCGAGTGGCAGCCCAAGGCGTTCATCGGACAGCCCTATTTCGAGCGGAATCGCGAAAAGCCCGCCTATAACCGCTGGCAATATGGCGCCGATCTCGGCGGCCCGATCATCAAGGACGTGCTGCACTTCTTCGGCGCGTTCGAAGGCACCAGCCAGAAGCTGCCTTCGACCGCGGTCAATCTGGACCCGAACAATGAGGGCAGGGTCCCGCAAGCGCTCAAGGACGAGTATAACGGCACCTATGCGCAGAGCTTCGAGCAGCGCCTCTATTTCGGCAAACTGAGCCTGTTCGCCACCGACCGCGACACGATCAACGCCAGTGTGTTCGTCCGCAAGGAAGACAATCTTGCCGATTTCGGCGGCAATGCGGTTCCCGAGCATGGCCGCCGGCTGGTGAGCGACATCAACGTCTATCAGGCGGACTGGACCCACCGGGGCGATAGCTGGCTGAACGAACTCACGGTGGCCTACAATACCGTCTCGAACGGCACGCCGCGCAACACCGACGATCCGGAAGTCATCCTCACCAACAATGTCGGCGTCAACGGCGGCGAGGCGGCGCTGCTCGGCGGCAACAGCTTCATCCAGAACGACAATCAGAAGACCTGGACGTTCAAGAACAACGTCACTTTCTTCGGCGGCGATCATACGATCAAGGCCGGCGCGAAGCTGACGCTCAACACCTATGAGCGGCTCGAGGACAGCCGCAACAATGGCAGCTATTATTATTTCGGCGGCACGTTCACCGACGCGGCGACCCAGATTCCCGATGCCGCACGAATCTCGACCGTTCCCGTTGCGCCTGCGGTAGCGAAGAACACCCAGATCGGCTTGTTCGTCCAGGACGACTGGACGCCCGACGAGCATTGGACGATCAACGCCGGCCTGCGCTGGGATTTCGAGACCAACGCCAAGAACGAGAATTTCGTCACCCCCGATCGCATCGCCAATGCGCTGCGCAACTATCAGGGCTGGCAGGCTGCCGGAATCGATCCCGAGGATTACATCTCGACCGGCGACAATCGCAAACCGTTCTGGGGAGCGATCCAGCCGCGCCTCGGCATCAGCTACGACGTCAACGGCGACCGCGACCTGATTTTTTTCGCCGGTGCGGGCCGCTATTATGATCGTCCGCTGTTCATCACCGCGGGCATCGAGACGATCACGAGCTATTATCGGTCGGTCACCACCCTCGCTTTCTGCCAGGGCAGCGGCGGCGCGCCCGTGCCGGGCTGCATCAACTGGAACGACAGCTATCGCGACCCCGACGCGCTTCGCGCGATCGCGACCGCGCAGGGCACCGGCGGCGACGTCTGGCTGCTCAACAACGACACCAAGCTGCCTTTCTCGGACCAGTTCAGCCTCGGCGTCCGCAAGCGGTTCGGCGAAGTGCAGACCTCGCTGACCTTCGCGCATATCCGCAGCCACAACATCTTCCAGTTCGTGCGCGGCAACCGCTTCGAGAATGGCTGGTACACCCGGATCGTCAACCGCGACGGGGCCGGCAACGTCACCGGCTGCTCGGACGGCGGCATCCTCTGGGTTCAGGACAATATTCCGGGCTCGCTGACCAATGCCAATGGCTCGCCGGTACCGACCAGCATCTGCGCGGCGCAGAACGGCCAGCTGCCGGGCTTCAGCGGCAAGCTCAACATCGGCCAGAACGACGGCAAGGCGGTCTACAACGCGATCTATCTGACCGTCGACAAGCCCTATAGCCAGGCATCGGGCTGGGGCTTCACCTTGTCCGGCACCTTCCAGCGCGCCCGCACCAATGTCGGCACCGAGCTCGGCGCCGACGAGTTCTTCGCCGGACCGGACGTCACCCAGTTCGGCTGGCAGAGCGTTCAGGGCGTCGACCAGTACCGCATCGTCGCGACCGGCATGGTCAATCTGCCGCTCGACGTGCTGTTCTCGGCGACCGGCACCTTCGCTTCGGGTCCGGCGTTCGGCTATGCCGGATGCCCGCCGGCAGCGATCACGCCGCCGTCGCCGACTCCCGACGGCGTCGGCTGCATCGCCAATCTCGGCGGCGTGCGCTTCCCGTCGAACGAGTTCGCTTATGCCAATGTCGATCTGCGGCTGACCAAGAAGTTCGTCCTGCCCTGGGGCCACGAGCTTTCGGTCAAGGCGGAAGTGTTCAACGTCTTCGACTCGATCAACCGCAGCTATTCGGGCTGGGGCTCGGGCAACAATCCCGGCGAGTGGGAAGAGAATTCCACCGTCGGCAATGCCCGCAGCTTCCAGGTCGGCGCGAGTTACCGCTTCTAAGCCCCCTTTGAAGCGAACCACTCGGGGGAGGGAGGCCCGGCGTTCCTCCCCCGGTTTTTTTGGTAGTCAGGGTCGCATGAAGCCCGAACTGCGCCGCGTCGGAACCAGCCAGAGCCCGGTCGTGGTGATCGACGGGTTCAGCGGCGACGTGCAGGCGGTGGTCGACATTGCCGCGGCGCTGGCGCCGTTCCCGCCGGACGCGAAGACTTATTATCCCGGCGTCCGCCGCATCCTGTCCGAACGCGACGGTCATGGCTGGGCCTATGTCCGCAGCACGCTCGAGGCGGCCGCGCCCTTTCTCGGCGGGGCCTTCGGCTTCGTCCGCTTCGATCTGCTCGGGGCGAGCTTCTCGATGGTCACCGCCCGCCCCGAGACCCTGGGCCTCGCGCAGCGCGCGCCGCACTTCGATTCGACCGACCCGGACTATATCGCGATCCTGCATTATCTCAGCGACACGCCCGGCACGGCTTTTTACCGCCAGCGTTCGACCGGGATCGAGACGATCACCGAAGCCAATCGCGACGCCTTCGTCGCGGCGGCGCGGCGCGAGAGCGCGTCGCTCAGCGGCTACACCAACGGCTCGAACGGCCATTTCGAGGCGGTCGGCGCGATCGAGGGCCATGCCGACCGGCTGGCCCTCTATCAGGGCCGGCTGCTCCATTCGGGGCTGATCCCCGCCGACATGGACTTCAGCGCCGATCCGCGCCGCGGCCGGCTCACTGCCAATCTCTTCGTCAAAGGATATCGCGCATGATCCGCGCCAGCCTCAGCCTCGCCGCGCTCAGCCTCGCCGGCAGCGCCGCCGCCCAGCCGATCAAGCGGACCTGGATCAACCCGATCGACATCGACTACCGCTACAATTTCGAGCAGATCAACGACAACGCCTCGTACCGCACCGGCGCCGATCCCGCGATCGTGACGCACAAGGGCGCCTATTATATGTTCCAGACGCTCGCCGACGGCTATTGGCGCTCGACCGACCTGATCGACTGGACCTTCATCAAGCCGAGCCGCTGGCCGTTCGACAGCATCGTTGCCCCCGCCGCCTGGTCCGACGGCGAGCGGATCGTCCTTCAGCCGTCGATGATGGAGCCCGAGGCGATCCTCGTCACCGACGCGCCCGAGACCGGCAGGCTCGACTTCCTCGTCCGCCGCATGCCGCCGCTCCCCGGCGCGACCAACAAGGCGCCCGAGGAAATGCAGCCCGGCGAGATCCCGCCCGGCCCGTGGGACCCGGCCTTGTTCAAGGACGATGACGGTCAATGGTATCTGTATTGGGGCTCGTCGAACGTGTTCCCGATGTACGGTGCGAAGATCGCGTTCGCCGACGGCAAGCTCATGTACCAGAGCACTCCCAAGCCGATGCTGGGGATGCAGCCCGCCCTCCATGGCTGGGAGCGTTTCGGCCAGGACCATTGCGCCTGCTGGGCCCCGGGCAAGCCGAGCCCTTCCTATATGGAGGGCGCGTGGATGACGAAGCAAAGCGGGCGTTACTATCTCCAGTACGGTGCCCCCGGCTCCGAATTCAATGCCTATGCCAACGGCACCTATGTGTCGGACAGCCCGCTCGGCCCGTTCACCTATGCGCCGTGGAATCCGGTCGCCTATCGCCCCGGCGGCTTCGCCCAAGGGGTGGGCCATGGCTCGACCTTTCAGGACCGCCACGGCAATTGGTGGAACAGCGGCACCAGCTGGATCGGCTACAACTGGGGCATGGAGCGGCGCATCGCGCTCTATCCGGTCCATTTCTACCCCGACGGCCAGATGGCGGCATCGTCGCGCTTCGGCGATTTCCCGCATTATGCCCCGACCGCAAAGGTCGCCGACCCCGAGAGCCTGTTCACCGGCTGGATGCTGCTCTCGTACCGCAAGCCGGCGACTGCCTCGACCACCATGGGCGAATTCGCCGCGGCCAATGTCACCGACGAGAATCCACGCAGCTTCTGGGTCGCCGGCGCCAACCGGCCCGACGAGACGCTGACTCTCGATCTCGGCGCGGAGAAGACGCTCCGCGCGATCCAGGTCAATTATGCCGACTACAAGTCGAACCGTTATGCCGACGCGCCCGACATCTACACCGAGTTCGAGCTGCAATCGTCGCACGACGGCAAGACCTGGTCGCCGCTCGCCAGAACCGAAGCCCCGCGCCGCGACCGCCCCAACGCCTATCTCGAACTGCCCGCGCCGGTGCAGGCGCGCTTTGTCCGCTACGTCCACGGCCATGTCGGCGCGGCGAACTTGGCGATCAGCGACATCCGCGTGTTCGGCTCCGCCGGCGGCAGGCCTCCCGCCATGCCCGGCGGCGTGACCGCGAAGCGCGCGACCGACCAGCGCGACGCCCGGATCGCGTGGCGCCCGGTCAAGGGCGCGGTCGGCTACAATGTCCTCTGGGGAATCCGCCCCGACCGCCTCACCCTGACCTATCAGCGCTGGGCCGGGCAGGGCACCAGCCTCGATCTGCGCGCGCTCAATGTCGGGCAAGGCTATTGGGTCGCGGTCGAGGCGTTCGACGAGAATGGCGTGTCGCGGCGCTCGAAGCCGGTGCGGATCGACTAGCCTCTTCAATCGCGCCGCGGACTTCCCTAGGAACGGCGGCGTGCCGAGACTTCTCGAAATCTGCGTCGACGATCCCGCGGGCCTCCACGCCGCCATTGCCGGCGGTGCGGATCGCATCGAGCTCTGCTCGGCGCTCGAGCTCGGCGGCCTGACCCCTTCGGCGGCGCTGCTCGACGAAGCGCTGGGCAGCGGCTGCCCGACCCATATGATGATCCGTCCGCGCGCCGGCGGCTTCGTACTGGACGAAGACGAGGCGGCGCTGATGGTCGCGGAGATCGGCCTCGCGGTCGCGCGCGGCGTCGCCGGGATCGTGATCGGCGCGCTGCGGCCCGATGGCGGGCTCGACACCGACGCGCTCGCCCGCTTCCGCGACGCCGCGCGCGACGCGACGCTCGTCCTCCACCGCGCGATCGATCTGGTACCCGATCCGGTCGCGGCGACGCGGCAGGCGGTCGCGCTCGGCTATGACAAGATCCTCAGCTCGGGCGGGGCGCGGACCGCCATCGAAGGCGCGGCGACGCTCGCGGCGATGGTCGCGGCGGCGGGCGATCGGCTGTCGGTCATTGCCGGCTCGGGGGTGATGCCGGCCAATGTCGCGCGGCTGGTCGCGGAGACCGGCGTGCGCGAGGTCCATGGATCGGCGAGCGCGCCCGGCCCCGAGCCCGACGCCGCCACGCTGCGGCTCGGTTTCGCCACCGGTCCGCGCCGCCGCACGGACAGCAGGATCGTCGCCCAGTTGCGCGCGGCACTCATCGAAGGAGATGCAGGTTGAACGAAGCGATCACGAGGCGCGGCGCGCTGGGCCTCGGCGCCGTCGCCACGCTCGCCGCGGGTGGGGTCCGGGCAGCGCCTGCCGATCCCGTTGCGCTGGTTTCCACCTGGGATTTCGGCAAGGCCGCGAACGCAGCGGGAGTCGCCCGCTTCAAGGCCGGCGGCTCGGCGCTCGACGCGGTCGAGGCGGGCGCGCGGGTGCCCGAGGCCGATCCGACCAACCATTCGGTGGGCTATGGCGGCTATCCCGATCGCGACGGCCATGTGACGCTCGACGCGATCATCATGGACGAGGACGGCCGGGTGGGCGCGGTCGCCGCGCTGGAGGACGTCGTCCATGCGATCTCGGTCGCGCGGCTGGTGATGGAGAAGACTCCGCACACCTTGCTCGTCGGCGAAGGCGCGACCCGCTTCGCGCTCGACCAGGGCATGGAGCGCACGAAATTGCTCACCCCCGAGGCCGAGCAGGCGTGGCGCGAATGGCTCCAGACCGCGAAATACCAGCCCGTCGCCAATATCGAGAACCAGCTGCCCGGGCCGCCCGGATCGAGTCTCAATCACGATACGATCGGCATCCTCGCACGGGGGCTCGACGGCCATCTCGCCGCGGCCTGCACCACGTCGGGCATGGCGTTCAAGATGCGCGGCCGCGTCGGCGATTCGCCGCAGGCGGGAGCCGGCCTGTTCCTCGAGAAAGGCGTCGGCGCAGCCGCCTCGACCGGAGTCGGCGAGGAGGTGACGCGCATCGCCGGCACTGCCCGGGTCGTCGCCTCGATGCGCGCCGGCCGGTCGCCGCAGGCGGCGTGCGAAGAGGCGGTCAGACATATCGCCAGACTGCGCGGCGCCGCGGTCCAGGGGTTGCAGGTCGGCTTTCTCGCGCTCGGCGCGGACGGTAGTGTCGGCGCCTATGCGCTGCTGCCCGGGTTCACCTACGCCGTGACCCGCCATTCGGGCGCGGCGGAAGTGCTGCCTTCGGCGAGCCTGTTCGCCGGCTAGGTCTTCCTGTCATCCCGGAAGCGGACATGGAAGCTGCTGACCATCAAGGCACCCCGCCGCAGCAACCGCGTCGGCGCGCTCTTCGACTTCACTGTGAAGCAGCGGGCCGTTCGGGCCATCCTGAGCTGAGGCCGGTCAGCTGCCCAGCCATCCCCCGGTGAACCCCGCCAAGGTCAGCCCGCGCCGGATCGCCGGTTCCTCGCGCATCCGGCGCCAGACGAAGTCGTTCCGATAATTGGCCGCCTGCAACAGGATCGGCCCCTGATCGATGCCGAGATAGTCGTCGTCGACCCAGCCCTGTGTAGGATCGACCGATCCTTTTTCCGGTTTCACTTCATTGTATCGAAAGCTCGGATTGAACGAGTCGAGGAAGCCGTATTTCCCGTAGAGCCGCTCGCCGTAGATGCGACGCATCGCCTCGGCGCAGGGAATGACGATCTCGGGGGCGAAGGGCAGCGAGCCGAGCGCCGCGGTCGGCGCCAGCGTGCCGTCGTCGCGTTCGTCGGGCTGGCCGAGCGGCCCGCGTGCGGCATAGCCGAAGAACTCGCGCGTCTCGCCCTTGAACGGCAGTCGGAAACCGCCGGGCCCGTCGCAGGCAGTGAGGCCCCATATATCCTTCGACCAGCCGTCCCAGCGCCGCGGGTTCGCCACGCAATAGGCGCGGTTGGCATAGGTCGCACGGCGGCTGTTCTCGAAATAATCGAGCCCCGCCGCGCGCATCGGCGCATCCTGGATGCCGCGGAAATCGACCCAGACATGGCTGTATTGATGGCCGAACAGCGGCGCGAAAGCGAGATGACGGGTCGGGCCTTCGCCGCGCCAGCAGCTGGCATATTTCGCGGTCCATGCCTCCCAGCTGCTGGCCGGAAGCGGATGCTCGGGCGCGCCGAGGCCGAGCACATAGACGAACATGCCTTCGTTGTAGCCGGTCCAGCTGGCCGGGATCAGGCCGCGCTCGGGATGCCAGCCCATCGACACCGGCTTGCGTCCGTCGGAACGGAAGAAGCTCCAGTCGGCCCGGGCGTAGATCGCCTGGGCGAGGCGGCGGATCTCGGCCTCGTCCGGGTGGTCGCCGTCATAATAGCGCCCGGCGAACAGCACGCCCATCAGCAGAAGCGTGGTGTCGACGCTGGAAAGCTCGACATCGCGGAAACGGTGGCCGGTCTCCATGTCGATGAAATGGTAGAAGAAGCCCTTGTGCCCGGTCATGCCGCTCGGCGCGGGCCCCTGCGGCGCGTTCCAGAAGAATTTCAATGTGGTCAGCGTCAGGTCGCGCGCCTCGGCGCGGCTGCACCAGCCGCGCTCGACTCCGATCGGATAGGCAGTCAGCCCGAAGCCGACCGAGGCGATCGAGCAGAAGCCCGGCGTCGGCCAGCGATCGGGCACCAGCCCGTTCTTGCGGTTCACCGTTTCCCAGAACCAGCGAAAGGTGCGTTCCTCGATATCCGCATAAAAAGCGGGGAGGGTGTTTCCCTCGGGCGCACCTGCGTCGGGCCGCGCCACCGGCGCGCAAGCGGGAAGGGCGGCCGCGGCGGAAAGCAGCGAGGCGCGGGAGAGCAATGCGCGACGGTCGATCATGTTCGTCCTCATACCCCAAAAAGGCGGGAGGCGGCGCAGAAGATGCCGCCTCCCAGGAGGGGTGTCCTGAAACCGGTTACAATGCGGGCCCGCAAAAACCGCTCAGCCATAAGCTGCGCCGTTCGCGCGGGGCGCGGTGGTGGCGCGCGCGATCAGATGCGGCGCGTGCAGCTCGGTCGGCGCACCGGGGCCCTTGCCCTCGAGCATGTCGACCAGTCGCGAGACCGCGCGTGCGCCGATCTCGGCGATGCGCACCTGAATCGTGGTGAGCGCGAGGTAGCGCGCCAGCGGGACGTCGTCGAAGCCGGCCACCGCCAGATCCTCGGGCACGCTTTTGCCGGCCTGACGCAGGGCATGGAGGCAGCCGATCGCCATCATGTCGTTGGCGGCGAACACCGCGTCGCACGGCGCGCCGCTGGCGAGAATCGCGCGCGCCGCGGCTTCGCCGGCTTCCTCGTTGAAGTCGCCGGCGATGATCCGCACCGGCATGTCCGGCGCAAGCTCGGCCAGTGCCTCGCGAAAGCCCTGCGCGCGCTCCTGCGCGTCGACATTGCCGTCGGGGCCGGCGATATGGACGATGTGGCGATAGCCGCCCGCCAGTAGATGCTCGACCATCGCCCGCGTGCCCGCGCGATTGTCGAGCCGCAGCGCGGGCCGGGACGCGACTTCGCCCGGTGCGTTGATCAGCACCGCGGGCAAAGCCGCGGGCAATGCGCGCTCGAGCGCTTCGGGCGGAATGTGCGGCGCCATCACCAGCAGTCCGTCGACTCGCCCGCGCATCGCCCGGAGCGCCACCGCGGCCTGCTCGCTGTCGTCGTGCATGTTGGAGAGCAGCAGCAGATAGCCGCGCCGGCTCGCCTCGCGGTCCATGCCGCGCACGCATTCGGAGAAGAATTCGCCGTGCAGGTCGGGCAGCACCACCCCGATCGCGTGTGCCCGCGCCAGGCTCAGGCTGCGCGCGCCGGCATGGGGGACATAGCCGAGCTCCTTGGCGGCGGCCATGATCCGCTCGCGCGTCTCGCCGCGAACGTTGTTGAGGCCGTTGAGCGCGCGCGACACGGACGCGGCCGAAACCTCGGCGCGGCGTGCGACATCGCGGATAGTGGCCTCGCCCATTTTGCTCCTGCTCCCGGCCTCACGCATGTTTCCTACGTTTCAGACCGTAAGGGCGATTGCAATCCTCGCCCCGCAAAGGTTATGTAACCGGTTACGGACGGCGGCAACAAGCACTAAAATTGCGTGCGTGCCGCGTGAACGGATTGTGCCGCGTCGGGTTGGGACGCGCGCTTCAGGAGAGGATCAAGATGCTCGATACCAGGATTTCGCGGCGCGCGGCTATGCTCGGGGCAGGCGCGGTCGCGGCCTGGGCCTCCAGCCCCGCCCGCGCGCTGTTTCAGGCCGCGGCGCAGCTGCCGGTGCCGGCCTTCGTCGACGGGCTGGTCGCGAAGATGACGCTCGCCGAGAAAGCGGGCCAGCTGACGATCATGCCCGCGGCATGGAGCGGCGGCGTCGCCACCGCGCTCAATCCCGCCGGCAACGCCCCCGGCTTCGCGCAGCAGCTCGACGAAGTCCGCCAGATGCAGCTGACCGGCGTGTTCAACGGCAACGGCGCCGAGATGGCGCGGCAGATGCAGACCGTCGCGATGAAGGAGTCGCGGCTCGAGATTCCGTTGCTGTTCGCCGCCGATGTGATCCATGGCCACCGCACGATCTTCCCGGTGCCGGTCGGCGAGGCGGCGAGCTTCGAGCCCGATCTCGCCGAGCGCACCGCGCGCATGGCCTCGTACGAAGGCGCCGCCTCGGGGATCGACTGGACCTTCGCGCCGATGGTCGACATCGCCCGCGACCAGCGCTGGGGCCGCACGATGGAGGGCGCCGGCGAGGACGTCCATCTCGGCCGGCTGATGGCCGCTGCGCGCGTCCGCGGCTTCCAGCGCAAGGATCTGAAGGCGGTGGATTCGATGATGGCCTGCGCCAAGCATTTCGCCGCTTATGGCGCCGCCGAGGCCGGGCTCGACTATAACAGCGTCGACATTTCCGAACGCACCCTGCGCGAAGTCTATCTGCCCCCGTTCAAGTCCGCGCTCGATGCGGGCGTGCTCAGTTTCATGGCCTCGTTCAACGAATTGTCGGGCATCCCGGCCACCGGCAACGAATGGCTGATGCGCGGGCTGCTGCGCGGCGAATGGGGTTTCGAGGGCTTCGTCGTCTCCGATTATACCGGCGACATGGAGATGATCGACCACGGCTTCGCGAGGGATTCGCGCGAGGCCGCCAGGCTGGCGTTCCTGGCGGGCGTCGACATGAGCATGACCAGCGGCTTCTATCGCAAGCACCTCCCCGAACTGGTCGAGGCCGGCGAGGTGCCGCAGGCGCGCGTCGACGAATCGGTGCGGAAAGTCCTCGCGATCAAGGCGGCGCTCGGGCTGTTCGACGATCCGTTCCGGCGCATCGACGTCAAGCGCGAAAAGGCCCGCTCGCGCACCAGATCGGCGCTGGAATTGTCGCGCGAGGCCGGCCGCAAATCGATCGTGCTCCTCAGGAACGAAGGCGATCTGCTGCCCTTGCCCAGATCGGGCAAGAAGATCGCGATCATCGGCCCGTTCGCCTCGGGCAAGCACGACCTCAACGGCCCGTGGGTGGTCTATGGCGGCCAGGAATATGCCGTCGATCTCGCCGAGGGCGTGCGCGCCGCGGTCAGCGACAAGAACAGCGTCACCGTCACTGCCGGCTCCGGAGTCGAGGAAGCGCTCCCCGGCGGGATCGCCGCCGCGGTCGCCGCGGCGCAGGCGGCGGATGTGGTCCTGCTCGCGATCGGCGAGAGCGAGAACATGTCGGGCGAGGCCCAGTCGCGTCCCGAGATCGTCGTTCCCGCCCCGCAGCAGGCGCTCGCCGAGGCAGTCGCCGCTACCGGCAAGCCGGTGGTGGTGGTGCTCAAGAACGGCCGCGCGCTCGCGCTGCAGGGCGCCGTCGCCGCCGCCCCCGCGATCCTCGTCACCTGGTTCCTCGGTACCGAGAGCGGCAACGCCACCGCGGACGTGCTGTTCGGCGAATACAGCCCCTCGGGCCGGCTGCCGTGCAGCTTCCCGCGCTCGCCCGGCCAGCAGCCTTATTATTATGCGCACAAGCCCACCGGGCGCCCCAATCCGTCGGACGACAAGCTCGAGCCGTACAAGGCGCATTATCGCGGCATCCCGAACAAGGCGCTCTATCCGTTCGGCCATGGCCTGACCTACGGCAAGATCGACTATGCGGGGCTGCAGACCGCGCCGGCCCTGGCATGGGACGGTCAGCTCACGGTCAGCGCAACGGTCACCAATCGCGGCACCCGCGCCGCCGAGGAAGTCGTCCAGCTCTATATCCGCGATCGCACCGCGAGCATCACCCGCCCGGTCCGCGAGCTCAAGGCGTTCCGCAAGCTGCGGCTCGCGCCCGGGGCCTCCGAAACCGTGACCTTCAAGCTCGACCGTTCGCTGCTGCTGTTCATCGGCCGCGACGACAAGCCGACGGTCGAGCCGGGCCTGTTCGACGTGTGGATCGCCCCCTCGGCCGAGGCGGAGGGCGTCCATGGCCAGTTCGAGCTGATAAAGGGCTGACCGGAAATCCTCCCTCGCGAAGCGGGGGAGGGGGACCAGCGAAGCTGGTGGAGGGGGGCTCTCCACAGGCATATCGCTTGCGGCTACGCCCCCTCCGTCGCCTTCGGCGCCACCTCCCCCGCTGCGCGAGGGAGGATTGGGCTAACGCTCCAGCCCCTTCAGGATCCGCGCGTGCGCGCCTTTCCCCAGCGGGTTGAGCAGCATCAGCCCGCACGAAACCGCCAGCGCGCCCAGCGGCACGAGCGCGATCGTCCAGCGCATCGCCGCCAGCGTCGCCGCGCTCTGCTGGACGTTCGCGACATAGCCCGCATGATCGAATCCCAGCCCGAGGATCGCCGTCGCCAGCCCGATCGCCACCCGCTGGAGCAAGGCAGCCGCCCCGAACACCGCGCCCTCCACCCGCAGCCCGGTCGCCTGCTCGCCATATTCGATCGTGTTGGGCAGCATCGCCCAGAAGGCGAAGTGGAGCCCGACGATCGCCGCCTGCATGCCGACGAGGAAGAGCTGCATCGCCACCGGACGATCCATGTGGACCGCCGCGAACAGGGTCAGCCCCGCCATGCACAGACAGGCCGCGACGAACCACAAGGCGCGGGTCCCCAGCAACCGCTGGAGCAGCATCCATGCCGGCACCGCGACGGCGCTCACCACGCCCATCCACGCCAGCGCGCTCTGCCCGGCATCGTCGCTGCCGAGGAAATATTTGAAATAATAGAGCACCGATTTGTTGAGCACGGTCACCGCGACGATCATCGCCATCATCGCGAGGTTGAGCGTGACGAACGCCCGGTTGGCGATCAGGCTGGCCACGCTGGCGCGTACCGAAGGCGGGGCGGGGGCGGCGGGCACCGCATCCTCGCGATAGGTCGCGCCGACCAGCATCAGGATCGCGGTACCCAGCACCGCGAACAGGATCGCCGCCCATAAATAGCCCTGTGCCGCCACCGCGCCGCCGCTGATCCACGCCCCGATCGGCACCGTCCCGCGCGCCACCACCACCCAGGCGAGCGTCCCGAACAGCATCCGCGCGCCGGCGACGAACGCCCGATCGCGGCTGTCGACGCTGATCCGCGCACCCATCGCCAGATAGGGCACGTTGATCGCGGCATAGGCCGTGCGGAACAGCAGATGCCCGATCACCACCAGAGCGAGCCCCGCCGCGCCGGTGCCGAGCGGCGCATAGGTCAGGATGCAGGCAAGCCCGAGCGGCACGCTCCCCATGATCAGCACTCGGCCATAGCCGTGTCGCGGCCGGCGCCGGTCGGTCACTGCGCCCGCGACGAAATTGGCGATCCCGTCCCAGATCGACGCGGCGGTGTAGATCGCCGCCGCGGTCGTCATCGGCAGCCCCAGCGCGTCGGTATAATAGAATAGCAGGAAGAGCATGATGCTCTGCCAGTAGAGATTGAACGCGAAGTCCCCGAAGGCGAACAGGATCAGCCGGGCCTTCATGGGCAGGGCATCTTTCACAAAGCCATCTCCGTCATGCCGGACTTGTTTCGGCATCCACCGGGCCGCACGCGACAGCCCGGCGACTCCGGCTGCATCGACTGCCTCGCGGTGGACCCCGGAACAAGTCCGCGGTGACGAGAAGAGGGTGCTTCTTGCCTGTTCGGGCACGGATTTGCGGACTTGCCTGTTCGCGTTGTGGCGCCGCCCCTATACCTGAGCCATGAAAGCCCTCGCCGATCCCGCCAACAGCCTCGCCCGCGGCCTTGCCGCGATCCGCACCCGCTTCCAGGTGCCGGAGGGCTTCCCGCCCGCGGTGCTCGCCGCCGCCGAGGCCGCGGCCGCCCGCGCCCCGACCGAACATGTCGACCGCACCGGCCGGCATTTCGTCACGCTCGATCCCGCCGGCGCGAGCGATCTCGATCAGGCTTTCGCGATCGAGCAAGCCGGCGCGGACATGCTCCTCCATTACGCGATCGCCGACGTCGCGTGGTTCGTCGAGGATGGCGACGCGATCGACCGCGAAGCATGGCACCGCGGCACGACGCTCTATCTTCCCGACGGCAAGGCCGGGCTCTATCCGCGAACGCTCAGCGAAGGCGCCGCCAGCCTGCTTCCCGATGGGCCTCGGCCCGCAGTGATCTTCACCGTGCGGGTCGCGCCCGACGGGGCGGTGCATCTCGACGGGGCCGAGCGCGCGGTGATCCGCAGCGCCGCCAAGCTCGCTTATGACAGCGTCCGCGATGCGGATCTGCCGTCCGGCTTCGCCGAGCTCACTGCCCGGCTCCAGCAGGCCGAGGGCCGTCGCGGCGCCGCCCGGGTCGATCCGCCCGAGCAGGAAGTCGCGATGCGCGACGATGGCAGCTTCGAACTGGTCTTCCGTCCGAGGCTGGTTTCCGAGGAACGCAACGCCGCGCTTTCGCTTGCCGCCAACATGGCGATCGCCGAAGTGCTGCGGGCGCATGCGACCGGCCTGTTCCGGGTGATGGCCGAACCCGACGACCATGCCGTCGCGCGGCTGCGCCAGACCGCCGCGGCTTTCGGCCTGCACTGGCCGGCCATGGCGCCGCTGGCGCAGTTCGAGGCCAGGCTCGACTCGCGTGATCCAAAGCAGGCAGCATTCATGCTGGCGGTCCGCCGGGCAGGGCAGGGGGCGTCGTACCAGCCCTTCCAGCCCGGAATCGTCCCGTGGCATGCGGCGGTGGCGGCGAGCTACGCACATGCCACGGCGCCGCTCCGCCGCCTCGCCGATCGCTACGTGATCCGCGCCACGCTGGCGGTGGCCAATGGCCGGCCGGTCCCGGGCGTGGTGACCGAAGCATTCGACGAATTGCCGGCAGTAATGGCGCGCGCCGACGCGATCGGCGGCCAGATCGATCGCGCAGTGGTCGACCTTGCCGAAGCGGTGATGCTGCAGGGCAGGGAAAGCGAGACCTTCGCGGCAATCGTCACCGACGCCGACGATCGCGGCGCGCGCATCCAGCTGCGCGACCTGCCGATCGTCACCCGCGTGGCGATGACGGGCGCGGCGCCGGGCGACGCGGTGACCGTCCGGCTGACCGCCGCCGATCCCGATCGTCAGCGAGTGCGCTTCGAACCCGTGACCTAGTACACGCTATTTCGCGACAAAAGCCGGTGAACGCTGGCCAGGTGATTCCGACTCTCTTCCGTCACCCCGGACCTGTTCCGGTGTCCACCAGGCATCCAGGTGGCGCGATAGAGGCCCTTGACCGGCATCTGCGGCGCGGTGGACCCCGGAACAGGTCCGGGGTGCCGAATTGGCGGGGCGAGGCTCTCCGATCCATCATCCCCGCCGACGGAGGGATGCCGCCCAAGGCCTATCCCAACCTCGCCAGACTCGCCGCAAGCTCGTCCTGCCGAAACGGCTTGGCGAGCCGCGGCAGATCGGGCGAGATGCTCTCCAGATCGGCATAGCCCGAGACGATCAGCGCCTTCACCTGCGGGTGGAGCTCGCGGACCTCGCGCACCAGATCGGTGCCCTGCATGCCGGGCATCAGATGGTCGGTGACGAGGAAGTCGACTCGATTCCCATCCAGATACTCGAGCGCCGCGCGTCCGCTCTCTTTCTCGACCACTTGATAGCCGAGATCGCGCAGCAGCTCGCCGGTCGCGGCGCGCACCGGCGCTTCGTCGTCGACCAGCAGCACCGTGCCCGCCGCCCCGCCCAGGCTGTCGGTCGGGCGCAGCCGCTGTGCCGCCGCAGGGCTGCCGGCGACGGGCAGGAACAATTCGACCAGGGTGCCGAGCCCTGGCTTGCTCGACAGCAGCATCGCGCCGCCCAGCTGCGAGATCAGCCCGTGGACCATCGAGAGGCCGAGCCCGGTGCCCTTGCCGATCCCCTTGGTCGAGAAGAACGGCTCGACCGCGCGCGCCATCGTCTCCTCGTCCATTCCGGCGCCGCTGTCGGCGACGGTGAGCCGCACATATTGGCCCGGCGGAAGTTCGGAGCGATGCCCGGGCTCCAGCGTGGCCGAAGAGGCGGCGAGGGTCAGCCGCCCGCCCTCGGGCATCGCGTCGCGCGCGTTCACGCTGAGGTTGAGGATCGCCATTTCGAGCTGATTGGCGTCGGCGAGCGCGGGCGGCAGGTCTGCCTCCACGTCGACGCTCAGCTTGATCTGCGGCCCCGAAGTACTCGCGATCAGATCGGACATGCCGCGCACCAGCACACCGAGATCGACCGGGCCGGCCTGGAGCGGTTGGCGTCGCGCGAAGGCGAGCAGCCGCTGGACCAGCGTCCGTGCGCGCTCGGCCGATTCGAGCGCCGCGCCGATCAGCCGCCGCTCGCGCTCGCTCGCATTCTGGCTGCGGCACAGCAGGTCGAGGCTGCCGATGATCGGCGTCAGCAGATTGTTGAAGTCGTGCGCGACCCCGCCGGTCAGCTGCCCTAGCGACTCCATCTTCTGCGCCTGACGCAATGCTTCCTGCGCGCGCTCGAGTTCCTCGCGCCGCTCGATCTCCTCGGTCACGTCGCGGCCGATGACATAGGCCTCGCCCTCGCCGGGGGCGGCGGTCCAGGCGAAGCGGCGCCACGATCCATCGCGGGTGCGCAGCCGGGCGACGAAGTCGCGCAGCGGCCCGGTCGCTGCGGCGCGCACCGCCTCGGTCATCCCCTGCGACTCGTCGGGATGCAGGAACCGATCGAAGCGCTGGCCGAGCACGTCCTCGGGGGCATAGCCGAGCAGCGTCTCCAGCGCGGGGTTGACCGCGCGAATCTCCCAGCGTCGGCCGACCACCAGCATCAGGTCGCTGCTCAGCCGCCACATCCGGTCGCGCTCGGCCGTGCGCTCGGCGACTTGCTGCTCGAGCGTTTCGTTGAGCGCCTTGAGCGCCTCCTGCGCCTCGCGGCGCTTGGTCACGTCGCGAACGATGCCGGTGGTGCGGATCGCCTTGCCGCGCGCGCCGCGCTGCACCACCCCGCGCGAGGCGATCCAGCGGACGCCGCCATCGGGGCGGACGATACGATATTCGGTCGAGAATTCCTCGCCGGATTTGATCAGCTGGGTGACGATCGCGGTCACGCGCTCGCGATCGTCGGGGTGGATCGATTCGAGGCGCTGCTCGGGGGTCAGCTCCTCGCCGTTCGCGACTCCCATGATCTCGCAGGTCCGCGCCGACCAGCTGCCGCGCATCGTCCGGAGGTCCCAGTCCCAGGTCCCGATCCGCGCGCCTTCCACTGCCAGTCGCAGCCGGCTCTCGCTCTCGCGCAAGGCCGCCTCGGCGCGCACCCGCTCGACATGCGCCCAGCTCCGCTCGGTCACTTCGCGCAGTAGCCCCAGTTCGTCCGCGGTCCAGCGCCGCGGCTGCGAATCGTGGATGGCCATCAACGCAGTGAGCCGGCCTTCCTTGAGGAAGGGCATGCAGATCGTCGCCTGGATGCCGATGTCGAGGAATGCCCGGGCGCCGTCGTCGCCCAGCAGGTTGGCGTCGTCGATCACCAGCGGATGCCCCGCTTTGAGGCAGGCGACCGCAAGGCTGCCGAACGTCGCGAGGCTGTAGCGCCCGACGATGCTCGGCACATGCGCGGCGTGCCAGTCGCCGCGGATGTTGAACATGTCCTCGTCGGCTTCCATGTCGGCATAGGCGCAGTCCGATCCGCGGAGATGCTCGCCCAGCATCCGCGTGGTCACTGCCATCACCGCATCGGCATCCTTCGCCCGCGCGGTCTCGGTGCCGAGGGTATCGAGGAAGCGCAGCCGC
The DNA here is from genome assembly GCF_030730875.1 of Sphingomonas sp. DG1-23. Classification (GTDB taxonomy): domain Bacteria; phylum Pseudomonadota; class Alphaproteobacteria; order Sphingomonadales; family Sphingomonadaceae; genus Sphingomonas. Next base: position 164,924 of record NZ_JAVAMA010000009.1, read on the forward strand.
GCCTCGTTCTTGCGCAGCGCCTGCTCGGCCTCGCGCCGTGCCACCGCGTTGCGGGTGCGATCGGCGACCTCGCGGATCAGCACGAGTTCGTCCTCGCTCCATTCGCGCGGGTCCGCGTGATTGAGGAACAGCAGGGCGACGAATCCGCCTTGCTCGGTCACCGGCATGTTGACGAACGATCGCGCGCTGATCGCCGCGAGGCTCGCCGCGCTCGCGGCGGTGCGTGGGTCGCGCTCGGCATTGGCGACGACGACCGTGCGCCCCGCCTTCAGATCGTCGATATAGCTGCCATAATCGCGGAAATGGAGCAGCCCGGCGAGGCTGCTGACCCCGGGCGCGTTCCAGTCGCGCTCGATCCGGATCGTCTCGGCCTGTTTGTCGATCGTGCCATAGCCGGCGCGGCTGACGCCCAGCCGCTGGCCCAGCATCGCGGCCGCTTCATAGGCGATCGCATCGGGATCCTCGAGGTCGCGGATGCGCTCGGCGAGCTCGGCGAGCGCCTCGTGCCGCTGACTCTCGATCCCCGCGCCGTTCACCGCAAGCCCCGCCATTCGTTCGAGAAATCCCGCCGCTGATGCGAGAATACAACGCCTCCAACGTAAAACCAGCCTTTTGGCATGCCGTTCCCGTGGTGTGATGAGAACGTTCTTGAGAACGCTCTCAATCTATGCTCTAAACGCGTCATCCGGGGCGCAAGACTTCGGAGCGAGGGGTGTTGGAAGGTGATCGCGACGCTGCGCAGCGCGTGTCGCGATTCGCTTCGGCCGAGGCTTGGACAGCGTTGTCAGCCTGCGAGCCGCCCCCAAGAGCATAGTTTCGCCGCCCGAAAGGCGGTGCAGGGGAGCGAGGGGCAGGATGCAATCGAGTTTGGCGAGCGCAGCGCGGCTATGGGCGACGATTGCCATGTTCGCCGCCGTGCCGGCCCATGCCCAGCAATCCCCGGTTTCGCCCGCCGCGCACCCCTGGGCCGACGCGACGCTTTCGCCCGCGGCCCGCGCCGAAATGCTGCTCGCCGCGATGACGCTCGAGGAGAAGCTCGCGCTCGTCTACACTTGGTTTCCGCCGATGGCGAAGGATCCGGCCGCGCCGACCGATCTGATCCCCTCCGCCGGCCACCAGCCCGCGATTCCGCGTCTCGGCATCCCGGCATTGCGCGAGACCGACGCCAGCCTCGGCGTCGCCAATCAGGTCGAGCAGCGCAAGGGCGATGTCGCGACCGCATTGCCTTCGGGCCTCGCACTCGCCGCCAGCTTCGATCCGCAGCTCGCTTTCCAGTCGGGCGCGATGATCGGCAGCGAGGCGCGCGCCAAGCGCTTCAACGTCATGCTCGCCGGCGGAGTCAATCTCACCCGCGATCCGTGGGGCGGCCGCAATTTCGAGTATCTCGGCGAGGATCCGTTGCTCGCCGGCACGATCGCGGGCGAATCGATCCGCGGCATCCAGTCGAACCGCATCGTCTCGACGATCAAGCATTTCGCGCTCAACGCCCAGGAAACCGGCCGCTTCGTCATGGACGCCCGGATCGACGAGGCGGCATTCCGCGAGAGCGATCTGCTCGCGTTCCGCATCGCGATCGAGCGCGGCCAGCCTGGCTCGGTCATGTGCGCCTATAACCGGGTCAATGGCGATTATGCCTGCGAGAATGACTGGCTGCTCAATCGGGTGCTCAAGGGCGATTGGGGCTATCGCGGCTGGGTGATGTCCGATTGGGGGGCGGTCCATTCGACCGTCAAGGCCGCGCGCACCGGGCTCGACCAGCAATCGGGTGGCGAGCTCGATACGCATCCCTTCTTCCGCGCCGATCTGCGCAAGGCGATCGAGCGCGGGGAACTCCCCAAAGCGCGGCTCGACGACATGGTCCGCCGCATCCTGTTCGGCAGCTTCTCGACCGGCGTGATGGATGCTCCCGTCGTCGATGCGCCGCAGTCGATCGATTATGCGGGGAATGCCGAAGTCGCCCAACGCGCCGCCGAGGCGGGTATCGTCCTGCTCAAGAACGAGCGCGGCATCCTGCCGCTGGCGAAGACCGCGAAGCGCATCGTGCTGATCGGCGGCCATGCCGATGTCGGCGTGCTTTCGGGCGGCGGTTCGAGCCAGGTCCGCTCGGTCGGCGGCGCGCCGGTCGAGATCCCGCTCACCGGCGGACCTGCAGCCTCGTTCGTGCGCCGCACGTGGCACGCTTCGTCGCCGCTGAATGCGATCCGCGCGCTGGCCCCGCGCGCGCAAGTCCAGTTCATCGACGGCAGCGATCCCGCCGCCGCGGCTGCCGCTGCGCGCGGTGCCGATCTCGCGATCGTCGTCGCCACCCAATGGACGACCGAGGCCGAGGATCCCGAGAGTATCGCGCTCGAGGGCAATCAGGACGCGCTGATCGCCGCAGTCGCCACCGCCAATTCGAAGACCGCCGTGGTGCTCACCACCGCCGGACCGGTGCTGATGCCGTGGATCGATCGGGTGCCGGCGGTGCTCGCCGCCTGGTATCCAGGCCAGCGTGGCGGCGAGGCGATCGCCCGCGTGCTGTTCGGCGAGGTCAATCCCTCGGGCCGGCTGCCGATCACTTTCCCCGCCGCGACCGCGCAGGCGCCGCGCCCGCAGGTGCCGGGGATGGAGCAAGTGCTCGCCGATCCGAAGCGCGGCGAGGACGCGCGTGCGATCAAGCCGTTCGAAGTCCAGTACCGCGAAGGCTCCGACGTCGGCTATCGATGGTATGCGCGGCAGGGGCACACGCCGCTCTTCGCCTTCGGCCACGGGCTTTCCTACACGCGTTTCGACTATACGAAGCTCCGCATCGAAGGCGGCGACAGCCTGAAGGTCAGCTTCGAGATCACCAATCGCGGCAAAAGGGCAGGGGCCGATGTGCCCCAGCTTTATGTCGCTCCGCGCGACGGCGCACGGCCGCTGCGTCTCGCCGGGTTCGAGCGCGTGACGCTGGCCCCCGGCGAGACGCGCCGCGTCACGCTGACTGCCGAGCCGCGCGTGATCGCCGATTATGACGTCGCCGGTGCCAGCTATCGGATCGCGCCGGGCATTTGGCGCGTGTCGGTCTCGCGCGATGCCGCGCAGCCGGTGCTCACGGGAACCACGGAATTGCGGGAGCGCCGGCTGGCGCCCTGACGACACATACCTGGATCGACGGGGCGCAGGAGAATGCCCCACCGGGCAATTTGGGAGGAAGACGGAATGAAAAAGGGGTTATCAGGGGTAATCGTCGGGCTGCTGACCACCACGGCGTGGGTGGCACCGGCATGGGCGCAGGGAGCGGATGCGCCCGCGGCGCAGCAGGAGCCGAATGCCGTCGAGGCACAAGGCGAGGAAATCGTCGTCACCGGCATCCGCGCCTCGCAGCAGGCGGCGATCGACATCAAGCGCGACGAGACCGCGATCGTCGACGCGATCTCGGCCGAGGATATCGGCAAGCTGCCCGACGTCACCATCGTCGACGCGCTGCAGCGCATCTCGGGCGTGCAGATCCAGCGCAGCGCGGGCGAGGGCACCAACGTCAACATTCGCGGCCTGCCGCAGGTCATCACCCTGCTCAACGGCGAGCAATATCTGAGCCCGGGCAATCTCGGCGAGGCGCGCCCCAACCTCAACGATCTGCCCGCGCAGCTGATGAACCAGGTGGTCGTCTACAAGTCGAGCGACATCCGGAACGCACTGTCGGGTATTTCGGGCACGGTCGATTTGCGCACGCGGCGTCCGTTCGATCTCGAGCATGGGCTCACGCTTTCGGGCCAGGCCGAATATTCGCGCGGCGACTATACCAAGAAGAACGATTATCTGGTCAGCGGCCTCGTCTCGTGGCGCACCGACAATTTCGGCGTGATGCTATCCGCCGTGAAGAGCAACTCCAACCTCGGCAACAATTATGCCGGGATCGCCGGCGGCCCCTTCGGCAACAACGATTGGGGTGGCGGCGGACCGAACTGGATCGCGCCGCACGGCTACGAGTTCTTCAATCGCGTCGTCGAGCGCGATCGTCTCGGCATCAACGGCGCCGTCCAGCTCAAATTCGGTGAAGGCTTCACGCTGACCGGCGAAGTCTTCCACACCGATTTCACCGAGCATAACCGCGCGGCGGGCATCAACATCTCGAACCGCTGGAGCGGCCTCGGCTGGACCAATCCGACCGCGTCTTCGGATTCGGGTCAGGTCGGCGGCAACGGCCAGCCGTGGCTCGATGTCGACGAGTACGACCTCGACGTGTGGTGGTTGAACAGCTTCTCGGTCAATCGCACCACCAAGTCGAAGGCGACCAACTACAATCTGGCGCTCGATTACGACAACGATACCAACTTCAAGTTCTCGGCGCGGGCAATGCGCGCGGATGCCAATTTCCGCAGCATCAACGGCCAGGTCCAGGGCGATATGAGCAACTGGCGCCAGACCAACACCTTCACCTTGTTCCGCGATCCGAACGACGCGACGCGCGGCGTGTTCCTGCCCGCCAACATCGCCTCGCAATTCCCCGCATCGCGCTACACCAACAATGTGATCGGCTCGAACGGCGGCCGCTATGTCGACCCGAACCCGCTCGGCTATGGCCAGAATCCGCAGATCCACATGGACATCAGCGGCGAGCATCCGGCGTTCAGCGGCTTCGATCGCCCGATCTCGGGCGGCCTCGGAACGCGGCCGCTCAGCGAATATATGGCCAATCTCGACAGCTATGCGGTCGGTGCCTTCTCGTCGGAGGGCAATCAGGAGAATAGCTCGGATCTCGGCGTCTTCCGCGCCGACGGCTCGTACGAGTTCGACGATGACGGGCTGTTCGGCGCCTTGAAGCGCATCGACGTCGGCGTCCGCCGCAGCGATCGCAGCGTCAACATCCGCGCCTTCCACCTCTTCTCGAACTTCTACGGCGGCAACGGCGCGACGAGCGCCGAGGGTTGCTCCGCCCAGTGGAAGGCGATCGACGTGGTGATGAACCAGGCCGGCTGTCAGGCGGGCGAATATGTGTCGAACGCCGGCTACAACCCGGCCAATCCGATCGCGACGACGCCGGGCACCTGCGCCACCGCGACCACGCCCAACGCGCCGACCTGCTTCCAGGGCTATACCGTCAACAAGCCGACCAAGCTCAACGAGTATAATAATGTCTATTTTCTCACGGACCTCGGTGGGGTGAGCTCGGGAATTCCCGGCTTCTGGGTCGCCGATCCGCGCGACTTCGACGATGCCAAGGCGTTCCACGAGCGCGTGTTCGGCGGCGCCGACGAAGTGATCATCCCCGGCCGCACCTATGACGTCGATCTGGTCGAGGAGAGCGCGTACCTCAACACCTCGTTCAAGACCGGGATCTTCAGCGCGGCGATTGGTGCCAAGATCATCAACACCAAGCTGACCGTGAAGCAGAACATCACCGGCCCGACCCGCAGCTATGGCGACACCAACACCGACGAAGGCGATACCGTCACCAAGCGCGACTATGTCGACTTCCTGCCGGCGGTCATCCTCTCGGCGGACATCACGCCCAGCCTGCGTCTGCGTGCCTCGTTCGCCAAGACGATGATCCCGCTCGACCTCGGCAATTACGGCGGCGGCCTGACAATCTCGACCGCGGACTCGCAGGGGCCCAGCCCGGCCAATCCGGATGCGGCGCCGCTCGGCGTCCGTCAGGTGACCGGCGCCAGCTCGAGCGGCAACCCGTATCTCAATCCGTGGCGCTCGAATAACTACGACCTCGCGCTCGAATATTATCTGGGTCGTGGCACGCTGTTCAACGTCAGCCTGTTCAAGCTCGACATCAACAGCTTCGTCCGCACCGCCACCACCAATACCGGTCGTTTCCCTGATCAGGACGGCGTCATTCGCCGCACCGTTCCGGTGACCCAGCCGGCGCAGGGCGAGGGTGGTTCGCTGCAGGGCGTCGAAGTCGGTGCGAAGGTCTCGTTCAGCGACTTCGTCCGCGGCGGCATCCTCAGCAATTTCGGTATCGACGCCAACTACACCTTCTCGGACAGCAAGCAGACCGACAAGGGCCTCGACGGCGAGGAATTGCCCTTCCCGGACAATTCGAAGCATCAGGTCAATCTGATCGGCTGGTATCAGGATGACGCGCTGCAGGTTCGCGTTGCGTACAGCTACCGTACGCCGCGCCTCGCCACGACCTTCGGCGCGATCCCGATCTTCCAGGATACGGCCCAATATGTCGATGCGAACCTGACGTACAACATCAATGACAACTTCGCATTGTACGCCAACGCTTCGAACGTCTTTGGCGAGATAGAGCGTTATTACTTCCAGTTCGACAGCGATTCGAAGCAGTTCCATTCGCAGAACGAGTTCGAGCCGCGCTATTCGGCGGGCGTCCGCGTCCGCTTCTGACGAGCCAACCCTCCTGAGCCGGCAGTTCCTTATCGGGCTGCCGGCTCATTTTTTGGCCTGGCTGCGCACGAGCGATGGTTTCGCTTGCGGTGCAGCAATCAAGAAGATCAGATACCAACATGGTGAACGGGGGAAGTGTAGCGAACGCGATCCGGCGCGTCGTCATCGTCGGCGGCGGTACCGCCGGCTGGATGGCCGCGGCGGCGCTGTCGGCGCATCTCGCCGGCACGGGTGTCTCGATCACCCTGATCGAGAGTTCGGACATCGGCACGATCGGCGTCGGCGAGGCGACGATTCCCACCATCCGCCGCTTCTACGGCCAGCTCGGCATGTCCGATGCCGAAGTGATGCAGGCGTGTCAGGCGACCGCCAAGTTCGGCATCCGCTTCGTCGACTGGCTCCGTCCCGGGCATGATTTCGTCCATCCCTTCGGCCGCTTCGGGCAGGATCTGAAGGGCGTCGACTTCCATCATTATTGGCTCGCGGCGCACGCGGCGGGCGATCCTGCGCCACTCGGCGACTATTCGCTCGGGAGCCTGCTCGCGGGCGAGGGGCATGCCACCCTGCCGGTGCCCGACCCCGGCTCGCAGCTCGGCATCTTCGATTGGGCGCTGCATTTCGACGCCGCATTGTTCGCGCAGCATATGCGCCGCTTTGCCGAGCGGATGGGCGTGGCGCGCGTCGATGCGCGGATCACCGATGTGGCGCTGCGTGGCGAAGACGGCTTCATCGAAGCGCTGGCGCTCGACAGCGGCGCGCGCGTCGAGGGCGACCTGTTCGTCGATTGTTCGGGCTTTCGTTCGCTGTTGCTCGGCGAGGCGCTGGGCGTCGGCTATGCGGATTGGTCGCACTGGCTGCTCTGCGACGGCGCCTTCGCGCTGCAGAGCGAGCGCGTGGGGCCGCCGCCTTCGTGCACCACCGTGACGGCGCGCAGCGCCGGCTGGCAATGGCGCATCCCGCTGCGCGTCCGCGAGGGTAACGGCCTAGTCTTTTCGAGCCGCTTCCAGAGCGATGATGAAGCGCGGGAAGAGTTGCTCGCACAGGTGCCGGGCAAGCCGGTGATGGAGCCGCGCCGCCTGCGCTTCGCCCCCGGCCGGCGCCAGGTCGCCTGGGCGAAGAACTGTGTCGCGCTCGGGCTCGCCTCGGGCTTTCTCGAACCCCTCGAATCGACCAGCATCGCGCTGATCGAGACCGGCATCGAACGGCTCAAGCAGCTGTTCCCGGACAAGGATTTCGATCCCGCCGTGATCGCCGAATATAACGCGCAATCGGCGGAGGAGATCGAGCGCGTCCGCGACTTCCTCATCCTCCACTACAAGCTCAACGGCCGATCGGGCGCGTTCTGGCAGGCCTGCCGCGAGATGGCCGTGCCCGACACGCTGAACGCCAAACTGGCGCTCTGGCGCGCCCGCGGCGCGTTCGTTCGCTATCGCTGGGAAATGTTCTCGCCCGCCAGCTGGCTCGCAATCTATGCCGGCTTCGAGAATCTGCCACACCGTATCGATCCCGCGGCCGCCGCAGTCGCACCCGATCAACTCGCTCGCTCGCTGGCGGCGATGCGCCGTTCGCTCCGCGAGACCGTCGCCGACACTCCGATGCATCAGGAATTCCTCGAGATCATGGACGCCGCGGCCGCGGAAGGAAGGGCAGCATGAGAGCAGCCGACGCGCTCCGCAAAGTCTGCATCGTCGGCGGCGGCACCGCCGGGTGGATCGCCGCGGCGGTGATGGCGCACCATTTCAAGGGCAAATTGTTCGAAATCGAACTGGTCGAGAGCGACGATATCGGAACGATCGGCGTCGGCGAATCGACCATCCCGCCTTTCATGGAGCTGATCGCGAGGCTCGACATCAACGAACAGGATTTCGTCCGCGCGACGCAGGCCAGCTTCAAGCTCGGCATCGAATTCGAGGACTGGCACCGCAAGGGCGAGCGCTATTTCCATCCGTTCGGTTCGATCGGTCAGCAAGTCGAGCTCAGCGAATTCTATCAATGCTGGCTCAAGGCGCGGAAGGCCGGGCAGCCCTTCGAGCTGATGGACTTCGCGCCAGCTGCGGCAATGGCGCGCGAAGGGCGGTTCATGCTGCCGTTCAAGGCGCAGAAGACGCCGATCGGCGGCGCTGCCTATGCGCTCCACGTCGACGCGAAGCGGGTCGCCCGGTTTCTCCGCGCCCATGCCGAGGAGCGGGGCGTGAAGCGCACCGAAGGCATCGTCGGCGACGTGCGGCTCGACGATCGCGGTTTCGTCGAGACCTTGGTGCTCAAGGACGGTCGCGAAGTCGCCGCCGACTTTTTCATCGATTGCTCGGGCTTTCGCGCGCTGTTGATCGAGAAGGCGCTCGGTGTGGGCTATGAGGATTGGTCCGAATGGCTGTTCTGCGACCGCGCTATCGCCGCGCAGACGCAGAATGTCGGCCCGCCGCGGCCTTACACGCTGGCCCAGGCGCAGGATTTTGGCTGGCGCTGGCGCATTCCGCTCCAGCACCGCACCGGCAACGGTCACGTCTTTTGCAGCGAGTTCCTGTCCGACGAGGAGGCGACCCGGGGCCTGCTCGATCAGGTCGAAGGCGAAGTGGTTGCAGGGCCGATGGTGGTGCCGTTCAAGACCGGCATGCGCGACAAGATCTGGCACAGGAACGTGCTGTCGCTCGGGCTCGCCTCGGGGTTCATCGAACCGCTCGAATCGACGGCGATCCATCTCGTCTATCGCGGCATGGACTTCTTCTTCCGCTATCTGCCCGACCGGAATTGCGATCCGCGCCTCGCGGCGGAATATAATCGCCGCATGGCTGCGGATTATGTCGAGATCCGCGACTTCATCGTTCTGCACTACGCCGCGACGCAGCGCGACGACACGCCGTTCTGGCGCAAATGCCGCGACATGAAATTGCCCGACAGCCTGCACGAGCGGATCGAGCTGTTTCGCGCCAATGGCGTGCTGCGCGAAGGCCATGACGAGCTGTTCCGCGCGGTCAGCTGGCATTCGGTGCTCGAGGGTATGGGAATCCATCCTGCGACGTACCACCCGCTGGTCGATCGTATCGACGAGGCGTGGCTGTTCGAGGGAATGGGTCAGGTGCGTGCGCAGCTGGCGCAGGTCGCGGCCACCTTGCCGACCCATCAGGAATTCATCGACGCGCATTGCCGCGCCGACGCGGTCGATCTCGGCAATCCGGTCCGCTGATGCAGAAGAAAGGCGCGATCACGATCAAGCACGTCGCGGCCGAGGCGGGAGTCTCGTTCCAGACGGTGTCGCGCGTGATCAACGACGGCCCAAACGTCACGCCGGCGATGCGCGAGCGGGTGATGAACGCTGTCAACAAGCTCGGCTATGTCCCGAGCCTCGCCGCGCGGCGGCTGGGAGGGTCGCGTTCCTATCTGATCCTCGCCTTCAACGATCGCCGTCCGACTCTCGATGGCTGGCAGTCGCGGCGCGGCAACGACTGGGTCGATCAGATGCTGTATGGCGGCATGCTCAAATGCGCCGAGCATGGCTATCGCATGCTGTTCGAATTGGTCGATTCGCATTCGGACCAGCTCGAGGCGCAGGTCCAGGCGGCGCTCTCGGCGCTGCATCCCGACGGGGTGATCCTGACTCCGCCGCACAGCGACGACGAGCGGATCACCCAGTTGCTCCATCGCAATGGACTGATCTTCGCCCGGCTTGGCTCGCGCCGCGAAGGCGAGGGGTGCGCGGTCTATATGGACGATGAGGCCGCGGCGCGGGCGGCGACCAAATATCTTCTGGACCAGGGCCATACCCGCATCGCCTATGTCGAGGGGCATCCCGAATATGCGATCAGCGGCGATCGCCTGCGCGGCTTCCGCGGCGCTATGGAGAGCAGGAGCCTCGCGGTGCGCCCGGAATATCTTCAGCCCGGCGACTTCACCTACGAAGCCGGCACGCGCGCGATGACAGCGTTGGCGCGGCTCGATCAGCCGCCCAGCGCGATCCTGGCGAGCAGCGACGAGATGGCGCTGGGGGTGCTCCACGCCGCCGCGCCGCTCGGCCTGTCGGTCCCGCGGGATTTGTCGATCGTCAGCTTCGACGATACGCCGACGGTGCGGATGAGCGTACCTTCGCTAACCGCGATCCGCCAGCCGATCGCGGAGATGACCGCCAAGGCCGCCGACCTGCTGATCGAGGCCAAGGCCAAGAGCCTCGACGGCAATAGCCGGCACCTGCTGCCGTTCGATTTCATCGTCCGCGATTCGACCGCGCCGCCGCGTTGACTCGGCGCAAGGGCGCGACGATGCTCGCGCGTCCATGCATTTCACCTCGCCCGGCCGCGGCTTCATCCTGCTCTATGCACTTGCGTATGCGGGGCTTTTCGTCAGCTTCATTCCGTTCGTCTCGGTGCTGCTGCCGCTCAAGGTCACTGCGGTCGCCGACCCCGAGCACCGCGTCGCACTGCTCAGCGCGGCGGCTCTGGGCGGCGCGGCAATGGCGAGCGTCGCCAATCTGATCTTCGGCGCGCTCAGTGACCGGACCTATCGTATGCGCGGCACCAGGCGCCCGTGGATCCTCGCCGGGCTCGCCTTGCTGGTCCTTGCCTATGCGCTGTTCCACTGGAGCGAGGACGGGGCATCGATGCTCGTGGCGGTGGGCTTGCTGCAAATCGCGATCAACATGATGTTCGCGCCCGTCGGGGCGATCATGGCGGATGAAATCCCCGACGCGCAGAAGGGGCTCGTAGCCGGTCTGATCGGCGCGGCGCATCCGTTTTCCTCGCTCGTCGCTGTCGGCGTGACGCTTCACGCGCTCGGATCCGAGGGGATGCGCTACACTCTGCTTTGCGCAGTCATCGCCATCCTCGTTTTTCCGCTATTGCTATTCATTAGCGAGCGTCGCGACCCGCTTCCCGAGCCGCCGGCGGAATTGCGCGTGCGTCGCCGTGCTGATTTCGCGCGGATCTGGATCGCGCGGATGCTCGTCCAGATCGCCGGCAACGGGCTGTCGACCTATGGGCTGTTCTACTTCCTCGCGGTGCTGGGCCAGAAGATCCCCGACAAGCATCATGCCGAGGCGGCGAGCGAAGGCGTCGCAACCATCTTCGCAGGGGTGACGATCATCGCCTTGCTGCTGACGATCGCGGCGGGGCGGCTGTCGGACCTGACGATGCGGCGCAAGCCTTTCCTCGCGGCGGCGGCGCTGGTGATGGCGGCGGGACTCGCGATCATGGCCGCAGCGCCGAACTGGGCGGTGGCGGCGCTCGGCTTCGGCGCCGCGACCTCGGGGATGTCGGTGTTCCTCGCGCTGCAATCGGCACTGGCGATGCAATTGTTGCCCTCGCCGCAACATCGCGGGCGCGACCTGGGGATCCTCAACCTCACCAATACGCTGCCAGCGATGGTCGCGCCTTTGCTCGCGCTGGCGCTCAGTCCCGACAAAGCGGGCTATGCCACGTGGCTGCTGATCCTCGCGCTCGGCGTACTCGCGGGCGGTGGCGCCGCGATGACGATCAGGACCCAGAATTGAGCGTGCGGCCCTTGTCGGAAAGGCTGCGGAAGGTGATCGACCAGCGCGGCACCTCCATCGGCGCGATGCTGTGCTCCCATTGGTGCCGCGCCTCGCCCGAGAGATGATAGATCGAGCGCGGGGCCAGCGGCGCGGCGAAGCGATCGAACCCGCCGGGCCGCCGCTTGCGGAAGCGCATCGTCGTGGGGCTGCCCAGCGAGATGCCGATCACATGCTCGAACACCGGGCGATCTCTGTGCCAGCCGATCCCAGCGCCGGGATCGTAGCGGATCAGCAGCGCATGTTCGAGATCGCCGGGCACGAGGCCGGCGAAGGTCGCGGCCCTGTCGCGAGTCGGGAGCAGCCAGTCGGGGAGCGGCATTCCCTGCGTGAAGCTGGCGTCGTCGAAATCGTAGCGCCAGCCGAAGCTGGTGGTCAGGCGCTTGCCGAGCCATCCCTGAAACCGGAACGGACGTAGTTCGAGGCCATCGATCGCGGCGATCAGCCGAAGCTCCTCCTCGGGCGTGACGATCGCCTCGCGATAAGCGAGACCGGGAAGCGCGGGAGCGCCGAACAGGTCAGGAGCGGAGAGCGGAGGGGGCACGATTGTCTCGGAGTGGGCCGACGAAATTGGGGACTGCCGGAGCGCTTTCCAACCCCTGCGGCGCAGCGGTTGCGTTTCATGCAACAGCGATTTCTTGTTAAAATCCGTTCCGATTCCGCCTCATAGCGGTTGCAACGAACGCATTACCGGCATAGCGGTGCGCGCCGTGAAAGACCAAATGATTGCCGAAATCGACCGCGCGTCGTTGTTCCTGAAAGCACTGTCCGGTCGTAGCCGCCTGTTGCTGTTGTGCCATTTATGGGACGGCGAGAAGTCCGTCGGCGAGCTGGCGAGGCTCACCGGCGCGCGCGACACTGCCGTGTCGCAGCAACTCGCCTTGCTCCGCCGCGAGGGGATGGTCGCTGCACGCCGCGCCGGCCAGATGATTTTCTATTCGCTGGCGAGCCCCGAAGCGAAGCGCATGCTCGAATCGCTTCACGACCTGTTCTGCTCCGAGCCCCTCGCCAAGGCCGCCGAGTAGAGTCGCTCGACGTCCTCGCGGCGTGCCAGCTCGCTGCCGGGGGTGATCAAGGCCGCGGCGCCAGCGGCAATTCCATAGCGCAGGGCTTCTTCGAGGCTCTTGTCGGCTGCAAGCGCCAGAGTGAGCCCGGCGACCATCGAATCGCCCGCACCGACCGCGCTGCCGGCGGGAACTTCGATCGCGGGCATGCGCAGTTCGGTCTCCTGGGCGACCAACAGTGCGCCGCGTTCGGCGAGCGAGACCACCACCACTTCGGCGAACCCACGATCGCGCAATTCGCGCGCGGCGGCGCATTCATCGGCTTCGCTGGCGAGATCGCGGCCGACCAGCTCCTGCACTTCGCGCAGGCTGGGCTTGATCAGCCACGCGCAGCCGCCCTCCAGCGCGGCGAGCGCCGGGCCGGAAGTATCGACCACCAGCCGCGCGCCGATCTTTCCGCACAGTCCGCACAATTTGTGGAAGATCGCGGGATCGCATCCCGGCGGCAGGCTTCCGCTCGCCACGACATAAGCAGGCGGCCCCTCCATGCCGATCACGGTCTGCAGGAGTTCTTCGATCTCGGCCTCGGCGAGCGTCGGGCCCGGGAGGACGAAGCGATATTGCTCGCCGCTATCGCTCTCATCGACGGTGAAGCTCTCGCGCGTCGCGCCGGCGATCGGCACCGGCGCGATCGGCACGCCAGTGTCGCGCAGCAGCTTTTCGAAGGTCGCGCCTGTGGGGCCGCCGCAAGGAAAGACCGCAATGACCTCGCCGCCAAGAGCATGGGCTACGCGTGCCACGTTGATCCCGCCGCCGCCAGGTTCGAGGCGGGGCTCGGCGCAGCGCAATTTGTGCGTCGGGCGAACCTTGTCAGTGCTGGTCGACAGATCGAGCGCAGGATTGAGAGTCAGCGTGGCGATCCTCGCCATCAGCGCCGCCGTTCGAGCACGGCGCGTGCAGCAGGAACGATGAGGTCGAGCGGGCGATTCACCCGCATCCGGTGCCAGCCGGCAAGTTCGCCCACCGACAGCCGAGATTGCTCGCGGACCACCTCCGGCGTGGCATCCGAAGCGTCGTCGTTGCGCGCGCCGACCCGGGCGATCCGGTCGCGCTCGGGCGCTTCGAGCCAGATCCCGGTGAACGGCACGTTGATGCGAAAGGCGATCGCCTCTGCGACGTCGCGTTCGCTGCGGCTCATGAAGACCGCGTCGAGGATCACCGCGCCGCCGCAGGCGAGATGGTCGTAGGCCGATTCGAACAATGCCTCATAAGTCTCCTCGTCGCTGTGCCGTGTGTAATGCGCGGGTGGCAGCCGGGTTTCCGGCGCGAGCCCGGCGAGGCGCTTGCGGAACACGTCGGAACGCAGCACCCGCGCGCCGGCGCCGCGGCCCAGCCGCGCCCCGAGCAAGCGGGCGAGCGTCGATTTGCCGGTGCCGGACAGGCCGCCGATCACGACGAGGCGGGACGGGGCGGGGGCGAGCACGGCGTCGGCGAGCGCCGCATCGCCGGCTTCGGCGGCGTGCAGCGACAGGAACAGGGGCAAAGTCGCCCAGCCGGTAGCGCCCTGCGGCGCCACGTCGAGATAGCGATTGGCGACGATATTGGCTTCGGCCGCGCGGCCGTGCCGCAACATTGCGATCAGATGCGCGGCGAGATCGAACAATATGTCCTGGTCGCCGCCGGGCAGCCGCCGCAAGCGGTGCGCCCGGCTCCTGCGCTCGAGATGCGGCAGCTGGCGCGACCATTCGCGGCGCTGCTTCTCTCCGGTCGCCAAACGCTCGATCCGGGCGAGAAAGGCCGCACCGTCGCCGATCGGAGCGGCGGCATGGCTGGAGACGATGCTGTCGGTGAAGCGGTGGAGAGCGGATGCGTCCAGCCCGCCCTGTTCGAGCAGCACCTCCGGCGAATCATTTCCCGTTGCAGCCACCGCAGCCATTACCGGCTCTCCCTGGCGCTCCCCTTACTGGCGCTTCGCCGGGCTAGCACCGCTTTTCTGAACGGTAGCCGACAATTGCGAATTTTGCCGGGGCTATCGGGCAGCTCGTCGGGCCGGCCGCGCCGCTGCCGCGGCGAAACGGCGCGCGAAGACTTCGCGGAGCGGCTTGGGCCGGAATGTCGCATCATACGGCGTGGCGCGCTTGATGCTGCCGTCGGCGCGCGGGCTGAAGCCATTGAGCCAGCCATATTTGTCGCACATTCCCCAGACCAGTACGTCCTCGAGCTGCGGATAGTCGAACAGGATCGAGAGATAGGCGTCGGCATAGGCGGCGACAGCGGCGTCGCGAACCTTGGCATCGCTGGGCAGGTCCCGGTCGTTGACGTCGAACTCGGTGATCAGCAATTTATAGCCCATCGCGACCACCTGATCGAGGAAGCTCCGCCATTCGGCTTCCTGGCGTGCCGCCGTCTGCCCTGGATCGCCATAAACGCCGATGTGGGACTGGACGCCGAGCGCGTCGACGGGGACGCCGCGCTTACGGAAGCCCTCGAGCAATTTGAGCACGCCGGCGCGGTGCTTCTCGTTGCCGGGCTCGCAGCTCATATAATCGTTGTAGACGAGTTCGGCCTTGGGTGCGTGCTCGCGCGCGGTGTGGAAGGCGAAATCGACCATCGCATCGGCGTCGCCGAACGCCTTCGAAAGCGAGGTCTCGCGCTGGAGGCCGGTCTTCTCGTCGATCGTCTCGTTGACCACGTCGAAACTCCGGACCCGATCACCATAGCGGCGGCAGAGGGTGCGGATATGGTCGGTGAGCAGCGTTTCGGCTCTGGCGCGCGGCTTCGGCCCGAAATCATAGCTGTTCAGCCATTTGGGGAAATATTGCGCCTTGTGCCAAAGCAAGGTGTGGCCGCGCATCGCCATGTCCTTGGCCTCGGCATAATCCAGAATATCGGCGAAGCGGCTGACGTCGAACCTGACCGGATCGGGGCGCAGCCGCTGCCATTTGAACTCGTTCTCGGGGACGAGGATGCCGCATTCGCGCTCGAGGAGCGCGGCGTAGGTGGGGTTGGCGAAGGAGCCGGCGTCGGCGCCGGGCGCGCTCCATGCGACGCACGAGCCGAAGCGCATGCCTTTGGCTTTGGCGAGCGCGTTGAGCGAGGACCCGTCCGTGGCGAAGGCGGGGCCAGCGGCCGCGCAGGCCGCAGCGGCTGCGAGCATTTCGCGGCGGGTCAGTCGCGTCATTTCCGTCTCCTCACCAGTTGAAGACCGTGCCGTCTTCGAGCCGCGCGACAGGGAGATAGGCGCGCTTATATTCGTAGCGGGCGGCGAGCGTCTCATCGATCTCGACCCCGAGCCCCGGCGCGTCGCCCGGATGCATCGTCCCGTCGGCGAAGCGATAGGCGTGGGGGAAGACGGCGTCGGTTTCCGCGGTGTGCGGCATGAGCTCCTGGATCCCGAAATTGGGCACCGACAGGCCGAAATGGAGCGCCGCGGCCATCGTGATCGGCGAAAGATCGGTGGCGCCGTGGCAACCGGTACGGATCTGATGGAGGTCGGCGAGCGCAGCGATCCGGCGGACATGCGTGAGACCGCCGGCATGGACGATCGTCGCGCGGACATAATCGATCAGTTGCTCCTCGATCAGCTGCTTGGCGTCCCAGATCGAATTGAAGATCTCGCCGACCGCGAGCGGGGTGGTGGTGTGCTGACGGATCAGCCGGAAGCCCGCCTGGTTCTCGGCCGGAGTGGGATCCTCGAGCCAGAAGGGGCGGAAGGGCTCGAGTTCCTTGCCGAGCCGGCCGGCCTCGATCGGGGTCAGGCGGTGGTGGACGTCGTGAAGCAGATGCATGTCCCAGCCGAGCGCGTCGCGCGCCTTCTCGAACAGGGGCGCGACCGAGCGGAGATATTTCTCGGTCGACCACAGGCTTTCCTTGGGGAGCGCACCGTCGGCGGGCTCGTAACGCTCGCCGGGCTTCGCCACACCATAGGTCGCGTTGAGGCCAGGGACGCCCGACTGAAGGCGGATCGCCTTATAGCCCCGCTCGCGATGTTCGATCGCGCGTTCGATCGTCTCCTCGATCGTCGCGCCATTGGCGTGGCCATAGACCATACAGCCTTCGCGGCTGGCGCCACCGAGCAATTGATAGACCGGCAGGCCCGCGATCTTGCCCTTGATGTCCCAGAGCGCGGTATCGACGGCCGAGATGGCGCTCATCGTCACCGGGCCGCGTCGCCAATAGGCCCCCTTGTAGAGATATTGCCAAATGTCCTCGATACGGTGCGCATCGCGGCCGATCAGGCAAGGGATGACATGGTCCGTGAGATAGCTCGCCACCGCCAGCTCGCGGCCGTTGAGCGTCGCATCGCCCAAGCCGTATACGCCGTCGCGGGTCTCGATGCGAAGGGTGACGAAATTGCGGCCGGGGCAAGTGACGATCACGCGCGCGGAAACGATCTCGGCGCGTTGCGCACCCATTTGGCTCTCCTGCTTGTGCGCGTCGGGCGCGCGGTGTCTGGTAGCGCTACCATGAACAAGCTGCTATCGACTTGTCAACGCACGGCGTGAGACCGGGTGCACGAGAGGATCAAAATGCGTCGTTTGCTTGCTTTTCTGATATTGGTGTTGAGCCTCGCGCTGCCGCCGGGCGCTCGCGCGGAGACGGGCTACGACCTGTGGTTGCGCTACCGCCCGGTCGAAGCGCCTTGGCAGGAGCGCTACGCGGCGCGGGTGACGCACTATACCGTCGCTGCGCGTCCCACGGTGATAGCGGCCGCCAACGAGCTGCGGCGTGGCGTCGAGGGCATGCTCGGCTATGATCCGGTGTGGCGCGAAACGGTGATGGGCGACGGCGCGGTGGTGCTGGGCACGGGGACGTCGCCGCTGATCGCGCCGCTGGGGCTGCCGCTCACGCAGCTCGGGCCCGAGGGCTACCTGATCCGTAGTGCGACGATTCAGGGCAAGCAGGTCACGGTGATCGCGGCCAATGGCGATGTCGGCGTGCTCTACGGGGTGTTCCGCTTCCTGAAGCTGATGCAGATGCGCCAGCCGATCGACAATCTCGACATTTCCGAGGCGCCGAAGCTCAAGCTGCGCGTGCTCAACCATTGGGACAATCTCGATCGCTATGTCGAGCGCGGCTATGCCGGGGAGTCGATCTGGGACTGGCAGAAACTGCCGGGCTACAAGGACCCGCGCTACGTGGATTACGCGCGAGCGAACGCCTCGATCGGGATCAACGGCACGGTGCTGACCAACGTCAATGCCAATGCCGATGCGCTGCGGCCCGAATGGCTGGCCAAGGTCAAGGCACTGGCTGAGATATTCCGGCCGTACGGGATCCGGGTCTATCTGACCGCGCGTTTCTCGGCGCCGATCGAATTGGGCGGGCTCAAGACCGCCGATCCGCTCGATCCGCAGGTAGCCGGCTGGTGGAAGGCCAAGGTCGACGAGATTTACCGGGTGATCCCTGATTTTGGCGGATTCCTCGTCAAGGCCAATTCGGAAGGGCAGCCGGGGCCGTCGGACTACAAGCGCAGCCATGCCGAGGGCGCCAACATGCTCGCCGATGCGCTGGCGCCGCATAATGGCACGCTGATGTGGCGGGCGTTCGTCTATGCCGCGGAGAATCCGGACGATCGGCACAAGCAGGCCTATGCCGAGTTCCACCCGCTGGACGGCAAGTTCCGCGACAACGTGCTGGTCCAGGTCAAGAACGGCGCGATCGACTTCCAGCCGCGCGAGCCATTCCATCCGCTGTTCGGCGCGATGCCCAAAACGCCGCTGATGATGGAATTCCAGATCACCAAGGAATATCTCGGCTTCGCGACCCACCTGGCTTATCTCGGCACGATGTGGGAGGAAGCACTGCAGGCCGACACCTTCCGTCCGCACAAGGGGAGCACCGTCGCCGAACTGCTCGAAGCGCCGGTCGACGCAAAGGCGGCGACGGGGATGGCGGGGGTCGCCAATATCGGCAGCGATCTGAACTGGTCGGGATCGCAATTCGATCAGGCGAACTGGTACGCGTTCGGGCGTTTCGCCTGGGATCCCGAAGCAAAGGCCGAACCGGTCGCGCGCGACTGGGCGGCGATGACATGGGGCAGCGATCCCGCGGTGACCGGGCCGATCGTCGCAATGATGATGGGCTCGCGCGAAGCGGTGGTCGATTACATGACTCCGCTCGGGCTCGGGCATCTGATGGCGACGGGACATCATTATGGGCCGGGGCCGTGGATTGCGGACCTCGCGCGGCCCGAATGGAACCCGGTTTACTACCACAAGGCCGACGCCGCCGGGATCGGCTTCGATCGCACCGCGCGGGGGACGAATGCGGTCGGCCAATATGCGCCGGCGGTGGCAGCGATCTTCGGCGACCGCAAACGCGTGCCCGAGCAATTCCTGCTCTGGTTCCACCATTTGCCGTGGGACTATCGCACCCGTTCGGGCCGCATTTTGTGGGACGAGCTCGTCACGCGCTACGATCGGGGGGTCGATGCGGTGAAGACGATGCAGGCGGAGTGGGACGGGCTGAAGGACAAGGTTGACGAAAGGCGCTGGGCAGAGGTGCGCGATTTCCTCGCGATCCAGCGTGACGAGGCGCAATGGTGGCGCGACGCGTCGGTCGCCTATTTCCAGTCGGTGTCGAAGCGGCCGCTGCCCGCCGGCCATGCCGCCCCGGCGCATGATCTCGATTGGTACAAGGCGATCAAGACACCTTACGCACCCGGCAACGGCAAGTAGCGACGGCCTTGCCTCGGCGAACGCCGGGCCTCGGGCTGCGAGCGCGGCGCCCTGCCACGAGATCCCGGCTCGCCGGGATGACGACGGACTAGGGCCGGCCGAGCCCACGCATCAGATAGGCCTTGATGTACTGGCGCAACTGCCGGGTCGGCGCGCCGAGGACGCCGCGGCGCTCGGGGGGCAAATGCGCAGCGGGATCGCCGTGGCGCTGGAACACGAAGGTGTCGAACATCGCCGCCCAGGCGTCACGGCGCGCGGGCGGCAGATGGCTGACGGTCAGCACCGCATGAACCATCGCGTCGAATCGCGCCGAGGCGTCGGGGGAATCGTTCCACCAGTAATTGACGAGGCAATTGAACGGCGCCAGCGCCTCGACCTGATGCCACCACAAAGCCGGGATGTAGATCGCGTCGCCGGGCCCAAGCTCGGCCGTCTGCGCCGCCGCCAGCGCTTCGCGGAAGCGCGGGAAGCGTTCCAAATCCGGCGCGTTCAGCGCGACCATGCTCGTCGGCTGCCCCGCGACGGTGTGATCGAGCGGGCCGACATAGAGATTGTGGATCTGATCCGGCGGGAAGAGCGTGAAGCGGCGCCGCCCTGCCGCGACACAGGCGACATTGTCCGATGCATCGAAATGGGTACTGATGATCGAGCGAGTACCCAGCCAGATCCGCGGCGGCGCGTCGATTTCGGCGAGCAAAGGCAGGGGATTGGCCTCGGCGAATCCGGGGAGCGTCTCGGCGGTCTCGAGCGCCCCGGCATAGATCGAAGACGCTGGTTCCTTGCCGATCACGCCCTGCAGATAGCGGAGCAACTCCGCGAATCCGCCGCGGCGGCGCTCGAAATTGAATCCTTTCAGGTCGGGCGAATAGAAGAAGCGCCCGCCGATTTCGGGCGCGCCGACGAACGCCTCCGCGCTGGCGCCACGATCGAAGCGGAGCAGATGCGCCGCCATCGCCTCGACCGATTCCCCGCCCGCCGCCACTACGGGCCAGTCGCGTACCAGCCCGCGGATGACGACGGGCGCATAGCCGGCGACGATTTCGCGCTGGAAGGTGGCAACGTCGGGCGCGGCGATCTCGCGGATGGGAGAGAGGAGCGCGGTCATGATAGGTATCTAGAGCCTTTCCGGACCGGCTCGCCATAGCGCACACCGTCGCAGGACCTTCGGCCCGCCTCTTCCCGCTCACGCAAGTGATAGAGTGAAAAAAATGGCGTCGCGAGGGAGACCCGCGACGCCAAGGCAGGGTGTTGGGGAGAGATCAGAAGCTGAAGCGCATGATACCCGCGATGCGGCGGTCGTTCATGTACCAGCCGCGCGGCACTTCGGTGTTCTCGCCGTCGAGGCCGGTGACCACCGCACTGGTCTTGACCACTTCGTTGAGCAGGTTCGAGCCCTGGATGCCGATCTTCACATTGTCCGACAGCGCATAGAAGATCGACGCGTCGAGCTGACCGGTCGCCTTGTTGATGATCGGGTCGTTGGGCACGATCACGTCGCGGATGGTCAGCAGGAAGTCCGACCGCCACGAATAGGTCGCGCGCAGCGAGAGCGGGCCGATGTCGAGGAAGGGCGTGACGTTGACATTGTGCTTCGACAGACCCTGCAGCGGCAGGCTCGCCAGGTCCACGGTGGTCACACGGCCAGCGCCCACATCCGGATCCGTTTCGGAAAGCGTGCTCTGCGGCACGCCCGACGAATCGATATAGGTGTAATTGGCCTGCAGGCCGAGGCCCTTGAGCACGCCCGGCAAAAAGTCGAAGGTTTGCTGATAGGCGACTTCCACGCCTTTGATCTTGCCGGTTTCCGAAGCGTTGACCGGGGTGGTGACGACGGCCGGGAAGGTCGCGTTATTGTTGGTGAAGTCGATGCGAAGCGTGCTGTTGGTCAGCACGTTGTGGAGTCGTTTGTAGAAGGCCGATACAGTGAGCTGACCGACGCTCGAGAAATACCATTCCGCGGTCAGGTCGAAATTGTCGCCGGTAGTGGGCTTCAGATAGGGATTGCCCGCCGTGATCGTGCCCTGCAGCGTGAAGCTGTTCGTGATCGCGTTGCCGTTCGCGTCCACGTTCTGGACCGGCGCCAGATTCACGTTGAAATAATTGCGGGTCAGGCCGGTGGCGGGCGGCGCGACGCCTTTGAAATAGGCGGCGCGGAACTGGAGCCCGCCGCCCACTTCGAGCTTCACGTTCGCGCTCGGCAGCCAATATTCGTAGCTGGTCTTCACGTTGTTGGGGATGAGCGCCCCATTGAGGAAACCGCGGGCGGCATTCCGCGTCGCGGCCGGGAAGGTGCAGAAGGGTGGCGGATTCTGGCCCGCCGGCACGGCCGCGCAATCCGCTTCGCTCGCGAACGGCGTGCCCGGTTGCGGGAAGGACAGGAAGCCGCCCGCAGTACGATCGGTCCTGGTGTAGCGAACCCCCGCATTGCCGCTCAGGCGCAGTCCGTTGCCGAACTCGCTGTCGAAGCGCGCCATGAAATAGGCGGCCTTGTTCGTCTCCCGGATCGGATTGATTTCACCGGGAAGGAACGGCGTGCCGGCAACTACGCCGCAACGCTGGGCGAGCGGGTTCCAGCCGTCGTTGCGCACCACGCCGTCGCCGCACGCCGTGGTCGGCGGACGCCACTCGCGGTTAATCGCCGTGGCATAGGCTGCATATTGGTCGTAATTCTTGATGATGTTCGAGCCGTAGAACAGCCGTCCCTGGCCCGCCAGCGGGTTGGGGGCCTGGCCCTGAAAGAAATTGTCGAAATAATAAGGCACATTGGCCGCGATGCCGATCGGCGTGCCACCCGTTCCGCCGGAGATGCCGTCGACCGGATCGTCGAGCCATACCGGCCCGCCGCTGCCCCATTGCTCGGTGATCACACCCCAATTGTAGGTCGAGAAGCGTGCCGTCTGGTCGCGATCGGCGTAGCGGACGCCGGCCTTGATCGATTTGAGGAAGCCGCTCTCGGGAAAGGCATATTCGAGATCGAGCCGCGCAGCATCCGAATTGCCGTTGCTGTCCTCGATATGATCCATCGCGGCGCGCGGGAAGCTGTTGAACGGATCGGTAAAGCTGGTGTGCCCGGCGGTAAAATAGGATGGGGAGAACTGCGATCCCGGAACCGTCGAGGCCCCTGCGCGCGCGCCGAAGCCTGCGCAGTCGGTGTTGTTTGCAGGATCGGTGTCGGGCGGATTTTGCGAGTTGGCCGCCGGCCCCGAGCAAACTTGCGGCGGCAGAAACTGCACGATCGGATAATCGCTGCCGCGCAGCTGGATCGACGCATTCTGATAAGTCGAGTTCCACAGCGTGTGGTCGGCGACGTAGGTGGTCGAATCGACATGCTGATAGTCGAGCGACAGGTTCAGCCGCTCGTTGACGTCCCATTTGAAGTTGAAGCCGTAATCGTCGGTGACGAGTCTCTCGTCATGGTAGCGCGCGATATTGTTGCTCTGCAGACCCATCATGGGCGTGCGCGCGTCGCCGGGCGTATTCTGATCGGCGCGCCAGCCGGTAATGCCGGTGATCGTGCCGCTGGCGAACAGTCCGTCTTCGTCGAATTCCAGCGTCGTGCCGGGCACCCGGCGCGAGTCACCATTGTTGGTGACGTTGTCGGTCGCGATCTCGACCGTATGCTCGCTCCATGCCTGCCGCGCGTCGGAGCGCAGGAACTGGAACACCGCTTCCATCGAGCCGTCGCTGCTGCGCCACTGCGCGGCGGCCGAATAGCCGTAACGGGTGCGGTCGAATTCCTGGCTGCCGAGCACCGCGCCGCGCGGGAAAAGCACGCGGCCTGCCGGCGTCGCCCCCGGGTTCTGGACGACGTCGCCGTCGGAATACAGGTTGCGAATGCGGAAGCTCGACACCTGCAGGCGATCGGCGCGGCTCTTGAGGTTCGAATAAGACGCACTGGCGAGGAAGCCGATCTCGCCGATCCCCGTATCCCAGCGATTGCTGATGATAGCGTTGAGGTTGGCGCTGGGCTCCTTCTGGAAGTCGCCATAATTCATCTCCGCCGAGGCGGCGAGGACGAATCCCTTCGCGTCGAACGGCGTGCGCGTGCGTAGATTGACCACGCCGGCGATGCCGCCCTCGATGCGATCGGCCGAGGGCGACTTGAACACGTCGACGCCGCCCATCAGCTCTGAGGGCACATCGGCGAAACTCAGCGAGCGCCCGTTATTGGCGCTGAACGCCTCGCGGCCGTTGAACTCCGAGCGGACATAAGTGAGGCCGCGCACCACCACGCCCGATCCTTCGACCGAGAAGTGATCGGGATCGACGCCGGCGGCGAAGCGATTGATCGCGACGCCCGGA
The DNA here is from genome assembly GCF_030730875.1 of Sphingomonas sp. DG1-23. GTDB lineage: Bacteria > Pseudomonadota > Alphaproteobacteria > Sphingomonadales > Sphingomonadaceae > Sphingomonas. The sequence goes on from NZ_JAVAMA010000009.1 coordinate 188,755, forward strand.
ATGCGCTGGAGCGTCTCGGTGACCGATCGGTCAGGAAGGGCGCCGATGTCTTCGGCGGTGACCGAGTCGACGATCACGTCCGAATTGCGCTTGAGCTGCTGCGCGCTCTGCAGCGACTGGCGATAGCCCTGAACGACGATTTCGTCGCCGGCCGGTGTCTCCTGGACCGCCGCGTCGCCGGTATCTTGGGCGGCAGGCGGCATGGCCAGCGGCGAAGCCTCGGTCTGCGCCCAGGCCGAACCTGCCCCGAACAGGCACAAAGCCGCGGCGGACACGCCCGCCCGAAGCATTCCCGACCCAATTTTCGCGGCATTTTCAGATGCATGAATAGCGTGCTGCTTGCGCATCAAGCGTCCCCCTCCCGTGTTAGCGCTACCATTTGCTGGCGCGAATTGTTGTAGTTATGTGACATGGGTAGAATAGGTTCGTAGCAAAGATCAAGACACATAGTGACACGGCCGCGCTTATGTGCTGATTTTGCAACGCTTTTGCTGCGATGCAACGAGGAATGGTCTCACCGGACGCATGAAGCGCCCAGAATGTGGGAGCGCTAACATCGCGGAGAGGGGAAGATGCTGAATTTGTTGCGATGGCGTCAGAAAGGTCGATGAGCGGCCCGATTCGGAGCGTCGTCATCGTCGGTGGCGGCACGGCGGGCTGGATGACCGCGTCGGCACTGGCGCGAATGGCACGCGCCGGGGTTCAGATTACCTTGGTCGAATCGGAGGCGATCGGCACCGTTGGCGTCGGCGAGGCGACGATTCCGCCGATCCGCACCTTCAATGCGATGCTCGGAATCGACGAGAATGATTTCCTCGCCCACACGCAGGGATCGATGAAGCTCGGGATCGAGTTCGTCGACTGGAACGCCGCCGGCCACCGCTATCTTCATCCGTTCGGGGAATATGGCTTCGATATCGAAGCGGTGAAATTCCATCAGGTTTGGCGCAGGCTCCATGCAGCAGGGCGGGCGGGCGTGCTCGACGACTATAGCCTTTGCGCGCTTGCGGCGCGGCTGAACCGCTACGCGGCGCCCGATGGTAATCCTGCGTCGCCGCTTTCGCGGCTGGTTCAGGCTTATCATTTCGACGCTTCGCTCTACGCTTGCTATCTGCGCGGCTACGCCGAGGCGCGGGGCGTGGTCCGGCGCGAGGGCAGGATCACGCAGGTCGTGCTGCGCGGCGCGGACGGTTTCATCGAAGCGGTGACGCTCGAGGACGGGACGCGGATCGAGGGGGAATTGTTCGTCGACTGCTCCGGTTTTCGCGGGTTGCTGATCGAGGAGGCGCTCCACACCGGCTATGAGGAATGGACGCATTGGCTGCCGTGCGACCGAGCGCTCGCGGTTCCGACGGTCAGCGCGTCGCCGCTAGCGCCGTATACGCGCGCGACCGCGCGTACCGCAGGATGGCAGTGGCGGATCCCGCTCCAGCACCGCACCGGGAACGGCCATGTCTATTCGAGCGCGCATGTCTCGGACGACGAGGCGGCAGCAACCCTGCTCGCCAATCTCGACGGCGAACCCTTGGGCGATCCGCGGCAATTGCGCTTCACCGCCGGGCGGCGGAAGCTGGCGTGGAACCGCAACTGCGTCGCGATCGGGCTGTCGGGCGGGTTTCTCGAGCCGCTCGAATCGACCAGCATCCATTTGATCCAGGCAGGCATCTCGCGGCTGCTCGCCTTGTTTCCCGACCAAGGCTGGGGCGCGGCCGAGCGCGACAGCTACAATGATTTCACGCGCGTCCAATATGAGCAGGTCCGCGACTTCGTCATCCTTCATTACAAGGCGAACGGGCGCGACGAGCCCTTGTGGCGGCAGGTCCGCGAGATGGCGGTGCCCGAAAGCCTGACCCGCCGCATCGCGCTGTTCCGCAACCGTGGCCGCGTATTCCGGCGCGACGACGAATTGTTCGCCGAGACGAGCTGGATCGCCGTGATGTTGGGGCAGGGGATCACCCCGGCCGGCTGGGATCCGCTCGCCGACGCGCTCGATATGGATCAGCTCGCCGCGATGCTCGAACGAATCCGCTCGACTTTCCACCGCGCCGCCGAGGCGATGCCCGATCATGCGGCATATCTGGCGCGCCATTGTCCTGCCCGGGGAACCGCATGACCGACAATCGCATCCGCAACATCGTCATCGTCGGCGGCGGCACCGCCGGCTGGATGAGCGCCGCGACCTTCGCCCGCATCCTCGGCCCCGATTACGCACAGGTCACGCTGATCGAATCGGACGATATCGGCATCATCGGGGTGGGCGAGGCGACCATCCCGCAAATGGCGACCTTCAACCGGATGCTCGGTATCGACGAGAACGCATTCATGCGGGCGACAAGGGGCAGCTTCAAGCTGGGCATCCAGTTCGTCGATTGGGGTCGGCAGGGACACACCTATTTTCACCCGTTCGGCAAATATGGCGTGGACATGAAGGGCGTGTCGTTCCACGCCTTCTTCCTGCGGCTTCATCAGATGGGCGAGGCGCCCGATGTCGATGCCTGGTCGCTTCAGGCCACGGCGTCGCGAAGCAACAAGTTCATGCGGCCGATCGACGCCGGGAATTCGCCGCTTTCCGAAATTCCCTATGCCTTTCACTTCGACGCGGGGCTCTATGCGCGCTTCCTGCGCGGCTATGCCGAGGAGCGCGGCGTCGTCCGGCGCGAGGGCAAGATCGTCGATGTGAAGCTGCGCGGCGAGGACGGCTTCGTCCAGTCGGTGGTGATGGAGGACGGGAGCGAGATCCACGGCGATCTGTTCGTCGATTGCTCGGGTTTTCGCGGGTTGATCATCGAGAAGGCGTTACAGGCGGGGTTTACCGACTGGTCGCACCATCTGCCGTGCGACCGGGCGATCGCAGTGCCGTGCGAGAGCGTCGACGAGTGGACGCCGTATACCCGCTCGACCGCGCACGCCGCCGGCTGGCAATGGCGCATCCCGCTCCAGCATCGCATCGGCAACGGCCATGTCTTCTGCTCGGAATATATGTCCGACGACGAGGCGACTGCGATCCTCCTTTCCAATCTGGACGGCAAGCCGCTCGCGGAGCCGCGCACCGTCCCGTTCAAGACCGGGCACCGCAACAAGTTCTGGATCAGGAATTGCGTCGCGATGGGGTTGGCGGGGGGCTTTATCGAGCCGCTCGAATCGACGGCGATCTGGCTGATCCAGAGCGGGCTTTCACGCTTCCTGACGATGTTTCCCGACAAGCATTGCAATCAGGCAGACATAGACCGCTACAATCGCATCATGGCGACCGATTATGAGGAGATACGTGACTTCATCATCCTCCATTACCACGCCACCGAACGCGCAGATTCGCCTTTCTGGGACCGCTGCCGGACGATGGAGATCCCGGAACGGTTGGCGGAGAAGATGCGGGTATTCCGCAGTCATGGCCGGGCATTTCGCGAGAATGAGGAATTGTTCAACGATACCAGCTGGTTTGCGGTGATGTATGGCCAGCTGATGCAGCCGCAGGGTTTCGATCCGGTGGCGGAAGTGTTGAGCCTCGATGAGACACGGTCGCGGCTGGCGCATATCCGCGAGGCGATTGCCAATTCAGCCGACTATATGCCGAAGCACCGCGACTTCATTCGGGAAAATTGTGCGGCATGAAATCGTTGGCCCCCCTCGCGCTCTTCCTCGCGACCCCCGCCGTCGCCCAGCCGGTGGCGAGCTTCGACTGGTTCGAATATCGCGGCGAGGACCCGGTCGACCGCGCCAATCCGCCGGGCCCCGACCAGTATCGCAATCCGGTCCTGCAGGGCTTCTATCCCGACCCGAGCGTCACCCGCGTAGGCAAGGATTTCTATCTCGTCACCTCGACCTTCGGCTATTTCCCGGGGATCCCGATATTCCACAGCCGCGATCTCGTCAGCTGGGCCCAGATCGGCAATGCGATCGACCGGCCGGACCAGCTCGATTTCAAGCAGCTCGGACTGTCGCGCGGCGTGTTCGCGCCGACGATCCAGGCGAAGGCAGGGACTTTCTACATCCTCAACACCTGTGTCGATTGCGGCGGCAATTTCGTGGTCACCGCGAGAAATCCGGCGGGGCCGTGGTCGGATCCGACATGGTTGCCCGATCTCGAAGGGGGGATCGACCCCTCGCTTTTCTTCGATACCGACGGCCGGACGTGGATCCTCAACAACGGACCGCCCGAAGGCACGCCGCAATATCAGGGCCATCGTGCAATCTGGATTCAGGAGTTCGACCTCAAGGCGCTCAGGACGATCGGCCCCCGGACGGTGCTGGTGAACGGCGGCGTCGACTTCGCGAAGCAGCCGATCTGGATCGAGGGACCGCACATCTTCAAGAAGGACGGCTATTACTATCTCAGCTGCGCCGAGGGCGGCACCGCCGAGGGGCACAGCCAGGTCATCCTGCGCTCGAAGAGCGTCACCGGACCGTACGAAGCCAGCCCGGACAATCCGATCCTCACCCAGCGTGATCTGCCACGCGACCGCGCGAATCCGATCACTTCGGCGGGACACGCGCAGCTCGTCACCACACCCGACGGTCAATGGTGGGCGACCTTCCTCGCAGTGCGGCCCTATGCCGACGATTTCTACTCGACCGGGCGCGAGACCTTCCTGATGCCGGTACGCTGGGAGAATGGCTGGCCGCGGATCACCGATCCGGGGCAGGCGATCCCGTGGACCCATCCGCGTCCCGCGCTGCCGGCACAGCCCGCCCCTCCGTTCCCGACCAATGGCGGATTCACCGTGCGTGACGATTTCGACGGCGCGAAACTGCCGCCATACTGGATGATGCTGCGCAATCCGCGGAGCAGCTGGTTCACGCTGGCAGATGGCACGCTGCGGGTCCAGGCGCGGGCCGTCGGGCTCGGCGACAATGGCAACCCGTCCTTCCTTGCCCGGCGCCAGCAGCATCGCGACGCGACCGTCGAGACGGTGGTCCACTTCACGCCCGGCAAGAATGGCGATCGCGCCGGGATCGCCGTGCTCCAGAACGACGATTATTGGCTCTTCCTCGGGCTCAAGCAGATCGAAGGCAGGCTGGTGGTGGCGGTCGACCGTCGCGAGGGACCCGGCACGCCCGCGGCGGGCGAGACGGTGACCACGCTCGATGCCGGAACTTTCGGCATCGCGCCTGGCAATCCGTTGGCTCTGCGCATCGAAGTGCGCGGCAATCGCTATGCTTTTTCCTATGCGCGCGTGCTGGGCAGTCCCGATCTACCGATGATGGCGTGGCGGCCGCTGACCGAGCTCACCACCGATGCGCTGACCACCAAGGCCGCGGGCGGCTTTGTCGGCTCGGTGTTCGGAGTGTTCGCGGGGACCGAGAAACAGTGACGCCGATGCGCCCGATCCTCGCCGTTGCTGTCGCGCTCCTCGCCGGTTCGGCTGTGGCGATCCCGCCGCCGCTGCCGATCCATCTCAACCAGATCGGCTTCACGCCCGGCGACACCAAGACCGCGATCGTATGGGGCGGTTCGGCGCCGCTCGAATGGGTGCTGGTCGATGCGGGCGGGCGCGAAGTAAAGCGCGGCAAGGCGCGGGTCTTTGGCCCCGATGCGGCATCGGGCGCCGAGGTGCAGCGGATCGACTTCAGCGATGTCCGCTTGCCGGGGGAGGGCTATCGCCTCGTGGTCGGGGGGTCGAGGAGCGACCCGTTCGCGATTCGCGACGGCATTTACGCGTCGCTGGCGAAGGATGCGCTCGCCTTCTTCTATCATCAGCGCGCCGGCGTGCCGATCGACGCGCGGCTGGTCGGCGCCGCATGGGCGCGCCCGGCGGGGCATCCGAGAGAAGTCGCGAAATGCTTCGCCGGCCGCGACGAGCGCGGGAGCGAATGGCCGGGCTGCGGCTATGCGCTCGACGTAACCGGCGGCTGGTACGATGCCGGCGATCACGGCAAATATGTCGTCAATGGCGGGATCTCGCTATGGACTCTGCTCAACGCGCATGAGCGACGGCCGGCTGCGTTCGGCGATGGCAGCCTGAAGCTTCCCGCGGCCGGCAACCGCGTCGGTGATCTGCTCGACGAAGCGCGGTTCGAGATGGACTTCCTGCTCCGGATGCAGATCGCCGACGAGGTGCGGGCCCGCGTCCCGGCCGGGGCGCCGAAACCCGCGAAGGCTGGAAAGCCGGCATGGGAGACCGAGCCCGCCGATTTCGCCGATATCGATGCCGGCGGAATGGCGCATCAGAAGGTCGCCGACCGCAACTGGACCGGATTGCCGATGCCGCCGCAGGACGATCCCGAGGAACGGCTGCTCTATCCGCCGACCACCGCGGCGACGCTCAATCTCGCCGCCACCGCGGCACAATGCGCGCGGATCTGGCGCGAGGTGGACCAGGCATTTGCGGCGCGCTGCCGCGCTGCCGCCGAACGCGCATGGCGGGCGGCGAAGCGCAACCCGCAAATCTATGCGACCAACAGCTTCACCGGCAGCGGCGGCTATGGCGACGGCGATGTCTCGGACGAATTCTACTGGGCCGCGGCCGAGCTGTTCGCGACCACCGGCGCGGCGGAATATCGCGATGCGGTGCTCCAGTCACCGCATTTCCATACCGAGCTGCGCGAACCGGGCTGGCCGAGCACCGCGACCTTGGGGACGATCACGCTGGCGACCGCGCGCAACGGCTTGCCCAAGGCGGAGGTGGATCGGTTGCGCAGCGCCATCGTTGCGGCGGCGGATCGCTTCCTCGCCGACGAGAAGGATAATGGCTACGGCATTCCCTATGTCGCGAGCGGCTATCCGTGGGGGTCGAATTCGTCATTGCTGAACCGCGCGATGCTGCTCGGGCTGGCGCACGATTTCACCGGCGTGGCGAAATATCGCGCCGGCGTCGTCGCGGCGATGGACTATGTCCTCGGGCGCAATCCGCTCGGCCAATCCTATGTCAGTGGCTATGGCGCGCGGCCGCTGATGCACCCGCATCATCGCTTCTGGGCGCCTTCGCTCGATCCGAAGCTTCCGGGACCGCCGCCCGGAGTGCTCTCGGGCGGCCCCAATTCGACTGCGATGAGCGACGATGTGGCGAAGAAGATGCGGGGCTGCGCGCCGCAGCGCTGCTGGGTCGACGACATCCATGCCTATTCGATGAACGAAGTCGCGATCAACTGGAACGCGCCGCTGTTCTGGGTGGCGGCGTGGCTGGATAGCTGAGCAGATCCCCCCTCGCGGAGCGGGGGAGGGGGCCACGAAGTGGTGGAGGGGCCTCTCCGCAAGCGCCGAGTTGCGGCGACACCCCCTCCGTCAGCCTTCGGCTGCCACCTCCCTCGCTGCGCGAGGGAGGATTTGACTATTTCACCGTTAGCGTAGTGCTCTTGAGCTTGGCCGAATCCGGGCCCGACGAGATCGTGAAGGTGCCGGGCTCGACCACGCGCTTCATGTCGATGTTCCACAGCGAGAGGTCGCGCGGGGTGAGCTCGAACTGCACCGTCTTCTTTTCGCCGGGCTGCAGGCTGACGCGCTCGAAGCGCTTCAATTCCTTGACCGGTCGAGTGACGCTGGCGAGATCGTCGCGGACATAGAGCTGGACGACTTCGTCGCCGGCGCGAGCCCCGGTGTTGGTCACGTCGACGGTCACCTTGACGTTGTTGTAGCGCCCGATCGTCGGGGTCGCGAGCACCGGCGCGGCGATCTCGAAGCTGGTGTAGGACAGGCCATAGCCGAACGGGTAAAGCGGGCTGGTCTCGGCGAAGAGATAGCCGCGCCGGGCGCTCGGCTTGTGGTTGTAGAACATCGGCAGCTGGCCGACGTCGCGCGCGATCGTCACCGGCAGCTTGCCGCCCGGATTGGCCCGGCCGAAAAGCACGTCGGCGACTGCGTTGCCGGTCTCCTGCCCGAGATACCAGCCCTCGATCAGCGCGGGGGCGTTCTCCGACAGATATTTTACGGAGAGCGGGCGCCCGTTGAGCAGCAGCACCACCACCGGCTTGCCGAGCGCGAAGATCTCCTTTGCCAGCTGGTTCTGCGGGCCGATCAGTTCGAGACTGTTGCGGTCGCCGAGATGATTGTCGGCCCAGGCTTCGCGGCTGAGCTGCTCATTGTCGCCGAGCACGAGGACGATCGTGTCGGCATTCTTGGCGGTCTCGATCGCTTCGACGCGCAGTCGATCGTTGGTGGCGTCATCGACCAGTTCGACTGCGTCGGCGGCCCAGGCGCGGCTCTTGGTGAGCTTCACGCCGTCGGCGAAGTCGACTTCGAACCTGCCCTTGGCTTCGGTCTTGAGGCCCTCGAGCACGCTGACGACGTGGCGGGGGACGTCGCTATAGCCGCCGATCGGGGTGTCGCTGGCATGAGTGCCGATTACCGCGAGACGCTTGATCTTGCCGGCGTCGAGCGGGAGCAGGCCCTTGTCGTTCTTGAGCAGCACGATCGCCTGCCGTGCGGCCTCGCGGGCAAGCGCAATCGCGTCGGGCGTCTCGGTCTTCTTCGCGGCTGCCTTCGCGTCGACATAGGGGCTCTCGAACAGCCCGGCGTTGAACTTGAGCTTGAGGATGCGGCGGACGGATTCGTCGATCTGCGCCTGGCTCACTTTCCCTTCGCGGACGAGCTGGGGCAGCAGCGCATAGGCTTCGCCGTCGGGAGTCTCGAAATCGACCGTCGCGTCGAGAGCGCGGACCGCGGCGTCGCCGAGATTGTCGAACAGATGGTGACGGGTGTTGAGCTCGCGGATCGCGAAATAATCGCTGAGCACCACGCCCTTGAAGCCCCATTCCTGGCGCAGCACGTCGTGGAGCAGCCAGCGATTGGCGTGGCTCGGGATGCCGTCGATCTCGTTATATGAGGGCATCACCGACATCACCGGCAACTCGGTGACCGCGCGCTCGAACGGCGGGAAGAAATTCTCGCGCAAGGTCCGCTCGGAGACCGTCGCGGGGCTGATATTGGTGCCGCTCTCGGGCGCGCCGTGGCCGGTCATGTGCTTGAGTGTGACATAGACCTTGTCCTTGGCCAGCGGCAGCGTGGTGCCCTGGAAGCCGCGGATCGCGGCGAGGCCCATCTCGCCGACCAGATAGGGATCCTCGCCATAGGTCTCCTCGATCCGGCCCCAGCGTGGATCGCGCGCGACATCGACCACCGGAGCGAGCGCGAGATTGGCACCACGGGCGCGCATCTCGCGCGCGGCGACCGCGAAGATCTGTTCCTGCAGCTTCGGGTTCCAGGTGCTGGCGAGCGCGATCGCCTGCGGAAAGCTGGTCGCGCCGGGGGCGACATAGCCGTGCAGCGCCTCCTCGTGCATGATCAGCGGGATGCCGAGCCGGGTGTTCTCAACTGCCCATTTCTGCGCGGCGTTGATGTAGCGCGCGGTGTCCTCGGCGCTGCGGTTGACCGTGCCGGCGGCGGCGCCTGCGGCCGGGCCCTGGGTAATCGCGCGTCGATCATAGGGACGCGAGATCTGGCCGAGGCCATTGGGAAAATTCCGGCTCGCTTTGGCACCGTCGAATTCGCCTTCGGGGGTCTGGATCTTCTCCTTCTGGAGCCAGATCGCGACCATCTGCTGGACCTTTTCCTCGAGCGTCATGCGACCGAGCAGATCTTCGACGCGCGCGTCGATCGGCTGGGAAGCGTCCTTGTAGAGCGGTTTGTCGGCCCTGGCCGCCTGCGCGTGCGCGGCGGGCGCGAGCGACGGGGCAAAGGCGATCGCGGCGACGGCGGCAAGCGCCGCGAAGCGGAACCGGCGGGAAACGGTCATGTACCTCTCCTGGACTGGCGTTGGCGCCATTTGTACGTGTTTTGGTAGCGCTATCAGCTATCGTCCGGCGGTTGCGGGGTCAACCATGACGCAACCGGTTTCATGCCGATTGCATTCCGCGAAACCGCATCTTATGCCTCGGGCGCAAAGGACAGGGATGAGCAAGCCTAGCCGAAGAAGTCGCGGGTCGGTCACCGTGCAAGACGTCGCACGCGCCGCTGGCGTGTCGGCGATGACCGTGTCGCGCGTCGTGAATGGCGGCACCAATGTGCGCGAGACCACGCGCGAGGCCGTGCTCGCCGCGATCGCGCAGCTCAATTATTCGCCGAACAGCGCGGCGCGCAGCCTCGCCGCGGGCGACGCGACCCAGATCGGGCTGCTTTATTCGAATCCTTCGGCGGCATATCTGTCGCAATTCCTGATCGGCGCGCTGGCGGCGGCGCGGCGCGCGGGCTGCCATCTGGTGCTCGAGGCGTGCGAGAGCGAGCGGCCCGACGAGCAGGCCGAAGCGACGCGCAGCTTCGCCTCGACCAGCGTCGAAGGCGTGATCCTGCCGCCGCCGCTTTCCGAGGCGGCGCCGGTGCGCGCCGAGCTCGAGGCCGCGGGAATCCCGTGGGTCTCGGTGGCGATGGGCCTGCCGCCGGCGCGCAGCCTCAACGTGCGGATCGATGATTTCGAAGGCGCCGCGGCGATGACCCGGCATCTGCTCGACCTCGGACACCGCAAGATCGGCTTCATTCGCGGCAATCCCAACCAGACGTCGAGCGCCGAGCGCTATCGCGGTTTCGCCGCCGCGCTCGAAGAAGCGGGGATCGACATCAGCTCGGCGGCGGTGGAGCAGGGCTATTTCACTTTCCGTTCGGGCATCGTCGCCGCCGAACGGCTGCTCGACCGGTCGGAGCCGCCGACGGCGATCTTCGCGAGCAACGACGATATGGCCGCGGCCGCGGTGGGCGTGGCGCATCGCCGCGGGCTCCACGTGCCGCAGGATTTGAGCGTGGTCGGGTTCGACGATACCTCGCTCGCCACCACCGTCTGGCCCGAGCTCACCACGGTGCGCCAGCCGATCTCGACAATGGCCGAGGAGGCGCTGACCCTGCTACTCGCGCGAATCCGCGCGCATCGCGCGTCGGAGGCCGACAAGCTCGAGGAGCAGGTGCTCGATCACGAACTGATCGTCCGCGAATCCTCGGCGCCGCCCAAAGGCGCGGCACCGGTGCGCGGCAGCGGCGGTCGTCGCGGCGCGAGCAGCGTGAGCAATTCCGGCCTGCGTTAGAGACGCTTGCTTTTCCTGAGCGACCGGGCCACCGTTACCGCTAACACGCCGTGCCGGGTCGCGCACGGGTGACCAGGAGAGGAAGTGGGGATGAACCAGACCGCCGAGAGGGCCAATATCGGCCTGATCAGCGCCATCGTCGCAGTCGCGACGATCGGCGGGTTGCTTTTCGGATATGACAGCGGCGCCGTGAACGGCACCCAGCCGGGGCTCAAGGCAGCGTTCGCGCTCGACGATGCCGGATTGGGCTTCACCGTCGGCTCGCTGCTGATCGGCTGCTTCATCGGCGCGTTCTTCGCGGGCACGCTGGCGGACCGCATGGGCCGTCGCAACGTGATGCGGCTGGCGGCTATCCTGTTCCTCGTCGGTGCTTTGGTCCAGGGGCTAGCGCACGACCACACTATCTTCGTCGTCGCGCGTATCCTCGGCGGCATGGCGGTGGGCGCGGCCTCGGTGCTGTCGCCGACCTATATCTCCGAAGTCGCGCCGGCGAACATCCGCGGGCGGATGACCACGGTCCAGCAGATCATGATCATCTCGGGCCTCACCGCCGCGTTCGTGGTCAATTACTATCTCGCCGCCGCCGCGGGCGTGTCGACCAATCCGTTCTGGGGCGGGATCGAGGCGTGGCGCTGGATGTATCTGATGCAGGCGCTGCCGGCCGCAGTGTTCCTGATCGCTCTGTTCTTCATCCCGGAGAGCCCGCGCTACCTCGTCTCCAAGGGACGCAACCCCGAGGCGCTCGCCGTGCTGACGTCGCTGTTCGGCGCCACCGAGGGCGGGCTCAAGCTCGCCGAGATCCAGGCGAGCTTCTCGACCGATCACCGTCCGCGCCTCAGCGACGTGCTGACGCCCAGGGGTGGGCGCGGCTTTCTCGGCATCCGCGCGATCGTCTGGGCGGGGCTGCTGCTCGCGGTGTTCCAGCAGCTCGTCGGCATCAACGTGATCTTCTATTATGGCTCGACTTTGTGGCAGGCCGCCGGCTTCACCGAGGCAGATTCGCTGCTGATCAACATCGTCTCGGGCGCGGTCTCGATCGCGGCGTGCTTCGTCACCATCGCAGTGATCGACAAGATTGGCCGCAAGCCGCTGCTGCTGATCGGCTCGGCGGGGATGGCGATCACCTTGTTCGTGATGGTCTATGCCTTTGCGCAGGGCTCGCTGGTCGACGGCAAGCTGGTCCTTTCAACCCAGAACGGCACGATCGCCGTGATCGCCGCCAACCTGTATGTGATCTTCTTCAACGTCAGCTGGGGTCCGGTGATGTGGGTGATGCTCGGCGAGATGTTCCCGAACCAGATCCGCGGCTCGGCGCTGGCGGTGTGCGGCTTCGCGCAATGGTTCGCCAATTACCTGATCGCGCAGAGCTTCCCGGTGATGCTCACCGGCTGGGGTCTCGCCGCCAGCTACAGCTTCTATGGCGTCTGCGCGGTGATCAGCTTCTTCCTCGTCCAGCGGTTCATCCAGGAGACCAAGGGCAAGGAACTGGAGGCGATGGAAGGCTAGCCAATTCCTCCCCGAGCTTGCTCGGGGAGGGGGACCGCGCCCGCAGGGCGTGGTGGAGGGGCCGCCGCGCAGACGGCGGTTTCACCGCCGCCCCTCCACCAGCCTTCGGCTGGTCCCCCTCCCCGAGACGAGCTCGGGGAGGAATTTGTTCGGAGTGACCGATGACGACCCGCACCCCCGCCCGCCCGTTCCGCTCGCGCGAATGGTTCGCCGCGCCCGGCCGCAGCGACATGGCGGCGCTCTATCTCGAGCGCTTCATGAACTATGGCATCACGCCGGACGAGCTGCGCAGCGGCCGGCCGATCATCGGGATCGCGCAATCGGGGAGCGACATCGCGCCGTGCAACCGCATCCACCTCGAGACGGTCAAGCGGGCGCGCGAGGGGATTCTCGCCGCGGGGGGCGTGCCGATGGAGTTTCCGCTTCATCCGATCTTCGAGAATTGCCGGCGGCCGACCGCGGCGCTCGACCGCAACCTTGCCTATCTCGGTCTCGTCGAGATCCTCAACGGCTATCCGATCGACGCGGTGATCCTGACCACCGGCTGCGACAAGACCACGCCGAGCTCGCTGATGGCCGCCTCGACGGTCGACATCCCGGCGATCGTGCTGTCGGGCGGGCCGATGCTCGACGGCTGGCACGAAGGCGAACTGGTCGGATCGGGCACTGTGATCTGGCGGAGCCGGCGCAAGATGGCGGCGGGGGAGATCGACGAGGAGGAATTCCTCCAGCGCGCGATGGAGAGCGCGCCCTCCTCGGGCCATTGCAACACGATGGGCACTGCATCGACGATGAACTCGATCGCCGAAGGGCTGGGGATGAGCCTGCCCGGCTGCGCGATGATCCCGGCGCCGTATCGCGAGCGCGGCCAGATCGCCTATGAGACCGGCAAGCGCATCGTCGAGATGGCCTATGAGGATCTGCGGCCGTCGAACATCCTCAGCAAGGCGAGCTTCCTCAACGCGATCAAATTGCTCACCGCGATCGGCGGGTCGACCAATGCCCAGCCGCACCTCGTCGCGATGGCACGGCATGCCGGAATCGAGATCACCCCGGACGACTGGCGCAGCGGCTATGACCTGCCGCTGGTCGTCAACATGCAGCCTGCGGGCGAATTCCTCTCCGAGCGCTTCCACCGCGCCGGGGGCATTCCCGCGGTGCTCACCGAAATGCTGGCCAATGGCGCGCTAGACGGGTCGGTGCTCACCTGCACCGGCAAGACGCTGGCCGAGAATGTCGCCGCCGCGAAGGTGCGCGATCGCGACGTGATCCTGCCTTGGGATGCGCCGCTCAAGGACAAAGCCGGGTTCCTCGTGCTCTCTGGCAATCTGTTCGACATGGCGATCATGAAGACCAGCGTGATCTCGGACGATTTCCGCGCGCGCTATCTGTCGCGGCCCGGCGCCGAAGGCGTGTTCGAGGGGCGGGCGATCGTGTTCGACGGGTCGGACGATTACCACCACCGGATCAACGATCCGGCGCTCGACATCGACGCCAGTTGCATCCTCGTCATCCGCGGCTCGGGGCCGATCGGCTGGCCCGGATCGGCCGAGGTGGTCAACATGCAGCCGCCCGATCACCTCATCCAGCAGGGGATCATGAGCCTGCCGACGCTCGGCGACGGGCGGCAATCGGGCACTTCGGACAGCCCCTCGATCCTCAATGCCTCGCCGGAGAGCGCAGCGGGCGGCGGGCTGGCGTGGCTGCGCACCGGAGACATGATCCGCATCGACCTCGATGCCGGGACCTGCGACGCGCTGGTCGCGCCCGACGAGATCGCGCGGCGGAAAGCCGAGCCGGCGCCGCCGATCCCCGAGAGCAATACGCCGTGGGAAGAATTGTACCGCGAGAAAGTCGGGCAATTGGGCGAGGGCGGGGTGCTCGACTTCGCGCTCAAATATCGGCGGACCAGCGAGAAGGTGCCGCGGCACAACCACTGAGTCGCGGGCCCGAAATAGGATTTGCGGCGACAAGATTCACGGTTTGCACGGCAATCACGCAATTCCGTTACAAAGTTGCGTACGTTTGTTGCGTGGTCCGGGGAGGGGATTCTCGACGGGTTCAAAGAGCGCGGCGAAGAGTCGCACGCGAAATCCTATTTTGAAAGCGCGATGCGGGATTTCCTGACGGAGGGAGCAAGATGCGAGATATGACACAGGTGCATCCGCTCGACCGGCCGGCATGGACTGCGCTGCAGACGACGCAATCGCAACTCGCGCGCGGCGACGGCGCGGCGCTGCGCTACGACCCGGACTATGCGATCTTCGCGGCCACTGCCGATCACGAACCTGCTTCGCTGGCGGCGCTCGGGGCGCTGATCGGCGCGACCGGGCCGGCGATCGTGCTACAGAAGGACCCGCTGCCGCCGGTGCCCGGAACGACGGTGGCGAAGCATCGCATGGGCGTGCAGATGGCGGCGGAGACGCTGACCGGCGAGCGCGATCTCGACTTCCTCGAACTCGGTGACGCGGATGCGGCGGAGATGCTCACGCTGGCGACTTTGACCGAGCCGGGGCCATTCTTCGCGCGGACGCATCGACTGGGCGGGTTTATCGGCATTCGGGACCAGGGACGGCTGGTGGCGATGGCTGGCGAGCGGATGAAGCCCGAGGGGTTCACCGAAGTCAGCGGGGTCTGCACCCATCCCGACCAGCGCGGGCGGGGCTATGCCGGCGGATTGATGCGGGTGGCGGCGGCGCGGGTCCTCGCGCGCGGCGAAACGCCGTTCCTCCATGCTTATGCCGACAACCGCGGCGCGATTGCCTTGTACGAGAGTTTGGGCTTCAGGGTGCGCTGCGAGGTCAATGTGACGGTGCTCGAGCCGGACGGGTAGCGCTCGGTCGCGAAGGTTGATTCAGCTCGCGACCTGATCGAACGAAGTCAGGATCGGACACGGTCCGGCCAACCTGCCGCCGCACTCCTGCGCGAGCTTTCGAAGCGAAGCGCGGGCTTTGTCCAGTTCCTCGATCCGGGCATCCAGCGCTGCGATCCGCTCGCGAGCGAGTTCGCGGGCCCGCGCCCGATCGTCGGTCGCATCCAGCGCAAGTAGCTCGCCGATCTGCTCGAGCGTGAACCCTGCCGTCTGCGCCGAACGAATGAACCTGAGGCGGCGCACATCGGCACTGTCATAGCGCCGAATGCCACCCGTATGCCCCGCGCCGCCGGGGCGATCCGGCGTCTGCAACAGGCCACGTCGCTGATAATAGCGCACTGTCTCGACGCCGACTTCACCCGCGCGGGCCAGCCCGGCAATCGTCAATCCCGACACCGCTTGACTCCGTACCATGGTACGGAGCTTATATGGGCGGCAGCCAGATGAAAACTAGTCGAAAGCTGCCGCAATGACCTCGCACCCCGAACCCCGTCGCGCCGTCCTCTACCGCATGGTGATGGACAAGCATGTCTGCCCCTATGGGCTGAAGGCCAAACACCTCCTGCGGCGCGAAGGCTATGTGGTCGAGGATCATTGGCTCCGCACGCGCGCCGAAACGGACGCATTCAAAGCGGAACATCGGGTCGAGACAACCCCGCAGATCTTCATCGGAGACGAGCGCGTCGGAGGATATGACGATCTGCGCCGGCATTTCGGCAAGACCGTTTCCGACCCTGCGGCGACTACCTACAAGCCGGTGGCGGTGCTGTTCGCGATGACGGCCTCGATGGCACTGGGCGTCAGCTACGCCGTTTACGGCACGCCGATCACCGTGCGTGCCGGCGAATGGTTCGTCGGTTTCAGCATGGTCGTGCTGGCGCTCCTGAAGCTCCAGAATGTCGAGAGCTTCGCCACAATGTTTCTCAACTACGATATACTCGCGAAGCGCTGGGTGCCCTATTCCTACATCTACCCGTTTGCCGAGGGGCTGGCGGGCCTGCTGATGGTTGCCGGTGCGCTGCCTTGGCTTTCGGTGCCCGCCGCGCTCTTCATCGGGATGGTCGGCGCAATGTCCGTCTTCAAGGCCGTCTATGTCGACAAGCGCGCGTTGAAATGTGCCTGCGTCGGCGGCAACAGCAACGTACCGCTCGGCTTCGTGTCGCTGACCGAAAACCTGATGATGATCGCGATGGCGGCGTGGATGGGACTTTCTGCTCCTGGCTTCCTCGGGGGCAACGCGCATGCGACCCCGACATTGGTTCCCGGCGCGGGGTAGGTGTCGGCAGCCGGCTAGCGGGCAGGCCGGCAGGGCTTGCCTTCATATTGGTGGCGGTGGAGGACATAGGCCTTGCCGTTCCAGCGCTGGACCGGGAAGCAGAAGCCCTGGCCGCCGATTTCGAGATCGGGCCAGCCGGCGACACCCTTGGTCGCGAGAATTGCGAGAATTCCCGTGCCGCTGGCGATCGACTTCCAAGATCGATCGGCTTGCTTGCTGACGAGGGTGTAGCCCATCTCGTCGCCGCCGAAACAGGCGGTGCTGCCCTCGGTGATCACCGCTTCGGGGCGGCCGTCGCCGTCGAGGTCACGGACGGTCTCGATCGCGCCGGGGGTGTAGCTGGCGGTGCCCGGATCGCCGCAGCCATGCCACGCAGCGCCGTGCTTCTCGAAGCCCGCCGCCTTGAACGCCGCAGCCTGATCGGCGGGCGAGAGGGTGACCTGTGCCGCTGCCGGCGTCGCGCCGATCATCAGCGAAAGCAGAGCATGTTGGATCATCATGACGAGCCCCTCCCGGCGCGGCGATCGTATCACGTCGGCTGCACGATCGTGCAGCAAATCTCGCCCTCGCGCGGCCTCACTCCTGATCGGCTGCGAACAGGTCCATGAAGTTGCGGGCGGCTTCGCGGTCGGCCTCGTCCTCGAACGCCACGTCGAGAGCGGGGGCGCTGCCGAGGATGTGGAGCAGCGCCCAGAGCGCGAAGCGGCGGTTGCGATCACGCTCGAGGCCGAGATCGACGCGGATGCGATCGGTGCCGTCGGCGAGCGCGTCGGGGCTGAGCGTGGCAAGATCGGCGGTGCCGAAATAGCGGCGGAGCTGGTCGTCAAAGTCCATGGCTGCTGACTAGGCCAAAGTCGCGGCGAGGCAAGTCCGTCGATGCCGCGCACGCCGCGCGGATCATGCACCAATTCGGTAACGATTAGAGAAGGATATATGCTTGCGAGCAGATCGGGGCATGAATATCCTCGATCAACTATCTGGGGGGGAAGTAGAATGCAGTTGCGGAGCGGCTTTGTACTGCTCGCGCTCGGTGCGCTTGTCGCGACACCGGCGCTGGCTTCGGACAAGCAGGATTTCGAGACCTGCGACGGGCGCGTTCATCCCGGCAAGCAGAGCGACGGGATGCGCGGCGAGGCGCGCGAGAGCGGCTATTCCTTCGGATTGTCGCGGAACCAGCTGCCCGCGGTGGTGATCGGCGCGTGCACGCGCGCGCTCGCCAGCCCGCGGCTGTTGCCCGGCCAGACGCTTCGCCGGGTGCATCTGCTGCGCGCGCGGGCGGCGGCGCAGCTCGAGAGCGGCGATGCGGCCAAGGCGCTCGCCGATCTCGACCTCGCCCGGGCAGCCGCGGGCGGGCTCGCGGCGGACCGCTTCTATCACCGCAGCATGGGCGTGTCGCTCGATCTGCTGCGCGCACTGGCGCTGGCCGGCTCGGGCGACGTGGCGGGGGCGCTGCCGCTCGCACAGGCGGCGCAGGCGGCGCGGCCCTATTCGGTCGACGTCCAGCGCGTGGCCGCGACCGTGCTGCAGGCCGGTCGGCCATTGGGGACCGCTTCGCCCTCGCCCTGGCTCGCCGGCACCCGGCTGACTCCGAAATCCGGCATGCTCGCTTTGGTCAAGGAGGCCGAGATCGGCAATTTCGCCGGCGTCGTGGCCCAGGCTCCCGGCGTCAAGATCGACTGGCCGGCCGCGCCGCTCGCCTCGGACAAGTTCGTGGTGCTGAACGTCGGTTCGGAGATGATCGTCGGCACGATGGTGACGCTGCACGTCGCTTATGCGCGCGCCGCCACCGGCGATCCCGCCGGCGCCCGCCGCGAGCTCGCCGCGCTGCGCAGCCGGGTCACCGCGGCACGCCCGGCAGCGACGCCGCAATCGGCGACGCGGTTCAGCTTCGGCGGCATGACGTGGGAGGCGCTCGACCGCTATATCGACACGCGCGGGCGGCAGGTCGAGGCGCGGATCGCCGTCGCCGAAGCGCGGGTCCCCGAAGCGATTGCGGCGCTCGTCGCGGCGCAGATGCCGAACGATGCCGCCACGATCGAATTGATGGGCGCGCTCAAGGCGGCGGTCCCGGCGAAGGATGCGGCTTTGGTGCCCGACGTGACGAGCTTCTCGAAGGCGCTGGCCGAGGAGCGGCAAAAGGCATTGCGCGGGATGGCCTCGGAGGCGCTGCTGGCGCCCGAGACGCCGCGGGCGGTGGTCGATTATGAGCGCGCGCGGCCCAATATCCTCGGAGCGCTGGTCGGCGGGGCGCTCAGCCTCGGCACCAGCCTGCTCGGCGGGATCGACCGGACCGACGGCTTCCGCACCAAGGCGAATCCCGACGGGACCACCAAGGTCGAGTTCATCGGCAACACCCCGTCCTCGGCGCTGGTGCAGGAGATGACCCTGTTGCGCGCGGCCGAAGTGGCGCGTGCGGCGGGCAAGCCGGCCTTCGTGATCGTCGATCGCAATGATTATACCCGGCGGCTGACCACGTCGCGCGGGGGCGTGCCGATCAGCAGCGTCGCACAGGGTTTCAAGACCGAGCTGACGATCCGTCCGGTCGACGCCGGAGTCGAGCCGGAGCGGGCGCTGGACGCCGTGACGATCATCGACGCGCTGGGGCCGCTCTACTACGAGGAAAAGCAGAAGGTGTGACGGCTGCCGCCACCGGCATCATTTGCCGGCGGGGAGGCGCGTCACCTGGATGTGGACCGCCTGCCAGCGCCCGTGGCTCCAGCGGAACGTGTCGGTGAAGCGGAAGGCGCTGGCGAAGCGCTTTCCGTCCGAGCTGCCGGTGAGCGTGGTTTCGGCGGTGACGAGAAAGGCCTCGCGGCCGAGCGACACGATGCGGCGATCGACGAGGGTGACCGGATCGAAGCGGTCGCCCGCGGCGGTCCAGCCGGCGATGAAGGCGTGTTTTCCCGAACGCTTGCCGCTCGCTTCGATGAAGATGAGGTCGTCGGCGACCATCTTGTCGAGCGTCGCGGCGTCCTTGGTCAGCTGGGCCCGATCGAACGCGTCGGCGACGGCGAGGAGCTGCTGCGGGGCGTTGGTTTGCGCGGCGGGGGCGGCGATGACGGAACTCGCGAGCATAAGGCCGTGCACGAGAAATTGGGACATTCGTCGCCTTCCTGTTGTCCGGGCGGGAGCCTAGCGCGCGGGGGAAGCGTGGCAAGCCCCGCGACTCGCCTCGGCCGGCACGCGCCCGCGGCGAAAGTGCTTGCAAAACCGTTAAAAATTGCGCGAATATCGCCGTGTCGAGGGGTTCTTACCCACGAGTTGCGGCTCGGCAAATTTCTTGCCTTCGAGATAAATAACTTGACTTCGAGATAAGTATCTTGTCTTGGAGGCATGTATCTTTTCACCGAGTTTCTCGGCGTCGAGATATATGTCTTGATGACGAGATGATATGGCCGAGACCGATCCTGTCGACCAATTGATCACGCTCTGGTCCGCGGCGATGCCCGATGTCGATACGCGCGGGCTTTCGGTGCTCGGACGGGTGCGGCGGATCGCGCTCAAGGCGCGAGCCGCGGCCGAGCCGCTGCTCGCACGGCACGGGATCGACGGCGGCGGCTATGACGTGCTCGCCACCCTGCGCGCTGCGCCGCCGCCGCATCGGCTGCGGCCGACCGAACTCTATCGCGCGCTGGGCATTTCCTCGGGCGGGCTGACTGCGCGGCTCAACAAGCTCGAAGTGGCGCGGATGATCCGCCGGCCCGCCGCAAGTGACGATAAACGCAGTGTTTTCGTCGAGCTCTCGCCCAAGGGCAGAGGGCTGGTCGAGCAGGCGTTTCGCGAGGAGATGGCGCTCCAGGCGCAGCTACTGACCGGGCTCGCCGACAAGGAGCAATGGGTGCTTTCGACTCTGCTCAAGAAGCTGGAAGCGACGATGGAGCAGGGGGCGGAGGCGTCCTGAAGCCTCGGCTATTGCTAAACGTTCGCAACTTTGTTGCGACTCTATCGCAACAAGCCGGGTTCAGACGCCCTCGCGGATGAGCATGCCGCTCTGGCCGGCAACGCTGACCTCGAAGCGGAACAGGTCGCCGGCATGGGGCTCCTTGCCGAGATCGGCGGGGGCGAGGTGCTTGTTGGCGGTGGTGGCGAAGACGGTCTTCAGGTCCGGGCCCCCGAACGCGATCTTGGTGATCGCGCTGACCGGGAACTTGACCGTCTCGAGCAGCTCGCCTTCGGGCGAATAGCGGCGCACGCCCCAGCCATTATACAGGCCGACCCAGATGCAGCCTTCGCTGTCGACGGTCGGGCCGTCGGGATGGCCTTCCGCGTTGGGGATGCGGACGAATTCGCGGCGATTGGCCAAGCTGCCGTCCCCGGCGATGTCGCAGGCATAGATCACGCCGACGAGCGTATCGACATGGTAGAGCGTCTTGCCGTCGGGCGAGACCGCGGGGCCGTTGGTGATCGCGACGTGCGGGCTCACCGCGACGCAGCTGCCGTCGCTGCCGAGGCGGTAGATCGCGCCGGTGATGTCGCTCTCGCCATCGTCCATGCTGCCGAACCACAAGCGGCCCTGCGGATCGACGGTGGCGTCGTTGAGACGGTTGCCGGGCTTTTCGGGCTCGGGCGCGCAGATATGGGTGAAGCTGCCGTCGCGCTCGTCGAACTTGCTGAGACCGGTCTGGAGCCCGGCGACGAAGCCGCCGCTTTCGATCGGCAGGATGAAGCCGACCTGGCCGGGGGCGTCCCAACTGCGCGTCGCGCCGTTCGCCGGATCGTAGCGGTGGATCTTGTGGCTCTTGATGTCGACGAACCAGAGCGCCTGATCGCGCTCGACCCAGACCGGGCCCTCGCCGAGCGGCGCCCCGAGCTGCCAGATGCTGACCGGCTCGGAAATCGCCACCTTGCTCATCTTATCGCCACCCTGCGTCCACGAAATATTCGTGGCCCGTTACCAGCCGGGCGTCGTCCGAGGCAAGGAACAAAGCCATCGCGGCGATGTCGTCGGGGACGAGGCGGCCCTTGAGGCATTGCGCCGCGACGATCTCGGCCTCGCCCTCGGGGGTGTACCATTTCATCTGGCGCGGCGTCTTGACGTTGCCGGGGACGATGCAGACCGAGCGGATATTGTGCGGGCCTAGCTCGCGCGCGAAGCTGCGGGTGAGGCCTTCGATACCGGCCTTGCAGGTCTGGTAGAGGGTGAGCTCCTCGAGCGCGAGGTGCCACGAGATCGAGCCGAGATTGACGATCACCCCGCCGCCCTGCGCCTTCATGCCGGGAACCACCGATTGCGCGGCGAAGAACAGGTGGCGCAGGTTCACGGCGATGCGGTTGTCCCAATATTCGGGAGTGACCTGGTCGATCGTGTGACGATCGTCGTTGGCGGCGTTGTTGATCAGAATGTCGAACGCGCCATGCTCCTCGATCAAAGCGGTGATCGCGGACTGGACGGCGGCGACGTCGGTGAGATCGAGGCGCTGAAATACCGGGACGATCTCGGCACCTTTCAGGCTCTCGACCAAGGCCGTTGAATCTTCCTCGGCAATGTCGAAGAAGGTGACGCGCGCGCCCTGGCGGACGAAACCCTCGACCATGCCGGCGCCGATGCCCGAGCCGCCGCCGGTGACGAGCACGCGCTTGCCGCGGAGGCTGGGATAGGTGGCCCGCTGATCGCGTGCGAGCGGCGCCTGGTTGGGATCAGCTTCGAACATGGAGCAAGCGGGTTCCTGAGAGCGCGCGGAGCGCGTGAGCATGGTTGCCATGAAAGTAGGGAATCGATTCGCTAATGAAAGGAGTTTTCACCCGAGCAAGCCGCGTGCGGCGAGATTGCGCATCAGATCGCGGATCCCGAATTCCCACGGCGCGGCCGCCTTCGAAGTGGTGACGCGGTTGACCAATGCGCCGAGCTTCGGCGTGGCGATGCGAACCACATCGCCTTGCTTGTGCGTGAAACCGCGGCCCGGATGGTCGCGATCCTGCACCGGCGCAAAGAGAGTGCCGAGGAAGAGGGCGAAGCCGTCGGGATATTGGTGCTCGCTCAGCGCCTGGCGGACGAGATCGGTGGGGTCGCGGCTGATCTCGCTCATCTTGTTGGTACCGGCGAGCGTATAGCCCTCGGGCCCGGTGATCGCGAGGTCGACCACTGCCGAGCGGACGTCGTCCATCGTGAAATGCGCGTCAAACAGCCGGATGAAGGGGCCCAGCGCGGTCGAGGCGTTGTTGTCCTTGGCCTTGCCGAGCAGCAATGCGCTGCGACCCTCGAAATCGCGCAGGTTCACGTCGTTGCCGAGCGTCGCACCGCGCGGATTTCCGTGGCGATCGACGAGCAGCACGACTTCGGGCTCGGGATTGTTCCAGTCGCTGTCCGAGCGGATGCCGACATCGTCGCCCCAGCCGACTGCGGAAAGCACCGGGGCCTTGGTGAACACCTCGGCATCGGGACCGATCGCGACTTCGAGATATTGCGACCACATGCCGGCGTCGATCAACGCCGCCTTGAGGCTCGCCGCCTCGGCGCTGCCCGGGACGACTGCGCGGATGCCCGAGCCGACCCTTGCCTCGAGGTCGCCGCGGATCTCGGCGGCCTTGTCGGCATCGCCGCGGGCACGCTCCTCGATCACGCGTTCGATCGCCGAGAGCGCGAAGGTGACGCCGCAGGCCTTGATCACCTGAAGATCGACCGGAGCGAGCAGGCGCGGGGCGGCTGGCGTGCCGAGTATCTCGACCGCACAGATCCGTGGGCCGGTGACGCTTGCGATATCGTCGCGTTCGAGAAGGTCTGCGACGGTGGGCGCGGTGCCCGAGACGTCGAGAACTTCGCCACCGCGAATCAATACCGGAGTGGGGCCGGCATCGAGCAGCATGCGGCCGACCAGCATGGCCTGCGCATGATCGGCGGGCAGCAATTCAACTATAGACGCTTCCAAGATCACTCGCCCTGACGGTTCTGGTTCTGATAGCGCTACCATTGGGTCGCGACGGGAGCGCTGTCAAGCCGGGGACCGCCGCTGGAGGCGTAGAAAATCATACAAATCGCCTGCGCCGCTTCGCGCAAGGGGTGCTATTGATAGTGACTAGCAACATTGTTGATCCTATTGCTTGGGCGAATCGATGCGACGGCGAGTTCGGGAGCGCGAACACGCCGCGGCATCGCTGGGCAACATATTCGGAGGACGCAATGAAGCGACTGATATTGGCGGCGCTGATGCTGGGTGCGTGCGGCGCAGCCCAGGCCCATGAGGTGTGGATCGAGCGCGACGGCAACGGCGCTGCGCGCATCTATCTGGGCGAGCCCGGCGATGTGCTCCCCGAGGGCGGCGATCCCGAATTCGCCAAATTGACGGCACCGAAGCTGCTGGCAGGCGCCGACGCGGCGATGGTGCGCAAGGCCGGCTATCTCGAGGTCAAGACACCTGCGGGCGACGTGCGGGCGTGGGACGACAATGTCTTCGCGCCCTGGGATTCCGAGGGAAAGAAAGAAGGCGTGGTCTATTATGCCCGCGCCGGGCGCAACGATCCGCGCGCGCTGCTGCCGTTCGAGATCGTGCCCGCCACTGCCGGGGCGAGCCGCTTCGTGGTGATACGCGACGGCAAGCCGGTCGCGGGGGCCAAGGTCGTGGTGATCACGCCGGAGAAATGGTCGAAGACGATGGTCGCCGATGCTGCCGGCGCGCTTGAGGTCCCGGTGCGCGAGAAGGGGCGCTACATCCTGTCGGCAACGCAGAAGGAAGGCGCGGCGACGCTGCCCGGCGGGGCCGTGGATGCCGTGCACCGGATCACCACGACGACGTTCGTGGCGGGGTGAGAGCAGGGCAGGATTCTCTGCCTCAGCCGGAATGTTTGGCTCTTTCGTCATCCCGGATGTCAGGCTTTCCCGGACAACCGAAGGTTTTACGCCGGAAAGCCTTGCAGTCCGGGATCCACCGCCCCCCCGGATACGCGCCTCACGGTCGATCCCGGACAGCTCGATCTTCTATCCAAATCAGAGATTTGGATAAAACCGGCTTTCGGGATGACAGTCATTTTCGGGCCGCTCGCCACATTTCGATCGCGTCGATCGCCCGCGCGCGGACCTCGTCCGGCGTGCCGAGCGCGTCGATCACGACATGCCGCGCGGGGGTCTTTGCGGCCTGATCGAGAAAGGACTGGCGGATGCGGCGGTGGAAATCCAGATCGAGGGTCTCGAAGCGGCCCTCGTCGATCGCGCCGGCGCTGAGCCGCTGCCGGCTCCGCGCGAGGCCGATCTCGGGGTCGAGATCGAGGATCACGACCAGATCGGGCCAGACGTCGCCGACCGCTTCCTTGTGGAGATGGCGGATATAGCTTTCGGACATGCCGCGGCCGGCGCCCTGATAGGCGATGGTCGATCCGACATAGCGATCCGACACCACCGAGATGCCGCGCTCGAGCGTGGGCAGGATGATACGCCGGACATGCTCGACGCGCGCCGCGGTCATCATCAGCAATTCGGATTGCTGATCCCACGCATGGTCGGCGCCCGACAGCAGCAGCGACCGGATTTTCTCGCCCTGCGGGGTGCCCCCGGGCTCGCGCGTGGCGATCGCGGGAGCGCCGCTATCGGCGAGATGCGCGACGATGCCGGCCACCATGCCCGACTTGCCGGATCCGTCGACTCCCTCGACTGCGAAGAAGGAAGCTTTGTGCATGCGCCCGCCTTAGCAGGGCGGCGCGCGATGTCACGGCGTGGCGCGGCGGATCGCGTGCGGCGCGTCGGGCGCTTCCGCGGCGTTGAGGCCGAGATAATGCGCCGCGCACGCCATTTCGAGCGCCTCTCCGGCCTCGACCGCGCGGCTGTAGAGGAATCCCTGGCCGTATTCGCACCCGAGGCGAGTGAGCAGCTCGGCATTCTCGCCGGTCTCGATGCCTTCGGCGGTGACGGGGAGGCCGAGGCCTTCGCTGAGGCTCAGGATCGCGCGGACGATCTGGCCGTTCTCGTCGTCGCGCATATTCTGGACGAAGCCGCGATCGATCTTGATCCGGTTGAACTGCAACTCGCGCAGATGCTTGAGGCTGGCATAGCCGGTGCCGAAATCGTCGAGCGCGATCTGAATGCCGGCGCTGCGCAGCGAAACCAGAATGACGCGCGCGGCCTCGATGTCCTGGACGAGGCGGGTCTCGGTGATCTCGACGATCAGGCGTCCGGGAGCGAAGCCGGTGCTGCACAGCACCTGGAGAATGCGCTGGGGCAGCCACGGATCGTTGAGCTGGAGCGGCGAGATGTTGACCGACAAAGTGAGATGCTGCGGCCATTGCCGCGCTTCGATACAGGCGCGGCGCAGCACCGCGAAGCCGAGGTCCTGGATCATCCCCGCATCCTCGGCGATCGGGATGAACAGATCGGGCGCGATCAGGCCGCGGGTCGGATGATTCCAGCGGGCAAGGGCTTCGAAGCCGATCATCTCGCCCGAAGCGAGCGCGACGATCGGCTGGAAATAAGGGACGAACTCGCCGCGATGGATGCCGGCGTGCATGTCGAGCTCGAGCTGGGCGCGTTCGCCCATTTCGGCCTCGATCTCGGCGGCGAAGACGCAATAGCTCGAACGGCCCGATTTCTTGGCGCGGTACATCGCGAAGTCGGCGGCGCGCAGCATCTCTTCGGCTTCGGATCCGCCGGGGGGGCAGGTGACGAGGCCGATCGAGGCGCTGACTTCAGCGAGCCCGCCGCGCAGCTGGACGGGCCTCGCGACGAGGGCGAGGAGCGCCTCGGCCGTCTCGATCGGGATTTGCGACCCTGCCGGATGCTCGAGCACGCAGGCGAATTCGTCGCCGCCGAGCCGCGCGACCAATCCGGTTGCGCCGATCTGCTGCTCGATCCGGCGGGCGATGGTGACCAGAACCGCGTCGCCGCCTTCATGGCCGTAGGTGTCGTTGACCGGCTTGAAGCGATCGAGATCGAGCATGAACAGGCTGATCTCGGTCCCGAGCCTGATCGCGGCGCCGCGCGTGGCGATATGCGCGACCAGAGCGCGGCGATTGACGAGACCGGTGAGCGAATCGAACCGGGCGAGCTGGTTGGCTTCACTCTCCGCGCGACGACGGCGGCGCAACTCGCGCCGCAGCCCGCGGGTCCGGCCGACGAGCAGCACCATGTAGAGCAAGCCGGCGATGCAGAAGGCCGGGAACAGTTCGTCGAGCTGCCAGTGCTCGTGCCGGGTGGCGAAGGCCTGCAGGCGTTCGCTCAGATCGAACAGCGCGCCGAGCAGCAGCATCGCCGCCACGGGCGCGACGATGAGCAGGTAATCCCGATAGCTGACGAACAAGCGACGCAGCCGGCCCTTCATTGCCCAACTCCCTGCAGCGCAATGCCTCAAACATGCTTTATAGGAGATTATTCAGAGTGTTGGGCGGATGGGCCGGGCTTCAGGGGAAGATGGCGCTGACCAGTGCGGCGAGTCGGGACGGATCGCAATCGTCGAGCACGACCTCGAGTTCGGGATTGCTGCTATAGCCGATCATCCGCCCCTCGCGATCGGACCCGACGGAGAGCAGCCGCCAGCCGGCTTCCTCGCGCAGCGCCGCGAGGCTGCCCGAAGAGGGGAGGCGATCGGGATCGACGATCACCACCGCCTGGCCCGGAAGTCCGCCGCCCAGCGTGGCGCGACAGACCTTCAGCCCGAAGGCGCGGGGGCCCGCGGCATGCGGCGCCTCGGCCTTTTCGGAGGTGGGCGTGTCGGCAATCAGCCCCTGCGCGAGCGGCGCGCCGAGCACGGGAACCAGCCGGATCGATACCGCGCCGCTCACCGGAAGCGGCGCCACGACCGGCGCGGCGACGGCGTCTCCGGCCTGCAGCGCGGCCGAAATCTCGGCGATCCGGGCGCGGGTGCGCTCGTGGCGGGCGGCAGGGCTGGCGATATAAGCGAGGAAAGCGTCGAGCCCGCCGGCGGCGTGCAGCCCCGCGATATGATCGCGGAGCTCGGCCTCATCGGCGACGCGGAGAAGCTGGTACAATGCGTGTCGTGTCGCGGCATTCCAGCGATCGAACGTTTTCTGGGCGTTTTCGATGCGTGACAAATTGACCGGGGCGAGACCGTAGTCGCGCTCGATCGCGGCGATGGTCAGCGCGGGATCGCCGGTGCGGCGCGCGCGGAGCGCCGCTGCGAGCAATACCGCGAAGCGTTCCTCGGCGAGATCGACGGGCGCGCCGTCGAGAAAGGGCTCGGCCCACAGGCCGATATCGAAGCCCGGCGCGTCGACGTCGAGCAGCAGATCGGCGGGGGCGATGTTCAGCGCCGCGGCGATGCGGCGCAACTCCTCGGGCCGCGGCACGACTTCGCCGCGCTCGATCTTGGACAGGCGGATATAGGGAATGTCGGGAAGGAGCGACGCGAGGCGGAGCAGCCTGGCATGGCCGGCGGCATGCCGCTGCTCGCGCATTCGATTGGGGAAGACGAAGCAGCGATGCAGATCGACCGGCACCTCGCCGGGCGCTGCACGGGCACCGCCCTGCCGCCTTCCGTTCCCCTTTGCCATCGCCATGTCGATCCTCCGCGGGCTAATGCCGCTTGCGACCTTCATGAAGCGTAACAAGAATAATGCAAGGTTAACGCTGCATCCTTTAATAGAATGAGCGTCCCGTTTAGTGGAACTGGCATCCAAACTTAATGGAGCGAACGTTCCTGCCGCTGGGCGAGCAATGCACAAGGGCCCGACGGATCGAGCGCGACGATCGCGAGCAAGGGGGCGCTGCCGGTCACCTGACGCAGCAGCCAGCCCGATGCGGATGGAGCGGGGTGATCGGGCGCGAAGGCGACGCCGGTGCCGTCGGTGATCACGCCAAAGCCCGCGGGCGGGCTCGGCCAGCGGCCGGCGAGATAGTCGAGCAACTCGGCAGCGGCTTCCTGAAGGGCGCCCTCCTCGGTGTCGATCGCGCAAAAGCCTTCGGGCGATGCGCTGATCTCGGCGACCTTGGCGAAATCGTCCGAGCGCCACCAGAGCAAGTGAATGGCGCCGGCGGCATCGGTTTCGAGACCCATGAACAGTCCCGCGCCTTCGGGCAGCAGCGGCTGCGCGTGGCGCGCAACCTCGCGGGCCAGCGCGGTCAGGCGGCGATTGGGACGCGGCATCATCGCCCAGCCGCCCTGCGTGCCTTCGCTCATCTCGATCTCGCCGTACATTGGCCCTCTCCAGCTATCTGCCTACATTATAGGAAGAATACGGATGCGCGGGTGGTCCGGCGAAATTAGTGCAGCACGGCGCTCGACGGAGCGGCGGCCTGGGCGAGGAGCAGCGTTTCGATGCGCTCGACGCTCTCAACCGGGGCGGCAATCGCGACGTTCAGCTCGGCCGGCTGGATGGCGCGGACGGTGGCGAGGCGGTTGTGCGGCTGATCGGCATCGGGGAGCAGCGAAGTCGCCGGAGCCGGCTGGCGGCGCTTGGTCGCGGGGCGATCATATTCTGCCATCACGGCGAAGCGCGGATCGGCAGCGGCGATCTCGGCGAGCGTCTTGGCGGCGCGCTTGGTGATCTGGCGGACGCGCTCCTTGGTGACGCCGGTCTCGAGCGACAGATCGTCGAGGGTCGACGCCTGGAACACCCGGCGAACGACGATGTCGCGGTCACGGGCGAGCTTGGCTTCGAGCTTTTCGAGCTCGGCGGGATCGATGCCGTAGGTGGCGGTGCGGAGACGCGGGCCCTCGCGGCGCAGCGCGGCTTCTTCCCGCTTCGGACGGGGGCGGCGACGGAGCGCCTCGATGCCGACCTTGCGGAGATGATCGACATAGGCGTCGACCAGCGAGGTGATCGCGCCGTCGGCCAGATAGTCGGAAGCGGCGGCCTCGGTGCGGGCGAGAGCGTCCTCGTCCTCGATCAGCGTCTCGGGCGACATTTCCTCGCCGTCGGCGCTGGTGGAGAGCGCATTGAGCGACACCGTGGTCGCCTCGACCTTCTTCGCCGAGGGGCGCTGATCGGTCATCAGGCGGAAGCGGAGGCTCTGGAGCTCGCCGCGGATCTGCCAGTTCACGAAGGTGGTGAACTGCGCCTTGGCGGGGTCATAGGCTTCGATCGCGCGGTGAACCGCGATCGCGCAGCACTGCTCGGCATCGTCCCAATGGGCGACGAGGCCGTACTGGCGGATGAAGTGGCGGATGCGCGGCGCGATCAGCTTGAGGATCTGGGCGAAGGCACGATCGACATAGACGCGCTGGCGGTTGGAGCGGTTGCCATCGGCGGGCGTGTTTTCGATGACGGTGGCAACGGCGGCTTCGAGCGCGATCGTGATCTTCGACATTTGCAATCCCCTGTTTCGTGAGCCGCCGTGAGGCCGCCCTTTCGACAGGGAGATGAATGCCACCTAATCCTTTAACGGATGTAAACCAGTCCTATATGTAGAAATACGCAGTGGGGATCGTCCGTAGGTGGGCGAAAACCCGCGGAAAGTCGCGATATACAATGGTTTACGAGCCGGTAACCGTGCCGCAGCGAGTGGTAAACCGTGCTTTCGTTATAGGAATAAATTTAAGCCGCGAATGTTTCGGGGCGAATTTTCAGGTCGATGAAGCCCAACAGCCACTGGCGATGCGCCTGGGTGGCGTCGCCGGTGCTGGCGATGCGCTGCTGCGCCGCCGACGACCCGATCTGGGCGGAGAGCAGCATGCGGGCGCGGCCCGCCTCGATCCCGCCGCTGAGGAACTTCTTGGCGTCGCCCAGCCCGAGATGGTGGCCGAGATAGGCAGCCTTGGCGAGCGTCTCGGCGTCGGTGCGGACGCGCACCCCGGCTTTCTCGAGCCGGTCGAGATTGGTCTTGGCGAGATCCGCGACGCCGAGGATCGACGCCTTGGGATCGTAGCGCAAGGCGAGCAATTCGGCGCGGTTGCCGGTCTGCAGCCGGCCGCGGCCGTCGAGCCAGCCGCGATCGGCGGCATAGCTGTTGAGCCAGGTGCCCTGGGTCTGCGCGAGATCCTGCCACGTGCCGCTGAGGAACTGGCCGAGCCCGGCGGCGCTCGACCGCGGATTGCGCGAATGGGTGTTCCAGCTGCCGTCGCCGGTCTTGGCGGCTTCGGCGTCGACGATCGCGGCGAGCGCGGAGGCCGGGATGCCGGTGCGCGCCTCGGCGGCGGCGAAGGTGGCGGCGTAGCGGGCGTTGGGACCGAGCTGAAGACTGCCACTTTCCGCAGCGCCCCCGCCGCCAATCGACAAGGTCACCGGGGTATAGGCAGCGCGCGGCTCGTCGGGATCGATCGTGCCGGCGCCGGTGGTGCCGGCGCGCTTGATCGCGGTCTCGCCGCCGCCCGCGGCGGTCGCGGCAGGCTTATGGCAGCTGCAGGCGCAGTGGCAGGCGCATCCCGCCTGCGCGCCGGCAAGGGGCTCGCGCCCGCCGAGCAGGCCGAGCAGCGAATCCATGTTCATGTTCTTGCCGCCGAACGGCGAGGCTTCGCTGGTGTCCTTGCTGTCGCCGTCGCCGAGCGCGGCGCGCCACAGCCGGCTCGAAAGCTGCGACTGCGCCTCGGCATAGATGACCTGCGCGCGCTTCTGCGGGCTGAGCGCGGCGAGCTGGGTCGGGTTGATCATGCCGAACGCTTCCGGACCACGGCGCGGGCGCGCAGGAAGCGCGCGGCGGCGATGTCGTCGATCGCATTCTGTTCGGCGAGCGCGATCGTGCGCTCGGCTTCGTCCTCATAGCGTTCGGCGGCGCCTTCGATCGCGCGCATCGTGCCATAGGCCTCGACGGCCTGGGCGCGCAGCCGGCCGAGCCGGGCCTGCGCCAGATAGGCGGCCTCGTCGAGCCGGGCGCGTTCGGCCTTCATCCGCGCGGTCCAGGCGTCGCTGGCAAAAGGCAGCGAATAAGCGAGCGCGCGCTCCTGCAACATCCGCGCGTCGTGCGACCGGGTCTGGGTCTCGAGCGTGTTGATGCGCTCGACCTCGACGCTGATCGATACCTTTACGGCGTCGACTTCGCGGCGCTGGACGCGAAGCGCAGTGTCGAACGGAGTCATGCGGCGATCCCGATGGGCTCGGCGGCGAGCACATCACCGGCGACGATCCCGGCCAATGCAGCGAAGCCGGCATCGGCATGGCCCTGGTCATGCTTGCCCTGATTGATCAGCGCCTCGATCTGCGGCGCGAGCGCGACGGCACGGTCGACCTCTTCGGACGAGCCGGCCTTGTATGCGCCGAGACGGACCATTTCTTCCATGTCGGCATAGGTCGACAGCAGTTTGCGGGCGGCAAGGCGCGTCGCGTTCTGATCGTCGTTCATGCAATGGGGCAGGGTGCGCGACACCGATTTGAGCACGTCGATCGCGGGATAGCGGCCGCGCTCGGCAATCGCGCGGCGCATCACGATATGGCCGTCGAGGATGCCGCGGACGGCGTCGGCGACGGGTTCGTTATGGTCGTCGCCGTCGACGAGGACGGTGAACAGCCCGGTGATCATGCCCTTGCCGGGCTCGCCGGGGCCGGCGCGCTCGAGCAAGCGCGGCAATTCGGCGAAGACGGTAGGGGTATAGCCCTTGGTCGCGGGCGGCTCGCCGCTGGCGAGGCCGATCTCGCGCTGCGCCATCGCGAAGCGCGTGACCGAATCCATCAGGCACAGCACGTTGAGGCCCTGATCGCGAAAATGCTCGGCGACGGCGAGGGTGGTCCATGCGGCCTGGCGGCGCATCAGCGCAGGCTCGTCCGAGGTGGCGACGACGACGACCGAGCGCGCCATGCCTTCGGGGCCGAGATCGTCCTCGATAAATTCCTGAACTTCGCGGCCGCGTTCGCCGATCAGGCCGATCACCGCGACGTCGCACTGGGTCCAGCGCGCGAGCATCGAGAGCAGGACCGACTTGCCGACGCCCGAGCCGGCGAACAAGCCGAGCCGCTGGCCGATGCAGAGCGGCGCGAACAGATCGAGCGTGCGCACGCCGGTTTCGATGCGGTGGCCGACGCGCGCGCGATTGGCGGCGGCGGGCGGGGCCGCCTTGATCGGCTGGGGATCGGCGCCGTTGGGAAGCGCGCCGAGGCCGTCGACCGGGCGGCCGAGGCCGTCGATCATCCGGCCGAGCCACGCTTGCGAGGGACGGATGCTGAACTGGCCGGCGGCGAGCTCGGCACGCGAGCCGAGGCCGACGCCCTGCGGATCGACGAAGGGCAGACAGAGCGCGACGTTGCGATCGAGCGCGGTGACTTCGGCCTCGACTTTGCCGTTGGCGCCCTGGATCTCGACGCGACTGCCGATCTGCGCGACGCCGGCGAGCCCTTCCACTTCGATCAGCGCGCCGCGGACCGCGACGACGCTGCCGAAGCGGCGATCGGGCACCATAGTGCGGATCGCGCGGGCGGCGCTGGCGAGAGTCTGCACGCGCGGCGTTCCTTACGCGGCTTGCGCTTCGGTGACGACGTTCTCGAAGCCGATCAGCTCGCGCGCGGCAGAGAGCGCCTTGTAATAGTCGCCCTGCGCCATGTCGTGGGCGAAGGCGATGCACGCGGTGCGCGCTTCGGGGGCGGTGAGCGTGGCGACCAGATTGCCGATCAATGCGACGACATTGTCGTGGTGCTGATCGCGGTTGGCCGGATCGATATAAGCGAGCATCGCCGCGAAATAGAGCTGGCGCGCGGGGGTGGTGGCTTCCTCGGGCTGCATGACTTCGCGGCCGCGCAGGATCGATACCTGGTTCTCGACCGCGATCTGCGTGCGGCCGACCGCGCGCAGGACCGCGCCGTTTACGATCGCCTTCTCGCCGTCGCGAAGCGTGATGCGGAGCATTGGGACAAACCTTTCGAGTGCGTTTGCTTCTCTTATAGGATGATGTTGCAGGCGGGGGTGGTGCACCCGGCAAATTTTGCCGAGTGGTTCGCCGATTTCGCGTTGCCAGCTTTGAGATCTTCGAAATGCGAGAAGTGACGGTTTTCCGCCAGACCATTTTGGGAGCGCTCGGGATGCGGCGCAGAGGCTAAGCTCGATGTTGACAGCTTCGCAACCCAGTGGGGCTATCCATTTTCGCTGATGGAGGTCCTTAAAAAAAAGTTGATGACGGCTTAACAAGCCTAGATGAGAGCAATTGGCCATCCTTCCTTGAGTTTGCAGAAATCCTGCGTTGGCAGATGGCATCAAGCTTGAGTCGTCAGCTTGACTTAGATGTAGCTAGGATGCCCTAAGTTCCACCGTTGATCATGTTCAGAAAAATTAGTATATTGAAATCGAGTAAATTGACGAGTCGGTGCGTATGGGCAAGGTGGGAGGATCAAATGAAAATGTATATCAAGATAGTTGGCATGATCGTTGGCGCTAGCGTAGCGCAACCAGCTTGGTCGGCCGGAAGTTGTTCAAATATATTGGGAAAATGGACGAACGAGCTGCAATCTATCATGACAATCACGTCAGTGGACGCGGCCACGGGGCGAATCGACGGCACGTATTCCTCGCCTTCGGGAACAGCTGGAGAGACATTCAATTTGATTGGTTGGCTGAACACCACCGCGCCCGATCCGAAGAA
Organism: Sphingomonas sp. DG1-23; assembly: GCF_030730875.1. Classification (GTDB taxonomy): domain Bacteria; phylum Pseudomonadota; class Alphaproteobacteria; order Sphingomonadales; family Sphingomonadaceae; genus Sphingomonas. Next base: position 222,731 of record NZ_JAVAMA010000009.1, read on the forward strand.
GGACGTGGTACCTGTGCTGACCTTCTCCGTCAGATGGACGCCTTATGGGAGCGCAACTGCATGGACCGGCACATGTCGGGAAATAGCAGGCAAAACCGTGATCAAGACCGTTTGGCATCTCGCGAGGCCGAAAGCCGATTTCCCCTTCGAGCACGTACTGGTCGGGGCTGACGTCTTCACCGCGGCTCCGTAACGCCGTTCGCTATGCTGTAAGCGGGTAGTCGCTGTTGGCGCCTAGAAGCAGTATCTGAACCAGAGTTCTTTCTGGGATTACGGAGCCACTCTAAAGATCTGCCTCGGGCGCGTTGGCGGTTCGTTACCACGATCGTCGAGCCGGAAATGGAACAAACGGCTGGGACCGTCCTCGGGATGACGCATAGCTCATCGCCCTCGTCGCCATGCCTTCGCCGGTATAGGGCCCGCCCCGGCCTAGGGGCCTGACGGGTCCGATCGCGCCGGCCTGCAACGTCCGGCTGAGCTTCATCGACGGCCAGCCGATCCAGTCGACCGTACCGCTCCACAGATTCAGCGACCCGCCCGCCACGAGCTGTCCGTCGACGAACTTCATATCCTGATAGCGAGTCAAAGAGGGTTCGGCACGGTGCGCACCTGCGCGTTGCTGCGCAGATCGAATATATAGAGCGTCTCGCTATCCCAATTGCCCGCCACTAGCGTGTCGCCCGAGGCGGCCACGCACCCGAGATGATCCGGTACGTGGATCTTTCGGCGTATCTCGAGACTGTCTGCGTCGACTTCGACCAGTACCGCGGAGCTCTTCGCTTTCATCTCGGCGACCGGAATCCAGATCGAACGGCCGGAAAGCGATATCCCGCCGGGATGATAGCGTGCCCCGCCGGTCAGTTCGAGGCGGCACAGGAGCTTACCGCCACGCCGGTCGAATTCATGGATATAGCCCTGCGGTTGCCCTGATCGACCGAGGTGACCCAGATGCGCCGAGCATCGAGTTCGAGACCCTGGACATGAAACAGTTGCCCACGAGCTCGATAGTGCGAGGAGATGCGCGTTCTCGATCGCGTGATCGAGCGGATCGGGAGCCGCGGCCACCGACAGGCTCGACAAAACAAGGATGAAACTTGGCAAGCTGGATCGCAGGATCTTGCGGAGCATCGGTTTTACCTCGCGCTTTGCGTGTCCGGGCTCCATGGCAAAGTTGTGCATCACAAAAGCTGCAAGCCACTGATACCTCTGTGACTTGGCCTGTGCTCTTCGCGTCCGTCCGCTGAGGATCTTGCAGGTTCGCATCCGCCGGTGCGGCGGGTGGCCGAGGTCAGTCGCGCAATTTCTTCCGACCGACGCCAGCCCCGGCGGATTTCATCCTAAAAAGCACCTGTGGCCTGCGCGATCGATCCGCGGGCGTCGTCAGGAGTAATGACTTGAGCCTCTATTCCGCTCTCTACGCCGGCGTGTCCGGCCTCAGCGCTCAAGCGAGCGCAATGGCGACCGTCGCCGACAACATCACCAACATCAACACCGTCGGCTACAAGGGCGTCGAAGCCCAGTTCCGCACCATGGTCACCGACGGCCGCGCCAAGAGCAACTATTCGGCCGGCGGCGTCGCCGCGGCGCCGGTTTCGACGATTTCGAAGCAGGGCCTGCTCCAGGCTTCGGGCAGCAGCACCGATCTCGCGATCGACGGCGGCGGCTTCTTCGTGACGCGTGCCAGCTCGGATTCGAGCGGCGACGTCGCCTATACCCGCGCCGGCGCGTTCCGCCCCGACGAGGAAGGCTTCCTGCGCAACCCGGCAGGTCTCTATCTCTATGGCTGGCGTCTCGATGCCACGGGCGACTACACCAACACCGGCAGCATCGAAGCACTCGAGCCGGTGCGCGTGAGCGACCTCGTCGGCACCGCTTCGCCGACCACGCGCATCCAGGCGCGCATGAACCTGCAGTCGACCACCGCGAACTATGTCGGTGCCTATACTGCCGGCAACATGGCCTCGGGCGCCGTCACCCCGCAATTCTCGCGTTCGTTCGACGTGTCGGACGCGCAGGGCGGCACGCACCGCGTGACGATGGGCTTCATCAAGACCGGCCCGAACACCTGGCAGAGCGAAGTCTATGCGAACCCGGCGAGCGACGTGACCGCAGCGGGCGGCGTGCTCGCCAGCGGCACGATCAGGTTCAACGGCGACGGCAGCCTCGACCGGGCGGGTTCGTCCGCGGCGCTGTTCAATCCGCTCGGCGTCACCTGGACCAACAATGCCGGCTCGGTTCCGATCACGCTCGCGATCGGCAGCGACGATGGCATCGACGGCATCACCCAGTCCGGTTCGGAGAGCTCGCTGATCTCGTCGAACGTCGACGGCGGCATGCTCGGCAACCTTTCCACCGTCGAAATCAGCAAGGAGGGCGTGGTCAACGCGATCTTCTCGGACGGTTCGACCCGCTCGGTGTTCCAGCTGCCGATCGCGACCTTCCAGAACCCGGACGGTCTCACCCGCCTGTCGGGCAACGCCTATACGATCAGCCGCGCCTCGGGCGGCATGACGCTCAACGCACCGGGCGAGCTCGGCGCGGGCGCGATCGCTTCGAACTCGCTCGAAGCCTCGACCGTCGATCTGGCGGGCGAGTTCACCAACATGATCCGCTTCCAGCGCGCCTACAGCGCCTCGTCGAAGATCATCACCACCGTGGACGACATGCTCCGCGAAGTGAGCGACCTGAAGCGTTAATCCTCAAAGATCCGGGACTTTAGGCGATGTCGCTCAATCACATCCTCGGATCCGCGGTTTCCGGCCTGGCAGCAGCCCAGGCCGGACTCCGCTCGGTTTCGAACAACATCGCCAATGTCGGCGTGTCGGGTTATGCGCGCGAGCGCGTCAACCTGACCACCGGCGTGGTCTCGGGCCAGATCGCCGGCGTGGTGGTAGGCGAGCCTTCGCGCGTCGCCGACCGCTTCCTCGAGGCCAATGTCTATCGCCGCGCGGGCGATTATGGCCGCGCGGACGTAACCGCCGGCTATCTCGACCGGCTCCAGTCGCTGCTCGGCCAGCCCGGCGCGGCGTCGGGACTTCCGGCGCGGCTCGATTCGATCACTGCCTCGGCAGTGGCGATGACCGGTTCGCAATCCTCGGCGCAGACCGTCGCGGTGTTCACCTCGGACGTGCAGGACGCGATCGATTCGATGCAGCAGCTGCAGACCGACGTGAGCGGGCTGCGCGGCGATGTCGAATCCGAGGTCGGCTACTCGGTCGACAAGATCAACAGCCTGCTCAAGCGCATCCACGACCTCAACGGCACCGTCGCCTCGGCGACCGGGCAGGGCCGGAATGTCGGCGGCGCCGCCGATCAGCGGATGAGCGCGATCGAGGAACTGAGCGGCCTGATCGCCGTCAATGTCCGCGATCAGCCGGACGGCCGCGTCACGATCGAGACGGCCAATGGCGGCGTGCTGCTCGACAAGAAATTGCGCCAGCTTTCCTATCCCAATGGCGGCGCCGGCACTTCGCAGCCCACTTACCCCAATATCGAGATCCGCTTCGCCGAAGACAGCGGTGCGATGGGTGCGGCGACAGGCGAGAAGCTCGATTCCGCGGCGGTCGGCGGCAAGCTCGGCGGCCTGCTCGATCTGCGCGATCGCGCATTGCCCGCGTTCAGCGAGCAGATGGGGGTGCTGTTCTCGGGGCTTTCCGAGGCGCTCAATTCGGTTTCCAACGCCGGCAGCACCGTGCCGCCGCCCGCAACCCTCGACGGCCGCCAGACCGGTCTGGTCGGCGGCGACCGGCTCGGCTTCACTGGTGCCGCGACCTTTGCGGTGACCAAGGCCGACGGGACTCTGGTCGCCAAGACCAGCGTGGACTTCAGCGCGATGCCCGCCGGCGCGACGATCAACGACATGGTGACGGCGATCAATGCCGGCCTCGGCGGCGCCGCGACCGCGAGCTTCACCGACGGCAAATTGAGCATCAAGGCGAACGGTGCCGGCAACGGCGTGGTCGTCGCGCAGAATGCAGCCAATCCGAGCGACCGCGCCGGCGTCGGCGTCTCGCAATATTTCGGCCTCAACGACATGGTTCGCAGCGATTCGAGTTCGCTGGTCCCCCCGGGTTTCGTGGCCAGCGACCCGCATGGCTTTGCCACCGGCGAAACCGCGCAGATCACGCTGCGCGATGCCACCGGGCGTGCGCTGACCAGCTATACGCTGACTCCGACATCGGGCGGCGACGTCGGCGATCTGGTGTCCGAGCTCAACGCCAGCCCTCTGGGCGATTTCGGCGATTTCAGCCTCGACGATCGCGGCCGCATGCGCTTCGAGCCGACCGGCTCGCTGTCGGGCGCGACGCTTTCGGTTCCGTCGGATTCGACCGACCGCTTCGGCACCGGGCGCGGTTTCGCAGCGATGCTCGGCCTCACCGGCGCTTCGAGCGGGCTCGAGAATGCGCAGGTGCGCCCCGAAGTGCTCGCCAGCCCGGCGAAGCTGCCGTTGGCACGCTTTCAGGAGAATGCCGCGGTGGGCGCCAAGGCGCTCGGCGCGGGCGACACCCGCGGCGCGACTGCGTTCGTCGACAAGCTGGCCAGTGCGATCGACATGGGCAAGGACGGCACGACCACGATCGAGCGCTTCTCGAGCCTGCTGCTCGGCCGCGCCGGTCTCGAGGCGAGCCAGGCCGAGGGCAATCTGCTCGACGCCTCGGCGCGACGCGACGATGCAGTCAACCGCCGCGACAGCTTCTCGGGCGTCAATATCGACGAGGAACTGGCGCAGATGGTGATCCTGCAGAACAGCTATTCGGCCGCCGCCCGGGTCATCTCCACGGCGTCGGAAATGTACGACACCCTGCTCAACATGGTCTGATCGGAACCCTTATGACCCGCGTAGCCACCATTCCGCTCCAGCGCACGATGTCGAGCGCGATCCAGCGCTCGCAGGAAGCGCTGGCGCTCACCCAGGAGCGCCTGTCCACCGGCAAGAAGGCGTCGGACTTCGCCGATCTCGGCACCGAGACGGTCCGCAACCTCTCGGCGCACAGCCTGCTCGCGCGGCAGGACGCGCAGTCGACCGTGTCGAAGCGCGTCGGGACGACGCTGTCGCTGTATCAGGGGCATCTCGAAGGCATCGAGGACGCCGTCGGCGACCTCAAGACCGACATCCTCAACGCGATCGGCACCGGCGACGTCGCTGGCCTGCAGGAAGCGATCGAGACGGCGTTCAGCCAGTATCGCACGTCGCTCAACAGCAGCGAGGGCGGCGCGCCGCTGTTCGCCGGTTCGCAGACCGACGGCCATCCGTTCACGCCGGATACGCTCGCCCAGGTCGCGACGACCAGCGTCGCCGACGCCTTCAAGGACGACGGGGTCCGGTCGACCGCGCGCGTCGCCGATGGCGTCGACGTGACCTATGGCATCACCGCGAGCGCGGTGGGCAAGGATCTGTACGCGGCTTTCCAGACGCTCGCCCAGGCCGGCACGATCGGCGGCAAGGCAACCCCCGCGCAGATGGACGCGCTCAAGCAGGCGGTGGGCCAGCTCGGCGCCGGCATCGACAGCCTGCGGGTGGTGAACGCCGACAATGGCCGCAAGCAGAACCAGGTCGAGACGCTGACCACGCGCGGCGAGCAGCGCTCGCTGCTGCTGGAGAGCGTGATCGAGACCAACGAGGACGCCGATCTCGGCCAGGTCGCGCTCGATCTCGCCCAGCAGAAGACGATGCTGCAGGCGAGCTATTCGGTGTTCTCGCAGCTCTCCGACCTCAGCCTGGTCAGCTATATCCGCTGATCCGCCCGGGCGTTCGAAAATAGCGAAGGGCCTGCCGCACGCGCGGTGGGCCCTTTGTCTTTTGCGGCAAAGGCGGTCTTGGTCGGTCTCGAATCCTCCCCTGCAAGAGGTGGCATGCACAGCATGAAGGAGGGGGAGGAAGCACATCGGCGAGCGATGCGCTTCCTCCCCCTCCGTCGCCTGCGGCGACACCGCCCTCTTGCGGGGGAGGATCGGGAATGTTCTGTCTGGCCGCGTCAGGAAGCCGCGTCGAGCAGGTCGCCGGCCGCGCCGGCGGGGCTGGCTTGGGGGATCGCGGTCATCGCGGCGCCGATCGCGGCGGGATCGATGCTGCCGACCTTGTGAGTCAGCACGTCGAATGCCGAGCCGCTCGGCAAGGTCTTGAACGCGGCGGCATAGCGAGCGCGCAACGCCCCGAGCTGGTCCTCGCGGCCAAGCATCGCCAGCGCGACGGCCTGACGGAGGATCGCGGCCTGCGCGGGTTCGCTGAGGCCGGCCCTGGGCGCGGGCAGAGCGTTTTCGGTGACGAAATTGCCCCAATCCTTGACCTGCCAGCGCATCTCGGCGCGGATCGCGTGGGCGTCGGGCAGGCCGTCGAGCGCGGCCATCGCCGCGTCGACCTTGCCGAGCCGATGCAGCGCGATCGCCTCGACCCGCTTGCGATCGTGGCGCATCGCGTCCGAATAGCTGGGCTGTTCGGTGGTGCGGATCGCCTCGAGCGCACGATCGGGACGGCCGGCGAGGATATGGAGCGACGCCACCTTGACCGAGAGTGGGCCCTGCGCGACGTCCTGCGCGCGCCGGGTGAGCTGATATTGCAGCAATTCGGCGGCGCGGGCGTAGAGCGAGGCGTCCTGCAGACGGCCGGCGAGACGCAGCACCAGCGCGTCGCCCTCGGCGCCGGCGGGGGCGAGCTCGCGATAATCCCAATAGAGGCCGGCAGCCTCGGGCAGCGGCACGCCACTGTCGGGCGCGAGCGCGGCAGCGAGCGCCGCCTGCAGCTCGGCCAGCATCGGTGCGGCCTTGGTGCCGAGCTTGAAATAGCGGATCAGCGCGGCGCCGGCGCGGAGCTGGCCGCGCAGATCGTGTGCTTCGTTGGCGAGGCCGAGCTGGATCTCGAGCGCGCGACGTTCGATCGCGCCGCCACGCCAGCCGAAGCGCAGTGCGTCGAGCTGCTTGAGCGCGTCGGCGGGGGCGAGGCTGTGGGTGGCGAGGCCGGCCTCGATCGTGCCGAGCTTCGCCTGCGCCTTGATCTCGACGCCGCCGCTGACCGCGGCGCGCTCGAGACGGAGCTTGCCGCCCTGCGGATCGCCGGTGGCGACGAGCGCGCGTCCGCGCAGCACGTTGGCGTGAGGGTCCTGATCGCCGAACAGCTTGAGCCAGGCGAGCGCCGGGCCGGGCTGGCCGGCGTCGATCGCGGCGCCGGCGGCGGCGAGCACGAAGGGTGCGCGCGCATCGGGACTACGGCCGTTGATCGCGGGTAGCGCGCAATTGACCTGGCGGACTGCGGCCTGCGCGTCGCCGGCATGGGCGAGTGCGCGCATCCGCCACGCACAGGCCTCGGGATTGGTCGCGAGTTCTTCGGCGGCGAGCGCCGACACCGCGTCCTCGTCGCGCTCGACAAGGGCGAAGGCGACGCCGCGGGCGAGCAGAAAGGGAGCGACGAGGCCGAGATCGCGATCGCTGGACTGCATCACGTCGAGCACCCCGAGCGCATCGGCGCCGCGGCCTTCGCCGATCAGGCCGAGCGCATAGTTCCAGCGGCGCAGCTGGCGGTTCCCGGACCCCGAGGTCGCGAGCAATGCCCAGCCGGCCTCGCCGGTCTCGCCGCGCCAGCCCGAGGCGCCGGAAATCATCGGCATTTGCGCGAGTTCGGCCGCGAAGGGCGGTAGCGTCGCGGCGGCGGCGTTGACGCCGGCCTTGACTGCCGGCGCCGCGTCAGGGGCGGCGACGTGCGGCGTCGCCGTGGCAGCGCCGGCGAGCAAGGCGATGAGCGCGGTCCGCATCAGCCGAGGCCCAGCGGACGCAGAACTGCGACGAGCACGCCGCCCGCCGCGCAGGCGAGCAGGAACAAACCGGCGGGAAGCAAAGGAAGGGCGACCTTGCCGGCAGCGGCAACGGCGCTGGTGGCGACCGCAGTGCCGGCGCCACCGGTGACCTCGAACGAGTTCGTGTCGGCCTCGGCCGTCACCGCATTGCCGCGACGGCGGTCGGACGCGGACGGATCCTGGACGACGCGCATCCGTCCGGGACGTTGATCGTGACTCACTGGGACACCTTCTGGCTCATTTCATTCTATTATAGAGGCATGGGCGCGCACTTGACCGCCCGAGCCATGGAGTTTTGACGTGCGTAGAGGTCTGGCCACGCTTGCGCTGATGATCGCGCTGGTGCCCCTCCCGGGCGGCGGGGCGCAGGCGTCCGGCGGCGGTGGCGCCGGTGCCGGGGGGCTCAACCTCGTGCCGATGGAAGAAATGATCGTGCCGATCATCGAGGCCGACCGCATCGCCGGAAACATGCGCTTCAAGCTGGTGCTCGAGGCGCACGATGCCGCGACTGCCGCCAGTGCGACCGCGAGGATGCCCGAATTGCGCCAGACCACCGTCGCCGCCGCGCTGGAATTCGCCCGGCTCAATGCCTCGGGGCTGCGCGCGATCGACGCCGGGCGGCTCGATCATGATCTGAACATCGCGCTCAAGGCCGCCGATCCGGGGCTGACCCGCGTGCTGATCGTCGAGATCGCCGCCGAGCATAATTGAGGCGGCCGAAGGGCCGTGCGGTTGCGAGGGGAGGCGGGTACCTTCCGGAGCTGGAGTGCTTGTCTGCAATTGGGGCCTCAGCGGGCTGGCAGCTTTTGGCGCCCGCTCTGCCGGCCGCGGATAGCCAGTGTTGAGCAGCCGCTTCCGGCGTGTGCTCCTGCGAAGGCAGGAGCCCAGGATAGCGAAGGACTGCATAACCCCAGGAGCCTGCCTTCGCAGGAGCGGGGGATGGCAGCGACTGGGCGGTCCTCGCCGTTCCGCTTATAGCGTACTCCTGCGGGCTACACGCTTTGCCCGCCCCTCGGGCCGAACAATATGATAGCAGTGCCGGCGAGGCAGACTGCGGCGCCGATCAGGTCCCAGCGATCGGGCTTCGCCCCTTCGGCGAGCCAGAGCCAGGCTATCGCCGCGACGATATAGACTCCCCCATAAGCGGCATAGGTGCGGCCGGCATGTTCGGCATCGACCAAGGTGAGCAGCCAGGCGAACAGACAGAGCGAGGCAATACCCGGCGCCACCCACCACGGCGATTTGTCCAGCCGCAGCCATGCCCAGAATGCGAAGCAGCCGGCGATCTCGGCCAACGCCGCGCCCAGATATGCGAGGGGTGTCATGGCCTGTTGTCGCAGGACCGCCCCGCACCGGCTAGGGGGCATCGGTGTCGACACGAAAATGTCGAAAGGGCCGGGGATCGCTCCCCGGCCTTTTTTGTCATGCTTCGGCTGGCGGTTACTTGCGCGCGCGAGCGCCTCCCTGGGGCGGCGGTGCGGCCGCGGCCATGCGCGCCGATTTGCGGGCGAGCGCCATGCTGAGCGCCGCTGCCGCCTTGGGCGTCATCGCGGCCATGATCATCGCAGTCGAGCGTTCGCGCATGCGCTGCGCGACCTTCATCTGCACTTCCATGTCGAGCTGTTCGAAGACCACGGCGGCGGCTTTCGGCTTCATCGCCTGATAGATGCGGGCGAGTTCGTCGAACTGTGCCTCGGGCGCTTCGGCGACACCGGCGGCAGCGCCGGGGGCGGCTGCGACTTCGGCTTCCTTCTGGCGCGCTTCGAGATCGGCCTGGAGACGCGCCTGCGCCGCCTTGGTCGCCTGTTCGCGCAGATCGAGCCCGCGCTTGCGGCGCGCGGCGGCGGCATCGCGTTCGGCGATGTCCTGCTCGATCGAGCTGCCGAGCCGGGTCTTGGGCGTGCTGCTCTGGGTCGCGGTCGACGCGATCGTCGTGGCGTTGGCGACCACCGCCAGCGCCGAGGCGGCGGCGGTCATCAGCAGAAGGGAAGGGCGGGCCATCAGGCGAGCTCGGCTTCGGGCTTGGTCTCGGCTTCCTCGTCTTCGGAAGCTTCGATCGAGCGCACCGCATTGGCGAGGCTGACGGCGTTGACGACGCGCTCGCAGGCGGCGTCGGCGATGCCGATCATGTCCGAAAGCTCGTCGCGCAGCCCGCGAGCCTGATCAACGAGACGGGCATGCTGGGCGCAATCGGTGCCGAGCGTGGACTTCATCTCCGAAAGGACCGAGCGGGCGCCGGCGGTCGCCTTTTCGAGCGCGGTCACCACTTCGGTGAGCGCGCCGTCCTTGACGGTGCGCAAGGACCGCATCATCCGGACGCTCTGCACGAGCACGGCCATGCACAGGATCATCGTCAGCGCGTTGGCGAGAATGGCGAAGCTCATGATTTGGTCTTTCCCTGGGAGGAGACATCGTTGACGAGGCGCACGGCGACCTTGCCGCGGCGCTGGCCGATCTGGGCCTGGGCGAGGGTGACGCCGCCACAGGCAAGGTCGAGCGCGTCGTCGGGGCTCTTGTGCAAGGCGATCGTCTGGCCGACCTCGAGCGCCTTCAGTTCGGCGATGGCCATGGCCTTTTCGCCGAGCACGACGTTCACATCGACATTGGTCTTGCGGATCTCGGAAGCCATGTGCGCTTCCCAGATGCTGTCGCGGCCGCTCTTCTCGCCCATGAAGCGCTGGAGCAATTTGTGGCGGACCGGCTCGAGCGTCGCATAAGGGAACACGAGGGTGAATTCGCCGCCGCGGCCGAGCATGTCGACGCGGAAGGTGGCGATCGCGCAGATGTTCGAGGTGCCGGCGATTGCGGCGAAGCGCGGATTGCTCTCGATGCGCTCGAGGTCGATGTTGATGGGCTCGATCGGCTCGAACGCCGTCGAGAAATCCTTGAGCGCGAGCCCGAGCATCCGCGAGACCAGCCCGGTCTCGATCGTGGTGAAGGCGCGGCCGTCGATCAGCGTCGGCGAACCGCCGCCACGACCGCCGAGCAACGCGTCGACCACGGCATAGATCAGGCTCGATTCGACGGTGACGAGGCCGAAGCTCTCCCATTCCTGTACCTTGAACACGCCGACCATCGCCGGGAGCATCACGCGGTTCATGAACTCGCCGAAACGGATCGAAGTGACGTTCTCGAGGCTGACGTCGATCGCGTCCGAAGTGAGGCTGCGCATCGAGCTGGCGAACGAGCGGACCATGCGATCGCAGACCACTTCGAGCATCGGCAGACGCTCGTGGCTGATGACCGCGGACTCGATGACCGCACGGAGGCCTTTCTTCTTCGCGACCGGACCGCCGAGATCGCCGAACAATGCGTCGATGTCGGACTGGTCGAAGCGGACATCGCCGTCGACGCCCATCGGCGCGACGGGCGGCTCGGGAAGGTCGAAATCGTCGAGATCGATCATTGCTGGACCAGGTCCTGAATGAGGATGTCCTTGACCATGCCCGGCCCGGCCACTTCGGTGGCGCGGACCAGCATCTCCTCCTTGATCCGGAAGACCGCGGCCGAACCGGCGAGATCTTCGGGACGCAGTTCGCGCAGGAAAGGCTGATAGGCGTCGAGGATCAAAGGCAGTTTATCCTTGAGCGTCTCGGGGGTGCCCTTGGCGCCCGGCACGATCATGAAGTGGATCTTGAGGAAGCGCGAGGCGCCGTCGGGCGAACGCAAATTCACCACCATCGCCGGTACGTCGACAAAGGCTTCCTTGCTCTTGCCCTCGGCATCGCCATGGCCGCCGCTTTCGCCTTCGGGCGCGGCTTCGCCATGCCCTTCGGCCGTGGTCTCGGCCTTGGCCGACCCGCCCGAGAGCATCATCGCGGCGCCACCGCCGCCGCCGAGCAACAGCACGCCGGCAGCCGCTCCTATAATGATGAGCTTCTTCTTCGACTTCGGCGTGGCGGGCTTTGCGCCCTCTGCACCTTCTTCGACGATCTCGGGTGACGACATTTCCCTGGCACCTTTCGAAATCAGCGTACCGGCAACCGCGCCGGCTGATTTCCCTCTATTATAGGATGGTCACCCGGCAATTTCTGCCTAGCGACAAATTTCTGAAGGGACCGTCCGGTGGACATCTCGTCTTATGTATTGCTGAGCCAGGAACAGGCGCTTCGGCGCCGGCTCGACGTTGCCGCGAACAATCTCGCCAATATGAATACGGTGGGCTTCAAGCGCGAAAAGCCGGTGTTTCGCGAATATGTCGAGCAGGGTGAGACCACGGTCACGCCCGATGCCCGGAAGACGTCGTACGTGCTCGATTACGGCGCGGTGCACGATGCTTCGGCGGGCGGTTTCCAGCTGACCGACAATCCGCTCGACGTGATGATCGAGGGGCCGGGCTATCTGAGCGTCGAGGCGCCGGGCGGCGGCACCGCTTATACGCGTGCAGGCTATATAAAGGTGCTGCAGAGCGGCGAACTCGCCACCGCGGGAGGTCAGAAGGTCCTCGGCGAAGGCGGCAAGCCGATCAGCGTGCCGCCCGAGAGCGCCGGCCGCCTCAGCATTTCTCCGGATGGCAGCGTGATCGGTCCCGACGGTCCGCTTGGCCGCATAACGGTCACCGTGTTCAACGAGGCGAACCTAGATCCGCGCGGCGACGGCATGATGAACGGCCGCGAAGGGCGCGAGCTCAGCGCCGCAGAAACCAGCCTGAAGTCGGGCGGGGTCGAGGGATCGAACGTCAACGCGATCGTCGAGACCACCGACATGGTCGAGATCCTGCGCGCCTACCAGACCAGCATGAACCTCAACGAAAGCATGTCCGACCTTCGCAAGAAGGCGATCGACCGGCTCGGCCGCGTCGGCTGACATTCCAGAAAGGGCTAGATTATATGCGTTCGCTCTCCATCGCTTCGACCGGCATGCTCGCGCAGCAGACCAATGTCGACGTCATCTCGAACAACATCGCCAACATGAACACCACCGGGTTCAAGCGCCAGCGCGCCGAGTTCCAAGACCTGCTCTACGAACAGATCGAGCGTCCCGGCACCGCGACCGGCAACGAGACCCGGGCGCCCTCGGGCATCCAGATCGGCGCCGGCGTCAAGACCGGCGGCGTCTATCGCATCCAGCAGCAGGGCGCGCTGCAGGCGACCGAGAATCGCTACGACGTGGCGATCACCGGGCGCGGCTATTTCCAGATCACGCTGCCTTCGGGCGACACCGCTTACACCCGCGACGGCTCGTTCGGCGTGTCCGATCAGGGCGAACTCGTGACGCAGGACGGCTATCCGGTGCAGCCGGGGATCACCATCCCGCAGGCAGCGGTCGACGTAACGATCTCCAAGACCGGCGAGGTCCAGGTGCTCGTGGCGGGCGATCCGCAGCCGCAGACGGTCGGCCAGCTCGAGCTCGCCACGTTCATGAACGACGCCGGGCTCGAGGCGAAGGGCGACAATCTGTTCCTCGAAACCTCGGCTTCGGGCCAGCCGACCGTCGCCGCTCCTGGCGAGCCCGGCCTCGGCACGTTGAGCCAGGGCTTCATCGAAGGTTCGAACGTCAATTCGGTTGCCGAAATCACGGCGCTGATCACCGCGCAGCGCGCCTATGAGATGAACAGCCGCGTGGTGAAGACCGCCGACGAGATGCTGGCGACGACCAGCCAGCTGCGCTGATGAGCGCGCTGCTCGCTCTGGCGCTGCTCGGCGCCGGGACCGTCCCGGCTCCGGCCGAGGACGTGCAGGTCTCCGTCCTCGCCCATCCGATCGAGAAGGGCACGCGGCTCGACCGCGGCGACTTCGAGAGCGAGGCACGCACGCCGGCAGCGGCGCGCGGCGCGCTCGCCGCCGAGGATGCCGTCGGCATGGAGGCCGCGCGCAACCTGACCGCAGGCATGATCGTGCGACGCTCGGATCTGATGAAGCCGCAGCTCGTGCGGCGCGGCGAGCCGGTGACGATCCGCATCGTCAGCGGCGCGCTGGTGATCACCTCCTCGGGCCGCGCGCTGAACGGCGGCGGGCAGGGCGAAATGGTGCGGGTGGTGACCAATACCACCAATCGCACGCTCGATGGAACGATCGAAGGCTCCGGCACCGTCCGGATCGCCGCACCGTAATTCACAGGGAATCTGAACATGCGTAAGATCATTCTTCTCGTGGCGCTCGGCGCCACGCTCTCGGGCTGCGGCGCCGTCGGGCGTCTCCAGCAGGTGGGCAAGGCGCCCAAGCTCTCCGGCATCGATCCGGTGGCGGCACCCGAAGTCGAGGCATCGCTGGCGATGCCTTCGGATCGCAGCGGCGGTCGTCCGACCAACGCAGCGGCGATGCAGCAGCCGGCCGGAACGGCGAGCGCGTCGCTGTTCCGCACGGGCGCGGGCGCGTTCTTCCGCGATCAGCGCGCGGGCAAGATGGGCGACATCCTGACGATCAAGATCAACATCCAGGACAAGGCCGATATCGGCAACAACACCTCGCGCACCCGCGGCGGCTCCGAAAATGGCGGGCTTGGCGGGCTGCTCGGCATCGCGCCGGTCGCCAAGCTGCTCGGCAACAATGCCGCGGCGGCGCTCGAGACCAATTCGGGTTCCAAATATGCCGGCGGCGGCACCACCGCGCGTTCCGAGACGATCAACATGACGATGGCGGCGATCGTCACCCAGGTGCTGCCCAACGGCAATCTGATGATCCGCGGCAAGCAGGAAGTGCGGGTCAATTTCGAGATGCGCGAGCTGATCGTCACCGGCATCATCCGCCCCGAGGACATCGCCCGCGACAATTCGATCAACCATTCGCAGATCGCCGAGGCGCGCGTGATCTATGGCGGCAAGGGTCAGCTCACCGACGCGCAGCAGGCGCGCTGGGGCCAGCAGATCTACGACGCGTTGTTCCCGTTCTGATTTGAATCCTTCGGGGGAGGGGTGGGGCCCGTCCGAGCAATCGGGCGGGCCTTTTTTTTGCGCGCGGAACCGCTAGCATCGCTGCTCTTGATCAAAGGGGTTGGCATGAGCGGATTCGAGACGACCCGGCGGCAGGCATTGGCGCTGTCGATGGGGAGCCTTGCGGGACTGGCATTGCCCGCCTGGGCGCGCTCCGCGGACCTCGGCGAAGCCGATATCGATGCGATCGTACGGCCGTTCCTGCAGGCCTTCGACACCCCCGGAATAGCGGTGGCGGTGGTGCGGCGCGGACAGCCCGCCTTCGTCAAGGGCTATGGCGTGCGCACGCTCGGCAAGCCCGCTCCCGTCGACATCCACACGCGCTTCGGCATCGCGTCGCACTCGAAGGCGTTCACCGCGGCCGCGCTGGCGCTGCTGATCGACCAAGGCAAGATCGGCTGGGAAGATCCGGTACTCAAGCATCTGCCCGAGTTCCGGATGCACGATGCGGCGGTCACCCGGATGATGACGGTGCGCGATCTGCTGGTGCATCGCTCGGGGCTGCCGCTGGGCGCGGGCGACCTGATGTATTTCCCGCAATCGAGCCATGGCGCCGCCGACGTGCTCAAGGCCTTGCCGCACCTCAAGCCGGTGCGCGGCTTCCGCGCCGGCTATGATTACGACAACATCCTCTATCTCGTGGCCGGCCTGCTGATCGAGCGGGTGTCGGGGATCGGTTGGGACCGGTTCATAGAAGAACGGATCCTCGTCCCGGCGGGGATGGCCGACGCAGTGGCCTCGCGCGGGGCGCTGAAGACCGACAATGTCGCGGGCCGGCATGCGCGGCTCGGCCCGCCGGTGCGCGGTATCGGCAAGCTCGAGGTCGTTCAGGCCGACGAGGGGCCCGCGATCGACGCCGCGGGCGGGATCAACGCCAGCATCGCCGACATGGCGAAATGGCTGCAATTGCAGCTGGACCAGGGAAAGCTGCCGGACGGCAAGCAGCTCTGGTCGCCCGAGCAGGCGAAGGAGATGTGGACGCCGGCCACGATCACTGCCTCGAGCGAGGGGCCGACACCGGAGAATCCCGTTCGGCCGATCCTCCAGACCTACGCGCTCGGCTGGTTCGTCCAGGACTATCGCGGGCTGCGCATGATCCAGCATAGCGGCGGACTTTCGGGCCAGGTGACCTATTCGGGCCTGCTGCCCTCGCGCGGGATCGCCGTGTCGGTGTTCAGCAATGTCGAGGAGAGCGTCTCGTCGGCGATCCGGAACGCCATTCTCGATCGGCTGATCGACGCCCCCGCGTTCGACTGGGTCGGTGCCTATGGCGCGCGCTCGAAAGCGGCGCAGGCGGAAGCGCTGGCGAGCGTCGAGGGCGGGATCGGCAAGGCGCCCGCCGGCGGTCCGTCGCTGCCGCTCGCTTCCTATGCTGGACGCTATCGCGATCCCTGGTACGGCGACATCGTCGTCGCTGAAAAGCGCGGCAAGCTGACGATCGACTTCACGCCCACGCCGGTGTTCAAGAGCGCGCTGGAACCTTGGGGACCGGACACGTTCCGCACCCGGTTCGCGAGGGATGCCGGCGAGGATGCGATCGTCACTTTCGCGGTGGGCGGCGGCAAGGTGACCGGTGTTACGATGAGGGCGCTCTCACCGCTCGCCGATTTCAGCTTCGACTATCAGCATCTGGCGTTCGTGCCGGTTCCCTGAACCGAGAGGTCTCGAAAGGGCCGAAGGTCTCCTAATCTTTTGCTAACCATTTAAATTACCAGTCCGATTTTGGTCGGTCCCGAAGTCTTCCCATGATGAAGTTGCAGGACGCGCATGCGTCAGGCCGCGGATCGGCGTCTTCCGGTCCGGGCCGCAGAAGCGGCTCTAGTCCAAGAAGGAAATTATCATGGGTTTCTCTGTC